>NZ_CP185960.1:4800000-7388792 GCF_049241375.1 Mycolicibacterium wolinskyi str. Jessa 2025
GGAACCACGTCGATGCCCCAACCGATCGCCGCGGTACACCCGGCCACGAGTTCTTCGGCGGCCACATAACCGTTGGGCAACACCATGACCTGCGCGGCGCCCACGTCGACGAGCGCGCGCAACAGTTGTTTGGCACTGACCGGCTCGCCGGCATCCGGACGCAGTACATGCGCACCCTCGCCGCCGAACAGCTCGGCGCCGCCGTCACCGTCGACGATGGCCAACACTGCGCGCTCGCGTTCCCAGCCGCCGACCGGGCGGGCTCCGCCTGCTCCGATGAGCGCGGTGATCTGGATACGCGTCAGGGTGCCGATCGCCAGCCCCGCCTCGACTGCCGCGCCCGCATCGTCGACATGGACGTGGACGGAGTATTGGTCACTGCCCGAGGCCGCGATCGCAACCGACTCGCCCAATTCCTCAAGACCGGCCCGCAACTGTTCGACCGCGTCGGCTCCGCAGCCACTCAGCAGATACATGACCTCGAACTGTGGCGGAGCGGTGGTCGGTGTCTGTGTGCGCGCGGCCGGCGCAGCCTGTGGCGGCTCGGGTGTATAGGTGGCCCTGCGGGGGGCCTGGCCGACGATCGTCGCGGTCATCGCGTCGAGC
This sequence comes from Mycolicibacterium wolinskyi str. Jessa 2025, assembly GCF_049241375.1. Lineage (NCBI taxonomy): Bacteria > Bacillati > Actinomycetota > Actinomycetes > Mycobacteriales > Mycobacteriaceae > Mycobacterium > Mycolicibacterium wolinskyi. Next base: position 4,800,607 of record NZ_CP185960.1, read on the forward strand.
AGCACGAGCAGGCCCCGACCACCGGAGTCGACGACCCCGGCTTCGGCGAGCACGTCGAGCTGCTGTGGGGTGTGGTCGAGCGCATCGGCCGCGGCGTCGGCCGCCGCCGCGACAACCTGACCGAGCTCGGCGCCATCGGCGGCACGGTCTTCGGCGGCGCCTGCCGCGGCCTGCAGCACCGAGACAATGGTGCCCGGCACCGGTTCGCCCATCGACGTGTTGACCAACCCGACGGCGTGCCGCAACGCCGCCCCGAACAATGCGCCGTCGACATCGGTGAGGTCGCCGTCGCGCTGGGCCGCAGCCGACGTGATGACTTCGGCCACCCCGAGCAGGATTTGCGACAAGATCACCCCGGAGTTGCCGCGGGCGCCCTGCAGCGCGCCCGCGGCCAGCGCGCTCGCCACCTGGGCGACGTCGCCGCCGGCCGGCGCGGCATCGATCTGCGCCCACGCCGACCGCATGGTGAAAAGCATGTTGGTGCCGGTGTCGGCGTCTGCGACCGGGAAGACGTTGAGCCGGTTGATCTCGTCGGTGTGGGTGATCAGATCGCCGACGGCGGTGTGTGCCCAATCCCGCAAGGCGGTGGCATCGAGCCGCCGAGCAGACATCGGACCTCCCAGTTTCAGCCGAATCCCCGGTGCGGTGTGGGTGCCGGTTACACCACCCATAGTGGGCGCAAGCCTAGCCAGTGACGGCGACAAACCCGATGAGACCACCGTCGCCTGTGGATAACCTGAGGCGGTGCTCACGGCCGATTTTGGCGATAGCCAGCCTGGCCGGTATTCTGATCAGGTTGTCGGGTCACCCCGCCTGTGGTCGTTGGCCCCCAAGTACTGATTTCGAGGAGTTGTTGATATGGCTGCCGTGTGCGATATCTGCGGGAAGGCGCCGGGCTTCGGCAAGTCGGTGTCGCATTCGCATCGGCGGACCAGCCGGCGCTGGGATCCGAACATCCAGTCGGTGCGCGCCGTGACGCGCCCGGGTGGCAACAAGCAGCGCGTGAATGTCTGCACTTCTTGCATCAAGGCCGGCAAGGTCGCGCGCGGCTGAGCGCTTGCGCGAAGACGAAGACCGGCACGGCTGAGCGCTTGCGCGAAGACGAAGACCAGCACGGCTGAGCGCTTGCGCGCGGTCGCCGTGGTTTAACCGAGAGGTCGGCGGGGTAGCTCCTGTCGTCATGACCTCTCGCGTATCACACTCAGCGCTGTACGCTGTCGCCTCCGGATTTGCCGTGGGTGCGTTGCTGACCGCATGCGGTGGCGGCGACTCCGGTGACGAAACCACGACGGAGACCACGACCACCGAGACGACGGTCATCGAGACGACGGAGTCTCCGATCGAAGAGACCACGTTGTCTCCGGCGCCGACGTCTCCCGCGTCGCCTCCGACGGTGACCACCGAGGGTGACGGGGACGCGACGATCGAGATCCCGTCCCCGCCGGCGATCCCATCGCCGCCGGCCATTCCCTCACCCCCGCCGATTCCGTCGCCGCCGCCCATCCCGATGCCGGGGTAGTCAGGGCAGTCGCCAGTCGATCGGCTCGGCGCCACGCTGTTGCAGGAGTTCGTTGGCACGGCTGAACGGCCGCGATCCGAAGAATCCGCGCGAGGCCGACAGCGGTGACGGGTGCGGGGATTCGATCGTGGCGCAGTCGCCTTCCGCGAGCATCGGCTTGAGCGTCGACGCGTCGCGTCCCCACAGCACGGCCACCATGGGCTTGCGGCGCGCCACCAATGCGCGGATCGCGCACTCGGTGACCGGTTCCCAGCCTTTCCCGCGGTGTGACGCCGGAGTACCGGGGCGCACCGTCAGCACCCTGTTGAGCAGCAGGACGCCGCGTTCTGCCCACGGCGTGAGGTCACCGGTGCTGGGCGGCGGGTACCCCAAGTCGTCGGCATACTCGGTGAAGATGTTGGACAGGCTGCGCGGCAGCGGCCGAACGTCGGATGCGACCGAGAAACTCAGTCCGACGGCATGTCCCGGCGTGGGATAGGGATCTTGTCCGACGATGAGGACGCGCACCTGATCGAAGGGAAAGGTGAAGGCCCGCAGGATGTTCTGGCCGGCCGGAAGATAACGCCTGCCCGCGGTCAGCTCTTCGCGCAGGAACTCCCCCATCTGTGCCACCTGGGCCGCGACGGGCTCAAGCGCGCGGGCCCAGCCGTCTTCGACGAGTTCGTTGAGAGGGCGTGCACCGGTTGAATTGCTAGTCGCGTCCGCAGTCACGAAAAGCCAACTTAGCGTGAACCGTTAACCGAACGACTGCCATCCCGGGCTTCCCGTCCACGGCGCGCCGTCGACGAGAACCCGGGCCGGCCCGTCGACCACTCGGCCGATCACCCGCCAACCGTCGGGCGGGGCCCCCGAAAACGTCGCTACCAGCGCGTGATCCTCACCGCCGCCCAGGACCCACTGCAATGGGTCGGCATCGACGGCCGTGGCGGCAGCGGCAACCGCGGCCCGATCGTCGGCAAGACCACCGGTGTCCACGTCGATGCCGAACCCTGACGCGGTGGCGATGTGGCCGAGATCGGCGAGCAGCCCGTCGGAGACATCGGTCATCGCCGTCGCACCGGCCGCGGCTGCCACCGCGCCCTGACCGTACGGCGGCTGCGGCGCCAGGTGCCGGTCCCGCAACTCGGGGTAGCCGTCAATTTCGTTGTCCCACAACGTGTATCCGGCAGCCGACCGGCCGAGGTCGCCGATCACCGCGACGACGTCGCCGCTGCGGGCCCCGCCACGCCGGACCGGTGCACGGCCGCCGAGATCGCCCAGCACGGTCACCGAGACCACCCACAGCGGTGCGCGCACGAGGTCACCACCGGCGATGCCCGCCCCCAGTTTCCTGGCCTCATGCCACATTCCGTCGGCGAGTTCGACCGCGTCCGCCGTCGCCGTGTCGGCCGGCGCACCGAACGACACGAAGAACGCCGTGGCCCGGCCGCCCATGGCCTCGATGTCGGCGGCGTTCTGCGCTATCGCCTTGCGTCCGACGTCGTGGGGCCGCGACCAGTCCAGCCGGAAATGCCGGTCCTGCACCAGCATGTCGGTGGAAACGGCCGTCCGGCCGTCACGGATCGCCACCACGGCGGCGTCGTCACCCGGTCCCAGCGTGACGGATTCCGGCTGTGCTCGCCCGGCCAGCAACCGGTCGATGACCGCGAACTCGCCGACCGCCGCGAGACTGTCGTTGGTGTCGGTGGCTGGGTCTCGGTCGGCCATATGCCCTTCTGCCCTTCGCGGCTGCGCCATGAACACTGGCCACACCTGCGGTACGTTTGGTGCCTGCGGCGAGGAGTCTATGCAGCGAGACGGAGGAGACGGCGGGTGGTGCAGGCTTACGTGCTGATCCAGACCGAGGTGGGCCGCGCCGAGGTCGTCGCCAAACAGCTCGCCGCATTGCCGGGCGTGATCTCGGCGGAGTACGTCACGGGGCCGTACGACGTGGTGCTCCGCATCAGCGCCGACACGCTGACCGCCCTGCAGAGCGATGTCATGCCGAGCGTGCAGCAGGTCACCGGCATCACCCGGACCCTGACCTGCCCGATCGCCAACGGAGCGCAGCCATAGAGTTGGTGGTGTGACCGATCCGCAGACCACCGATGGACCACCCCGCGCTCTCTTGATTGCGGCGGTCGTCGTTGCGGTGTCGGCGTTGATCACCGTGCTGGGGATTGCGGCGTCCCGCCAGCAGTCGCCCGACCAGCAACCTGTCGTCATTTCCTCGGTGCCCGCCCCACAGGCCGACACCGCCGAATGCCATGCGCTGCTGGGAGCACTGCCCGAGCAGCTCGGCGATTTCCGTCGTGCCCCCACCGTCGATCCGACTCCGCCGGGCGCGGCCGCGTGGCGCGCGGGAGCCGAGACCGAGCCCGTCATCCTGCGGTGCGGTCTTGAGCGGCCCGGCGACTTCGTGGTCGGCGCGCCGCTGCAACTGGTCGATGCCGTGCAGTGGTTCCAGGTCCGCGATCCCGGCGCCGGTACCGAGGCGCCCGAGGACGCCCGCAGCACGTGGTACGCGGTGGACCGGCCGGTGTACGTCGCGCTCACCCTGCCCGCCGGCTCGGGGCCGACCCCGATTCAGCTGATCTCCGGACAGATCACCCGAACCATGGCGGCCCGGCCGATCGATCCGGCCCCGGCGCGCTGAGTCTCAGCGCAGGCCGGTACCGCGGGCCAGCGCGGTCTCGACCATCGCAGCCAGCAGCGTCGGGTAATCCACGCCGCTGGCCGCCCACATCCTCGGGAACATCGAGATGGTGGTGAAACCGGGCATGGTGTTGATCTCGTTGATGACCGGACCGTCTTCGGTCAGGAAGAAGTCGACGCGGGCCAGGCCCTGGCAGTCGATCGCGGTGAATGCGCGCACCGCGAGCCGGCGAACCTCGTCGGCGACATCGTCGTCGACCTTGGCAGGCACGTCCAGCTCGGCGGCGTCGACCAGGTATTTGGTGGCGAAGTCATAGAAGCCGTCTTCACGACCCCGAACCCCGGCCACCCGGATCTCGCCGACCGTGCTGGCTTCGACCCGGCCGTCCGGGAATTCGAGGACACCGCATTCCAGTTCGCGTCCCGGAACCGCCGCCTCCACGATGACCTTCGGGTCGTGACGGCGGGCGAGCTCGATCGCCGCGGGAAGTTCGTCCCAGGCAGAGACGCGGCTGACGCCGATCGACGAGCCGCCGCGGGCCGGTTTGACGAACACCGGCAGGCCGAGCCGCTCCCGATCGCCCAGGCCGAGCGTGGCGTCCTTCGGTCGTAGGACCACTTGATCGCCGATCGGCAAACCTTCCGCGGCCAGCAGTTTCTTGGTGAACTCCTTGTCCATGCCCGCAGCGCTGGACAGCACACCCGAACCGACGTAGGGCACCCCGGCCAACTCGAGCAGGCCCTGGATGGTGCCGTCCTCGCCGTAGGGGCCGTGCAACACGGGAAACACCACGTCGACGGCCGCGAGCACCTCGCTGGGGCCGCTGGTCAGGGACAACAACTGCCCCCTGCGGTTGGGCGCGGCGGGCAACGCCAGCTCGGTGCCGGAGTCCTCGGTCACCGCGGGCAGTTGACCGTCGGTGATCGCCAGCGTCTCGGGCCGACCGTCGGTGAGCATCCATGACCCGTCCGGGGTGATACCGACGGCGACCACCTCGAAGCGCTGCGGATCGAGGTTGCGCAGGATGCTGCCTGCAGACACGCACGAGATCGCGTGCTCGGAGCTACGCCCGCCGTATACGACGGCGACGCGGATGCGTCCTGGAGGCTGGTTGCGGGCAGTCACAACCTAGAGAGGCTACCGTCCCGGGCCGACCCCGCACGTGGGCGCATCCGGCCCGCAGCCTTCGTCGCAGGCCCAAGAGACAGCTCGAATCAGGCGTCGGCGGCGGCCGACAACGCCGCTTCGACGTCGCCGAGCAAATCGTCGGTGTCCTCGATGCCCGCCGAGATGCGCGCGAACCCGGGCGGGACCGGGTCACCCCACCGGGCCCGCCGATCGACCGAGGTGTGGATGCCGCCGAAGCTGGTCGACGCGATCAGCAGTTCGCTGTGTTCGACGAGCGCGTGCACGGCGGCGGCGTCGGCGAGCTCGACGGCGACGAGTCCGCCGAACCGCTTCATCTGGGCCGCCGCCAACTCGTGCGCCGGATCGTCGGGCAGTCCGGGATACCGCACCGAGACCACCGCGGGGTGGCTGCGCAACATCACCGCGAGCGCCCGCGCATTCTGGCACTGCCGCTCGAACCGCAGCCCGGCGCTACCCAAGCTTCGCAACACCAGCCAAGCCTCGAACGCGCCGAGTATCGGCCCGGCCAACAGTCGGTCACGTTCTACCGCGGCCATCAGCTCCGGTTGACTGCCCGCGACGTAACCGGCGACCAGATCACTGTGTCCGGACAGGGATTTGGTGGCGCTAGCGACCACCAGGTCGGCCCCCAACGACAGCGGCTGCTGCCCGAGCGGAGTCGCAGTGGTGTTGTCGACCACCAGAGTCGCACCGCGCCGACGGCAGGTCATCGCCAGCCGGTGCAGGTCGACGACGTCGAGGCCGGGATTGGCAGGCGTTTCCGCCAGCACCACATCCGCGGCCGACGCGGCCTCACACATCTCGGCAGTGTGCGCCTCGATCACCGTAACACCTTGTGCCGCAAGATATTCCGCGGCATATCGACGAACCTGATAGTAGCCGTCGGCCGGGACCAACAGGGTCGAACCCGATCTGGTCAGGACCCGCAGCACCGAGGTGATCGCCGCCATCCCCGAGCCGAACGTGAGCGCTGCCGCGGCGCCCTCGAGCTCGGCGAGCGCGGTTTCGAGCTGGCGCCATGACGGATTGGAGGTCCGGCCGTAACTGTCGAGCTGCTCGGTTTCGTCGGGCGAGAGGTGGAAGGTGGACGCGGGTACCGGCATCGGCGCGACGGGTTTCCCCGGGACTGCCTCTACCCCAACGGCTTTGACGCTACGAGTGGAGTCGCCGTACGTGCCATCCATACCGTGTCCTCGCGTCCGGGGGTGAACCTACTCCGGTTTGGTGCTGCGGCCCAGCAGTAGCGCGACCGCGTCGTGAACCGATAAACCCTTGTGGCAGACCCGGTGTACGGCATCGGTCAACGGCATCTCGACCCCGTAGCTGGAGGCCAGCGCGAGCACCGACTCGCATGAGGCCACCCCTTCGGCCACATGCCCGCCGGCGGCGGCGAGCGCCGACTCCATGGTTCCGCCCTTGCCGAGCCGCTCGCCGAAGGTGCGGTTGCGCGAATGAGGCGACGTGCAGGTCGCGACGAGGTCACCGACCCCGGCCAGCCCGGCTAGCGTGGCGGGCGTCGCGCCCAAAGCGATGCCCAGCCGCATGATCTCGGCCAGACCGCGCGTGATGATGGCCGCGACGGTGTTCTCCCCGAGGCCGACACCGACGGCCATCCCGCAGGCCAGCGCGATGACGTTCTTGCACGCGCCGCCGATCTCGGCACCCACCACATCGGCATTGGTGTACGGACGGAAGTATCCGGTGGCCAACGCGCGCTGCAGGGTGACTGCCCGCCCGGAGTCGCTGCAGGCGACGACGGTCGCGGCGGGCTGCTCGTCGGCGATCTCACTGGCCAGGTTCGGCCCGGTCACCACGCCGACGCGAGCCGGATCCACTCCGGTGACCTGGACGATGACCTGACTCATGCGCATCAGCGTGCCGAGCTCAATTCCCTTGGCCAGGCTCACTAGGGTGACGTCGTCGCCGATCAAGTGCTTCCAGCCCTCGAGGTTGGCGCGCAGCTGTTGCGCCGGAACCGCGAGCAGCACTGTGCAGGCACCGTCCAGCGCCTCCGCGGGGTCACTCGTCGCCCGGATCGCGGACGGCAACTTCACGTCACCGAGGTATTCGGCGTTGCGATGCTCACTGTTGATCTCGTCGGCGACTTCGGGCCGCCGGGACCACATCGTCACCGGATTGCCCGCATCCGCCAAGACCTTGGCCAGCGCCGTTCCCCACGCGCCTGCCCCCATGACCGCAGCCTCCACCACGCGTTCACCCTAACCCTCACACCGCCGCGGGCGACGGCACCGGCGCGGCTGGCAGGATGGCACCATGAGCGGCACGAGAACAGCCAGCGCCGCAGCAGCCACATCGGGCGCTGACGTGGCGTTGATCATCGCGGTCAAACGGCTCGCCGCGGCCAAGACTCGGCTGGCACCCATATTTTCGGCACCGACCCGCGAGGCCGTCGTATTGGCCATGCTCGTCGACACCATCACCGCGGCGTCGAGCGTCGCACCGGTCACGGTGGTGACGCCCGATGACGTCGCCGCGGATGCCGCACGTCAACTGGGCGCCGGGGTGCTGACCGACCCGACTCCGCAGGGTCACCACGACCCGTTGAACAACGCGATCACGGCGGCCGAATCCGAGCTGCGGGCCAGCACACCGAACATCGTTGTCCTGCAAGGCGATCTTCCGGCTCTGCAGCCGCAGGAACTGGCGGAGGCACTCGCCTCGGCGCGCGGGTATGAGCGCAGTTTCGTCGGCGACCGGCACGGCACCGGCACCTCGGCGTTGTTCGCGTTCGGAGTTCCGCTGCAACCGCTGTTCGGCGCCGATTCGGCCGCGCACCACCGGCACTCCGGAGCAATCGAGTTGACCGGTGCGTGGCCGGGCCTGCGATGCGACATCGACACACCCGACGACCTGCAGACGGCACGGCGCCTCGGGGTCGGGGCCGCCACTTCGCAAGCGGTCGCCCGGCATCGCTAGCGGGTAGCCGCGGAGCGCGCACATAGGGAATGATCGGACAGGTGAGCGAAGCCACCCAAGCGGAGCCTGACACCCGCACCGACGAAACCCAACTGGGCGACGGTTCAGCGCGATCGCAGCAGGCGGTGGAAGCCGTCGCGACACCGGAGGCGCCCCCTGCGGCAACCTCACCGGCGGTGGACGACGCACTGCCGGAAGATCGCTACCTCAACCGCGAGCTCAGCTGGCTGGACTTCAACGCGCGCGTGCTCGCGTTGGCCGCCGACCCGTCGCTGCCCTTGCTCGAACGAGCCAAGTTCCTGGCGATCTTCGCCTCGAATCTCGACGAGTTCTACATGGTGCGTGTCGCCGGGTTGAAGCGGCGCGACGAGATGGGCCTGTCGGTCCGGTCGGCAGACGGACTGTCGCCGCGCGAACAGTTGCGCCGAATCAGCGAACGCACGCAGCAGATTGCGAGCCGTCATGCCGGGGTGTTCACCAACGCGGTACGCCCGGCGCTGGCCGAACAGGGCATCTTCATCGTCACCTGGGCCGAACTCGACGAGTCCGAACGCGAAAAACTCTCGCGGTACTTCCACGAACAGGTGTTCCCGGTCCTGACACCGCTCGCGGTCGACCCGGCTCACCCGTTCCCCTTCGTCAGCGGCCTGAGTCTCAATCTGGCGATCACCGTCAAACATCCCGACGACGGCGGGCAGCACTTCGCGAGAATCAAGGTGCCCGACAACGTCGACCGGTTCGTCGAGCTGGGTTCGCCGGACGGTTCCGCGGTGGCACGGTTCCTGCCGATGGAGGAACTCATCGCGGCGTTCCTGCCGGTGCTGTTCCCCGGTCTGGAAGTTGTGGAACACCATGCCTTCCGGATCACCCGCAACGCCGACTTCGAGGTCGAGGAGGACCGGGACGAGGACCTGCTGCAGGCCCTCGAACGCGAATTGGCCCGCAGGCGATTCGGCTCGCCGGTCCGGTTGGAAGTCTCCGACGACATGACCGAGAGCATGCTCGAGCTGCTGCTGCGTGAACTCGACGTGGCCCCAGGCGATGTCATCGAGGTGCCCGGGCTGCTCGACCTGTCCGCGCTGTGGCAGATCTACAGCGTGGATCGGCCCGACCTCAAGGACCGGCCGTTCGTCCCGGCCACCCCACCGGCATTCGGCGAACGCGAAACCCCGAAGAGCATCTTTTCGACGCTGCGCGACGGGGACGTGCTCGTGCACCATCCCTACGATTCGTTCTCAACCACCGTGCAGCGCTTCATCGAACAGGCCGCCGCCGATCCCAACGTGCTCGCGATCAAGCAGACGCTGTACCGCACCTCCGGTGACTCACCGATCGTGAACGCGCTGATCGACGCCGCCGAGGCAGGCAAGCAGGTCGTCGCGCTCGTCGAGATCAAAGCCCGATTCGACGAACAGGCCAACATCAAATGGGCACGCACACTGGAACAGGCCGGCGTGCATGTGGTCTACGGGTTGATCGGTCTCAAGACGCACTGCAAGACGTGTCTGGTGGTGCGGCGCGAGGGCTCGACCATCCGGCGTTACTGCCACATCGGAACCGGAAACTACAACCCGAAAACCGCACGCCTCTATGAGGATGTGGGCCTGCTCACGGCCGACCCGGACATCGGCGCCGATCTCACCGACCTGTTCAACTCCTTGACGGGATACTCCCGCAAGGATTCCTACCGCAATCTGCTAGTAGCACCGCGCGGTGTGCGCAAGGGCATCATCGAGCGCATCGACCGCGAGATCGCGGCCCAGCGTGACGGTGCCCAAACCGGAATCCGGTTGAAGGCCAACGCGCTCGTCGACGAACAGGTGATCGACGCGTTGTACCGGGCCTCTCAGGCCGGGATCCCGGTCGAGGTCGTGGTCAGGGGCATCTGCGCGTTACGCCCCGGCGTGCCGGGATATTCCGACAACATCACCGTGCGGTCGATCCTCGGCCGCTTCCTGGAGCACTCACGGATTATTCACTTCCGCGCCATCGACGAGTTCTGGATTGGCAGCGCCGACATGATGCATCGTAATCTGGACCGACGTGTCGAGGTCATGGCTCAGGTCAAGGACCCGAGGCTGACCGCACAGCTCAACGATGTGTTCGAGTCCGCGATGGATCCGGCCACCCGGTGTTGGGAACTGCGCCACGACAGCCACTGGACGGCACTGCCGCAAGAAGGCCAGACGGTCAGAGACCACCAGGTGTCACTGATGGAACGGCACCGGCATCCCTGAACTGGCGGGCCGGTGGCGGATGCCGGCGATTGACCTGCAGGAGTAGAGGTGTCGAACGACAGCACAGCAGCCGCCAAGGCGATGCAGAAAACGGTACCCGCGGCGGGCGCGGTGCTGTGGCGCCGAAGCGGTGAGCCGGTCGGTGACGAACCGGCGCCGATCGAAGTGGCGGTCATCCACCGCCCCCGGTACGACGATTGGTCACTGCCCAAAGGCAAGCTGGAATCCGGCGAGACCGAACCGCTCACCGCCCTGCGCGAGGTCGCCGAGGAGACGGGGTATACCGCCCAACTCGGTCGCCGCCTCGGTGCAGTGACCTACCCGATCCAGCAGGGCACCAAACGGGTTTGGTACTGGGCGGCCAAGGCCACCGGTGGTGATTTCACCCCCAATGGTGAAGTAGACAAACTTGTCTGGCTTCCGATCGACGCCGCGATGGAGCAGCTGCAATATCCCTACGATCGAAAAGTATTGCAGCGCTTCATATCTCATCCACCGGAAACGAGGACCGTGATGATCGTCCGGCATGGCACCGCGGGCAGCAAGGCCGGCTACAAGGGCGACGACCGCAAACGCCCGCTGGACAAGCACGGCCGGGCGCAGGCCGAGTCTCTGGTCGACCAACTGTTGGCATTCGGTGCCACAACGCTGTACGCCGCCGATCGGGTGCGCTGCCACCAGACCGTCGAGCCGTTGGCTCAAGAACTCGGCGTCGAGGTCCACAACGAACCGCTGCTGACCGAGGAAGCGTATTCCTCCGATCGGGAAGCTGCCCGCGGCCGCGTGCTCGACATCGCCGCCCGCGCCGGTACCCCGGTGATCTGCACGCAGGGCAAGGTGATTCCAGACCTCATCGCGTGGTGGTGCGAGCGCGCGAACGTGCGCCCGGAAACCAGCGGTAACCGCAAGGGCAGCACCTGGGTGCTGTCATTGTCCGGTGGCGAGCTCGTGGCCGCCGACTACATGTGCAGCGCCCTGCCGAAACAGAAATAGCCCCACACGCAAAGACACGCCGTGGGCTTGTGGGCCCACGGCGTGCCTGAGGGGAATCTACTTGCGGCCCTTCTTGGCCGGGGCCTTCTTGGCAGCAGCCTTCTTGGCGGGGGCCTTCGTGGCAGCCTTCTTGGCCGGAGCCTTGGTAGCAGCCTTCTTGGCGGGGGCCTTCGTGGCAGCCTTCTTGGCGGGGGCCTTCGTGGCAGCCTTCTTGGCCGGAGCCTTCGTGGCAGCCTTCTTGGCCGGAGCCTTCGTGGCAGCCTTCTTGGCCGGAGCCTTGGTAGCAGCCTTCTTGGCCGGAGCCTTCGTGGCAGCCTTCTTGGCCGGAGCCTTGGCAGCAGTCTTCTTGGCGGCAGTCCGCTTGGCGGGGCCCGCGGTCACACCGCGCTTGACCGCCGGGCCTTCTGCCGGGAGACGCTGTGCGCCAGAGACAACGGCTTTGAACTGTGCGCCGGGCCGGAAGGCCGGCACCGAGGTGGGCTTGACCTTCACGGTCTCGCCGGTACGCGGGTTACGCGCGACCCGGGCAGCGCGACGGCGCTGCTCGAAAACACCGAAACCGGTAATCGTCACGCTGTCGCCCTTATGCACCGCGCGCACGATGGTGTCGACAACGTTCTCCACCGCGGCGGTAGCCTGCCGACGATCGGTGCCCAGTTTGGTTGTGAGTACGTCGATGAGCTCCGCTTTGTTCATTCAAAACCTCCGAAACCAGTGGTCCACCTTGGACCGACTAGAGGACACGGTAAACCCTCTGACCACTGATTTCCAAGAGCCACGCGCAATTTCAGGCGTAGCTGGCGAACTTTCCGGCAATCTGGTTGCCCCACTTGGACTCCTGCCAGGGGGGTTCAGAACCGGTTCGGAAGGCGGCGAATTGGGGTCGCCGAGGGCCCCGAATCAGGCCGGCAGGGTGCGCGGCTTCCACCCCGGCCTGCGCTGCTCATAGGCCTCGATCTGATCGAGTTTCCGCAGCGTAAGGCCTATATCGTCGAGTCCCTCGAGCAGCCGCCATGCCGTGTAATCGTCAATCCTGAACGGCACCACGACCGTTCCTGCGGACACATTTCGATCTTGAAGATTCACAGTGATTTCCAGGCCTGGATTCTGCTCGATGAGCTTCCAGAGCAGCTCGACATCATCTTGGGCGACTTCTGCCGCCAATAGCCCCGCTTTGCCCGCGTTGCCCCGAAAAATGTCGGCGAAGCGGGAGGAGATAACCACCCGGAAGCCGTAGTCCATGAGCGCCCAGACGGCATGTTCGCGCGACGATCCGGTGCCGAAATCGGGCCCGGCGACCAACACGGAGCCCTTGTCGAATGGCGGCAGGTTCAATATGAACGACGGGTCATTCCGCCACGCGGCGAAAAGTCCGTCCTCGAAACCCGTTCGGGTCACCCGCTTCAGATAGACCGCCGGAATGATCTGGTCGGTGTCGACATTGGACCGCCGCAGCGGGACGCCGATGCCGGTGTGAGTGTTGAATGCTTCCATTTTTCGGGCTCCTCTAGCGGGTTGCGGCAGGCAGATCGGCTGGCGACGCCAGCTTTCCGCGCACGGCGGTGGCGGCTGCGACGGCCGGTGACACCAGGTGGGTACGGCCGCCCTTGCCCTGGCGGCCCTCGAAATTTCGGTTGGACGTCGAGGCGCAACGCTGCCCCGGCGACAGCTGATCGGGGTTCATGCCCAGGCACATCGAGCAGCCGGCCTGGCGCCACTCGGCTCCGGCATCGATGAATATCCGGTCGAGGCCTTCCGATTCGGCCTGCGCACGGACGCGCATCGAACCCGGCACCACGAGCATCCGCACGCCGTCGGCGACCGTGCGGCCCTTCAGCACATCGGCCACCACGCGCAGATCCTCGATGCGGCCATTGGTGCATGAGCCCACGAACACGGTGTCCACGGCGATGTCCCGCATGGCGGTACCGGGGCGAAGATCCATGTAGGTCAAAGCCTTTTCGGCGGCCTGCCGCGCGGCGTCGTCGCCCATGAGTTCGGGATCGGGAATCGAGGCCGACAGCGGAACACCCTGACCTGGATTCGTGCCCCACGTCACAAACGGGGCGAGTTCGGCGGCGTCGAGGTAGATCTCGGTGTCGAACTCGGCCCCCTCGTCGGTGCGCAGCTGACTCCACGCTTCGACTGCCGCGTCCCAGTCGGCGCCCTTCGGGGCGTGCGGACGGCCCTTGAGGAATTCGAATGTGGTCTCGTCGGGGGCGACCATGCCGGCGCGCGCGCCCGCTTCGATGCTCATGTTGCAGACCGTCATCCGGCCCTCCATCGACAGCGCTTCGATCGCGCTGCCCCGGTATTCGATGACATGGCCCTGTCCGCCACCGGTTCCGATCTTCGCGATGACGGCGAGAATGATGTCCTTGGCGCTGACCCCGGGCGGCAGCACGCCGTCGACGTTGACCGCCATGGTCTTGAAAGGCTTGAGCGGCAGCGTCTGAGTCGCCATCACATGCTCGACCTCCGATGTGCCGATACCCATCGCGATGGAGCCGAACGCACCGTGCGTCGAGGTGTGACTGTCACCGCACACGATCGTCATGCCGGGCTGGGTCAGGCCGAGCTGCGGCCCGATGATGTGCACGATGCCCTGTTCGGTATCGCCCATCGGGTGCAGCCGGATGCCGAATTCTTCGCAGTTGCGCCGCAATGTCTCGACCTGCGTGCGCGACACCGGATCGGCGATCGGCTTGTCGATGTCGACCGTGGGCACGTTGTGGTCTTCGGTGGCGATCGTCAGATCGGGCCGCCGCACCGGCCGGCCCGCCAAGCGCAGTCCGTCGAACGCCTGCGGGCTGGTGACCTCGTGTACGAGATGCAGATCGATGTAGATCAGGTCGGGCTCTTTCGAGGCGCCCTCACCCTCGCCGAGGGCCACGACGTGGTCGTCCCAGACCTTTTCGGCCAGGGTGCGCGGTTTCGCAGATGTCTTTGTCGATTGATCCATCGCCAGTACTCGATTCGGTTCAGTGCGCTGCGGGCTGCAGTAAGGGGCTGGGAGATCCTGTTGCCGTCTCACCTGCCATCTCAGCATTCGAGACGTTAGTATCTCTCTGTGAGAAATGATAGCGGCATCGGCGTGCTCGACAAAGCGGTGGGTGTGCTCCACACCGTGGCCGAGTCACCTTGCGGTCTGGCCGAACTCTGCGAGCGGACCGGGCTTCCCCGGGCGACCGCGCACCGCTTGGCCGCCGGCCTTGAAACCCACCGGCTACTGGCACGCGACGGCGACGGCCGCTGGCGGCTCGGCCCGGCATTGACCGAATTGGCCGCCCACGTCAACGATCCGCTGCTGGCGGCAGGGGCCGCGGTACTCCCCCGGCTGCGCGAGATCACCGGCGAGAGCGTGCAGTTGTACCGGCGTGAGGGCCTGTCGCGAGTGTGTGTCGTGGCACTGGAACCGCCGGCCGGACTCCGCGACACCGTGCCCGTCGGAACTCAGCTGCCGATGACCGCGGGCTCGGGCGCCAAGGTTCTGCTCGCATACGCCGACGCGGCCACGCAGCAGGCCGTGCTGCCCACCGCCAAGTTCACCGACCGCACACTGGCCGAAGTCCGCAAGCGCGGATGGGCGCAGAGTGCCGCCGAGCGTGAGCCCGGTGTGGCGAGCGTCTCGGCGCCGGTACGCGACAGCCGCGGCGCGGTGATCGCCGCGGTGTCCGTATCGGGCCCCATAGACCGCATGGGCCGTCGACCGGGGGCACGCTGGGCCGCGGATCTGCTCGCCGCGGCCGACGCCCTCACGCGCCGGCTGTGAGGCGCGTCGCGCGCCTGCTCCCCCGCCTCCGCCGTCGCGCGCCTTTGTCACGCCAGAGTGACGCTCGACGCCCAGAGCCACGCCAGCGTGACAATGGCGGGCGAGCACACGTCACCGCACGCGCCGACGACGCCGGTTGTCACGCCAGAGTGACGTTCGACACCCACAGCCACGCCAGCGTGACAATCGCGGGCTGAGCCCGCAGAAGACACCCCGAAACGACAAAACACCCAGTTCGATTGAACTGGGTGTTTCGCGCTGTACCCCCGATGGGATTCGAACCCACGCTACCGCCGTGAGAGGGCGGCGTCCTAGGCCGCTAGACGACGGGGGCTAGAACTTCCGGAGGAAAAGCATAGCTCAGGTGATCAGCCTGACCTAATCGCTCCGCTGTGCTCGAACGCTCTTCGGAAGAGCGCTCATCGCAGCTGGGGTACCAGGACTCGAACCTAGAATGGCTGAACCAGAATCAGCTGTGTTGCCAATTACACCATACCCCATTGGCTGCCCATCACCGCAGGTCACGGGCATTTTTCGGTCCGAATCGCGTACCGGGGGCTTCCCCGCTCCGCTTTCCGGGCCGACGAGCAGACTACCAAAGATTTGCACCTACTTTTTACACGCGGTCCCTCGCGGCGCGCAGCCGCGCCAAACTACGGTCGGCGCCGAGCAGTTCCATCGACTCGAACAGCGGCGGGCTGACGGTCGCTCCGGTGACCGCGACGCGGATCGGGCCGAACGCCTTACGCGGCTTGAGCTCCAGCCCGTCCAGCAGAGCCGTCTTGAGCGCGGCCTCGATGTTGGCCGTCGTCCACTCCCCGACCGGCTCCAACGCGCTGAGCGCCGCGTCGAGCACCGGTGCAGATTCGGGCTTGAGCTCCTTGGCCGCCGACTTCTCATCGATCTCGTAGGCGTCGTCGTTGAAGAACTTCAGCAGGCCCCAGGCGTCGCCCAGCACCACGATGCGCGTCTGCACGAGCGCGGCGGCTTCGGCGAACCCGGCGTCGTCGAGCCCGGTGTCGTATCCATGTGTGACGAAGTACTCACGCAGCCGCGCGGTGAAATCCTCTGGGGTGAGCAACCGGATGTGCTCGGCGTTGATGGCGTCGGCCTTCTTCTGATCGAAACGGGCCGGGTTCGAGTTGACGTTCACGACGTCGAACGCGGCCACCATCTCGTCGAGGCTGAACACGTCGTGATCGTCGGCGATGCCCCAGCCGAGCAGGGCCAGATAGTTCAGCAGACCCTCCGGGAGGAACCCGCGATCGCGATGCAAGAACAGGTTCGACTGCGGGTCGCGCTTGGACAGCTTCTTGTTGCCCTCGCCGAGAACACTTGGCAGATGCGCGAATTCGGGCACCCGCTCGGCCACACCGATACGCATGAGCGCCCGGTACAGCGCGATCTGGCGTGGGGTCGACGGCATGATGTCCTCGCCGCGGAGCACATGTGTGATTTTCATCATCGCGTCGTCGACCGGGTTGACCAAGGTGTACAACGGATCACCGCTCGCGCGGGTGATCGCGAAATCCGGGACGGACCCCGCGGGGAACGTCGTCGGGCCACGCACCAGGTCGTTCCACGACAAGTCCTCGTCGGGCATGCGCAGGCGCAGCACCGGCTTACGGCCCTCATCGGCGAAAACCTTGCGCTGCTCATCGGTCAGGGTGCGATCGAAATTGTCATAGCCCAGTTTGGGGTTGCGACCCGCCGCGTGGTGACGGGCCTCGACCTCCTCGGGCGTCGAATACGCCTCGTACACCTCGCCGGCTTCGAGCAGGCGCGCGATCACGTCGCGATAGATCTCACTGCGCTGCGACTGCCGGTACGGCTCATAGGGACCGCCGACCTCCGGACCCTCGTCCCAGTCCAGACCCAGCCAGCGCAGCGCGTCGAGGATCGCGGCGTAGCTCTCGTCGCTGTCCCGCGCGGCGTCGGTGTCCTCGATGCGGAAGACGAAAGTCCCTCCGGTGTGGCGGGCGTAGGCCCAGTTGAACAGCGCGGTGCGCACGAGGCCGACGTGCGGGGTGCCGGTGGGTGACGGGCAGAACCGCACGCGGACGGTGTCGTTACTCATTACTTTCCTTTACGCACAACGGGATTCGTCAGAGTCCCGATGCCTTCGACGGTGATGCTGACGGTGTCACCGTGCTCGATGGGGCCGACGCCTTCTGGGGTGCCGGTCAGGATGAGATCGCCCGGCAGCAGTGTCATGACGGCCGAAGCCCACTCCACGATCGCGCCGATGTCGTGAATCATCAACGAGGTCCGGCTGCGCTGACGGACTTCGCCGTTCACCTCGGTGCGCAGCTCGAGGTCCGACGGGTCGAGGTCGGTGACGATCCACGGCCCGACCGGGCAGAAGGTGTCGTGGCCCTTGGCCCGCATCCACTGACCGTCCTTCTGCTGCTGATCGCGCGCCGAAACATCGTTGGCGATGGTGTAGCCGAGGATGTTCTCGGCCGCGCGTGCGGCGGGCACGTCCTTGCAAGGCCTGCCGATGACGGCGGCCAGCTCGCCTTCGTGGTGGACGGGGAACGCGTCGGCCGGCAGTTGGATCGGCACGTTCGGCCCGATGATCGCGGTGTTGGGCTTGAGGAAGATCACTGGATCTTCCGGCGCCACACCGCCCATCTCCTCGGCATGCGCGGCGTAGTTCTTGCCCATGCAGATCACCTTGCTGGCCAGAATCGGCGCGAGCAGCCGCACGTCGGCCAGCGGCCAGGTGCGCCCGGTGAAGTTCGGATTACCGAACGGATGCTCGGCGATCTCTTTGCAGACGGCATCTGCCCCGTCGCCTTCGATGCTGACGAACGCGACGCCGTCGGGACTGGCGATTCGACCTAAGCGCATTTTTGTCAGCGTAGTGCTCAAGGTGTGGCGCTCGGTCGAGACGCCCTGCGTCAGCTCCCGTCGAACATCGCGCGCAGGAACGGCGTGGAGTCCGGCAGCGAGGCGAGCACAGTCCCGGAGTGATCTTCGTCCGGGTAGATCTTGAGTGTGACGTCTTGTCCGTTGGCCCGGAGCTGATCGTTGAGCTGCATCGACATGTTCGGTGGGACATCGTGGTCGAGCAGGCCGACGCCGAGGAAGATCGGGCGGTCATAGCCACTGGTCGGGGTACCGAGGTAGGCGTCGAGCGCATCCGATATGCCGGGCAGGGTGCTCAGCGGGGCGCGGAAGAACCCGGTCGGGGTCATGCCGGCAAGCGCCGCGTCGAGTTCGGACTTGCACAGCGTCTCGGCCTTATCGACCGCGGCCACCCCGGCGGGGGTCAGCACGCTGTTGACGTCGATGTCGGGGCGGGCCTCGCGAAAGCCCGCGAGGATGTAGCCGGTGTAGCTGTTGGCTGCCGGTCCGAGATTCGGCGGCAGCGCCATGTCCGGGCCGGCCTGCTTGACGATGCTCTCGACGTTGAACGGCGTGCCGGTCGCCACGACACCGCGATAGTCCAGTCCGCTCCCGCGGCTGAATTCGGTGGCCCAGCGCGCGCTGTTGACGGCGGCACCGCCGCCCTGAGACTGGCCGACGAGCGCCCACTTCGGCGACAACGGCAGGTCCATGTGGTGCATGGCGATCACCGAATCGACGACGCTGTGCGCGGTCGCGACGCTGTTGAGGTAGCTCATCAAACCCGGCGTGCCAAGGCCCGCGTAGTCCGAGCCCACGACCGCGTAACCCTGATCGAGCCAGTGCGTCAGATACTCGCTGTCGCGTTCACTGCGCGGCTGCGCCGACGGTGCACAGTCATCACCGAGCCCCACGGTGCCGTGCGCCCACGCGATCACGGGCCAGCCGCCGTCGGGCGCCTCGCCGTGCGGCAGGAACACCGCCGCGGTGCTGACAGCGGGTGAGTCATGTTGGTCGATCGTCGAATACAGGATCCGATACGCGGCCCCCGCACCCGGCAGCGACAGCGCCGGATCCAGCGGCACCGACTCGATGAGCGTGCCAGGAGCGGGAATCGGGCCGTCGAAATGGCGCGCGTCCAAACCGGACCAGTTCGGTGCCGCCGCGGCCGCCGTCGGCACCGGACCGGCAATGAACGCGAGGAGCACCAGAGCAATCACCGTCAACCATTTCACGAGCCCAGGCTAGGCGACCGCGAGCACCGGTCTGTTCGAGGCATGTTCGGACACCAGATCATTCGGTGCCACGATCGCGAAACACCGGAAACCCGAACGACTCCCGTGATGCGGAACACACCGAGCATCCATCTCGAATGTTGAGAAACTGATTCAGCATATTGAGATCCATGTGGCACGATCCAGATATGTCCGTCTCATCGATCAGCACCATTCGCCGCTGGTCGATGCTCGGCATCGCACTGACCGCGACCACCTGCGCCAATGTCTTCATCAACGGCGCGGCATTCCTCATTCCCACGCTGCACACCGAGCGCGGTCTGGATTTGGCCAAGGCCGGTCTGCTGTCGGCGATGCCGAGCTTCGGCCTGGTCATCACGCTCATCGCGTGGGGATACCTCGTGGACCGGGTCGGCGAACGCATCGTGCTGACGGTGGGTTCGGCACTGACCGCCGCGGCCGCCTTCGCAGCGGCCTCCGCAGAGTCACTGGTGGCCGTCGGCGTGTTCCTGCTGCTGGGTGGGATGGCCGCGGCGAGCAGCAATTCGGCCAGCGGCCGTGTGGTCGTCGGCTGGTTCCCGCCCGAACAGCGTGGCCTGGCAATGGGTATCCGGCAGACCGCCACCCCGCTGGGCGTGGGCCTCGGCGCGCTGGTCATCCCTCGGGTCGCCGAGAGTCACGGTGCGTCGACCGCACTGCTGTTCCCCGCCGTCGTCTGCGTGCTGTCCGCCGTGGTGTGCGCCATCGGCGTGCTCGACCCACCGCGACCGCCTCGCCACGAGGCACCCCGCGAACATCTGGCCAATCCGTACCGCGGCTCAAGTGTGTTGTGGCGCATCCATGCCGTGTCGGTGCTGCTGGTGATTCCGCAGGGCATGGTGTGGACCTTCACCCTGGTGTGGCTCATGAGCGACCGCGGCTGGTCGGCCTCGTCGGCGGGTGCCCTGGTGACGGTGGCCCAGCTGTTGGGCGCCGCCGGACGGATCGCGGCCGGACGATGGTCGGACGTGGTGGGTCAGCGGTTGCGGCCCATCCGCACGATCGCCCTCGGGGCGGCGGCGACGATGGCGCTGCTGGCTTTCACCGACTGGCTGGACTCCCCGATCAGTATCGCGCTGATCGTCATCGCCTCGGTGATCACGGTCTCCGACAACGGTTTGGCGTTCACGGCGATCGCCGAGATCGCCGGGCCGTTCTGGAGCGGCCGCGCGTTGGGGACGCAGAACACGACGCAACATCTGGCCACCGCGAGTTCCTCACCGCTCTTCGGCGCGCTCATCGGCGTGGCCGGATATCCGGCGGCCTTCGCGGTGTGCGCGTTGTTGCCGTTGTTGGCGGTTCCCCTGGTTCCCCCCGACGAAGGTCTGCGCGACGAACGCTGAACGCGAACCGCTCAACTCCCGCGCGGGCGCAGCAGCAGCGCAGCCGTCAGGAAGCACAGCGCACCGAGGAACGTGCCGAAGTTGGCGAGCCGTTCGTCCACGGTGACCCCGGTCTTCCGGACGAACGCCGCCAGGGCGGACACGCCGAACGCCACACAGCCGGCCAGGTTGATCCAGGCGGCTTGCCAGTCAACGGATTTCGGCGCCCACATGCCGACGGCGAAGATCGCCAGCACACCGCTGACGAGGAAGGCCGACGACCCGGTGGCGTCCGGCGCCCACACGAAACGACGTTCGGCGAGCACCGCATGCACCCACACCGAGGTGCCGGTGCTGACGTTGAACATCAGCGTGCCCACGAATTGTGTGAGCGCCGACCACCATTCGGTACCGCGCGTCCGATCTGCGAGTGCCAGTTGCATCCACGCGGCAGTCGTGAAAAACCATGAGCCGACGAAACACAACACGTTCGTCGCACCGGCGCCGGCCAGCGCCGGAAAGCCCGGCGCAGTGGCGACCGCGAAGAACGACGAACCGATGACGAACAGCCAGCACTGCCGGGTGAGCGTCGCGAACTGGTCAGTCACGCCCCGACCTCGCTGAGCAGTCGACTAGCACCGGATCGACTCTGCGTTGAGGACGCAAAACAACGAGAGACCAACGCCCTCAACGCAGGATCAACAAAGTCAGAGCAGCGCCCGGATCCGCTCGCCGACCTCGCTGGTGGACAACTTCTCGTCACCGCGCGTGGCCAGGTGCTCGCCGACCGCCTTGTCGACCCGGGCCGCCGCGTCGGTTTCGCCGACATGGGCCAGCAGCAGCGCAACGCTCATCACCGCGGCGGTGGGATCGGCGATCCCCTGCCCCGCGATGTCGGGCGCACTGCCGTGCACGGGCTCGAACATCGACGGATTGGTGCGCGTCGCATCGATGTTGCCGCTGGCGGCCAGACCGATGCCACCGCACACGGCCGCGGCCAGGTCGGTGATGATGTCGCCGAACAGGTTGTCGGTGACGATCACGTCGAACCGGCCCGGGTCGGTGACCATGTGGATGGTCGCCGCGTCGATGTGCTGATAGGCGACCTCGACGTCGGGGAACTCCGCGCCCACCTCGGACACCACGCGCGACCACAGGCTGCCGGCGAACGCCAGCACATTGGTCTTGTGCACCAATGTCAGGTGCTTGCGGCGGTTCTGGGCCCGGGCGAACGCGTCGCGGACGACGCGCTCGACACCGAACGCGGTGTTGACGCTGACTTCGGTCGCCACTTCGTGCGGGGTGCCGACGCGCAGCGCACCACCGTTACCGGTGTACGGCCCCTCGGTGCCCTCGCGCACCACCACGAAATCGATGGGCGGATTGCCGACGAGCGGACCCGTGACACCCGGATAGAGGCGGCCCGGCCGCAGGTTCACGTGATGGTCGAGCGCGAACCTCAGCTTGAGCAGCAGTCCGCGCTCCAGCACACCGCTCGGCACCGAGGGATCACCGATCGCACCGAGCAGGATCGCGTCGTGGCCACGCAGTTCCTCGATGGTGTTGTCGGTCAACAGTTCACCGGTCGCGTGGTAGCGGCGGGCACCCAGGTCGTATTCGGTCTTCTCGACCCCGGGCAGCACCGTGTCGAGCACCTTGACGGCCTCGTCGATGACTTCCGGTCCGATGCCGTCGCCGGCGATGACAGCGAGTCTCATGACAGGTCAACCACTTCCAGCGTGCTCGCGCCGACCGCGGTGGCGATCGCGGCACGCACATCCTCGGGAACATCGGTATCCAGGCGCAGCATCACGGTCGCGCTGTCGCCGGTCGCGTCCTGGCTCATCTGCGCGGCCAGGATGTTGACCTCGGCACCACCGAGCAGCGTGCCGATCTTGCCGAGCGCACCCGGCTTGTCGCTGTAGTTGACGATCAGGTTGTAGCCCTCGGCGCGCAGGTCGAAGTTGCGGCCGTTGATCTGCACGATCTTCTCGACCAGCTGCGGACCGGACAACGTACCCGCGACATTGATCGACGAACCGTCGGCGTGCACCGCGCGCACGTCGACCACGCTGCGGTGGTTGGGGCTCTCGGTCGCGGTGCTGATCTCGGCGGCCACCCCACGGTCGGCGGCCAGCGCCGGGGCGTTGACGAACGTGACCTGCTCGTCGACCACGGCAGAGAACAGGCCGCGCAGTGCCGACAACCGCAGGATCTCGACATCTTCGGACGCGAGCTCGCCGCGCACCTGCACCGACAGTGACACCGGAGGCGCATCCGACAGCGCGCCGACCAGCAGGCCCAGCTTGCGGACCAGATCCAGCCACGGCGCGACTTCCTCGCCGACGACGCCGCCGCCCACGTTGACCGCGTCGGGCACGAACTCACCTGCGAGCGCGAGCTTCACACTCGCCGCGACGTCGGTGCCGGCCCGGTCCTGGGCTTCGGCGGTCGATGCGCCGAGATGTGGGGTGACCACGACCTGCGGCAGCTCGAACAGCGGGCTGTCGGTGCACGGTTCGGTGGCGAACACGTCGAGTCCGGCGCCGCGGACATGGCCGCTGGTGATCGCGTCGGCCAGCGCCTGCTCGTCGATCAGGCCGCCGCGTGCGGCATTGACGATGATCACGCCCGGCTTGGTCTTGGCCAGCGCCTCTTTGCCGATCAGGCCGGCGGTCTCCTTGGTCTTGGGCAAGTGCACCGAGATGAAGTCGGCGCGCCCGAGCAGCTCGTCGAGCGTGAGCAATTCAATTCCGAGTTGTGCGGCACGCGCCTGCGACACGTAGGGGTCGTAGGCGACGATGTGCGCGCCGAAGGCCGCGAGCCGCTGCGCGACGAGCTGACCGATCCGGCCGAGGCCCACGACGCCGACGGTCTTGCCGAAGATCTCGGTGCCCGAGAACGACGATCGCTTCCAGGTGTGTTCGCGCAGCGTCGCGTCGGCGGCCGGAATCTGGCGGGCCGCCGACAGCAGCAGCGCGAGCGCGTGTTCGGCTGCGCTGTGGATGTTGGAGGTCGGGGCGTTGACCACCAGCACACCGCGGGCGGTGGCGGCGTCGACGTCGACGTTGTCCAGACCCACACCCGCGCGGGCGACGATCTTGAGCTTGGGCGCCGCGGCGATGACCTCGGCGTCCACCGTGGTGGCCGACCGCACCAGCAATGCGTCGGCCTCGGGAACGGCGGCGAGCAGCTTCTCGCGGTCCGGACCGTCGACCCATCTGACCTCTACCTGGTCACCGAGGGCGGCAACGGTCGATTCCGCGAGCTTGTCGGCAATCAGTACAACGGGAAGACTCACGCGGTCAGCCTAGTGTGTGCGGATTTGCACCGGGACGCCCGCTACCGGAGATCCGTCACACCCGCCGCGCATGCGTTCTACTTGAGTTGTGGACGTCACAGTGGTCGGCAGCGGTCCCAACGGGTTGACGGCGGCGGTCATCTGCGCTCGGTCCGGATTGTCCGTGCGGGTCATCGAAGCCCAGTCGACACCGGGCGGCGGCGCCCGCACCCTCCCCGACCCCGAGTTTCCCGGGGTCAGCCATGACATCTGCTCGGCGGTGCACCCGCTGGCGTTGGCGTCGCCGTTCTTCGCGGCATACGACCTGACCGCACGCGGGGTGCGGCTGTCGGTTCCGGAGATCTCCTACGCCAGCCCGCTGCCCGGCCGCCCCGCGGTCATCGGCTACCGCGACATCGACCGCACGTGCGAAGAACTCGAGGATGGGGACTCGTGGCGGCGCCTGCTCGGCCCGCTCGCCGACGATTGCGACGGCGTGGTCGGGCTTTTGCTCGGCGACAAACGGTCGGTCCCGCCCTCACTCCCGGCGGCGCTGCGGGTCGCGCCCCGCCTCCTGGTCCAGGGCACCCCGTTGTGGCGGTCACTGAAAGGCGAAGACGCCCGCGCGTTGTTCAGTGGTGTTGCCGCGCATACGATCTCGCGGATGCCGTCGTTGGTCTCCTCGGGGGCCGGGCTCATGCTCGCCACCCTGGGCCACGCGGTCGGCTGGCCGATCCCGGTCGGCGGGTCACAGGCGATACCGGACGCGCTGATCGCCGACCTCAAGGCGCACGGCGGCGAACTCGTGCTCGAGCAGGAGGTCACCGAACCGCCGCCGGGCGTGGTCATCTACGACACCGCGCCGACGGCGTTGCTGTCGATCTATGGCGATCGGATGCCGGATCGCTACGCGAAGTCGTTGCGGCGCTACACTTACGGGCCGGGCGTCGCCAAGGTCGATTTCGTGCTCTCCGGCGAAATCCCTTGGGAAGACCCGCGTCTGGCGCACGCTCCGACGCTGCATCTGGGCGGCAGCCGCGCACAGATGGCGCTGGCCGAGTCCGAGATCGCCGCGGGTCGCCACGCCGAATGGCCGATGGTGCTTGCCGCGCTCCCCCATACCGCCGACCCGGGGCGCATCGATTCGCAGGGCCGGCGGCCACTGTGGACCTACGTCCACGTACCCAACGGCTCGACGGCGGACATGGCCGAGACGGTGACGACGATCTTCGAGCGGTTCGCCCCGGGCTTTCGTGACGTCGTGGTCGCGGTACGCAGCGTGCCCGCGTCGAACATGACCGAACACAACGCGAACCTCGTGGGCGGCGATATCGGAGTCGGTGGCAACAACATGATCAGTGCGCTGACCGAGCCGGCACTGCGGGTCAACCCGTGGTCCACGTCGATTCCCAAGGCGTATCTGTGTTCGTCGGCCACGCCTCCCGGCGGCGGGGTGCACGGCATGTCGGGCTTCTATGCCGCCCGTACGGTCTTGAAACGCGAATTCGGGATCGGAAATCTGCCGCATCTGGCGGCCGTGACCTGACCGGAAAAGTGGGTATAGCACCCGTGTGAGCGAAGGATTCCGGAAAGGCGACAAGGTGTCGTGGCAAAGCCATGGCGCCGCTGCGCCCGGCACGGTGGTCGAGAAGATCACGACCGATACCAAGACGGCCGGTCGTCAGGTCCGGGCGAGTGCGGACGAGCCGCAGTACCGGGTGCGCAGCGACAAAACCGGCCGCGACGCGGTGCACAAACCCGACGCACTCAAGCGGCACCCGTCATGACCGCGCAGGAAGATGACCACATCAGACCGTCCGGCGTGGACGACGCGACCGTCGAGGCCGTTGGTGTGGTGTCGGAGGCACTCGAACACGTCGAACGCGCGCGCGGACATCTGTACTCGTTTCACCAAGTGATGGGCCATGCGGACCTGCTGCTCGGCGAAGCGTGCGACAAGTTGCGCGAAGCCGGACACGGCGAGATCGCCGACCGGTTGACCGAAGATCTCGTCGGCCGCAACGTGATCAACGGCCGTTGGACCTTTCAGGTGGTCGAGGAGTTCGACGACGGGTACTGGTCGCGGTTCCGCGCGCATGAGACGCGGGTTCGCGACGATCTGATGGACGGCAAACGCCATGTGTACGAGGCGGAGATGAAGGAGCGGCGACGGTCTCAGGGCCGCGACGGGCACGAGGCAACACCGTAGCGCTCGATCGGGCCGTATTCGACGGTTCGACTTTGCGCAGGCGGGGTACATCGTCTGCGTGATGAGCACCGACCTGACGGCGTCGGCCGTCGCCAGCTGCGCCGACCGGGTCGCGTGATGCGCACCGTCGGGGGATCCACCGAGAAGGTGGTGGTCGTCGGCGCCGGGCTGGCCGGCCTTTCGGCCGCAATGCACCTGGCGGGCCGGGGCCGCATCGTGACGGTCGTCGAGCGCGGCACGCACCCCGGCGGTCGCGTGGGCCGATGCGACGTCAACGGATACCGGATCGACACCGGGCCGACCGTGCTCACCATGCCCGACATTCTCGACGCGGCTTTCGACGCCGTCGGCGAATCCCTGTCGTCGAGAATGGAACTGCGTCCGGTCGAGCCGGCGTACCGCGCGGCGTTCGCCGACGGCAGCCGCATCGACGTGCACAGTAGCCCGGACGCGATGGCGGCCGAGATCGAGAGGTTGACCGACCGCCGCCAGGCCGACGGCTACCTGGAACTGCGCCGGTGGCTGTCCCGGCTCTATCAGGTCGAATTCGACGGGTTCATCAACGCGAACTTCGACTCGCCGCTGTCGCTCGTCACACCGCAACTAGCCCGGGTGATCGCCCTCGGCGGGTTCCGGCGCTGGGACACCGTGGTCAACAGATTCATCACCGACGAACGCCTCAAGCGTCTGTTCACCTTCCAGGCGCTTTATGTCGGGGTTCCGCCGCAGCGCGCGCTGGCGGTATACGCGATCATCGCCTACATGGACACCGTCTCCGGCGTCCACTTTCCCACCGGCGGAGTCCGCGCACTGCCCAACGCGATGGCGGCGGCCGCCGCGGACGCCGGGGTCCAATTCCACTACGGCGCAACGGTATCGAACCTCGAACGGTCCGGTGACCGGGTGCGTGCGGTCGTCACGGACACCGGTGAACGGTTCGATGCCGATGCGGTGGTGCTGACCACCGAACTGCCCGACACCTACCGCCTGCTGGGCCGTACCCCGCGGCGGCCGATGCGATTGCGCCCTGCCCCGTCGGCGGTCGTCGCCCATGTAGGTTGCCGCGCGGTGACCGAGCAACAGGCCGGACACCACAACATCTTGTTCGGAGCCGCGTGGCAGCAGACGTTCACCGACATCATCGACGACGGCCGGGTGATGAGCGATCCCTCGCTGCTGGTGACTCGCCCCACCGCAAGCGATCCCACCCTGGCACCGAGCGGGCGGGACTTGCTCTACGTCCTGGCACCCGCCCCGAACACCGCCGTGGGCGCGATCGATTGGGCCGCGACGCGTGCCGACTACGTGCAGCACATGCTCGATACGGTCCGCGAACGGCTGCCCGGCGTCGGCGACGACCACGAGCTGCTGCACGTCGTCGACCCCGCGGACTGGGAACGGCAAGGGATGGCGGCCGGGACGCCGTTCGCGCTCGCACACACCTTCAGTCAGACCGGCCCGTTCCGACCCGCCAACACCGTGCGCGGCATCGACAACGTGGTGTTGGCCGGATCGTCGACGATTCCCGGCGTAGGGGTGCCCACCGCCGTCATCTCCGGACGGCTGGCGGCCGACCGGGTGACCGGCATTCCATTGTTGGACAAGCGAACTCGGGCGGTGGTGACGTGATCTCATCAGAACTGAACGCGGCGGGCGTGCGCGACCCCGAGTTGCGGGAAGCCTATGGACGTTGCCGGGCGATCAACGCCCAACACGGCCGTACCTTCTTCCTGGCGACCCGACTGCTGGCGCCCGATCAGCGACCCGCCGTGCACGCGTTGTACGGCTTCGCCAGGCATGCCGATGACATCCTCGACGACTTCGACGGCGCGAGCACCGCGGATCGTGCGCGCAGGCTCGACGATCTCGGGACCGACCTGTTCCAACGTCTCGTCAAAAATGAGTGCTCGGGCGACGATCCAACCCTGACCGCCGTGGTGCACGCAGCACGACGCTACGGGATCGACTGGCAGCTGTTCGATGACTTCCTGCGGTCCATGCGCATGGACCTGACGGTGACCGACTACGCCGACCGCGCCGCGCTGAACCGGTACATGTACGGATCGGCGGAGGTGATCGGTCTGCAGATGCTGCCGGTGCTCGGCACTGTGGGCCCCCGTGAGGAGGCCGCGCCGTACGCCGCCGGTCTCGGAAAGGCGTTCCAGCTCACCAACTTCCTGCGTGACATCGATGAGGACCTCGAACTCGGCCGGGTCTATCTTCCCGCCGATGAACTGTCGGCTTACAACGTCGATCGCGACGTGCTCGAGTGGTGTCACACCAATCGCCGCACCGATCAGCGGGTCCGGCGCGCGCTCGTCGAGCAACACGCGATCACCCGTCGGGTGTACGCGTACGCCCAACGCGGCATCGGCATGCTCGAGCCACGGTCGCGGCCCTGCATCACTGCCGCGCTGACCCTCTACTCCGAAATACTCGACCGCATCGAGGCCATCGAGTTCGCGGTCTTCAGTCAGCGCGCCACCGTCGGAACCGGGCGCCGCCTCGCCGTTGCCACGAGCGGTCTGGCCGGCGCGTGGCGGGCGCGCCTGTTCGATCGGAGGCCGTGACAGTGGACCGCTGGCATTACCTGCTCGTACTCGGGGCGTGTCTGCTGATCACCCTTCCGCTGGAGTTCCTCGGCACCGGTGTGTACCGGCGACCGGCGCGCACAGCACGCGCCGTGCTGCCCGTGGCCGCGGTGTTCGTGGTCTGGGATGCGCTCGCGATCGGTGCCGACGTGTGGACCTACAATCCGCGCTACATCAGCGGCATACACCTTTTCGGCGTGATGCCCCTGGAGGAGCTGCTGTTCTTCATCGTGATCCCGCTGTGCGGCCTCCTCACTTTCACCGCGGTTGACAATCTGCTGCACAAGGGGCTGCGGCTGTGGTCGCGGCGACGCGAGGTGCGGACGTGAGCGGGCTCGGGTACACATTGCCCGCGGTGATCGCCGTCGGCGTGGTCATCGCGTTGGAGCTCAAGGTGTTTCGCACCGGCATCTTCCGCACGACGACGTACTGGATCTCGATGGCCATCGTTCTGGGCTTCCAGATTCCCGTTGACGGCTGGTTGACGAAACTCAGCGCTCCGATCGTCCTCTACGACGACCGGCACACCACGGGCATCCGCTTCCCGTGGGACATCCCGGTGGAGGATTTCCTGTTCGGCTGGGCGATGGTGACCGCCGTCCTGATTCTCTGGCAGTACCAACGCAAGCGGTACGCGAAGGAGGCGGATCGTGAACATTCGCCATGACGTGCCCGCGGCCTTCGATGCGGGCGCGGCGGCCTATGACGGGCTGGTGAACGCCAATCCCGGCTATCACGACCATCTGCGCCTCTCGGCTCGACGAATGGCGTTGCCGGACGGCGGCCGGGGACTGCGCCTTCTCGACGCCGGTTGTGGCACCGGCGCTTCGACCGCTGCCCTGCTCGCCGCGGCGCCGCACGCCGAGATCGTCGCGGTCGACGGGTCGGCGGGCATGCTGGCGCAGGCGCGTGCCAAGGATTGGCCCAAGTCGGTGTCCTTCATCCAGTCCTACGTCGAGCATCTGGCCGCGAACGACGTGCACGGCCCGTTCGACGGCATCTTCGCGGCATATCTGGTGCGCAATCTCGCCGACCCGGACACCGTGCTTCGCACATTCCGGGATTTGTTGAGGCCCGGCTCGACACTTGCCGTACACGAGTACTCGGTCCGCGACTCGCGATCGGCCAGGATGATGTGGAATCTCGTCAGCACCGCGATCATCATCCCGATGGGACGGATCCGCACCGGTGACGCCGCGCTGTACCGCTACCTGCGCGACAGCGTGAACGGCTTCGACGGGGTCTCGGAATTTCTGAACAGGTTGCGCCAGAACGGATTTGTCAACACCCGCAGCGCGACCGTGTCAGGCTGGCAGCGCGGCGTGGTACACACCTTCCTCGCGGAGTCGCCGCGATGACCGACAGCCGGCGTGTCACCCATCCCGCACCGCCAGGCGCGTCACACGCGGACGCCCTGACGGCCCGGCCCCGCGTCGTAGTGGTCGGGGCGGGTATCGCCGGGCTCGCCGCCGCCACCGGCCTCGCCGAGCGGGGTATCGACGTCACGGTCGTCGAACGCGAACCGTATCTCGGAGGTCGCGTCGCGGGCTGGAACGAGCCACTCGGCGACGGTTCCGAGGCGGCCATGAACCGTGGGTTTCACGCCTTCTTCCGCCAGTATTACAACCTGCGCGCATTGCTTAGACGGGTCGACGACGACCTCTCCATGCTCGTACCCGTCGAGGACTACCCGCTGGTCGATGCGCAGGGCAGGCAAGACACCTTCCGTGGGCTGCCAACCGTGCCGCCGTTGAATGCGTTGGCGTTCGCGCTGCGCAGCCCCACCTTTCGGCTGCGCGACCTCGTCCGGCTCAACGCCCGCGCCGCTGCGCCGCTGGCCGATGTGTCGGTGCCCGCGACCTACGATCGCCTCGATCACCGCAACGCCGAAGAGTTCTTGCGCGACATCAACTTTCCCGAGGCCGCGCGCCACCTCGCCTTCGAGGTGTTCTCGCGCAGCTTCTTCGCCAAGCCCGCCGAGCTGTCGGCCGCCGAACTCGCGACGATGTTCCACATCTACTTCCTGGGTTCCAGTGAGGGCGTGGTGTTCGATGTGGCGAACGCCAATTTCGATGTCGCACTGTGGAGCCCGTTGCGGGCCTACCTGGAGTCGCTCGGTGTGGACTTCCGCACGGGAGCACCCGTGACGGCGGTCGATCCGGCAGGCCGGGTAATCGTGGAAACCGCAGGCACCACCGCCGAGGTGGCGGCCGACGCAGTCGTACTCGCGACCGACGTGACCGGGCTGCAGCGCATCCTCGCGGCCTCGCCGGCACTGGGAGACACCGCATGGCGCGCGTCGATCGAAAGACTCGGTACCGCACCGCCGTTCGTCGTGCACCGGTTGTGGCTGGACCAACCCGTGCGCAACGACCGCCCTGCCTTCCTCGGCACCGGTGGCCGGCCACCGCTCGACAACATCAGCGTGCTGGGCCGCTACGAGCACGAGGCCGCCGAATGGTGCCGCCGCACCGGCGGTTCGGTGCTCGAACTACACGCGTACGCAGCGGATGGCGCCGACGAGGGACTGAGCGAACGCCTGCTGGGCCGCCTCCACGAGATCTATCCGGAGACCGCTTCGGCCGCTGTCGTCGACGAGCGGGTGCTGTACCGGCAGGACTGCCCGCGATTCGCACCGGGCGACTTCTCGTCGAGGCCGACGATCACCACCCCGCACGCGAACGTGGTTCTTGCCGGCGACGGCATTCGTATCGACCTTCCCGTCGCGCTCATGGAACGCGCCGCCACCACGGGATGGGCGGCCGCGAACGCGATCCTGGCGCAGTTCGGTGTGCGTGGCCACGAATTGCACACCGTGCCCGGCGAGGGCCGGTACGCGGTGCTGCGTCGACTTGCCGGACAACGGAGGAGTCTTTCCGCATGACGACTGTCAGGGATCTGCGCTCGCGGCTGGCGAAGGCCTGGCCGTTCGAGGTGCTTCCACGACTGCAGTGGGCCACCCAGCGGCCCACCCATGCCGACGCGTCGCCGGCCGTCATCCAAGCCGCCCTTGCCCGTTCGCAGCGCCGGCCGAGCGGCAACTGGTACGTGTTCGGCGCCAGTACCGACGTGACGCGAAAGCCCTTCGGCACCAACGTCGCCGGAACGGAACTGGTGGCGTGGCGCGACGACGCCGATACGCTACACGTCGGTCCGGCCGAATGCCCGCATCTCGGCGGCGATCTGTCGACGGGACGGGTCGAATGCGGCGCACTGATCTGCCCATGGCATGGCCTGCGCCTGACCGGCCGCCGCCAAGCCGGGTGGAAGCCCTATCCGAGCTTCGACGACGGTGTGCTGGTGTGGGTCCGGATCGACCACACCGGGGGCGAAGCGCCCACCGACGCGCCCGTGATCGTGCATCGGCCGGACAATCCGACCGTAGCGGCCGTCGCGCGTCTCACGGGTACGTGCGAGCCCGCCGACGTCATCGCGAACCGGCTCGACCCGTGGCACGGATCGTGGTTTCACCCATACTCGTTCACCAAGCTCGACGTTCTGCACTCGCCGCCGGCGGCCGGGGACCTGCCCGACGAACACGATCGTCTGACGGTGGCAGTCACCTTCCGGATGGGCAGGCTCGGTGTGCCGGTGATCGCCGAGTTCGTCAGTCCCGAGCCACGCACGATCCTGATGCGCATCATCGACGGCGAGGGCCGGGGCAGCGTCGTCGAAACCCACGCCACCCCCCTGGGTTTGGGCCCTGACGGGCTGCCCCGCACCGCTGTCATCGAAGCGGTCATCGCGCATTCCGACCGCAACGGGTTCCGGTACGCGACGCGCGCCGCACCGATCCTCACGCCGTTCATGCGCTACACGGCAGCTCGGCTGTGGCGCGACGACCTCGCCTACGCCGAGCGGTTGTTCGAGATCCGCCGGCGCCGCACGCTCAGCTCACCTGGTCGACAAGGCCTGCCCGCTCAAGCAACGGAACCTGTTCGGCCGCCCACGGGCTGATCGCCCACGCCAGGGCAGCCGCCGTGCGCAGGTCCTGCCAGGACACCCAGCGCACGTCCATGGTCTCGTCCGCCGCGGGCGCGACGGTTCCGTCGACCCGTGCCCAGAACACCGGGCAGATCTCGTTTTCCACGGTGCCGTCGGGCGCGACAGCGCGATACCGGAAGTCGGGCAGAACGCACGTGGGCGAATCGATCGCCACGCCGAGTTCCTGGCGGGCGCGCCGGGCCACGGCGTCCGACAGCTCTTCGTCCGGCGCGGGATGCCCGCAGAACGAGTTCGTCCACACGCCCGGCCACGTGCGCTTGCCCAAGGCGCGGCGGGTGAGCAGAACCCGCCCGTCGTCATCGAAGAGATAGCAGGAGAAGCCGAGATGTAATGGGGTGTCGCGGTGATGGACCGTGGCCTTCCGCGCACACCCGATCGCGGCTCCGTCTTCGTCCAGCAGGACCACCAACTCGTCCGTCGTAGAAACCGCCATCTCCCCTGGTTACCCCGCAGACGAACGATCGATGCATCTACCCGCTCGAAAGCACGGGTCTTCCTACACTGAACCGGTGACCAAACTCGCAGTCATCTATTACTCGGCCACCGGCCACGGCACCACCATGGCGAAGCGCATCGCCCGCACAGCGGAATCAGCCGGTGCCGAAGTACGGTTGCGCCACATCGCCGAAACGTTGGCTCCCGAGACGTTCGCCCAGAATCCGGCCTGGACCGCCAATTACGAAGCCACCAAAGACGACCCGGCCGCCACCGGCGACGACATCGTGTGGGCCGACGCGGTGATCTTCGGGTCCCCCACCCGATTCGGTTCGCCGACAGCGCAGTTCCGCGCCTTCATCGACTCACTCGGCGGCTTGTGGGCACAAGGGAAGCTGGCCGACAAGGTCTACGCGGCGTTCACGTCAACCCAGACCGCCCACGGCGGCCAGGAGTCCACGCTGCTCAACCTGTATGTGTCGCTGATGCACTTCGGGGGAATCATCGTGCCGCCCGGCTATACCGACCCCGTCAAGTTCAACGACGGCAATCCCTACGGGGTCGGGTTGGTGGCCAACCGCGAGAACATCGCGGAGTTCGACGACACCACCAACGACGCGCTCGACCACCTCGCGCGTCGGGTGGTCGATATCGCGAATCGGCTCGCCACATAGAACGCGAAAGGCCAGTTATCGCACGCTGTTTCGAGCTTGGCGTGCAATAACTGGCCAGTCGGCGTAAGAGGATCAGGCCGTTTCGGTGATCGGCCGGTCGACCCAGCTCATCAGATCGCGCAGCTTCTTGCCGGTGACCTCGATCGGGTGCTCGGCGTTCTTCTTGCGCAGGTCCTCGAGTTCCTTGTTGCCGCCCTCGACGTTGGCGACCAGGCGCTTGACGAACGTGCCGTCCTGGATGTCCTTGAGGATGTCGCGCATGCGCTCCTTGGTACCGGCGTCGATGACGCGCGGACCCGACAGGTAGCCGCCGAACTCCGCGGTGTCGGACACCGAGTAGTTCATCCGGGCGATGCCACCCTCGTACATCAGGTCGACGATGAGCTTGAGCTCGTGCAGCACCTCGAAGTAGGCCATCTCCGGGGCGTAGCCCGCCTCGACCATGACCTCGAAACCGGTCTTGACCAGTTCCTCGGTGCCACCGCACAGGACGGCCTGCTCACCGAACAGGTCGGTCTCGGTCTCTTCCTTGAACGTCGTCTTGATGACGCCTGCGCGCGCGCCACCGATCGCCGCGGCGTACGACAGCGCCAGGGCCTGTCCCTCGCCCTTGGGATCCTGGTCGATGGCGATCAGGCACGGCACGCCCTTGCCGTCGACGAACTGACGGCGCACCAGGTGGCCGGGGCCCTTGGGGGCCACCATGCCGACGGTGACGTTGGCCGGCGCCTTGATCAGGCCGAAGTGGATGTTGAGGCCGTGGCCGAAGAACAGCGCGTTGCCGTCCTCCAGGTTGGGCTCGATGTCGTTCTTGAAGATCTCGGCCTGCGCGGTGTCGGGCGCGAGCAGCATGATCACATCGGCCCACTTGGCGACCTCGGCCGGAGTGTCGACCTCCAGGCCCTGCTCGGCGACCTTCTCGCGGGACTTCGACCCCTCTTTGAGACCGACCTTCACCTGGACGCCCGAGTCGCGCAGCGAAAGCGAATGCGCGTGCCCCTGGCTGCCATAGCCGATGACGGCGACCTTGCGGCCCTGGATGATCGACAGGTCCGCGTCGTCGTCGTAGAACATCTCAACTGCCATTGCGTGAATTTCCTTCTTTCTAGCTATACAGCCATTTGACGCTACTTCACGGTGCCGATGCCGCGCGGACCGCGGGACACCGACACCACACCGGACTGCGCGAGCTCCCGGATGCCGTAGGGCTCCAGGACCCTCAGCAGCGCTTCGAGCTTCTCCGGCGTGCCCGTTGCCTCGACCGTCAGCGACTCGGTCGAAACATCAACGACTTTGGCGCGGAACAGGTTCACCGCTTCGATGACCTGCCCCCGGGTCCCCGCGTCCGCGCGCACCTTGATCAGCGCGAGTTCGCGGGCAACCGAGTTGTCTTCCTCTTGCTCGACGATCTTGATCACGTTGATCAGCTTGTTGAGCTGCTTGGTGATCTGCTCCAACGGCGATTCCTCGACGCTGACCACGATCGTCATGCGCGACATGTCCTTCTGCTCGGTCGCGCCGACCGCCAGGGACTGGATGTTGTAGCCGCGCCGCGAGAACAGTGATGCGACACGGGCAAGGACACCGGGCTTGTCCTCGACGAGCACCGACAACGTGTGCGTGGGGGTTGCGTTGCTCATGTCAGGACTCTCTCTTCTTCGCGCGAGCGCTCATCAGGCGTGCCCCTCGCCATCTTCGTCGTCGAACAGCGGCCGGATGTCGCGGGCCGCCATGATCTCGTCGTTGCTGGTGCCCGCCGCGACCATCGGCCACACCTGGGCGTCGGCACCCACGATGAAGTCGATCACCACCGGGCGGTCGTTGATGGCACGAGCTTGGTTGATCACGTCCTCGACGTCTTCGGCTCGCTCACAACGCAATCCGACGCAGCCCAGGGCCTCGGCGAGCTTGACGAAGTCCGGGATCCGCCGCGAGTGCGTGGCCAGATCGGTTTGGCTGTAACGCTCGTCGTAGAACAGCGTCTGCCATTGCCGCACCATGCCAAGGTTGCCGTTGTTGATCAGCGCAACCTTGATGGGCGCGCCCTCGACGGCGCACGTGGCCAGTTCCTGATTGGTCATCTGGAAGCAGCCGTCGCCGTCGATCGCCCACACCTCGGCCTCGGGCCGCGCGAACTTCGCGCCCATGGCCGCCGGCACGGCGAAGCCCATGGTGCCAAGGCCGCCCGAGTTGAGCCAGGTCTTCGGGTTCTCGTAGGAGATGAACTGCGCGGCCCACATCTGGTGTTGACCCACACCGGCGACGTAGACGGCCTCCGGACCGGCGATCTGGCCCAGCTTCTCGATCACGTACTCCGGCGACAGGCTGCCGTCGCTCTGCGGACCGTAGCTGAGTGGGTAGGTCGCCTTGATCCCCGACAGGTACTCCCACCAGGTGTCGAGCTTCAGTGTGTCGGCGTTGATCCCGGTCTTGCGCAGGGAATCGATCAGGTCCGAAATGACGGCCTTGACATCGCCCACGATCGGCACGTCGGCATGGCGGTTCTTGCCGATCTCGGCGGGATCGATGTCGGCGTGGATCACCTTGGCGCCGGGCGCAAAGGAGTCGAGTTTGCCGGTCACACGGTCGTCGAACCGCGTGCCCAATGCGATCAGCAGGTCGCTGCGCTGCAGCGCGGCCACGGCGGCGACCGTGCCGTGCATACCGGGCATGCCGAGATTCTGCGGATGGCTGTCCGGGAAGGCGCCGCGCGCCATCAACGTGGTCACCACCGGGATGCCGGTCAGTTCGGCCAGGTCCAGCAGCTCTGCGCTGGCCTCACCACGGATCACGCCGCCACCGACGTAGAGCACCGGCTTGCGGGCCTGTTCGATGAGCTTGGCAGCCTCGCGGATCTGGCGGTTGTGCGGCTTGGTGTTCGGCTTGTAACCGGGCAGATCGATCCGCGGCGGCCAGCTGAACGTGCACTGGCCCTGCAGGATGTCCTTCGGGATGTCGACGAGAACCGCGCCCGGCCTGCCGCTGCGGGCGATGTGGAATGCCTCGGCGAGCACCTGCGGGATGTCGTCACCGTCGCGAACCAGGAAGTTGTGCTTG
Organism: Mycolicibacterium wolinskyi str. Jessa 2025; assembly: GCF_049241375.1. Lineage (NCBI taxonomy): Bacteria > Bacillati > Actinomycetota > Actinomycetes > Mycobacteriales > Mycobacteriaceae > Mycobacterium > Mycolicibacterium wolinskyi. The sequence goes on from NZ_CP185960.1 coordinate 4,837,546, forward strand.
GTGATCGGCATGGTGATGCCGGAGATGTCGGCTTCCTGGAAGGCGTCGGTGCCGATCAGCCCGCGACCGACCTGCCCGGTGATCGCCACGACCGGGATCGAGTCCATCTGCGCGTCGGCCAGCGGGGTCACCAGATTGGTGGCACCGGGCCCCGAGGTCGCCATCATGACGCCGACCTTGCCGGTGGCGTGGGCGTATCCGCTCGCCGCGTGGCCCGCGCCCTGTTCGTGGCGCACCAACACGTGCCGCAGTTTCTGCGAGTCGAACAGCGGGTCGTAGACCGGCAGGACGGCACCGCCGGGGATGCCGAAGATGACGTCGACGCCGAGTTCTTCGAGCGATCGGATGACGGCTTGCGCCCCGGTGAGCTGCTGCGGTGCGACCCGCTTGGGCTCGGCCTGGTCGGAGCCTGCTGGGGACTTGGCTGCGGCGGCGCCGTTCGCCGGCGCAGTGGCCGGCCGTTGCGGCGGTCGCGTTGTCGGTGCGCTCACTGTGTCCTCTTTTGTCCTCTTCGCGGAATTTTCGATGGTTGTAATGATGGCTGGCGCGCTTGTGGGCAACAAAAAACCCCCGTCAGCAGGCTGCTGTACGAGGGTGGCGCGTCGATGCTGTTGGCTATGCCCGGCAGAGGGCCAGCGCGGCATCAACGCGCCAACCAATTACTACGAGCAATCCCGGGGTCTGCATAATTGTTGACGGTAGCTGCCGTACTGGTCACTGGTCAAATTCCCGGCACCGCCGGGGCGGTCAAATTCCCGGCACCGCCGGGGCGGTCAAATTCACCAGTGCAAGGATGGACAGCGTGAGTGCACGATCCGCCACCGCCCCCGTCGTCATCCGGATATCCCCCATGGCGCACTTTGCGGTCGGATTTTTCGCACTCGGCCTGTTGGCACTGGTGTTCACCGAGCCCGAGTGGTTCGCGCCGTTGCTGGTCATCCCGATCGCGCTCTCTGTTGCGATCGTTCGCTATCGCACGGTGGCCGACGCGGACACCGTGACCGCGCGGTCGCTGCTCGGCAGTGAGACGGTGCCCTGGAGCGATATCGAGGGTCTGCGGTTCGACCGGGCGTCGTGGGCGATCGCCCATCGGACGAACGGATCGGACCTGCGGTTACCCGGCGTCACGTTCGCCACGCTCCCGCTGCTGGCCGAGGTCAGCGGCGGGCGGGTGCCGAACCCGTACGCCTGAACTACCGAAGCCGTCAGCCCAGCGGGTTGCCGCCGTTGAGCAGCACCCAGATGCCGATGCCTGCGCCGATTCCGAGCAGCAGCGCCACGAACGAACCGACGAAGGGGCGCCGCGCCCAACCGCGTCCGGCGTCGAATCCGTAGCGTCCCGGGCCGGTCAGGATGATCGCGGCCGTCGCGACGACCACGATGAGCCGGTACTCGTGTCCGTCGGTGAGGAACTCGGAAAGTCTGGCTTGCTCGTGGGCGGCCATCGCCTCGGCCAGCACCCCGTTGATCAGATAGGCCAGGGCACCGGCCGCGGCCACCGGCGTGAACAGGCCCAAGATCAGCAGCACGCCTGCCGCGATCTGCCCGCCCGTCGCCACATAGGTCACGATGTCGGCGTACTTGAAACCCATCTCGTCGAGCGAGGTGTTGAACCCGTCGAGTCCGGGACCGCCCCACCACCCGAACGCCTTCTGCAGGCCGTGCAGGAGAAGCAGTCCGCCGACCGCGAGCCGCAGGATCAGCAGGCCGAGGTCCTGCGTTCCGCGCCGTCCGGCAGCTCGGACGCGGTCGTCGATGACCTCGTCGGGTTCGATCTCGGTCGGCTCGGCCGCGAACGGCCCGAGCGGGGCCCGGCCGCCGGGCTGAATGTATGGCAGCGGCTCGGGATCGCCAACCATGCTGAATGCCGGTTGGTCCGGGGTTTTGGCCGAGTCATAGCGCGGTATGGCGGTGGTCTCGAAGTCGCCGCCGTACGTCGACGACGGTAGGTCGTCTTCGGGGTCGACCAGGCTCGCCGCAGCGGGCCTGGCGGAATCGTTTGGCCCTGAATGATCAGGTCTCTGCCAAGCTAGCGGGTCTTGTGAGTGACTGGTCACGCTGCCAGGGTAAGTGCAAGTTCGTCGGTATCCGGGTATTTACCGCGGCGCTTCCGCCTGGTATTGGACGGCTACCGCAACGGCACCGAGTCCCAGCGTGGCGCGCACCGCTGGGCGATCCGTAATCTGGCGAACATGAAATCGCGCCGGCGGATGACGAGGGTGGCCGCCATTCTGTGCGCCGCGATGCTGGTCGGGGTGGGATGCGCCCGGTTCGACTCCGCGCAGTCCGAGCCGTTCACCACCGAACCCGAGATGCAGCCGGGGCCGACGTCGACACCGCCGCCCCCGCCGCCGCTGCCCGCCAAGCCGTTCCCGAAGGAATGCCCGGCCCCCGGCGTCATGCAGGGCTGCCTGGACAGCACGAGCGGTTTGATCATGGGGCCCGACAGCCAGTCCGCGCTGGTCGCCGAGCGGCTGACGGGTGCGGTGAAAGAGGTTTCGGTGCGCGCCGAACCGAAGGTCAAGACCGTGATCCCGGTCGACCCATCGGGTGACGGCGGGTTGATGGACATCGTGCTGTCACCGACCTACTCACAGGACCGGCTGATGTACGCCTACGTCAGCACCCCCACCGACAACCGCGTGGTCCGCATCGCCGACGGCGACGTGCCCAAACCGATTCTGACCGGGATTCCGAAGGGCGCGACCGGCAACACCGGCTCACTGATCTTCACGAGCCCCACGACGCTGTTGGTGCAGACCGGCGATGCGGGCAATCCGGCACAGGCAGGCGATCCCGCCTCGATGGCGGGCAAGGTGCTGCGCATCGAGCAGCCCACCACGGTCAATCAGGCGCCGATCACCACCGCGCTGAGCGGCATGGGAGCCGGTGGCGGCATGTGCATCGATCCCTCCGACGGATCGCTCTACATCACCGACCGCACGCCGACCGCCGACCGTCTGCAGCGAATGACCAAGGATTCGAAGGTGACGACCGTGTGGACGTGGCCGGACCGTCCCGGCGTCGCCGGCTGCGCAGCGCTCGACGGCACCGTTCTGGTGAACCTCGTCAACACCAAGAAAACCGTCGCGGTGCGGCTGGCGCCCGACACCGGTGCGGTGACGGGTGATCCCGAGGTGCTGCGCGAAAACGTGCGCGGGCATGCCTGGGCATTGCAGCTGTCTCCCGACGGCAACGTCTGGGGCGCGACGGTGAACCGCACGGCCGGCGATGCCGAGAAACTCGACGACGTCGTGTTCCCGCTCTTCCCGCAGGGCGGCGGCTTCCCGCGCACCAACGCCGACAAGACCTGATACACAACACATTTCAGCTCACCGCGGTCGTCCGCGCCCGAGCGGCCGCGTCGGACGCATCGTGACAGGTTGGACGCAGAGTGTCACGATCGTCCCGCGGGCCGAAATTGACATGACGTACTATTACCCGGGTGCCTGACCGCCAACGCCGCAGATATGCGCCGCGGCTACCGCGTGAGCAACGGCGCCAGCAACTGCTCGATGCGGCGTTGACAGTCCTCGACGATTGCCCCTTGCACGAGTTGAGCATGGAGGCGGTCGCCGAGGCGGCCGGCGTCGGCAAACCAGTCCTGTACACCGCTTTTCGGACGAGGGCCGAGCTCGTCACCGCGCTGCTGACCCGCGAGCACCGGCACGGAATCGAGCAGGTACGCGCCGCGTTACCCGAGGATCTGTCGATAGCCGGACCCACCGGCGCCTACACCGCGACGGTTTCGGCGTTCCTTCGGTCGGTTCTGGAGAACCCGACCCGGTGGCGGTTGATCCTGACGGTTCCCGACAACGCGCCGCGTGACTACCGCGCCGCCGTGCGTAATGCCCGCTCCCGGGTCATCGCCCAGGCCGAGGAATTCGCGAAAGCCGGTTCGGCCCTCGATCCGCGGCTGGCCGAGCTTGATCCCGTATTGCTCGGCCACACCATGCTGTCGTTCGCCGAGATGCTCGGCCGGCTCGCCGTCAACGACCCGGAGCGCTATCCGCGCGAGCGGCTCGAGCAGTACGCCGTCGTCGCGATGACGATGTTCGCCGGCCAGAGCCACTGACCGGCGTTACCCGCCCTGGCCGCAGGCGGCCAACACCAACTCACGGACCCGCGCGGCGTCGGCCGAACCCTTGGTGGCTTTCATGACCGCGCCGACGATCGCTCCGGCCGCCTGGACCTTGCCGCCCCGAATCTTCTCGGCCACATCGGGATTGGCCGCAAGCGCCTCGTCGACGGCGGCCTGGATCACCGAATCGTCGCGCACGAGCGCCAAGCCCCGATCGGTCATCACCTGCTCGGGCTCACCCTCGCCGGCCAGTACACCTTCGACGACCTGGCGGGCCAGCTTGTTCGACAGCTTGCCCTCGTCGACGAGCTTGACCACCGCCGCCACCTGAGCCGGCGTGATCGCCAGCGCCTCGAGCTCAACGCCCGCCTCGTTGGCCTTCTGCACCAGGAAGTTGCCCCACCACGCGCGGGCCTGCTCGCTGGAGGCACCGTGGGCGACGGTCGCCGCGACGAGGTCGATGGCACCGTTGTTGACCAGGTCGCGCATCACCTCGTCGGAGATACCCCACTCGTCCTGAATCCGCTTGCGCGACAACCAGGGAAGCTCAGGGATCGTCTCACGCAGCTGCTCGACGAGTTCGGCGCTGGGTGCGACGGGCTCAAGGTCGGGCTCGGGGAAATACCGGTAGTCCTGGGCGGTCTCTTTGCTCCGACCTGGCGAGGTGTAGCCGTCCTCGTGGAAGTGCCGCGTCTCCTGCGTGACCTTGCCACCTGCATCGAGAACCGCTGCCTGACGGCGCATCTCGTACCGGACCGCGACCTCGACGCTGCGCAGCGAGTTGACGTTCTTGGTCTCGGTGCGGGTGCCGAACTCTGCCGCGCCGATCGGCTTGAGCGAGAGGTTGGAATCGCAACGCATCGAACCCTGATCCATTCGGACGTCGGACACTCCCAACGCGCGCAAGAGATCCCGCAACGCGGTCACGTAGGCGCGGGCGATCTCGGGCGCCCGCGCCCCCGTCCCCTCGATGGGCTTGGTGACGATCTCGATGAGCGGCACACCGGCGCGGTTGTAGTCCGCGAGCGATGTCGTCGCGCCGGCGATGCGGCCGGTGTCGCTGCCGAGGTGGGTCAGCTTGCCGGTGTCCTCTTCCATGTGGGCGCGTTCGATCTCGACGCGCCACGTGGTGCCGTCGTCGAGCGGGACGTCGAGGTATCCGTTGATCGCGATGGGCTCGTCGTACTGCGAGATCTGATAGTTCTTGGGCTGGTCCGGATAGAAGTAGTTCTTGCGGGCGAACCGGCCCCACGGCGCGATCTGGCAGTTCAGCGCCAGGCCGATCCGGATCGCCGACTCCACGGCCGCCTGATTGAGCACCGGCAACGATCCCGGCAGACCGAGGCACACCGGGCAGACCAGCGTGTTGGGCTCGGCGCCGAACCTGTTGGCACAACCGCAGAACATCTTGGTGGCCGTCGACAGCTCGACATGCACCTCCATGCCCATCACGGGTTCGTAGCGCGCGATCACATCGTCGTAGTCAACGAGTTCAGCGGTGGAGGCAACGGTCATGACCGTGATTTTAGTGTCCCCTGCTCGGCCGGTTCTGAGCAGCCAGCGGCCTGCCTACAACGCTTCGGCCGATTCAGCTTTCGGATGCCCGGTCGGCATTGCCGCCTCGACATCGACGATGTCGTCCCGGTAGGACTCGCGTGCGCCATATATCGCGACGAACGACACCAAGCCGCCGATGACGATGTAGACGGAGAGCGGCCAGCTCGAGCCGGCCCAGGCGAACAGCGCAGCTGCGATGAACGGCACCGGCGCGCTCCACGTCATGCTGCCGAATTGGTAACCGATCGCCGATCCGCTGTATCGCAGACGCGTCTCGAACAGCTCGGATATGAAGCTTGCCATCGGCGCATACGTCATCGAATGAATCACGGGAACCGCAATGATCATCGCGATCACCGCAGCGCCGAAGTACCCCGTGTCGAGCAACCAGAAGAATGGGAACGCCATCGCAATCGCGATCAGGCAACCGGCCAACATCACCGGCCTTCTGCCGAGCCGGTCGGCGAAGACAGCCGCAATGGGCAGCGTCACGATCTGAACCAAGGCCGCGATCATGACGGCGACGAGCATCTCACCGCGCGACAGGCCTTGCTTGGCGCCGTAGCTCAACGCGAACACCGTCGCCATGTAGAACACGACACTGTTGGCGGCCATCGCGAAGATCGCCGTGATGATCCCGCGATGGGCTTTGGTGACCACCTCGACTGCGGGATAACGTGCTTCGCGGCGCTCCTCTTGAACAGCGCGGAACGCAGGCGATTCCGATATCCGGATTCGAATGTAAAGGCCGATCAACAATAGAACGGCACTCGCCAGGAACGGAATGCGCCAGCCCCACGCCAGCATCGCATCCTCCGGCAGTAGTTCGACGAGAAAGAAAGCCACGGCGGCAAGCACCAACCCCGCGGGAACACCACACAGCGGCCAACTCCCGTAGAAAGCGCGCCGCCCTTTCGCCGCATGCTCGACGGCCATGAGCACCGCACCACTCCACTCACCACCGATCGCCAGCCCTTGGAGCAGGCGCGTGCCGACGAGTAGGACCGGCGCCCATATCCCGATCTGCGCGTACGTCGGCAGCAGGCCCACCGTCGCGGTCCCGACGCCCATCAGGACCAAGCTGGTGACCAACATGGTTTTGCGCCCAAGCCGGTCGCCGAAATGACCGAATACCACCCCGCCCAACGGCCGCACCACAAATGCGACACCGAAAGCTGCGAATGAGGCCAATGTGCCGGAGAGGGGATCCAGCGATGGAAAGAACAAATGGTTGAACACCAGTGCCGATGCGGTACTGAAGATGAACATGTCGAAGAACTCGATCAACGTACCGATGAAGCTCGCAAAGGCGACCTTCGGAACTGACACCGTTTGACCGGGTGTGGCATCGACCATGGGTGACACCTTTCTATGGGGCGACAGTGCCCTGGGTTGGATTGTGACGCAACAGTAGGTCAACAAGCCAGTGTGTTTAAGGTCCAACTTTTAATTGATGGACAGTTCAATGACCGTCTCACCATTCGGACGGATTTCATCTCATTTGATGAGAATGGATCCAATCCCACGTTATGAGAACCATCGTTGACCGGCCGCTTCCACAGCATGTCGGATCTCATATCGTGGAATGACAATTGGTTCGCCTGTACCAATACCTGCAGCGTTTTTCGACGTCATGACATCCTCTGACTGCGACAAGGCACAAGATCGGGCCAAGTCGCCCGAACGACGATCAAATGTCGAACATCTGCGTTATTGTCTAATCCACAGCGGCTCCTCGACAGCGGGCGTGCCGCGGCTCGGTGAGCACTCATTCCGCGAGGGACGTCCATATCTCACCCGATTGACCGGGATCGACGAAAGAGTAGAGCCCACATGAACGACATCGCATTCATCGGAGTAGGGACAATGGCCACCCCGATGGCACGGCGTTTCCTCGACCGTGGTTGGCGGGTCTGTTTGACCGACCCCGTGCCGGATCGCACCGCGCCGTTCGAGAGCCATCGATTCGCCACCGTGTACGACGATGTCGAGTCACTCCCGAAAGCCACTTCGTTCGTCGTCCTGAGCCTTCCGTCGGCGAGTGTTCTCGACACAGTCGTCCAGGCACTGGCGGCGACGCCTGCCGTGGACCGCCCTGTCGTGATCAACACCTCCACGGTCGGACTGTCGGCGGCTCGACGGGCCGCCGAGATCGTTTCGGCGGCCGGCTACCGGTTCGTCGATGCTCCGGTGAGCGGCGGGGCGGCCGGCGCCGAGCACGGCCGGCTGACCGTGATCGCCTCCGGCGATCCCGAATCCGTTGACCGATGCGCTGAGGTTTTCGCCGTGATCGGTGACCAGGTCTTCACGGTGGGTACCGAGCCGGGCCAGGCGCAGGCGATGAAGGTGGCGAACAACGTGCTGTCGCTGGGAGCCCTGGCCGCGACAGCAGAAGCGACGGTGATCACGCGCAAGGCCGGGATTCCGCTCGATGTCGCGCTCGACGTGCTGAATGCCAGCTCCGGACGCAATTCCGCCACCGCGGTGAAGTTCCCGAGACATATCCTCAGCGGGCGTTACGATTTCGGCTTTCCGACCGCCGGCGCGCTCAAAGATGTGTCGCTCTATACCGAGCTGGCTCATGAGCTCGGCGCCGTCGCCCCACTGGGTGACGCCGTGCAGGATTGCTGGCAGCACGCCGTCGCGGCCGGGTACGGCGAAGATGACTGCACCCACATCGTCACCGTGTACGAGCGGGCTGCGCAAGTCAGCCCAGAGGCGCAGGGATGACCGAACCGATGGAGCCCGATACGGCGAACTCGTTGTGGGATGCGGCGTCGACGGTCGCGCGATCCGCACATCCCGAGACGCTCGAACGCGCGGCAGGTTGTCTCGCGGCCGCCCTCACCGACATGCTCGTGTCGAGCAGAACGCCCAGGCATCGCGCGGTCGCTTCGGTGCTGGCCGCCGGACATGGGCCGTGCACCGTCACCGGATCGTCAAGGGGCGCCTGGCTTCCGAACGCTGCCGCGGCGAACGCCTACCTCATGCACGCCCGTCTGACTGATGACTCTTTCGAGGTCGCCGCCCATCCGGGACTGACTGTCGTGCCGGTGGCACTCGCCGCGGCCGAGCATGCCGCAGACATCACCGGCATCATGCCAACCGGCCAAGCCGTGCTCCGGGCCATTGTCGGCGGATACGAGATCGCCTGCCTGCTCGCCGAACGGTTACTCCCCCAGGTTTCGAGCAGGGGATGGCGCGTGACCTCTGTCATCGCCCCACTCAGCGCCGCCGCCACATTGGCGCTGATGCTCGACTTGCCCAGCGAGACCGCTTGCGATGCAATAGCTCTCGCAGCAACCACAGCCGGTGGGCCGCTCGCGGTGGTATCGACTTCCGGAGACGGCTGGAGATTACAGCCGGCACTTGCCGTACAGGCCGGTGTGTCGGCGGCGCTTGCCGCACAGGCCGGACTACGCATCGGCGCCGACTACCTGGCTGCACGGCACGGCTATTACGAGCTGTTCGGTGCTGCGATGCCGATCACCCGCCAACCCGGAGCACCTGCGGTACACGCGGTCACATTCAAGCGATATCCCGTGGCAATGTACGGGCAATCGATATTCGACGCGTTCGGCAAGCTTCCGACGCTGACCGGTCAGGCAACCCGGTCGACAATCACCGTCGCACCATTCGCAGCACGGTACGGCTCCCAGAATGGGGCCTCAATAACGTCGATTTCAAGCGTTCCGGGCATCGCATTGCAAGCCCTACGCGAGTTTCATCCGGATCTCGATATTCGTCTGCTCGAAGACACCGGACAATTGGTGGTCATCCCCGACCCCCGTATCGATCCGCTGTCTGCGCGAATCGGTGTCGAATTGGCAGATGGCACGGAATACACCGCCGATGGCAACGGTGATACCCGGGAATGGGACGCCACCGACTTTCGTATGCATTGCATCGCGACATCAGGCAGCCCAGAACTCTGCGACGCGGCGTACCGCATCTCGGCTGAGGACAGGCTCGACAAGCTGCTGGAGATCTGGCGCGCGGGTTGAACGCGTCCGCCGCGCGTCGATCCGTGGCATGGTTCGACGCGCGGCGGTGAGCCATCACGGCGTGACCACGGCCCCACCATCGACGACGAGAGTGGCTCCGGTCGTGCTCGCCGACACTTCCGAAAGCAGGAACACCACAGCCGCCGCGATTTCCTCGGGCTCTACCGGCCGCCCCAGCGGTACTGATGCATCGACGACGCGCTTCGCCTCCGCAGCATCCAACCCGTCCCGTTGTTGCAGCCGATGGACGCGACCACGGTATCGATCAGTCGCAGTCGTGCCCGGCACCACGGTGTTGACGCGGATACGCCGTCCCGCCAGCGCCGCGGCGTAGTGTCGGGTCAGCGCCTCGACAGCCGAGTTCACCGCGCTCACATGCGGCGATTCCGGCCAGTACCGCCTCGACGCAATCCCCGAGATGTTCACCACGCTGCCGTCGTCTCCGAAACTGTCCAGCGCGGCTTGCACCACGGTCTCGTAACCGAGCAGCTTCAGCTCGAACAGGTCGGCCCAATCCGCGCGCTGTGGATGGCCGTGGTCGATCGAGAACGCTGACGCGTTGTTGACGACACCGTCGAGCCGCCCGAACCGGTCTACTGCTGCCTTCACGACCACTCGGCCCGAGTTCGCCTCGCGCAGGTCGGCCTGAACGAATCCCAGGCGCGTCTGTTCTCCGAGATCGGCCGACGCCTTGGCTATCGAGGCCGGAGTGCGGGCGGCGACCATGACACTCGCCCCTTCGTCCAGCAATAGTCGAGTCGTCGCGAGACCAATACCGCGTGTTCCGCCGGTTACCAGAAACGCTCGGTCAGCCAGCCGGAGATCCATGATGCACCCCTTCATTTGGTTATTTGTTGGACAATAACAATCAAAGCCCGACCCGTCAGTTACGTTTCCAGATGATGAGAATTGGTAGCAGATCTACCTGCATAATTCTGAGAACTTCCCACGCGTTTCCCAGATAGTGCGACCAGAGCCCATGCCAACCATTGACCAGAAACACAACTCGGCGTTAATGTTCGACATATCCGATAACGTCACATCAACAACCGCCCGATGAAGTAGCGTCGCCAGTACGAAGCACGCCGCCTTCCACCGGCAAACTCGCGGGCGGGCCGTTCAGACAACAGGAGGCGACGAATGACCAGCGGGATGGACTCAGAGACCAAACCTTGGGAAGGCGTGATACCCGCCGAAGATCTGGCCAGTTTCGCGCGCGAGTTCGACAAGGAGGACCGACCGCTGACAGCGGGCACTCGGCCCGCCGTGCTGGTGATCGATATGACGCGGGCGTTCGTCGACTCGACCTATTCGACCGGTTGGAGTGAAACCGGCTATCCGGCGGTCGATGCCACTGCCGAACTGTTGACGGCAGCGCGCGCAGCAGGCGTGCCCATCTTCTTCACCAAGGCCTATCCGGAGGCAGATCATCAACCCCTCCCGGCCGAACGTGGCCGCTGGAAACTCAACGCCGCCCCAGCCGCGCTACCCGAGGGAACACCGCCCGGTGACGTCATCGCCGACAAACTCGCCCCACAGCCTGACGAGATAGTGATCAACAAGGGCGGCAAGCCGAGTGGATTCTTCGGAACCCCGTTGGCGTCCTACCTCATTCACGCCGGCTGCGACACGACGATCGTGACGGGCATGACCACGAGCGGCTGCGTTCGCGCCACCGTCCTCGATGCGTTCCAGTACAACTTCCATGTGATCGTGCCGCACGAATGCACGGCCGACCGCAGCCAGATCTCGCACAAAGTGAACCTGTTCGACATGCACATGAAGTACGCGGATGTCATCGGCGTGCGCCAGACGATCAATTACCTCAAGGGGCTGTAAATCGCACTTTCTGACGCCAATTCCTGCGAGTTCATGTCTGCTCGCGCAAGATAATTCAGCCGAAGAACTCCACGGCATCGTCATAGCGGCTCTGCGGCACGAGCTTGAGTTGGCGGGTCGCATCGGCGAGCGACACCCGCCCGATGTCCTGCCCGCGCAGCGACACCATCATCCCGTACTCGCCGGCGTGCGCGGCATCGGCGGCGTTCACGCCGAACCGGGTGGCCAGCACACGGTCGTAGGCCGTCGGCGTGCCACCGCGCTGGACGTGGCCGAGCACCGTGACCCGAACGTCCTTTTTGATCCGCTTCTCGACTTCGAGCGCCAATTGCTGTGCGACGCCGGTGAATTTCTCGTGCCCGAACTCATCCATGCCGCCCTGCCGCAACTGCATGGTGCCCTCGGCAGGCTTGGCACCTTCGGCGACCACGCAGATGAAATGTGACGAACCGTGCTGGAACCGCTTCTTGACCAGCCGGCACACCTCTTCGACGTCGAAGGGCTGCTCGGGGATCAGCGTCATGTGCGCGCCGGACGCCAAACCGGCGTTCAGCGCGATCCAGCCGGCGTGCCTGCCCATCACCTCGACGAGCATCACGCGCTGGTGCGACTCGGCGGTGCTGTGCAATCGGTCGATGGCCTCGGTGGCGATCTGCAACGCCGTGTCGTGGCCGAATGTCACGTCGGTGCAATCGATGTCGTTGTCGATGGTCTTCGGCACGCCGACCACCGGAACGTTCTCTTCCGACAGCCAATGGGCCGCCGTGAGCGTGCCCTCACCCCCGATCGGGATGAGGACGTCGATGCCGTTGTCCTCCAGCGTCTGCTTGATCTGGTCCAGCCCGGCCCGCAGCTTGTCGGGGTTCACCCGGGCGGTGCCGAGCACCGTGCCGCCCTTGGCGAGCAGCCGGTCGTTGCGGTCGTCGTTGGCCAGCTGGATCCGGCGGTCCTCCAAGAGACCGCGCCAACCGTCGAGGAACCCGACGACGGACGATCCGTACCGCTGGTCGCACGTGCGCACCACCGCCCGGATCACCGCGTTCAGGCCAGGACAGTCGCCACCGCCGGTGAGAACTCCTATCCGCATGAGCTCTATCTTGCCCGCACTGGAGCAGCCACGCCGCACGGAGGGGCGTTCACGATGTCATCAGGTCACAGCGCGCTCGGCAGCGGGCCTCGCGCCGCTTCGTATGCCGCCCCGACGCGGTACAGGCGGTCGTCGGCCAGTGCCGGCGCCATGATCTGCAATCCGACCGGCAGGCCGTCGTCGGGCGAGAGCCCCGACGGGACCGACATGCCACAGTGCCCGGCCAGGTTTAGCGGCAGCGTGCACAGGTCGAACAGATACATGGCCAACGGATCGTCGACCTTCTCCCCCAGCCCGAATGCCGTGGTGGGCGTCGCCGGCGACACCAGCACGTCGACGTTCTCGTAGGCACGGTCCAGATCGCGCGCGATGAGCGTGCGCACCTTCTGCGCCTGGTTGTAGTAGGCGTCGTAATAGCCGGCCGACAACGCGTATGTGCCAATCATGATGCGGCGCTTGACTTCCGGTCCGAATCCGGCTGCCCGCGTCAAAGCCATGACCTCTTCGGCGCTGTGCGTGCCGTCGTCGCCGACGCGCAGGCCGAAGCGCATGGCGTCGAAGCGGGCGAGGTTGCTCGACACCTCGGACGGCAGGATCAGGTAGTAGGCCGCCATCGCGTGATCGAAGTGCGGGCAATCGACCTCGGTGACCTCGGCACCCAGCGCGGTGAGCTGTTCGACGGCGGCGTTGAACGACTCCAACACGCCCGGCTGGTAGCCCTCGCCGCGCAACTGCTTGACGACGCCGACCCGGACACCCTTCAGGTCGCCCGAGGCGCCGGCCTTGGCCGCCGCGACCACATCGGGAACCGCGGCGTCGACGGACGTGGAATCCCGCGGGTCGTGGCCGGCGATCACGGCGTGCAGCAGCGCGGTGTCGAGCACCGTGCGCGCACACGGTCCGCCCTGATCGAGCGACGACGCACACGCGATCAATCCGTAGCGCGACACCGTGCCGTAGGTCGGCTTGACGCCGACGGTCGCGGTGAGCGCAGCGGGTTGGCGGATGGACCCGCCGGTGTCGGAGCCGATCGCGAGCGGCGCCTGGTAGGCCGCCAGCGCGGCGGCACTGCCTCCGCCCGACCCGCCGGGTACCCGCTCGGTGTTCCACGGGTTACGGGTCGGGCCGTACGCCGAGTTCTCCGTCGACGAGCCCATGGCGAACTCGTCCATGTTGGTCTTGCCGAGGATCGGGATGCCCGCTGCGCGCAACTTTGCGGTCACGGTGGCGTCGTAGGGCGAACGCCAGCCTTCGAGGATCTTCGACCCACACGTGGTCGGCATGTCCGTGGTGGTGAAGACGTCCTTGAGCGCCAACGGCACGCCGGCGAGCGGCGACGGCAGCCGTTCGCCGGCCGCGACAGCGGCGTCGATGCGGCCCGCCTCGGCGAGCGCCTCGTCGGCGGCCACGTGCAGGAACGCGTTGAACCGGTCGTCGGTGGCCGAAATCTGATCCAGGTGAGCCTGGGTCACCTCCGTGGACGACACTTCCTTGGCCGCGATCTGTGCGGCCAGGGTGGCTGCGTCGCGACGAATCAGCTCGGTCATTCTGCCTCTCCCAGGATCCGCGGCACCGCGAAGCGCCCGTCGACCGCATTCGGTGCTGCTGCCAGGGCTTCGTCCTGCGACAGGCACGGCTCGACGGTGTCCGGCCGGCTCACGTTGACGTCTTTCAGCGGGTTGTCGGTGGGCTCGACGCCGGTGACATCGACGGACTGGATCTGGCTGACGTGGCCCAGGATGGCGTCCAACTGGCCGGCGAAACTGTCCAGCTCGTCGTCGGTCAGCGCCAGCCGGGCCAGGCGCGCGAGGTGGGCAACCTCGTCTCGGGAGATCTGCGACACGACAAAGCAGCCTAGTCAAGCCGTGAAGACCGGGATCGGGCGGCAGGTGCCCGTCATGCCCGGGCGCCTGCCCTGTGCGACAGTGTTGCGCGTGCCTTCGTATCTGCTGCGCGTGCAACTGGAGGATCGGCCGGGCAGCCTCGGCTCCCTCGCAGTCGCGCTCGGCTCGGTAGGCGCCGACATTCTCTCGCTCGACGTGGTCGAACGCGGTGCGGGTTATGCCATCGACGATCTGGTGGTCGAACTGCCTGCCGGCGCGATGCCCGACACCCTCATCACGGCGGCCGAGAACCTGTCCGGCGTCTACGTCGACAGCATCCGGCCACACACGGGGCTGCTGGAGGCGCACCGCGAACTCGAGCTGATCGACCACATCGCCGCCGCGCACACCAAGCCCGCACGGCTTCAGGTCCTCGCCGAGGAAGCGCCCCGCGTCCTGCGCGTCGGCTGGTGCACGGTCGTCCACTCGTCGGGCAACGGGGTGGCGCGCGTCGCCGCCAGTCACAGCGCGCCAGAAACCCAGGCGGAATCCGCACCGTGGCTGCCGTTACGGAGAGCGGCCGCACTCGACGCCACCGCGGACTGGGTGCCGCAGGTGTGGCGCGACATGGACACCACACTGGCCGCCGCACCGCTGGGCGATCACGACACCGCGGTGATGCTCGGCAGGCCCGGTGGCCCCGGTTTCCGGCCCTCGGAGGTCGCGCGGTTGGGCTACCTCGCCGGCATCGTGGCGACCATCCTGCGCTGAGCGCCGATCACTCCCGGTTCTCGCCGTGCGCGTTGGCGTTGTCGAGCAGATCCTTCAGCTGGTCGAGCGGCTCTCCCCGTCCGACACCCAGCCTCTGGCCCGGTGCGGTGCCACCCCCGACACTCGGCAACCGGTCAGGGCTGACCGGGTTGAGCACGTCCGGGCCACCTCCTTCAGGACCGACGACCGGGGCATCGCCACCGGCCGCGGTCGGCGGCGTCGGCATGTTCGGTCCGGGACCGGGCGTCATCGTGGGCTCGGGCGCCTGCGGGGACGGCATGTTCGGCCCGGGGCCCGGAGGTGGCGCTGCCCCGGGGGTCTGGCCGGCGCCGCCGGGCGCTTGTCCCGGCGACGGTGCGCCGTCAGGTGATTGACCGGCCGACGGCGGACCACCGGGGGCCTGCCCTTGTGACGGTTGGGCACCCGGCGTTTCACCCTGCGATGGCGACCCCCCGGGGGATTCACCTTGCGACGGTGGCGCCCCGGGCGACGGCGACGGAGATCCACCGCCACCCAGACCCGGCAGGGGCGGCGCCGAGGTCGGGGTCAGCGAGGTCGGCGGTGGTGGCGGCGTGATGGTCTCCGGTGGAGACGGCGGCGGTGGGGGTGGCCGGTCCAGGTTCTTCAGCTTCTGCTCGAGGCGCGGCAGCGCTTCGGCCCGGATGGCGCGCCGATCTTCGTTGGCGTCGTCGTTGCCTTCGAAACACTGTGCCGGGGCTTCCTTCACGACCGAAATCGCAGTGTTGTACCACTTTTCGGCCGCCGCCCTGTCGTTGCTGCGGGTGGCTATGTCGCCCAACGTTTCCTGTACCAACTCCAGGTTCACCCGCACCGGGCACGACGCCGCGGCGTCGGTCCGCGACAGTGATTCTTGAAACCGTGCCTCGGCGTCGGCCAGCCTGCCCTCCAGCACCATGAGGTCGCCCGTCGCGAAGGACGTCTTGGCCGGGTCGATGACGTCGACGAACTCGAGGATCGAGATGTCCCCACGCAACGCGTCGATGTCGTGGCGGTCGAAATCCGTCACCGCCGAATTGCCCGCGATCACCACGCTGATCATCTTCGCGGCGACCGCGAGCAGCACGATGAGCACCGGGGCCGAATAGAGGTACAGCCGCCGCCGTAGCCGCAGCCGCGACGGCCCGGACCGGAACGCGGTGCGGATCCGCCGGAACGCCTCGTTCACCGCCGCCGCGGGGGCCTGCTTGAGCATCATGCGGTTACGTCCTTGCGCGACATGCGGTTTCGCCTGAACTCGCGGATGGTCAAGGCGATCTCGACGAGCACCAAGATGGCCGCGAGCATCGTGAACACCCAGAACAGTTCGCGCCGCTCGACGAATTTCGATGCCTTGACCGCGTTTTCGTCGTCAGCCGACGTCGTGGACAGATCCACCGCAGGCAGTACCGCGGTGATCGGCTGCCC
Organism: Mycolicibacterium wolinskyi str. Jessa 2025; assembly: GCF_049241375.1. Taxonomy (NCBI): domain Bacteria; kingdom Bacillati; phylum Actinomycetota; class Actinomycetes; order Mycobacteriales; family Mycobacteriaceae; genus Mycobacterium; species Mycolicibacterium wolinskyi. The sequence continues at coordinate 4,854,133 of NZ_CP185960.1, forward strand.
GGCTTCGCGATGGAAGTACGGAACCCCGAGCTCTTCGGCGATCTCCTTGAGCTTCGACTCGTCGAGAACGGAGTTCAGCGGCGCGCCGGTGCCCGGATCACTCTGGTACACCTTGGTGCCGTCCACCCAGCCCTGCGGTATCGGCCCGCCCGCCGGGGTGCCGTAGCCCAGAACGGCCCCACCGGTGACGGCGCCATCCGGCAGGTCGAACGGTGCGTCGTCCACGCGGCTCCCACCACCGCCCTCCCCGAAATAGAACACCAGGCTCTTGGAATCCGGGAAGCGGGTCGCGGCCGCCTCGAGCTGTTGTTTCAGAACGTCTCTGGCGGCGGTCGGGTCGGTTTGGTACATCGCGTCCGGTGCCACCAACGTGTACGGCGACATCCCGTGCACCATCGAGTTCAGGCTCCACGAGTCGTCGGACAGCGGCCAGTCGAGCACCGCCTTCGAAGCGAAGGAGATCACGCCGAATCGCGCGCGCGGGTACTCGTTGATCAGCGACTCGATGTCGGCGCGGATGCCGGTCATCCGAGTTTCGCGGTCACCGAAGTCCTCCACCCGAGAGTTGACCGAACGGTCCACCAGGAAAAAGACGTTGAGGTTCGGATCCACCGCCAGCGTGCCCTGCGGTTGTTCGGGCTGTTCGCCGTCGTCGAGATCGAATCCCGGCCGCGCAGCGGCGAAGACGAGCATCAGCACCGCAAGGGTGAGCCCGCACCATCGCAGCACGACACGCCGGTACTGACCGGTCCCGGTGCGGACGAGGACGCGGTACAACGCGAACATCCGGATGACGATCAGCACGATGCCGACGACGAACAGCAGCATCGGGGACAGGATCGGATCGAAGGTCATCGACGCAGCACCGCCAACGACACGCAGAGCAGCACCGCTGCCACCACCGCGGCGAGAAGCGCATCGCGCGGCGCGTCCCACGACTCGCTCGTCACCACTCGCCCGCTGGACAACACGACTTCCGGTGGGTTGTCGCGGATCTCGTCGAGCAGCCGCGTCAGGGTGGCGTCCTCCCCTGCCTCGGTCTGTGCGGTACCGGCAGGGTTGTAGAGCGAGAACTTTCCACCCGTCGCTTCGGAGATTGACTGCAGCCGATTGTTGGCCTCGGGTGAACTCTCGGTCACATCCGATCGCGAGATGACGTTGATCTGGACACCGGCCTTCGTCGCCATGTCCTTGATCGCCTGCTCGGTGTAGAGCTGGGCCCGCTGCTCGTCGGGCGACCGGAATGCGCTGTACCCGATGTACACCAGCGATCTGCGGTGCTGGCTCTTGCCTTCGAACGACGGGAAACCGGTCAGGCACAAGGCCAGGATGTCCTCGACGCTGCGGGCATAGTCCACGTAGGTGATCGACTGGGCGAACTTCTCGATCCCCGTCTGCAATTCGGCGCGATCGGCGTCCGACACGTCGCGGTTCGTGTCCAGATCCTGTTGGATCCGCGCCATTTTCGCGAAGTACTCGAACCGCTGGGCGGCATACTCGTGATCGCGGGTCAGCGGCACCACCCGCAGACTCGACGACGTCAGCCCGATCCGCTGGGTGTCGAATGACTTCGCCTGCTGCGCGTAGTAGTTGAGGAAGTTGGCGGTGGTCGGGTCGGTGACCGGCTCACCCACGCACAGCATGATGTCTTCGGGGTGCTCGGTGTCGAATTCCTTCGTCGTGGTCGACGCGCCGATGGGGCGTGCGCTCGCGGTGAGAGCCGCGGCGAACGTGGCCAACAACAGCACCCCGGTGATGATCATCGACAGGAAGTAGATGCGGTACACCCGTGCGTACTCGGGCAGCCGTGTGAGCCGGTCGACGTGCGCCAACGGCCGCAGCACCCGCTCGACCTTCGCCATCGGCAGCAGCGCGGCGGCAGCGACGGCGGCCAGCAGGCACACCACGCCGGCGATGATCACCGGCCACCATTTCAGGTCCATGACCGGATCAACTCCTCGGCGGACCGGCCCAGCGCGACCATGTCGGCGCGCGCACCGCGGTTGAACTGAACGTCGTTGAGCGCGTGCAACAGTGGGCCTGCGGCAGCGAGTTCACCTGTCGCGATGTCGCCGGCGTGCAGATACTGGGCGCGCACTCCGGTGGCGACGAAGAGAAAGCTGCGCACTGTGCGGCTGACGTTGGCGCCGGCCTGTTGCGGTGAAAGGCCGCCGGCCAAGAACTGCTCGTTCGTGCGTCGCACGGTTCGGGCGAATCGCTGCCGCACCAGCTTGCCGTGCAGGCTGCCGATCACGGGGATGGTCCGCAGCCGCGCCGGAGACATCGTCCACACGTAAACACCCACACACCAGGCGATCACGAGTGCGATCAGCAGGAGCCCGAACCACAACCACCACAACGAGAACGGCAGCGGCCCGCCGACGAACCGCAACAGGTCATCGGACGGCATTGCTGAACACCTCGTTCATCTCGACGATCCGGTCGCGGATCTCCACGCTGCTTCCGATTCGCGCGAACGAGATCTCGTGCGAGGCGAGGAAATCGTCGAGCTGCGCGACCCGGGCCTGTTCAGCGGCCCGGTAGGCGGCAACGACGCGCGGCCCGAGGGTGGCTCCGTTGAGCACGAACCGCCCGGTGGCCACGTCGAACCCATCGTGCTCGCCGTCGTCGGCTCCGACCGCCGGCATGTCGGTGACCATCAACCAGATCATTTCGTGTTGTCCGACAAGCTGTTTGAGTACTTCGTCGAGCCGGGGACTGATATCTGGTTCGTCGGAGACGACGATCAGCAACAACCGGCGCCGGTGGGCGCGGGCCACGAACTCGAGCTGGCTGACGATGTCGGTGGGGCCGACGTCGCCGTAGCTGTGGCCGTAGTAATGCTCGAGCATGCTCTCGATATGGGTTTCCCCGCGTCGGTTACGGATGTTGGCCGAGCCCCTGGAATCCCCGTAGACCATGCCGACTTCGTCGCTGCGTCCCGTCGCGATCAGGCCGATGGCGCCCATCACGTTGGTCGCGACCTCGCGTTTCACCTCGCCGGCGGGGGTCAAGGCCGACATGTTGCGCCCGGCGTCGGCGACGAGCAGGATCTTGTGATGGCGTTCGGAGACGAACCGCTTGATCAGCACCGAGCCCGCGCGGGCGGATGCCTTCCAGTCGATGTCGCGGACGTCGTCACCGGCCACATAGGGCCGCAGGTCGTCGAGTTCCAGTGTCCTGGTGTGCAGTAGCGCGTACCGACCGCCCTCCAGCAGGCCCCTGGCGTCCGTACCGAAGTACTGCTTGGCGCGATTGAGGTACTTGCCCATGTCCGGTCAGGGCACTCGGACCGACTGCAACACCGCGTCGATGATCGTCTCGGATGTGACGTTGAGCCGCGCGGCTTCGAAACCGAGGATCAGCCGGTGCCGCAGCACGCGGTGGGCCAACTTCTGGATGTCGTCCGGGAGAACGTGATTGCGGCCCTGCAGGACCGCCAGCGCCCGAGCTGCCCGGCTGAACGCGATGCTGGCCCGCGGACTCGCGCCGTACTGCACGAGCTTCGCCATCTGCGGCGGCAGGAACTGCTGCGGGTTGCGGGTGACGTTGATGAGCTGGGTGATGTAGTGCACCAGCACCGGGTCCAGGTGGACGCTGCGCACCACGTTCTGCAGACGCCGCATATCCTCAAGGCCCACAACCGGTCTCGGCTTCTCGCCGCGATCGTAGACACCGGCGTCGATACGGAAGATGACCTCGGCCTCCTCCTGCGGCGTCGGATACCGCAGTACCTCTTTCAGCATGAACCGGTCGGTCTGCGCCTCGGAGAGCGGATAGGTGCCCTCCTGGTCGACCGGGTTCTGGGTGGCGATGACCACGAACGGCTCGGGTATCGGGTACAGCTTGCCTGCGATCGTCGTCTGCCGTTCCTCCATCGCCTCGAGCATGGCGCTCTGCGTCTTGGCGCTGGAACGGTTGATCTCGTCGAGCAGGACGATGTTGGTGTGCACCGGGCCGAGTTGGGTGACGAACTGGCCCGAGGACGAGTCGTAGATCTGCGTCCCGATGATGTCGCTCGGCAGCAAGTCGGGAGTGCACTGAATACGTTGAAACCCACCGGATATCGAATCGGCCACCACCCGGGCGGCCGTTGTCTTGGCGAGCCCCGGAACGCTTTCCAACAGAATGTGGCCGCCGGTGAGCACGCCGATCAGGAGCGACTCGCGCAGATTCTCCTGCCCGACGACTTTGCTGGAGAACACCTGGGCGATCGCGTTGACTATGCGATGGGCGTTCGCCATCTCGTGCTGGTTGGGTTGAACACGCGCGGCTGTCGTCATCTGTTCACTTTCGGTGCATGGTCGGACCGCCGAATGGCGCTGACTGACGCTCAGTTCAACTTGACTGTTGGCGGGGTTTGGCTGAGGTCGGCGTCCCCGTAGATCGAGAAGGTCTCCGTGCCGGTCAACCGGGCGCCGTCGCGACCCTGCACCGAGTAGCCGAAGCTGCCCGACATCGAGATGCTGGCCGACATCGAATACTCGGAGAACGAAATCTGGGCGTCGTCGGCGCTCGGCGCCTGCCACTCCACCGTGCCGTCGACCGCTCCGTACTCGTACAGACTCTGCGGACAGTCCGGCGGCGACAGCTGCCGGGAGCGCGCGCACCCGTCCAGCAGACCCTTGATGCTGGAGACGATTTCTTGATGCGCCGAATCGCTCAACTTGAAGGTGGGAAAGGTGCCGCCGGCGTAGCCCGTCAAGGAATCCAGCAGCAGTGGTTTGCCCTCCACGGCGAGATTCTTGTTGTTCGAGCCCCATTCGACGTAACCGGGGAACACATAAACGACCGATGTGCCGACCGGTTTACCGAACGCCGTCAGGCTGCTCGCTGCTTTGCTTGACGCCTGGCTCGAAAAGTCGAGCCGTGCCGCCGCGGAATCGAGCTTCCACTTGCCGCCCATTTTTCTCATCGAGAACGTGGAGTCGGAGACCTGGTCGCCGAAATTCGCCGTCACGTGCACCTGGGCATAACCGATATCGCTGCTCTTCGAATCGTCACCCAGGATCCGGATGTTCGAAATCGGCATCTTCTCGATCTGCTGCTTGAGGATCTCATCGGTCAACAGTTCCTTGGACGCGGGTTGGTCGCGCCCGAAACTCAGCGCCGCTTCCGCGTCGCCCTTGGCCAGCGCCTCAAGGTAGCCCTGCACTGTCGCGCCTGCGGAGTCGCTGGACCCGCCGCTTCCCCCGCCGCCGGTCAACGCGATCACACCGACCACAACGATCACCAACAACACCGCCACACCCGCGCCGATGGTGACCAGGAGGGCCTTGCGGTTTCGTCGCGGACCGCCCGGCGCGGGCTCGAAGCCGCCGAACTGCGAACCGAACTGGGGTCCCGGCTGTTGCTGGGGCCCGCCGGGCCAGCCCTGCTGGCCGGGCTGACCCCAGGCCGGCGGCTGCTGCGGTGACCACTGCTGGGGCGGCGGTTGCTGCGGCGGAACCGGCGGCGGAACCGGCGGCGGGGCACCCCATCCGCCGGGCGGGTTGCCACCCCCCTGACCACCCGAACCGCCGATCGGGCTGGGGCCTCCGTAGCCCTGTCCTCCTGGCCAATTCGTCACAGCAGAACCCCCAACCGTGGCCAGCGCCTCACCGGCAAACCCCACTTCTCGCAACTTGATCACTGCGCACAAACAAGCCCGGAACTTTCCATCGCTCGGAGGCATTGTAACCAGCCATTGCTGGGCGCGCCGACATCAATTTTCCGGACCCGCGGTACGGTGAACAATCGCCGTCCGCCGATTTCAGCAACTTTGCTGCGGGGTCGGCGACCGTCGGTGCGAGAACAGAGACTCCCGGCCTATTCCGAAGCTGGCGGCGGACCCTCGGCCAGGAGTTGCCGGAATCCGTCCTCATCGAGAATCGGCACGCCCAGTTCGACGGCTTTGTCGTATTTCGATCCGGGAGCATCCCCGGCGACCACGTAGGCCGTCTTCTTCGAGACCGAACTGGCGGCCTTGCCACCGCGGCTGATGATCGCTTCCTTGGCCTCGTCGCGCGAAAAGCCCGGCAACGAACCAGTGACCACGATCGACAGGCCTTCGAGCGTGCGCTCCACGCTGGCGTCGCGCTCGTCGGCCATCCGCACGCCGGCCGCGCGCCACTTGTCGACGATCGCCCGGTGCCAGTCGACGGTGAACCAATCGACCACGGCGGCCGCGATCGTCGGCCCGACGCCCTCGACGCCGGCCAACCTTTCCTCCGAGGCTTCGACGATCGCGTCTAGGCTCGCGAACTCGGTCGCCAGCGCGCGCGCCGCGGTCGGTCCGACGTGGCGGATGGACAGGGCCACGAGGACGCGCCACAGGGGCTGCGCCTTCGCCTTGTCGAGATTGGCCAGCAGCCGCTTGCCGTTGGCCGACAGCTCACCGGCCTTGGTGGTGAACAGCTCGGTGCGCAGTAGTTCGTCGGCGGTGAGGGTGAACAGGTCCCCTTCGTCAGCGATGACGCCGGCCTGCAGCAACGCGGTCGCGGCTTCGTAGCCCAGGCCTTCGATGTCGAATGCACCGCGCCCGGCGACGTGGAAAACCCGCTCACGCAACTGTGCCGGGCAGCTGCGGGTGTTCGGACAGCGGATGTCGGCGTCGCCCTCCTTGGCCGGCGCCAGCACCGTCCCGCACTCGGGACACGTTGTGGGCATGACGAACTCGTGTTCGGAACCGTCGCGCAGGTCCACGACCGGCCCGAGCACCTCGGGGATCACGTCGCCGGCTTTGCGGATCACCACGGTGTCCCCGATCAGCACGCCTTTGCGTTTGACCTCGGTGGCGTTGTGCAGGGTGGCGAGTCCGACCGTCGAGCCGGCGACCTTGACCGGTTCCATGTAGGCGAACGGCGTGACGCGGCCGGTGCGCCCCACGCTGACCCGGATGTCGAGCAGCTTGGTGGTGGCTTCCTCGGGCGGGTACTTGTAGGCCACGGCCCAGCGGGGCGCCCGCGAGGTCGAGCCCAGCCGGCGCTGCAGCGCGACCTCGTCGACTTTGACGACGAGGCCGTCGATTTCGTGTTCGACGTCGTGGCGGTGTTCGCCCCAGTACGCGATCCGTTCGGCGACCTCGGCGACGCCGGACACCCGGACGGTGTGTTCGGAGACCGGCAGCCCCCACGCACCGAGCGCGAGGTAGGCGTCGTGCAGCGTTTTGAAGGTGAACCCTGCATTGCCCTCCACACGGCCGAGCCCGTGACAGATCATCCGCAGCTTGCGCCGCGCGGTGACCGCCGGGTTCTTCTGCCGCAGTGAGCCGGCGGCACTGTTGCGCGGGTTGGCGAACGGTGGTTTGCCCTCGGCGACCAGTCCCGCATTGAGGTCTTCGAAGTCGGACACCCGGAAGAAGACCTCACCGCGCACCTCGAGGACGTCCGGCACCGGGAACTCGTCGGATGCGGTGAGCTGCTCGGGGATGTCGTCGATCGTGCGGGCGTTGAGCGTGACGTCCTCACCGGTGCGGCCGTCACCACGGGTGGCCGCCCGCACGAGCCGGCCGTTCCGGTAGACGAGCGCCAACGCGACGCCGTCGATCTTCAGCTCGCACAGGTAGTGGGCGGCATCCCCGGTCTCGCCGCTGATGCGGGCAGCCCAGGCAGTCAGCTCATCGGAATCGAAGACGTTGTCCAGCGACAACATTCGCTCCAGATGCTCGGCCGGAGCGAAGTCGGTCGCGAACCCGGCGCCACCCACGAGCTGCGTGGGCGAATCCGGGGTGCGCAGCTCTGGGTGTGAATCCTCGAGGGCCTGCAGTTCACGCAGCAGCTTGTCGAACTCGGCGTCGGAGATGATCGGCGCGTCTCTGACGTAGTACCGGAACTGGTGCTCACGTACCTCGTCGGCCAACTCCTGCCAGCGTCGCCGCACATCGGCGTCGGGCTGTTCGGGCAGCACCGTCTCGGGATCTCCGGTTTGCTTCGCGCTCACTCTGGCAGGCTATCCGAGCCCTGCGACAGGCCGGGACGGGTCAGGCCAACGGCAGGCGCCGAAACCGCACGATGTCATGCCAGCGATCCCCGCCGGCATCCTGGAAGACGAAGTCCTCGGATTCGGCGAGATCGCGTAACTCGTTGACGCTGAGCCGGTCTGGGTCCGGGAATCCCTCCCGGAACACCAACAGGCCGCCTGGCTTGATGACGCGATGCAGCGATCGCAGGCACGCCGGCCGGTCGGGTACTTCACCGATCACCGCGGCCAGGAACGCCACGTCGAAGGTGTCGTCGTCGAACGGCAGCCCGGCATCGGCCTCGCCGACGTGGAACCCGTTGTTGTAGCAGCCGGCGCGGTCGAGCGCGTGTCTGGCCTTGTCGAGCATTTCGGGTTGGATGTCGAACAAGTCAAGGCGGCCGGTGGTGAGCCTGCGGGCGATCGCCACGCTGAAGTATCCGGGGCCGGGGCCCAGTTCCAGGACCCGCTCCGACCCGGTGAGCTCAAGGCTTCTCGCCGCCCGGTCGTGACTGCCCGTGAGACGCCGCAGTGGGTTGTTCAGAAAGAAAGCGGCCTGATGAGGGTAGGGAAAGGTGCCTGTCGCGCGGCGCGTTTGCCGGGCCAGGCCATCCAACCAGGTACTGGGCATCGAGCACCTCCAGAGTCGTGATGAGGTAAGGCTACCCTAATTTAGTACCTGCGGTATTGCTTCATGCCGCTACTCTGACGACATGCCGCACCCGATCATGTTCAGCGACGACGATCCCGGGCTGCCTGAGCTGCGTGCCATCACGTTGGCTTTCCCGGAGGCGTTCGAGAAGGTGTCGTGGGGGCGGCCGGTGTTCTGTGCGCCGAAGATGTTCGCCATGTACGGCGGTAATGCCAAGACCGAGACCCCGGGCGAGATGATTGCCTACCCGCACTCAGTGCTGGTCAAGGTCGACGACAGCGACCGCAAAGCGCTCGAACAGGACCGCCGCTTCTACTTCCCCGCCTATATGGGACCGTTCGGGTGGCTGGGCCTGGATTTCACTGCGGCGAAGGTCGATTGGGACGAAGTGCGTGAACTCGTCGACGCCTCGTTCCGCTTGGTCGCACCGAAGAAGCTCATCAAACAACTCGACGAACGCTGACCGGAGGCACCCTTGAGTTTCGCGAGCCCCTTTCCCGCTGTCCAGATCCCCACGGTGAGCGTCTACGAATATCTGTTCGCCGACCTCACCGCGGCCGACGCCGACCGGATCGCCCTCGTCGACGCCAAGAGCGGCGCCGAGACCACGTACGGCGAGCTGGTAAAGCGCATCGATGCATTCGCCGGTGCGCTCGCCGCGCGCGGCATCGGACCCGGTGACGTGGTCGCCCTGCTGTCACCGAACAGCTCGGCGTTCGCGATCGCCTTCCACGGCATTCTCCGCTCGGGCGCCACCGCGACCACGGTGAACGCCTTGTTCACCGCCAAGGACATTGCCAAGCAGCTGACCGATGCCAAGGCGAAAATGCTCATCACGGTCAACGCGCTGCTGCCGCAGGCCGTCGAAGGTGCGAGCGGAGCCGGTCTCGGTGAGGACCAGGTGGTGGTCCTCGACGGCGCGGGCCTGCCCGACGGACATCGCGCCCCCGACGTGAGCTTCGACCCGGCGACACATCTCGCCGTGCTGCCCTACAGCTCGGGCACGACGGCAAATCCCAAGGGCGTCATGCTCACTCACGGGAATCTGACCGCCAACGTGGCCCAGATCCGGCCGCTGCAGGGCATGCAGGCCGACGACCGCCTGCTGGCCGTCCTGCCCTTCTTTCACATCTACGGGATGACCGTGCTGCTCAACGCCGCACTGCACGCGCGGGCACGGCTGATCATCATGCCGTCATTCGATCTCCAAGAATTCCTCGGCAACATCGCCGCCCACAAGTGCACGTACGCCTATATCGCTCCCCCGGTGGCCGTCGCATTGGCCAAGCATCCGCTCGTCGACTCGTATGATCTCTCATCCCTGCGGGGCATCATGTCGGGTGCGGCATCGCTCGATGCCGAACTCGGCCACGCCGTGGCAAAACGGTTGGGGTGCAACGTCGTACAGGGCTACGGCATGAGCGAGCTCAGCCCCGTCAGCCACATCACCCCGCACGACGGCGGACTCGCCACGATCGGCAAGGTGGCACCACTCGACTCATGCGGATGGACCGTGCCCAATGCCGAGAGCAAGCTCGTCGATCCGGATACCGGTGCCGAGATCGGCATTCCGGCAGAGGGTTTGAGTGAGACCGGCGAACTGTGGTTCAAGGGCCCCAACGTGATGGCAGGTTACCTCGGCAATGAAGAGGCGACCCGCCAAACCATCGACGCCGACGGTTTTCTGCACACCGGCGATCTCGCCAAAGTCGATGCCACCGGCTGCGTCTACATCGTCGACCGGCTCAAAGAGCTCATCAAATACAAGGGCTATCAGGTGCCGCCCGCCGAACTCGAAGCGGTTCTGCTGACCCATCCGCGCATCGCCGACGCCGCCGTCATCGGCGTGCACGACAGCGAATCCGGCGAAGAAGTGCCGAAAGCCTTTGTGGTCAAACAACCTGACGCCGACCTGACCGGCGACGAAGTGATCGCGTTCGTCGCCGACCAGGTCGCCCCGTACAAGAAGGTCCGGCAAGTCGAGTTCATCGATGCCGTGCCGAAATCGGCGGCGGGCAAGATCCTCCGTCGGCAATTGCGCGGCAAGTAGTTTCGCGGGGTTCTTGGCCGGGTGCGCAGCCAACGCGGCCGGCCCGCGATTGCCTGGGTGCGATTGCCCTGTCCGCCCGCGATTGTCACGCCAGAGTGACAGCCGACGCCAGGCGCCACGCTAGCGTGACAAACGCACACGCACGCGAGAAGGCTTGCCCGCCATTGTCACGCCAGAGTGACGGCCCAACCCCACAGCCACGCCAGCGTGACAAACGCGCACGCACACGAGACGGCCCACCCGCCAATGTCACACCAGAGCGACGGCCGAATCCCACCGCCACGCTAGCGTGACAAACACACCAGCACACGAGACGGCCTGCCCACCAATGTCACACCAGAGTGACAGCCGAATGCCACCGCCACGCTAGCGTGACAAACACACCAGCACACGAGACGGCCCACCCGCCAACGTCACACCAGAGTGACAGCCGAATGCCACCGCCACGCTAGCGTGACAAACACACCAGCACACGAGACGGCCCACCCGCCAACGTCACACCAGAGTGGCAGCCGACGCCCACAGCCACGCTAGCGTGACAAACACGCCAGCACGCGAAAAAGCTTGCCCGCCAATGTCACACCAGAGTGACGGCCCAACCCCAGAGCCACGCTAGCGTGACAAACGCAAACGCAAACGCACCCAAACAGCGCCCCGCTAGTCCTCGACGTAGGCACGCAACCGATCGATCGCGCGATCCCAGCGGCGGGACAGTGCGGTCAGGTAGTCGCTGGCCTCGGCGAGTGGTTCGGGCCGGATCTCCCAGATCCGTTCTCGGCCTTGACGATGGCTGCTCACCAGACCGACTGCCTCCATCAACAGCAGGTGCTTGGTCGCGGCCTGCCGTGAGACCGCGATGACCTCGGTCAGTTGCGCGGTCGAGCATGGGCCGCCGTCGCAGAGTCGGGTGACGATCCGCAATCGGTTGGGATCGCCCAGCGCGTCAAAGAGTGGCGCGCGTTCGTCGACGGCGGTCACACCGACTCGTGCAATGCCAGATACTTGCGCACCAGTTCGGTCTGGTGTGCCCAACCGTCACTGTTGGCTTCGAAGGCGGAGGCCCGGCGTTCGGCTGGAATTGCGTCGAATCCCGATTCGACGATGCGCAGCAACACCCCGTCCGCGGCCTCGGACAGGCTGAACTCGACGAGTGTGGTGGGTTCGGCCGAATAGTCGGAATCCTGGTCGACGGCATAGGGATGCCAGCGGAACGCGAGCCGGTGCGGCGCCTCGACGGCGACGATCTGCCAGGTGTCGGCCTGGCCGGTGTAGGGCTCCTGCATGGCGGCGACCTCTTCGTCCACCTCGGTGGGCGTGATCCTCCCGGTGACCGATGTGCCCGCGACGAACGGGCCGTCGAAGCGGACTCCGAACCACCGCCCGAACTCGTCGGCGTCGCTGATGGCCCGCCACACGCGATCCAGGGGCGCACGCAGCAGGACTTCCTTCTCGATACGATCAGTACTCATATGCAACCTTTCAGTTGCTTCTCAGCGTAGGACTGAACCACGCGAAGCGCAACCTTTCGGTTGCTTCTGGCTCAGATCGCGTCGGGATCCTCGGCGAATGCGTCAGCGGCCTTTTGCGCGAGCTCGATCGCCGTGCGCGCCCACTGGGGGGTGGCTCCGGCCAGTCCGCACGCCGGGGTGATGCCGATCCGGTCACGCAGCACGGCGCGGGAGAACCCGAGCCGGTCGGTCAGCACCACCGCTGATTTCGCGACCTCCTCCGACGACGGCTTGCGCTCGGGTGCGCTGCCCGGCACGACGCCAAGCAGCACCGTGCGGCCCGAGTCCACGAATTCACCGACACCGTCGAGATCGCCGGGTGCCAGCGTCGACACGTCGACGGATACGGCGTGAATGGTACTGCGCAGCAACGCTTTCCAGGGCAGCTCGGCGGCACAGCTGTGCAATGCGACATCTGCTCCCGCCGCGGCGACACACGCGTCGAGCAGGCTCATCGCCAGCGGCTCGTCGACCGGATGCACCGGGGTCAGGCTCGTGACGCCGGTCAGCCTGCCCTGCAGCGCGGCGGGCAGCGAGGGTTCGTCGAACTGCACCACGACCGGCGTATCCAGCCGGCGGGCCACCTCCGCCCGGTGCAGGGCGACCCCCTCCGCCAGCGAGGCCGCCAGATCGCGCAACGCGCCACGGTCGGTGATGGCGCGATGTCCCCCGCTCAGCTCCAATTGGGCGGCGAGCGTGATCGGGCCGGGCGCCTGCACCTTGACCGCGCGTCCGCTACCCCGCAGCCCCGCCCGCTCCCACGCCTCTTCCAACGCGTCGATGTCCTCGCCGAGCAGGCTGACCGCGCGGCGTAGCGCAGTGCTGCGGCCCGACGCGATGCGGTAGCCGCGCGGCACTGTGTCGATGCCGATGTCGACCAGCAGGGCTCCGGCTCGGCCGATCAGATCCGCGCCGAGCCCGCGAGCCGGAAGCTCCACCAAATGTGACAGCGTATGCAACTCTCCGACAACGACTTCGGCCGCTTGCCGCGCCGTGGTGCCCGGCCAGGACCCGACTCCGGTCGCTGCCGCGAAAATGCTCACGCGCTCACCGCGCGATGGTCGCGCTGGCGATGACCTCGTCACCGGCCGGGTCCGGCCGGTAGAGCACCATGGTCTGCCCGGGCGCCACACCGTGCAGCGGCACGCGCAGGCTGACCACGAGCCGGCCATCCCGCAGTTCGGCCACGGCATCGGTGATACCGCCGTGCGCGCGCACCTGGATCTGGCCTTCGACCGGCCCGGTGAACGGCGTCCCGCTGGTGAACACGGGCTTGTCGCCGACGAGCTCCCGCACCTCGAGGTCCTCGACCGATCCCACGCGCACCGTGCCGCTCACCGCGTCGATCGATGTGACATAGCGGGGCCTGCCGTCCGCGCCCGGCCCGGCGATACCGAGACCCTTGCGCTGACCGATCGTGAAACCGTGGACACCGTCGTGCTCGGCGAGCACCGTCCCACTCGTGTCGACAACCGAGCCGCGGCGGACGCCGATTCGCGCGCCGAGGAACGCCTGGGTGTCGCCGGACGGGATGAAGCAGATGTCGTGACTGTCGGGCTTTTCCGCAACGGCCAGGCCGCGGCGGGCAGCCTCGGCCCGGATCTGCGGCTTGGGGGTGTCGCCGATCGGGAACAGCGCGTGCCGCAGCTGCTCGGCGGTCAGGACGCCGAGCACATAGGACTGGTCCTTGTCGGCGTCGACGGCCCGGCGCAGCCGACCCTCCGAGAGCCGTGCGTAGTGTCCGGTGGCGACGGCGTCGAAGCCCAGCGCGAGCGCCCTGGCCGCCAGTGCGGAGAACTTGATCTTCTCGTTGCACCGCACACACGGGTTCGGGGTCTCACCGCGCGCATAGGACTCGACGAAGTCGTCGATCACGTCGTCCTTGAAACGATCGGCGAAATCCCAGACATAGAACGGGATTTCGAGGATGTCGGCGACGCGGCGGGCATCACCCGCATCCTCCTTCGAACAGCAGCCCCGTGACCCGGTGCGCAGCGTGCCGGGCGCCGACGACAGCGCCAGGTGCACGCCGACCACCTCATGGCCGGCGTCGACCATCCGGGCGGCGGCCACCGACGAATCCACCCCGCCGCTCATCGCGACCAAGACCCGCATCAGCTCACCGTTCCCGCACTCGCGAGCGCCGCCTGCCTGGCCCGCTCGACCGCCGCGGGCAGCACTTCCAGCGCGGCCTCGACGTCGGCGTCGGTAGTGGTGTGCCCCAACGACAGTCGCAGCGACCCGCGGGCATTTGCCGCATCGGCGCCCATGGCGATCAGCACGTGCGACGGCTGCGCCACCCCAGCGGTGCAGGCCGAGCCGGTCGAGCACTCGACACCCTTCGCATCGAGCAGCATCAGCAACGAATCCCCTTCGCAGCCACGGAAAGTGAAGTGAGTGTTGCCCGGCAGCCGGTCGGCGCCACGGGCACCGTTGAGGTAAGCGTCGTCGATGGTCGACAACACGCCCTCGATCAGGCGATCACGCAAAGCCTGGATGCGGGCACTGTTGTCGGCAAGGCCCGCGATCGCGACCTTGGCCGCCGTGGCCATCGCCACCGCACCGGCCACATCCGGTGTGCCCGAACGCACGTCACGTTCCTGGCCACCACCGTGCAGCAGCGGCACACATGCGGTGTCACGGCGCAGCAACAACGCACCGACGCCCATCGGGCCGCCGAACTTGTGCGCGGCGATACTCATCGCCGCAAGCCCGCTGGCGGCGAAGTCGACCGGGATCTGCCCGACCGCCTGGATCGCGTCGCTGTGCATCGGAACGTCGAATTCAGCGGCGACGGCCGCGAGTTCGGCGATGGGCATGATGGTGCCGACCTCGTTGTTGGCCCACATGATCGAGACCAGGGCGACATCGTCACCGGCAAGCGCCTCACGCAGGGCGGCAGGCGAGACGGCTCCTTCGGCATCGACGGGCAGCCACGTCACCTCCGCATCCTCGTGGTCGACGAGCCACTGGACGGCGTCGAGCACGGCATGATGCTCGACCGACGTCGTGACGATCCGGCGCCGCGCCGGTTCGGCGTCACGCCGCGCCCAGTAGATGCCCTTGACCGCGAGGTTGTCGCTCTCGGTACCTCCTGCGGTGAAGATCACCTCCGACGGCCGGGCACCGAGAAGCTGCGCCAGGGCCTCGCGCGCTTCCTCCATCCGGCGGCGGGCCGACCGGCCCGATCCGTGCAACGACGAGGCGTTGCCGACGCTCGCCAGGACAGCCGTCATCGCCTCGATGGCGGCTGGGTGCATCGGCGTCGTCGCGGCATGATCGAGGTAGACCTGCCGGCCAGAGGACGCGGTCGAGGTAGAGGTCATAACCTCTCCAGAATAGCCGCCGTTTTGCGGCCGGCCCCGATCGCCGGGTCAGGCCGCCAATGCGTGCGCCGGGGCGCTGGGCAGCAACTGCTCGCTGCGCACCGCCGCCTCGCAACGCGCCGCCAGTGCCCGCCGGTCGTCACCGGGCAGCTGCAGCGACCCCACATGGATGTGGCAGACGGTGCGACGTGCGGTGATGACCCGTTTGATCGATTGAAGCAAGGTGTCCTCACCGACGAACGCCGGTGTGGTCGACGGCCTGCCGTCGCGGTGCCGATAGTTCAGTCGCAGCGGCTGCACCGGGCGGGCGGCGTCGATCGCGGCCTGGAACATCGCCGGCCGGAACGGCCCGTAGGCGAGCCCGCACCACGTGGTGCCCTCGGGGAAGGCGACCACGGTGTGGCCGGCGCGCAGGCGTTCGGCCACCGTGTGCACCACGGCGGGCAGCCGGCGCAGGCTGCCGCGGTCGATCGGGATCACCTTCATGATGCGGGCGAGCCGGCCCACGGCCGGCCACTCGACCAGGTCGGCGCGTGCGACGAACGAGCCGGGCAGCACGGCACCGATCGTGAAGATGTCCAGCCACGACACGTGCCCGCTGACCACGAGCACGCCTTGAAGATTGCGAATGGGCCCGCCCGACACCGAGATTCGCACGCCGAAGCAGCGCAGCATCAGCCGGCAGTAGAACCGCTGGATGTGGGAACGGCCCGGCATCGGCACCGCGAGCAGCGGCACGCCGGGCGCCAGCAGGATCGCCATCGCGACCCGCACAGTCGTACGGACCCAGACCACCGGCCGGCGGCCGGCGTCCGCGCTGCCTGCGTGCACGCAACTCGCGTCACACGAGGCCCTGGGCAGCCACGAGTGTTCGCACCCGGCGGTGGTCATCGCGATTCCACGGTCATGCCGTCGGCCATGTCGGCTGCCGCCGAGACCGAACGCAGGCGCTTGAGGTAGCGGACATCGGCCTTGCGCTTGTCCAGCAGGGCCGGAAAGTCGCCAACGCCGAAGTCCGGGTCGTGGGCCGGTTCCCCGCACACCTGGGCGCCGAGCCGAAGGTATCCGCGCATCAGTGGGGGCACCGTCGTCCGGGACGGCGGGTCGATGTCGTCGAGCCCCTTTCCGTCCAGCACCACCGGCCGATAGGGGTACACCGTGTACTCGTCCGGTGCGGCGTGCCTGCGCCGGACGAAGTCACGAACCCCGCGGATCTGGGTGCCGGGCGGTCCGTCCGCGTTGCCGGCGACCGGAACCGAAACGCAGCCCGTCACATAGTCGTATCCGGAGCGGTCCAGGTAGGCCAGGATGCCCGCCCACATCAACAGCACGACACCGCCGTTTCGGTGATCGGCACGTACGACCGCGCGGCCCATCTCGACCAACGACGGGCGCAGCGCATCGAGCCCGCGGACGTCGAACTCGGTGGCCGTGTACAGACCGCCTGCGGCGATGGCACCCGGCGGCGGCAACATGCGGTAGCAGCCCACCAGCTCACCGGTTCCGTCTTCGCGCACCAGCAGGTGATCGCAGTGCTCGTCGAAGCGATCGGCGTCCCGGCCGTCGACCGCCCCGCTGAGGGCGAATCCGGGCTCGGACGTGAAGACGTCGTGGCGCAGCCGCTGGGCTGCCTCGATGAGCTCGGCGTCGGTGGACAGCAGCAAGGTGTAGCGCGGCGCGTCGGGCGCCGCGCCGTCGGCATGATCAGCGGCGATGAGTACGGATGCAGCGCTCATAGCCAGCACGGTCGCCCAGCTGGGTCTCTGGACGGCATCGCGCGCGTGACGTGTCTGTGAGCGGCAGGTGACGAATTGTTCGGTGTGAGGTTCGTCACCCTCAGTTGTCGTGGAACACCACGTTCGCCTCAACCGGATTTCGGGGGATGTCGAGGTGGTTGGCGGCGAAGTCCGGGTCGGGATAGCCGATCGACACCCCGCACAGCACGGTCAACTCGTCGGGAATCTCCAGTACGTCGTGCAGCACGTCAGGGCACATCGCAATCGAGACCTGCACGCAGCTGCCGATACCGCGCTCGGTCAGCGCCAACAGAAACGTCTGGAGAAACATGCCGACGCCGATCGCGTCGGCAGGGCCCAGATCGCGGTGCATGCACACCGCCCCGGCCAGTGGAGCCCCGAAGAATTCCCAGTTTCGTAGCTGTGCCTGCCAGCGTGCGGCGGCGTCGGCACGCGCGATACCCATCGACCCGTAGACGAGCGCGCCAAGCTCCGCACGCAGGTGGTTGAAACTGGCAGGCAACCCCAGCGACTGCGGGCGCCGTGCCCGCACCTCGGCCGACAGCGCCTTGACCAGGCGGTCCCGCCGTGCCCCTGCCGCGAAGAACACCCGCCACGGCTGCACATTGGAGTTGGACGGCGCCCGCATCGCGAGTGCGAGCGCCTCCTCGACCAGCTCGCGCGGCACCGGCCGGTCCGGGAGAAATCTCCGGATCGACCGGCGCGCGCGGACTACCTCGTCGAGCTCCATGTCACCGTGCGGCGATCCAGTCCGCGAAGCGAATGCCGGCAAGCTTGCCGTCGTCACCGGTGACGAGGCTGTTGTCGTCGACGGACGTGCCGAAATAGGTGGCGTTCGGGTCCACGACGACGGGCTTGTCGTCGCCCTGCTTGTCCAGGACCGTCTGAGCCATCTCGGCGAACGAAAGCTTCTCCGGCCCACCGATGTTCACCACGCCATTGATCGCAGCGGTCTGTGCGGCCCTGGCCACCTCGGCAGCGACCTCGGGGGCGGCGATGAGCTGGATCCGCGCGTCGGGAACCCGCACCTCGTCGCCGACGACGAGCGATCCCGTGATCGCTTCGGCGAATTCATGGAACTGTGTTGCCCGCACGATCGTGTAGGGCAGCCCCGAGGCGACGATGGCCTTCTCCTGGGCAACCTTGGCGCGCATATAGCCGCTCGCGGGCAGTTCGTCGGCGTTCACGATGGACAGCGCCACATAGTGTCCGACGCCGGTGGCCTTGGCCGCCTCGACGAGGTTGCGGGTCGACGTCGTGAAGAAGTCCATCACCGGGTCGTCGGCGAACGACGGTGAATTGACCACGTCGACGAGTACCTCGGCCCCGTCGAGCGCTTCCTTGAGCCCGTCACCGGTCAGGACATCGGCCCCCGATTGCCGCGATGCGGCGACGACGTCATAGCCGGACTCGGTGAGCAGTTCCACCACCTTCGAACCGATCTGACCGGTAGCGCCGAAAACTGTGATCTTCATGTGCGGGTGCCTTCCTCGGTGTGCTTGTTGCCTGAAACCACACTGGCACTCGAGGGTCCGGCCATGAACCCCGGAAAGTCCGTAGTTTCCGGCGAAAACCAAGGGGCTGCGCACAACGCAAAACCCCGGCGCACCAGGTGCACCGGAGTCTTGTCGAACTGCTGTGACGCGTCAGCCCTTGCGAGCCTTGACGGCCTCGGTCAGCTGCGGGGTGACCTTGAACAGGTCACCGACGATGCCGAGGTCGGCGATCTCGAAGATCGGCGCCTCTTCGTCCTTGTTCACCGCGATGATCGTCTTCGACGTCTGCATACCGGCGCGGTGCTGGATCGCACCGGAGATGCCCAACGCGATGTACAGCTGCGGCGAGACGGTCTTGCCGGTCTGGCCGACCTGGAACTGGCCCGGGTAGTAGCCCGAGTCGACCGCGGCGCGCGAGGCACCGACGGCGCCGCCGAGCGAGTCGGCCAGCTCCTCGACGACCGAGAAGTTGTCGGCACTGCCGACACCGCGGCCACCGGCGACCACGACCGTGGCCTCGGTGAGCTCCGGGCGGTCGCCGGCCACGGCGGGCTCGCGCTTGGTGATCTTGGTCGCCGTCTCGGCCTGGGCCGGGACCTCGACGTTGACGACCTCGCCTGCACCGTCGGCCGGGGCGGCCTCGACCGAGCCCGGACGCACGGTGATCACCGGGGTGTCGCTGGTGACCTGAGCCTCGACGGTGAACGCGCCACCGAAGATGCTGTGGACACCCACCGCACCCTCCTTGACGTCGACGACGTCGACCAGCAGGCCCGAGCCGATGCGGGCGGCCAGACGTCCGGCGATCTCCTTGCCGTCCGCGCTGGCAGCGATCAGCACGCCCGCAGGCGCGGCCGACTCGGCCAGCCCGGCCAGCACGTCCACGACGGGGGTGATCAGGTAGTTCTCGACGTCATCGGACTCGGCGACATAGATCTTGGCCGCGCCGGCAGCCTTCAGTCCGTCGGTGAGCGACGCCGCCGAGCCCGGCTTGCCCACCACAACAGCGGCAGGCTCACCCAGCACCCGGGCGGCGGTAAGCAGTTCGGCGCTGACCTTTTTCAGTGCGCCATCGGCGTGCTCGACGAGCACAAGTACTTCAGCCATGGGTTCTCGTTATGTCTTTCGCGTCTCGTGAATGGGCTAGATGAGCTTTTGAGCGACCAGGTAGTCGGCGATCTTGGTGCCGCCGTCGCCTTCGTCGGTCACCTTCTCGCCAGCCGTCTTCGGCGGCTTCGGGGTCGAGGACAGCACCTTCGACCCGGCGTTGGCGACACCGACCTCGTCGGCCTCGACACCGATCTCAGCAAGCGTGAGCACGGTGACTTCCTTCTTCTTGGCGGCCATGATGCCTTTGAAGGACGGGAAGCGAGGCTCGTTGATCTTCTCGTTGACGCTGACCACGGCCGGCAGCGACGCCTCGAGGGTGAACACACCCTCGTCGGTCTCGCGCTCGGCGGTGACCTTGCCACCCTCGACGTTCAGCTTGCGCACGTGCGTGAGCTGGGGCAGGCCCAGGTACTCGGCGATGACCGCGGGAACCGCGCCGCCGACACCGTCGGTGGCCTCGTTACCGGCGATGACCAGCTCGGTGCCCTCGATGGTGCCCAGCGCGCGGGCGAGCGCCCATGCGGTCTGGATGACATCGGAGCCGTGCAGGCCGTCGTCCTTGAGGTGCACCGCCTTGTCGGCACCCATCGACAGGGCCTTGCGGATCGCCTCGGTGGCACGCTCCGGACCGGCGGTCAGCACGGTCACGGTGCTGTCGCCGCCCTCCCGCTCCTTGATCAACAGTGCCTCTTCAACGGCACGTTCGTTGATCTCGTCGAGCACGGCGTCCGCAGCCTCACGGTCGAGGGTGAAATCGCCGTCGGAAAGCTTGCGCTCCGACCAAGTGTCTGGGACCTGTTTGATCAGGACCACGATGTTCGTCATGACTCTGGTTCGTCCTCCTCGATGAGGCCGGTAACCGGCCCATATCACGTTCTAAGCTACTAGCACCATGTTACCCGTCGGTAACTTTTGGTGGTTCGCAGGAACACCATAGCTGGTCGAAGTTCGTATTCCGGGCGCCCCTATCACACCGCCACAGCGGGCAAGTGTTGGTGGATCCGCCACCAACACCTTCACCTTGGGTAAGCCTGGGTTAGCCTGCCTTCCAATGAGCGCATTCGTGGGCGACCCGGGGAACGCCCTACCCCTGACCGGCGAGCGAACCATCCCCGGCCTGGCCGAGGAGAACTACTGGTTCCGTCGTCACGAAGTGGTCTACCAACGGCTGGCTGACCGCTGCATCGACCGGGATGTCCTGGAAGCCGGATGCGGCGAGGGATACGGGGCCGACCTGATCGCCGATGTGGCCCGAAATGTCATCGGTCTCGACTACGACGAGGCAACGGTCGCCCATGTGCGGGCCCGCTATCCGCGGGTCGACATCCGCCACGGAAACCTCGCCGAGCTGCCGCTCGCCGACAACTCGGTCGACGTGGTGGTGAACTTCCAGGTCATCGAACACCTTTGGGACCAAGCGCAATTCGTTGCCGAGTGCTACCGCGTGCTTCGGCCGGGCGGCGTGTTCTTGGTCTCAACGCCCAACCGCATCACCTTCTCCCCCGGCCGCGACACGCCGCTCAACCCGTTCCACACGCGCGAACTCAACGCCGCCGAGCTGACCGAACTGCTGGTGACGGCCGGGTTCACGCTCGAATCGATGCTCGGTGTCTTTCACGGCGCCGCTCTGACCGTGATGGACGAGCGCCACGGCGGTTCGATCATCGAGGCACAGGTGCAGCGCGCGGTGGCCGATGCGCCGTGGCCCGACCAACTGCTCGCCGACGTCGCCGCGGTGCGTACCGACGACTTCGACCTCACGCCCGCCGGTGAGCGGAACATCGACGACAGCCTCGACCTCGTCGCGATCGCGGTGCGACCGTGACCGAGCCGTCGAACCCCGATCCGGTCCCCGGATTATTCACGCTCGTACTGCACACGCATCTGCCGTGGCTGGCCCATCACGGCCGCTGGCCGGTCGGGGAAGAATGGCTCTACCAGTCATGGGCGGCGGCCTACCTGCCGCTGCTGCGGGTGTTGCGCACGCTGGCCGCCGAGAATCGCAGGCACTTGATCACGCTGGGCATGACGCCGGTCGTGACCGCACAGCTCGACGACCCGTACTGCCTGACCGGCATGCATCACTGGCTGGCCAACTGGCAGCTGCGGGCACTCGAGGCCACCACGCTGCGTGACCCGAAAGCGTTGCGCGAGTTCGGCGCTCGCGAATACGACGAGGCCGGTTCCGCACTCGAGGATTTCACCGGCCGCTGGCGGCACGGCGCCAGCCCGCTGCTGCGCGAGCTCATCGACGCCGAGGCCATCGAACTCCTCGGCGGCCCGTTGTCTCACCCGTTCCAGCCGCTGCTCAATCCGCGGCTTCGCGAGTTCGCGCTGCGGGAAGGGCTGGCCGACGCCCAGCAGCGTTTCGCGCACACCCCAAATGGCATCTGGGCGCCCGAGTGTGCGTATGCGCCGGGTATGGAAACCGGTTATGCCGCAGCGGGTGTCGGCCATTTCATGGTGGACGGTCCGTCACTGCACGGCGATACGGCGCTTGGGCGCCCGGTCGGTGATTCCGATGTCATCGCATTCGGCCGTGACCTGCAGGTCAGCTACCGCGTGTGGTCACCGAAGTCGGGGTATCCGGGCCATGCCGCCTACCGTGATTTCCACACCTACGACCACACGACGGGCCTCAAACCCGCACGTGTCACGGGACGCAATGTGCCCTCCGAGGAGAAGGCACCCTACGACCCGCAACGCGCCGACCGCGCCGTCGACGACCACGTCGCCGATTTCGTCGAGGTCGTGCGCAGGCGGCTCACGGCGGAAAGCGAACGGATCGGCAGGCCCGCCCACGTGGTCGCCGCATTCGACACCGAGTTGTTCGGCCATTGGTGGTACGAGGGCCCGGTCTGGCTGGAGCGCGTGCTGCGGGCACTGCCCGAGGCCGGGGTGCGGGTCGGCACGCTGTCGGATGCCATCGATGACGGATTCGTCGGCGCCCCAGTCGAATTGCCGCCCAGCTCATGGGGTTCGGGTAAAGACTGGCAAGTCTGGAACGGCGAGCCGGTGAGCGATCTCGTGCAGCTCAACAACGAAGTCGTCGACAGCGCGCTCAGCACCGTCGACAAAGCCCTGACGCAGCACGCCGCGATCGGGTCGCCCACCCCGCGTGACCGCGTCGCCGACCAGATCCTGCGCGAAACCCTCCTGACCGTTTCCAGCGACTGGCCGTTCATGGTCAGCAAGGATTCGGCGGCCGACTACGCGCGCTACCGCGCGCACCTGCACGCCCACGCCACCCGCGAGATTTCCGACGCGCTCGCGGCCGGCCGCCGCGAGCACGCCGAGCGCCTCGCCGACGGCTGGAACAAAGCCGACGGCCTGTTCGGCGCCCTCGACGCCCGGCGGCTGCCGAGATAATGACCACCTCTCCCCACCCCCGCTCCGCGAGCGACCGTGTCTGTACACCGACACGCCGCAAAATCCTGGCATTCTGCGGTCGCTCGCACCGGCTCAAAGGCACGCAATTGTGAAAATCCTGATGGTGTCATGGGAGTACCCGCCCGTTGTGGTCGGCGGCCTCGGCCGTCACGTGCATCACCTGGCGACCGCGCTCGCGGCCGACGGCCATGAGGTCGTCGTGCTCAGCCGCCGCCCCTCCGGCACCGACCCGAGCACGCACCCGTCGACCGACGAGGTCAGCGAGGGCGTCCGCGTCGTCGCGGCCGCGCAGGATCCGCACGAGTTCGAGTTCGGCACCGACATGATGGCCTGGACGCTCGCGATGGGCCACGCCATGGTGCGCACCGGCCTGGCGGTCCGGGACCGTTCAGGCAATCCATGGCTGCCCGATGTGGTGCACGCCCACGACTGGCTCGTCGCCCACCCCGCCATCGCGTTGGCCGAATTCTTCGATGTACCACTGGTTTCCACGATCCACGCGACCGAGGCCGGCAGACATTCCGGCTGGGTCTCCGGCCCGATCAGCCGTCAGGTGCATGCCGTCGAGTCGTGGCTGGTGCGTGAATCCGATTCGCTCATAACCTGTTCGGCCTCGATGAACGACGAAATCACCGAGCTCTTCGGTCCCGACCTCGCCGAGATCCGCGTGATCCGCAACGGGATCGACGCCGAGCTCTGGCCGTTCGCGCGACGGAAACCCCGGCAGGGCCCGGCCCAGCTGCTCTACGTCGGTCGGCTGGAGTACGAAAAAGGCGTGCACGACGCGATCGCGGCGCTTCCCCGGATCCGCCGGGCCCACCCCGGCACCACGCTGACCATCGCCGGCGACGGCACACAGCAGCAGTGGCTCATCGAGCAAGCCCGAAAAAACAAGGTGGTCAAGGCTACTCGCTTCGTCGGGCGTCTCGGCCACGACGATTTGGTACGGGCGCTGCAGGAGGCCGACGCGGCCGTCCTCCCCAGTCACTACGAGCCGTTCGGCATCGTCGCACTCGAGGCAGCGGCGACCGGAACCCCGCTCGTCACCTCCAACGTCGGCGGGCTCGGCGAGGCAGTGATCGACGGCCAGACCGGGATGTCATTCGCGCCAAGGGATGTGGCCGGATTGGCCGCTGCCGTGCGCGCGGTGCTCGACGACCCCGACGCGGCACAACGGCGCGCGGTGGCGGCACGGGAACGGCTCACCGCAGACTTCGACTGGCACACCGTCGCAGCCGAGACCTCGCAGGTGTACCTCGCGGCCAAACGCCGCGAACGCGAACCCCATCCCCGACGCCCGATCGTCGAGCACGCACTGCCCGACCGCTGAAACACTTCGACCGGCGTCGAATCATTCCACGCCTAGCGTGCGGGTATGGCACTCACGCGTTCCCAGATTCTCACTCTGATCGCGGCCTACCTCGGGCTTTTCGTCGGCCTCGTCGACGCGAACGCGGTCAACCTGGCACTGCCCGCGATCGGGACAGAGCTCGGCGGCGGGGTATCCGCTGCGCAATGGACCATCGACGCCTACAACGTGACGTTCGCCGCGCTGCTGCTCGCCGCGGGTTCGCTCGGTGACCGATTCGGCAGGCGCCGGTTGTTGCGTATCGGCCTGGTGACCTTCGTCGCCGCCTCCCTGGCCTGCGCCCTTGCCGCGACGACGCCATTCTTGTTGGCCGCCAGAGCCGTTCAGGGCGTCGGGGCCGCGATGATGCTGCCGCAGGGTTTGGCCATCACGGCGGCCGCGTTCCCACATCCCGCGGACCGGGCCAGGTCGACCGCAGCTTGGGCGATGGCCGCCGCGAGCAGCACCGCGATCGGACCGCTGCTCGGCGGTGTCCTCGCCGACACCGCCGGCTGGCGCTGGATCTTCTGGCTCAACGCGCCGGTGGGCGTGCTCGCGTTGCTGCTGAGCTACCGTCACCTGCCGGAATCCCGAGATCCGGCCGCCGCTCACATCGACCCGGCGGGACAACTGCTCGCGATGCTGGCCCTCGGCTCGCTGACCGTCGCTCTCATCGAAGGACGCGCGTGGCCGCCGGACCGGATCGCTGCGGTCGCGATCGTGGCGGCGCTCGCGATCGCGGGGTTCCTCCTGCGGCAGCGCCGCAGCCGA
The DNA here is from genome assembly GCF_049241375.1 of Mycolicibacterium wolinskyi str. Jessa 2025. NCBI lineage: Bacteria > Bacillati > Actinomycetota > Actinomycetes > Mycobacteriales > Mycobacteriaceae > Mycobacterium > Mycolicibacterium wolinskyi. Next base: position 4,879,479 of record NZ_CP185960.1, read on the forward strand.
AACCCGATGCTGCCGCTGGACATGTTCGGCAGCCGTCGGCTTGTTGCGGCGTTGCTCGCGACATTCGTCATGACGTTCGGTATCTACGGGCTGCTGCTCGTCAACACCTTTGCCTTCCAACAACTTCGCGGCCTCAGTGCGCTGGCGACCGCGGTCTGGTTCCTTCCGATGCCGGTGACCTACCTGCTGCTGATCCCGACGGCGACCAGCCTGACCAGAAGAACCAGCCCGCGCACCGCGATGACCATGGGCCTGGTGCTCATGGCCGGCGGCCTGCTGCTCTATGCCGCGGCAGGCGCCACATCGCCGATCTGGCTGCTGGAAGCGTCGTTCGTCCTTGCCGGGGCGGGTTTGGCACTGACCACCGGTCCGGCCGTCGCGCTCGCGATGGAGGCGACGCCGGCGCGGCGGTCCGGGATGGCAGCGAGCGTGGTGAATCTTGCCCGGCTGCTGGGTATCACTGTCGGTGTGGCGGTGTTGGGTAGCACCATGGCGGCGATCGGCGGCGACGCAGGCGTGCGCGCTGCGTTGCTGCTCGGCGGGCTGTGCCAGCTGGCTGCCGCGATCGCGGTGACGGCGATGGTCCGCACGCGCGAAACGGAGGCATGCCGTGTATGAGGCGCACGAACTACCGTCGGCGGCCGACATCGACATCGCGGCAGTGGCCGCGCTGCTGGCCGATCCGGCCAGATGCAAAGTGCTGCTCGCCCTCGACGACGGTCGTGCCCTGCCCGCGAGCGTCCTCGCCGACGAGGCAGGCGTCAGCCGGCCCACCGCAAGCAGTCACCTGCACAAACTCACCGATGCCGGCCTGCTCTCGGTCCAGACCCACGGCCGCCACCGCTACTACCGGCTGGCCGGTCCAGAGGTCGGCGCGCTGCTCGAGCAACTCGGCAGACTCGCCCCGGCACGCCCGGTGACCTCGTTGCGCGAAGGCACCAGGGCGGCGCGGTTGCGCAGCGCGAGAACCTGTTACGACCACATCGCGGGACGGCTGGGGGTGCAGATCATGGGCAGCCTCATCGACCGGGAGGTCCTCGTCGGCGGCGACGGCCGCTACCACCCCGAACGCGATATGCACGACGCGCTCAGCAGCCCCGGCCACGACGTCGAGTACGCCCTCACCGCGACCGGACGAGACTTTCTCACCGACATCGGCATCGAATTGCCCTCGGGCCGAAGACCACTCGTCCGGTACTGCGTCGACTGGACCGAACAGCGCCATCACCTGTCGGGCCGGCTCGGCCGGGCCGTGCTCGACCGAAGCCTGTCGGCCGGTTGGCTCAAGCGCGCACCGCGCGGCCGGGCACTCACGGTCACCGACCCGGGGCGCACCGCCTTCAGCGAAACATTCGGTATCGAGTGCTGACTACAGCGGCAACGAAAGCACCGACACGGCAATGAGAATCAGCACGGCCGCCGTCACCGCGTGCACCTCAACGGTGGCCGCCAGTCGTTTCGGCAGCGGGTCACGGGTAAGCAGGCGCTGCCTGCGGACCCCGACCAGATAGGTGAGCAGCGAGATCACCACCGCCACGCCCGCCGCGACCAATCCGAAGCCGGCCCGATGGTCCTGGATGTCGTGCAGCATGTGCACCGCCCCGGTGCCGAGCACGGCGAACGACGTCCGCGTCCAGGACAACGCCGTGCGCTGTGCAGGCAGGGTCTGCTCGAAGGTCCTCAACCCGAGACCAGCCTTACCACCGCGGCGATCAGGACCAGCAGGCCGATCACACACAATCCCACCGCGAGATAGCCCGGAGTGGGATGGCGTGGCAGCGCAGTGCCTGCCCGCATCGCGCGATCGACCTGGCGCCAGCGCCACAGCCCGACCGCGGCGGTCGCCGTCGCCAGCATTGTCAGCACCAACCCCAGAATGTGGCGGGCGCCGGGCAGGCCCAGGTCCGGAACGAACTGGATGACCGCCACCGCGGCCGCAAGCAGCCCCAGCGAAGTGCGCTGCCAGGCCAGGAATGTCCGCTCGTTGGCGAGCGTGAAGCGGTAGTCAGGCTCGTCGTCGGGCTCTGGGGTCTGGCCGGACTGCTGCACCGCTGAGAGCTTAGTTGCTCGCCGCCTTCTTGCGTTCGATGTCGGCCAGCGCCGCAGCGAGTTCGGCGCGCTCCGCTGCCGACGTCTCCCACGCCAGCTTGCGGTTCTTGACGACCTTGGCGGGCGATCCGACCGCGATCGAGTGATCCGGGATGTCGCCCTTGACCACCGCGTGCGCGCCGAGCACGCAACCTCGCCCGACCGTCGTGCCCCGCAGCACCGTCACCTTGGCGGCGATCCAGGTGTCCGGGCCGATGCGCACCGGGCTCTTGATGATGCCCTGGTCTTTGATCGGAACGTTGATGTCGTCCATCTTGTGGTCGAAGTCGCAGACGTAGCACCAGTCGGCCATCAGCGCCGAGTCACCGAGCTCGATGTCGAGATAGGTGTTGATGACATTGTCGCGGCCGAGCACCACCTTGTCGCCGATCCGCAGCGAACCCTCATGGCAGCGGATGGTGTTCTTGTCGCCGATGTGCACCCAGCGGCCGATCTCCATCTGAGCCAGCTCCGGGGTGCACTGGATCTCCACGCCTTTACCGAGGAACACCATGCCGCGGGTGATGATGTGCGGGTTGGCCAACTTGAATTTCAGCAACCGCCAATACCGCACCAGGTACCACGGGGTGAACGCACGGTTGGCGATGACCCACTTCAGCGATGCCATCGTGAGAAAGTCGGCCTGGCGCGGGTCGCGCAGCCGGGACCCACGCCACCTTTTGTGAATCGGTGCGCCCCACATCGTCGTCATGGCCGGAAAGCCTACGCGAGCGCAGCCGGGCCGACGGGTTACCCTCACGTGGTCGATCCATGCGGCCCAGTCCGGCTTCCCGACGAAAGGACACCGTGATCCGGCGATACCTTGCGCTGGCGGTAGCTGCGCTGCTCACGGGCCTGCTCGCCGGTTGTGAGAACACCGATTCCTGGGTCGAGGCGCACGCCGCGTCAGGATGGGCGGCGCAGTACGGAGACGCCGCCAACAGCAGCTTCACGGCGACCCCGGGCGCCGACAATCTGCGCCTCGAGTGGAGCCGGTCGGCAAAGGGTGACATGGCCGCGCAGGTGGCACTCGGCTCAGGCCAGTACCTCGCGGTCAACGCGCAGAGTGCGGGCGGTTGCTCGCTGATGGTCTGGGAAGCCGACAACAACGCCCGGCAACGCTGGTGCACACGTCTGGTGCAGGGCGGCGGTTGGTCGAGCCCGCTTTTCGACGGCTTCGACAACGTGTACGTCGGCCAGCCCGGCGCGATGCTGTCCTTCCCGCCCACCCAGTGGATCCGGTGGCGCCAGCCGGTGATCGGCATGCCGACGACACCGAGGATTCTCACCGACGGCCAACTGTTGGTGATCACCCATCTCGGTCAGGTCCTGGTGTTCGACGCGCATCGCGGAACGGTCGAGGGCACACCGCTGGACCTCGTGTCGGGCGTCGACCCGACCGATCCGCAGCGCGGCCTGGGCGACTGCCAGCTGGCGCGGTCCCGTTGCCCGGTGGCGGCCGCACCGGCGTTCTCCGCCGCGAGCAGCACCATCGTGCTGACGTTGTGGGAACCAGGAGCGGAAGCGCCCGTTTTGGTCGGGCTGAAGTACCGGCCCGGTCAGACGCCGCTGCTGGCGCGCGAGTGGACCAGCGATGCCGTGGGCCGGGGTCCGTTCGCCAGCCCGGTGCTTTCCGCGGATGGCGCGACGGCCTACGTCAACGGACGTGACGAACAGTTGTGGGCGATCAACACCGCCGACGGTTCGGCGAAATGGTCGGTGCCCCTGGACTATCTAGCTCAAACTCCGCCGTCCGTGTCTCCCGACGGATTGATCGTGGCGGGCGGCGGACCGGACGCGAAACTCATGGCCGTGCGAGACGAGGGCGACCGCGGCGAAGTGGTGTGGACGCGCGACGACGTCACACCGCTGTCCACGTCGAGCCGCTCGGGCGGTGTCGGTTACACCGTGGCCCGCGAGGGCGGACACGGCCAGGCGCTGCTGGTGTTCGACAGCGCCGATGGACGCACGATCAACACCTATGCCCTGCCCGAGGCCACGGGCTGGCCGGTCGGCGTCTCGATCGCCCACGACCGCCGCGTCGTCACCGCCACGAGCGACGGCCAGGTGTACGGCTTCGCGCCCGCCTAAGCAAGCATCGGCGCCAGCGCGGAGCGTGGCACCGATGCCTGGGTGGCTCCGGCCGCTTCGGAGAGCAGTTCGCCCTGACCGAAGAAGAAGATCACCGAGTCGTCGGTGATCGCGAAGTTCTGATAGTGCGTGGGGTCCAACCCGACGGACTGCGGTATCGCCTGTTCGACGCCCGACTGCTTCTGCAGTTCGCGCTGCACGATCGGGAAGATGACGTCGAGCGGCCTGGTGCCGGGCTTGAACAGCCGGTCGAACGTGATCGGCGCGCGGGTCAGCAGGTCGTAGTTGAACGCCTTGTACCACGTCTGCGGGTGAGCGCCGCCGACGTTCTGATACACCTCGAACACCAGGCTCTGGGTGCGCGGCGGCAGCCCGGGCGCGCCGGACGTGTAGGCAGTTCCCCTGGCGTCCAACACGTACGGCTGGTCACGGGAACCGGGCATGTCCGAGACGTTCACGAAGCCATCGCGGGTCTGGATCAGGTAGCCGGTGATGGCCTGCTGATCGGGGTAGCCCTCGGGGAACGTGTAGTCCAGCGTGTAGGCGGCGTTGGCGGTATGCACCTGGCACACCTGATCCTGGTCAACCGTGCCGCCGAGTTCGGCGCATGCGGTCTGGGCGGCCGCCGTCGGCAAGCCGCCCCAGCCTCCGAGCAGACCGGCCGCGATCAGCGCCAGCACAGGGGGAATTCGCATCCTCAGTCGTCCTCGTAAGGGGTCAGGTCACGCCGGACACCGGCGCATCGGATTCAAGCCTACTGGCGGGTCACCAGGACGGCCGACAAATGAATGCCGTTGCCCGACTGGCGGCCCCGGATCCCAGCCGGGCGATGACGACCGCGAGGCGCTCGTGACCCCGCAGCCGCAGCCGCGCCCTCAGCGCGTCGGGGTCGACGTCGACCCCGCGGACCAGGATCTCGACCGCGCCCACCGACCGGGCTGCGAGCGCCGTCCGCAGCCGCCGCTCGTGGTAGCCGAGCTGTTCGAGCACCTCGAACCCGCGCACCCCGTCCGGCAACCGGTCACCGGACAGGTAGGCGATATCGGGATCGAGTTGCCACAACCCGTGCCGTGCCGCGTAGTGCCGCACGAGTCCGGCCCGCACGACCGCTCCGTCGGGATCGACGATCCAGCGACCGGCGGGGGCGACCGGACAGTCATCGGGTTCGACGTCGGTGATGTGCTCGCCACGGTCGAGCACGGTGGCCCGTCGCCGTACGCCGGATTCGGTGAGCCCCGAAGACCACAGGCACGCTTCGCGCACTCCCCCACCTGAGGAGGTCACTTCGATCTCACCGGCGAACCCCAATTGCTCGACTTGATCGAAATCGATTCCGGGAGCGCACTTTACAACCATGTCTCGATCTCGGTACGTCTCGAGGACGGCGTCGAGGGCCGGGGTGTAGGCACGTGGGTCGAACCGGCGCCGCCCACCCTGGCGCCGGGCGGGGTCGACAATCACGACCGCGTCGCGGGTGATGGGCCGCAATGCGTCGGCGCGGCACAGGTCCACGCCACCGACGTTGTTGGCAGCCATCGCCAGGCGCACCGGATCGATGTCGCTGCCCACCAGTTGCTCGGCCGTATCCCTCAGCGCCACAAGCTCACTGCCGATCGAACACGTCGCGTCGTGCACACGCGCACCACGCAACCGGGCAGCCCGGTGGGCGGCCACCGGCGCCGCGGTGGCCTGCTGCAGCGCCTCGTCGGTGAACAACCAGTCCGACGGGTCGTCGAACTTGGCCGCCGCGCGTCGGCGCAGTTGGACGGTCTCGACGAGCACCGCGGCGCGGTCACCGAATTGTGTTCGCAGCGAGGCGATGTCGCTCACCAACGTGGCCCCGGTCAGCGGGTGGCCGGCGACCTGCCGCAACGCGTGCCTACCCGCCTCCGAACGCAGGAACGCGACCGCGTCGCTGTCGAACGCTACGACGGCTTGACTCCGGTGACCATCACGTTGTAGAACCAGCCCTTGGGAACCACGCGGCGCCACACGTTGGCATCCACCCAACTGAGCGTGGTCCAACTGTTGAACGCGAACTTCGCCCAGCCCCAGCCCAGTCGTCCGGGCGGCACGGCCGCCTCGAACGTGCGAACGGGCCAGCCCAGCATGGCGGCGGTGAATTCCTCACTCGCCGTGCGGACCTCGACCGCACCGGCGTTGGTGGCCATGCGCTCCAGATCGGCGGGATCGAACGTGTGCAGGTCGACGACGGCCTCGAGCGCGGCGGCCCGCGACGACTCGTCGAGCTCAGCCTGCGGGCGGCGCCAACCGTTCAGCCAAGGCAGCTTGGTGAGATTCGTGGTGGCGTGCCACGTCAATGTGGACAGCTCACGCGCGTAGCGGTTGCCGACGGTCGTCGGCTCGCCGGCGAATACGAAACGACCGCCCGGTTTGAGGATGCGGACGACCTCGCGCAGCGACAGCTCGACGTCGGGGATGTGGTGTAGCACAGCATGGCCGACGACGAGATCGAACGTGTTGTCCTCGTACGGGATGCCCTCGGCGTCGGCGACGCGGCCGTCGATGTCCAGGCCCAGCGACTGTCCGTTGCGCGTGGCGACTTTGACCATGCCCGGCGACAGATCGGTCACCGAACCGCGCCGCGCGACCCCGGACTGGATGAGGTTGAGCAGGAAGAACCCGGTGCCGCACCCCAGTTCCAGCGCCCTGTCGTAGGGCAGGTTGCGCTGCTCCTCCTCGGGAACGATCGCGTCGAACCGGCCGCGGGCGTAGTCGATGCAGCGCTGGTCATAGGAGATCGACCACTTCTCGTCGTACGTCTCGGCCTCCCAGTCGTGGTAGAGGACCTGGGCGAGCTTGCTGTCATGCATCGCGGCCTCGACCTGTTCGGCCGTGGCGTGGGGGTTAGGAGCCGGCATGCCAGCCGCATCGACCGGCGCATCGAAGTCGGTGCCGGGTTCCTTCGTTTCCGTCATGAAGGGCAGCCTAACGGCCGTTGTCCAATGCGCGTCAGGGCCGGTCCACGACCCGGTCGACGGCGGCCTTTGCCGCGGCCAGCACATCGACAGGATGGTCGACGAAGCGTCGGGCCCACGCCAGGGCGGCGTCGAAGACGTGGTCGGGCGCCACCATCTCGTCGATCAGGCCCAACCCCAGGGCTTCCTCGGCACCGACGAAACGTCCGCTGAACACCAGCTCTTTGGCCTTGCTGGGCCCGATGGCGCCCGCAAGCCGCGTGCCGCCCCCACCGCGGGGCGCGAGGCCGGCCAGAATCTCGGTCGACCCGAATTTGACGTTGTCACCGCTCACGCGCCAATCCGCGGCGAGCGCCAACGTCAGCCCACTGCCAAGGGCATAGCCGGTGATGGCCGCCACGGTGGGTTTGGGGATCGCGGCCACGGCCTCGATGCAGCGTTGCAGCGCGTGGTCGGCCGCGGCCTCCTCCTCGACGTCGAGGGTGCGCAGTTCGGGCACGTCGTCGCCGGCACAGAAGATCTCATGGCCGCCGAACAGGATCACGGCGGCCACATCGGCGCGTTCGGCGAGTTCGGCGGCGGCCGACGAGATCTCCCGGTAGATCTGCCGCGTGAGGGCGTTGGTCGGCGGCCGCGACAGCAGCAAGGTCGCCACCCCGGCCTGCTCCGGCACGGCCCCGATCACGACGCTGACGAATTCGTTCACTGAGACGATTCCCCGGTCGCTTCGCTCCTGCCCGCCGGTGACCGGTGATTCCGCGCCGCGTTGTACCGCTCACTGTCGAAGAACTCGATCTCCCAGTTCCCGCCGCCGACCGCCAGGCTGGGCTCGATCGCCACGATCTTGCGCTCGACCGCGAGGACCTCGGCGACCGTACGGCCGTTCAGCGAGTCCAATTGGGTCCAGGTCGGCGGCAACAGGAAGCTGCGACCTGCCTCGAAGTCGTCGAGCCCCGCTTGCGGAGTGCTCCAGAACGCCTGGTCGCTCTCGGTGTTCTCGCCGTCGGCCCGCTGCCCCTCCGGCAGGGCGCCGACGAAGAAGTAGGTGTCGTAGCGACGTGTGCGTTCCTCTTTGGGCGTCACCCAGTTGGCCCACGGCCGCAGCAGATCGGCCCGCAGGACGAGCTTCTCGTCGCGCAGGAAGTCCGCGAACGACAACGAATGGTTGGCCAGGGCGGCCCGCGCGTCGCCGTACACCGAGGCGTCGCGGACGATTCCGTCGGGATCGTCGGCCGGGCCGGCGAACAGCACGCCCGACTCCTCGAACGTTTCCCGGGCGGCCGCACACACGAGCGCTTCGGCCAGGCCGACGTCGACGCCGAGCCGCTGAGCCCACCACGCCGGCTCCGGACCGAACCAGGCGATGTCGGCGTTGCGATCGCGATCGTCGACGCCACCGCCCGGGAACACCATGACACCGGCGACGAAATCCATCGCCGCATGCCTGCGCATCAAGAAAACTTTGATTCCCTCGGCCGTGTCACGGACCAACATCACCGTCGCGGCAGGCCGCGGCACCAATGGATCCGTACCGGCCGGGTCCTCGCGCAAGCGCTCATCGTTACTGGTCAATCTCGCCTCCTGTGCGCTGCGCGGCTTCTGACCCGACGCGCAAAGTACCGTCCGTCGATCACATCCAGGGCGATCGACTGGCCGAACGCCTTGGACAGGTTCTCTGCAGTCAACACGTCGGTCAACAGACCCGACGCAACGACCTTGCCTTCGGACAGAATCAGGCCGTGGGTGAACCCTAGTGGGATCTCCTCGACATGGTGGGTCACCAACACCATGGCCGGCGCGTCCGCGTCGGCGGCCAGGTCGGTCAATCTCGCCACGAGTTCCTCGCGCCCGCCGAGGTCGAGCCCGGCCGCGGGTTCATCGAGCAGCAGCAGTTCCGGATCGGTCATCAACGACCGAGCGATCAGCACGCGCTTGCGCTCGCCTTCGGACAACGTGCCGTAGGCACGCTCGGCGAGATGCTCGGCGCCCACGCTTTCGAGCATGTCGACGGCCTGCGCGTAGTCGACCTCTTCATAGCTCTCGCGCCACCGGCCGAGCACCGCGTATCCGGCCGACACCACGAGGTCGCGCACGATCTCGCCGTCGGGAATCCGTTGGGACAGAGCGGAACTGCTCAAGCCGACGCGGGAACGCAGCTCGGACATGTCGGTGCGGCCGAGCCGTTCACCGAGCACATAGGCGGTGCCCGAAGAGGGATGCTCCTGCGCTGCGGCGATGCGCAGCAGTGAGGTCTTGCCCGCGCCGTTCGGCCCGATGACCACCCAGCGTTCGTCGAGTTCAACCGCCCAGGTGACGGGCCCCACCAGGGTGTTGCCACCCCGGCGCAGCGTCACCCTGGCGAAGTCGATCAGCAGGTCTTCGTCGTGGAAACCGTCGGCTGCGTCTTCTCCGGTTGTGGGCACTCGCTCATCGTAGTGACGCGTTCCCGACGGGCTCGGTCGCCACCGCTGAAGTCGTGGAAAAGTATGCGACGTGGCATAAGTCGCAGAAACAGCTGCACGAGCGGTCCGATGCCGAACGCGTAGACGACCGTCCCGACGCCGACGGTGCCACCCAGAAGCCAGCCGATCACCAGCACGGTCGCCTCGATGGCGGTGCGAACCAACCGAACCGACAAACCGGTACGCGCGACGAGGCCGGTCATCAGACCGTCGCGCGGACCGGGTCCGAGGCCTGCGCCGATGTAGAGGACGGTGGCGACGGCATTGAGCACCACGGCGCCCACCATCATCGCGATGCGCGCCGGCATGGCCGACGGCGCCGGCAGCAGCGCGAGCGTCGCATCGACCGTGATGGCGATGACGATGACGTTGGCGACGGTGCCGATCCCCGGCCGGTTACGCAGCGGGATCCACGCCAACAACACGACCACCCCGACGACCGCCGAAGCGATGCCGATGGTCATCGGGGTGTGGCGGGTCAAGCCCTGATGGAAGACATCCCACGGGTCCAGGCCGAGTCCGGCGCGGACCATCATGCCCATCGAGAAGCCGTACCCGATCAGGCCAGTTATCAGCAGGGTCCCGCGAGTGATCGCGGCCCTCATGAATGGTGCTGGAAACGCAGCCGGATCAGCTCCAGCTCACGGCGCATGCGCTCTTCGTCGCGGTCCGCAAAGTCGAAGCTGCCGTTGAGGCCGGGCCACCTGAACGTATTCGCCAGGGATTCGGCCAGTCGAGAAAGCCAATTTGTTCGCATATCCCGATAATCTGGCGATCTGGCTTGCTCATCAATAGCCAGTTGGCGGATACTGGCATCATTATGAGTCCCGATATGGCTGCCAGAGCGCTCGATGTGGACCTTTTGGCCCGCGAACTAGGAAACTGGCGCACATCCAGTGTGAGTGGACCGGCCTATCTCGGCCTCGCGGACGCGATCCGGTTGCTCATCGTCGACGGCCGGGTTCCGGTCGGTTCGCGCCTGCCCAGCGAGCGAGCCCTGGCCGAGGCCCTGCGGGTATCGCGCACCACGGTCACCGCGGCGTTCGCCCAGCTGCGCGAGGACGGCTACCTCAACGCCCGCCGCGGCGCCCGCAGCACCACGGCGTTGCCGGTCCGCCCCCAGGTGCCCGCCGAGGCGGGCACCCCTACCGTGAACCTCGCCGCGGCAGCGCTCGCCGCACCGAGCAACCCGGTCCTCGAGGCGTTCGCCGAGGCCGCGAAAGACATCCCGCCCTATCTGCAGGAGCCCGGCCACGAGTTGATGGGCGTCAGCGCACTCCGCGCGGCGATCGCCGAAAGATATTGCGCCCGTGGCCTTCCCACCGACCCCAGCCAGATCATGGTGACCAGCGGCGCACAACACGCCATCGGCCTGATCCTCGCGACGCACACCCAGCCGGGCGATCGGGTGCTGGTCGAGCAACCCACCTATCACGGTGCGCTGTCGGCGATCTCAACTGCCGGCGCCCGCGCCGTGCCGGTCGCACTCACCGAGGAGGGGTGGGAGCTGGATGCCGTGCATGCCGCCGTGCGGCAACTTGCGCCCAGCCTGGCCTACTTCATTCCCGACAACCACAATCCGACCGGCTTCATCATGCCCCCGGAGGATCGAAAACGGTTGGGACAGATCATCTCCGACACGCGCACCCGAACCATCGTCGACGAATCGATCATCGACATGTGGATGGACGAGGCGCCGCCCGAGCCGCTCGCCGCGGCGGTGGGACGCCATGACCTGGTGCTCACGGTCGGCTCGATGTCGAAGTCGTTCTGGGGCGGCTTGCGGGTCGGCTGGATCCGCGCCGAGCGCGCCACGCTGGCGACCATAGCCGCCATCAGGCCCTCTGTTGACCTCGGAACGTCGATCCTCGAACAACTCGCCGCGGCAAGGCTGCTCGCCACGCGAGACGAGGTGCTGCCGGAACGCCGCGAGGTGATCCGCGCCCGTAGACAGTTCCTGGTCTCGCTGCTGGCGCGCGAACTGCCGGATTGGCAGCCGGGGCCCGGCCGCGGCGGTATGTCGCTGTGGGTCAAGCTACCCGCCCCGATGAGCACCGCGTTGGCGGCCGCGGCCTCGCGCATGGGTGTCGATCTGCCTGCGGGCCCCCGCTTCGGTGTGGACGGCACGCTGGAGCGCTTCGTCCGGTTGCCCTACGCGTTACCGGAACCGCAACTCGAAGAAGCCGTCGAACTCCTGGTCCGGGCCTGGCACAGCATAACCGGCACGGTCGAACCGCAGCAGCAGGCTTTGGTGGTGTAGCGGGCCGCTACGGCTGCTGGGTCATCGCCAGGCAGGTGCCGTAGTGCTCCTCGGTGCACGGGATGCCGTTCACGGTCGCCAGCCCACCCGGTTGCCCACCGATCACCGGGCCACCGGCGCTCGGCGGCAGCACCGGAACGAGCCCGCCGCCCGATGCGCCTTTGACGCACACGCCTTCGAACTTCGACTGAACGGTGCCCGACGGGCAACGCTTGGCCTCGGCCGGTGCCGCGACTGCCACCTGTCCGAGGACCGCTGCGACTGCGAAACCACCAACCAGAACTGCGTGCTTGACCGTCATCACGGGCTAAGCCTACGTCAGTCGTCCGGAATGTCGACGCGTCGCACCACACCGTCGACGGCGTCGGCCGCCTCGATCTCACCGCGCGTGATGCCGAGGATGAACAACACGGTGTCGAGGTAGGGGTGGCTCAGCGATGCGTCGGCGACCTCCCGCAGTGCGGGCTTGGCGTTGAACGCGACACCCAGCCCGGCTGCCGCCAGCATGTCGATGTCGTTGGCGCCGTCACCGACGGCCACGGTCTGCTCCATCGGCACACCGACCTGTTGAGCGAAGTCGCGCAGCGCCTTGGCTTTACCCGGCCGGTCGATGACGGATCCGATCACGCGTCCGGTGAGCTTGCCGTCGACGATCTCGAGTTCGTTGGCCGCGACGTAGTCGAGCATCAACTCGTGCGCGAGTGGCTCGATCACCTGGCGGAAACCGCCGGACACCACGCCGCAGTGAAAGCCCAGCCGCCGCAGGGTTCGGATGGTCGTGCGTGCGCCGGGCGTCAGCTCGAGCTGCTCGGCCACGTCGTCGAGTACCTCGGCAGGCAACCCGGCCAGCGTCGCGACTCGGCGGTGCAACGACTCGGCGAAGTCCAGTTCGCCGCGCATGGCCGCCTCGGTGACCTCGGCGACCGCAGCCTCCGCGCCCACCCGCGCGGCGAGCATCTCGATCACCTCGCCCTGGATCAGCGTGGAGTCGACGTCGAAGACGATGAGCCGCTTGGCCCGGCGCGACAGGCTGTAATCCTCCAGCGCGATGTCGACACCCTCGTCGACCGCGACCTTCGCGAGCGCGGTCTGCAGCTGCCCGTACGCGGCTCCTGACGGCACGGAGACGCGAAGCTCGAGGCCGGTCACCGGATAGTCCGAGACTCCGCGGATGAAGTCGATGTTGACGCCCAGTTCGGCTACTGCCCGGGCCACCACACTGAACGCACCCGCCGTGATGGGGCGGCCCAGCACCACGATCGTGTGCGTGGACGGCTCCCGCATCACCGGAAGGTCGTCGCTGCGCTCGATCACGACGTCGAGACCTACGCCGTGTATGGCGGCCTCGACGTCGCTGCGCAGGCCGTCTCCGTCAGCGATGTCAGCAGGCACCGCGACCAGCACACCCAAGGTGAGCCGGCCGCGGATGACGACCTGTTCGACGTTGCGCAGTTCCACCTTGTGTCGGGACAGCACCTCGAACAGGGCCGAGGTGACGCCTGGTTGATCGACGCCGGTGACGGTGATCAGAACCGATGAGCGCTCGCGCGAAGGACCGATAGGCGAAGGCACCTTCCGACTCACCTCCCCCGGATGCCGCCTACCGTCAACTGGACTTGTCCGCGGTTTCGAGCTCGGGGTGATGCGACCGGCCCACGTGGGCCTCGGCACGCATCCGCTCGACCATGTGCGGGTAGTGCAGCTCGAACGCCGGACGCTCCGACCTGATGCGCGGCAGCTCGGTGAAGTTGTGCCGCGGCGGCGGGCAGGAGGTCGCCCACTCCAGCGAGTTGCCGTAGCCCCACGGATCGTCGACCGTGACCGGCTCGCCGTAGCGCCAGCTCTTGAAGACGTTCCAGGCGAACGGCAGCACCGACACACCGAGGATGAACGCGCCGATGGTCGAGATGACGTTGAGCGTCGTGAACCCGTCGCTGGGCAGGTAGTCGGCGTAGCGACGCGGCATGCCCTCGTCACCCACCCAGTGCTGCACCAGGAACGTGGTGTGGAAGCCGATGAACGTCAGCCAGAAGTGCAGCTTGCCCAGCCGCTCGTCGAGCAGGCGGCCCGTCATCTTCGGGAACCAGAAGTAGATGCCCGCGTAGGTGGCGAACACGATGGTGCCGAAGAGCACGTAGTGGAAGTGCGCGATGACGAAGTAGCTGTCGGTGACATGGAAGTCCAGCGGCGGGCTGGCCAGCAGCACGCCGGACAGGCCACCCAGCAGGAACGTGATGAGGAAGCCGACCGAGAACAGCATCGGTGTCTCGAACGTCAACTGGCCCTTCCACATCGTGCCGATCCAGTTGAAGAACTTGATGCCGGTCGGGACCGCGATCAGGAACGTCATGAACGAGAAGAACGGCAGCAGCACCGCGCCGGTGGCGTACATGTGGTGCGCCCACACCGCGACCGACAGCGCCGCGATGCTGATGGTGGCGTAGATCAGGGTGGTGTAACCGAAGATCGGCTTGCGGCTGAACACCGGGAAGATCTCGGAGACGATGCCGAAGAACGGCAGCGCGATGATGTACACCTCGGGGTGGCCGAAGAACCAGAACAGGTGCTGCCACAACAGCACACCGCCGTTGGCCGGGTCGTAGATGTGCGCACCCAGGTGGCGGTCGGCGGCAAGGCCGAACAGCGCGGCGGTCAGCAGCGGGAAGGCCAGCAGCACCAGGATCGAGGTCACCAGGATGTTCCAGGTGAACACCGGCATGCGGAACATCGTCATGCCGGGTGCGCGCATGCACACCACGGTGGTGACCATGTTGACGCCACCGAGGATCGTGCCGAGGCCACCGACGGCCAGGCCCATGATCCACAGGTCGCCACCGGCACCGGGCGAGTGGATCGCGTCGGTCAGCGGCGAGTACGCCGTCCAGCCGAAGTCAGCAGCACCGCCAGGGGTGATGAAGCCGGCGATCGCGATCAGCGCGCCGAAAAGGAACAGCCAGAACGAGAACGCGTTGAGGCGCGGGAACGCCACGTCGGGCGCACCGATCTGCAGCGGCAACACCAGGTTGGCGAAGCCGAACACGATGGGCGTCGCGTAGAACAGCAGCATCACCGTGCCGTGCATGGTGAACAGCTGGTTGAACTGCTCGTTGGACAGGAACTGCAGACCCGGCATCGCCAGCTCGGTACGCATGAACAGCGCCATCAGGCCACCGATCGCGAAGAACGCGAAGCACGCGACGCAGTACATGATGCCGATCAGCTTGTGATCGGTGGTGGTGATCAGGTTGTAGATCAAGTTCCCCTTGGGGCCCATACGTTCCGGAAACGGACGACGTGCCTCGAGTTCTCCGATTGGGGGCGCTTCGGCTACCAAGAGGTCCTCCAAAGATTCGTCGGGAAATCCCGCTTATCGAACTGAATCCTAACTCTCCCCGCGACATGCGTGCCCGTGGGTCCTACAAAGTGTCGTACTGGCCGGGCCCCTACCCCGGACGAAGCCCTGACCAGCCGCAAGCGGTCGGGTGTTAACGTCGCCCCGTGCTGAGGAACCGCGCACTGGCAAGCGCCCTGTTGACTGTCGCAGCCATGACGCTGGCCAGCGGGTGCGGTTCGGAAGACGCCACGCGGGCGAGCCAGCCGTCGATGACCACCAGCGTGACCAAGATCGCCGACGCCGGCGTCCTCGGCAACCAGCGCAGACCGGACGAGTCCTGTGCACCGGACCCGGCGCCCGCCGACCCGGCGCCCCGCGAGGTCCGCAATGCGAGAGGTGCCGACATCCCCGAGACGACCGAGATGCGCGGCGATCCGCAGCGCATCGTGGTGTTGTCCGGCGACCAGCTCGACGCCCTGTGCGCGCTCGGCCTGCAAGCGCGCATCGTCGCGGCGGCCCTTCCGGACGGTTCGTCCACCCAGCCCTCATACCTGGGCACCGTCGTCCACGAGGTGGCACCGGCGGGCACCCGCGGCGCCCCCGACCTCGCCGCGATCGAGGCGGCGAAACCCGACCTGATCCTGGGGTCGCAGGCCTTGACGCCGTCGTCGTTCGGGGCGCTCGCGGCGATCGCGCCGACCGTGTTCACCGGCACGCCCGGCGCCGACTGGCGCGACACCCTGCGCGCGGTGGGCGCATCGACCGGACGCGCCGGTGCCGCCGACGATCTGATCGAGAAGTTCGACGATGCGGCCCGCAAGACCGGTGCCGACAACGACGCCGCCCACTTCCAGGCATCGGTGGTGCAGCTGACCGAGAACACCGTGCGCGTGTACGGCGCCGACAACTTCCCCGGCAGCGTGCTGGCCGCGGTCGGCCTGGATCGCCCTGCGGCCCAACGGTTCACCGACAAGCCGTACGAGGAGCTCAGCACGTCCGACGCCGACTACTCGATCGCCGACGCCGACATCGTCTACGTCTCGTTCGCGTCTGCGGCGGCCAGGGACAACGCCACCGCGATCCTCGACAGCGACGCGTGGCGCGCGCTGTCGGCCGCGCGCGACAACCGGGTGTTCGTGGTCAACGACGAGGTGTGGCAGACCGGGCAGAACATCGTGGCGGCGCGCGGGATCCTCGACGACCTGCGCTGGGTCAACGCACCGATCAACTAATCTCGCAGCGTGTTCCACGTACTCACCACGACTTACCTGAAGCCGCTCGACGTCGTCGAGCAGACCCGGCCCGCCCATATCGCCTGGCTCAAGGAGGAAGTGGCCGCGGGGCGCATCCTGCTGGCCGGCCGCCAGGAAACCCCGACCGGCGCCGTCCTGATCACCGGCGACATCAGCGCCGAGGAAGCCCAGAGCATCATCGACCGCGACCCCTACACGTTGGCCGGCCTGGTCAGCGTCGAGCGCGTGTCGTTCAACGGATCGTTCCGCGCGCCCAGCCTGTAGCCAGGTAGCCGGGACCAAGGTCACAGCGAAAGCCGGGATTAGCGCTACGCGCCTCGTCGTTTCTCATACGGGCTCTGCTGTGTTCAGCAGGCGCCAGTTAACTGGGCTAATGTCCCCAGAAGTATGCACTGACGACGATAAAAGAGGGCTTTGATGAGCACTGTTTCCGCCTACGCCGCGAACTCGGCGACCGAGCCACTGACCAAAACCACGATCAAGCGCCGCGAGGTCGGCCCGCACGACGTAGCCTTCGACATCCATTTCGCCGGGATCTGCCATTCCGACATCCACACCGTCAAGGGTGAGTGGGGCACGCCCAACTACCCCGTTGTCCCCGGCCACGAGATCGCCGGTGTGGTGACCGAGGTGGGTTCCGAGGTCACCAAGTACAAGGTCGGCGATCACGTCGGCGTCGGCTGTTTCGTCGACTCCTGTCGTGAATGCGACAACTGCAAGGCCGGCCTGGAGCAGTACTGCACCGGTACCGGCATGATCGCCACCTACAACTCGACCGAGCGCGACGGCACCCCGACGTTCGGCGGCTACAGCGGCGCCACCGTCGTCGACGAGAACTACGTGCTGCGCATCCCCGACAGCATTCCGCTCGACGCGGCCGCTCCCCTGCTGTGCGCAGGCATCACCACCTACTCCCCGCTGCGGCACTGGAACGCCGGCCCCGGCAAGTCGGTCGCCGTGATCGGTCTCGGCGGGCTCGGCCACATGGCCGTCAAGCTGGCCAAGGCGATGGGCGCGGAGGTCACCGTGCTGAGCCAGTCACTCAAGAAGATGGAAGACGGCCTGCGTCTGGGCGCCAGCCACTACTACGCGACCGCCGATCCGGACACCTTCAAGAAGCTGCGCGGATCGTTCGACCTGATCCTCAACACCGTGTCGGCCAACCTCGACCTCGGCGCCTACCTCGGCCTGCTCAAGGTCGACGGCACGCTCGTCGAACTCGGTATGCCCGAGCACGCCATGGAGGTGCCGCCGTTCCCGCTGGCCGGTATGCGCCGCAGCCTGTCCGGGTCGATGATCGGCGGCATCGCCGAGACCCAGGAGATGCTCGATTTCTGCGCCGAGCACGACGCGCTGCCCGAGATCGAGGTGATCGCGCCCGACTACATCAACGAGGCCTACGAGCGCGTGCTCGCCAGTGACGTGCGCTACCGGTTCGTCATCGACACCGCATCGCTGCGGGGTTAGTACTCAGACGGTTTCGCGCTCGACGCCGGCCAGGGGCCAACCCGCGGCGGCCAGTTTGGCCGCGACCCGGTTGATGTTCTCCGGGCCGGCGTCGTGGTGCGACACCTCGGCGATGAAGGCCGCGATCTCGTCATGATCGATCGAGCCGTCGACGAGCGCTGTCGAACCGTCGGCGGTGAGATTCCGCACCACCTCTTTGACCTGTTCATCGGTCAACGGGGTGGCGCGCAGCAACGCCAACAGCGGCACGCGGTCGTCGCCGGGGACACCCTCGGGATATCCGGCACGCAACCAGTTCAGGATCGAGATCACCAGCGACTGTGTGGTCACTGCGCCAGTTTGGTGGGTGGGCGATGAGCGCACCACTCGAGGGGCCGACAGTTGGTCGCCCCTTCACCCGTCGTTCACCGCGAGAAACAATCCCGCTGAACACAACCGGTGAAATCACCGCGGTCACCCGGCATCCTCGGCGCGGTGACCCGCGTGATCCGCTTCAACGCCTTCGACATGAACTGCGTCGCCCACCAATCCCCCGGGCTGTGGCGACATCCCGACGATCAGTCCTGGCGCTACAAGGACATCACCTACTGGACCGAGCTTGCGAAGTTGTTGGAGCGCGGTCGATTTGACGGGTTGTTCATCGCGGACGTGCTCGGCACGTACGACGTCTACGGCGCCAGTGACGAGGCCGCCATCCGCCAGGCGGCACAGATCCCGGTGGGCGATCCGATGCTGCTGGTATCGGCCATGGCGCTGGTGACCGAGAATCTGGGCTTCGGCATCACCACCGGCACCGGCTTCGAACATCCGTATCCGTTCGCGCGGCGCATGTCGACGCTCGACCACCTCACCAACGGCCGCATCGGCTGGAACATCGTCACCGGGTATCTGCCTGCCGCGGCCCGCAACATGGGCCAGACCGACCAGCCCGCGCACGACGCACGCTACGACCACGCCGACGAGTATCTCGAAGTGCTCTACAAGCTGTGGGAAGGCTCGTGGGAGGACGACGCCGTCGTGCGCGACGCCGAGCGCGGCGTGTTCACCGACCCGGCCAAGGTGCACCACATCGGCCATGCCGGTGAACATTTCAGCGTTCCGGGCGTTCATCTCGCCGAACCGTCACCGCAGCGCACCCCGGTGATCTATCAGGCCGGCTCGTCGCCACGCGGAGTCCGGTTCGCCGCCGAGAACGCCGAGGCGATCTTCACCGCCGCGCCGACCAAAGCCATTCTGCGGGAGACGGTTTCGACGATCCGCTCCGAGCTCGAGCTGGCCGGCCGCGATCCCTACTCGGCCAAGATCTTCAATCTCACCACCGTCATCACCGGCGAGACCGACGAGGAGGCCCACGCCAAGCACGCCGAGTACCTCTCCTACGGGGATCCGGAGGGCGCACTGGTGTTCATGTCCGGCTGGATGGGCGTGGACCTGGCCCGCTACGGCCTCGACGAGCCGATCGGCAACGTCGACTCCAACGCAATCCTGTCCGCGGTCAAAGCTTTTCAATCCGCTTCGGACAAGGGTGGCGAGTGGAACGTGCGCGATATCGCCGAATGGGGCGAGATCGGTGGCATGGGTCCGCGCATCGTCGGCTCGGGCGTCCGGGTGGCCGACACCCTGCAGGAGTGGGTCGACGAAACCGACGTCGACGGCTTCAACCTCGCCTACGCCATCACGCCCGGCTCATTCGCCGACTTCATCTCCCACGTGGTCCCCGTGCTGACCGCGCGAGGCGCCTACCAGTCCAGCTATGCACCGGGCAGCCTGCGCAACAAACTGCTGGGCCACGGCGACCGGCTCGCCGACGAACACCGCGGGGCCAGTTACCGTGTGGGCGGCCGCAATTCGACGATCATCGAGCGGCCGTCCACGGTGCCGTCGTCATCGGCGTCGACGGCCGCTCAGCCGGCGCGGGGCCGCTGAGCACCGCCGAGCAGACGCGTGGGTACCCGAAAATCGTTGATTTCGGGTACTTACGCGTCTGCTGGCGCTGGAACTAGAAGTCCCAGTCCTCGTCTTCGGTGTTGACGGCCTTGCCGATCACATAGCTCGAACCAGAACCCGAGAAGAAGTCGTGGTTCTCGTCGGCGTTGGGGCTCAGCGCCGACAGGATCGCCGGGTTCACGTCGGTCTCGTCACGCGGGAACAACGCCTCGTAGCCGAGGTTCATCAACGCCTTGTTGGCGTTGTAGCGCAGGAACTTCTTGACGTCTTCGGTGAGCCCGACGCCGTCGTAGAGATCCTGCGTGTACTCGACCTCGTTGTCGTAGAGCTCGAACAGCAGCTCGTACGTGTAGTCCTTGAGCTCCTGGCGCTTGGCCTCGTCGACCAGGGCCAAGCCGCGCTGGAACTTGTAGCCGATGTAATAGCCGTGCACGGCCTCGTCGCGGATGATCAGCCGGATCATGTCGGCGGTGTTGGTCAGCTTGGCCCGGCTCGACCAGTACATCGGCAGGTAGAAGCCCGAGTAGAACAGGAAGCTCTCCAGGAGCGTCGAGGCCACCTTGCGCTTGAGCGGCTCGTCGCCCTTGTAGTACTGCATGACGATCTCGGCCTTGCGCTGCAGGTTCGGGTTCTCCTCCGACCAGCGGAACGCGTCGTCGATCTCGGCGGTCGAGCACAGCGTCGAGAAGATGTTGCTGTAGCTGCGGGCGTGCACGGATTCCATGAACGCGATGTTGGTGTAGACCGCTTCCTCGTGGGGCGTGAGCGCATCCGGGATGAGGCTCACGGCGCCGACGGTGCCCTGGATGGTGTCGAGCAGTGTGAGGCCCGTGAACACCCGCATCGTGAGCTGCTTCTCGTGCTCGGTGAGAGTCCCCCACGACGGGATGTCGTTGGACACCGGGACCTTCTCCGGCAACCAGAAGTTACCGGTCAGCCGATCCCAGACCTCGGCGTCCTTCTCGTCCTGGAGCCGGTTCCAGTTGATCGCTGAGACGCGGTCGATCAGCTTCATGCCTTCGCTCACCAGAACCCCATTCCACCAGGTCGTTGTGTTTGCCGGACGGCACCACCGACACTACCCCTGGGGTCAGCCACCGGCCGTGACCGCAACACCTTGTGTTTTCGTGTCGCGCTCCGTGTCGTAGAAATCGAACTCCGACGGGTCCAGCGAGCGCGTTGCCAACCAGTACTGCCAGGTCATGCCGCTCCAGAGCGTGCGGTTGACGCCGTGCTCGTCGAGGTACCAGCTCCGGCAACCTCCGGTGCTCCACACCGTGCCGGTGAGATCGTGCTGCAGTCCGGCGTTGAACTCGTCCTGCGCGCGGCGGCTCGGCGCGAGCGCGGCGGCGCCGGCCTTGTCGACGGCCGCGATCGCCTGGCCGACATACCGGATCTGCGACTCGATCATGAAGACCACCGAGTTGTGCCCGAGCGCGGTGTTCGGCCCCAGCAGGAAGAACAGGTTGGGCATGCCGGCGACGGCGATGCCGCGGTGCGCCTGGATGCCTTCGCGGTTCCAGCGGTCGACGAGGTCCTCGCCGCCCGCGCCCTTGATGTCGACGTAGGTGTAGGAGTCGGTCACGTGGAATCCGGTCGCCCACACCACGACGTCGACGGGGTGCTCGACGCCGTCGGCGGTGACGATGCCCGTCGGGGTCATCCGGGCGATGCGCTCGGTGATCACCTGCGTCTTCGGGTTCGCGATGCCGCGATAGTAGGTGTCGGAGTTGAGGATTCGCTTGCAGCCCGCGCGGTAGTCCGGGGTGAGCTTGCGGCGCAGCTCGGGGTCTTTGATGCTGCGGTTGATGTTGTAGCGGCCCATCATCTCGCCGATCTTGAGCAGCCGGGGCTGCTTGGTCATGGCGAAGCCGACGCCCTCGTGGATCCAGTAGATCCCCGCACGCAGCAGCGCGCGGGTGCCCGGCACGTAGCTGAACACGCGGCGCAGCCACAGCGGGAACTTGTTGTTGACCCGCGGCATCACCCACGCCGGGGTCCGCTGGTAGAGATGCAGCTCGGCGACGTCCTCGACGATCTCCGGCACGATCTGGATGGCGCTCGCACCGGTGCCGACGACCGCCACCCGCTTACCGCGGATGTCGACACTGTGATCCCATTCCGCGGAATGGAATGCGGCACCGGCGAATTGGTCGCGACCCTCGATATCCGGGATCTGCGGGATGTGCAGGCCACCGGCGCCCGAGACGAGGAACTGTGCGACGTACTCGCGCCCGTCCTTGGTGAACACGTGCCAGCGCAACTCGTCGTCGTCCCAGTGCGCGCGGTCGACGTGCGCGCCGAAGGTGATGTAGCGGCGCAGCCCGTACTTCGCCGTCACGCCGAGCAGGTAATCCTGGATCTCCGGCTGGAAGGACCACATGTAGCTCCAGTCGGCCTTCGGCTCGAACGAGAACGAGTACATGTGCGACGGGATGTCACACGCGCAACCCGGATAGGTGTTGTCGCGCCAGGTGCCGCCGATCTCGTCGGCCTTCTCAAGAATCAGGAAGTCAACGCCGCGCTGTTGCAGCTCGATGGCCATGCCCAGCCCGGAGAAGCCGCTGCCGATGATCAGCGCGCGGGTCTGCACGGGTTGCTGGCTGGCAGCGGCCTGTTCGGCAGCCGTCATAGTCAGATCCTTTCCTGGGAACGCCGGTACCGGCTATTTGCCAGTGTCCGGCCCCAGTGCTCGGCTGTCAACGCGCCGGTGAGGTGGTCGATCAGCCCACGTGTTCGCGGCGCTGCACACCTTCGTGGAGCGGAAGATCGGGGTCGATCCAGATGCCGAGCAGCTCGCAGGTGCCGTTGATCGAGCCGACCATGATCGTGGTCAGGTGCGCGACGAACTCGTCGATCGGCATCCGCCGCGGGCTGTCCTCTTTGGTGCCCAGCCACCAGTCGGTGGCCGACGCCGCGGCGCCGAACGTCGCGAACGCGGCCAGCTCGATCGCCGCCCCGTCGAGTTCCATCTCCCGGAGCTCGTTGGAGAACATGTCGGCCATCGCCAGCGTGATGCCCCGCCCCTCGTTGAGCGCCCGCATGGTCGATTCGCTCTGCTCGGCAAATCGGCCCTGGATCAGGAACCGCAGCACGTTGGGGTGCTGGTCGACAAGCTGCACGTACTGTTCGACGCTGCGCCGGATGACCTCGCGGGCCGGGTCGGCGGCGAGGTTGATCGACGGGAAGATCGCCGACCACAGCATGTCGCGCAGCCGCTCCCCGATCGCCTGGAACAGGTCGGATTTGTCGGCGAAGTGGCGGTAGATCTTCGGTTTCGCAGTCCCGGCTTCTTCGGCGATTTCCCGCAGGCTCAGCTCGGGGCCGAGGCGGTCGATCGCCCGGAACGCGGCGTCGACGATCTCGGACCGCACCTTCTTGCGGTGTTCACGCCAGCGCTCGCTGCGGGCATCGACCTTGACGCCCGCCTCGCTGCTGGAATGTGTCCTCGACCCTCGTCGCACGCGATCACTGTACTCGCCTGGTGGCGCTGACCTGCTCAGACCGCGCAGTAACACGCCTGACGGTGCCGCTGACCCGGGGATTTCTCCCGGCAAGCTGGGTACATCTTGCTTGGGTACTATCTCTGCGACACTCAACGAACGAGACGAGGCTCATGACGCAGCGATACGACCTGGTCATCGCCGGAGGTGGCCCATCGGGGTCGGCCGCCGCATGGCAGGCCGCTCAGACCGGCGCCAAGGTGGTCGTCCTGGACAAAGCGGAGTTTCCCCGCGACAAGCCGTGCGGCGACGGACTGACCGCACGCGCGGTGAGCTATCTGCAGAAGATGGGACTGGCCGACGAGGTCGCCACCTATCACCGGGTCAACCGGGTGACGGTGTTCAGCCCGAGCGCGTGGGAGCTGTCGTTCCCGCGGCGCCCCGGGATGCCCGATCACGGCCATACCGTCAGCCGGACCCATCTGGACACGGTGTTGCTCAAGCACGCCGAATCGGCTGGCGCCGAGGTGCGCCAGGGCGCCGAGGTGGCCGGGCCCGAGTTCGACGCCAACGGCCGCGTCGTCGGCGTGGTGCTCAAGAGCGGTGAGAAGGTGTTCGGCGACGCCGTCATCGCCGCCGACGGCGCCTACTCCCCGATCAAGCGCGCGCTCAAGATCGACTCGGAGTACAACGGCTACTCCGCGATCGCGATCCGCTCGGAGATGCACGCCAACCGTGCCGATTCGGACAGCCTCGACATCTACCTCAAGCTGATGTTCCAGGGCGACCAGCTGCCCGGCTACGGCTGGGTGTTCCCGATGGGCAACGGCATCTTCAACATCGGCCTCGGCTATGTGAACTCCTACAAGAACTGGCAGTCGATCAACGCCACCCAGTTCCTCGGCGAGTTCCTGCGGACCCTGCCCGCCGAGTGGGAGCTGCCGCCGATCGAAGAGCTCAAGAAGAACAAGAGCGTGCGGGCATGGCGATTGCCGATGGGCTTCACGGCATGGCCGCCATGGCGTCCGGGTGTGCTGTTCACCGGCGACTCGCTGGGTGCGGGCAAGCCGGCCTCGGGCGCAGGCATCTCCAAGGCGCTCGAGTCCGGGCTGGCCGCCGGTGAGTGCGCGATCGCGGCGCTGCAGAACGGCGGGCCAGACGACTTCACGAACTACGCGCAGCGCATGGAAGCCGCGTGGGGTCGGGAGTACCGGCGTGGCCGCTACATGCACAAGCTGATCGGCTACCCGAAGCTGGCAGATGCCGGCGTCAAGCTGATCGACAACGCCGCGTTCCGCGACCGGATGCTCAAGGCTCTCTACAAGAAGGCCCAGGGCCCACAGCACACCATCAAGTAGCCGTCTGTGCCGAATGGCCAGTTGTGACACGCTTTTTCGTTTTCTGCGTGTCATGACTGGCCATTCGTCTATGTCAGCCCTGCGGCCGCCTCGAGCAGGCCTGCCTGCGTCGCCAGCAGGCCGGCGTCGTCGCCACGATCGTGCGGGACGGTGGCGCACAGCGCGACTCGCTCGCGCCACGATCGGCCCGGCAGCGCAACGGCCGTCCCGCACAACCCGACCGCCGCTTCCTGCCTGCTGAAGGCTTGGCCGGTACGGCGAATGGTGGCCAACTCGTCGAGCAGACCGGTCACCGTGTCGATGGTCCACGGGGTGACCTTGGCGAGCTGCTGCGCCGGGTACAGGGCGCGCACCTGATCGTCGGTGAGCTGGGACAGCAACAACTTGCCCGCCGAAATGGCATGTGCCGGACGCAAATACCCCTGTTGCAGCGTCGCGCGCACGGGCCGGTCAGGCTCTATCCCGTCGAAGAACAGCACTTGGGTGCCCACCAGGGTCGCGACGTGGACGGTCTCGCCGGTGAGGTCGACGGCACGCCGCAGCACGGGCAGCAGGCGCGTGCGGTCATCGAGGTCGAGTCCACGCGGGCGAGCCAGGTCGAGCAGCACCGGTCCGGGAAAATACCCGCGGCCCGTCGGCCCAAGGATCACGATGCCCCTGTTGCGCAGGGTGTTGAGGATGCGGTACGCGCTCGAGCGCGAGCACGACAGTTCCCGCGCCACCGACGTGACGTTGATGCTGTCGGAGTTGACGAACATCGTCATCACCCGCAGGCCGGAATCCAGCGAGGACAGATGCTCGCCGATGGGTTCGACGTCGATGCTCAGCTCCTCACTTGTCCCGGTATTAGGAACAAAAAAGTGTCTCAATCGGCCGATGGCGCTTATTAGTCCCGTATCGCGAGACTTCTGGCGCTCACTATAGAGACGGCGCCTCACTCTGTGCCCTACTTGAGGCCTTGTTCACAGGCTCTTGTTCTCAGAAAGGCCACGCCATGCCGTCGTCACCGATTCGCGTGCAATCGGTCATCGACGACACCCCCATGAATCTCAAGCGCTGGGGTGTCGTCGGCTTGTGTTTCGCCATCGCCCTCCTCGACGGCTTCGACACCCAGTCGATCGCGTTCATCGGATCGTCGATCGCCGAGGAATTCTCCATGGCGACCGCCGAGATGACCGCGGTGATCACCGCGAGCACGGTCGGCATGGCTCTGGGCGCCATCACGCTCGGATCGATCGGTGACCGCATCGGCCGCAAGCGGGCAATCCTGTTGGCGCTCTCGATCTTCGGCGTCTTCTCGCTGCTCGGCGCGTTCGCGCAGGCCCCGTGGCAGATCGTGCTGCTGCGGTTCCTCATCGGCCTGGGCATGGGTGGTGCGACGCCGTCACTGCTGGCTCTCGCGGCGGAATACAGCCCCGAGCGGTCCCGGAAACTGTCGATGACGCTGGTCTTGTTGGGCCTGCCCGGCGGCGCGATGCTCGGCGGCGTGGTGGCGGCGGCCTGGCTTCCGGCCCTCGGCTGGCGCGGCATCTTCCTCCTCGGCGGCCTGCTGCCGCTGCTTCTGCTGGCCATCGTCGTCGTCTTCCTGCCCGAGTCCCCGAGTTATCTCGCGACCCGCGATGACGCCGCGAGCCAGGACAAAGCCCGCGATCTGCTGCGCCGGATCACCGGGGCGTCCATCCCCGACGACGTGATCCTCGCGGCCGAGCAGCGCGAGCAGAATGCCGGCTCGGTCCGCGCGCTGTTCGCCTCGGACTACCGCACCTCGACCATCACGATCTGCGCGATCTATCTCGCGAACTGGATCGCGTGGTTCCTGCTGCTGCAGTGGACCCCGACGGCCCTGCACCAGGCCGGGCTGTCGAAAGAACAGGCCGCATCGGGCACCATCGTGGTCAACGGCGCGTTCATCGTCTTCTCGTTCCTGGTAACCGCATTGCTGTCCCGCGTGCCGATCCGCCGGCTGCTGCTCGGCATGTTCGGCCTCGGGATCGCCGTGGCGCTGGGCCTCGCGGTGAGTGGCTCGAACTGGACGTTGACGTTCGCCTTGATCGCGGTGGCCGGGCTCGGCATCGGCGGTCAACAGCTGGTGCTGAATTACCTGATCGCCGAGACGTATCCGACTCAGCTGCGCGGCACCGCAACCGGCTTCTCCATCGGCGTGGGCCGCACCGGTTCGATCATCGGTTCAGCACTCGGCGGCTGGCTGCTGGGCAGCTTCGGAGTGGGCGGCTACTTCGGCTTGATCGCCGTCCCGCTGGCCATCGCTGCGCTCGCGACGTTGATGCTGCGCCCGCAGCACCGCGGCGTGTCCTCGCCCGAGGCAACCGATGAGTCCGCGGTCACGGTGGAGAGCCGGTGATGCGCTTCACGGGCAAGGTTGCCGTTGTCACGGGTGCGGCGCAGGGTATCGGCAAAGGCGTCGCGTGCGGTATCGCCGCGGAGGGCGGAGCCGTGGTGCTCGCCGACAGATCCGACCGCGTCCACGGTGCCAGTGACGAGATCTCATCGGCGGGCAGCGCAGCGCGCGGTTTCGTGTGTGATCTCGAAACCTACAGCGGCGCATGCGATCTGATGCAGTTCGCGATCGCCGAGTTCGGCCGGATCGACATTCTGGTCAACAATGTCGGCGGGACCATCTGGCGAAAACCGTACGAGTTCTACGAGGAGCACCAGATCCTCGCCGAACTGCATCGCTCGCTGTTGCCGACGCTGTGGTGTACGCGCGCGGCCCTGCCGTCCATGATCGAACGTGGCCACGGAGTCATCGTCAACGTGTCGTCGAACGCGACCCGCAGCATCAACCGCGTGCCGTATGCGGCCGCAAAGGGCGGCGTCAACGCGCTCACCGCGTCGCTCGCGTTCGAAGCGGCGAGCAAGGGCATTCGCGTCGTCGCCACCGCCCCCGGCGGAACCGCGGCACCGCCCGGCGGCATTCCCCGCAATCCCGATCCGCTGACCGACGACGAGATCCGCTGGCATGAGGAAACCGTCGTGCAAAGCACCCAGAGCACGTTCCTCAAGCGGTACAGCAGCATCGAAGAGCAGGTGGCGCCAATCCTTTTCATGGCATCCGACGACGCCAGCTACATCACCGGCACCGTGCTGGAAGTCAGCGGCGGCGATCGGGGCTGAGCGCGTACCGGACGTTCTCGGCGACGGGCACAAAGCCGATGCGTTTGTAGACGCCGTTGGACACGGCGTTTGCGGCATCGGCGAACAGCACGACATCGCTCACCCCGCGGTCACGCGCGAACTGCGCTGCCGCGGAGGTGACCGCGGCGGCATAGCCGTGGCCGCGATGTTCGCTGGGCGTGTAGACCGGGCCGATGCGCGACGTGCCGAGCACGGCCGGATGCAGCCGCGCCATGCTGACCGGCACATCTCCGGCAAACCACAACAGGACGTGGCCGCCGGCAGCGCGAACCGATGCGAGCATGCCGCGGTTCGCCTCGATGTTCGGCTCGGCGCCGAACGCATCGACGTAGAACGCGTCGAGCCAATGTTCGAAGAGCTCGGCGTCAGGATCTGCCGCGAGCCGCCAGTTGCCGGCGACCCCGGTCGGCGGCGTGAGCGCGCCCAAGCGATACAGCACGTCTTCCGACGACCTGCGGGCCGCAACCCCGGTGACCGCACGCCAAGCCCGGGTGAAAGCCGTTGCGTTAGCGGGGGTTCCGCGCACACCCAACAGCTGAGCATTTGCTGACGCGAGTGCATCGGCCGCCGACCGCGAGGCGTCCGGAGGCAGACCGCTGACCAACAGCACCGACTCGCGTATCTGCACGGCCGCACCGGCGACGGTGCCACCGTTCGACACCGAGAGCAGGACTTGATCTGCCGGCCATGGCTCGGTGCGCAGCGTCGTCAGCTCGGAGGTGAACAGCACCGGGTCCGCGCCGTACAGCGCACCGGTTACCGCGCCGAAGTCGCTCGGTGACGAATGCAGATGGGCGATCATGCACTCGAGCGTGACAACTCGCGGCGTGGGTCTCCAGTGATTTTCGCCGGCAAGTCCTCGGTGTCAGCCGAACAACTGCCCGACTTTGAGCAGCAGTTGGTAGGCGCCGTATCCGAACGGCACCACGACCCACAGCCATGCGAGCGCGATGTAGGCCTTGGGGACCGTCGGTGTGTACTCGTGATACTCGACAGCAGGCTCGTTCACCGGGCCACCTCCTTCGCGACGGACTTCGCCGGATTGCCTTCCGGTTCATGCCATTTCGAGGACACCGGGCGGATCAGCTCATTGCACACCAGCGCGATCACGAGCAGGCCGATCATGATCGAGAACGACACGGTGTAGAGCGCCGGGCCGTCTTTGCCCGCCGCGGCCTGACTGTCGGCGACCGAGTTCACGATGATCGGTCCGAGAATTCCCGCTGCCGACCACGCGGTGAGCAGCCGGCCGTGGATCGCGCCGACCTGGAACGTGCCGAACAGATCCCGCAGATACGCGGGGACGGTGGCGAAACCCGCACCGTAGAACGACAGGATCAGGATGGTGGCGATCAGGAAGATCAGCTTGTTGGAGTTCTCCATCACCGTGATCGTCAGGTAGAGCAGCGCACCCACACCCAGGTAGAGCCGGTAGGCGTTCTTGCGGCCGATCACATCCGACAGGCTCGACCAGCCGATACGGCCGAGCATGTTGCCCAGCGACAGCATCGCCACATATCCGGCCGCCGCGGCAGCCAACGCACCCGCCGCCGCGCCCGCCATCGGGAAGTAGTCCTGGTAGATCGGCGAGGCCTTCTCCAGGATGCCGATGCCGGCAGTCACGTTGAAGCACAAGACCACCCACAGCAGCCAGAACTGTGGGGTCTTGACCGCGTTGCCTGCCGATACCTGCCCGCCGGTCACGATCGACCCCGCCTGCACCGGCGGTGGCGTCCAGCCCGTCGGCCGCCAATCCGGCCGGGGCACCCGCACGAGGAGCCAGCCCAACGACATGAAGACCGCATACGCCAATCCATGTACGACAAAGGTTTTCGCGATCCCGGCGGTGTCGGTGCCGAACGCGCCCAGCATCGCCGTCGACCACGGTGACGCGATGAGCGCGCCGCCGCCGAAGCCCATGATCGCCAGCCCGGTCGCCATTCCCGGCTTGTCCGGGAACCACTTGATCAGCGTGGAAACCGGCGAGATGTAACCGATGCCCCAACCGATCCCGCCCAACACGCCGTAGCCCAGCAGCACCAGCCAGTACTGGCCCAGGGCAAGCCCGGCGGCACCGACGAGCCATCCACCGCAGAAGCAGCACATCGCCGCGAACATGGCCATCCGCGGCCCGTTGCGGTCGACCCAAGTGCCGAAGACCGCCGCCGACAGCCCGAGCATGACGATCCCGATCGTGAACGGCAGGGCGCTCAGCGTGCCGGAGATGCCGAGCGCTCCCTCGAGCGGCTTCTTGAACACGCTCCACGAATAAGCCGCGCCGACGGACAGATGGATCGACAATGCCGCCGGCGGCACCAGCCATCGACTCCAACCCGGCGGCGCGATGATGCGCTCGCGGCTGAAGAAGGGCGCCGTGGTCGGTGCGGTGGACGTCGATGCGGTGGACACTGTCATCTTGGGCCTTTCCTTGCCTGACGACGCCCGTGCTGCCACCGCGAGCGCCACACCCGCCACGACGTGGTCGGGGACACATGAAGCGATTCCTCGACGGACCTTAGCGAACGCCCGCCGGTTTTGAAACGTTTCACGGAAATTGCCGACGCAAGCGGTCATGACCTGTGCAAATCCGCCACTTCGCTTCCCTCGGAAGCCATCTGGCTGATCAGCGTCGACCGCGTTGAGTTCGACTCGGCTTACGGGCGACCTTCCCCGCCGCGGCGCGGGCAGCCTGCTTCGCCAGCGTCTTCTCCCGTGCGGTGCGTTTCGGAGCGGGCTCGGCCTGCCCCCGCGACGAACTCGGTTTGCGGCCACGCACAACACCGATGAACTCCTCGACGAGCGGCGACTGCGGGCCCTCCGGGAAAGCCAGCGCGACGGGGCACGCGGGCGCGTCGGTGATCGGGCGGTATGTGAGGTCTTTGCGGTGATACAGCCGCGCCAGCGACTGCGGTACGACGAGCACGCCCATTCCAGCGGCAACGAGTTCTATTGCGTCCTTCGTGGTGTCGGGTCGGTGCTCAAGCGGGGAACCCGGGGCCGACCAGGTGACGACGTTGTCGAGCGGAAGCAACGTCGACTCACCGTCGAGGTCCGCGGCGGTGATCTCATCATCGGCAGTGAGAAGGTGATCGGTCGGCACCACGGCCACCGTCGTCTCCTCATACAGCGGGATGACGGCAAGCCCCGATGTGTCGGCGGGCAGCCGCAACAACGCCACGTCGACGGTGCCGGCCCGCACCGCGTCTGCCGCATCGGCCGCCTCCACGGCGCACAACTGCAGGGGAACGTTGGGATGGCGCTCCGCCCAGATCCGGGCCCACTTCGCGGGCGTCCCGCCCGGGACGTACCCGAGGGTGAGCGACGACTGGGTCACCGCCTCAGGCTACCGATAGGCTGAGGCCATGAGCGACGCTTGCGAGGGAGCAGCATGAGCAGGCCGAATGCGCAGTCCATGAAACCCGCCACGGCGGCGAAGAAGCTGGACGTGTACTTGCCGGCGACGCCAGCCGAGTTCCAGGAGAATGCGATCACGCGCGCCGAGCTCGCGGCGCTGCAAGCCGATCCGCCGCAGTGGCTCAAGGATCTCCGCAAGAACGGGCCGCACCCCAAGAATCTGGTGGCGGCCAAGCTCGGTGTCTCGATCGCGGGTCTCGCGCGCGGCGGGGTTACCGAGGCACTCACCACCGAGCAGATCAATCAGCTGCTCGAGGAGAAGCCGGACTGGCTGGTCGCCGAACGGGAGAGCTACCAGAATGTCCTGAGCGAAGAACGCCGCCTGAAGGCCGTGCGTGCGGAGCAGGCTCGCGAGAGCTGATCACGGAAGCACGCCGGCTACCGGTCGAAGATGTGGCTGACGCGATCGAAGAAGCGATCGACGCGCCTCTCCAGCCGAGTCCCTTTGCCCCACTTCTCCCACACGTAGATCAAGCCGAACATCGCGATCACGATGCCGAAAACCAGGGCGGTCACAAGGATTACCTCAGCGGTTGCCGACATCGGAACATCTTCGCGCACGTGGTCGCTCCTCCGTGTTCGGACACGGCGAGGGCGGGTTGACTCTCACACGATGTGAGACTGCACGATCGTGGCCATGACCGACACCCCGTCCCTGATGCCGATCGGCCGGTTCTCCTCGTTGAGCCGTATCTCGGTTCGCATGCTGCGCCACTACGACACCCACGGTGTCCTGGTGCCCGCACAGGTGGACACGATCAGCGGCTACCGCAGATATTCCGCGGCGCAGCTGGCTGACGCCGCCGCGATCCGGCGACTGCGCGACATCGGATTCGGCGTGTCCGCCATCGGAGCCCTGCTCGCTGTCCGTGGCACCCCAGCGTTCGATGCGGCCCTCAAGGCCCAACGCATCGAACTGGTGGCGGCGGCCGAGGAGGCCACCGCGCGGCTCCGGCTCATCGACCACCTACTTTCCGAGAAGGAACTCACCATGACCGACACCGTCACCGAAGAGACCGTCCCCGGCCGGACCATCGTGTACCTGCGCGACACCGTTCCCAACTACGCCGCCGAAGGGCAGCTGTGGGAGCGGTTCATGCCCGCCATCGCCGAGCAAAACATCATGCCGGGCATGTTGGGCGGATGCATCGAACACGACGACGAGTTCCGCGAATCGGATGTCGACGAATCGGTGTTCGTCGAGGTACCCGCCGAGACCACGGCCCGGGATCCGCTGGAAGTGCTCACGGTCCCCGCCCGACGGGCGGTCGTGGCCACCGTCACGGGGCCATACGCCGAGGCGATCTCAAAGGCGCATGAGCTCATCAGCGCCTACATGACCCAACACGGATTGGCCCTGACGCGCACCGCCGACGACATCACGACGCACCACTACAACGTGTACCTCGACGACCCATGCGACGTACCCGAGGAGCGGGTGCGGACGAAGGTGTACGTGCCGGTTCAGTAAGGCACTCACACTGCGGCGCCATCGGGTCCAGAACACAAGCAGGCCAGGGAAATTCCCTGGCCTGCTCGTGATTGTCAGAGGGCTACAACATGCAACTGACGCAGTTTTCGACCTCGGTGCCTTCCAAAGCCATCTGGCGTAGGCGGATGTAGTAGAGCGTCTTGATGCCCTTGCGCCAGGCGTAGATCTGCGCCTTGTTGACGTCGCGCGTGTTGGCGGTGTCTTTGAAGAACAGCGTCAGGCTGAGCCCCTGGTCCACGTGCTGGGTGGCCGCCGCATAGGTGTCGATGATCTTCTCGTACCCGATCTCATACGCGTCCTGGTAATACTCCAGGTTGTCGTTCGTCAGGTACGGCGCCGGATAGTAGACGCGACCGATCTTGCCTTCCTTGCGGATCTCGATCTTCGATGCGACCGGGTGGATCGACGACGTCGAGTGGTTGATGTAGGAGATCGACCCGGTCGGCGGAACCGCCTGCAGGTTCTGGTTGTAGATGCCGTGCTTCTGCACCGACTCCTTCAGCTGCTTCCAATCGTCCTGCGTCGGGATGTGGATCCCGGCGTCGGCGAAGAGCTGCCGCACCTTGTCGGTCTTCGGCTCCCAGACCTGCTCGGTGTACTTGTCGAAGAACTCACCTGAGGCGTACTTGGATTTCTCGAAGCCGCCGAAACGCGTATCACGTTCGATGGCAATGAGATTCGATGCCCTCAGGGCATGGAACAGCACGGTGTAGAAGTAGATGTTGGTGAAGTCGATGCCCTCTTCGGACCCGTAGAAGATCCGCTCGCGGGCGAGGTACCCGTGCAGGTTCATCTGCCCGAGCCCGATCGCGTGCGAGCTGTTGTTGCCCTGCTCGATCGACGGCACCGACCAGATGTGGGTCTGATCGCTCACTGCCGTCAGCGCCCGGATCGCGACCTCGATGGTCTGCGCGAAGTCCGGCGAATCCATGGCCTTGGCGATGTTGAGCGAGCCGAGGTTGCACGAGATGTCCTTGCCCACCTTGGCGTAGGACAGATCGTCGTTGAACACCGACGGGGTCGACACCTGCAGGATCTCCGAGCACAGGTTGCTGTGGGTGATCTTGCCCTCGATCGGGTTTGCCCGGTTCACCGTGTCCTCGAACATGATGTAGGGGTAACCCGACTCGAACTGCAGCTCGGCCAGCGTCTGGAAGAACTCGCGCGCCTTGATCTTGGTCTTGCGGATCTGCGCGTTGTCGACCATCTCGTAGTACTTCTCGGTGACCGAGATGTCGGCGAACGGAACGCCGTAGACGCGTTCGACGTCGTACGGCGAGAAGAGGTACATGTCCTCGTTCTTCTTGGCCAACTCGAATGTGATGTCCGGGATCACCACGCCCAGCGAGAGCGTCTTGATCCGGATCTTCTCGTCGGCATTCTCGCGCTTGGTGTCGAGGAACCGGTAGATGTCGGGATGATGCGCGTGCAGGTACACCGCGCCGGCGCCCTGACGCGCCCCGAGCTGATTGGCGTAGGAGAACGAGTCCTCCAGCAGCTTCATGATCGGGATGACGCCCGAGCTCTGGTTCTCGATGTTCTTGATCGGCGCGCCGTGCTCACGAATGTTGGTGAGCAGCAAGGCAACTCCGCCGCCGCGCTTGGACAGCTGCAGTGCCGAGTTGATCGAGCGCCCGATGGACTCCATGTTGTCCTCGATGCGGAGCAGGAAGCACGACACCGGCTCGCCGCGCTGCTTCTTGCCCGAGTTGAGGAACGTCGGCGTCGCCGGCTGGAACCGCCCGTCGATGATTTCGTCGACCAGCTTCTCGGCCAGTTCGGTGTCACCGGCGGCGAGCGTCAGCGCGACCATGACGACGCGGTCCTCGAACCGCTCCAGGTAACGCTTGCCGTCGAAGGTCTTGAGCGTGTAGCTCGTGTAGTACTTGAAGGCACCGAGGAACGTCGGGAACCGGAACTTCTTGGCGTAGGCGCGATCCAGCAGCCCCTTGACGAAGTTGCGGCTGTACTGGTCGAGCACCTCGCGCTCGTAGTAGTTCTTCTCGATCAGGTAGTCGAGCTTCTCGTCCTGGCTGTGGAAGAAGACCGTGTTCTGGTTGACGTGCTGCAGGAAGTACTCGCGCGCGGCCTGCTTGTCTTTGTCGAACTGAATCTTGCCGTCTTTGTCGTACAGATTCAGCATCGCGTTCAGGGCGTGGTAGTCGGTCTCCCCGGGGAGCGCGTGCGTGCTGTCGCTTACAGGCTCTGCAGCTGTGACGGTTGGTGGCACGTCTGGTCCTTCCAAAAGTCTTCCAAGCCCGCGCGGACGGCAGCCACGTCGTCCGGGGTTCCCATGAGTTCGAAGCGATAGAGGTACGGCACACCGCACTTGCGCGAGACCACATTGCCCGCGTAGGCGAACTCCGCACCGAAGTTGTTGTTGCCCGCGGCGATGACGCCGCGGATCAACGACCGATTGTGTTCGTTGTTGAGGAACGCGATGACCTGTTTGGGAACGTAGCCACCGTCATTGATGTCCGGGGTCGCACGGCCACCGCCGTATGTCGGCAGGATCAGGACGTAGGGTTCGTCCACCTCGATGCGGCCGTGCAGCGGGATCCGGATGGCGGGGAGGCCCAGCTTCTCGACGAAACGATGGGTGTTCTCCGAGACGCTGGAGAAGTAGACGAGATTGGCCATCTGTCCTCATCCTCTCCCCCGGTTGTTACTGCCTTATGTCTATGCGCTGACCGCTGCGGAGCTGAGCGCCTTGATGCGGTCCGGACGGAAGCCCGACCAGTGTTCGTTGCCGGCCACCACGACAGGCGCCTGCAGGTAGCCCAGCGCCATGACGTAGTCGCGGGCCTCGCTGTCGAGGGTGATGTCGACCTTCTCGTAGGCGATGCCCTGCTTGTCCAGCGCCTTGTAGGTGGCGTTGCACTGCACGCATGCGGGCTTGGTGTACACGGTGACGGTCATCTTCGGTACGGCTCCTCTTGCGGTAAGTGAAGAAATCTAGACAGTGACTGGCAACTGGTCAGGTACTGCATCTCGCTATACATCAGCGACCGCCGGGCCGCCAAAATTCCTGCTGCCCGAGGCCGCTCTCCGGCCGGTTCTGAAACCGACTCCGCCGGATTCGCTGCGCTCCGGCGGGCTCCCGAACTGTGGTGGCCTGTCGGTCTCACAGACACTACACCTAGTGGCCCGCCATCCGAAGCCATACAACATGTTCTGAATAACATTTTTGAAATTCCCAGGTCGTAAGCTTGCCGAGCGCCTCGCCCCCGGCGTGTCGCAAACCGGGCGCAAGGCCGTGTCGCCCTATATAGAGGTGTCTACCACCAGGCACCGACAACCATCGGGCCGAAACCGGCACGCAGCAAAGCGCCCGTGACGGTTGTCAAGTCCGCGACAGCCTTGACAACCACTCGCCGAGAAGCACCCGTTCGCCATCGCTCAACGACGGCCCACCGCCGCCCGGCCCGGCGAGCACGTCAGCGAGCGCAGCAGCGGCCTGCGCGACCTCCGACACCGGCCCGCGTTCCGGCGCGGAGGTGACGAGCAGGCCGGCGAGGACGTTCTCTCGCAGCGCGACCGACAACCCCAGATCGGCGGCGCCGGCCGGCTCGGCGATCAACTGCAACGTCACGCCGACATTGGCCGCGACGATCTGTTCGGCGGCCTCGTCCACCGGCACCCGCAGCAGGCCCCGCCGCTCGGCCCGCTCGAGCAGCCGGGTCAGCTGCGCCTGGGCGACAGCGGTGACCTTGCACGGCCGGCCCGGCGCGATCCCGCCGTACAACAGGACATAGAACGCGGGATGGTCCAACCCGTACTGGACGTGCTGGTCCCAGCCGCGCCTCAAGTCGGAGACCGGATCGTCGTCGGCATCGCCCTGCGCGGCGTACTGACCGAGCCCGAACTCGACGACCGCATCCAACAGGCCCTGCTTGCTGCCGAAGTGGTGATACAGCGTCGGCGCCGCCACGCCGGCCCGCTCGCACACCGCCCGAGTGGACACCGGTTCACCGGGGGCGGCATCGAGCAGTTCGGCGGCCGCCCGCAACAGCCGGTCCTTCGCGTTGTCTTTCACATCGCTATAGTAACTCTATAGCGCCGCTACAACCCGAGGAGAACGACATGCCAACACACGTGTCCACCCCGCAAGATCTGCACGACAAGCGAGCCGTGGTGACCGGCGGCACCCGCGGCATCGGCCGCGCCATCGTCGAACGCCTCCGCGAGGCCGGAGCGACTGTCGTCGCGGTGGCGCGGACCGCATCCGACGACCACCCCGCCGACGAACTGGTGGTGGCCGACATCGCGACCCCACAGGGCGTCGCGACGGCAGCGGCCGAAGTCGTCACACGGTGGGGCGGGGCGGACATCGTCGTGCACAACGCCGGCGGGTCGGGTCAGCACGACGGTCCGACCGCGACCCTCACCGACGACGACTGGCTGTCGACGTTCAACCAGAATTTCTTCGGCGCAGTCCGGCTCGATCGGCTCCTGGTCCCCGGCATGGTCGACCGGGGCAGCGGCGTGATCGTGCACGTGACCTCGATCCAGCGCCACTCGCCACTGCCGACCACCGTGCCGTACGCAGCCGCCAAGGCCGCACTCGCCAACTACAGCAAGGCGTTGTCGAACGAGTTGGCGCCCAGCGGCATTCGCGTCATCGCGGTGTCACCCGGCTACGTCGAGACGGAATCGGCCCATGCGATGGCGGCAACCCTGGCAGAGCTGAACGGCGTCGACCTGCCCGCCGCGCGCCGCGCGATCATGGATTCGATCGGCGGCATCCCACTTGGCGCACCCGGACGCCCGCGCGACGTCGCCGAACTCGTCGGATTCCTGGTCTCGGATCGCGCCGCCTACATCACCGGCGCCGAATACGTGATCGACGGCGGCAGCCTGCGCACGGCCTGATCGAGCAGGCTCAGCCGACGCCAGTCAGATCGTCGGCTCAGCCGACGCCAGTCAGATCGTCGGCTCAGCCGACCTCGGCGGCCAGCTTGCCGACGACATCGCGCAGATTCGCGGCAACCTCGGCATTCTCGCGCGGATGCTTGCCGTCGAACACCTTGGCCGGGATGGAGAGCTTGAGGTCCTCGACCACCCGCGGGCCCGCGATACCCAACGACTTGCGCGTCTCATCGTGCGCCCACACCCCGCCGTACTGGCCGAGGGCGGCGCCGATCACGGCCACCGGCTTCTCCTTGAGTGCGCCGTTGCCGTACGGCCGCGACAGCCAGTCGATCGCGTTCTTCAGCACGGCCGGGATGGTGCCGTTGTATTCGGGCGTCACGACGAGCGCGGCGTCAGCGCCGGCCGCCGCTTCCCGCAGCGCGGCGACGGGTTCGGCGACGTCCTGCGTGTCGATGTCCTCGTTGTAGAACGGCAGCTCCGCCAACCGGTCGAAAATCCGCAGATCCACGCCGTCGGGCGCCGTCTCGACGGCGAGTTCGGCGAGCTGTCGGTTGATCGACGCCGCGCGCAGGCTCCCCACCAGCACCAGCACCTTGATATCGGCCATGTTCGCGTTCCCTTTCCTCTGAGCCGGTCTTTCCGATCGTCCCACCCATCAACCGGACCGTGGTCCGATTAATTCCCCCTGAGTTAAAGTGCAAGGGTGGCAGCCTCCGACCGCCCGACCCAGCTCGCGGTCACCGACGCGATGCCACACGAACGTGGTGACGCCGCCCGCAACCGGGCCCTCCTGCTCGACGCCGCACGCAAGCTGATCGCCGAACGTGGACCGGACGCGGTGAGCACCGACGATATCGCGGTGGCCGCCGGTGTCGGGAAGGGCACGCTGTTTCGCCGTTTCGGCAGTCGAGCCGGTCTGATGATGGTGCTCCTGGACGAGGACGAGACGGCCCAGCAGGAAGCGTTCATGTTCGGCCCGCCGCCGCTTGGCCCCGGCGCGCCGCCTCTCGACCGACTGCTGGCCTACGGCCGCGAGCGCCTGAGATTCGTGCAGTGTCACCAGGCCCTGCTGTCCGATGCGGTGCGGGACCCGCAGATGCGGTTCGCGGGCCCGTTCATGTTGCACCGGTCGCACGTGCGGATGCTGCTCGACGCCGCAGGCACCACGGGCGACCTGGATGCACAGACCGATGCCTTGATCGCCCTGCTGGACGCCGATTACGTGGCGCATCAGACGGCCGATCGCGGCCGAACCCTCGATGAACTGGCGGCGGCTTGGGAGGACACCGCCCGTAAGTTGTGTGGCCATTAGCGCGATGACCAGCTGGGTGCTTCACGTCGACCTGGACCAGTTCCTGGCGTCGGTGGAGCTGCGTCGCCACCCGGAGTTGGAAGGCCTGCCGGTCATCGTCGGCGGCAGCGGTGACCCCACCGAACCGCGCAAGGTGGTGACCTGCGCGTCGTATCAGGCCAGGGAGTTCGGCGTCCACGCCGGCATGCCGCTGCGTACCGCGGCGCGGCGGTGCCCGGATGCCACCTTCCTCCCTTCGGACCCGGCCGCTTATGACGAAGCCTCCGAACAGGTCAT
Organism: Mycolicibacterium wolinskyi str. Jessa 2025; assembly: GCF_049241375.1. NCBI lineage: Bacteria > Bacillati > Actinomycetota > Actinomycetes > Mycobacteriales > Mycobacteriaceae > Mycobacterium > Mycolicibacterium wolinskyi. The sequence goes on from NZ_CP185960.1 coordinate 4,918,643, forward strand.
GGGCCTGCTGCGCGACCTCGGCCACCCGCTGGAGGTGTGGGGCTGGGACGAGGCCTACCTCGGCGCGGATGTCACCGATCCGGTCGAGCTGGCCGAGCGGATACGCACCGTGATCGCCGCCGAGACGGGACTGTCCTGCTCGGTGGGCATCAGCGACAACAAGCAACGCGCCAAGGTGGCGACCGGCTTGGCCAAACCGGCAGGCGTATACGTGCTCACCGAAGACAACTGGATGGCGGTGATGGGTGACCGCCCGCCCGACGCCTTGTGGGGTGTGGGGCCCAAGACCACGAAAAAGCTTGCCACCATGGGCATCAGCACGGTCGCCGACCTCGCCGCGACCGATTCCGCGGTGCTGACGGCGGCATTCGGGCCCAGCACGGGTTTGTGGATTCTGTTACTCGCCAAGGGCGGCGGCGATACCGAGGTCAGCTCCGAACCATGGGTGCCACGTTCGCGAAGTCATGTCGTGACGTTCGCCCAGGATCTGACCGATCGCAGTGAGATCGATGCTGCCGTCGTGGAACTGGCGCACCGCACGCTGGCCGAGGTGGTCGAACAGCACCGCATCGTCACCCGGGTGGCGGTGACCGTTCGAACCAAGACCTTTTACACCCGGACCAAGATCCGCAAGCTGCCCGCACCGACCACGGACCGCGGCGTGATCACCGACACCGCGCTGGCGGTGCTCGACCAGTTCGAGCTCGACCGGCCGATCCGGCTGCTTGGGGTCCGGCTCGAGCTGGCCATGGAGCAGACCACCGAACCAGTTGTCGGTGACGGCCAATAACCTCGACTCATGCTGCAGACCATCGCCGTTCGGGGCTACCGCTCACTGCGTGAGGTGATCCTGCCGCTCACGGATCTCACGGTGATCACGGGCGCGAACGGCACCGGGAAATCCTCGATCTACCGTGCGCTGCGACTACTGGCGGACTGCGGTCGCGGGCAGGTGATCGGATCGCTCGCGCGCGAGGGCGGGCTGCAATCGGTGTTGTGGGCCGGCCCCGAGCAACCGGCCGAGGAAGCCCAGGGCACCACGAGGACCCGGCCGGTTTCACTCGAATTGGGTTTTGCCGCAGATGATTTCGGCTATCTCGTGGACCTGGGCCTGCCGCAGATGGCCGGATCGGGTGGCAGGCCGTCGGCATTTGCGCTCGACCCCGAGATCAAGCGTGAGGTCGTGTTCGCCGGGCCGGTGCTGCGACCGAGCTCGACATTGGTGCGCCGCACGCGCGAGTTCGCCGAGGCGGCCGCGCAGTCGGGACGCGGGTTCGACGAGCTGAGCCGGTCCCTGCCGGCCTATCGCAGCGTGCTCGCCGAGTACGCGCACCCGCACGCCCTTCCGGAGCTGTCGGCGGTCTCCGACCGCTTGCGCGACTGGCGGTTCTACGACAGCTTTCGGGTCGACGCTGGCGCACCCGCGCGCAGGCCGCACGTCGGCACCCGCACACCGGTGCTCGCCGACGACGGCTCGGACCTCGCCGCCGCCGTGCAGACCATCATCGAGGCCGAGCTCGGCGATCTGGAGCGCGCCGTGGCCGAGGCCTTCGACGGCGCCGAGATCTCGGTCGCGGTCACCGACGGGTTGTTCGACCTGCAGCTACGGCAGCGCGGGATGCTACGGCCGCTGCGTGCTGCCGAATTGTCCGACGGCACACTGCGTTTCCTGCTGTGGGCAGCTGCGCTGCTGAGCCGCAGGCCACCGTCGCTCATGGTCCTCAACGAACCCGAGACCTCGCTGCACCCCGATCTCGTGCGGCCACTGGCCACGCTGATCAGCACCGCCGCAACCCAGACGCAGGTCGTGGTGGTCACCCACTCCCGCGCACTGCTGGAATTCCTCGGCACCACACCGGTCGCCGACGAGGACCGCGGCACAGCGGTGGAGATCGAGCTCTACAAGCAGTGGGGCGAGACGAAGGTCAGTGGGCTGGGCATGTTGACCACTCCCTCGTGGCATTGGGGTAAACGCTAGCGCTGCACAGGTTTTGGCCGCAGCGCGCGGCTGAACAAGACATTCACCTGACGCATCGCGACGCTGTAGGGCCACCACGCGACCCGCTTGAACGTGTACAGCGCCCGGATGTCGGAAGAGGTGTAGATCAAGAACCGGTTGCGGCGCACGCCCGCCAGAATCTTGGCGGCGGCTTTCTCCGGTGAGATGGCATGGCCGGCGAACCGGTCCACCCACTTCTGGACGTTCGGGTCTTCCCGGTCGACCCCGGCGATCTGAACCGTCTGCACCAGACCGGTTTTCACAGCTCCGGGCACCACCACCGACACCCCGATGCGATGGCGTGCCAGATCGAAGCGCAGCACTTCACTCAGCCCGCGCAGCCCATACTTGCTGGCGCTGTAGGCACTGTGCCACGGCAGCGCGACGAGCCCGGCCGCCGAGGACACGTTGACGAGATGTCCGCCCCGGCGAGCCTCGACCATCGGCGGCAGGAACGTCTCGATCACATGGATCGGGCCCATCAGGTTGATGTCGATCATCGAGCGCCACTGCTCGTGGCTGAGCCGGTCGACCGTGCCCCATGCCGATACCCCGGCGATGTTCATCACCACGTCCATGGGCGCATGGGCGGCATGGATGTCTTTGGCGAACGCCGCCACCTCGTCGTAATCGGAGATGTCGAGTACCCGGTGCTCGGGCACCTGCGCGCCGAGCGCGCGGGCATCGGCGACCGTCTGTGCGAGCCCTTCGTCGTCGCGGTCGGTCAGGTACAGCTCGGCACCATGGGCGGCGAGCGCGAGTGCGGTGGCGCGTCCTATTCCGCTCGCCGCACCGGTGACGAAGCACCGTTTCCCGCGAAAGTGCTCCCGGACGTCGCTCCCCTGCGCCATAGCGGTGACCTTACCCGCGGCGTTATTCGGGCAGGCCACCCCACAGTGCGTTGAGCCACAGCCGCTCGACAATCTCGAGGGCGCGGCCGGGATCGGTATCCCGCCCGACGAAGGCCGAGTCGTGCGAAAGCGTCATCGCGGTCGTCGCGGTCAGGGTGCGAACGAGCGCAGGCAGGTCGTCGGAGATGGGGCGCGCGCCCTCGTCCTGTTCGATGAGGCCGACGATCTTGCCGATGACGACGTCCTCGAAGTCGTTCATCAACTCCCGGATCTGGGCATCGGTGTTCTGCGCGACCGTGCAGGCCGACATGATCGGGTCGTTGGTCGCGAACACCGCGGCCGCGCTGCCGACCATGCGCTTCGCGAACGCCGCCGGTGTCTCCCCCGGTTCGCGCGGTGCGTAGTCGTGGGTCAGCGCGGCAAGTTCTTCCATCGCATCAGCAAGGATCACCGCGAGCACCGCGTACTTCGAGTCGAAGTAGAAATAGAACCCCGACCGCGCCACGCCGGCGCGCTCGCTGATGGTGCTGACCGACAGGTCGGCGAACGACTCCTTTTCCAGCAGTTCCCGCACGGCCTTCACGATCGCGTCGCGTTGCCGGTCACCCCGGCTGCGGCGGGCCTGCGAGGACGCGGGTACGCCGACGGGGCCGTTGCTGCCCTCGGGTAGAGATTCGGCGGTCATGGCATTAAACCTTTGCACCGCGGCACGCCAGAACAAAACTTGACATGCGTCAAGTGTGGCATTCAGGATGGGGGTCACAGGTGACTTCCACCACAGACTTGCAGCGTCAGCAACGTCAGGAGCGGTATATGGCCACGATCAGCACCCCGCACTATCTTCTCGACCAGGCGAAGCGCCGGTTCACCCCGACGCCGAACACCATGCCCGGCATGGGCGCGGTCGAGAAGCGGCTCAAGGCCAAGGAGTGGGATCAGTTCGTGTTCGCCGAGCCGCCGGCAGGCAGCGGCCTCAAACCGATCGTCGGCGACGCCGGTTTGCCGATCATCGGCCACATGATCGAGATCTTCCGCGGCGGCCCCGACTTCATCCTGGAGCTGTACCGCAAGTACGGGCCGATCTATTACGCGCAGTCGCCCGCGCTGTCATCGGTCATGGCGCTGGGCCCCGATGCCACGCAGGCCGTGTTCTCCAACCGCAACAAGGACTTCTCGCAGCGCGCGTGGGATCCGGTCATCGGGCCGTTCTTCGAAGGCGGGCTGATGCTCCTCGACTTCGACGAGCACATGTTCCATCGCCGGATCATGCAGGAGGCGTTCACGCGCACCCGGCTCACCGGCTACGTCTCCCACATCGACTCGGTGGCCTCGGCCGTGCTGGCCGACGACTGGGTGGCCAACGACCCGCGGTTCCTGTTCCACCCGGCGATCAAAGAGCTCACGCTCGACATCGCGTCCGAGGTGTTCATGGGCGTTCCCGCGGGCACCGACCGCGCTCTGGTCACCACGGTCAACCACGCGTTCACCACCACCACGCGCGCCGGCAACGCGATCGTGCGCAAGCCGGTACCGCCGCTGACCTGGTGGCGCGGGCTCAAGGCACGCAAGACTCTCGAGGATTACTTCTCCAGCCGCATCACCGAGAAGCGGCGCTCGGAGAGCACCGACATGTTCAGCGTGCTGTGCCACGCGGCCGACGAGGACGGCCAGAGCTTCACCGACGATCAGATCGTCAGCCACATGATCTTCCTCATGATGGCCGCGCACGACACCTCCACGTCCACGATGACGACGATGGCCTACCACCTGGCCGCCAACCCCGAGTGGCAGGACCGGCTGCGGGAGGAATCCGAGCGCATCGGCGACGGTCCGCTGGACATCGAGGCGCTCGACAAGCTGGAGATGTACGACCTCGTGGTCAACGAGGCACTGCGGATGATGACGCCGCTGCCGTTCAACTTCCGTCAGGCCGTGCGCGATACCGATCTGCTGGGCTACTTCATCCCGGCCGGCACGAGCGTTGTCACCTGGCCGTCGATCAACCACCGGCTGCCGGAGTTGTGGACCGATCCCGAACGATTCGACCCGGAGCGCTTCGCCGAGCCACGCAATGAGCACAAGAAGCACCGCTATGCGTTCGCGCCGTTCGGCGGCGGCGCGCACAAGTGCATCGGCATGGTGTTCGGCCAATTGGAGATCAAGACCGTCATGCACCGGCTGCTGCGCCGGTACCGGTTGGAGCTCGCACACCCCGGCTACAAGCCGCGCTACGACTACGGCGGCATGCCCGTGCCGATCGACGGCATGCCGATCGTGCTGCGACCACTGCAGTAGGTCTCCCGCTCTCTCTCGCGGAACTGCATTCCCGGTCGTCAACCGCGCGCGGTTGACGACCGGGAATGCAGTTCCGGCGGCCAAGCGGGCAATCAGGCTGCCGCCAACAACCGGTTGGCGCAGGCGATCACGGCACGCAGTGCCGACTGCTCCGGATCGTCGGCCAGACCCATCGCCCACTGGGTGTGCACGCCGTCGCTGCCCTTGATGAACGTGGCGGTCTGCCCGCCGGTCGGCAATTGGTGAAACGACGTGGTCTCGACGGCGATGCCGCGCTGGTACAGCATCTCGGTCAACGCCGCCACCGGTCCGCTGGCGGCTGCTGTCGAGGTGCTGATGGTGTCGCCGATGGCCAGAGTGGCCTGATATCTGCGGGCCTGCGGTCCCAACCGGTCGGCATTGTCGGTGCAGGCCCAATGGCCCAGCCGCAGTGGTCCCGCGCTGGGAGCGAATTCTGCCAGGAACGCGTCCCAGCAGGTGGTGTCGCCCAGGGAGCGCAGATCACGTGGCAGCGGGGCGGTGAAGTTGGCCGCGAACGACGGGGCCTGGGGTGTTGAAGAAGGAAACATGTGCCGGTCTTCTCTGCTCAGAGGATGACCGACGAGTAGCGACGACCCACAGCGAGGGGTCGGTCAGATCAGACCCCGCTGCGGGTTGCTACTACGAGTCGCCTCGGCACGTTGGCGATCTTAGGCGCCGCTGCGGGAGTGACGCAAACATTTTCACGCCGTACAGGCGGTCCACGTCCTGGTCTCGCTGACCGACACCACCGCGCCGTCATGGATCACCACGCGGTCGGCGGGGGCCGTCGCCAACACCTCGAGCAATCCCGCGCCCCGCACGGCCAGCAGTTCCGCGCGCGCACCCGCCCGGGGTCCGGCGGCGGGCAGCCCCATCACGCGCCGCGCGTCGTCGGTCACCATCGCGATGGCGACCTCCGGATGAACGTGGCCGGCGATCACGGCCAGCGCCGCGGTCTCCAGCGCGTCGCTGCGCCCCAGCGGGTTGAACGGGTCGCGCACATTGTCGGCGCCTGCCGCGACGGGCACCCCGGCCTCACGCAGCGCCGTGATCGCGGTGAGTCCCCGCGGTGTCGCGACCGGGTGGTCGCGCCCCTGCAGGTACAGGTTCGTGATGGGGTTGGCGACCACGCCGATGCCGGACTCGGCCACGCGCGGCAGCAGCCCGGCCAACTCGTCGGCGGTCATGGTCCCCAGCCGGGTGCAGTGACTCGCGGTGCGGATCCGGTCGACGGGCCAGTCGCGCGCCCGCTGCGCATATTGCGCGATGGTGTGGTGATCGCCCACCAGGAATTCGTCGGTGTGCAGGTCGGCGCCCACCCCGCGTTGTTCGGCGACGTCGAGTAACCGGCCCAACTCGGCGTGTGGGTCGGCGGTGCTGTGCGGTGATCCACCGACGAGGTCGGCCCCGGCGTCGAGGGCGGCGTGCAGCAGGTCGGCGCCCGAGTAGTCCTTGAGCAGGGCCACGATCTCGATGTCGATCAGGTGGCGTAGTTGCTCGCGCACCGCCGCGACGGCGCGCACACCGCGCAGCGGGTCGCCGGTGGGAAGAATGTCGACGTGGGTGCGCACCGCGGTGGTTCCGTTGCGCACCAAGGCAAGTGCCGCGGTCGCCGCACGGTCGCGGAACGACTCCTCGTCGAAGGCCGCCGAGCCCTGCCGCCAACTGGCGATCGCGCCGTGCAGATCGGTGAGTTGCGGGCGCAACGTGTCCCAGGACAGCGCCTTGTCCAAATGGGCATGCGGTTCGGCCGGCGCGGTCATCAGCAGATAGCCGCGCAAGTCGACGGTCGCCTCGTCATCTCGGTCGGCGGCGGCGGGTATCACCCGGGTGACGACGGCGTGGTCACCGTCGCGTCCGAGTTCGACGTCGACCACCGATCCGTCGATGAGGGTCGCCCCGGCCAGTAGTGAAACCTGTTTGGGTGATTGCTCTTTCATCATCCTCATGACCTGCGGGTGCGCACGTACAGTCCGGCGACATGGGCGCTGGCGGCCGTACGGGCGCCTTCGGCGTCGCCGGCCTCGATCGCCGTGACGATGCGCTCGTGCTCGGCGACCGCCAGGCGCCGGTTGAGTTCGGTGACCCACATGTCGGAGCGGTACAGATGCGCCTGACCGTCGAGCCGCGCCAGCGCGTCACACAGCGAACGGTTGGCCGACGTCTCGCGGATCAGGGTGTGGAACTGCAGGTCCAGGGCCGCGTCGCGGCGTTGGTCCGGCGGCTCGTCGAGCAGATCTCGTTGTACCTGCACCATTTTCGTCAGCTGCTCGACGGTGGCGCGGCCGGCCATCAGTGTGGCACTGTGCGCCGCAAGGCCGTCGAGAACCTCGCGGACCTCGAAGACCCCTTTGACAGCGGCGGCGTCCAGCGAGGCAACCCTGGCCCCGGCGTTGCGGGTGTGGGTGGCCAGCCCCTCATAGATCAACTGTTGCACGGCTTCCCGGACCGGGGTGCGGCTCACGTTGAGCTGCGCCGCCAGGGCCGGCACGCTCAGCGGGCTGCCCGGCGGCAGCTCACCGCTGAAGATCAGCTCCTGCAAGGCATCGTGGACCGAGTCGTTGAGCAGGGTCCGATCGGGGTCCGTCACCGCCGATCACTCGCAGCCGCGACCCGCGCCGCCTCCCGCAGGGAAGCCTCCGGCGCCACACCGGTACGCAGACCAGCCACCTTCATCGCGATGTTCTCGGCCACGGTGATCGGCTCATACCCAACCTCACCCGGTGCCAACGTGCCCGGCAGCGCTTCGAGCACCGCGTCGTAGTTGCCGTCGAAGAAGAACGCGGCAGACCGGCGGCGCTGGATACGCCCGTCACGCACCGGCGGGTCGACCCGATGGATCGTCGACATCCACCGGTCGTTCGTCCAACGCGCCATGGCGTCGCCGAGGTTGATCAACAGCGCGCCGTCGGCGGGCATCACATCGTGCCACCCACCGTCGCGGTCGAGCACCTGCAGCCCCGGCACCTGATCGGCCCACAGGATCGTCAGGATGCCGAAATCCGAGTGTGCACCCATGCCGGTGAGGTCACCGGCGAACTCGGTATCCCCTTCTGGCAGAGCGAAATTGTTCATCTTCAACACCTCGATCGAATGGTCGATCATCGGGTCGAAATAGCCCTTCGACAAGCCGAGCGCGTCGGTGACCACCCGCATGAGAATCCGCGCGAGGTCCTGCGCTCGGGTGAAGTACTGCATCACCCCGGGCTGAAATCCCGGTGCGGCCTCCGGCCAGTTGTTGGCGGCATAACCGTTGTCGGGCAGGTCGTGATCCGGGAACGACGACGCTTCGGTGCCGACGGTGTAGGCCTCGTAGTAGTCGTTCATCTTGTTGGCCGCCGCGATGCCCAGGCTCATGCTCAACGATTCGCTCTTCGGCGGGGAATAGCCGCGGTTGGCGGCCGGATCGCGGCGATACCGCTTCTTGACATCGAGTGGCAGCGCGAAGAACTCGTCGAGCGCCGCCGTCAGGCCGGTGACCGTTTCGGGATCCAGTCCGTGCCCGACGATCTGCATGAACCCGGGCTCGCGGCACGCGGCGTCGAATTCTCGTGCCACCCGGGCGCATTCGGCGTCCGACGTGGCCTCGCCGCCGCGAAGGTAGGGGGCGATGTCGATCACGGGCACCGCGAATTCGCGCGTGGTCATGGTGGTTCCTTTGCTCGTAGGTCGGTCAGAGACGTTGTGCGGATTCGTGCCAGCTGCCCACGGCCCACCGGGTGAAGACGCGCATCGCGCCGAAAACCAGCACACCGAACACGGAGGCGAGCACGATCGCGGCGATGAGATCGTCGGATTGCAGACGGCCGCGGTACACGTCGAGAAGCGTGCCGATGCCGGGCTGGCCTTTCGCGAAGAACATGTCGCCGATGATGGCGCCCACCACCACGAGGCCGGAGGCGGTGGTGATACCGGTCAGGATCGTCGGGAGTGCCGCGCGCAGTTCGAGTTTCACCAGCCGGTCCCAGCGCGACGCGCCCGACAGGGTGAACAGTTCGTGCAGGCCCCGGTTCACCGACCGGATCCCGAAATGGGTGTTGGTGATGATCGGGAACACCGCGATCAGCACGCACACCAGGGTGCGCGCCGCCATCCCGTAGCCGAACCACAGGCCGATCAGCGGGACGATCGCCAGGATCGGAATCACCTGGATCACCACCGCATACGGGTAGATGATCCGTTCGATCCAGCGGGCCTGGCTCATGAGTATTCCGGTGCCGACGCCGACCACGACCGCGACGAGGAATCCGACCGCGGTCACTTGGGCGGTGATCGACAACGCGGCCAGCATCGGCCGCAGCGCAGCCGGGTTGAGCAGCGAATCACGCAGCACATCGATGGGTGGCGGCAGCAGGAAACGCCGTTGCGGCGAGAGGATCCCGTAGCTGACCGCCGACCACGCCGCCAGGGCGCCGAGAAGGGACAGCAGCGGGTAACCCACCGCGACCACCATTCGCCGGCCTTTTCGACCGGTCCGGGATGGGGCCAAGGTGAGGCTGCGGGGCCGCACCGACGCGCCGAGCAGGGTTCCGATCGCGGTCATCGTTCCCTCCCATGCAGCATGCCCGAAACCTGTTCCACGTATCCGGTGAAGCGTGCGTCGAAGCGCAGGTCGGGCGTACGCGGATAGGGGAAGTCGATGTCGATGACGCCGGCGATGCGGCCGGGTCGCGGGGTCATCACGACCACCCGGTTGGCCAGGTACACCGCCTCGGCGACCGAGTGCGTGACGAACATGGCCGTGAATTGCTGTTGGGTGTAGAGGCGTTGCAGTTCCACCTGCATGTCCAGCCGCGTCATCTCGTCGAGGGCACCGAACGGCTCGTCGAGCAGCATCAGCTGAGGTGAGAGGGTCAGGGCTCGGGCGAGCGAAACCCGCATCTTCATGCCGCCGGACAGGGAGTTCGGCAACTGGTCGGCGAACTGTTGCAGGCCGACTGTCGAAATCGCCTCGGCGGCACGTCGTTTGGTGTCCGATCGGGGTACCTTGCCGAGCTCTGCGGACAACTCGACATTGGCGCGCACCGTACGCCACGGCAGCAGGGTCGGTTCCTGGAAGATGAATCCCACCGAATCGGTATCGAGGGCGACCGAGCCGGTGGTGGGCCGTTCCAGTCCCGCCGCCATCCGCAACAACGTGGACTTGCCGCAGCCCGAGGGCCCGACCACTGCGACGAAGGATCCGCGTTCGATCTCCAGATCGACGCGGTCGATGGCGACGGTGCCGGTGGAAAAGCGCTTGGTCACATCGGCGAAGAGAACGCGCAGATTGCGGGTGAGCCGGCTCGCGTCGCCCTCATGCATCGGGTCGGCCAACTGTCGGACGGGGCGCTTGAACGGGGCAAGGGGCACTTCGGAACTCTCCGATCTGCATGCAACACGTTGTCGTCTGCGTAGGCCCAGAATTGATTACATGCATGACGTCCGGGTTGCCCTGCGTTACAGACACGTAAGCAAGTGGCCGAGATACTGGGATTTTCAAGGCATTCCAGGCGTCCGTAGCTGCCGGCGCGATCGGTAACACGAATGAAACGAAAGAGGTGACTGCATGTAATCCACGGTTGCGAGCGTGACCGCACCCCCAAACCAATCCCGAGGAGAGCCCGTGCCGAAGTCCACCCGCCGCGCCGGTGCCATTACTCTTGCCGTTGCCGCTCTCGTCACGTCGGCATGCGCCTATACATCCGAGAATGCCGGCGAGGCACCACAATCCGCGCCGACGGCCGGCGGCCCGAATCTCGCCGATGTCTGTCCGGAGAACATCGGAATCCAACTGCAGTGGCAGCCACAGTCCGACATGGGCGCGGTGTTCGCGATGCTGGGCCCGGGCTACCGCGTCGACACCGACGGCAAGTCGGTGACCGGCCCGCTGGTGGCCGGCGGCTTGGACACCGGCGTGGAGTTGACACTGAAGTCCGGTGGCCCCGCCATCGGCTTTCAGTCCGTGACATCCCAGATGTATGTGGATGATTCGGCGATGCTGGGCATCGTGCACGGCGACCAGTTGATCGCCGCGGCCGCCAAACAGCCGGTGGTCGGTGTGACGCCGCTGCTGAAGTACAGTCCCGCCATCCTGATGTGGGATCCGCAGAGCCACCCGCAGTGGTCGTCGGTGGCCGACATCGGCAAAACAGACACCACCGTCGTGGTGTCCAAGGACCAGATCTTCCCGCAGTGGATGGTGAGCAAGGGCCTGCTGAAGCAATCGCAGATCGACACCAGTTATGACGGGGCGCCGTCGCGCTTCGTCGGCGACCCGACGTTCGCACAGCAAGGTTTTGCGAATTCGGAGCCCTACACCTATGAGTTCGACACCCCTGCCTGGAGCCGGCCGGTCGCCTACGGGCTCATCAAAGACGTCGGCTATGACATCTACGCATCCAACGTCGTCGTCCGCGCCGACCGCCTACAGCAGTTCGCACCGTGCCTGCAGAGGCTCGTGCCCATCATCCAGCAATCCGGCGTCGACTACGTCGCCGCGCCGGAGGAAACCAACAAGGTCATCGTCGACGTGGTCGGGCAGGATCCCACGTACTCCCCCTACACCGAGGCCGAGGCCGCCTACAGCGCAAAGCTGCTCACGGACAAGGGGCTTATGGCCAACGAGGACAGCGGTGCGTTCGGCGTCTACGACGAGGCCCGCGTGCAGCGCAACGTCGATGACCTCCGACCGGTGCTCGCGGCCACCGGCAACGACGTCCCCGACACCACCTCCGCCGCAGACCTTTTCACCAACCAGTTCACCGACAAGTCCATCTCCATCGGCTGACGGCGCCACGACCACCTGAGAGGCATCTTTCGATGACATCTGACATGACCGAACTGCAGCGTGAGCGCGGTATGGGCGGGCTGGGCACCGAACGAGCCCGCGAGGTCCGGCGCATCTCCCTGGCCGGCCTCGATACCCGACGCGCCGACATTGCCGACGAATTGTGGTCGGCAGCAACGGATATCGGCTTCTTCCAGGTCGTCGACCACGGTATCGACCTGGACGACGTAGGGCGCGCGTTCGCGATGGCCGAGGCGTTCTTCACACTGCCCGACGACGTCAAGGCACGCCGGCCGAAGCGGTTCAACTCCGGCTGGGAGAGCCTGACGCAGATCCGCCCCTCGGTCGGAACACCCGACCAGAAGGAGTCCTACCAGGTCAGCCTGTCCGACATGGACGGGCTGTGGCCGACGGCCGAGGAACTGGCCGGGTTCCAGGAGACGATGCTGGACTTCGAGCACAAGTGCTGGGCATTGGCGATGGAGCTGCTCTCGCTCTTCGCCGACAAGCTGGGCTTCGACCGTGACTTCTTCACCCGCGCCCACGACCCTTCGTCGGCGACCTACCAGAGCACGCTACGACTGTTGCACTACTTCGCCGTGCCGGCCGACGCCGACCTCGACGGAATGTGGCGGGCGGGGGCCCACACCGACTTCGACTGCCTCACACTGCTGTTTCAGCGCGCCGGCCAGGGCGGCTTGCAGGTGTGCCCAGGCAAAGAGTCCGCCGAGCAGGAGTGGACGCCGATCGAACCGTCCGACGACGTGATCACCTGCAATATCGGCGACATGCTGATGCGGTGGAGTGACGATGCGCTGCCGTCGAACTTTCACCGTGTGCGCAGCCCCGGACCTGATGAGCACCGCGGAGCGCGCTACAGCATCGCATTCTTCGCTCAGGCCAACAGCGAGGTCATGATCGCGGGCCCGCACCGGGAGTATCCACCGATCAGCGCGAAAGACTACCTGCAACAACGCATCACAGCGAACTTCACCAGGTAGCCGGACCGGCCGTCGGGCAGCGTGTGCGGGGACAGTAGCGTATCGGGATGCTTCCCTGTATCCCGACCACTCAGACCAGCGCATGACCTTCGCGGACATCGCGCTGCTGTTCGTCGCCGGGATCGCCGGCGGATTGGCCGGCAGCATCGCCGGGCTGGCGTCGGTGGCCACCTATCCCGCCTTGCTGTTGGTCGGCTTGCCACCGGTGACGGCGAATGTGACCAACACCGTGGCGATGGTGTTCAACGGCATCGGCTCGGTGTGGGGATCGCGGCCCGAACTGGCGGGCCAGGGTGCGTGGCTCAAACGCGTCGTTCCGATTGCCGTAATCGGGGGCGCTACCGGTGCGGCGCTACTGCTGTGTACGCCGGCCGAGGGCTTCGAGAAGGTGGTGCCGTTCCTACTCGCGTTCGCGTCGGTGGCAATCCTGCTGCCGCGCAAGGAACATCGCGAAGCCCGGGTCGCCAGCTATCGCGATCACATGATCAAGGTTCTGGTCGAGGCCGGCGCGATCTTCTTGATCACGATCTACGGCGGCTATTTCGGCGCTGCGGCCGGTGTGCTGTTGTTGGCCCTGTTGTTGCGGGCGGGCGGTGCGACACTACCGCATGCCAACGCGGGCAAGAACGTCCTCCTCGGGGTCGCAAACTCGGTCGCGGCGCTCGCGTTCGCGGTATTCGCGCCGGTGCACTGGGCTGCGGTGGCGCCGCTGGGCCTCGGATGCCTGATCGGCAGCCGGCTCGGTCCGATCGTCGTACGCCACGCTCCGGCCACGCCGCTGCGGGTGCTCATCGGCGCGGCCGGGGTGACGCTGGCGGTCAAACTCGCCCTCGACGCCTACTGACCCCCGCGCGAGCAGACACTCCGGTACCCGGGAAAGCGCCATCCTGGGTACGGCAGCGTCTGCTGGCCGGAGAAAAGTCAGCTGAACGGACTGTCGCCCTTGGTAACCCGGGTACCGAGCGCGATGAGGTTCTCGGCCGACGCATGCAACTGCTCACCCGCTTCGCGGCTGGCCTGCCCGGCCAGGTAACGCGACCAGGTGCCCTCGATGACGATGCCGAGCTTGAAACACGCCAGCGCCACATACCAGTCGAGCCTTGAGGTTTCGCGTCCCCCGGCATCGCGGTACGCATCGAGCAGCTCACCGCGGCCCGCCAGATCGCCCAGTGCCGCAAGCGCAGCCCCGGCGTTTATCGGATTGGGGTCGTGGGGCCAGCACACCAGCATCCAGCCCAGATCGAGCAGTGGATCACCGACCGTGCACATCTCCCAGTCGATGAACGCGGCGAGCTCGGGCACCTCACGCCGCAGCAGCACATTGTTGAGGTGCGCGTCGCCGTGCATGATGCCCGGCTCACCGTCCGGTGGCCGGTTGTCTTCCAACCACCGAGCCAGCTCGCCCACGTCGGTCAGCGATTCGGGCTGGTAGTCGTCGTGGCGGTAGCTCTCCAGCAGCTTCAGAAACTGCGGAACCTGGCGTGCCAGAAAGGATCCCGGCCGCCGGATCGCCGCAAGCTCGCTGTTCTCCCACGCCACGTTGCCGAGCTGCGCCAAACTGCCCGCGTATGACAGGCCGACGCGGTGGCGCATACCCGCATCCTGGTACGCCGGCGCCACTTCGTTCCCGGGGTTGAAGCCGTCAACCTCTTCCATCAGGTAGAACACCACGCCGAGCACGTCGAGGTCGGTGCAGCCGGCGATGAAGCCGGGATGGGGAACGCCCGACCCGGCCAGGGTGCGCAGCACGGCGATCTCACGCATCATCGTCTTGTCGCTCGTGGGGCGGGGATGCACGGGTGGGCGGCGCAGCACCATCGGCCGTCCGTCCAGGTGCAGCCGCACGACGATGTTCTGCGTTCCCCCGGTCAGCGGCGCCACATCGGTCACCCGCGACCCGATTCCCTGCGCCCGAACCCACCGCTGAAGCGCGGCCTGATCGGTATCGCTCAACGTTGGCAGCTGCTGCACATCACCGGGCATGCAGACATCGTGCCAGCCGTCCTTCAGTTCTTGCGGGCGGTCACCAACAAGTACTCCCACTCCATCGACGAGCCACCCTGCAGGAAATCATCGCCGATGCGCGCGATGTCGGCGTCGAGCGCCGCGACGCGGTCCTCGTTTCCCTCGATGTTGCGGTACGCCGCGATCGTGGGCCCGTACACGGACTTGAAGTAGTCGCGGAAGGCGGCGCCGTCGGCGAAGTGGTCGACGGTCAGCGTGCGCCGTTCGGTGACGACATCGCCGACCCGGTCGCCGAGCAGCCCACGCACATGGTCCTCTTGGCCCCACAGCGGAGGCGGCTGCGCGCCGGGCGGCGGCGCGGGCACATAGGGTTTCATCGTCGCGAACAGCCGCCCGATGTGCCCCTCGGGGGTCCAGCTGAGCACACCCAGCCTGCCACCCGGTTTGCACACCCGGATCAATTCGTCGGCGGCCTGTTGGTGGAACGGCGCGAACATCACGCCGATGCACGACATGACGACGTCGAATTCGTCGTTCCCGAACGGCAATTGATGTGCGTTGGCCTCCCGCCATTCGAGTTCGGCGCCGCGCTCGGCAGCCAGCGCTCGCCCATGCTCGAGTAGCTCCGGACACAGGTCACTGGCAATGACGCTGGCGCCGGTCTGCGCGGCGGGGATCGCCGCGTTTCCGGTCCCGGCGGCCACGTCGAGCACGCGGTCGCCCGGGCCGATGCCGCAGGCTTGCACCAGGACGGGGCCGAGTGGTGATACGAGTTCGGCGGCGAGTTTCGGATAGTCGCCGGACGCCCACATGGCGCGATGTTTGGTCGCTATCTCGCGATCGGATATCACGGAGTTCATGGGAGGGCTCCTCTCAGACGGTTGCGACCATCGTCACGCCGGCTGCCCGTGCGGTCCAGTACCAGATCTGTACTGGGGGTGGTTCAAAATCTGTATTGGCTTCGGCGGCTATCAGCGGTGTACTTATGCGCAGGGTCTCCTGGAGGTGTCGCCGATGTCGACCTACGGTCAGTTCTGCCCCGTGGCCAAGGCCATGGAACTTCTCGATGAGCGTTGGACCTTGCTCGTGGTCCGTGAGCTGCTACTGGGCAGCACCCACTTCAACGATCTGCGCCGCGGCGTGCCGAAGATGTCGCCTGCCCTGTTGTCGAAGCGACTGAAGTCGCTCACCCGCGCCGGCGTCATCGAACGCAGCGAGATCGACGGCCGAGCAACGTATTCCCTCACGCCGTGCGGGCGGGAGCTGGCCGGTGTCGTCGATGCGCTCGGCGCATGGGGGGTGCGGTGGATCGGCGACCTCGGCGAGGAAGACCTCGACCCGCACCTCCTCTTCTGGGACATGCGCCGCACGATTCCCATCGACGACTGGCCACGGACGCGCACCACCGTCGCGTTCATTCTCGACGGTGTGGCGCCGAGGGCGTCGCGTTGGTGGTTGGTGGTAGCCGACGGTCAGGCCGATGTGTGTGACTTCGATCCCGGCTATGACGTCACCGGCACGGTCGAAACCACCCTCGCCACGCTCACCCGCATCTGGCGGGGCGATGTCGGTTGGTCGCATGCGGTGCTCGACGGAAGCGTCGCGCTCTCGGGGTCCGCCGAAGTCCGTCGCGCCATCCCGAAGTGGCTCGGGCAGAGCCTGTCGGCGGCGATTCCGCGACCGGCCTGAGCACTCAGTCCAGGAGCCGGCGCGCGACGTTGGTACTGACGAGGTCGAGTAGTTCGTCGGCGCGGCCGGCCAGGATGGTGCGGATCGCGTACAACGAAAAGCCTTTGGCCTGTTCGGCGGTTATTGCCGGAGGTATCGAGAGCTCTTGGCGTGCGGTGACGACGTCGACGACGGCCGGCCCGTCGTGGGAGAACGCCTCGCGCAGCGCCGTTTCGAGGTGGCTCGGTTCGGTCACCCGCCTGCCGAAGACACCCATCGACTGCGCGACCGCGGCGAAGTCCGGGTTCACCAGATCGGTACCGAACGTGACGATGCCCGCCGCCTTCATCTCCAGTTCGACGAAGTTCAGCGACGAGTTGTTGAAGACGATCAGCTTGACCGGCAGGCGGTTCTGGATGAGCGTGACGAGTTCGCCGAACAGCATCGTCAAGCCACCGTCACCGGCCAGCGCAACCACCTGCCGGTTGGGGAACGCGGTCTGCGCACCGATCGCGTGCGGCAAGGCGTTCGCCATCGTGCCGTGGTTGAACGAGCCGATGAGGCGGCGCCTGCCGTTCATCGTCAGGTATCGCGCCGCCCAGACCACCGGCGATCCGACGTCGCAGGTGAACACGGCGTCGTCGGCCGCGAGCCGGTTGGCAAGGCCAGCAACGTATTCGGGCCGGATCGGGGTGCGGTCGCGGTCGTTGACCGCAAGGGCGTCGAGCGATTTGCGGGTCTTGCGGTAGTGCGACAGCGCCCGCTCGAGGTGTTCGCGGTCCTGTTTGGGTCGCAGCAGCGGCATGAGCGCGGCCAGCGTGTCTTTGACGGTTCCGCGCAGGCCGAGGTCGATCGGGGTACGCCTGCCGAGGTTGCGGCCGCGGATGTCGACCTGGATGATTTTGGCGCCCTCGGGATAGAACTGCTGATACGGGAAGTCGGTGCCGAGCATCAGCAGCGTGTCGGCCTCCTTGATGGCCTTGTAGCCGGAGGCGAACCCGAGCAGCCCGGTCATCCCGACGTCGAACGGGTTGTCGTATTCGATGAACTCCTTGCCGCGCAACGCATGCACGATGGGCGCCTGCAGCATCGTGGCGAGTTGGATCAGCGCGTCATGCGATCCGGCCACGCCCGCCCCGCCGAGGATGGTGACGTGCCTGGCGGCGTTGAGAATGTCGGCGGCCCGGCGCAGCGACTCGTCGTCGGGGCGCATCACCGAGCGAGTCGGCAGCACCGGCCGCAGTGCCCACTCGGTCTCGGCGGCTCGCTGCAAGAAGATCTCACCCGGGATGACGACGACGGCGACGCCGTTCTCCTCGACCGCGGCGCGCATGGCCATCTGCAGGATGCGCGGCGCCATCTCCGGAGTGCTGACGAGTTCGCAATAGACGCTGCACTCGCGGAACAGGTCCTGCGGGTGGGTCTCCTGGAAATACTCCGAGCCGATCTCGGTGCGCGGAATGTGCGCGGCGATCGCCAACACCGGTACGCGGCTGCGGTGCGCGTCGAACAGGCCGTTGATCAGATGCAGATTGCCCGGACCGCAACTGCCCGCACACACCGCCAATTGCCCGGTCAGGCCGGCGTCGGCGGCGGCCGCGAACGCCGCCGACTCCTCGTGGCGAACGTGTTCCCACGAGATGTCACCGCTGCGGCGAATGGCGTCGGTGAATCCGTTGAGGCTGTCACCGGGAAGCCCGTAGACCCGGCGGACGCCGCTGATCTTGAGCGCGGAGATGACGTGATCAGCGACAGTCGCCATGGCCGAAGCGTAGCGCGGCCGCCCCTACTTGGGGGCGAAGCGCTGGCCGGCGTCCAAGCGGATGCACTGGCCGTTGAGCATCGCGTTCTCCACGATCGCCACCGCGAGCTTGGCGTACTCCTCCGGCCGGCCCAGCCGCTTGGGGAACGCGGCGTCCTTGGTCAGCACGTTGGCGAACTCGTCGGGGATGCCCTCGGTGAGGCCCGTCGCGAACAGGCTCGGCGCGATCGCCAGCGCGCGAATGCCCAAGCTTCCGAGGTCACGTGCCATGGTCAGGCACATTCCGGCGATCGCGGCCTTGGACGCGGTGTAGGCGACCTGACCGATCTGGCCCTCGAACGCCGCGATCGAGGCGGTGTTGATGATGACGCCGCGTTCCTCGGCCTCGGCGTCGACCGGTTCGTTCTTGCTCATGTGCCACGCCGCCAGCCGGCTGATGTTGAACGTGCCGATGAGGTTGAGGTCGATGCTCGCCCGGAACGAATCGAGGCTGTGCGGGCCGTCCTTCTTGATCGTGCGTTCGCCGATGCCGCCGCCCGCCGTCGTCACCGCGATGTGCAGGCCGCCCAATGCGTCGACCGCGCGCTGCAGGGTCTCCTCGGTGCCCGCGAAGTCGGTGACGTCGACTTCGAAGAACGAGCCGCCGATCTGGTCGGCCACTTCCTGGCCCTTCGACTGCGGCCGGTCCAGCACCGCGACGCTGGCACCACGCTTGGCCAGCGCCTCCGCGGTGGCCCGGCCGAAGCCGGACGCGCCGCCGACAACGACAGCCTTCTTGCCTTCGATCTCCATCTAGCTCCCTTTCCAAAAATGACCGAAATCGTAAAGTAACTTAACCCATGGAGGCTTCCGGTAAGGCTTTCGGGTTCTGGCCGCGCGCAAACGCACATGTCACGACTTCGTAAGGTCTGCACGCCGGCCGCGGCGGTAGGTTTTGACCATGGCAGATCGCGGGCTCAGCACGCCGGCCCCGGATCGCACCCGTCCTGCGGCACCGATGGCCGGCGTCGCCGCCGCTGCCGTCGCGCTCGGTGTCGCCGAGATCGTCGCCGTGCCGTTCGGACCCGCCGCCGACGCGCGTACGGCGGTCGGCTCGGCCGTCATCGACCTGACACCGGGCCCGGTGAAGGAATGGGCCATCACGACATTCGGCACCGCGGACAAACTGGTGCTGACGCTGCTCGTGCTCGCGGTCATCGCGGTGATCGCCGCGCTCACCGCCCCGTGGGAAACCCGCAGGGTCCCGGTCGGCAGCATCGCGATCGGCCTCGGCGGTGTGCTCGGCTGTGCGGCCGTGCTGTCGCGCCCGGGCGCGTCCGGGTGGGCGATCGTGCCGACCCTCGTCGGAGCGATGTGCGGTATCGCGGTGCTGCGCCTGCTCACGTCAGGCCGATTCGGCGATCCGCCCGCGAACGCCGAACCCGACGACGGGTTCGACCCGGGCCGGCGGCTCTCACTCGTCACCCTCGGGTTCCTGACCGCGGGCGCGGTGACGGGTGTGGCGGGCGCCGTCCTGTCGCGGCTCGCCGCATCGGTGGCCGACGACCGCAACGCGTTCGCGCTGCCGCGCGCGGCGGTTCCCGCGCCGCCCGTACCGCCGACCGTGCAACCGGCGGATGTGGCGCTGCCGTCGTTCGTCACCCCGACGCCGCAGTTCTACCGGATCGACACCGCGTTGAGCGTGCCGCAGCTCAGCCGCGCCGACTGGGCACTGCGCATCCACGGCATGACCGACCGCGAAGTCGTCTACCGGTTCGCCGACCTGGAGCGGTTCGAGGTCGTAGAAAAGGTCGTCACCCTCACGTGCGTGTCCAACGTCGTTGGCGGCGACTTGATCTCGACCGCCCGCTGGACCGGCTACCGCGTCCGCGATCTACTCGCCGAGGCCGGCGTGTCGCCGGATGCCGACATGGTGCTCTCGACGTCGATCGACGGATTCACCGCGGGCACACCGGTGCAAGCACTCACCGACGACCGCGACGCGCTGTTGGTGATCGGCATGAACGGCGAGCCACTACCGCCCAAGCACGGTTATCCGGCCAGGCTCGTGGTGCCCGGGTTGTACGGCTACGTGTCGGCCACCAAGTGGGTGGTCGATCTGGAGCTGACCCGATTCGACCGCGCCGAGGCGTACTGGACCAAGCTCGGCTGGGCCGCGCACGGCCCGATCAAGACCCAGTCGCGCATCGACGTCCCCCGCGACGGCCAGGAGGTCAGCCGCGGGCCGGTCCGCTTCGGTGGCGTCGCATGGGCCCAGAATCGCGGCGTGCGCACCGTCGAGGTCAAGATCGACGGCCCGAACCGGCAAGGCGACTGGGCGGCGGCCGAGTTGGGCGCTGCCTACTCCGCTGACACCTGGCGGTTGTGGAGCTTCGACTGGACGGCCACCGAAACCGGTGAGCACACCATCACGGTGCGCGCCACCGACAACACCGGCGCGGTGCAGACCGCGGAGCGCGCCGACCCCGTCCCCGACGGCGCGACCGGCTGGCACACCGTCACCTTCGACGTGACCTGATCACCCCTCTGATCACCCCGCACCGCGAGCGACCGTGTCTGTACCGCGCCACGCCGCATTTCGCCGTACAAAAGCGGTCGCTCACGGCGCAACACATCGCATAGGTTGGCGTGCCATGACACCGGCACAGCAATGGCGCGACACGCTCCGTCAGTCCCTGCTGTCAGCGCGCAAGGCGCGTCACACCGCACGCGTCGCGGCGATCCGCTCGGCGCTGAGCGCGATCGACAACGCCGAGGCGCCCGACGCCGTCACGCTCGACGCGAACATGGACGGGCCCGTCGCAGGCGCACTGTCGGGCCTCGGCGCGGGAGAGGTCGCCCGCCGCGAACTCACCGACGGCGAGATCCGCGACCTCATCCAGGCCGAGATCGACGAACGCCTCGCCGCCGCAGAGCAATACACCGCAGGCGGTCACCACACCCAAGCGGCCGATCTTCGCTCACAGGCCGAGGTGCTCGCCGAAGCCCTCGGCGATGTCTGAGCACCGTGGCACGCTGAGGGGATGTTGCTCGCCGAAGTCGCTGCTGCCTCCACCGACGTCGCGGCGGCTTCGGCGCGGCTGGCGAAGATCGGCCGCATCGCCACACTGCTGACCCACGTCGCCGGCGACGGCGATGCCCGGGCCGTGGCGGTCACCGTGTCGTGGCTGTCCGGCGAACTGCCGCAGCGCCAGATCGGGGTCGGTTGGGCGGCGTTGCGTTCGCTGCCCGCGCCCGCAGCGACAGCCACGCTGACCGTCGTCGACGTCGACGCGCGGTTCAGCGAGATCGGCGGGGTCTCCGGCAAGGGCTCGCAGGCCCGGCGGGCCGAGCTCGTACGCGACCTGTTCAGCACCGCCACCGACACCGAGCAGACGTTCCTGCGCCGGTTGCTCAGCGGCGAGTTGCGCCAGGGCGCCCTGGCCGGGGTCATGGCCGACGCAGTCGCCAAGGCCGCGGGCATCCCCGCACCCGAGGTCCGGCGCGCGGCGATGCTGGCCGGTGACCTGCCCGCGGTCGCCGCCGCCGCGCTCACCGGCGGCAGCGCCGCCCTTAACGAGTTCCGTTTGCAGGTCGGCCGTCCGGTCGGGCCGATGCTCGCGCAGACCGCGACGGGCGTCGCAGATGCGCTGGAACGGCTTGGCGGCAAAGCCGTTCTGGAGGCGAAGCTCGACGGCGCACGGGTACAGATCCACCGCAAGGGCGCCGAGGTGTCGGTCTACACCCGCAGCCTCGACGACGTGACCTCGCGCCTGCCCGAGGTGGTCGAGGCGACGCGGGCACTGCCGGCCAGTGAGCTGATCGCCGACGCCGAAGCCATCGCGTTGCGCCCGGACGGTCGCCCGCACCGATTTCAGGTCACCGCAGCCAGGTTCGGCAGCAAGAACCCGCGCGACCTCGAGCCGCTGTCGGTGTTCTTCTTCGACCTGTTGCATGTCGACGGTCGGGATCTGCTCGACCTGCCCACCCACGAGCGGCTCGCGGCACTCGACGCGATCGTGCCGGCTGCGCAGCGCGTCGACCGCCTGGTGACGACGGAAGCCGGCGCGGCACAAGAATTCCTCGACCGCACCTTGGCTGCCGGGCACGAAGGCGTGATGGCGAAGTCGCCGACGGCACCGTACGAAGCCGGCCGGCGGGGTGCGGGCTGGCTGAAGGTCAAGCCTGTGCACACTCTGGATCTGGTGGTCCTCGCCGTCGAGTGGGGCTCGGGTCGGCGCACCGGCAAACTGTCGAATATCCATCTGGGCGCCCGCGATCCGGCCAACGGCGGTTTCGTCATGCTGGGCAAGACGTTCAAGGGCATGACCGACGCCATGCTCGATTGGCAGACCACTCGCTTCACCGAGCTGGCCGACGGCCCGACCGACGGCTACGTCGTCAAGGTGCGGCCCGAGCAGGTCGTCGAGATCGCATTCGACGGTGTGCAGAAATCCACGCGGTATCCGGGCGGGATGGCATTGCGATTCGCGCGGGTCCTGCGATACCGCGACGACAAGGCGCCGGCCGAGGCCGATACGGTCGACACCGTCCGCGCATTTTACGAGCGCGGCGGATAACACTCGATACCGGGAATTACAGCCGCATCGTTTCGTGCGATGCAAGGATCGGAATCGATACGCACACGACACCGGGCCAGCGAGGAGAGACCGTGGCTACACCTGATGCCCCAACGGCGGATCGCATCGAGGAGCACGACGGCGACATCACCTATATCCGCACGGACAAAGATCTGCCGCCGGTGGCGATCATCGACCGCTCGCCGATCACCACCAAGCACAAGATCATCTTCGCGATCATCGCACTGGTGGGTGCGGTGGCCTGGGCCGTCATCGCGTTCTTCCGCGGGGAGACGGTCAACGCGGTCTGGTTCGTGATCGCCGCGATCTGTACCTACGTCATCGGATTCCGGTTCTACGCGCGGCTGATCGAGATGAAGATCGTCAAGCCCCGTGACGACAACGCCACTCCGGCCGAGCTTTTCGAGAACGGCACCGACTACATGCCGACCGATCGCCGGGTGCTGTTCGGTCACCACTTCGCCGCGATCGCCGGCGCGGGCCCGCTCGTCGGCCCGGTCCTCGCGATGCAGATGGGTTATCTGCCAGGCACGATCTGGATCATCATCGGTGCGGTGTTGGCCGGTTGTGTGCAGGACTATCTCGTGCTGTCGATCTCGACCCGCCGCCGTGGCCGGTCGCTGGGTCAGATGGCCCGCGACGAACTCGGCGCCGTCGGTGGCGTGGCCGCGATCGTCGGCGTCCTGGCCATCATGGTGATTCTGCTCGCGGTGCTGGCGCTGGTGGTGGTCGGCGCGCTCGCCGAGAGCCCGTGGGGCGTCTTCTCGATTGCGATGACGATCCCCATCGCGCTGTTCATGGGTGTGTACCTGCGCTTCCTGCGCCCCGGCCGGGTGTCTGAGGTGTCGCTCATCGGTGTCGCCCTGCTGCTGCTCGCGGTCGTCGCCGGCGGCTGGGTTGCCGAAACAGACTGGGGTGCAGACTGGTTCACGCTGTCGAAGGTGACGCTGTCCTGGTGCCTCATCATCTACGGCTTCGCCGCCTCGGTGCTGCCGGTCTGGCTGCTGCTGGCGCCCCGCGACTACCTGTCCACGTTCATGAAAGTGGGCACCATCGCGCTGCTCGCGATCGGCATCCTCATCGCCCAACCCGTCATGCAAGCCCCGGCGATCTCCGACTTCGCGACGCGCGGCGACGGCCCGGTGTTCGCGGGTTCGCTGTTCCCGTTCCTGTTCATCACCATTGCCTGCGGTGCCCTGTCGGGCTTCCATGCCCTGATCTCATCGGGCACCACACCGAAGTTGGTGGAGAAGGAAAGTCAGATGCGGCTCATCGGCTACGGTGGCATGCTCACCGAGTCGTTCGTCGCGATCATGGCACTGATCACCGCGGCGATCCTCAACCAGCATCTGTACTTCACCCTCAACGCACCGACGGCCCAGACCGGTGGCACGGCGGAAACCGCAGCCGCCTATGCCAACAGCCTCGGATTGTCCGGGCCCGACATCACGCCCGAGCAGATCACCCAGGCCGCCGAAGACGTCGGCGAGGAGTCGATCGTATCCCGTACCGGCGGCGCCCCGACACTCGCGATCGGCATATCCGAGGTACTGCATCAGGTCTTCGGCGGCGAAGGGCTCAAAGCCTTCTGGTATCACTTCGCGATCATGTTCGAAGCGCTGTTCATTCTCACCACCGTCGACGCCGGCACCCGGGTGGCCCGGTTCATGTTGTCGGACGGCCTGAGCAACCTCGGGGGGCCGCTGCGCAAGCTCAAGGATCCGAGCTGGCGCGTCGGCGCCTGGATCTGCAGCGTGCTGGTGGTCGCCGGCTGGGGCAGCATCTTGCTGATGGGTGTCACCGATCCGCTCGGCGGCATCAATACCCTTTTCCCGTTGTTCGGCATCGCCAACCAGCTTCTGGCCGCGATCGCGCTGACGGTGGTCACCGTGGTGGTCATCAAGAAGGGCTTGCTGAAATGGGCGTGGATTCCCGCGATTCCGCTGGTGTGGGATCTCATCGTCACGCTGACGGCGTCCTGGCAGAAGATCTTCTCCGGCGATCCCCGGGTGGGCTACTGGACGCAGCATTTCCGTTATCGCGAGGCGCAGGAGGCGGGTGCGACGACGTTCGGGGCGGCGAAGAATCCCGATGAGATCAGCGACGTCATCCGCAACACGTTCATCCAGGGCACCCTGTCAATCGTGTTCGCGCTGCTCGTGATCATCGTGTTCGTGGCCGGTGTCATCGTGGCCCTCAGAGCGATTCAAGGCACCGGTAAACCGATGACCGAGGACGAGCCCGTGCCATCGCGCATCTTCGCACCATCCGGCCTGATCCCGACTTCGGCGGAAAAGGAGGTGGGTAAACAGTGGGACGCATTGCCCGGCGCGCACGCGCGGCCGCACGCCAAATCGGCTGGTACTGGGGCACATTGATGGGCGACAACCACTATCGGCGGTACGTCGAGCACCGGGCCCGCACCCATCCCGGTGAGCCGGTGCTCTCCGAGCGCGACTACTGGAAGATGCGCCACCGCAACACGGATGCGAACCCGTCGGCACGCTGCTGCTGACGGTCGAATCTGCGCGATCACCTGTCCTGGCAGGACGACATTCCGCTAAACTGTCGCCCATACGGTAAGGCCGTCGTGAATGGAGCGCGCCCGTGAACAAAGACGACATGATCCTGATCAGCGTTGACGATCACATCGTCGAACCGCCTGACATGTTCAAAAATCACCTGCCGAAGAAGTACGTCGACGAGGCGCCACGTCTCGTCCACAACCCCGACGGCTCGGATACATGGCAGTTCCGCGACATCGTCATCCCCAACGTGGCACTCAACGCGGTGGCGGGCCGACCCAAGGAGGAATACGGCCTCGAGCCCCAGGGCCTCGACGAGATCCGTAAGGGCTGCTACAACGTCGACGAGCGGGTCAAGGACATGAACGCCGGCGGCATCCTCGGCTCGATCTGCTTCCCGTCCTTCCCCGGCTTCGCCGGGCGCCTGTTCGCCACCGAGGATCCCGAGTTCTCGCTCGCACTCGTCCAGGCCTACAACGACTGGCACATCGACGAATGGTGCGGCGCCTACCCCGCCCGCTTCATCCCGATGGCGCTTCCGGTGATCTGGGACGCCGAGGCCTGCGCCGACGAGGTGCGGCGGGTGTCGAAGAAAGGCGTGCACGCGCTCACGTTCACCGAGAACCCGGCGGCCATGGGATATCCGAGTTTTCACGACGACTACTGGACGCCGCTGTGGAAAGCATTGTGCGACACCAACACCGTGCTCAACGTGCACATCGGGTCTTCGGGCAAGCTCGCGATCACCGCCCCGGACGCGCCACTGGACGTGATGATCACGCTCCAGCCGATGAACATCGTGCAAGCGGCGGCAGATCTGTTGTGGTCCAAACCCATCAAGGACTATCCGGATCTCAAGATCGGGCTCAGCGAGGGTGGCACCGGATGGATTCCGTACTTCCTCGAGCGTGTCGACCGCACCTACGAGATGCACTCGACCTGGACGCATCAGAACTTCGGCGGCAAGTTGCCCAGTGAGGTGTTCCGTGACCACTTCCTGACGTGCTTCATCTCCGATCCGGTGGGCGTGGCCCTGCGCAACAAGATCGGCATCGACAACATCTGCTGGGAAGCCGATTACCCGCACAGCGACTCGATGTGGCCCGGCGCGCCCGAGGAGCTGTGGGAGGTGCTGACCGAGAACAACGTGCCCGACGACGAGATCAACAAGATGACGTACGAGAATGCCATGCGGTGGTACTCGTTCGATCCGTTCAGCCACATCTCGCGGGAACAGGCCACCGTCGGCGCGCTGCGCAAGGCCGCCGAAGGCCACGACGTGTCGATCCGGGCGTTGAGCCATCACGAGAAGGGCACCCGCGGCGACGCACTGCACGCCGCGGCGCGCGGTAACTCGGGTAGCGACTAGGCGCGTTCTACCGCGAACAGTCGCAGAATCACATGAAACAGCGCAATTTTATGCGATTCTGCGTCTGCTCGGCGACTTCTAGCGCAATGTGTAGCGCACCGGAAGGTGCTTGAGCCCGCCCACGAACGTCGTCGCGGTGTGCTGAGCCGGCCCGGTCAGTTCGATCGAATCCAGCCGCGGCATCAGCTCACTGAAGAAGCTGTTGATCTCCATGCGGGCGAGCGCAGCGCCGAGGCAGAAGTGCACGCCGTAGCCGAACGCCACATGTTTGTTGGGTTCGCGCCCGACGTCGAACCGGAACGGGTCATCGAAGATCTCCTCGTCGCGGTTGCCCGACGGGTACGACAGCAATACCGACTCCCCCGCCGCAATCGGCACGTCGCGCACCACGGTGTCGACAGCGGCGGTGCGCATGAACGCCTTCACCGGGGTCACCCAGCGGATCATCTCCTCGGTCGCCGACGCCATCAATCCCGGTTCTGCCTTCAACCGTGCCATCTCGTCGGGGTTTTGAAGCAGCGCGAGCATGCCACCGGATATGGTCGCGCTTGTGGTGTCGTGCCCAGCGGCCGCCACGATCGCGTAGTAGGACACCGTCTCGATGTCGTTGAGTGGTTCACCGTCGACGCGGGCATTCGCGATCGCCGACGCCAGGTCGTCGGTCGGGTTCTCCCGGCGGGACGCGGTCAGCGCGGTGAAGTACTGGAACATCTCGATCAGCGCGGTCATGGAATCCCCTGAGTCGCGCTGGTATTCGTCGTCGTCGCTGCCGAACAGTTCCTGGGTGAGCTTGAGCATCAACGGGAAATCGGCCTCGGGCACCCCGAGCAGCGACATGATCACATACAGCGGATAGTTGACCGCGACCTCTTGCACGAAGTCGCACTCGCCGCCCGCCTCCGCCATCTTGTCGACGTGAATTCTGGCCAGTTCGTCGACGCGGACCTTCAACGCGCGCATGGCTTTCGGACGGAACCAGTCCGCCCCGATCGCCCGCATGACACGGTGCTCGGGATCGTCCATGTGAATGAGGGTGCGCACGCCGACGGCAGCCTGATTGTCGTCGTTCTCACTCGTCATCAGGACAGGCCGCGGTGAGTTGGTGAAGACATCGTTGGCCCGTTCGATCGCCATGATGTCGGCGTGCTTGGTGATCGCCCAGAAGGGCTTGTACGTCGGTACCTCGACCCATGACACCGGCGTGTTGGCCCGCAGATGGGTCAGGGCCGCATGGAATTTCGCTTCGTCGGCGTAGGCCGACGGCGTGGCGAATGCCTGTGCGGCCTCGTCGATAACGCGTGTGCTCACGGACAACTCCTCAGTTCCTCTAAAACAGCCGTCACCGTTGACTGCGGTACGGCGGCGGGAAAGCTCGGCAGGACGCGGTCGATAGCGCCCGCACAGCGGCGGTGCAACGCTGCCGCCAAGGTGTCGACAGGTGCGACGACGGCAAACGCCTCGAGCATGTCGTCATCGATCAGTGTTCCCATCACATCCCACTCACCGGCTTTCGACAGCCGGTGCAACTCGGTCTGAAGCTCACCCCAACCGTGCAGTTCGAGCACCTTCCGATAGGCCGGCGTCGACGCGTAGAAAGCGAGCTGTTTGCGTACCGGCAACCCCGCCGCCCGCATCTGGGACTCGTCCTCGCCGGTCACCACGAACACCGGGCATGACACTGTGACGTCGTCACGCGCGCGGCCCGCGATCTTGATGCCACGCTCCAGCGCCGGGATGGTGACCTCGTCGAGATAGCGCCTTGTGGTGAAGGCGTGGGCCAGCAGGCCGTCGGCGACCTCACCGCACATCTCGGTCATGGCTTCACCGACCGCCGCGACGAAAACTCTGGGCGCGCCGTACGGATGGGCCTCCGGGGTGAACATCGGGGTCATCAGCGTGTGCGTGTAGAACTCGCCGGCAAACCTCAAGGGCGTACCGTCGCGCCAGCAGTCCCAGATCGCATGCAACGCCAGGATGTACTCACGCATGCGGCGCACCGGATGGCTCCACGGCATGCTGAACCGCTTCTCGATGTGCGGCTGGATCTGCGATCCCAGGCCGAGTATGAAGCGGCCGTGCGAATAGGCCTGCAGGTCCCAGCCGAGGTTGGCCACGGTCATGGGGCTGCGGGCGAACGCGACCGCGATGCTCGTGCCGATCTCCAGCCGAGATGTGTGTTCGGCGGCCAGCAACAGTGGCAGAAATGGATCGTGGCTGAGCTCGCCGGTCCAGCAGCCGTCGTAGCCCTGACGCTCCAGTGCCGCAGCCACTTCGGGAACGCGCCTCAGGTCACTGGGAATACCCCGGTCGATCTTGAGGCCGTACGCGGTACCGTCAGCCATAGCCGCAGACGCTACAGTAAGCAATTCAGTATGGTCAACGGCGGTAGGCTTGACACCCGTTGGCGAACCTCGACCGAAGGACGCGGCATGACGAACGACCCGGAGTGGAAGGAAACGCTCGAGGACCTCGCCCGCCGACGCGAGCATGCGTACGGCATGGGTGGTCCCGAGCGCCTCGCCAGACACCGCGGCAAGGGCAAGCTCGATGCCCGTGCGCGCATCGCGCGCCTACTGGACCAGGGCACCTTCCAGGAATTCGGCACGCTCGTCGGCGGTGATATCGCGGCGGACGGACTGGTCGCGGGCTCGGGCCGCGTCGAGGGAACACCGGTGATGGTGGGCGCCGAGGATTTCACCACGTTGGCGGGCAGCATCGGGCCCGGCGGAAATTCCAAGCGCTACCGCCTCGCGGAATTGGCTCTGCGCAACAAGATCCCACTCGTGATGCTGTTGGAAGGCGCGGGGTTCCGCCCCAGCGGAGAACACTATGGACGAACGCCGACCGATCTGATCGCCCAGGCGAAGTGTTCGGGCAAGGTGCCCACCGTATCGGCGATTCTCGGGCCCTCGGCCGGCCATGGCGCACTCGTCGCACCGGTGTGCGACTTCACGATCATGAGTCGTCAGGGCGCCATCTTCACCGCGGGCCCACCGGTCGTCAAAGAATCGACCGGCGAGGACATCTCGAAAGAAGATCTGGGCGGCCCCGACGTGGCGTTGCCGAGCGGCGTGATCCACAACTACGCCGAGGACGACGAGACGGCCATCGACGACATCCGGCGCTACCTCTCGTATTTCCCGTCGAGCGCGTGGTCCTATCCCCCGACCAGGCTCGCCGACGACACCGCCGAGCCGCGGCTGACCCCCGAGATTCTCGACATCGTCTCACGCGACAACCGCCACATCTACGACATGCGTGCAGTGCTCGACGAAATCTTCGATCGCCCAGACTGGTTCGAGGTCCAGCCGAGGTTCGGCCGGGCCATCATCTGTGCGCTGGCCCATCTCGGTGGTTATCCGGTTGCCGTGGTGGCCAACCAGCCGCAGGTGCTAGCGGGGTCGATCGACGCCGACGCCGCCGACAAGGCCGCGCATTTCATCACCGTCGCGGACTCGTTTCATCTACCGATCGTGTTTCTCGCCGACAATCCGGGCATGCTCCCCGGCAGCCAGTCCGAGCGCAGCGGTGTGCTGCGCAGCGGCGCCCGGATGTTCGCCGCCCAGACCGCGGCCACGACGCTCAAACTGCATGTGACACTGCGCAAGGCGTTCGGATTCGGCTCGATGGTGATGTCGCTGTTGGGTTTCGACGATCAGGTCGCGACGTTCGCCTATCCGGGTGCGACCATGGGTGCGATGGGCGCGGCGGCGCTCAGTGCCGCGACGCATGCCGGCGAGGACTACGCGGAGGTGCTCAAGCGTATGGAGCTCGAGGCGTCCTTCCGGTCGGCGGGCCACCTCGGTTTCGACGAGCTCATCTCCCCCGAGGAAACCCGCAACGCGCTGCTGGTCACGCTGCAGCACGGCATATTCAGTCGCCAGGCGGTCGCCGAGCCCGTCTCACGTACGCTGATCATGCCGTGACGCTGCCACGGTGAGCGCACGTACCACGCTGTTGACGCCAAGCAGCACTTTGAAGCCGTTCTCGCTCAACGGTTCCGCACCGGTCATCAGCAGATCGGCGGCATACCGGTAACTTTCCTCGTCAGCCGGTTCGCCGATCAGGCTGCGCTCGGCTTCGTGAACCCGCCACGGCTTGGCGGCCACCCCGCCCAGTGCCATCGCGGCCGCACGGATCACACCGTCTTCGATCTGCAGGCCCGCCGCGACCGACACCAGCGCGAAGGCGTAGCTGTGCCGGTCACGAACCTTGAGATACCAACTGCTGGAGCCGAATACCGATCGCGGCAACTCGACACCGGTGATCAGCTCGGCGGGCCGAAGCGTGTTCTCGCGATGCGGATGGTGACCGGGCAGCACGAAGAAGTCGGCAATCGCAATGCTTCTCGGGCCGTCGGGCCCCATGACGTGCACTGTCGCGTCGAGCATCGTCAACGCCACCGCCATATCGCTGGGATGCACCGCAACGCACGCGGCGCTGGCCCCGAACAACGCGTGTTCGCGGTTGAATCCGCCGAGCGCCGCACAGCCCGATCCCGGCTTGCGCTTGTTGCAGTGGTCGAACACCGTGTCCATGAAGTACGGGCAGCGGGTGCGCTGCATGAGATTGCCCCCGACGGTCGCCATGTTGCGCAGCTGCGTGGTGGCCCCGGACAGGATGGCCTGCGACAGCACCGGGTACTGGGCGCGGATCAACGGATGGTTGGCGACCGCGCTGTTGGTCGCCCCTGATTCGATGAACACACCGCCGGATCGGGTCGGCGAGATGGAGCGCAAGCCCAACCTGCCGATGTCGACCAGCGAATCCGGCTTTTCCACACCGTTTTTCATGAGGTCGAGCAGATTGGTTCCACCCGCGTAGTACCTGGCACCCGAGGCCGCCGACTCGATGGCGTCGCTGACGCTCGCGGCGTGGCGGAATTCGAAGGTTCTCATCGCGCGGCGACGTCCTGGATCGCGGCGACGATGTTCGCGTACGCTCCGCACCGGCAGATGTTGCCTGCCATGCGCTCTCGGATCTCGCGGTGCGTCAGGCATGGCGGCGATGTCATGTCGTTGGTGCAGAACGATTCGGCGGACAGATCGCCGCGGGCGTGTTCGCGCAACATCGCCTGAGCCGACGAGAGTTGGCCAGACGTGCAGTAACCGCACTGGAATGCGTCGTGATCGACGAACGCCTGTTGAAGGGGCGCGAGTTCGTCGCCATCGGCAAGACCTTCGACGGTGTCCACCGAGCTGCCCGCAACCGACGCCGCGAGGGTCAGGCAGCTCAGCACCCGTTCGCCGTCGACGTCTACGGTGCACGCTCCGCACAGGCCGTGGTCGCACCCTTTCTTGGTGCCCGTCAGATGCAGCCGTTCGCGCAACAGGTCCAGCAGCGTGGTGCGCACGTCCGCGTGCACGGAGTAGCGCTTGCCGTTCACGTTCAGCTCGATCAACAATCCGGTCATCATTGTTCTCCCATCAACATTTCGAGCGTGATCGGCAGGTCACGCAGCCTTTTTCCGGTGGCGTAGAAGATGGCGTTGGCGATCGCGGCGGGCACTCCGCACGCGCCGATCTCGCCGATGCCGCGAACTCCGATCGGATCGAGGCCGTAGTCGGCGGTGTCGACGAAGGCGATGTCGAATTCCGGGATGTCGGCGTGCGTCGGCACGTAGTACTCCCCGATCAACTGGGCGGTCCGCGCGTCGTAGGGCACCTGCTCGAGCAGTGCCATCCCCAGTCCGAAGATGACGCCGCCCATCACCTGGTTGCGGGCCAGTTTGGGGTTGAGCACCCGCCCGCAGTCGAGCATCGAAACCCAGCGGGTGACGGTGGCACGACCGATCGCCTCGTCGACTTCGACCTCACAGAAGTGCGCGCCGAACGATTGCGACACCGCGCTGTCGTGGGCGCCGCCGTCGCTGGTGACGGTGAAGGTCAGCATCTGCGCCAACGCGGTACCGCCGTCGCGCAGTACGTCGGCCACCGTTGCCACGGTGCGCCCCTCGCACACGATCAGACCGTCGCGGACGTCCAGTGCCGTCGCGCCGTCCAGACTCGACAACCAGGACAGCAGCCGTCGCTTCCATTCCGTGCCGGCACGGTGCACGGCCGACCCGACGGTGGCGGTCGTCTGTGACGCCCCGCTGTAGGGCGCCGACGGGAATTCAGAATCACCTGTGGCGAAAGAGACTGCGCTCAAAGGCAATCCGGTGGCGTCGGCGGCCACCTGGGTCATCACGGTCCGCACGCCGGTGCCGATCTCATGGGTGGCCGACGCGAATCGGACCACGCCGTCAGCCGTGGTGACCCCGCATCCGGCGGGCATCCGCCGCCCCGGATAGGTGGCGGTCGCCATGCCCCAGCCGACCAGGACGCCGTCTCGGCTCATGGACCGCGGTGCCATCGGCCGTCGTGCCCAGCCGAACCGCTCGGCGCCGTCCACGAAGCAGTCCCGCAGGTGCTTGCCCGACCACGGTTTGCCGTTGGTCTGGTCGTAGTCGGGGTCGTTGGCCAACCGGAATGCCAGCGGATCGACGCCGCAGGCGTATGCCAGCTGGTCGATCGCCGATTCGAGCGCGAACAGGCCCGGTGCCTCGCCGGGGCCACGCATGAAACATGGTGTCGCGCCGTTGATCGGGGCAACCGCATGCGTGGTCACCAGCCGCGGCGAGTGATACAGGAACCGTGCCGACAAGCCGACGGGCTCGCAGAAGTGGGCCACCGGCGACGTCTCGGTCAGGGTGTGTTGTTCGGTGCTGAGCAGCGTTCCGTGCTCGTCGGCCACGAGCGACACCCGCTGCTCGGTGCGGGGACGATGTCCGGTCGAGGTGAACATCTGGGCCCGCGTGAGCACCAGTTTGACCGGGCGTCCGACGGCCCGGGCGGCGACCGCGCACAGCACGACGTGCATCCACAGAAAGCTCTTGGAGCCGAATGCCCCGCCGACCAACGGTGACAGGACCCTGATCCGGTCCTCGTCGATCCCGAGATAGCAAGCCAGCACCCGGCGTTCGCCCGCGATCCAGCGGGTGGCGTCGTGCACGGTCAGGTCCTCGCCCGACCACTCGGCGATCGTCGCGGAGAGTTCGATCGGGTAATGCGCATTCACCGGGGTGCGGAAATACGCGCACACCTTCGTGCCGGTGTCGGGTTCGTCGGCGGGACCCCGGCGGTCCTGCAGCTTCTCGTCGACCAGTTTGACGAAGTGATCGGGTTGGTAGCGATCGTCGTCCGGTACATCCGCCATGCCGATGCGGGCAGGCTCGACGACATATTCGAGCTTGATCCGCTCGGCGGCCGCCACCGCATTCTCCGGGCTGTCGGCAACCACGAGTGCCATGTGCTGGCCCACGTAGTGGACCGATAGATCCGACAGCGGCGGGCGTCGTTCCATCGGGAAATCCGCAGTGAGCTCGTCCGGAAGCGCATGCAGCGGTGGACAGTTGAGCGGGGTGAGCACTTGCAGTACGCCCGGTGCTTCAGCGGCCATCCGCGTGCCGTGACGCAGCGACTCCTCGGTGACTGTGCCGCACGCGATCTCCGACTGCACCAGCGCCGCGTAGGTCACGCCCGCGACAGACGTGTCAGCGGTATAGACCGCCTTGCCGGTGACCTTGTCGCGGCCCTCGACGCGGTTCACCGGCCGGCCGACTTCGACGTCAGCCATCTAGCGGTCCAGCGGGTTGTGCCGGTTGACGATCAGCGGATCGGACTTGGTGAAGGGGAAGTTCGGCAAGTCATCGATGTGTGTGTTGAACGTCGCCGCGAGCACCTCACGCGAATAGGCGCTGATCGACGTGCGGTAACCGATGTCAGCCGGGAACGGCTGATCGAAGAAGATCAGGAAATGCCACTCGGGTGCATCGAACACTTCGATGTGGTGCGGATAGGCCCGCGGGATGAAGTAGACGTCGCCCTGGTTGAGGTACCACGTGTCCAGGGTGCCGTCAGGATCCATCACCGTCATGCGTGCGGAACCGCTCTGCACATAGCCCATTTCAGCGGTCGCCGGGTGCCAGTGCGGTTCCCGCATACCGTCTTCGCGGATGCGCAGCGAATACATCGACAAGTCTTTGAGTGCGGGCCAGAACTGGACGCGGGCTGTGCGCGCCGATCCGACGGCGGCCTGCACCGGCGGTGTCATGTCCTCGACGCCGAACTTGTGCGGATCGTTGAAGTGCGCCGTGGACGGCACCGCGGCGTCGCCGGTGCGCGCGACGATCGAGCGGTCGACCAGGTTTCGGCGGATCGCCGTGAAGTCCGCGGCATCGAGGTCGTAGGTGTTGCCGAGCACCGCATCGGTCATGGCGCCGAATGCACCGGCGAGGCCGAAGTCCTCGGGCCGCTCGTGGCGGAACGTGATGATGAATTCGGCGGGGTCGGGTCCGATGTTCTCGATGTGGTGCAGTGAGCCGGAGTCGATGTGAAACATCTCGCCGGCCTTGATCGTGAAACTGGCGAACTGGCTGCCGGAGTCGAGCACGCTGACGAGCGCCGCGCCGGACACACAGTACGTGAGCTCGTTCGCGTTGGCATGCCAGTGCGGCGTGCGCATGGCGCCCGGGTTGAGCACCAGGCGCTTGATCGAAAGGCCTTGCAGGATCGGGAAGTTGTCCGCGGTCAGACGGCGGATCGAACCGTGGTCGGTCTCTTCGACGAGCTCACCGTCGAGTAGAGAGGCGGCGTGGATGCTGTGGGTCAGTGACGTGGTCATGTCCGCGGTCTCCTCTGCGATAGCCGTTGGCGCCGCTGCGGCGTGCTATCACCTTCGCTGGCCGACGGGTATCGAGTCGTCAATGCTGACCGCCATTTCCGCCGCACGCTGGCCGGATACGTGGACTCCTGCTAGCCACCATTGACCGCGTGCACTGAATGTGCGTCACTCACGCCGAACCACCTCACCAGCGCCCGCCGCAGATCCTGCTGTTCGTCGCCGACCCACGCGACGTGCCCGTCCGGCCGCAGCAGCACCGCGGGCTCGGCCAGCTCGTCGCTGCCGTCAGCGACCCGATCGACGCGATCACCCCAGCCGGCGACGGAAAGCCGGCCGGTCTGGTCGAGTAGCAGCCCTCGGCCGGTGTGCATGTGTTCGTAGAGGCGGCCCCGGTGCATTCGGATGTCGCGCAGCCGCCGACCGAGGAGGTCGTGCCCGTCGCCGAAGTCGTAGCGAATGGCGGTCGCGATGATCTTCTCGGTCAGGTGCCGGTTCACCTCGTCGAAGTCCATGAGCTCGTCGACCAACCGGCGGACCGCTTGTGCGCCCGGGTCCAGCGACATCAACGTCATCTGAGCGCGGGTGTTCTCCAGCACGTCGGCCGCCACCGGACGGCGCTCGACCTCGTAGGTGTCCAGCAGACCGCTCGGCGCCCACCCGATCTCGGCAGCGAGTTTCCAGCCGAGGTTGAACGCGTCCTGGATACCGAGGTTAAGCCCCTGCCCGCCGGCAGGCGGATGGACATGCGCGGCGTCGCCTGCCAACAACACTCGACCTACTCGGTACCGATCGGCCAAGCGGGTGGCGTCGCCGAAACGTGACAGCCAGCGCGGCGAGTGCACGCCGAGGTCGGTACCCGCGGTCGCCCGCAATTGCCTCTTGAATTCGGCGAGGGTCGGCGCCGCGCTGCGGTCTTCGGCCAGGCCGTCGGCGGGGACGACGATTCGGTACGCGCCGTCGTCGAGCGGCATCGCGCCGAACCGGATCTGGGTTTTCCGGGCTTCCGCCACGACCGCGCCCAACGTCTCCGGTGACACCCCGACCTCGACCGCCCCGATCAGGGTCTCGACCGTCGCGGGTTCACCGGGAAAGCCGACGCCGAGCAGTTTGCGGACCGTGCTCCGGCCGCCGTCACAGCCGACCAGATACCGTGCGCGCAGCGTGGCGCCGTCAAGCGCACCTGGTCCGGCCACCTCGACGCGCACGCCGTGCTCGTCCTGGCTCAGCCCGACCAGCTCGTGGCCGCGGCGTATGTCGACCCCGAGTTCGACCGCTCGTTCGGTCAACAGGCGGTCGCTGATGGTCTGCGGTATGCCGAGGACGTAGGCGTGTGCGGTGTCGAGCCGCTGGGGCGGGGGCTTGCGGATCGCGGCGAAGAAGCCGCCGAGCGGATGCTGCCTGCCGACCGCGAGAAACCGCTCCAACAGGCCGCGCTGGTCCATCACCTCGATGCTGCGGGCATGCAGGCCCAGGGAGCGGACCACTTTCGTCGGCTCGGTGTCTCGCTCCAGTACGACGACGTTGACACCGTGTAGCCGCAACTCGCAGCCGAGCATCAACCCGGTCGGCCCGGCGCCGGCAATGATCACATCGATCATCAATCCCCCAATCTGCACTCCGCTCAGAACAGCGATTCCCGCAGGTTCTGGCCTCGGCTGGGAGATTCTGCAGCACGACGGGGGGCTTGCCGCAAGGCCGGGGGTGCGATATACGTTGAAAGTGGCGGGATACGAAAGCCGCGCTCTGCCAATCTGATACCGGCGGCTTATGCCTTGATCATGCGATGGATCGCGTCGGGTGACAACGCAATTTTCGGCAGGAACCCAACGGCGCAACTGGCCGCGATCATATCGGCGAGGTCCTGTTCGTCGTGGGTCGAGATGAGGATCACGGGTGCTCCCGGGGGTTCGATCCGGTGCAGTTGCTCGGCAACGTCGAATCCGCTCTCGACGCCGAGATCGACGTCCACCAGTGTGACGTCCGGCGGGTGCGCGTGGTAGCACCGCACCGCTTCGGCCCCGTCGGACGCGACGTCGACGGTGATACCCGCACGCTCGAGCATCGCGCTCGCAGCGGCACGGAATTGCGCGCTGTCATCGACGATCAGACAGTGCATTGCGGCCCTCCCCATGCACACATATGACGAGCTTCGCAGATCAGCAAACCGGCGGCACTACCGTTAGCCGGAAGTTTCCAACAGCGCGAACTACCATCGGCCGGTGCCACCATCCGTCGACAGCCCGGACAGCCGCTTGCCATCGTTACCGCAGCGGCTGCTGACGTTCGTCGTGCGGCCCACCGCCCGCCCGCTGCGGTGGGGCGTGTTGGTGGCCGCCGCATTCATCATCGCCGAGACGCTGCTGGTGTTCCAGCTCAAGCGCGTGGCACCGGAGAACGCGTTCGGCGCGATCTTCCTGTTGGGCGTTCTGGTCATCTCGGCCGGCTGGAGTTTTCCGTTGGCGGTCGCGACATCGCTCGTGAGTGCTCTCGTCTACGTCTATTTTCATCTCGAAGGCGCCGACAGCCTGGCCCCCGCGGTGTTCGTCTTTCTGCCCCTCGCCTTGTTGGCCAACGTGTTGGCCGGCCAGGCGAGGTTGCGTGCACAGGAGTCAGAGCAACGACGTCGCGAAGCTGACCTGTCGGCCGAGCTCGCGCGGCTGATGCTCGGTGCGGGCGACCTTCGGCACGCGCTCGACCGCGCCGGGAGGCGCATGGCACAAGTGCTCGATGTAGGCGAGGTGACGCTCGCGCTCGGGCGCGTCGAGCCCGACGGCGCCCAGACCGCGATCCCACTTCACGACGGAGGCAACCGGATCGGCACGTTGCTGGTCCCTGCCGAGCTGGGGGTCGAGACACTACGCCGATGGCAGCGGATGGTTCCGTCCTTGGAGGCACTGCTGATCGCCGCGAGAGACCGCGAACGAATGACCGCCGAGCTGGAGACGAGCCGGCAGGAGTTGGAACGTTTCTTCGCCGTTGCCTCCGAATTGCTCTATATCAGTGACCATCACACGCTGACCCGGATCAACCCGGCATTCGTTCGGACGTTGGGTTACTCACGTACCGAGTTGACGACGCGGCCGTTCCTCGACCTGGTCCACCCCGACGACCGTGATCACACCCGGCGCATCCTCGATGAGTTGCAAACCGACCAGCGTGAAGCCCGGTTCGAGAACCGATGTGTCCGCAACGACGGCGAGATCCGCTGGTTTCAATGGAGCGTCGTCTCCGACAACGGCCTGCTGTTCGGGGCGGGCCGCGACGTCACTGAACGACGTGCGCTCGTCGAGCAGCAGACCGCATTGCGGCGCGTGGCGACGTTGGTGGCGCGCGGCGCAGCGCCGGCCGATGTCTACCCTCGCGCCGTCACCGAGTTGTCGGTCGGGCTGGGCGTGACCCACGCGACGCTGATCCGGTACGAGCCGGACAACACCTGCGTCGTGGTCGCCGCGCTGGACACCGAGTCCAGTAGCCGACTGGTTGTCGGCGAACGCCTTTCGCTGCACGGCGACAGCCTCGCCGCCCGGATTCTGCACAGTCGTGAACCGGCCCGATTCGACTCCTATGACGGTGTCGAAAGCGAGATCGCCGACCGGCTGCGCGGATTCGGCGTCCGGGCAGGCGTCGGTGCCCCGGTAACGGTCGACGGGCGGATCTGGGGTGCCCTCATGGCGGGCACCTCTCGAGACCAACCGATGCCTCCTGGAACCGAGGTCCGCATAGGCGATTTCGCCGACCTGATTTCCACCGCCATCTTCAATGCCGAGTCCCGCGCCGAGATCACCGCGTCCCGGGCGCGTATCGTCGCGGCGGCCGACCAGGCCCGACGCGGGTTCGAGCGGGATCTGCACGACGGAGCCCAGCAGCGGATCGTCTCGCTTGGGCTCGAACTGCGCGCCGTACAGGCGTCGCTGCCCGCCGAAGAGTCGGCGCTCCACGACCAGATGTCGCATGTGGTCGACGGACTCGCGGGCCTCTACGCCGATCTGCAGGAACTCTCGCGTGGCATTCACCCCGCGATCCTGTCGAAGGGCGGACTGGGGCCTGCGCTGAAGACCCTGGCACGACGATCGTCAATACCGGTCGTCCTCGATCTTGACGTGGACCGGCGACTACCTGAATCGGTCGAGGTGGCAGCGTATTACGTCGTGGCCGAGGCGCTCACGAACGCGGCAAAGCATGCGTCCGCCGACGAGGTGACCGTGCGCGCGGCAGCAACCGACGACCAACTCACCGTATGCATCGCCGACGACGGAATCGGTGGGGCGGTCTCCGGCGCGGGCTCCGGACTGATCGGCCTCAAGGATCGGGTGGAGGCACTATCGGGCCGGCTGGAGATTTCCAGCCCGCCCGGCGACGGCACCACCCTGTCGGTCACGATCCCGCTGGGGCCCGAGTAGCCCGGTACTCGGTGACGATCGGCTCGAGTTCGTCGGGTGTGGCGCCGTGCATGATCACCGCGTCGGCGCCGTAGGCAAACTCCTTGCGGATGCGATCGACGCACTGCCGGGCCGAGCCGGTTGCCGACGGTTCCAGCCACTCGTCGGGAATCAGGGTCGCGATGTGCTCGATCTGCTCGGGCGTGGCCTTGTGATCGATGCCGCCCGGGATCGAAGTCACCACCGGATCCTCGCGGAAGCGTTGCAGCACTGCAGGATCCCAGTTGTTGGTGCTGACCATGAGGTCGCCATAACCTTGCAGGTAGGTGGCCAGCCGGGCGACGGTCTTCTTGAGCCTCAGCTCCTCGGGCAGGTGGTCGCCGACCGTCGCGAAACACGACCACACGCGAACGCTGTCGGGATCACGGCCCGCCTGTTCGGCGGCCTCCTTGACGGTCTTGACGGCTCGCTGCAGCGTCTCGGGGGTGAAATAGGTGTGCAGGATGACGTCATCGAATTCGCGCCCGCCCAGCGCGAGGGTCTGCGGCCCGAAGGCCACGATCGCCAACCGGATGTCCTCGTTGAAATCCGGGTCGAGGAACAGCACCTGGTACTTGCCGATCGGACCATCGTGGTTGAAGATCACCTCGCCGTGCCAGAGCCTGCGCATGACCTTCGCGAAGTCCTCCATCTGGGCGGTGGTGACCGCCGGTACTCCGAATGCGTTGTACATCGCGGCGATGCCCCGGCCGATGCCGAGGGTGAACCGGCCGCCGGACAGTCGGTGCATCGTGGTGGCCCACGATCCGGTGATCAAGGGGTGGCGGGTGTTGTGATTCGTTGCCGCGGTGGCGATCTGCATACGGTTGGTGACCGCGCACGCCGCACCGACGAGCGACGACGCCTCTTTGACGTTCCACCGCTCGGAGATGAAAGCGGTGCCGAAACCGAGTTCCTCACCACGGCGGGCCTCGTCCATCAGGGTGGCAGGTCCTTCACCGCCGGCACCGGCCAGCAGGTAGTAGCCCAGTTCGTCGAGTACGTCGGTGCTCACGCCCAAACTCCTTGTTTGTAGCCGCAATTCCAGACTTCGGTGATCCGCCCGTCGCGCACCCGAAAGATCTCCATGCTGCTTATGGTCATTTCCGTGCCGTCATTGAGGGTCATCGGTGATTCATAGACGATCACGACATGTTCGCCGTCGTCACCGGCCACCACCAGATTGAGATCGAAGCGGATCTTCTCGAACAAGTCGCAGTGGTCGACGATCCGCTGCACCGCCTGCTGGTGGGTGAGCGTCTGCGCCTCGCCCACGTCGTGGCGGATGACAGTCTCACCCATCAGCTCATCGGCCAGAGCAAAATCCTGCTGGTTCCACACCACCAGGTTGTACAGTTCGACGACCTCGCGCGCCGTGCGTGTCATTCGAACACCTCCAACGCTTTGATGTCATCGACGGCCGCGACCGCGCGGTCGACCAATGTCAAGCACAGCCGGCGCGACCGTTCCGGCAACGTATCCCAGCCGATCAGCGTGATGACCGGCAGGATCATCAGATACGCGACACCGAATCGGTACTGGCGCCACGCCTCACCGAACGAGTAGTCCGTGACGCCGTGCCGGGTCAGATGCCCGAGGTACTCACGTACCAACGACTCGTCGTTGCCGCGCCTCTTCTCGGTGGGCAGGCCTTGACTCACCAGGTAGGCGATGTCGGCGACGCCACATCCCCTGACAGCCATCTGGAAGTCGACGATCTTGAGCTCGGGCTCCCGGAAGAACATGTTGTCGGCACGGATGTCGCCGTGCAGCAACATGGTTCGCTCGGACAGCGCGGTCAGCGCGTGCGGAGCCAGCTCGCCGAACCGCTCGGCGAATTCCGACACCGCTTGCGGCACACGCTGGCTCGTGTGATCGAGGTATACCTGCCACGCCGGCGCGAATACCGGCAGGAAGAGTTGGCGCGTGATGGGGTTGTCCACCACCGGATAAGCTTCGAGCACCGAGTCGTCCGCGCCGCACACGGACCAGGCGTGCAAGCCGGCCAGTTGGCCGATACACAGGCAGGCCCGCTCGACCGACAGCCCGGCGAGGTGGTCTGCATTCTCCCAGTCGCGCAGGTCCTCCAGCACCAGCACGAAATCGGCCGATCCCTCGGCGATTCGTGCGACGTGGCAGCGTGCGGTCGAGATGGGCGCGGCTGGGGCCACCTCCCGATAGAACTCCAATTCCTTGCGGTAACCGCCCAGCATCTCCATTGCGCCGCGCGCTTCTGATTCGGCGGGCAGCTTGACGATCAAAGTCGAAGGGACGGCATGATTTCCGGTCAGGTGCAAGCGGTAGAGCAGCGCGGAGAAGCCGCTGTCCTCGGCGATCCGTTCGGCTTGCACGGCCGTGACGACGGCCGGTCCGGGCAGTGCATCCGTCAGCCACGCCGGCGTGACCTCGTCGATGGTCGACGGGATGGCCGCCATGGCTGAAGTCATCCGCGACCTCCGATGAAAGAAATTTGACGCCGAACAACTAAGTTAGTTGTCGAGCGTCTAATATACAAGGGTGCCGTCCCGCCTGACCCAACCGGAACGTGTCGAACTGTCATCGCGCCGCCTGCTGCTGGCGGCGGCCGAGCTCATCGTCGAAAAAGGCTGGGAAGCAACGACAGCCGCCGAGATCGGCCGGCGCGCCGGATACAGCCGGGCCATGGTGCACGCTCGGTACGGCAGCAAGGACGCGATCCTCGACGCCTTCCAGCAGACGTATGTCGTGCGCTTGAACCCCGATCCCGAACCCGGCGCCACCGGACTTCAACAGGTGCTCGCGCACTTCGATCGCATCCAGGAGATTCATGCCGAGGATCCGTCGCTGATGCGGGCGATGTTCGTGTCCGCATTCGAAGCCGTCAAGACGACGTCGCCGCTCCGCGATGCAGTCCGAACACAACTCAGCGGTGCAGCAGTCAAGATCGAGGCCGGCTTACACCACGGCATCGGGGACGGGTCGATCCGGCCAGATATCGACGTCGACACGGCACGACAGGACATCACGTCCTCGGTGTTCGGCATTGCCTTCCAGTGGGTGGTGCTACCCGAAGCGCATGACCTCGACCACGAGCTCAATTGCGTTCGCACCCGGATCGTTTCACACTACGGCGCTTGAGCCGAGAAACCGTTCCGTCGCCGCGCACACACCAGCCGAGAACAGGTGCCCCACATGGCTGCCGTCATGCCAATGCAGTTCGCCGCCCCACCGCTCATGCAACGCCAGTGCTGAATCACGCATCGCCATCCGGTCGTGCCACGCCCCGACGATGAGCCGACGCTCCGTCTGCGGCACGGTGTGAAGCGGATCGACGACCGAGGTCAGCGCCGCGATCGTGTCCGACTGCAGCAGCGCCCCCGCTTCGCGGCCCACCCTCCCCCAGCGCCGCAGATGCATGCCGATCATGGTGTTGAGCCCCAGGATCGGCGTGTACACCGCGACCGCGCCGACCCGGTCGTCGAGATGGGACACCAGTGCTGCCACCGCACTTCCCAGCGACAGGCCACCCAGTGCGATCGCGGTCGATTGCGGTACGAGCCAGCCGATCAGCGCACGGACCTCCGACACCGCGCGCATCATGCCCGCGACGTTCGCCAGCGGATCGCGAGCCGGGTATTCGGGCCACCACCGGCGCCGCACACCGTGGCCCGGCTGAACGGGCAGGGCGACATTCCAGCCGAGTTGGGTCTGCAGGCGTCGTGCCCGCGCCACCATCAGATCCATCGCATCACCCTGCCCGGCGCCGTGCACCCAGATCAGCCAGGGTCGCGTGTCATCGCCCGACCGGTACAACCGAGCCCGGGCAGTCGCGACACCACCGTGCCCGTCCGCGAGCACCGATGCGGGTAAGTGTGGCTCATGCTCGAAGGTGAGTTCCTCGAACTTCAGTGACCCGAACGTGGCCCGCCGAATCTCGGTGATCTCCAAGGGTTCCGGAGAAACATGTGCGCCGTCGATGCCGAGCGGGGCGAGTTCATCCGCCGCGGCTTCGTAGTCGGCCAGCGGCCGCGGCAATTGCGGTGGCGGGCCGGTCAGCGTCATCCCGGTGACCACCAGTTCATCGAGCGCGACCTCGCCGAGCTGGCGCAGGCCACACAACGACAGCGCGTTCCAATCGCGCGAGTTGCGCAGCGCGGCCACTGACCGCGGCAGCACCCCGCCGAGTTCCCAGACGATCTGGCCCGCTCTACGCAAGGGTGAAGCCCTTGTAACCCGCCGCGGCGATCTCGTCACAGCGGCGCCGGTACTCCGGGATGCCTCCGGTGTAGCCCATGTACATCCGTTTCTTCCCGGGGACGTTTCCGCCGTTGTACCAGGAATTGCAGCTGGGATGCACCAGCACGGTCGATGCCACCAGGGCCGTCGCGTGTTCGATCCAGTCGCGCTGCGCCTCGGCGGTCGCCTCGATGGTGCGGTGCGCGTTGTCGAGCAGGTAGGCGATACAGTCACCGATCCAGTCAACGTGCTGCTCGAGCGCCGTGACGAAGTTCGTTGCGGCCGACGGGCTGCCCGGCCCCTGCACGGTGAACAGGTTCGGAAACCCGGCCACCGCCAGCCCGAGGTAGGACAGCGGGCCTTCCTCGGCCCAGTAGTCGCCCAAGGCCAAACCCGCCCGGCCCCGCACGTCGATCCGGCTCAGCGCACCTGTCATCGCGTCGAAGCCGGTGGCGTACACGATCACGTCCAGTGCGTAATCCCCTTGTTCAGTGGCGATGCCGGTAGCCGTCACCTCGCGGATCGCGCCTCTGCGAAGATCGACGAGCGCGACGTTGTCTCGGTTGAACGTCTCGTAGTAGCCCTGATCGATGATCGGCCGCTTGCAGGCGAACGGATGGCTCGGCGTCAACGCGGCTGCCACGTCGGGATCGTCGACGATCCGCGCCACCGCTTCCCCGTACAGCTGAGCGGCCATCCGATTCGCCTCGATGTCGAAGAAGACGTCGCCCCAGTTCAACGCTCCC
The DNA here is from genome assembly GCF_049241375.1 of Mycolicibacterium wolinskyi str. Jessa 2025. Taxonomy (NCBI): domain Bacteria; kingdom Bacillati; phylum Actinomycetota; class Actinomycetes; order Mycobacteriales; family Mycobacteriaceae; genus Mycobacterium; species Mycolicibacterium wolinskyi. Next base: position 4,963,491 of record NZ_CP185960.1, read on the forward strand.
ATCACGCCGCCCTCCTCGACGGCGCGCAGTCGTTCCTCCCGGGAAGCCGATTTCACCGGGGGCCTGCCGAGCATGTCGAGCAGAACCGAGAACGCGCTCAGCCGCGCGGCACCCACCGGATGCTCGCGCTGAGCTGCGCGAATCTGGTCGTAATCGGCCTTCAATTGGTCGAGTTCGCCCGGCTCGAACGGCCGCACCTGCCAGGGCAACGTATAGGCGGGCGAACGCTGAAACACCGTGAGCTGCGCAGCCTCTCGGGCCACCACAGGTATGAGCTGCACGCCGGTGGATCCGGTCCCGATCACACCGACGCGTTTACCGCTCAGATCGTAGCCATCCCGCGGCCAACGGCTCGTGAACAGCGATGTCCCGGTGAACTGCGCCATCCCCGGGATTTCAGGCTCCAACGGCACTGACAGGATGCCTGTGGCGGCCACGACGAAGGAGGCCGTGAAGGATTGACCCCCTTGGGTTTCCAGCGTCCATGCCGCATCGGTCTCGTCGAACGTCATCGCGACGACTTCGGTTTCGAACGCGATGTCGCGCCGCAGATCGAGCCGGTCCGCGACGAAGTTCAGGTACGCCTCGATCTCGGGCTGGGCCGGCATGGTCTCGGTCCACACCCACTCCTGCTGGATGTCGTCGGAGAAGCTGTAGGAATACTCGATGCTCTCGATATCGCATCGAGCGCCCGGATATCTGTTGAACAACCACGTGCCGCCGACATCATCGGCCTTCTCGAGCACCCGCACACGTAGACCGAGATCTCGGAGCCGGTGCAACGCGTACAGTCCGGAGAAACCGGCGCCGATGACAATGACGTCGTAATCGGAAGCTGTCACAGATCGATGACCTTCTCTCGGCGATTTTTCCGCTCGACGTAGAATTGGGCGGCACGGGCGATGGATTCGGCCGTCGGCGAAGGCTTCCAGCCCAGATCCCTGGCCGCCTTGCTGTGATCGGCAGGCGACGTCATCCAGAGCAGCCTCGCGGCCGTCAGGTTCATCGGAAAGTCGGTTCCGAACAGTCGATTCGACATGCCCGCCAGCCAGCCGAACGCGTAGACCAACGCCATCGGAACGCCGAACCTCGGCGGCTTTGCCCCCACGGCCTCGGCCGCCGCGGTGAACATCTCCCGCTGTGTCATGTAGCTTTCGGAGACGATGTAGCGCTCGCCGATCCGGCCGTGCTCGGCGGCCAGGATGACTGCCTCGGCGGCATCGTCGATACCCACGACTTCGGCTCCGACGCCTCGGATGTAGACCGGCGTCTTGCCGAACGCGGCCATCGCGATCAGGGCGCCCTGTTTCGGCTGCCAATCCGGTGGGCCATACGGATTCGACACGCACATCGCCACCGCGGGCAGCCCTCGCTCGGCGGCGTAGGACAGCACGAGATCTTCAGCTGCCCGGCGGGATTCGATGTAGGGCCCGCCCTTACCGGCCCAATTGAACGGCGTGTCTTCGTCGACCGTCGCACCGTTGCGCCCAACGGCGATCGTGCCGATGGTGCTCAGGAAGACGAACCGCCGAAGGTCGGCCTGCAGCGCGGCGTCGAGAACGTTACGCAGGCCCTCGACGTTCGTGGCGAACAACGGCGCCGGATCCGTCAGATGAGCCCGGGTGTCGACCACGCAGTAGAAGACGACTTCACGGTCTTCCATCGCGGCCGCCACGGCGTCGGTGTCGAAGATGTCGCCGTAGTGCCGCTCGACTTCGAGACCGTCGATGCCCTTCGTGGAGCTGGTGTGGCGAAGAAGTACGCGCACGTCGTCTCCGCGTTCGACCAGTCGGCGGGTGACGCATGCGCCCACGTTGCCACTCGCGCCCATCACGAGCACCTTGCGTCCCATCGCTGCTCCGTCCCATCGAGCGGTCGGCAATGGATGTTACGGTAATCATTACAGTAACGCGGCGGAACGGGACATGTCGAGCTAGGCGCTCTTGAACTTCAACAAAGTCCGCGTGAGGTGCAGGCTCGTGATCTGCCATGTGCCGTCACGCTTTTCGTACGTCTCGTGATAGTGGCCCGCCCCGTGGAGTTCGCTGCCGTCGGCGAAGAACAACATGTCCTCCATCGCCCAGATGCCCGTCGCCGTCGTCTCAGAAGTCAGGTCGATCTCGGGGGTGTGACAGTGGTGCACGGTCGCCGCCTGTTCGACGCCGCCCCAGACCACGGGAAAGAACTCGTCGAAGCCGTTCAACGGCGGCGCGGTCTGCGGGTCGGCCCCGCCTGTCGAGACGGCCATGTCCAGCGTGACGACGACATCCTCGGCGAACAGCGCCCGCCACGCGTCGATGTCCTTGGTGTCCAGGAACCGGCAATAGCGCGCCTTGAGCTTCTTGATCGCCTCGATGTCATCGGGCATGGGACCTCCTCGCGTTTCTCGCGTCGAACGCTACCCGATGCTTTCGCCTGTGGAAACCTATACTGTAATGTCTTCCGTACCTATTGCGGGAGCAGTGGAACACGGGAGGCAGCTGGCATGAAGGTGCCGTTCACCTGGAAGGTCACCGGCTGGTTCATGATCGGCTGGTCAGCCGAGTTCGAGGTCGGTGACGTCAAGGCGCTGAAGTACTTCGGCGAAGACCTGGCGGCTTATCGCGACGAGGCGGGCGAATTGCATGTGTTGGAAGCGCACTGCAAGCATCTCGGCGCCCACATCGGACACGGCGGCAAGGTCGTCGGTGACTGCGTCGAATGCCCGTTCCACGGGTGGCGGTGGGGACCGGAGGGCAACAACACCTACATTCCCTATCAGCCCGACCGGCCCAACCGCGGCCTGCGGCTGCGGTCGTACCCGGTCAAGGAGCAATACGGGTGCATCTTCATGTGGTACCAGCCCGACGGGAAGCCGCCGCAGTGGGAGCTGCCCGACATCTTTCACAAGTTTCCGCAGTTCGAGACCGACCCGAATGCCTACTACCGGCCCTACCCCGAGTTCTCGAGCCGTGCCGACGCCATCCCGGTGCACCCGCAGATCGTCGCTGAAAACGGCCCGGACAGTTCACATTTCCGCTACGTGCACGGCGCCACCGTGACGCCGGTGTGCCTCCATTGGGAGCACGTGGACGAGGAGTGGCGGTTTCTCACCGGCTGGCCCGATGCGCGCAGCGACGATCCCGACAAGATGGCACTGCGTATTCACAGCCACTTCTCCGGGCTCGGCTTTGCGATGAGCGCGTTCGAAGGCTCGTCGAATCACCGGCTGATCTTCGCCTGCACACCGGTCGACGATGAGGTGTCGGACATGTTCTATTCGATCTGGTGGCCCAAGCTCCCCGGCGAGACTTCCGACATCCCGCCCGAACAGGTGCGCAAACAGGTCGAAAAGCAGTTTCTCAAAACCGTGTGGGAGGACTGCGACATCTGGCGTTACCAAAAGTACGTCGAGCATCCGCCACTGGCGAAGATCGACGCGAAACCCTATATGGCCATGCGCAAGTGGGCCACGCAGTTCTATGAGGTACCGCCGGCCGACGTACCCGCCCACGTATGAAGCCTGACCTGAGAGCGCTCGTCGCACCCGGGCACACCGCGATCGTCACGCAGGAATGTCAGGGAGCAGTGGTCGGCCCCGACGCCGGACTCGCCGCACTCGCCGACGAAGCGCGACGGGTCGCACTGCCCAACAACGGGCGACTGCTGCCGGCAGCCCGCGCGGCGTCCGCGCACGTTGTGCACTGCCTGGTCCAGCGGCGCCAGGACGGGCTCGGCTCCAACCACAACGCCAAGATCTTCGCCATCGGCCGCTCCGATGTCGGCATCGTGCCCGGCACCCCCGGCGCCACGTTGCTACCCGAATTCGGTCCGGAACCAACCGATCTCGTGTTGTCGCGGTGGCACGGCCTTGGCCCCATGGGTGGCACCGATCTCGATCCGATCCTGCGCAACCTCGGCGTGACGACGATCGTGGCCGTCGGGGTTTCGGTGAATGTCGCGATCATCAACCTGGTGATGGATGCGGTCAATGCCGGGTACCGCGTGGTGCTTCCCCGAGATGCCGTCGCCGGGATACCCGCCGCGTATGCCGATGCGGTCATTGACAACACCCTGGCCCTGCTGGCTACCGTCACCACCACAGACGAACTGCTGCAGGCTTGGCAGCGCTGACCCACGCAAGGAGACCATGTGCTGTTCACCGTCCCAGCTGTAGCCGAAGCCGTCGCCGCCGCCATCCCGGACCGCCCGCTCATCGCCCAGGGCAACCGGCACTACACGTACCGCCAGATCGTCGATCGGTCGAACCGGCTCGCCGCCTACCTGCATTCCCGGGGGCTGGGCGCCCACACCGAGCGCGACGCCCTGGCCGGCCACGAGGTGGGCCAGGATCTGCTCGGCATCTACGCCCACAACGGGCCCGAGTACGTCGAGTCGATGCTCGGCTCGTTCCGCGCCAGGGTCGCCCCGTTCAACGTCAACTATCGCTACGTCAAGAACGAATTGCAGTACCTGCTGGCCGATTCCGGAGCCACCGCACTCGTCTACCATGCGACGTTCGCGCCCCGGGTCGCCGAAATCCTGCCGGAGCTGCCCGCACTGCGGGTGCTCATCCAGATCGCCGACGACTCCGGAAACGACCTGCTGTACGGTGCGGTCGACTACGAGTCCGTCGTCACGCGCGACGCCGCTCCTCCGCCTGTCGAGCCCTCCCCCGACGATCTCTACGTCCTCTACACCGGCGGCACCACCGGGATGCCCAAGGGCGTGCTGTGGCGCCAGCATGACATCTTCATGACCGCATTCGGTGGCCGCAACATGATGACCGGCGACAAAGCGCAGTCGGTCGATGAGATCGTCACCAGGGCAGCCGAGAACCCGGGCACCAAGTTGATGATCCTGCCGCCGCTGATCCACGGCGCGGCTCAATGGGCCGCGATGACCGCGGTGACCACCGGACAGACGCTGGTGTTCCCCAGTGTCGTCGACCGATTCGACGTCGATGACGTCGTGCGCACCATCGAACGCGAGCAGGTCCTGGTCGCAACGGTCGTGGGCGACGCCATGGCCCGGCCTCTCGTCGATGCCATCCGCAGTGGGATCGCCGACGTGTCGACGCTCTCGGTCGTCGCCAACGGCGGAGCCCAACTGACGCCGCATGTGAAGCAGCAACTCATCGATGCCAAACCGAGTCTCATCGTGGTGGACGGGGTGGGATCGTCGGAAACCGGTGCGCAGATGACCCACATGTCGGCACCCGGTGCAGTCTCGACCGGCACGTTCAACCCTGGCCCCGACACCTGTGTCGTCACCGAGGATTTCACCGCGGTCCTCGCGCCCGGCCACGACGGCCTGGGGTGGCTCGCGCAGCGAGGCTATGTTCCCCTCGGCTACAAGGGCGACGCCGCCAAGACGGCCGCGACATTCCCGGTGATCGACGAGGTGCGGTATGCGGTCCCCGGCGACCGGGCGCGTCACCTCGACGGCGGCATCATCGAGCTGCTCGGGCGGGACTCGGTCACCATCAACTCCGGCGGCGAGAAGATCTTCGCCGAGGAGGTCGAGGCGGCCATCGCATCGCATCCCGCGGTTCGCGATGTCGTGGTGGCCGGCCGCCCGAGTGAACGGTGGGGACAGGAAGTGGTCGCGATCGTCGCGTTGGCCGACGATGCAACGCCGGTAGATGCCGACGAGCTCGTTCGCCACGCCGTGAAGTCCATCGCCCGCTACAAACTGCCCAAGGCCGTGGTGTTCCGGCCGTCGATCGAGCGCAGCCCAGCAGGCAAAGCCGACTATCGATGGGCCCGCGAGCAGGCGGTCAGCGAAACTTCCTGAGACGACTGCTGGTTCGGCTGCGGGCCCGGCGCAGCGCGAGATCGGCGCTGACCCGCATCGAAGCGGTGAACGGCTGGGCGGCGCGCGCGGTGATGCTGAACGGCAGGTCGCTGCCCACAACCGTGCGGTAGTGGCTGAACGCGTCGAACCCGGCCTTGCCGTGGTAGGCGCCCATTCCGCTGCGGCCGACTCCACCGAACGGAGCTGACGACGGAATCATGTGGGCGGCAAAGTCATTGCGGGCGACTCCGCCACTGCGCGTGCGCGCGACGAAACGGCGGAAGTCGTCGTCGTCTGGTCCGAACCAGTACGCCACCAACGGCGACGGGCGCGCGTTGATGTAGTCGATCGCGTCGGTGAGAGCCGAGTAGCCGCGTACCGCGAGAACGGGTCCGAACACTTCCTCCTCGGCGATGCGCATGCGGTCATCGACGTCGCGGATGATGGTCGGTGCGATCTTTCGCGACACCGGATCGGGCAGGGTCTCCCCGGCGGGGACGACGGAATCGATGCGGGCACCATGTGCCCGGGCGTCGGAGATCAGGCCGACGATCCGGTCGAAGTTGGCCTGATTGACCGCCGAGCAGTAATCGCCGTTGTCCACGATGGTCGGGAACATCGAACTCAAAGTCCGGCGCGCGACGTCGACGAACTGGTCGACGCGCGCGTCGGGAACGAAGACGTAATCCGGGCACACACACACCTGGCCGCCGTTGACCATACGGCCCTGGGCGATTCGGCTCGCTGCCCGAGCGATATCGGCACCGGGCGCCACGACCACCGGATTCTTGCCGCCCAGTTCGAGCGTGACCGGGACGAGGTTGCGGGCCGCCGCTTGCTGCACGAGCGCCCCGATCGCCGGTGAACCCGTGAAGAAAAGGTGGTCGAACGGCGAGCCGGCAAATTCGGCTGCCACGTCTGCCCCGCCCATGACGATCGCGAGCTCACGCTCGTCGAAATATCGCGGCGCGGTGGCCGCCATCAGTTCAGCGGTGTTCGGGGTGACCTCCGACATCTTGATCATCACGCGGTTGCCTGCCGCGAAGGCTGCAGCCGCGGGCAGCACCGTCAGCTGCACGGGGAAGTTCCACGGCCCGATGATTCCCACCACGCCGAGAGGTGACGGCACCACCTCGGCACGCAACCGCGCCAGCCGGGCTGCCCGCATCAGCCTGGTGGAGCGTATCCATTGCGGCACATTGGATCTGGTGTGTTCAATCACCGAGATCATGCCGAGTATCTCGGCGAAGAACGCCGCTGACTTCGACCGTGAACCATAGTCGGACGCGGTGGCGCTGACGAAGTCCTCGCAGTTGTCGAGAATCATGGCCATCAAACGGTCGATCCGGTTGCGGCGCAGCGCAACATCCGGCGGACCGTCTGCGATGAAGGCTTCGCGCTGCACCGCGAGTAGGCCGCCGAGTCCGCTGGGCCGGGAGCCCACGGCCGTACGTTCTTCGATCGCGCTCATCGGTGGCGGCTCCTCCTCGAAGGCTGTAGGACCATCCGGTAAGGCTAACGGTAGCACCGGGCAGCCACGACGAACATGTTTGTCCGCCCAACCGGAATTGTTTACAGTTTTCCTTACTGTCGTAACTTCAGTGAGGAATGGTGGCATGTCGGAAACCGCGCGCAGGGTCGTAGTCGTCGGAGCCGGATCCGGAATCGGCGCCGCCGCGGCGGCCCACTTCCACGACCGCGGCGACCACGTGCTCGCAGTCGACCTGCGCCCCAACAACACTCCGGCGTCACAGCACCTCACGTGCGACCTGCGCGACGCGCACAGCATCACGGCACTCCTCGGAGAGATCGGCGGCGGCTGGGACGTCCTCGCACATGTGGCCGGCGTTCCGGGCACCGCGCCCCCAGCCGATGTCCTGCGGGTCAACTACCTGGGCATGCGGCTGATGACCGAAGGGATGCTGCCGCTGTTGCGTCAGGGCGGGTCCGTCATCGGGGTCGCCTCGACGGCGGCACTCGGCTGGGAGCAGCGCATCGACATCCTGACCGGATTGCTCGAGCTCACCGCGGGTGACGATGTGGAACGGTGGCAGGCCGGCCAGGACCCGGATTTCCCCGTGTACACAACCTCCAAGCAGGCCGCGATCCTGTTCGCCAAGCGGATCGCGGGCCCGGCATGGAGCAAGTACGGGGTGCGCGTCAACACGGTGAGCCCGGGCCCCGTCGAGACGCCCATCCTCGCCGACTTCGAGCAGACCATGGGCAAGGACGTCCTCGACATGGTGCGGTCGACGGTCGGCAGGCATGCCACGGTCGACGACGTCGTGCCCCTGATCGCGTTCTTGGCGTCCCCGGAATCGCGATGGATCAACGGCCAGGACATCCAGGTCGACGCCGGCTTCATCGCTGCCATGACGGGCGGTGTCCCGATAGCGCTCTGACGACGCAAAACGCGCGTCGATTTTCTTACTGTAAGAATTACAGTAATATTCTTGGCACAGTCGGTCGGTTGCGAGTTGCGGGGTGAGCGGTGGAGAGCCAAGTGCAGGACAGCCCGAAAGAATCCGTCAGAGAAGCCGCGGACAACCTCCTGCGCGATCCGTATCCGATCTTCGCCCGGCACCGCGCCGAGCACGGGGTGTTCCGCGGATCGGTGATGGACTGGTCCAAGACGCCGGCCTCTATGCTGCCCGAGCATCAGTACGCCGCAGTATCGTTCGACGCCGTCAACACAGTGTTCCGGGACGGCAAAACCTTCAATTCGAAGATCTATGACAGCACCATCGGGTTGTTCATCGGGCCGAGCATCCTCGCGATGGAAGGCAAGACGCATCGCGATCACCGCAACCTGGTCTCGGCCGCATTCAAGGCAAGGTCGTTGCAGCGCTGGGAGCCCGAGATCGTGCGGCCGATCTGTGAAGCGCTTGTCGACGAGTTCATCTCGGCGGGCAGCGCCGATCTCGTCCGTGATTACACGTTCGAGTTCCCCACCCGAGTGATCTCGAAGTTACTTGGCCTGCCCGAAGAGGACCTGCCGTGGTTCCGCCAGCGCGCGGTCGAATTGATCAGCTACACCGTCAAGTACAAGCGAGCGTTCGAGGCCTCGGCCGCGTTGAAGGACTACTTCCTCACCCAGATCGAACGGCGCCGGTCCAAACCCACCGACGACATCATCGGCGACCTGGTCACGGCCGAGATCGACGGCGAGAAGCTGACCGACGAGGCCATCTACTCGTTTCTGAGGCTGCTGCTGCCCGCCGGGCTGGAAACCACGTATCGGTCGTCGAGCAATCTGCTCTACCTGCTGCTCACCCATCCCGAACAATTCACCGCCGTGCAGAACGATCATGAGCTCATCGGTCAGGCGATCGAGGAAGGGCTACGGTACGAGACCCCGCTGACCACGGTGCAGCGGTCCGCCAACCAGGACACCGTACTGGAGGGTGTCGAGCTCCCGGCGGGTGCGGTGATCGACGTCTGCATCGGATCGGCCAACCGCGACGAAAAACGCTGGGAGCGTGCCGAGGAATTCGACATCTTCCGTAAACGCGTTCCCCACATCACGTTTGCCGCAGGCGAACACACCTGCATGGGTCTGCATCTGGCGCGGATGGAGACCCGGGTCGCGATGGAAAGCCTGTTCAGCCGAGTCACCGACATCCGGCTCGTCACCGACGACGACCCGCACATCTTCGGCCAACCATTCCGGTCCCCCACCGCCATACCGGTCACATTCGAACCGGTCGCCTGAGGCTTGGACATGGCCACACCCGCGACAAATGGCGGACGTCCGCGGAGGGAACGCGGTTCGATCAGCGTCGACGAAATCCTGCGCGGCGCATTCGACATCGCGCATGAGGTGTCGGTCGACAACCTCAGCATGCCGCAACTCGCCAAGCACCTCGACGTGGGCGTCACCAGCATCTACTGGTACTTCCGCCGTAAGGACGACCTGCTCGATGCGATGACCGAGCGTGCGCTCACCGAATACGACTTCAGCGTGCTGTCCATCGACGCCGGCTCATGGCGCGAATCCTTACGCGCACACGCGCATTGGATGCGGGAGACGTTCCAGCGCAACCCCATCCTGTGCGATCTGATCCTGATCCGCGGCACCGGAAGCACTCCCGCCGCGCGTCACGCGCTGGAGAAGATCGAGCAACCCGTTGCCGCGCTGGTGCGGGCCGGCCTGACGCCACACCAGGCCCTCGAGACCTATACCGCGATCTCGGTTCTCGTCCGTAGCTCAGCAGTCCTGCACCGGCTCGCGACCAAGTCGACGAAAACTCAACTCCCCCGCGAATACTGGGAGCAGGTCCTCGATCCCGAGTCCATGCCGCTGATCTCTTCGATACCCGGCCACGGCTATCGGATCGGGATGGCCGACGACGCGAATTTCGACCATATCCTCGACAGCATCCTCGATCGCGCTCAACTGTTGTCGCGAACAGACGCGGCGGTACCCGAAAACTCTTGATTGCGGGTACACCAGCGTCTGCTCGCGGGTGATCAGCCCTGCCCCCGCGGTCGCCGCCACCCGATGGTCTTGGTCTCGGTGTATTGCGCGAAGCCTTCGATGCCGCACTGCCGGCCGACGCCGCTGTTCTTGTAGCCGCCGAACGGTGCGTCGGCCCCGTAGTACATGCCGCCGTTGACACCGATGGCTCCGGTGCGTATCCGTCGGGCGATGCCCATGGCGCGTTCCGCCGACGCAGAGACCACCGCGCCCGCGAGTCCGAACGCGCTGTCATTGGCCAGCCGCACCGCCTCGTCGTCGTCGTCGAACGGGATCATGACGAGCACCGGTCCGAACACCTCGTCCTGCGCGATCGCCGAGCGCGGATCGGCACCGACGATCACCGTGGGCGCCACGAAGTGGCCGTCGGCGAGATGGGGTGACAGATCTTCGAACGCGCCTCCGCCGACCACGATCTCAGCGCCGTCGCGGCGAGCGTGATCGCACGCGTCCAACACGCGCTGTTTCTGCGCCGCGCTGATCACCGGCCCGACCAGCGTGGTGGGCAGTGCGGGGTCGCCGACGGGAACTCCGCCGAACGCCATCGTCACGTTGGCGACGGCCTCATCGAACAGCGATCGGTGCACGAGCATGCGGGTGTTGGCCGCACACGCCTGGCCGGCGTGCACGCACGCGCCGACCGCACCCGGGATGGTGTGCGCGGGGTTGGCGTCGTCGAGCACGATCATCGCCGACTTGCCGCCCAGCTCAAGGAAAGTGCGCTTCATGGTGTTGGCACCCATCCGCATGAGGTGCTTGCCGACCGCCGTCGAACCCGTGAACGACACCATGTCGACCCGGGGATCGGTGCCGAGCAATCCGGCGACCTCGTTGGACGGCGTTGGCACCACGTTGACGACCCCGGGTGGGATGTCGGTGCGCTCGGCGATGAGCCGTCCGATCCGCGTCGCATTCCATGGCGTGTTGGGATCCGGTTTGAGCACCACGGTATTACCCGCGGCCAGCGCCGGACCGAGCTTGTTGAGGATGACTTCGATCGGAAAATTGGACGGCGTGATGGCCGCGACCACGCCGACCGGCTCCTTGACGACGGTGCGGGCGTTGCGCTCGCCGAACAGGCCTCCGCCGTCGAGGGTGCGTTCCCACTCGAACTCATCGATCAGCTTTGACGGATAGCGGAGCGCGTCGGCGAGCGGCCAGTCCAGCTGCGCGTTCTGCGTCGTCATCACCGGGCACCCCACCTCGGCGATCAATTCCTCACGCAGATCTTCCTTTTCGTCCTCCAGTGCGTCCTGCAACTGAAGCAGCGCACGCTGTCGCAGCGTGCGATTGGTCGACCAGTCCGACTCGTCGAACGCACGGCGGGCCGCCGAGATCGCCTTGTCCATGTCCTCTGGACCTGCCGCCGACGTCTGACCGAGGACGAGACCCGTTGCGGGACTGATGTTGTCGAACTCAGCGCCCGACGCAGCGGCCAACAGCACGCCGTCGATCAACATTCGTTTCTCGGCGCGGCCGGCCGCACGAACACCGACGTCCACGCTCGTGGCTGCGGCCACGGCTTCACTCACGACTACCTCCAGAGCACCTCGTAACCGTAACCCTTACGGTATCAGGAACGGGCCGGCTCCACCTGCACGGGCACCCCGGTCAGCCACGACATTCCGGCCAATGCTTCGACATCGGCCGGGTCGCTGGACATCAGCCTGTTGACATTGGCCCCGCCGGCCCGGTTGGCGATCTGCCAGCCACCGCTGCCCTTGTGCCCCCAGCCGTGCGGGATCGCCACCGTTCCCGGAACGATATCGGTGGTCAGTGAAACAGCAATGGCGATCTGGCCGTACGGCGACCGCACACATACCTCGTCACCGTCCGACAACTGCCGTGTGGCCGCGTCATCGGCATGCATGAGCGCATACTGAACCCGCTTGCCGCGCATCAGCAGCGGTGAGTTGTGCAGCCACGAGTTCTCCGAGCGCGGCTCCCGCATGCCGATCATCCGCAACGGATAACCGGGCGGCTGCCTCCGCGCGGCGAGGGCCGAGATCTCGGTGGCGATGTCCTCGTGGGCAAGCCGAACCCGCCCCTTCGGGTACACCACCACGTTTCCCAGTACTCCGGTACGGATCTCGGGGGCGACCACCACGCCGTGCGGGTGACGATCGATCAGCCGGCGAAACGTCAACCCGCCGCGGCGCAGGCCGAACCGGTCCCCGCCCTCCGACAGCCGGATCATCACGTCGATCGCCGGACGGGGGCTCAGCCGCTTACCCCGGCGGGCAACGACCCTGGCGGCCGATCGCAACGTGGTGAAAACCGGTGTGCGGATGGCGGTTCGGCCGATCAAATCGGCGATGATGTCCCATTCGGTGCGCGCCTGACCGGGTGGCGCCACGACGGCATCGGTCGCCTGCCGGAACGGGGTCGCCTGGAACATCTGGAACGTCACCGCGAAGTCGTCGCGTTCGTACATCGAGGTGACCGGCAGCACGTAGTCGCAGTGCGCGGTCGTCTCGTTGACGTAGAGATCCAAGCCAACCGACAGGTCGAGATCGGCGAACGCCGCCTCGAGTTCGTCGCCGTTGGGTACCGACAGCACGGGGTTGCCCGCGCCGATGAACATCGCCTTGATCTGCCGCCGGCCGGGCGTGGAGATCTCCTTGGCCATCAGCGCGGCGGGCTCGGCGCCGATGACCGAGCGGAAGCCGCCGACGCGCGTGCGCTTCCGCCGGTAGCTGCGCCGAAGTGACGCACCCATCGCCATCGAACCCCACTTCTGCCCGGGCATTCCGAGGGTGCTGAAGACACTGCCGCCGGGGACGTCGAGGTTGCCCGCGGCGAGGTTGACCGCGTCGATCAGGTAGGTGGTGAGCGTGCCGCTGCGGCCGACGCACGTGCCGAGCCGTCCGTAGACGGCGGCACGTTCGGTGCCCGCGAGGTCACGCGCCAACGCTCGCACAGTGTCGGCGGGGATGCCGGTGTGGCGACTCGTGGCCTCCGGGCTGAACGGCGCGCACTGCGCCTGCAGCCAGTCCAGCCCGTCGGCCTGTGCGCGGGCGAGCCGATCGACGAGGCCTTCGGTGAACAGCACGTGCAGCAGCGACAACAGCAGGTACGCATCGGAGTCGGGCACGATGCCGAGCCATTCGAATTGGGCGGCCGTCTCGCTTCGTCTTGGATCGATGACGACGACACGTCCGCCGCGCTTGACGATGTAGTGCATGCGGTCCTTGATGCGCGGCGCCGTCAGGAAGCTCCCGTGCGACACCACGGGGTTCGCACCGAGCATGACCAGCAGGTCGGTGCGCATCAGATCGGGTATCGGCACCGGAAACGGTGCACCGTAGAGGAATTGGTTGGCCAGCAGCCGACTGCTGGTGTCCTGGGTCGACGAGCTGAAGAAATGACTGTCCGGACCGATCCCCTTGGCGAACGCGATTGCCGCGAACAGATGCGAGTAACTGAACGCCGCGGGGTTGCCCATGTACCAGGCCACCGCACCAGAACCGTGCTTGCGGTGGATGCGCGTGAGCCTGGCCGCGATGTCGTCGAGTGCTTCGTCCCAGCCAACGGGCACGAATCCGGAATCGGTCCGGCGCAACGGTGTGGTGACGCGGTCGGGATCGTTGACCACCTCGGCGAACGCGATGCCCTTCTGGCATGCGAAGCCTGCCGAAAGGGGATGGTCCTTGTCCGGCCGCAATGCGGTCAACCGGCCTTCCTCGACGGTGGCGATCATGCCGCACAACGGCTCGCAGATTCGGCAGAACGTGGCTTTGTGCTCGGCCTTGCCCTCGATCACCGGGACTAGGTTACTGTAAGAGTTACAGTTGCTTCACCGTTTTGGTTGAACAGGGAGGATTCGACGTATGCAGAAGGCTTTGGCGCCGGAGATCTCCACCTGGCCCGAGGAGAACCCCCAGCTCATCATCACCTTCGCCTTCACCCCGGAAGGGACCGACAAATGACCAACGACGTCGCCATCGTCGGAGTCGGCATCCACCCGTTCGGACGATTCGAGGGGAAGTCCGCCATGCAGATGGGCGTCGACGCGATATTCGCCGCGGTCGCCGACGCCGGCGTGGAGTGGAAGGACATCGGCGCCGCCACCGGCGGCAGTTGGACGGTGGCCAACCCGGACGCCATCGTCGGCATGGTCGGCCTGTCGGGGATTCCGTTCACCAATGTGTTCAACGCGTGCGCCACCGCAGCCAGCGCCACCAAGGCGTGCGCCGACGGAATTCGGCTCGGCGACTACGACATCGGCATCGCCGTCGGCCTCGACAAGCACCCGCGCGGCGCATTCACCGAGGATCCCGCACTGGTGGGGATGCCCAGCTGGTACGCCGAGAACGGCCAATATCTGACAACCCAGTTCTTCGGCATGAAGGCCAATCGCTATCTGCACGACCACAACATCTCCCAGCGCACCTTGGCCAGGGTCGCGGCCAAGAACTTCCGCAACGGGGCACTGAACCCGAACGCCTTCCGGCGCAAGCCGATCAGTGAGGACGACATCCTCAACTCGACCATGCTCAATTACCCGCTGACGCAGTACATGTTCTGCGCACCCGACGAAGGCGCTGCCGCGGTGGTGATGTGCCGCGCCGACATCGCGCACCGCTACACCGACAAACCGGTGTATCTGAAAGCAGTGGAGGTCCGCACGCGCCGCTACGGCGCCTACGAAGTCAACACCACGTGTGCGCCCGTCGAAGAGGATGTCGCGCCGACGGTGTACGCCGCACGTGCCGCATTCGAGAAGGCCGGTGTCGCACCGGAAGACGTCGACATCGTGCAATTGCAGGACACCGACGCCGGGGCCGAGATCATCCACATGGCCGAGTGCGGCTTCTGCGCCGACGGCGACCAGGAGAAGCTGCTGGCCGACGGTGCCACCGAGATCGGCGGATCGCTCCCGGTGAACACCGACGGCGGGCTCATCGCCAACGGGGAACCGATCGGAGCATCGGGCCTGCGCCAGATCCACGAACTCGTGCGCCAGCTACGCGGCGAAGCCGGCGACCGCCAGGTGCCCGGTGAACCGAAGGTCGGCTTCGCACAGCTCTACGGCGCGCCAGGCACTGCCGGCGCAACAGTCCTGACACTTTGATGGCCGAGCAGACGCGCGGGTACCTCGGAATGCGTTTTCCGGGGTACCCGCGCGTCTGCTCGCGGGAGAAAGGAACCCACGGAAGTGGCTGAACAGTTCAGGGACGCACCGATATTCGATGCCGATCAGCACATGTACGAGACTGGCGATGCGCTGACGAAGTTTCTTCCCGAGCGCTACCGGCGTGCCGTCCAATACGCCCAGATCGGCCGCCAGACCCGAGTCGTGATCAACAATCGGGTCACCGACTTCATCCCCAACCCGACGTTCGAGCGGGTCGCCGCGCCAGGCGCGCACGAGAAGTTCTTCGCCGGCGAGAACACCGAGGGGCTGACCCTGCGGGAGATGCAGGGCAAGGCGATCGAGGCGCCTGCGGCCACCCGCAACCCCGAGGACCGCATCGCCGAACTCGACCGCCAGGGCGTCGTCGAGGCGCTCAACTACCCGACCCTGGGCAGCCTCGTCGAGCATTCCAGCGCCGATGACCCGCAGCTGACACTCGCGATCATCCACGCGCTCAACGAGTGGATCCTCGAGCACTGGACCTACAACTTCGACAATCGGGTGTTCTCCACGCCGATCATCAACTTGTCCGAAGTCGATGCCGCGCAACGAGAATTGGAATACATCTTGGCCAACGGAGCCAAGGTCGCGTTGATCAAGCCCGGCCCGGTCAACGGTCTGCACGGGTGGCGCTCCCCCGCGCTACCGGAATTCGACCCGTTCTGGCGCGACGTCGAGGCCGCCGGGCTGCCGATCGTGCTACATGCCAGCTTCCCGCCGCTCGACGACTACGTCGGCAAGTGGGAGCCGCCGTACACGCAGAACTTCATGACCCAGAGCGCCTTTCGCTGGATGGTGCTGGGCCACCGCGAGATCGCCGACATGATCACCGCGCTGATCTGCCACGGCACGCTGACCCGATTTCCCAAACTCCGCATCGCGAGCGTCGAGAACGGCAGCAGTTGGATCTTCCCGCTGTTCCACGATTTCGCCGATCTGTACAAGAAAATGCCGCAGAACTTCCCCGAACATCCGCATGACGTGTTCCGGCGCAACATCTGGGTCAGCCCGTTCTGGGAGGGCTGCGTGTCCGACGTGGTCGAGACAGTCGGCTGGGACCGCGTGCTGTTCGGCTCGGATTACCCACACCCGGAGGGGCTGGCCGAGCCCAAGGGGTTCTGGAAATACGCCGAGGGCATGGATCGGCGACGCACCTACGACTTCATGGGTGACAACGCTCGACGGTTCATGGGCCTGCCGATCGCCAACCCCGATCCCCAGGCCGCCAAGCCTCCGGCGGTGACCGGCGCCTAGGCGGGCAACGGCGGAAGCGGTTGGGCGTCGGCCGGGTTGAGCGCGTCGAGCATGAGGCTCAGGTAGCGGCGCCTCAGTGCCGGGGGCTGTTCGAGTGCGACGGACGCCGCCGTCACCATCGCGACGAACGTGGGCACATCCTCGACGGTGAGATCGGCGCGTAGCTCACCCACTTCCTGGCCCCGCCGCACCACCGCCTCGAGAAGTTCACGCTTCCTGCCGAACAGCCGGGTCGTGAGTTCGGTCAGGTGGTCCAGCGACGGCAGCAACGGACGCTGCGCGTACATGAGCTCGGCCATGCGCTCTATGACGTCGATGAACGCCTCTCGCGGCGCGTCACTGTCGACCAACTCCATGACCACCGGCTCGATCTCGGTCGCGAAAACGTCCTCATACACCGCCGCCGCGAGCGCCTGCCGATTCGGGAAATGGCGATACAACGTCGCATTACCCACCCCGGCACGAGCCGCCACCTGAGTCAGCGTGGCGGCCACCCCGTCGGCGGCGAAGATCTCGCGCGCGGCGGCGATGATTCGACTTTCGTTGGCGTATGCGTCTGAACGGCGACGATCGGTACGTGCGGTCATTTCTCCAGTTCAACGGACGTGGCGTAGGTCATGCCCTGACGCCGGTGGTGGGCTTGGCAACAAATGATAGCTGACTCCCATATTGGGAGCCTACTCTCACTTGTATGTCGACCTTTCTGTACCGCCTGGGACGCTTCGCGTTCGGCCGCCCATGGCTCGTCATCGGCACCTGGTTGGCGCTGATCGGGGTCGTGGCCGGGTTCCTCGTACTCAACCCGCCGAAGATATCCAACGAGATGCGCATCAACGGCACGCCCGCTCAAGAGGTGATCGACGACCTGGCGCAGCGCATGCCCGAATCGTCCGGAGGGCAAGGCCTGATCGCCTTCGCCGCGCCCGTCGGCCAGCGCATGGACGACGGCGACAACCGCGCCGCACTGCTGCGTGCGGTCGACGCTGTCTCGCATACCGACCACGTGCTCGATCCGGCCGAGCTGGCTCAGGCCGAGCTCGCCAAGGGTCCGGCAAGCCCGACGTTGGCCGCGTCGGCAGCGATCGCGAAGACGCAGACCGCCGCGCCCGCAGCCGCAGACGCCCCGCGGCCGTTGGTCCTGAACGGACAGCCGGTCCCGGGTGTCCTGATATCCGCCGACGGTGCGGCCGCGCTGTATCAATTCCAATTCGACAAGCAGACAGCTGAACTGCCCACCGGCACGGTCGAGCACACCGTCGACGCCGCGCGTGATGCGGTGGCACACACCGACATCAACGTGCTGCCCTCGGCGAGCATGGTGGAAATGCCCGAACTCGTCGGCGCAGGCGAGGTCATCGGCTTGGCGGTCGCCGCACTCGTGCTGATCATCACGCTCGGCTCGCTGGTCGCCGCGGGCCTGCCGCTGGCCACCGCGCTCAGCTCGGTTGCCATCGGTGTCGGCGCAACGTTCCTGTTCTCGCATCTGGTCAACATGCAGTCGATGACCGCAGTTCTGGCGTTGATGCTCGGCCTCGCCGTCGGCATCGACTACGCGATGTTCATCGTCAACCGGCAGCGTCGCCTGATCCTCGACAAGGGCCTGAGTGCCGCCGAGGCGGCCGGCCGTGCGATCGGCACGGCGGGCAGCGCCGTGGTTTTCGCCGGCACAACGGTCGTCATCGCGCTCGTCGCGCTGACGGTGGTCGGGATCTCCTTGCTGACGCCGATGGCCCTTGCCGCAGCGGGCACCGTGGTCGTCGCGGTCATCGCATCGCTGACGCTGCTGCCCGCGTTGCTCGGACTCGTCGGTGAGCGGATCTGCTCCGAGAAGGCCCGCAACAACCAGTCCGGACAAGACAATTCGAACCACCGCTTCGCGACGGCCTGGGTCGGCGCCGTGCTGCGCCACCGCGTTCCGGTCGCGATCGGCGGTGTCATCGTCGCCGCACTGCTGGCCCTTCCCGCACTGAACATGTCCCTCGGGCTGCCCGCGGGCTCAAGCTACAACGAGGGCACGCCACAGCGCGAGAGCTACGACCTGGTCGCCACCCACTACGGCGACGGCTACAACGGCCCGCTGATCGTGGTCGCCGAGCCGGCGGCCGGCAACACCAAGCTGTCGACCGCTGATCTGGTGAACACCAACAGCGACCTCCAGCGTCTGCCCGGCGTCGAATCGGTGAGCCTGCAAAAGGTCAGTGACAACGAGGAATTCGCGTTGTTCTCGGTGGTCCCGGCCGACGGCCCCACCGACGACGCGACCGCACAGCTCGTTCGTGACATCCGTGCGCACGCCGGTCCCCTGGCGGAACTGCGCAATGTCGACCTCGGGGTCACCGGCATCACCGCGATGGGCGTCGACACCACCGACCGACTCGCCGAAGCCGTGCCGCTGTACATCGGTGTCGTGGTCGGCCTCTCACTGCTGGTCCTGCTGGTCGTGTTCCGCTCGATCGCGGTGCCGGTCAAGGCCACCCTTGGATTCCTGCTGAGTGTGCTCGCCACATTCGGCGCCACCACCGCGCTGTTCCAATGGGGCTGGTTCCAGGAGCTGTTCGGTCTCAGCGCGACCGGGCCGATCCTGAGCCTGCTGCCGATCATCGTGGTCGGCGTGCTCTACGGGCTCGCAATGGATTACGAGGTGTTCCTGGTGTCGTCGATGAAGGAAGCGCACGTGCATGGGCATCGCGGCGACGCCGCCGTCACCCACGGGTTCGCCCAGGCCAGCCGCGTCGTCGTCGCAGCAGCCGTCATCATGATGTCGGTGTTCGCCGGATTCGTGTTCAACGCCGACCCGATGATCAAGCAGATCGGCTTCGCCCTGGCCTTCGGAGTCCTGATCGACGCCTTCGTCGTGCGGATGACCGTGGTGCCGGCCGTGATGTCGATGCTCGGCGATCGCGCCTGGTGGCTGCCCAAACGCCTAGAGCGGGTCCTCCCCGATCTCGACATCGAAGGTGATCAGCTCAACCGCCAGCTGTCGTCGGGCGAGCCATCGCGGCTGGTTCACCGCTGAGCATGGGTGAGTGAATCTCCGGCGCAGTCCTCACAGCCGTCCGGCCTCGACATCGAGCATGAAACGGGCGATGAGATCGGCACATTCGTGGGGATGGGTTTCCAACAGCTGATGGCCGCTTTCGAAGACGTGGATCTCCAGCGACTCGAGAACCTCGTTGTAGGCCATGATTTCGTTCAGATCAAAGAACGGATCGTGACGGCCCCACAGCAGAAGGCAGGGCGGCTGGTGATCGCGGTGGTAGGACCTGATGGCCGGGAAGCGCGCGATGTGTGACCCGTAGTCGGAGAAGATCTGGAACTGAATGTCGGTGATTCCCGGCCGCGACAGGCGCTCCCAGTCCAAGTGCCAGCCCTCGGGAGGATAGAGACATGCCACGCGCTCGGGCTGGTTGCCGATGTACTGGTATCGGGTTGTCTCGAAATTCATCCACTCGGTGAGCTTTGCCCGGTTCTCCTCGGTGGGATCGGCGAAGTATGCCTTCGGAGCGTCCCAGTCCGGCCCGAGCCCTTCGTCGTGGGTATTGCCGTTCTGCACGATCAGGCCACGGATCCGGTCCGGCCGGCGCGTGGCGAGGTGGTAGCCGACGGGCGTCCCGAAATCCGTGACGAACAGGAAGAACGTCTCGACACCCAGCGCATCGAGGAAGGCGTCGACCGTGTCGGCCAGGTTCTCGAAGGCGTAGTCGAATGCGTCACCGGAGGGCGCGGAGGAGAATCCGGAGCCCGGCAGATCCGGCGCAACGACATAGGCGGATTCCGCCAACGGCTCGATGAGGTTGCGATAGGCGTAAGACGAGTTCGGATAGCCGTGCAGCAGGAGGACCGTCGGCATGTCCGGGTCTCCGGCATGCCGGTGGAAGATGTCCAAGCCGTGGACGTCGATCGTTTCGTGACGGGTCTTGTGGCGCGAGCTGTGCATTTCCTGTTCCTCCTCGTCGGACGTGGCGGCCGCACCGCCTACCGGATAACATCGTTATAGCGGTTACCGTTCACCGTAACTGCTAAACATGGGAAATGGGGTTACATCCGGTGTCGGACGCAGAGACGAAATGGGTGCCCGAGCACTTCGTCGGCGGGCATCCCGCCCTCGATCTCGCGAATGCCGTGTTCGACCGGCGCGTGCCCGAACCCGACAACGAGTTGCTCAAATCGGCCCGCGACATCGGAAACTGGTTCAAAGCGTCGGGGCTTGCCAGCGCTCGCGAGGCCGCGGCAGTCTCCGGCATAGCAGGTGAACCATTCGTGCAGCAGGTTCACGCGGTGCGGGAGGCATCGGCCGCGATCTTCGGGTTGATCGCGGCGAACACGGCGCCCGCCGCGGAGGCGTTGAGCGTTCTCTTCGAGTCCGCCGCACGCGGGCTTGCCGGAAATGCGATCAAACTGGACGGCACGAGACCCCGACTGGCCCTTGCTCTTTGGCGAGACCCTGACGCCGTCGCGGCCGTCCTGGCGATGCTCTCGATCGAAGGCTTTTACACCCTGCCTCGCGAAAGGCTGCGCTCCTGCCCTCGCTGCGAATGGCTGTTCCTCGACACGTCACGCGGCGGCAAGCGCCGTTGGTGCAGCATGCAGATCTGCGGAAACCGCGAGAAAGTCTCACGCCACCGGGAGCACGCCTGAAGCCGCCGTTCACTGCCGAACAATAGCTCCTATGTCAAGCGGCAGCTGATTGTTGGGTGTGGTGTGGGATTTGGCGGTCGGTGAGCAGGGCTTGGTAGACGCGGCGGCTGATGCGGCGTTTGAGGCAGCGTCGGGCTTTGGCCTTAGTTTTGCCCTCGGCGATCAGTCGGTGATAGTAGGTATGGCCTTGGCTGCCTTCCATCCGGGCCTGGGTGACGGCGATGCGGTGGATGGCGGTGTTGAGTTGGCGGTTGCCTGAGCGGCTTAACCGCATTTGGCCGGCGTTGGCGCCCGACCATGCCGGGATGGGTGCCACGCCGGCATGGCAGGCGAAGGCGGCCTCGCCGGTGAACCGTTCGATGCCGGCGGCCTCGCCGACGATCTTGGCCGCGGTCAGCTCCGCGCAGCCGTCGATGGCCAGCAGTGTGGGAGCGAGGTCGCGGATGCGGGCGGCCAGGCGCTTTTCGAGGGCGTTGATCTCAGCGGTGAGTCGGATGATGTCGGCCAGCTCGTCACGCGCGATCTCGGCGATGAGCCCGGCAAGGGTCTGCAGCCAGTCCTGTAGGGCTTGCTGGTGTGTGGTCAATTTGAGCTTGCGCGCGGCTGGGGCCTGCTCGGGGTCGAGTTCATGGACATGCCAGCGCAGTCGATTGATCGCCGAGGTGCGTTGGGCGACAAGGATATCGCGGCGGTCGGTGAGCAGCTTGAGCTCGCGTGAGGTCTCGTCATGGCAGGCCACTGGAAGGTCGGGTTCACGCAATACCGCCCGCGCGACCGCCTCGGCATCGATGGGATCGGACTTGCCCCGGGTGCGTGCGGACTTGCGTGTCTGGGCTGAGAGTTTGGTGGGTACCCGCACCACCTTCTGCCCGGCACCAAGCAGGTCACGTTCGAGCCGTGCCGACATGTTGCGGCAGTCCTCGATACCCCAGATCAGATCCGTGCCGAACTGTTCGCGTGCCCATATCAACGCCGCCTGGTGGCCCTCGGTGGTGGCCTTGACGGTCTTTTCGCCCAGCCGCCGGCCCACCTCGTTGACGGCGACAAAGGTGTGTGAGCGCTTGTGCACATCGGCGCCAACAACAATCATGAGAGTTGCCTCCTTCGCTCTGTGGAGAGGGTGTTGAGGTTGGACCGGTCGGCCGACACATCTCAGTCGGGGCGATGCCACGCTCCTATCAAGTCAGGTCGGCCGGTCCGTCTCACCTGATGCCGGCACTACTGCTCAACGCCAACCCCGAGGGCGACAGACGCGTAGGGAGCCAGACACCAGGTGAAACGTAACCAACCACCGCGCCACAGCAGCTGTCACGCAGACCCGCCGTAAACCCGGCACACTCACAATGACACTGAGACGCGTAGGTACCCGAGAACGCGCGTTCTCGGGTACCTACGTGTCTGCTGGCGCTAGGACGCCTTCGCCTTCGGCGGCGAATAGTTCGGCTTGCCGAGCCCGAGCACGTATTGCCCGATCATGTTGCGGAACACCTCGAGCGTGCCGCCGTAGATGCCCACCAGCGGCGCGAATCGGTACACGTACTCGCTGCGATCGTCGGCTCCCCCGTCGGCCCCGATCGGCAGTGCGGATACCGAACCGGCGATGTCCATGAGGTCCGGCGCGATATCACGCATCGTTTGGGCGATTGCGACCCGACCGAAGATGCTCGGGCTGGACAGCGCCACCTCCATTCGCGCGTGGCTACGGCCCAGCCGGTATGCCACGGAGGTGTCGTCAATACCACGGCGGCCGTTCGCATCTGGTCGCCCCACCAACGCGGCGACGTTGTCGGCAGCCTCGGCCATGAACCCGGCCTGGTGCATCATGATCGACACGTCGGCCAGTCCGTCGACAGCCGCGGCCACCGCGCCGTGTTCGGCGTCGAGTGGCTCGCGGACCACCGCCCAGCCGCCGTTGACCTCGCCCAGCCGATACTTGTCGTCGACGCGCACATCGCTGTAGTAGACGATGTTGGTGCGGTCGCCGTCGACGGTCCGGATGCCCTGGATCTCGATGCCCGGCGAGTCGAGCGGAACCAGAAACATGGTCAGGCTCTTGTGTTTCGGCGCTTCGGGGTCGGTATTGGTGATCAGGAAGACGTACTGGCAGTTGTGCGCGCCGGTCGTGAACATCTTCGAGCCGTTGATGATCCAAGCGTCACCGTCGCGCACGGCCCGCGTCTTGCACGTTGCGACGTCCGAACCACCCTCGGGTTCGGTGTAGCCCAGACAGAGTCGTACGGTGCCGTCGAACACTCGAGGCATGACCTCGTCCTTGAGTTCGGGTGATCCGAATTTGGTGACCGAACGGGCCACCATCGCCGTGGTGCCCCATGTCACCCATGGCACTTCGGCGCGCCGCTTCTCCAGTTCCCAGATCCGGCGGCGTACCCGGCTGAACCCGCCGTCCGCCTCGGCCTTCCACTCCTTCTCCAGGTAGCCGGCCGCTCCGAGCGCCAGGTGCACGCCCTCGTCGAAGTTGTCGCCGGTTTCCCGGTCCCGCCGGATGACGTCCTCGGTCACCTGGGCGGCCAGAAAGCTGCGCACCTCGTCGCGGAACGCAGCGTCCTCCGCGGAGAGCTCGACCCGTGAGAAATCCATGTCTAGTCCTTGCTTTCGCGTGCGGCGACGATTCCGGCGATGTGAACGGCGGTGGCGGCGGGATCTCCCCCTGCGAGCGCCCAGCCTCTCGCCCGGACGAGGTAGGCGGTCGCGGCGGCTTCTGCCGAGACGCCGAGGCCGCCTTGGATGTGGACGGCCATCGTGGCGGCCTTCGAGGCCTCCTCGGCCATGAACACGAACGCCGATGGTGCGAGTTCGGGACGCTCGTCGGGTTCGTTGTCGAGAAACCACGCCGCGCGACGGGAGAGTCCGCGCCCGCCCTCGACCGTGATCGCCATGTTCGCCAGCGGATGCGATATCGCCTGCAGCGTGGAGATCGGAACGCCCAGCGTATAACGGGTTTTGGCGAACTCCGCGGCGATCGTCATGGTCTCCTCGACCAGACCCACCAACGCCGCAGCGGTGAGCAGCCGCCATTCGTCCAACGCGCGCTGGTAGGCGGCGAGCGCATCCGGCCCGCTTGCGACGATGGTGCGGCTGTCCGCGGCCCCGGGATCCACCCAGGCCATCGGCAACTTGCCGATGTTGTCGACCTTCGCTGGACGGGTGCCGAAGGTCAGCCGCACGACGTCGCCGCCGTCTCGGACGATGATGTGGTCGGCGATGGATCCGGCGGGGATCAGCCGAGTGCCGACGGGCGCCACTTGCTGCGGGTCGAAAGCGACGAGCTGTGTTCCGTTGAGGATGTCTTCGGACTCCATCCCGCCGAGCGCCGCGAGGAGTCGTGCCGCGACGACGTGGTCGATCCATGGCACCGGTGCCAGCGAGCGGCCGAGTTCCTCCGCCACCAATGTCAGGTCGACGAGGGTCGCGCCGTCACCACCAACCGATTCCGGCAGTGCCATCGTCGTTGCGCCCATGGCGCACAACCGCTCCCACAGGCTCTTGTCGAATCCGCTTGGCTCGGCGGCGCGGACGGTGTCGATCGAGCAGTGGGTCTTGAAGAACTGCTTGTACGCGGTCTGCAGATCGACGTGGTCCTCGGTCAGGCTGTAATCCAGCCTGCGCAACTCGAAACGATCCATTCAGATCTCCTTCTCCTCGCCGAAGAAGAACTCCGCGGCGTTGTTGTAGAGGTAGTTGTCGAGGACTTCGGGCGGTAGGTCGAGTGCCAACGCCTCCGGCACCACGCGCTGCATCCGCAGCACCGGGAAGTCCGACGCGAAAATGATCTTGGCCTGTCCGCGGGTGCGCATGAAGTGCAACAGGCTCTCCGGCAACCGCTTCGGCGACCAGGCCGACGTCATCAGCCGCAAGTTCTGGTACTTGATCAACATGCGGATCGCGATGTCCCACCAGGGGTCGGCTCCGTGGATCATGCACAGCTTGAGTTCGGCGAACCGCACGCACACCCGGTCGAGGTGGATGGGGTTCTGCACCTCGCCCGGGATCGGTGGTCCCGGAATCCCGGTGTTGACGCACAGCGGCAGCTCGAGTTCGGCACATTTCGTGTAGAGCGGGTAATACACCGCGTCGCTCGGCGGATACTGCCCGTCGGCCCAGAAGCTCGGCCCCACAACGGCATAGGCGACAGGTAGGTCCTTGGCTACCGCGGCGAGCTCGCGCAGTGACGGGATCGGGCGCAACAGGTTCACGCCACCCATCGCCAGGGCGAACCGCTCCGGGTGCGCCTCGACGAACTTGCGCGCCGTCACCGACGGTTTGGCCAGCGAATCCATCAGGATCGCCTTCTGCACACCGTGCGTGTCCATCTCATCGAGGAGTTCCGACAGGTCGATCGGGTCATACATCGACTTGGGACCCTTGAAGTAGTCGTCGCGCACCTTCTTCATGAACGTCGGCTGATTCTGCGTTTCGCCGAAGTGCACATTCGCCAGGCAGTCAATCACTTTGGGAGTCATGCTCGAACCTTCCCGTCGTCGCGTACCGCGTGAGACTTGGCCCAGCGGTAATCGGCCTTGCCGTTGCCGAGCCTGCGGACCTGATCGACGAACAGCACATCCTTGGGGGACTTGAACCGCGCCAACCGCGACGAACAGTGTTCCCGCAGCGCATCGCCCGAGACCGCCGAACCGCCGCGCAGTGCGACCAGCGCCACGATCTCCTCGCCCCACCGCTCGCTGGGCCGGCCGACCACGAGCGCATCGGCGACATCTGGATGCGCCCGCAGCGCCTCTTCGACTTCTTCGACGAAAACCTTCTCCCCGCCGGTGTTGATCACCAGCGAGTCGCGCCCGAACAACCGCAGCGTGCCGTCGGCGTCCAACGCGGCCCGGTCACCGGATATGACCACGCGCTGCCCCTCGACCTCGGGAAAGGTTCTCGCGGTTGCGTCGGGATCGTTGTAGTAGCCCAGGGGGATTCGGCCATTGCGCGCCACCCACCCCACCTCGGCCTCACCCGGCCGGAGGAATCGGGAATAGTCTTCGGCCAGCACCAGTCCCCCGGCTCGCAACTGGAACGTCTCGGCGTGTGTGCCACGTTGGCTGTGCCCGAACCCCATGTTGCCCGTCTCCGAGGAACCGAACCCGTTGATCAGGGTGATCTGCGGGATGTGGTCGAGTAGCGCGCGCTGGTGCTTGAGGTTGGTGGCCGCACCCCCGGTGCCGATGGCGAACAGCGAGGACAGGTCGTAGGCCCGTCGGCCGAGTTCCTCGACGATCGGCGCCGCGTACGCGTCGCCGACCATGGTCATCAGTCCGACCTTCTCGCGCTCGGCGGTTTCCAGTACCGCACGCGCGTCGAATTTCGGTTTGGTGTCGTGCAATACGACGGTCTGCCCGGAGAGCAGTCCGGAGAAAGCCGTCCACATGCCGGCGGCATGCATCAACGGTGACACGGCGAACCACGGCGGTCCGGCATTGGGGACCTTGTCGTGGATTTCCGACACCGAGACGTGATCGGCGCCGTTCATCGATGACACGTAGATGTCGGCCTGCCGCCACATGACACCCTTGGGCCTGCCGGTGGTTCCACCGGTACAGATCATCAGCAGATCATCCGGTGACGCCTGCGGCGTGCAGTTCGAATCTGACTCAGCCAACGCGTTTTCCAAGGGCACCGCACCCGGAAGGTCGGGCCCGGGCCCGTCATCGACCGAGATGAGCAGCTGCGCGCCAGGTGGTGGCAGCACGTCGGCGAACTTCGCGCCCAACGACCGGTGATAGATCACCGCCCGCGGCTGAAGGTAGGCGAGCAGTTCGGCCACTTCGCGCGGCGAATAGTAGTAGTTGATGTTGACCGGTACGGTGCGCGCTTTCAGGCAGCCGATCACCATGTCGGGGTATTGATCGTTGTGCATGATGAGTGCGACGCGATCCTGTCCGCACTCCCAGCGATCGAGTTCGCCACGTTCCCGGTGCGCACCCAGCCCGTGGCTGGACAGGAAGTTGGCCAGCCGCCGCGTCCGGTCGGCGCCCTGCGCGAATGTCGTGCGGCGCGCGCCGCACACCGTCATCTCCCGGTCCGGCACCGCTTCGGCGATCGCGTCGACGACGGCACCGATCGTCCATTCGGCCATGGCGGCGGCTACACCGACACCAGGTGCGACACACCGGGCGCGGTGCGGGTGACATCGCCGAGCAGTTCGAGAGCGTTGTCCCGCATGACTTTTCGGGTGTCTTCGAGGCTGAACTCGGGGAACTGCGGGATGTCGGCGGTGAAGGTCGTCGGGTCGGCGAGCCCCTCGCCGTGCGGCCAGTCCGAGCCGAACAGGATCTTGTCGACGCCGATGGTGTCGGCGAGCAGCTTCACGTCGTCTTCGTAGTACGGCGCGATCCAGACGTTGTTTCTGAGCTGCTCCACCGGATCTTCCTTGAAGTGGTACGGCGCGTTGTTGGCCGCCTTCTTCAGGCGCTTGATCAAGCGGTACACGAAGTAGGAGCCGTTCTCGATGCTGGCCACCTTGAGCTTGGGATGCCGGGTGAACACCTGGTGCACGATCATCGAGGCCATCGTGTCGTGAATCGCGCGGTCGTCCATGATCACCATGTCGAGCGGATCCCGCTTGCCGAATCCCTTGAAGACACCGCTGCCACCCCACAACGCCGGGACCGCCATGTACCCGGAGTCCGACAGGTGGAACACCACCGGGACACCGGCCTCGGCCAGCCTCGCCCAAACCGGGTCGTGCACAGGATCGCCCAGTGACCGGGGCTTGACCTCGCCGGGCACCGGCGCCGGGCGCACGCACACGAGCTTGGCGCCGCGGCCGAGCACGAATTCGACCTCCTCGACCGCCTTCACCGGGTCGGCCAGCGAGATGATCGGTGCGGAAATGAAGCGCCCGTCGGGCCGGTCGAAACCCCAGTCCTCGTCCAGCCACAGGTTGAAGGCGTGCACCGAGGCCATCGTGGCCTCGATATCGTGCTTGAGCCCCTCCTCCACGCCGCACGCGAAAGTCGGCAGCATGAACACGGTTTCGAGGCGCTGCCGGTCGAGCACCTCGAGCCGGGCATCGCGGTTCTGATACTCGGGGTGGTCGGACAGGCGGTCGACCTTCATCAGGGAGGCGGGATCGACGCCCTCGGGAATCTCGCCCCGGAACAGCAGATCTAGGCAGCCCGGCTCGATGATGGGGTCGAACGTGGGATTGGGGATGAAGTGGTTGACGGTCCCGCCCATCACCGCGAGGGTCCGCTTGCCGTCCTGGACCATCTGCACGCCACGGCTGCGGAATTCCTTGGGCAGGTACCGGGTGAACGCGTCGAGCGGTTCGTAGTAGTGGTTGTCGACGTCGACGGCCAGGTACGGCAAACGTTCTGGTGTGTCAGTCATTTCATCGACCTTCTTTCAGTGGCGGGAAGTTCGGCGGCCGCTTGTCGAAAAAGGCGGTGATGCCCTCGATCAGGTCGGGCCGCACCATGGATTCATGCATGAGCGTCTCGGCGCGGGCGCTGACGTCGGACACGTCGCCGTTGGCGTCGCCGTAGAGCTGGCGTTTGATCACCGCCATCGAGGCAGGCGAACAGTTGCGGGCCAGATCTCCGGCGTACTCCAACGTCCGGGGCAACAGATCTTCCGGTGGCACAACCTCTTTCACGAGCCCCAGCTGTGCAGCTTCTTCGGCGAAGAACGTCCGACCACTCAACAGCAGGTCGGCCGCCGCACCCCAGCCGGCCAGTCGTGGCAGGATCCAGGTGATCCCGTACTCGCCGATCAGGCCGCGACGCGGGAACGCGGTGGCGAACTTCGCGCCGGCGGCGGCGAACCGCACGTCGCACATCAACGCATGGGTCAGGCCGATGCCCACGCATGCGCCGTTGATCGCGGCGATGACGGGCTTACGCAACGTGGTGAGGAAATGCGGATGCCGTTCACCCACGATCTTGCTGACGTCGGTGTCGGCATCGATCGATTCGCCAAGCGCTGCCATCGATCCCATGTAGGCACCCGCGCAGAATCCCCTGCCGGTTCCGGTCAACACGATGGCCCGCACGTCGGGGTCTCCCTCGGCACGGTCGAATGCCGCGTACACGCCGGCCGAGATGTCGGCTCCCCAGGAGTTCAAGCGGTCGGGCCGGTTGAGCGTGACGATGGCGACGCCATCGTCGTTGACGTCGTAGAGCACCGCCTCGGTGGTGACACCGTCGTCGGCGAGGGTCATACGCGGGCCACCTCTCGTTCAGGCACACATACTGTATACCTATCGGTAGAGCATTCCGCAAGCGTCGACACCATCTCCAATCAGGCTGCGACCTGGGGAAAAGACCGTCAGTGCGGGATCAGACCGAGCCCGCGATAGGCAGCGGCGATCTGGTCCTTTGCGCCGTCGGGCAGCACGGCTTGCGGAGGCCGTGAATGCGGGTAGTCCGCTGGTACACCAAAGCATCTGATGCCCGAGATCGGCCACGCAGTAACGCACCAGGATGCGGTACGCAGCCCAGCCGATGTCGTCGCCGTCAGCCCCGCTGAACGGTGTGTAGAGGGAATCGCCGATACCACGTAGGGCGACACGCGCCCAGTCCCGAGCTTCTGCGCCTGTCGCCATGGTGCATCCCTCTAGATGAAGTCTGAACCGCCGTCGACGTTGACGTTCGCACCCGTCATGTAGGAGTTGCGCCGGGAAGCGAGAAAGGCCGCCACCGGGCCGATCTCATTGGGCAGGCCGGCACGCGGCAGATGTGCGGGATGGCCGAAATGCTCGTCGATCGCAGCCATCAGCTTGTACGGGTCGGTGCCGTCGACGCCGACTGAATCAGCCCATCCCAGAAGAGCTTCCGAGGATATGCTGCCCGGCGAGAGCACGTTTACCATGATCTCGTCCTTGGCCAACAGCAGCGAGAGGTTTTTCGACACGCTGTTCACCGCGGCTTTGGCCGCCGTGTAGGCAGGCAGGCGGGTGCTCTGCCGTTGAGTCGAATGGGCGGAGAAGTTGACGATCCGGGCCCATTCCGCCTTGCGTAGCAACGGCAGTGCCGCCCGGACGCAGCGCACCATGCCCATCAACCCGGCGTCGAACGCCTCTTGCCATTGTTCGTCGGTCAACTGTTCGAAGTTGCCCGCCGCGCCCGGCCCTACCGTGTTGATGAGCGCATTGAGCTCACCGTCCCATCGCTCACCGATCTCGGCGAACGCGCGCTCGACCTGGGCCTGGTCACCCGTATCGGCGACGATGGCCACCGCATCCGGGCTGCCTCTCCGTGCCAGATCGGCTGCAGCAGCGTCGAGCACGTCTTTGGAACGCCCGACGAGCGCCACTTTCGCTCCGTCGTCGGCCAGACACTGCGCCGTCGCGAAACCCATCCCGCGGCCACCGCCGACAACGACAGTGGCCGCGCCTTCGAAACCCAGCTCCATCGCGTGCCGGCTAGGAACCGGTCCAATTGGGGGCGCGTTTCTCGGCGAATGCCGTCGCGCCTTCGATCGCGTCCTTGGACGAGAACACCGGCATGATCAACTCGCCCTGCTTCTTCCACATCTCGTCCTCTGACCATCCTGCGGACTTGACGATGATCTCCTTGGTGACCGCGACCGCGAGCGGGCCGTTGGCGGTGATGCGTTCGGCCAACACCATGGCGCCTGTCAAAGCCTCACCGGGTTCGGTCAGTTTGTTGACGAAGCCCCACGCGGCGGCCTCCTCGGCAGTGAAGTTGTCGCCGGTGAGTGCGAGCTCGAGTGCCTTCTGGTACGGGATGCGGTGCGGTAACCGCAACAGGCCGCCACCCGCGGCGACGAGTCCGCGCTTGACCTCGGGAATGCCGAACTTGGCGACCTTGGAAGCCACCACGAGGTCGGTGGCCAACACGATCTCCGTACCGCCGGCCAGTGCATAGCCCTCGACGGCGGCGATGAGCGGCTTGCGCGGCGGCTGTTCGGTGAACCCGATTCCACGGCCGGGTACGTGGGGCACCTCGCCCGACGCGAAGGCCTTGAGGTCCATGCCCGCGCAGAAGTTGCCGCCGGCGCCTGTGATGATCCCCACGGAGAGCTCGGGCGTCGCGTCGAGTTCGTCCATGGCCTCGGCCAGACCCTGGGCCACGGCCAGGTTGAAGGCATTACGCGCTTCCGGCCGATTGATCGTGATAATGAGCGTTCTACCTCGACGCTCCCGCAGAACTACATCCGACACCGTTGCCCCTTCGCTCGCGGTCCGATAACCGCCGAAAAGCCTACTATAGGGATTACAGTACAAACCCGAGCCCCCGCACTCAGTACCGCAGCGACGTGCCGAGGGCAACCGTAGAGCGGAGCGACGGGATGGCTACCGGTAAGGTTGACGGTGACAACACCCGACGACACGCGTCCATAGGCGCAGTTCAGGCGGTAGCCGACGGTAAATTCGGTGATATTGGCCCGCGGCGCGGGACTGCTTGAGCAGTATCGATTTTGATGGAGGTGCCCGTAGTGGCAAAGCAACCGACCGCTGAGAAACGCCAACGGCGCGAACGCGGTTCCATCAATCCCGACGACATCATCAAGGGTGCTTTCGAACTGGCCGAGCAGGTGTCGATCGACAACCTCAGCATGCCCTTGCTCGGCAAGCACCTCGGCGTGGGTGTCACCAGCATCTACTGGTACTTCCGCAAGAAGGACGATCTGCTCAACGCGATGACCGACCGGGCGCTACGGGAATTCGTCGTCGCCACCCCGTACGTCGAGGCCAAGGACTGGCGCGAGTCACTGGCCAATCACGCCAGGACCATGCGGAAAGCGTTCATGGGCAACCCCATTCTGTGCGACCTCATCCTCATCAGGTCGGCGCTGAGCCCGCGGGCCGCGCGACTCGGCGTGCAGGAGATGGAAACCGCGATCGCCGGTCTGGTCGAGGCCGGACTCTCGGTGGAAGACGCTTTCGACACCTATTCGGCGGTGTCGGTGCACGTCCGCGGTTCGGTCGTGCTGCACCGCCTCTACGAGAAGAACCGGGCCAATGACAACGCGCCCGGTGACTACGAAGAGACCATGATCATCGACCCCGAGGTCACCCCACTGCTGGCGCAAGTGACCAGCGAGGGCCATCGCATCGGCGCCGCCGACGAGAAGAACTTCGAATACGGGCTCGAGTGCATCCTCGACCACGCCGCCCGGCTGATCGAGTCGAACGCGGCAGGCACCGCCAAGGCCAAGAAGGCCCCCGCGAAGCGCAAGGCCGCAGCCAGCTGACTCTGCGCCCACGGCGCCCGTCACCGACGTTGCACCGGGGACGCGGAGTCAACTCTTAGACCTCGATGACGACCGCGCCGCCCTGACCGCCACCTGCGCACATCGCGGCCACACCGATACCGCCGCCACGCCGCTGCAGTTCGTAGACCAGCGTGGTGACCATGCGGGCACCCGATGCGGCGATCGGATGGCCGAGGCTGCAGCCACTTCCGGAGAAGTTCACCAGCTCCTCGTCGAGGCCGTACTCGCGGCACGCCGCGATGGGCACCGACGCGAACGCCTCGTTGATCTCCCAGAGCGCGACGTCGGACGGCTTGAGGCAGGCCCGGTCGAGAACCTTGCCGATCACGTTGACTCCGCCCAAACCGGTGTCCCGCGCTGCCACGCCGACCGCGCCCCAGGCCTTCACCGTGGCCAGCACGCCGAGGTTTTCCGCCGCGGCATAGTCGGCGCCGACGAGCGCGACAGCAGCGGCAGCATCGTTGGTGCCGCTGCTGTTGCCCGCGGTGATGGAGAATCCTTCGATCTCCGGATGCAAGACTTTGAGCTCGGCCAGCTTCTCGGCCGTGGTACCGCGACGGGGATGCTCGTCGACGCTGAACTCGGTCACCGAGCCGTCGGGCTGGGTCACCTTGAGCGGCACGATCTCGTCGAGGAATTTGCCAGCGTCGATGGCCGCGATTGCGCGCTGGTGCGACCGGGCCGCCCAGGCGTCCATTTCCTCGCGGGTGATTCCGACGGCCTGCGCGGTGTTCCAGCCGACGGTGATCGACATGTCACGCATCGGGGCGTCCGGAGTCTCCACATGCGTCGGCATCATCCACGGCTCGATGAACGTCAACTCAGGCCCGGGCACGCGCCATTTCATCAGCGGTGACGAGGACAGCGACTGCACACCGCCGGCCACCAGTACTCGCTCCATACCCGAAGCGATCTGAGCCGATGCATTGCCGATTGACGTCAGGCTGCCCGCACAATGCCGGTTGACGGACTGCCCCGGAACCGACTGCCAGCCGAGGGCGTCGGCCGCATAGCGCGCGATATCGCCACCGCCGTAATTGGATTCGGCGAAGATCAGGTCATCGATCGCCTCCGGAGCGATGCCGGCGCGACGCACGACCTCGGGCAGCACCGTGGTGATCAGAGCTTCGGGCGGTGTGTTGACAAGCGTGCCCTTGAAGGACCGGCCGATGGCCGTGCGAGCCGCACCGACTATGACGGGTGTTGGCATAGTTCCACCTTTACGTTATTCGCGAATTGTGTAAACCCTACCAGCTACCGTACGCATGCCGGTAGTGGGTCTGCTATTGCGGCTCCGGTACGTGGAAGTGCTCGTCCCGCAGCCGGAACGCCTCCTTGGTTCCGTGTTGGGCACGGATCTTGACGAAGTTGAACTCTCCCGGCGAGAACTGCAGGTTCGTGCCGTAGGCATGGAATATGTAGCTCGCCACTTCCTCGCCCTGATATGCCTGGCTCTGCTCGACGAGCCGGAACGCTTCCTTCGCGATCACCACCCCGTCGGCGGGCATTTTCGCGGCCTTATGCGTCCAGTACCGTGCCCGGGCGGTGACGTCGGCGGCGTCGCAGGTGTCGGTGAAGATGCCGAGGTGCTCGATCGCCCCGGCCTCGATGATGTCGCCGGTCAGCAGCATCCGCCGCGCCAGCACCGGGCCGAGTCGGTGGAAGAACATGTGCAGGCTGCCCAGCGCCGGGCCGAGGAACCGAGTGGCCGGCATCCCGATCTTCGCGTCCCTGGCAATCACGGATATGTCTGCCATCAACGCCATTTCGAATCCGCCGCCCAGTGCATAACCACTGATCTCAGCGACCGTGACCTTCGGGAAGCCCATGAAGTTGTGGTAGAACCCGAACGACTTGCGGTCGACGGTGAGACGGCGCCGCTGGCTCGGGCGGGACTTCTTCTGCTTCTGGTCGCCCGTCTGTTCGTGGCGTGAGCGCTCATCGCCATACCAGCCGTAGGCGTTGTTCATGTCGGCCCCGGTACTGAAGACTCCCTCGGCTCCGCGCAACAGCACCACGGTCAGATCGTCGTCCTCGGCGACGACGTCGAGGTAGCGGGCAATTTCGTCACGCATCGCCGCGTCGTAGGAATTGCGCTGTTTCGGGTTGTTGAGTGTGATGGTGGCGATCCGGTGGTCATCGTCGACCTCGAAAAGCACGCGGTCATCGGTCATTCGAAATCAGCCTCGCTTCAATGGTTTTGTCGGTACCGACCGCCAGCGTGGTGCGGCGTGCCGTGGTCAGATGGTCAGCCGCGAGCTTGCCGGCGCGGGCGGAGTCGCCGTCGGCGATGGCGTCGAGCAACCGTTGATGGTCGCGCAACGCGGCCAGCATCGTCTTCTCGTTCATCCCGTCGTCCACTTCGCCGCCCCACACCGACGATTCGTGCGCCGACCAGATCAACTCCAAGGATCCGATGAGCAGAATCATGGGTTCGTTGCCGCACCGCGCCACCAGCACTTCATGGAACCTGCGAGCGTTGGGCACGAACCGCGATGTGTCACCGAATTGTGCGGTGTGGGTGTCGATTTCAGCCTGCAGATACGGCACCACCTCGGTGGCCCGATCCGTCCGGGCCGCACACATTCCCGCGCAGATCGGCTCCAGGTGTAACAGGGCCTCGCTGACATCGGCGGGGGTCGCGGCGCGGGACTGCAAAACCATGCTGATCGTGTGCGCGGTTCGCTCGGCCGACGGCTGCCGGATCACCGCCCCGCCCATGTTGCCGCGGCGCACCGAGACCAACCCGTCGGTCTCCAACAAGTGGATGGCCTCCCGCAGCGCAGGCGGACTCACACCGAACTGCTGAAACAGGCTTTCCTGCGTCGGCAGGATATCGCCCTCGCACAACCGGCCGGACAGGATGTCGTCACGCAGTTTCGACGCGACGATCTCGGCGACCCGCGGTTGGCGTATCCGGTGTGCCGGCACCCGTTCCTCCACTGTTCCGCCGACGGCTTTTCCTTGCTAACTTGTACAGGATAGTAATCGCATCGTCTACTGTATGGGCAACTGTATGGATATGGAGGCAGGTCAGCAGTGAACGACGGGGCGGTTTCCACATCCCGCGACGGCGCTGTTCTGCGCGTCGTTCTTGACCGTCCGGATCGACGGAATTCCTTGAGCCATCGCATGATCGATGAGCTTGTCACTGTTCTCACCGCCGCTGCGAGCGACGATTCTCTACGCGCGATCGCGATCACCGGCGCAAGCGGCGATTTCTGTACCGGCGCAGACTGGGTGGCCACCAACAGTGGCGGGCGGCGGCCCCGCACGGGTGATCTGGTCCGGCGCATCCCCCACACCGCACACCGCGTCATCGAACTCGTGGCGACCATTCAGCTACCGGTGATCTGCACGGTGCGAGGCTGGGCCGTCGGGCTCGGCTGCAACCTCGCCTTGGCAGCGGATTTCACGATCGCCGACGCCGACGCCACGTTCTGGGAGCCGTTTGTGAGCAGAGGGTTCAGCCCGGATTCGGGCGCGACGTGGCTGTTGCCCCGGTTGGCCGGTGTGGCCAGAGCCAGACGCATGCTGCTGCTCGGCGAGAAGGTGA
The DNA here is from genome assembly GCF_049241375.1 of Mycolicibacterium wolinskyi str. Jessa 2025. Taxonomy (NCBI): domain Bacteria; kingdom Bacillati; phylum Actinomycetota; class Actinomycetes; order Mycobacteriales; family Mycobacteriaceae; genus Mycobacterium; species Mycolicibacterium wolinskyi. The sequence continues at coordinate 4,999,533 of NZ_CP185960.1, forward strand.
GCGGCACACAGGCGGCCGACTGGGGACTGATTCACGGCGCCGTTCCCTCCGGCGAACTCGACGCCGCGGCGGAAGATCTGATCACCCGACTGGCGGCCGGACCCACCGTCGCGATCGGGTTGGCGAAACAAGCGCTGGCCTACGGCCAACACGCCACCCTGACCCAGTCGCTCAACCAGGAGCTGTCCAATCTCGAACTGTCGTGCCGCACCGGCGATTTCAAAGAGGGCATGGCCGCGTTCCGGGAGCGTCGCGACCCGGACTTCCAAGGACGTTGAAAGGAACTCATGACCTACGACACCATCAAATATGAGGTCGACGGGCACAAAGCGACCATCACGCTGAACCGCCCCGAGGCGCTCAACGCGTTGTCCCCGCACATGATCAACGAACTGCGCGCGGCGTACGACGAAGCCGAGAACGACGACAACATCTGGCTGATGATCGTCACGGCCACCGGCCGCGCGTTCTGCACGGGCGCCGACGTCAAAGAAATTCCCGATGATGGCAAGGTCATCTACGAACGGCCCTACCTCTCCACCTATGACCAGTGGGAGGCACCGCAAGAGGGCACTCCACCGTTTCGCCGGATGGCCAAACCGGTGCTGGCGGCCATCAATGGCATCTGCTGTGGCGCCGGGCTCGATTGGGTGACCACCGGCGACATCGTGATCGCATCCGACAAGGCGACCTTCTTCGACCCACACGTCAGCATCGGCTTGGTCGCCGCGCGCGAGATGGTGCGCCTGGCCCGCGCGCTGCCGCGTTCGGTCGCCCTGCGAATGGCGTTGATGGGCAAGCACGAACGGATGAGCGCCGAACGCGCCTATGAACTCGGCATGGTGACCGAGGTCGTCGAACACGACAAGCTGCTGCATCGGGCACACGAGATCGCCGACATCGTGAACTCCAATGCGCCCCTCGCGGTACGGGGCACCAGGCTGGCGATCCACAAGACGCTCGACCTGCCCCTACTGGAGGGTGAGATTCTGGCCGAGACGTTCCGCGAACGGGTGGTCCGCACCGAGGACGCCCAAGAGGGTCCGCTGGCGTTCGTGGAAAAGCGGGCACCGAACTGGCAGTGCCGATGAGCTTCGACACCATCCTGCTCAACCTCGACCATGATGCGCACGTCGCGACCGTCACGCTCAACCGACCCGAGGCGCTCAACTCCTTCAACCGCACGATGTGCGAAGAGATGCGCGATGTCTGGCAGACGATAAAGGCGGACGAGGGCATCAACGCCGTGGTGCTGCGCGCGGCAGGCGACCGCGCGTTCAGCGCCGGGCTCGACGTGAAAACGAGCTACGGGCAACCGAATATCGTGTGGAATCACGAGGATCCGGGTGAGCTGCTCAGCCCGAAGTGGCAAAAAATGTGGAAACCCGTGGTGTGCGCCGTGCAGGGCATGTGCACGGCGGGCGCACTGTATTTCGTCAACGAGGCCGATGTGGTCATCTGCTCGCAGGACGCGACATTCTTCGACTCCCACGTCAGCGCGGGCCTGGTGTCCGCACTCGAGCCGGTCGGGCTGATGCGCCGGGTCGGCCTCGGCGACACCCTGCGAATCGCGCTGATGGGCAACGACGAACGGGTCTGCGCCGACACCGCATTGCGGATCGGACTGGTCACCGAGGTGGTGGCTCGTGACAACTTGTGGGCGCGGGCACACGAGATCGCGGCGACCATCGCCGCCAAACCTCCGACCGCCACACAGGGCACCGTCAAGGCAATCTGGGAATCTCTCGACAAGCCGTACCGGGCCGCCATGGATCAGGGCTTGATCTACACCCGGCTGGGCAATCCGATCGCCAAGGCGGAACTGGCCGAGCTCAAGGCCGCCAAGCCGGCACCACGGATCCGCTGATGGCCCATCCGCTTTCGCAGCGCATCGACGACGTGTTCGATCTGGATCCGACAGCGGCGGCCATCCAATACGACGGTCGATGGTGTACGTGGGGACAGGTCGCCGGTTTGGCCCGCCGCGTCGGCGCGCTGGCAGGCTCCGGCCGGGTCGGCATCATGCTGCGCAACCAGCCGGCGCACGTCGCCGCCCTGCTCGGCGTGCTGGCCGCCGGCGGAACCGTCGTCGTCATCAATCCGGCACGCGGCGATGACCGCACCCGCACCGATATCGCGGCCATGGCGCTACCGGTCATCGTGGGTCTCGCCGAAGACATCGCCCACCTGGTGACACCGTCAGCGGCGACGACGACCGTCGTCATCTCCGATCTGGACAGCCCACCGGCGGTCAGCGCCGCCGAGACATCGGTCGCTGACGATGGCCGGCCTGGTGTGGCGGTGTGGATGCTCACGAGCGGCACCACCGGCCCGCCGAAACGAGTCGACCTCACCTACGACATGCTGGCCCGCAGCGTCATGGGGCGCGAACCCGGGACATCGCCCGCCCCCACCGAATTGCGGCACGGGGTCGCGATCGTCAACTCGCCGCTCGTACATGTCGGCGGGGTGTTCCGGGTACTGCTGTGCATCGCCGAGGCGCGTCCGTTTGTGCTGCTGCCGAAGTTCGACCTCGAGCGCTGGGCCGCCGCGGTGCGCGAACACCGGCCGCGCGCGGTGTCGCTGGTCCCGGCGGCACTGCGTATGGTGCTGCACTCCGATCTCACCCGCGACGACCTGGCAAGTATCCGTGCCGTCACGTCCGGCACCGCGCCGTTGTCGGCCGACGACGCCGACGCGTTCACCGAGAAGTTCGGTATTCCGGTGTTGACGTCCTACGCGGCAACGGAATTCGGCGGCGGGGTCGCCAGCTGGACGCTTGCCGACCATCAGAAGTACTGGAAAGCCAAACGGGGCAGCGTCGGTCGCGCCAACCCGGGTGCACAGTTGCGCGTCGTCGACGACGACGGTAATCCACTCGGGCCGGACCAACAGGGCCTGCTGGAGGTCAAACCCGCACAGCTCGACCCGACCTCGGACTGGTTGCGCACCACCGACCTCGCACGCATCGACAGTGACGGATTCGTGTGGATTCTGGGACGTGCCGATCAGGCCATCATCCGCGGCGGCTTCAAGGTCATGCCCGACGATGTCCGCACGGCGCTCGAAAGCCATCCCGCGGTACGCGGCGCCGCCGTGATCGGGTGGCCGGACGAGCGGTTGGGGGAAACACCGGTGGCCATGGTCGAGCTGCGGACAGACGCGTCCCCAGGTGAGCTGACCGAGTATCTGCGGGGCCGCTTGGCCCGGTACGAGATACCCGCCAGGATCGCGATCGTCGAGACGATTCCCCGGACTCCTTCTGGCAAGCCTGACCTGGGCGCAATCCGTGACCAGTTCGCGGCCGGTGTCTGAGTCGCTTGTCGACCTGCTCGCAGGTCTCCGCGACCGGGGCGACCACCCGTTGCTGATCTGCGACGACACTCGCATCAGCTATGCCGAAGCCGAGGCCCGCTCGGCGCGGTTGGCCCGCGGGCTCGTGGCTCTCGGTGCAGGCAAAGGTACCCATGTCGGCCTCCTGTATCCGAACGGTGTCGAGTTCGTGGTCGCGATGCTGGCCGCGGCCCGCATCGGAGCGGTCGTGGTGCCGTTCTCGACGTTCCTCACATCAGCCGAGCTGCGGACCCAGGTGCTCGACAGCGATGTGGTGATCATGTTGTCGTCCCGCCGTTTTCGTAATCACGACTATGAAGAGCGGTTGGCTGAAATTGGTGACGCGCCGTGCCTGCGACACGTGCTGTTCGAGCTACCCGAGGCTGACGAGCCTGACATCGCCGGCCTCGAAGCCGACGTCGACTGCTGCGATCCGATGGCGATCATCTACACCTCCGGCTCGACCGGGGCGCCCAAGGGCGTCGTCCACTCCCACAACGGGCTGTTGGCACATCAACGCAACCTCAATGCGATTCGCGGGTTGTCCGCAGCGGACCGGCTGTTCTGCAACTCGCCGTTCTTCTGGGTCGGCGGCTTTGCGTTCGGCTTACTGGCCACGATGGTCGCCGGTGCGACCCTGATCTGTTCGAATGCCTCCGACGCTGGTGCGACGCTGGACCTCCTGGAGTCCGAGAAGCCGACGCTGACCAACGGTTTCGCGGCAGGTATCGCCCACCTGACTCGCCATCCGAGCTTTGCTCATCGCGATCTGCCATCGATGCGTCGCGGTAACCTGTACCCGATCATGACGCCTGATGCCAGGCCCGCCGATCCCGAGCTGCGCCACAACATGCTCGGCATGACCGAGGCGGGCAGCGTCGTACTCATCGACGCCGACGACAGCGATCAACCCGAACACCGGCGCGGATCCTACGGCCGCCCCGCGCCCGGTTTCGAGACGAAGGTGCTCGCCTCAGGCGAGCTCTGCATCCGTGGGCCGTACGTCATGCTGGGCTACCACGGTCGCAACCGCGAGGACTGCTTCGACGCCGACTGTTGGTTCCACACCGGCGATCTCGTGCGTGTCGACGACGAGGGGTTCTACTATTTTCTGGGTCGTGCCGGCGCGATGATCAAGACGGCGGGCGCCAACGTCACACCCGGCGAGGTGGAGAAGGCGCTCGTCAAATTGTTGGGCTGTGGCGCCGTCCATGTCATCGGGCTGCCCGATGCCGAACGCGGGCAGGTCGTGGCGGCGGTGATCGTCATGGATGATCCATCCACGTTCGATGAGGCTGCCATTCGCACGGCATTGCGCGACGAGCTGTCGGCGTACAAGGTGCCCAAACGCTTCGCGGTAATCCGCCCGGCCCAACTGCCCGTGCTGTCCAGCGGCAAGGTCGACATGGCAAGGTTGGCAGGGTTGTTCGATGGTTGACACGATCGATGCGCTCGTCCGATCTCATGCGGCCGCCACACCCGACAAGGCGATGGTGATCGACCCGCACACTCGGCTCAGCTATGCCGAATTGGACTCCAACACGCGAGCGTTGGCGGCCGGATTTTTGGCTGCCGGTATCGGCAAGGGCACGCGGGTCGGCTTGATCATGCCCAACGGAGCCGATTGGGTGCAGATCGCGATCGCCGTGGCTCGGATCGGCGCGGTGCTGGTTCCGCTGAGCATGCTGTTGTCCCCAGCCGAGCTCACCGCGCAATTGCGGATGGCGTCCGTGCAATTCCTGATCGCAGTCGACGAGTTCCGTGGCCGTCGCTACCCGGTGAACCGTGCGCAACTCCCGGCACTGCGAGAGGTCTGGACGGATTGCGAAGCACTGGCGCTGACTGGGCCCGATGTCGAGCGGGTCGACGCGTTGACCGCAAGGGTGCGCCCCAGCGACTCGTTGGTCATCATGTTCACCTCCGGGAGCAGCGGACCGCCGAAGGGCGTCATGCACTCACACGCGAACGCGCTGGGCGCCGTGCGGTCCGGACTGGACGCTCGGTGCATCACAGCTGCGACGCGGCTGTATCTGCCGATGCCGTTCTTCTGGGTCGGCGGCTTCGGGGCGGGAATCCTCTCGGTGCTGCTCGCCGGTGCGACCTTGGTGACCGAGCCCATCCCAAGCCCTGAGTCGACGCTGGAACTTCTTCAGCGAGAGCGAGTCACGCTGTTTCGGGGCTGGCCCGAGCAAGCTGAGGCGTTGGCGCGCCATGCCGGCGGTGCTGACCTGTCGGCGCTGCAGCCGGGAAGTCTTGAGGCACTGTTGCCGCCTCACCTGCGATCGCGGCCGGGTGCGCGAGCATCGTTGTTCGGGATGACCGAATCGTTCGGGCCGTATTGCGGGTACCCGGCCGATACCGACATGCCGCGGTCAGCTTGGGGCAGCTGCGGTAAACCGTTCCCCGGCATGGAAGTCCGCATCGTCGATGCCGACGCGGGTTCGTCGTTGCCCGCCGGTGCGGTCGGTGAGATCCAGATCCGCGGCCGACACGTCATGCGAGGCATCTGCCGCCGCAGCCGCGAAGATGTGTTCACTCGGGACGGCTATTACCCCACCGGTGACCGCGGCCATCTCGATGCCGACGGATTCCTGTTCTGCCACGGCAGATCCGACGACATGTTCAAGGTACGCGGCGCCACCGTCTACCCGAGCGAGGTGCAGCGCGCCCTGCGTGGGATCAAGGGCGTGCGGGCCGCATTCGTCACCAATGTTCCTGATGGTGAAAGCAATCGGGTAGGAGCGGCCGTGGTGTCCGACTTCTCAACGATTGAGCCCCTGCGAGTGGCCGCGCGGAAGGCCATGAGCTCGTTCAAGGTGCCCACGATGTGGCTACTGCTCACCGACGAGGAGGCCGTGCCGCGCGGGCCGACCGGCAAGGTCGACAACAACCGACTGCGCGCCATGCTCCTCGCACGTTGATACTGCGCTCAGGGCTGTTGTTTCCCGAACTTCGCGACCCTGTGCGCAATCTCAACGGTTCACACGATCGCGTTCGCCCGCAGCTTCGCGATTTCGTCCGAGCCGTAGCCAATTTCCCCGAGCACCTCGTCGGTGTGCTCGCCCAGCAGCGGAGCGCGGTGGCGAATGGTCCCCGGCGTCGCCGACATCCGAAACGGGGTCTCGACGATCGGCACGTCGCGGGCGGCTCCTGGAAACGGCACCCGTTGCAGATAGCCCATCGCGTGTACGTGTGGATCGTCGAGCACGTCCTGCGTCGAATGCAGCGGCGCAGCAGGCATTTTCGCCTGCTCTAGTAGCTTCAGCACTTCGTCCTTGGTCTTGTCGGCGCACCAGGACTGCATGATGTCATTGAGGTAATCGCCGTGCTGCCAGCGTGAGTCGTCGTCGGCGAACCGCGGATCGTCGAAAAGTTCTTCGCGACCCACCAGTCGGCACCAGCGTTTGAACATCGGCTGGCCGGCCACCTGCAGCAGCACCCACTCGCCGTCCGAGGTGCGGTAAAGATCGCACGGCGCCACCGAGGCGCCGCGATTGCCCATCCGAGGTTTGTCGACCTGGAGCAGCTCGCGCTCGATGAGGAAGGCGTTGGACAACATGAGCGCGGTGGGCAGCAGCGCACCTTCGACGTGCTGCCCCTCCCCCGTCCGGTCACGGTGGTAGAGGGCCATCATCACGCCGATCGTCAGTGTGAGCGCGGTACCGAAATCCGCGTACGGCACCACGGTTCGGATCGGCTGCTCGGGCAGACCCTGCCGGTACACCGCGCCCGACATCACCTGGCCGGCCCCGTCGAAGCCGATCCGGTCGCTGTACGGACCGCCCTCGCCGTAGGCGGTAGCGCTGGCCAGGATGATGTCCGGCTTGACGGCTTTCAGGGTGTCGTAGTCGAGCCCACTCGCGCGCATCCCGGCGGCAGGCATGTTGGCGATCACGATGTCGGACCGCGCCACGAGCCGCCGGGTGATCTCGGCGCCTTCAGGTTTCGTCGAGTCCAGTGTCAGCGACCGCTTGTTGCGGTTGCACTGCAGGAACGTGCCACCTTCACCGCTTTCGGTGACAGCTTGCACCCACCGGTCCTCGCCACCTTCGCGCTTCTCCACCCTGAGCACGTCGGCGCCCATGTCGGCCAGGATGGCGCTGCACCACGGGGCCGCGATGAAGCGCCCGTAGTCGAGCACCCGAATCCCGTCGAGCACACCCGGCATTGCTCACCCTTTCGTCGAATGGTCGACTGTAAGTATTACAGTACGACGCCGCGACAAGCCTTGGTGATGTGGTCAACCCACACGTCCGGATCGGTTGACCACAGGTTGTGGCCGACGTCGGGTATTTCCTCGAACCGGCCGTGCCGCACCAAGGCGGCGAGTTGACACAGTGGCCATGATGGACGGATGTCGTGTTCGGCGGCGAGGAATGTCATGGGAACATCGGAGTCGGCCAGTCGACGGAGTAGGTCCGGTTCATGTATCCACTGCACGAACGATTCGGTCAATGCGGCGTGAACCGCCGGCTCCCAAGGGATCTGCAGATCGGCTTCGAGATGGCGCGCCGCCTCATACGCCTGTGACCAGGTTCGGTCCTTGTGCAATCCGTGTCCGGCGACGCCAACGACCGAGGCGACCCTGTCCGGATGGTCAAGCGCGTAACGCACGGCCAGGTCGGACCCCCAGGAATGGCCGAGCACCACCCACCTGTCGATCCGCTGGGATCGCCGTACCGATTCGAGGTCGGCCACCGCCTGCGCGAGGTCGTGCGGGCCACCCGCAGAGCGCGCGACACCTCTCGGCTCGGGAAACCACGCGCGCAACCCGCGAGGCGCGAGTGTGTCGTCTTCGAGGTAGTGGACACACCCCGGTCCGCCGGACAGCACCACAACGTCCGGACCCTCTCCGGTGACGCCGACGTGCAGCAGAGTGCCGTCGTCGGCCGCCACCGTTTGCGCTCGCACATTCACCCCCAGCTCGAAAGTGCTATTCCAACACGCCGAGCCGCGCGAGATGGTCGGTCAGCGGCTTCGATGCCGCACACAGGTGCTCCGACATGGCCTCGCGGGCCTGATCCCCATCACGCGCCTTGAGCGCCTCGAGGATCCGCCGGTGATCATGCGTCGATTGTTCGGGCCAGCCCTCGACGGTCGGGTATACCGATTCCAGTGCGTACCGGGTGATCTGGGACATCAACTGAGCGAGCTTCGGCGACTCGGCGGCGAGATTGACGCCACGGTGAAAGGCATGGTTGAGGCGCACGGCACGTTCGTGATCGTTTTTCGCGTAGGCATCTTCGAGCTCACGCTGGATCCGCTCGAGTTCATCGAGCTGGCCGTCGCTGATCTGCCCTGCGGCGCGGGACGCCAGCTGCCCGCCGATGTGAGCCTGCACCCCGGCCACGTCGTCGATGTCGCGTCGCGTGACCGGAAGCACCACGAATCCGCGGCGGGGTTGCTGGGTGAGCAAACCTTCGGCCCGCAGCCCGAACAGGGCTTCGCGCACCGGCGTCACGCTGATGCCCAGCTCGGCTGCGAGCTGTTCGAGCCGTATGTAGTTACCCGCCGGGTAAGTGCCGTCGAAGATCCGCCGACGGATCAAACGCGCCACGTCTTCGGCGAGCTGTGGGCGGGCGGCGAAATCCGGGACGGTCATGTGTCAGATCCGATAGTCGGCAAGCAGGCGCTTGCTGATGATGTTCTTCTGGATCTCGCTGGTGCCCTCGCCGATCAATAGGAACGGCGCGTCACGCATCAAGCGCTCGATCTCGTATTCCTTGGAGTACCCGTAACCGCCGTGGATTCGGAAGCTCTGCTGCGTGACCTCCGAGCAGAACTCGCTGGCAAGGTATTTCGCCATGCCCGCGGCCACGTCGTTGCGTTCGCCGGAGTCCTTGAGCCGTGCCGCGTTGACCATCATGAGGTGGGCGGCCTCGACTTTTGTTGCCATCTCGGCCAATTGAAACGCCACCGCCTGATGTTCGGCGATGGGCTTGCCGAAGGTCTGGCGCTGCTGCGCGTAACGCACGGCAAGCTCGAAGGCCCGGATACCGACCCCGCACGCCCGCGCGGACACGTTGACCCGTCCGACCTCGACGCCGTCCATCATCTGGAAGAAGCCCTGCCCCGGCACGCCGCCGAGGACGTCATCGGCGCTGGCGCGGTATCCGTCGAAGATCAGCTCGGTGGTGTCGATGCCCTTGTAGCCGAGCTTGTCGAGCTTTCCGGGGATCACCAGTCCCGGAACGACTTCGCCGAAACCCGTTGGCTTTTCGACGAGGAACGCCGTCAGGTTGCAGTGTGGTTTGTCGGCACCCTCGTCGGTCCGCACCAACGCGGCCACCAGTGTCGAGCTGCCACCGTTCGTCAGCCACATCTTCTGGCCGTCGATCACATAGTCACCGTCGGCCTGCTTGGTGGCGCGGGTTCGAATCGCGGCCACGTCCGAGCCGAGCTCGGGCTCAGACATCGAGAACGCACCTCGGGTCTCACCGGTGGCCATGCGCGGCAGGAACTTCTGCTTCTGAACGTCGGTACCGTGCTGGCGGATCATGTAGGCGACGATGAAGTGGGTGTTGATCACCCCGGACACGCTCATCCAGCCGCGGGCGAGTTCCTCGACGCACAGAGCATAGGTCAGCAGGGATTCGCCGAGGCCGCCGTACTCCTCGGGAATCATCAACCCGAACAGCCCCATCTCTTTCATCTGGTCGACGATGGCCTGCGGATAGGTGTCGGAGTGCTCGAGCTCCTGAGCGGCGGGAATGATTTCTTTGTCGACGAATTGCCTGACCGTTGAGACGATCTCGGTCTGGAACTCGGTGAGTCCCAGCGTCTGGGCGAGTCTGGTCACGATGCCACCCTCTCAAAAATGGCAGCCAGCCCCTGCCCGCCGCCGATGCACATGGTTTCCAGGCCGTAGCGGGCCTCGCGCCGGTGCAGTTCGCGCGCGAGGGTCGCGAGCATCCGTCCGCCGGTGGCGCCCACCGGATGCCCGAGCGAGATCCCCGATCCGCGGACGTTGGTGCGCTCGTGATCGGCCGCGCCGAACTTCCATTCCTTCATCACCGCGAGCGCCTGCGCTGCGAAGGCCTCGTTGAGTTCGATCAGGTCGATATCACTCAGCTGCAGGCCGGCTTTCGCCAGCGCGACCTCGGTGGCCGGAACCGGACCGATGCCCATCACGTTCGGGGCGACGCCTGCCGAACCCCACGACACCAGTCGCACAAGAGGTCTCAGCCCGAGTTCGGCGGCCTTGTCCGGCGTCGTGACGATGCACATCGAGGCCGCATCGTTCTGGCCGCTCGAGTTGCCCGCCGTCACAGTGGACTCAGGGTCCTGTTTCAGGAGAACAGGTTTGAGTTTGGCGAGCGCCTCAACCGTGGTGTCGGCCCGCGGATGCTCGTCGGTGTTGACCGTTTCTTCGCCTTTTCGGGTCCGGACCGTCACCGGGATGATCTCCTCGGCCAGCACGCCTTCGGCCTGGGCGGCCACCGCCCGCTGGTGCGACCGCACCGCGAGCTCATCCTGCTCGGTCCGGGTGATCCCGTACTCGCGCCGCAGGTTCTCCGCGGTCTCCAACATGCCGCCGGGCACGGGATGGAACTGTCCGCCCGCAGTGGTGCGTCCACGCGCGAGTCCGTCGTGGATCTGCACGCCCGTTCGCGCTGCGCCCCACCGCATGTCGGTCGAGTAGAAGGCGACGTTGCTCATGCTCTCCGCGCCGCCCGCGACCACCAGATCGTTGTCGCCGCTGCGGACCTGCAGGCAGGCTTGGATCACGGCCTGCAGACCCGAGCCGCATCGCCGGTCCACCTGCATGCCCGGAACCGTCACGGGCAGTCCGGCATCGAGAGCCACGACGCGGCCGATCGCCGGTGCCTCACTGTTCGGATAGCAGTGCCCGAGGATGACATCCTGTACCTGTTCGGGTGCGACACCGGTGCGCGCCAGCAGGCCCTTGAGCGCGGTGACACCGAGCTCGACCGCGGTCAGGGATTGAAACATGCCGCCGTAGCGGCCGATCGGAGTCCGGACGGGTTCACAGATGACGGCGTCGCGCGTTGTCATACGTACCGCCCACCGGTCACCTCGAGCACGGTGCCCGTCATGTACGACGAGAGGTCACTGGCGAGGAACAGCGCGACCTTGGCGACCTCGTCTGGCTCACCGGCCCGCCCCATCGGCACCTCGGCAAGTTTCTGGTCCCAGATACGTTGTGGCATGGCCTCGGTCATCGCCGACCGGATGAGGCCGGGCTGGATCGCGTTCACCCGCACGCCCAGATGCGCGAGTTCCTTGGCCGACGCTTTGGTCATTCCGACGATGCCGGCCTTGGCCGCCGAGTAGTTCGTCTGTCCGATCAGCCCGACCTTGCCAGAGATCGACGACATGTTGACGATCGCGCCGCGCTTGTTCTCGCGCATGATCGCTGCGGCCGACTTCGTGCCGTTCCAGGTGCCTTTGAGGTGCACGGCAATGACCTGATCGAACTGCTCTTCGGTCATCTTGCGCAGGGTCGCGTCGCGGGTGATGCCTGCGTTGTTGACCATGATGTCCAGCCCGCCGAAGCGCTCCACCGCCGCATCGACCAGGGCCTGCACCTCCGCCGACGACGTGACGTCGCAACGCACGGCCGTTGCGACCTCGGCCCCGCCGAGCTCTTGGGCCGCGGCCTCGGTGGCGTCGAGGTTGAGGTCGCCGAGTACCACTCGGGCACCCTCGGCGATGAAGCGTTTCGCGATGGCAAGGCCCAGACCCTGGGCTCCACCTGTAACCACCGCCGTCTGACCGGTCAGCAATGACACCTGATCACCTGTCCTAACTCTCGAAGCCGGGGCACCGTCAAGCCAGAATCATATTTCATATACGATATTGGCGATCCACGACCCCCTGATGCGATGAAGCGAAGGAGTCAAATCTGTGACCGAAGTCAGCAGCGAGGATTTCCAGGAGATCCTGGCGCAGACCCGCAGCTTCATCCGGACTGCCGTCGTCCCGCGAGAGAACGAAATCCTCGCGACCGATGCGGTCCCCGACGATCTGCGCGACCAGGCCAAGAAGATGGGCCTGTTCGGCTACGCCATCCCCCAGCAGTGGGGCGGTCTGGGGCTCAACCTGGCCCAGGACGTCGAGCTGGCAATGGAATTCGGATACACCTCACTCGCGCTGCGCTCGATGTTCGGCACCAACAACGGCATCGCGGGTCAGGTTCTGGTCGGCTTCGGCACCGACGAGCAGAAGACCCAGTGGCTGGAGGGCATCGCGTCCGGGGACGTCGTCGCATCCTTCGCGCTCACCGAGCCCGGCGCCGGGTCAAACCCGGCGGGCTTGCGCACGAAGGCCATTCGCGATGGGGACCACTGGATCATCACCGGCCAGAAGCGCTTTATCACCAACGCACCCACCGCCAATCTGTTCGTCGTGTTCGCTCGCACGCGCCCGGCAGACGAGGCCGGCCCCGGTATCGCGGTGTTCCTCGTACCGGCCGACGCCGAAGGTGTCGAAGTCGGCACGAAAGACGCCAAGATGGGCCAGGAAGGCGCGTGGACCGCCGACGTCAGCTTCACCGACGTACATGTCCCGGCAGGCGCGCTCGTGGGCGGCAGTGAAGATGTCGGTTACCGGGCCGCCATGACGTCACTGGCCCGCGGCCGCGTGCACATCGCCGCCTTGGCCGTCGGCACCGCGCAGCGCGCACTCGATGAATCGGTCGCATACGCTGCCGCCGCCACGCAGGGCGGTCAACCGATCGGCAGTTTTCAGCTGGTCCAGGCGATGATCGCCGACCAGCAGACCGGGGTCCTCGCCGGGCGGGCGTTGGTGCGAGATGCCGCCGAGAAGTGGGTGTCCGGTGAAGACCGACGCATCGCGCCTTCGGCGGCCAAGCTCTTCTGCACTGAGATGGCCGGCAATGTCGCCGATCTCGCAGTCCAGATCCACGGCGGCACCGGGTATATGCGCGAGGTTCCGGTGGAGCGGATCTATCGGGAAGTTCGGCTCCTGCGCCTCTACGAGGGCACGAGCGAGATCCAGCGCCTCATCATCGGTTCGAACCTTGTCAAAGGAGCGCAGAAATGACCGAACGGCTCACCGGAAAAGTCGCCTTCATCACCGGAGCGGCCCGCGGACAGGGCCGTGCTCATGCGGTGCGGATGGCCAAGGAAGGCGCCGACATCATCGCGGTCGACATCGCCGGGCCCCTCCCGCCGAGCGTGCCCTACGACTCGGCCACGCCGGAGGACCTCGCCGAAACCGTGCGCCTGGTAGAAGCCACCGGCAGGCGAATCTTGGCTGCTGCCGCCGACACCCGCGACCTCGACGCCCTGCGGGCTGTGGTCGACAAGGGCGTGGCCGAGTTCGGCCGGCTCGACATCATCGTCGCCAACGCGGGCATCACGGTCCCAGAAGCCTGGAACGAGACGACGCCCGAGTCTTTTCGCGATGTCATCGACATCAACCTGACCGGCACCTGGAACACCGTAATGGCGGGCGCTCAACACATCATCGACGGCGGCCGCGGCGGCTCGATCATCCTCATCAGCTCAGCCGCCGGAATCAAGATGCAGCCGTTCATGGTTCACTACACCGCCAGCAAGCACGGCGTCACCGGCCTGGCCCGGGCGTTCGCGGCCGAACTCGGCAAGCACAAGATCCGGGTCAACAGCCTGCATCCCGGCGCCGTCAACACTCCGATGGGCACCGGTGACATGATGGCTGCTCTGAATCGGGCCAATGAGACCAATCCCGGTCTGATGAACATGGTCACGCCGTTCCTGCCGGACTTCATCGCCGAGCCGGAGGACATCGCCGACGCCGCGGTGTGGCTGGCCAGCGACGAATCACGGTTCGTCACCGCCAGCCGGGTCGCGGTCGACCTGGGCTCCACACAGTTCTGACCGGATGACCGCAGACTTCGCCGAAACGCTCGCGGCCGGTTTGGCCGGCTACGGCGAACGGCCGTTTCTCGCTTTACCACTCGCGAGCAGACACCTAGGTACCCGTATCCGCGGCAATTTGGGTACCCGCGCGTCTGCTCGCGCCGGCTAAGGAACGGGTGAGGAACCGCAGCTGATCCTCGACCGCAGTGTCGAACCAGTCGTGGCCCGGCCAGACGTCGAAGTGGTCGCACGGATAGTGGTGCACCTGAGCCCTGGCCTGCACCGCTGTCTTGACCACCGAGTCCGCCGGGACGAACCGGTCGAAGTCGGCGATCTGCACCAGCACCGGGCATTTCAGGCTCTTGGCGGCCGCGGCGGTGCGAATACGTATGAGTTCCATGCCGATACCGGCATCGACCTCGTTGCGCCACGTGGGGCCCGCTATCGACAGATAGCTCTCGTACGCGCCGTCGAGGGCCAGTGCGCCAGGCTCGCCGGGCGGCGCGGCCAACGGAATCAACGTCGGAGCACCACCCCGTGCCACAGCCACGCGGCTCTTGAGCCCAACCAGCGTCCAGCGCAACGCCGAACCAACGTCGCGATGGGCCACCGCGGCTCGGCTCGCGGCCAGCCCGCTGGTCAGCGGGGTCATCGCGATGACGCCGGCGACGTCGTTGCATCGCGCCGCCGTACGCAGCACATGGCTGCCCGAGAAGGACGATCCCCACAACACCACGCGCGCGGCGTCCACGCCAGGTAGACGTTGTGCCGCACTGACCGCGGCGGCGTAGTCGGCGAGCTGGCGATCGACCGAAACGCTCTGCCGCGGAGAGCCTTCCGAGGCACCGAAGCCGCGGTAGTCGAACGCCAGCACGTCCAGACCGGCAGCGCTGAACCGCTCCGCGAACGGTTGGAGGCCGGAGTCCTTCGTACCTCCGAAGCCATGCGCCATCACCACCAGCGGGCGGCCCGCCGCCCCGGCGAAACCGTCTCCGACGCCGGGGAAATGCCATGCGCTGCACTGCTCACCTTCGGAGTAGAAGGTGAGAACGTCAGGCTTCATGCGACCTTGGCCCTTCGCGCGCCGGCCGGCAACTCGCGTTTCTGGATATCGTGCTCGTAATAGAAGTAGTCCACCTGCTGGGTGTGGCGGGGCCGATCGGTGCAGTGCCCGGCGTGCAGTTGCTGATCGGCGTCGATCACACGTTCCATCTCGGCCACCGACGGGAGCGCGTAACGACCGACCGCATAGGCCGCCAGCAGCCGGGCCTGACATTCGACGAAGGGGAACAGCGTCGGGATCGCTTGTGCGAACCCGATGAACACCAAGTCCTCGATACCCGGTTTGAACATGCGTTTGTAGAGCCGGATGTGATTGTCGGGAGCGCTGACGAGGTCGGGATCGAAGAAGGGGAACGTGATGTTGTACCCAGTCGCGTACACGATCGCGTCGAATACCCCGCTGGTGCCGTCCTCGAAGTGCACGGTGTCACCGTCGAGGCGGGTCACATTCGGCTTGGGCGTGACATCACCAGATCCGAGCCGCAGCGGCAGTTCCACCGACTGGGTCGGATGTGCTTCGAACAGTTTGTGATTCGGGGCGGGCAGACCGTAGGCCGTCGGATCCGTGCCGAGCATGGGCGCGATCAGCTGTGCCGCTCTGCGCTGCCAGGACAACGGCAGATACGGCGTCGTGCGAAAGAACTTGTCACCGGGCTGTCCCGCAATGTACTTCGGGACGATCCAGGCGCTCGACCGGGTCGACAGCGTGACCTGGTTCTGCAGAGCTTTGGAGGACAGCTCCACGGTGATGTCGGCGGCACTGTTGCCGATGCCGACGATAAGGATCCGCTTGCCGGTGAGCTCAAGCGGTGACGTGGGGTCGATGTAGTGGTGCGAGTGGATCGTCTGGCCGGTGAAGGTGCCGGGGAAATCCGGCAGCCGCGGATCCCAGTGATGACCGTTGGCGACGACGAGCAGGTCGAACCGGCGCCGCGCACCCGCCTGGTCCTCGATCTCCCACCCGCCGCCGTCGGCCCGCGACGCATGCACGACGCCGTTGTTGAACTCGATGTTGTCGAGCAGGCCGAACGCGTCTGCGTAGGCGTCCAGATATGCCTTGATATCGGAGTGGTGCGGGAACGACGGGTAGTGCTCGGGCATCGGAAAGTCCTTGAACGACAATCGATGCTTGCTCGTGTCGATGTGCAGGGACCGATAGGCGCTGCTGTGTCCGTTGGGGTTGCCGAAAGCCCAGTTTCCGCCGATTCGGTCTGAGTTCTCGAACGTCGTGTAGGGCACGCGGTAGTCCTTGAGCATCTTGCCGGCGGTGAGCCCGCTGATGCCCGCCCCGATGATCGCGGTCCGTGGCGGCGATTGCTGCGACACAAGTGCTCCTCACGTTGTGATGCAGCACACTAACAGCGCGATTTGACGGACGTCAATGAATTCTGACAGCTGTCAGAAGCGCCGCGAGCAGACGCTGCCGTACCCGAGAAAGCCAATTTCTGGGTATCGCGGCGTCTGCTCGCGAAGGAAATCAGCCGATGAACCGAATGATGGACTCCGCGACCGCGGCCGGCTTCTCCGAACCGTCGATCTCGACCGTCACGGTCATCGTGGCCTGCACGGCCCCGTCGAGCTTGGCGACGTCGGCGATGTGTGCACGAGCCCGCACCTTGGCACCCACCCGGACGGGCGTGATGAAGCGAACCTTGTTGTAGCCGTAGTTGATCGCCATGGTGACGTTGTCGACTCGATAGAGCTGATGGGTGAAATGCGGCAACAGTGACAGCGTGAGCAAGCCGTGCGCGATCGTCCCGCCGAAGGGGCCGCCGGCGGCCTTGTCGGGGTCGACATGGATCCACTGGTGGTCGTCGGTGGCATCGGCGAACAGATTCACCCGATCCTGGGTGATCTCCATCCAGTCAGTCGGCCCGAGCTCGCTGCCCGCTGCCGCGACCAGTTCATCGAGATTGTTGAAGACCTTCACCGTCACTCCTCTCGAACCGTGGTCAGAAGACCACCGTTTGGTTCCCAAACCGGATTACGCGGTCCTCACAGTGCCACAGCACTGCTCGCGACAACACCAGCCGTTCGACATCGGCACCGAGCCGCACCAGATCGTCGACCGTGTGGCGGTGATCCACCCGCACCACGTCCTGCTCGATGATCGGCCCCTCGTCGAGATCCTCGGTGACGTAATGCGCTGTCGCGCCGACGAGTTTGACCCCGCGCTCCTTGGCCCGGCGGTACGGCGCCGCACCGATGAACGCAGGCAGGAACGAATGATGGATGTTGATCAACGGACAACCCACCGCGTCGAGGAACTCCTGGGTGAGGATCTGCATGTACCGGGCGAGCACCACCAGGTCGACATTGCCCCGCAACAGGTCCAGGAGTCGTTGTTCGGCCTCGGCCCGGTTCTCTTTCGTGGCCGGCACATAGAGGAACGGAACTCCGAACGCCCGGACCTGCTCGGCGAGGTCGGGATGGTTCGAAATCACCATCACCACCGACATATCCAGCTCGCCCCGCCGGTTGCGCCACAGCAGATCCAACAGGCAGTGGTCCTCACGCGACGCCATCAATGCCACTCGCTTGGGTTTGGACGCCTCTGTCAGCCGGAAATCCATGTCGAATGGAGTCGCAACCCGCTCACGGAAATCGCGTTCGAGCCCGTCGCGCACCGCGGTGAGGCCGGGGAGGTGAAAGATCGTGCGCTGGATGAACGTGCCACCGGACTGCTCGGTGGAATGTTGGTCCAACGACACGATGTTCGCGCCGGCCCCGGTGAGGAAGCTACTGATGGCAGCGACCAGCCCCGGCCGGTCGGCACACCGCAGCAGCAACCGGCCCATGTCGTGGGCCGGCAGGGCGTTTACTTTCGGATACTCCTGCGCCATCACCACCAGATTCTCACCCGACCTGGGTTCGGGTAGCAGAACCGGCCGTACGCCGGGCGTTCCGAAAACCGCGAAGAAGACATCGTCATTTACCGATCCGCCGTGCAGCCGACCGCGTAGAGCCCATTCGAGTTCACGTTCGTCCAGAACGTCGCGAAGCGCTGGCTCGAGCGAGGACAGCAAAACCGGCCGAAACGGACGCCGACAAAGAACATTCGACGCCAGCGTCAATATGAAAATTTGCTATCTCCGCCGATTTTGCGTCGTAAACGCCATTTATCACGGCTCTCGAATTTGCCAAAATCGCACGTGCATGCGGGTAAATGGGCCGCGGGACGGGGAAATTCAACACGCCGCTGGACAAGCTTTCTCGGCTAGCTGGAATTACAACGCTTACCGGCGGGATACTCATGTCGCGTATTCGCACAACCGTGCTGCGCACCAAATCAGCCGGACCAGTCGGGGGTACGGCTGACCGGACGAAATGGACACCACATGACCGCTCCTCATCTCGATGCCGCAGGCCGCTCCCCCGTCACTCTGGCAAAAAGCCCCAGCTGGTGGGATCCGGGAAGCGAATGCACGATCGTGGTGGCCGAGCCCGGTATGGAGCGCGAACTGTGGTCGGAATACGTCCGCGGCGCCGAACGGAACTATCGTAAGCATGGTGTTGAGCGGGCCCTCGATATGGAGGCACTGCACACCGGTACTGACACCGCGTTGTTCTGCGTCGGAATCAACGACGCGGGACGCGTCGTCGGCGGTCTACGCGCCAAGGGCCCTTACCAGAAGACCGAAGAATGCCATGCGGTCGTCGAATGGAGCGGACAGGCCGGGCTCGATGCGGTGCGCAAGATGGTGGCCGACCGGCTGCCCTTCGGTGTCGTCGAGATGAAGACCGCCTGGGTATGCGATGACCCGGATCAGAGTCGCGCGCTCACCGACACGCTGGCACGGATGCCGCTGCACTCCATGACACTGCTCAACACGCAGTTCGCGATGGCGACCGCGGCGGCCTATGTGCTCAAGCGCTGGCTGTCATCGGGCGGGGTGTTGGCCGCCAAGATTCCGGCAACGCCGTACCCGGATGAGCGCTACCAGACCAAGATGATGTGGTGGGACCGCCGAACTTTCGCCAATCATGCTGACCCCAAACAACTTTCGTCCTACTTTACCGAAGCCCAGCGGGTCGGGCCCCGGATGGACGACAACGACGACACCGACACTTCTACCGCGGCAGGGCAATGACCGACAACAACGATCTCACTGACATAGACGACAACGCGTCGCACAGTGCCGTCATCATCGGCACCGACAGCGCCGCCGGTGTCAGCACCCTGGAGAAGCTGCGTGCCGATCCACGGATCACCGTCATCGACAACTGCGGGCGGCAGCAGGACGCGCTCGCCGAGCTCGTGCCTGCGGTCGAGGCGGACATCCTCGATGAGCCGACACGATGGGCGTACTACCCGTGGCGGCGCTGCGTGGTGCACGTCGTCGGCCCGCGGGCATTTCACCGACTACGCCTGGACCGCAACCGCAACCTCATCAGCGCTGCCGAACAACAGCGTCTGGCGAAGCTGAAGGTCGGGGTCATCGGTCTCAGCGTGGGCCACGCCATCGCATACAACCTTGCCGCAGAAGGCCTTTGCGGGGAGTTGCGGCTCACCGACTTCGACGAGTTGGAGTTGCCCAACCTCAACAGGGTGCCTGGAACCGTGTTCGACCTCGGCGTCAACAAGGCCGTGGTGACTGCCCGCAGAATCGCCGAGATGGACCCGTATCTACCGGTTCGGGTCGACCTCGGCGGTGCTCGGCCGGAGACGATCGACGAGTTCGTCGCCGGCCTGGACGTCGTGGTCGAGGAATGCGATTCGCTCGACGCGAAAGTCCTTGTGCGTGAGGCGGCCCGGGCCCGGCACCTGCCGGTGCTGATGGCGACCGCCGACCGGGGCCTGCTCGACGTGGAGCGGTTCGACCTGGACCCGACGCGACCGATTCTGCACGGCCTGCTCGGCAACATCGAAACCGCACAGCTGGCGGGTCTGAGCAGCAAGGACAAGGTGCCGCACGTGCTGCGGATACTCGACGCGCCGCAGCTGTCGCCGCGTATGGCCGCGTCGCTGGTCGAGGTCGGCAAAACGTTGACGACCTGGCCGCAACTGGCCGCGGAGGTGATCCTCGGCGCCACCGTCGTGGCGGACGCCGTCCGGCGTATCGGGCTGGGCGAGCCGATGCGATCCGGCCGGGTGCGGGTGGACATCGCCGACACGCTCGACCGGATCGACGACCCGCTGACCACTCGGTCCGAGCAGCCGAAGCACGACGACGACCAGCTTGCGGATGAGCCGACCGACGTGGCCGGGATCATCGCGATGGCCGCCGCACGTGCCCCGTCGGGAGGCAACGTCCAACCGTGGCACATCGAGTCGAGCGATACCCGGCTCAGCCTGCGGTTGGCGATCAAGTACACCACCACGATGGACGTGGGCTATCGGGGCAGCGCAGTGGCATTGGGCGCGGCGGCGTTCAACGCCCGGGTCGCGGCGGCCGCACACGGGCTGGCGGGCCAGTTCGAGTGGTCGCGTGGTGACGAAGGCACGCCGCTCTACGGCACCATGCAGCTGGCCCCCGGCGCGGCTCCGGAGTTGGCGGCGCTGTATGAACCGATGCTGCAGCGCGAGACCAATCGGCTACGCGGAACCGCTGCGCCGATCGCGGCGGAGGTGCTCCAGACGCTGCGCTCGGCAGCCGTTCGGGAAGGCGCCAGGCTGACGGTTCTCGACAGCCGTGCCGATATCGAAACGGCGGCAGGTCTTCTCGCCGCAACCGACCGCATCCGCTATCTCACCCCCACGCTGCACCGGGAGATGATCTCCGAACTGCGTTGGCCCGGCGACCCGGCCCAGGACTCCGGTATCGACGTGACGACGCTCGGGCTCGATCCCGCCGACCTGGTGCTGCTCGACATCCTGCGCCGACCCGACGTCATGGCAAAGCTGTCGGACTGGGACGCCGGGGCGGCGCTCGGTGACGACACCTACGAGCGGGTGACGTCGAGTTCTGCCCTCGCGGTCGTTTCGGTGCCGGGACGCCGGCTGACCGACTACGCGCAAGCGGGCTCGGCCGTGGAGTCGGTGTGGGTAGCCGCGCAGCAGAACGGGCTTGCCGTCCAACCGGTGTCGCCGGTGTTCCTGTATGCCCACGACGATCGTGACCTCGAAGAGTTGTCCGCAGCCCACGCCGGGACGCTGCGTGATCTGCAGTACTCTTTCCGCAGGTTGACCACGACCGAGCGCGACGAATCGCAGGCGTTGGTGCTCAGGTTGTCCTTCGCACCACGCCCCTCCGTACGCAGTCGGCGCCGGGCCCATCTGCCGGGTCAGACGCCGCAGTACGGCTGAGGAAGACCGGAGGTAGTTGGGTGCCAGGCAGCCTGGACTTTCTTGTCACGTCGGTCGCCACGCAGCTGATGGCGGTCGACGCGGCAACCTCGGTGCCGGTCAGTCAGCAGGTACTGGCCGAACTGGTGTCCTTCTTCGACGTCGACGTGAGCTTTCTGCGCCACAACGACCATCGCGCACACGCGACACGGTTGGTCGCCGAGTGGCCGCCGCGTCCCCTGGACTCGCCGACCGATCCCATCGCCGTCATCCACTTCGCCGACGCCGACCCGGTGTTCGCGATGGCCGAGCATCTCAAGGAGCCGGCGGTGTTCCGGCCCGAGCCGGCCACCGACGACTACCAGCGCACCATCGAGGCGGGGCGGCACATCCCGAGCACGTCGATGGCGTGTGTGCCGTTGCTGTCGGGCGACGTCACCACCGGCGTGCTGGGCTTCGTCAAGTTCGGCGACCGCGAGTGGCAGCCCGCCGAACTCAACGCGCTGAAGGCGATCGCCTCGCTGTTCGCGCAAGTGCAGGCCCGTATCGAGGCCGAAGAACGGCTGCGCTACCTCGCCGACCACGACCATCTCACGGGGCTGCACAACCGGCGCGCGCTGATGGCGCATCTGGAGGCCCGGTTGGCCCCGGGACAGCCGGGCCCGGTGTCGGTGTTGTTCTTCGACCTCGACCGGTTGAAGGCGATCAACGACTACCTGGGCCACACCGCCGGCGATGCGTTCATCAGCATCCTGGCCCAGCGACTCCAGCGCGGCGACGACCAGCCCAAACTCATCGCGCGGCTCGGCGGCGACGAGTTCGTCGTCGTTCCCGCGGCTCCGATGTCGGCCGAGGCGGCGACCGCGCTCGCCTACCGGCTGCAGTCGGTGCTGCGCGAACGGGTGACCGTCGACGGGGAGATGCTCACCCGCACGGTCAGTATCGGTCTGGCCGAAGGCATCCCGGGCCGGGACTCGACGTCGGATGTGCTCAACCGCGCCGACCACGCGGTTCTGACCGCCAAGAGCTCGGGCGGCAACAAGGTCACCGTGTTCTCCGACGCGATGGCGATGGAGATCGATTTCCGCAACGACATCGAGCTTCATCTGCAGAGCGTGATCGAGGGCGGCGCGCTGCTGCTGCACTACCTGCCCGAGATCGACATGCGCACCGGCGAGGTGCTGGCCGCCGAAGCGCTGGTCCGCTGGCAGCATCCGACCCGAGGCTTGCTGGCGCCGGATTCGTTCATCGGCGTGGCGGAATCGATCAACCTGGCGGGCGAGTTGGGCCGCTGGGTGTTGCGGACGGCGTGCGCCGAGTTTTCCCGCTGGCGCGCCAACGGCGTGGGCCGCAACATCGTGTTGCGGATCAACGTGTCGCCGGTTCAGCTGGTGACCGACGGGTTCGTCGAGTCGGTGGCGAGCATCATGAGCGAGTTCGGTCTGCCCCGTGGGTCAGTGTGCCTGGAGATCACCGAAAGCGTTGTGGTCCAGGACATCGAGACGACCCGCACGACCCTCACCGGCTTGCACAACGTCGGGGTGCAAGTCGCCATCGACGATTTCGGGACCGGGTACAGCGTGCTGTCGTTGTTGAAGTCGCTTCCGGTCGACACCCTCAAGATCGACCGCAGCTTCGTGGCCGAACTCGGCTCCAACCCCGGTGACCTGCCGATCGTGCGGGCCGTGATCGCCCTGGCCGGAGCCTTCGGGCTACAGCTGGTGGCCGAAGGTGTGGAAACCGAACGAGCCGCGCTCACGCTGTTGCGGCACGGGTGTTATCGCGCGCAGGGTTTCCTGCTGTCCAAGCCGATTCTGGGCAGCGAAATGCAGACGCTGCTAGCCAAGGGGCGGGTACCCGTGCACTTCTCGGCCGCCCCGCGTATGTGAACGTCCTGCGTCGTGCAGTCCATCGTGTAGACGGGTGACCCGGCAGTAGCCCGACCGTTGTGGTTTGGCGGCGTCGGTGGCGAGCAGTTCGACTCGGCCGAATCTGCTCGCGCTGTCGCCCACGAGCGCGATGTGCAGCGAGTGCCCGTGCTCGGCAAGCTTGTGGGCGCGGCCGGCGATGTGCCGGCTGGGCATGGCGATCGCCAAGCCATGGTGGGCCCGCAGCGCTAGTGGACCGTCGGCGGTCGTGAGCACCGCCCCCACGATCTCGCCTTCCTCGAACACGATGCGCTCCAGCGAGGTGCCGTCGGATATCTGAATACCGCGCTGGCGGGTCTGATCCAGCAGCCACTCGTTGAGTGCCGATGACGCGCTGATCCCGCGGTCGGGTTCGATCGCACCGATGACTTTGACGTCGATCTCGGCGCCGGTCGGAGTCCTCATCGGAGTGGTTCCGCGGTCCAGAATCCGGGTGTAGAGCACACCGTAGGGTGACAGCAGACACCGCGACGCCCAGTCCCTGAGGCGGGCACCGTAGAACGGTGCGACGGGGACGCTGAGCTCAGCTGGTTTCAGGTCATCCATGACCCGGATCGTCACATCGGCGTCGGGTGCGGCGGTCGCTCGCGGACCCAAGTCTTCGGTGAGGCCGTCGAAATATTCGCGGGTTTCAGGATCGTCGATCCCCTCACCCAGCCACGCGCCCGGCGTCGTGTTCAGAGCCGGCTGACCGGGCCTCGCCACAAACACGTCGAGGTCGGCGTCGGTCGCCGCGATCGCAGTGGCCAGGCCACCGAAGCCCGTGCCACAGCAAATTACGTCGACTTCGTCGTCCCACATCATCTATCGACGTCCCGAGCCATCGCGAGTGAGCGCGGTGCCGGCGGTCAGCCCTGGCATGCGTCTCCGACGGGACACCGAAACAGCGCTGTTGACCAGCGGACGTTGGGTGGCTGACGCATTGTCCGGCACCCGTGTCGGGGCAGCCGGATATGGAATCGGAAACCGTGGGATTGAGGTTGCCACGGCCCGCACCGGGATTCGAGGGGGATTGCCGGTGCAGGCCATGGCAACGCACACAGGATAACTCTGCGCGATCGCCGACGGCGATGTTGCACGGTACGACGCAGTGCCGGCAGCGGGGGCGCGATCCAACGCTGCTCGGCTCAGCCACGGCGAACCAAGAGTTATCACGCTACGCACCTTACATACCTTTAGAATGTTATGCACGCCCCGCGGAGACTTTGAGTATTTCACGACCACGGCGAGGCCAATGAGGACACGACCGCTGGCGTGTCTGCGTCAGGAAGACCAGATGAAAGAATTGCCGTACCCCGCACCCGGCGGGATCCGCATTTTCGCCCGACATTGCAGTCGCAAAGATTTCGAGGTTGGTTGGTGACCGAGCAGCTCGACCGCCGAGCACACCTCACCCGGCTTCAGATCCTTCAAGCCGCGGCCGGCCAGTTCGCCCGCAAGCCATACAGCCTGGTCAGCCTCGACGACATCTTGGCCGACGCCGCGGTGACCAAAGGCGCGCTCTACTTCCACTTCCGGTCCAAGCATGCGTTGGCATCGTCGATCGTCGACCACCGCGCCGAGCAGTCGCGCATCGCCGTCGACGAGGTATTGGCGCGCAACCTGTCCGGACTGGAGACGCTCATCGACATCACGTGCCTGGTCGCCGCCGAAGACATCGGTGACACCATGGCGCGGGCAGGCCTGAATCTCGTCGAGTCCATCGGCCGCACCGACGGGCTGGGACCGCGCGTCCTGGACGCCTGGATACACGGCTTCACCGACATCGCGCGACGGGCCGTCGACGAAGGTGACATCGTCGACGACAGCGATCCCCGGACGGTTGCGAGACTGCTGGTGTCGATGTATCTCGGCACCCGTCAGACCAGCGACCTCGACGATCCGCAGCGTTTTCTCACCGACCTCGAACAGAACTGGAACCTGGTCCTACCCGGCTTCGCCAATCCCGACCGACTCGGCTACCTCAGCCAGTTCATCCGGCGGCGCACCGCGTTGACGATACGCAAGGCTTCGCCGTTCGGCCGCGACGAACCCGATCTCGACACGACCGC
Organism: Mycolicibacterium wolinskyi str. Jessa 2025; assembly: GCF_049241375.1. Lineage (NCBI taxonomy): Bacteria > Bacillati > Actinomycetota > Actinomycetes > Mycobacteriales > Mycobacteriaceae > Mycobacterium > Mycolicibacterium wolinskyi. The sequence goes on from NZ_CP185960.1 coordinate 5,024,959, forward strand.
CCGCACCGGGTCAGGCTGACCGGACCGTCCGAAGACATCGACATGCCACGCCAAGCCCGTTCCGGGGTAACCAGACGCAAGATCATCACCGCCGCCGTCGACGTGTTCAGCGAGATGGGTTACCCGGCAACGGGATTGGGTGAGATCATCGAGCGAGCCGAGATGACGAAGGGTGCCCTCTACTACCACTTCGACTCCAAGGAATCGTTGGCGGAGGCCATCATCGACGAGAGCGGGGCCACCATGCTGGCCGCCCTTCGCTCCATCACCGAATCGGCGTCGCCCGCACTCGAGAACATCATCCACGGGATGTTCGTGGTGTGCGATTTCAGCCGCACCGACAAGGTGGCGGAGATCGGTATCCAGTTGCTGCGCACGTTCACCGGGATCAACGAGGTCGCCAAACGTATCTACACGAGCTGGCTGGACGAATTGACCGAGCAGATGGGCAAGGCGGCCGCGGAAGGCGACCTTCGGACGGATCTGGACGTCCAGGCCGTCGCCGACGTCATCCTGGGTTCGGTCCTCGGCGCTGAAGCGCTGTCTCGCGCCGGCGTGACAGACCTCGATCTGCGGCAGCGGGTCGCGCGCACTTGGGAGTTGTTGCTGCCGTCGATCGTCAGCGAGGAATCGCTCGGCTACTTCCGCGAGTTTCTGGCGCGTGAGTCCCTTCGGCGGTCCCCACCGGCCCCCGATTAGGACACGACGTCACAGCTCGTCCACCCACAACCGCTCGGTGAGGTCCTGGAACGTCGCGAGCGCTACGGGATCGTCGCCACGCAACAATGCCGACTTACTCATTCTGGCGCGCACGATCGAGCCATCCCGATGAACCAACTCGACGATCAGATCGGCATGTGCACGCACGACCGATACCGCCGACTCGTCCGCGGGTAGCGAATGGAAGATGTCAGCAAATTTCATGGCGTTGACCGCATCGGCGCTGTGCCCGACCATCTCGGCAAAAGCGCTGTTGGCGAAGAGGATAGCTCCGTCCGCCGCGATTGCGAGGACCGGTACTGGAAACCGCTCCAAAACGACGAGCGCAGGCATTTGCCGCAGAAGTGCCATCGGTGAGTCTGTGCCCTGACCGTTCTGTCGCCGCTCCACGCCTCCGATTATTGCCGCTCAGCTGCGCTGGTTACCAGCCGTGGCCAGCGACTTCGGTTCGCCGGGGCAACAGTGTCCACGCTCGGCCAGGGTGGTGCACGCCACATGGGTAACTAGGTTTACTCTGTGGGGACATCGGCAGACAGGGGCAGGCATGGACCTGAAGTGGTCGAAATCCGACCAGGAGTTCCGCGACGAAGTGCGCGACTTTCTCGCGCAGAAGCTGACTCCCGAACTACGGCGCGCCGGTCGGTTGATGACGAGCGTCTATGCCGACCACGACGCCAGCATGGCCTGGCAGGCGATCCTGCATGAGCGGGGCTGGGCCGCGCCGGCCTGGCCGGTCGAGCACGGCGGCTGCGACTGGAGCCTGACCCAGCACTACATCTTCAGCAGAGAATCGACGCTGGCCGGCGCACCATCGTTGTCCCCCATGGGTATTCGGATGGTGGCCCACGCGATCATCGCGTTCGGCACCGACGCGCAGAAGGAATACTTCCTCCCCCGCATCCTGACCGGTGAGGTGTTCTTCTGCCAAGGCTATTCCGAACCCGAGGCCGGCTCGGATCTGGCCGCGCTGTCCATGTCCGCAATCTCCGACGGCGATGACCTCGTCTGCACCGGCAGCAAGATCTGGACCACGCACGCGCGCGAGGCGAACTGGATGTTCGCCCTGGTCCGCACCTCCCGCACGGGCAAGAAGCAGCAGGGCATCACGTTCGTGCTGATCGACATGTCCGCACCGGGGATCGAGATCCGGCCGCTCGTCATGACGTCCGGCGAGGAAGTCCAGAACCAGGTCTTCTTCGACGAGGTACGAGTGCCGAAATCCAATGTGATCGGCACGATCGACGATGGTTGGACGGTTGCGAAGTATCTACTCGAGTTCGAGCGAGGCGGCGGCGCGTCCGCACCGGCGCTGCAGGTGCTCGCGGAGGAAATCGCAGGGGCGGCCGCAGATCAGCCGGGTCCGAGTGGCGGCAGGCTGATCGACGATCCGGCGTTCAGCCGCAAGCTCGCCGACGCCCGGATCCGCACCGACGTGTTGGAGATCCTCGAGTACCAAGTGCTCGCGGCAGTGGCCGAAGGACGCAACCCGGGCACCGCGTCGTCCATGCTCAAGGTTCTGGCCACCGAACTGAGCCAGACGCTGACCGAGCTGTCGATGGAGGCCGCAGGCCCACGTGGCCGCGCCTATCAACCGCATGCGACGTGCCCGGGCGGCCCGATCGCCGAGTACCAGCCCCCGGCGGACGGATACGTCAGCGGCGAGCCATGGCAGGCCGTGGCACCGCTGCGGTACTTCAACGACCGGGCCGGCTCGATCTACGCCGGCAGCAATGAGATTCAGCGAAACATCCTCGCCAAAGCGGCACTCGGACTCTGACAGGAACCAGTGATGGACTTCAACCTGACCAAGGAACAGGAACTGCTGCGCGACGGGCTCAGCAAGTTCCTGTCCAGCCGCTATGACATGCAATCGAGCCGATCCGCGGCCAAGTTGGGCGCCGGCTGGCAACCGGAGATCTGGCGCGGATTCGCCGACGAGCTCGGCATCCTCGGCGCGCCCCTGCCCGAGGAAGCAGGCGGGATCGGCGGCGGACCGGTCGAGGCGATGGTCATCGCCGAGACGCTGGGACACGCGCTGGTCGTCGAACCGTTCGTGGACACCGTGGTGGTCGCGGGTGGCCTGCTGCACCGGGCGGGCACCGAAGGCGCCCAGACACTCCTGGAGGACCTGGTCGCCGGGGCAGCCGTCGTCGCACTCGCGGCTACCGAGCCGGCGTCCGGGGACAACTGGCGCGATGTCGCCACGACCGCTCGGCGCGATGGTGACGACTGGGTGCTCAACGGCACGAAGATCATGGCCGTGAGCGCCCCGCTCGCGACCCACCTGCTGGTCACGGCGCGTACCTCGGGGGAACGCGGCGACGCCGACGGGATCTCGCTGTTCCTCGTGGATTTGGGCGCGGCGGCCAGCGGTTTCACGGCACACCACTACCGCACCGTGGACGACCGCAGGGCGTCGGATCTGACCTTCGACGGCCTCCGGTTGCCGGGCGACGCGCTGTTGGGCGAAGAAGGCCGGGCCTGGCCCTCGCTGGACCTGGCCCGCGACGAAGGTGCGGCGGCGGTGTGCGCGGAGGCCGTCGGCGGGATGCGCAAGGTCCTCGCCGACACCGTCGAGTACTGCAAGCAGCGCCAGCAGTTCGGCCAGCCGATCGGCCGTTTCCAGGCGCTGCAGCACCGCATGGTGGACATGCACATGGAGGTCGAACAAGCCGCCGCCGCCGTCTATCTGGCGGTATTGAACCTGGACGCCGAACCCGCCGCGCGAGCCAAAGCGGTGTCGGCCGCCAAGGCGACGGTGGGCCGGGCCGCCCGCTTCGTCGGCCAGAACGCGGTGCAACTGCACGGCGGGATGGGCATGACCGAGGAACTCGCGATCGGTCACTATTTCAAGCGGCTCACGGCGATGCAGTACGAGTTCGGCTCGACCGACTACCACGTCACTCGATACGCGGAGCTCACGCGGCCCCGTAGTCGATAACGAGGGCGGGCGGTGAGCCCTGTCGTACCCCAGCCGTAGGGTGGAACGGTGAGCTTTCGCGGCTGGTTGCTGTTCGGCGCGATGAGCATCATCTGGGGCATTCCGTACCTGCTGATCAAAATCGCGGTCGAAGGGGTTTCGGTACCGGTTCTGGTCCTGGCCCGCACCGCGGTCGGCGCGGCCGTGCTGCTGCCATTGGCGATGTCGCGCGCGGCCTGGGCTCCGGTTCTGCGGCATTGGAAACCGGTGTTGGCTTTCGCGTTCTTCGAGATCATCGCCGCCTGGCTGTTGTTGACCGACGCCGAACGGCATCTGAGCAGTTCGATGACGGGCTTGCTCATCGCTGCCGCGCCGATCATCGCCGCGGTGCTCGACCGCGTGACCGGCGGCGAACGGCTGGGCGCCAAGCGGATCGTCGGCCTCGGTGTCGGGCTGTCCGGCGTTGCGGTGCTCGCCGGGCCCGGCCTGGCCGGTGGGCACGCCTGGCCGATCGCCGAGGTTCTGCTGGTGGCGACGTGCTACGCGATCGCGCCGCTCGTGGCGGCCCGCTATCTGGGTGACGTTCCGACGCTTCCCTTGACCGCGGCGTGCCTGACGGTCGCCGCGCTCATCTACGCGACCCCGGCCGCCTTGACGTGGCCCGACGAAATGCCGTCCGAACGCGTGCTTTTCGCGCTCGCCGCGCTCGCGGTCATCTGCACGGCGCTGGCTTTCATCGTGTTCTTCGCGCTCATCCGCGAGGTCGGCGCCGCGCGGGCGCTGGTCTTCACCTATGTCAACCCCGCGGTGGCACTGGCCGCAGGGGTCATCGTGCTCGGTGAGCCGTTGACCGCATGGAACGTCGCCGGCCTCGCGCTCATCCTCACCGGATCGGTACTCGCCACCCGCAAGCCACGCGAACCGGAGCCCGAGCTCACCGAACCTAGCCGGGCCGGCCCGCGGTGAGCAGTTCGTCGATCGTGACGAACTTGATGCGCGGACGGGCCTCTTGCTCGCCACGAGAGCGTTCGGCGGCGTCGATGGCGCGCCAACCGGACCAGCCCACCGCCTCGCACCCGCGGCGGGTCAGCAGCGCGGTCAACGATTCGCCGTCGTTGATCTCCCGCGCGAGCACGCCGGCGTCGAAGTCCGCCCACAACTGCGCGACGGTCTGTTCGGCGCACAGCCGATTGGTGCCGATGACACCGCGGGGGCCGCGTTTGATCCACCCCGTGACGTAGGTTCCCGCAGCACCGTCGATGACCCGGCCCGCATCGTTGGGCACCGTCCCGGTGCGCTCGTCGTAGGGCAGCCCGTCGATCGGCTGCCCGCGGTACCCGATCGAACGCAGGATGAGCGACGTCTCGATCAACTCTGTGCCGTACCGGTCGCTTCGCACCTCCAGTCCTTCTGCGCGATGTTCGCCAACGACGGCAACCGGTGACGTGCCGAACCGGAACACGATGCGCTTGTTACCCGCAACGTGTTCGCGGTGTGCGTGCTCGCGGGCGACCCTCAGCTTGAACGAGGTTTCGACATCGTCGTCCTCGTCGGTGTCCGGCAGGTCGGCGGGATCTATCACGACGTCGATGCCGTCGAGGTGCCCGAGGGCCGCGAACTCGCCGACCGAGAACGCCGCATTCCGGATACCGCGCCGGGCGATCACGACAACCTCGTCGATTGCACTGTCGGCCAACGCTTCCAGCGTATGTTCGGCGATGTCCGTCGCCGCAAGCGCATCGCGACTCATCAACAGCACGCGGGCGACGTCGAGGGCGACATTGCCGTTGCCCACGATGACCGCACGCTCGGTGGACAAGTCGAATGTGTGCCCGGCGTGGTCGGGGTGACCGTTGTACCAGCCGACGAAATCCGCGGCCGGGTGATTGCCCGCCAGCTCCTCACCCGGGATGCCGAGCCGGCGACTGTCTGCGGCGCCGACGGCGTAGATGACGGCGTGGTGGTGCGCCAACAGTTCGTCGTGGCTGACGTCTCTGCCGATCTCGACATTGAAGTGACATGTGAACCGGGGGTTGGTGAACATCCGATCGAAGATGCCGACGACTGACTTGGTTTGTTGATGGTCCGGCGCCACCCCGGCGCGGATCAAACCGAACGGTGTCGGCAGGCGCTCGAAGAGATTGATCTCCACGCCGTCGACTTCGATGAGTTCGGCGGCCGCGTAGCAGGCCGCCGGGCCAGAACCGACGATCGCCACCCGCAGCGCGCCCGCCGCGATGCCCGGTCGGGACGCGCGCGCCGGCGTCGTGTCGGGCTGAAGAGGGTGCCGCTCGAAGTATTCGGCGTTGAGGTCTTTGAAGCGCCGCAGCTCGTCGGGCAGGTCTTCCTCGTAGTGGATCGCGCCGACGGGGCACTCTTCGAAGCAGGCCCCGCAGTCGATGCACGACTCGGGGTCGATGTAGAGCATCTCGCTGCCGCTGAACTCGCCGGATCCGTCGGCCGGACGGATGCAGTCCACCGGGCACACCGGTACGCAGCTGGCGTCTTTGCAGCAGTTCTGGGTGATCACATAAGCCACGCGGCCCCCTCTCAACGATCGGCAAGCTTACTGGACACCTGTCCGGTTTGCACATGCAGAATTGGAACTCCTGATTCCCAGTCGCGGATCCATGAGGCCCGGCAACCTACGCTTGCACCGAAAAGTAGTGATTGACCGCGACTTTGATCAAGGCATTGCCATGCGCCCAGATGCGCCATACCCTGGACACATGTCCAGTTCAGCGGTGACCACTGTCACTCGTCTGCGCGACGCGCATGCCCAACGCACGCACACCTACCAGCGGGTCTTCGGTGCGGCCGCACAACTGCTCGACACGCAAAGCGACGTCTCGGTACCGGCGCTGGCCGCACGCGCCAAGATGGCACCGGCAACCCTGTGCGCCCACTTCCCGACGGTCGAGGTGGTGTTCGCCGAGCTCTACCTGCACCGGCTCTCGGTGTTGCCGCTCGTCATAGATCCCGCCGCAAACCACGCCACCCGAGTCAGCGAGCAGCTCTCGGCGATCACGCTGCTGTTGGCCGACGAGCCCCGCCTGGCGCGTGCGTGCACCGAGGCCCTCGTTCGCAGCGACGATGACGCTGTCGCCGACGTCCGGTCACGGATCGTGGCCGAGGTGCGGCGACGCATCTCGACCGCACTCGGCGCGGGCGCATGGCCCGAGGTGCTCGCGACGCTGGAGTCGGTGTTCTGGGGCGCGTTGCTGCAGGCCCAAACCGGAGCGATGAGCTATCGGCAGATGGCCCGCCAACTCGAGACCATGGTCGCGTTGATCGTGCCCGAGGCTTAGCAGCCGCCCACGCCCGCCATTGTCACGCTGGCGTGGCATTGGCGCGCCTGCGCCACGCTGGCGTGACAATCGAGCGCCTGCGCCACGCTGGCGTGACAATCGCGCGTCAACCACGCTGGCGTGACAATCGAGCGCCTGCGCCACGCTGGCGTGACAATCGAGCGCCTGCGTCACGCTGGCGTGACAATCGCGAGCGCCGGCCGATCCACAACCCCGTCAGACCCGGGTTTGCGCTGCCAGCCATCCTCCGAATTCCGTGATATCGCGACCATGCGCCGGCGCGACATGGTCGCAGCCGAAGCCGGTGACCCAGCTGCCGTCATCCAGTTCGACCTTGCCCAGCTGCATCGGGGCGGGGAGCTCAGCGAGGAATTCGCCGAGCGCCGCGGTTGAGAGCACCCACCGCTCCCCTACGATCGCCGCACCGCCGTCGTCGGCGCGCACGAGCCCCGGCTTGGGCGGAACCGTGTCGAGTGCGAACAGCCGGTATCGCGGTGCGGTCGCGAGTGGCCCGGCCCACCGCGCTCCACGTTCGGTGAGTTGATGCTCCAGGGGCTGCCCGCGCAGGTGGGCGCCGAATACCGCGAGTTCGGTGACGGGCGTCCCTGCGAATTCCGGCCAGGCGGCACCTGCCGGTTCGGCGAGGAAACGTGCCGCCAGATCAGCGATCACACCGTCATGGAATGCCGGCGCCAAGAGCGTGACACCGAACTGGGCACCGTCGGACACTGTGCCGGCGGGAACCGCGATGGCACACATGTCGAACAGATTGCAGAAGTTGGTGTATCGCCCCATGCGGGCGTTCACCGCGATGGGATCGGCGGCGACCTCGGCGATTGTCGGATGCGCGGGTGCCGTCGGCACGAGCAGGGCGTCGCAGTCGGCCAGTTGTGCAAATGCCTCATGCCGCAGCTTTTCTACTCGACGGCGGTCTCGTAGCAGATCCGCCGCCGAGTAGGAACCGCCGGCCGCGACGATGGCCGTCACGGTCGGGTCGAGACCAGCGTCTGCTTCTGCGGTGGTCACGAATTCGCCTACGGCATCGAATCGTTCAGCGACAAGCGCGCCGTTGTACAGCAGATCGGCCGCCGCGAAGAACGCGTCCATTGCGATCGGCACGGTCTCAAAGCCCGCCGCCTGCGCCTGGCGCACCGCCGCGCCGAACGCATCGCGCCAATCCGCATCGAGTTCGGGCAGTTGATCGGGTATCGCGACACGCGGAGCCGATGCGCCGGCGAGCGGCGTGTCCGGTGCCCAATGGCGTTGCGGAGCACCGGCACTCATGACCGCCATCGCCCGCTGGGCCGTGTTCAGGTCCCCGGCGAGGATCGTCACACAGTCGTAGCTCGCGCATGCCGGCACCACACCGGCCGTGGACACCACCCCGATCGTCGGTTTGATCCCGACGATGCCCTGCAGCCCGGCAGGTACCCGGCCCGATCCTGCGGTGTCGGTGCCGATCGCGATGTCGGCGAAGCCCAACGCGACCGCCACCGCCGACCCGGAGCTGGAGCCGCCGGAGATGTAGTCGGGACGACGTGAATCCCGCACGGGCCCATAGGGACTACGGGTTCCGACGAGTCCGGTCGCGAACTGATCGAGGTTCGTCTTGCCGATGACGACGGCACCGGCCGCCTTGAGAGCGGAGACGACCGGTGCGTCGGCATCGGGGGTGTAACTGAACCCGGGGCAGGCCGCCGTCGTCGGCACCCCGGCGACGTCGACATTGTCTTTGACCGCCAGCACCAGACCCGCCAACGGGCCCTCGGCAGCGCGATATTCGGCCTCAACGTCATCCTGTGGACGCAGATGGATGAAGACTTCACTGCGCCCGCTCTGCTCGATCCGGCCGTAGATGTCGGCGATGCGCATCATGCGGACTCCTTCCTCACGAATTCTCCTGCCGCCGCCCAACGTTCGCGTTCCCCGGCCCGCGCGGCCTCCATCATGGCACGGGTGGCGGCGATGTCGTCGGCGTTGGCGGCGAGGAACTCCTCGTGCTCGGCGAGCGAGAACACGCCGTCGGTGATCTCGACCTGACCTCGGCCTGCCGCCATGTCGGCGCGCAGATCCGACAACTCCTCAGCGGACACGGGGTACCACTGGATCCGGTCGAAGAACCGCAACAACCACGGGTGCTGCGGTTCGAATCCCTGTGCGGCGAGCGGATGCCGATGATTCCAGATCTGCGTTGTCCGACCGACGAATTGGTAGCCGCCCGGCCCCTCCATGCCGTAAATGCACAGATAGGCGCCACCGATACCCACCGCGTTCTCGGGCGTCCACGTGCGGGCCGGGTTGTACTTCGTGGTCACCAGGCGGTGGCGGGGATCCAGCGGCGTGGCGACCGGCGCGCCGAGGTAGACGTCGCCGAGCCCAAGCACGAGATACTCGGCGTCGTAAACGATCCGGTGCACGTCGTCAGTGGAGGCCAGCCCGTTCATCCGCCGGATGAACTCGATGTTCCACGGGCACCACGGGGCATCGGCCCGCACGCCGTGCATGTAACGTTCGATCGCCTCACGGGTGGAAGGATCGTCCCAGCTCAGTGGGAGCCGGACCGTTCGGCTCGGCACGACGAGCTCCTGCGCGGCGGGCAATGACGCCTCGATCTCGATGAGCATCGGCACCAACGCCGACAACGGGAGCCGCCCCGGATCCACCTTGACCTGCAGCGATCGCACACCGGGTGTGAGATCGATCAGGCCATCCGGCCGGTGCTGTTCCAGCGCGGCGTGCAGTGCATGGGCACGTGCACGCAACGCCAGGTCGAGGCGCATCTCGCCGTACTCGACGAGGACGTTGTCGTCCCCGATCCGGCGGTAGGTGACGTTCGTGGTTTCGTCCGATGATATTGTGCGGGCGAGGATCCCGTTGTCCTGGTCGCCGCCCGCGGAGAACACGGCGGGGAGGAACGCGCGCCGCTCGCGTCCGACCGTCGCGGCCGGCGGCGCTGCCGCGGTCCGCACCGGTACGAACCGCACCGTGGCACCCGGAGCCAGCTGACCCAACTTCCAGCGGTCGGCGGCCGTGACGGTGACCGGACAGACGAAGCCGCCCAAACTGGGTCCGTCGGGGCCGAGCAGGATCGGGGTGTCGCCGGTGAAATCGAGCGAGCCTACCGAGTAGGCGTTGTCGTGGATGTTCGACGGATGCAGCCCGGCCTCGCCGCCGTCGGGACGGGCCCACTCCGGCTTCGGCCCGATGAGCCGGACACCGGTGCGGTCGGAATTGAAGTGCACTTCGTAGTCATGGCTGAGCATGGTGTCGATGTCGTCGCGCGTGAAGAACTCGGGAGCCGAGTGCGGACCGACGGTCACGGCGACGAACCAGTGCTTGCCGATGGCCGGTTGCTCGTCGAACAGAATGCGCCGACGCCTGCCCACCGGCGTGCCGGCAGTTTCCAGTTTGTCGCCGGCACACAGCACGCGACCTTCATGGCCACCGAACCGGCCCAGCGTGAATGTCGCTGCGCTGCCGAGGTATTCGTCGGCAGCCAGGCCCCCGCCCACGGCGAGGTAGATGCGCAGGCCTGGACCGTCGACCATACCGACGTCGAGCACCTGACCGGCCTCGACCAACACCGGCTCCCACTGCGGGACCCGCCTGCCATCGACGGTCACCGGGGCCGGCGCACCTGCTACGCACACCCACGTGTCGGTGTCGAAGCGCAGTGCCGGGCCACCCATCGTGGCCTCCAAACCCGGCGCGCCCTCTGGATTACCCACCGCGATGTTGGCGAGCCGGAACGACACGTCGTCCATCGGTCCGGACGGCGGTACGCCGACCTGCCAGTACCCGATGCGGCCCGGCCAGTCCTGGACCGTGGTGGCCATGCCGGGGCGGATGACCTCGATACCGCTCGTCATGAGCGGGTCACAACCATCCGCACCGCCGTCGGGTCGAATCCGTTGCAGGGGTTGTTGATCTGCGGGCAGTTCGAGACGAGCACGAGGGTGTCGATCTCGGCACGCAACGACAACTTCTTGCCGGGAGCAGACAGCCCGTCCACGATGCCAAGCGATCCGTCGGGATCGACGGGCACATTCATGAAGAAGTTGATGTTGCTGACGATGTCGGCCTTCGTCAGGCCCCACCGCGCACCCTCGCCGATGAAGTTCTCCACACACGCGTGCTGGTGTTTGGTGTGGTGGCCGTAGCGCAGGGTGTTGGACTCCTGCGAGCATGCGCCACCGAGCGTGTCGTGATTGCCGACTTCGTCGTCGATGATCGTGAGCATGGGCTCGCCATCACTGTCGCGCAGTACCGATCCGCTGGTCAGAAAGATGTTGCCTTGCGCGGCGACGGTGGCGGGCGCACTGTATCGGACACCGTGATCGTCGGCACCGTAGAACAGGGTGTCGACGGCCTGGTTTCCGTGCAGGTCGATGATGGTCAACACGTCTCCGGCCGTCACGATCTTCGACCATCGCCCCCGGGGGGCGACGATTTCGTCAACGATTGTCGCGGTCATCGGGCACTCCAGACATCTTCGGAATTGAGAAAGGCACGTTGGTATTCGGGGTCCCGATCGGTGAGGTGGGCACCGATCTCGGCGAGGTCGTCGGGTGCCGACCACGCCAGCACCTCAAGTGAGCCCACGTCGAAGGTCGGCGCCGGATCGAGTGGGTGTGCGGTATTGGCGATCGCGACGATCAGCGGCAGGTGCAGGAGCAGTTCGACGGCCGTTCCCGCGCCTGCCGATCCGGTCGACACCAACGCCCCGTCGGGTTGTACCCGCACGCCGTGAAAGAACGACACGCTCGGCGCCACGTCCCGCCGGGTCAGGCCGTTCTTGAGCGCGGCAAGCGCCAACAGTTCGCCTCCGGCCGGGCTGGCCGATTCCGGGCTTCCCGCACCGTATTTCGCGTTGTTGCCGGACAGCGTGGTGGTGCCGCAGACCGCGTCATGATGGCCCGAGGTGTCCGAGACGATGGTAGCGAGCACGCGGCCCTGATCGCTCAGCAGGGGGTGTCCGGACGAAAGATACGCCTGCCAGGGCACTTTCACGGTGTCGGCGACATTGAGCCGCTCCCATGGTGCGTCGGCACGCCAGAGCAGCAGGTGCGCGCACGCCGTGCCGTGCAGGTCACGCAGCCGCAGCCGGGTTCCGCGCGCGAGCACCTTCGTGGTGTAGCGGCCACCGGGAACCGTTTCGGCCCACGTCAGCTTCTCGGCGGCGATCCCGTCTGGCGGCGACGGCCAGCTCGACGCCGGCACCACCGGCATCGAGTCGGTGATCGCTGTTGCTTGAGCGCGCGCGTGTTCACGCGCACCCGCGGTTGTGGATGTCTCTGTCGTGGTGGACATTCAGGCTCCAATCGTGACGGGCTTGGGGTGGGTCTTGCCGCGTGGGAAGCACAGCGCGCCGAGCAGCACGGCGGCCGCGATGCTGAGCGGTCCCGCCCATTGCAGGATCGGCAGTTCCCCGGTCGGGTTGAAGATCTCGGCGCGGGGCCAGCCCAGATTGACGATCATCAGCGCGCCGTAGACGACGGCGAGAACGTTCACCACGAGGCCGAACCGGCCGAGTGAGAACAGCGGCAGCCCTTCGGCATCCACCTGGCTGCGCTGCACCGGCCAGCCTTTGAGGCGGCGATACAGCAGCGGCGCGGTCACCAGCAGATAGGCCAGGTAGATCAGGATGATGCAGACGCTGGCCAGCGTCGCGAAGATCGCCGAGTTGCCCATGTTGACCAGTAGCACCGCGATGCACAGCACGCCGATGAGCACCGACGGCCAGATCGGGGTACCGGTGCGCCCGTTGACGCGGGACAGGATCGCCGACGCCGGCAGCCGGTCATCGCGGGCCATCGAGAACATCAGTCGTGACGCGGCAGTCTGAATTGCCAACGTGCAGATCATGATCGCGATGCAGACGTCGATCAGCAGGACCGTGCCCCACGGCGAGGACAGCACCGTGTCGAGCACGTACGGCAGTCCCTCGGCGGCCAGCCGGCCGTCGGTCAGGCTCGGCGCGGCCATCAGTGCGCCGAGAATCATCAGCCCGCCACCGAGCGCCGACACCGAAAGCGCAAGACGAATGGTGCGCGGTGCGACCCGGCGTGGGTTGCGGGTTTCCTCAGCAAGCTCACCGGCCGAGCCGAAGCCGACCATCACGTAAGCCGCCATCAGACCGGACACGATCCAGGCCCAGATGTAGCCAGGCTGACCGCCGGCATGGCCGGTGTCGAACACCACCTGCGGTCCGCGCTGGGCGTGGGTGAAAAACACCCCGATGACGGCGACGACGCCGACGATCTCGCAGACGACGCCCGCGCTGTTGACACGTGACATCCATTTCACACCAAGGCAGTTGATCGTCGTGGTGACCACGAGCAGCACCGTGCCGAGCAGTACCGCGTTGGCCGCGCCGCTCGGCGAGGTCAGCGCCGGATCGTCACCGAGGATCTGGAACCCGGACCAGATCGACGGCAACACCACCTGCAGCGCGATCGCGGCGGCCGAGGCGGTGACGATCTGCGCCAGGATCATGAACCAGCCGCCGAACCAACCGACCACCTCGCCGCCCATCCGCCGCGACCATTGGTAGATGGCCCCCGAGATCGGGTAGCGCGCGGCGAGCTCTGCGAAACAGAGCGCGACGAGGAACTGGCCGAGGAACACCGCGGGCCACGTCCAGAAGAACGCCGGCCCGCCGAACCCGAACCCGAGGCCGAACAACTGGAAGATCGTCGTCAGGATCGAGACGAACGAGAAGCCCGCCGCAAACGACTCGAACTTGCCGAGCCTGCGGTGCAACTGCTGGTCATAACCAAACTCGGCCAGGTCCTGGTGATCGCCGGAGTGACCGTCCGACACGTCGTTTCCCGGCGCCGTTGCGCTGCTGGTCATAAGCGTTTCTCTCGGGTTGGGGCGCTGCCGCCACGGGCTTAACTGTCAGACGACAGATAACCGTTTGCGCATGTCGTGAGCGTCACCCGGATGTTTCGTTCATGTAGCCGCCGGTAAGGATTTGGTTGCCGAAACCTCACGGCGGTCTGGCCTGTCAGAATCGCCGGTATGCCCGAGGGTCTGCTGGAACGCGCGCAGCGCGAGGTAGCGGCGGCAGGCAGTGCACAAGCGCTGCTGACGGCGTGCCGGTCAGCGCACGACGGGGTCCGCCACCTGCTTGAAACCCGCACGGGCGCAGCGACCGTCGCGGCCGCCTGGTCGGCCCTCGGACGGTCCGCGCTTGCCAGCGCCGCGCGGACCCTCTCCCATGCGGCAGCAGGAACGTGGTACGCGTCGGGCAGCATCGGACGAGGCGACGCGCTGCCGGGTTCGGACCTCGACACGCTCTTCGTACGCGCGGACACCACCCCGCCGGATGCCGGCCTCGGCCATGCGATCGAAGTTCACGACCTCCTCGCCGAGTGCGGCTTTCCCGCCGACGCGAAGGGCGCGACCGCGGCGCGGGCCCGGTTCAACCGCTCCGCGCACGAGTGGACCGCCGGAATCGACACGTGGACCGCCGACGCTTCGGCCGACCGCGGCGTGGTGATGATGGGACTGCTCGCCGATGCGGTCCCGGTCACCGATGGACCTGACCTGCGCGGCCGGCTCGGTGTCGCGGCCCGCCGGCATCCCGGCGCGTTGGCGGCCATGTTGCAAGATGCGACGCATGCCCGTGGCCATGTCCCGTCCCGACTGCGGGTGCTGACCACCGGCGAGAGCGGCGTGGACGTCAAGTACGCGGCCGTCGACCCGGTGGTGCGCATCGCACGCTGGGCCGCACTCAGTTGCGGCTCGACGGCACTGCCGACGAGCGAGCGGATTCGCGACGCGGCAGGCAGCCGCTACCTCGACGAAGACGATGCCACGGCACTGGAGAAGTGTTACGCGATCGGCTCGAGCATCCGCTGGCGGTTACGCGCCACCCGCTGGACACCGCATGGGCCTGTCGACGATCGCACCGATTTGTCGGAGCTCTCGCCCCAGGACCGCACCGCGCTGCGCAGCATCGGCCGCGAACTCAACGGCGTCCGGCGCAAACTCGACTATCTGGCGTCGACGTCGACGTTTTCGGAGTGGTGAGCAGGCGCGAGCGTCATGCGCTCGCCCAGACACTTGCCGCAGAACGCCTCGAAGGTTGGCGGCCCACTTCCGCGGAGGTTTCCGATCTCACCGAACTCGCCACGGGGGCAGTCACTTTCGGGCAGTATCTCGGACGCCATCTGCCGCACGAGATCCACCGGTACCGGCGGCCGCTCTTTGCGCGGCGCAAGCCTTATCTCATCCCGGGTACCACGGTGCTGCGCAACAATTTCGGCGTCCATGACGCCGCGACGCTGGCCCGGCTCGAGTTCGTGGCCACAGCGGGCCGGATTGTGCAGGTTCACCTACGACCCGAAGACCATGACCTCGACGCCCGAAGGTTGCACCAGCACGTGTTCGGTGACGTGTACGCGTGGGCCGGCGAGCCGCGTATCGTCGAACTCCGCCGCGGCGACAGCACGTTCGGCTCGTGCGAACGCATCCCACGCGCGCTGCGGGCGCTGCAGAGCGACATCGACTCGCTGGCGCGAGCGGCGGCCGCCCTCGACGGCGGCGAGCTCGCTTATCGGCTCGCCCGAATTTACGCTGTCTACAACCAGATTCATCCGTTCCGGGAAGGCAACGGCCGCACCGGGACCCTGCTATTGCACCTGCTGACCGTCCGAGCCCGCCGACGGTTGTGCCTGACCGACGTCTCGCGCGCCGATTGGATCACCGCGTCCCGCGACTCGCTGCCCTTTCGGCGTGACGGACCGCCAGATCCGCGACCGTTCATCCCGATCCTGCGGAATTGCCTACGGGACTGCGACATATGAGGCCAACTATCTCGGCTCGGTCAGGTAACGCTGCATCGTCGGCCCAACCCACTCGACCAATTCATCGGCACTCGCCGAAGCCAGTGGTTCGATCTTGAGCTGATAGCGCGCGAACGCCAGGCCCACCAGATGCGTCGTCACCAGTTCGACGCGCAGTTCGGCATCGGTCACGCCGAACTGAGCCGAAACCCGTTCTGCCACCGGTCCGGCGAGGGAATCGTGTAACAGCTTGCGCGCCAAGGGCTGTATGGCTGCCGACCGCCAGACCGTGAGCAGCGGGTCGAACGACGCTCCCTCGTCCCACCGTTGGATGAAGTCCCGCACGAGTCGCGCACCGATGTCGTCGGGACCGTCGTCGAGCAGATGTGCCAACTGGTGCAGCGGATGCTCGGGGGTGTCGAGCACCGACGCGGTGAACAGGCCTTCCTTGTTCCCGAAGAAGTAGTACACCATCGCGACGTCCACGCCGGCCGCGGCAGCGATGCCCCGGACCGTCGCTTTTTCGTAGCCGTCACGCATGAAGTGCTCGCGCGCGGCGTCGATGACGCGTTGTCTGCTCTGCTGGCCGGTCCGCCACCGGCCGCTGCGCCGGGTCTCCGACATGCTCCGAAGTTTACTTCAACAAGCGTTGACCTTTCGCACCCCGGCGGCGTAGCGTTTTTCTTCAACAGCGGTTGAAGAAAGGATCCGACGATGACGAGACGACGGCTGTGGTGGCGGCATCTGATCTCGGTGCTGATCGCCCCTGCGACGATGACGGTGTTCATACCGGCGGTGATCGCCCAGTTCACCGAGGTGAATGCACCCGATCTGGGCACGACGGAAGGCCTGCTGCTCGCGGTCGCGGGGGCCGCCCTCATCGGGCTCGGGCTCTGGTTTCTGGTGTGGACGGTCGTGTTGTTCGACCGAGTCGGCGAAGGCACGCTGGCGATCGGTTCACCGGTTCACCTGGTGCTGCGTGGTCCCTATCGATACGTCCGTAATCCGATGATGACGGCCGTGTTCTCCATCCAACTCGGGACGGCGGTCGCGACCGCCTCGCCGTGGTTGTTCGGTTGGTTCGTGCTGTTCTGCACGGTCGTCACGATCGCCATCCCCACCGTCGAGGAGCCACACCTGCTCCGCCGGTTCGGTGCGGAATACGAGGCATACCGGCAGAATGTCCCCCGGTGGATTCCCCGCGTGACGCCGTGGGTGCCGAAATATGTTGACTGACGGGCTATTGCGTGGGATCTGGTTCGCCGCGGTCGCGCCACTCCCAGCTCGCGCCCGCGGTCAGGGTGCCGGGCTC
Source organism: Mycolicibacterium wolinskyi str. Jessa 2025 (assembly GCF_049241375.1). Classification (NCBI taxonomy): domain Bacteria; kingdom Bacillati; phylum Actinomycetota; class Actinomycetes; order Mycobacteriales; family Mycobacteriaceae; genus Mycobacterium; species Mycolicibacterium wolinskyi. Next base: position 5,042,011 of record NZ_CP185960.1, read on the forward strand.
GAGCTCGGTCCGTCCGGCATCACGGATGTGCACCGTTTGCGCCAGGATCTCGTCAGGCTTGCCCCCGATGACGATCACCGGATGTTCGTACTCGATGCCGTAGAGCTTGAGCGCCGCGTGAACGGCGTGCGCGGCGGCCTTGCCCCGGGACATCTTGGCGTTCGAATTGACCCTGATGACCAATCGCTTCTCCGGAGCGGGCGGTGCGTCCTCGATGGCATCCATGGCACGAGGGTAGAACGGCGGTCATGCCTCGTCGCCGATCACCTCACGAAGGAACTCGCGACCGTGGATCGCGGCCAGCAGTGAGCTTTCCGACGAGCGATTGGCCACGAACAACATCTCGTCGCCGGCTTCCAGCACATCGTCGGGTTTCGGCAGGATGACCTTGCTGCCCCGGACCACCGTGACCAGCGCGGTGTCGGCCGGCAGATCCAACCGGTCCACCCGTTGCCCCACCACCGGGTTGTCTTCGGGGAGCGTCAGTTTGGTCAGCTCCGCCCGGCCCTCGCGCAACCCCATCAACCGCACCAGGTGCCCGACGTCGATCGCGCCTTCGACACCGGCAACCAGCGCGCCCGGCGTCGACACGGCCACATCGATACCCCACTGCTGGCTGAACAGCCACTGGTTGCGGATGTCATTGATACGGGCCACCACACGAGGCACCCCGAACTCGGACTTGGCGAGGAGCCCGACCACCAGGTTGGCCTTGTCGTCGCCGGTCGCCGCGATGAGCACGTCGCAGGTTTCGGTGCCCGCCTCCTCCAGCGCGGAGAGTTCGCAGGCGTCGGCCAGCAACCAGTCGGCGGCGGGCACGGTCTGCGGCTCGAAACTGCGGCGCTCCCGTTCGATCAGCAGGACCTTGTGGCCGTAATCCAACAACTCGCGCGCGACGGAACGACCCACGTTGCCCGCACCTGCAACCCCGATGCGCATCTTTCGTTCCGCCACTCAGTCATTTTGACCTATCCGCACCGCCCACCCGATGCGCTTGGTCGGTGATTAACTGACCGCACAATGAGCTTGAATCAGCTGTACCTCACCCTGTTGGTGGGCGGCCTTGTGTTGCTCGCGAGCATCGTCGGCACGCGCGTGGCAACCAAGGTCGGATTTCCGAGCCTTCTGTTGTTCCTTCTGGTCGGTGTCGTGCTCGGCGTGGACGGTATCGGGCTTGACTTCGACAACGTCGAACTGGCGAGGAACGTCTGTACTGCGGCGCTCGCGGTGATCCTCGTCGAAGGCGGTTTGACCACGCGGTACTCCGACATCCGCCAGGTGTTGGCTCCCGCGGCCTCGCTGGCCACCCTCGGCGTCCTCATCAGCACACTCGTCACCGCGGTCGGGGCTCATCTGCTGTTGGACATGCACTGGCAGCTCGCGTTGTTGTTGGGCGCGATCGTCGCGTCGACCGATGCCGCGGCGGTGTTCTCGGTCCTGCGCGTCCTGCCGTTGCCCCGCCGCCTGGCGGGGCTGCTCGAGGCCGAATCGGGGTTCAACGACGCGCCCGCGGTGATCCTCGTGCTGATGTTCAGCGTGGTGCCGTTCGTATTGGATCCGGAGGGCGCGGTCACCGACCTCATCTACGAACTGCTCGCCGGCATCGCGCTCGGTCTTGCGGTCGGATTCGTCGGAGCGCAGGCGCTTCGTCGTATCGCATTGCCGGCCTCCGGTCTGTACCCGATCGCGACGTTCGGGCTGGGGCTCGTCGCGTTCGCCGCCGCAGGCAGTGCGCACGCCAGCGGCTTCATCGCCGCGTATCTGGCCGCGGTGGTGCTGGCCAACTCCGGGCTGCCACACCGGTCGGCGACCCGATCGTTCGCCGAGGGCGTCGGCTGGCTCGCACAGATCGGGCTCTTCGTGTTGCTGGGCCTGCTGGTGAACCCGCACGATCTGGGCTCCGACATCATCCCGGCGATCGTGATCGGCCTCGTCCTGCTTCTGGTCGCCCGGCCGCTGTCGGTGATGCTGTCGCTCGTCGCCTTTCGAATCCCGTTTCGCGAACAGCTTTTCCTGTCCTGGGCCGGGCTGCGCGGCGCCGTCCCCGTCGTGCTCGCGACCTTTCCGATCGTCGCGGGCGTCCCCGACAGTTACCGGCTGCTCAACATCGTCTTCGTCCTGGTGGTGATCTTCACCCTGGTGCAGGCACCCAGCCTGCGGATCGTCGCGCATGGGCTCGGCCTGGTGAGCCGGGATACCACCCGCGAGATTCAGGTGGAAGCCGCACCGCTGGACGTGATCGACGCAGATCTGCTGACCATGACGGTGCGCCCGGGATCGCGGCTACACAACGTCACGATTCTCGAACTGCGACTGCCCGACCCCGCGGTCATCACCCTGATCATCCGCAACGGTCACACGTTCGTCCCGCTGCCCGACACGCGCATCGCGGTGGGCGACGAACTGCTGATCGTCACGACCAGCAGAACCCGCGCTGCCGCAGAAGCTCGGCTGCGGGCCGTCAGTCGACGGGGCAAGCTTGCGTACTGGTTCGACGAGTACGGCCATCCGGACTGATCGCGACCAGGCCGCTCAGCGCCTGCGGCAGCGGACCCACGTGCAGGACGCCGAGGCGCTGCGTCGCCCGCGTGAGCGCGACGTAGAGCTCGGCCGCGCCGCGCGGCCCGTCGGCGAGGATGCGTTCGGGCTCGACCACCAACACGGCGTCGAACTCCAGACCCTTGGTCTCCGAGGCCGGTACCGTGCCAGGCACGCCCGGTGGGCCGATCACGACACAGGTGCCCTCGCGTCCGGCTTCGTCCTGGTTGAATTCAGCTATGGCAGAGGCGAGTTCATCGCCTGAAACCTGTCGTGACCACGGCACCACACCGCACGCACGAACCGATTCCGGCGGCTGCGCATCCGGGGCGAATTCGGCGAGCACCGCGGCGGCGATTGCCATGATCTCCGCGGGGGTGCGGTAATTCACGGTCAACGACCGGTACACCCACCGATTGGGCACGTAGGGCTGCAGCATCTGATCCCACGACGTCGCCCCGGCCGCGGACCGGCGTTGGGCGAGATCGCCGACGATCGTGAACGACCGGCGCGGGCAACGGCGCATGAGTACCCGCCAGTCCATCTCCGACAGTTCCTGGGCCTCGTCGACTACGACGTGCCCGTAGGTCCAGTCCCGGTCCGCAGCGGCTCGTTCGTCGAGTTCACGGTTGTCGCGTTCCTGGAAACGCTCCGCGAGATCTTCGGCGGCGAGCAGGTCGCCGGCGAGCAGGCGGTCCTCGTCGTCCATCAGATCCTCACGGGCGACCATCAGTTCGAGCACGCCCGCGGCGTACGCCTCCTCGACCCTCCGTTCCCGCTCGGCGGCCAGGTCCGCGGCCTTGTCACGCCCCAGCAGGTCGACGAGCTCGTCGAGCAACGGTACGTCCGACACTGTCCACGCTTCGCCGTCGGAGCGCCACAGGGCCTCGTCGGCACCCGCGGCCCGGAGCCGCTCGTATGACGTATACAGTTCTGCCAGAACGTTTTCCGGCGTCAGCACCGGCCACAACTTGTCGAGTGCGGCGGCGAACTGTTCGTGGTCTTCGAGCTCATTGAGCACGTCGGCGCGCATCTGCTCCCACGCGTGCTTGTCCTCGCGGGTCAGCCACCCCCGGCCGATCCGGGCGACGGCCCGTTCGATGACCACGTACGTGACGACGTCGACGAATTCGGCACGGGCCTCGTTGTGCGGCAGGCCCGTTTTACGCGCCTCGTCCCTGGCCCACTTCGCGGTCTCGGCGTCGATCTGCACCGTGACGTCCGAGAGGTTGATCGGGATCGGATCCTCCGGCAGTTCCTGGCGGTCCGCGACCGCCGCGGCGAGCACGTCGAGGATCTTCAACGAACCCTTCAGCCGTGCCGCAGCCGGCGTGTCCTCGGCCGTCACGCGAAGACCCGGCACGAAGTCGCCCGTCGTCATGAACACGGCCTGCGACTCACCCAGCGACGGCAACACGCGGCCGATGTGGTTGAGGAATGCCGGGCTCGGCCCGACCACAAGCACGCCGTGCCGCTCCATCTGCTTGCGCTGGGTGTAGAGCAGGTAGGCGACGCGATGCAGCGCGACCACGGTCTTGCCGGTGCCGGGACCGCCCTCGATCACCAGCACCCCGGAGTGATCGAACCGGATGATCTCGTCCTGCTCGGCTTGGATCGTCGCGACGATGTCACGCATGCCCTCACCGCGCGGGGCGTTGACCGCGGCCAGCAGCGCGGCATCCCCGGGACCGTCGCGCTCATCGCCGAGTTCGGCCCCGGTCGGCCTGCCGAGGATCTCGTCGGTGAAATCCATCACCCGCCGGCCACGCGTGTGGAATTGGCGACGGCGGCGCATGTTCTCGGGGCTCGCGGCCGTCGCGACGTAGAACGCGCGCGCGAGCGGCGCACGCCAGTCGAGCAACAACGGCTCGTAGTCGTTGTCACGGTCGAGAATGCCGAGGCGGCCGATGTAGAGATGTTCGCCCTCAACGGTTTCCAACCGGCCGAAACACAGGCCGTTGTCGGCGACGTCGAGTCGCTGCATCTCCTTGGCCATGGCGCGCACCTCTGCGTCGCGGCCCACGAAAGCCCCGCCGTCCTGGGCGTCGACCGGGCTCCGCAGCGCGTCCTGGTACCGGCGCTTGGCGTCAGCACGATCGGCATCGAGTCGCGCATACAACCCGGCCACATAGTTGCGCTCGGACTGCAGTTCGTCTTCGTACTCTCGATTCGACACGTGCTTCTCGTTATCCCATCTCTCCGCGTCCGGCTCCGGCCAGCGATTTTGCGCCATCACCCCGGCCTTGCCGCAAGCCCCCTGTCCGCTATACGTTGGAAGGGGAACGGAGCAGCAGCTCCTCCTTATTCTTTCCCATAGCCATCCGTGGGTGCGGGCTCGCGACCGTTAGTCAACGAGGCCCGGTACCCAATTGTTCCGGTCGCTGCTTCTTCGACGGTCGCCTCGCCGTTGTCACGAGACGGATGGGTGCACGAATCAGGCCTGCACGGCCCCGAGCGTGATCTGGGTGGTCTGCGTGTCGCCCGACGGATCTTCGTACGTCAACGTCACCTGGTCGCCGGGGGCCTTCGAGCGGACCGCGGCGATGAGCGCTTCCGGCCCGTCGATCGGACGGTCGTCGATCTTGGTGATGACCATCCCGCTGCGCAGCCCCGCCTGCGCGGCCGGGCCACCGTTGGCGACGCCGGCGATCGCGGCGCCGTTGGCACCGCCGGCAGTGCTGAGCTGCACGCCCAGCGACGCGTGCTGGACCGTGCCCGTCGAGATCAGTTCATCGGCAATGCGTTTGGCCTGGTCCACCGGGATCGCGAAACCCAACCCGATCGAACCGCTTTGTGCCCCACCGGAACCCTGTCCCCCGCCGAGAGACGCGATTGCGGAGTTGACGCCAATCAGCTCGCCGTTCATGTTCACCAGGGCACCGCCGGAGTTACCCGGGTTGATCGCGGCATCCGTCTGGATCGCGTTCATCACCGAGGCCTGGCCCGTCTCCTCGTCACCGGTGGCCACGGGACGGTCCAGGGCGCTGATGATGCCCGTCGTCACGGTGCCCTGCAGTCCCAGCGGGGAGCCGATCGCCACGACGTCCTGGCCGACCTTGAGGTCCTTCGACGATCCGATCGCGATCGGGGTGAGTCCCGAAACCCCTTCGGCGCGGACCACGGCCAGGTCATCGGCCGGGTCCGTCCCAATCACCGTGAACGGTGCGGTGCGACCATCCGAAAAGGTCACCGTGGCCTGCGGAGCCGCAGCGGTGCGCGCCGTCGGAGTGTCCGATCCAGGACCAAACAGGCCGCCGAATGGATCCTGGCCGTCCGAGCCCATCGGCCCACCGAGGCCGGGCAGCGGGCCTTGTTGCGAGGCAGCCTCTTTGGCCGCGGCCACCACGTGATTGTTGGTCAGGATCATGCCGTCCGGGCTGATGACGATGCCCGACCCCTCGGCGCTTCCCTGGCCCAGGTCGATCTGCAGCTTCACCACGCTCGGCAGCACCTTGGCCGAGACCTGCTCGACCGAACCGTTCGGCGCTGCCGCCGCGGGAAGCCGCGGGACGTCAGCCGGCTTCGGCGCGGTCGCTGCCGGTGTCGCGGAGTTTGCCGTCGGCTGGGCTTCGTGGTTGACCACCGCGATGCCCGCGACCGCACCAGACGTCACCGCAACGGCAGCCATGCCTGCGACGAGCGCGCCGACGCGGCCCCGGGATCGCTTCTGCGGCTGGTCATTATCGGGAAATTGCACCGGGATGCGTTGTGTGTCATTGATATCCGCGGATCCTTCCGGGAACGGCGGCTGCGAGATGGCGCGCGCACCGCCGTACCTCCGATAGCCTTCCCGCGACCACGGGCTCGGATACTGCTTTCTCGCATGATGTCCCGGAACCGCCTCGTAATTGTCCGGAGACGGCGGGTACTCTGGCCGATGCGTCATGGCGTACGTTCTTCTTCCTCTAAGAGTCGACGACGAGCTGCGCGGCCGCGCCGCGCTCTCCTCCAAGGTGCCCGTGTTCGCTGAGGGTGTGCTGAGAAGACGTTCTGCGCACGCCAAGACTTTGCCGAGACCTTTGGTGGGGGTTGCGACCCGCGGAGATGACAGATGACTTTCGACTAGCGGAGCCAAGGGGATTCGAACCCCCTACCCCCAAACCGGTGGGATGTAGACGTCTGTGCGGGGCGCAACGCCCCATAAACCAAACTCGTCGACGGGTCCGCTACTCCGGCTCCAATTCCGAATGCTTCAGGATGGTTTCGTAGTCCCCTCCCCCATAGAAGATGCCGACAATCACCACCCTGTTCGCCCAGTACTGCGAACGCGACGATCGCTCGGCGCTTGAAGCCCTATGACCCGGAGCCCCTACCGGGGGTCGTCACGAGATCGTCCACATACCGCGCCGCGACTGCCGTGCTACTCGCGGCTATATAGCGGTACAACTCGATGAGTTGATCTTCCGCCGCCGGTGTGAAGGCGACGCTGACCGTCACACGGTTCCGGCCTGCTCCGCGGCCAAGCGTGCCCGCACGGCCTGCGCGGTAATCGCCCGTGCGCGATCCGCAACCACGGCGTCATAGGCGGCGGCCACCTCATCGCGAAGCCAGGATTCAACCGCTTGATCACGGGCAAACAACGCCCGCAGACCTTCGCGGCCGGCAGCGGTCCCCTGCCGGGGTCGTTGAACCATGGATGATTTCTGGTTTCCCGCGGTTTCCGGTGAACGCTCCTTCGAGAGCGATATCACCCGCGATATCGCACTTGAGAAAGCACTTCGCCTTGTCCTGGCGTTACCGGTGTTACGCATGTGACCAAGCAGCGCCACGTCCACCCAATGAAAAAGCCCGCTGAACGCGGGCTTCAAAACGTGGAGCTAATAGGAAGAAACTCGAACCTTGCGCACTTGTCAAAAAAGTGGCATGACCTGCAAGAACGTATCAATACCTCGCCATCCCGATCCGAACCGCCCAGGCGGGGTGACCAGATACCTCGCTCCAAACGCTTCCTCACCCCAGATGACATAGCCATCATCGTCGAGCGCTACGAAGCCGGGAACACCACAGCGGATATAGGCAGGCACTACGGCATGTCCAAGACGAGAGTCGCGACAATCCTCCGCGAACACGGTGTTGTTATCCGACGCAAAGGTATAACTGCCGACCAAGCTAGGGAAGCCGCCGAGCTTTACGCCGCCGGCAAGTCTCTTGCTTGGATCGGTGATCGATTGGGGGTTTCGCACACCACTGTTGCGGCCGCACTGCGGACGCAGGGAGTCAGGTTACGACCGCGCCCAGGATGGGGACAGCGCTCACAGGGTTAACTACCGAATCCTTTAGAGACGTGCTGCGACTCCGCGCTGGCTCCCAATCGACTCCATCTCCCCATACTTCTGGCGCCAAGGAATGACGCCCCGGACTCCGCCGGTCGGGTCAACCATGTCACCTGACTGCCGCGGAATGAGGTGGCAGTGAGCGTGACCGACAGTCTGGCCGGCGGCGTCGCCGCAATTCCACCCAACATTGAAGCCGTCCACGCCAATACGGACCAAATCGGCCCGCAATCGCTGGAGCGCCCGGTGGGTGTCTGCTAGCTCAACTTGCGTCATCTCGAAGTAATCACTGCAGTGACGCAGCGGTATGACTAGAACATGATGCGGTGTTACGGGATAGGCGTCTGGCAGGACATAGACGGAGCCGACGATGAGCGCCTCTGGCGCGGCGGACAATGCGCAGAACTTGCAGCCGTCGGTCATTCTGTTTTCATCCCAACGCCCGACTTAACTGCGCGAAGTAGTTCATCGTGCATCCGATTGATGTCGTCTTCGAAGCTCTTCGGAAAGTAAGTTAGCTTTCCCTTGATCTGACCGGGCGCCCCACTAAATGCGCGGTCAAGGAGCCTCCGGTGAACCTCCCATTGCGCCTTGAATGCGGATTGCCCCAGGTCAAGCCCTGATTTCGATTCGAGGATCTCCCCAATCTTCTTGTTGATACCCAGCACCTCCTCCACGATCTCCCGTGCCATCGCGTTCCCACGGATCTCGTCAAGGTGGTCCAACATGTGCCACTCTTCTCCGGCCACAACGCCAAGCTCGTCGAAGAGTGCGTCTCGGAGCACCAGGTTGCCACCGAGCAGCGTCTTAATCGGGGCGTAGAACTCGTTGAGCGCCTTCACCCGAAGGTCACGCAGGGCCGTTGTGCGCTCTTTCCGCATGGTGAACAGGTACTGGATCACGCTGCCAAGAACAACGGTGATCAGTGCAGCGATGACGGCAGGTCCGCCGTATGTCTCCCACCAGCCCTTCGATGTGTCCATCCCGCTCGTCGAAGTCGTCTCGGCTGCAGCTAGTACGACGTGTCCCACTGATGCCAGGAATGTCACAGGTTCCGAGATTGCCATGCCACGAGCGTATCGACGCCCACCGACAAGTTCGTCCCCTCATTAGAACGTGAAAGTTCCGTGCTAGTACCACTACTTTCGACCGGCTCGCCCCCCTCTGTCACAGTTCGCTGCTATACAGACGGTGCGTCGGATGAAGGGGGCAGAGACCGCGATGATAGATGACACGATGCCGGACGAGGTACAGCCGCGGAGCTGGTCAGATGCATTTCCATGGATATCTGGAGCCTCAGGAATCGGGGCCGTGGACTGGTGGAACGAGCCGATCGAAAGCACCAGTGCTGACGCTCGGCAAGCACGCCTAGCCCAAATTTCGGCGCTGGCGATGGAGCGGTTGACGCGCTGGACCATCGGTGAGATCTTCCCAGGCCTGCCGGGCAATATTGATGTGCTTGGGCTGGACATTCCGGCACGTGCACGCAATGCATTCGGCAAATACGGACGTTCGAAGCCGGGCCGACTGCAGTCCATCAGTCTCGACGACATGCTCGGCTGGCAGAACATGGGCGTCGGGACTGCTGACGCGATCTTGCAGGCATTGGCCGACGTATCGACGTCACAAGCGACAGCCACCATCAGGGCGACGCCTTCCGGGCACGATTCTATCTCTGTGTCGTTCTCTGTACCGGCACATCCTGCGTGGGCGGCATCCCTAATTGAGGACGTCAACAGAATCGCCGCTTGGTACCGCACGGTAGGGAGGGTCGATCAGCCACTAATAGGCGGCCACATCCCTCCCGGGACGCCCGACGAGATCGTCAAGGCTAGACAACGCATCGAGGCACTTCGAGTGAGCGATGTCTCCAGCGAGCCGGAGACCGAACGTGACATCGCAGCACTGTTCGACGAGGCCCTCAGCGTGCTCGATTCCCGTGCGATGGACATTCTAGAGGCGCGACTGTTCGCCGATGATCCGCCGACTCTTGACCAGCTTGGCCAGAAGTATGACGTCACGCGCGAGCGAATCCGCCAGATCGAGGGTAAGGCACGCGGCACCATGATGACGGTGATCTCCGAAGAGGGACCCTTGGCAATGGCCGCCGAGAGTGCGCGCGACCTCATCGGGACTATCCGACCACTCGACGATCTCCTGGAAACAATGCCGGCACTCGGCAAGAATGTCGACCGTGCGGGTCAACCCGCCTGGAGAGTGCTCGACCGACTAGATGACGCATATGAGATTGAGGGCGGGTGGTGTGTCGTACCCACGATGACCGCCGCGCTGGAGTTCACACGGACCCAATTGGCCGAGCGAGCAGATCAATTCGGTGTCGTTCTGCTCGGCGACCTGGACTTGATCGAGTCGCAGCGGACCGAGCATCGACCTAGCTTTACTGCGTCGTGGCTGGCGCACTGCGGGTACGTCATTCAGGGCGAGTCTGTCCTGACGCGCACATCATCCGTGGGCGACTACGCAGCCGCAGTCCTGTCCTTGGCGGGATCGCCGCTCAGTTCTCAAGAGATCGTCGATCAATTCGTCTTCGACCGGAGCGCTCGTTCACTGGGCAACGCTTTGGGCGCAGATGTTCGATTCGAACGTGTGGACCGGGACCGCTGGGCACTCAAAGAGTGGGGCATGGAAGCATACACGGGCATCCGGTCGATGATCCGAGAACTCGTCGCACGTGGCGGTGGTCGCGCGCGATTGGAGGACGTTGTCGAGTACATCACCGCTCGATATAGCGTCAGCGGCAGCAGTGTGATCGCTTATGCAGCTGCGGCACCGTTCACCACCAAGGACCGAATTGTGCAGTTAGGTGGAGAACGTACCGTCCGCAAATCACCCCAGCAGACTCGGCGTCTCTTCCGGCGGTTGGGCGCGTGGAGCTATCGCGTGCGCATTACCACCGACCATCTGCGCGGCAGTGGTTCCGTTGCGCCGATGGCTATCACGACGATCCTCGATCTCAGTGAGGGCGAGACGCTGCAGCTCGATTCTGCGCTCGGACCACAGTCAATCGCCTGGACTGGCATCCAACCGCAATTCGGAACGATTCGTCGGTTCCTTATGGAGGAAGACGTGGCGGCCGACACCGAGGCGTTCCTCGTCATCTATGACGACCACACCTTTAGTTTCGAGCAGGCGCGGGACCTTATCGGTGACCCACTTGCTGACGCTCTGTCGCTAGTCGGAGCGCAACCAACGTCTGACCCAGCGGCGGCCCGCATCGCCCTGGCGACGGCGATCGCTCTACCTGAGGACGCTCCTGTCGCCAGCATCATTGGTGACTACCGCGCCCGCGGCGATAATGACGTCGCGGATCTGCTGCTCGCTATTCGCGAGCAACTTGAGACGGGCCATGTTCCGGCGGTCCGCACCCATAGCGCCGAAGTGGACGAGATCCTGGACCTTCTGTGACCGACAAACCCCGCGGCCTCCGATCACTCACACTGCACAATCGCTATCGCAGTGACAGGGAAGACGTCGTCGGTAGTTTCTTCGTACCTGCGTTCACCGTGGCAACGAGTTATAGCCGAGCGGTTGGCTATTTCACTTCCACCAGCCTGGCGCTCTATGCCCGCGGTATCGAGGTCTTCGCCGGGCGCGGTGGATCAATGCGGCTCATCGCGTCGCCTCACCTGAACGAGGACGACATCGTCGATATCGAACGTGGCTACGATGTGCGCGCCGTCATGGAGCGCGCCACGCTGCGGGAGCTGGAAAGTGACGATCAGCCGGTCACAGTGCTTGACGGGCTCGGTCTGCTGGGGCGACTTATTGCCGAGGGCCGACTCGACATCAAGCTGGCGTTCGTGGAGCAGGATGGGCGGGTCGGCATCTACCACGAGAAGATCGGGATCTTCCGCGACGATCTCGGAGACCTTATCGGGTTCACCGGCAGCAGCAACGAGACGTACGGCGGCCTAATGGCCAATTTCGAGTCGGTAGAGGTCTACAGCGGGTGGGTCTCTGGAGACGGCGTGCGAGCGCTGCGATTGGAGAGCGACTTTCAATCATTGTGGTCGAACCAGACTCCGAATCTCCAGATAGAGCGTTTTCCTGACGTGGCGCGCGACCGGCTCATCAAGCTAGGAAACGACAGGCCGCACCGGCCGCTGCCGGGCGTCGACAACGCCTTGACTCCAGCGTCGGCGGTGGTCAGCGAGCCATCTCGCCTGAGCATTCCCTCAGGCCTTGAAGTCCGTGACTATCAACGGGATGCGGTCGTCGCGTGGCTAGGACAGCAAGGCCGCGGCATCCTCAAGATGGCCACGGGCACGGGTAAGACAAAGACGGCGATGATCGCAGCGACCAAGCTTGGCGATCTACTTCGGCAGCGTGAACAGCCGTTGGTGTTGCTAGTCTTGGCGCCGCTCACCCACCTCGTGGATCAGTGGATCTCCGAGGTCGAAGGCTTTGGCGTCCGGCCGATTGCCGTATATGAATCGAGCGAGAAGTGGCTTCCTGTCCTAGAAGAACAGCTCGCCGCAGCACGTATGGGGCAGCGTCCTGTAGTCGCCATCGTCGCCACCAATGACTCCTTTTCAGGCCAGCGATTCCAATCGGTCTTGGCGCGTATTTCGCAGCCGCTTCTCGTAATCGCCGACGAGGCACACAATCTCGGCTCTCAGACCTTCCGTTCGTCGCTCCCCCAGAACGCTACATACCGGTTGGGATTGTCAGCGACACCCGAACGTTGGTTCGATGACGAAGGTACAGATGCACTTACCGGATATTTCGGGCCAGTCTGCTTCGAGCTCGGACTTGCTAAGGCAATCGAGATGGGCGCGCTCACGCGATACCTTTACGTCCCGAGGCTGATCGAGCTGAACTACGCTGAAACCAATCTCTACGTCGACCTCTCGGCACAGATCGCGAAGCGGATCGCGTCGGGCGATGACCTCCGGAACTCGGATCCCACTTCACCTTTGGGGTTTTTACTACGTCAACGAGCTGGGGTGCTGGGACACGCCGAAGGTAAAATTGCTGCCTTGAGGGACGATCTGACTGCACGGCGCGACGAGTGGTTCCAACTCATCTACTGCGCCGAAGGTCGGCGACCGGCAGAGCCGGGCGAGCCGCCAGGACCGAAGCAGGTCGACGAGGTGATGCACCTCGTTGGCAATGAACTCCACTTGTCGGGACACACCTACGTGTCGGACACACAGCGGAGCGAGCGCAAAGCGCTACTGCGGCGGTTCGGCAGCGGAAGCGATCTCCGCACCCTGATCGCGATGCGCTGCCTTGATGAGGGAGTCGATATCCCCGACGCCCGAATCGGCTACCTGCTGGCGAGCAGCAGCAATCCCCGACAGTTCATCCAACGCCGCGGACGGTTGCTCCGCCGTGCGCCGGGTAAGGATCGTGCCGAGATCCTCGATTACCTGGCCGTTCCGCCAGATGGAACACCGATTAGTTTTACGATTGAACGCGCCCTCCTCGTTCGAGAGCTGGAGCGGGCCAACGAGTTCGGGAAGCTATCGGAAAATTACGAGACGACGCTGCAAGTATTGCGTCCACTCAAAGAGCGCTACCAGCTCATGGACATGTGAGTAACAGACGCTGCTGGTGAGGAACCGAAAGTGAGGGGACAGTGTGACGGATAAGCGTACCGAACGACAGGTGCTCGAAGAGTTGAGCCCTGAAGAATTGGCGCTCCTCAAAAGAGTGCTGGAGATCGAGCGGGCCAAGCTTCATATCGCCGCGTACGACGCGACCGACGACTTACTGGCCGCGGTGAAGGAGATCATTCCGTGAAATTGCAGTCCATCACCCTGACGAATTTCCGACAGTTCAGGGGAACTCAAACCCTTGATATGACCTCCGATGGCATTAAGCCAGTGACACTCGTCTTCGGTGCCAATGGTGCAGGTAAGACTACGCTGCTCAATGCGTTCACGTGGGGCCTGTACGGCAGCATGTCCGAGGACGTCGAGCAACAAAACCGCATGATCACAGACAGCGTCTGGCGTGCGCTCCCCATCGGCGATTCGATTGAGGTCGCGGTGGAGATCCGATTCGACCACGAGGGGCGGGACTATCGGCTGCGTCGCGGCGCGAACCTCCGAAAGGAGTCGGATAACCAAGGCCCGATGTCCCCCACATTGGAATTGTGGACGACGCGATCCGATGGCTCATCCGACATCAGCCATGCCCCGCAAGAGACGATCCTGAGCATTCTTCCGATCGGCGTCAGTCGGTTCTTCTTCTTCAACGGCGAGCGCATCGAAAACCTAGTTAAGAAAGGCGCTTACGCGGAGGTTCAGAAAGACATCAAGGTCCTGCTGGACCTGGAGCAGGTGGAGCGCGCTATCGCACACTTGCCGAAAGTGAACCGGAAGCTCACCGACGAACTGAAGAAGCACGGAGGCGAAACCGCGAGCGCAATCCAGGATGCAATCGACTCGCTTACCGACAGGCAGGAGAAGGCCAAAGATGAACTGAAGGTGACCGAGGGCCGGATCGCCACACTGACCGAAGAACGAGACGCCACAACGGAATTGCTGCGACAGCATGCCGAGGCGGCTCCGATCCAAGAAGAGCGCGACAAAGTTTCGACTGAACTTGACGAAGCGCGGTCTGCTAGAGATGCCGCGCTGACCGAGCGTTCGGTGTTAATCGCAACCAAGGGCTTCCAGGCGTTCACCGAGATACTCGGTGAAAAGACCAAGGCAATGGCAGACAACCTCTATCAGCGGGGTGCCTTACCCGCACCATTGAAACGCGAATTTGTCGATCAGTTACTTGATGAAGGCTCATGCATTTGTGGCACAGCGCTTTCTGAGCACAGTGCTGCGTGGGGCCACGTCAAGGAGTGGCGGCAGCGGGCGGGGTTGCAAGCCGTAGAAACGGCCTGGCAGCAAGTTAGCGGTCAGATCGCGCCGCTGGCCGACGCCCGCGGCAATCTCAAGGATGCCCTCAGCACACTGTTGAATCGTATTCAGATTGAACGCGAACGGGTTTCGCGTCTTGAGGCGCGTAAATCCGAACTCGACGGAAAGCTCAAGGGCAGTCGGATGGAGGGTGTCCCCGAGCTGGAGACGAAGCGCATAGACCTCGAAGGCCGTATCGCGGTTGGGAACCAGCGCAAAGGTTCGATTCAAACCGAGCTGGACTCCATCGCCAAGGACATCGAACAGAAGTCAAAGGAGCGTTCGCGGGCAGAAGTGACCGACGAATTGGCTCAGAAGGCTCGTTCACGCTCCGACCTAGTGCAGTCCGTGAAGAAGGCGCTGGAAGAGATCCTCGCGTTCCGCGAAGAGGATATGCGCCACCGACTCGACGCTGAGGTCAAGAATGTGTTCAAGGGAATTACGTTTAAGCCGTACGTCCCCACCCTCAACGAGGGCTTTGAACTGACGCTTCACCAGAACGTCAATGGAGTGGAGCTGCCGGTTCCAAAGTCCACCGGAGAGAACCAGATCCTCAGTCTAAGCTTCGTGGCAGCGGTCTCCAAACTAGCTCGCGAGATACGCAAGGGCGGCCGCGCCGAAGGCGACGCCGCTGTCGATGCCGGCACCTTCCCAATCGTGATGGACGCAGCGTTCGGATCGCTCGATCAGGATTACCAGGAAGCGGTATCACGGGCACTGGCGAAGATGGCCCCGCAGTTGGTGGTGCTTGTGAGCAAGAGCCAAGGTCTTGGCAAGGTCGTCACGGAGCTGCTCCCATACGTCAGTCATCTCGGTGTCATCGAGGCTCACACCACCGTTGAAGGCGGCATCGCCGAAGACATCGAGCTCGAAGGAATGTCGTATCCGTACATCCGGTCCGACGACTCTGACCATTCCGAGCTGAAGGTGATCAAGTGACCACTGCACCAGGCGAGATTCGCGCCCGCCGACCACAGCAGCATGAGGCGCTCATGCTGGAGATGCAGAGCGAGGCCAAGTTCCCGACTTACCGCGACATCCTCCTGTTCGCCGCGGCAGTGGGCTTCCACCAGCAGCGACGAGTTGCGTTCACTGCAAGCTCAGGTGACCCAATTCGGTACGAGGTACTGACATATCCGGGATTCAGCGACACGCTCATCAACATGATTGCCGCCAACGTCGTCTCGGATGATCCTGAAATTATGGACGGCTCCCGGCTGGAGGAGCGCATCAAGATCTTCGAAGAATTCGCGAACGGCGGCCTCGAATACATTCAGGAGCAGATTAACGTCCGGCACCAACCGGTTGACCTCGTCCTCATCGACCTCGTGACGGAGGTTCTCACCGCTAGTGGTGGAGCGAAGCCGCTGTCGGTTGATGAACTCCTAGGCGGGGTCAGCTGGAGCTGACATCAGCCCGCCAGCGTTGGCTATGTAGACCCAGTTTTGCTGTCCTGGCGCTTGCCGCCAAGAAGCAACACGCACTGCCAATGCGATCAAGGGATCATGCAAAGTGGTCACGGTTCTTTGACACTTCCGTCGGCGATTCCGGTTGCCGGAAGTCGCTCCGGGCTGTGTTCTGCGCTTGCTTCGGCAGCCGGCACTGCGAGGAACGCGGCCGTTAGAACTTGGCCGCCCCTGCCCCCAGCCCCCGCAGTCCTATGGCGCTTTGACGGCGTCGATCGGGGCTGCAAAGCGGCGTGTGCCAGTGCTGGCTTGCGGCCCAGGCATGTCGCCGACTGCGATTGTAGAGAAACAGCCCAAGGCGTTCCGACACGTTTGCGCAAACACTAGCAATATACTTGCAAACTAGAGGAACAGCTGGTAGCATCGAGCTCGAAGTCGCAAACATTCGTCATAACTATGCAAACAGCAGAGATGTTCGCACAGGGACCTTCGTAGCTCCATGGCTCAGCGCTCGAATCGACGAGCCGAATCGCTATCCGGTTCCGGCGCAGACGGCGAAGCACGCTCAGGGCGACCGCCCAAGGTTCTACCAACACCACTGGAGATAAGGAGCACCCCGTGGTCCGTCGATGAGCTCAGTTCACCGCCGGGACGGTAAACGCCCCGTCCGGCCCATCCCGCCACTTACACGTACTAGACGAAAGGACGCGCTCGCGTGATCAGTAACGAGGTAGCCCTGCCCCGGGCGACCGCCGAAGCAGATGCGCTCAACAAGGCACGGGAAGCACTCGTACACAATCCCCCCGAAGTCGTGCTGGACGGCACAGTGTCCTACACGATCGGCGGATCGCTGTCGGTGCCCGAGGAACCGGGCGTGTACCTCATCCACGATTTGCGTGGCGTGCTCTACATCGGGCGAACCGGAAACCTGTACAAGCGCTATCTGCAGCACTATTTCGACAGTCACAACTCCGGCGTCACCGCGGTGCAGCGGCGCCCTTTGGGTCGGTTGGAGTTCAGCTGGATGAGGGTCGACCTGTGCGAACAGGTTCGCGTAGAACGTGACTTGATTCGCGCCATCCAGCCGCTGTGCAACCAATTGCTCTACAAATCCATCTAATTCACACACACCGAAAGGGAATTACGACAATGGCTACAACAGTGCCCGTGATCAAGGGCCAGATGGGATCTACGGAGTTCTACGAAGCGAAGATGAGCGCCCGAGAACTAGTGGCCTCCACCCGGGCTCCCCGGGACATGGACGGCTGGGCGAACTTCTCACTCGAAGAGCGCCTACAGCGTGAACTCAATGACAAGCGCGTCGATGACGAGATCGTTCCCTACCTGGCCAAATCCAGCGACAGGTTTTTCTCGTCCATCTTGGTCCTCATCTGCAACGCCGACGTCACGTACGAGTCCCTGTCCGACATCATCCCCAAGGGTCTGCCGGCGGCGTACAAGTCGGTCGCCAAGGACATCGGATTCTTGACCATCAACGGCGGCGAACTCGTCGTGCTGGACGGTCAGCACCGTACGTCGGCGCTAGGCAAGGTCATCAAGTCCAAGGTCGACCTGGGGGAGTTCACGAAGGAGGTCGCCAACGACGAGCTGGCAGTCATCTTCGTCGATCTCAACGAATCGGAGCACATCCGGCGGATCTTCAACAAGATCAACCGCAACGCAAAGCCCACTTCTCGCGGCGACAACATCATCACCAGCGAGGACGACGGGTATGCCATCCTGACTCGGTGGCTGTTGCGGGAAGGTGAGCCTTTAGGGCAAAAGGATGCAAAGGGCAATTTGATCGTCAACTGGAAGAGCAACACACTTGCCGATCGCAGCGCCCAGTTCACGACGATCAGTGCCGTATACGACACCGTGCAATCAATTCTCGCGCACTTCAAGATGATTGAAGAGTTCAACGAGAAGAAGAACGTCGTGCGTCCCGCCGAAGAACGACTTGACGAAGCCTATGAGCACGTCAAGGACTGGTGGTTGGCCGCTCTTCATGGGATGGATGCCTTCAAGGAGGCGTTGGCGAATCCCGTCGAGATCCCTGCCATGCGCAAGGATGGCCAGAAGTGGAGTCTGCTGCTCAAGCCCGCTGCCCACATCGTGCTCTTCCGGGCACTCGTGCGAGCAGTGGACCTCGGGCTCACTCTCGACGAAGCGATCGTCCGAGCCAACAAGATCGACTGGAACATCCAGAGCGAGCAGTGGAAGGACGTACTCATCGCACCCAACGGCCGCATCATCGCCCGCAACGAGAACTACGAGACCGCAGCGGATCTCATCGCCTACCTCATTGCCGGAGACAGGATGAAGCACGATGCAGTTGAAAACGTGCGCAAGCGTGTCGTGAAGATCAAGGGCGGGGAGGGCAATCTTCCCCTCGGCGGGCACACCGACCTGGATCAGATCTCCGAGCTGCTCAAGCCCGTCGTGAAGGAGCTGTGATGCCGGACTACCCAACACGTACCTGTGCATGTATTGACGCCACGTGACTCCATCCATTGAACCCTCGGGATGTTCGGCGGGCCTGGCGTAGCCATTCGGAACGGCGGATCTTGGCCTTGCAGTACATAACGATTTGGCCTGAGCACCTTATTGGTGGTCTACGGCTCCTCCGGAGCCTGCCGCCACCAGTCGGTGTCCTCGGATCGCCAAACCAGCTTCACGCATAGTCGTCAACCATCCGTTACGTGTACCGATACGTTCGGGATGCTCGTAGAGTCCCGCTCTCACCTCCGCACGGGTCAGGCGTTCGTAGAGCGGACGCTTCGGGTGATCGGCGCCGAGGAACTCCTCCTTGCGGTGGAGCAGCGGCGGATTGTCTGAGCGGCTGTAGTCACGCCAGTCGACACTCAGCCTTCGGAGGTTCACGGTGACCGCCGACCGCAGCGTCGGATGCGGATCGCGGTCGAAGTCAGGGTAGGTCAAGTACGAGACTTGCGGCTCTGTCACCGACAACTTGACTAGATTCGCGTGCTCCACCGTGCCAGCCAGGACACGACCACAGCCCTCGTACACGCGTAGCACCGGCGGCAAATGGCCAAGAGCGGATCGGTGCACGTAAAGCGCGGACGGCGTTTGTTTGCCCACGCTGCTGCTTCGTGCCGAGACGAGGACGATCGCCGGATCGCCGGTAGCAAGAAGAAGCCGGTCGGCTTGGAGGCAGGCATCGCTGTACTTCCCGAGGTGCGTCTTGATGTCTGCAGCAAGCATTTTCGCAAGCTCACCGAATCGAGGACGTCGGCCGAACCTAGACATTGCGATGTAGACGAGCAGCTCCTGACGCCGCTGCAACGTGACCTGATCCCAGTATCCGTCGTCGGTTACCTGCCGAATGAGGTTGGTAGCGCGCGGGATCGAGGAAAAATGCTCCCGGATCAATCTCTCAGCGAGAGGGGCTAGCTCACCCGCACGCGGGGGGCGAGCGTGCACACTGAGAAACTCCATCAGAGGCGCCAGGGTTTCCTGGTGCGCTTCATACACCGCATGCGGATCGACACGCATACGAGGCCGGTATGTGTACGCCCGTGTTGCGAGGAACTCATGAGCACGCCCGGGATCTCTGAATACATAGAAGATGCCTGGAGCGGCCGCGACCGGCTTGACGCCTAGGGAATCCTCGATCCAACCCGCCAATTCCGCTTGTTCATAGAACTTTTGGAATGTACCTGTGCGCGTGACGAGTCCATCTGCGTGGGGACGACCTTCGAGATCTCGGGCTTCCCATACCAACCTGGCGGATACGATCAGCACCTGTTGGGCGAGGTCCCATGCACGCTGCAACGTCTCTCGGCGTTCCGCCTGGTCGTCGATGACGTTGACCACGTATCCAATGTTGACGACATCGGCTCGATACAGCGCGGTTCCGGGTCGATGGCTCGGGTCCCAACCATCGATGCGATATCCCAGCGCGCTCAGGTTCCGAAGATCGTCCCCTCGTCCACATCCGTAATCGAAGACGGACAGGGCTGTGCTCAGCACGCCGTCAGCCATCGCCAGAGCCACCGGACGGGACAATGCTGCCCGCGTCATTGCCGTTCGGTGACGCGCGACCTGCTCACTCATGCCGCAGGCGGTTGGTCCAGCGCGAGGGATACGAGTCCTGCGATGTTGGTAACCCTTGGATCGCCAACGAGATACCCGACGCCACGATGAAGATGCAGACGGAGCTGGTTCGCCACCGTCTCCTCATCAGTCCCGAGACCGTCGATGTGGCAGCGATAGCGCACCAGTGCGAGCAACTCGTCGCCGTGGTCCCCGGCGAATACCCGCCACGTCATCTCAACATTGCTGTCGAATACCAGTTTCGCCGCTGGAGGAGGTGCTGGTTCCGCGAGTGAACGACACAATGCCCAGCGACACAGAACATTCCATTGTTTAATTCCTGTGCGGCGCTTTAGGGTGTTGAGTTGATCACGGGCCGTCGTGGTCAGTCGGATGTGCTCAATACTCATACTCACTCCCAAAAATAGCCAGAACGGACCGTTGTGGCATTGCTCTCGGTGTCAAAGTCCAGCCGGTACATCCGTCCCACGAAGGGCCGCAGCAATTTCAAGGCCCCTTCGTCGACCTCGGTGTCGGTCGACAGCAGCACGACCTGGTGGGCCGCATGTGGGAAGTACCGTTCGATGAGCCGTTCTCGGTGCGCACCGTCCAGCCGCCCGAGCGGGGTGTCAATGACCATCGGCAGTGGCTGGCCAGCTGCCTGCGCGAGCCCCCAAAGCAGCGCTACCGCGAGCAGCTGACGCTCCCCCGCCGACAGTTCGGTCGCCGCGAGGCTCTGTCCGTCAGCACCGACCAACTCCACCGCGTGGGTTAAGGGGTCGATCTGCACGTCGGTAACGAGGCGATCTTTCCGCAGCAGTCGGCCGAGGGCTTCGAGCACCAACTGCGATATCCGTCCGAGGTGCCGCTCCGTCGCCTTGACCTTTAGGGACTCCAACGTCGTCCGCGCGCGTTCGGCATGCTCGACGAGGCGGCGGTCGTCGTCGGCGTCAAGGGTCGCCTTCGCTGCTTTATCCATCGCAGCCTCGTAGACGGTGTCAGCACGGGCGCGTTCCTGCCGCGCCGCTTCTAGCCGTTCCTCACCTTGGCGAAGCAAAGCGCGGCAACGTATCGCATCATCCGACGCGTCATCGAATTCGCGCTTCAACGTTGCCAAAGCTTCCGGGTCAGGAATGGAAACGATCGCCCGCTCGGCCTGCACCAACTCTGCGGCGAGCTTTTCCCTGCGATTGATCAACGCGGAGAGACGTTTCCGCACCGATGGCAAGATGGTCGAATGCAACGCCTCAAGGCCGTGGCTATCGCGGAGTCCACTGATCATCGGTACGTTGCTCGACGCTTCCTGCCGCTTGGCTACATCGCTCGACATATAAGATTCGAGTGCCAGGAGAGCCGCGCTTCGCACCTTGGCTTTTCGCAGCTGGTCCAGTAGGTCCTGATCTCTCCTGGAAACGACGTCCAATAAAAGGGAATCCCGGTGCGCACCCTGTTCCGAGGCAACCTGGTTCGCAAAGGACGTGAGAAGCTCAGCGACCTGGAGAAATGGAGCCGATTCCGCGGCCTCGCTCCGCAGCTCCTCGTCCACGGTAGTCATCTGTTGGCGCGCCACCATTAGTCGGGCTTCGGCAGTCTCCCTCTGTTCAAACAGTCCGCCGCCCGCGGCTCGGTACTGTTCAGAGACTTTGTGCAGGCGCTTTTCGGCGCGTTCTGCCTCCACCTTCGCAGTGCCCACCTGCTCGTAGGCAAGTTCGGCCGTCTGCCGCGCATACGCAACCGTCGTCCGGTTGGCCTCGACGAGTTGCCGCAACTCTTCTGGAACCTCGGCACCACGATGCCGCCGCCGGATGACCGCCAAATCGGTCGCCAGGCGATCGATCAGGTCGAGTCCCAGCAGCGCAGCCAGCGCGGATTGGAGAACATGCCGCGACTGTTCAAGGTCGGCCAGCGCTTCGATCTGTTCGCCGTCGAAGAAGAACAAGCCGGCGATGCCTCGGGGAATGAACGTCTCCACATACTCGCTCCACGTAGATGCGAGGGACTCGTCAAACTTGCCGTCAACCCATACGAGAACGAACTCCCGTAGGGCCGCCCCAGCACCTTGCCATCGGCGCCGAATCCGGTAAGAACGCTTCGCACCTTGCTGAAAGACATGAAACGTCAGCTCGACGGCGGCGCCCTCGGAGGCGGGGACGCCGTGGTGGATCAAGCTCCGCAAGTAGCTGTCATAGCTGCCGGTCCGTCGGCCACGCCCTTGAGACAAAGGGCCATACAGGGCCAGGTGGATCGCTTCCAGGATCGTCGTTTTGCCGGCGCCGTTCAAGCCACCGATCAGAATAACCGGTTTCTTTGAAGACGTTGGTGTGAGCTTGATTTCGTTCTTTCCGCGGAACGTCCCAACGTTCTCCAAGACGATCGAATCGAGAATCACTGGACGACCTCCTCCGCGGTCTGTCGCACGTACCCGTCGATGACATCGAGCGGATCGGGTTCATCTGTCAGCTCGTCGCTGCGTTCCATTGCGGCCTTTCGCCGCTGAGCAAGCATGAGAGCATCCTCTTCGTTGTCGTAGAAGTTCCGCCGAATCGCCCCTTCGAGCGAATCGAACAGTCCGGCACGACGCGCCTGAGATCGGTAACGCTGCTCGACGTCAAGCAGTTCTCGCACGAGTTCGAAATGGAGCCGATCGCCGTCCGTCACGTCTCGGAGCGTGTCAATCAGCTCGGCACCAAGTGGCAGATGCTCGTCAAGAGGCCCGCCGGGATAGGGTACGTTCATTGCCTTCTCGTAGATCGCAGGGAGGCGGTCCTCGAACTCGTGCTTCTCCACCACCCAAATGCGCCGGATTTCATCCAGCTCCGGCTGGGTGATGAGATCAATCGAGCGGACGTATTCGGGACCCTCCGTCCGGATAAACGCCTGCGCCTCAAGCAATCGCCTCAACCAATCTTCGCGTGACGCTTGCGTGTACGGGCCTGGAATCGGCTTGCCGTGAAACAGCTGAACGGAGCCGTTCATCCTGCGGAAATCACGAAGATGCCGGTCGTCGGCAACATCGAGCGCGTTACGCAGATCGAGCAGTGGAAGCATCCACTCCTTCTCCTCGTCGTTCTGGATCATGGCCGACATCGACTTGTCTTTATCGACGAGTGTGCACGTCCAGCACCCAAAACGGCTGTCACCGCAGCTTGGCGTGGTCGAATCGACCACCAGTGGGCACTCACCGTCAGGTGACGCGCCTTGGTACATCGTGAGCAGTTCCTTGTTCGAGTACCCCCAGCAGTTGGCCACCTGCATGAGGAAAGTCCACACGTCATCGTTAGACCAATTCTCAACTGGCGAGTACACAAGGCAGTTCGGCAGTGAGTTGTTAGGGCTCAGTAGATCTCGCACCCGGCGCGACTCAAGTTCGGTCATCCGATGAGACCGGCCCGAACTCTCGGCTTTCCTGGTGCCTAACACCAGAATCGCCTCGCCGTGGGTCTTCACCATCTCGCGGATAAACGAGTTCGACGGCTTGATCTTCAGCCGCTCCGTGCACCACCGAAATTTCGGCCTCGGTGCCGGATAACCACGGCCGATCAAGTTGACCCAGAATGTATCTGCAACGGCTGGAGTTAACCGATGCGGCGTGATTGGCAGGGCCGCGTCGCGCGCAGCTGATTCCATGACCTCCAGCGAATGCGTCACCCACGCTGCCACGACGGGGTTCTCAACGAGGGTGTCAGTGCTGATCACGTGGACAGGCTTGTGCCGCTGCTCTTCCGGAAGTCCCTGGATCGCTAGCCACACGATCTGAAGCACCGCGGTTGAGTCCTTGCCACCCGAATAGCCCACAACCCACGGCACGTTGTCCGCCGCGTAGAGCTCTTGCGTCTTGGTCACAACCGCATCGACGGTCGCCGCGAACCCCAACTCATCGAATGCCGAACGTCTCTTAGGCGTGATCGGCAGGCTACGTATCATTTGTTTCCTCCTCGGAATGCGTCTTCAGCACGCTGCTCGTCAGGTGGCAGTGGAAGTCCCATGGCCGTGCGCATCGCGGCAGTGGTCAGCAGGACGTTCGCTGCACTCTTCGAGACGCGTCCGCCAATGACAGCCCGGCCTTCCCAAAGGCTGCTCGAACGGTGCCAGTCCACCTCGCGCAACCTCTTCACCGCCGGCGTCCAGGACCGAACACCTTTGCCCTGACTCAGCAGACTATTGCCGACCTTGCCCAACGCGTGGAGCACGATTCCATGCGTGTGTATGAAGTCCCGGCGGACCTCGCCTGCGGTGATCTCGCGGTTGAAAACGAGGTCCCACTCAGGGAACTGGTCAGCTACCAGCTCCCAGTACTTCGCCGCCAGATCCACGCGGCGCTCAAAAGTACTCTCCTCGATCCCATCCAGGAGTGCCTTTGTGGCTGAGTGAAGCGCAGATAGCGTAAACAGCTTTCGCGAGCGCTGAGCCAAGTTCGACGTTTCCATCTCAGTGAGATCACGCAGGAAAGCTGACCGCATTACGACAAGCCTTGTCAGCGCGGACATCTCATCGCGGTGGTCATACAGCACGCCGATCGACTTCGCAGGCCGAACCGCATAACGGTTGAGATCAGCGAACATCTGCTGGCAGCGTTCGAGGCCCACGTCGAGGAATAACACCATAGCGATGCTCTCGTCACCCAGTGCGGGATTCTCTATCAATGCTTGCTGTATGGCGGCGCGTCGATGCTGCCCGTCGTTGATGACAAAGCGCGCCGACATCGGGATGACGAGGGTACCTACTCGCTCGCTGGGCCCGTCCGTCGCAATCGGATCGAATCGCACGTCGACATCCACCGACGCAGTCAACGCGGAGAATACGTAGCTGTCACTGTTCTCGAGGATGTACCGAGCGATCTCAGGTACGCGGCTCTTATTCAATGTGCGCTGCGCACGCATCTCTGCCGTCAGCTCTTCCTCATCGAACAAGAACATCCGGGGAATCAGCCGCAACGGGCACATTGTCACGTAGTACTCGCGTCCAGCCTGGACGCCCCGAATCGCGGGGAACACCCACTCGAATTCACCCGTGCGGGGGCGACCCGGAGATCGAGGCAGTGGCGGCGAGACGGTGTTATTTGGTGTCACCTCTCACTTTCCTACCATATCTCGTTGTTCGGAACAAATGATCCGAACAGGCGACGGCGATTCTCCAAACACCTGTCCGAACCTACGCGTAACGTCTTCGCCATGACGGTAGACACGCCCACCGACAGACCGGCCCAGATGCGATTCCCGGCCGACGAAACCGCAGGTCGGCCCGTTTACCTTGACTCCAATGCGACCACCCCGGTAGACCCGCGGGTGGCCGCCGAAGTTATGACGTACATGGCCCACGAGTTCGGAAACTCTGGAAGCCGTACGCATGGCTACGGCCAAATCGCCAAAGAGCGGGTGGCGCGTGCCCGCGACCAGGTTGCGGCAGTGGTTTGCGCTCAGCCGGACGAAGTGACGTTCACCAGCGGGGCGACTGAGAGCAACAATCTGGCGATCCTCGGACTGGCGCCGTCCGGCGAGAAATCAGGCCGCCGGCACATCGTCTCGACCCAGATCGAACACAAGGCGGTCCTGGAGCCACTCGATGTTCTCGCCAGCCGTGGCTTCGAGGTCACGTTAGTGGCCCCCACGCGCGGCGGGTGGGTCGAGCCGCGAGACATCGCCGCGGCACTGCGTCCGGACACGCTCTTGGTGTCGACCATGGCGGTCAACAATGAAACGGGCGTCATTCAGCCACTTGCTGAGATCGCTTCCGCGCTCGAAGAGCACGATGCGCACTTCCACGTCGACGCCGCTCAGGCATTCGGGAAGATCATCGAGCCCCTCCAGAACCCACGAATCGACATGCTGAGCATCTCCGGCCACAAGGTGTTCGCACCGAAAGGCATCGGCGCGCTGGTCGCACGGCGACGCGGTTTTCGCCGCATCCCGCTGGAACCACTGATGTTTGGCGGTGGCCAGGAGCGAGGGCTTCGACCGGGAACGCTCCCCGTCGCACTCATCGCGGGCCTCGGCTTCGCGTCCGAACTGGCATTGAAGGAGCACGAATCACGTGAAGAACTTGTCGCCGCGATCAAGCGTGACGCGCTGGCGGCACTTTCAACACTCGGCATTCAAACCAGTGGAGACGAGTCGCGAACGGTCCCCCATACATTGAATTTTTCAGTCCCCGGCGTCGATGCCGAGGCTGCCATCGTCGCACTGAAAGATGTGGTCGCAGTTTCAAATGGATCGGCCTGCACCTCGCAGAAATACGAACCGAGTCATGTACTCGTTGCCGCCGGCCTCCCGCAGACGCAGATCGACGGCGCCCTCCGCTTCTCGTGGAGCTATCTGACTCACGATATACCGTGGGATGTTGTCGCGCAGCGTCTTTCGCAATTGACATGACGGGTGCGACCGTCGAATTCGGGGGTTGAATTCGCTGGGATACGCGCATAGAATTCCTGCGCATCCGTCGCCTGAGAGGACGCTGAGCATTGGATGCATTTCCCGAAGAATACGATGTCCAGATAACCGTCACGTATAGTGGTGCGACCGTTCATATTTCGGATAGAAAAACTGACGAAATCACACACGAACAGACTGATCTGGACCATATCCAGGAAGCGATCGACTACTTACTACTGTCAATCACAGAGGGCGAAATAGCACGCGAGCTATTTGATTTCAGCGGCGAAGAATAATGACCTCGCACCGATCGAGTCTCTGCGGCTGAACGTTCGCCGCATCTCTCGGTCGCTTGGTCACCACCGCCGCCCTCGGACCCGAATCTCCTTCACTGGAATTTCCCACGGGGCAAGCGGCCGGTCGATAAGCGGGCGAACTGTTTCTGGTCGAATTCGGTCATCGTTGTGCCGGATCTCGAAGGCTTGAGCGCTGAATGTGTTGTGTTCTCGCACTACATCGATCAGCTCTGCAACGAGAACGTCGAGTCGGCGGACCTCTCCTTCTGCGGCTTCCAGCCGTTCAACAAAGCTCACCGAGCGGTGGCCGCACCAAGCCCGGACAAGCTCGTGCTTGGGACGTACGTACTTGCGGTACACAAAGAATTCGCGCTCAGGAGAGGACATCTGCTTGCCGGACCCGTCGAAGAAGTCACGCTCGCACCCGCGTTTGCAGTGCTCGCGCGCTTCTGCTTCCTCTGCCATGACAGCTTCCAGGAGTGGTACTGGATTCGCGGCGCAGACGTACTCCGCTATTAGCAGCGTTCCGTAAGAAGATAATTCGATATCCCCGTCGCATTCGAACCAGTCAACCTGCCCCAGGACATCCGACATCGGCCGCTTCATCAGCTTCTCCAGCGCCGCCGTGTCGCTGACCGTAACGCCGTGTCGAGCTGGTGAGTTGTCATACATGACGATCTCTTCCGGTATCAGCGCGATGAGGACCATGAGGACCGCGCGCTGTTCAACGTCATCGAGGCCGTCGCCGTCTAAGCGCTGCCAGTTCGCCCAGCGTTCATCGAACGCGGCGAGGGTGCTCCACGGACCGTGCAGTCGTGAGCCCGGTACGTTTTCGTGCCGTCCAGCGTCATTACCGTCAAGGAACTCGATATCGACCCGTACCGACTGCTTGCGTTTCTCGATCCCGAGGATCCTAACCCGCTCGGTCGGGCTGTAGGTCCTCAGTCGGTAGATCCATTCGTCGCCGATTTCCATGGTCTCGATCGTTGCAGGGTATGAGCAGCGCTGCGCAGCGACAGCACACAACTACGCGAAGGGGCCTGGTTGCGATTCTTCCCGTTTCAATTGTCGAAGCATGCTGTTTACCAGACTATCTCGTTCTTCAAGAGTCCACTCGCGGATGTCAGGCAGCTCTAGACGATGGGCAAGGGGATCGAGCGTTGCGTTGACGTAGCCCAGACACCAATCTCTCCACTCCAATGCCGCTGTGCGGTCGGCCACTTCGGGCAGTTGATCGATCGCCATATCCATGGCACCGAGGTACTCGCGAAGCTGGAGTACTTCGCGCCATTGTGCGTGCTGCGCTCTGAGTACTTCGCCACGGACATTCTCGGCGTGCACGACGCGCGCCCGCCGCTCGGCTTCAGTCAGCAAGCGTTCTCGCTCAATTGCAGCCAGTCGCTCTTGTTCTTGCCGCCGATCGGTCTGATCGGCCCGTCGCTCCAGTTCCCAGAGCACCTTGGGAAGCAATCGTTCGACTCGGCCACGCTTGGCGGGCGAGTCCGACCATGACTCGGTAATCCCGGATCGCCCATGTGCCTCCCAGAGCAGCCCGACCGCGAGCGATTCTTGCGGATCGGACGGTGGACGCTTGGGAGGTTGGCCCCACCGCGGCGGTGGTACCTCTCGGTATTTCTGCCACACCCCGATCAGGTAGCGGTGATCGCGAATGCCGATCGCCACATGACCAGCTCTTGACTGCCTGTAGTGATAGCTGCGCTCGGGGTTCGCGGATTCGACCCCCCACCCACGTGCCTCGCATTCCACGGCTACGGCCTGCAGGATGCGCAGCATCCGGCGCTCTGCCGTGACAGACATGGACACGAACTCGACTGCGCGAAGCGGCGCCAGTGCGGGATGCCACTTGCCGATACGTTGAGCCTCAACGACTTCGGACGCAGGCATTGTTCGCCAGTACGGTGCGTTCTCCAGGCGGATGACGGCAATTTCCCAGCGGCTGCCCATCTCGATCGTGAGCTTCTTGCCCTCGGGCGCAAGCTTGTGGCGGTTCACCGCCGCGATCAGCGACGAGTACGTCCTTGTGCCGTCTTTCGACTCACGATGTATCTCCCCACCAGCTTCGATCACCGTATCGACCAGTTCGCGAGCCCGACTGTGTAGGCGCTGATCGCCGGTCTCGACTGCCGCGGTAGTTTGACATCGGTCTGCGACGGGTCGCACAGCAGCACCTGTGGGACGGTCGACGGTGATCACATTCACGCCCTGGCTGCGACGCGCCCTGGTCCAGTGGCCCGCGGGGTAGTCGCCTTTGGCCAGATAGTGCTCGCCCGCGGGCAGGATCGTCGCGCTCCACATGCCGCCGCGTTTGGAGACCGCCACCAACCGGCGAGACGACAGGGCCGTGGCCGTAGTCTTGAAGGTGAAGTCGCTCCAGCGTCCGTCTGGGCAGCCGTCGCTGATCCAGCTGAGGACCTCAATCTGACGTGCATTCAGCGGAGCATCAAGCGCCATAGCCGTGATTGTCTGCGATCCCGCCGCGAGACGCGATTCAATGGGGTCGGTTCAGTCGGGTCGAGCACCTATCGTCGAAGAATGGCCGACTGATGGCAAACGAAACATTTCTACTCCACCAGCAACACCACCGCATGGACTCACATATCGCGCCGATCAATCAATTCGTCGCTGACCTGCGGGATGTGGCGAACAACCTCTGGTTGCCCGAGGTCGCACCGATGCACGGCGGGATCGATGCGCAAGTGCTCTCGGTCCTCCGCGACCCTGGCCCGAAGACGCAACTCGGCAGCGGCTCAGGGTTTCTCTGCATCGAGAACGACGACCCGACGGCCGAGCGCCAACTACAGCTGTTTGAGCAGCACGGCATTTCACCCCGAAAAGTCCTGCCGTGGAACGCATATCCCTGGTATGTCAACCGCGCGCCGAAGGCGGGTGAGCTCAATGCCGGCGCAGCCGTGCTCCTGCAGCTCCTTGACCTGGTGCCAACGTGCTGCGTCGTACTACTTCAAGGCACCCACGCCGTCGATGTGTGGCACCGCATGCTCAAGCTGTCACCGACGCTCCCGCAGGAGCGAGGCATCGAAGCCGTCGAGAGCATTCATCCGGGCAGGCAAGCGCTGTGGACTCCGAACCCCACAGAACGCCAAGCGCGAATCAACAAACAGACTGCGGCCTACGCCCGAGTGGCCGCGATGATCTCCGCCGATTGAGCAGTGCAGCTGTTCGTCCTCGTGCGAGGTTGCCGTCACCGTCGAACGGCAAGCCCCTGCTAGGGCTGGCGCCGAGGCCATCCCCGCCGGAAGTATGCCGCGCGGGGATCTGGCTCCTTCGGGATGTTGAGTCGATTGAAATCTGAAGAACGCGCGATCCACTGCACCGCTTCGCCGGGTAAGTAGATCTCGCGGTCTTGATGCTTCCAATAGTCGTCAGCGCTGGACGGTCCGCCTAGCCGCTCAATTTCGAACAGCGAATACTCAGGGAGCGACGACCACAAATTATTTACGATCCAACGGCGAACTTCTTCATGAAGAAGTGGCCACCACTCATCGATCGATTTCATACTCACCAGCTATGGCTAATGCGCGGCCTCAAATGCCTCAACGATCTCCGCTTTGACGCGCCCCCGGTCAGCCACATCATAACCACTGTTACGGGCCCACTCACGAATCGCAGAGAGTTGTTCCTTCGAGCTAACTGCCTTGGCGCCAGTCGATTTCACTCGCCGGGCACCGCCGCCGCGCACCTTCGCTGCAGCATCGACATACGGCTTTAGCGCCTTATCGAGCTTGGCAGCATTCGCACTCGACAAGTCGATCTGGTACTGAACGCCGCGCAGCGAGAACTCGATACGTTCACCACCACCATCGGAGATTTCAGAGCCGTCGATATCGTCAATAAGTTGGCGGACAATGCGCTCAGCCATGGTATTCCTCATCTATTAGAACGTGCACGGACACGCTACCACTAAACGATACCGACGGTTCCGAACACCTAGCCAAAGCCTCACGGTCGACGCATAACGATAGTCTCGAGATATTCCTATCCTTAGCCAAAACTTATGCGGCCACGAGCCGACGCCACGCGTGACTACGCTCGAAACTGTGGCGGTACGTAGAAGTTCTCGTGCGGGATCTCGCGCCCTGACGCCGTCTCGACGATGTGGATTCCTTCGTCATCGCGAACGATCTGAAGGTCTGAGCCAACGGGGAAGTCATAGATTCCAATAAGCGCCGGTTCGATGTAGCAGACCTCGTTAAAGTCCACGATCTGCCAGTTAGTCGGCACGTCGAGGTACTCACTTGTGTCGATATGACTCATGATTCGCCAGCCGTTGTCTGCTGGCCGCTGGGACGGGTGCCGCACCATCCAGCGCACCACACCTCGACG
Organism: Mycolicibacterium wolinskyi str. Jessa 2025; assembly: GCF_049241375.1. Lineage (NCBI taxonomy): Bacteria > Bacillati > Actinomycetota > Actinomycetes > Mycobacteriales > Mycobacteriaceae > Mycobacterium > Mycolicibacterium wolinskyi. The sequence continues at coordinate 5,073,191 of NZ_CP185960.1, forward strand.
CTCCATGACGTTCCTGGTAGCCAGGCACACCCCAGCCTTGGGGATAAATTCGATATAGTCGCTCACGGTTACTAGCTCGTCCCTACTGCGATTTCATAGGCGCGTACCCGCTCGCGTAGCAGGGGGAGATTCCACACCGAATCGAAGATGAGTTCGTGGAGGGTCCCTTTTTCGTACGGTGCATTTAGGTCAAGGTTCGGCTGCGCGAAGATGACGTCGTAGAACGGCTCACATGCAGTTTCGGGCCTCGGCCCGTGCTGGATGAGAACCGCAAGCGGTGGCCCCGAACGCTTCGAATCCTGATTAATGTCGGCTCCGCCTTCGATTAGGCGGCGCAGCATCGGCGCTTCCTTCGCTGCATCGTGATAGCGAGAGCCAAACAGGACATGCAGCACATTGATCCCGTTCGAAACAATCGATGGATCAGCACCGTCGTCAAGGAGTTGGTTGGTAATCGCCACCCGGGCGTCGATGTCCTTGTTCGCAACGGATTTGAATAGCAGTGATCTGCCACCTGCGGCGAGGCGAGTCGCGTCAGCTGGCGAGTACTCCCCCATGAAGTCGTCATAGGACCCTGACTGAGCTTGGTACTGCAGACTCACTTCATCCCGTCCTTCTCACTCTCACGGCCCCTCGTCGATATGCGATCGGTTCCTGAACGGGTCCTGCACTCGATATTGCGCGGGATCGCGGAACGTTTCAAGGAATTCCTCGTAGGTTGTGACACCGCTCAGATAGTCTTCGCGGAGGAAACGGTACTCCCCACCTTCGACATGCCCCATATCCCACAACCCTTTTCGTGGATCTCCAGGCTGCCATTCGATGAGACGGTGGCCATCTTCGATGATCCAATCCTCACCAATCGGACCGTCGGGATGCAGGCGAACCCATTGTTGATTCGGCCCTGGCTCGGGCAGTCCGACTCTGCTGTCACGTATATCGAACAGTTGCTCATCGCGTGAGAGGTCCCAGACGCTTGCCACTTGCCCGGGTGCGAAGTCAGGCCGACTGTTCGCATACGGAAGGCGGTCGCCGCTGGCGTCGTAGCCAAAGGAGCCAGGCTCTCCCTGGAGCGGTAGATGCCCAGTCGGCGGCGAACTGTGATCTCCGCCGGACCCGGTAGCGACAGGATTGTCGAGCGAGCCAGGATGCAGGGCAGGTGTGGACTGATCGAAAATCGGCGTCGGGTTGTGTGCTGTCCGAGGAACATCGATCACCTCATGCGGAATGCCACTGCGTGCGACATCGTCGAGTGCGCCCAGACGCGCTGCGGCCGCGCCTTCCGCACCGAACGGCAATGTCGCCGCGGTAGCGCCGACGTCGACCGCTTTCCCACCGAGCCAATACTCGGGGTAGCGGCGGGCCATCTCAGCTTCCTCAACGGCGGTTCGTGCCGCCGTGCCGTACGGATCCAATGCCGTCTCGGCAAGGCCGGTACCGACGTTCTCCCACGACTCCTTGAACGTGTCCCACCCGTTCTGCCCGGCGAGATTGTCGACGCTGTCCTCGATTTCGCGCAACCGATTACCGACGCCTTCACCAAAGGTGGGACGGTCCAAGGGCGGCGCTTCGGGTGGAGAGTAGGGCACGAGCGGTTTCTGGGCGTTGGTCACCATGTCGTTGAGACGCTGCTCGATCTGATCGGCCGGCACGCCGTCCTGCTGCATCAGCTTTCGGGCAGTCGCCTTGAACTCCTCGACTTTGGCCGGATCAAGACGAGGTCCGGTGGCAGCAGGAACTGGTTGCCCGGCGACCTCGTCCAACGCTTCGTTGAGGTTCTCGGGCTGGTCAGGGTCGGTGGTCTTCTCTGGAACGAGGAGCTCATCCAACGGGCTCTTGGCCTCATCGGCGGCGGTGGCAGGTTCCGTGCCGGTGTCTCCGACTTCCTCCGTTATTGACTCCGGGGGCAGCAGCATGTCCTGCCAGGTCTTGCCGGGCTCGTCGGAGTCCGGGCCAGCGGCTTCGGTTTTATTGTCGACAAGCTGAATCGTGGGGTCACGGCCGTCGGCTGAAGCCTCGCCTTCGAAGCGAATGCCTTCCAGCTCGGCGGCCTTGTCCTGAAGCCGTTGTCCGACAAGCGCATCGGTGGCCGCGAGTTGCTCAGCGCGCCAGCGGATGTACTCGGCGTGCTCTGCTGCAGCGGTCGCTCGTGCAGCGGCGGTCTCCACGTCGTATGCGCGGGTGTCCGTAACCGACAAATCCTCGCCGACAGTGAAGCCGTCGGCTTCAGCTTCCGCGATTGCGTCGAGCACCCGGCTGCGCGCACCCGCGATGTCCTGCGCACCCTGGGCGGCGATCTCGGCACCTTCTCGCTGCACATCGCCGTGGTGGCGCGCTACTGCCAGATCGGCGGTCACCCGGTCGAGAGCGGCATCTTTCGCGTCACCCGCCCAGGTCGTGCCGCCGGGATGCAGAATGTTCTGCCGATGCGATTCGAAGGCAGTCTCACCGGTCGCAGCAGCAGCCCGCCACCGCGTGGCTGCAGCGTCAAGATCCTTGGTGTCCCAGTCCTGCACCTGGGAACGGGTCGGCACGGCCGCCCCGGTGCCCGGTGCGGCCACTGGGCTCACACTGACACCGAGGTGATGGCCTCGGCGCTGCCCCCGTCTGTCTCGTCGTAACTGTGGCTGGCCGCTGACACATCTCCGGACTGCCCCGTGATCCTGGTCGCTTGGCGCTGGCGCACTGCGGCGGCGGCAGCATCCAGCGCTGCGATACCCGTGCCGCTCGGCCGAGCGCCGACAGGCCCGGCCTCGGCGCCATCCGCCAGCACGTCCGCGGCAATCTGCTCGCTATCGAACGCGGCCGTCCGCAGCCCACTGCTGTCGACTTCAAGTTCGTCCGCCATGGCCCCTCCAACCCGACGTATGCCTACCGAGCACGCTACCGGACGTCGTGAGGTGCGATGCGCAGGAAAATGTCCGCCGCTTCTCCAGTTTGCCGACGACGCAAAGCGTGCGCCGAGTGGATCTCCAACCCGGTCACAATCGAGGAATGTACGACCAGCCGATACCGCCGATCGAGTTCGAACCGCCGTACTCGATGGATTTCGTTTCGCACCTCGACGCCGGCTGCTACCCCGACGAGATAATGGCCGAACGTCTCGCCGCCGTGAGCCGAGACGAGGAGGGCAGGCGCATGCTCGATGCGCTGGCCATCGTGGGGCTCGAACTACGCCTGGCCGCCAACTGACGGAGACCACTTGCAGCCGGGTCTGTCATTTCAAAGGGCGTTGCAGACAGTGCTCACACCTCGACACACGCCGACGGGGCAAGCCCTACGGATCGAGCTTGAGTGTGGCCCTCAGCGATCCACGGTGACGGCGGTATGCATCGGCAGGATCTCGATCGGCCGCTTCAATGCGGATCAGTGGTGGATAGCCCATCGCCGGTGTCGCGAGGTCGCGGAGCGCGTCGTAGTAGGCGCGCTGGCGCTGCCTGCCTCCGGTGCCGAAGCCACGCGCAGCTTTGGTGCGAAAGTAGCCATCAGACTGGCGCTGCCATTTTCGGCATAGCTCTTTGTATTCCTGGAGGCCGAAACCGAGCGGTGTCTCCGGCGGGTACAACTCCAGTGTCTGCAATCGGAATGACGTGAAGTGTTGTGACTCATCGACTTCGATCAACGTCTGAGTCGCTGCATGGATGAAGTCGCCACGGAGTCGAGTGGGGCGGGCGGTGTCAAGCACCGCGAGATCACCACCCAGTGCGAGATAGATGCGTTCGAGCACCTCGACGATGGGACGGCGTTCCTGGTCAGTAGGTAGCCCGAGGTGGCCGCGCTGAGTGAGCCAGTCGACCGATTGGCCTGATAACTCGATACCGTCGTCCGCCGCGGCCTCTGCGAACATTCGCTGCGTCTCGCCAACCGGCACGCCCACATTGTGTCAGCCGCAGTGCTTCGCGGCAGCCGTTCCGCTCGGCTACCGCTTCTTTGCCATCAGCGCGTCGATGAACCCCATCGCGGCTTCGCGGCTCTCGAACGGCAGTCGCAGCTCGCCGCGCTGGTCCCTCACGGCCATCGCGACCATCGTTTTCACCACACTCGTCGGAAACTGGCCCTCTCGAAAAACATCACGAAGGGCGATGCCATCAACCGATTCTGCACGCACGTCGGCGCTACCCGTCGAGGCGGCCGTGATCTGGTCATCGAAGAGCATGTCTAAAACACGAACCCCGTCGCGCAATACGACGGGGTTCGGGTTGCCAGAAGATTCATCACCGGGCGGCGGAGCGGCAGGACCACCTGGACCGCCCTGCTCGCTGAGGTACGCCACGACTCGCCCCAGAGCGGAAAGTTGTTGGAGGATGGCCTGGTAAGCATCGGAGTGAGAGCCGAATCCCCGAGGGGGTGGTTGTTCCATGGTGCCCGCCTCCCGACGTAGCAGTGTTACGCGCCGGACACGATGAGCATACGACGTCACCGCAGGTCAGGGCAGTTTGAGATGCCGAATTGTTACTTTGAAGTAAGGTCGGTCGCCTCAGGCGCTCCAGCGGCAACAGGAGACCCACCAGCCACGAACATTTCTGCGGCCTCGATACCTAACTCACGCGCTTTCGCCAACGCGGCCGGGATATCGACCGGTATCCGATCGCACCGCGTGTAACTGGGATCCGCGCCCAGCAGTTCCCCGAGTTCTTCGGTGAAACTGCCGATGGCTTCATCGAGGTTGCCTTCCCAGTCGCCCAGTGAAAAATGGATGCGGACTCCGTTCGGGGGAATGAACCAGCTTGCCGAATGCCGGCCGCGCAACCGCTCCGAAACGCGGTACAGAACCCGCGGATGCGACTGTGTGTCGGAACTGACCCACATCTGAATCGCGACGCGGTGCGTCGGCCAGTTGAGCCGACGCTCCATCTCGCTCGTGACGGAAAGGTCAGGCAAGGGCAGGGGTACGACGTCGGTGGAGTGCATGGCTGCCTCGCCGACCACGCGAAGATGGCGCTCCCGCTCAGGGAGCGGCGTTTCATCGTTGGCCGCTTGCTGAGGACGCCGTTCCATCTGCACTTAGGATACCCTAATTAGTTGAAACCGGACAGTGCACCTGGCACGAAAACCTAGCGCACCGTCGCTGAACCTGCAGCGCTTCGAATGCTGCCCACCTGCAGAGAAGGGGCCATAAGCGGGCGGATTGCACGTAGCAGCGGACGCCGAGCGATTCTGCTGCAGCGACTTTCGCCAGCGAGCCTTGCTACTTACATTTGCCCGCCTTCGGCGCGCGCTGGCTCAGCGCGGACGCGGCGGCGGTCTTCGACGCCTTGCTCGTGCCGGAACTCCTCAGCACCTTCGAAGCCGCCTTTGCCGCTTTCGCGCTTGTCTTTCGTCCTGCCATTTTCATCACCTCCCGCGTGTCGTCGTGTTGGTTTTCGCTCAACATCGACGCTACCGCTCCCCACTGACACATCTCGGGATGGCGCAGTACACGACCTTCCGCCGAGCCCAGTTCGGCCACATCGCGCCAAGGCCAGGAACGGCGAGCTTTCGCCGTGGGCAGCTGGGTGATGACAGCGGACACATTTCCGCGCAGGTGCCGAATCATGGCTGGCGGCCTTCAGCGGGGCCCAAGCGATCCCCCAGCGCAGGCCGATCCCGATCAGCTCGGCTTGTCAGACCGCCGTGTCATGCTCGCAGGCCCACAAGAGGAGAGGAGCCGCTCATGTCTGCTTGGCCAGACCATGCCGATCCGTCCGAAGCCGACCGCCACGCAATCGCGCGGCTTCTGCAAGCCCGAGGTGAACCGCAGGCAGCGGCCATCGTTGCATTGTCCGTGTACCACCCCGAGCACGTCGACAATTGGGACGGTGGGCAGTACGAGGCCGTCCTGGAGGTGCCGCCGGAGTTCTACGACCAGGTGCAGACCGACGAGTTCACTTCAGTGATCAGCGACGCCGCCAAAGCTGTCATCGGTGCCGGACACTATGCGGGACTGAATATCCGCGTCTCGGTGGCGCCGGCCGATGCGGAGTGGGTCGCTGACGTAGTGAACAGCCTGCGCACCCGCCACGTCGCATCAGAGCGCGTCGTTGACCGCCGTCCGGCGATCAACGGGTAGGTGAAACTGCTGGCGTGGTGTCAGTGCTCGGCGGTAAGTTCGCAGACATGAACATGGGGCGGCGCAGGCCACGGGACTCGGTGGAGACACCGCGGCCCCTGTTCGTCCTCATCCGGGGGTAACGGGCAGGGGCCTTGTCCCCGGAGGCTTTGCCTTGTCTCGTACCGATGCCCACGCCCACTTTGGATTCGTCTCTTACGCGGCGAACTCGCTGTCGAGGCGCATCATGCGTCCGCCCATGACCACTGCGATCTTCCCGAGCGCCCGTCGGTCGAACGGCTAACACACCGACCAGCCACGAAGTGCCACTGGTCGTTTCGCTATACCGGCACCGCCATCTGCTCATGCTGGATGTGCCACGCAGGCTGGGACTTTCGCCGATCAAACCGCCGCGTCCGGCAGCGCAGCCGGATCGCGCTGCGCACTGCGGCGCAACAGTGGTCCGCTGGTGACGACTCGGCGTTCGATGACCTCACCGAACCGGGTCGTACCCGGTTCTGGTAGCCGACCTGAGCGGCGGCGCAATTCGGTTGCTGCGGAAAGCGTCGTCGGCCACCATGGACAACCATGCGCGTCATCTTGGTAACGGGTGCCCGCGACTGGCCAGATGACCGCCTCGTCTGGGGTGCGCTCTCAGAGCAGGTGCGAGACCACGGCCCGGTCGTGCTTGTCCACGGCGGGCTGCCAGCCGGCGTTGACGCCCTCGCTCACGCATGGCTTTATCTCGATGATCCGGTATGTGACAAGCCGTGCTGCGATCCGCAGATTCAACGGGTGATGCGCCAGCTGGAGGAAAGTTACCCCGTTGACCTGCGCGCCGACGGGATAGGTGGCATCGCGGCACGCAATCAGCGCATGGTCGACCGCGGCGCCGATCTGTGCCTCGCCTTCATCAGCACGGCTTCGAAGGGTTCCATCGACTGCATGACCCGCGCACGCATCGCGGGCATTCCCGTCATCGAGCACCAACTCGATTCCGGCCCACAGGTCGATCACCGCACCCTTTGCTGCGCGGACTGTGTGCATCCGGCGATCGACCACGATGCTCACGGCTGCCAGGTGTACGGCTGCTTTGATGACTGCAGCTGCACTGGGTACCAGGTGGATCCGATGGACCTCGTGTAGATCGATTCTGCCGCTCGACGCTTACTCAGGCGGCGAGGGCAATCCCTCTACAAGCTTGCCCGCATCAGTTTCGAGGCCACGCGCGATCTTGATGATGTTGTGCAGCGTCAGGTTTCGTCGCCCGCGTTCCACCTGACCGAGATAGGTCCAGTGCAGGCCGATCCGCTCGGCAGCGGCTTCCTGACTCAATCCCAACTCGTTCCGTCGTTCGGCGACCCGGCGGCCGAATTCTCGGGTCGTATCCGAGATTGGCGATTGGGATGGCGCGGGCATGACCCAAGCCCATAGGTAGCATGACTATCAATCCAGAGACAATGAATCCCATGCCCTTGAATCCTGGTAGATTTCCTCGTACGGTTGTCGGACCGACCGGAGAACCGGATCGGGTGGCACGGCGAACCATGGGAGGCGGGTGAACGGCATGGGCGGCGGCGATGGTTTCGTTGGCGGCGGTGACGGCTAATCCGTCACGGCGCATCAGAAAAGGGGTGTAGCGCGAATTGCGCTGCACCCCTTTTCCTTTGAGCTATTATCCGACTGTTCACGCACAACAATGCTTGCTACAATGTAGTGAGTTCATGCATAGCCCGCTTCAACGCATTATCAAGCTTCAGACCGTCCTCTTCGCACTGGCCGTCGCGATCGGCGGTATTGCACTCATGGTCTTCGACGATCAACTTCAGCGCACCCCCGCGCTGCAGTGGCTAGGCTTCGTGTCCTGGTCCGGCATAGGCGACACCCTCATCACCCTGGCCCTGGTGGGGATCGTCTTTGATTACCTCATCAACAAGGACAAAGAAGCCCGCGACACCGAGCGACTACGGAGCGTGCTTCAGGAATCCGCGCCGGCGATCCGGGACGCCGTTATCGACGGGTTCGCTTTCGGCCACGACGATCTCTCACGAGTATCCAATCCCGAGACGCTCGATAACGTCATTCGCAACAGCCTGGCACTTCGCCTCGGCGACAAGAGCTTCGCCGAAGAGGTCTACAACGACATCCGCGACCAGGCCGTCAAAGCGCCCGAACGCTGGCATGACGCCAGGGTCGAGGTCCAGCTCTCTCCCCTAGCGACACCGACAGGGACTGCCGAAGGATCCGCCTCTGCAAACGGCGACCCAGAATCCCTATACGTCGTCACCGTGCGCTGGGAGTACACAGTCGTTCCCCGATTCCATACGCGCCGCTTCGTCTGCATCTCGGACAAAGACGAATATCGCGACCTGATCGAGGAGTATGACGGCACCAGCGCTTGGTATTTCACACCCAAGGGCGGAGTCGACGCCAACTCCAAAGAGGCTTTCGAAGTGGTCCAGTTCGCGGTCAACGGCGAAGAACGGCCTATCCGCAGGACCGAGCGCAAGGGCGGGCAGGTCTACACGGTTGGCATCGGCACTGCAGCTGGCGACGAATCGCCAGTCAACCTCAGCTACACCTACCGCACTGTGACCGCCGAGCGCGGGCACCTGCTCTATATCGACATCGAACAGCCGACTCGCGGCATCGAGGTGGACCTGGACTACGGAGACTGCGACATCGAGCGGGTGAGTGTCCTCGATCTGATTGCCAGCAGTAAGTCAACACGAGTGGAACGAACGCCAGTCTCGGTGCCAGAGAGGTCGGTTCGCGTGTCGTTCGATGGGTGGGCCTTTCCACGCAACGGAGTCGGATTCGTCTGGATTAGCCATCGGAAGGCCATCCGACAGCTCGAACGTCCGACCGCCACTTCTAACTGAATCGAACCAAGGATATCCGCAGGGATCGCCGAGCCTCGCATCAACATGAACCGTCCGACAACGCACGAATCGGTGAGCCGAAGCATAGGGCGAAAATCGAGCTACCGCGGCTGCCGCTTTGCAAGGATTACCTCAGAGTGTCGAAGGGCGTCGAATCCCTGTGGTTACGATGATCAAGCGCGATCAGCATTTCAATGCTTAGAATGCGGCATCGGACACAGAGGAGAGCGATGAGCACCTTCGAGCGCAGGTTTAGGCTTGGTCAGAAGCAGAACTTTGCGTTCACAAGAACCGTTCGAATCCATCAGGTTTACTGGCGGCTCGGACACGGATGGTCGCTCCGAATACGTCAGGAAGACGAACCTACTGATTACAAACAAACAGTCGCAATTAAAGGCCCCCGGAAGGGCTCGGATCGGCCTGAGATGAGAATGCCGATTTTCGAAAGTATGTCTGATGATGAGAAAATCCAGACTCTCCCTCTCCTCACAGCGTTGCTGGGAACCGGGCAGCCGTATGCGATCGACAAGACCCGTTCCTTCTTCGATGAGGGCGGGGTGACATGGGAGCTCGACGAGTTTCATGGTAAGCACGCTGGCCTAATAATCGCTGAAGTTCATTCTCCTGACCGTGCGGCAATCGACGCGATCACTCCACCTAAATGGGCGGATCTGGAGGTCACAGCCGATACGCGGTACAACAACGAGAACCTCGCTTATGAGGACTGCACCTGGATCCAGGAGCCATTTTGACCACTAGTGTGTTGCTCGGGGCCGGTGCATCGATGGACGGTGGCATCCCAACGTCCTCGCAGCTGCTCGAGAAGGTCGGGGACCACCTAGAGGATGTGCGCTTACGTGCCCTTTTCGACGCCGTTCATGCTGGCTGTCTCATGCGCACAGCATCCGCGCAAATAACTGGGCGCCAGCCGACATGGCCGACTATTGAGGATGTAGCCAACTCTGTTGATGCATTAATTGAAAGAGATAGTTCAGATATCGGGCCATTCGTAGCTTCGTGGAACCCACTGCTCCGGCATGTCGATGAAGCAGACGATATCTCGATCGGAAGTACTCAACGAGTCGCGAAGCTGCTCCAGCGGAAATTCATTGACGCCTCTATCGGAGACATCGACACTATCCATGAGGACTGGTCTAAATGGGCGGCAGACCTAGTCGCCGCAATGCGCCCTAGCGCTAGTAACTCGTTACTTATAAAGCTGCGGGACCAACTACCACGGATTGTTGCGGAACTCCTGGAAGTTCCAGCCACGACGAAACTTTCATACTTAGCAGATCTCTTCGCACTTGTTGATGGCCGCAAGCAGCTTGCGGTTGCCACGTTGAACTACGACCTAGGGCTCGAAACGATCTGCGCCGAGAGCGGCGTTACTGTTTCAGATGGTCTCGAAAGCTGGATTGACGGCGAGACGGATATATTTGAAACCGCCGACATCGCACTTCACAAGCTTCACGGCTCACTGAACTGGCAACGGGATTCAGAGGACCACTACCGACGGCGGATCGTGACCGTTAATCCGACTGAACCAGGAATCATTTTCGGAGGCCGCAATAAGCTCACCACCCGGGGCCCATACTTGGACCTGCTTTGGCGCTGGCGCTCCGAGCTAGCCAAGTGCTCACGGCTCATCATCGTTGGGTACGCCTTCGCCGACACACACGTAAATGGGCTCCTCATCCAATGGGCCCGCACCGAACAACCGAAACGCCTGATTATCGTGTCGCGTAGTACTAACTGGCATAAGACGTCGACGGGGCAGTGGCTGATCACCCATGCCGGGAGAGCGCCGGCGTTCCAGCTTCGGCACGTACCAGCATCGGCAAAAACGGGTATCGCCATGAGCGTGCAGGAGGCGCTCATCCCGCTTTAGCGCGCACGGGCCCGCAATGAAAGCATGTTGCGGCCTGCCGTTTCCGCAGCATTTTCGGTACAAGCAGGTGACAGACCTGCCGAGATCCCACAGATGTCGGCAACCACCAGTAACATCGTCCTCGTGCCACGGGGGCACCAGAAAATTTCGCCAGGCTCTTGACAAGGGGTTAGATATCGTGATAATGGGAACAGTACATGGAACGCGCCCCGACATCCCATCAACACGAGCTCTCCCAATGCCCTCAATGTGGGCACGAATTGGATTTGCCGCCGCCGGGATCGGCACTAGCGCAAAAGGTCGTTGAAATGACCATTACCTCGCCTTATTCAACCCCGGCCATGAAACGGGCCCGGGAGCGCGAGCAGCACGAAATTCAGGCACTGAAAGCGGCAGAAGCGGAATTGGCGAACCTGGCAAAGAAGCACAGCGATTGGCCTCCCATGGACCTGATGCTGGCAGTGGTGCGGAAGACGGGCATCAGCCTAGCGACTGTCAATTTAGCCTACGACAAGTTTGAAAAATCTAGTCGCTGATACGTCAGATGACAACACCTTCATTTGGCAAAGATCGTCCTGTAGACACTCCCCCTAACGACGACGGACGTTCTCCATACGAAGTCGATGCTGACCGCATTCTCTATTCCGCCGAGTTTCGCCGGTTGGCTGGTGTCACCCAAGTTATTCCACCCCAAGAAGAGTATGTTTTTCATGACCGATTGACACACACTCTAAAAGTTGCCCAGGTCGCCCAGCGTTTGGCGAGCTATGTGATCCGGAATTATTCGGTTTCACAGAAAATCAAGAAGCGTGACATTCCGATTGACCCCCAAGTTTGTTATGTTGCAGCGCTGATTCACGACCTCGGGCACCCGCCCTTTGGACATGGCGCAGAGTCCGTCCTCCAGGAAATACTGGAACAATCGGCATCCCTTGGTACCGTAACTAATCGCCCGATTCTTTCAGACTCGTTTGAGGGAAACGCCCAGTCCTTTAGAACCGTCACAGTCCTTAGTTTGAGGAAGCCCGCTGGCGATCCGCTGGGATTGAACTTAACTTGGCGATCGCTTGCTGCTGCGTCTAAGTATCCATGGCTCCGAGGTGAGCACCCAAGCGAGGTGCCTAAACTCGCGAAGAAATGGGGATTCTATGGCAGCGAAAAATCACACCTGGATCATTTAAAGGCGACGGGACTAATTCCCAGTTCTGAACTCGCACCACCGCGCCGCTGTATCGAAGCCGAGATTATGGACTTCGCCGATGACATTTCGTATGCCGTCCATGATTTAGAAGACTTTTTTAAATCGGGACGCACGCCTCTCAACTATTTGCCATATTTTCATTCAGTCCGATCGTCTGAGTGGAATAACCTTTTCGATTATGCCTGTGACAAAGTTTACAAGCTCTTGCCGGAGCTGAATATGGAAGTATCCAAGAATAACCACGAAACAGAGACAAGTCTTCGCAAAATGTGTGGAGTCGTGTTTGAAAAAGTCATTCTTAGGTACATCCCTAAAATCGAGTTTCAGGGCACGCGCGAATCTCATGCTAATGTCCAAAGCTTCGCGAGTGGGATGATCGACCAGCTGCAAGCCGGGTGCTCCCTGGTCGGAACTGATGTACATGACTTAAGCTTCAAGGTAACTCTTCGCTCGCGGATCATTGCCGAGTTCCTTAAGGCGCTTACGGCATTCTACGTGATCGAGAACCCGCTGATACATACCATGCAACAAGGCCAGCGCGTTGCTATTAGAGAAATATTCTCATATCTCCATCATACAACGGTAAAAGTGTTTGTTGATGGACGAGCAAAAGAGAGTGTATTACCTGCACGGCTAGTGGAGTACGCAAACCTTAGCCTACGCGCAGACCTCGGGGACAGTGGCTATCGCAACGATGAATCACGCTTAGCAAGAGCCACTGTCGACTTCATGTGCTCGTTAACCGACAGGCAGGCGCGAATCATACATCAGCGAATCGTCGGCGATAGCCCTATTGCGCTGTCGCCATACGCATTCAAACTCTAGTATGCGATGAGCGTGTCGACACGACACTAGCTGTCTCGACACGCTCATCGCTTCTAGTCCCAGTCCCAGGGTGATTCAGGCTTCCAATCGCCCTCTTCCTTCCATTTGCTCACCGGATTCGCCGCAAGATTCTCGTTATTAAAACGCGAATCGCCAGTTACTTCCCGGTAGGCCCACTTGGGCATCTTCGTGGCTCGAACGGAATCAAGTTCTTCCAAACCCGCGCCTTTAGCTCCTTCGAGCTCTGCGACTATCAATCCTTCGTTGTCGCCCAAGAACTCGTCGATGTCCCACGTCTGTTCCGAATCTTGATCGACGATATGATACCGACGCTTCCGAATTATCTGATCTGTCAGTTTGATGATGTCGCGCGCGAACGGCAGATGTACCGACATTTCGTACTCTTCACGCTCATCGCCATAGTTTGGCCCTTTGGCTGTGATACGGGCGAGCTTATCTACGTAAGTAAGCTCCCCCCCCTCACGAACGGGATCAAGAACGACGCGTGCGCGGATCGCGAATCCGTCCTTTGCCCACACGTAACCTTGCTCGATGAGCTCCCAACTTGCTCCCTTCAGTATCGTTTTATCGGCCACAATGAACTTGCGCTCACGTTCGTACGTGGGCTGGTCTGCGTTGGACAATGCTGTTACCGCCTATCTCTTCTGAGTTGATTTGTGGGAACCTACCGCTTGGCGGCGCTTAGCCCGCTGCTGCGCCGCCTGCGCCGAAACGCCTTGCGCCTGACCAATTTTGCTCCAGCTGACACCTTGGCGTTGCGCTTCCTCCACGAGACGAAAGAGGTCGCGCTGCCTCGTTTCAATCTCGACATGCAGCCGACGAATCGCATCAAGCAACTCGGCCTGCCTGTCGGACGCGCTCTGACGGTATGCGGCTGAATCGAGCAGTTGCCGCACGATGCCCGCGGTTTCTGGCTCCTCGCCGACGTCGTCGTCTGCCATACGTTGCTACCTCCTCTTGCCGACTCGGCGAGATCGTCATACTATCAACATGTGTTGATGAAGACCACATGCCGTTGATAGATGATCGATCTCCTTGAAGAACGTCAACAGACTACCAACGCCAACTGACATACGGCTACCGACACGTGAGGAGGTTCCAGTCGCATGAGCAACCAGGGCGATCCGTCAAACAGCAGCAACGAAGTGGTGCAGCGCAGAAATGCGGGCCTGTGCACGAGTTGTCGCTGCCACGCGGTAGGCGATCGCGTTTGCAGACGAGGAGAGAACGGAGCGGGGCTAGCACCTCAGGAAGCACTCATAAGCGACAGCGGGAAGGTCAACCGCCGCCCAGTTCTGCTCGATCCTCCAAATCAAGTCGCCGGAGCGCTGGCCCACTTCGCAATGTTCATCGACATCGAAGTGGGTCAGGTGTGAAGTCCGCTCATTTCCATAACGCTTCTCAACATCGGCTTCCCGCAGCCGTTAACCATGCAAACCATTCGCCGCGTTCCCCGACGAAGAGGGCGCAACCAGGGAGATGCGTTGCGCGGTACCCGGTCTGGACGAGTCGCTCAACCCGAATCGAACCCGCCGATTCCGCCTTGATTCGTCGGCGAGACCTGGCTCGCACAGCAGCGAGGTGCCCGTCGTCAGCGCCGCTGATATCCGACCAATAGAAGGAGTCTCCGATGCACAAGTACAGGAGTGTCCACCTCCTCGTGGCGGCGTCCACCGTCGCCGGGATGGTGTGCGGTTGCGACACCCGCGCACCCGCCTCTCTGGCGCACGCCGAACACATCGCCGCTTCCTGCCCGGCCGATGGAACACGAATCGCCGCCCTCGTACAGGTCGATCGCTCGGGCAGCCGCCGCAGCACCGAGGCTACCCCCGATGAGCAGCAGGTCATGCGGGTGACCGCCGAGCGCACCGCTATCTGCCGCGGGCGTCTGCGGGTAACGCTGTTCTCCAGCTCGATGATCGGCGTGACCGTCTTCGACGACGACCTGCAACTGGACGGCGCTACAGCCAACGCCCGTCTGCGCAAGGCGCCCAAGGCCGTCGACACGGTGCTGGAGCAGATCGATGCCGCACTTCCCGATGCCGGGAATGAGCTGGTAGGCAGCTCGACCGACATCGTGAGTCAGTACCGGCTGGGCGCGGAGTACGCGGCGCAGCTCGCCGCGACAGGCCCCGCCGTGTTGGAGCAGACCATCCTGACCGACGGTATCCAAACCGCCGGTAAGGATCTCAGCGACCCCTCGTTGACCGTCGCGCAAGCCGAGTCGCTGGCCGCGACCTTCGCGATGCCCGATCTGACCGGCGCGACGGTGCGTCTGATCGGGATCGGACGCCAAGCTGACAACACGCCCCTGCCGACGCCCTACATCGCCGCGTTGCGCGCCTTCCACACCACGATCTGCGAAGCCACCGGGGCAACGTGCACCGTGGTGACCGATGCGGCGGGTGCCTGACATGCCCCGTATCCCGTCCATTATCCGGCGAGGCGTCGGACGTCCTGCCCCACGTGCCGCGACATCGCGTCCTGAAGGCGCACGGCTGATCCCGGTTGAGTCCGCGACGGCGACGGCCCGCCCGGAGTCCATTGAGAAGACCTACCTCGAACTGGCTCGGGACGCCCTATCTGTAGAACAGGAGCAGCTGTTCGCCGCCAAGGGCGAGGTCGACTCCCGCACCGACGCGGGCACCGCCAAGTCGCTGGCCTACGCGGTCGGCGAAATGAAAGCGTCGGTGGCGCGGGCAAGGTTGGCTGCGGACAAGGCATCGGGTCGCTATGAACAGATCCGCGACCATCTTGGGTCCTACGCACGTCGCAAAGCGACCTCCTCGCGCGGCTACGTCGCACGCACCGCAGCGCTGCTTCTCGGCGATGTCACCGGGCTGTCCGGGGCAGGGATCGCACTGGGCGAATACCCGGCACTGGCGGTGGCTCAGGCGATCTCGGCAGGGGTGGCCACCGTGACGGCCGGGATGGCCGCAACGCAGCTGCGCCACACCCAGCAGGCCGCCGAACGCCAGACCGATGATCTGCCCGAGGCGCTGACACCGTACCGGCATCTCTTCAACGGACCGGCCAAGAACATGCGGCTGCACGGCGTGGTGTTCCTGCTGGCGGCAGTGATCGTGCTGCTGGTCTCGGTCGGAATCTTCGCCCTGCGCAGCGCGATCGAGGGACCAATCTCCGGGCTGACGTTCGGCGGGCTGGCCGCCGCCATCGCACTGGCCAGCTTCATCAACAGCTGGTACCACGCCGACCTGATCGCCGACGTCATCGAATCAGCTCTCCACGACGCACTCGTCGCAGATCGACGTCACCGGCGCTTGGCCCGAGGC
The DNA here is from genome assembly GCF_049241375.1 of Mycolicibacterium wolinskyi str. Jessa 2025. NCBI lineage: Bacteria > Bacillati > Actinomycetota > Actinomycetes > Mycobacteriales > Mycobacteriaceae > Mycobacterium > Mycolicibacterium wolinskyi. The sequence goes on from NZ_CP185960.1 coordinate 5,089,332, forward strand.
CAGCTGATCCGCAAAGCCGAACAGGCCGGGGCGCAGGAGAAGTCGATCGTCGCCGAGTACACGCACCGCGGCGTGGCCGCTGGCGCCCACATCGAGGCCGACAAATACCGGGCACTGCTGGCCAGTCCCGATGTGGTCGGGCACGGCCCCGCACCAGCCTCGGTACCGGCCCCGATGCCTCCCACGCAGCCGATCAAGCGGGCAAAGTCCGCATGATCGCTACCACGCCCCGCATCGTGTCGCCGCTGCCGACCGGACTGCTCGACGGGCAGCGTCTGCCACCCCAGATCCTCGGTGCCGCCGCCAGTCCCGCCCCCAAGGAGTACGTGGCAGGTACTGGTCGCGAGCCGATCGTCTTGGGTGACCCCGGTTCCTGCCCTGTCTGTGGATCGCAGACATGGGTGCTCATCGACAGCTCTCCCAGCGTCGAGGGCAGCGACGGCAACGATCCGCTCTCGCGGCGCTACGACGAGACGGCGCTGGCGATCCGCCACGTCGCTGCGGCGTGCCGGTGTGGCCGCGACCGTATCGCCCTGGAGCCTTTCGACACCGGATCGCCGGGGCATGTGGCGCCGCAACCGCTCACCACCCGCGGAGTACGCCGCCTCGACCGAGGCCTGCGACGCCTCGCCGCCACGTGCGGGATGTCCAGCCAACTCGGCCCGGCGTTGGATCGCGTCGAAATGCAGACAGCGAAGCGGGACGCGCAGACCGGGATCGTGGTGTTCTCCGACTTCCTGCTCACCGATCACAACCCGACCAACGTGATGTCCCGGTTGCGCGCATTCCCGGGTCACGTGCACGCCGTAGTGCTCGGCGCGCAGCCGCCGAGCGTCCTGGTGACCGATCCGAACGTCACCGTCACCCGCCTGACGCCGACGTCGCCGCCCGGCGCCGCAGCCCGCGCGGTCTTGGAAGGGCTCACACGCTTCCGCACCACCACGGACACCGATCCAGGCAGCGCCGCCCATCGCTCCCATGAAACACCCGACAGCGAAGGAGAACTCATCGCATGACCGTCCATACCGACCTCCGCGACCGGCTCGGCGACGACTTCCTTGACGCCGCCGACACCTTGTCGGTGTTCATCATGAGCGCCGCCGCGCTGACCGCCGAACAGCTCGGTTTCGGCTACGTCCTCGTCCCGGACGCGCCGGACACGTTCCCGATGTTGAGCGCCGCCTACGCCGAGAGTCTGGCCACCGGGGCACCGCTGCCGATCTCCTCGGAGAACAGCGACGACGTCATCTACAGTCCAGCGAGCGTCAATGGGGCACTGCGCTTCTGGCATGACGTCAACCACGTCCGCCGCCAGCTCGACTTCGGGTTGGTCGACGAGCTCGAACTGTCGCTGTGGCACCTGGGTGAACTGGAGAAGGCTGGCCACCCGCGGGGATCACTGGTCTGGCGACTATTGCATGCCGATCTCACCGGCCAAGCCTACGTCCAGGCCTTCGCACAGCGGTTTCCGTTCGATCAGCATCGGTTCGTGACCGGCTGCGTCACTGCGGGATTCGACCACGGCCTGCTCGCCGAGCTCAAACGCTCGGAGCCGTCGTGAGCCAGGACCCGGGCAGCTGGGTAGACCGCATGATTGGCTGGTGCTTAGGCATTCTGTTCGGCGTCGTCGCGCTCTACTGCGCGTTCAGCTTGATCGAGTCGATCCTACCGACACTCATCGTGATCATCGGCGTTCTGGCACTCATCGGGCTCGCGATTGGTGCTGTTGTTGTAATTAATACATGGCGAAATCGATGGTGATTTTCGCGCTTCTGACCTCTATTGACAGATGCTCCAACATGTTTTGCGAAATTCTCCACCTATTGCTTATTGAATCAATTCAATAGACAATGCGGCCACGGCATTGAATTGAAGCAATAGCCGAAATCCCTTTAGCACTAATTCCGAATGGAGGATACCTATGTCGAAAACAGGACGCCCCAACTACCGCCGCGGTTCACGCGGCACCCCCAAACCTGAGCGCCAGATCACGGTGAGAAGCGTCCGCCGCGACCCGCCCGATCTGCGCAAGCTGAGCCGCGCGGTCATCGCCATGGCGCTGCGTGACGCCGAGGCCGAAGCCGAAGCCCGCCAGGCCCTCACGAGCGCCGATCAAACCAGGGTCGACGCAACTCCGGCCGCAAACGGCGACCACCTGGAGCCCGCCAATGACTGACCACAGTGCCCCCGTGTCAGCGGGATCGCTGGTGTGGTTGCAGCTGTTCTGGCCACAACCCCTTAGTGAGGCGACGGCCCTCGGACTGCTGCGGTACTTCGCCGCACGCACCCACGCGCCGCAGCTTATCCTGGAGGCCCGGGCCGACGACCGCGGCGTGGAATACCTTCTCGGCTGCCAGCTCCGGCACCATGCGGCCGTCCGCCGTGCCGTCGAGCAGCTGGTCGATGGCGCCATCGTCACCAGCTTCGAAGCTGCCGATCGCGACCACGTGGCCACGGCCCGGCGCATCCAGTTGAGCACCACTACTCGCCAGCTTGAACCCGCTGACGCGGTGGCATCGCAGCGCTCCATCCTGCATGCGCTGACCGCCGCCAGAAAAGGCGAGCGCCTCACCATCCAGATCGTGCTCGGCCCGCGCCATCACCCTAAATCCCCACCACGGGAGGCCAAACGGGAGAACCAACAGGTCATCTCCAGACTGCTCCACGGCGTGCAGACCGACACCCGGCCCGGTGCACGGCAAGCCCTGGCACACAAGCTTGGCCAGCACGCCTTCACCGCCGCAGTGCGCCTCGGTGTACACGCCGCAACGGCTGAGCGCCGCCGCAGCCTGCTGCTGAGCCTCGCCTCAGCTATCGGCACCGCTGAATCCCCAGATGTACGCGTCACGGTGAAGAACGAGAAGCCCGACCGGATGAACACCCCGCGCGCGTCCTGGTCGCTGTTCACCCCATCGCAGAAACTGACGGTTACCGAAATCGCCCGGCTGTCCGGCTGGCCTATCGCCGATAAGGATGAGCACTTTCCCGGCCAGCCCCCGCTGCATCCGCGACCCGTGCGCCCCAGCCCAGCTATGCAATCCGGTACTCGGGTGGTCGCTGATGCTTCGGCTCCTGGTGCGGGCGGCACCGTCGGCTACGAGCCGATCGACGCACTGCGCCACACCTGGGTGATCGGACCGAACGGAGTAGGTAAGTCAACGCTGCTGCTCAACCTGATCCTGCAGGATCTGGAAGCCGACCGTCCGGTTGTGGTGGTCGAACCCAAGGATCTGATCGCCGATCTGCTGGCGCGCATCCCGGAGAAACGCAGAGGCGACGTTGTGGTCCTCGATCCGTTCGATGAGGCACCGGTCGGCATCAACCCGCTGGACGCCGCGCACCGGCGCGGTCGCGCTCCCGAAGTCGTCGCCGACAGCCTCTTCGGCACCTTCAAAGCCATTTGGGGCGACAGCCTCGGACCACGCTCATCCGACATCCTGCGCAACTGCCTGGATCTGCTGGCCCGCCGCGACGACGCCACGCTCGTGCAATTGCCACTGCTGCTGACCAATCCGGGCTTTCGCCGTCGGCTCACCAAGGGGGTCATGCAGTCCGATCCGTTTGCCGCCGGACCGTTCTGGCAATGGTTCGACAGCCTCTCCCCCGAAGCCACCGCAACCACCATCGCGCCGCTGAGCAACAAGCTGCGTCCGCTCCTGAGCAAACCACTGCGCGATGTGCTGGCCCAGCAGCATCCGAAGTTCAACGTTCGCCAAGTCCTACGTGAGAAGAAGGTCCTGTTGGTGCCGCTGCAGAAGGGCGTCATCGGGCCGGAGAACGCTCAACTACTCGGCGCGCTGGTCATTGCCGAACTCTGGCAGGCGATCCGCGAACGCGCCGGTACGCCGGAAAACACCCGCGATCCGGTGATGGTCTACGTCGACGAGGTCCAGGACTACCTACGGCTGCCGACCGATCTCGGTGACGCGCTGGCGACCGCCCGCAGCCTCGGCGCTGGCTTCCATCTGGCGCATCAGTATGAAAAGCAACTGCCGCCTTCGATGCTCGACGCCTTCCGTAACAACGCCCGTTCCCGCGTCTGTTTCCAACTCCAATCCGGTGACGCCAAGGAGATGACCGCCGGCCAATCCGTGCTCACTGTGGAGGACTTCACCAATCTCCCGGCCCACCACGTCTACGCCAGCCTCGTCCGCGACAACGCCGTGCAGCCGTGGGCCTCCGGTGTCACCAAACCCGCACCAGCACCGACGTGCGATCCCGCCACGATGCGCCGCCTCAGCCGCGAGCGATATGGCCAGCCGATCGCCGACATCGAAGCCGGCTTCGCCGCGCTGATCGAGGGCGCAGGTGGTGCCGATGCCGCCGACATCGGCGGACCACGCCGCAGGAGGCAACCATGAATCGCCCGATGAACGGTATGCGGCAGAACCCGGCAACTGGTCCGGTCGCTGGTCCGCTCGCGTCGACCACCCGGGTCACATCCCCGCCGGTAGACGGCCAATCCCCGTCGATACCGTCAGGGAATAGTGGTGCCCCACAGGGCACCACAGCATCCGCCAGCCGCACCCCAGACCAACGAATCTCCGCATCCGCCATCGATGCCATCAACCGTCAACTCACGGATCGTGACCGAGCCATCCTGCGCTCTGTCGATCAGCACCAATTCCTAACCGTCCACCACATCGAGACCCTGCACTTCGCCTCGATCACTCCTACTGCTCGCGGGCGCATTACCCGGCGCGTGCTGGCCCGGCTCCGCAGTCTGCGCGTGCTCGATGTCCTCGACCGCCACATTGGCGGCATCCGGTCTGGCTCCCAGGGCCTGATATATCACGTCGGCGTTTCCGGAGACCGGATCCTGGAGCGACCCGTCCGGCGCGGGGCACGACTGCGCTACGAACCGTCGACACGATTCCTCGCGCACCGGCTGGCGGTCGCCGACGCCCACATCGCGATCGTCGTTGCCGACGGCAACAAGGCACTCGAACTCATCGACAGCGCAGTCGAACCGAGCACCTGGCGCCGCTACACCGGCATCGGTGCCGCACGGCGCATCCTCAAACCCGACCTGTTCGCCGAAACCGCACCGCACGGAGGCGGCGACATGGTGCGAGCCTGGTTCATCGAGGTCGACCTCGGCACCGAACACATCCCGACGCTGCTCACCAAATGCCGAGAGTACGAGGCCTACCGACAGACCGGCATCGAACAGGACCACCACGGCGCATTTCCACTGGTGATTTGGTCCATGGCGCACACCGACCAAGCAACGGCCCAACGGCGCCGTGACATGCTCACTAACGCCATCGCCCGCGACCCACGGCTTCCGAGCGCGTTGTTCCGGATTGTTGCCCCGGACAATGTGCTGACGGTGCTTCTCGGAGGCGGTCGATGAGTCGGCCGAGCGCGCTACCGCGCAACCGCATCATCGTCGGCGACGCCCTCACCAAGCTGTCACGCCTGCCGGCAGCATCGGCTGACTGCGTAATCACCAGTCCGCCGTACTTCCGACTACGCGATTACGCCGCCGACGGACAGCTTGGCCTCGAAGCACACGTCGATCAGTGGGTCGAGCAGTTAGGGGTGATCAGCGCACAAGTCGCCCGGATCCTGGTGCCCACCGGCACGTACTGGCTCAATGTCGGCGACACCTACGCCACGCATCCGCGCGAGGGCGCTGGACGCAAAAGTCTGCTCATGGCGCCCGAGCGGCTGGCGCTGCGGTTGCAACGCGACGGCTGGATCATCCGCAACAAAATCGTATGGGCCAAACCGAATCCGATGCCGACCAGCGTTCCCGACCGGCTGAACTGTACCTACGAGGTCATCTACGTCTTGGCCCGACAACCGCAGTACTTCTTCGACCTAGAGGCCGTCCGCGTCCCGCACCGCACCGGTCCTGCTAAGTCGTCGCGCATCGTGGCGCACCGCAATGACAGCTGGCGCGGACCGAACGCCGACACCGCCACAGGGCTTGCCGCAGTCAAAGCCTCAGGACAGGTCGGTCATCCACTCGGCAAGAACCCCGGGGACGTCTGGACGATCGCCCCCGGCGGCTACCGCAGCACCCACCACGCCATCTATCCGGTGGCACTCGCCGAACGCATGATCGCCGCCGGCTGCCCCGAAGCCCGCTGCGTCTACTGCCGCCTGCCATGGAAACGCCGCGTCATCCGGCAGCTCGGCCGCACGGCCACCCGTACGGCACTGGCGCCCACTTGTACGTGCCCCAAGGCGGCTGAGCTCGGTGTGGTGCTTGACCCCTTCATGGGCAGCGGCACCACCGCCGTCGCGGCCGAGAGGCTCGGGCGGGACTGGATTGGTATCGAACTCAACCCTGACTTCGCCACTGCTGCCCGCGAACGTATCGCTGCCACTCAAAGGAAGTCACGATCATCCCCACCCAAAAAGGCAGCCGCATGAATCGGCGGCTGCCTCGTCGGTGTCATGCGGCCGCAACAGTAACCACAACCCGTGATTGCCGGCCGCAACGCACCGAGGAGGTCGCAATGTCCGCACCCGACGAGTTGAACCGAGGCTTCAAAACCCTTGGCATCAAACTCAAGCCCGATGTCCACGCTCAACTGAGCTTCATCGCCCAGCTGCGCGACGGCACTATCACCGATGAAATCCAGATCGCCATCGCCGAGCACGTCGCCCGCGCGAAAACCGATCCGGAACTGGCCAGCAAGGCCGCCGAAGCTCGCGCCGAAATCGAGCGGGAAGCTGCGGCCCGCCAGCAGGCCATCGCCACCCTGTTTGCCGACGGCGGTGAACCCGCAACACCCCGGCCACGCCGGAGCACGAAGGGAGGCGACAGCCCATCAGACACCTGAGTGTGCCGGTAGGACATAGGCGTTCGTGACACTTACGGCGCACCCCACGGGGCCGGCGGGAAGCAGCTCGAGCCACCGCGCTCACTGCTTCCCGACCGGCCCCGCACAACCAAACAAGATCATGAGAGGAGGTGAGAATGAATGAATCCCACCACGAATCAACACGACCCACACAGCAGCCAGACGCAGAGTTACATCATGAAGCTGAATCAAAACCATCGCCGGCGATCTACGTCGCCAGCCTGGCCGACCACAACAACGGGCGTCTCCACGGAAAGTGGATCGACGCCGCCCGCGACCCCGACGAGATCTACTCCGACATCAATGCCATCCTGGCCAGCTCCCGCGAACCGGACGCCGAAGAATGGGCCATCCACGACTACGAACAGTTCGGAACCTGGAAAGTCGGCGAGTACGAAACCGTCGAGCAGGTATCCCGCGTGGCGAAAGGCATCGTCGAACACGGCTACGCCTACTCAGCGTGGGCAAACGTCTTCGACGTTGACGACACCGGCGCCGACGACGCCAGCTTCCACGAGTCTTACCTCGGCCACTACGACTCGATCACCGCATACGTCGAGCAGATGGTCGGCGACCTCGGCTACGAGGAGGAACTCGATAAGTTGCCAGAGCACCTGCGCAGCTTCGTCCGTATCGACTATGCCGCCATCGCCCGCGACATGGAGGCATCCGGTGAAATCGCCACTGTGTCGGCTCCACAGGGCGGGCTGTGGGTTTTTCGCGCCGACACATAGCAGCGGCGATTCCACCAAAGGACGTTTAATTATTGCAATAGCTCTTTATGAATTAGGCGTATTTACCGTCGGTGAATGGCAAATCAATATTGATTTGAATCAATACCCTGTCGTACAATTATGGATACAAGGGGGCGCCATTAGAATGACACCAGAACAAACGGTAAAACTAATCAATCTACTAACAGAAAAACGTGGTGCATTGCACCTAAGCGTCAACGAAGTTGCGCGGCAAGCTGGCGTCGACCCTGGGACCGTCTGGCGAATAGAGCAGGGCATGATCGCAAAACCACGGATGGAGAGCCTGGTTGCGATCGCCCGAGTGCTCGACATCAACACTGTGGATCTGTTCACCGCCGTAGGTTGGCTTACCGGCGACGACCTGCCATCACTCGGCACCTACCTGCGGGCCAAGTTCGGCCATCTTTCGGACGCTGCGATCAGCGACATCGAGCACTACGTCCACCGAACAACTTACGTGTACAGCCTGGCTGACAGCCACGCTCGCGCTGCATCCGCGGCCACAAAACTGATAGGCAACCGCGCCCAGATTCCACCGCATACTCAGCCGCCACAAAAGGAGGAATTATCATGAGCGTATCGGACAGATTCGAAGAGCCCGCCAAAGCGGTTCTGTACCTTCGTGTATCAAGCAAGAAGCAAATGGGCACTGCTGCTGACATCGATCCGGACGGCAACTCCATTGCTACGCAACGCGAGGTAAGCACTCGAAAGGCCGACGCCATAGATGCCGTTGTCGTTCGGGAGTTCGTCGAGCCGGGTGTCTCGGCATCCACAATCGAGAAACGCCAAGCCTTTCAGGACATGTTGACGTTCCTGCAGGAAAACACGGATGTCCGTTACGTCGTCGTGTACGCGCGATCGCGCGCATTCCGCAATTACATCGATGCCGCGATTACCAAACGCATGCTCGACAAGCTCAATGTCAAACTTGTATCGGCGCGCGAGGATTTCGGCGACGGCGTGTACGCCGAAGCCATGGAGGGCATCACCGACATCTTCAACTACACGCAGAACCAGCTCAGTGGACAAGACATCCGCATCAAACTGCAACATAAGGCCGAGAACGGCGGTACGACCGGCAAAGCGCCACTGGGCTATCTCAACGTGAGGGTCGAACACGACGGCCGACTCATGAACACCGTGCAGGCCGACCCGAAACGTGCCCCGCTCGTCCGTAAAGCATTCGAGCTCTACGCTACTGGCGATTACGGTCTGCAGCGGCTAGAAGCCACCATGGCGGACCTCGGACTAACTGCACGCGCCACCGGGAAACACCCCGAACGACCGGTCACCTTCAAGTGGCTACACCGAATGCTGCGCGACCCGTACTACGCCGGCTGCATCGTATACAAAGGCGAAATCTACGCTGGTCGCCATGAGCCGATCGTCGGCCAGGCTCTGTTTGACCGCGTACAAGAGGTCATCGAGTTGCGCAGCAAGAGCGGTCAGCGCGATCGAGTGCTTCAGCACTACCTTAAGGGAATGCTGTTCTGCGACCGCTGCGAGCGGCGAGAGCGGACATCACGACTGATCTACACCGAGGCAACCAACCGCTTCAAAACCCGCTACGGGTACTTCCTCTGCCGCGGACGCCAGGACGGGGTGTGCGACCTGCCATACCTTCCAGCCGACAGAGTCGAACAAGCCGTCGTTGACCATTACGCAAAGCTGAACTTGCCCACGACCTTCGTGTCCGACATCCGCGAACTGCTCCAGGAAACGCTTAACCACGAACATCGCAGCGTCGCAGATCTTCACGCTGCCGTCAGTCGCAAACTCAAAGAACTCGAAGCTAAAGAAAGCCGCCTAGTGGACCTGCTTGCCGACGACGCCCTTCCCACGACTGTGGTGAAGGCCAAGCTTCGCAAGATCCAAAACGAGCGCGCTGCCGCCGAAGCAAGCCTTGCAAACACGAGCGCAGAACTGGCTGCTGGGGCAGGCGTGCTGCTTAATGCTCTTGACTTGATGTCCAACCCTGAGTCCAGCTATGCCAACGGCACGAACAGCATTCGCCGGAACCTCAACGAGACGTTCTACCAACGCATCTACCTCGATGAGCATGGAGTCCAAGCAAGTGACATGAACCAGCCCTTCGAGGACATCCATTTGGCATTCGCAACGATGAGACGGACCCCATCACCAGCGTCGTCGCCCTCGACACCCAATACAACGAAACAAGGACCCCTTACGGGAGCCTTGAAACGAGCAGCGGATCATTCAACATCTGATTCAGCTCCTACTCTCGCCGACATCCTTTCGGACGCGGGTTCGAGTAAGAACTCTTTGGTGGAGCTAAGGGGATTCGAACCCCTGACCCCCACACTGCCAGTGTGGTGCGCTACCAACTGCGCCATAGCCCCTGATGTCGTGCTCATCGAAGTTACACCACGGCTACCCCTGGTTCAAAATCGCTGGTCAGGGGACCTCGCCGCCGGCCTCTGGACCGAGCGCGCGGGCCGGAGTGTGCTCCGCGGGCGGCCGTGGGCGGGTCTCGGGCGCAAATGTCCAGCCCAGGGCGGCCAGCAGGAGGATCGCCCCGCTGATCACGAACGCCCACGAGAACGAGAGGTACTGCGCGATCAAGCCGACGAGCAGTGAACCGCCGATCGAACCGACATCGGCCATCATCTGGAATGTCGCGACTGCCGTGCCGCCGCGGGCCTTGTTGCCGATGATGTCGGCGACCGCGGCCTGCTGTGGCGACGTGAAGATGCCGGTCGCGAAGCCCGCGATATAGGCGCTGACGAGGAACAGCGTCAGACCATCGGTGAAGCCCACGAGCACCGTCGAGATCCCCGCTGCCGTGAGCCCGACGATCAGCAGCATCTTCCGGCCCACCCGGTCGGACAGGTAGCCGCTAGGGATCACGGCGGACACGTTGCCGATCGCGAAGGTGGCCAGGGCCAGCCCGGCCATGCCGGCACCGCGGTGGAACACCTCGGCGATGAACAGCGGCACGAGCGCGATCCGCAGCCCGAAAGCCGACCATCCGGTGGCGAAGTTCGACAGCAGCGCGGCGCGGTAGGCCCGGTTGCGCAGCGCGGTGCGCAACGTGACCTTGTCGCCCTCCTCCGGGGCGGGCGCGGCCAGCGATGAGTGACGCAGGCTGATGAACACGACGGCCGCCGCGACGAGCAGGGCTGCGCCGTAGATCAGGAACGGCGCGCTCAGCCCGAGCCCCGCGGTGAGGCTGCCCAGCACCGGCCCGCCGACCGAGCCGACCAGAAACGCCGACGAGAACATCCCGGCCACGCGGCCACGGGCGTCTTCTGGACTCACCCGGATCATCAGTCCGAGCGCCGAGATGAAGAACATGGTCGAGCCGATCCCGCCCAACGACCGGAACAGCAGCAACTGCCAATAGGTCTGGGCGAAGGCGCACGCGCCGGTGGACAAGGCCACGATGACGAGCCCGTTGACGTAAATCCGCCGCTCCCCCATGCGCTGGATCAGCATGCCGGTGGCCGGCGCGAAACACAGCCGCATCAGGGCGAACGCGGTGATGACGAAGGTCGCGGCGCTGATGCTGACGCCGAAGTGCCGTGCGTAGGACGGCAGCACCGGCGCGACGACGCCATAGCCGAGGGCGATCACCGCATTCGCGACGATCAGGACCCAGACTTCACCGGGCAGCTTCGGCTTGGTCTGGCTGGAACAGTCACCCTCCGCTACAGAACTCACGCGCGATCCCGCTGCGCTTCTCGCTGAATACTCACCCAATGACTGTATTAACCACGTCCTTGGCGGCCTGCTGCACCTCTGCCAGATGGTCGGCACCGCGGAACGACTCGGCGTAGATCTTGTAGACGTCCTCGGTGCCCGACGGCCGGGCGGCAAACCACGCGTTCTCGGTCGTCACCTTCAGCCCGCCCAGCGCGGCGCCGTTGCCGGGCGCGGCGGTGAGTTTCGCGGTGATCGGCTCGCCGGCGAGTTCGGTGGCGGCCACCTGCTCGGGCGACAATTTGGCCAGCCGCGCCTTCTGCTCGCGGTCGGCGGGCGCATCGATACGGGCGTAGGTCGGCGCGCCGTAACGTTCGGCGAGTTCGGCGTAGCGCTGCGACGGCGTCGAACCGGTCACCGCGAGAATTTCCGAGGCCAGCAACGCCAGGATGATGCCGTCCTTGTCGGTGGTCCACACCGAGCCGTCGGTGCGCAGGAACGACGCGCCGGCACTCTCCTCTCCGCCGAACCCGATGCTGCCGCCGATCAGCCCGTCCACGAACCACTTGAAGCCGACGGGAACCTCCACGAGCTTGCGTTCCAGCCCGCCGACCACGCGGTCGATGATCGAGCTGCTGACGGCGGTCTTGCCCACCGCGGTGCTGCCCGGCCAGTTGGGCCGGTGCGTGTACAGATAGTCGATCGCGACGGCGAGGTAATGGTTCGGGTTGAGCAGGCCGCCGTCGGGGGTGACGATGCCGTGCCGGTCGGAGTCGGCGTCGTTGCCGGTGGCGATCTGGTAGCGCTCCCGGTTGGCGATCAGCGAGGCCATCGCATTCGGCGAGCTGCAGTCCATCCGGATCTTGCCGTCGGTGTCGAGTGTCATGAACCGCCACGTCGCATCGACGAGCGGATTGACCACGGTGAGGTCGAGGTTGTGCCGTTCGGCGATCGCGGCCCAGTAGTCGACGCTGGCCCCGCCGAGCGGGTCGGCGCCGATCCGGATGCCCTCGGCACGGATCGCATGCAGGTCGACGACATTCGGCAGATCCGAGACGTACGCATCGAGATAGTCGTGGCGTTGCGCGGTCTGCAGGGCACGGGCCAGCGGCATGCGTTTCACCGGCTTGAGCCCGTCGCGCAGAATCTCGTTGGCCCGCTTGGCGATGGCGCCCGTCGCATCGGTGTCGGCGGGCCCGCCGTTGGGCGGGTTGTACTTGAACCCGCCGTCGCGGGGCGGATTGTGGGACGGGGTGACGACGATGCCGTCAGCCAGGTCGCCCGCACGCGAGGAGGATGTACCGCCGGAGCCTCGGCCCCGGTTGAACGTCAGAATCGCGTGGCTGACCGCGGGCGTCGGCGTGTAGCGATCAGCCGAATCAATCATCGCCACAACGTCGTTGGCGGCGAGAACCTCCAGCGCCGACGCCCACGCCGGCTCCGACAAGGCATGGGTGTCGCGGCCGATGAACAACGGGCCGGTGGTGCCCTGCGCCGCGCGGTACTCGACGATGGCCTGCGTGGTGGCGAGGATGTGAGCTTCGTTGAACGCCGCGTCCAAGCTCGAACCGCGATGCCCCGACGTGCCGAACACCACCTGCTGCGCCACGTCCTCCGGGTCGGGTCGCTTGGTGTAGTAGGCGGTCACCACCTGTGCGACGTCGATGAGATCCTCGGGTTGTGCCGGTTGTCCGGCTCGTGGATTGGCAGCCATGATCTCGATTCTGCTCCCTGGCGAATGTCGGTGCGCGACAGTCGCCGAGTTGCCGCCATACTTTTACTCCGTGTTTCGGATGTTCGGCCACGACCCACGAGAGCTTGCCGCCGTGTTCGTCGGCGGCGCCCTGGGCACGCTGGCCCGCGCCGGCCTTGAGACGCTCCTGGCTCCCGATCCCGGCCGGTGGCCGTGGCCGACGTTCTGCGTCAACATCGTCGGCGCGTTCCTCTTGGGTTATTTCACCACCCGGCTGCTGGAACGCCTGCCGGTGTCGAGTTACCGCAGGCCGCTGCTGGGCACCGGTTTCTGCGGCGGTTTGACCACGTTCTCGACCATGCAGGTCGAGACCATAACGATGCTCGAGCACGGGCATTGGGCGCTGGCCGCGGGTTATACGGCGGCCAGCATCGTCGCCGGATTGCTCGCGGTGGTCATCGGCACCGCCGTGGTGCGGCGGGTGAGTGTGCGCGCATGACAAACGCACTGGTGTGGACCGGCGTTGCGCTCCTCGGTGGGGCCGGCGCGGTCTGCCGGTTCTTGATCGACCGAGCCGTCTCGACGCGACTCAAGCGCGGCTTCCCGTTCGGCACCCTCGTCGTGAACATCAGTGGTGCGCTGCTGCTCGGTTTTCTCGCCGGGCTGGCGCTCAGCCCGCATACCGCACTCCTGGTGGGCACCGGTTTCGTCGGCTCGTACACCACGTTCTCCACGTGGATGTTGGAAACCCAGCGCCTCACCGAGGAACGTCAAGGCTGGCCCGCGGCCGCCAACATCGTGGTCAGCGTCGCACTGGGTCTGACCGCTGCATGGTTGGGCATGTGGTTGGGCGGTCGGCTGTGAGAGCGGACCACCTCAAGCTGACCGCCTACTTCGGCGAACGGCAGCGTCACGGGCGGCGGTTCGCCGCCGACGCACTGCTCGACCTGTTCGGCGAGGCCGACGTCGCCACCAGTGTCATGCTGCGCGGCATCGCCAGCTTTGGTCCGCGCCACCAGCTGCGCAGCGACGAGACGCTGAGCATGTCCGAGGATCCGCCGGTGGCGATCGCGGCGGTCGACACCGCCGACAAGATTTCGGCACTGGCCGACCGAGCAGTCGAGATGGTCCCCCGCGGGCTCATCACCCACGAGCGCGCTGTCCTGGTGAGCGCCGGATCACCGGCGGCCGTACCCGAGACGGCCAAACTGACCATCTATGTCGGCCGCCACCACCGCGTCGCGGGCACGCCGGCATATCGCGCCGTCTGCGCGGTGCTGCATCGCCACGGGTTCGCCGGTGCCACCGTGTTCCTCGGTGTCGATGGCACCGAGCACGGACAGCGACGCCGCGCCCGATTCTTCAGCCCCAACGCCGATGTGCCGATGATGATCGTCGCGATCGGGACCGGTGATCAGGTTGCCGCGGTGCTCGGCGAATTGGCCGAGCTGTTGGCGGAGCCGCTGTTCACCGTCGAACGCGCGCAGCTGTGCAAGAGCAACGGCGAACTATTGAGTCGACCGAAAGCGCTTCCGGGGCAAGACAAGCAGGGCCGGGCGCTGTGGCAGAAACTCATGATCCACACGTCCGAGACCGCGTTGCACGGCGGTGTGCCCATCCACCGGGCCATCGTGCGCAGACTGCTGGAATCCGGCGCCGCCGGAGGCGCCACCGTGCTGCGTGGCGTCTGGGGGTTCAGCGGAGACGGGAAACCTCACGGCGACAGGTTGTTTCAAATCGGTCGCCAGGTTCCGCTGACCACGGTCGTGGTGGACACCCCGGACCGCATCGCCGCGACGTTCGACATCGTGGACGCACTCACCGCCGACCACGGCCTCGTGACCGCCGAATTGGTTCCGTCGGCGACGACGGTCGATGCCGGATACCGCTCCGGCAGCACCGATCTCGGCCGATACAACTACTGAGTTCCCAGCATCCTTTCAGGAGACTCACAGCTTGATGTAAGCCTAGCCTAACTTTACTTTCAGGTGTACCGTCCCAACCCATGCAGTCAACATCCCCTGAAGCGATCAGCGCCGCCCTCACCGAGATCTTGCGCGACGACATGAATGTCGACATCGGCAGGGTGACCCGAGATTCCCGGCTCGTCGACGACGTCGGCCTCGACTCGGTGGCGTTCGCGGTCGGCATGGTGGCAATCGAAGACAAGCTCGGCGTGGCGCTTTCCGAAGAAGACCTGCTGAGCTGCGACACCGTGGGCGATCTGGAGGCCGCCATCCTGGCGAAAGTGCCTGCCGCCCAGAGCAACCAGTGAACCCGCTGGCCGCAGCGCTGACGGAGTCGCTGACGTCCAGCAGCGCCGATCTCGTCGTTTTCGACTCCGAAGCCCGCACCTGGAGCCGCCATCCGTGGGGCCAGGTGTACGCGCGTGCGGAGAATGTCGCAGAGCGGATCGGGCAGGACGGGTCCTCGGCCGTCGGCGTCGTCGCCGAACCGACCGTCGAAGCCATCGCCGCCATCATCGGCACCCTGGTATCCGGTGCGGCGCTGTCGATTCTGCCTGGGCCAGTGCGCGGCGCGGATCCCGGCCAGTGGGCACAGTCGACGCTGAACCGCCTCGCCGGCATCGGCGTGGGAACGGTGTTCAGCCACGGCAAATATCTCGAACAACTGCGCGGCGGCGAAACCACACTGGTGATCCACGACGACACCGAGGTCGCCCACGACAAGCGCTCGTCCACGCTGAACCTCGGTGCACCGGCGAGCGAGTTCGCGGTCCTGCAGGGCACCGCGGGCTCGACCGGAGTGCCACGCACGGCGCAGATCGCTCCCGACGCCGTGCTGGCCAACCTGCGTGGTCTCGGCGAACGAATCAGCCTGTCGCGCAACGATGTCGGCTGTTCGTGGCTGCCGCTGTACCACGACATGGGCCTGACCTTCCTCCTCACCGGGGTGTTCGCCGGCTGTGAGGTATGGCAGGCACCGACGACGGCGTTCGCGGCCTCACCGTTCAGCTGGGTGCATTGGCTGACCGAAAGCCGGGCCACGCTGACCGCGGCACCGAACATGGCGTACGGCCTGATCGGCAAGTACACGCGACGGCTCGTCGACGTCGATCTCTCATCGCTGCGGTTCGCGCTCAACGGCGGTGAGCCGGTCGACTGTGAGGGTACGGCGCGGTTCGGCAGCGAGCTGGCCCGATTCGGATTCGACCCGGGCAGTCTGTGCCCGTCCTACGGCCTCGCCGAATCCAACTGTGCGGTCACGATTCCCGTTCCCGGTGTCGGACTTCAGATCGACGAGATCAAGGTCGAAACCGAAAACGGCGCCAACATGCAACAGCTGGCCGTCCTCGGGCAAGCCATCCCGGGCATGGAGATGCGGCTGCGGCCCAGTGCCGACAACGCCGGTATCTCCGACCGCGAGGTGGGCGAACTCGAGATCCGCGGCACCTCGATGATGTCGGGATACCGGGGCGAGCCGTCACTCAACCGCGACGACTGGTTCCCGACAGGCGACCTCGGCTACTTCGTCGACGGCGGGCTGGTGATATGCGGCCGGAAGAAGGAGCTGATCACCGTTGCCGGGCGCAACATCTTCCCCACCGAGATCGAGCGGATTGCCGCCCAGGTGAAGGGTGTTCGCGAAGGCGCGGTGGTGGCCGTGGGAACCAACGAGCGCGCCGTACGGCCGGGACTGGTGATCGCCGCGGAGTTCCGCGGCACCGACGAGGCCGGCGCCCGCAGCGAAGTGGTGCAGCGGGTGGCATCCGAATGTGGTGTGGTGCCGGCAGATGTGGTGTTCCTACCGCCCGGCTCACTACCACGAACCTCCTCGGGCAAGCTGCGCCGACTGGAGGTCAAACAACATCTGGAGAGTGTGAAGTCATGACCGCGACAACACCGACCACTGCGGAACGGACACCGGCCACCACCACGATCGACGAATACCGCGATCTGCTCGACCGGGTCTTCGACGACCAGGTCAAGGCCTGGACCGCGGAAGCCGAAGAGACCGAACGCTTTCCGCGCCAACTCATCGAACACCTCGGACGCAACGGCGTGTTCACCGAGAAGTGGGGCGACGGTCAACAACCCGATGTCGCCAAGCTGATCGAGCTCGCATTCTCACTGGGCCGCACCGGTTCGGCGGGCATCGGCGTCGGCGTGAGCCTGCACGACTCGGCGATCTCGATCCTGCGCCGCTTCGGCAAGAACGACTACCTGCGCACCATCTGCGAGCAGGCTGTCCGCGGCGAAGCGGTGCTGTGCATCGGCGCCTCGGAAGAATCCGGCGGCTCCGATCTGCAGATCGTCGAGACCGAAGTGCGCACGGCCCGGGACGGTTTCGAGATCAAGGGCATCAAGAAGTTCGTCTCGCTGTCACCGATCGCCGACCACATCATGGTGGTGGCGCGCAGCCTCGATCACGACCCGACCAGCCGGCACGGCAACGTCGTCGTCATCGCCGTCCCCACCGCGCAGGTCGAGGTGCAGACGCCGTACCGCAAAGTCGGCGCCGGACCGCTCGACACGGCCGCGGTGCACATCGACACCTGGGTGCCCGCCGATGCGCTCGTGGCCCGGGCCGGTACGGGGCTGGCGGCGATCTCGTGGGGCTTGGCGCACGAACGCATGTCGATCGCCGGCCAGGTGGCCGCCGGAGCACAGCGCGTCCTCGGAATCACCTTGGCCCGCATGATGAAACGGCGCCAGTTCGGCCACACGCTGTATGAGCACCAGGCGCTGCGGATGCGGATGGCCGACCTCCAGGCGCGGGTGGACCTGCTGCGCCACGGCCTGGCCGGGATCGCCGCGGGCGGCAAGCTCGACCTGCGTACCGCGGCAGCCATCAAGGTCACCGCGGCCCGGCTCGGCGAAGAGGTGCTCTCCGAGTGCATGCACATCTTCGGCGGCTCGGGCTATCTCGTCGACGAGACACCGCTGGGCAAGTGGTGGCGCGACATGAAGTTGGCGCGGGTTGGCGGCGGCACCGACGAAGTGCTGTGGGAGTTGGTGGCCGCGGCCATGAAACCCGACTACGAGGGATACGCCGAGTTCGGGCAGGACTGAGTTCCCTTCGGCGAACAGACGCGCAGGTACCCGAGAACGAGCGTTCTTGGGTACCTGCGCGTCTGCTCGCCGGGAGTCAGGCCGGGGTGCGCGGCAGCGCGTACAGGGCCATGCGCCGGTTGGACATGTCATGTTCGCCGAGGAACGTACAACCGGCCCACTCGCAGACGCGGCGCGCCCCGGTGTTGCGGTGATCGGGATCGAACATGATGCGCCTGCAGTTCGGATCGAGCTCGAACACGCTGGCCACAACCTTGGGCAGCAGGAACGGGGCGATGCCCTTGTTCACGAGATTCAGATCGGCGATCGCGGCATGCACGCCGATGTCGTGCGGATCGGCGTCGTAGCGCGGCGCGATCGAATCTTTCGCGGCGCGATAGACCTCGATGTAGCCGGCGGGTGTGCCTTTGAAGCTCGCGATCAACGGTCGCGAGTATTCACCGTCGAGCTGCGCCTGCAGATAACGCCGCCAACGCTCCGGCGGCCAGTCGTACTCCCAGGCCTCCACCAGGTGCGGGCGGTTCATCCACTCCGACACCATCTCGGCATCGGCGTCCGCGTCCGCCAGCCGAATGCCGTACGGCTCGGCCACGACCGGTATGGGGGGTGCGGGGACAACACGCACCGCATCGGCAATATCCGTCAGCTCGCGCTTCAGAACAGGTTCAAGCGCCTCATCGATCTCGGTCATTTGAGCGCCGAGCCTACCGTAGCCAGTGAGGATAGGTTTACCTTCCTCCGGCCCGTCACACGTCAGACCAGGAGTTTGGCGAGCACGGTCAAGTGACTCAGTTCGAGCTCGCGGGTGGCCGTCACCAGCGTGACCGGCCCGTCCCGCAGCATCTCCCGCAGCTCTTCCAGTGCCGCGGCGCCCGCGGGTGCCGACAGTTCCTCGGCATAGCGCTCGGCGAACTCGTCGAACCGCTCCGGCGCGTGGTCATACCAGCGGCGAAGTTCGGTGGAGGGTGCCACACCGGGTAACCACTTGCCGGCCCGCGGATCGGTTTTCCGCAGGCCACGGGGCCACAGGCGGTCGGCCAGGACCCGAGTTCCCTCGCCGGGTTCGGGCTGTTCATAGACCCGCGCCAATCGCACCTGCCGCTCATCCCCCATGGCGTGCCATCGTAGAAGGATGAGTGAAGATCGCGTCGCCGATCTGCAGCGCTGGGAGGACTCGGGGGGCCACTGGCAGGTGATCGCGCGAACCAAAGACGGCCTCACCGTCGCGCTCCTGCGCTGTGACGGCGGCGAAGAAGTCGACCGATTCACCTCGATCGATCCGAGCCTGCTCGACTACGTGGGTGGTCGCTCGAGCAGCCAGGAACCCGAGTAGACCTACGGCAAGTCAGGGCGCGGCGGCCACACCGGCGCGCCCAGTTCCCGGGAAATGGTGCGGGCGGTGTCGCGCAACGCGTCGAGCGCGTCGGGTTCGAGCGGCCACCGCGCGGCGGGCACCACCAAGCTGATCGCGCCGACCGCCTCGGCGGTCGTGTCGAAAACCGCTGCGGCCGCCGAACATTCGCCTAGCACCGCTTCTTCGGCTTCGGTGGCGATACCCGTCGCCCGCACCTGCACGAGCTGATCGGCCAAGGCCGCCGGATCGGTCATGGTCTCACCGGTCATGCTGCGCAGCGATGTCACCGGCGGCCGCTCCGCCTGGAACGCGAGCAGGGCCTTGCCGAGCGCGCTCGCGTGCGCCGGTATGACGATCCCGACTTCCGGCATCTGCCGGGTTCCGTCCGGCCGTGGTTCGTGGGCGACGACAACGACCTCGTCGAACAGCAGTACGCCGGTCCGAACCGCGCAGCCGGTCCGCCGCGCGAGGTTCTCAGCCCAAATCGTCACGCGCGAGCGGAGTTCGAGCGTGTCGAGGTAGACGTTGCCCAGCCGCAGCGTCGCCGGGCCGAGCCGGTAACGGCCACTGTCGAGCTCCTGCTGGACCATGCCGTGCGCGAGCAGCGTGCGCACCAGGCCGTGCACGGTCGACGGCGCGAGTTCGATCGCGGCGGCGATCTCACCCAGGCTCATCCGCCGCCCGCCGCCCAGCACCGTGAGGATGCGGAGCGCACGATCCACCGCCTGGATCATCGCTGCCCCCTTCGACTCGGGTCTTGTGCTCACCGAAGCATAAGCGTATGTTCCAGATCACATTCGACATTGTCGAATGATATCCGAGATGGTCGACTCACACTCCAGGAGAACGTCATGGACGAACCCTCGTTAATCCAGAAACTGGCGGCCGAGGCATTCGGAACCGCCTTCTTGGTCTTCGTGGGGGTGGGATCGGTGCCTGCGACGATCATCGTCAACGGCGATGCCCCGTTCACCATGGCCGACCTGGGCATGATCTCGTTCGCCTTCGCGACGGTCGTGGTGGCGACGATCTACGCGCTCGGACACATATCCGGCAATCACATCAACCCGGCTGTCACGCTCGGACTCGCTGTCACCGGGCAGTTCCCGTGGTCCCGTGTCCCGGCGTACATCGGCGCACAGGCACTCGGTGCGATCGCGGGTGCGGCCGCGATCATCGGCGTTCTCGGCACTGCGGCCCGTGACGCCGGACTCGGCATCGCGACCTACACCGCCGACATCAGCGCAGTACAGGCGTTATTCGCAGAGTTCGTGGGTACGTTCATTCTCGTGTTCACCGTTTTCGGCGTGATACACCGCAAGGCCACCGCGGGCTTCGCCGGCGTCGCGATCGGCCTCGTGGTGTTCGCCGCGATCATCCCGGTGGCACCGACCACCGGCGCCTCGATCAACCCCGCCCGCACATTCGGCCCCATGCTCGTCCAACAGATCGCGGGCGGTTCGGTGTCGTGGAACCAACTGCCCGTCTACCTCGCCGCCGAATTCCTCGCCGGCGCCCTGGCGGCGCTCGCCTACGTCGCCATCTCCCGAACCCGCTCCGACGCCCCGCCGGCCACCGCACCCGCCCCCGCCCAGACCACCGCAGCCTGAGGACGCCCACCATGAAGAAGCTCATCAACGATCCCGCCGACGTGATCGGTGAAGCCCTGCGCGGCATGGCCATTGCTCACCCGGAACTGCGCATCGACCACGCCAACCGCATCGTCTACCGCGGCGACGCGCCGGTGGCCGGCAAGGTCGGCCTCATCTCGGGAGGCGGGTCGGGGCACGAACCACTCCACGGCGGGTTCGTGGGCGCGGGCATGCTCGACGCCGCATGCGCCGGTGAGGTGTTCACCTCGCCGGTGCCGGATCAGATGCTGGAGGCGACGACGAACGTCGACAGTGGTGCGGGGGTGCTGCACATCGTCAAGAACTACACCGGCGACGTGATGAACTTCGAGATGGCCGCCGAACTCGCTGCCGCGGAAGGCATCACGGTCGAATCGGTGATCGTCGACGACGATGTCGCGGTGCAGGACAGCACGTACACCGCCGGACGGCGCGGCGTCGGCGCGACCGTGCTGGTCGAGAAGATCGCAGGCGCTGCCGCCGAGCAGGGCCGGTCGCTGGCCGAGGTCGCCGACGTCGCGCGCCGGGTCAATGCCGCATCCCGCAGCATGGGTGTGGCCCTGACCTCGTGCACCGTGCCCGCGGTCGGCCATCCCACCTTCGACCTTCCCGAATCCGAGATCGAGGTCGGCATCGGAATCCACGGCGAACCCGGCCGTCAGCGAGTGCCGATCCAACCGGCGCGGGCGGTCGCCGAACTGATGGCCGAGCCCGTCCTGGCCGACCTCGACTTCGCCGGGGAGGACGGGGTCATCTTGTTCGTCAACAGCATGGGCGCCACGCCGCTCATCGAGTTGTACGTCATGTATTCGGAATTCGCGGCCATCCTGGACAAAGCCGGGGTCCGGATCGCACGCTCCCTGGTGGGCCCCTACATCACCAGCCTGGACATGGCGGGTTGTTCGGTGACGGTATTGAAGGCCGACGACGAGCTGCTGCGGCTGTGGGATCACCCGGTGAACACGCCCGCGCTACGGAAGGGATGCTGACATGGATTTGACCACACTCACCGAATGGATCCGCGAATATGCCCGGGTCATCGCCGACAACGCACAGAATCTCAGCGATCTCGACGCGGCCATCGGCGATGCCGACCATGGCATCAACATGGAGCGCGGCATGACAGCGGTGATCGCGGCCTTCGAGGAATCGGCGCCGGCCGACATGGCGGCCCTGTGCAAGCAGGTGGGCATGACGCTCGTGAAATCCGTTGGCGGAGCCAGCGGCCCGCTTTACGGCACATTCTTCCTGAGAATGGCACCCGCCTTGGGTTCCGGTGACGCGGTGAGCGGCGCAGACTTCGCCAAGGCATTGCGGGCCGGTGTCGACGGCGTCGTGCAGCGCGGACGCGCCGAGGCCGGCGACAAGACCATGTTCGACGCCTTGGCGCCGGCGCTCGACGCGCTGGACGCTGCGCTGTCCTCGGGCGCGAGCCTGGCAGAGGGTCTGGCCGCCGCGTCCGCAGCCGCCGAAAAGGGCAGGGACGCCACCGAATCGATGGTCGCCCGCAAAGGGCGCGCGAGCTACCTCGGGCAGCGCAGCGTGGGACACGTCGACCCGGGTGCGACGTCGGCCGCGCTGCTGATCGCCGCCGCGGCGAAGGTGGCAGGCGGGAGCGCGACATGACGGTTGGTCTGGTCGTCGTATCCCACAGCCGGCCGCTGGCCCGCGCCGCCGTGGCACTGGCGCAGGAAATGCTGCACGGCAAGCAGATTCGCATCGCGGTCGCGGCGGGTCTTGACGAGACCACGTTCGGAACCGATGCCGCCGAGATCCTCGACGCCGTGACCGGCGCCGATACCGGTGACGGCGCAGTGGTGCTGATGGACCTCGGCAGCGCGGTGCTGTCTGCCGAACTCGCGCTGGAACTGCTCGACGACGAGGCCCGGGCCCGCACCGTCCTGTGCCCGGCACCGTTGGTGGAGGGCTTGGTGGTGGCCGCGGTCGCGGCGGCGGGCGGGGCCTCGGCAGCCGAGGTCGCCGCCGAGGCGTCCGGAGCGCTGGCAGGCAAGATCGCACATCTCGGTCAAGCAGCGCCGGCGCCGGCAGCCGACATGACCGCGGGCGCCGACGAACTCACGCGCACCTTCGTCGTCGCCAACCCCCATGGGCTGCATGCCCGCCCGGCCGCCCGGCTCGCGGGTGAGGTGCGACGCCGCGACGCCCGCGTCCGGATCCGCAACCAGCGCACCGGGTCACCGTGGGTTGATGCCGGCAGCCTGTCGGCGATCGCCACGCTCGGGGTGCGCTGCGGTGACGAGGTCGAAATCGCCGTGTCGGGCAGTCAGGCCGCCGAGGCACTCGACCACATTCTCGCGCTGGCCGCCCGTAACTTCGACGAGTCGACGTCCGACACACCACCGGCACCGGCTCCCGCCACGTCACACGAGCCCATCGGCGCGGGACCCGGCCTGGGTATCGGCCCGGCGTATTCGGCACGCGCAGGCGCGATCTCGGTCCCGGACACCCCCGGCGAGGAGCCGGCGGTCGAATGGCGCCGGCTCGGCACCGCGATCGCCGAGGTGCGCCGCGCCATCACCACGCTACGGGCCAGAACGGCACGTGAGGTCGGCGAGGACGAGGCCTCGATCTTCGACGCTCACCTACTACTCCTCGACGACGACGCGCTGCTCGGCGGTGCCAGGCAGCGAATCGACAAGGGCCACAACGCCGCAGCCGCCTGGTCGGCGGAAGTGTCCGAGCTGGCCGCACAGTTCGCCGCACTGCCCGACCCGTATCAGCAGGCCAGGGCCGAGGATGTCCGCGCGGTCGGCGATCAGGTGCTGCGCGCCATACTGGGCACCGCCGCAGGCTCAGCTTCGGCCAGCGGTGTGTTGGTGACCAGCGACCTCACCCCGGCCGAGGCCGCCGAACTCGATCCGAACCGCGTCGCCGCGGTCCTGCTGGCATTCGGCAGCCCACACGCCCACAACGTGATCCTGCTGCGCGCCAAAGGGATTCCGGTGGTGGTCGGAGCCGGTCCCGGCGTGCTCGCGATACCGGACGGGACCACTGTCGCCGTCGACGGAACCCGGGGCGAATTCATCGTCGACCCGGCCGAGGATGTCCGCGAGGATTTCCAGACCAGGGTCACGCTATCGGCGCGGCGTCAGCGCGAGGCCCGGGCACGCGCAGCCGAACCGGCGGTCACCCGCGATGGCGTGACCATCGGCGTCGGCGCCAACATCGGCTCGGTCGACGATGCGCGGGCTGCGGCATCCCAGGGCGCCGACTTCGCGGGCCTGATCCGAACCGAGTTCGTGTTCCTGGGGCGCGCGCAGGCACCCGATGTCGACGAACAACTCGCGGTATACCGCAAGATCGCCGAATCGCTTGACGGCAAGCGTATTACGCTGCGCACACTCGATGTCGGCGGCGACAAACCTCTCGAGTTCCTGCCCACGCCGGCCGAGCTCAACCCCTACCTCGGCGTGCGGGGCATCCGGCTCGCGCTGGCCCATCCTGAACTGCTGTCCGACCAGTTGTTGGCCGTGGCCCGGCTCGCACAACAGACGCCGGTGAGCGTGATGTTCCCGATGGTCAGCACGCTCGACGAGCTGCTAGCCGCGCGCCGGTCACTCGACGAGGCGGTACGGCGTGCCGGGCCGCGGCCGCCGACGGGGCTGCAGGTGGGCATGATGGTCGAAGTGCCCGCCGCAGCACTGAAATCAGCAGCATTCGCCCGCCACGTCGACTTCCTGTCCATCGGCACGAATGATCTGACGCAGTACGCGCTGGCCGCCGACCGCAACAACGACGCCGTCGCGACCATCGGCGACACGTTCGATCCGGGCCTGCTGCGCCTGATCGCCGCGACCTGCCGCGGCGCGGCCGGGCACGCGTCGGTGTCGGTGTGCGGTGAGTTCGCCGCCGACGAGCGTGCCACCACGCTTCTCATCGGTCTCGGCGTCGATGCGTTGAGTGTCACTCCCCCGGCCATCCCCGCGACCAAGGAAGCGGTGCGCAACGTCGACCGGCAACAGGCCCAGGGGGGAGCCGAATCGGCACTGGCTGCCGACAGTGCGGCCGCGGTGCGCGAACAGCTCGGCTGATCAGGTCGCGGGCCGGAAGCGGACCAGCCGCGACAGTTGGTCGCGGTCCTCGACGCCGAGCTTGGCGAACATGCGGTAGAGGTGACCGTCCACGGTGCGGACCGACAGGCACAGGCGGTCGGCGATCTGCCGGTTGCTCAGCCCGACACCGACCAGATTGGCGATCTCCCATTCCCGGTCGGTGAGCGGCAACGGATCGGCGGCACAGCGAAGTGCCGGCGTGACCGCCCCGCATTGACTGGCCAGCCAGTGCGCTCGGGTCGCCGCTTCGAGTTCGCTTCCCCGACGGCCCGCACGGCCGTGCTCTCGCGCGGCATGTGCGGCCGCGTCACCGGCGAGGACCAGCGCACCGAGGTGCTCGAACTCCTCGGCGGCTTGTGTGAGCAGCACACCGTCGTGTTCGGCGAGCCCGCGGCTGTGCACGGCGATGGTGTCGGCCAGCGGGCAGTCCAGCTGTCCGGCCAACCGCTGGATCCGCGCATGGTGTGACCGGTCGCCGAACCGCAGCGCGGTGTGCAATGCGGTGAGTTCGACCGCGCGCATGCCGCCGGTACCGGCGATCTGGGCAGCGCGAAGCGCGTGCTGCTGGGCGACCGTGGTCTCGCCGGTCGCGGCCGCCAACCACGAGCGGGCCAGCTCGAGTTCGGGCACGAACACGTCGACTTGCGGCCCGTAGGCGGCCTCGGCTCGGGCCAGTGCAGCCGCGGCGGCATCGACATTGCCGCGGGCCGCCTCGCCCTGCGCCAGCCACGAGGCGACGAGCATCAGCCAGCCCGGCGGTAGACCGTCCGACATCGTCCACACCGAGGCCTGCAACGCCTCGCAAGCCTGCGACAGGCGCCCCCGCGTCAGTTGCACCTTGCCGGTCAGGGCGGTCACGATCGAATCTGCCTGCAGCGCACCGGCCGCGGCGCCGGCATACCGATCGCAGACGCGCTGCGCGCTGCTCAGCTGACCCGAACAGGTTCCGGCGAGCACGTCGGCGAGGGCCAGCGAATAACGCTGCGGCCCCGACTCGCACTGCTCGGCCGCACGCTCGCCGGCCGCCACCGCAGCGGCCACCTCATCGAACCGGCCGGACAGCGCCAACGCACCCGCGGTGGCGAGCCCGGCCCACACCGTAGCGGGCGGCAACATGTCCGATTCCAGTGCCTGCGTGCCGAGCGCAATGGCAGCGGGCATATCGCCGGAGAAGAACGCGAACGCCACCTCCATCGAGACGACGAGGCTCAACATCTGGCCGGACTGCACCCGCTCGCGGACGGCGGCCAGCACCGACCGGGCGGACTCCAGTCGGCCGCAACCGAAGAACAGGTTCGCCGCGCGCAGACAACCCCATCGCGCCACGGTGAACTCGTCGTCGTCTGGCTCGTACCGCGCCAACAGGTCTTCGGCCTCCTGGCCGCGGCCCTGCCAGCTGATCGCATCGGCGAGGGCGATCGCGGCATGCAGGCCGCCGCCATGGTCGAGCGAGAACCGCGCAAGTTCCTCGCCGAGAACCAGATTCGACATGGTCACGGCACTGGCGGCGGCGTCGGTGATCGCGCATGCATCCGGGGGCACGTCGGCGCGGGTCATGATCCGGGCCAGTTGGATCCGGGCCCGCACGTCCGCGGCGGGACCGTTACCCGTCGTGCGCAGATGTTCCGAAAGATGTTGGGCGATAATCGTGTTGATCTGACGCGCCCGCGCGACCGGGCAGCGGCGCCTGGTGACCTCGCCGATGATCGGATGACCCGGTTGCACCAGGGCGTGCACGGCGTCGGTCGTGACCTGCACCGCGCCCCGCCGCTCGGCACGCGCGAGCGCGTCGGCTCCGCAGATCCCGAGGAGAACGCCCCAGTCGAGCACCTCCGCCGTGGAAACCACTTCCACGACATCGCGTTCGTCGTCGGCGAGGGCGTCGAGTCGCGTCGCCACGAGCTCGTGCAGATCTGCGCTGGGACGTAATTCGCCACGCAACCGCCAGCGGTTGTGGTCACGTACCAGTACGCCATCACTGATGGCCGCCGTGAGCACCCCACGCAGATACAGCGGGCTGCCGGACGAGAACCGGTGCAGTTCGGCGACGGCCCGGTCGTCGACCTCGCCGTCGAGCACCACCGAGACCAGCTGAGCCGTCTGCGCGCGAGTGAACGGTTCGATGTCGAGCCGCAGCAGCAACTGTTCTTTCCACAGCGCGGTCACCGCATCCGACGGGGTTTCACCGGAACGGATCGTGACGATCAGTTTCGTCGACCCGTGCACGGCGAGCTGCTGGACGAGCAACGCCGACAACGGGTCGAGATGCTGGGCGTCATCGACCACGATGACGAGGTTCGGCACGGACGACAGCGCTTGGTGGGCGGCGGCGAGCATGACCGTCGGTTCGTGCGCATCGGACAGCGTCAGCGCATGGTGGAAGGCGCCGAACGGCACGGCCTGTCCGGTCTCGGTACCGAGGACAAAGCGCGTCGGGTAGCCGTCGGCTTCGAGTTCACCGGCAAGCGCACGAGCGAGCGCGGTTTTTCCCACACCGGCCGGCCCGGCGAGCACGACCCCACGGGATCCATCACGCAACGCGAGCGAAGCCTCGCTGAGCTCCACTCCCCGCGCGACGAACGGCCAACCCGACACCGGCAACCCCCAACGTGAGCCCGTTGTGCCGGCCTGACTTTACGCTCCCGCAAATATTTGTATCGGTGTTTTGGGGCTGCCGCCTCTCGGATCCTTGCGGCCGAAACCACTTCTGCGGGGCGCTTACTCTGTCGGCTCGACCACCCATGCGCCGTGACGCAGCACCGCCACGACAGTGAGGGCAGAGTCCAACACCACGAGATCGGCCGGGCTGCCCGGCACGAGCCCGGCGTCCGGCAGCCCCAGCGCTCGGGCCGGGTTGAGCGAAGACTGGCGCACGGCCAGCATCAGTGCCTCGTCTCCGGCGAGGCCGCAGTGGGCGACGGCGAATCGGAACAGCTGGTCCATCGTCGCGGTGCTGCCTGCGATCGTGTCGGTTCCCGCAACTCGCGCGACCCCGGCCACCACGTCGATCGCGAGCGGCCCCAGGCGGTAGACACCGTCGGACATGCCGGTCGCGGCCATCGCGTCGGTGATCATCGACAGCCGTTGCGCACCAACGCTTTGCGTGATGTGCCGGTAGATCGCCGGAGCGACGTGCACACCGTCGGTGATGACCTCGACAGTTACCCGCTCGTCCTCCACCAGCGCGATGACGGGGCCCGGCTCACGGCGATCGATCGGACGCATCGCGTTGAACAGATGCGTTCCTACCGTCGCGCCTGCCGCGATGGCGGCGCGCGTCTGTTCGTACGTCGCCTCGGTGTGGCCGACCGCGGCCACCGCACCCGCGTCGAGGAACTGAGCGATCGCGGCAAGTGCGCCATCGCGTTCCGGCGCGATGGTGACCATCCGGATGGTGCCGGCGCCCGCTGTCAGCACACGATCGATCTCCGCCGGGTCCGGATCCCGCATGAGCGCGGGTTGATGCGCGCCGCACCGTTTGACCGACAGCCACGGACCTTCCAGGTGGATTCCATCGATCAGGCCGTTGCGGACGTCTCCCGCCAATTGGGTGACCTGGCGCAGAAGTTCGTCGGGGGCGGCGGTGACCAAGGACGCCACGAGTGTCGTCGTGCCGTGCCGACGATGGAGGTCCACCGCAGCGGACGTTTCGCGGGTCGACGCCGCCGAGAAGTTTCCTCCTCCCCCGCCGTGCACGTGCGTGTCGACGAAGCCCGGCACCACCGTCACCGCGCCGAGGTGACGGTCCGCCGCGCGCGGCGGGATGCCTGCGCCGGTGGCCGTCACGACGCCATGCGCGACATCGATCCACCCGGGCCGCAACAGTTCTGTGCCCGTGAGCACGGTGTCAGCCGTCAACAGCACTCAGAGGCCCTGCCATTCCGGCTTGGCGCGGTAGGTTTCGCGGTAGTAGTCGACGAGCTGCAGACGCTGCGCCGCGGCATCGTCGAGCAATACCGTCACGTGCGGATGGTGTTGGAGTACGGTCGCCGGCCACATCGCGCTGACCGCGCCCTCGACCAGATGGTGCACGGCTTCTGCCTTGCTGCGGCCCGTGGCCACGAGAATCAGATGACGGGCCGCCATGATCGTGGCCAACCCTTGCGTCAAGCAGTGGGTGGGCACCTTGTCGGGATCGCCGTCGAAGAACCGGGCGTTGTCGAGTCGGGTCTGTCTGGTCAGTGTTTTGATCCGGGTACGCGATCCGAGGGAGGACCCCGGTTCGTTGAACGCGATGTGTCCGTCGGTGCCGATCCCGAGGATCTGCAGGTCGACACCGCCCGCGTCGTTGATCGCCTCCTCGAATGCCGCGCAGGCCGCGGGTATGTCCGCGGCCAGGCCGTCGGGGCCGGTAACCGCGCCGGGCGCGAAGTCGACGCGCGAGACGAACACGGAGTCGATGACATTGCGGTATCGCTCGGGATGATCTTCGGGCAGGCCGACATATTCGTCGAGGGTGAAGCCCCGGGCCTGCCGGAATGAGATGAGCCCGGCGTCGTAGCGCGACACCAGTTCGTCGTAGATGGCCAACGGCGAGGATCCGGTGGCCAAGCCGAGGACCGCATTCGGTTTGCGGCCGAGCAGTGCGCCGATCGCATCCGCGGCGACGGTGCCGATCTGCTCGGCATCGGGGAGGATGATGACTTCCATCTACTTGTTCGCGACGAAAAGTGCGGTGCCCGAGTCGATGTCGGACCCGGCGGCCACCGCTTGCGACGGCACGATGTTGCCGGGTTCGCGTTCGTCCATGACCACCACCGGGACGATCGGATTGAGGCCTTTGGCCACGACTGCGCCGACGTCATAAGTGACGACGACATCGCCCGCGGTGACGTCGTCGCCCTGGCTCACGTGGGTGGTGAACCCCTCGCCGTTGAGCTGCACGGTGTCCAGGCCGAGATGGACCAGCACACCCACGTTGTCGGGCGTCATCACGACGTACGCATGCGGCATCAGTTTGAGGATCCTGCCGCTGACCGGGGCCACCGCGTCGACCACCCCATGCGGAGGATCCACCGCCGCGCCGTAACCCACCATGCCCGCCGAGAACACGGGGTCGTCCACATCGGCGAGTGCGACGGCCCGACCGGCGACGGGGGCCAATACCTGGGTTGTGCTCACGGTCGTGACTCCTTTGCTCGTGTTTCAACAATACGAGCGCGATCCACCGATGGACTGGACTTCGCCTCTTCTGCGCATGTTCTCGTCTAAGCTTCCGCTCAGCTTGGGCGGCGGGTCGCGATACGCGACCGGAAGGGCGATGATGCGATGAACAGCACAACGAAACCGCAAGGCGCACAGACCAACACCCGGATGCGCATACCGGGGTTCGCCCAGCTGCAGCGGCTCGGCAAGAGCCTCATGCTGCCCATCGCAGTGTTGCCCGCCGCAGGCATCCTGCTGCGACTCGGCCAGCCCGACTTGTTGGGCCGCATCGAGTCACCGGTCATCGGCCCGTTCTTCAAGGCGATGAGCGCGGCAGGTGACGCGCTCTTCAGTAACCTGCCGCTGCTCTTCGCCGTCGGCGTCGCGATCGGGTTCGCGCGCAAGGCCGACGGTTCGACCGCACTGGCCGCCGTCGTGGGCTATCTCGTGATGGATGCGGTGTTCGAGACCATGTCGCCGATCGTGCTGGCGGGCGAGGTGGACAAGGCAGGCGAGCAGGCGTTGATCAACTACAGCGTGTTCGCGGGCATCGTCGTCGGCCTGCTGACCGCATGGCTGTTCGACCGCTACCACACCATCCAGCTGCCGTCGTATCTCGGATTCTTCGGCGGCAGAAGGTTCGTCCCGATCGTGGTGTCACTGGCGAGCTTGTTCATCGCCTTCCTGATGAGCTACTTCTACCCGATCTTCGATGCCGGTCTGACAGCGCTCGGCAAGTTCATCGGCGGCAGCGGCGCATTGGGCGCGTTCGTGTACGGCTTCGCCAACCGCATGCTGATTCCCCTGGGGCTGCACCACATTCCGAATTCGTACGTGTGGTTCATCTACGGCGACTACCAGACCGCCGACGGCGAGGTCGTCACCGGTGAGCTCACCCGGTTCGCCGCAGGCGACCCGACCGCGGGCATTCTCACCTCAGGTTTCTACCCGGTGCTGATGTTCGGGTTGCCCGCGGCCGCGCTCGCGATGATCTTGGCCGCCAACAGAAAGCAACGCAAACTCGCCGTCGGCATCCTTTCGGCCGCGGCACTCACCGCGTTCCTCACGGGCGTCACCGAACCGCTGGAGTTCGCGTTCATGTTCGTGGCGTTCCCGCTCTACGTCATCCACGCCGTGCTCACCGGACTGTCGCTCGCGATCGCGTATCTGCTCGACATCCATCTGGGCTTCTCGTTCTCGGCCGGGCTCATCGACCTGATGCTCTACGGCGGGGCGCCCGCGGCGAAGAACATCTGGCTGCTCATCGCGATGGGCGCGGTGTTCTTCGTGGTCTATTTCGTGTTGTTCTACGTCGCGATCACGAGATGGAACATGCGCACACCGGGGCGCGAACCCGAATCGGAATTTGAGGCCGACGAAGCGGCGAACCTCGGCGAAGGCGACGAGTCGACCACGGCCGTCACCGCCGGCGGCACACTGGCCGCGCCCGCGCGCGCCGAAACCCAGGCCGAACAGATCATCGCGGCGTTCGGGGGGCGCGACAACCTGGTGAATGTCGACGCCTGCATCACGCGTCTGCGGATGGAAGTCGCCGACAAGAGCAAGGTCGATCAAGACCGGCTGAAGGCTCTCGGCGCCGCGGGCGTCGTCGAAGTCGGCAACAGCGTTCAGGCCGTCTTCGGCACGAACTCCGAGGCCATCAAGAACGCCATCATCGAGAGCCTTTAGCCCGCTCCTCAGACCGACAGCAACCGCTGGAAGAAATCGCGATACCGCTTGAGCGCCAGGCGAAGATCCTCCGTCGAGGCGTCCTCACCACGCGCCCATTGCGCCTCCAGGTGCGACCGCGTGTCGGCAAAGCTCGCCGTGAGCTGCTCGACCACTTCGGCCACGAGGTTGTCCGCCTTCTGAACGCACTGCTTCGGATCGTCGACGAACCCGGCCTGGACTTCATCCCAGCGCGACCGTAGTCCGGAGCGATGTTCGTCGGCGAACAGCAAGGTGTTGTCCTCCAGGGCCTGATCACCGGCCGGCTGTGCGGGCGTGCCGGTGTCCCGGACCTGGCCGTCCGAGGCGTCGGCTTCCTGGAGTCCCGGTTGGGCGGTCGACATCGGCCGCTCGTGGGTGGTCATGCGCGCGCCTCCTTCGGCGAGTCGGCAGGCGGGACATCGTGACGCTGCTCAGCGACGGGACGACGCTGCTCGTCGGCGTGAAGACCCTGCTCTGCGCCGCCCAGCAACTGTTCGAACAGCGCTCGATAGTGGACGATCGCCTCCCGTTGGGCCTCGGTGCCGATGTCACCCTGTGCCTGCGCCATCTGCAGGATGTGTGCGGCCCGGTAGTGCTCGACGACCTTGGGATGATCGACCGAGATGTCGGCCGCTTGTTGTTCGAAATCGTTTACCGGGTAACCGCGCTCGTTCATCACCTCGGTCACGAGGCGATCGGCTTCGTCCACCGCACGTGACGGGTTGTCGACGAAGCCGGCTTGGGTGGTGGCCCAGGCCTCGGCGTACCTCGCTCGTGACTCCGGGGTCAAGCCGACGATGTCCAGCTTCTTCCGTTTGCGTTGACGCGCAAGAAGCTCCTTCTCCGCGGCGCGTTCGTCACCGGTCGCGTCGACTGCGCGCTCGTACTCCGGACCGAACTGGTCGCGCAACCGCTCCGACCGTTTGTGACGGCTCATCGACACGGCGACGATCAACGCCAGGATGACGATGACCGCGACAACCACTGCTATTGCAATCCAACTCCACGTAGGCATTTCCAGACCTCCTGCACGGCGGAATACCCGCTACTTGTCTGCAGAAACGTCAATTTTCGGGCGGTCACGCGCCCTGTCAGAGTCGCTCGAAACAGGGTTCGGAGTCGTCGTTGGGGATCTGCGCGTCCTGGCTGGAGAACTTGCCGACGACGCCGGATTCGGTGACCGCGACGCTGTCGGCATGGATCCCGAGGGGGTAGTTGTCGTTGAGCTTTGTGGTCAGTTCGTTCAGCGCCGTCTGCACGGTCTCTTTCGAGAACGGACCGGTGACGTCGAGCACCTGGAGGTTGAGGTCGCCGTCGGCGACGACAGGCTGCGCGGTGATTCGCGTATCGCCTGCGGCCTCCAGGGTTATGGTGCCGGCGGCGGGGTCCGTGCTCACTCCCGTCACCAGGCTGCCCACGCCGGGCAGGTTGGCGGCGACAGTGTCTTTGATGCCTGCCGCCGTCCAGGCCAGCGTTGCGTTGAGCGATCCGATGGTGCCCTTGGAGTCCGCCGTACCCTGCAGCCGGATGTCTTCCAGCGTCACGTCGGCGGTCATGCCCTCGGCTGCTTGCACCCTCGCGCCTCCGGTGTCCACCGAGATGTTGGTGTAGTGACCGGTGATGTGCTGCCAGAGGAAAGGCGGGTTCACGCCGAACGACACCGACGCCGAATCCTGCACCACGCACTCGGCCACCCCGACGAGGAGATTGCCTGCCCGGTGCCGCGCGTACAGTTCGGCGGCGGCCAGACCGCCGACCACCGCGGCCAACGCGATGACGACGACGAGAATGATGGTTTGCCGATTGCGGCGCTGACCACCACGAGGAGGTGAGGCGGCGGGTCGCGTCAACTTCTCGGTCGCCGCTTCGGGCGGGCGGGGCCGAGCGATCTTCTCTGTCGCCGCGTCGGGCGGCCGGTAACGCGCCCGGAGTTGCTCGGTATGCGGTTCCGGCCGGCCGGCACGAGGCAACCGCCGGGTGGCCGGGTCAGACGGCGGACGCCCCTGCCCGCGCCAGCCAGGCTGCCCTGGGCGTTGCGGCGGTGTCGGCACCTCCGCAATTGTGCCCCATCTGCGCGAGCCTGCGCTCAGATCGCGTTTTCGCCGACAGTTGCGATCTCTGTGCAGTCTCGGCGGGCAGCGTTGGTTGCCGTCGCGGCCGCCGCGATGGACAACCCCGCGATCACCAGGCACGCCACGGTGTACCAGAGGCTGCCGATCGGATCGCCGTCGGCGGTGACACCGTCGACGGCGCCGAAGTACGCCGGAAGGGCGGTGGCCCACAGGACAGCCATGACACCCAGGTAAACCACGGCATAGCGCAGGATCAGCGGGTTCGAATACGGCTCGGTCGGTTGGTGACGCACCACCGACCACTGCCTGATGAGGACCGGTATCGCCACCACGCTGAGCACCACGAGCTCGGCGGCGTAGATGAACCCGCCGACGCCGGTGCTGCCGGATATCGCCGCGCCGATCGTCGCGGGCATGGGAAGCACCGCGGTGCCGATCGATGCCAGCACGCCGACGACGATCGTCCGCCACAGCAGCTGCGGTCCGGTGAAAGTCTTGCCCTCGTCCACGTAGCGGCCGACAAAGATCTGCACGCAGAACGCCAGCGACATCGGCCACAGCGCGGCGAACACCACGACGCTGGGCAGCGGAACCGAATCGAAGAACGGCTGATTCATCGGGTGGTCCAAAGTCCACTCCCACCAACGCAATTGCGGTCCCAGATGGTCGAAGATCTCATAGAACGCGTGGTGAACGAATCCAACACAGACCGCGCCCACCAACGCACTGTATCGCCGGAAAACCCCCAGGGTACGGACGATCTCGAACGCCACGGTCGCCATCATCGGATAGATCGCGACGATGTAGAGCGGCAGCCGGCCCCAGAGGAAATCGACGGTGAACACGTTGTGAGCGAACATCGTATCGA
Organism: Mycolicibacterium wolinskyi str. Jessa 2025; assembly: GCF_049241375.1. Taxonomy (NCBI): domain Bacteria; kingdom Bacillati; phylum Actinomycetota; class Actinomycetes; order Mycobacteriales; family Mycobacteriaceae; genus Mycobacterium; species Mycolicibacterium wolinskyi. The sequence continues at coordinate 5,124,147 of NZ_CP185960.1, forward strand.
CATACTCGCTGATGCCGAACGCACCCGGGAAGTACAGGGGCGGTTCGATGATCAACAAGTATGCGATCGCGCCGAACCACAGGACGAGGTTGGTCGGGTCGTTGTGGCGGCGCAGCCTGGTGATCGCGTAGACCAGGGCGAGCACCGCCCCGACGATCACGGTGAGTTCCAGGACGGGCAGCGTCCAGTTCTCCAGACCGAAGGGGTTGCGGAACTCGACGAGGCCGCCCGCACTGTCACAGGAAAAGCCAAGTCGCGCTGCCAGATCGGCGAACGTCGGAGTGCACAGGTCAGACATTGGCGGTGTCCTTCTTCCCCGCGGTGTACCACTGGGTGACCTCGTAACCGGCTTCGTAGCGGGCGAACCACTCGTCGGCCAACGCCGGCAGTTTCTCGTGGGCGGGGTTGTGGCCCGGGATCTGACTGCGCACCACGCCGCTCAGCGCGGTGAGCATCTCACGGACCGGCAGGTGGCCGAAGGCATTGGCGAACGGCCCGTCGTTCGGCACATCGAAGAACGGAAGCCGTTGCATCAGTGCCTTTTTCCTCGCCTGCATCCCGAACATCGACAGCGCGTCGATTTTGCGCTCCTCGAGCGGGACATGCTGGTTGAAGCCTTCGCAGGCGATCCGTAGCGCGCCCCACACGTGCTTGAAGATCGACGGCGCCACCCGCATGCGGTACCACGGATCGTCGACCACCGCGTCGTAGATGATCAATGCCGAGCTGCGATGCTCGACCTCCTCGACGAAATGCCACAGGAACAGCGACGCAACGCGGTCGTCCCCCGGCGCGAACAGCGTGTCGTCGTGATCGAGCATCAGCTTGAACACCGGCGTGAACGTCGCCTCGAGATCGGCCGTGTAGGCGAGCCGGTATTTCAGCGGCGTGTTGGCCGTCAGGTCGTCGAACGCGCGCATCACCTCGTCGAGTGTCCCTTTCAGCGCGGGATAGCTCTTGATGAGGCCCTTCGCGTGCTGGCGGTGGGCCATCGAATGCTGGCCCTCCTGCCGGACGAAAGCCTGTGCTTCCTCGGCGATCTCGGGGTCGGTGATGTGCGGCATGGCCTCGGTGATCATGTGGCCGATCATCTTCTCGAAGGCGATGGCCAGGAAGGACACCGCGTTGGCCATGCTCGAGAACGCCGGGTTGGTTTCGTTCCACAGGAACGGGACGTGGTGGTCGGCGAACGCGAACCGCATCTTCCGCACTATCAGGTCAGTCATCGAGCACCTTCGTTCGATCGAAGTAATCATACAAAACTCGCAGTGGTTGTATGATTACTTCACGAGACGCCGATCGTCAACGGCCGGGGCGATATCCTGCAGGAATGTCGTTGGCAGGAGATCTGGTCGGTGGCGCGTAGGCGCGGGTGGGACGGACGCCCACCGAGCAGCGACGAAGAGGCCACCGCGCGCATCGTCGATGCCGCGGTCAAGCTGATCTCCGAGACGGGATCCGACGTCAGCATCGCCGACGTCGCCGCGTCACTCGGCGTGATCCGGCAGACGGTGTACCGCTACTTTCCCACGGCCGATTCGCTCATGCATGCGGCAGCCCTGGCCTCGGTCGACGGATTCTTCGATCGACTCGCCGAGGCTGTCCGCGGTATCACCGATCCGGCGGAGGCGATGACCGAAGGGGTCGTCTTCACACTCGAGGAAGTCACCCGAACACCTCACCTCGGAATCCTGCTCTCCGAGCCCTACCTGCATTCACATTCCGGCAATCTGGCTTCCGATGAGGCCCAGACCTTCGGCATGCGGATGCTGACGCGATTCGACGTCGACTGGGACAAGTACGGCTACGACGAGCCGGCGCAACGCGAACTCGTCGAGTTCACGCTGCGCGTGATGATGTCGTTCTTCGTCGCACCGAACGAGTCGACGCGGTCCCGAGATGAGTTGCGGCGCTTCATCAGACGCTGGCTGGGTGGCGCCATCCTGGCTCAACCGGTCGATGGCGGGCGGTGACGTCAGCGAAGGCAGCCGCGGGCGGGACGTATTCGCGAGTTCGCCCTCGCAGCCGCTAAGCGTCGTGTTGCTCAAATCCAAAGCGTGACAGCCGTTCACCGCCGGTCCAGCAGCGAACGGGCGGTGTCAAGGATGGTGTCTTCGACCGGTCGTGGTGACCAGCCCAGCAGCGCTTTGGCTTTGGCGTTGCTGATTCGAGGGCGCTTACCCAACTGGGTCAGTGACTCACGGAAAGAGGGTTCAGTTCGGGCGAGCTGGCGTACCTCGTCTTCGGAGTATTCACTGACCGGAACCTTGCTGGCAGCATCTCCCAGTCCGGTTCGCAGGATGGTGGCGAGGCTTAGGAAGCTCTGCGGCGGGCCGTCAGCGACGAGGAGTATGCGTTCGCCGGCGACGTTTTCAGCAGTCATGGCGCGGATATGTGCGTCAGCGACATCGCGTACGTCGACGACACCGAAGTATTGCGGCACGACCCGTTCCAGTTGGCCGGTGAGCATTGCCTGTACGAACTGCACCGAGGTGGACAGGTGCGTGCCGATGGTGGGCCCGAAGATTCCTACTGGAATGACGGCTGTCAGCTCTAGGTTTGCCCGTTGGTCGGCGATGAAGTCCCAGGCCGCTCGCTCAGCGATGGCTTTGGAACGTATGTAGGCGATGTTGTCGTCGGCGGGGTCGGTCCAATCGTCTTCGGTCCAGTCGTCGGTGCCTTTGGGTGAATATCCGACCGCGGCGAATGACGAGGTGAGCACCACACGCGCACATTCGGCGTCACGCGCGGCGCGCAGCACGCGCAGGGTGCCTTCGCGGGCGGGGGTGATGATTTCGTCATCATTGAGCGGATTCTGCGCGGGGAACGGTGAGGCGATGTGCAGCACGTAGCGGGCGCCGCTGACCGCATCGACCCATCCGTCGTCGACACCCAGATCGGTGAAGGCGAACTCGACCGTGCTGGGATCAAGTCCTTGGGAGTCGACGTTGTGGCGCACTTCGTCGGCGCGGGCTTCGCTGCGCACCGCGGCGCGTACCCGGTAGTTGTCCCTCAGCAGTTTGTTGACAACGTGGCTGCCGACGTAGCCCGCCGCCCCAGTCACCAGCACTAACGACTTTTCTGCCATGATGTTCCTCACTCTTGCGTAAAACGCTTGTATCGCAGTCCGTTTCGTTTACGGCCGGACATATACACGTCCGCTATCACTTCTGCCGCCGTCGACGATGCGGTGATGACGTCACCGCGGTCGGAACGTCGGAGCTATCCACCGGCTGCGACTCGGCGGTGCCGACGTCGGCTGATTTCGTCGGCGTCAACGAAAACCAGCATCGGTTGGCCTGGGGTGCACATCATGGTGACCACGAAGCGCAGCGGGATGTCGTCTCGGTTGTTGGCGTCGGAGTAATGAATGACATCACCGCCCGGCTCCCAGAACGCTTCTCCGGCCTTGATGATGCGGGGCGGCTCGCCTTCGAGTTCGAACAGCATCTCGCCTTCGATGACGTAGCCGAACGCAGGCCCGCCCGGGTGGCGGTGCGGGGGTGCACCGGCGCCACCGGGAGGCCATTCGATGACCACGGCCATGACGTCGGCTTGGGTCGGAATGAACGGTGGTGTAACGGATTGCAGAACAGTCAGCGCGGTCGTCAAGTCGGGGACATGACCATGAGCGGTGTCAGACATGATGCGGGTTCCTCTTCAGATGGCGGCGCCGCCGCCGTCGGCGTGCAAGGTGGATCCGGTGATGAAGCGTGCCCGTGGCGGGGCCAAGAACAGAATCGCCTCGGCGACCTCCTCAGGTTGTGCCGTGCGTCCGAGGGGTAGTTGCCGTCCAAGTTCGTCGTTGGTGTCACCCCACTCGGTGACGACGCCTTCGGTGTCGGTGGGTCCGGGCGCCACGCTGTTGACCCGGACACCGGCGGCGCCGAACTCAGCGGCCCAGGTCTTGGTCAACGCTTCCAGCGCCGCCTTGGAGGCGCTGTAGGTCGAGGCACCAGGCACGCCTTTGTGCGCCACCATGGAGGTGACGTTGACGATGCTTCCCCGGCCACGGTGCAGCATCGCGGGCACCAGGGCCGCGGTGAGGAAATAGGCGCCGCGCACGTTGGTGGCGAAGGCCTTGTCGAAGACACCCGGATCTTCGTCCACGGTCATCGCGCCGGGGAAGTATGCGGCGTTGTTGACCAAGATGTCGACCTCGCCGGCCTGGTCGGCCAGGGAGCCCACCGATCCCAGGTCGGCCATATTCGCGGCGACGAATCGTGCTGCTGGCCCGAGCAACTCCACCGCCCGTTGACCTCGGTCCTGGTCACGCCCGCTGACGACCACGGTGGCGCCTACGCGGGTGAACAGCGCCGCGCAGGCCAACCCGATGCCGGCGGTTCCGCCGGTGATCAGAGCCGTCAAGCCCGCGAGTTCTCCGCTGCTCATCGGGCGGCGAGATAGTCGGCGAACCGGGTGGACGTGATGACGGCGTCGAGGTCATCGTCACCGGTGACCAAGCTGTGCTGGTCCACCGGCGTGCCGAAGTAGGTGGCGGCCGGGTCGACCAAGATCGCGGTTTGTTCGCCGTGCGCGGTCGTCACCGCTTCAGCCAGGTCCGCGAAGGTCATCTTGTCCGGGCCACCGATATTGATCACCGCATCGGTCGGCTCGCGTTGGGCCGCCTCCGCGACCTCGGCCGCGACATCGGCCGCCGCGATGGGCTGAATGCGCGCATCTGGCGCGTGGATCTCGTCCCCGACCACAAGGGAGCCGACGATCATCTCGGCGAACTCATGGAACTGTGTGGCCCGCACGATGGTGTAGGGCACCCCGGAATCGGTGATGGTGTGTTCCTGCACCACTTTGGCGCGCATGTATCCACTGTCGGGCAGTCGATCGGCACCGACGATCGACAACGCCACGTAATGGCCCACACCTGCGGCCTTGGCCGCCGTGGTGAGATTCGCCGACGACGCGGTGAAGAAGGCCATCGCCGCTTCGTCGTCGAACGACGGAGAGTTCGTGACGTCGACGAGGACCTGCGCACCGGCCAGCGCTTCCTGCAGTCCCTCGCCGGTCAGCACGTCAATGCCTGTTCGCCGCGACGCGCTAACAACCTGATGCCCAACTGCACTGAGCAGATCTACCACCTTCGACCCGATCTGGCCGGTGGCTCCGACAACGGTGACTCTCATTTCTGGAACGCCTTTTGCAGAGTGTGGATGGCCAGTTCGATCGCCGCACTCGTCGCCGCGGTCTCGCGGACAGGGTTGAGCATCATGAAGTCGTGGATGATGCCGTTGAACCGGACGCTGGTGGTGCGCACACCGGCCGCGGTGAGCTTGCGGGCGTAGGCCTCGCCCTCGTCGCGCAGGACGTCGTTCTCGTCGACGATCACCAGTGCCGGCGGCAGACCCTGCAAGTCCTCGACGGTGGCGCGCAGCGGTGAGGCGGTGATCTCCGCGCGCATCGCGACCTCGGGCAGATAACAGTCCCAGAACCACGCCATTGCCTTGGCGGTCAGAAACGGCCCGTCGGCGAACTCACGGTAGCTGTCGGTGTCCTGGCCGGCGTCGGTCACTGGGTAGTACAGGGACTGATGGATGAACGTGACGTCGCCGCGCTGCTTGGCCATGATCGCCACTGCCGCAGCCATATCGCCGCCTACCGAATCACCGGCCACCGCGATCCGCGCGGTGTCCAACCCCTCCGCGGCGCCGCGCTCAGTGATCCACTGCGCGGTGGCGTAGGCCTGTTCGATCGCCACCGGGTACTGCGCCTCCGGCGAGCGGTCATACTCGACGAACACCACCGCCGCCTCCGCACCCACGGCCAGCTCACGCACCAGCCGGTCATGGGTGGCGGCGTTGCCCAGCACCCAGCCGCCGCCATGGATGTAAAGCACCACCGGCAGCGGGCCCTGCGCCGCCAGTGGCGTCACGATCCGCACCCCCACATCACCGTGATCACATGCCACCGTGACCCAGCGTTCCTCGACGTCGAGCTTGTCGATCGGCGCGGCCTGCACCTCGTCGAGTACCTCACGAGCACCTTCAGGACCCAGTTCGTAGAGGAACGGAGGGTTCGCGGTCGCATCGGCGAACTCCTTGGCCGCCGGTTCGAGCACGTGATCAGTCATTCCGTCAGCCTGCCAACGCAATGCGGTGTCAGGGACCACGGAAACCCCGTAGTTCTGCTACCCGGGCAGCGTGCCGCACCTCACGTCGACAACCACCCGCAACGCCGTGCGAGCCCCATTCACGTATGCCACCATCGACACCAGTCAGAGATGTGGCCGGGGGTCGGCCGCAAACACCCAGGGTGAGCCTCACCCCACGGCGACGAAGGACAGCGAAGACGGCATGGCCCCCGAATCAGCTCCAGCTCTGCGCGGGCGAGAAGCAGAAGAAGGATGCCTGCGCGAACTGCTCACCCAGATCCGGTCAGGGAGCAGCCGAGCTGTCGTCTTGTGCGGTGAAGCCGGCATCGGCAAGACGGCGCTGATGACCTGGTTGCGCGAAACAGCTGATGGCTTCCACGTCCTCAGCGCCCGCGGCATCGAATCCGACGTCGAACTGGCCTATGCCGGCCTGCACGAGCTGTGCGGGCCAGTCCTCGACCACCGTGCCGCGTTGCCGCCGCCGCAGCGTCGCGCCGTGGAATGCGCATTCGGCTTACGAGATGGCGCCGCGCCGCAGCGCTTCCTCGTCGGCCTGGCCGTGTTGGGCATGCTCGCCGCTGCCGGCCGTCAGCGCCCCGTGCTGTGTCTTATCGATGACGTTCACTGGCTCGACACCGTCTCACAAGACACGCTGTTCTTCATCGCCCGCCGACTGAGCGCCGAGCCGGTCGGGATGATATTCGCGTTGCGCGACGCGATTCACAACATCAACGGGATCCCCACCATGAGCGTGACCGGACTGTCTGACAGCGCCGCGAAACAACTCCTGGCCGCCACCTTTCCCGGGCGATTCGATGAAGCCGTTGCCGACCGCATCGTGGCCGAGACCCGCGGAAATCCGTTGGCGCTGCTGGAGATTCCCAAAGGCTTGACCGCCGCCGATCTGGCTGGCGGCTACCACCACCCTGATGCACATCCCACCGCCACCGCGATCGAGCGCCACTACAGCCGCGCCTTGCGCGACCTACCCCACGACACCCGTCACCTCCTCCTCCTCGCCGCGGCCGAACCGGTCGGTGACCCCGCCCTGCTCTATCGCGCCATGGCACACCTGGGGCTCAAACACAGCGCACTAGATGCAGCCGTAGCGGCCAACCGCATCAGGATCGCCGCACGCGTGGAGTTCCGGCACCCGTTACTGCGAGCAGCCGCCTACCGCGCAGCCACCCCCGAAGCACGCCGCGAGGTTCACGCCGCGTTGGCTGCGACCACCGACGCCGAACTCGACCCCGACCGGCGAGCATGGCATCGCGCCGCCGCTGCCGATGCCCCCGATGAGGACGTCGCACGCGAGCTGGAATCCGCAGCCGGCCGAGCACGCCAACGCGGCGGAACTGCCGCCACCGCCGCCTTCCTTACCCGCGCCGTCGAACTAACGCCCGACGCCGCCGCCCGTGGCAACCGAGCCCTCGACGCCGCCGAAGCGCACCGCCACATCGCATCCTTCGACACTGCGGGCCGCCTCCTCGCCGCCGCGGCCCTGGCCCCACTTACCAACCACCAACGCGCACGACTGACCCAACTCCAGACACGTTTGGCCTTCTCGACCGCACGAACCAGCCGCAGCGCCGATGCGCTCGCCGACACCGTGGCGCAGTTCGCCCAAACCGCACAGCACGCCGCAGCGCTGGATCCCACATTGGCGACCGAAACATCGCTCGAAGCGCTCAGTGCGGCAATGTACGTCGGCCGCCAGGACACCACCGGAGCCATCGGCACCATTGCACGGACTCTCATCTCTCGCACGCCACGTCGAACCGTCACGACACCGGCACAGCACCTCACCTTCGCGCTGGCCACCCGGCTCACAGAAGGACCCGCCGCCGCGATGTCGGCGATGCAGCGCGCAATCAGAACCGTCAGCAACCACTTACACGGCGACGACCACACCACGATGGAGTGGTTCTGGCGCGCCTACCCCATCGCGCACGAAGCCCTCGTCCACGAAACATGGGACGACCACAGCTGGGCCGAGTTGGCCGACCATGCGATACAGAACGCCACCATCAATGGCGCCCTCACCATGCTGCCTGCCGCGTTGATCTCACGCGCCGGCGCCCACATCGACGCCGGGCAATACACCGACGCCAACACCCTCATCGTCGAGGCCGAAAGCATCTACGCCGCAATCAATTACACCCCGCCGAGATACCACAGGCTCACCCTCGCCGCCTGGAGCGGCAACGAGGCATCGGCCATGCAGCTCGTCACCGCCGCCCACCGCGACGCCGCCCTACACGGAGAAGGCCGGCTCGCCGGCTTGGCCCACTACGCCACCGCAGTTCTCAACAACGGCCTCGGCCGCTATCAAATTGCACTACAAGCCGCCATCACCGCCCACCAGTACGACGACCTCGGCATCCATGGGCGCGTACTTCTCGAACTGATCGAAGCCGCCACCCGCGCCGACGACCACGCGACCGCCACCGAGGCATTGGAACACCTCACGGAACGCACCACCGCCAGCGGCACCGAATGGGCCCTCGGAGCGCTTGCCCGCTCACGCGCCCTGCTCACTACCGGCCCTGCTGCCGAAGACCTCTACCTCGAAGCGATTCACCGCCTACAACAGACACCACTAGCCACCCACCTGGCCCGCGCTCACCTTCTCTACGGCGAATGGCTGCGCCGCGAACGCCGCCCCACCCTCGCCCGCCAACCACTGCGCACGGCCCACGAACAGTTCACCCACATCGGCGCTACTGCCTTCGCCGAACGGACCCGCCGAGAACTCCTCGCCGCCGGCGAGAAACCCCGCAGCACCCGACCGGCCGCCGGCAGCGACCTCAGCCCACAAGAACGTCAAATCGCCCAACTCGCCAGCACCGGCCTCACCAACCAAGAAATCGCAGCGCAGATGTTCATCAGCGCCCACACCGTCGACTGGCACCTACGTAAAGTGTTCGCCAAACTGCAGATCCGCTCGCGCCGAGAACTGCGCAACTCACCTATCAATTGACACGCGTCTGATCGACGACGCGCAAACGAAACGGTCCAGCTCGACCGCTGACTCCTAGAACTACGGGTTTTCCGTGGTCCTTCACCGCCCCAAGCCGTGCCATCGTCAACCATGCCCATCATCGAGTCTGGCCCAAAGCGATGACAGTACGAAGAACGTTTTCGGAGGCGGCTTCTCACCTCTGACCCACGCGATCGCGGCGAGCGTGTCGCCGTGAATCTATCCCACCGATACCGAAGCGCTGCCGACGGAAGCTGGCCGCTTCCAGAAACGCAGAATGACCGAGGAGAAAATATGACGACCCCTACCACCCGCGTCGTGGTCATCGGCGGCGGCTACGCCGGCGTGCTGGCCGCGAACCGCCTGAGCCAGCGCTCCGACATCGACATCACCGTCGTGAACCCGCGACCAACCTTTGTCGAGCGAATTCGCCTACATCAGTTGGTGGCCGGAAACGACGACGCCGTAGCGGACTACACGACGATCCTCACCGACCGCGCAAAGCTGGTGGTCGACAGCGCCGAACGCATCGACAGCACCGCCCACAAAGTGCGATTGGCCTCGGGCGCCACGCTGGTCTACGACTACCTGATCTACGCCGTCGGCAGTACCGCCCCAACACCAGCAGAGGTGCCAGGAGCCAGCGAATTCGCCTACCCACTCGGAGAACTCGAGGCAGCACAGCGCCTGACGGCTCGAATGGCCGGCATCCCGCCGCACGCTCCGGTCGTTGTCGTCGGTGGCGGCCTGACCGGTATCGAAGCCGCCGCCGAATTCGCTGAGGCGGGCCGCAACATCACCCTTGTGACCGGCGCGCTGGGGCCAACGTTGGCCAAAGGTGGCCGCCGCTCGGTGGCCAGGCGACTCAAGAAAATGGGTGTCACCATCCGCGACAACGCCACCGTCGCCCGGATCGATGCTGACCGAATCCATTTGCGAGATGGGCATGAAGTACCGAGCGCGGTCACGGTGTGGACAGCTGGATTCGGTGTACCAAAACTGGCCGCAGACAGTGGTCTTCGCACCGACCGACTCGGCCGGCTACTCACCGATGAAACCCTCACCAGCCTCGACGATCCCACAATCATCGCCGCGGGCGACGCCGCGTCCCCGTCGGGACAGCCGTTGCGGATGAGCTGTCAACTCGCCATGCCGCTAGCCTCACACGCCGCCGATACCGTGCTGGCCCGCATCGCCGGCACAAAGACCAGAACCCTGAGCCCCGCCTCAGTAGGTCAGTGCATCAGCCTTGGCCGCCACGCCGGCACGATCCAGATGTCGCGTCTCAACGACGAGGCCTTGCCTATGCACATCGGCGGTCACCTCGCGGCGAGCATTAAAGAGTCAGTGTGCAAGGGCACATTGTCGTTCCTTGCCAAAGAAGCCCGCAAGCCGGGCAGCTACTTTTGGCCGCGAGGCGGCAAACGGCAGAAGACCCTGACGAAACACAATGCATGGCAAGGCAATCGATAATCAGCTGTGGCGCGTCGCCGGATGACGACGCGTGGTCGCGGACGGACCGGTCGGCCTCACGGCGAGTGAATCTGGCTGCTTAATGACCGGCACGTTCGACGGTGACAGGTGTCACCGACGTGTGAAAGGACTCGCATGGAACTCGGTGACGTAATTCAGCGCCGCCACTCATCACGAATGTTTCTGTTGGACAAGCCCGTTCCGCTTGAGCTGTTACGCGAAGCGTTGACACTGGCCATGCGGGCGCCATCGAACTCCAACGTCCAACCATGGCGGTTGTTCCTGGCGTCAGGCACTCGACGTGACCGGCTCGCCGCGGCACTGGCGAAGCGGGTGCGGACCACCCCGCCTCCCACGCTAGGTCTTCCCGAATCGCACAGCCACCTCCGCCGCCAACTAGGCGCACTGTTGTACGGCACCATGGGGGTAGCCCACGATGACGACGAAGGACGATGGAACGCTCAGCTGCGCAACTGGGACTTCTTCAATGCCCCAGTCGCCGGAATCGTGGCCATGCACCAGGATCTCGGCTTACCTGACGCCGTGGGAGTAGGCATGTTTCTGCAAACGCTTCTGCTGGCGTTGACTGAGCGTGGCCTCGATACCTGCGTGCAGGTCTCCACCGCGCTGTACCCCGACGTGGCGCGAGAGCAGCTGAGCATCCCAGCCGAATACGCCGTGCTGTGCGGCCTCTGTATCGGATACGCCGATCCCGCCTTTCCTGCCAACTACATTCAGACTCCACGAAACCCGCTGACCGAGAACGTCACACTCGCCGAAAACTAGATGGCCCCCGCGCTATCCCTCGACACCGGCCGACCCGATAATTGCCCTGCGAGCACCGCCCGCGCAGCCGACCTACGAAGAGACCCCCGCGATTCAGCTTCCAGCCTGCGCACATTCGGCACGATGTATCCGTGGACCAACAGCAGTGGCGCCCCACCCAGCCAGCCCTTCTCGGACATATGCGAGCGAAACGCCTCCGCGACGACTGCATGATGGATCGTGAAGCGGTCCGCCGGTGGGTCGACGGCGCGGATCGTATCTGACTGTGTTTCAGCGGGCTCCGCGCACCAGCCGGCCCGGTCGCGCGCCGGTGTCGACGCCATCGCGGCGCGTGACAACTCCGTTGACGATCGTGGCGGTGTAGCCGGACGCGCCCTGGACGAGGCGGTGGCCCCCGGCAGGAAGGTCATAGGCCATCCGCGGGGCGTGCAATGTCAGCGCGTCCAAGTCGATGACGTTGACGTCGGCCTTCTTCCCGACGGCGATCACGCCGCGGTCGGACAAGCCGAAAAGCTGTGCGGTGTCATGGGATTGCTTGCGAATGACGTATTCCAGCGGCAACTTCTCGCCGCGATGCCGGTCCCGCGCCCAATGTGTCAGCAGGAACGTGGGATAGGACGCGTCGCAGATCATGCTGCAGTGCGCGCCGCCGTCGGAGAGCCCAAGTACGGCCGCCGGGTGGGTCATCATCTCGCGGATCGCGTCATGATTGCCGTCGGCGTAGTTGAACATCGGCAGCATCAACATCGACCCGGCATCGGCTTCCAGCATCAGGTCGTACATCGTCGTCAAGACATCCTCGCCGCGTTCGCGTGCGATCGCCGCGACGGTGCGCTCGGCGGTGGGTTCGTAGTCGGGCGGCTCACCGAGCGCGTACAACCGCTCCGCCGAGTACTGCGCCAGCGCGAACATCCCGTCGAACAACACATTCGGGTCGATGGGAAGGTCGTCTTCGGACAGGATCGCCGAGCGCACCGCGGGTTCGGCGAGGCGGGCGGCCAGCTCCTCGCGAGTGCATTCGGCCTTGAGCTTGCGGTAGGTCGGGCGATGCGTGAACGCATGATGGCCGGGGAATCCGAGCAACATCCCGAACGGCCGGGCGGCCACCTGCGGGTGCAGGCGGGCACCCTTCTCGTGGGCCGCCGCCGAGATGTCCAATTGCTCGCGCCAGAGCTTCGGATCGGCGTCCACCTGGATCAGCGCGAAGCTCAACGCACAGTCGATCTCGGCGCCGAGGCGCTGCATCCACTCAAGTTCTTTCTTCGGCGCCACGATGTCCTCGCCCGCCGCGCCCTGAGGGGCGAGCTCGAACACCGCGCCGCCGCCGGCGGCCATCGCGCGGCCGAGGGCGAACAGTTCTTCTTCCGCGGCGAACGTTCCCGGCACCGGCTCGCCGTCCATCGCCCGATGGGCCAGCGTGCGCGATGACGAAAAGCCCAGTGCCCCGGCCTCGGCCGCCTCCCGGACCAATCGGCTCATCGCCGCGATGTCCTCCGGCGTCGCGGGTTCGTTGCGCGCGCCGCGCTCGCCCATCGCATAGGCCCGCACGGTTCCGTGCGCGATCTGGCTGCCGATGTCGACGGCGAGTTCACGCTTGCCGATCACGTCGAGGTATTCGGCGTAACTCTCCCAGCCCCAGGTGATGCCTTCGGTCAGCGCGGTGCCCGGGATGTCCTCGACACCCTCCATCAACTCGATGAGCCATTGCTCCTGCCCGGGGCGCACGGGTGCGAACCCCACGCCGCAGTTGCCGGCGACAACCGTGGTCACCCCGTGGTTGCTCGACGGCTCGAGCACGTCGTCCCAGCTGACCTGGCCGTCGTAGTGGGTGTGGATGTCGACGAACCCGGGCGCGACGATCTTGCCCGTGGCGTCGATCGTTTCGACGGCATCCCCCGCCAGCGTCGGGTCGCCGGGACGACGACGGCGGACCTCGACGATCTTTCCGTCCTTGAGTGCCACGTCAGCGGTGAATCTGTCGGCACCGGTGCCGTCGACGACGGTGCCGCCCGTGATCTTCAGATCGAACACGTTTCACTCCCTTGGATGCCTGCCGGCCGCTACGGTGGCAATGTAACACCGTTACAGAACGTCCGTGCCGAGTTTGAACCCATCTCGTGGAGGAGTTCCCATGGCGACGCACACCGGCGAGACCATCAGCGACACGGCTCGCCCTCGGCGCGAGGACGCGATCGGCACTCCACCCGAGCGGCCCACCCTGATACCGGCCGAGCGCTACTACTCCCCCGCGCCCGGTTTCACCCACCTCGTGTTGTCCGGCGAGGAACGGCGAATCATCAACGTGCACCGCAACCTTGAGCGATATCTCCAGCTGTTCGAGGACGCACTGGTCACCGGGATGGATACATGAGCGGAAAACCGAAGGCCGGCCCGAACACCGTCGACGCCGAGCTCATCCTCGACACCGCCGCGGCGCTCATCGAACGCGATGGCGTGGCCGGGTTTTCGATGCGCGGCCTGGCCGAACGCTTGGGCGTTGCCGTCACGTCGATCTACTGGCATGTCGGGGGACGCGACAAACTGTTCGACAGCCTGGTCGATCGTCTGCTCGGTGAGATGGCCAATCTGCCCATGGACGGCACCGGGCCGCTGGAGCGCATCGCCTCACTCGCGAGAACCCAGCGCAGGTTGCTGATCGAACGCCAGCACCTTCTCGCACTCGCCCACGAACGCGACCGCACGCCCACGTTGTTCCTGCCGGTCCAGCAACGTCTGGCGGCCCAGCTCGCCGAACTCGGGATCTCGGGAACCGATGCGGCGCTCGCGCTGCGCGCCGTCGAGGTGCACGTGATTTCCTCTGCGGTCATGCAGTTCTCGGCCGTCCGCGGTCCCGCGCACCAGGAAGAGAATCCTTCGCTGTGGACCGCGGAGTGGCCCGATCAGGAGCTCGTCGCAGCCCTGCAGTCGCCGACCGACTACGACGCGGTGTTCGAATACGGGCTCGACGCCCTGCTCGTGTCGCTGCGCGGTCGGCGAATCGTCAAGGCAGGACGGTCTTCATCAACATGACGTTGTAGGCCGACCAGAGCGACAGGTTGTAGTACAGCTCCTTGCCGGTCGACCACGGGTGCAGGAACGGTGCGTAGATCCCGCCCGGGTACTGCGAGGACGGAATGAGCAGCTGCTCAGGGCTCCACGGGCCTTGCGGGGTCGGCGCAGTCCGCATCACGACGTCGTTGGCACCGTTGCCGTAGAGCACCAGGTATTGCTTCAGATACGTGTTGTACTGGGCTGACATCTCACTGACGGGGCCCGGGATCACCGGTGTCGCAGCGCCCGGATCCCGCGGGACCCAGGAGTTCGACGGAGCGTTGAAGTACTCGTACTTCGTCAAGTCGGGCACATAACCCGGCAGCACCCGCGCGATGTAGGCCGCACCGCCGCGCCCCGACGGTGTCCCGAACGTATAGAGGTACGGATCGCCCGGTCCCGGCTTGAGAAACGCGCCCTGCTGGAAGTTCTCGTTGCCCCGCACATACCGCGCACCCGCGACGCTGCCGTCGGCCGGCGTGCGAACCGTACCGGGATAGACGCCCCAGTTCTCACCGTTGTCCGGGGAGACGGCGATCGCCGAGTAGTTCGTGGTCCACCGACCGTCGCTGTCCCAGTTCCTGATCGACATGAAGTTGAGGTACTGCGTCGTTCCGACGGCGACGCCCGCAGTCGGAATGATCCCCTTCTCGGTCGCCGCCCACTTCGTGCTGTTGATGATCTGCTTGGACAGGCCAGGACCCCACACCGGCGAGCCCGAATACTTGTTGGCGGCAGCGCCGTTGGGCACGCTGATGGTTTTCGACAACGCGCCGTCCTGGCTGCGGAACAGCACGTTGTAGCGCCATTGCTGGCCGCGGACACTGCAATACCCGTAGGTATCACCGAAGGCCATCAGTACCTGATGGGCATTGGGATCGCCGTTGTCCCACATGATCCCGAGATCGGTGCCCGTGATCGCGAAGCGTTTGATGGTGTCGTTCGGGCTCTCCGGTCCGGTGACCCAGCCGACAAGTGTCGTACCGGGCGGCGATGGCGGTGCGGGAGCCGGATTGGGCGCAGGCTGAGCGACGTTCGGCACCGGTTGAGTGTTCTGAACGGCAGACTGCGGTTGCGGAACCGGCTGTGGCGGTAGCACTTGCGCTTGCTGGCGCACCGGCGCGGAACGCGGCGACAGCGCATTGAGCAGCGCCCGCGACAGCTGTCCCAGCCTGGGCAACGGCGCTGCTTCGTTCGCACCGGCGGGCCGGTGTCCGCGCGGCAGACCACCGGGCAAGGCCGGTGTCGCGGCGGCGTTCGGGGCTGCCGGCGGTTGCACCGCCGCGGCGGCCCCGGTGCACGGTTCGGCGGCGGCCGGCGCGGCAACGCCGATCGCGACCGTCAGTCCGATGGCAGCCGCCGTCGCCACTGACTTGGAGGTGAACGGAGGACGTCGCGACATGTCACACCTTCCCAGAGGGGACGCCGCAGAGACGTCAACAGTTAGCAGGTGTGACGATAGTGATCAAAGAGGCTGCTGTGCCCAGTGATGCATTGATAGAGATGTATCCGTGATCGTGTCGCAACCGGATAAGTCACGGTCGGCGTGTCGCGTGTGCAATCGACCGTTCCGCGACCGGGTGCCGAATCCTTCGCTAGCGTGGAAGTTGGTCGAACGAAAAGGAGGTCACCATGGCCGAGAAAGGAACGTACGACCCGAAGAAGGGCGGCAAGTTCTCGCCGACCACCAAGGCACAGCCGCCGCCACCGCCACGCCCTGGACGCAAAGACAAGTAACCACCTGATCCAGGACGCTATCCGCGCGTGACCAGGCACTGTCCCGGCCGGCGCGCGGGTTGACGACGCCTATATGGGCACTGCCCGCTTGCGCGCGATTTGCATTCGCAAGCGGGCAGTTTCGGCTGTCGCTCAGGTGCACACCTGCACGAGGCGCAGCGGGCCGGTCGCACACACGGCCGGCACACCGTAACCCCAACCGGGGCCCGCGTATGCGGGCGGCGGCGGAGGCGGCGGCCCCCAAGGGCCGGGCCCGCCGGGTCCCCAACCCCAACCGGGGCGCTCTGCCCAACCCGGACCCGCCGGTGCAGGCGCGGCATTTGCGACGCCCGCGCCGACGCCGAGGGCGGCGAGGCCCATTGCCCCGGCCGCAATAGCACCGATCGCGATGGATTTCACCATGTCAAACCCTCCGTGACTTGTTCACCCAAGACTGTGGATCGCCCCGTCGGTCCAGAGTCACCGGAGTGGATTCATCCCACCTGCTGGCTGGCCACTCCACTCAATAGATTAGGTCTGCTTATTAAGTACCGGCTGTGTGCCCGCTTTGCATATTGCGATCACGTACGCAACTGCGCGAGGCGACGCTTCGACGCGGCCGACTGGATCACCTGTGGCCACCAGAACCAACGTCCGAGCAAGGCCGCGATCGCGGGGGTCATGAAGGACCGCACGATCAGTGTGTCGAACAGCAATCCGAGGGCAATCGTCGTGCCGACCTGCGCCATGACCCGTAGATCGCTGAACGCGAAGGATGCCATCGTGAAGGCGAACACGAGACCCGCCGAAGTCACGACGGATCCGGTGCCCGCCATCGCTCGGATGATTCCGGTTTTCAGCCCGCCCGGAAGTTCTTCCTTGAAACGCGACACCAGCAACAGGTTGTAGTCCGAACCGACCGCCAGCAACAGGATGACCGACATGGCGAGCACCATCCAGTGCAACTCAAGCCCCAGTAGGTGCTGCCAGACGAGCACGGACAAACCGAACGATGCGCCGAGCGACAGCAGTACGGTCCCGACGATCACGGCCGCAGCCACCGCACTCCGGGTGATGATCAACATGATGATGAAAATCAATGACACCGCGGCGATTCCGGCGATCAGCAGATCGTAGAACGAACCGTCTCGCATGTCCTTGTACGTTGCCGCCGTGCCGGCCAGGTAGATCTTCGAGCCCTCCAGTGGTGTACCTTTGATCGCCTCCTTGGCAGCCAACTTGATCGGATCCACATGGTCGACACCCTCGGGCGTCGCGGGGTCGCCTTCGTGGCTGATGATGAACCGGACCGACTTACCGTCGGGTGAGATGAAGTTCTCCATACCGCGCTTGAAGTCCTTGTTGTCGAAGGCTTCCGGCGGAAGATAGAACGTATCGTCGTTGCGCGCGTCGTCGAACGCCTTGCCCATGGCTGTCGAATTCTCTTGCATGGCAGCCATCTGATCTTGCTGACCGTTCTGGGTCGCATACATCGTCAGCATCATGGTCTTCATCGTCTTCATGGTCTCGATCTGCTGCGGCAACAGCGTGACGAGTTGCGGCATCAAAGAATCGAGGCGTTCCAAGTCTGGCAACAGCGCCTGAATGTCGTCGGTCATGGTGTCGATACCGTCGAGCGTGTCGAAGATCGACCGGATCGACCAGCATGCCGGGATGTCGGAGCAGTGCGGCTCCCAGTAGAAGTAATTTCGGATGGGCCGGAAGAAATCGTCGAAATCTGCTATGTTGTCGCGCAATTCGGCAATGTCGATCGTCATCGCTTTGGTCTTGGCCACCATCTGATGCGTTGTGTCGGCCATCTGCTGGGTCAGGTGCGACATCTGTTCCATCGTGTCGACGGTCTTCTGCATCTCGTCGGCCTGTACCAACATGTCGGCCATCCGATCCTGCTGATACTTCCGGTTCATCGTGTTGGTCGTGCCCTGCCGGCTCAACAGGAACGGGATCGACGTGTGTTCGATCGGACGACCGTTCGGCCTGGTGATCGCCTGAACCCGGGAGATGCCGGGCACCCGGACGATTGCCTTGGCGACCTTGTCGATGATGAGAAAGTCCGCGGGATTGCGCAGGTCGTGATCCGTCTCGACCATCAGCAGCTCGGGGTTCATCCGAGCGGCACTGAAATGCCTTTCGGCTGCGGCGTATCCGACGTTCGCCGGCAGATCGGCAGGCAGGTACTTGCGCGCATCGTAGTTCGTCTTGTAGCCCGGCAAGGTCAGCAGGCCGATGAGCGCCAGGCCCATTGTTGCGGCCAGAACCGGCCCAGGCCACCGCACGACCGCGATGCCGACGCGACGCCAACCGTGCGAGCGGATGCTGCGCTTGGGTTCGAACCGTCCGAACCGGCTGCCGAGCACGATGACCGCGGGGCCCATCGTCAACGCGGCGACGACAGCGACGAATGTGCCCACCGCGCACGGCACACCCATCGTCTGAAAGTACGGCAGGCGAGTGAAACTCAGGCACAGCATCGCACCCGCGATCGTCATGCCGGACCCGAGAACGACGTGGGCGGTGCCACGAAACATCGTGTAGTAAGCGGCTTCGGGACATTCCCCTGCGCCCCGCGCTTCCTGATAGCGACCGATCGCGAAGATCGCGTAGTCGGTCCCAGCCGCGATCACCATCAGCGTCAGCAGATTTACCGCGAAGGTCGACAGTCCGATGATCCCGAAGTGAGCGAGAGTGGCCACGATTCCGCGGGCAGCCCCGAGCTCGAGGAATACCATCAGCAACACCAGAATCATGGTCGCGATCGATCGGTAGACGATCAGAAGCATCACGGCGATCACCACGAGAGTGATCGCCGTGACCTTCGCAATGCTCTTGTCACCCGCATGGTGCTGATCGGAGACCAACGGCGCTCCGCCGGTGACATACACGCTGATCCCTGGCGGCGGAGGCGAATGCGAGATGATCTCCCGCACCGCCGCGACGGACTCGTTCGCGAGCGTCTCGCCCTGGTTTCCGCGGAGGTAGACCTGGACGTATGCCGACTTGGCGTCGTTGCTCTGGGCGCCGGATGCCGTGAGGGGATCACCCCAGAAATCCGCCACATGCTGCACGTGAGCGGTGTCGGCTTCCAACTTGGCGACAACCCCGTCGTAGTAGTGATGGGCGTCGTCACCGAGCGGCTGCTCGCCTTCCAGGACCACCATCGCGTTGCTGTCGGAATCGAATTCCTGAAAGTCGCTGCCAATCTTGCGCATCGCGACCATCGCGGGTGCGTCCTTGGCGCTCAGGCCGACAGTGTTCGCCTCCCCTACCTTCTCCAGCGGCGGGATGAGCACATTGGTCAGGACGGTCACGGCCAGCCAACCGAGCAGGATGGGGAGCGCGAGTGCCCGGATGATCTTGGCGATGCCCGATCTCGGCCGCGTGCCTGTGGCATCGATACCGCTCACCCACGCCCGCCCTTCGATCAGGCCACTGTCGCCCCGTGGACAGGTCGCAGGCGATACACATCCGCCCTCGCGTGTAATACACCTAGCCGGTCGAAGTGTCGGGTGTCAATCACCGATATCCGGGCCCGCTGACAGCATTCTCACAGCTTGATCGCAGGTTTCGGCTCGGCTAGATGTCCAGGACCAGTTGCCCACCGTTGCATTTGGCGCGCGATACACACACCAACATCTGGCCGAGCTCACGTTGCCGTCCGGTGAGGGTACTGTCGCGGTGTTCCACCTCGCCCGCTGTCACCTGCTGGACACACGTGCCGCAAGAGCCTTGGCGGCACGAATAACTCACATCCGGCCTGACCTCCCGCAACGCAGCGAGGGCACTCTGGTCCGCGCGGACCGGCACCACTTCCCCGGTGCGCGCGAGCTTCAACTCGAACGGTGCTCCGTTGACCACCGGCGGTGGCGAGAACCGCTCGGAGTGCACCTCGAAGCCAACTGGAATGCTCCGCCGCACCAACTCCATCATCGGAGGGGGACCACACATGTACACCGCGGTTTTCTCGTCCACCCCGTCGAGCAGATCGGCCGCGGTCGGCAGGCCGCACTCGTCATCGGTCCGCACGTGTACCTTGTCCCCGTACGTCTGCAGCTCGTCGAGGAATGGCAGACTGCCACGGTGGCGACCGGTGTAGCGCAATGTCCATGGCACACCGCGTCCTTCGGCGATCTTCGTCATCGGCAGGATGGGGGTGATCCCGATACCGCCTGCGATGAAACGCAACTTCGCGGCCCGCGACCCGGATCCCGGCAGCGGCATCATGAAGGCGTTGCGCGGATCGCCGACCTCTACGCTCTGGCCGACCGAGAGACCATGCACCTCCGCGGACCCGCCGTCGGGAGCGGCGATGCGCCGCACGGCGATTCGATACTCATCGCGACGGCTCGGGTCTCCGCACAACGAGTACTGCCGGGTGCGTCCGGACGGCAGGTGCAGGTCGACATGAGCACCCGCGTGCCAGCGTCCGAGTTCACCGCGGTCTGGTGCGGCGAAGATCAACTCAACCGTGATCGGGTCGTGCGCAACGATTTTCCTGCCGATGACGCGTACCTCCCTGCGGTTGACAGCCGTCGGAAGGTCCGGCAACTCCCGGTCACCGCCGAGGCGCATCACCACCGAGAGGAAGTGTGGTATCGCGGTTCCGGCCACGCGGATCAACAGGTCCGGCGTGGCGCGGTTATACAGGCCCGGCGGCGGTTCGCCCGCATACGGCTTGGTCAATGCCGAAAGGCGCCGCCCCAAACCCGTCCGCCTGACCGGGTCTGGCGACATCTCATCCATCGCAGGCCCGGGCGGCCGGGGAGGTGGCCAGATAGGCAACCGCCTGTGCGGTACTCCCCTCGTCGGCCGGGTTGTAATCACGCCGGAGCAGCGTCAGCCCCGAGCGGACCAGAAAGCCCATCGTCGGTATGGCACCGCTGCGGCCCGATTTGCGCAGGTGCCACAAGATCCGGAGATATCCGTCGTTCGGCAGCGTCGGGTCCTCGTGAACGATGAACTTCAGGCCACGCAAGATCATCGCGAAGAAGGCGAAGCTCACCATGACTCCGGCCACCGCCTGAGCGACATAATCCATGCCGAAGTACTTTGCGACGTTGTAGGAGACGTGGCGGTGTTCGACTTCTTCGGCGCCATGCCAGCGGTAGAGGTCGGCCAGCGTCGGATCGACTCCCAAGCCGTCCCATGCGTTGTTGAGCGACCACTGCCCGAGGACTCCGGTGAAATGCTCAGCCGCGCTGAGCGCATGTGTCCCCGAGGCCAGAGCCTTGCGCCTGCGCAGTGGGGACGCCTGCGATATCCGGTGTTCATACTGCTCGGCCACCCATTCGAGCTGGCTCAAAAACGGCGCCGGGTCGATCCCGTGCCGGTGTAGGTACTCGACCAGGACGTCGTCATGGGTCTTGGCGTGCACCGCCTCCTGACCGATGAATCCGACGATCTCCTCCCGGAGGTGGTCGTCGCGTACGTACTCCAGGGAGTCGGCCAGCAACTTGCTGAACCATCGTTCCGCGACCGGCAGAAAGAGGTTCAACGCGGTGGCAGCGTGCGATGCGTAGCGATCGCCGGGAATCCAGTGCAGCGGCGCGGTGGCTAAGTCGAAGCGGACGTTTCTCGGGCGCAAGGCGACTTCTTCAGGTTCGAATTCGTCCGCGGCGGCCGGCAAGCGCCGGTGTGTGTTCATCGCCCCTGCTTTCCCGCCCACCGCACGAACCAAACGGATGGTCCGGATGTCGACGTTCGCGTCAGAATTCCGGCCACCCTAACGTCGCCCCGCTCGCCGGTTGGCGTCTTTCGCCGACAAACGACGAAACGTCATAAGTTCCGCCGTGCCCTCGGTGTTTCGAGTTCCGTAGGGTTGTATTCATGAGCGTCGGAGAGCAGCGCGCCGGGGTGAGCCTGACGAATCTGGACGAGCCGCTGGCGCCGGATGTCGAGGCCACCAAGCGGGATCTGGTGGATTACCTGGACGGCGTCGCCGAGTATCTGCTGCCGGTCCTCGCCGACCGCCCGCTGACGGTGCTCAGAATCTTGCGTGGGCAAAAACCTTTTATCCAGAAGAACATTCCGAAATACACCCCGGAGTGGGTGCCACGAGTTCCGATTTGGGCCGAGGCGTCCAAACGCGAGATCCACTACGCGGTGTGCAACGACCGACGCACACTGCTGTGGCTCGCCAATCAGCGCGCCGTCGAATATCACCCCGCGCTCGGCCTTGCCGACAACATCTACCGGCCAACTCATCTGGTGCTCGATCTTGATCCGCCTGCCGGAGACGACTTCTCCGCAGTCGTCGCCGTTGCGTACCTGGCGCGGCAGGCGCTCGCAGATTGTGGTTTGGCGGGCGCGGTCAAGACCAGCGGATCCCGCGGCTTGCACGTGTTCGTGCCGATCGACGCCGGCTCCCCCGTCGACGACGTCGCCGCAGCCACCCGCGCACTGGCCGCCCGGGCCGAGGCGCTCGACCCGTCCATCGCGACAACGGCATTCATCGTCGAGGACCGGCATGGAAAGGTGTTCGTGGATTCGACGCGGTCCGGTGGCGCGACCGTCGCCGCGGCCTACAGTCCACGTCTGCGCCCGGGCCTGCCGGTGTCCTTCCCGGTGGAGTGGCCGGAATTAAAGCACGTCAAGCCAACTGATTTCACGGTTCACACCGCGCTCGACGCGCTGGCGGGCCGGCGGTCGTGGACCGACACGATGCCCGCAACCCAGCGGCTGCCGAGCGACCTCATCGAACAAGGCCACACCATCCCGGTGGCCCGAGTCGCCGCCATGCACGAGGGCAAGCGCCGCGCCCGCGCCCGCCGTGCGCAAGACTAGCTTTCCCCGTCTTTGGGCCTGCGATCGTCGAAGCTGACGTCGATACGCTGAAAACCCTTGGCGCGCTGTGCTTTAGCCTGACCTGTGTAAGTCTTGCGGTCACCGCGTGTCAGCTTCACGTTGTCGGTGAACGGAGTCAGCAGCGCACGTGGATACAAGTGGTCGGCGGCCACCACATTCGCTTCGGCGCACAGCAGCAACGTCGTCGCGACCAGGTACAGGAACGCCAACAGGCCGAGCACGAGAGCGAACACACTGTTGGTCGCGCTCGACGTCTTGATGATCTGCGCGACGTAAACGGCACCGAACCACTGCAGAAGCTGCCAGATGACCGCTGCCAGAAAGGCACCCGGCGCGGCTTGCCGGAACGTCACGGTCCTTGCCGTCGCGAACCGGAAGACGATGAGGCACACGCCGGCGTTGATCAGTACCGAGACCACCACGATGCCCACGCGTCCGGCGATTCCGAACGACGCCGACGCGCGCCCGACGGCCGCGAGAATCGTCGTCGCTATCAGCGCTGTGCCGAGGACCAGAAGCAGGAGGAAGCTGAGGAGCCGCGCCCGGATCGGATCGCGTCTGTTGTTGCGCGGCACCGCCCACAGCGTGTCCATCGCGTTCTGCACGGCCTGCCCGACGCCGAGACCGCCGTACAGCGCGCCCGCGATGCCGATGACCACCCCGATCGTCCCGCCGCTGAGCCCTTGGGGTTGCCCGAGTTGGTCACCGATGACCGGGAATTGGGCGACGGCCGATTGCAGGATCTGCTCCTGCAGATCGGGACGGCCCACCAGCACGACGCCCAACACGGTGGTCAGCAGCAGCAGTGCCGGAAACAGCGATACGAACGCGTAATACGTGATGAGCGCGGCCAGGTAGCTACCTTGGTCGTCGACGTACTTGTACACGACGGCGATCAGGAAGCCGGCGACGCGGCTCCGCCGCTGCAGTCGATCGAGCCAACCCACCATGATGAACCCCACCGCACGACGTGCGGCAAGGTCCGCACGTGGCTGGAATACCCAGGCCGCGCAAACGGGAATCGTGGTTCAGTCGAACAACGTGTCGAGGGCGTGTTCCTCGAGCTTGAACCAGCGGCCGACCAGGTCGCGGACATCGTCGATTGCTTCGGGATCGAGGTGACGGGCCTCGTCGGCGGTGATCCGGCAAAGGTCCATGGGGCCGCCGACACTGGGCGACGACGCGTCCAGTGCATCGAGCACCCGCAGCGCCGCGACCAAGCCGTAATCGACGCCGCGTTCGATCATCCGGAAGTTCGCGAGCAGCGCATATGCCTGCTGCGCCATCGGTGCTCCGCTGCCGACGGCTTGAAAGCCGGTCTCCTCGTGATGCCCGATCAGACCGTGGGGGTCGATATCGACGATGAAAGGCCGGTCGGCCGTGAAGCCTGCCGCGAGCACATAGGTGGACGGCGTCGCGCCCTCGGACTTCGCGGCGGGCACATCTTCGATGAAGTTCTCGTAGTGGTGCTTGAGCACCGGCACGGTGCGCTGCTGTAGTGCCCGGCCGACGTCGTCGGCCTCCAGGATGGCCTCGGGCTCGGCACTGAAAATGCGCTCCAGATCGTAGAGGACGGCGCGCGACCCACTGCCACCCCAAGCCGCGCGCTTGCCCAACGGATGTAGCTTCTGCGCGGGATAGCTCAGGCCGCGGCCCGGGTCGGTGATCTGGGAATCCGAGCCCATCACGACTCCGTCGGCACAACGCAATGCAAGAACCACGGTCACCGTTGCGATGGTTCCACGCTTGGGTGGCCTTGACGCCGAGAAAAGCGAAAGGGGCTCAGACCGCGGTCGCACTCTTCTCGGAGTGCCGACGCATCCGCTCCCACGGCCAGGTCATCAGCGCCCACACGACGAGCACGACCGCGACCTCACTCAGCAGGTAGATCGGCCACGGGCCCAACACGTCGAGGATGGACGCCGTTGGTGGCTTTCTGTTGAGGTAGCCGTAGTTGGTTCCGGTGATGGCGTTGAACGTGAAGGTGAAGATCACCCACGCCAGGGTCACGACCACCGCGAAGCGATAGTGGGCCCACGTCGGGCGCATCCCCCTGCCCCACGTGAGATAGATGGCCGCCCACACGACGAGTACGTGCAGTGTGAAGAACGTCAGGAACAGGTGGTGGGGGAAATCCGGCGCACCCTCCTCTGGCGTGCCCACGTCCGGTGTGAGCAGCGCCTGCGAACTCAGCACGAGTCCCCAGTAATAGGTGAGCACAAACGCCCATTGCCGCCGCGACCACAACGCATAGGCCGCCATCAGTTCCGCGATATCGCACAGCTGCAGCGGTATCGACGTCTCGAGATTCGGCCTGATCAGTTTGTAGACCAGCGCCACGCCGAACGCCACGACAATCAACACCGCCAGGACGCGGCCGAACAGCCGGGCTTGCGAATCGGTTTGCCGACGTCCGAACCAGACCAGCAACGCCGCGCCGATCGCGAATATTGCGAGCACGACCAAATGCGATGGGCCGTACGCCGTGAATTCCCGTTCCGCCGAGATCAGTTCGATCACTTCCTGTGTCGTCCACGCCTCTGCCGCTGCTTGACGGCGGCCACCGCGTCAGCGAACCGCGGAGACCAATCCGACTTCCGGAGACGGCGTCGCAGGCGCGGTTGTCGACGGGACAGACCCGGGCGGCTGCAGGCCGTACCCCGGTGTCTCCGGAACGTACCCCGGCGGCGGGCCGTGCAGCGTCGTGTTCGGGTCGTACCCCGGCGTCCCGGGGCCGTATCCCGTCGGCGGTCCGTACGCGGGGCTCGCCGGGCCGTACCCGAGGTCCGGGCCATACCCGGGCAGCGTCTGACCGAACCCGGCGAGCAACTTGGCCGCAACGAAAACCGCTGCCTGGGTGGTGTATACGGGAACGTACCCGTCGGTGTGTCCGCTCCACTCGTTGCCCGGACCGGCATGGCAGATCGGGTCATTGGGGTTGCACAGGTCGATCGCCTTGGAGCTGAGCAGCGTGCTTCGGCTCGCGAGCGATTCCCCCGTGCGGGTGGCCACGTCACCGAAGGTCGCGACCGCCGCAACGTTGGTCGCGTACTGGGCCGGAAGAGGATCGGCCCACGTGATGCCGCCCAGTTGGTTGCCGGCGACGATGTTGATCACGCTCGCACCCTGCGAGTAGCCGCCCAACACGATCTTGGTGTCAGGGCAGGACGACACCGTGGACTTGATGTGGGAGATCGCGTCTTTCGCGCCGTCACCACCGCTCAGCTGCAGCTTGCCGGCCTTGTAGTCGACCGCGTACGTGTCGATGTCCATGCCGGCGGTCTGCTTACGCAGGGAATCGACGAAGCCAGCGCCGACACGGCCGAGACCCGGCGGCTCATCCGTGCCGCGCGCGAAGATGACCTCCGCGTCGGCGCAGTCGGCGGCAGACGCCTGCGGCGTGCTCGGTGCCACGAGCAGCATGCCCGCGGCCAAAAGTGCAGTAGCGCCAAGCCCGACCCAGCGACCACTTGACCGCGTACTGCCCGACCGGGGGCTGTGTAAGCGGCGAGAAAACACGCCTCAATCTAACGTGTTTCCAGCAACGATGGCTGTGGATGCTTTGCGGTGTCTCGCCCTGCCCCGCACCGGGCGGGGAGGACAAAAGAAAACAGGTCAGGGACTGTGTCCCTGACCTGCATCTTCTCGGTGGAGCTGCCGGGAATTGAACCCGGGTCCTACGGCATGTCCTCGAGGCTTCTCCGTGCGCAGTTCGCTATGCCTCTACTCGGATCTCCCGGTCACGCGAACAAGCCGAGATGACGATCCCAGTCGCTGTTTGATGTCCCCATGGGTTCCGCGACCGAACCCGTGGGTGGGTCCCTCTAGCTGATGCCAGGGTCCGGGCCGAGGGCGCTCCCGGTCTGACAGACCAGCCGTCGCTTAGGCAGCGAGGGCGTAGTCGCGCTGATTGGAATCGGCGCTTAATTGGTTGCAACGACGCTTACGGTGGTCTCTTGCCTGCACCGGCACGCTTCCCTTGATTCGATGCGCGAAGTCGAAACCGATCAGCCCCTCGCATCCCCGCCGACTTTCGGCAGGACAGTCAATGGTACGCCAGTCTCAACCGGGAATGCCAAGTGATTATTCCGTGTCGCTCGCGGCCGGTCAGCGACCGCAACATGCCGAGGATTGACGGCGTGTCGGCGTACAGACACGGTCGCTCGCGGTGCGGGGTGACGGGGTCACATCCCTTTCGCGCGGCGGCCGAGTTCGCGGATCACTTCGCGTTCGGCGTCGCGTTTGGCCATGTCGTGGCGTTTGTCGTGGGCCTGTTTACCGCGCGCCAGCGCGAGCTCGACCTTGACCTTGCCGTCGGAGAAGTACATCGACAGCGGGACCAAGGTGAGGTTGCCGTCGCGGATTTTGCCGATGAGGTTGTCGATCTGTTTGCGGTGCAGCAGGAGTTTGCGGTTGCGCCGCGGCGCGTGGTTGGTCCAGGTGCCGTGGTGATACTCGGCGATGTGGACATTGCGCAGCCAGATCTCGCCGTCGTCGACGGTCGCGAACGCGTCGGCGAGCGATGCCTGGCCCTCGCGCAGGCTCTTCACCTCGGTGCCCATCAGGGCGATGCCGGCCTCGTAGGTGTCGAGAATGGTGTAGTTGTGCCGCGCCTTGCGATTGCTTGCCACAATCTGTTTGTTGCCGGCGGGGCTGGACTTCTTGGTCACAATTACCTTCGTACGTAAAGCCTCAGGGTGACATACGCGGTGACACCGGCCATTGCCACGCCGACGAACAACAGTATCGGCGAGATGTAGAGGATGTCGGCGTAGTCGATTCTGGCGATCAGATTCGCTTGGTAGAACTGGTCGAGCGCCTTCTCCAGGAACACCGCCCGCACCACGATCAATCCCACGACGGCGATGACGACACCGATCAGGGCCGCGAGCATCGCCTCCACGAGGAACGGCAGCTGGGTGTACCACCTGGTCGCGCCGACCAGCCGCATGATGCCGATCTCGGTTCGGCGCGTGTAGGCCGCGACTTGGACCATGTTGGCGATCAGCAGCACCGCGCCGATCGCCTGCACGAGCGCGACGGCGAACGCCGCGCTACTGAGGCCGTCGAGCACCGCGAACAACCGGTCGATCAGGTCCTTCTGGTTGAGCACGTTGAGCACGCCGGGCTGGCCGACCATCGCCTTGTCGAACGCCTCGTGCTGTTCGGGGTCGTTCAGCTTGACGATGAACGAGGCCGGGAACGCATCCTTGCCTGCGACGTCCTTGTACTGCGGGAACTTCTTGATCGCGTCGTCATAGGCCTGCTCGCGGTTGAGGAACCGCAGCGACCGGACGTCGTCACGGTCGTCGATCTCGCGGTACAGCGCCTTGCACGCGTCCGAGTCGCACGTGGCGTCGTTGGCCGAGATGTCGTCGGTCAGGAACACCTGACTCTCGACCCGGTCCAGATAGATGTCGCGCGACTGGTCGGCGAGCCGCACCACCAGCAGACCACCGCCGAACAGGCCGATGGAGATCGCCGTGGTCAAGATCATCGCGACCGTCATGGTGACGTTGCGACGAAGCCCGGTCAGAACTTCATTGACGAGAAAGCCGAAGCGCACTTAGCGATCCATTCCGTAGACACCGCGCTGCTCATCACGAATCAGCCGGCCGAGTTCGAGTTCGACGACCCGCTGCCGCATGGAGTCGACGATGTGATGGTCGTGGGTGGCCATCAGCACCGTTGTCCCGGTGCGGTTGATCCGCTCAAGCAGATCCATGATGTCCTTGCTGGTCTCGGGGTCCAGGTTTCCGGTGGGCTCGTCGGCGATCAGCACGAGCGGGCGGTTGACGAACGCGCGGGCGATCGCCACACGCTGCTGCTCACCACCGGAGAGCTCGCTGGGCAGGCGGTTGGCCTTGCCGGACAAGCCGACCATCTCCAACACGTCCGGCACGACCCGGTTGATGACGTCGGAACGCTTGCCGATCACCTCGAGGGCGAACGCCACGTTCTCGAACACCGTCTTCTGCTGCAGCAACCGGAAGTCCTGGAACACACACCCGATCACCTGACGCAGGCTCGGGATGTGCCGGTCGCGCAGCTTGTTGACGTGGAACTTCGACACCCGGATGTCGCCGGCCGTCGGATGTTCGGCCGCCAGCAGCAGCCGCATGAACGTCGACTTGCCCGACCCCGACGGGCCGATGAGGAAGACGAACTCACCCTTGTCGATCTTCAACGAGACATCGTCGAGTGCTGGGCGCGCCGAAGACTTGTACTGCTTCGTCACGTGGTCGAGGGTGATCATCACGGCACGCCAGTGTAGCGGTGTGAACTAATAGAGCGAGCCAAGCTATCGCGGCGGTGCCGGTGCCACCGGTTCGTCGGTGATTTGCGGCTGGCCCGCGGGCGTCTGCGGCGCGGGGCCAGGGAAAACCGGAAGCGTGATCGGCGGCAGCAGGCCGGGGCCGTCGGGGTCGACGACCGTGGTCTGCGGCCCTTGTGTTGTTGTCGCCGGGCTTGTCGGGCTCGTGGTCTCCGTCGGGGACGTCGTGGTGGGCGTCTCCTCGGTCGTCGTGGTGGTTTCCGGTGTCGTCGTCGGAGTCGTCGTCGACGTCGTGGTGCGCGGCGGCGCGACGTTGGTTCGCGGCACCCACGTGTAATCCGGGTCGGGCACGAAGCCGGGCGGGACGACCTGCGTGGCGGGCGACTCGGTGCTCGCCGGCTTGGGCGCATAGTTCTGCTGCACCCACGACAGCGCGATAAACGCCACGATCAGCACGAGCGTGGACGTCCGCAGCCTGCCGAGGCGGCTGCGCCACAGGCGCGCACCCCAGTCGGTGACCGCACTCAGATGGAACTTCACTTCTTCTGCTCCTCGGACGCGGCCGGTGGTGCGGCTTTCTGCACCTCGGCGACGGCGACCGGATGCACGATGTCGCCCGCGGCGGCGACAGAACCGTCGGACGCGGTCACGATGCCCGCCCGGCGCAGGGCCCGCACGACCCGCACGCGCAGCCGCCTGCCCACCTCGAACTGTTTGCCGGGCAGCGTGCGTGCGACCATCCGCAGGTTCACGGTGTCGACGCCGATGCTCTCGACACCCATCAGCTGCGGCTTGTCCAACACCAGCTTCGACAGCTCACGATCCTCGGCGGCCTTCTCCGCGACCTCGTTGAGCACGTCGTTGACGAGGTTGAGATCAGCGCCCACCGGCACCGGGATGTCGACGACCGACCGCGCCCAGTCCTTGGACAGGTTCAGTGCCTTGACGATCTGGCCGTTGGGGACGGTGTACATCTCCCCTTCGGACGAGCGCAGCTTGGTGACGCGCAGGGTGACGTCTTCGACGGTGCCCTCGGCTTCGTTGGCCGCACCGATCGTCAACCTGACGAGGTCACCGAAGCCGTACTGCTTCTCGGTGATGATGAAGAACCCGGCGAGCAGGTCCTGGACGATGCGTTGCGCACCGAAACCGAGGGCGGCGCCGAGCACCGCCGCGGGCGCGACCAGTGAGGCGATCGGCACCGCCAGCACGTCGGTCACCTCGACCAGCACGATGACGAACAACAACGCGACCGACACCCACGAGATCACCGATGCGAGGGCTTGCCGGTGCTTGGCGCTCTCCGAGCGCACCAGCTGATCGCTTTCCTCATACTCCGCGTCGATGCGCCGCACGACCCGCTGTGCCGCCCAGTTGATGAAGCGGGCGGCGAGCAACGCACCGATCAGCAGCAGTGCGATCCGCAGACCCTTGGTCAGGATCCAGGCGCCGATCTCGCCGTGCCAGAAGTCGTGCCAGCGTTCGGCCATGGGGAAGGCGAGCGTGGTGGCGGCCCAGTTGGAGGCCAGAGTATTAATCGTCATCTTTTCTGTTGCGCCATCTGATCCCTGCCTCCAGGAATCCGTCGATGTCTCCGTCGAGTACCGCTGCCGGGTTGCCGACCTCGAACTCGGTGCGCAAGTCCTTCACCATCTGGTACGGATGCAATACGTAGGAGCGCATCTGGTTGCCCCAGGAACTGCCGCCGTCGCCCTTCAACGCGTCGAGCTCTGCACGTTCTTCTAAGCGCTTGCGCTCCAGCAACTTTGCTTGGAGAACTCGCATCGCCGAGACCTTGTTCTGCAGCTGCGACTTCTCGTTCTGGCAGGTCACCACGATACCGGTCGGGATATGGGTGAGTCGAACAGCGGAGTCGGTGGTGTTGACCGACTGCCCGCCCGGACCCGACGAGCGGTACACGTCGACACGCACGTCGGTTTCCGGGATGTCGATGTGGTCGGTGGTCTCCACCACGGGCAGCACCTCGACATCGGCGAACGACGTCTGGCGGCGGCTCTGGTTGTCGAACGGGCTGATCCGCACCAGCCGGTGGGTGCCCTGCTCGACCGAGAGCGTGCCGTAGGCGAACGGCGCGTGCACCGCGAACGTCGCGCTCTTGATGCCCGCTTCTTCGGCGTAGGACGTGTCGAACACCTCGACCGGGTACTTGTGCTGTTCGGCCCAGCGGATGTACATGCGCATCAACATCTCGGCCCAGTCGGCGGCGTCGACGCCGCCGGCGCCAGATCGGATGGTGACAACGGCTTCGCGTTCGTCGTACTCCCCCGACAGCAGCGTGCGCACTTCCATCGCCTCGATGTCCTCGCGCAGCTTCTTGCGCTCGGCGTCGGCCTCGGCGAGCTCGTCGGCACCGCCTTCTTCCGATGCCAGCTCATAGAGCACCGGGAGGTCGTCGAGCCGGCTGCGCAGGTCCTCGACGCGGCGCAGTTCGCCCTGCGCATGCGACAGCTCACTGGTCACCTTCTGCGCGCGGGTCTGGTCGTCCCACAGGTTCGGGTCCGACGCTTCGGCCTCGAGCCTCTCGATCCGGCCGCGCAGACCATCCACGTCGAGCACCCGCTCCACCGTTGTCAGAGTGGTGTCGAGTGCGGCGATATCGGCTTGACGGTCTGGATCCACAACGGTTCAGGGTACCGGTCGAGGCAGTTCTTCCCGACCGGCGGCAGGGCGGCGCCTCCGCGTTTAGCATCGGGGTGTACCCGGCCCTGCCGCGTCGCGACAGCCCCTTGCGCGTGGCAGGGCGAGCGATTGTCGTCGATGAGTAAGGCACTACATGCCCAAGATGCGCCCATACCACGTGGCGATCGTCGGCTCAGGACCTTCGGGTTTCTTTGCTGCCGCATCACTGCTGAAGTTTGCCGAATCCCCCGACGCCGACCGCGATGTGCGCGTCGACATGCTCGAGATGCTGCCGACCCCGTGGGGTCTGGTGCGGTCCGGGGTCGCGCCCGACCATCCCAAGATCAAGTCGATCAGCGCCCAGTTCGAGAAGACCGCGGCCGATCCCCGGTTCCGCTTCTTCGGCAACATCGCCGTCGGCGAGCACGTGCAGGCCGCCGAACTGGCCGAGCAGTACGACGCCGTGGTGTACGCG
Organism: Mycolicibacterium wolinskyi str. Jessa 2025; assembly: GCF_049241375.1. Lineage (NCBI taxonomy): Bacteria > Bacillati > Actinomycetota > Actinomycetes > Mycobacteriales > Mycobacteriaceae > Mycobacterium > Mycolicibacterium wolinskyi. The sequence continues at coordinate 5,156,470 of NZ_CP185960.1, forward strand.
GTGGGCGCACAGTCCGATCGCGCACTGAAGATCCCGGGCGAGGACTTGCCGGGCAGCGTCGCGGCCGTCGATTTCGTCGGCTGGTACAACGCCCACCCCCATTTCGGTGAGATGGCGCCGAATTTGTCGGGCGGTCGCGCGGTCGTCGTGGGCAACGGCAACGTCGCCCTCGACGTGGCGCGCATCCTCGTGAGTGATCCGCGGGCATTGGCCAACACCGACATCGCCGACCACGCCCTGGAGTCGTTGGGCGCGCAGGGCATGGAGGAGGTCGTCGTCATCGGGCGCCGTGGGCCCCTGCAGGCGACGTTCACGACGCTGGAGCTGCGTGAGCTGCACGATCTCGACGGGCTCGACGACGTCGACGTCATCCTCGACCCCGCCGACTTCGCCGACATCACCGACGAGGACCTCGAAGCGGCGGGCAAGACCGTCAAACAGAACATCAAGGTGTTGCGGGGCTATGCCGAACAAGAACCGCGAGGTGCCAAGCGGCGCATCGTGTTCCGGTTCCGCACCTCGCCGATCGAACTGCGGGGTGACGGGCGAGTCGAATCGATCGTGTTGGGCCGCAACGAACTTGTGCGCGACGCCGACGGACGAGTTGTCGCCAAGGACACCGGCGACCGCGAGGAGTTGCCGGTCCAGTTGGTGGTCCGTGCGGTCGGCTACCGCGGTGTGCCGACGCCGGGCCTGCCGTTCGACGAACGGTCGGGCACCATCCCCCACACCGACGGCCGTGTAGACGGCAGCGCCAACGAGTACGTCGTCGGCTGGATCAAGCGCGGGCCGTCGGGCGTGATCGGCAGCAACAAGAAGGACTCGCAGGACACCGTCAACACCCTGCTCGACGATCTGCACTCCCGCGAGCTACCCGACTTCGGGCCCGACCACGACGAGAAACTCGTTGCGTGGCTGTTGGAACGTCAGCCCAAACTCGTCACCGGCGACCATTGGAAGCTCATCGACTCCCACGAGCGGGCCGCCGGGGAGCCGACGGGCCGGCCGCGGGTGAAGCTCGCGAGTGTGGCGGAGTTGTTGCGGATCGGGCACGGCTGATGACGATGCGAGGCGAGGAACGAGCCCCGCGGAGGAATCAGCCCATCCAACACGGCTGAACGCCGCTGTACGCCCAAACTGACGTCACGGCTGTTGCGCGGCGCCGGTTACGACCGGGAATGCAGTTCCGCGGTCAGACGGGCGGCGGCTCGTGGGGTGCCGGTGGCGGGTCTGCCGGCGCGAACGCCCACTTGTCGGGGTTTTTCGGCGAGTACACCACCGGGAACAGTGAGCCCATCGTCGGCCATTCGTTCACATCGACGGCCATCTGCTGATACACGACGTGCTCTCGGACGGTCGGCCCGTTGATGACGCCGGTGATGGTGACGAACTGCTCCCCTGTCGCGTCCGGCCGCGGGCTCACCCCCGTCACCAGCAAGGTGCCGTTCGCCAGTTCACCGCCGATTCCGCGGCGCCGCATGATCCGAGGCGCGAGCAGCAACACGAGCGCACCGACGAGCAACACGAGCATGCCGAATTCCCACACCCCGCCATGGTAGGACTGCTCCCATGACGACCGTCGCAGATGACATGACATTGGCACTGGCCCTGGCCGATCAGGCCGACGCACTCACCATGGACCGGTTCGGTGCGATGGATCTGCATGTCGAGACCAAACCCGATCTCACACCGGTCACCGATGCCGATCGCGGCGCCGAGGAAGCGCTGCGCGAGGCGTTGGCCGCCGCGCGTCCCGACGATACGGTGTTCGGCGAAGAGTTCGGCGGTACAACGACTTTCAGCGGCCGGCAGTGGGTCATCGATCCGATCGACGGCACCAAGAACTTCGTGCGCGGGGTCCCGGTGTGGTGCACGCTGATCGCGCTCATCGCCGACGGAGTTCCCGTGGTCGGCGTGGTGAGCGCGCCTGCCCTGGCGCGCCGGTGGTGGGCCGGGCAGGGCGAGGGCGCGTTCGGCTCGTTCGGCGGCGTGACCCGCAAACTGGCGGTGTCCGGCGTCAAGGAGCTGGAATCGGCGAGCCTGTCGTACTCGGACCTGACGACAGGGTGGGAGGACCGTCGGCAGCGCTTCGTCGAACTGACCGACGCGGTGTGGCGGGTTCGGGCCTACGGCGACTTCTGGTCGTACTGCATGGTGGCCGAGGGCGCGGTCGACATCGCGTGCGAGCCCGAGGTGAAGCTGTGGGACATCGCACCGCTCGACATCCTGATCCGCGAGGCCGGCGGCACGTTCACGAGCATCGACGGCCAGGCAGGCCCGCACGGCGGCAGTGCGCTGGCCACCAACGGTCTGCTACATGGCGCCGTGCTGGACAGGCTGTCCACCGACTGAGGGCCGACGCGGCTTCTCGCGTCCAAACTGCGCACTGGGCTGTGGTTCGGCGGGGATCACGACCCCGTGCGCAGTCTCACCGTGTTGTCAGTCGATAGTTGTGAGGTTGGTAACAGCGCCACCGTATCTTACTCCGGAGTAAGATACGGTCAGAAGCGTCGCCACTACCACCAGAGGCAGCTGACATGACCAACACCCTGCCGTCCAAGAACGGCTCTGCAACTCGTCCCATCCGCTCCGGCCAGCAAAGTGCCGTGGGCCTGCAAAAGCACAAGCGGACAGCGACCGACATCGGGTTGGCGCTGATCACCCCCATCGTCGGCCAGGAGTTCCTGGATCGCTACGGACTGCGCGACCCACTCAACCGCGGCCTGAAATACGGTGTGAAGCAAGTCTTTTCAGTCGCGGGCGCGTCGACCCGGCAGTTCAAGAAGATCCAGGGGCTCGGCAAGGCGCCGACCCGGCTCAAGGCGGGCAGTGCCGACCTGTTCGACCTGACGCCTGACGACGACCAGAAGATGATCGTCGAGACCGTCAGCGAGTTCGCCGAGGAGATCCTGCGGCCCGCCGCGCACGACGCCGACGAGGCCGCGGCCTACCCGGCGGATCTGATCGCCAAGGCCGCCGAGCTCGGCATCACGGCCGTCAACGTCCCCGAGGACTTCGACGGCATCGCCGAGCACCGCAGCACGGTAACGAACGCCCTGGTCGCCGAGGCGCTCGCATACGGCGACATGGGGCTGGCGCTGCCGATCCTCGCACCCGGCGGCGTCGCGTCCGCCCTGACCCACTGGGGCAGCGCCGATCAGCAGGCCACCTACCTCAAGGAATTCGCAGGCGAGAACGTCCCGCAAGCGTGCGTGGCGATCGCCGAGCCGCACGCCCTGTTCGATCCCACCGCACTCAAGACCACCGCGGTCCGCACCCCCAGCGGCTACCGGCTGTCCGGCGTCAAGTCGCTGGTGCCCGCCGCCGCCGATGCCGAATTGTTCATCGTGGCAGCACAACTCAACGGCAAGCCGGCGTTGTTCATCGTCGAGGCGTCGTCTGCGGGCTTGACCGTCAAGGCCGATCCGAGCATGGGGATCCGGGCCGCCGCGCTCGGCCAGGTCGAGCTCGACAACGTGGCCGTGCCGCTCAGCGCCCGGCTTGGCGAGGACGGCGCGTCCGATCAGGACTACTCCGAGGCCATCGCCCTGTCACGGCTCGGCTGGGCCGCGCTGGCGGTCGGCACCTCGCACGCGGTGCTCGACTACGTGATCCCCTACATCAAGGAACGCCAGGCTTTCGGCGAGCCCATCGCCCACCGCCAGTCGGTGGCGTTCATGACGGCCAACATCGCCATCGAGCTCGACGGTCTGCGGCTGATCACCTGGCGCGGCGCCGCACGCGCCGAGCAGGGCCTGCCGTTCGCCCGCGAGGCCGCGCTGGCCCGCAAGCTCGGCACCGACAAGGGCATGCAGATCGGCCTGGACGGCGTGCAGCTGCTGGGCGGTCACGGTTACACCAAGGAACACCCGGTCGAGCGCTGGTACCGCGATCTGCGGGCCATCGGCGTCGCCGAGGGTGTCGTGGTCCTCTAAGCGAAAGACGAATCATGGCAATCAATCTGGAAATGCCCCGCAAGCTCCAGGCAGTCATCGAGAAGGGCCATCAGGGCGCCGCCGAGATGCTTCGCCCGATCTCGCGCAAGTATGACCTCGCCGAGCACGCCTACCCCGTCGAGCTCGACACCCTGGCCAACCTGTTCGAGGGGATCTCGAGCGCCAAGACCATCTCGTTCGCGGGTGCCGAGGCGTTCCGCGACGACGCCAACGGCGACGGCAACAAGACCACCGTCAACGGCGCCAACATGTCCGCGCTGCTGAACGCGCTGGAGATCAGTTGGGGCGATGTGGCCCTGCTGCTCTCGGTGCCGCGGCAGGGCCTCGGCAATGCCGCGATCTCGTCGGTGGCGACGCCCGAGCAGCTCGAACGGCTCGGCAAGGATGTCTGGGCCGCGATGGCCATCACCGAACCGGGCTTCGGCTCCGACTCGGCGGCGGTGTCCACCACCGCGGTCCTCGACGGCGACGAGTATGTGATCAACGGCGAGAAGATCTTCGTCACGGCCGGTTCGCGGGCCACTCACATCGTGGTGTGGGCGACCCTGGACAAGTCACTGGGCCGGGCGGCGATCAAGTCGTTCATCGTGCCGCGCGAACATCCCGGCGTCACCGTCGAGCGTCTCGAGCACAAGCTCGGCATCAAGGCTTCGGACACCGCGGTGATCCGCTTCGAGAACGCCCGCATCCCCAAGGACAACCTGCTGGGCGATCCGGAGATCCACGTGGAGAAGGGTTTTGCCGGGGTCATGGAGACCTTCGACAACACCCGGCCGATCGTGGCGGCCATGGCCGTCGGCATCGCCCGCGCCGCGTTGGAGGATCTGCGCGCGATCCTCACGGACGCCGGTGTGGAGATCTCCTACGACAAGCCGGCACACGCGCAGAGCGCCGCGGCCGCGGAGTTCCTTCGGATGGAAGCGGACTGGGAGGCCGGCTACCTGTTGACGGTGCGTTCGGCATGGCAGGCCGACAACAGCATCCCCAACTCCAAAGAGGCCTCGATGGGCAAGGCCAAGGCCGCCCGGGTGGCCAGCGACATCACCCTCAAGGCCGTCGAAATGGCCGGAACCACCGGCTATTCCGAGCAGACCCTGCTGGAGAAGTGGGCCCGCGACTCCAAGATCCTCGACATCTTCGAGGGCACCCAGCAAATCCAGCAGCTCGTGGTCGCCCGCCGCCTGCTCGGCCTGTCCTCGGCCGAACTGAAGTAGTCCTTCCTTCTGCGCGAGCAGACGCTGAGGTGCCCGGTTTTCATGAAAACCGGGCACTTTCACGTCTGCTCGGCCAATAGGGTGGGCGGCATGGACACGTTTCAGGCGCTCATCGCACGGCAAGACGACGACCACATCACCGCGTCGGTCGAAACCCTGCAGGAGTCAGATCTTCCTCCGGGTGAGGTGACCGTCCGGGTGCTGTATTCCAGCGTCAACTTCAAGGACGCGCTGGCGCTGACGCCGAAAGGCGGTGTGGTCCGCGACTATCCGATCGTGCCGGGTATCGACCTGACCGGTGAGGTGGTGGCCTCGGACTCCGGCGAGTTCAAACCCGGCGACCTCGTCCTCGCCCACGGTTACCAGATCGGCACCGGCCACCACGGTGGGTACGCCGAATACGCCCGCCTCCCCGCCGATCAGGTGGTCGCATTGGGCGCCCTGACCCCGCGCGAAGGCGCCGCCATCGGCACCGCCGGGTTCACCGCGGCGATGAGTGTGCAGGCGCTGGCAGACCGCGGCATCACGCCGCAGGACGGGCCGATAGTGGTGACCGGCGCGACGGGCGGCGTCGGCTCGGTGAGCGTGGATCTACTCGCCGCCGCGGGCTATCACGTGGTGGCGTCGACCGGTAAGGCCGACCGGGCCGATGAGTTGCGGGCGCTGGGGGCCGCGGACGTGATCGGCAGGCTGCCCGCCGATCCGGACGCCAAACCGCGGCCGCTGGGCAAGGCACAGTGGGCGGGTGCGGTGGACTGCGTGGGCGGTGCGACGCTGGCCGACGTACTGAGCACGCTGCAGTACGGTGGCGCGGTCGCGGCAAGCGGCCTCACCGGCGGGGCGGCGCTCAACACGACCGTGATGCCGTTCATCCTGCGCGGCGCCGCTCTTCTCGGGATCGACTCGGTGCTCATGCCGATCGGGCCGCGGCGGGCGCTGTGGGAGCAGCTCGGCGGGCCGCTCAAGCCACGCCACCTCGACGACGTCACGCACGAAGTGGACGTCAAGGACGTGGTGGGTGTGCTCGACGAGGTGCGCGCCGGCCGCTATGCCGGCCGGGCCGTGGTGAAGGTGGCCGGCGGGTTCTGAGAGTCCCGAACAAACGAAATCGCCCAGAACATCAAGTGTTCTGGGCGATTTCGTTATCGCGTGAGGTTAGCCCAGGACCCGCTGCAGGTCCGGAACCATGGCCTGCAACTGCTGACCCCAGTACGCCCAGTTGTGGGTACCGGCATCCGGGAAGTTGAACACGCCGTTGTTGCCGCCCGCGGCGATGTAGTTGTCGCGGAAGGTGATGTTGGTGCGGATGGTCAGGCCCTCAAGGAAGGTGGCGGGAAGGTCGCCGCCGCCGAGCTCGTTGGGCTGGCCGTTACCGCAGTAGATCCACAGACGGGTGTTGTTGGCCACCAGCGTCGGGATCTGCAGCATCGGGTCGTTGCGCTTCCAGGCGCTGTTCGGGTCTTCCGTCCGGCCCCACATGTCGTTGGCCTTGTAGCCACCGGCGTCGCCCATCGAGATGTTGATCAGGAACGGCCACCAGCCCTCGGAGGGGTTCAGGAAGCCCGACATCGAACCGGCGTAGATGAACCGGTCGGGGTGGTAGGTCGCCAGGATCAGCGCGGCGGAGCCGGCCATCGACAGACCGACAGCGGCGTTACCCGTCGCTGCGACGTCGCGGTTGGCGGCCAGCCAGTTCGGCAGCTCGCTGGTCAGGAAGGTCTCCCACTTGTAAGTGGTGCAACCGGCCTTGCCGCACGCCTGGTTGTACCAGTCGCTGTAGAAGCTCGACTGGCCACCGACGGGCATGACCACCGACAGGCCCGAGTCGAGGAACATCTCGAAGGCGTTGGTGTTGATGTCCCAGCCGTTGTAGTCGTCCTGTGCCCGCAGGCCGTCGAGCAGGTACACCGCGTGCGAACCCGGCCCACCGCTCTGGAACTGAACCTTGATGTCGCGGCCCATCGACGGCGACGGGACCATCAGGTACTCAACCGGCAGACCCGGGCGGGAGAAGGCTCCCGCGGTCGCCGATCCGCCGACAACGCCGATCAAGCCAGGCAGCAACAGTGCTGCCATGGCCGCCACCGTCATCCGGCGCGCCCAACGGCCACGAATCTTGTCAATGAAGGTCATACTGCGAATCCATCCGTCATCCGGTCATTACGCCTGAGGCGCGATCATCGATCATTCAGCGGCACCGCAGCGATGGTTTCACTGCGGCGTCGCGCCCGCTCGACTGAGCCGGTGCCTCGGAAGAGCGGACCGAGAGAATTCAGTTGTTGCGCCATGAGTAAATCATGGGGCTGCAATTAGGGAAAACCCGCGGCGCGCCGTCGAGCAGCGCATCTGTCGAAAACAAAAGGCGCGCGCCGACCCGCCGTCCCGCGGCCGGCAGGGCCGCTGCCTGGGGAAATGCCGATACTTCGCCGAGCGTGCCGCGGCTGTCGCCGAACCGTCGATTCTGATCCGTTCACAAGTGGTGTCCGGAGGGTTATCCGATCGTCGCCGAATACGTATGCCGCCTGTCCATACTAAAAAGTATGCTACGTTCCGGCCATGACCTCCAGCACCTCCGTGGCGTCGTCGATCACGGATGAATTCGTCGCGCGATTGGCCGATCGGGCCCGCGAAGCCGAGGAACTACGGCAGCTGCCCCACGCGACCGTCACCGACCTCGCCGAGTCCGGATTCACTGATCTATTGGTGCCCGCGCGCTATGGCGGCGAACAGGCGGATTTCGGAGCCATCCTCGACCCGGTCCGGCGCATGGCTCACGGCTGCGCGTCGAGCGCGTGGACCATCGGCTTCTACGCGCTGCACAACTGGATGCTGGCGTTGTTCGACGAGCAGGCCCAGGCCGAGGCGTACGCGACCCGGCCGTTCCTGGCCCCGGCCCCGCTCGCACCCACCGGACGCGGCGTTCCCGCCGACGGCGGCGTACGCCTCACCGGGCGATGGTCGTGGGCGACGGGCGTGATGAACGCCAACTGGATCATGGTCGGCGCACTGTGCGGGCCGGACGACGCGATATATCCCGCTCTGGCCTTGCTGCCCGCCTCCGAGATCCGCGTCGAGGACGTGTGGCACACTGACGGGATGCGGGCCACCGGGTCCAACGATGTGGTCGTCACCGACGTCTTCGTGCCCGAGCATCGGCTCGTACGCGTCGTCGACATCTATTCCGGTACCGCGCCCGGCGCGAAGATCCACCACGCGGCCACCTACCGCTGGCCCATGGTCCCCGCGCTCGCCCTGCTGGCGGCGATGCCCGCCCTCGGTAGTGCCGAACGCGCCACCGACGTCTACGCCGAACGACTGGCCGAACGTGTGATCGCATACGAAGGGGTGAAACAGAAGGACAAGCCGGCCGCCCAAGCACATCTCGGCGAGGCGCGTGTGCGACTTCGGGCGTTGCGTGGCCTGTTGGCCGACACCGTCGGGCAGATCGAGGACATCCTGGCGACCGGCGACCCGGTGTCACGCGACGTCCGGGGCCAGGCGCGACTGGCCGCAGCCCACATCGTCCACGAGTCGAAAGCCGTCATCGCGCTCCTGCTGGCGTCGTCCGGAGCAAGCGCACACTTCCTCGCCAATCCGCTGCAGCGGATCAGCCGTGACGTCGGCGTGCTCTCCGGACACGTGATCTTCGATTACGACACCAGCCGCGAACTCGCGGGCGCGCTCTCGGTCGGCATGAAGATCTCCCCGATCGCCATGGTCTGAATCGCATAGCCTCGATCGAGTGCCCACGCCTGAACAGATCACCCGCCACCACGATCCCGACCCCGACGAGAACCCCTGGGTCGACGGGCCACCGTCGCCCGAGTTGATCGAACTCGTGCCGTACAACCCGCAGTGGCCGGCCCGCTACGACACGTTGGCGGCCGACATCCGGGCGACGATGGGCTCGGACTTGCTCGACCTCGAACACGTCGGCTCGACCGCGGTTCCTGGCCTGGCCGCCAAGGACGTGATCGACATCGATCTCACAGTCGCCGACCCTCGCGATGAAGAGGCATACGTCCCCAGGCTGCAGACCGTCGGCTATCGCCTGACCATCCGCGAACCCGGCTGGCACGAGCACCGCTGCCTGCGTCTCGACCATCCGCGGGTGAATCTTCACGTCTTCGGGCCCGATTGCCCGGAGACGATCCGGCACAAGTTGTTTCGCGACTGGCTGCGCATTCATCCCGACGATCGGATGCGATACGAGCAGGCCAAACGATCCGCCGCGCCCGGCGGCGGCCACGTGATGGATTACAACCTGCGCAAGCAGCCCGTGATCCGCGAGATCTACGACCGGATCTTTCGCGCACACGGATTGTTGTAGGACGCCGGCGGGCCAGGCCGGGTCGCACCTCTCACGAAGCACTGTGACGAACGTGCAGGCTTTTGCGCTCAGCGGTCGGCGAGCAGCGCAACAAGCTGCACGCTCGCCACAGGGATCGACATCCGACCGTAAGAGCGCCAGAGTCGAATCCCGAAACAGTCTTGCCCAGCACCGAAACGAAAAGTAAAGTCACTTTCAGTTTTCGCCGTGAACTCCCTCAGAAAATGCTCAGGAGCTGGCATGGAATCCTTCGTTCACCTCCGCAAAGGCAAGACGCCCAAGCGAATACACGCTGATCTCGACGGCCTCAAGGATGACGAACTCGGCCGCGGAGGATTCGTCGGCCGCACCGCGAACATGTACCGCCGCAACGATCCGACCGCCTACCGGACCGTGGGCCCTCTTCGCCCCACCGACGTGCTGTCCAGTGAGCTCAAGCCCAGCGACAGCACCGACGCTCACGGCGGCCCACTGCTGATGTTCTCCAACGCCGACTGCCAGGTGCTGCTGAGCCGACGTGGCGAGGAGATGCCATTTTTCGTCCGCTACGTCGACGGCGACCTGCTGCTGTTCGTTCACAAGGGTTCCGGCTTGCTCGAGACCGAATTCGGACCGTTGCGCTACCGCGAGGGCGACTGGGTGTACATCCCCAAGGCCTGCACGTTCCGTCAGGTGCCCGATGCGGAGTCCACGTGGCTCATGATCCAGGCGACCGACGATTTCCGCGTCCCGCCGGCCGGGACTCTTGGGCGCCACTTCCCGTTCGATCCCGCACAGGTCACCATCCCCGAGCCGGCACCGATCGACGACGACGGCCGCGATGAGTACGAGGTCCGGCTTGTCCATGACGGAGGCCCGACTTCTCTGTTCTACCAACACAATCCGCTCGACGTGGAAGGGTGGCGCGGCGACAACTTCCCGTTCACCTTCAACATCGAGGACTACACCGTCATCACGTCCGAAAGCGTGCACCTGCCGCCGACGGTGCACCTGTTCATGCAGGCAACCGGCGTGTACGTGATGAACTTCCTGCCCAAACCCGCCGAAAGTGTGCCGGGCACCGAACGCACCCCGTGGTATCACCGCAACGTCGACTACGACGAGATCGCGTTCTTCCATGCCGGCTCGCTGTACGGCATCCCGATGCCGCCGGGTCTGATTTCCCATGCGCCACAAGGAGTCCATCACGGCGCACCGGAGAAGGCGCGAGAGCGGGCTCGCCGCAAGTTCAACGAATATGACCGGGTGGACTGGTCGGTGATCGCGATCGACACGCGCCGTCGACTCGTCCCGTCCGCTGAGATTCTGGCCAACGACCTGGGGCAGCACTAGACATGACGACGACCGAAGCGCCGGTGAGATTCGAGTACGACCGCATCCCGTATCTGGTGGCCTACCAGAACAATTCGTCCGTGCGTGACGTCTATGGCGGCGTCGCCGAGCTGGTGGTCCTGGAAAGCTATCTGCTGAAGCCCAAGGCCAGGCCGAGTGACACCGTGCTCGTGTTCATGCACCCGATCGGCGGCGGCGCCTACCTGCCGATGATCAACGCGCTGGCCCGCGCCGGACATCACGTCATCTACTGCAACAGCCGGTTCCGCGGAACCGACTCCGCGTTGCTGATGGAAAAGGTGGTCGAGGATCTCGGTGAATGCATCAAGGACGCCAAGAACCGCCTGGGCTACGAGAAGGTGGTGCTCGCCGGCTGGAGCGGCGGCGGCTCGCTCTCGGTGTTCTATCAGCAACAGGCGCAGCATCCGACCGTCACCGCGAGCCCGTCGGGCGACGGTCCCGACCTGACCAAGCTCGGTTTGATCCCCGCCGACGGGATCATGTTGCTGGCCGCGCACATCAGCAGACACGGCACCATGACCGAATGGATGGACGCGTCGATCCTCGACGAGAACGACCCGACCAGACGCGACCCAGAGCTCGACATCTACAACCCCGACAACCCGAACCAGCCCCCCTACACACCGGAGTTCCTGGAGCGCTATCACCGGGCGCAGATCGCGCGGAACCGGCGGATCACCAAGTGGGTCAAGGACAAACTCGCCGAACTCAAAGCAGCCGGCCGGCCCGATGACGAGTTCGCGTTCGTGGTGCACGGCACGATGGCCGACCCGCGCTGGCTCGACCCGACGGTCGATCCGAACGAACGCACCCCGGGAACCTGCTATCTGGGCGATCCTCAGGTGGTGAACATGAGCCCGGTCGGACTGGCGCGGTTCTGCACATTGCGCAGCTGGCTCTCGCAGTGGAGCTACGACGACGCGAACGGCGACGCGGTCAAGGCAGGCCCGGACATCGCGGTTCCGGCACTCGTCATCGGCAATCTCGCCGATGACGCCTGCACGCCGAGCCACACCCGCCGCCTGTACGAGGCGATCGGACACCCGGACAAGGAGATGCACGAGATTCCCGGCGCCAACCATTACTACTCCGGGCCGGACCAGCGCGACAAGCTGCGCCAGGCCGTCGAGGTCTGTACCGACTGGCTGCACCGGCACGGGTTTTCATCGGAGGGTGGAACCGCGACGGACGGGGATTCGGCACAGTGAGCACCGGAGCGCTGGACGGGGTCAGGGTCATCGAACTCGGCACCCTGATCTCCGGGCCGTTCGCCGGGCGGCTGCTCGGCGACATGGGGGCCGAGGTCATCAAGATCGAGCTGCCGAAAACGCCTGACCCACTGCGCACCTGGGGCCAGGCCGAACTCGACGGGCACCACTTCTTCTGGACGGTGCACGCCCGCAACAAGAAAGCCGTCACCCTCGATCTGCGTGCTCCGCGGGGCCGCGAGATTTTCCTCGACCTCGTCGAGCACTCCGACATCATCGTCGAGAACTTCCGCCCCGGCACGCTGGAGAAGTGGGACCTCGGCTACGACGTTCTGCGGGAACGGAACAAGGGCATCATCCTGGTTCGGGTGTCCGGTTACGGGCAGACGGGGCCAGACGCAGGCAAGGCCGGATACGCCTCGGTCGCCGAGGCCGCGAGCGGGCTGCGGCATATGAACGGTTTTCCCGGCGGTCCTCCCCCGCGACTCGCCCTGTCGTTGGGTGACAGCCTGGCCGGAATGTTCGCCGCACAGGGCGCACTGGCCGCGCTCTACCGGCGCACCGTCACCGGTGAGGGCCAGATCGTCGACACCGCACTGACCGAATCATGTTTGGCCATCCAGGAATCCACCATCCCCGACTACGACATCGGCGGCGTGGTCCGCGGTCCGTCGGGCACCCGGCTGGAGGGTATCGCGCCGTCGAACATCTACCAGAGCGCCAACGGCAGCTGGGTTGTCATCGCGGCGAACCAGGACACCGTTTTCCGGCGGCTGTGCGAGGCGATGGGCCGCCCAGAGCTGGCCACCGACGAGCGGTTCGCCAATCACCTTGCGCGTGGCCGCAATCAGGACGAGCTGGACAAGATCATCGGCGCCTGGGCGGCCGAACGCGAACCCGGCGAGATCATCGCCACACTGTCGGCGGCCGGGGTGATCAGCGGTCCGATCAACACCGTCGCCGAGGTGGTCGACGACCCGCAACTGCAGGCGCGCGGCATGATCGCCGATCACTGGGACGAACGCGTCGAACGGGCCGTCAAGGGTCCGGGCATCGTCCCCGTGCTCTCCGAATCACCCGGCAGCATCCGCAACGCGGGTCCGGCCCGGCCGGGGCAGCACAACGACGAGGTGTATCGCGGGCTGCTGGGGCGCAGCGCCGACGAGCTCGCATCCCTACGCGCCGAGGGGGTGCTGTGATGAACCTGCCCGCCCACGTCGACATCCGCGAGGTCTGCCTGCGCGACGGCCTGCAGATCGAGGATCCAATTCCCTTGGCCGCCAAGCTCGAGATCCTCGAGGCCATCGTCGCGACGGGGGTGAAGGAGATCGAGGCGACGGCGTTCGTGTCGCCGTCGAAGGTGCCCGCACTGGCCGACGCGGCCGAACTGGCCGCCGAACTGCACCGGTTCCCCGCCGTGGAGTTCTCGGCGCTCGTAGCGAGCCCGAACGGCGCGAAACGCGCGATCGCCGCGGGGTTGAACTCGATCGAGTATGTGGTGTCGGCGGCCGACAGCCACAGTCGCGCCAACGTCGGGCGGTCGACTGCCGAGGCGACCGTCGCCATAGCCGACGTCACGCGCATCGCGCACGACAGTGACGCCTCGATCGAAGTCATCGTCGCCACTGCGTGGGACTGCCCGTTCGACGGCCCGACGCCGCAGCACCGCGTGCTCGATATCGTCTCCGCGGCCGTCGATCTCGGCGTCGACCGCATCGCGGTGGCCGACACCATCGGCACCGCGACGCCGAAACGGGTCACCGAACTCGTCGCCGCCGTCACACCGCTGCTGGGCGCGACACCGCTCGGCGCGCACTTCCATAACACCCGGGGTTGTGGCCTGGCGAGTGCCTACGCCGCGGTACAGGCCGGGGTGACCCGCCTGGACGCATCGGTGGGCGGTCTGGGCGGCTGCCCCTTCGCGCCGGGAGCCAGCGGCAACATCGCCACCGAGGATCTGGTGTATCTGTTGCGGGACTGCGGCATCGGTGTCGACGTCGACCTGACCGCGGCCATCGACGCGGCTCGGGTGGTTCAGCGAGCCGTCGGGCACGACCTACCCAGCGCGCTGCTGCGCGCCGGTGACCGGATCCTGAACTGAACCCGCCATGGCTGCCGGTGAACTGAGTTCCAAGGGACGCCAGACCCGCTCGGCGATCGAGCTGGCCGCCCGGAAGCTCTTCGCGGAGAGGGGCTTTCACGGCACGACCCTCGCCGACATCACATCGGCGGCAGGCAAGAGTCCGGCGGTGTTCTACCGCTATTTCGACGACAAGGAGGATCTGCTGGCGGCACTCGCCGAATCGTTCCTCCACGACGTCGTCGAACCGTCCGGACTCAACCTGCACCTGCCGGACTCCCCTGACGACACCGAGTTCTTCACAGCCGTCGTCACCGGCTACTGGAACATCTTCAAACAGAACATCGGCATCATGATCGCCGTCGCGCAGTTGGCCGCGACCCAGCAACGGTTCGCCGACGTGCAGAACGAGTTCCGCCGCTTCGGTATCGACATCGTCGCCGCGTCGGTCGAGCGCGCACAGGAACAAGGCCACGCCAGAGACCTGAATCCCCAACATGTGGCGGCGGCGATCGCGTTGCTGTTCGAGAACTTCACCACGGTGTTCGTGGGACCCTCCACGCTCGGCATCGAACTCACCGACTCCGAGGCCATCACCACGCTGTCGACGATCTGGAAGAAAACCCTGTACGGCTTCTGAAGCCAGGAAGAGAGATCACCGTGGATTTCGCTTTACCAGAACACCTTCCAGGTCTGCTCGCGGAAATGGACGCGTTCATCGAGGCGGAGATCAAGCCGCTCGAACGCGAACACATCCAGTACTTCGACCAGCGGCGCGAATACGCCCGCACCGACTGGGAGAACGGTGGCATACCCCGGCGGGAGTGGGAGGACCTTCTCGACGAGATGCGTCGGCGTGCCGACGCCGCGGGCTGGCTGCGGTATGGGCTGCCCGCCCGGTTCGGCGGCCGGGACGGCAGCAACCTCGACATGGCGGTGATCCGGGAACACCTCGCGCACAAGGGTCTTGGCCTGCACAACGATCTGCAGGACGAGTCGTCGATCGTCGGGAACTTCCCACAGGTCATCATGATGGACCGGTTCGGCACCGAAGCGCAGAAGAGCGAATGGGTGGAGGCGATGCTGACCGGCAAGCGCTCGATGGCCTTCGGGCTGACCGAGCCCGGCCACGGCTCGGACGCCACCTGGCTGGAGACCACCGCGGTGGCCGACGGGGACGGCTGGATCATCAACGGCACCAAGCGCTGGAACACCGGCGTGCACCGCGCCACCCACGACCTCATCTTCGCCCGCACGTCCGGTGAACCGGGCCAGGCCCGTGGGATCACGGCGTTCCTCGTCCCGACCGATGCGCCGGGCTTTCATGTCCCCTTCTACTGGTGGACGTTCAACATGCCCACCGACCACGGCGAGGTCGAGCTCAAGGACGTCCGGGTTCCCGGCGACGCGGTGCTCGGCGAGGTCGACCGGGGGCTGGAGGTCGGCCAGACCTTCTTGCACGAGAACCGGATTCGCCAGGCCGCGAGCAGCCTGGGGGCCGCCCAGTACTGCATCGACCGCGCCGTCGCCTACGCCGGTGACCGCGTCGTGTTCGGCAAGCCGCTGGCGGTCAACCAGGCGGTCCAGTGGCCGCTCGTCGAGTTGCAGACCGAAGCACAGATGGTGCGGTTGCTCGTGCGGTACGCCGCAACCCAGCTGGACGCCAACCACCACATGGAAGTGTCGGACAAGGTGTCGATGGCCAATTACCGCGCCAACCGGTTGGTGTGCGAGGCGGCCGACCGGGCGATGCAGGTGCACGGCGGTATCGGCTACAGCCGCCATGAGCCGTTCGAACACATCTACCGCCACCACCGCCGCTACCGGATCACCGAGGGCGCCGAGGAGATCCAGATGCGCCGGGTCGCGCAGCGGCTCTTCGGGTTCGGCAAGGCCGCGAAGTGACCGACCTGCCGGGTGCGCTGGCCAAGGTGCTCGCGCCGGTGCTCGGCCCGGACGTGACCGTCGAGAACCTGCGTGAACTCACCGGCGGCGCCAGCCGCACGACGTGGTCGTTCGACGCCATCACGTCCTCGGTACGTCGTGCGCTGATCCTGCGCACCGGACCACCCGACGAAGTCCACGCCGGCATGGAGTTGGAGGCGGGCACGCAGCGTGCGGCCGCTGCGGCAGGCGCCCCCGTCCCCCATGTCCTCGTCGCCGACAATTCGGCTGCCGCGCTGGGCAATCCGTATCTCATCTGCGATTTCATCGCCGGGGAGACGATCGTGCGGCGCATCCAGCGTCAGCTCGACGACGCCGGGCGCGCCAAGCTGCTCACCCAGTGCGCGCATGCCCTCGCCGCGATCCACCGAGCAGAACCACCGGAGCTGCCCGGTTTGGCCGAACAGGACCAGCTGGCCCAGTGGCGCGCTCAGCTCGACGAGATGGGCGACACCACAGCCACTTTCGAGTGGGCGTTTCGCTGGCTGGCGGCCAACCGGCCGCCGCCGTCACCACATCGGTTGGTCCACGGCGACTTCCGGATGGGCAATCTGATCGTCGACGGCTCCGACCTGGCCGCGGTACTGGACTGGGAGCTAGTGCACCTGGGTGAGGTGTACGAAGACCTGGCCTGGTTCTGCATCCGCGCATGGCGGTTCGGGGCGCCGCAATCCATGGGCGCAGGCGGGCTCGGCAGCATCGAGAGTTTCCTGGCCGCCTACGAAGAGGCCGGCGGGATGCCGCTCGACCGCGCCGCGATCCGCTGGTGGCTCGTGCAGGCGACCCTGCGCTGGGGCATCATCTGCCGTTACCAGGCCGAACGCCATCTCAGCGGCCAGACCAGGTCGGTGGAGTTGGCGACCATCGGGCGCCGGGTCTGCGAAACGGAGTGGGATCTGCTCGACCTGCTGGACGGGAGCGCGCCATGAGTGACCTCTACGGCCGGCCCACGGCCGCCGAACTCGTCGCCGCGGTGGCCGAGTTCCTCGAGACCGAGGTGCGCGCCGAGACCGGCGGAGCGGTCAATTTCCACGCCCGTGTCGCGGCCAACGCGCTGCGCATGGTCGAACGCGAACTGCTCGCCGGTGATCCGGTCGACTGCGATGCCGCCCTGGCCGAGCTCGGCTTTTCCGGCGAGGCTGCGCTCGCGTCGGCCATCAGGTCCGGCGAACTCGACGACCGAGCCGAGGACGTCACCGCATGTCTACGCGTGCTGGTACGGCAGCGGTTGGCGGCCGCACACCCGGGCTATGACGTGCCCTGAGCGCTCACACCCGGCGTGCTCGCGCGAGCCATGCGGGCTCGTCGACATGCGAGCCCGCCGGCAGACCGATGGCCTCGGTCTGGGCCGGGCCGACCACCCCGCGGTACGTCGTGGTGTCCAGCGCCTCGAGCTCCCAGCCGTCGGCGAACGCACCGCGGATGACGTCCTCGCTGACCTCGGGCCCGAAGCCGCGCCCGGCGTCGGACAGTGCCAGCACGTGGACATACCCGCCGGGCCGGCACGCCGTGTGCAAGCTCGCGACATACGCAGGCCGGTCGGTGTCGTCGAAAATGTGGAACAGCGCGCTGTCGATGATCGTGTCGTAGCCCGGCTCGGCATCCAACCGCGTCGCGTCGGCAACCGCAAAACGGGCGTCAACGCCACGTTGAGCTGCGTTCTCGCGAGCCTGAGCAATCGCCTGCGGCGAGAAGTCGATGCCGAGCACGTCGTAGCCGAGGCGCGTCAGCAGCATCGTGTGTTCACCCGTCCCGCAGCCCGCATCGAGCACCTTGCCGCGGATCAAGCCGCGCCGTTCCAGTTCGACGATCGCAGGTTGCGGCTCGCCGATCACCCACGGGGCGGTGCGGGACTCGTACGCTTCATCGAACAGGGAGAGTGCCGGTGTCGTATCCATGGACCAAGTCTTCAACCTCAATGTCGCTTGAGGTCAAGCACCAGCCGGAGAAGGTGAACTGATGCCCGTTACCGACGCGGAGGCCATCGACCAGGTAGCCGATCGGTTGTTCGACGCGATCGAACGCAGCGACCGCGCCACGATCGCCGGGATGTGGGCCGACGATGTCACGGTGTGGCATTCCGGGGACCGCAGGGACAACGAACGCGCCCGCGCCCTGCGGGTCATCGACTGGTTCATCGACGCCACCACCGAGCGCCGCTACGAGGTGCTCGACCGACAGGTTTTCGACGGTGGATTCGTGCAGCAGCATGTCGTACACGCGACCGGGCGCGACGGTGCGTCGATCGCGCTGCGGGTCTGCATCGTGATCAAGGTGAGACCCGACGGTTTGATCCATCGCATCGACGAGTACTTCGACCCCAAGGACATCGCACCACTGCTCGGCTGAGTTCACCACGGAGGCAACATGACGACGCTGCAGGACATCCTCACCGCCAGTGCGGGCAACTGGACCTTGGCGCCTGACCGGTCCACGGTGACCTTCCGCAACAAGACCATGTGGGGTTTGGCAACCGTGACCGGCAGATTTGCCGAGTTCCGCGGTGAAGGCCGGGCAAACGGCGGGGTGAGCGGCCGGGTGGTGATCAACGCGGCGTCGCTGCGAACCGGAATCCGCAAGCGCGACGAGCACCTGCGCTCCGCCGATTTCTTCGACGTCGACAATCACCCGGAGATCACCGTCGAGGTGAGCGACGCGCAGCCGTCGGGTCCGGACGATGCCCGGTTGGCAGCGACATTGACCGTTCGGGGTGCGACACGGCCGATCGAATTGCCGGTCAGCGTGCAGGTTCTGGACGACGGCGCGGTGCAGATGGCCGGGCAGTGCACGGTCGACCGCGGCGAATTCGGCGTTTCGGGCAACCTGCTCGGCATGGTCGGACCGGCGACCGCGCTGTCGGCGACGTTGGTATTCGTCCGCGCCTGAAGCGGCGCAACAGGATTCGGCGAGTTGCCCGATCGCCGACCCGGCACGCAGTAGCATCGGCGGCATGGCCGGCCCCGCGCCGCTGCGCATCCTGGTGTACAGCGACAACCCACGCACCCGCGAACAGGTGCGACTCGCGCTGGGCAAACGCGTCCACCCCGATCTGCCGGAGCTCACCTACGTCGAGGTGGCCACCGCGCCGATGGTGATTTCGCAGATGGACGCCGGCGGATTCGACCTGGCAATCCTCGACGGCGAGGCCACACCCGCCGGCGGTATGGGTGTCGCCAAGCAACTCAAGGACGAACTCGACGTGTGCCCGCCCATCCTGGTGCTCACCGGACGTCCCGACGATGCCTGGCTCGCGAGCTGGTCGCGCGCCGAAGCCGCTGTCCCCCACCCGATCGATCCGATCCGGCTGGGCGACGCGGTCGTGCGCCTGTTGCGCGCCCCGGTTCAGTAATTCCAGCGAATTACCCTGTAGCCGTTGGTTCTTCACGGCACGGCTGTGGCGCAGCTGTGCGCTGCCGCGGTATGAAACGATACTAACCAAAATATGTGGCACGGGCCGCAAACCTCGCTAGGCTGTGGGTTAGCTCACATCGACAGCCCACCGAGGGAGCGACCGCGAGGCATGAATCTCTACACGCCGATCCTGGTTCTCGGAGCGATTGCGGCTGCCTTTGCCGTCGTGTCCGTGGTGATCGCGCTCGTCATCGGACCCAGGCGCTACAACCGGGCCAAACTCGAAGCGTACGAATGCGGTATCGAGCCGATGCCGGCCGGCGCGGCCGGGGCCACCGGCCAACGGATGCCGATCCGCTACTACCTCACGGCGATGTTGTTCATCGTGTTCGACATCGAGATCGTCTTCCTCTACCCGTGGGCCGTCGCGTTCGACAGTCTCGGCCTGTTCGCGCTGGTGGAGATGCTGTTGTTCATGCTGACAGTCTTCGTGGCGTACGCGTACGTCTGGCGCCGAGGAGGCCTGAATTGGGACTAGAGGAACGGCTGCCCGGCGGGATCCTGCTGTCGACGGTCGAGACGGTTGCCGGATACGTCCGCAAAGGCTCGCTGTGGCCCGCGACTTTCGGCCTGGCCTGCTGTGCGATCGAGATGATGTCCACGGCGGGGCCGCGGTTCGACATCGCCAGGTTCGGCATGGAACGGTTCTCGGCCACCCCGCGGCAGGCCGATCTCATGATCGTCGCGGGCCGGGTCAGCCAGAAGATGGCGCCGGTACTGCGGCAGATCTATGACCAGATGGCCGAGCCGAAATGGGTGTTGGCGATGGGTGTGTGCGCGTCGTCGGGCGGCATGTTCAACAACTATGCGGTGGTCCAGGGTGTCGACCACGTGGTCCCGGTGGACATCTACCTACCCGGCTGCCCGCCCCGCCCGGAGATGCTGCTGCATGCAATTCTCAAGCTGCACGACAAGATTCAGCAGATGCCGCTCGGGGTGAACCGTGCGGAAGCCATCCGCGAAGCCGAACAGGCCGCGCTCTCCGTCACCCCGACCATCGAGCTCAAGGGGTTGCTGCGGTGAGTAATTCCAACGAATCCTCCAACGGCACCAACGGCATCCGGAACGGGATCGGCGACACGCCCGAGGTGATCGGTGTGCGGCGGGGCATGTTCGGCGCCAAGGGCACCGGTGACACGTCCGGCTACGGACGCCTCGTCCGTCCGGTCGCCCTGCCGGGGAGTTCTCCCCGGCCGTACGGCAGCTACTTCGACGAGGTGGTCGACCAACTGGCCGCGGTCCTCGGCGAGGAACGCTACGCCGTGTCGATCGAGCGCGTGGTGGTGTACCGCGACGAGTTGACCCTCGAAGTGAGTCGTGTCCAACTGCCCGCGGTGGCAAGCGTGTTGCGGGACGATCCCGCCCTGCGTTTCGAGTTGTGCCTCGGGGTGAGCGGCGTGCACTATCCCGACGACACCGGCCGCGAACTCCATGCGGTGTATCCGCTGATGTCGATCACGCACAACCGGCGGATCAGGCTGGAAGTCGCCGCACCCGACGCCGATCCGCACATACCGTCGCTGTACGCGATCTACCCCACCACAGACTGGCACGAACGCGAGACCTACGACTTCTTCGGCATCGTCTTCGACGGCCATCCGGCACTGACCCGCATCGAGATGCCCGACGACTGGGTGGGCCATCCGCAGCGCAAAGACTATCCGCTGGGCGGAATTCCGGTGGAGTACCACGGCGCCCAGATCCCACCGCCAGATCAGCGGAGGTCCTACAACTGATGAGCACCTCAACGATGCCGCCCGAGGGCGGGGAAAAAGTCGTCGTCGTGGGCGGCGCGGATTGGGACCAGGTGGTGGCCGCGGCCCGGTCGAGCGCCGCCGCCCAGGCCGGCGAGCGGATCGTCGTCAACATGGGTCCCCAGCACCCGTCGACACACGGGGTCCTCCGGCTGATCCTCGAAATCGAAGGCGAGATCATCACCGAAGCCCGTTGCGGCATCGGCTATCTGCACACCGGCATCGAGAAGAACCTCGAATACCGCAACTGGACCCAGGGCGTCACGTTCGTCACCCGGATGGATTACCTCTCACCGTTTTTCAACGAGACCGCCTACTGTCTCGGCGTCGAGAAGCTGCTCGGCATCACCGACGACATCCCCGAGCGTGCCAGCGTCATCCGCGTGATGCTCATGGAGCTCAACCGGATCAGCTCGCACCTCGTGGCATTGGCGACCGGCGGGATGGAACTCGGCGCGATGAGCGCGATGTTCTACGGTTTCCGCGAACGCGAGGAAATTCTGCGGGTCTTCGAGACCATCACCGGGTTACGGATGAACCACGCCTACATCCGGCCCGGCGGCCTGGCCGCCGACCTGCCCGACGAGGCGATCGGCCAGGTTCGCGACCTTCTCAAACTGCTCCCGAAACGTCTGCGCGACTTGGAGAATCTACTCAACGAGAACTACATCTGGAAGGCCCGCACCGTCGACGTGGGCTACCTCGACCTGACCGGCTGCATCGCGCTCGGCATCACCGGCCCGGTGTTGCGATCCACCGGCCTGCCACACGATCTGCGCAAGGCGCAACCGTACTGTGGTTACGAGAACTACGAATTCGACGTCATCACCGACGACCGGTGTGACTCCTACGGCCGCTACATCATTCGCGTGAAGGAAATGCGGGAGTCGCTCAAGATCGTCGAGCAGTGCGTGGACAAGCTGGAGCGGCTCGGCCCGGGACCGGTGATGATCACCGACAAGAAGCTGGCGTGGCCTGCCGATCTCAAGCTCGGTCCGGACGGTTTGGGCAACTCGCCCGAACACATCGCCCGGATCATGGGCCGCTCGATGGAGGGGCTGATCCACCACTTCAAACTCGTCACCGAGGGCATCCGGGTGCCTGCGGGTCAGGTCTACGTCGCGGTGGAATCGCCGCGTGGCGAGCTCGGGGTGCACATGGTCTCCGACGGCGGAACCCGGCCGTATCGGGTGCACTATCGCGACCCGTCGTTCACCAACCTGCAAGCCGTGGCGGCGATGTGCGAAGGCGGCATGGTGGCCGACGCGATCGCGGCGGTGGCGTCGATCGACCCGGTCATGGGAGGGGTTGACAGGTGACAGAAGTGTTCCTGGAACTGGGGCAGCGCCCCGACGAAGCGGGCCCGCCGATCAACGGGCCCGTGGCATATCCCGACGATGTGACGACTCGCCTGCGCGCCGACGCCGAGCAGATCACCGCCCGCTACCCGGATGCCCGATCAGCCCTGCTTCCCCTGCTGCACCTCGTGCAGGCCGAGGACGGTTACCTGACACCGGCCGGAATCGCTTTCTGCGCCGACCAATTGAGCCTGACCGAGGCCGAGGTCACCGCGGTGGCCACGTTCTACTCGATGTACCGGCGCACACCTACCGGCGAATACCTCGTCGGCGTGTGCACCAACACGCTGTGCGCGATCATGGGCGGCGACGCGATTTTGGACGCGCTGCAGGATCATCTGGACATCCACGCCGGACAGACGACTGCCGACGGTCGAGTCACGCTCGAGCACATCGAATGCAATGCCGCCTGTGATTACGCGCCGGTCGTGATGGTCAACTGGGAGTTCTACGACAACCAGACTCCTTCGTCGGCGCGCGATCTCGTCGACGGGCTGCGCAGCGGTGACGCACCGGCACCCAGTCGCGGCGCGCCGTTGTGCAACTTTCGCGAGACCGCACGCACGCTGGCCGGGCTGGGTGACCCCCGCGTCCCCGGCGGCGCGCCAGGCGATGCCACCCTCGCCGGGCTGCGCGTCGCGCGGGAACGCGGCATGACGGCACCCGACAGCAACGCATCCGCGTCCTCGGAGGAGACCGTCGACGACGAGCAGGCGGCCGCGGAGGCCACGCAGGACGCGCCGGCGCCCGGGCCGTCCGCCACCGTGCCGCCAGAGCCCAACACCACCGAAACCGACCCGGACGCAACGGATTCGCGCTCATGACCGCACTGACGCCGGTACTCAGCCGGTTCTGGGACGAACCCGATCCGTGGACGTTGGACACCTATCGCCGTCACGACGGTTATCAGGGGTTGCAGCGCGCGCTGTCGATGGCACCCGACGATGTGATCGCGCTCGTGAAGGATTCCGGCCTGCGCGGCCGTGGGGGCGCGGGATTCCCCACCGGCACGAAGTGGTCGTTCATTCCCCAAGGTGACGACGGTGCCGGCGCGAAGCCGCATTACCTGGTGGTCAACGCCGACGAGTCCGAACCCGGCACCTGCAAAGACATTCCGCTGCTGCTGACCACTCCGCACTTCCTGATCGAGGGCGTGATCATCGCGGCGTACGCGATCCGCGCCAAGCACGCGTTCATCTATGTGCGCGGCGAGGTGGTTCCGGTGTTGCGGCGCCTGCAGGCCGCGGTCGCCGAGGCCTACGACGCCGGGTATCTCGGCTCGAACATCCTCGATTCGGGATTCGACCTGGAGCTGACGGTCCACGCCGGCGCGGGCGCGTACATCTGCGGCGAGGAGACCGCGCTGCTGGATTCCCTGGAAGGCCGGCGCGGACAACCTCGTCTGCGGCCGCCGTTCCCGGCCGTCGCCGGCCTGTACGCCTGCCCGACCGTGGTCAACAACGTCGAATCCATCGCGAGCGTCCCACCGATCCTGGTCAACGGAGTCGACTGGTTCCGCTCCATGGGATCGGAGAAATCCCCTGGTTTCACGTTGTATTCGCTGTCGGGACATGTCAATCGGCCCGGACAGTACGAGGCGCCGCTCGGCATCACGCTGCGCGAACTCCTCGGCTATGCCGGTGGCATCCGAACGGGACACACCCTGAAGTTCTGGACACCGGGCGGATCCTCGACGCCGCTGCTGACCGGTGAACATCTCGACGTGCCACTGGATTACGAAGGCATGGCCTCGGTCGGGTCCATGCTGGGCACCAAGGCATTGCAGATCTTCGACGAGACGACGTGTGTGGTGCGGGCCGTGCGCCGCTGGACTCAGTTCTACGCGCACGAATCCTGCGGCAAGTGCACGCCGTGCCGCGAGGGCACCTACTGGCTCGCACAGATCTATGCGCGGCTGGAGACCGGTGCCGCGTCCGAGGCCGACATCGACAAGCTGCTGGACATCTCCGACACCATCTTCGGTAAGTCGTTCTGCGCGTTGGGTGATGGCGCTGCGAGCCCGATCATGTCGTCCATCAAGCACTTCCGCGACGAATACGTGGCGCACCTGAGCGGCGGGTGTCCATTCGATCCACACGCCTCGACGTTGATGGCGACCGAAGAGGTCGGTGTGTAGATGTCCATTCGGCGAGCAGACACGCAGGTACCCGAAACGCCGCCGGTACGGGTACCTACGCGTCTTCTCGCGCAGGGAAAGGGGGCACGTCGATGACGCTGGCCGAACCGACCAAGGACAGCCCGCCGGTGGAAATGGTGTCGCTGACCATCGACGGGCATGAGATCAGCGTTCCCAAGGGCACGTTGGTGATCCGCGCCGCCGAGCTGATGGGCGTCCAGATTCCCCGGTTCTGCGACCACCCCCTTCTCGATCCGGTCGGGGCGTGCCGGCAGTGCCTGGTCGAGGTGGAAGGTCAGCGTAAACCGATGGCGTCGTGCACCACCACGGTCATGCCGGACATGGTGGTGCGCACTCAGTTCAGCTCCGAGGCCGCCGACAAGGCGCAGCGCGGGGTGATGGAGCTGCTGCTGATCAATCATCCACTGGACTGCCCGGTCTGCGACAAGGGCGGCGAATGTCCGCTGCAGAACCAGGCGATGTCCAACGGGCGCCCGGAGACCCGGTTCGAAGACGTCAAACGGACCTTCCCGAAACCGATCAACATCTCGTCCCAGGTGCTGCTGGACCGCGAGCGGTGCGTTCTGTGCGCCCGCTGCACACGGTTCTCGGCGCAGATCGCCGGCGATCCGTTCATCGACTTGCTCGAACGAGGGGCGCTGCAGCAGGTCGGCATCGCGCCCGGCGAGCCGTTCCAGTCCTATTTCTCCGGCAACACCGTTCAGATCTGCCCCGTGGGCGCACTGACCGGCACCGCGTACCGGTTCCGGGCCCGTCCCTTCGACCTCGTCTCGAGTCCGAGCGTGTGCGAGCACTGCGCGTCGGGATGCGCGCAGCGCACCGACCATAGGCGCGGAAAAGTCATGCGCCGGTTGGCCGGTGACGATCCCGAGGTCAACGAGGAGTGGAACTGCGACAAGGGTCGCTGGGCCTTCACCTATGCGACCGTCGGCGATCGGATCACCACACCGCTGCTGCGGGACAACGGGGTGTTGCGTCCGGCGTCGTGGTCGGAAGCGCTCGGGGTGGCGGGAGCGGGACTTCTCGCGGCGGCGGGTAGCACCGGCGTGCTCGTGGGTGGTCGGTGCACCGTTCAGGATGCGTACGCGTACTCGAAATTCACTCGGATGGTGCTCAACACCAACGACATCGACTTCCGTTCGCGCCCGCACTCCGCGGAGGAGGCCGAGTTCCTGGCCGCGCAGGTGGCTGGTACGGCGATGGCGCTGCGCTACGCGGAACTCGAACAGGCGCCGACGGTGCTGCTTGCCGGTTTCGAGCCCGAAGAAGAATCGCCGATCGTTTTCCTACGGCTGCGCAAAGGTGCCCGCAAGAACGGGGTTCGGGTGCTGTCGGTGGCGCCGTTCGCCAGTCGCGGGCTGACGAAGATGGCGGGCACGTTGATCCCCGCCGCGCCCGGCGGCGAAGCTGCGGCCCTGGACAGCCTCGCCGACGACGACCGGCTGCGCCGGCCGGGTGCGGTCATCCTCGTCGGCGAACGGCTGGCCACCTCACCGGGTGCGTTGTCCGCCGCCGTGCGGCTTGCGGCCGGCACAGGTGCCCGGCTCGCGTGGATTCCGCGGCGAGCCGGCGAGCGTGGCGCAGTGGAAGCCGGTGCGCTGCCCAATCTGCTGCCCGGCGGCCGTCCGGTCGCCGATGCGACCGCCCGCGCACAGACCGCCGAAGCCTGGAACACCGGAGAGTTGCCGGGATCGCCAGGGCGTGACGGCGCCGAGATCCTCGCCGCGGCCGCCGACGGCAACCTCGCGGCCCTGCTGTTCGGCGGCGTCGACATCGCCGATCTGCCCGATCCTGAGCTGGCACTCAGCGCGTTGCGCATGACGCCGTTCGTGGTGAGCCTCGAGTTGCGCGAGAGCGCGGTCACCGATCTGGCCGACGTGGTGTTCCCCGTCGCACCGGTGGTGGAGAAGGCCGGTGCATACCTCAACTGGGAGGGCCGATTCCGGCCGTTCAAGCCGTCGCTGCAGTCCAACGCCATACCGGACCTGCGGGTGCTGCACTATCTCGCCGACGAAATCGGCGTCGACCTCGGCCTCACGACCGCAGATGCCGCCGACGCCGAACTGACCCGTCTCGGGGCATGGACCGGCGCGCGCGCACCTGCACCAACGGTGCCGTCGACCGAGCCGGTCGAGCCCGGACCCGGTCAGGCGGTACTTGCCAGCTGGCGCATGCTGCTCGACGCCGGCCGGCTGCAAGACGGTGAACCGCATCTGGCCGGAACCGCCAGGCCGGCCGTCGCGCGGCTCTCCGCGGCGACCGCCGCCGAAATCGGCGCGGCCGATGGCGATCCGGTGACAGTCGGCACTGACCGCGGTGCGATCACGCTGCCGCTGGCCATCACCGACATGGCCGAACGCGTGGTGTGGCTGCCGATGAACTCCCCCGGCTCGGCCGTGCATGCCCAACTCGGCGTGACGGCAGGCGCCCTGGTATCGATCGGACGGGCCACCTCATGACACATCCGGACCCGACGCTGTTCGGCCACGACCCGTGGTGGCTGATTCTCGCCAAAGCACTCGCCATCTTCGTGTTTCTGCTCCTGACGGTGCTGTCGGCGATTTTGATCGAACGTAAAGTCCTGGGCCGCATGCAGATGCGGCCCGGCCCCAACCGCGTCGGCCCGTGGGGCCTGCTCCAATCGCTGGCCGACGGCATCAAGCTCGCGCTGAAGGAGGGCCTCACCCCGGCCGGGGTCGACAAGCCCATTTACCTACTGGCCCCGGTCATCTCGGTGATCCCGGCGTTCATGGCGTTCGCGGTCATCCCGATGGGCGGCGAGGTGTCGGTGTTCGGGCTTCGCACCCCGCTGCAGTTGACGGACCTGTCGGTGGCGGTGCTCTACATCCTCGCGGTCACCTCGATCGGCGTGTACGGCATCGTGCTGGCCGGCTGGGCATCGGGCTCCACCTATCCCCTGCTGGGCGGCCTGCGCTCGAGCGCGCAGGTGATCTCCTATGAGATCGCGATGGCGTTGTCGTTCGCCGCGGTGTTCCTCTACGCGGGCACGATGTCGACGTCGGGCATCGTCGCCGCGCAGGACGGTACGTGGTTCGTCTTCCTGCTGCTGCCGTCATTCCTGGTGTACGTGACGTCGATGGTCGGCGAAACGAACCGGGCCCCATTCGATCTGCCCGAAGCCGAGGGTGAGCTCGTCGGCGGATTCCACACCGAGTACTCGTCGCTGAAGTTCGCGATGTTCATGCTCGCCGAGTACGTCAACATGACCACGGTCTCGGCCCTCGCCACGACGATGTTCCTCGGCGGGTGGCACGCACCGTTCCCGTTCAACATGATCGACGGCGCCGACAGCGGCTGGTGGGCACTGCTGTGGTTCACCGCGAAGGTGTGGGCGTTCATGTTCTTCTACATCTGGCTGCGCGCGACACTGCCCCGGCTGCGCTACGACCAGTTCATGGCACTGGGCTGGAAGGTCCTCATACCGGTGTCACTGGCCTGGATCATGATCGTCGCTACCACGCACAGCCTGCGCGAACACGGCTACCACAACTGGGCGACCTGGCTGGTCACGTCAGCCGTGATCGCGATCGTCGTGCTCGCCTGGGCGCTGTGGAAAACCCTGCGCCGCAGAACTGTTCAACCGGCGCCGCAGCAGAGTTCGGGAGCCTATCCCGTGCCACCGCTGCCGGCTGCCAGCAAGGAGACCGCTGATGCCTAAGTTCCTCGACGCGCTCGCTGGGTTCGCGGTGACGTTCCGTTCGATGTTCAAAAAGCCGCTCACCGAGGAGTATCCCGAGAAACCCGGACCGGTCGCGCCCCGCTATCACGGCCGCCACCAACTCAACCGATATCCCGATGGACTGGAGAAGTGCATCGGCTGCGAATTGTGTGCCTGGGCCTGCCCGGCCGATGCGATCTTCGTCGAAGGCGCCGACAACGCAGCAGGCGAACGCTTTTCGCCCGGCGAACGCTACGGCCGGGTGTACCAGATCAACTACCTGCGCTGCATCGGCTGCGGGTTGTGCATCGAAGCCTGCCCCACCAGGGCGTTGACGATGACCAACGAGTACGAGATGGCCGACGACAACCGGGCAGATCTGATCTGGGGCAAGGACAAGCTGCTCGCTCCCCTGCAGCCGGGCATGCAGGCACCGCCGCACGAGATGGCGCCCGGCAGCACCGATGACGACTACTACCTGGGCAAGATCACCCCGATCACGGAGGACGTTCGATGACGCCGGAGGTGGTGCTGCTGGCGGAGCATATTTCGCGGCTCGCCGCGGTCGACGGCGTGGCCCGCACGTCGACGTCCGAGGCCGTGCTGTTCTGGATTCTCGGGGCGGTCGCGGTGCTCGGGGCGATCGGGGTGGTGGCCGCGCCGAAAGCCGTGTACTCGGCGGTATTCCTGGCGTGCACGATGATCGTGCTCGCCGTGCTCTACATCGCCCAGGACGCGCTGTTCCTCGGTGTCGTGCAGATCGTCGTCTACACCGGCGCCGTCATGATGCTGTTCTTGTTCGTGCTCATGCTCATCGGCGTCGATCTGTCGGAGTCACTCGTGGAAACCCTGCGCGGGCAGCGCGTCGCGGCACTGGCCGCCGGAGTGGGTTTCGGAGTGCTGCTGATCGCCGGCATCGGCAATGTCTCGGTCGCCGGGTTCACCGGCCTGGCCGAGGCCAACGCCGGCGGCAACGTGGAAGGCTTGGCGGCACTGATCTTCACGCGCTACCTGTGGGCGTTCGAGTTGACCAGCACGCTGCTGATCACCGCAGCACTCGGGGCGATGGTGCTCGCGCACCGCGAGCGCTTCGAACGCCGCAAAACTCAGCGTGAGCTGGCCGTCGAGCGATTCCAGGGCGGCGGACACCCGACACCGTTGCCGAATCCCGGTGTCTATGCCCGGCACAATGCCGTCGACATCCCGGCGCGGCTGCCCGACGGTTCGGACGCCGCGATATCGGTCAGCTCGATCCTGCCGCAGCGGGCGATGAGCAATTCGAGGAACGGGGAGGGGTGATGCCAGGATGAATCCCGACAACTACCTGTATCTGTCGGCGCTGCTGTTCACCATCGGTGCGGCGGGGGTTCTGTTGCGGCGCAACGCCATCGTGATGTTCATGTGCGTCGAGCTTATGCTCAACGCGGCCAACCTGGCCTTCGTGGCATTCTCCCGTATGCACGGCCACCTCGACGGTCAGGTGGTGGCGTTCTTCACCATGGTGGTCGCCGCGTGCGAAGTCGTCGTCGGCCTGGCCATCATCATGACGATCTTCCGCACCCGCCGGTCGGCTTCCGTCGACGACGCCAGTCTGCTGAAGAACTAAGGGCGCCATGTCACTTCCAGTGTGGTTGCTGATCGACCTACCGATCACTGGCGCAGCGATCCTGCTGCTGGCGGGCAGGCGCGCGGACCGGTGGGGGCACCTGCTGGGTTGCGCCGCCGCGCTCTCGTCGTTCGTCGTGGGCGCGTTGTTGTTCGTCGACATGCTGGGGCGCCACGGGGAGGACCGCGCGGTCCACGAGAATCTGTTCTCGTGGGTTCCGGTGGCCGGCCTCCAGGTCGACTTCGGCCTGCAACTCGACGAACTGTCGATGTGTTTCGTGCTGTTGATCACCGGGGTGGGCTCGCTGATTCACATCTACTCGGTCGGCTACATGGCCCACGATCCGGACCGGAGAAGGTTTTTCGCCTATCTGAACCTGTTCCTCGCGGCCATGCTGCTGCTGGTTCTCGCCGACAACTACCTGGGCCTGTACGCCGGGTGGGAAGGTGTCGGCCTGGCCTCGTACCTGCTGATCGGGTTCTGGTCGCACAAGCCGTCAGCCGCCACCGCGGCCAAGAAGGCGTTCATCGTCAACCGCGTCGGCGATATGGGATTGGCCATCGCACTGATGGTCATGTTCGCCTCCGTCGGCTCGATCTCGTTCGCCGCCGTGTTCGGATCCGCCCCGGCACTCGGCGAACCGACACTCACCGCGATCGGGCTGCTCCTGCTGCTCGGCGCCTGCGGTAAGTCCGCACAGGTACCGCTGCAGTCCTGGCTGGGCGACGCGATGGAAGGTCCGACACCGGTGTCGGCGCTCATCCACGCGGCCACCATGGTGACGGCCGGCGTCTATCTGATCGTGCGGTCGGGGCCCATCTTCGATCTGGCGCCGGTCGCGCAGACCGGCGTCGTGCTCGTCGGTGCAGTCACGTTGTTGTTCGGCGCGATCATCGGCTGCGCGAAGGACGACATCAAGAAAGCCCTTGCCGCCTCGACCATGAGCCAGATCGGCTACATGGTGCTCGCCGCCGGGCTCGGCCCGGCCGGATACGCCTTCGCGATCATGCACCTGCTCACGCACGGCTTCTTCAAGGCCGGCCTGTTCCTCGGCGCCGGCTCCGTCATGCACGCGATGGACGACGAGGTCAACATGCGCCGCTACGGCGGCCTGCGCAAGGCCCTGCCGATAACGTTCGCGACATTCGGCCTGGGGTATCTTGCGATCATCGGCGTGCCGCCGCTGGCCGGGTTCTTCTCCAAAGACGGCATCATCGAGGCCGCCTTGGGTGCGGGCGGTGTCCGCGGCGTAATCCTCGGCGGTGCGGCCATATTGGGCGCGGGCATCACGGCGTTCTACATGACGCGCGTCATGCTGATGACCTTTTTCGGTGAAAAGCGCTGGGCCGACGGCGCACATCCGCATGAGGCACCCGCCGTCATGACCTGGCCCATGATCCTGCTGGCGATCGGCTCGGTGGTCTCAGGTGGCGCACTGGCCATCGGCGGCACGCTGTCGCACTGGCTCGAACCGGTCGTCGGCGCACACGAGGCCCATCACGCGGTGCCGGTATGGGTCGTCACCATCGTGGTGCTCGCGGTCGTGGCGATCGGCATCGCCGTGGCCTACCGGATGTACGCGCAGCAGGCTGTGCCGGTCGAGGTTCCGGAGGGTTCGGAGTTGACCGTGGCCGCGCGCCGCGACCTCTACGGCGACGCATTCAACGAGGCGGTGTTCATGCGGGGTGGCCAGGCGTTGACCGCGGCGATGGTGGTGGTCGACGACAAGGGCGTGGACGGCGCCGCCGGTGGGCTGGCCGCACTGGTGAGCCGAACCTCGAACGGCCTGCGGCAGTTGCAGACCGGGTTCGCCCGAAGTTACGCGCTGTCGATGCTCGGCGGTGCGGCCCTGGTGGTGGCGGCGATCCTGGCGGTGCGACTGTGGTGAATTCCTTCCCGTGGCTGACGGCGTTGTGGGCGACCCCGACCATCGGAGCTGCCGTGGTCATGCTGTTGCCTGCTGCCCAGCGGGCATTGGCCAAGTGGCTCGCACTGGCAATCTCGCTGGCGGCCCTTGGCCTCACCGTTGTGATCGCAGTGGGTTTCGAACCGGCCGGTGAGCAGTATCAGTTCGTCGAATCCCACCGCTGGATACCGTCGTTCGGGACGGGGTACATCCTAGGGGTCGACGGCATCGCACTGGCTCTGATCGTGCTGACCGTCGTCCTGGTGCCACTGCTGATCGTCGCCGGCTGGAACGACGCCGCCGGGCAGTCCGGATTGGCGGGCCGGTCGGTGCAGGCCTACCTTGCGCTCACGCTCGCCGTCGAGGGCTTGGTGCTCATGTCCCTGGTGGCGCTGGACATCCTGTTGTTCTACGTGTTCTTCGAGGCGATGCTCATCCCGATGTACTTCCTGATCGGGGGCTTCGGCGGCGAGAACCGGTCCAGAGCGGCCGTGAAGTTCCTGCTGTACAACCTGTTCGGCGGATTGGTCATGCTGGCCGCGGTGATCGGGCTGTACGTGGTGACCGCGGGCAGCGACGCGTTCGCGTCAGGGACGTTCGACTTCCGTGAGATCGTCGCAGCTGTCTCGTCCGGTGAGTTGGTGATCAGCCCGGCCGTCGCGAATTTCCTGTTCCTCGGCTTCATGTTCGCGTTCGCCGTCAAAGCACCCCTGTGGCCGTTCCACCGATGGCTGCCGGACGCGGCAGTGGAGGCCACGCCGGCCAGTGCGGTGCTGATGATGGCGATCATGGACAAGGTCGGCACATTCGGCATGCTGCGCTACTGCTTGCAGTTGTTCCCGGACGCATCAACGTATTTCCGTCCCGTCGTGATCACGTTGGCGGTGATCGGCATCGTGTACGGCGCAATCCTGGCGATCGGTCAGGTCGACGTCATGCGGTTGATCGCCTACACGTCGATATCGCATTTCGGGTTCATCATCCTCGGCATCTTTGCGATGACCAGCCAGGGACAGTCCGGTTCGACGCTCTACATGGTCAACCATGGAATCTCCACGGCCGCACTGTTCCTCATCGCCGGCTTCCTCGTGTCCCGGCGTGGCACCCGACTGATCGACGCCTACGGCGGAGTCCAGAAAGTGGCGCCGGTGCTGGCCGGGACCTTCCTGGTCGCCGGTCTGGCCACCCTCTCGCTGCCCGGGCTGGCGCCGTTCATCAGCGAGTTCCTGGTTCTCATCGGGACATTCACGCGATACCCGGTTCTCGCGGTGTTCGCCGCGACGGCCCTCGTACTCTCGGCCGTCTACATCCTGTGGACCTATCAGCGGATGATGACCGGCCCGGTGCGCGACGGCCTCGCGGACGGTGAGCACCGGATCCGCGATCTGGTGCCGCGCGAACTCGTCGTGGTGGCACCGTTGATCGCCCTGTTGCTCGTGCTCGGCATCTACCCCAAGCCCGCACTCGACGTGATCAACCCGGCCGTCGAGCACACCATGACCACGATCGGTGAGACCGATCCACCGCCGAGTGCGCCGACCGTGGCAGAGGGGGGACGCTAGACATGGTCACACCCAGTATCGAATACGGCCTGCTCTCCCCCATGCTGATCGTGTTCGGCGTGGCGGTCCTCGGCGTACTCATCGAGGCGTTCGCACCCCGCCAAGCCCGTTACCCCGCCCAGGTGACCATCGCCCTCGGCGGTTTGGTCGCCGCAGTGGTGGCCGTGGTGCTGGTGGCCCGCGACCTGCACGGCACGGCGGGCAAGCCGGCGGTGCTGGGCGCGGTCGTGCTCGACGCGCCTGCGCTGTTTCTGCAAGGCACGATCGCGTTGGTCGGCATTCTCGGAATCCTGCTGATCGCCGAACGAGAGAAGGTCAGCCAAACAGCCGACGGTGCACGAGGTTTGGACGGGTTCACGCCGCAGGCCTCGGCGGTGGCCGGCAGCGTTGCCGAACAGCTCGCCACCAAGACCGGTGTGATGCAGACCGAAGTGTTCCCGCTGACCATGTTCGCGATCGGCGGCATGCTGCTGTTCCCGGCGGCCGACGATCTGCTGACCATGTTCATCGCGCTCGAGGTACTGTCGCTGCCGCTGTACCTGTTGTGCGGGCTGGCCCGCCGGCGCCGGCTGCTGTCACAGGAGGCGGCACTCAAATACTTTCTGCTCGGCGCATTCTCGTCGGCGTTCTTCCTGTACGGCGCGGCGATGCTGTACGGCTACTCGGGCACGCTGGACCTCGGCGGAATCGCCGACGCGGTCGATGCCGGTGCCGGCAACACACCGCTGGCGCTGATCGGTGTGGGTCTGCTGCTGGTCGGGGTGTTGTTCAAAGTCGGCGCGGTGCCGTTCCATTCGTGGATTCCCGACGTGTACCAGGGTGCGCCGACCGCGATCACCGCGTTCATGGCGGCAGCCACCAAGATCGCGGCGTTCGGTGCGATGCTGCGCATCTTCTATGTCGCGCTCCCGCAGCTACGCGACGACTGGCGGCCGGTGCTGTGGGCGATCGCGATCCTGACCATGGTGGTCGGCACCGTCACCGCGGTCACCCAGAACGACGTCAAGCGCATGCTGGCGTATTCGGCCGTCGCGCACTCGGGCTTCATCCTCACCGGCGTGATCGCCGCCAACGCCGCCGGGGTGTCGTCAACGCTGTTCTATCTGTTCGCCTACGGGTTCAGCACACTCGGCGCGTTCGCGGTGGTGGGGCTCGTGCGCAACGCCGCCGGTGACGAGGAGACCGCGATGTCGGCGTGGGCAGGGCTCGGCCGTCGCTATCCGCTTGTCGGCGTGGTCTTTTCGTTGTTCCTGCTCGCCTTCGCCGGTATCCCGTTGACGAGCGGATTCGTCAGCAAGTTCGCGGTGTTCAAGGCAGCGGGCGAAGGCGGGGCGATTCCGTTGGTGATCGTCGGCGTGATCGCCAGCGCGGTCGCAGCCTACTTCTACGTCCGGGTGATCGTGTTGATGTTCTTCACCGACCCGCCCGACGACGCACCCGAGGTGGTGGTGCCGAGCGGGCTCACGACCGCCGTCGTCACCGTCACCGCGGCAGTCACCTTCGCGCTCGGCGCACTGCCACAACCATTGCTGGACCTCGCCAACAACGCCGAGGCGTTCCTGCGCTGAACCTTCCCTGCGCGAGCAGACGTGCAGGCACCCGGGAATGCGCAATCCAGGGTGCCTTAGCGTCTGGTCGTGCTACCGAGGGCTACGTTCGATCCATGACCATCGTGCTCACCGCCGACCACGGCGCCGTCCGCGTAGTGACGATGAACCGTCCGGAGGCGCGTAACGCGCTGGGCGCGGAGTTGATCGAGGCGCTGTACTCGGCGCTCGATGCCGCCGATTCCGATGAGGCGGTCCGGGCGGTCGTCTTGACCGGAACCGATCCCGCCTTCTGCGCGGGGGTCGACCTCAAGCAGGCGCAGTCGCTCGGCCTCGAGTATTTCGAGCGGTTCCAGACCCACAACTGCATCGCCAAGACCGGTCAGATGCGCACACCGATCGTCGGCGCGATCAACGGTGCGACGTTCACCGGCGGGTTGGAAATGGCGTTGGACTGTGACTTCCTGATCGCCTCCGAGCACGCCGTGTTCGCGGACACCCATGCTCGCGTGGGCATCCTGCCGGGCGGCGGTATGACGGCTCGGCTTCCCCATGTGGTGGGGGCCGCGATGGCACGCCGGCTGTCGATGACCGGTGAGGTTGTCGACGCGGTGCGCGCCGAACGCCTCGGTCTGGTGACCGAGGTGGTTCCTCATTCGCAACTCATGGAGCGGGCTCTCGAACTGGCCGGTCAGATCGCGGAGGTGCCTGGTCCGATCATGGCCGGACTCAAGGAGATCTACGTGCGCGGCACCGATCCCGTCATCTCGCCCGCACTGGCCGCCGAACGAGAGATCGCCGGCGCCCAGAAACGCGACTTCGATGCCCTCGGCGACCAGTACCGGGCCGTCGCACAACGCAACAAGAACCAGATCGGCGGCTAAGCGCCCGGTTCGATGATGGTCATGCCGTGCCCGGCAGGGTTGTCCATATCCGCCAGTGCGGCACCGGCGCCGTCGAGCCCGATCCGGCGTGTCACCAATTGCTCGGGGTCCAGGGCACCCGACGCGAGGAGTTCGAGCATCGCGGGATAGTCGACGGCAGGCATCCCGTGCGATCCGAGGATCGCCAACTCCTGCGCGATCACCCGGTCCATCGGGAACGCGGTCTGGGCGGCCGCGCCGAGCAGCAGACCTACCTGGATGTGCCGGCCGCGTCGGCGCAGTGAGGAAACCGACGCCGCGGCGAGCGCGGGATGGCCGACGGCATCGATCCCGATGTGCACGCCACCGGTTCGCCGCACGATTTCGGTTGCCGTGTCGGGGGTTTCGTTGCCATTGACGAGCTCGTCGGCGCCGAGGCGCCCAGCGATCGCCAGCGCCTCGGCGCTGACGTCAATCGCGATGACCTTGGCTCCGAACGCTTTCGCGATCATCACCCCCGACAAACCAACCCCGCCACAGCCGTGGACCGCCACCCATTGTCCCGGCTGCACCCGTCCGTGTGTCACCACCGCGCGGAACGATGTGGCGAACCGGCACCCGAGCGACGCTGCCGCGACGAACGAGACGGTGTCGGGCAGGCGCACGAGGTTGAACTGAGCGCGCGGTACCGCTACCTGTTGCGCGAACGTGCCCGCCAGGGTGAAACCGGGCTGCAGCTGATCGGGACACACCTGCGCGTCACCGGCCAGGCAGAATTCGCAGCAGCCGCACCCGAGCACGAACGGTGTGGTCACCCGATCGCCGATCCGCCAGCCGGACACGTCGGCGCCCCCCGCCGCGATCACACCGGCGAATTCGTGGCCGGGAATGATCGGCAACTCAACGGGATCGTGTCCGCGCCAGGCGTGCCAGTCCGAACGGCACACCCCCGTGGCCGCCACCTCGACGATCACCCCATCGTCGGCACACTCCGGGTCGGCCACGTCGACAACTGCCGGTACCACGCCGACATCGGGATAGACGACTGCACGCACCGTCTGATCGTACGTTCGCTCAGCGGTGTCGCTTGAGGATGAACTCGGCGATGCGCCCGCCCAATTCGGAGCTCTTCGGTGTCGACATGTCCACCTGCCGACGTGCCTGCTCGACGACGGGCGTGCCGGGGTCGAGGACCTCCAGGTAGACCTTGTGCGCGGCAAGAGACTCCACGGCGACGTCGACATAGTCGTCGATCACCTCCCCGTGGGTGGGTTCCGGACCGTTCTCGAACAGCCACCGCGGCGGGGCGGCCAAGCTGTCAAAAGCCGCCGCGACGGCATGCGAGAACTCGATGTGATCACTCTGGTTCGGTGCGTCGGGAGCCCAACTCGGCCCGCTGTAAATGGTGATGACGAGATCGGGAGCGATCGCGGTGATGGTTTCGGCGATCTTGGCGCGCAGTTCGGCAGTGTTGCGAATGGCGCTGTCCGGGAAGTCCCAGAACACGACGTCGTCGACCCCGACGATCGCCGCGGACCGTCGCTGCTCACCTTCGCGTATCGGACCGGCCTGTTCGGCGGGCATTCCCGCGATACCGGCCTCGCCGCGTGATGCGAGCGCGTAATGGACGGACTTGCCCTCAGTCGTCCATTTCGCCACGGCCGCACCGATTCCGTATTCGGGGTCGTCGGGATGCGGCACCAGGACCAGTGCGGTGCGCCAATCTGTCGGAAAGGGCTGGATATTCATGGCTGGCTCACTCGGGTGTTGTGGGCGGCGCGGATCAGCCACTGGCCGTTCCGCTTGACCATTACGTAGGTAATGATGCCGGACCGGTCCTGCGCATCCGCTCCGGGCTGCACATGGTCGGGCCAAGACCAGTGCGTGTGTACCAGCACGACACCCGGCGCCACGTCGGCGACCGAGACGACCTGCTGGCGGTAGTTGCGTTTCTGTGCGACAACGGATTCCGGGACGTCTTTGTGGCCGGCGACGTTGGCGTCCCGCGAGGTCCACCACCGCCCGCTGTGCGCGACGAAGTCGGCGTCGTCGGTGAAGTATTCACCCCACCGGTCCATATCGTGCGCGATCCACAAATCGGTGGTCGCGGCGATGACGGCCTTGATGTCCTGTTCATCTTTCGCGTTCACACGTCCAGTGTGGAACCTGAACAGTGATTGAGGTCAACCCTTGGTGACGCCGTGCACGACGATCGCCGAGGTCTGCGCCACCCAGTCGTCGTCGAGGTCCCGATCGGGCCACAGCAGCATCCGCAGCATGGTGGCCCCGCCGATGATCTCGACCAGCCGATCGGGGTCCACGTCGGCGTGGACCTCGCCGCGTGCGATGCCGTCGACGATGCGCTCCCGTACGGCGGCGAACATGTCGGTGAACCGACCCATCACCCGGGCGTTGAGATCGTCATCCGCGGCGACGTCGGCCACCAACCCGGGCAACGCGGCGCGCACCACCGGGCTGGTGAACACGTCGCGAGCCGCGCCGATCATCGCGCGGACGTCGGCGGCGATGTCGCCGGCGGGCGTGGCAAGCGCGGTCGGGGCGGCGGGGAACACCGCTTCGTGGACGAGCTCGGCCTTACTCGACCAGCGCCGGTACAGCGCTGTCTTCGTGGTCTGGGCCCGTTCGGCGACGGCGCCCATCGTGACGTTCGAATAACCGATTTCCACAAGCAGATCCGCGGTGGCGCGCAATATGGCAGCGTCGATACGTGGGTCGCGGGGACGTCCTGCGCCGGCAGTCTTGCCAACGATTGATGGCTCTGCTTTCATAACGCTACTAACAGTATCGTAATTGCGGTCGTAAGGAAGAATCGCATGGCACATGAACCGGCTGTCGAAGATGTCAGCCGCCTGCAGCATTCGAGTCGCGACGTCACCACCCTGCCGATCGCTCTGGCGGACTGGCTCTCGACGGTGTTGCCCGGCGGGGCGAACCCACAGGTCACCGTCGAGAGCGGGGTGGATTCCAACGGCATGTCGTCGGAGACCATTCTGCTCACCGCACGCTGGGACGAGGACGGCTCGGCCGTCGAGCAGCGCCTCGTCGCGCGCGTCGCACCGACCGACGAGGACGTGCCGGTGTTCTCGTCGTACCGGCTCGATCACCAATTCGAGCTGATGCGTCAGGTCGCCGAACTCACCGACGTCCCGGTCCCCCGGGTGCGCTGGCTGGAGACCACCGGCGCGGTGCTGGGGACGCCGTTCTTCCTCATGGACCGTGTCGACGGCGTCGTGCCGCCCGACGTGATGCCCTATACGTTCGGCGACAACTGGTTCTTCGACGCACCGGCCGAACGGCGTCGCGAACTTCAGGACAGCACTGTTGCCGTGCTCGCCAAGCTGCATTCGATTCCCGACGCGCAGAACCGGTTCGGGTTCCTCACCGAAGTGGACCCGCCCGGCGACACCCCGCTGCACCGGCACTTCGGCTGGCTCAAGGAATGGTACGAGTTCTCCGTTCCCGACATCGGGCGTTCCCCGCTGGTCGAACAGGCGCTGACATGGCTCGACAACCACTTCCCAGAGGACGTCGCCGCCTCCGAACCGGTGCTGGCATGGGGTGATTCACGCATCGGCAACGTGCTATACGACGACTTCCGGCCGGTCGCGGTGCTGGACTGGGAGATGGCCACCGTCGGTCCCCGCGAGCTCGACGTGGCCTGGATCATCTTCGCGCACATGGTGTTCCAGGAACTGTCCGGCTTGGCCGGGCTGCCGGGACTGCCCGATGTCATGCGCGAGGACGATGTGCGGGCCACCTACGAGGAACTGACCGGCGCACGGCTCGGCGACCTGAAGTGGTTCTACATCTACTCCGGGGTGATCTGGTGTTGCGTGTTCATGCGAACGTCGGCCCGCAGGGTGCGGTTCGGCGAGATGGAAAAGCCCGACGACGTCGAGTCGACCTTCTACCACGCGTCTCTGCTGCGCCGACTGATCGAGGAGTCCTAGATGCTCGGCCCGATGGATGAGTTTCCGGTACACCAGGTTCCGCAGCCGATCGCGTGGCCCGGCTCGTCGGACCGGAACTTCTACGACCGCTCATACTTCAACGCCCACGACCGCACCGGCGACATCTTCGTCATCACGGGCATCGGCTATTACCCGAACCTCGGGGTGAAGGATGCGTTTCTGCTGGTGCGCCGCGGCGACACCCAGACCGCTGTGCATCTGTCCGATGCGATCGACCAGGACCGGCTCAACCAGCACGTGATGGGCTACCGCGTCGACGTCGAGCAACCGCTGCACAAGCTGCGCATCACGCTCGACGAGACCGAGGGCATCTCTGCCGATCTCACGTGGAGCGGGTTGTTCGACGTCGTCCAGGAACAACCACACATCCTGCGCTCGGGCAACCGGGTCACCTTGAACGCTCAGCGGTTCGCTCAATTGGGTTCGTGGAGCGGACATTTGACAATCGACGGCGAGCGCATCGCCGTCGACCCCGCCAGCTGGATCGGATCACGCGACCGGTCATGGGGCATCCGCCCGATCGGTGAGGCCGAGCCCGCGGGCCGACCCGCCGATCCGCCATTCGAGGGCATGTGGTGGCTGTACGTGCCGATGGCGTTCGACGAGTTCTCGATCGTCATCATCATCCAGGAGGAGCCCAACGGGTTCCGATCGCTCAACGACTGCACGAGGATCTGGAAGGACGGCCGTATCGAGCAGCTTGGTTGGCCGCGCATCAAGATTCA
The DNA here is from genome assembly GCF_049241375.1 of Mycolicibacterium wolinskyi str. Jessa 2025. Lineage (NCBI taxonomy): Bacteria > Bacillati > Actinomycetota > Actinomycetes > Mycobacteriales > Mycobacteriaceae > Mycobacterium > Mycolicibacterium wolinskyi. The sequence goes on from NZ_CP185960.1 coordinate 5,197,116, forward strand.
CTACCGGTCGGGAACTCGTATTCCCACCGGGGCCACGATCGACGCCACCGCAGCCGACGGTTCGCCCGTCCGGTTCGACGTGGAATCCAAACTGCCCGTGCCGATTCACGTAGGCGGCGGCTACGGCGGCGACTCCGACTGGATTCACGGCGTGTGGAAGGGCGAGAAGTTCACCGAGCGACTCACCTACGACATGAACGATCCGGCGATCATCGGCCGGTCCGGGTTCGGCGTCATCGACCATGTCGGCCGTGCGGTGTGCACAGAAGGCGATGCTCCGCGCGCCGAGGGTTGGGGGCTGTTCGAGCATGGCGCGCTCGGGCGGCATGATCCGTCAGGTTTTGCTGACTGGTTGACGGTCGCGCCTTAGCTGCGCGATTGTGAGTTCCCGCGGATTGTCACGCCAGCGTGGCTTGTCACTTCCCCGCCGGTTGTCACTTTTCCGCGGATTGTCACTTCCCCGCCGATTGTCACGCTAGCGTGGCTCTCGGCTGCCGGCGTCACTCTGGCGTGACAACCGCGGGCTAAGCATGCGCTCGGCGGGCCTATCCCGCGCCCGTTGTCACGCCAGCGTGGCCCTCGACCACCCGCGTCACTCTGGCGTGACAACCGCGCCAAGCCCCAAACACACTCGCCCAAGCCATCACGCCGCCCAGAGCAACGCTGCCGCGCCGACGATCTCGACCAGGCAGTAGAACCAGTTGGGGTAGAACGCGGTCCGTTCATCGAAGACCGCCGAGACGCTGCGGCCGACTGCCATTCCGGCCAGGGCAGCGCCGACCGTAACGAGTATCCCCGTCCGTATGTCCCCCGGTGTGGCGGCCGCATAGACCAACACCGCCGAGATCGCGAGGCCGAAACCGCCATACACACCACGCACTTCCGCACGAGACGCCCCCGTCTTGAGCGTGTAGTCGAACGGACGCAGCATCGCCTGCGGAGCGGCCAACGCATACACACCCATGCCGAGGAAGAACACCCCGACGACGACGATCACTGCGATAACCACGGTAGCCTCCTGATCAGTTGTCCGATCAGCATGCAGACTGAATCCATGACAGCGCTTCCACAAACCTGCTATCCGGCGGTGTGGCTGTGGCCGGGGCAGGCTCTTTACTCCGGGCCCGGCCTGGGGTTGGAACCGCACTCCGGATCGGTGTGGTGTCTGGCGGTAGGCGTCGACGCGCCGTTGACGGTGATTGTCGATGGCGAGACGGTCGTCGCGCGGACGGTGCTGATCCCACCGCGATTGACCCATCACCTCGTGATGACCGGACCCCTCGTGTCCTGCTACCTGGATCCGGCCTCACACCGCGCGGCATCGTGCCGGGAGCAGTTCGACGCAACGCATCACGGCATCGGGGTAGGCCACCGGGCCGAGGACCTGCTGCTGGTACCACCGGACGACGACGGTGCCGCACTGCGCTGGTTGGACACGGCTGCGCCATCGGCGGTGCACGATATCGATCCGCGTATTGAGTTGGCCGCCAAGCAGATTCGAGAGGATCTCGCTGCTGATGTGTCGGCCCGCGAGTTGGCGGCGACGGCGGGACTGTCCGAATCGCGGTTCCTGCATCTGTTCCGACAGGAGATCGGTTCGAGTCTGCGTCGCTACCGGCTGTGGAGTCGGTTATTACGGGCGGGGGCCGAGATCGCTGCCGGGCGAAACCTCACCACTGCCGCCGTCGAGGCGGGCTTCGCCAGCCCATCGCACCTCGCCGACCGGTTCAAGACGACGTTCGGACTTTCTGCGACACAGCTTCTCGCGACGGGTTTGGCGGTCCGGATACCCTGACGAGCGACCGCTGAATGCCGGGAATTTGCGGCGTGTCGGCGTACAAACACGGTCGCTCGCGGTGCCAAGGTGCCAAGCACCCAGAAAAAACTAAGCGACGGACTGCGCGGCGGGGGCGCGGCCGAAGACCATCGACTCCTCGATGCGGTCGAACCGGTGGTCGATGGCATCGAGGATGTAGTTGTGGCGGACGTGCCATGGACGTCGGGTGCCGGAGCGCGGCAACGCATGTTCGGATCGCTGGATGTAACCCGCCTCGAGGTCCCACGTCCGTTTCTCCGGCATGGGTACCGCGCCCTTGTGTGGGTAGGCATGGGTGTAGCCGTGAGAACCCATGTACGCCAAGAGCTTAGCGACGGCACGTGCCGTCATGTCGGCGCGCAGCGTCCATGACGCGTTGGTGTATCCGATGCACCACGCCATGTTCGGGACATCTTCGAGGAGGAATTCCTTGTAGACGAACCGTTCGGTCGGCTTGACCTCGGTGCCATCGACCCGCAGTGCGATACCGCCGAGTGCCTGGAGTTGCAGGCCGGTGGCGGTGACGATCACGTCGGCGTCGATGCGGTTGCCGGACTTGAGGACGATGCCGTCGGCGTCGACGTGGTCAATGTGATCGGTCACCACTTCGGTGCGGCCGTCGCTGATGTGCTCGAACAGGTCGCCGTCGAGGACAAGGCACATGCGTTGATCCCATGGGTTGTAGCGCGGCTTGAAATGGACGTCGACCGGGTAGCCCGGCGGCAGCGCGGCGGTGTTCCGGTTGCGGATCAGCCACCGCCCCGCCTTGGGCGCCTTACGGAAGAAGAAGTACATCAACACGTGCACCATCGCGTTGCGGAACCGCACGACTTGATGAGACAGCCTGCGCGGCAATATTTTCCGGATGGCCTGCACCATCGGGTCGATCCGGGCCATCGACATCATGTAGGTCGGTGAGCGCTGCAGCATCGTCACGTGCCCGGCCTGTTTGGCGAGCGCCGGGATCAGGCTGATGGCCGTGGCGCCGCTACCGATGACGACGACACGCTTGCCGGTGTAGTCCAGCGATTCGGGCCAGAACTGCGGGTGCACGACGTCGCCGCGGAAGTTCTCGATGCCGGGGAACTCCGGGGTGTACGGCTCGTCGTAGTTGTAATAGCCGGTACCGAAGAACACGAACCGCGCGCGGTAGTCCTTGGCTTCACCGTCCCGTTCGGTGTGCAGGGTCCAGGTGTCGGTGGTCGAGTCCCAATCCGCCGACAGCACATGGGTGTTGAACTGGATATGACGGTCGATGCCGTGCTTGTGAGCCGTCTGCGTGAGGTATTCGCGTATATCGGCGCCGTCGGCCACGTTCTCGGGCCGGGTCCACGGCTCGTACGGGTAGCTCAGCGTGAAAATGTCGCTGTCGGACCGAATGCCCGGATAGCGGAACAGGTCCCATGTGCCACCGATGCGCGCACGGCGTTCCAGCAGCGTGTAGGTCAACCCCGGGCACTTCTCGTGGATGCGGTAGGCCGCGCCCAATCCGGATATCCCCGCGCCGATGATGAGCACGTCCGAATACTCCGGGTCTCCCGGCTCGTTGGCACCCATGGCGAACCTCCTTTGGTCCCGCTGCGTACCACCACATTAGGTGCTCAGGTGGCCAGCGCGTCAACGATCTGCGCGAGCGAATCCACCGCGATCGGACCGGGTTGATACAGACAGATCCGATCGGACACACCGGCGACGCGATCGGCGATGTGTGCGGCGATCTCGGCGGGGCTACCGCACGCCGCGATGGTGTGCAGCACCTTGTCGTCGATCAGCGAACCCATCTCCAGCCAGCGGCCCTGCTTGGACAGCGCGTTCAGCTCGGGCTGCAACTCACCCCAGCCGTGCACGTCGAGCACCGGCCGATACGCCGGGGTGGACCCGTAGAACGCCAGCAGCCGTCGTGCGGCGTCGTGGTCGTCGCCGACCGACACGATGATCTCCGGCACGACGGCGAAGGCGTCCGGATCGCGATTGGCCGCGGCCAGGCCGGCACGCACCGCAGGCATCGTCACCTCGTTCAAAAAGCGCTTGGAGCCGAACGGCATCACCAGCAGGCCGTCGGCCAACTCGGCGGTGGCCCGGGTGAGCCGAGGCCCGAGCGCACCGACGTAGATCGGTGGCGGCCCGTACGGGTTCGCGCCGGGGCTGAACGTGGGCGTCATGAGCGTGTGCCGGTAGAACTCGCCGCGGAAATCAAGCCGCTCGCCGGTTTGCCACGCGGCGAAGATGGCGCGCAGCGCCCCGATCAGTTCGCTCATTCTGGCCACCGGCCGGTCGAAGTCGGCGCCGAACCGTTTTTCGATCTGCGTGCGGATCTGCGTGCCCAGTCCGAGGGTGAACCGGCCGCCGGACAGCAGCTGGTGGTCGATCGCCTGGTGCGCCAGGTGAATCGGATTGCGCGGAAATGCGATTGCCACATTGGTCATGAGGTCGAGGCCACCCACCGTGGCGGCCAGTGTCAGCGGCGCGAACACATCGTGCGGGCCTTCGAACGTGAACACCCCGCTCGCCCCGGCCTCTCGCAGTGCTTGCGCCCGCTCAATTGCATCCATCGGCCCGAACAACGCCGTCATGACCTTCACGCCGTGAGAGCCTAGTCACGTGAGCATTCCACCGAGTGCCGATGTCGTCATCGTGGGAGCAGGCTTCGCCGGGCTCTCAGCCGCCCGCGAATTGGTCCGCCTCGGCCACAAGGTGGTGGTGCTCGAGGGCCGCGACCGGGTGGGTGGCCGCTCGTCGACCGCCACGATCGCCGGGGTGCCGGTGGATCTGGGCGGCACGTTCGTCGGCCCCACACAGGATGCCGTACTGGCCCTGGCGGCCGAGCTCGGCTGCCAGACCGTCCCCACCTACAGCCGCGGTAAGAATTTGATCCGCTGGCACGGCAAGGTGCGGTCCTACCGCAGCACGATCCCGCGGCTGTCGATCCTGGAACTGCTCGACGTGTCCCGCATCCAGTGGCGGTTCGAGCGCTTGTGCCGCGGTATCCGCGTCGACGAGCCATGGAGCGGCCCCCAGGCGCACAAGCTCGACAAGATCAGCTTGGAACGGTGGCTGCGCTCGTTGCATGCGAGCGCGTCGACGCGGAATCTGATGGCGATCATGTCGCGGGTCACGTGGGGCGCCGAACCGGAGGCGGTGTCGATGCTGCACGCCGTGCGCTACGTGAAGGCTGCCGGCGGGCTGGACCGGTTGCTCGACGTCAGGGGCGGTGCGCAGCAGGACCGGTTCCCCGAGGGCACCCAGAAGATCGCCGTGCGGATGGCCGATGAGCTGGGCGACCGCGTCGTGCTGAAGGCGCCCGTCGAGCGGATCGAGCGGCTCGCCGACGGGACGGTGGCCGTCAGCTGCTCGGACGGCCATGTGAGCGCTCGGGCGGTGATCGTGGCGATCGCACCGCAACACCGCTCGGGTATCGAGTTCGACCCGCCGCTGCCCGAGCACTATGACAAGTTGGCGGCGCACTGGCCGCAGGGCAGCCTGAGCAAGGCGTACGCGGCGTATGACCGCCCGTACTGGCGCGCCAACGGCTGTTCTGGCGAGGCGCTGTCGGACGAGGGTCCGGTGTTCATCACGTTCGACGTCAGTCCCGGCGACGACGGCCCGGGCATCCTGCTCGGCTTCACCGACTCCCGGTCGTTCGACGAGCTGCCGTCCGAGCAGCGCCGCGAGCAGGCACTCGCCGGCTTCGCGGCGTTGTTCGGCGACGCCGCGCTCAATCCCATCGACTACATCGATCATTGTTGGGGCACAGAAGAATTCGCGCCAGGCGGGCCTACCGCGGCGGTGCCGCCCCTGGCCTGGACCACCTACGGGCGCTGGCTGCGCACACCCGTCGACGGAATCTTCTGGGCGGGCACCGAAACGGCCGACGCCTGGACCGGATTCCTCGACGGCGCCGTACGGTCCGGCCGGCGCGCGGCCGTCGAGGTGGCCGAGCGGCTGGCTAGCTGATCCGCTGCGCGGCCGTCACCGACTCGGTCAGTGACCGCAGTTGGGCGTTGACGTCGTCGGGGCGTTCGAGGATCGCGCAGTGCCCGCCACCCAGCTCGACGAACCCGGCCAGATTGGGGGCGTCGGCGGCGATGCGCCGTGACGCGTTGATCGGCAGCAACCGGTCCTTCGCGCTGCCGATCACGAGCGTCGGCACCGTGAGGTTGCGCAGCGAGATGTGCTTGGGGCCGAGGTTGTCGACGAGTACGCGCGTCCAGGCGCCGCGCCCGGCCGGCGGGGTCGCGGCGAACAGCTGGTAGACGAAGTCGGCGACCCACGGCTCGGCGTCCCGGCCGACCGCGAGCTGCGCGACGAAGCGCTTGTTGGGTCCCTCGGCCATCTTCGGCATACGGGTGCTGCCGAACGTCCGTAGTACCGTCCCGGCGGTGCGGATCCGGGTCGCTGTGAGGCGGGCGGGTACCTGGGCCAGCTGGACGTCGCGCAGCAGGTCGCCGGTGCTGGTGTTGATCAGGGCGACGGCATCCGCGCACGACCGAACCCGGTTCGGGTAGCGCTGAGACCAGGACGTGATCGCGATTCCGCCCATCGAGTGACCGGCGATGACGGCGTGCTCGCCGGGCTTCAGCGTGGCGTCGAGCACCGCGTCCAGGTCGGCGGCGAGGTGATTGAGGCTGTAGCGGTTGCGGCCGCGGGGCGTCTCGCTGCGGCCGTGCCCGCGGTGGTCATAGGCGATGACCCGGTAATCACCGGCCAGGTCGGCGATCTGATGAGCCCAGACTTCGATGGCGCACGTGATGCCGTGTGCGAGCACGACCGGATAGCCGTCCTCGGGCCCGAACACCTGCGCGTGCAGCTTGACCCCGTCGACGGCACGCACCTCCACGGTGCGCCCGGAAGGTAGCTGGGGAAGAGACATGGCTGCTCCGTTCATCGGCTTCATTGCCTGGTCGTGCGATCCTACCGCTCGGTAACCAACACTGGTTTGACCACCTCACCGGCCTTGGCGGCGGCCCACACCCGGTCGAAGTCGCCGAAGGGGTACGACGTGACCAGTTTGTCGAGCGGCAGTTCGCCAGTTCGGTAGAAATCGACGAGTCGCGGGATGAAGGTGTGCGGCTCGCTGTCGCCCTCCACCACCCCGCGCACCGTCAGGCCCCGGCCCATGATGAGGGCGACCGGAAGCTCGGCGGTCAGTGCGCCCAGGCCCAGCAGCGCCAGCGTCCCGCGGGATCGCAACACCGCGACGGCCGACGCGATGACGTCGGGCCGCGCAGTGGTGTCCACGGCGCCCGCCGCTCCCCCGGTCAACTCGAGCACCGCAGCCGCGGCATCGGTGGCAGTCGGATCGACGGTCGCGGTCGCGCCCAATTCTGTTGCAAGCGTACGTCGTTGCTCGATCGGATCGACCGCGACGATGGTCCGGCACCCCGCGATGCGGGCGCCCATGACGGCCGACAAACCGACCGCGCCAGCGCCGAACACGACGACCGCGTCCTCGGGTCGAGATGCGAGCACGTTGAGCACCGCGCCGACGCCGGTCTGCACACTGCAGCCGAGCGGGGCGGCCAGCGCGGGATCGATCGATTCGGGTACGACGACGGCGTTGCGGCTTCGGGCGATCGCGTACGTGGCGAAACTGGACTGGCCGAAGAATCCGCCGCCGATCGGGGCACCGTCAAGCCGCAGCGCGCTGGACTCGTCGCGGCGGCTGCCACGCATGTTGAGGTCCGTGGACTGGTCGCAGTAGGCCGGACGATCCGCGACGCAGTTCGTGCAGGCTCCGCAGCTCGCGAAGGTCAGCACCACCCGTTCGCCAACCCGCCGCTGCGCCTTGGGGCCGACCTCGACGACAGTCCCCGCTCCCTCGTGTCCGAACACCATCGGCAGCTTGCGGAAGCGTGCAGCCACACTGACGTCGGTGTGGCAGATGCCCACCGCATCGATCTTGACCAGCACTTCGTCCTCGACCGGCGGGCGTATCTGCACGTCGGTCAATTGCGGATCGGCTCCGGCGTCGAGCAGGACCGCGGCGCGGGCAGTGAGCATCCGGTGATGTTAAGCGACAAACTTGACACCTGTCACAATCGGTTCCGGGCAGAATGTGGCACGACGACAACAGGAAGGCCCTCATGCGTGCAGCACTGATCACCCGCCTCGACGGTCCCGATGCGGTGCAGGTGGCCGACGTGGACGAGCCGGCAGGCGACGACGCCGTCGTCATCGACGTCCACGCCGCCGGGGTGGCGTTTCCCGACGCGCTGCTGACCCGCGGGCTCTACCAGTACAAGCCGGAGTTGCCGTTCAGCCCGGGTGCCGAGATCGCCGGCGTGGTGCGCACTGCACCGGCCGATGCGCACGTGGCGGCCGGTGACCGGGTACTCGGTCTGACGATGTTGTCCGGCGGGATGGCCGAAGTGGTTGCGCTACCTGCCGATCGGGTGTTCAAGCTGCCCGATGCGGTGTCGTTCGAGGCCGGTGCGGGCATTCTGTTCAACGACCTGACGGTGCAGTTCGCGCTGCGTACCCGCGGCAGACTCGCGCAGGGCGAGACGGTTTTGGTGCACGGCGCGGCCGGTGGCATCGGTACCTCGGCGCTGCGACTGGCGCCCGCGCTGGGCGCGTCACGCACCATCGCGGTGGTGTCCACCGAGGAGAAGGCCGAAATCGCCAGGAGCGCAGGAGCTTCCGACGTGGTTCTGGCCGACGGTTTTCGCGACGCGGTCAAAGAACTCACCGGTGAGCGGGGCGTCGACATCGTCCTCGACCCCGTTGGCGGTGACCGCTTCACCGATTCCCTGCGCTCGCTCGCGGTCGGCGGGCGACTCTTGGTGGTCGGCTTCACCGGTGGTGAGATTCCCACCGTCAAGGTCAATCGCCTACTGCTCAACAACGTCGACGTGGTCGGTGCCGGTTGGGGTGCGTGGAGCTTCTCGCACCCCGGCTACCTCGCCGAGCAGTGGGCCGAGCTCGAACCGCTGTTGGCCTCCGGAGCCGTCGCGGCACCGCAACCCGAGGTGTATCCACTGGAACAGGCCGCCGAAGCCATTGCGTCCCTTGAGAATCGGACCGCCAAGGGCAAGGTGGTGCTGAAGCTGCGGTGAGTCCGGTGCTATTGGCTCGTGGGCCAGTAGTGGCTGTCCGGAGTCGCGCGGGCGCCGAATATCGCCTGCCCGACCCGCACGCACGTCGCGCCTTCCTCGATCGCGACCTCGTAGTCACCGGACATACCCATCGACAGTTCGCCGGGTCCGACGACGTCGAGTTCGCGTGCGTGATCGCGCAACTTGCGCAGTAGTACGAAGCAGGGCCGGATGCGCTCGACATCGGAACTCAAGACGGCGATGGTCATGAGCCCGCGAACGCGTAGCGCGCTGTAGGTCGGCAGTGTCCGCAGGAACCCGATCACGTCGTCGGGCGCCAAGCCGTATTTCGAGTCCTCACCCGAGGTGTTGACCTGGACAAAGACGTCTAGAGAGCGACCCAGGGCCTGCAGGCGCCGGTCGAGGGCTTGCGCCGCCCGCGCGTTGTCGAGCGCCTGGAACTCCGCGGCGAACTCCGCGACGTCTTTGGCCTTGTTGGTCTGGAGGTGGCCGATCACCGACCACTGCACGTCGAGGTCGGACAGGTTGCGCCACTTGCGTTTGGCCTCCTGCACCTTGTTCTCCCCGAACATCGTGCATCCGGCGGCGGCCGCGAGTCGCAGCCGATCCTCGTCGACCGTCTTGCTCACCGGCAACAGCCGCACGTCACCGGGCTCGCGGCCGGCCCGCTGCAGCGCCGCCTCGATCCGCTCACCGACCTCACGGAGGTTGTGGGCGAAGTCGGCGACGGTGCGAGCCTGCGGGTAAGCGGTCGGGTGACTCATGAACCGAATTCTCCTCCGGCCAGCCGTCCGGGTTACGCGGTGGTCAGCAGACGGCTGAGTTGTGCCCGGCCGTCGTCGTCGAGCGGGAGCAGCGGCGGGCGCGGATCGCCCACACCTTGCCCGAGCAGCTCGAGGCCGGCTTTGACCGTCGTCGGCAGCCCGCCGGCCACGATGAACTCCAACAACGGCCGCATCTCCTCGTACAACGCTTCAGCACGTGAGCCGTCACCGGCCCGGACCGCCTCGTAGAGGTCGAGACAGGGCTGTGGGCGCAGGTTCGGCGCCGCGGTGCACCAGCCTTTGGCCCCCGCGTTGAATGCCTTGAGCGCCAACGGGTTGTTGCCGTTGTAGAACGGCAGCTGCCCGTCGCTGAGCTCGGCGATCCGCTGCATGCGCGATAGATCTCCGGTCGATTCCTTGACCATCGTCACGTTGTCGATGTCGTCGAACATCGACACCAGCAGTTCAGGGCTCATGTCGATGCCGCTGGTCGCCGGGTTGTTGTACACCATGATGGGAATGCCGATGGCTGCGCCGAGCGCCGCATAGTGCTGACGCAGTTCACGCTCCGACACCTTCCAGTACGAGATCGGCACCACCATCACCGCATCGGCACCGGCGCGCTCGGCATACTTTGCGCGACGAATGGTGTTGGCGGTGGTCAGATCGGACGCGCCGATGATGACCGGCACGCGACGGCCCACCACGCCGATCGTGGTGTCGACGACGGCATCGAACTCGGCCTCGGTGAGGTAGGCGGACTCGCCGGTGCTGCCGAGCGGAACGATCCCGTGCGCGCCATCGGCCACCAGGCGTTCGACGAGTGCGGCCAATTTTCCGGTGTCGACGTCGTTGTCCGCGGTGAACGGCGTGACGGGATAGGCGAGGATGCCGTGGATTTCGTTCGTGGACATTTATTTCTCTCTTTCGGCTCGGGTCTAGTTGGTGATCGCGTCGGGATGGCGGACGAGGGCACGCCGCGCGTAATAGGCGAAGTTGGCCTGGCTGCGTTTGGGGCGAAGCGTCCAGTCATGGGCTTCGCGGGCCAGCCGCGGCGGAAGGTCGGCCACGGTGCCTGCGGCCATCGCGGCGAGCTGCAGTTTGGCGCCGCGTTCGATCAGCATCGCCAGCGAGCACGCCTCCTCGACGCTCGCGCCTGCCACCACATGTCCGTGGTGGGCCAGCAGAATGGCTTTCTTGTCGCCAAGCGCCGCGCTGATGATCTCGCCTTCCTCGTTGCCGACGGGCACACCCGGCCAATCGGCGAGGAACGCGCAGTCGTCGTAGAGCGGGGCGATGTCCATCTGCGACACCTTCAGCGGAACCTCCAGCATCGACAGCGCCGCCACATGGAACGGATGCGTGTGGACGATGCATTGCACGTCCGGGCGGGCACGATAGATCCAGGAATGGAAACGGTTGGCGGGGTTGGCCATTCCGCTGCCGTCGAGAACATTGAGGTCCTCGTCGACGAGCAGCAGGTTCTCGTCGGTGATCTCGTCGAAACCAAGACCGAGACGTTGCGTGTAATAGGTTCCCGGCGCTTCGGCGCGCGCGGTGATCTGACCGGCCAGGCCTGAATCATGACCGGCGTCGAACAGCGCCCGGCACGTCAGCGCAAGTTTCTGCCGGATGGTCAGCGCAGAGTCCTCGATGTGATTCGCCAGTCCGTCGAGGGCGCGTTGCATCAAGACCTGCTTCGAATCACCAAGTGTGCTCGTCATGGGGAGCCCCTTTCCAGTATTTCGCGATCGGTGACACACCGCCGACGTTAGGACACTTTGTGTCCTTCAGTCAAGATCGTTTCCCACCCGACGGATCTGCACCCGTCCGCCGGAGGTTGGCGGCTACCGGAAGGACACTTTGTGTCCTATCATCGCCCCTGCGTTATCAATGCGAACAACGAGGAGAACCGAGATGAAGCACCTGACAAGGTCGGCACCGGCCCGCTGAGTCAGTGCGGTGCGTCCTCAGGCAAAGACCGTCACGATCCACGGTCTGCCCGACCTCGAGCCCATCCACACCGTGCACATCAGCCTCAATTGCTGACCGGATTCAGCGGTTACGGGGGTACTCCGTGTGGGTAACGACCAGCACCTCACTCGGGGCACTTCCCCGTTGACGCAGCTGGTGCGGGCGGGAGGCGTCGAAGTAGGCGCTGTCGCCGGCCTCGAGCGTCACCAGCTGGTCCTCGTAGCGCAATTCGACTGTCCCGCGGTGCACGAAGACCATTTCCTGGCCGGCATGAGCTGGATGCGGATGCTCGGCGAACCGGAGTGTCGGGCGAACGATGAACGGCGACATCGTCTTCCCGAGCATGGCGGACGCGACAGCGTGGTAACGGGCGTCCGGCCGTTCGTCGGCGCGGTCGACCGACAACGTCGCGGCGGCCGGGTCCTCGGCGAACAGTTGAGCCACGTCGACCTCGAGGACCCGCGCGACCTTCATCGCAACGGCGATGGACGGTGTGGAGCGCTGCCGTTCGATCTTCGACAGGTAACTCTTGGTCAAGCCGGTGGCCTCGGCCAGTTCATCGAGCGTCATCCCCCGCTGCTGACGCACGGCACGCAGCAGGGCGCTCATGATTGCTCAGCAGTCGTCGGTGCCACGCCTGACAGTGTGACATATCCACTACAGGACATCAGGTGTCCTGTGGAGGTGTCACCGGTTATCCGCGCCGGGTCGCGACGACGTGTCCGCCGGAGTCTTCGGCAGCGACCTGGCGCGGATATCCTTCGGTCAGTTCAGCTGTGGATTTGAAAGACGTTGTCCAACCGATGCTCTCAAGCCACTCCCGGGCATCCTCACCAAGTCCCCGCTCGGTGTTCGGCATATCCCGATACAGGCCCTCGGCCGCCACCGACCGCAGGGTGTTGCGGAACGCGGCACCGGCCATGACCGGAAAGCCATACCGGCTACCCGGAGCCGAGAGCTCGGTCACGGCGCGAACCCCCGCACGAGCCACGTCGGTGGGCAGGGTCATCAACGCGTGATCCACCCAATGGGTGGGGACTTCCGGCTGAAAACCACTGTCGAGAAGGGCTCTCGGCCACTCGCTGCCGCCCAGATCTGCGGGTACGACGTGTCGATCACACGCCGGCCGGATCCCTTCGAGCACCGGCTCTTTGAACGCGAACAGTTGCGGCAGATCGATTTCGAAGAGGTGCACCGCCCTCGGCCAGGACAGCCGGTATGCGTGGGTGTCCAGACCCGCCCCCAACAGCACGATCTGGGTGCGACCCTCGGCCGCCGCCTGCAGCAACGCATCGTCGGCGATCCGCACCCCCAGGGTGCGGGGCTCGTACATGACATCGGCCAGTCGCAGCACCGACGCCCAGGTCTCGGCCGCCCCCGCGGGTGCATTGGGACTCAGATACGCCTGTTCGGCCGCCTCGACGAACCGGCGCGCATAGGGATCGTCGTACAGCCGATCGTCACGCTCGGATTCTCTGGCCCTGATCACCGCGACGCCCACAGCCGTCAACGGCGCGCCGCTCAAGATCTCGGGTAGTGGTCGCGTTGTCATGGGTCCCCCTGGTCCATGTCATTACTTGACGGCCGGTAAGTATTGATCGCCTGGCCGCAACGCTAGGCTCATTGCTGACCGGTCGTCAAGTAATGATGGGAGCCCGGCCGTGGCGGGTCGCCGCACCGACACACGAGACAAGATCCGATCCGTCGCGCTGGATCTGTTCTCGACCCATGGCTATGACCAGACCTCCATCCGGCAGATCGCCGAACAACTCGGCATCACCAAAGCGGCGATCTACTACCACTTTTCCGCCAAGGAAGACATCGTGGTGAGCCTGTCGAACGATCTGCGCACCGGCGTGGACGACATCTTGTCCTGGGCCGCCGGCCAACCGCCCGGCAAGCGCACCGGCCGCGAGATCCTTCACCGCTACGGCGCGGTGCTGCACGGCACCGGTCGGGCCATGACGCGATTCATGAACGAGAACTATGCCGCGTTCAATCGGCTCGGCATCGGTACCGACTTGCGCTATCAGTTCCGCGCGGTCGCGGACGCGATGACCGCACCCGACCACGACCCCCTCGCGGTGTTCCATGCGCGCCAGGCGCTGCTGACGATGTCGTGGAGCGTGGCGATGATGGGCGATCTGCCGTTGACCGACGAACAGTGCAACGAAACCGCGCTGACGATCGCGCTCGGCATCTACAACCGGAGCTGACGGTCTCGCACGCCGGCGAGCGACCGCAAAACACCGCTATTTCGCGGCGTGTCTACGGGCAGACACGGTCGCTCGCGGTGCAGGGGTCATGGGAAGGCACGCAGCGCGATCGCCGCGACGCGGTCGAGCATGGCCCGCGACGTGCCGTCGGACGCGGCCTGCGCGATACCGCTGAGCGTGGTCATCACGTATTGCGCCAGTGCTCGGGCATCGGTGTCGTCGGGTAGGTCGCCGGCGGCGATGTCGGTGCGAATCTTGTCGGCGAGCATGTCTGTCTTCTGACGGCGGATGCAGCGCAGGCACGCTTTCACGCCCTCGTCGGCAGTGCCGTCGTCGCCGCTCACGACCAGACATCCGCTGGGCAGCCCGCGCCGGGTATAGCGCCCGGGCGCTTCGGTGAGGATCCGCGCGACGGCCCGGCGTGCGGTCGGTTCTTCGGTGAGCGCCGCTTCGATGAATCCGCCGTATCGCGTGTCGTAGACCGCCACGGCTTCGGTGAACAGCTGCTGCTTGTCGCCGAAAGCCGCATAGATGCTGGGGATTCCGACGCCGAGCGCGCTACTGAGGTCGCGCGTCGACGTCGCCTCGAAACCCCGCTCCCAGAACAGCCGGATGGCCTTGTCGAGGGCGGCATCGCGATCGAAAGAGCGGGGGCGCCCGCGCACCGGTGCCATGCCCACCATTCTATAGCGGTCGCTAGATAATGTGCTAGCGTCGAATTTTGTATCACTCGCTAAAGAAAGGATTCAGCGTGTCCGCTCTTACTGGCAGAACTGCACTGGTGACGGGCGCCAGCCGCGGGATCGGCCGTGCGATCGCCTTGCGGCTGGCCCGCGACGGCGCGCGGGTCGGCGTGCACTTCGGCGCGAGTGCCGACGCCGCGAAGCAGACCGTGCAAGACATCGTCGACAGCGGCGGCGACGCGTTCGCGGTGCAGGCAAAACTCGGTGTCCCCGGTGATGCGGCTGCCCTGTGGTCCGCGTTCGACGCACACGCCGCCGGCGTGGACATCCTGGTGAACAACGCCGGAATCCTCGGCGGGCGGGTCGCATTCACCGACGTCGCCGAACCGGCCTATGACGAGATCTTCGCCGTGAACACCAAAGCGCCGTTCTTCGTCACCCAGCAGGGATTGGCGCGGCTACGGGACAACGGCCGCATCGTGAACCTGTCGACGCGCTTCACGCACGGTTCCCGCATACCCGAATTGATGACGTACGCGATGACGAAGGCAGCGATCGACTCGTTCACCGCGACGCTGGCCAAACAACTCGCCGCCCGCAACATCACCGTCAACGCGGTGGGCCCGGGAAGTACCGACACCGACATGAACGCGGCCCGGCTCGCCACTCCGGAAGGCCGCGCGACGGTCGCGGCGCAGTCTCCGTTCAACCGCGTCGCTCGACCCGACGACATCGCCGACATCGTCGCCTTCCTCGCGTCCGACGACGCGAGATGGGTCACCGGCCAATGGATCGACGCGAGCGGCGGGTCGATGCTCTGATGCCGGTCGCGATCTGGATCATCGGCCTGGCGATCTTCGCCCAGGGAACAAGCGAACTCATGCTCGCCGGCCTGCTGCCCGAGATGTCGGACGACCTCGGTGTGACGATTCCTCAGGCGGGCCTTCTGGTTTCGGTGTTCGCCCTCGGAATGCTCGTCGGTGCACCGATTCTCGCGATCGCCACCCTGCGGTGGTCCCGCCGCCGTGCGATGGTCGCGTTTCTGGCGATCTTCGTCGTCGCGCACATCGTCAGCGCCCTGAGCAGTTCGTACGCGGTGCTGATGACCGCTCGGTTCGTCGCAGCGTTCGTGTACGCCGGGTTCTGGGCGGTCGGCGCCGGGACCGCGATGGCACTGGTCGGCGCCGAGCGACGCGGCCGGGCCATGAGCATCGTCGCCGGCGGGCTCACGGTCGCCACGGTCATCGGTCTGCCCGCCGGCACCTGGATCGGCCAGCACCTCGGTTGGCGCGGTGCGTTCTGGGCGGTGGCCGCACTGTCCTGTGTCGCCGCGGGCGCCGTGCTCGCCGCGGTGCCCGACACCCGCCCGGACACCGAACCGCGTATCGGTGACGAGCTTCGCGGGCTCGCCGTGCCGCGGCTGTGGCTGTCCTATGCCATGACCGCGGTCTCGACGGCGGCGCTGCTCGGCACATTCACCTACCTGGCCGCGATGCTGATCACGACGAGCGGGCTGCAGCCGCAGTGGGTGCCCGCCGTATTGCTCGGGTACGGGTTGGGCGCGCTCGTCGGCATGGCGGTGGGTGGCCAGGCGGCCGACCGCTGGCCGCGCGCGACGCTCGCGGCCGGTTTCACGACCCTGCTGGTGGTCCTCGTGGCACTCGCACTCACCACCCGCCACGTCACCGCCGTCAGCGCGCTCGCATGCCTGCTCGGTTTCGCGGGCTTCGGGACCAACCCGGCTCTCAACTCGCGGGTGTTCGCGTTTGCACCGTCCGCGCCGACGCTGACCGCCGCCGGCAACGTGGCGTCGTTCAACGTCGGCATCAGCGTCGGCCCGTGGGTGGCCGGGATCGCCCTGACCGCGGGTCTCGGATACCCGGCGGTGCCGTGGATCGGCGCGGCGTTGGCGGTGTTGGCCCTGGTCTTGCTGGTCATCGACGTACGCGTGGGTGGCCGCGAGCGTGCGCAAACTGCCGAGGATCCGCGGCGTGGCGGGCAGCCGACACGGACAGTCGCGGTGCAGGGGGAATACGGGCGGGGTCGCGCGTGTTGCGCGGTGGGTGACTGAACACGCCGAGTTGAGCCCCACCGATTGGGTTCGCGAGCAGACCGAACGCATTTTGGAGCAGGGCACCACCGACGGGGTCGAGGTTTTGGACCGGCCCATCGTCCTGTTCACCACCACGGGCGCGAAGTCCGGTAAGAAGCGCTACGTACCGCTGATGCGCGTCGAGGAAAACGGCCGCTACGCCATGGTCGCGTCGAAGGGTGGCGATCCCCAGCACCCGTCGTGGTACTTCAACGTCAAGGCCAACCCGACCGTGACGGTGCAGGACGGCGACAAGGTCGCAAAGGACCTGACCGCCCGTGAGCTCGAAGGTGACGAGCGCGAACACTGGTGGAAGCTCGCTGTCGAGGCCTACCCGCCCTACGCCGAATACCAGACGAAGACCGACCGACTGATCCCCGTCTTCGTGGTCGAGTAGAGCTTCGCCCACACCTGAAGACACCAAAGCGGCCCCGGAGAAATCCGGGGCCGCTTTGTGCTCTCCGCCCGAGGGCAGAACCCAGTCACACCACGGAGGTCAACCGGGCGACCGGGTAGCGCGTCCCCGACGCCTTTTCACAGGACGCGTGACGACCGTAGGAGACGCGCTCATCGAGCGCCTTCGAATTCCGTGCCGCATTGCACAAAACCATCAACGGTTCACTGCGGTGGCCGGCCACCCAGCGTCCTGGTGATCTGCTCGGCATAGCCGACCACCAGGTCCACCCAGGCCTCGCATTGCTCGCGTGGCATGCGGACCGTGGGACCGCTCACCGTCAGCGCCCCGAGAATGTCGCCCGCAGAGTCGAATACCGGCGCGGACAGTCCGGACGCGGAGTCCTCACGCTCCCCCGCCGTGATGGCGTAGCCGTCGGACCGGGTGGCCGCGATCAGACCGGCCAGCTCGTCGGCGCTCGTGACGGTCCCTTCGGTCATCGGCTCCAAGGGCGCGCTCAGAATGCGTCTGGCGAGGTCGGGGTCCCACGCGAGCAGCACGCGCGAGGCCGAACCCACGTGCAGCGGAATGACTTTGCCGACATACATGTCCCGGCGAAGCGCGTGATGGGTTTCGGCGACGGCGACGCACACCCGGAAGTTCTGCTCCACCGTGAAGAAGCATGCGGTCTCGCCAGTCTTGTCGCGGACTTCCTTCAGCACCGGATTGACCACTGCCAGAACGTCGACGTCCTTGCGCGCGGTGGCCGCCCAGTACGACATCCGGATGCCGATGCGGATCTGGTCGCCGATGCGGTCCAGCATGCCCTGCGCGACCATGTTGCTGACCAGGCGCTGAACGGTCGAGGTCGGAAGCCCGGTGGCCTGTTGGATCTCCCCTAGGGTCATCGCGGGCCGTGCCAAGGTGAACGCGTTGAGGATCTCGGTGATCTTCGCCAGCACCAACAGGGTCTGCTGTTTGCCGGACGAATCCACGTCTTCCTTGGCCATGCCGTGAATCTACCCAACCGCTCGTGCCGGACGCGGTGTTCAGACAGTGCTCTCCGCGGCTGCCCCACCGATGACCCACGGGAATGCGGTGGCACTCGACCGCGCGCCCTGCGCGGTCTTCGACCGATTCGGTTCACCGATCTCGGCGAGGACCTTCTCGGACAGGCGCACAAGCGACGCCAACGAATCCGGGGTCAGCCAGTGCGGCCGTAAGGCGAACAGCAGGTCCTCACTCGACGTGTTGCCGCTGGCACCCGGCGCGAACGGGCAACCGCCGAGGCCGCCGAGGGAGCCGTCGACCATCGTCGCACCGGCGTCGATGGCCGCCAAGCTGTTGGCCACGCCGAGGCCCCACGTGTCGTGGCCGTGAAAAACGATGCGGCGCTCGGCATTCGACGTGGCCAGGCCGCGAATCAGATCGCCGACCTGGGTGGGGATGGCCTGGCCGATGGTGTCGCACACGACGACGTCACTCGCACCGTCGGTGCGCGGGTCCGCCGCGATCGCCCACACTCGCCGAGGGTCGATGAGCCCTTCGAACGGGCAGGTGAACGCGGTCGCGATGCACAGCTGGATCGAGCCGCCCGCTTCGGACGCGATGCGCACGGCGTCGGGCATCGCGGCGACGCTGGTCTCGGTGTCGCGGCCGATGTTGGCCTTGTTGTGGGAGTCCGATGCCGAAAAGCAGTACTGGAAGTGACGCGCACCCGCCGCTGCCGCCTTCTCGACGTGCCTCGGGGTGGCCACCCAGATCCAGCACTTGTCCAGTTCCTCGGGCGTCAACGCCGACACGACGTCGAGGGTGTCGGCGAGCGGCGGCACGAGATCGGGCCGGGCCATCGAACCGATCTCGAGTGCCGGTACGCCGATCGCCAGCAGCTCACGGATGACTTCGACCTTGAGCTCGGTGGGCAGCATCTTGGCGGTCAGCTGCAGGCCGTCGCGCAACGTCACATCGCGCAGCTCGGCTTGCGGGGTGTATGAACGGGGCTGCGGAATGGTCATGTGAGAGCTCCGATTTCATCGTCATCGAGACCCAGCAGGTTCGACAACACCTCGTGGGTGTGCTCGCCGAGGTCGGGTCCGACGCTGCGAATGGGCAGCGATGCGCCGCCGATGACCGGCACGATGCCGGGGAATCCGACCGATTGCGGTTCGGCGCCACCGGTGTCGACTTCGAAGTGCTGGATCATGTTTCGCGACTCGTACTGTTCGTCGTCGCAGATGTCGGCGGCCGTGTAGATCGGCCCGGACGGCACCCCGGCCTCGTCGAGCAGCTTGAGCGCTTCGTCGCGCGTGAGCCGGCTCGACCATTCGGCGATCGCGGCGTCGAGTTCGTCGCGACGCTGCCAACGTCCGGCGTTGGTCTGCAAGTCGGGATCGGCGGCGAGATCCGGGCGGCCGATCGTGGTCATGTAACGCTGGTAGATCGCGTCGCCGTTGCCCGCGACGATGATGCTGGTGCCGTCCGCGCACGGGTAGGCATTGCTCGGCGCGATGCCCTCCATCCGTCCGCCGACGCGCTGCCGCTTGACGCCGTAGGCCAGATAGTCCGGGACCAGTGATTCCATCACCGACAGAATCGCCTCGTTGAGTGCGACGTCGACGATGCGTTGTTCCAGCGGCACAGTCGTGCGCTCGCGCTGAAAGAGCGCCATGACGGTGCCGAACGCGGCGTAGATGCCTGCGATCGAGTCACCGATGGACACCCCGGTGCGCACCGGCGGGCGGTCGGGATCGCCGACCAGTTCGCGTAACCCGCCGTAGGCTTCGGCGACGGCCGCGAAGCCGGGCCGCTGGGCGAGCGGACCGGTCTGGCCGAACGCCGAGATGCGCGTGATCACCAGATTCGGATTCGCCTCGTCGAGTTGTTCTGGTCCCAGCCCCCACTTCTCGAGCGTGCCGGGCCGGAAGTTCTCCAGCAGGACATCGCAGTGCTTGAGCAGATCGAGCACGACGCCCCGGCCCTGCTCGGTCTTCAGGTCGAGGACGATCGACTTCTTGTTGCGGTTGATCGTGCGGTACAGCATCGATGTGGTGCCGGCGTAGAGCCTCCAGTTGCGCAGCTCGTCACCGGTGACCGGGCGCTCGACCTTGATCACCTCGGCTCCGAAATCGGCGAGCATCCGGCCCGCGGTCGGTGCGGCGATGTAGTTGCCCAGCTCGAGCACCCGCACACCGGCGAGCGGGCGAATAACCCGAATATCGTTGTCAGTCATGGTCTTTCCGTAGCTATCAGAACAGGAGGCTGGCCGGCAGGATCAGCAGGATCGCGACGACAGAGGCCACCGACACGCCGACCGTCACGGTCTTGAGCGCACCGCGGGTGGACTGCCCCATCAGCGACTGCAGCAGCCAGAACGTGTTGCTGGTGACGTGGACGGCGAACAGTGAGCCCGCACCGGCGGCCAGCGCGATGAGCACCGGGTCCAGTCCGATGATCGGGGCGACGGGGGCCAGGATCCCGGCCGAGGTGATCGCCGAGATGGTGACCGAGCCGACCGCGATGTGCAGCGCCGCGGCGATCGCCCACACCACCAACAGCGGGGCCGCGGTGCTGGCGGTGAAGTACTCACCGAGGATGTCGCCGAGACCGGCGGCCTTGATGGTCGCGGCGAGCGAACCACCGACACCGGTCAGGATGAGGATCTGCCCACTCTCCTTGAAGCCCGTCGCGATCGCCTTCTGAATCGGCTCGGCTCCCAGCGCGTGACGGCCGACGAAACTCGTGCCGACCAGACCGATCAGCAGCGCGATGACCGGCGAGGACACGAATTTGACGATGGGATTGTGGATTTCGGCCGCGTCGAGGATCGCGCCGGTCGCGATGAGGACCAGCGCGGCGAGCATCGGGGCGAACAACACGAGCAGCGGGGTCTGCGTGCGAGGTGTCGTCGTCGTCTTGACCGCCACGCCGCCGGTCGCGTCGGTGTCGGTGTCACCGGCCTCGTCGGTGGTCGGCTCATCGCCGAGGAACGGTTGCTCGTCGCGGTCGGCGTCCCACCAGCCGCGGTTGAACAGGAACGACATGATGGCCACCGAGATCGCGACCGTCGGGATCACGAGGCACACACCGAACAGCAGCATCTTGCCGAGCGGCACACCGAGCAGTCCGGCCAGCGCGAGCGCGCCCACCCCGGGAACCGTGAAGACGATGCCGCACTCCAGGCCGATCGCCATCGCCACGGCCATCCGTGCGGTGCCGTTCTTGCCGATGCGCTTGGCGAGGTTGCGCGCCAGCGGCGCCGAGATGACGAGGAGAACGTCGAGGAAGATCGACTGCAGGGCGGTTGCGATCGTCAGCGACATCGCATACGGCATCCGTTTCGGGCCGAACAGGCGCAGCAGCATCTCGACGAGACGCTCGATGGCTCCGGTCTGCTGCAGGATCGCTCCCATGAGGACACCGAAGGCGATCAACAACCCGACCTCGGCCATGATGTCGCCGAATCCGACCGTGATGGCTTCGATGGTCTTCTCGACACCGAGACCGACCGCCAACCCGAGATAGGCGGACCCGATCACGAGCGATACCACCGGGTTGAACTTGAACTTCACGATCATCACGACAACGGCGAGGATCGCGACCGCGGTATTGATCAACACTGCGGTGTGTGACATGGGCGAACTCCCTAGATCGACTCTTGCCAGCCGGTGGGTCACATCACTGGCACAGCGCGGTGTGATCTACGGCTCACTCACATTATGAGCACACACCCACAATATAAACAAGCTCGTTGGCCACGTTCGATCCATGGGCATGCGCTGATGCGATTCCTGTGGCGAACGTGCAACCTGTTGTGGCGATCTCGATCGCTGAGCGCAAAAGCCTGCACGTTCGGCACAGTGCGTCACAGGGCGAAGGTCGAACCCTAGCCGGCGCGGGTGCGCGGCACCCTCACCACCACGCCGTGGCGTCCGAGAGTTGACGGGCGAGTTCGTCGGCGAGCGTCCGCACATACGTCGCGGACAGGTGGTGGGCGTCGTGATAGATCAGCACGTTGCCCTCGACGGCCCGGCAGATGTCCTCGCGACAGACCGCGTCACTGAGGTCGAGCAGCTTCAACAACGGATGGTCGGCGAGATGATCCAGAGTCGGATTGCGGTCGGCCAGCGCTTCGTGGCGGGGCGACCCGCAGGTGTCGGCGTCGCCGCCCGCGGACAGACAGTCGACGGGCGAGAAAAACATGCCCTCGCGCAGCATCCACGGAGTATCGCGTATCCCAAGCATGGGAATTCCGTTGGCGGACAACTCATCCCAGATACCGAGGTAGTAATCGGGCACGTAATCGCCTGGGCCGTTGAGGATCGGCCGGGTGGTCGTGAAGAACACATAGTCCGGCCGGTCGGCGATGATGCGCGCCAGCGCATTGTCCGACCACGCCCGGCACGACGGGTAGGGCTCGAACGGCCCCGCGATGAGCGGCACCTCCTTGGTCGTGAGCGGGCAGCCCAACTTCAAATACGTCGTCACCTTGAAGCCGTGTTGTCGCCCGATGAGGTGCAGAGCGGTGAGCCAATGCTCTGAATGCGATCCCCCGGCCAATGCAATGGTGCGGTGCGCCTTGGGATTGCCGTATACGCAACTGACGACATCCGAGCCGTCGAATCCCGTGACACATGCGTCGACCGTCGACGGCGGCACGTCGCCCGACGCCTCCAACGCAGTGGGACGCATCGGCAGCTTGGCCACCCTGCGTTGGTCGAGCAACGCGCGTGCGCCCGGATAGTCCCGCGCCGACAACGTCGTCAGCTCCACGCCGTTGGAGCGGGCCTGGGCGACGTGCCCGCGCCAGCCGATCGACAGGCCGGCGAGCACCAAGACGACGAGAAGGATCAACGAGCCCGACAGCAGCCTCGCCCGCACCGGACGCAGGCGCGTGGTCAGGTAGGCCACCACGACCGTCAGCACGATGACGACGCCGCCGTCGACGAGTCCGACGGCATCGTTGTTGGTGTGGGCGAGCCAGAAGATCAGCAACGGCCAATGCCACAGATACGCCGGAGAAGTCAGCCATCCCAATGCCACCAACGCTGGGCTGCCGAGGAATTCGTTCGCCGTCGTGACACCCTGCGCGCCGCTGAGGATGATCACCACCGTCGCACCCACCGATATCAGCGACCACATGCTCGGGTACGGCACGGCTCCGTCTACCAGCAGGCCACACAACACAATTGCCGACAACCCGACGGCCGCGGTGACCGCACGCAGCGAGCGCGGCCAGTGAATGCGCGACGCAACCACCGCGGCCATGACACCGGCCAACGGCTCCCATGCCCGGGTGAGGGTGCTGTAGTAGGCGGTCAACTGATCGCCCGTGTGCTCGACAACGGCGTACCCGAACGACACGATCATCGCCGAAGCTGCTGCCGCCACGAAGAATTTCCGCCGATGGCGGTGACCGGCCCGCGCCGTTGCGAGGGTGACCATCCCGGCGAGTACGAACATGAAGACCACGAATTGCCCGGCAAGCGACACGATCCACATGTGCTGAAGTGGCGTTACCGCCTCACTGGCCTGCAGGTAGTCGCTTGCCGTCCAGATCAACAACCAATTCTGGTGGAAACCCAGACTCGCCAGGGTCTGATCGGCGAACGCCTCCCAACGCGTTTGCGGTTGCACGATCACCGTCAACGCCGCAGACACCGCAAGCACGAGAACCAGTGCGGGCAAAAGCCTTCGGGCCGCCCAGGCCAAGTCTTCGCGCAATCCGCCCGCCCGCGCAGTGCCGAGGGTGCGCAGCACGCGCTCCCCGACCACATATCCCGCGAGGACCAGCAGCACGTCGATGCCACTGGACGCCCGTCCGAACCAGACACCGCAGACGACCACCAAGAGAACGGCGACGCCGGCCAAACCGGTCAGGTCGTCGCGTCTCGTCCGCTCGATGGGCTGGGTGGGAACCGAATGTGTTTGTGTCGTCTGCACGGTGAAGTTTCCTGCGCCTTTCGCCGCACAGAGCATAACGACCGCAGCGGCCCGGCGGCCGGACCGCTCATCGCGGTCATCTGACGTCGACGTGCTGTCCGATCAACTCCGTGAGCACCCGCCCGACGCGATCGAGCGGTGTGACCGTCTGGGTGGCGATCGCCATCACGATGGCGCCTTCGACGGCCGCGAGCGTCGTGGTGGCGAGATCTTGGGCCGTCGCCGGTTCGATGTCGGCGGCGCAGAACTCGTCGGTGAGCTTGCGCTCCCACTCGGTGAAGACCTGCCCCGAGGCTTCTGCCACTTCGGGGGCTTCGGTGCGCCCCAACGCCGCTGCGACAATCGGGCAGCCCGCGGTGAATTCGCTGTCGGCGAGCATGTCACGCCATCCCTGGATGAACGTCTGAAGGGCACGTACCGGCCCGTGCCCGGACAGCGCGGTGACGGTCTGTGTGATGGTGTGGCCGGCCACCGCGGTCGCCTCGGCGAGCAGCTCGGCCTTGCCGCCCGGAAAGTTCAGATACAACGAACGGCGCGCGATGCCGGCTTGGTCGATGAGCTCGGAGATTCCGGTGCCCGCGACGCCATGCCGGCGCATCAACCCAATAGCGCTGGCAATGAGGCGGTCTCGTACGGCCACGGTGGAGCCCTTCTTGTTCGTCCCCCGACAGCCCATTGACACTATCACGATCGGTCTACTACTTTGCCGTAAACAAACGTAGACCGATCGGTATAGCTGGAGGCTGTACTGACGCGAGGCGGCTGGGGGTTTGCCGATGCGACAACGATGGGTGCCGATCACGGTCGTGCTCGTATTGACCGCCACCGGCTTGTTCATCGCCAGCCTGAGGTTGAGCCATATCCCCGATCTCGCCATCGGTCACTTCGAGCCGCCCGGCCTCGATGGCCGAATCACGGGTGAAAGTGATCAGTTACGAGGTGCAAGGACCCGTCGGGGCGCCGACGACGGTGTCGTATCTCGATGAGTCCGGGTTTGCCCGGAACACCACCGTGGCGCTGCCGTGGACACTGCAGTTGCAGACCCGCAGCCTCACTGTGACGGGCGGCGTGATCGCGCAGTCCGAGGCAGGCGGCCTGACCTGCCGGATCGTGATCGACGGCGCGGTGCGCGATCAACGTCAGTCGGAAACCCAACCGGGAGCCGTGAACTGCCAGGTGCTGGTGTCATGAAGATCGACGACGTGCGCAACGAACTCGCACTTCTGTTCGACCGCAATCGATTCCGCCGCGAACCGGGACGGCCCCGGTTCGCACACGCGCTCTATGTGTTGGCGATCCCGGTCATCGTGTGCTGGGTCGCGCTTGCGGGGGTGCTGAATCTTGCGGTGCCGCAACTGGAAACCGTCATCAAGGAGCACGCCCGGTCCTTCCTGCCCGACGACGCCCCGTCGGTGCAGGCGATTTCGAAGATGGGCCAGTACTTCGGGCAGACGGGTACCAACAACTTCGTCTACGTGCTGCTGGAAGGTGACAAGCCGCTCGGCTCGCAGGCCCACGAGTTTCACGACAAGCTCTTGGCCACGCTCACCGCCGACACCGAACACGTCGTGTCGGCATTGGACCTGTGGTCGGAGCCCGACTTCGCGGCGGCCAACGAGAGCGCTGACGGCAAGAGTGCCTACACGCTGGTGAATCTGGCCGGGAACATGGGCACGGCGCTGGCCATGGAGTCGACGCAGGCGGTGCGCGACACCATCGCCGGCATGCCCGCTCCGCCAGGCATCCAGGTGCATGTCACCGGGCCGTCGGCGATCGTCAACGACGAACTGGTCGAAATCAACGATTCGATTCTGATCATCATGGTGACCTGCGCCGCCTTGATCGCGATCATCTTGTTCTGGGTCTACCGCTCGCCGATCACCGTGGCGCTTCCGCTCTTGACCGTCGGCATGGGCATCGCCGTCGCGCGGCCACTCGTCGCATTCCTCGGCGACCACGGAATCATCGGCGTGTCCATCTTCGCGTCCGCGCTGCTGTTGGTCATCGTCCTCGGCGCCGGAACCGATTACGGCATCTTCCTGCTCGGCCGGTACCAAGAAGCCCGTCGCGCCGGGGAAGACCCCGCCAGTGCCTACTACACCGCGATGCGCGGCACACAGCACATCATCCTGGCTTCCGGGATCACGGTCGCCGGTGCGACGGCGTGCATGTGCGTGACGCGCTTGGCCATTTTCAGCACGGCGGGTCTGCCCTGCACGATCGGCATCGCGGCGACACTGGCCGCCGCCCTGACGCTCGGCCCTGCCCTGCTCGCGCTCGGCAGCCGCCTGGGATTCTTCGAACCCAAACCTCAACCGTCGCTGCGCCGGTGGCGGCGTATCGCCACCACGGTCGTCCGCTGGCCGGGCCCCGTCCTGGTGGGTGCGATGTCGGTTCTCATCGTGCTGATGCTGCTGGTGCCCACCCTGCGTGTCAGCTACAACGAGCGCATCACGCAGCCCGGCGACACCCCGGCGAACCTCGGGTTCGCCGCGGCCGACCGCCACTTTCCACCGAACATCATGGCGCCCAGTCTGTTTCTGATCGAAGCCGATCATGACATGCGCAACCCGGCCGATCTGCTCGCACTGGCCAAGGTCACCAACGCGATCCTGCAGATCCGCGGCATCGACAACGTCCAAGGCATCACCCGCCCGCTCGGCATACCACTGGAGCAGGCGACCCTGCCCAATCAGGCCGGATACATCGGCAACCGCATCGACCAGATCACGTCGCTGCTGACGCAACGGCTCGACGATCTCAACGCGCTCGGCGCACTTCTCGGCCGGCTGAACGGGACGATCTCGGGCGCGCGAAAAGCGTTGACGGACACCAACCAGGGCTTCGACCGGGTCAACGACAGTGCTGCGCAGTTGCAGTCACAACTCACCGATGTGACAACGAAACTCGCTGACATCCGCGGCACGGCCGAACCGGCACGGCAGTTCATCGGCTCGCTGCCCAATTGCCAAACCCTGGCACCGTGCCAATCGGTGCTCACCGGGTTCGCGCTCCTCGACGACGTCGACCGCATCAACGCGCCGATCACCGGACTGGCCGACGGCGCTCGCACGGCATCGTCGACGCTGCCCCAGTTGTCGACCCAGATCGGAAGTCTCACATCGTTCGTCGACCAGCTGACACAGCTGATCTCACCGTTGCAGGCCGCGCTCGGTGTGCTCATCCCACAGATCTCGCAGATCACCGAGTTCACCAACGAAATTCGTGACACCTTCGCCGAGGGCACTCCGAACGAGTTCTTCTTCCTGCCGAGCCAGGCGTTCGAAAGCCCGCTGTTTCATCGCGCCCTGCCGTTGTTCTTCTCGGCCGACGGCAAGGTCACCCGCATGATCGTCACACCGGAGATGGAAGGCTTCAGCCGGGAAGCCATGGACGTGGCCGCCGAACTGGTTCCGACTGCGCTGCAGGCGATGAAGGGCACATCGCTGGCCGGCAGCACCGTGAGCGTCGGCGGGCCCGGCGGCACGCTGCTGAATCTGGAAGCCTTCACCAAGGAGGACTTCACCACCAGCGTGGTCGCCGCGTTCGCGTTCGTGTTCTGCGTGATCCTGATCCTGTTGCGCAGTCTGGTGGCGGCGATCACCGTGATCTCAACGGTGGCAATCGCTTATCTGTCCGCGCTCGGGCTGTCGATCCTCATCTGGCAGCACCTGCTGGACAATCCGCTGCACTGGTCGGTCGCGCCGATCGCATTCACGTTCCTGGTCGCCGTCGGCGCCGATTACAACCTACTGCTGGTCGCGCGCTTCAAAGAAGAGCTTCCCGCGGGGATCAAAACCGGCATCATCCGATCCATGGTCAACACCGGTGGCGTCGTCACCACCGCCGGACTTGTCTTCGGGCTCACGATGTTCGGCATGCTCGCCAGCTCGGCCCACAATATCGCCCAGATCGGCACCGTCGTCGGCATCGGCCTCTTCCTGGACACCCTGATCGTGCGCTCCTATGTCATCCCCGCCATCGCGTCCCTGACCGGTCGCTGGTTCTGGTGGCCCGAGAACATCCTTCGGCGGAGAGCCGCAGTCGACCGCTAGCGGCCGTTGCGCTCGCGGTGCTTGCAGCCGGGCCAGCAGCACGGCCGGCGCATGCCCTCCTCCAATTCCTCCTGGGTGCGGCGGATCCGGCGCTCGCGAGTCGCCTGCTGCTTGGCGTCTTCGACCCAGCAGATGAACTCGTTGCGCGCGAGCGGCGTGATGTCCTTCCACGCCGCCAGGGCCGTGTCGTTGCCGATCAGCGCCTCCCGCAGGTCCGCGGGAAGGTTGTGCACGACGCCTCCGGGAACTCGCTGGCCGCTCATGCAGTCACGGTAACCCGTGCGTGCGCTCCCCCGAGACATGACAGTGACTCCCGTCACACCGTGTCACAGTTCGGCGGTGGGCGGCATCTGGTGTGCACGAAACCCGTGAGGACAGGAGACACCATGAACGCCCGCACGCACGTCGTCGTCATCGGCGGTGGCTATGCCGGAACACTGGCGGCCAACCGGCTGCAGCAGAACAGCGATATCGACATCACGCTCGTCAATCCGCGCCCGCGATTCGTCCAGCGCCTGCGATTGCACCAGTTCGCCGCGGGCACCGGCGACGCCACGGCCGACTACGGCGCGCTTCTGGGCCGCCGGGTCGATCTGGTGGTCGACAACGCCGACCGTATCGACGCGTCCGCGCGGACAGTGCATCTGGCCTCGGGCCGGGCGCTCACCTACGACTACCTCGTCTACGCGGTCGGCAGCACGGGCGCCACCCCGGCAACGGTTCCCGGTGCCGCCGAGTTCGCTTATCCCATAGCGGAATTGGAGCACGCCGCCCGTCTTCGCAGCGCCATCGCCGACCTGGGCCCGGACGCCTGGATCACCGTCGTCGGC
The DNA here is from genome assembly GCF_049241375.1 of Mycolicibacterium wolinskyi str. Jessa 2025. Classification (NCBI taxonomy): domain Bacteria; kingdom Bacillati; phylum Actinomycetota; class Actinomycetes; order Mycobacteriales; family Mycobacteriaceae; genus Mycobacterium; species Mycolicibacterium wolinskyi. The sequence goes on from NZ_CP185960.1 coordinate 5,225,934, forward strand.
GGTGGCCTCACCGGGATCGAGACGGCGGCCGAACTCGCCGAACAGGGCCACAAGGTCATCCTGGCCTGCGGCGGCAGGCTCGCTCCGTCGTTCTCCGAACCCGCCCGGCGTTCGGTCGCCAACTGGCTGACCAAACACGGTGTCGGTGTGGTCGAGTCCGGCGTGGTGGCCGAGGTGCGCCCCGACAGTGTGGTGCTTGCCGACGGCACCGACCTGCCGAGCGCCGTCACGGTGTGGACCGCGGGGTTCGGTGTACCCGATCTCGCCGTGCGCAGTGGGCTGCGCACCGACCCGTTGGGCAGGCTGCTGACCGACGAAACACTGACCAGCGTCGACGACGACCGCATCGTGGCGGCAGGCGACGCGGTCGCCCCGTCGGGACAACCGCTGCGGATGAGCTGCTATACGGCAGGACCGACGGCCGCCACCGCTGCGGACACGGTCCTCAGCCGTATCGCCGGCGTCGAGCCCGGCCTGCTCAGCCTGGCGTACATGGCCACCAATGTCGGCCTGGGCCGGCGAGCAGCGCATTTCCAGCTCACCCGCAAAGACGACACCCCGGTCAACATCTATCTCGGCGGCCGGATCGGCAGCCGCATCGCCGGCTCGCTCAAGGAGGCGGTCACCAAGGGCACGCTGTGGGGCATCCGCCGCGAGGCTCGCAAGCCGGGCTCGACGGTCTGGCCGAAGGGTGGCACCCGACCCGCTATCGCCGAGTTGGACAGCCTTTACTCCTGAGCTGTACGGATCGGCCATCGGCTGATCGGGTCGGCGGGCCTAGCCTGGACGCATGACTGCGTCTCTGGTGGGCGGACCCGCACTGCAGCAAGTGCGCCGCGTCCGCACCGACATACCCGGCCCCCGCTCGCTCGAACTGGCCGAACGCCGCGCAGCGGCACTGCCGGCCGGGCTGGCGAGCGCGGCCGGGGTGTACGTGGCCGCGGCAGGCGGCGGTGTCGTGGTCGACGTGGACGACAACTCCTTCATCGACCTCGGCAGCGGCATCGCAGTCACCACCGTCGGCAACGCCGCGCCGGCCGTCGTCTCCAAGGCGGCCGCGCAGCTCGCGCAGTACACCCACACGTGCTTTCTGGCCACCCCGTACGAGCCGTACATCGAGGTCGCCGAGGCGTTGAACCGGCTCACGCCGGGTGACCACGAGAAACGCACCGCGCTGTTCAACACCGGCAGCGAAGCCGTCGAGAACGCCGTCAAATACGCGCGCGCGGCCACCGGCCGCCCAGCGGTCGTGGTGTTCGACCATGCGTTCCACGGCCGCTCGTTGCTGACCATGACCATGACGGCCAAGAACCAGCCGTACAAGCACGGGTTCGGGCCATTCGCCCCCGAGGTGTACCGGGCACCGATGGCCTACCCGTACCGGTGGCCGTCGGGACCCGAGAATTGCGCCGCCGAAGCCTTCAGCCAGTTCACCCAGCTCGTCGACGCCCAGCTCGGCGCCGACGCCGTCGCCTGCGTCGTGGTCGAACCCATCCAGGGCGAGGGCGGGTTCATCGTGCCGGCCGACGGGTTCCTCGCGAAGGTGGCCGACTTCTGCCGCGACCGCGGCATCCTGCTTGTCGCCGACGAGGTTCAGACGGGCATCGCCCGCACCGGCGCCTGGTTCGCCTGCGAACACGAAGGCCTGGTGCCCGACCTCATCACCACGGCCAAGGGACTGGCCGGCGGTATGCCGCTGGCCGCGGTCACCGGCCGCGCCGACATCATGGACGCCGCACACGCGGGCGGTATCGGCGGCACCTACAGCGGCAACCCGGTCGCGTGCGCCGCCGCACTCGGTGTGTTCGAGGAGATCGAGGCCGGCGGTCTGATCGAGCGTGCCCGCGCGATCGGCGATCTGATGGTCCGACAACTGCGCGAGATCGCCACCACCGCCGACGTCATCGGCGACATCCGTGGCCGCGGCGCCATGATCGCCGCCGAGCTGGTGCAGCCCGGCACGCGCGAACCCAACCGCGAGGCCGTTGCCGCACTGAAGCGGCACTGCCAGGACAACGGGGTATTGACCTTGACGGCAGGAACTTTCGGCAATGTCCTACGCTTCCTGCCACCGCTGACCATCTCCGACGACCTGCTCGCCGAGGCCTTCGAGGTCGTACGCGACGGCTTTGCGAATCTCTGACAAGGAGTTGACCATGACCGCTACAACCGCACCGGCCAAGAAGGCCACCTACGCGCCGCTCGAGTTGTTCGACACCGACCGGCTGCTCGACGAAGACGAGCGCGACATCGCCGCCACGGTCCGCAAGTTCGTCGACACCCAGCTCAAGCCCAACGTCGAGCAGTGGTTCGAATCGGCAACGCTGCCAAAAGAACTCGGCAAGGAATTCGGCAAGCTGGGCGTCCTCGGCATGCATCTGGAGGGCTACGGCTGCGCCGGCACCAATGCCGTCAGCTACGGCCTGGCCTGCATGGAGCTCGAAGCCGGTGACAGCGGTTTCCGCAGTTTCGTGTCGGTGCAGGGCTCGCTGTCGATGTTCTCGATCCACCGCTACGGATCCGAGGAGCAGAAGAACGAATGGCTCCCCCGACTGGCGACCGGTGACGCGATCGGCTGCTTCGGCCTGACCGAGCCCGATTTCGGCTCCAACCCAGCAGGCATGCGCACGCGTGCTCGCCGTGACGGCAGCGACTGGGTGCTCAACGGCACCAAGATGTGGATCACCAACGGCAATCTCGCCGACGTGGCGACCGTGTGGGCGCAGACCGACGACGGCATCCGGGGCTTCCTCGTCCCCACCGACACCCCGGGATTCACCGCCAACGAGATCCACCGCAAGCTCTCGCTGCGGGCTTCGGTGACCTCCGAGCTGGTGCTCGACAACGTCCGCCTGCCCGCATCGGCACAGCTGCCGCTTGCCGAAGGGCTCAGCGCGCCGCTGTCCTGCCTCAACGAGGCCCGGTTCGGCATCGTGTTCGGCTCGCTCGGCGCGGCCCGCGACAGCCTGGAAACCGCGATCGCCTACGCGCAGTCGCGCGAGGTGTTCGACCGGCCGCTGTCGAGTTTCCAGCTCTCGCAGGAGAAGCTCGCCAACATGACCGTCGAGCTCGGCAAGGGCATGCTGCTCGCGATCCACCTGGGCCGCATCAAGGATGCCGAAGGCGTGCGTCCCGAGCAGGTGTCGCTGGGCAAGCTCAACAATGTCCGCGAAGCCCTCGCGATCGCCCGCGAATGCCGAACCTTGTTGGGCGGCAGCGGAATCACGTTGGAGTACTCGCCGCTGCGGCACGCAAACAACCTGGAATCGGTGCTGACCTATGAGGGTACGTCCGAGATGCATCTGCTCTCGATCGGTAAGGCGTTGACCGGTCAGGCGGCCTTTCGCTGATGAGCGCACAGATCCAGCACCTCATCGGCGGCGAGTGGTTGACGGGCAGCGGCGGTGAACTGCGCAGCCTCAACCCGGCCCGCCCCAGCATCGTCGTGGCCGAGGGCGCAGGCGCCGTCGCATCCGATGTCGACGCGGCCGTGGCCGCCGCCGGCGAGGCGTTCGCCGCGTGGGCAGCCACGCCGATCCACCAGCGCGGCGCGGTGCTGCTCGCCGCCGCTGACGTGACCGACCGTAATGCCGAGGCGTGGGGTCTTGAGCTGGCCACCGAGGAAGGCAAGACGCGCGCCGAGGGCGTGGGCGAAGTCCGCCGGGCCGCGCAGATCCTGCGGTACTACGGCAACGAGGGCGATCGCCAGGCCGGCGAGATCTTCGCCTCACCGCGGGCCGGTGAACAGATCCTGGTGACGCGCAAGCCCATTGGTGTCGTCGGGGTGATCACGCCGTTCAACTTCCCGATCGCTATCCCGGCGTGGAAGATCGCGCCTGCTCTGGTGTACGGCAACGCCGTGGTGTGGAAGCCCGCGAGCACCGTTCCGCTGCTGGCGATGCGGCTTGCCGAGGCGCTGACGACCGCCGGGCTACCTGCCGGCGTGCTCAACCTGCTCGTCGGCGGCTCGGCCATCGGCGATGCGATCGTCGGCCACACCGGCATCGACGCCATCACCTTCACCGGGTCCACCGGAATCGGGCGCCGGATCGCCTCAGCCGCTGCCGCGCGCGGGGTGCCGGTGCAGGCCGAGATGGGCGGCAAGAACGCCGCGGTGGTGCTCGATGACGCCGACCTCGACCTCGCCGTCGAACAGGTGATGCTGGGCGCGTTCCGGTCGACGGGCCAGAAGTGCACGGCCACATCACGATTGATCGTCACCGGCGGGATCGCCGACCGGTTCTTGGCCGTGCTGGCCGAGCGGGCGGGGGCGCTCACCGTCGGCGACCCGACCGACGATGCGACGCAGATGGGCCCCGTCGTCAACGACTCCGCACACAAGTCGATCTCGACGGGCATCGAGGCCGCCACCGCTCAGGGCGCCACGCTGGTGGCCGGCGGTGTTCCCTACACCGACGGTCCGCTCACCGAGGGCTATTTCATTCCTCCGACGGTCGTCGAGCTCAACGGCACATCCGCGGACGTCTGGACCGAGGAGTTGTTCGGCCCCGTACTCGCCGTCAAACGGGCCGGCGATGCCGATGAGGCGTTCGCCTTGGCCAACGACAGCGAATTCGGGCTGTCGGCAGCGGTGTTCACGCAGGACGTCACGCGGGCGTTGCAGGCCGTCGACCACATCGACGTCGGAGTGCTGCACATCAACTCCGAGTCGGCGGGCGCCGATCCGCACGTACCGTTCGGCGGGGCCAAGAAGAGCGGGCTCGGTCCGAAAGAACAGGGTGGCGCGGCTCGCGAGTTCTTCACCCACACCACCACGGTGTATCTGCGCGGTGGAAAGGCAGGCGTATGACTGGCGCGCTCGACGGCGTGGTCGTGGTGGATTTCAGCCGGGTGCTCGCGGGCCCGTACGCGACGATGATGCTGGGTGACTTCGGCGCCGAGGTCATCAAAGTCGAACGCCCCGGCGTCGGCGACGACACGCGCCAGTGGGGACCGCCATACGATTCGGCCGGCGTGGCAACGTATTTCAACGCCGTGAACCGCAACAAACGATCTGTGGTGCTGGACCTGACCGATCCGGCTGATGTGCACCGGGCCCGCGACCTGGTGGCCGGGGCCGACATCGTGGTGGAGAACTTCCGGCCGGGGACCATGGAGAAACTCGGGCTCGGGTACGACGATCTCCGCGCGATCCGCCCGGACGTCATCTACTGCTCGATCACCGGATTCGGCCGCGACGGCGGTGCTGACCTGCCCGGGTATGACCTGCTGGTGCAGGCCGTAGGCGGTTTGATGAGCGTGACCGGCACCGAGCCGGGCGATCCCACCAAAACCGGTGTGGCGCTGGTGGATGTCCTGTCGGGCCTGCACGCGTTGAGCGGCATCCTGGCCGCGCTGAACCACCGCAACCGCACCGGCGAAGGGCAGCGCGTCGACACCAACCTGTTGTCGGTCTTGTTGTCGTCCATGGTGAATCAGGCCTCGGGATACCTCGGGGCGGGCGCGGTGCCGCAGATCATGGGTAACCGTCATCCCAGCATCGCGCCCTACCAAACCTTCGACACCGCCGACCGGCCCATCGCGATCGCCGTCGGAAACGACAAGCAGTTCCGCGCTTTCGCCGCCGCCATCGGCAGCCCCGAGCTTGCCGACGATCCCCGGTTCTCGTCGAATCCCCAACGCGTGGCGAACCGCGATGCGTTGTGCGCGCTGATCGAAACCGAGTTGAAGAGCAACGGCGCCGACCACTGGTACACCGTGTTGACCGCGGTGGGCGTGCCGGCCGGCCCGATCAACGACCTCGCCGAAGCGTTCGCGTTCGCCCGTGAGCTCGGGATCGAGGCCGAGGTGTCGGTGCCCGATTCGCCCACCCCGCAGGTGGCGAACCCGGTCACGTTGTCGGCGACTCCGGTCACCTATCGCAGCGGGCCGCCCGCACTGGGATAGGTCCCTGGGGAGACGGCGCCTGCGGGGATGTCGATATGTGCTGGGCCGATTCCTGTGACGAGCGTGCAGCCTGTTGCGATGTCGCCGCATTCCGGGCGCAAGAGCCTGCACGTTCGTCACAGTGCAGCACAAAGAGGTCCGAACCTGGTGGGCCTGGGCTCACCCGACAGATCTAGCCGGACCGCCGGCTCGCGAGCAGCCGTCGCGCCTTGAGCGCCAACCAGAGTTGCGCCCGGCTGTCCGCGGATTCGAGGTCGTCGCCCAAAACCTCGCTGATGCGGCGCAGGCGATTGCGCAGGGTGTGCCGGTGGACCCCGAGATCCAATGCGGCGGCTTCGACCTGGCCATTGCGCCGCAGGAACGCCTCGAGCGTATCGACCAGTTCGTCACCAACGAGAGGATCCACGGGAGTCGCGAGCACCCGGAGCTCGGCGCTACTGCGGCCGCCGAGAAGCACGCCGTAGGCGCCCAATTCGCCGAACTCGGTGAAACCGGAACCCGACCGCACCGCGAGACGCGCTTGCTCCAGGCCCACGGTGACATCCGAGATCCGGACGGGCAGGCTGGCTCCGCCGCCTGGTGGCAACTTGTCATCGGAGATGATGTTGAGAAACCGACGCCGGCTGCCGTCGGCCGGCAGCACGATCACGAGTTCGTCGCCGATCGGCGCCATCAGGAAGCTGCTCAGCAGCCGCCCCAGCGCTTGTTCGGCCTCCAGGACCGGCCCCACGCTGTTGAACACCACCACGACGACTTCGCTGTCCGGCTCAAAACCGAAGTAGCGCAACACCGCATTGTCCACCGACCCGGAGCCACACAACAGTTCACGCGTCACCGCGGTGCGTAACAGTTGTTCGGCGTCGCTCACTCGTGCCGGCTTCTCGATCGCGATCGAAATGAGGGACACCGCGTGCGCCACGAGCAGGCGGTCCGAGTTGGTCATCGGCCCCGCCGACCGCACCGCCAGCTGACCGCGCACCGGTTGGGCGGCCCTGAGGTTTTGGATCGTGACGAAGGCGTCGTCGTCAGCGGTCACGTAGCCGCCGTGCCGGCGGCCCGGTGGAACCGACTCGGTCAGCACCCCGATCAGCCGCTCCTGTTCGGCGCCTGCGGCGGCCAGCACGGTGTTGTCGGTGTCGACGACGACGACGGTCGCCGACAAGCAGTCCGCGAGTGCACTCACCACGCCGGGGATGCCGCCCCGCAACGTCGCGCGGGCGAGCACTTCCTGTTGGTCGACGACCTGTTGGACCGAGCGCAGCTCGTCGGCCTTGAGCGCATCGATCACCACCCGCGCGATCGCGATGAACGGTGTCGAGGCGGGCACCTTCAGCACCGGAATGCCGGCCTGTTCACTGGCGGCGCGCACACCGGCCGGCACATCGGTGAAGGTCGTGCCCGTGTCGACGGCGAGCGCAGCGGTGCCTGCCGCTGCCAGTCGCGCGACGTATTCGGCTTGTGCAGCGGCATCAGCCCCGATGTTGATACCCGTCGTCATCACGAGCTCGCCCCCCGCGAGGTACGGGGTGGGGTCGGCGAGCTCGATCGCGTGCGCCCAGGAGATTTCGCGGTCGGCGGCCTGCGTTCCGGCGACCAACGACAGGCCAAGGCTCTCGACTTGAGCCAGGTCCCGTGCAGTGATCGCCACAGGAGCAGTCTTACTCGCTCACTGCCGCACAAGCCACCGAGGCCACCCTCCCCTGCCGAGCCTGCTCCGCAGCGGAGACGAACGCACTGAACAACCGCAGCCGGTCGGCTTCCGGTCCGTATTCGTCTTCGGGATGCCACTGCACGCCGAGGTAGAAGCGCGATGGATCCTCGATGCCTTCGACGATGCCGTCCAGCGCCCGAGCGGCCACGACGAGTCCTTCGCCCACACGGTCGACCGCCTGGTGGTGGCCGGACCGCCCGGTGATCCGCTCGGCGTCGAGGATCGACGCCAGTCGCGTGCCCGCAACGATGTCGATCGGCTCGTCGACGAACTCGGGTTCGCCGGGTGCGCCGTGATGCAGTTTGTAGTCGACGATGTCGGGAATGATGGTGCCGCCTCGCGCGACATTGAGCAGTTGCGAGCCTCTGCAGATTCCGAATATCGGACGTTCGGCGGCCTCCGCGGCGGCGATGGCGGCGAACGCGTCGCGGTCGGCACGCGCGTCGACACCGTACGCCTTCGGGTTCGGCGTGCTGACGCCGTAGCACGAACCGTCGATGTCGCCCCCGCCGAGCAGCAGGAGACCGTCGAATTCTGCTGCAGCCGACGGGTTGTCGAGCGCTTCGGTGGTGTCCCACAGTTCGTACGACGCGCCGAGCTCGATCAACGTTGTCAATGCGAGGCGCGTAAACCGGCGGATGAGCGCGACGTCCTCGGCGCTGATGTCCGGGAAGTTGAGCGAGGCCAGCACGCACACGTGGGCACGGGGCGTCTGCGGCATCGCCAGATCCGGGGTGACGTCTTGACCGCTCACCCGGTCTGCCGCGGACTGAGGGCTGCTCACTTGGTTTCCTTTCGTTTGCGGGCACGATCGACCAGATCGGCGAACAGTGCGGCGTCGGTGTCCGATGTGGCATGCCGGTCCTCGGGATGCCATTGGACCGCGACGATGTCGGACCGCCGGTGCTCGACCGCCTCAACGATGCCGTCGGCGGCGACGGCAGTCACCGTCAAATCGGTGCCCAATCGGTCCAGTGCCTGATGATGGTAGGACGACACCGCAATGCTCTCGCAACCGACGATGGCGTGCAGTCGCGAGCCCGTCACGACCTCGACGTCGTGAATGGCGTTGTGGTGCAGGGTGTTCGTTTCGCACACGTGCTGCGTGAGACTGCCGCCGAGCGCGACGTTGAGCACTTGCATACCCCGACAGATGGCCAGGGCCGGTATGTCGAGTTCGATGACGGCACGGGTGACGCCGAGATCGAAGTCGTCCTGAAACGCCACCGTATCGTGCGTCTCGTCGGCGGGTTCCTGCCCGTAGCGGCCGGGTTCGATGTCGGCGCCGCCCGGAAGCAGAACGCCGTCGAAAGCCGCCAAGCGGCCCGGCAATTCGGCCACCGGATCGGCGGCGGGGCCGTGCAGGACGACGGGCTCGCCGCCCGCCGCCCACACCGCTTCACAGATGGCTTCGGCGGCAAGGGTTGCCGAGAAGCGCAGGATCGGCACCTGCACGGCCCGCCGGCCGATGACGGCGACCAGCGGTCTGATCACTGCGACCCGCCGAACGGATAGTCGAGGGTCGGCAGCCATTCCTTCCATACCTCGTGCAGGCGTCCCGAATCGATCAGCCGGCCGAGTGCGCCGTCGAGTTCGGCCAACGTGTCCGGCCGGCCCTTGGCGACCGCGATCCCCCACTTGTTGGCAGTCTGCACTGTGAAGGCCAGTTCGTAGTCGGGGTGCGTCGTGCCGAGCGGGACGAACACCACGTCGTCGTCGACCACCGCGTCGACGTCCTTGGCGAGCAATGCGGCCAACATGTCGGCGTACACGTCGTCGGAGCCGGGTCCGAACGCCACCGGCACTGCGCCGGTGAAGGTTTCGACGAGCGCCATGTTGGTGCTGTTCTCGATCGCGGCGACCTTGCGGCCCACGAGATCCTCGGGTGTGTGGATGCCGGCACCTCGCCGGACCAACACCCCCTCGTGGAAGATCGCATACGGCCGGGTGAAGTCGACCTGCGCCTGCCGCTCGGCCGTGATGCCCTGACCGCACAGCACCGCGTCGGCGTCGCCGCGCTGCACGGCGGGGATCATGTCGACCCACGGCACCCGTACCCACTCGACGGGCCGGCCGAGTTCGGCGCCCAGCGCTTCGGCGACGCCGGGTTCGTAGCCCGTACGGCCGTGCTCCGGCGTCCACAGCGAAAACAGCGGCGGTGCTTCGGCGTCGAGGCAAGCCAGCCTCAGCGTGGCGCTCACGGCGTGTCATCCCAGTACATATCGCGCTCCCAATCAGTGACGTATCCACAGAATCGAGCCCACTCATCGGCATGGAAGTCGATGAGCAGATCCGACAACTTCGGTCCGAAGGCTTGCGTCAGCACCTCGTCGGCCCGGAAGGCATCGATGGCCTCACCCAGCGTCAGCGGCAGGGCGGGGAACCGTGTGTCCTGCGCGGTGTCGTACGACGAGCCCTGGGTCGGCTGTCCCGGGTCGATGGCGTTCTTCATCCCGTCCTCGCAAGCCGCGAGGATCACCGCGTGCGACAGGTAGGGGTTCACACTCGCGTCGGGCAGCTTGTACTCGAGGCGGCCGTTGGCCGACAACCGGACCGTGCAGGTCTTGTTGTCCAGTCCCCAGTTGATCCGCGACGGCGCGAACTGCCCTGCGTCCCAATACCGCTTGTAGGAGTTGACGGTCGAACCGTTGACGAGCATGGCGCCGGCCGTGTGCGCCAGCAGTCCGCCGAGTGCGTGCTGGCCGATCTCGGACAGGTGCAGCTCGGTGACCCCAGGATCGGCGAGCACGTTGACGTCGTCGCGCCAGAAGCTGAAGTTGTGGTGGCAGCCGTTGCCCATCATCCCGGTGGCCGGTTTGGGCATGAAACTCGCGTGGATACCGAGTTCGCGCGCCACCTGCTTGCAGATCTGGCGGTAGGTGGTCAGCCGGTCGGCGGTGAGATCGGCGCGGTCGTACATGAAGTTGAGCTCGACCTGGAACTCGTCTTCGTAGTCGCCTTCGATCATGTCCAGACCGAGCGCCTGCGCGTACTCGATCACCCTCTTGACGATCGGCCGGTTCCGCTCGAGGTGCTCGATGTGATACGCGGGGCTCGATCCGGGCCGGAAGCTCGCCTCCAAACCCTCGCCCTGCCATGTCATCTCGGGTTCGCAGCCGGTGCGCAGTTCCAGCCCGGTGCGGTCGATGAACGCGGTATGCATGCGTCGCAGCAAACCTCGGGTGTCGCAGGCGAATTCGGCGCCGGCACCCTCGGCCAGGTGGTCGGGCTCGTAGAGCCGGCAGAACACCCGGGCGAACGTGGTGTCCCAGGGCAGCACCGCGAAGGTCTCCAGGTCCGGGACCGCGGTGTATTCGGGGGCGTTCACGCCGCCGGCGAGGAGCACACCCTCGCGGGTGGCCTGCAGGTTGGCGACCGCGGTCTGGTGCTGTTGTACGCCCTTGGTGGCCAGTCGTTCGAAGTGCCGGGCCGGGGCGACCTTGCCGACCACCCGACCGGTGATCGTGATCGCCTGGAAATACACGAATTCCACGCCGCGGTCGGCGATCGTGTCCAGGGCCGCGGCGAGATCGGGACTGGTGGCGTTCGTCTGGCGATGCGAGTCGAGTGGTGTCGTAGTCATCGGGTCACCTCTTTGTTGGGAAGGGATCGGAAGTTCTCACGCCGTCACGTCGACGGCGGTGAAGGCTTCACGGAGCACGCGGCACCGTGCGGGGCTGAGGTTGACGGCGACCGTCCCGACATGCCGGTCGTCGCGGTGGTAGGTCGCGATGACGCCGCCGGTGAGGTCGTCGAGAGTGCCGTCGTCGAAACGGATTTCGTCGGCGAGAGCGGGCGATCCGTAGCTCTGCAGACGCAGGTCTAGCTGATCGCTCCAGAACGCCGGAATGGGTGCGAACGGCGTGGTGTCGTCGGGCTCGCCGGCCAGTCGTCCGGCCAGGGTCGCCGCGGCCCGTTTGGCGGTGTCGCTCGGAATCGACCAGTGCTCGACGCGGCGGGCCACGTCGTCGAAGAGCGGGTTGGGGAAGCGGGCGAGATCTCCGACCGCGACGGCATCGGCGGCCCCGACGACCGCGAGATGGTTGTCGGTCAGGACGCCGTCGCCGAGGTCGAGCCCATGGCCGTCGAGCCACTCGACGTTGCAGACCGATCCGACGGCCTCGACCACGACGTCGGCGGACAAGGTTTCGCCCGTTCCGAGTTCGACGCCGGTGACGACGTCGTCGCCGGTGAACGCGGCAACCCCGGTTCCGATGACGAAGTCGATGCCCTTGGCGGTGTGTTGGCGCTGGATCGCGGTGGCCAGTTCGGTGCCCAGGACGCGCTGCATCGGTGGGCCGACCGGTTCGACGACGGTCACGTGGTGCCCGAGTGCACTCAGGGTTCCCGCCACCTCGCAGCCGATGAACCCGCCACCGACGACGACGACACGGCCGTGGGCCGGCAACGCATTGCGCAGGCCGAGACAGTCTTCGACGGTGCGTAGCACGTGGCGTCCCCGCTCGGGGCCGGGCACGGTGAGCCGGCGCGGCCGCAACCCGGTCGCGATCACGAGCCCGTCGTAGGACACCGTCTCGCCGGAATCCACCGTGACGGTGTGGGCGTCGAGGTCGGCGTCCCGCACGTACGCGCCGAAGTGGAAGTCGACGTCGGCCACACTGGCCCGGCGGCGGAAGGCCAGACGGCCGGCCAGCTCGTCGGGTGTCACCGAATCAGGTTTGGCGAGAGCATCTTTCGACAGCGGCGGGCGGTTGTAGGGAAAGTGCGGCTCCGCGGAGAACACCGTGATGGGTCCGGCGTGGCCGAGCGCGCGCAGTTGCTCGGCAGACCGCAGGCCGGCCAGCGAGCCGCCGACGACGGCGACGTGACGCGGGGCCGACATCAGTCCTCGATGAAGATGGCCTGGGCCGGGCATACGTCCGCGGCTTCCTCGACGTAGTCGCGCTCGGAATCATCGGGGTTGCCGTTGAATTCGAGCTTTCCGTCGTCGTTCATCGTGAAGACGGCGGGGGCGGCGATGGCGCACTGGCCATGGTCCTGGCAGAGCGAGAGATCGACGGTGACGCGCATGGATAGTCCTTTCGTGCTGTTCGGTCAGGGGGCTGGGGTGAAGCCGATGGGCAGCTGGATCGGCCCGGTGTTCCCCGAGTCGGGCAACCAGGTGGCACCGGGCAATTCGTGGGGTTCGCGCAGCCGGCGGGCGAGCAGGGGCAGCGCCTCGCTCATATCCGAGCGGGCCACGAAGTGTCCGAGGCAGTGATGGGCGCCGCCGCCGAACCCGAAGTGCGGTTTACGCTCAGCGGTGATGTCGAACCCCGGCTCGAACACGCGGGGGTCGGTGCCTGCCGACTCGCTGTAGAGATGGACCGTGGTGCCCGCCGTGAGCATGGCGCCTTCGTATTCGAAGTCCTCCAGCACTTCTCGCGTCACCCACCGCACGGTCGGGTTGACCCGCATGACCTCCTCGACGGCCTTGCCGCCGAGGTCCGGCTGGTCGGCGAGCAGCCGCCACTGCTCCAGGTTGGCCATGAAGGTCTGCATCGCGAGGCCGAGCTGGTTGCGGGTCGTGTCGAATCCGCCGAAGATCAAGAGCACCATGGCATCTCGCAGCTCGGTGTCGCTGAACCTGCCGTCTTCGGGGCGTGACGCGTTGACCAGTGCCGTGACGAAGTCGTCGCGCGGGTTCTTCCGGCGATCGGCGATGAGGTCGTCACAGTAGGTGTAGAGCCGCTGCAACGCAGCCTCGATCTTGGGCAGGTCTTCGCGCAGCGTCACGCCCAGCGCGAGCCCGATCGTCACCGATTCGGTGGAGATGATCCGCCACTCGCCCTCGGGGATGCCGAGCATGATCGCGATCACCCGCGCGGCATACGGTTCGGCGAACTCGCTCACGAATTCGCAGCGATCCGGCTCGGCGAAGTTGTCGATGAGCTCGTTGGCCAGCGCCTGGAATCTCGGCACCAGACCACCGATGAGCTTGGGCGAGAACGCGGGATTCATGAGCCGGCGCAGCCGGTGGTGCTCTTCGCCCTCCTTATTGAGGATCCAGCTGGCGAACCACTCGGCGAACGGACCCTCGGTCACGCCGTTGTGCGCAGGCCAGGCGACGCTGCCCTGCCGCAGCTTCGGGTGTTTGAGCAGGCGGCTGACCTGCTCGTAGCGCAGCACCGCGATGCCGTACGGGGTGGTGGCATACCAGCTCTGCTCGCGGGCCTCGTGCACCTCGGCCGACGTGATGGAGAACGCCGGATCGGCGACGTCGAAGACGGGGACGGGGCCGAGGGTGGTGGACGACATCGGGATTACCTCCGAGATCTCGGGACCGAATGGTCACTAAATACTCTAGAAGTAGATTCTTAATGTCAATAGGTGAATGCGAGTTGGTCGTTAAGTACCGATTACGAAGAGTTCACCGCCGGTTTGAGCGCTGGTCTCAGCGGGCTTCGGGCCAGGCGATCGCCAGAACCCAGCCGATGCCCAATGGCATCTCGGCCACCTCGCGGAATGCCGACGAATCGCCTGCCGGGCCCGCGGTGGGCATGGCGGGAAGCCGTGAGCCGACGATCCAGCGGGGCGTGTTCGCGGCGATGACTCGCCGTTCGGTGCTGATCACGACGGCGTCCTCGCTCGTCTGCCGCAGCACCTCGAGCAGCTTGCGTTCGACGTCGCCGACCACCAGATCAGCGCCCGCCACCCCGAGGAAGGTCCCGTCGTCGGTGACGATCGGAATCGTCGCGGTGATCGTGTACATGTCCGACCCGCTGTAGTCGACATAGGGGCCGTAGGCCACGCGCGCCTGACCTCGCAGCGCGAGCTGATACCAGTCCATCTGCAGGTAGTCGTAGACGTCGACGCTCGTCGGGTCGAAGTTGAGGCGCAGCCGGGCCACTCGGTCGTCGCGTCGCTGCCACCAGGCCAGATAGCGCTCACGACCTTCGACGACGAACGGGGCCGCGATGAAACCCATGCCCCACACGCCCCGCTCGTCCTGCAGAAGCTCGGCGAGCATGCGCTGCAGTCCACTGAAGTGGCCCTCGGTCAGCGCGGCCCGGGGCGGGCGGCTGCGCAGGACCACCTCGGCGATGCGGCCGAGCAGCGCATAGATCGGCTCCAAGGGCTGCGAGGCCTGCTCGGCGAGGCGGTGTGCCAGCGTGTCGTCGATCATCCGGCGGATTCCTGGGTCGTCAGGTCGAGATGGACCGAAGTCAGACGCGGAAGCTGGCCCATCACATGGTCTTCGGCAAGGCGACGCGCCTCGAGCGGGTTCTCGGCGGCCACCGCCGCGGCGATCGCGTGCAGCTCCTCGACATATGCGCCGACGTCTATCGGCGGGCCGATCGGCAGCCAGATCAGGCCCGCCACCTCGGCCTGTAGGTTGGCTTCCCGGCGCGCCAGCCGTGCCGATTGGGAGGCCACGGCCACCTCGATGTGAAACCGGCTGTCGGCGCGGATGCGGTCGCCCAATGTGGTGGCCGAGTCGAGTTGATCGGTGAAGGCAAAGAGCCGACGCACCACATACGGGGCCGCCCGTTCGGCCGCGAGCCGGGCCGCCTGGCCGGCGATCGCGGTGTGCTCGTCGAACAGATCACGCAGGTCCGAGGCACTCATCGCAGACAGCCGCGCGGCGAGCTGGTCGACGGGCGGGCCCGCGGGCCGCCGGACGAACGATCCACCGCTGCGTCCGCGCCGCGTCTCGACCAACTCCTGTTCGCGCAGAGTGGCCAGCGCTTCCCGCACGGTCATGGGTGCGACACCGAACTGGGCGGCCAGGTCGACCTCGACCGGCAGCCGCTCACCGTCGTCGAGCAACCCCAGATGGATCGCCTCGGTGATGCGCTGCACGATCTCGTCGGCCCGGCCCACCGGGGCCTCTGGCGCGACGAGGGGTGACAACGACGACACCGGCGCTCCTCCTCCGCGAACACCCTCACTGGAGAGTCCGTCGTCGGCAATCTACCCGATTTTGAACGAATTCTGCCGTTCCGGTTGCCGGTTAAACAATAGGACTGTAGTTTTTCGCACTACTTCACTACAGTGACCTCAATCACCCAAGAAAGTAGGGCGATGTCAACCTCCAGCCCAGACCGCCCCGACGAGGGGTATTACTCGTACCACGATGAGGACGACGCCGCGCATCTGCACGCTCTCGGCTACAAGTCGGAGTTCAAGCGCGACATGAGCCCGTGGGCGAACTTCTCGCTCGGCTTCACCTACTTGTCCCCGGTTGTCGGCGTCTACACGCTGTTCGCGTTCGCCTTGGCGACCGGCGGACCGCCGATGATCTGGAGCTTCCTCATCGTCGGCGTCGGCCAGCTGCTGGTCGCACTGATCTTCAGCGAGATCGTCGCGCAGTTCCCGGTGGCGGGCGGCGTGTATCCGTGGGCCCGGCGACTGTGGGGCCGTCGATACGCATGGATGACCGGCTGGGTCTACCTGGTGGCACTGCTCGTCACCATCGCCTCCGTGGTCTACGGCGCGGGCCCGTTCATCGCCGCGACATTCGGGTTCGAAGCGACCGTGAACAACACCATCGCATTCGCCCTCGCCCTGCTGGCACTGGCCACGGCCGTCAACTTCATGGGCACGAAAGTCCTTGCCAAAGCGGCGATTATCGGCTTCAGCGCCGAGATCATCGGCGCGCTGATCGTGGGCGGCTGGCTGCTCATCGCCCACCGCCACCATAACCTCGGTGTCCTGTTCGACAGCTTCGGTGCCGGTGGCGACGGTAACTACCTGTGGGCCTTCGCCGCCGCGGCACTGATCGGCGTCTTCCAGTACTACGGTTTCGAGGCCTGTGGCGACGTCGCCGAAGAGGTTCCCAATCCGGGACGTCTCATCCCCAAGGCCATGCGCCGCACGATCTACATCGGTGGCGCCGCCGCGACCTTCGTCTGTCTCGCCTTGGTGCTGGCGGTCGCCGACATCCCCGCCGTCATCGCCGGCGAGGACACCGACCCGGTGAGCACCGTGCTCAACGAGGCGTTCGGCCCGGTTGGCTCGAAGGTCATCCTCGTCATCGTTCTGATCTCGTTCCTGTCCTGCGCGATGAGCCTGCAGGCCGCGGCGAGCCGGCTGGCCTACTCGTACGGCCGCGACGGCATGATCATGGGCAGCTCGCTGCTCAAGAAGTTCTCGGCAACGCGCCACGTCCCGCCGTATGCGCTGCTGCTTGCGGCTCTGGTGCCGGCCGTGATCGTGATCGGTTCGAAGGTGTCCACCGACGCGATCACCAAGATCATCAGCTTCGCGGCCTTCGGCATCTACCTCGGATTCCAGATGGTGGTGCTCGCGGCTCTGCGGGCCCGCCTCAAGGGCTCGGTGCCCAGCGGCAAGTACACGCTCGGAAAATGGGGTCTGCCGGTCAACATCGCGGCCCTGGCCTACGGCGTCACCGCGATGATCAACATGGCGTGGCCGCGGACCCCGGACGCCCCGTGGTACGACAACTGGATCGTCGCGTTGTCTGCGGTGGTCGTCGTGGGAATCGGGTTGGTGTACATGACGATTCATCCGCTGCACGACCGCAGCACCGCACCCTTCAGCGATGCCATCCCGCAGAAGACCGAGGCGCGCAAGGTTCCGACGGCGTAAGGCCCGACGAAGTCGCCCGACGAAACGGCCCCGGAGTCCGCTCCTGGGCCGTTTCGCATTGGCTCACAATGGCGTCATGACCTCCGACGCGACCGATATCGTCCTGAGCGTGCCGGACCTCCGTGAGGTCACGGCGTTCGCCGCCGGCTGCGCGGAGGGTGCGCTCGAGATCTTTCAGGCCGATCGGCCCGACGACACGCGCCCGCGCGCGGCGATCGAGGCTGCGTGGGAGTTCGCGCGGGGCGGGCGGCGCGGCAAAGCGCTGCGCGATACCGCATGGGCGGCACTCCGAGCGGCCAAGGAGACCGACGACACCGCTGCGCGGGAAGCGGCGATGGCAGCGATGTGCGCCGCGGGCGCCGCCTACCTACATCCCTTGGCGAAGGCCACGCAAGTGAAACACATTGTCGGGGCAGGCGCATTCGCGGCACGCGCGGCTGAACTCGTCACGGGCGGCGATCCCGCCGTCGGCGCCGCCCACCTCGATGAGGCGGCAAAGCGAGCGACGCCGACCGTCGTCGCCGTCCTCCGCCGATTCCCGTACGCGCCGGCCGGTGGCGGCCGAGTCGGTGAGTTGATGCGCCAGTTGGATTCTCAACTGCGCCGCGGCGCGCGGTGAGGCCGGAGTCGGATCACGGTACGAACTCCCGCAACGCTTTTGCCATCGCTTCGGGCTGATCCTCGGGAATGAGCGTCCACGAGTCGTCGATGACGATTTTGGTGGCGTCGGGATAGAGCGCCATCAGGCGGTCCGCGTGCTCAAGCGGCATCATCAGGTCTTCGCGCGCCCAGACGACGAGCACGGGTCGGGTGAATGTCCGCATCTGCTCGGACATTTCGAGCAGCCGGCGGCGCGAGGGCGCGCCGGTAGCGAACTTGACGAGGTCGCGGCGAATCGCCGGGTTCTCGACAGCGGGCCGGAACCAGTCGTCGTACAGGGAGTCGGGCAGTCCCTTCTTGCTCATCGCACCAAAGGCCCGGCGGTTGCGCCGGAAGAACTTCGTGCCGAACATTCTGCTCAGCAGCCATCCCCCGCCCGGCATACGGCACAGCAGCGCTGCCGGACGTGCCGGCTTGGGCGGGTAGTTGTCGAACGCCGTGCAGGATGCGAGCACCAGCTTGCCCACCCTCTTGTCGCGGCCTTCCGAGATCACGAATTGCCCTCCGCCCCAGTCGTTGAGGACCAGCGTCACGTCGTCGAGGCCGAGGGCGTCGAGGAAGTCGGCGAGGATGTGGGCCATGCCGACTTCGGTCAGGACCGCGTCGTCGTTCATCGGTGTGGTGTGCGCCCCCATCGGAAGCGTCGGGGTGATGCAGCGGTACCCGGGAAGCAACGGCAGGACCTTGCGCCATTGCCTGCCGTCCATGAGCAGGCCGTGACCGAAGACGAGGACGGGGCCGTCACCACCGGTGTCTTCGTACGCGACGGGTCCCGCAGGCAGGTCGACTGTGGGCATTCGACGCTCCTAGAAAGATCGTTCTACTCAGCTGACGATATGCTGTCCCGACACCACGCGCAAGGACAGATGCCATGGCCGATATCGGGACCCGCGACCGGATCTTGGAAGCGACGGCGGAGCTGTACCGGCGCCAGGGCATGGCGGCCACCGGACTCAAACAGATCTCGAGGGCCTCCCGCGCGCCCTTCGGTTCGATCTATCACCACTTCCCCGGCGGCAAGGAATCGATCAGCGTTGAGGTCATCCGGTGCGAGGGGGTGCGGTACGGCGAGTTGGTCAGTGCACAGCTCGCGCAGACCGACCCGGCCGACGGCATCCCACAGCTGTTCGAGAACGCGGGCCGGCTCCTGGAATCGCAGGACTACAGCGAGGCGTGTTCGATCGAGACCATCGCCCTGGAAGTGGCGAGCACCAATGAACGGCTGCGCGTTGAAGCCGCGGAGGTGTTCGAGAGCTGGTTGGCGCGGCTCGCGGACTGGTTCATGCAACTTGAGCTCACCGCCGAGCAGAGCCGGCGCTTGGCGGCGATCACGCTGACCGCTCTCGAGGGGGCGTTCGTGTTGTGCCGCACACTGCGGTCGACCGAGCCGATGATCGACGCCGGCATCGGCGTGCAGGCCGCCGTGGATGCCGTACGCGCAGCGAAGTAGTGGCCTCGGTCAGTCGAATGGCGTTGTGCGGTAATGCGATAGTCATCGGAAGTGACCTGCGCGACATTTCAATCTGAAAGTGGCGGAGACACAATCGAAATGGCACGCGATTTCAGAACCGCAAAGTGCTGTAGTGAAACTCACATCGGGAAAGTTGCTTTACTCAGAATTAACAAGGAGGATCGAAGTGTTCCACATTTTGGGAGACCCCCAGCCTGTGGGCGATGGAATCAAACGGTTCCCCGCGATCCGGGGAACTTTACGAGGAGTGAGAAGAAATGCCGTTCGCGCAGTTTCGCGCAAATATGAAGCGTGCCAACAATCGGCGGCGCCTGTATGCACGGATCAGCGCACTGCCCGAGTCGACGGTCCGCGAAGAGTTGATCGCAGTGGCCCAGCGGTACGAGCTTGAGGAAGCTCGTCGCTGACGCGACAGATTCGCCTTACAGAGCCGGTGGCCCACAGGCCCCGGCTCTGTTGTTTTCCGGGGTGCCGTCATCCCCCGACCACGGCTTGGAACCGCCCGCTGGGATAGGGCAGGTCGATCCCGTGCTCGTCATACGACCGTAAGACCTCGCGGCGAAGCTTGCGCTGCACCGCCCATTGCGCGTTGGGCTTCGTCTTCACGGTCATCCGCAACTTGAGAAGGTCGGGCGACAGTTCCTGCACGCCGAGCATCTCGGGCTTGCCCAGCACCTTGTTGGCCAACGACGGGTCGGCGATGGCGGCTTCGGCGGCCTCGACTGCGACCTCTTCGGCCCGATCGATGTCAGCGGTCAACGCGACCGGCACCTCGATGCGCGCGACGGCGTACTCCTGACTCATGTTTCCCACACGCGCGATCTCACCGTTGCGCACGTACCAGAGCGTGCCGTCGATGTCGCGGACGGTCGTGATCCGCAAGCCCACACTCTGCACCTCACCCACGGCCTCGCCGAGGTCGACGTTGTCGCCGACGCCGTACTGATCTTCGAGCAGCATGAATACACCGGTGACGAAATCACGCACGAGGTTTTGCGCACCGAAGCCGATCGCGAGCCCGACCACACCGGCCGACGCGATGAACGGCGCGATGTTGACGCCGAGGACGTTGAGGACCGTCAGGACGACCCAGACCAGCAGGACGATCGACACCGTCGACTTGAGGACGGATCCGATCGTCTGCGCGCGCTGCTGGCGTCGCTCGGCGATCCGCTGACCGCTGGCCGCTTTCGGGGTGCGATCGCGTAAATGCCGCAGCAGCGGCGGCTTGGTCTTCTCCTGGTCGGGCGCCGCCCCGGCCTTATGCGGTCGGCCGGTGGTGGCCCGGTCGATCAGCCGGTGCAGCACATAGCGCGCGATCAGTGCGATGACGATGTACGCGACGATCCGCACGGGTACTTCGATGAGCCAATGTCGATTGGTGTCCGTCCATTCGAAAGCCAGGTTGTACACATGCATATGCCCGACCGTACGGACTGCATCTATGCATTCAAAGGCCTGTTTCAGCTCCAGGGACTCGCGCCACGCCGCGACGGTGGTAGCCACGCGAATGGATCCGGGCCGGTGGCAAAGTACTCCAGGCTGACGTTTCCGCGATATCCACGGTTTTTCAGATGCGCGAGATGTCCAGCGAAATCGATGGTGCCCGAGCCCGGTTCACCACGCCCGGGCGCGTCGGCAATCTGAACATGGCCGATGCGGTGGATGTAATTGTCGATCACGGTGCCGAGGTCATCGCCGTTGACGTGCAGGTGATACAGGTCCGCGAGGAGCCGCAGCGTGGTGACTGCTTCGGCATCGCGGACACGATCGGTCACGGCGATGACATCGGCGGCCGTGCGCAGCGGGTAGGCGGCGACACCGCTGAGGGGTTCGACCAACACGGTCGCGTCCACGCGTTCGGCCACGCGGCCCGCGTACGCGAGGTTTTCGACGGCGACCTCATCTTGCTGACGTGGATCTACGCCGTCGACGCGATTTCCGTAGAGCGCGTTGAACGCCGTGGTGCCGAGTCGTTCCGCGATGCCGATCGCTATGTCGACGTTGTCGCGGAACACGTTGCGCTGTCGGGGATCTGACACCAACCCCCGCTCCCCCGCCGCCATGTCGCCGCCTGCGAAGTTGAGTGCCGTGAGCGTGACCCCCGCGTCTGAGACTGCCCGCACGAACACGTCGACCTCGGTGTCGCCAGGTACCGCATCGGCGAACGGCCACCAGAACTCGATGGCTTCGAAGCCCGCGTCGCGCGCGGCTTGCGGACGTTGCAGCACCGGAAGATCGGTGAACAACGTCGAACAGTTGACGACGAAGTGCGCAGTCACGCGTCCCCCACGTCAGCCGCGGCCGAAGTACGGCATCGCCCGCGCCATCACGGTCAGCGACGGGACAGACACCTCCAACGGCAGATCGACGAGATGCGCGACAGCGCGCGCGACATGCTCGACATCGAAAATCGGCTCCGCAGCGAGACTTCCGTCGGCTTGCCGGGTCTGGTTGCCGAAGCCCGCGGTCATATCGGTGGCGGCATTGCCGATGTCGATCTGCGTCACGCAGATGTCAATGTCACGTAAATCCAACAACATCGACGCGGTCAGCCCGCTGATCGCGTGTTTGGTGACCGTGTAGGCCAAGCTGTTCGGGCGGGGCCGGTGTGCCGACAGCGAGCCGTTGTTGATGATCCGCCCACCGCGCGGCAGCTGCCCCGCCATGACCCGTGCGGCCTCGCGCGCGCAGAACACCGCCCCATCGACATTCGTCCGCCACGTGGCGTGCCAGTGCTCATCGTCGATGTCCGCGACGGAGGCCGAAGGCCCGAACACTCCGGCGTTGTTGAACAACACATCGACTCGTCCGAATGTCGCGACCGCGTCTGCGAACAGTGCCTTAACCGACCCGACATCCGTGACGTCGGTCGGCACTATCCGGGCGTCGGGCCGGTTCTGCGCCGTTTCGGACAACCTGTCGGCACGCCGACCGGCCAGGACGACATCGTGGCCGGCATCCAGCAGCACCCGCGCCGTGGCCCGTCCGATTCCGCTTCCTGCCCCGGTGATGACGACGACTTTTCGCACGTGGTCGATTGTGCCTTGAGATGCGCTCAGGCCACGTGAATCAGCCCGCGGGCGAATAACCCGGCTTCGACATCAGGTCGCGGATGCCCGCATCGATGAACGCTGTGTCGACGGGGTTCGCTCCGCCCCCGGCGAAGTGGCCCCAGACACCGGGGATGACCCGCACCTCACCGTGCGCGATGAACTGGCTCGCCCACTGTTCGTCCTCGGGCGGGAAGTACAGGTCCTTCTCGGCAGGCATCGCCAGCAACGGGCATTTGATCGAAGCCAGCGCTTTCTCGACGTCACCGCCGAAACCCGGTGTGTTGCCGACGTTTCCGCTGTGCCAGGTGCGCAGCATCGCGATGAGATTGTTGGGGTCGCGTCCGTCGCGGAAGAAGTTCTCCCAGAATCCGTAGAGGAAGTCGTCGAATGACGTGAAGCCGAGCTCGCGCCACGTTTCTTCCCAGTAGAACGCCTGCGAGAATCCCCAGCCGGAGTACACGCGAGCGAATGCCCGCAAACCCTTGATGGGAAGCGCCTCCGGCGAGTAATCGCCGTCGGCCCACGCGGCGTCCGCGGTGAGCGCGCAGATGAGCGATTCCAGGAACACCTTATTGTGCGGCGCCGTGATACTCGAACCACAGAACGGTGCCGCGCGTTGCACCATCTCCGGGTGGCTGACCGCCCACTGGTAGGTCTGGCCCGCACCCATCGACCATCCCGTGACGAGCGCGATCGTGGATATCCCGAACTTCTCGGTGACGAGCTTGTGCTGTGCCTCTACCTGGTCGTAGAACGTCACCGCCGGGAAGCGGGCCCGATCGTATGGTGCCGGAGTGTTCGACGGCGACGACGACAGTCCGTTTCCCAGCATGTTGGGGACGATGATGAACCACTCGTCGGGGTTGAGCGCCTTGTCGGTGCCGATCAACCATTCGTTGTCCGTGTGCCAGCCCGAATACCAAGTGGGATAGACGATCACGTTGGACTTGTCGTCGTTCAGCGTGCCGTAGGTCTTGTACGCGAGGCGCGCGTTGCGCAGCGTGAAACCGCTCTGGAGGGTGAAGTCGCCGAGGTCGAAGTACTCGGCATCGGTGGGTGGCGGCACGATGAGCTCCTTCGGGCGGATGGGACCGGATACCGACAATCGTTGAATCCGCTTGTGCCACAGGCGCTTCAATGGCGGGCCATGTCGCACCTTCCGTGGCGTGACGAGTCAGTTACTTCCAAATGGGAATAACACGACTGAACATACACGCTCGCCGAGCCGCGTCAAGCGAAGACGGCGAAATCGCCGCTGCGGTTGTGTGCGTCAGCTTTGCATCGGGCACCCAGCGGGGCGCCACCCCTGCATCGCGGCTTCCATCCGCTCCTCGCAGAGTGCTTCGACTTGCAGCCGAGGCTGCCCGTCCCGTCGGCGCATGCCTTCGAGCAACAATGCGACATACCGTCGCCACAGTTCGGGTTTGACGTGGCCGGACCACTCGCTCACAGTGCCGGCCAGCAGGCCCAAGATCGGCATGTCCGTATGTTCCACATCGGGCCGCAGGTGGCCATCATTGCGGGCGCGTTCGACCAGTTTCGAGATCGGCGGGATGAGGCGCAGCCGCGACGACTCGACCCCACAGCCGCCGTAGGCCTTGCTGTAGACCATCTCGCGCAGGCCGCGGTCGGTGGCCGTCAGTTCGCACATGTGCTCGACGAACCACACGAACCCGTCCCACGAATCTTCGTACTCCAGAGCGGATTCCGCGAGGGCGACAACCTGGTCGATACCGTCCTCGAAGACCGCGTCGAGCAGTTCCTCCTTCGTGGCGAATCGCCGGTACACCGTGCCCACACCGACATTGGCGTGACGCGCCACGTCATTGAGCGTCGCCTCGAGACCCTTTTCGGCGAACAGCTCGCGCGCGGCGTCGAGCACGCGCTGCCGGTTGCGCTCCGCATCCTTTCGCAATGCGCGCTGAGGCTCATAGGTGGTCATGACCCGCAAGTTTAGGTGATGATCATCATAAGTGGATTGACTCGATCCACTTTTTCCGTTTAGGTTACCTAGCTAACACGTCCCGTCCCGGCCGGCCGCGGACCCATATGGAAAGGCTCGACTGTGACCGTCGTCCCGGAGCGCCGTCCTGTGCGCAAAACCATTTCCGGACACCGCGCCGCTTCGCACAGACGGACGCATCCGTGAACGCCGTAGTCAAACGCGCGTGGTTACCGATTCTCATCGTGGTCGCCATCGCCATCGGCGCCGTGGCCGTGAGCAACCTGCGGTCGGTGTTCGGCTCAGATGGGGCAGTGGTGACGCCGGTGGGAGCCGATACCGCACAGAAGTTCAATCCCAAGGTTGTCGTCTACGAGGTTTTCGGCACCGGCACGACAGCGACCGTCAATTACATGGATCTACAGGGCCTGCCGCAGCGAGTCGAATCCGCCAGCTTGCCGTGGACCCTCCGATTGGAGACGACGATCCCGTCCGTACAGCCCAACCTCATGGTGCAGGGCAACGGTGATTCGATCAGCTGCCGGGTCACCGTCGACGACGAGGTCAAAGACGAAAGGACGGCGCACGGCGTGAACGCTGCGACGTATTGCTTGGTGAAGGCCGCATGAGCATCAGCGAGGACCCGAAGGCGGATCGCGCATGAGCACGTTCACCGACGAAACCCCGACCGACTCCATTCCTCCGGCGCGCCACTCGGCGCGGCCTTGGCTACCGCGGTTCATCCGCACCTTCTCGATCCCGATCGTCCTCGGCTGGCTGGTCATCGTTGGGCTGCTCAACACCGTTGTGCCACAGCTCGAAGAAGTCGGCAAGATGCGCGCGGTGTCGATGAGCCCCAACGACGCACCCGCACTCATCGCGACCAAGCACGTCGGCAAGGTGTTCGATGAGTACGACACCAGCAGCTCGGTGATGATCGTGCTGGAGGGCGAGAATCCGCTGGGCGCGGATGCCCACGCGTTCTACGACGAGATGGTCCGGACCCTGCGTGCCGATACCAAACACATTCAGCATGTGCAGGATTTCTGGGGCGACACGCTGACCGCCGCGGGCGCACAGAGCATCGACGGCAAGGCGAGCTACGTCCAGGTGTACATCGCGGGCGACCAGGGCGAGACGCTGGCCAACGAGTCGGTGGAAGCTGTTCGCAATATTGTCAACAGCACCCCGGCTCCCCCTGGTGTCAAGGCCTACGTCACCGGCCCGGCCGCGACGACGACGGACCAGAACGCCGTCGGCGATGCCAGCATGAGAACGATCGAAATGCTGACCTTCGCGGTCATCACCGTGATGTTGCTCGTCGTGTACCGGTCCATCATCACCGTGGTCATCACGCTCTTCATGGTGGTGGTCGGACTGTCCTCAGCGCGCGGCCTCGTCGCGTTCCTGGGCTATCACAATGTGTTCGGCCTCACCACGTTCGCCACCAACATGGTGGTGACGCTGGCGATCGCAGCGGCCACCGACTACGCGATCTTCCTGATAGGCAGATATCAGGAGGCTCGCCGGATCGGCGAGGACAAAGAATCGGCCTACTACACGATGTTCCACGGCACCGCGCATGTCGTGCTGGCCTCGGGTCTGACCATCGCCGGCGCCACACTGTGCTTGCACTTCACCCGGTTGCCGTACTTCCAGACCATGGGTATCCCGTTGTCGATCGGCATGGCCATCGTGGTTGCCGCGGCGTTGACGATGGGGCCCGCGCTCATCTCTATCGTCACCCGGTTCGGCAAAGTTCTCGACCCCAAACGCATGGACCGGGCCCGCGGCTGGCGGCGGGTCGGTGCGGCCGTGGTCCGTTGGCCCGGTGCGGTTCTGGTCATGGCTGTGGTACTGGCCCTCGTCGGCCTTTTGACGCTGCCGGGTTACCACACCACCTACAACGACCGGATCTTCCTGCCCGCCGACATTCCGGCGAATGTCGGCATGGCCGCGGCCACGCGGCACTTCTCCGAAGCCAAGATGAACCCTGAACTGGTGATGGTGGAAACCGACCATGACCTGCGCAACCCGGCTGATTTCCTGGTGATCGACAAGATCGCCAAGGCCATGGCCCGCGTGCACGGCATCGCCCAGGTGCAGACCATCACCCGGCCGGACGGCAAGCCCATCGAGCACGCGTCGCTGCCTTACTCGATGAGCCAAAGCGGCACAGGCACTTTGATGAACAACGATTACCAGCAGAAGGTCCTGGACAACACGCTCAAGCAGGCCAACGAGCTGCAGACGACCATCGACTCGCAGGAGAAGCTCTACGGCATCACGCTGCAGCTGGCAGAGGTCACCCGCAGCATGGCCGACAAGATGGACAAGACCTCGCAGAACCTTGACGAGGTGCGTGACCACCTCGCCGATTTCGACGATCAGTTCCGCCCGCTGCGCAATTACTTCTATTGGGAACCGCACTGCTTCGACATCCCGATGTGCCATTCGCTCCGGTCGATCTTCGACGCGCTGGACGGCATCAGCACGATGTCCGACGATTTCGCGGATATCGTCCCGGATCTGCACCGCATGGCAGAGCTGACGCCTCAGATGGCGGCTGTGATGCCGGCGATGATCCAGACGATGAAGAACCAGAAGCAGTATTTGCTGAACCAGTACCAGGCGCAAAAGGCCCAGCAGGATCAGAACATCGCCAACCAGAACAACCAGACGGCGATGGGGCAGGCATTTGACGCGTCACTCAACGACGAGTTCTTCTATCTGCCGCCCGAAGCCTTCGGGACGGCCGATTTCCAGCGCGGTATCAAGCTGTTCCTGTCGCCAGACGGACATGCGGTGCGGTTCACCGTGTTCCACCAAGGCGATCCGCTGACCGAAGAAGGCACCGCGCATATCGAACCGCTCAAGATCGCTGCCGCCGACGCCATCAAGGGCACTCCCCTAGAAGGGTCGACGGTGTACGTGGGCGGCACTGCGGCCATGTACAAGGACATGCAGCAGGGTGCCGACTACGACCTACTCATCGCAGCGGTCGCCTCTTTGGTCCTCATCTTCCTCATCATGGTTGTGCTGACCAGAGCGATCGCGGCCGCTGCCGTCATCGTCGGGACCGTTGTACTGAGCCTCGGTGCTTCGTTCGGCCTCTCGGTGCTGATCTGGCAGCACTTGATCGGTATCCCGTTGCACTGGATGGTGTTGCCGATGTCGGTGATCGTGTTGCTGGCCGTCGGTGCGGACTACAACCTGCTGCTGGTGTCCCGCATGAAGGAGGAGATCCACGCCGGGTTACACACCGGGATCATCCGATCCATGGCCGGCACCGGATCCGTGGTCACGGCCGCCGGTCTCGTGTTCGCCTTCACCATGATGTCCATGGCGGTCAGCGATCTGATCGTGATCGGCCAGGTGGGTACGACGATCGGTCTCGGGTTGTTGTTCGACACGCTCGTGGTGCGCTCGCTCATGACACCGTCGCTGGCGGCACTGCTCGGGCGCTGGTTCTGGTGGCCACTGCGGGTGCGGCCTCGGCCGGTACCACAGCCCTGGCCGAAGCCGATCCAGCGCGATCCCCAGGAGGCGGTCGTCTGATGAAGCGTCTTGCGGCAGCGGGGATCGCCTGTGCAGCAACGGCTCTGGCGTGGTCGGCACCGGCCTATGCGGACCCGGACACCGACTTCGCCAACGAGTTGCACATCCACGGGATCTACGGGCCGAGGGATTACAACGCGTGGATCGGGAAGTTGACGTGCAAGCGGATGTATCAGGGTGTCGACGCCGACGCCCACGAGTCGGCCAAGTTTGTATCCGATCAACTCGACAAGGACAGCACCACGGAGCAGGCGTGGCAGTTCCTCGGCACTGCCGTCAACTACTACTGCCCGGAGAAGCGAGTGGTGTTGGAACAGCTGGCAGCTCGTGGGTAAGCGGCTGATCGCGGGTCTGGCTGCGGTGGTGGCACTTTCGGCGGCGCCCGGGGTGGCGTCGGCCGATGCCACCGACGATTACCCGATTCCGAATCGGATTCTCAAGACGCCGTGCACGGCCGAGCAGATCATGGCGGCCGCGCGCGACGTCGAGCCGGTCTACTACGAGCGCTACATGATCGACTACAACAACAAACCTGCCGCCGATCAACAAGGCGCCCGAGACCGGATCCATTGGTTCTTCTCGCTGGACTACGCCGGACGTCGCCAGTACTCCGAGAACACGGCCACCAATGCGTTCTACGAGAGCATGGCCTGGCGCTGGCCCAACTGGGCAAAGCTGTTCTTCAACAACAAGGGCGTCGCCGCCAACACCACCGACGTCTGCCAGCAGTACCCGCCGGACGACATGTCCGTCTGGAACTGGAGATGAGGCGCGGCGCGCCACGCGAATGTGAGCTTGTTGGCGAGAATCTCGCCCATAATCACCAAGAAGTTCACGCTCGACGCCGACGAAGCCGGTGACTACAGATACATCCCCGTCGGAACGGTAGCCCGGTAGCGTCCGTTACTCACCTCAGCCATCAAGGACGCGGTGCTGACATGGCCGTCGTCGCCGGCTAGAACGGCGCGGCGGACGATTTCGCGAATGTCGCTGCCGCTGGTGTTCTCCGGCAGGGAGTTGACCACCGCCGAGGCGTCGACATCTCCGCCGCCGGGCAGACCAGTGGTGAGTGCCGCCAAGATGCGGGCCGCGTCTGCGCGGTTGGGGTAGCCGACTTCGACGATGGAGTCGAAGCGCCCGGTGCGGATCGCTGCCTTATCGAGCGTCGCGGCATCGTTGGTCGAGGCGAGCGTGAGGATACGGGCTTCAGGTTCGATATCCATGGCCTGCAATAGTTCCGACAGACCGGACTGTCCGCCGGCGCGGTCCTGGCACCACAGGTCGACATCCTCCAACACGAGTAACACCGGGCCGCCCAGCCGTTGGGCCTCTTCGACGACAGCGGTGAGCAGCGCTGCCCCAGCCTTGGCTTCGACGTATATGACGGTGAATTCCCCGACAACCGCCCGCGCGACGACCGCGCTGACTGCCGACTTGCCAGTGCCGGGCGGACCGCAAAGCAGGACACCGCGCCTCGCGCCGAGGCCGTGCGCGTTGAGCACGTCATGCCGGTCGCGCACCGCTGTGATGCCGAGGTCCACCTCGTTCCATACTTCGTCGGGCACGATGACGTTCGCGCGGGTCGCCGTGGACGGCAGTTCAATGACAGAAAGACTCAAGCCCTGGTCATAGGTGGCGCGGACCGCCCGGCCTCGGTACGGATTGAGTGCGTTCGCGCGCTCGGCGAGCCGATCCAGCACGGCGCGCGCATCTCCTTGGTGGTCCGGCGTTACGTAGGCGCTGACCTCGGCTGAGTACAGGACACTCTCGCGGACCTCGATATGGATGACGCACCCGCCGTCATCGAGCAGGGTGCCTGCGGGGAAATGCACACGCAGACACATCGGATGACGAAAGCGCTGTCCGCTGATCTCGGTCTGAGTCCACTTCGGCGGGTTGGTGTATTCGCCAGGGCCGATCTCACAGAGGTCGGCGTACTCATCGATCCAGTGCGCCAGCGCGACCGCAGTCGTCAAGCGCGACACCGGATTCAACGAGCGTTCCTCATCGAGCAGGTTGCCGCAGTCTGAAACGCCCAGACACCGGGCAGTGAATCGTTCTGCGGTTTCACTGCTTTCGCTCTCAGCGACACCCAGAAGCAATTCTCCGAGCGCGCGCAGGGTAGGCCGCACGCTCCCGTCGAGACCATCCAGCCACCCAGCCACGTCTGCGATGGGGTGCCGGTGTGCGTCGACGCCGCCGGTCGTCGCGGTCGTATCCGTATCGGATTCAGTGAGAGTCATCAGTTCGTGGTTGTTCGGGAACAAGGCAAGTCGAACAGGGTCTCACCGCGACGGGTGTGCGGTCAAGTGTTTTTCGCGCGGTGGGCCCGCTCGTCCTCAATGCGTCGGCGTACCACCGGCCGGGCTCGGGCGGGGCGCGGTGAAGAACGCCGCGATGACGGCAGCGATGCTGATGATCGCCGCGACCAGGAAAGCCGCATGCACGCCAGGCAGATCCGGGGCGCCACCCGATTGAGAGGCCTTGGTCATGACCGTCACGAACAATGCCGTACCCGCTGCGCCCGCGACTTGTTGCAGCGTCGTCAGGATGGCGCTGCCGTGCGAGTAGAGCCGGTCGGGCAGGACGGCGAGTGCGTCGGTCATCAACGGCGTGAACATCATCGACAGGCCCACCATCATGATCGTCTGCACGATGATCAGTTCCCAGATCGGGGACGCCGCCGACAGGATCGTGAAACCCCACAGCGAAGCACACAAGAGCACCGAACCCGGCACGACGAGCAGCCGGGCACCGTGACGGTCATAGGCCCGGCCGACGATCGGGCCGGCCAACCCCATCAGCACACCGCCCGGCAGGCTCGTCAGACCGGCGGCCAACGCGCTCTGCCCCAACACATCCTGGACATAGAGCGGCACCATGATGATCGCGCCGAACAGACCCATGAAGCCGAGGATCACGAGCGCCAGTGACACCGAGAACCGTCGGTAGGTGAACGGGCGCAGGTCGAGGAACGCGCGATCACGTCGCTGCAACTGCACCTGCCGCGCGCCGAACAGAACCATCGCGACGGCGCCCACCGTCATCGGTACCCACGCGGGTACGCTCTGCTCGCCGTGACTTGACTCACCCATCAGCGAGAGCCCGAACACCAAGCCCGCGAAGGCAATCGCCGACAACGGTACCGAGACGGCGTCGATCGGTGTCGGCTCCTGTTTCTCGTCGTCGACGCGCAGCCACGTCAGGCCGGCCGTCAGCGCCACAAGCGCGATGGGCAGCACGATCCAGAACATCCAGCGCCAGTTGAGCGAACCGAGGATGAACCCCGACAAGGTGGGCCCGATCGCCGGCGCGACGGCGATGACGATGGAAATGGTGCCCATCGTCTGCCCACGCCGTTCGGCGGGAATCAGCGTCATGACCGTCGTCATGAGCAACGGCACCATCACGGCGGTACCGCACGCCTGCACGATCCGGCCCACCAACAGGACCGCGAAACCGGGCGCGAGCGCGGCCACCAATGTGCCCGTGCAGAACAATCCCATCGACGTCAGGTAGATGCCGCGCACCGGAAAGCGTTGCAGCAGCGAGCCCGACATCGGGATCACCACGGCCATCGTCAGCAGGAAGCCGCTCGTCAGCCATTGCGCGGTG
Source organism: Mycolicibacterium wolinskyi str. Jessa 2025 (assembly GCF_049241375.1). NCBI lineage: Bacteria > Bacillati > Actinomycetota > Actinomycetes > Mycobacteriales > Mycobacteriaceae > Mycobacterium > Mycolicibacterium wolinskyi. The sequence goes on from NZ_CP185960.1 coordinate 5,257,406, forward strand.
CTGGCGGCGATGTCGAGATCGACGATCAGGGCAGGCAACGCGACGCTCATGATCGTCTCGTTGAGGATCATCACGAACGCCGAACCGACCAGCAGCGCGATGATCACATTGGCGCTCGGCTGGGGACGCTGCAACGTCACCGTCTCCCCCGTGCTCGGGCCCGTCGTCATTACCTCTCCCTACTCCCCCGACTTCGTCTGCGCGGCTCCCCAGGGTATGTGTGAAACCTTGGGGCCGAAAATCGTTTTTGCCGCAGTGGCGCTCAGTCCTGGCTGCTGAGGAGCGACATGATGTCGACGAGTTCGGTCCAGCGGGATCGCGGAAGCGGCGCGAACAACTCCTCGGCGGCGGCCTCGTAGGCCCGCAGCCATAACTCTGCCTGCTGCACGCCTTTCGGAGTCGCGACCATCTTTGTTACGCGTCGATCAGCGGAGTCCTCGGAGCGCGCCACGAGCCCATCACGCACGAGCGCCTCAAGCAGTGTCGACGCGGTGCCTTGCGCGATGCCGACTGCCGCGCCGACGCGCGCAGATCTCGGGTACACCAGGCTGAATTGGGTACCTAACCCAAAGAGAACTGGCCCCCGGCTCCGAGGGCTGTTCTCCCTAATTAGCGGGTACAGGATTCGAACCTGCGGCCTCTGGGCTCTAACTCCGGCTTTACCGAAATTCTGAAGTGCCGCCAAGTCTCATATGCGCAGTTCAGACATAGTTGAGTGTTAACTGGCAAGCTCCAGCAACGTCCCTTCCGCCAGCAGATTCTCACACGCTCTGCCAGACGCATGAGCCGCTCGGATCCACGGCCCTTTTGCTTGGCCGGCTGCCGTTTGTCAATGCTGCGATAAGGCTGTGGGAGGCCCACCATCGCCCCAAGACGCCGAAACGACAGGTCATCAGGTGCCGCTGCTGGCACCATCAAAGCCCGTGGGAAGCGATTCAACTCGTCCGCCCTTGGCCGGACTGCATCACTTTGGGCTTTCAGTTGCCGACCTTCAGCGCAGCATTCGTTTCTATTGCGATGTGCTCGGCGCTGCAGTTTTGGTGGCGGATACACCCGAGGGCGAGGACCAACGTCGTTTCTCGGGACGCGCGGCGATTCTGAGCCTGGGCGGCCAGGTGCTTGACCTATGTGAGCATTCAAGCAACGCACGTGAACGGTTCGACCCTGTACGTACCGGTCTGGATCATTTCGCACTCGAGGCTGAGTCTTTGGCTGACCTTCAGGCATGGGCGAGTTGGCTTGATACCTCTGGCGTTGCGCGATCGGAGATCCGGAAAGTAGCCGGGGACTTGGGAACGATGTTCGACTTCGTCGATCCGGACGGAAGCCAGGTGGAATTTGTCCACTTCGACCTCGGTTGAAGTCACCGGTCGCTTTCTCGAGCCTGTCTGATTCGTAACCGGCCTCCGTCGCAGCACAGCCGTCCATCTGCGCTGGGGTCGGCAGCCGAGTTCGAGTCCACAACGCTTATCTCCGCGACTACCGCACCCGCGGCAACCGTGCCGACAATGAGTACCGAGACGTTGCGGAGATCCGCCAGCACTTGTTGCCGGGGACGGGCCTCGATGTCGGCTGCTGGTCGGAATCTCCGGATCCGTTCCCAACAAGGTCATTGGGTTGCGATTGTTCCCAAAATTGTTCCCATCCCATAGAGAATGGCCCCCGGACTTTCGTCCGAGGGCCATTCTCGCTAGTAGCGGGGACAGGATTCGAACCTGCGACCTCTGGGTTATGAGCCCAGCGAGCTACCGAGCTGCTCCACCCCGCGTCGGTGAACACAAGGTTACCGGGGGCGTGAGGCGTGCTCCAAATCGTATGGTCAGTGGGTGTTTTTGCCCGGAGATCACTCGATGAACCGGACGACTTGACCGCATCGGAACACCCCCGCGGGGTCGTGGCGGTCGGCGAGCGCGGCCAGCCAGTGCCGAGTGTCTTCGTCGTAGACGCGTGCGGCCCGGCCCGCATCGTGCGATGGCGCGAAGTTTGGCAGCTGACCACCGGTGGACCATGGCGCGAGTGCGGCCACGAGGGCCGCTGCCTGCTCGCGGACCTCGTCGGCGACGGGTGGCACGGGCACACCGATGATCGTCACCGCATAGGCGGCGTCGCGGTGGCAGAAGGCACTGCGGTGACGGGGCTCACGCGTGAGCGCGCCGCCGACCATTCTCACTTCCACGATCGTCTGGACAGATCCGGTGTCCGGGCCTGCCGCGGCCAACATGACGTCGACCGCATCAGCGTTGAACTCACGCAGCAGTGTCTGATGTTCGTAGATCGGCATGGGATCGACCGGGTCGGCGTGCACGGCGCCGATGGCCGCATATGGTTGCACGGCAACGGTATCCAGCAAAGGCGTCGCAACCGCGCGCATGGGCTCCAACAGTCGCTCGGCGCGGGTGAAATCACCAACCGCCGTGTAGCGCACCGCGACCGTCAGCCGTCCGGCCAACGGCTCGGGCACACCGGGCAGCGGCGGAAGTTGTTGCAGGGAAATGGATGTGTTGATCGAGTCGGGCAGCGTGGCCGACCAGCCGCTCCACGCCCGCAGTACGGCCGCTGCATCGGCGCCGTCGAAATAGAGTGCACCGCCGTAGAATTCGGGGATCGGTAGCAGGTCGATCTCGACCGCGGTGACGATGCCGAGCGTCGACTTGCCGCCGCGCAAGCCCCAGAACAGCTCGGCGTTTTCGTCGGGCGTCGCGCGCAGCAATTGCCCTTTACCGGTGACCAATTCGAAGGAGCGTACGTAATCCGAGGACACTCCGACGGTGCGGACCAGAGGCCCGATCCCGCTGCCGGTGAGGAATCCGACGACACCGACGTTGGGTGAGGATCCGCACAGTCCGGCGAGGCCGTGTGGCGCGGCCGCGTCGAGCACGTGCTGCCATTTGGCGCCGGCCGCGACTCGGGCGGTGCGGGTGGCGGGATCGACTGTGCAGCTGGTCATTCCGGATGTGACCACGAGGATGGTGTCACGGGTGACGGCGAGGGCGCCGTGGCCGGTGGCCTGCACGGCGACCCGCAGGCCGCGCGCCACCGCGAAGCGCACGGTGTTGGCGATGTCGTACGCGGAGGTCGCCAGCACGACCGCGCCGGGCTCGACGGCTGCGGCCACGTTCCACGGGGTGGCGCGTTCGTAGCCGGCTTCGCCGGGCAGCGCGACGGGTGCAGCGACGTGGGTGCGCAGTTCACCGAGGGCGTCGGCAAGTCCGTCGTGCGGCAGGTCGGTCAGGGTCATCGGATGTCCTCCAAGCAGTCCAGGCGAGTTGCGCACAGCATCGCTCGGCCCGCTTGGTTTTCACTTGGCGCCGAGCTCAAGAATGTGGCAAGCCGATGCCGCGCGAGCGACCGGGTTTGTACGCCCGGACACGGAGTGTCGGCGTACAGACACGGTCGCTCGCGGTGTCAAGTAATCACGCGGTGTCAAGTAATCAGCAGTGCGCGGGCGGCGATGCCGCGCATGCCGAGTGCCTCGGCTTCGCGTGCGACGGCACGGGCTGCCTCGCGGCGGGCCTGCCCGTCCTCGTCGAGTTGGCAGGCCAGCAGCGCGCACCGCAGCAGCGTGGGCTTGCCGCCGTGGCGGCGGCCGATGTCCTCGGCCCGGGCCAGGTCCGCCAGCGCACGCTCGCGGTCCCCTTGTAGTGCTTGTAGGCGCGCCGTCGCCAACGAAACCGGTCCGGCGAGACCGACCTGGCCGATCACCGCGATGCAGTCGATGAACGGTTCGAGCGCGGCCACCAGCGGCGTCGCGTACTCAGTCAGCTCATGATCGGCCGCCAGATGTGCGAGCCAGGTCAGATGGCCGAGGGTGGTCCACACCTCGGCGCGATTCCCGTCGGCGAGCCAGCCGTCGAGCCGTGCGACGGCCTCGGCGCGTGAACCGGTGTCGATCGTGAGCAGCGCGGTGTGGACGAGAGCCTCCATGCTCTGGCCGCCGGTCTCGCTACTGGCTTGCAGGCCTGACCAGCCCGGCCCGATCGGTCCGCCCTGTTCGCGCAGCAGTGTCACGACCGCGACGAGACCGCTACCGGCGACGTAGAGTTCGGTCTGCTCATGGACGTGCGCGGCGATCGCGTGGTGGCGTTGCGCTTCGGCGAAGTCGCCGTGCCACATCGCCAACACCGCTTCCATCCACCGCAATTGGGCCCGCAGCACGGGAAGTTGCAGTTCTTCACTGCCCTCGACGCCGGCTCGCAGATGGTGTTCGGCGAGCGAGACGTCGGCCAGCGTCATGGCAGCCATCGTCGCGACCGAGTGTGCGATCACCGCGTCCTCACGGGACCTGGTGTGGCGCAAGGAGTTCAACCGCGCGATCCAGTCGAACGTCTGGCGGCTGAAGGAGGCCACGCCGGAGTAGGTGATGAGCCGGCCCATCACGACATCGGCGATGATGTCGGGATCGCCTGTGCTGTCGGCCAATTCCTCGGCCCGGTCGAGGTGCCCGGCGGCCAGCGCCGAATCCGGGTGGTAGCAGAGGCCGACGGCGAGCGCAGCGAGCACACGCGCGCCTGCGGCCGGATGCGCGTCGGCCATCCTCGCCGCACGTTCCAGCAACGCCAGCAGCGCGCCCGAATCGTCGCCGGGAGCCAGCCACGGCCAGCCCCCACTGGCCCGCAGCAGCGCACTCGCGACCCGGCCCGCCGTCTCGGCCCGCTCGCTGCGCAGCGCGTCGGCAAGATGGCGTTCCACGGTGTCGAGCACCAACCGGCCACGGCCGGCGCGTGAATGCGCTTCCAGCATCGCCACGGTCAGCGCGTCACGCTCGGTATCGCTGCGTGAGGTCGCGGGCAGCCGGTCGTAGGCGTCCAGCGCGGCCTGCCACCAGTTGGCGGCGATGTCCGAGCTCCAGCGCGCGGTCGCCTGCTCGGCGGCCAGCCGGCAAGCTGCGACCACGTCCTGCGGATCGGCCAACGGCTGCGCGGCCACCAGGTGCTGAGCCCGCCGCGGCACCGCATCCTCGGATGCGCTGTCGGCCAGAACCTTTGCCACTTGCGCGTGTAACCGTTGGCGGCGGAGCGCCGGCAGGTCGGCGACGAGGTGCTCGCGGAGGAGCCCATGTGCGAACGCATAGCCGTCAGCCGAATGCGCACTCACGATGATGCGTTCGTCGGCTGCGGCGTCGAGATGGTCTGCGAGACTGTCGAAATCCAGACCGGCCACTTGCGCCAGCACCGGAACGGCGTCGGCGTCGATCGCGTCACCGATGATCGCGGCCACGCGCAGCACGCCGAGCACGGCCGGGTCGAGTCCGGCGAGTCGGCGCTCAAGCACCGACTTGACCGCGACCGGTATCTCGCCGCGCTCGGCGCGCGGTAGCCGTGCGTACTCCGAGACGAAGAACGGGTTTCCACCGGTCCGTTCCGCCAGCACATGTGCCTCGTCCTCGTCGACTCCGTCCTCGGCGATCTGATTGGCAAGTGCGGCAACATCTTCAGACGACAACGAGGACAGCACGAGGTGGCGATTGCCTTCGCCGCGGGCGACCGTCGCCAATAGGCGGGAAACCTCGGCGCTGTGCTCGCCGTCGCGGACGGTCAGCAGCACCGCGACCGGATGTCCCCACAGCGCACCGGCGATGTAGGCCAGACAGGCCGCCGACGTCGAATCCGCCCACTGCACATCGTCGATCACGACGACCACCTGCCGTCGTGCCTGCTCCAACAGCGTCTGCACGCGCTCATAGACGCGGAACCGCGCGGTGTCAGGGTCGGCGTGCGGGGGCACCTCCAGCACCTCGTCGGGGTCAGTGCCCAGGCCGCGGACCAGTTGGCGCATCGGCCACCACGGCGGAGCCTGCTCGTCGGGGCACGTCACCCAGATCGCCCCGAGATCGAACCGATCGTCGATCTCCTCGGCCAGGCGGGTCTTGCCGATACCCGGCGGGCCGGACAGCACCAGCCAGCGGGTCTCCCCCGCCCGGACATCGGCGAGAAGGTCTGCAGCCACGGATAATTCGCGATCCCGCCCGATCATCACCGCACGCCGCACCTCGGTTGCCGGAGGCGGCGGCATCGGGCCGGCTGGTGTGTGGACCTCCCCCGCACCGGTCCATTCAGGAGACCGCGGCCACGCCGCCAACTCAGGTGCCTGGCGCAGGATCGCGGACTGCAGCGCGCGCACCTCCGCTCCCGGTGCAAGGCCGAGTTCCTCATCGAGCAGTCGGGCGTAGCGGCCATAGGATTCGAGCGCGTCCGAGGCCCGACCGGACCGGTAGAGCGTCAGCATGTGCAACCAGCAGGCGCGGTCGGACAGCGGCTCGGCCGCGCGCAGCTCCACGACGGCGGCGAGTGCCGCGGGTACGCGCCCGAGCGCCAGCAACGCGGTGATGCGGTGATCGACACACTCGGTGCGCATCTCGGCGGCACGGGCGGCGTCCTCGGTGACCCACTCCTGATCCCGCAGGTCGTCGAGAAAGTTGCCGCGCCACAACGCCAGTGCGTCGTCGGCGGCGGCCAGCGCGTCGGCCCAGCGGGCCTCCTCCACAGCCGCGGCGGCCTGCGCGCACCCGGACGCGAACACCGTGAGATCGACCGCATCCGCCGGAACGTCGAGAAAGTAGCCCGGGGGTTGACGCACGATCGGCGACACTGCGGTTTCGTGGCGCAGCGCCCGGCGAAGGTTCGAGATGTAGGCCTGCAGGCTGGCCGTCGCGCTCGCTGGTGGGTCGTCGCCCCACACGGCGTCGATCAGGCGATCGACGGAAACGACGCGGCCGTCGGCAAGCAGGAGCATCGCCAGCACGGCACGCTGTTTGGGCGCGCCGATGTCGACGGGCGAGCCTCCGTGCACCACCTGCAACGGCCCCAGCACGCGATAGTGCACCGGGGCATCGTAAATGTCGGCGTCCGGCCGCGCGAGCGACCGTGGTTGTACGCCCGGACACGGAGTGTCGGCGTACAAACACGGTCGCTCGCGGTGCGAAGTTAGCGGGTGCTGTCGAACTTCTTCATCGCGTCGTCGAGGCGCTGCAACGCCTCGCCGTACTCGGCGAAGTCACCGCTGCGCTGCGCTTCCTGCGCGGCGGTCAGCGCCGACTGGACTTCCTGCAGCGCCGCGGCTTTCGGTCCGGAGAGCTGCACCGGACCACTCGGCGGCACCGCGGCTGCCGGCGGCGGGGCCTGGGCCGGCCTGCCGTCCTGGTCGGCAGGCGGTTGCGCGGCGGGTGCCTGCCCGTCGGTCGGCGCCTGCTGTGGTGCGGCCTGCGGCCGGCCGTCGGTCGGGGCGACGTTCGTCGCGGTGGCCGCGGCGCCGGGGCCGAACAGCTCGGTCAGCGCGTCGCCGACCGTCGGGCCGTATCCGACTCGGTCGTTGTACAGCATCGCGACGCGGATCAGGCGCGGGTACGACGAGGCCGCATCACTGGCGCCCGGCGACGCGTACACCGGCGCGACGTAGAGCAGACCGCCGTCGGCAACCGGCAGTGTCAGCAGGTTGCCCCACCGGATCCGGTTCTGGTTGTCGCGGCCGATCACACCGAGGTCCTGGCTGACCGCGGTGTCGGTGCTGATCGCGTTGAACGCCAGCTTGGGACCGTTGACCTGGCCCGGAATGGTCAACACGGTGAGCTTGCCGTACGTCGACGGGTCCGAGCTCGCACTGACATAGGCCGCCAGGAAGTCACGCTGGAACCGGTTGAGTGCGCTGGTCAACTGGAACGACGACGAATTGTCGTTGCTCGCAAGGTCTCTCGCGACGATGTAGTACGGCGGCTGGAAGCTGCTTGCCGTCGGGTTCGGGTCGAGCGGCACGTCCCAGAAGTCCTGCGCCGAGAAGAACGTGATCGGGTTGTCCACGTGGTACTTGGCCAGCAGGGCCCGCTGCACCTTGAACAGGTCCTCGGGGTAACGCAGGTGGTCCTGCAACTCCTTGGAGATGTCGGCCTTCGGCTTGACGGTGTCGGGGAACACCTTCATCCACGCCTGCAGCACCGGATCGTTCTCGTCCTGGGCGTAGAGCGTGACCGTGCCGTCGTAGGCGTCGACGGTGGCCTTCACCGAGTTGCGGATGTAGGACACCTGCTTGTCGGGCGCGAGCCGGTTGACCGCGACCTCGTTGGAGTCGGCCGTCGCGCTCGACAGCGTGGTCAGCTCCGAATACGGATAGTTGTCGAGGGTCGTGTAGCCGTCGACGATCCACACCATCCGCTTGTTCACGATCGCCGGGTACACGCTCGTGTCGGTGGTCAGCCAAGGCGCCACCGCCTCGACGCGCTCGGCCGGGTCACGGTTGAACAGGATCTTGCTGTTCTCGCCGATCACGTTGGAGAACAAGAAGTTCCGTTCGGCGAACTTCGCGGCGAAGACGCTGCGCGTCAGCCAGTTGCCGATCGGCACACCGCCGCTGCCGGTGTAGGTGTAGTTCTTGGTCTCGGTGTTGGTCTCGTAGTCGTACTCGCGGTCGACGTCGCCGTTCTTGCCGACGATCGCGTAGTCGGCGGGCGTGTTCGCGATGACCGGGCCGAAGTAGACCCGCGGCTGATCGAGCGGGGCCGGGCCGGGCGACACGACGCTGCCGTTGGCGCCCACCACGCTGGCCAGGAACTCGGGGTAGCCGCCGTTCTGGTTGGGGTCGTTGGCGATTCCGCGCACCGTGTTGGCCGGCGAGGCGATGAAGCCGTTGCCGTGGGTGTAGACGGTGTGGCGGTTGATCCAGTCGCGCTGGTTGTCGATCAACCGGTCCGGGTTGAGCTCGCGAGCCGCGACCACGAAGTCACGCAGATTGCCGTCCGGGCCGACATAGCGGTCCATCGCCAGCTGGTCGGGGAAGAAGTAGAAGTTCTTGCCCTGCTGGAACTGTGTGAAGGCGGGGCTGACGATCGTCGGGTCGAGCAGCCGGATGTTCGACGTGGTCGCCCGGTCGGCGGCGACCTGGGCCGCCGTCGTCTGACCGCTGCTCTCGTAGTTGCGATACGTCACGGTCTCGTCGGTCAGCCCGTACGCCTGCCTGGTCGCCGCGATGCTGCGACTGATGTACTCGCTCTCCTTCTGCGCGGCGTTGGGCTTGACGCTGAACTGTTCGACGATCAGCGGCCAGCCCGCACCCACCACGAGCGAGCTCAGCAGCAGCAGCGCCACGCCGATCGCCGGAATCCGCAGATCCCGCAGCACGATTGCCGAGAACACCGCCACCGCACAGATCACCGCGATGGCCAGCATGATGAGCTTGGCCGGCAGCACGGCGTTGATGTCGGTATAGCCGGCACCGGTGAACGGCTTGGCCGCGCGGGTGTTGCTGAGCAGTTCATAGCGGTCCAGCCAGTAGGCGAACGCCTTGAGCAGGATGAGCGTGCCGACCAGGCTGATGAGCTGGATGCGCGCGGCGCGGCTGAGCGCACCGGTGCGACCGGTCAGCCGGATGCCGCCGAACAGGTAGTGGCCGAGCAGGTTCGCGACGAACGCCAGGAACGTCGCCACGAACAGGTAGCTCAGCACCAGCCGGTAGAACGGCAGATCGAATGCATAGAAGCCGAGGTCCTTGCCGAACTGCGGATCGGTGACGCCGAAATCGCCGCCGTGCAGGAACAGCTGGATGCGCACCCAGTAGCTCTGCGCGACGATGCCGGCGAGCAGCCCGATGAAGACCGGAATGCCGATGCCGAACAGCCGCAGCCGCGCCATCACGGTGGTGCGGTAGCGGGCCACCGGGTCGTTCGGGCCTGCCGTCGGCACGAAGACCGGACGGGTCCGGTAGGCCAGCGCCAGGCCGGCGAACACGATCGCGCCGATCAACACCGACACCACGAGGAACACGATGATCCGGGTGGCCAGGACGGTGGTGAACACCGACCGGTACCCGAGCTCGCCGAACCACAGCCAGTCGACATAGGTGTCGATGAACCTCGGCCCGATGAGCAACAGCAGCACCGCGACCAGTGCCAGGCCGATGAGAATCCGGCTACGTCGCGTCAGCTTCGGCATCCTTGCCGCGGGCCGCATACCCACTCGTCAACTCCAGTCTCAGATTCTTCGAAACGTGACGAGCCCCATGCGGCCCGACCGATTTTCTACAACTCTAGTCATGTGCCGACGACATGCGGCTCAGCAGCGAGGAGGTTCGCCACCAGCGGAAAGCGTGTGCAAGGCGTCGACGGCTCCGGTGAGGGTTTCCACCTTCACCAACTCCAGCCCGTCCTGCGGTGCCGAACGGGCCTCCGTGCAGTTGTCGGCGGGCACCAGGAACACCGTGGCGCCGGCCTCCCTGGCGGCGAGCATCTTGTGGGTGATGCCGCCGATCGACCCGACCTTGCCGTCCCCGGTGATGGTTCCGGTGCCCGCGACGAACTTGCCGTCGTTGAGATCGCCGGTGGTCAGCTTGTCGACAACGGCCAGGCTGAACATGAGACCGGCCGACGGCCCGCCGATGTTGGCCAGGTTGAAGTCGATGTCGAACGGCGCCCATGGCGCGTCGAGCACCCCGATGCCCAGATAGCCGTAGTCACGGTCGGGGTTGTCGCCGAGCGTGATCGTGGCAACACCGGCCGGGGCGTTCTTGCGGCGGTAGTCGATGACGAGCGTGTCGCCCGGCTTCGTGGCCTTGAGGATCGCCTGGAATTCATCGAGGTTGGCGACGGGCTTGCCGTTGACTCCGTCGATCGCGTCACCGTCGTGCAGCTTGCCTGCCGACGGACCAGGATCGGTGACGCCCTGCACCGTCACCGCCATCGGGTACTTCAGGAAAGACAGTGCGGCGTATTCGGCACTGTCCTCGGAGCTCTTGAAATCGGCGGTGTTCTCCTCGTCGATCTCGTCCTTGGACTTGTCCGGCGGATAGACGAGATCACGCGGGACCAGCTGCTCGCGACCCGACATCCACAGCGTGAGCGCCTGCCCCAGCGTCAGCCCGTCGCGCTGCGACACCGTCGTCATGTTCAGATGCCCCGTCGTGGGGTGGACATTCGCGTCCGGCCCCTCGATGTCGACCACCTGCTTGCCTTCGACCTCGCCGAGGGTGTCGAACGTCGGACCGGGCCCCAGCGACACGAAGGGAACCTTCACCACCGACAGCAGCACGCCGAACGCCACGAGGGGCACCAGCGCGACCAGCAGCGTCAAAATCCGCCTGTTCACGCCGCCCACAGTAAAGCCTGCGGTTACAGGTTCACTTAGAGCGTGACCCGCACGGGCACGCGGACACCCCGGCATGAGTACCGTTGAGGGTATGGCTGACCTGCCCTTCGGCTTCTCCGCCGGGGATGACCCCGACAAAGACAAGCCCAAAAAGGACCCTGATTCGGGGTCCGGCCCGAGCAATCCCGGACCTGGTCCGGGGTCGGATCCGTTCGGCTTCGGCACGGCCGGGGGCAACTTCAACATGGGCGACCTCGGCCAGATTTTCACCAAGCTCGGCGAGATGTTCAGCGGCGCGGGCGGCGCGATGGCAGGCGGCAAGTCGGGGCCGGTGAACTACGACCTGGCCCGGCAGTTGGCGTCGAGCTCGATCGGCTTCGTGGCGCCGGTGCCCGAGAAGACCCGTGGCGCGGTGGCCGACGCCGTCCGGTTGGCCGAGACGTGGCTCGACGGGGTGACGCCGTTGCCCGAGGGTACGACGAAGGCCGTGGCCTGGACGCCCAGCGACTGGCTCGACAACACGCTGGAGACCTGGAAGCGGTTGTGTGATCCGGTGGCCGAGCAGATTTCGGCGGTCTGGGCCTCGGCGCTGCCCGAGGAAGCCAGGAGCATGGCGGGGCCGCTGCTGGCCATGATGTCGCAGATGGGCGGCATGGCGTTCGGCTCGCAGCTCGGGCAGGCGTTGGGCAAGTTGTCGCGAGAAGTGTTGACCTCCACCGATATCGGGCTTCCCTTGGGACCCAAGGGCGTGGCCGCGCTGATGCCGGAAGCGGTCGAATCGCTGGCCGAGGGGCTCGAACGCCCACGCAGCGAGATCCTGACATTCCTGGCCGCTCGCGAAGCCGCCCACCACCGGCTGTTCAGCCACGTGCCGTGGTTGTCGAGCCAGCTCCTGGGTGCCGTCGAGGCGTTCGCCAAGGGCATGAAGGTCGACATGTCGGGCATCGAGGACTTCGCCCGCGGGTTCAATCCGGCGTCGCTGAGCGATCCGTCGGAGATGGAGCAGCTGCTCAACCAGGGCATCTTCGAGCCGAAGGCCACACCCGAGCAGGAGGCCGCGCTGGAGCGGCTCGAAACCCTGCTGGCGCTCATCGAGGGCTGGGTACAGACCGTCGTCAGCGCCGCACTCGGCGATCGCATCCCCGGCACCTCGGCACTGTCGGAGACCCTGCGGCGGCGCCGCGCGACCGGCGGCCCGGCCGAACAGACCTTCGCCACGCTCGTCGGCCTCGAACTGCGGCCCCGCAAGATGCGGGAAGCCGCTGCGCTGTGGGAACGGCTGACCGAGGCCGTCGGCGCCGATGCCCGCGACGGCGTGTGGCAACACCCCGACCTGCTGCCGAACTCGTCCGATCTCGACGAACCCGCCGGATTCATCGACCGGATGGTCGGCGGCGACACCAGCGGCATCGACAGCGCCTTGGAGCAGGCTTTCGAACAGGGCCTGGCCGACCTCGAGAAGGAGCAGGGCAAGGGCCCTGACGACGGCCCCGCCAAGGGCGAAGACAAGCCTGACAACTGACGCCGGCTTGTGCCTGTGGATAACTGAATCGCCATACCTGCTGGACATGGCAGAGTCGTCGCATGACGGCGCGCTATGTGTTGGCGGCGGACAAGCCGGTATTGCTGCGGCCCGACGGCGCAGTTCAGATCGGCTGGGATCCGCGCCGCGCGGTGCTCGTGCACCCACCGGCAGGAACGACGCAAACCCAGCTCGCCGCCCTGCTGCGGGCACTGCAGGCCGGGATCAGCCGGGACGAGTTGACCACTGCGGCAGCGCAGTGCGGCTTTCCCGACAGCGCGGCGCTCGACGAGGTGATCGCCGCGCTCGCCGCAGCGGCGCTGCTCACCGTCCCTCCTCCGCCTCCGGCGCGCACGGCATCGATTCGCATCCACGGCCGAGGACCGCTGTCGGAGCTGATGGCCAGTGCGTTGCGCTGCTCGGGCGCCCGAGTCCGGCGCAGCGCCCAGCCACACGCGGCGGCCGTCCCGGATCAGACCGACCTGGTGGTGCTGGCCGACTACCTGATCACCGAACCGCGCGTGGTGCGCGAGTTGCACCGCACCGGCGTCGCACATCTCCCCGTCCGGGTTCGGGATGGCGCCGGACTCGTCGGTCCACTGGTCCTGCCCGGCGTGACCAGCTGCCTGCAATGCGCTGACCTGCACCGCAGCGACAAAGACGCGGCCTGGCCCGCGGTCGCCGCACAATTGCGCGGGGCGGTCGGCAGCGCGAACCGCGCTACTCTCCTGGCCACCGCCGCGCTCGCGCTGCGCCAGGTCGATCTCGTGATTCGCGCCGTCGGCGACGCCGCCGCGCCCGCAACCGATCCGCCGCCGACCCTGAACACCACGCTCGAACTCGACGCCGACGGCTACTCGATCGTTGCGCGCCGCTGGTCACGGCATCCGGAGTGCCCCTGTTGAAAACGAATGTTGCCAGTTGGTTGTGGGCCGTTCAGCCGAGTCGTGGATGATGGTCTGGTGTCTGACATCAAACGGGGAAGCGTCGCCCGAAATGCGAAGTTGGCTAGCCTGCCCGTCGGCATGGCCGGCCGCGCCGCGTTGGGCTTCGGCAAACGCCTGACCGGCAAGTCCAAGGATGAAGTCACCGCTGAGCTGATGGACAAGGCCGCTCAGCAATTGTTCACCGTTCTGGGCGAGCTCAAGGGCGGCGCCATGAAGGTGGGCCAGGCGCTGTCGGTGATGGAAGCCGCCATCCCCGAGCAATACGGCAAACCGTATCGCGAAGCACTCACCAAACTGCAGAAAGACGCTCCCCCGCTGCCGGCGGCCAAGGTGCATCGCGTCCTCGACGCGCAGCTGGGCACCAAGTGGCGTGACCGGTTCACCTCGTTCGACGACACTCCGGTGGCCTCGGCCAGCATCGGCCAGGTGCACAAGGGCGTCTGGTCTGACGGCCGCGAGGTCGCCGTCAAGATCCAGTACCCCGGCGCGGACGAGGCGTTGCGCGCCGACCTCAAGACCATCCAGCGGCTCGTCGGCGTGTTCAAGCAGCTCGCACCCGGTGCCGACATCCAAGGCGTGGTCGACGAGCTCATCGAACGCACCGAGATGGAGCTGGACTACCGGCTGGAAGCCGACAACCAGCGTGCATTCGCCAAGGCCTATCGCAACGACCCGCACTTCGCCGTCCCCGCCGTCATCGCGAGCGCGCCGAAAGTCGTTATCGCCGAATGGATGGACGGCATCCCGATGTCCGTGATCATCCGCGAGGGCACGCCCGAACAGCGCGATCTGATGGGCACGCGCCTCACCGAACTCACCTTCGGGGCGCCGGCGCGGCTCGACATGATGCATGGCGATGCGCATCCCGGCAACTTCATGCTGTTGCCCGACGGCCGTATGGGCGTCATCGACTTCGGCGCCGTCGCACCGTTGCCCGGCGGATTCCCGCCCTCGCTCGGCTTGACGATCCGGCTGGCCCGCGACAAGGACTACGACCAACTGATCCCGGTCATGGAAGGCGCCGGCTTCATCCAGAAGGGCCAACAGGTTTCGGTGCAGGAAGTCGACGACATGCTGCGCCAGTACGTCGAGCCCATCGAGGTCGACGTCTTCCACTACACCCGCCGGTGGATCCAGCGGATGGCCGCCGGCCAGATGGACAATTCGGTCGCCCAGATCAAGATGGCCCGCCAACTCGATCTGCCGCCCAACCTCGCGATCCCATTGCGCGTGATCGCATCGACGATCGCGATCTGCTGCCAACTCGACGCCCATGTGCCAGTGAAAGCCATTGCTACAGAACTGGTTCCGGGCTTCGCCGAGGAAGCGGCCTAGCTTTTTGGGGCGCTTGCCTGGCGTGCTTGCGTTTGGCTTGCGTGCGGTCGCTCGGCTGGCCCGCGATTGTCACGGCTGGCCCACGATTGTCACGCCAGAGTGACACCCGGCCACCTGAGCCACTCCAGCGTGACAAACGGCAGCGGGCACACCACACCAGACCCCGGCACACCCGCCACTGTCACACCAGAGTGACACCCGGCCACCCGAGCCACTCCAGCGTGACAATGGCGGGCAAACCCAGACCCCGGCACACCCGCCACTGTCACACCAGAGTGACACCCGGCCACCCGAGCCACTCCAGCGTGACAATGGCGGGCAAACCCAGACCCCGGCACACCCGCCAGTGTCACGCCAGAGTGACAGTCAGCCACCCGAGCCACTCCAGCGTGACAATGGCGGGCAAACCCAACCCCGGCATGCCCGCCAAGGGCGCGCAGGCACCCACAACCAAATGAAACCTACAGCGGCAGCGGGCGATTGGCTGAGTCGAGATGCTCGACGGTCGTGAACACCAGGTCACCTGACCCGACGTTCTCGATGTCGTGGAGCAGGAATTCGCCCTCGGCGAAGTGGAAGTGGCGGGTTTCACCGGCGCCGTAGGACACTTCGCGGGTGGTGCCGTCGGCGGTGTGTTGACGGCTGCGGCCGGCGTTGACCGCGGTCCAGAAGTAGTCGAGCACATGGCGGTGGGCGTGGAACCGCTCCCCCGGTGCCAGCCGGATCTCCCACACTCGCACGCGTTCGTTCTGGCTGAGCAGCCGTGACCCGACATGCCCGTCGTGGGCGTGGGCGTCGAACTCGGCCCGCAGCTCGGGTGTCCAGCCCTCGAAGTCGGTGGCCACCAGGGTGCCCGCGAGTGGCGCGTCGGTCAGGTATTCGTGTGTGCTGGTCAACTTTTCGTCCTTTCGTTGTTACCGGCCCGGCCCGTACAGGCCGAACCGCAGATCCGGGTCGCCGGGCGTCCAGGTGCACGAGACCTGTGACCGGGTGCCCATGTCCTTGACCCGACGCAGGAGCCGTTGCCCGAGTTCGAGTTGTCCGGGCTCCCATTTCGCGAGCGCCTCGGCGATGTCACCGGAGTCGGCGAGTGCGTCGAACAACGCCCACGCATTGGCCGCTGCCTTCGCCGTGCCGGCCGCCGCGTGGGGCCGCGCGGCACTGGCAGCATCGCCGATCAGCGCGACTCGGCCCAACGCCATCCGGTCGACGCCGGCGTCGTATACCGCCTGCAGATAGGGCTGCTCGGTGCGGTTGACGACCTCGGCCGCCGCCGGTGCCAGCAACTCTGTTGCCGCCGAGCGCATTTCGCCGACGAAGCGATCCTGAACCTGGCCCGCGTGAAGTGACACCTTGGTGGGAAATCCGCGGGTGTCGGTCATCAGTTCGTCGAGCTCGTGACCTTCGGCGACATTGCGGTACCAGACGTAGTTGAGCAACCGCTCGCCGACCGCGAGGCCACCGTCGTGGGACGGGATCGGGTAGATGACGATGTGCGTGTGGGGCGCGACGCTGTAGGTGATCGAATCACGCATCAGCTCAAAGGTTTCGCGTGACACCTCGGATTCCGGCACGGTGCCGCGCCAGCCCACGTAGCCGGAGTACACCAGATCGGTGCCGGGTGAGATTCGCCGCCGGCTCGGCGAGGTGATGCCGTCGGCGAACACGACGAGGTCACCGCGCTCGCGGCGACCGGACGCGAACCGCACCTCGACGCCGTCGGCATCTTCGTCGAACCCGGCGGCATATTCGCCGAGGTGATAGTCGGCTGTTCCGAAGTCGGCGAGCAGGGCCCGGTAGAACGTGCCCCACGACGTGTAGCGCCACGGCGCCGCCGCGCGATGGAGCACACCATTGGCGGCGTCGAGATACTGGACGTATTCGGTGGCCGTGCTGACCTGTTCGGGATGCTGTGTGCTGCACTCGGCGAACCAGCGCAACGTGTCTGGCTGCAGGACGATGCCACCGCCGCGGTGCTCGAGTGCGGTGGGGGTCCGTTCGAACACCGACACGTCAAATCCCAGGCGGCGCAACAACAATGCCGTCGTCAGGCCGCCGATCGACCCGCCGATGACCAGGGCGCGGTGCCCACTCCAGTCCTGCCGGGTCGAGCCGCGGTCGATGTGTTCAGGCATGTGTCTCTCCTTCGTCGAGGCCGAGGAATCGGCGTGCGTTGCGTGCCAGCAGGTCGTCGGTGAGCCCTGCGGCGCGCGGAAGTTCCAGCGGGCGGGCCACACCCATGTCGAACGGGTAATCGCTGCCGCACATCAGATGGTCCGGATCGGCATGTGCCCGCAGCAGTTCCAGCGTCGGCCCGTCATGGGTCAGGGTGTCGAACCACAATCCGGCGAAGCCCTCGACGGGCGGACGGCCGCCGCCGCTGCGTACGTCGGCCCGCTGCTGCCAACCGTGCTGCCAGCGGCCGAGCAGCGCCGGTGCGCAGCCACCGCCGTGCAACAGGCAGATGCGAAGGTCGGGCAGCTTGTCGAGGACGCCGCCGAGCACCAATGCCGCTGCCGCGGTTGCCGTCTCGGTCGGATTGCCGATCAGGTTCGCCAGGTAGTACGACGACCACTCCGGTCGCGGCAGCTGCATCGGGTGCACCAGCACGGCCAGTCGGCGGTCGGCCGCGATCTCGACGACCTCGCGCAGCGGCCCGGAGTCGAACGACGTCGCACCCAAGAGTGGTGGTACGGCGATGCCGCGCAACAACTCCGAACGTTTGATCGTATCCATCTGTGCGGCCGCCGCGGCGGGATCGTGCAGCGACACCAGGCCGAGCCCGAGCAGCCGGCCATCGCTGTCGCGGCACACGCGCGCCAGGTGCTCGTTGAACGACCCGACGTATTCGGCCACACCGGCCGCGTCGGCCACCGGGAACGCGAACGGCGGCGCCGACAGCACCCGCGACGCGAGCCCGGCCGCATCGGTGTCGGCGAGCACGCGGTCGGCGTCGCTCATCGCCGCGGTCTCGATGGACAACGGCAGGTCACCCAGATGCAGTTGCCCGTCACGGCCGTTCAACGGCGGAACCGGTGAGCCGGGAGGCAGTGAGAACAGCTCCTCGGGCAGCCAGTGTGCGTGCACGTCGACGCTCATGCCGCGACCTCCAGTGCCTCGAAGCGGGCGAGCACTTCGGCTTGCAGCACCGCCACCGCCGGATCGGATGCGCGTCGCGGCCGGGGCAGGTCGACCTCGATGATCTCGTGGATCCGTCCGCCGGGCGCCAGCACCACGATCCGGTCGGAGAGCTGCACGGCCTCGGTCACGTCGTGGGTCACGAACATGACCGTGCGGCGGGTCTCCAGCCAGATCCGTTCCAGGTGCTCGCGTAGCGTGCGCGAGGTCATGGCGTCGAGGTGGCTGAACGGCTCGTCCATCAGCAGCACGTCGGGCTCGACGGAGAAGGCCCTGGCGATGCCGATGCGCTGTTGCTGCCCGCCGGAAAGCTGTGCGGGATAACGCTCACCGACGTGACCGAGGCCGACCAGGTCGAGGTAGTGCTGCGCACGCTGCTCCCAGCCGTCGCGCTCCCGTTGGACGAATCCGAGGTTGCCCGTGACGGTGCGCCACGGCAGCAGTCGCGGATCCTGGAACACGTACCCGACGCGGGCATCCCGCTCGCCCGAGCGCAAACGGACCGATCCCGACGTGTGGGTCTCGATGCCGGAGACGATGTTGAGCAGCGTGGTCTTGCCGCTGCCGGACGGCCCGACGACCGATACGAAGGTCTCGCCGGAGATGGTCAGGTCGATACCGTCGAGCACGCGGGTGCGATGGCCGTGCCGGTCATGGAAATCCTTGACCAGGCTGCGAACTTCGATGGATGCCATGTGATGTCTCGCTTTCGTTGGGAAGGGATCAGGCCGAGCGCCAGCGGGTGACGTAGCGCTCGAGCGGGCCGAGGATCAGCTGATCGGCGATGACGAGCAGCAGCACGAATACGAGCACCCACGCGAAGAAACCGTCGAGTTGGTTGGCGTCGTACCAGTAGCGCGAGCGCCAGCCCACGCCGGACGTGGAGCCGAACCACTCGGCCAACAGCAGCCCGTTCCAGGCGCTCATGATCGCGAACCGCACGGCCGCCACACTGGAACCGGCGACGGCGGGCGCCACGATCTGCCGCAGCACCTGCACCCGCGGCACCCCGAATGCGCGCGCCATGAGCACCAGATCGGCAGGCACCGCACGGGTCGCCTTGGCGATGTTGACGACGACGAACGGCAAGCCGGACAGGAAAACCGTGGTAACCGGTGTGAGCCAACCGAATCCGAACCACATGGTGGTCAACAGCGCCCAGATCACCGCGGGGATCGCCAACCCGGCCATCGTGAGGTCGGAGAAGGCGAGATCGGCCAACCGCGACAACCCCATCAGTACGCCGAGCGCCGCACCGACGACGAGGGCGAGCGCCAGGCCGAGCAGAAATCTGTTGGTGCTTATGGCGAGTTGGTGCCACAGCTCACCTGCCGCCTGCTCGGCGGCCAACCGGTCGAAGGTGTCGGCCAGGGACGGAATCCGGTTGCCGACGACGACGGCGACCTGCCATCCGGCGACGAGCGTGGCCACCGCGGCCAGCACGGCGATCGCCGACGAGGTGTGGGCTTTGACCCGGCGCCGGAACTGTACCGGCAGCGCGCTGGTGGTCATGCGATTTCCTTCCGCCAGGCGAAGAACCGGTTCTCCAGATGGGCCAGTCCGCGTTCGATGAGGATCATCGCGACGATGAACAGCATGGTCCAGGCGAGCATGTCGTCGACCTGGAACTCCTGGTAGGCGCGCCGGATCATGAAGCCGACACCGTCGCGCGCGCCGAACACCTCGGTGAGCGCCTCGACCTTCCAGGCCATCGCGAATCCGTAACGCACACCGGCGAATACGAACGTCACCAGGGCAGGCAGGTAGAGGTGGCGCGCGATGTCCCACCGGTTGCGTTCGAACGCGCGGCACATGTCGAGCAGCTTGCCGTCCACCGACCGCACGCCTTCCGCGACGTTCATCGCGATGAACGGCAGCGCCACGAGCGCGGACACGACGATCGGCCCGGTCGCGCCGACGCCGAAGATCAGCAGTCCGAACACCGCATACGTCAGCCCGGGCATGTTGCCGATCACGAACAACGGCAACGAGAAATACGAGGTCATGAACGAGCTTCGGCCCATGAGGAATCCGACGACCAGGCCGCCGAACATGGCCAGTGCGAATCCGACGGCGATCTTGCCGATGCTGGAAGCGAAGTTGGTGAACGCCTCCCCCGACATCGTGATCGCGACGACGCGGCCGAACACCTCGCCCGGCGAGGGCACGATGGGGTCGTCGATCCAGGCGGCGACCGCAGCCCAGGCGCAGACCGCCGCCGCGAGGGAGATCAGCGAGATCATCCAGCGGGCCGGCCCACGCGACCCGCCGGCGACAGACGGCTTCCGGGTTCGGGCCAGTGTGACCGCCTCGGGTTCGGGTGGGGCAATGGTCGGTGATTGGGTCACTTGTCGACTCCTTCGGTCGGCAGGAAGTCCGGGTCCTTGACGTCGTCACCGATGACCCCGGTCTTGCGCATCAGGTCGAAGATCGAACTCTCGTCGGTGGCCCACTGCTCGTCGAATCGGACATCGTCGACCACCCAGTCGTGCTGGGCGACATAATCTTTCATGAACGCGACGTCGACAGGCGATTCGACGGCGAAATGCTGCGGGTAGCGTTCGATGATCTCGTCGCGGTGCGCGCGCCATTCGGCCAGCCCGCGGTTCCACAGATCGAGGAACTCCGACACCTCGCGGGGGTGGTTCTCGACCCAGTCGCGTCGCGCGACGAAAACGTTGCCCATCGGGCCGTCGTGGCCGGGCGCGTTCGTTTCGGCGAACAACTCGGCCGAGGATTTCCCGTCGTAGAGCGGGCGCACGGTCTGCTCTCTCAGTTCGCGTGCGGACAGATCCGGGTAGCAGATGCACGCGTCGATCTCGCCGCGCGCCAACAGGTTCGACAGGTTCTGGATATCGGCCACGACGAGGTCGAAATCGCCTCCCCCACTGCGCAGATCGAGATCGTGCAGTTCCTTGACAAGGGCGCTCCACACCAGCGTGCCCGACACCGTGGTGAACACCCCGAGTCGTTTGCCCTTCAGATCGGCGAGCGATTGCGCGGGATCGTCTGCGCGCACCAGGATTCGGCTGCGCTCGGAGTTGTAGCGTCCGATCACCACGGTGTCGCGCTCGGTCTGCTCCTCGAGGCCGGGCACCTCGAACGACGCTGACGAGATGATGTCGGCGTGGCCGCCGGCGAACAGGCCGAACTCATCCCATGTCGCGCTCGTCTCGATCCGCACGCCGTTCTGCTGCTCGAACTCCTCGAGCAGCCCGGTGTCGTTCATGTAGTCCCAGACCGGGTCGGGCGCGAACGTGAAGCGGATGACGCCGTCTTGCGCGGCGCGTGACGAGGCCGGGCCGCCGAGGCCGGCTGCGCAGCCGGCAGTGCCCGCCACCGTCACTGCCGCCAGTCCCCATGCGAGCACGGACCGGAGCCGTCGGCCGCGTAGTGGGTTTCGCAACGGAGAACCTCCTTGATCACCGTCTGTGACGGCTGTCACCGTCGCACCCCAACGATCCGGGAAAACGCAACCACCGACAATGTCTGGCTACACACTCTTATGCTGTCGGTTGTGTCTGCTGAAACATCGCCTGTCGGCCCGCCTCTGGAGCGCTGGCTCGACGCGCTGGCCAGCATCGGCGAGGCCGTCGGAAGCGACGAACCGGTCGCCGATCTGCTCGACCGCGTCACGCGCACGGCGTGCACATTGCTCGGATACGACTTCTGCGCGGCCTTCCTGCCGGATGCCAGCGGCCGCGCTCTCACGATCGTCGGCTCGCACGGGCTATCGGCCGAATACATCGCCCAGGTGAACGCCGATCGGCCCATCCTGCTCGATGTCCGCGGCGATGACGAGGCACCGACGAGCATCGCTTACCGGACCGGCGACGTCGTCGCGATCGAGGACATCGAGGCATATCCCGGCTTCGCGTGGGGCGGTGTCGCACACGAACAGGGCTACCGCGCACTGATCTCGGTTCCGCTGCGGCGCGCCGGCCATGCCGTCGGAGCACTCAACGGCTACCACGCGTTGCCGCATCGATTCGATGCGGCCGAGATCAGTCTCGTGACGACACTGGCGACCCAGGTTGCGATCGCGCTGGGCACCGCACAGCTGCGCGCCAGCGAGCAGAACACGATCCGCGAGCTGCGCCGCGCCCAGGAGGTGCACGAGTTGCTGACGGCGACCGCGCTGCGGGGCGAGGGCCTGACGGGCGTCGCGCAGGCCCTCGCCGAGTTGCTCGGACGGGCCGTGCTCATCACAGACGTCTACCGGGAAACCCTCGCCGCAGCAGGCTGGGCGGGGCCGAGTCCCAGCACTCCCGCGTCCGACGACCTCGTACGCGGCCAGGTCGTCGGCGTCGACGACACCACGGTGGCCGGTGTCGTCCTCGACGGCGCCGTCGTGGCCCACATTCACGTCGACGCACAGCGCCACGTCCTCAGCGGGCTCGATGTGCGGGCGATCGAGCACACCGCGGTGGTCGCGGCGCTCGAACTGTTGCGCGCACGCACGGCAGCCGAAGTGGAGCAACGACTTCGGGGATCGCTCGTGGCCGATCTGCTCAGTTCGGACGGCACCGACATCGACGGGTTGCTCGACCGGGCCCGCCGGCTCGGCTGGGACCTCTCCGGCGAGCACCTGCTACTGGGACTGCGGTGCGTCGATGCGCGGGCGTCCGCGGGCAGGCCGGCCACCGAACGCATGCTCGCCGCCGCGGACCGGCTCATCGCCCAGGTGACGCCACGGCCGCTCGCGGCGATCTATCGCGGGGATCTGATTCTCGTCTGGCCGCGTGATGCACACTCGACCGGACTCCACACCGACGATGCCGCGGCCCGGCTCGTCGAAACCCTCACCGCCACAGGAAGTATCGAACGCGCGATCGCCGCCGTCGCGCCCGCGGCCGAACCTGGCGAGCTTCCCGGCGTCTACCGCACGTTGCGCGGGGTGCTCGGGCTCGCCGCAGACGACGGCGGGTCCCGTGTCATCGACCTGCAGGACGTCGCGATCGAACATCTGCTGCTGCAACTGGACGATCCGCGGCGGCTGCGCGAATTCGCCTCTGCGGTACTGGGTTCGGCCCTGGACTACGACCGTGACCGGTCGACGGAGCTGCTGCGAACCGCGCGCATCCTGCTCGATCACAATCTCGACCGCCGGGCCGCCGCGGCTGTTCTTCACCTGCATCCCAACACGGTTCAGCAGCGAATCCATCGGCTCGAAGAACTGACCGGACTGCGAATTTCGCGTCCCCGCGACCTGTTACGGCTCACCGCCGCACTGACCGTCGCCCGTATCGCCGGTATCGGGTGAACGCGCGAAACGGCGCCGGGTGCGTATCCGCACCCGGCGCCGTTCCCGGTGTCAGGCCGCCGCGACCTTACGCGGACGTCCACGCGGCCGCTTGCGCGCCACGATGGTGCCGCGGTCGAGGATCTCGCCGCCCCAAACACCCCACGGCTCCTGCCGTTCCAGCGCGGCAGACAGGCATTCGCGCCGGATCGGGCAATCCGTGCACAGCGCCTTCGCGCGCTCGAGTTCGACGGGGCTTTCGGCGAACCACAGATCCGGATCACCGATGTGGCACGGCACCGCCGGCAGCCGCTCTTCGCATGTCACCGGCGCGACGCTCATCCCCGGAGCGCTCATCGCAATGGACATGTGCTTGTCCCCCTACTTCCTGGTCGTTGTTTGTCGGAGAAGTTGTTGGATCTGCGACCAGGTTTCTCGGGGTTACCGACAAATATGGCCACGGATCCGGGTTGACTGCGGGTCCGTGGCCATTTCGGCGGGTGATGGAGCTCTACCTAAAGAGGGCTCCAATCCACGGACGCGCGGTTCGCGGCGGCGGGGCGGCGCTTGCGCTGCGGTGCAACGGCAGCAGCGGCCGGCCATCCAGCGCCAGCGGCATGTGCGGTGGGGTGCTCGGCGAGCCTCTGCGGCACGAAGTAAGCCGCTTTGGCGACGGTTTCAACCGCACGGAAGGACGCCGGCATGCCTGCAACCGCTACACCGCTGAACGTGATGTTGATATCCATGATTGCGGGCACCCTCCTTCCGTCTCGTCGCCTGAGTGTGATCTTGAGGCTAAAGCCTAACAGCCGGATCGCACAACCTATTTTCTACCTGCGGTTTTGGCACGATTTTTACGATTCCTGGCGGGCTTTGACCAACTCCAGTACGTCCTGGCCGTACTGCTCGAGTTTTCGGGCGCCGATACCGGGGATGGCGACGAGTGCCGCGTCGTCGGTCGGCAGCGTTTCGGCGATGGCGATCAGCGTGTTGTCGGTGAACACCACGAACGCGGGCACCTTCATCTCCTTGGAGACGCGCAGGCGCCAGTCCTTGAGTTCGGCGAGCAGCTGCTCATCGAGATTGGCCGGGCAGGTTTCGCACCGCCGCAGCATGATCGCCGACGGCGTGGTCAGCGTCGCGTTGCACACCCGGCAGCGCGGAGCGGGGCCGCGCTGACGACGGGGCCGGTCGGGCCCGGCGGACTTCGACCCCTGGGTCTGCGGTGCGATGCCGTTGAGGAACCGCGACGGGCGTCGCCCCTGCCGCCCGCCAGGGGTGCGCGCCAAGGCCCAGCTCAGCGCCAGATGGACGCGCGCCCGGGTGACGCCGACGTAGAGCAGCCTGCGCTCCTCCTCGACCGGCTCGCTGTCGGGGCCGTGTGCGAGTGCGTGCGAGATCGGCAGCGTGCCGTCGGCCAGGCCGACGAGGAACACCGCGTCCCACTCCAGCCCCTTCGCCGCGTGCAGCGAGGCCAGCGTCACGCCCTGCACGACGGGTGGATGCCGGGCGTCGGCGCGTTGGCGTAGTTCGGCGACGAGCGCGCGCAGGTCGAGGTCGGGCCGCACCGCGACCTCTTCGTCGACCAACTCGGCCAGCGCGGTCAGGGCTTCCCAGCGTTCGCGGGCGCGGGTGCCCGACGGTGGTTCGGCCGTCAGCCCCAACGGCTCCAGGAGCTCGCGTACGAGAGCGGGCAGCTCTGCCGGACCGGCCTCCCGATCGGCGTTGCGCTGCAGCGCGACGAGCGCCTGGCGGATCTCCTGACGGCTGAAGAACCCTTCCCCGCCACGCACCTGGAACGCGATGCCTGCCTCGGTCAGCGCCTCCTCATACACCTCGGACTGCGCGTTGATCCGGTACAGGACCGCGATCTCGGCGGGGGCCGTACCGGATTCGATGAGCTTCTTGATCGCCTTGGCCACCGCGTTGGCTTCGGCCACCTCGTCGGAGTACTCGGAGAACGTCGGCACCGGGCCCGGATCACGCTGCCCCACCAGATGCAGCTTGCTTCCGGCCATCCGGCCACGCGCCGCGGCGATCACCCGGTTGGCCAGCGACACCACCTGAGGGGTGGAGCGGTAGTCACGTTCCAGCCGCACGACGGCGGCGTCGGGGAACCGCCGGGAGAAGTCGAGCAGGTAGCGCGGGGTGGCCCCGGTGAACGAGTAGATGGTCTGGTTGGCGTCGCCGACGACGGTGAGATCGTCCCGGTCCCCCAACCAGGCGTCGAGCACCCGCTGCTGCAGCGGGGTGACGTCCTGATACTCGTCGACGACGAAGCAGCGATAGCGGTCGCGGAACTCCTGCGCGACCGCGGGGTCGTTCTCGATGGCCGCCGCGGTGTGCAGCAGCAGGTCATCGAAATCCAGCAGGGCCGATCCGTCGCGGCGGGCCTTGAGTGCCTCGTACCCGGCGTAGACCGCCGCGACCCTCGCGGCGTCGAACGGAATGTCGCGGCCGGCCTTCGCGACGGCCGCGCCGTATGCCTCCGGCGTGATCAAAGACGCTTTGGCCCATTCGATTTCGCCCGCGAGGTCGCGCACGTCATCGGTGCTCGGCTGCATCCCGGACCGGCTGGCCGCCTGCGCGACGACGGAGAACTTGCTGTCGAGCAACTCCCAGCCGGTATCGCCGACGAGTCGCGGCCAGAAGTACTGCAGCTGGCGCCGCGCGGCGGCGTGAAACGTCACCGCCTGCACGGCCCCGGTGCCGACCCCGGATTCCTGGCCGAGCAGACGCAGCCGGCCCCGCATCTCACCGGCCGCGCGCGCGGTGAAGGTCACCGCCAGCACCTGGCTGGCGGCGACATGCCCGGCCGCAACCAGATGGGCGATCCGGCGGGTGATCGTGCGGGTCTTGCCGGTGCCCGCCCCGGCCAGCACGCACACCGGGCCACGGGCAGCCAGCACCGCCTCCCGCTGCTCATCGTCCAGATCGCTCAGGGTTGAGGGAGGAGCCTCCAACGGCATGGCTCCCATCATGGCAGGGGCGGCCGACATCGGGGCCCGCCGTGCCGTTCTAGAGCCGCGCCAACCATTCCTCGAACGTGGTCGGGGCGATGCGCGCGCCGTCCCCGGGCAGCAACGCGTTGCCGGACATGTCCAGGCCGAACACCGCCGACCACGTCGGCACGAGCGTGACGTCACGCCCGCGCGCCGCCAACGTGCGGCGCGCCATGTCGACGAGATCCTGCGTCTGCGGACCGGCGACGTCGGCGTACCGGCCCTGCGGCGTGCCGGTGGCGACCTCGGCCAGAACGGCGGCGACGTCATCGGGGTCGATCGGCTGGACGAGAAGAGGGGCGATCGGGGCGGTGACGCCATCGGGGCCGTCCTGTGCGGTCCAGCCCACCACCATCTCGGCGAAATCGTGGAACTGCGTCGCGGGCACGATCGTCCACGGCACCGGGCCGGCCTCGATGAGCCGCTCCTGCTCGCGCTTACCCGCGTAGTGGGGATTGCCCTCGATCGCGTGAATACCGACGATCGACAACAGGACGTGGTGCCCGACGCCCGCGCGCTCCTCGGCGGCGAGCAGGTTCGCGGTGGCCGTGCCGAGGTAGTCCACGGTCCTGTCCCGGTCGGTGGGCGGGGCGCTGATGGCGTCGACGACGGCTTGCACACCGGCCAGCGCGGCGTCGAGGCCGTCCCCCGTTGTCAGGTCGACGCCGCGGGCACGGCTGATGGGCACGACATCGTGGCCCGACGCTTCCAGGGCCCTCACCACCCGGGCGCCGATGTTTCCGGTGGCTCCCGCAACTGCGATTCGCATGATCACTCCTTCGGTCGATATCTCGGACAATATAGGTCCTTAATAGCTGTAATAGAATACGGGCTGTGAAACTTCCCGTAGCCACGGAGTGGGCGCTGCATTGCGCGACATCGCTGGCGCAGCTGGAGCCGGGCGCGACCGCGTCGGCGGCCGATCTCGCCGAGTACTTCGATCTTCCGGCGGCCTATCTGGCCAAGCAGTTGCAGGCGCTGACCCGCGCGGGCGTGCTCGCCGCGACGACGGGTCCGCGCGGCGGATTTCGGCTCGGCCGGGCGGCCTCCGACATCACGCTGCTACAAATCGTCGAGGCGGTCGACGGTGCGTCAGCGCCATACGAATGCCGCGAGATCCGCAAACAGGGGCGCGGCGCACTGCCTGCCAGCTGGTGCCGGCACACGTGCATTCTCGCGGTGAAAATGGCCGACGCTCACCAGGCGTGGCGCGCGAGCCTCGACGGCGTCACCCTTGCCGACATCCTCGCCGACCTGCCCGCCACCGCGCCCGCCCGCACGCGCTCACTGCTCACCCGGGACCGTCAGTAGATGTCGAGACCGCCGCGCGCGACCAATTGCTTGGCGATGACGTTGCGCTGAATCTCGTTGGTGCCCTCGCCGACGATCATCAGGGGCGCGTCCCGGAAGTACCGCTCCACGTCGTATTCGGTCGAGTAGCCGTAGCCGCCGTGCACCCGCACGGCGTCGAGCGCGATCTGCATCGCCGTCTCGGACGCGAACAGCTTGGCCATGCCTGCCTCCATGTCGCAGCGCTCGCCTGCGTCGAACTTCTCGGCGGCGCTCAACAGCAGCGACCGGGCGGCATAGAGCTTGGTTCCCATGTCCGCCAACAGGTTTCCCACCGACTGGTGCTGCCAGATGGGCTTGCCGAAGCTTTCCCGGTCCTGCGCGTAGCGCAGCGCGTCCTCGAATGCCGCCCGCGCCACCCCGGTGGCCCGGGCAGCCACCTGCAACCGGCCCACTTCGAGTCCCTTCATCATCTGCGCGAACCCCCGGCCCTCTTCGGTGCCCAACAACGCATCCGCAGGCACGTGGCAGTCGGTGAAGTTCAGCTCGCAGCTCTCGACGCCTTTGTAGCCGAGCTTCGGCAGGTCCTTCGAGATCTCGAAACCCGGCACCTTCTCGACCAGGAGAATCGACACGCCCTTGTGGGGAGGATGCGCGTCGGGATCCGTTTTGCACAGCAGCGCAACGAGATCCGAGCGACGGGCATTCGAGATCCAGGTCTTGCTGCCGTTGATGACATAGCCGTCCCCGGCTTCGCTGCCCCGGCGGGCCACGGTCCGCATCGCCTGCAGGTCCGATCCGCCGCCGGGTTCGGTGAGCGCCATCGTGGCGCGCAGTTCACCGGTCGCCATCCGCGGCAGGTACTTCTGCTTCTGGTCCTCGGTGCCGAACAGCAGCAACAACTTCGACACCACGGTATGGCCACCCATCGCGCCGGCCAAACTCATCCAGCCGCGCGCCAACTCCTCGGCGACCTGCACGTAGCACGGCATCGACACCGCGCCAAAACCGTAGGGCTCCGGGATCGCGAGCCCGAAGATGCCGATCTCCTTCATGGTCTCGATCAGCTCTTCGGGATAGGTGTTGGCGTGCTCAAGTTCCCGAACGACCGGCTTGACCTGCTTCTCCACGAAATCGTGGACCGTCTTGACGATGGTCTCTTCTTCGGCCGTCAGCTTCGTCGAACTCATCAGGCGCCTCCTCGCTGTGACCACCGACGATATTCGGTCGCCGGTGGTCGACATCGCGGGGCGTCGGTCAGTCGGTCGCCCGTTCTTCCTGACGCTTCTGCTTCTCGGCGTCGGCCAAGTCGTCCATGTCGTCGGCACGCGCCCGCTTGGCCGCTGCGTCGGCGTGCTTGTCCTGCGCATCGTTGGCCTTGGCTCGCGCGACCATGGTCTCGGCCTGCTCGGCTGCGCGAATCACCGCCTCCTCCTGCTGTTTGGCGGTCTCGGCGGCTTGGGTGCGCTTGGCAGCGACTTCGTCGGCCCGCTTCTTGGCGGCGGCAGTGCGCTTCTGGGCGGCTTCGGTCGCGGCGGTCTTCTTCTGGAGCGCGGTGGAACGTGCCTCTTTGACCGCCTGCTCCTTGTCCTTGCGGGCCTGTTCCTGTTCGTCTTTCGCGCGCGTGCGGGCGCTCTTGATATCGGCATCCGCCTGTTCGACGTTCGCGGTCGCCTCGGCATCGAGTTGCGCTGCCTGGCGAAGCGCATCACTGCGCTCGATCAGTGCCGCGCCCCGCTTCTCCAGCTCCGGCGCTCCCAGCGCGCCGCCGACCGTGACATCGAGCATGCCGAGTGAGCGCTCGTAGAAAAGTCGGGCGGGCGCTTCGGAGTCCATGCGAGTGACCACCTGATCCTCGATGAACTGGAGCGGCAGCCGGGCGAGTTGGTACTGGAATCGCAGCACCGCGATAGGAACTTCGGTGATTCTCACTTGTCACTCCTGATTGTCGGGTTCCCGCCAGGCCTCAGGGCAGGTCGGCTTCGTCGGTCAATTTCTCGGCTGCCCGCCGCTTGCGGTCGGCTTCCGCTCGGGCGCTTGCCGATTCCTTGACGGCGTCCTGATGGTCTTCGACCGCCTCGACGACTTCTTCGCGGGCCGCTGCGACGTCCAACCGCTCCTCGGCCTTGGCCTGCTCCACGTCACGCTGCGCCTCGACATCGGCCCGCGACTTCTCGCGTTCGGCATCGCGATGCGCGGCACGCTCGGCGGCCTGCTTCTGCGCGACCTTCTCGGCCTGCGCGGCGTTCTCGGCGGCCGCAGCCTCGGTTTTGGCCGCAATCCGCTCACGGGCGGCGTCTGTCCTGGCTTGCTCGGCCTCGGCCTGCGCCTGCTTGGCCTCGGCGTCCGCGACCGCCTCGATCCGGCTGGCTTCCCTGCGTTCCTTGGCTTCGGCCTTTTCCAGCTGGCCTTCCGCGGTCAGTGAGTCGTTTCCGGTCACGGCACCGACGACCTCTTTCGCGGTTCCCTTGACCGAGTCGATGAAACCTTTGCGTGCCTGGTCAGCCTTGCTGTCCTCAGTCATGTGTGCGTCCCCTTCGGTAACTGACCCCCTGGGTTCCACGCATGCCGAATGCCTAACCCCAATGTGGCGTGCGCCACTCAATCGGGAATCCGGTCCCGGTAGGACCCGGTCAGCGGCCGGTGAACACCGGCTTGCGCTTCTCCCGGAACGCGGCAACCGCTTCGGCGGAATCCGCGGTGGACTGCACGACTGCCTGCTCGGCAGCCACCATCGACAGCGAGGTGAGGAAGTCGACGCGCTCGCCGTTGCGCACCAAGCGTTTGATGGCGCGGATCGCCACCGGTGGACCGGCGGCCAGTCGGCGGCACAGGTCATCGACCGCGGCCGGGAAGTCGGCCGGGCTGTGTAGCGACAACACCAGGCCGAGCGACAGGGCTTCATCGGCCTCGACAAAACGTCCGGTCCACAGCAACTCCAGCGCGCGGGCTTGCCCGACGATGCGCGGCAGCAGATGCGCGCCGCCGTCGCCGGGAATCAGGCCGACCCGCACGTAGCCTTCCGAAAACCGGGCCCGGGTCGAGGCCAATCGCAGATCGCAGGCCAGCGCCATGTCCATGCCTGCGCCGACCGCGACGCCGTCCACCGCGGCGATCAGGGGCTTGTCGAGATCGAGGGCAGCCGCCGCCACCCGGTGCACCCGGTCCTGCAGCACCTGCTGACGGCCGAGAGTCGTGGTGATCTCAGCGAAGTCGTCGAGATCCACGCCCGAACAGAACGCACCGCCGGCGCCGGTGACCAGCACGACGCGCACATCCGGATCGGTGCGCGCCGAGCGCAACGCCTCGGCCCACCGGTCGAGCATGTCGAGGGTGAAGGCGTTCTTGCGGTGCGGACGGTTCAGCAGGATCGTGCCGACCCCGTCGGCGACGGTGTACTCCAGATCAGACATCGTGTGACTTTCTAGACTTTGGCCGAGGACCGGGCCTCGGAGGCAGTGGATTTCGAGGGCTCGGCGATCAGTTCGACGTCACGGGTCTCGCGCATCACCAGGTAGGTCACGAGCGAGATGGCCGCGCAGACCGAGACGTAGACGAAGAACCAGGGTTCGTGGCCGGCGTCGCGCAGTGCGAGGGCGACGTAGGACGCCGTCCCGCCGAACACCGCCTGGGCGATGTTGTACGGGATCGCGACGCCGACGGTGCGGACCTCGGTCGGGAACAGCTCCGCTTTGACCACCGCGTTGACCGACGAATACCCGGCGACGAACAGCAGACCCAGCAGCGTGTAGGCCAGACACCACAACCAGGTCGGCTGGTTCTGCATGCCCTGCAGGATCGGGTAGGTGAACAGCGTGGTGCCCAGGCCGAAGAAGATGAGCACCGGCCTGCGGCCGACCTTGTCGGAGATGTAGCCGCCGAGCGGCAGCAGGAACAGGAACACCACAAGCGCGATGAAGTTGACGCGCGCCGCGTCCTCCTTCGACAGTCCGACGCTGTTGACGAGATAGCTCGACAGGTAGGTGGTGTAGGTGTAATAGGCGACCGAACCGCCGAGCGTGAGCGTCAGCACCAGGAACGCAGCCTTGCGGTGTTTCCACACCTCGGCCAGGGTGCCGCGGCGGTTGTGCGAATCCTGTTGCTCCACAGTCGAGTACGCGTCGGTCTCGTGCATGCCGCGGCGCAGGTAGAACACGGCGACGGCGGCGACCGCGCCGATGACGAACGGGACGCGCCAACCCCAGTCGTTGAGCTGTTCGTCGGTGAGGACGAACTGCAAGATCACCAGCAGCAGCACACCGGCGATCTGACCGAGCGTGACCGAGATGTACTGGAAACTGGCGCCCAGGCCCCGCCAGCCCTTCTTCGACACCTCGGTGAGGTAGGCCGCCGATGTCGCATACTCGCCGCCGACCGAAAGGCCCTGCAGGATACGGGCGATGAGCAGCATTGCCGCGCCCACATACCCGGCAGTGGCATGGCTCGGCGCGACCGCGATGAGAAGCGCGCTGAACGACATCATCGTGACGGTGATGGTCAGGCCGGCCTTGCGGCCGCTGCGGTCGCTCAACCGTCCCAGCAGCCAGCCGCCGAGTGGGCGAGCCAGGAAGCCCACCGCGAAAATCGCTGCGGTGTTGAGCAATTGCGCCGTGGTGTCGCCCTTGGGAAAGAACTGTCCGGCGAAGTAGATCGCGAACGTGGTGTAGACGAACCAGTCGTACCACTCGATCATGTTGCCGATCGACCCTGCGATCACCATCCGCAGGTAGTAGCCGCGTGAGTGCTGCGGCTCGGTGTGAGTCGTCATGCTGATGTCCTTACTGGCGGGCTGCGGTCGCGGTCGTCAGGGCCCACAGCCCCTCGGCGCCGGCGGCAGTGGCGAAATCGGTCAGCTTGTCGTCCCAGTGCTGTACGGAGCCGTACTCCGAACGCCAGGACAGTGCGGGTTTGGTGAACTCGTGCAGGCGGTGTTCGCGGGTGGTGCCGATGGCGCCGTGCACCTGATGCGCGTTGCGCACGACCACCGATGCGGCGTGCCCCGCACACGAACGGGCAACGGCGACAAGGAACTCCAGGTTCGGCGAACCCCAGTCGCTGCGCAGCGCCTCAGCCAGGGCGCCATCGGTCGCCGCACGCGCCAGAGCCGCTTCGGCGGCGATGTCGGCGACGAGGTTCTGCACGGCCTGAAACTTCGCAAGCGGCCTGCCGAACTGCGTGCGCTCGATCGCGTGGGCGACCGACGACTCCAAGATCCGGTCGAGCACCGCACACACCTGGATCGCACGGACCAACGCCGCGCGCAGATGCCACTGCCGGATCACGTTGTCAGGCATGGGCGTACCGGTGAGGCCCGCGGTGTCGACACGGACCTCATCTCGCGGTTCACCCGCACCGTTTTCGCCGCTGTTGACCGACACCGAATCGGCTGCCACATCTTCGACGCGATAGGACGCTCCGTCGTGCCAGACGATGACGAGCCGCTCGGCAGTCGATGCCCACGGCACGCCGCGGGCGCTGCCGTCGTCGAGCACGCACGCCGTCCGCCGCGAATCATCCACCGGCAGACCAGCCGTCTCCAACAGCCAGCAGGCCAGCAGATCGTGTTCGGCCAACGGGGCACTCACGCCGTGCCACGCCGCGGCACGCAACAACTCGGCAGCTTCGGGCCAGCCGGCCCCGCTCCCGCCGGACTCCTCCGATCCGGTCAGCCGCACGAGGCCGAGTTCGCTCAACTGGCCCCACAATTCGTCCAGGCCGTGCCCGGGTTCGTACCGCTCGCGATGGGCGGCGAACACCGCAGACATCATGTTGACCAGTTCGGCGTCAACGCTCTTCATCAGCGCCCTCTCTTCTTCGCGCAAGCGCTCATCAGCGCAACCCCAATCCCCGCGCGATCACACCACGCAAAATCTCGTTGGTACCGCCGCGCAGCGTGAACCCGGGCCGTTGGACCACGGCATCGGCGAGCATGACGTTGTACGCGTCGTCGTCGGTCTCACCGAGCAGGTCGGCGAAATCGGCGATGTCGCCCTCGGTGGAAGTACCGAGCACCTTCACGACTGCGGCGGCGGTATCGGCGGGTTCATGGCGCTCCAACGCGCCGGCGACCGCGATCGACATCTGATGAAGCCCGGCGATGCGTGCCACGTAGCGACCCAGATCGGTGTGCCGGGCCAGAGTTCCGTCGGCCATGTGCCCGGCGACGTCGGCCAGCAACGGAAACGTGGACAGAAAGCGTTCCGGGCCACTGCGTTCGAAGCTGAGCTCCGACGTCACCTGTTGCCAGCCGTTGCCAATCGTGCCGAACACCATGTCGTCGGGCACGAACGTGTCGTCGAGGATGACCTCGTTGAAATGGTGCTTGCCGTTCATCGAGATGATGGGGCGGATGTCGACGCCGGGCGCGCGCAAGTCGACGATGAACTGGCTCAGTCCGTCGTGGCGGTGTGCGGGGTCGACGGGCGCGGTGCGGGCCAGGCAGATGAACGCGTGGGCCAGGTGTGCACCCGAGGTCCACACCTTGGTGCCGGTGAGCTGCCAGCCGCCGTCGGTCTGTACGGCCTTGGTTCGCACGCTGGCGAGGTCCGACCCGGAGTCCGGCTCACTCATGCCGATGCCGAAGTAGCATTCGCCTTTGGCGATGGCAGGCAGGAACTTTCGCTTCTGCACCTCCGTGCCGTACTTCAGCAACGACGGCACGATCTGGCGGTCGGCGATCCAGTGGGCGCCCACGGGTGCACCGGCGGCCAGGAGTTCCTCGGTGACGACGAACCGTTCCTGATGGCTTCGGCCGTGCCCGCCGTACTCGATCGGCACGGTCATGCCGAGCCAGCCCCGCGCGGCCAGTGCCCGGCTGAAGTCCTCGTCCCAGCCCGTCAGCCAGCTGTCGGCGTAACGTCCGATCTTGCCGGACCGCTGCTGCTCCGTGACGAATTGCCGCACTTCGAGGCGCAATTCGTCCAAGTCGTGCGGATCACCGGCCACCGGTGGTACGAGCCTGGTCATGTTCACTCCGTTCCCTGGGTCGCCGTCGATGCGACCGTTGAAGTGGCTTTCACGACGCCGGCATCGAGAAGCGCGGCGATCTCGGCCTCCGGATAGCCGAGGCCGCCGAGGATTTCGGCGGTGTCCTGGCCGAGCAGTGGGGCGTGTCGCCGCAACCGCACCGGGGTGCGCGACATCGCGAACGGCGTCCGCGTGGCGTAGTAGTCCCCCTCGGTGGGGTGTGTGTGCTTGGCGAGCAGTTCCTGACCCGTGACGTAGTCGTCGTTGTGGGCATCGGCGAGGTCGAGCAGATCGGACGCCGGGATGCCGTGTGCTTCGCAGATTTTCAGCCATTCCCCGGTCGTCTTGCTCGGGGCGGCTTCGCGGACCGCCGTGAGCAGTTCGCCCATGTGACGGTGCCGGTCGTCGACTGTGGCGTAGCGCGGGTGGTCGACCAGGTCAGGGCGGCCGGCCGCGGTGAAGAAGTCGCGCCAGTTCTGTGCGGAGTACGGCATGATGCAGATCCAGCCGTCGGCCGTTCGGTGCGGGACGCGCTCGGGTGTCAGTACTCTCGTCCAGCCGAAGTCCGCCTCGGCGGGAGCAAACGTATGCCCGCCGAGATGCTCGACGAGGTTGAACCCGATCATCGCGTCGACCATGGGCACATCGACCGCTTGGCCCAGGCCGGTGACCTTCTTCTCCATCGCAGCCGCGAGCACGGCGATGACGATGTAGAGCGCGACCACCTTGTCGGCGATGACATAGGGCGCGTACCGCGGAGCGCCATCGACGAGTTCGGACAGTTTCGCGGCGCCCGATGCGGCCTGGACGATGTCGTCGTAGGCGGGATAGTCGCGGTAGGCCGTCTGCGATCCGTACGCCTGCGCCGTGCACAGGATGAGGCCGGGGTTGAGCGCGGACATCCGTTCGTAGGTGATGCCGAGTTTGTCGCGTGAGCGGGGTCGCAGATTGGTCACGAGCACATCGGCATCACGCACCAGATCGTCGAGAATCCGCCGGCCTTCGGCACTACCGAGATCGACGGCGATGCTGCGTTTGTTGCGCTGCAGATTCATCGTGAGTGCGCCCATGCCCTCATGCCGGCGGGCACCGATGTCGCGACTCATGTCGCCGTCGAGGTTTTCCACCTTGATGACCTCGGCACCGAGGTCCGCGAGCGTCGCGGTCGCGAACGGACCCATGATCACCGTCGTCAGATCGATCACCCGCAGACCTGCCAGAGCGCCGGGTGTGATGTGCATCGAAAGGTCCTTTCGCTGTGACGGGCGGCACGGAAACTATCGCAGTTGTCGGAGATTTACGCAATAGCGGATTGTTTTACGTATATACATAGACAGTACGATTGTGGCACCAGCGAGAGGACCGCCCGTGACACAGCCATCCGACGCGAAACCCCGTGCGAGGCATCGCACCGTCGACCGGGTCGCAGAGATCCTGGAGTTCGCGGCGCGCGCCCACGGCGGTACCACCCTGAGCGAGATCGCCAAAAAGCTTGGCGCACCGGTCAGTTCAGTGCAGGGACTGGTCAACGGACTCGTCGCGACCGGTTACCTCGACGAGCACAACCGCCGATACGTGCTCGGCAGCGCGCCATATCTGCTCAATCGCATGGCGGGACGCCAACCGGTGTCGACCGTCACCCACACCGATCTGTCGCACATCCACGAGCAGTCCGGGCTGACGACCGTGCTGTCGATTGCCGTCGGCCCCAACATCTTCTACGTCGACTACTGCTCATCGGACCCACGGTTCGCCTACCTCGCCGAGAACTATGTGCAGCGGTCGTTGATCCGCACCTCGGCGGGCTGGGTTTTGCTCGCCGGCATGGACAAGCGTGATCAGTGGGCGTACCTGAGGGGCGTGGAGGACGCCGAGCGGCCGCTGATCGACCGGTTCTTCGCGACGCTGCCACAGATCGAGCAGACGGGAGTCTGCGCGGCGCCCAACGCTTCCGAGCACGGCGACGGCATTTCCATCGCCGTGCGCGAAAACGACAAGACCGTCGCGGCCGTGGGCATCATCTCGACGCACGAGGAGATTTCCTCACGTCGCGACGAGCTGACCGCGATCTTGACCGACCAGGCCCGGCAGTGGTCGGCACGGCAGACCGGTTGACCGCGGATACCGGCATACCCGGGCGTTCGGTTACGTTGTCAGGACTATGACTGCTTCATCCACGGCGCTGACCATGTACACCACGACGTGGTGCGGCTACTGCTCGCGGCTCAAGACCGCGCTGAAGGCCGAAGGCATTCCCTACACCGAGATCGACATCGAGGCCGATCCGAGTGCAGCGGAATTCGTGGGTTCGGTGAACGGCGGAAACCACGTCGTGCCGACCGTGAAGTTCGCCGACGGGACGACGCTGACCAACCCGAGCATCAAACAGGTCAAAGCGAAGCTGGGCTAAGGCGCCCCGTCATATCGACCAACTTGTCGGACCATCGAACTAATGTTCGATGCATGATGGATTTCCAATGGCGCGATTACGACAGCGCATCGTTGCCGTCACTGAGCGACGAGCAATTACACGAAGGCATCGCCTATTACGACCGTCGGGTCAAAGAGGCACATGCAGCCAAGGTCCAGGCGATCGCGCGACTGAAGGCGCTCACGACACCTACGGCGCTGGGCGCTCGGTCTTGGGTCGAGGTGCTGTCGAGTCGACTCAACATCAACCGCGACCAGGCCCGGCGACTGCTGAGGGAGGTCGCGCTCGCCGAGCCGTAGACCGTGCGGTCAGTCCAGGGCAGCCCAGGACTCGATGATCTCGCGCGCGATGGAGATCGATCCGGGCAGCAGAAACCGTGACGGCGACTCACTGTTCCAGTCGCCGTGGTCGAGTGCCTCGCGGATCTCGGCGCGCGTGAACCACTCAGCCTCGGCGATCTCGCCGTCGTTGAAGGAGAACGGCTGTTCCGGGTCGCCGATCGCGTGGAACCCGACCATCAGCGAACGCGGGAACGGCCACGGCTGGCTGCCCAGGTACTGCACATCGGTGACCGTCAGCCCGATCTCCTCCGCGATCTCGCGCTGCACGCACGTCTCGAAGGACTCGCCCGCCTCGACGAAACCGGCCAGGATCGAGAACAGCCGCTCCGGCCACACCGCTTGACGGGCAAGCACCGCCCGGTCATGACCGTCGTGCACCAAACAGATCACGGCCGCGTCGATGCGGGGAAATTCCTCGTGACCGTTGTCGGGGTTGACTCGCGCCCAGCCGCTCCGCGCCGGCTTGGTCACCGCGCCGTCGACAGGGCTGAAGCGCGCATGGTCATGCCAGTTGAGCAGGGCAGTTGCGGTTGCCACGAGCTGAGCGCTCGTGTCGTCGAAAACCTGACCGGCGCGGCGCAGATCCAACACCTCGGTTTCCTCGCTGGGGTCCTCGGGCCCTTCGAGTGCGGCACGCACCGCCCACACGTGCGGGCCGTCATAGAGGCGGCCCAGAAACACCGCGTTCTCGGGCGGCTTCTCGGCGTAGGCAATCGCCTTGCCCAGCACCACCCGCCCCTCCGAGATCAGCACCTGATTGCGCCGGTCCACCCGCAGCAGCAGCGCATCCGGCCAACCGGCCGCTGCGGCGTCGACATCGGTGCGCACGGTGTCGGCGCGGTCAGCACCGATGCGGGACAACAGCGGGACGTTACGGAGACTGAAAGACCGGCGATCGGTCATCGTTCGGCGTCCGCACTGCGGATGTAGAGCAACCGGTCCCCCGCCTCCAAGGCATCCACCTCCGGCGCGTCGACCCGGACCAGGCGGCCTTCGCGGACCACGCCGAGCACGATGTCGTGCAGGTGCCGCGGTGAGCCGCCCTCCTCCTTCGGGCTGACCTCACGTTCGGCGATGGCGAACCCGGCGTCGGGCGTCAGCAGATCTTCCATCATCTCCACCACGCTGGGCGTCTGGGTCGCGATACCCAGCAGGCGGCCGGCCGTCTCGGAGGACACCACGGTGGAATCGGCGCCGGACTGTCTGAGCAGATGCTGGTTCTCGGCTTCGCGCGCCGCGGCGATGATCTTGGCTTTCGGGGCAAGTTCGCGCGCGGTCAGCGTCACCAGGACGGCGCTCGCATCGTCGTCGGTCGCGACGATGATCGCCTTCGCGTGCTGGGCACTGGCCAACCGCAGGATGTCGGACTTGGTGGCGTCTCCGTGCACGGTGACCAGACCGGCGCTGCGGGCGCGTTCCAGCGCAGAAAGGCTTTCGTCGACGACGACGATGTCGGCCGGTGCGACCTCGTCACCGACCATGGCGGCGACCGCGGTGCGGCCCTTGGTGCCGTATCCGATGACGACGGTGTGGTTACGCACTCTGCTCCTCCATCGCTGGATCTTCAGCGCCTGCCGCGACTGGGTGGTCAGCGTTTCCACCGTGGTACCGATGAGGACGATCAGGAAAGCCACCCGCAGCGGCGTGATCACGAGGACGTTGACCAGCCGCGCCGACTCGGTGTAGGGCGTGATGTCGCCGTAGCCGGTCGTCGACAGCGACACCGTCGCGTAGTAGAGGCAATCCAGGAACGACAGCGGGTTGTTCTCGTCGGGCGCGCTTTCGATGTCGCGGTAGCCGTGCCGGTCGAGGTAGACGATCAAGACGGCGGCGAACAGCGCCCCCAGCGCATACATGACACGCATCGCGATCTTGCGCCCCGGGCTGACGAACGGCTCGGGAATCCGCAGCACGTCGACGAGCGCGGCGTCCGGCCGCGAGGTCAGGTTGGGGTCGATGGCGGCGAGCCGGCGCCGCAGCCTGCCTTTAGCCACGCGAACTATTCACCCAGGACCCGGATAGCGCCGGGATCGGTCCGAGCAGACGCACGCCACAATGTAACCATGACCGCACCCTCGCCTCAGCAGATCTCCGTGGCACCGACCGCGCGCCGACTCTCCGGGCTTCTGCTCGGCATGGGAGTTCTGCACTTCGTCGCACCAAAACCGTTCGACTCCATCATCCCGGCCGAGCTGCCCGGCAGTGCCCGGTTCTACATGTACGCCTCGGGCGTCGGCGAACTGGCCACGGGTGCACTGCTGGCCGCGCCACGCACTCGCCGACTGGGGGCGCTGGCCGCCGTGGCCCTGTTCGTCGCGGTGTTCCCGGGCAACGTCAACATGGTGCGGCTGTGGTGGGACAAGCCGTGGCCGATGCGCATCGGCGCGATCGCCCGGCTGCCGCTGCAGATCCCGATGATCACCACGGCACTCAAGGTCTATCGCAACTCCTGAGCGGACCTACTCCGGCTGCTCGGCCAACAGCGCCTCCAGTTCGTCTGCGCCGGGCAGCGAGTCGGGACTGACGGTCTGGCCGGAACGCACGTAGTGGAACGCCGCCCGCACCGATTCCGGCGGGCAGCCTCGCAGCGCGGCCCACGCCAGCCGGTACACCGCGAGCTGAATAGCTGCCTGTGCCATCGCTTCCGGAGTGGCCGGAGGTTCGCCGGTCTTCCAGTCCACCACCGTCGTGGTGCCGTCGGGCTCGGTGAACACGGCGTCGATGCGGCCGCGCACGATGGTCTTGCGGGTCTCCCCGATCACCATGTCGAACGGAACCTCCACCTCGACCGGTGTGCGCGCCGCCCAGCGAGACTTGACGAACGCGTCCTGCAGATCGGCGAGGTCCTCGGCGCACGCCCGTCCGCTGTCGCTGTCCACCGCGCCCGGTAGATCGTCGAGGTCGAATAACCGCTCGGCGTGGAAGAACCGCTGCACCCACTCGTGGAATGCGGTGCCCAGCAAGGCGTGCGGATCGGGCCGTTGGGGTAGCCGCCGACGTAGCCGCTCCCGCGCCGCCTTGGGGTCACGGCTCAGCTCGACCAGGGTGCTGACCGACAGTTGGCCGGGCAGTTCCGCCACGACGGACTGTGGCCCGCGGTCGCGCTCGGCCAGCAACGCGTCGACGTCGGCGGCCCAGTCTTCGCGGTCGGCGCCTGACTCGAGGTCACCGGCCATCGCGCGGGTCACCAGCTCGGCGCCGCCGCCGACATCCGCGCCATTGGCGGCCACGGCCGGCCACATCGCTTCGACAGCCTTGTCGCGCAACGGGTTCTGCTCGCCGGCTGCCGGGTCGGCCGCCCACTGCTCGATGTCTCCGCACGGCAGCCCTTCGGCGGCGGCCTCGTCGATGATGGCCTTGAGCTCGCACAGGAACTCCGAGGGCCCGCGGGGCTTGCTCTCGGTCGCACCCCAGTGATGACCCGACAGCAGCAGGGTGTCCTCGGCGCGGGTGATCGCGACATAGAGCAGCCGGCGCTCCTCGTCGACGCGACGCTGATCGAGACTGCGCTTGTGATCGGAAATCTTGTCCGACAAGATCTTCCGGTCGTTGACGTCCGAGGTGTCGAGTACCGGCACACCGATCTCGGAGACGGTTGCCCGGTCCCCGCGCAGCAGCGGCGGCAGATCCGCGGCATCGGTCAGCCACGTCCGGGCCTGCGCCGTCGACGGAAACACCCGACCACTCAGGTGCGGCACCGCGACCACTTGCCACTCGAGCCCTTTGGCGGCGTGCACGGTGAGGATCTGCACGCGGTCGTGCGAGACAGTCAGTTCGGCGGGGGCGAGACCGTTCTCCACCTCCATCGCGGCGTCCAGGTAGGCCAGCAGTGCCAGCACCGAAGCGCTGGGCCTGCTGGCGAAATCCGCCACCAGATCGCCGAACCGGTCGAGGTGCTCGGTGCCGGCCCATCCCGACGTCACGGGCCGGGCCGCGCGCGCTTCGGCGTCGAGGCCGAGGACCCGCCGAACCTCGGCGACCAGTTCGGGCAGCGGATGGCTCAGGTGCGCCCGCAGCATGGTCAACTCCCGGCTCAGCGCCACGATGCGCTGATAGCCGGTGGCCGAATACTGTTCGGGCGCACCGGGATCGCAGATCGCATCGGCCAGGCAGGCCGCGTCGGCGTCGGGCGCGGCCTGCGCGACGATGTCGGCGGTGCTCAACTCCCCCGACTGCCGGTCGTCGAGTTCGACCGCGCGCCGCCACAACGCCGCGATGTCGCGGGCTCCGAACCGCCACCGCGGTCCGGTGAGAACACGCATGACGGCCGACCCCGCAGTCGGGTCTGCCACGAGCCGCAGCATGGCCACCAGATCGGCGACCTCGGGCACCGCCAAGAGGCCCGCCACGCCGACCACCTCGACCGGCACCCCGCGTGCGGTGAGCGCAGCCGCCATCGGCGCGGCGTCGGCGTTGCGCCGCACCAATACCGCCGCCGTCGGCGCAGCCACGCCGCGACCGGTGGCGTCGTGATAGATCCGCGCCAGGTGATCGGCCACCCAATCACGTTCGGACACGACGTCGGATAGCAGCGCACACCGGATCGTGCCCGGGTCGGCGTCGGGTCGAGGCAGCAGTGCGCGCACCGCGACCGAGCGCTGCCGCGCCTCGGCCGACACCGCGTTCGCCACATGCAGAGTGCTCGGCGGATTGCGCCAACTCGTACGCAGTTCCAGCGTGGGCGCCGGGGTGCCGTCGGAGTACGGGAAATCGGTGGTGAATCGCGGCAGATTCGTCGCAGACGCACCGCGCCAGCCGTAGATCGACTGGATCGGATCGCCCACGGCAGTCAGCGCCAACCCGTCATCGGCGCCGCCGCCGAAAAGGGCCGACAACGCCACCCGCTGGGCGTGACCGGTGTCCTGGTATTCATCGAGCAGCACCACCCGGTAACGCTCGCGCAGCTGCGCGCCGACCTGCGGGAATCGCGCCGCCAGCTGGGCCGCGGCCGCCATCTGCATCCCGAAATCCATGACCTTGTCGGCGCGCATCCGCTCATGCAGGGCGTCGATCAACGGCACCAGCTCGGTGCGTTCGGTCTGAGTGGCCAACATCTTCAGCAGCCACTGGCTCGGCCCGCGGTCGCGCTGGTACGGCCCGGCGGGAAGGGTGTGCACCAGCCGTTCGAGTTCGACGTGCGTGTCGCGGAGCTGGTCGGTGTCGACCAGATGCTCGGCCAGCGCACCGGCCAGCCGCAACACCATCGCCGTGACCGCCGCGGGAGTCTTGTCGGTGGCGAGCTCGCCCGGATGTGCGCACACCACCTCGAAGGCCAGCTGCCACAGCTCGGTCTCGCTCAGCAGGCGCGTATCCGGCTCGACCGGCAACAGCAGGCCGTGCTCGCGCAGCAGCGTGCCGGCGAACGCATGGTAGGTGCCGACTGTCACGGACTCAGCGGCTTCGTCGGCGACGCCGGACACCGGCGCCAGCCCCGCGCCGGCCAGCCGGGCCAGCCGCGTCCGGACCCGGCGCAGCAACTGCCCTGCCGCCTTGCGCGTGAACGTCAGGCCGAGCACCTGCGACGGGGTGGCGAACCCGTTGGCGACGAGCCAGACGACGCGCGCCGCCATCGTCTCGGTCTTGCCTGCCCCGGCACCGGCGATCACCACGAGCGGCCCCGGCGGCGCGGCGATCACGGCGGCCTGCTCGTCGGTGGGCGGGAAAAGGCCCAGCGCTTTGGACAATTCGGCCGGGCTGTACCGAGCGCCGGCCGGCGCGGAGATCGCAGCGGTCATGACCGTCCTTCCCCAGATTGTGCCGGGCAACTCGACCGCACCGGGCAGTTCGAGCAGCCGTCGTTGACGCGCGCGAGGAACTGCGGGCCCGCCGTCGCGGAAGCCGCCTGCCGTACCGACTCCAACCACTCGGTCCGGGTCGCGGGTGTCATCGGGTCCTGCTCGCGTTCGGTCGCGCCGGCGGCACCGGCCTTACCGAGGTACACCAATCGCCCACCGCCCGGCTCGTCCCCGTCGGGCAGGAGCCCGGCTGCCACCGCGAGCTGATACATGGCCAGCTGCGCATGGCTCTGCGCATCGTCCTTGGTCACCGGGCTCTTGCCGGTCTTGAGATCGACCACCACGAGCCGACCCGCCTCGTCGCGT
Organism: Mycolicibacterium wolinskyi str. Jessa 2025; assembly: GCF_049241375.1. Lineage (NCBI taxonomy): Bacteria > Bacillati > Actinomycetota > Actinomycetes > Mycobacteriales > Mycobacteriaceae > Mycobacterium > Mycolicibacterium wolinskyi. The sequence continues at coordinate 5,300,787 of NZ_CP185960.1, forward strand.
TCGAGGCGGTCCAGGCGGCCCCGCACCCGGATTCCTGGCGCGCCCTCCCCCGGCTCGACGATGACACCCTCGACGTCGATCTCGGTGCCGACCTCGGTGAGCTCACGCCGGGTCTCGGCGCGCCAGCGGGTGAATGTCTCGAGCATCGCGCGGTGGCGTTCCAGCTCGTTGTCCGAATACCACTGCGCCTCGTAAGGCAGTTGGCTCCATACCTTTTCGAGCTCGTTGACCAGTTGGCTCTCGGTCTTGTGCGTGTCGGCGACGAGCGCGTGCAACAGTGACCCCACCGTGGACCGCACATCGCGGCCGTCACTGCCGCCATGACGTTCGAGCAGCCAGCGCAACGGGCAGTCGGTGAGCATCTGCAACGTCGACGGCGACAGCGAGACAACGGGCGCGACCGCGCCATCCGTTTCCGACCACAACGGCTCCTCAGTGGACAGCGGAGTCATCGCGTGCCATTGGGCCGGGTCGGCGCCGGGCACGCCAGCCGCGGCCAGCCGGGCCAATTGTGTTGCCGCGCAGGCCCGCGAATCGTCGTCGACGGCGCCTGCGGGAGCGCAGACCACCGCCCGCAACCGGCCGACCAGCGCCGAGGGCGCCAGCACGCGGGGCGCGATCAACGGCGGCTGGGGCACCGGCTCGGTGGCCAGCTCCGCCAACTCGGCGCAGAACGGCGAGGGCAATAAGGATTCGTCACCGGCGTCGCTGTCGACCGCGGTGACCAGCAGCCGGGTGCGGGCGCGACCCATCGCCGCCATCAGCAGCCGCCGCTCCTCGGCCAGCAGCGGCGCCCGCGTCGACACCGCGCGATCCGCCGGCGTCGCCACCCCGTCGAGCACATCCACCAGGTGTTGCGTCCCCAGCACGCCGCCCCGGGGAATGGTGTTGGGCCACAACCCCTCCTGCACGCCGGCGATGACCACGAACTCCCACTCGCCGCCGAGCGCGGCGTGCGCACTGAGGACCGCGACCGCATTGTCCTGACGCTTGTCGTCACCTGCCGGAGCGCCGAGACGTGTCACGTGGTCGACCAAGCCGCCCAGCGAGGCCCCCGCGGTCCGGTTCACGTACTGGTCGGTGACGTCGAACAGAGCTGTCACCGCGTCCAGGTCGCGATCGGCCTGCACGGCCGTACTTCCCCCGCGCTCACTGGCCGCCAGCCACCGACGCTGCAATCCACTTGCGTGCCAGGCCTGCCATAGTGTGAACCGGGGATCGGCGCCGTCGGCCGCGCTGCGGCGTGCGGCGGTCAGTACCGAACGCAGCCGCCGCAACGGCCGCAGCAGCTCGGCCGACAACCCGTCCGGATCGGCATCGATCGCCTCGATCAGCAACTGGCCGAAATCCTTTGGCGGCGTTGAGCCGTCGGCGCGCCGCAGCGCCCGGCGCAGTTGGCGCAGCGTCACCGGATCGACCCGGCCGATGGGCCCGGTGAGCAGATTCAGCGCGCCGTCGGCGTCCAGGCCGCCTGCCGCGGTGGCGCTGAGCACCGTCAGCATCGCCGCGACGGCGGGCTGACGCGCGAGCGGCACACCGGTGGCCCGTTCCTGCACGGGCACCCCCGCCGCGGTCAGGGCACGCGCGAGCGAGGCGCCGGCACGCGGTACCGACCGGACGATGACGGCCATCTGCGACCAGGGCACCCCGTCGACCAGATGCGCACGGCGCAGGGCATCGGCGATCAACGCGCCTTCGGCATGCGGGGACGCGGCCAGCCGCATGCTCACCGTGCCATCGGTTTCTGAGTTTCCGGTCAGTGCCCGGGTGGCGCCGACACCGGGCAACCGCTGCGCGAGCCCGGAGATGGCCGACGCGATCGCGGGCGCACAGCGGTGCGATTCGGTGAGGGTGATGGCCGGGTGGGTGTCGTCGCGCAACAACACCGGATCGGCACCACGGTAACCGAATACGGATTGGTCGGGGTCACCTGCGATGACGGTGAGGCCGGCGCCTGCCGCCAGAACCCGAACGAGAAGGGCGGCCTGTGGATCGAGGTGCTGCGCGTCGTCGACCAACAGCAGCTTGATGCGGGCACGTTCGGTGGCCAGCAGCTCGGCGTCGGTGCCAAGCGCCTCCAGGGCGGCGCCGACGAGCTCGGCGGCTCCCAAGGCGGGCACGGTGGCCTGCGGGGCGGCCATTCCGACCGCCGAGCGCAGCAACATGATCTGCTCGTAGGCTTGGGCGAACCGGCCCGCGGCCAGCCATTCCGGCCGCCGAGCGGAACGGCCGAGGCGTTGCAGGGCAATCGGATCCACCCCACGCTCGGTGCACCGCGCCATCAGGTCGCGCAGCTCGGTGGCGAAGCCCGCCGTGCTCAGCGCGGGCCACAACTGCTCGGGCCAGCCCACCGGCGAGTTCGGGCCGTCCTCGAGATCACCGGCCAGCAGCTCGCGGATGATGCCGTCCTGCTCGGCACTCGTGATCAACCGGGGCGGCGGATCGCCGTTGCGCTGTGCGGCCAGCCGCAGCACCGCGAACGCGTACGAGTGCACCGTCCGGATCAGCGGCTCACGTACGACGCCCTGTTCTCCTGCGCCCAGCAGACGTGCTGTGATGGCGGCGCGTGCGGCCGTGCGCAGCCGGGCCGAACCGGTCAACAGCAGAACCGATTCCGGGTCGGTGCCCGCCACGATGTGCTCGACAGCGGTGCTCAGCAACAGCGAGCTCTTGCCGGTGCCGGGCCCGCCGAGCAGGCGCACCACACCGCTGCGCCCCGGTTCGAGCAGGGCGGTGCCCGCCGGCGATACGGACTCGACGTGTTGTGCGGTCATGGAAGGGATGACACCAGAAGGGACCGACAAGTAGCGGCTATCTAGCATCGACAGGGTGTCAGCCGATGTTTTGCACATACACCGTTTCGGCCCGCCGGGGTCTCCGCAGGTCTTGCTCGTTCACGGGTTGACCGGTCATGGCCGGCGCTGGAAGACGCTGGCAACCCGGCACCTGGCCGAATTCTCGATCGTCGCACCCGATCTGATCGGGCATGGCCGGTCGTCGTGGGCCGCGCCGTGGACACTGGACGCGAATGTGGCGGCACTGTCGGGTCTGCTGGACGGCCCGACGCTCGTCGTGGGGCATTCGTTCGGCGGTGCCGTCGCACTGAATCTGGCGGCCGCTCACGCCGATCTCGTCAGTGGGCTGGTGCTGTTGGATCCGGCGGTCGAGCTCGACGGGGAATGGATGCGCGACATCGCCGACAACATGATGGCCTCGCCGGATTACCCGGACCGTGGCGAGGCACGCGACGAGAAGGTCAACGGTTCGTGGGGTGAGGTCGAGCCCGCCGAGTTGGAGCGTGAACTCGACGAGCATTTGGTGGCGCTGCCCGGCGGTCGCTGGGGCTGGCGCATCAGCATCCCGGCGATGATGGCCTACTGGAGCGAACTCGCCAGGCCGGTTGCCCTGCCGCGCAAGGGAACCCCCACCGCTTTGGTGCGCGCGACCCGCACCGACCCACCGTACGCGCGGGAAGCGTTGATCGACGGGCTGGCCGCACATCTGAGTGCGGATTTCACGCTGCTGGACTGGGATTGCGATCACATGGTGCCGGTTGCGAAGCCTGCCGACACGGCCGCGCTGATCCGGGAACGGCTGGGGTAGCCATGCCCGCGGTGACCGAGGAACAGGTGGAGACAGTGCGCGGGCTGGTCGCTGCGATCCCGGCGGGGCGGGTGTCGACGTACGGCGACATCGCCGATGCGGCAGGGCTTTCCAGCCCACGCATCGTCGGCTGGATCATGCGCACGGATTCGTCGGATCTGCCCTGGCACCGCGTGATCACCGCGTCGGGTCGACCAGCCCCGCATCTGGCCACCCGCCAGCTGGAACGACTGCGCGCCGAAGGTGTCCTGGCGGCCGACGGCCGGGTGCCGCTGCGCGAGTACCGACACAGGTTCTGAGCGCGAGTGTGCGCGTCCATACACGCGCAGCGGCTCAGACTCAAGTGGTGGCTGCAACACCTTGATTCGAAGGGTGTTGCTTTTATGGGTTTCCAGACGGGGTTTCGTGGTCGTGGTGTACCGCCGGGCGGCGGGTTGGCAGATTGGGTGCGGGAGCGGTTCTGGGAGGCGGTGAATTCGGGGCTGTCGCCGACGGCGGCGGCCACGGTTGCTGGGGTGCATGGGTCGACGGGCCGCAAGTGGGCCAAGGACGCGGGTTATGAGACCAATCCGAAGCACTATGGCAGGCGATATTCGCAGCTCGCGCGGGATAGCTTCTGGCAGGCGCTGCATTCAGCGGCCACGGTGGCTGAGGCCGCGGTAATCGCCGGCGTGTCGGAACACACCGCGGGGCGCTGGGTTCAACAGGCTGGATTCGTGCCACGAACACCGATGCCTGTTGGCCTCGAGTCCGATCGGTCACCGCCGAAGGGCCCGATGGCCTTTATCGAGCGCTGCCGGTTAGAGCAACTCCTGGAAACCGGGCACTCACCAGCCCAGGCAGCCGGGGTGCTGCAACGCCATCCCGACACGATTAGCCGGGAGATGGATCGCGGTAAGACCGAGGCCGGATACCGGGCGCGGGTGGGGCAAGACACCGCCGAAGCCAATCTCAAGCGTCCCAAATCACGCCACCTCGATACCCGTCCGCGACTACTGGCTGAAGTGGTGGCACGCTTGAAGCTGGGCCATAGTCCCGAGCAGATCGCCAACCGGCTGCGCCAGGATTTCCCCGACGATCCGGAGATGTGGGTGTCACACGAAACGATCTATCAAGCCCTCTATGTCCAACCCCGCGGGGAGCTGGCGAGACTGGTCAAGACCGCGCTGCGCACCGGCAGAACTCGGCGAAAAGCACAGGGCCGCAAACCGATAGAAGATCGAGATCGGTTCAAGGCCGGCATGATCAATATCGCAGATCGTCCCAAGGAAGCCGACGACCGCGCGATCCCCGGGCACTGGGAAGGTGATCTGATCTTGGGCAGTACCGCCTCAGGCTCAGCGATCGGCACGATGGTCGAGCGCACCACCGGATTCGTCGTGTTGCTGCACCTGCCCAAAGACCGCACCGCCGCCACCCTGGCCAACGCCATGTCGATCAAGGTCCCTGAGATACCCGAGATTCTGCGCCGCTCGCTGACCTGGGACCAAGGCAGCGAAATGGCGCTGCACACCAAGATCACCGAAGCCACCGGCCTGCCGATCTACTTCTGCGACCCCCACAGTCCCTGGCAACGCGGCACCAACGAAAACACCAACGGCCTGCTCCGCCAGTACTTCCCCAAAGGCACCGACCTGTCGTTCTACGGCCCCGGCTGGCTCGACCAGGTCGCCGCCGAACTCAACGCCCGACCCCGCAAACGCCACAAATGGCGCACCCCCGCCGAAGAACTCCACCGACTACTGTCAGACCCGTCCACATTCGTTGCAGCCACCGCTTGAATCCAAGCCGGCGAGTCGCGGATGAAACCGCACAACCGCACACTCAGACACGGCTCCGCCACCGGACAATTGGCAGCCCGGGGAAAAGTCAGAGCACCAGCCGGACCAGCGACGCCGTGCGCGCGAGCCCGGGAAACGCCGCCGCGGTGGAGCGGGGATGCAGGGCGTGAACGGCGAGCCGGAACATCAACGCCCGCAACAGCATCTGCGGCCACTCCGGCAGCGATTCCCACCGCTCGATGAGTCCGTCGTCGGCATCGCCCCAGGACAGCGCATCGACCACGACGACGCCCGCGGCCCACGGCGCGGGGCGCCAGTACGGGGTGATGTCGGTGATGCCTGGAGCCGCCGTGCCGGCGAAAAGCACTGTGCCGTAGAGGTCTCCGTGCACCAGCTGACTGGCGCTCTTGGTCGGCCTGCGCAGCCCGGCGAGCTGATTGATCAGTTCGACGGAGCGTTGACCGTCGGCCGAGCCCGGCGACACCCTGGCACCGGGCGGCAACGAATGCAACGGACGGTCTTCCCATGCCGCGCGGTCGGCGGCGATGAACACGTCGACATCGGCCCACGGCGCGACCGGCGGCTGCGTCAGGAAGCGGGGCCGTTCGAGTTTGGCGGTGGCCTCGTGCAATCGCACCGCGGCCGAGACCACTTCGTCATGGCGGGGTTCGGGCGTGCCGGCGACGTAGGTGTCGGCCCGCCAACCGGCGACCACGTACCTGCCGTCAGTCGAGCGCACCGGCCGGGCCAGCCGGACTCCGTCGACGAACAAGGTTTCGCGGACCTTGGCCGACCACGCCGCCCTGGCGTGGTCGGCAACCATCGACAGCACAACTTCGCCGCAGCGCCAGCCACCCTCCCAGCTAGAGCCGAGCGGTACCGGGCGCACCCCGGCAAGGCCGAACGCCGCCAGCACATGTTCCGGCGGGCGTTCCACAGTCACAAGCTCAGCCTAAGGTGTGAGCCCGCAAACCGGCCGTCAGTACATGACCATGTCGGGCTCGAGCTGCTTGGCCCACGCCACAATGCCGCCCTGCAGATGCACCGCGTCGGAGAATCCGGCCTTCTTGACGATGGCCAGCACCTCAGCCGACCGGACACCGGTCTTGCAATACAGCACCGGGGTGCGGTCCACCTGGAGTTTGGCGAGTGCGTCACCCGATTCGAACGACGGCTTCGGAATCAGCTCGGCACCCTGGATGTGATTGATATCCCACTCGACGGGCTCGCGGACATCGATCAGCGACAACGGCTTTCCGGAGTCCAGCAGCTCCCGGAGTTCACGCGGCGTGATGGTCGAGTCGGCCGCAGCGGCCGCGGCCTCGTCCGAGACCACACCGCAGAATGCCTCGTAGTCGATCAGCTCGGTGATCTTCGGCGTCGCCGGATCCTTGCGGATACGGATGGTGCGGTACGACATCTCCAGTGCGTCGTAGACCATCAGCCGGCCCAGCAGCGGCTCCCCGATGCCGGTGATGAGCTTGATGGCCTCGGTGCCCATGACCGAGGCGATCGATGCGCACAGGATGCCCAGCACGCCGCCCTCGGCACACGACGGCACCATGCCGGGGGGCGGCGGCTCGGGGTAGAGATCGCGGTAGTTGAGGCCCAGTCCGTCGGGCGCGTCCTCCCAGAACACCGAGACCTGGCCCTCGAACCGGTAGATCGAACCCCATACGTACGGCTTGCCTGCCAGCACCGCGGCATCGTTCACCAGGTAGCGGGTCGCGAAGTTGTCGGTGCCGTCCAGGATCAGGTCGTACTGGCTGAACAGTTCGACGGCGTTGTCGGGCTCCAACCGGAACTCGTGCAGATTGACCTGCACCAGCGGGTTGATCTCGTTGATCGATTCCTTGGCGCTCTGTGCCTTGGACTTCCCGACGTCGGACTGGCCGTGGATGATCTGGCGCTGCAGATTCGATTCGTCGACGACGTCGAACTCGACGATGCCGATGGTGCCCACCCCGGCCGCGGCCAGGTAGAGCAACGCGGGCGATCCGAGCCCGCCCGCACCGATCACCAGCACCTTGGCGTTCTTGAGCCGCTTCTGGCCGTCCACACCGACGTCCGGGATGATCAGGTGCCGGCTGTAGCGGGTCACCTCTTCCCGGGTCAGCTCGGCAGCCGGCTCAACCAGCGGCGGTAACGACACATCCAAATTCGCGGACACCGCACGTCTCCTCAGTTTGTGGTCACTACATGATCCCAGGTGCTCGTAACCACAACGGTAATCCGGCCGCCATACTTCCCGTACTCCGGCAGCCGCGTGCACGCCCGCTAGGCGATGGGGTATGGCCAGGGATTGAACCGGCACGTCAACCCGTCCGCCTGGACGGTTTCCGGGTCGAACTTCGCCGCGTCGTTGTTGGACGTCGAAAACGTCTGCTGCATCATGATCGGCGCGAGCTCTCCGTTCGCGGCACACGCCTCGTGCCGCTGGTAGCCGATGGCGTGACCGACCTCGTGGTTGATGAGGTATTGCCGGTAGGAGCCGATGTCACCCTGGAAGGGCACCGCGCCACGCACCCAGCGGGCCTCGTTGACGAACACCCGCGGCTGGTTGCCGTCGAAGGACGGGTTGTAGCAGGACGCCTCCAGTTGGATGTCGTACCCGCAGCCCTCGCGCACCGTGATGGGCGAGGTCAGCGACACCCGGAAATCGGGCTCGATCCCGCTGGTGGCGTCGATGCGGGTGAACGCGAACAGCCCGTTGTGCGTCCAGCTCTTGGGGTTGGCCAGCGTCTCGCTGACCATCCGCGCGAAGCCTTCGTCTCCGCCGAAGGTCGTGGTGTCCAGACCGTCCTCGACCTCGACGGTGTAGGTGAACGACTTCGTGGTGCCCTCGCCCACCTTCGGCGTCGTGCCCGGCACGATGTGCCACGTCCTGGCGCCTGCCTCGGTGAACGGCCCGCCCGCAGGCAGGATCCCGGTGGGCAGATTGGCGTCGAACTGGGTCAGGCCTTTGGGCGGGGCGCCGATGATCGCGGTGCTGGCAGCGTCGATGGTCGGTGGGCCCTGCACGGGGCCTTCGGCCTCATGGGCGGGCGACGAGCTACTGGTGCCGGTGATCGTCTGGTACACGACCACCACGGTCAGCACGATGAGCACCGGGAGGGCGTAGGCGCGCCAGCCGTAGGTGGAGACGAAGCGCCCGATCCACGTCTGCTTGCGCCAGTGCTGGTGCTCGTCGCGGTTGGACCGCGGGCGGCCCGAGTCCACCGCGAGCGGATCGCGTTGTGCGCGCAGCGGCTCCCGCCATTCGTTGCGCAGCGCCGGGACACGGCCACCCCCGCGATGTCCCGGGTCGTAGGTCACCGAACCAGGATGGCATAGCCACCTGAGGATCTGTCGCCTGTGCATCTGGTCCGTAACCACGCCGCTGCCAATTCGAAACAACGGTCGCCGCGCGCCCGCGCAGCGCGGTTGGGCGCCGGCATTTCGCAACGTATGGCGCAACGGTAGTAATGTCGTTGCGATGAGCCGCCTGGACGAACATGTCCAAGTGCGCCAGAGCAATACAGATTGAGGACTTGATGAGCGATCTCGCCAACACCGCCGAGAAGAGAGGTGAGAAACCGGCGACCGGTGGTGGACGACGTGGAAACCGGCTGCCCCGCGACGAACGCCGGGGGCAGCTTCTGGTCGCCGCGAGCGAGGTTTTCGTCGACCGCGGGTACCACGCGGCCGGCATGGACGAGATCGCCGAACGCGCAGGCGTCAGCAAGCCTGTTCTGTACCAACACTTTTCATCGAAGCTCGAGCTCTACCTGGCCGTGCTGCAACGCCACGTCGACAATCTGGTCTCGGGCGTGCGCCAGGCGCTGCGCACCACGACCGACAACCGGCAACGGCTTCGCGCCGCGGTGGAGGCGTTCTTCGATTTCATCGAACATGACAGCCAGGGCTACCGGCTGATCTTCGAGAACGACTATGTGACCGAACCGCAGGTCGCCTCGCAGGTGAAGGTGGCCACCGAAGCGTGCACCGATGCGGTGTTCGACCTGATCAGCCGTGACTCGGGACTCGAGGCCCATCGCGCCCGGATGATCGCGGTCGGCCTGGTTGCCATCAGCGTCGACTCGGCACGCTACTGGCTGAACAACGAGCGGCCGATCGACAAGGACGCGGCCGTTGAGGGCACGGTGCAGTTCGCCTGGGGCGGACTGTCACACGTGCCGCTCACGCGCTCCTAGAACCTCAGACGGAAGCCCCGGCCGGCTCCGAGCCGATACCGAATCCGACCCGCCGCACATCGGCGGCACCGATCTCGACATAGGCGATCCTGGCGGTCTGCACCAGGAAACGGCGGCCCTTCTCGTCGGTCAGCGCGAGCACACCCGAACCCTGGCCGAGTGCGTCGGTGACCAGCTGCTCCACCTCGCTGGGTGTCTGCGCACTGTTGAAGGTCAGCTCACGCGGGCTGTCCGTGACACCGATCTTGACCTCCACGCTGGAACCCCTTCTCTATCTCTCTTCTTGGACTTCGTGTCCATCAGCAGGCTAGTGGACGGACGGGGTGAGTTGCCGCCGCAGGCGGTTCGCGGTGAGCGAAGCCGCGCGACATCGCAGTGATGTTCGGCGACCGAACCGAGTCCGGACCGTGATCGACACGCGCCGTGCTCAACCTCATCTGTCACATCAGCCTCGATAGCATCAGCAGCGACATTGGACGAGACGACTGGGATAGCCGCATGACCAGGCCTTATTCGCCGTATGACACCGCGCCGACCGAACGCTTCGGGGAACGCCCGCAGGGGCCGGGAAGCTACCGCGAGCACACCTCGTACCCTGGCTCCCCCGGGTACGACGGCAGCGACTACGGCGCCTACGCAGGTGACTACGAGAACTACGACGACTTCGTCGACGACGACATCGAGTTCTACGAAGAGTCGATCGACCGGCGCTGGATCTGGGTCGCCGGGGTGGCGGGCGCGATCCTGCTCGTGGCGGTGATCTGCACGGTCGTCATCCTCGGCGGCGGAGACAGCGGTTCGGTGTCGGCCACCGTGGCCGCACCGCCGCAGACGAGCCAGCCCGCGACCACCGCGCCGCAGGATGCGACGTCGAAGCCCGTTCCGCCGCGCGCGGCACCCACCGGACCGCTGTCCCCCGAGACCGTGACGACGGTGACGCCGAGCGCTCCGGCGCCGTCGGCGACCGCCGCACCCGCACCGGCCGCACCGCCCGCCGAGGCCGCGCCGCCGCCACCGGACCCGCGCACCATCACCTACACGGTGACCGGCAACCGCCAGCTGATCGACCTGGTGACGATCGTCTACACCGACGCGCAGGGCGCGCTGCAGACCGACATCAACGTGGCGCTGCCGTGGACCAAGACCGTGGTGCTCAACCCGGGTGTGCAGCTCAAGTCCGTGACCGCGACGAGCGTGGCCGGCCAGCTCAACTGCGCGATCACCGACGCCGCAGGCGCCGTGCTGGTGCAGCAGGCCAACAACAGCATGATCGCCACCTGCACGCAGTAGCGCGGGCGATCACGCCAGGCCGAGCTCCTGCATGCGGTTGTGGTGGGTGTTCTGCAGCCGGCCGAAGAACTCGGCCAGCTGCGTGAGCCCCTCACCGCTCGACATGACGAGGTCGACGAGCTCATCATGATCGGCGAGCACGAACTGGGCCTGGGTGACGGCCTCGCCCAGCAGCCGGCGCGCCCACAGCGCGAGCCGGTGCCGCTGGCGATCGCTGGCCGTCACCGCGGCCTGCACCTCGGCGACGACGAACTGCGAGTGACCGGTCTCGGCCAGCACCGCACGCACCACCGAAGCCACCTCGTCGGGCAGCGCGTCGGCGATCTCCAGATAGAAGTCGGCGGCCAGCGCGTCACCGATGTAGGTCTTCACCAACGCCTCCAGCCACGTGCTCGGCGTCGTCATCCGGTGGTAGTTCTCCAGCGCCGAGGCGTATCGCGTCATCGCCGGGACAACATCAACTCCCCTGCGCTCCAACGCATCTCGCAACAGCTCGTAGTGACCCATCTCGGCGGCGGCCATGCTGGCCATGTTGATCCGGCCGCGCAGATTGGGCGCCATCCGCGCCTCCTCGGTGAGCCGGTAGAACGCCGCGACCTCTCCGTACGCGAGCACCGCGAACAGCTCGTTGACGCCAGGATGGTCGGCCGTCACGCCCGTGGTGACCGACTCGACGATCTGTTCTGCGGCAGGCTGCGGCGCGTTCATGGGGCCAACTTTAGACGCCGCGCGGCGTGCCGACTTGCCGGCAAATCAGCGTGATCACCCCGACCAGCTACAATGGCATGTGGTAACGGCTTCGGGCCGACTTTTGGATCGATGCTGAGTCGTTTCTGGGCCGCACGAACCGCTACCAGGAAATGCGCGTGCACGCGTTGGCCCGCCACGAGAGCTGGGCCCAGCGGATCGGCAGCGCCACCGGATACGAGATGTATCCCGGCGAACCCGGCCGTTTCATCGTCGAACTCGTGCGCGCTGGATGCCCATGAGGTTTGACAGTGAAAGGCTACGTCCACCGCATATGACTCAACTCAATCCATCGTTTGCCAAACTCGGAGTTCGCGACGAAATAGTCCGCGCACTCGCCGACAACGGCATCGAACACCCCTTTGCCATCCAAGAGCTCACCCTGCCGTTGGCGCTCGCCGGCGACGATCTGATCGGCCAGGCCCGCACCGGTATGGGCAAGACCTACGCATTCGGCGTTCCGCTGCTGCACCGCGTCTCGACCGACGAAAGCCGCCCGCTGACGGGGACGCCCCGGGCGCTGGTCGTGGTACCGACCCGCGAGCTGTGCCTGCAGGTCTATGACGATCTGGCCGCCGCGTCGAAGTACCTGTCCGGACCGGACCGCAAGTTCACCGTGACGTCGATCTACGGCGGACGGCCCTATGAGCCCCAGATCGAAGCGCTCCGCAAAGGCGTCGACGTCGTCGTCGGCACCCCGGGACGACTGCTCGACCTGGCCCAGCAGGGTCACCTCCAGCTCGGCGGGCTTTCGGTGCTCGTCCTCGACGAGGCCGACGAGATGCTCGACCTCGGCTTCCTGCCCGACATCGAGCGCATCCTGCGGCTCACGCCCGACGACCGGCAGTCGATGCTCTTCTCGGCGACCATGCCCGACCCGATCATCACGCTGGCCCGCACGTTCATGAACCAGCCGACCCATATCCGCGCCGAGGCGCCCCATTCGGCGGCCACGCACGACACCACCGAGCAGTTCGCCTACCGGGCCCACGCCCTGGACAAGGCCGAGCTCGTCAGCCGGATTCTGCAGGCCGAGGGCCGCGGCGCCACGATGATCTTCACGCGTACCAAGCGCACCGCGCAGAAGGTGTCCGACGAACTCGCCGAACGCGGCTTCAAGGTCGACGCCGTGCACGGCGACCTGGGCCAGGGTGCCAGGGAGAAGGCCCTGAAGTCGTTCCGTACGGGCGCGGTGGACGTGCTCGTCGCGACCGACGTGGCGGCACGCGGTATCGACATCGACGACGTCACGCACGTCATCAACTACCAGTGCCCCGAAGACGAGCAGGCCTATGTGCACCGCATCGGGCGCACCGGCCGCGCCGGCAAGACCGGCGTCGCGATCACCCTGGTCGACTGGGACGAGCTGCCCCGCTGGGAGATGATCGACAAGGCGCTGGACCTCGGCTGCCCCGACCCGGCCGAGACGTATTCGAGCTCGCCGCACATCTACGAGGAGCTCGGCATCCCGACCGACGCCACCGGCAATGTCGGTGCGGCCCGCCGGTCCGGCGCCAAGCGCCGCAGCGACGACGCCGACGGCTCGGAAACGCGGATCTCGTCGTCGGCCGACTCGGCGGACCGTCCGGCCAGGACCAGGAACCGCACCCGTCGTCGCACGCGCGGCGGCAAGCCCGTCACCGGTCATGTCGAGGGTGCGGCCACGCCCGACGAGGGTGACGCCGCGCCGGTCGCCGAATCCGACGACACCGCCGGTGAAGCCTCGCATGCCGGACGTCGTCGGCGTCGGCGCCGTCCGCGCAAGACCGAAGCAGCCACTCAGGTAGCAACCACGGGCTGACCTAAACTCACCACCCGATGGTCAAACCCGAACGCCGCACGCGCGGCGATATGGTCGCGGCCGCGGCGATAGTCGTAGTGGTCGCCGTCGCCGCCGGATTGATCTGGTGGACCAGTGATGCGCGGGCGACGATCAGTCGACCTGCGGCATCACCGGTGCCGTACCTGACCCCGGCCGACCAGGTGCCCGCGGGCCTGCAACAGCTGTGGGCCACGCCGAGCCCGAAGACCACCGCCCCGGTCGTCGCCGGTGGCGCCGTGGTGACCGGCGACGGCCGGACCGTCGATGGACGCGATCCGGTCAGCGGCGCGGTGTTGTGGAGCTATGCGCGTGACGTCGAGTTGTGCGGTGTGACGTCGGTGTACCAGTACGCGGTGGCGGTCTATCCGGACGTCCGCGGTTGTGGGCAGGTCAGCACGATCGACGGCAAGACCGGTCGTCGTGGGCCGGCCCGCTCCGGTTACTCCGATCCCGAGGTCAGGTTGGCCTCCGACGGTGTGACGGTGTTGTCGGCCGGCGACAGCCGGTTGGAGCTGTGGCGTTCCGACATGGTTCGGATGCTCAGTTACGGCGCGCTCGACGCCCGGATCAAGCCGGACGTTCCGGCGTCGCCGGTGTGCCGGAAGCTGTCGGCAGCCGCGAGTTCGTCGGCGGTGTCGGTGCTGGAAGCGTGCCCGAAGCAGAAAGACGTGCGGCTGACGTTGCTGCGGCCGGCCGACGAGGAGGACACCCCCGAGGTGCGCTACGTCGAGTTGCCGGGTGTCACCGACGATTCCGGCGCGCAGGTGATCGCCGTGTCGGAGACCACGACGGCGGTGTATGTGCCGACACCGAGACCGACGGTCAACATCATCGACGAGACGGGTGCGACGGTGGCCAGCACGCTGTTGGCGAAGCCGGCCGCACCGCAGTCGACGACCACGAAGGCCGGTGATCTGATCACCTGGTGGACCGGCGACTCGGTGCTCGTGTTCAGTGCCAGTGGCTTGCGCTACAAGTTCACCGTCACCCCGTCGGGGCCGCACGTACCGGTCGGACCGGCCACGCTGATGGCCGGGCGCCTGCTGGTCCCCGTCGACGACGGCTACGACGTCTTCGATCCGGCCACCGGCACGGGTGAGCGGCACATCGCGGTGGCCAGGGAGCCCAGCGTGTCACCGGTCGTGCCCGCGGTGGCCGGCTCCACCGTGCTCGAGCAGCGCGGCACCGAACTCGTGGCGCTCGGCGCTGCGTAAAAGCTTGCGGCTCAACCGATGTCGATGACGACGACGGTGGTGTTGTCATGGCCGCCCGCGTCGTTGGCCACGTCGACGAGGCGACGTACGGCCGCCTCGGGCCCGGCCGTGGCCGCGGCGTCGACGATCGCCGCGTCCGCGGCGGCCGCGAACAGGCCGTCGGTGCTGATGAGCAACCGGTCGCCGGGGCGACAGTCGATGTCGAGCAGATCAGGCTGAACGTGCGGGCCGATGCCGAGCGCCCGGGTGAGCAGATGCCGCTGCGGGTGCGAGCGTGCCTCATCGCGGGTGATCTCACCGGCTCGCACCAATTCGCCCGCCACGCTGTGGTCGTCGGTGAGCTGGTCCATCCCCCCGTCACGGATCAGGTGCAGCGGCGAGTCACCGATGTTGACGGCCAGCGGGCCACCGTGCTCGGATCCGAAGAGCGCGACCGCGGTCAGCGTGGCACCGGATACGGCGCCGTCTCCGGTGACGAAATCCCACACCTGCTGATTGGCCTGCTGCACGGCCTCGATCAGCCCGGCCCGGTCCGGGGCGGCCGCGAACCCGGCGGCGAGCACTTCGAGCGCGATGCGGCTGGCGTGTTCACCGCAGACACCGAAGCCGTCGGCAACCGCATAGAGGATGCCGTCGGCCAGCACGGCATCCTGGTTGCTCTCCCGCACCGGACCCTGGTCGGAGGCGGTGGCTGCCGCGACAACCGATGCCATCAGAAACGTCCTCTCGTCGTCAGGTTGCGCCCGGCGGTGCGCCACCACCGGAGCGGGTCGTGTGGCCAGCTCCGCGCCGACCGTACCGAGCGCCATGCGGCGCATGTCGTATTCGGCATCCAATGCGGCCAGCCAAGCGGCGATTTGCGGTTCATTCGGCTCCCGGAGGTACGCCTCGATCTCGGCCACCGGCACGTGCGCCTGACGCAACAGCGCGACAATACGGGCCTCTGCCATCTGGTGGCGGCTGTAATAGCGATAGCCGGTCAGCTCATCGACGGCGGCGGGAACCAGAACCCCCATCGCCGCGTATGACCGCAGCATCTTCGCCGACAGACCACACTTGGCTGCGAACTCCCCGATGCTCAGCAGTTCCTCGTTCATGCCGCCAAGGATTGCGGCTGCCCGTAGGGCAAGGTCAAGGACGCGCCTAGCGCGCTACCCCACCTCGGGGGTGAAGGTCGGCAGCTTTTTGCCCGACTTCCAGTGCTTGAGCAGCGCCTCTGCGAGTTCGCGATAGGCCAGCGCGCCCTTGGTCTTGCGTCCGGCCAGTACCGACGAGCCAGATGCGCTTGCCTCGGCGAACCGCACGGTGCGCGGGATCGGCGGGGCCAGCACCGGCAGCTCGTACCGGTCCGCCACATCGAGCAGCACGTCACGGCTGTGGGTGGTGCGCGAATCGTAGAGCGTCGGCAGCGCGCCGAGCAGTTTCAGGTCGGCGTTGGTGATCTGCTGGACGTCGGAGATCGTCCGCAGGAACTGGCCGACACCCCGATGGGCCAGCGTCTCGCACTGCAACGGCACGATCACATCGTGCGCAGCCGTCAATCCGTTGAGGGTCAGCACCCCCAGCGACGGCGGACAGTCGATGATCACCACGTCGAAGTCGGATTCGAGTTTGGCCAGCGCCCGCTTGAGGGCGTACTCCCGCCCGGCCCGCATCAACAGCATGGCCTCGGCCCCGGCCAGGTCGATGTTGGCAGGCAGAAGTGTCATGCCCTCGTCGGTCGCGACGAGCGCCGCACTCGGCTCGACCTCGCCGAGCAGCACCTCGTGCACCGACACCGGCAGTTTGTCCGGGTCCTGCCCCAGCGAGAACGTCAGACAGCCCTGCGGGTCCAGGTCGACCAGCAGCACGCGCCGGCCTTTCTCCGCAATCGCCGCACCCAGCGACGCCACTGTCGTCGTCTTGGCTACCCCACCCTTTTGATTGGCGACCGCTAATACTCGCGTCACATGTTCATCCAAGCACGCTCTGCGCGGCATCGACCCGACGTGCGGCAGAATCGCCGGTGTGAGCGCCACGCAGCACCGCCTTATGTTGCTTCGGCATGGTGAGACCGAGTGGTCCGCCAGCGGAAGACACACCGGGCGCACCGACCTGGACCTCACCGACACCGGCCGTTACCAGGCCAAGTTGGCCGCCGAAGCCCTCGCCGAGCTGCAGCTGCAGCTGCAGGATCCTTTGGTGGTCAGCAGCCCGCGCCACCGCGCGCTGGTCACGGCCGAACTCGCCGGGCTGACGGTCGATGAGATCGACCCGCTGCTGGCGGAGTGGGACTACGGCGATTACGAAGGCCTGACCACCCCGCAGATTCGCGAGACCGAGCCGGATTGGCTGGTGTGGACACACGGCTGCCCCGGCGGGGAGAGCGTCGCGGACGTGAGTGATCGCGCCGACCGTGCCGTGGCCCTCGCGCTGAGCCATATGGAGAACCGCGACGTGGTGTTCGTCGGACATGGTCATTTCTCCCGCGCGATGCTGACCCGCTGGGTGGAGTTGCCGGTCGCCGACGGTATCCGGGTCTCGATGGTGCCCGCGTCGATCGCGGTGTGCGGGTTCGAGCACGGGGTCCGCCAGATCACCGCGCTCGGCCTGACCGCCCATCCCAACCCGTGCCTTCCGCAATGACCCCATCCTTCGTCCTGGCCGGCCCGTCCGGCACGGTGATCGCCGACGGAATCCGGACGCCATACGCCGAGATCGCCGCGGCTCAGTCCGCGTTGCGGTCGGGGGCATCGTCAATTGTGTTGGGCGCGTTGCCCTTCGACTTGTCGACTGCCGCGGCGCTGCACGAACCGGACGCCGTCCGCTTCGAGGACGCCCTACCCCACTGGGCCACGGGCCCGGCTCCTGAGCTGCTCGGCCGCGAGACGATGCCGCCGAGTGCTGTGCATCGCGAGCGCGTGGCCGAAGCCGTGCGACGACTGCGTGACCCCCAGACCGCGCTGGACAAGGTGGTGCTGGCGCGGGCTTTGCGGCTGACGGCTCGGTCAGCCTGGGACCCGCGCGCCGTACTGCGCAGGCTCGCCGATGCCGACCCGGCCGCCACGGTGTATCTGACGGACCTGACCCCGGCCGGCGGACCGCACTCCGGCACCGCGTTGGTCGGCGCCAGCCCGGAGCTGCTCGTCGCCCGGGAGGGCGAACTGGTGATCTGCCAACCGTTCGCGGGTTCGGCGCCGCGCGCGGCCGATCCGGAGACCGACCGGGCCAACGCCGTCGCGCTCGCCGCCTCGGCGAAGAACCGTCACGAACACCAGCTCGTGGTCGACGTCATGCGCAAGGCCCTCGACCCGTTGTGTGTCGACCTGCAGATCGCCGCCGAACCCGACCTGCACGGCACCGACGCGCTGTGGCATCTCAGCACGCCCATCCGCGGGCGCCTGCGGGAAAAGGACACGACCGCAATCGATCTCGCGATGGCGCTGCATCCCACACCCGCGGTCGGCGGGGTGCCTGCCGATTCGGCCGCCGCACTGATCGGCGAGATCGAGGGCGATCGGGGCTTTTACGCGGGGGCCGTCGGCTGGTGCGACAGTCGTGGCGACGGCCGCTGGGTGGTGTCGATCCGCTGCGCGGTGTTGTCGGCCGATCGCCGCACCGCAGTGGCGCACGCCGGCGGCGGTATCGTCGCCGAATCCGATCCGGACGACGAAGTCGCCGAGACCACGACGAAGTTCCGGACCATCCTGACTGGACTGGGGGCAGCAGCATGACCGAGCTGATCCGCCGGGCACGGCCCGGCGACGAGGTCGAGATCACCGCGATGATCCACGAACTCGCCGAGTTCGAACGCGCCAGCGACGAGTGCACCGTCACCGAAAAGCACATGCACAACGCACTTTTCGGTGACCAGCCGGTTGCCTACGCGCACATGGTCGAGGTCGACGGGCAGGTTGCCGCGACCGCGGTGTGGTTCCTCAATTTCTCGACGTGGGATGGCGTGGCGGGCATTTATCTCGAGGATCTGTACGTGCGGCCGGCGTTCCGGCGGCGCGGTCTGGCCCGGAAATTGTTGTCGACGTTGGCCCGAGAGTGCGTGACGAACGGGTACTCGCGGCTGCAATGGGCCGTGCTCAACTGGAACGTCAATGCCATCGCGCTCTACGACGCGGTCGGCGGCAAACCCCAGACCGAGTGGACCACCTACCGCGTCTCGGGCGCCGAGCTGACCGCGCTCGCCGAAGGTTAGGACTGACGGCAACGGCCGGCGGGAGGGCCCGGCTCGCGGCCTCGAGCATCGACACGTCGCGCACGGCACCCTTGTCGGCCGACAGCGCCATCGCGGCATAGGCCCGCAGCGCGGGTGAGACACGCCGATCCCGATCTTTGGGCCAGAACCCGCCGCTGTCCTGCAGGCGGCGTCGACGCTCGTCGAGTTCCGTTGTCGCGACCCGAAGTTCGATGCTGCGAGCCGGGATGTCGATGTCGATGACGTCGCCGTTCTCGATGAGCGCGATCGTGCCGCCGGCCGCCGCTTCGGGTGACACGTGCCCGATGGACAGGCCCGACGATCCGCCCGAGAAGCGGCCGTCGGTGATCAAGGCGCACGCCTTGCCGAGCCCGACTCCTTTCAAATACGAAGTGGGATAAAGCATTTCCTGCATACCCGGTCCACCGCGAGGTCCTTCGTAGCGAACGACGAGCACATCGCCCGCCTGCACCCGACCGGACAGGATGACTTCCTGGGCTTCCTCCTGGGACTCGACGACAACGGCCGGGCCGCTGAACCGCAGGATCGAGGCGTCGACGCCCGCGGTTTTCACCACGCAGCCGTCCTCGGCGAGGTTGCCACGCAGGATCGCCAGCCCGCCGTCCGCGGAGTAGGCGTGGGCGATGTCGCGGATGCATCCCGACACCGCGTCGAGATCGAGGCTTTCCCACCGGCACGACTGTGAGAATGCCGAACTCGAACGTTGTCCGCCGGGCGCGGCGTAGAAGAGGTCGACGGCCTGCGCCGAGACCGCCGGGCCGCGCACATCCCATGCGCTCAGCCAGTCGACCAGCGAATCGGCGTGAATCGACCGCACACCGGTGTCGAGCAGCCCGGCGCGCAACAACTCGCCCATCACCGCCGGTATCCCACCCGCCCGGTGCACGTCTTCCATCAGGTAGTCGCCGTTCGGAGCGACCTTGCAGATGCACGGAATCCGCTTCGACATCGCCTCGATGTCGGCCAACGTGAAATCGACCTCGGCCTCGTGTGCGGCGGCCAGCAGGTGCAGGATCGTATTGGTCGACCCGCCCATCGCGATGTCTACTGCCATCGCATTGGAGAACGCCGCGCGCGAGGCGATGCTGCGCGGCAACACCCGCGCGTCGTCCTCGTCGTAATAGCGCCGCGCAAGTTCCACGACCACAGCACCCGCCTGCTCGTACAGACGACCACGTGCCGTGTGAGTGGCCAAGGTGCTGCCATTGCCGGGCAGTGCCAGACCGATTGCCTCGGTCAGGCAGTTCATCGAGTTGGCGGTGAACATGCCCGAGCACGACCCGCACGTCGGGCACGCGGCCTCTTCGATGCGGCCGATGTCGGCGTCGGAGACGTCGGCGGCCACCGCATCCGCCATGGCCGAGACCAGGTTGAGCCGGGTCCGCACGGTGCCGTCGACCAGGGTCGCGGTGCCACCCTCCATCGGCCCGCCCGACACGAAAACGGTGGGCACGTTGAGCCGCAGGGCAGCCATCAGCATGCCCGGAGTGATCTTGTCGCAGTTCGAGATACACACCAGGGCATCGGCGCAGTGCGCGTTCACCATGTATTCGATCGAATCGGCGATGAGGTCGCGCGACGGCAGGGAGTACAGCATGCCGCCGTGCCCCATGGCGATGCCGTCGTCGACGGCAATCGTGTTGAACTCGCGCGGGATACCCCCTGCGGCGGATACGGCTTCGCTGACCACCCGCCCGACCGGCGCCAGATGCGTGTGGCCCGGGACGAACTCGGTGAAGCTGTTGGCGATCGCAACGATGGGCTTGCCGAAGTCGCTCGCGGATACGCCGGCGGCACGCAGCAGCGCCCGGGCGCCTGCCATGTTGCGGCCATGGGTGATGGTTCTCGATCTCAGTTCCGGCATGACTGCCATGGTGGCCGTCGGAACGTAATCGGCGAAGACGCTCTTGGCACTAGTACTGGCAGTACCAGGTTCTAGAATCGGTTGATGCCCAACGAGGCTGCTCGCCGCGAACTCGGCGGGTTCCTGCGGATCCGCCGCGAATCCGTCGACCGCGCCCAACACGGCTTGCCCCCGATCCGC
Organism: Mycolicibacterium wolinskyi str. Jessa 2025; assembly: GCF_049241375.1. NCBI lineage: Bacteria > Bacillati > Actinomycetota > Actinomycetes > Mycobacteriales > Mycobacteriaceae > Mycobacterium > Mycolicibacterium wolinskyi. Next base: position 5,321,691 of record NZ_CP185960.1, read on the forward strand.
GGACGCCAAACCGGTTTGCGCCGTGAAGAAGTGGCCTATCTGTCCTCGATCAGCGTCACCTGGTACACGTGGCTGGAGCAGGGCCGCGACATCAATCCGTCCCGCCAGGTGCTGGAGGCGATCGGCGGCGCCCTGACCCTGTCCCCGACCGATCAGGCGTATCTGCTTTCGCTGGCCGGATTTTCGTCCGGCGGCACACACCACAACCTCCCGGCTCCCGGCGAACCACCCGAGCACATCCAGCGACTTCTGAACGCCTTCGGATCCTCCCCCGCGTTCGCGATCGATCCGGACTGGGGCATCGTCGCCTGGAATCCCGCCTACGCAGCGCTCTATCCGCGGGTGCAGTCGGTACCCGCCGACGAGCGAAACCTGTTGTGGCTCGTGTTCACCGACCCCTCGATCAAGGAACTGATGCCGGACTGGGGCGTCGAAAGCCGGCGGTTCGTCTCGGAGTATCGAATGCAGAACGGCGCCAGGCTCCATGAAGGGCCCGTCACACGGCTGCTCGACCGTTTACGCGCAGCAAGCCCCGAGTTCGAAGGGACGTGGGACGACCACACGATCGAGGGATTCCAGACCCGCGTCCGGCGGTTCCGCCATGCGGTGACCGGTGAGATGGATCTGGAATACCACCGGCTGTCGCCTGCCGATCTCCCGGACCTCAACATCGTGGTGTATACACCGGCGACGGCTCGGGCCGCCGAACAGCTCGGCCGGCTTGCCGACGGCCGGGCCGTCAGTCGCGGCTCGTGAGCCACTCCACCGCCGACGGACTGAACAGCAGGCCCAGCGTCACCACCGCCAACAGGCCGGCCAGCACGCCGTAGACGATGTGATGCGAGGTGACGACGTACCAGGCGACGGGCAGCAACAGCAGGTTGGTCAGGACCGCGATGCCGCGGCCCCACCGCCGTCCGGTGATCAGCGCCCAGCCGCCCGCGAGCACACCACCGCCGATGAGCACGAACCAGATCGCGGTTCCGTAGCCGCTGACGATGTGCTGGTCGGCGCCGCCGACCGCGCGCACCACAAGTACGACGGCCATCACGAACGCCGCCACCCCTTCCGCGGCGGTCAGGAAGCCGGCGTACCGGACCGCGGGCGGCTGAATCACGACACCCGCCCCGCGAGGTATCGCACCGCGTACTCGTATCCGGCCGGCCCGGCGCCCGCGATCACCACTTCGGCCACCGCCGACACATACGAGTGGTGGCGGAACGCTTCGCGACGGTGGATGTTGCTCAGGTGCACTTCGACAACCGGTCGCTCCACGGCGGTCAAGGCGTCCGGGATCGCGACCGAAGTGTGGCTGTAGGCACCGGGATTGATGATGATGCCCGCGCAGTCGGTGCGGGCGGCGTGGATCGCGTCGATCAGCTCGCCCTCGTGGTTGCTCTGCACCGCGCGCACGTCGAACCCGAGTTCGGCGGCCAGCTCGGTCGCCGAGTGTTCGATGTCGGCGAGCGTCGTGGAGCCGTAGATCTCGGGCTGCCTGGTGCCGAGCAGGTTGAGGTTCGGTCCGTTGACGAGCAGCAGGCGGCGATCGGTCACATGCGTACGGTACCGACGCCACCGCGCTGCGCGGCAAGGCGTACCGGCGCGTTGTCGGTGCCGTAGCCGTCGTATCCCCCGAATCGCTGGACGAACTCGAAGAACACCGTGCCGACCGTGCGGGTGTAGAAGTGGATGAAATGCCCCCCGTCGGGGCTGCGGTCGTAGAGCAGGTTGAGCTCGCGCAGCTCGGCAACGGTGTCGTCGGGCAGGCCGAACCGTCCCGACAGGTAGTCGTAGTAGTTGTCCGGCACCGTCAGGAACACCAGTCCGGCGGTCGCGGCGGCACGAGCCAGCGCGATGACGTCCGAACAGGCGAACGCGATGTGCTGCGGCAGGCCGGCACCGTCGAGGATGTGCGGGGCGACGTTGAGCGGCAACCGCACCGACGAGTCCGCATTGCGCATGACCTGGCTGCGGACCAAGCCGGTCGGGCCCGGCACGTCGGCAGGCGCGTCGGCAGTCATGCCGAACACGCTCGTCAGAAACAGCCTCGCGTCCTCGGCGGTCTGCCACGGCTGGGTCAGGTTCACGTGGTCGATCGCGCGGACGCAGCTCGGGCCCGCTTCCGGCAGGCCGCGTTCGAATTCCGCGACCCAAGCGGGGATTCCGTCGCCGGCGGGCTCGGTGACCCAGAAGAAACCGGTGCCGTCGGGGGCTACCGCACCACCGAACGGCTGCTCGGCGGCGAACGTGCGCCGGTATGCCACGGGTGCCATCAGCTCGGCGGCCCGTTTGGAGGTCGCGTCGGCGTCGGGCACCTGAAGGCCGACGGCGGCGACGTGCGGCACCTCGTCGCGCGCCTGCTGCTCGTTGAGCACGACGCGCGCTCCGCCGGCCGACCACAGCGACACCGGCTTGGTGCGATGCCTGCCGCGCGGCGTGAAACCGAGTTGGCCGAGCAGGACTTCGACCTCGCTGGTGTCTTCGGCTTTGATCTCGACGAAGTCGAACCCGGTGGGAGGTTTGGCGTCGGTGAGTGTCGACGACACCTGGTCACGCAACCACAGCACCGACCGCAACGCGTGCACGGCGGTGTGGCCCGGGTCGGTTTGGCGGAAGGTGTCGTTGAAGACCTCAAGCGACAGCGGGCCGGTGTAGCCGGTGTCGAGGGTGTACTGGACGAACTCGGCCAAGTCGAAGGCGCCTTCACCGGGGAACAGCCGGTGGTGGCGGCTCCAGGACAACACGTCCATGGTGAGTGCCGGGGCATCGGCGAGCTGCAGGTAGAAGATCTTTCGTCCGTCGATGTCGGCGATCGCCGCCGGATCGTGCCCTCGGGACAGCACATGGAAGCTGTCGAGGCAGATTCCCACCGCCGGGTGGTCGGCGAGCTGCACGATCCGCCAGGCCCGGCGGTAGTCGTCGATGAACCGGCCCCAGGCCAGCGCCTCGAACGCGATGCGGATGCCGTAGGTGGCGGCCAGATCGCCGATGCGGCGCAGTTGGCCGGCCGAGACCTCATCGGAGTCGACGCTGGCGGTCGCGACGTTGCTGCAGACGAGCACGGTGTCGATGCCGAGGCGCTGCGCCGTCGCAAACGTGGCACCGGCGCGGCGCAGGTTGTCGGCGAAGGTCACCTCGTCGACCCCCTCAAGATCGCGCAGCGGCTGATAGAGGTCGAGCGACAGCCCGAGGCGGTGTGCGAGATGCCGGATCTCCTCGGGCGAGTGCTCGCTGGCGATCAGGTCGGGTTCGAAGATCTCCACGCCGTCGAATCCGGCGTCGGCACAGGCGTGCAGTTTTTCGACGAGCGATCCGGACAGCGAGACCGTGGCGATCGACGTCTTCATCATTCCTCCTGTGACGGGGGCCACTACCGACCTCAATGTACCAAATAGTTAATTGAGGCGGAAGAGTTGCGCAGGCATGGACGCCTGCCCCAGTAAGCTCTGCCGACATGGCCGCCAAGCCGAAAGCCGAACTGCAACGCGATGCCGAACGCACGCGGGCGGAGCTGCTGGAGGTGGCCACCGAGGTGTTCGCCGAATCGGGATACTCAGGGGCGCGCGTCGACGAGATCGCCGAGCGCACCCGCACGACGAAGCGGATGATCTACTACTACTTCGGCGGCAAGGAGCAGCTGTATCTCGCCGTCCTGGAAAACGCCTACCGCGGCATCCGCGCTGCTGAGCAGCGGTTGCGCGTCGATCACGCCAATCCCGTGATCGCGATCCGCAGGCTCGCCGAGGTGACGTTCGACCACCACATCGCCCACGACGCGTTCATCCGGCTGGTGTCCATCGAGAACATCCATCGCGGCGAGTTCATCCGGCAGTTGCGCGAACTCCCGGACCTCTCCCGGCCCGCGACGTCACTGCTCGACGAGATCCTGCGCGACGGGCGTGAAGCGGGCGTGTTCCGCGACGACGTCGACGCGCTCGACGTGCACCTGGTGATCAGCTCGTACTGCGTGTTCCAGGTCGCCAACCGCTACACCTTCGGTTACCTCTTCGACGTCGACCTCACCGAGACGTCGCAGCGCGCTCACCTGCGTCGCATGCTCGGCGACATGGTGGTCGGCTGGCTCACCAGCCGGCCGTAACGGCGCCTCGGCGAGAGCCACCTCACATCCGCCTCTTGACGCGACGCGCAACACAGTGCTCTACTTTGCGAACGTACTAGTTCGTACATTAAGGAAGGCACCTGATGACCCCCAAGTCGGATGCAGGGCGGCCCTACCTCGTAGGCCTCGTGGGCACCGGTGTGGGTCCCTCTCTGACGCCCGCCCTGCACATGGCCGAAGGCCGCGCCCAGGGCTTGGACTACGTCTACCGGACCGTCGACCTCCACGCGTGCGGGATCGCGCCCCACCAGATCGGCGAGGTGCTGGCGTGGGCCCGGACCCTTGGCTACGACGCACTGAACATCACCCACCCGTGCAAGCAGCTCGTCCTGGACCATCTCGACGACGTCGACGAAACCGCGCGCACGCTCGGCGCGGTCAACACCGTCGTCTTCGACCGCGGGCGCGCCATCGGATACAACACCGACACCACCGGATTCGCGCACGGATTCGCCGGGGGCCTGCCGGGGGTTCCCATGGCCTCCGCGGTGCTGGTCGGCGCAGGCGGCGCGGGTTCTGCCGTCGGCGACGCGCTGTTACGCATCGGCGTCGGCCACCTGACCGTCGTCGACCTCGACGTCGACCGGGCCGCCACACTGGCCCACGAACTCGCCGACCGCCACGCGTTGTCGCGCGTCGACGCCTCGTCACTCGACAAACTCTCGGCGCTGTTGCCCGACAGCGACGGCGTCGTACACGCGACGCCGACGGGCATGGCCGAACACCCCGGTCTGCCGTTCGACGCGGCCCTGCTGCACCCCGGCCTGTGGGTGGCCGACATCGTCTACCGCCCCCTCGACACGGCGCTGCTGCAGGCGGCCCGGGCAGCCGGCTGCCGGACCCTCGACGGCGGCCATATGGCCGTATACCAAGCCGTCGACGCCTTCGCCCTGATCACCGGACTCACCCCCGACGCCGACAGAATGTCGGCCCACTTTCGCGATCTCGTCGCTCAAACCGCCGCGTGAAGCCCCACCGCCCAGCACAATTCGCTAAGGAGCAGTTGATGACCACCACCGCATCCCGGTCTGACGGGCCGGGCGCACGCACCCCGAAGCGGGCCGCGCTGGCCAGCTTCATGGGTAGCGCCGTCGAGTACTACGACTTCTTCCTGTTCGGATCGGCTGCCGCACTGATCTTTCCGCACGTGTTCTTCCCCTCCGACGACGAAGCGGCGCTCGTGATGTCGTTCGCGACGTTCGGGTTCGCCTACGTGGCCCGCCCGGTGGGCGCGTTCATCCTCGGCCACTTCGGCGACCGGATCGGTCGCCAGCGCGTGCTGATGTTCACGCTGGTGCTGATGGGCCTGTCGACATTCCTCATCGGCTGCCTGCCGAGCTTCGACACGATCGGGTGGGCCGCCCCCGCGCTGCTGGTCGTCTGCCGCCTCATGCAAGGTTTGTCGGCCGCCGGTGAGCAGGCCGGCGCCAGCTCACTGACCCTCGAGCACTCCCCCGATCACCAGCGCGCGTTCTTCACCTCGTGGACGCTGACCGGAACCCAGGGCGGCCTGATCCTCGCCTCGCTCGTCCTGATTCCGTTCGTGTCGCTGCCCGACGAGGCCAAATACGGCTGGGGCTGGCGGGTTCCGTTCTGGCTGAGCGCCGTCGTGGTGGTCGTGGCGTACTTCATCCGCCGCCAGCTGCACGAGACACCGCAGTTCACCGAGGCCAAGGCGGCGGGCACGATCGCCCGGGTGCCGTTGGTGCCGCTGCTGCGCAACCATTGGCGTGACGTGCTGCGCGTGATCCTGTGCGCGTTCATCGCGGCCGTCTCAACGGTCTTCGGCAACCTGGCGATCGCCTACGGCAAGAAGGTCGGCCTGGACGCCGACGTCACCCTGTGGCTCGTCGTCGTCGCCAACGTCGTCGCGCTCGGCACCCAACCGATGTTCGGCATCCTCGCCGACCGTATCGGCCGCAAGCCGGTATTCATCTACGGCGCACTGTCATCGGCCGCGCTGATGCCGTTCTACATGCTCTCGATGAGCGGCGGGAACCAACTGCTGACGTTCGCGCTCGCGGTGGCCACGTTCTCGTTCGGCTACGCCGCCGCCAACGCGGTGTGGCCGGCTTTCTACGGCGAGATGTTCTCGACGCAGGTCCGCTTCTCCGGCATGGCGATCGGCACCCAATTGGGCTTTTTGGTCGCCGGTTTCGCACCGTCGATCGTCACCGCGATGGGCGGGGTGCGCGAAGGCGGCTGGGTGGTGATCAGTATCTTCACCGCGGTCGTCTGCCTGATCGCCGCGGGTGCGGCGCTGACCGCACGCGAAACCAAGGACATCCCCACCGACATGCTGGGGCACAAGGTACCGGGCTCCGCGAAAGAGCTTGTGCACCACTGATTCACCGCGTCGATCAGAGCAGGCGCCCGATCCCCCGCGCGGCGACCTGCAGGGCGCCGAGCAACCGCTGGCGGTCGCGTTTGAGGGTGGGCACCACCACCCCGATCGCGGCCGCCACGGTGTCGTCGGAGGCCCGGATAACCGGGACCGCCATCGAACACGCACCAAGCGACATCTCCTCGACGGTCGTGGCCACGCCGTCGCGCCGGATCTGTTCGAGTTGTGCCACAAGCACATTGGGTGTGGTGATCGTGTAGGGCGTCACCCGCGTGAGGTTGGCCAGCGCCTGCCGCTCGACATCTTTCGGGGCATGGGCGAGCAGAACCTTGCCGACACCCGTGCAATGCAGGGGTAACCGACTGCCGACCGTGCTGACGATCGGCACCGATGCACGGCCCGACATGCGCTCCAGATACAGCACCTGGGCGCCGTCACGTACGGCCAGATGCACCGTCGCCAGCGTGGCCGCATATACGTCGTGCAGAAAAGGCTCCGCCGCTTGCTTGAGCCTGCCCTCGACCGGGGCACGCAGACCGGCCTCCCACAAGAGTCTGCCGATGACGTAGCGCCCGTCCGCACGGCGGTCCAGAGCCGCGCCCGCAACGAGCTCCCCCGCCAGTCGAGAAGCGGTGGGAAGCGCGAGATTCGCGCGCTGCGCAAGCTCTGTCAGGGTGAGCGCACGGTGCCGTTCATCGAAGGCGGCGATGATCGCCAGCAGCCGCGACGCCACGGTGGCGCCAGGAACCGAAGTGTTGCCGGCCATCCGCACATTCCTTTCACTGAGCGAAAGTCTAGTCTTCCCCGGAACCCCCGGGGTAATTAGCGTCACATCCATGACAGCCCCCATCGACACCAATCCCGACAGTGCGTCGACGAGCCAGGCGGAGATCAACGCCGAGATCGCCGCCATCGAAACCGGGTATCTGCAAACCGGTATCGAGGAGACACAGCCCCGCCTGGACTACGCGCCCTACCGCAGCAGCCTGTTGCGCCACCCCACCAAAGACCTGCACCACGCCGACCCGGAGACCATCGAGACATGGGCCCCGGTATTCGGAGCGCGCGACGTGCACCCACTGGAAGCGGATCTGACGATCCAGCACGACGGTGAGCCGATCGGCGAGCGGATGGTGGTGACCGGACGCATCGTCGACGGCGAAGGACGGCCGGTGCGCCGCCAGCTCGTCGAGATCTGGCAAGCGAATTCGGCCGGGCGCTACATCCACAAACGCGACCAGCACCACGCGCCGATCGATCCCAACTTCACCGGCGTCGGGCGGTGCCTCACCGACGACGACGGCACCTACCGATTCACCACCATCAAGCCGGGCCCGTACCCGTGGAAGAACCACCGTAACGCCTGGCGCCCGGCGCACATCCACTTCTCCTTGTTCGGAACCGATTTCACGCAGCGAATGATCACCCAGATGTACTTTCCGGGCGACCCCTTGTTCGCGCTGGACCCGATCTACCAGTCGATCACCGATCAGAAGGCCCGTGACCGGTTGGTCGCGGCCTACGACCACGACGTCACGACCCATGAGTGGGCCACCGGATACCGCTGGGACATCGTCCTGACCGGCGCACACCGCACGCACTTCGAGGAGGACTGACATGGGCACACTCCTGACCGCCACCCCGGGCCAGACCATCGGCCCCTTCTATGGCTACGCACTTCCGTACGACCGGGGCAATGAGCTTGTGCCGCCGGGCGTTCCGGGATCCATCCGATTCCACGGCCAGGTCACCGACGGTCAGGGCAAGCCGGTACCCGATGTGATGCTGGAGATCTGGCAGGCCGACGGCGACGGGAAGGTCGCCCGGTCGGGCGGCTCGCTGCATCGGGACGGCTGGACGTTCACCGGCTGGGGTCGGGTGTCCACCGACGACGAAGGCCACTACAGCTTCACGACGGTCGAGCCCGGCGCGACCGATCCAGGCCGTGCTCCGTTCATCGCCGTCACCGTGTTCGGCCGCGGACTGCTCAACCGCTTGTTCACCCGCGCGTACGTGCCCGGGCCCGATTGCGCCGATGAGCCGCTGTTGACGAGTCTGCCCGAGGACCGCCGCCAGACCCTGATCGCCGAACGCGACACGCAAGGGCTGCGATTCGACATCCGGCTGCAGGGCGAGAACGAAACCGTCTTCCTGCGCTTCTCGGGCCAATGAGCGATCTGTTCTGGCCGGGTCACCACCGGGCCGGTGACGTGATGAGCACCACCGCCTTCCTGGACGCCCTGGTGGCCGCCGAGAACGCCTGGCTGGCAACACTTGTCGACTCGGGCATCGCGCCACGTGCGGCCGCGGCCGATCTGCGTGCCCTGATGCGTCCCGGCGACCTCGACGAGATCACCGCCGGTGCCGAACGCGACGGCAACCCGGTCACCGGGCTGGTGGCCTTGCTGCGGAACCGGGCCGAGCGCGAGGCATCTCAGTGGCTGCACCGCGGCCTGACGAGCCAGGACGTACTCGACACGGCCCTGGTGCTGTGCCTGCGTGACGCCATGAAGGCCATCACCGACGACATCGGTCGGCAGCTTCACGCCTTGGTGGAACTGACCGAGAAACACCGCGGTACCCCGATGCTGACCCGCACCCTGACTCAGCCCGCGCTACCGGGCACCGCAGGCCGGAAGTTCTCGGTTTGGCTGACCGCCGTTCTCGATGCCGCCGAAGGCCTGAAAGCATTGCCGCCCTTGCCCGTTGCGAGCGGTGGCGCGGCCGGAACCTTTGCCGCCACCACCGAGCTCGCCGGGTCACCCGAGGCCGCGTTGGCGTTGGCCCGGCGATGGGCGGACGGTCTCGGACTCGCGGCGGCCCATCCCTGGCACACCACGCGTTCGGTGATCACGCGGGCCGGTGATGCCTTGGTCGGCTGCTGCGACGCCTGGGGGCACCTGGCCAACGACATCGCCGCCGCAACCCGTACCGGCGAGCTGTCCGAAGAGTCCGGCGGTGGCTCATCGACCATGCCGCACAAGAACAATCCGGTACTCACCGTGCTGCTGCGCCGGGCGGCACTGACCGCACCCCCACTGGGCGCCACGCTGCACGCGGCATCGGCCGCGAGTGTCGACGAACGCTCCGACGGCGGATGGCACGCCGAATGGGCCACGCTTGCCACGCTGACGCGGCGCAGCGTGGTGGCCGCGTCGGAGGCCGCCGACCTGCTGGCCGGGCTCCGAGTGGGCACCGACCGCGCTGCCGCCAACCTCGCTGCCGCACAAGACATTCGCGCCGAACAACAGAAGATGGCGGAATTGACCGGACGAAAACCCGCGCCGGGCTATCTGGGCGCCACCGACCTCTTGATCGACACCGCGCTGGAACGCGCACGCCACTATCTGAAGGATGCACGATGACCACCCATGAGGACGGCATGACCGTGCGCCGCGAGGTACTCGGCGATGATCACGTCGATCGCGCCGTCGCGGCCACAACGGATTTCACGGCGGACTTCCAAGACCTCATCACCCGGTATGCGTGGGGCGAGATCTGGACGCGGCCCGGCCTGGACCGGCGGTCACGCTCGATGATCACCCTCACCGCGATGATCGCGCGTGGCCACCACGACGAATTGGCCATGCACGTGCGCGCCGCCCTGCGCAACGGGCTGACCGTCGACGAGATCAAGGAAGTCCTGTTGCAGAGTGCGATCTACTGCGGAGTGCCCGACGCCAACACGGCGTTTCGGATCGCGGGCAGGGTGCTCGCCGAGGAGGCGTGATAATCGGCGGGTGCCGCGTACCGAAGCCTGCCCATGCGGATCGGGCGCCGATTACGACGCCTGTTGCGGTCCGCTGCATCGTGGCGAGCACGCCGCCACCGCCCTCGCGCTGATGCGCTCACGGTTCAGCGCGTTCGCGGTCGGTGACGCCGACTACCTGATGGCGACGTGGCATCACACCACGCGCCCGAAGACGCTCACGCTCGACGACACCGTCGTCTGGCGGCGGTTGCAGATCGTCGACGCCGAAGCCGGTGGCGGTGACGACGCTCACGGCGTCGTCGAGTTCCGCGCACAGTACGCGAGCGGCGGAAAACGGCACATCCTGCACGAACGCAGCCGGTTCGCCCGTACCGGCGGAAGGTGGATGTACGTCGACGGCGATCTGTTGGACTGACTGTCCTTCACATTGCCCGGATAGGGTGGTGCCCCGTGCGCGCCGTGCTGATCGTCAACCCGAACGCGACCTCGACCACCCCTGCCGGGCGTGACCTCCTCGCCCACGCACTCGAAAGCCGCGTCACGCTCACCGTCGCGCATACCGACCATCGCGGTCACGCGATCGAGATCGCCCGCGATGCCGCACGCGACGGCGTCGACGTGCTGATCGTGCACGGCGGTGACGGGACGGTGAACGAAGTGGTCAATGGCGTGCTGCCCACGTGCGGCACCCGTCCGGATGCCGCATCGGCGCCCGCAGTCGCGGTGGTGCCGGGTGGCTCGGCCAACGTGTTCGCCCGCGCCCTCGGCATCAGCCCGGACCCGATCGAGGCGACGAACCAGCTCGTCGACCTGCTCAGCGACTACCGCAAGGGCCGGCCGTGGCGGCGGATCGGCTTGATGGACTGCGGCGAGCGGTGGGGCGTGTTCACCGCGGGCATGGGCGTCGACGGCGACGTCGTGGCGGCCGTGGAAGCGCAGCGCGCCAAGGGACGCAAGGTCACCGCGGGCCGCTACATCCGGGTGGCGGTTCGGCAGTTCCTGGCGAGCGCCCGCAAGGAGCCGGAACTGACGCTGCACCTGCCCGGCATCGAACCGATCACCGGCGTGCATTTCGCGTTCGTGTCCAACTCCAGCCCGTGGACGTACGCCAACACCCGCCCGGTGTGGACCAATCCGGGCACGACGTTCGAGACGGGGCTGGGCGTGTTCGCGACGACGAGCATGAACCTCTGGGCGAACCTGCGCCTCGTACGCCAGATGGTCGCCAAGAATCCACGGATCACCGGCAAGCACCTGATCCGCAACGACGACGTCTCGACCGTGACAGTGACGAGCGACACGCCCGTTTCGTGCCAGATCGACGGGGATTACGCCGGTTTGCGCGAAAGTGTGACCTTCACCGCGGTTCCGGACGCTCTGCGCGTGGTCGCACCACCGGCAAAACCGCTCTGAGCTGGGAGAATAATCTCACACCCGGCAATTTAGGGCGCAGGTGGGTTCAGTGTAGTACAAACGAATGAGGGTTCTGGTAACAGCCCTAGGTAGTGACATTGCCCACGTGTTAACTCACTGCTATTGACATCTGTTCAGCCTGTGAAAGCATCGGATGCAACAGTGCAGAAACATTTCGTGTGCACGCGTTAACAGCCGAAGAAAAACTCGTGCGCTTCGCTGCGCACACATGACAAATCTGACGAGGAGTTTGATCTTATGGATTGGCGCCACAAGGCGGTCTGTCGCGACGAGGATCCGGAGCTGTTCTTCCCCGTGGGGAACAGCGGCCCGGCGCTGGCCCAGATCGCTGACGCGAAGCTGGTGTGCAATCGCTGCCCGGTGACCACCGAGTGCCTCACCTGGGCCTTGGACTCCGGTCAGGACGCCGGCGTGTGGGGCGGGATGAGCGAGGACGAGCGTCGTGCGCTCAAGCGTCGCAACGCCCGCACCAAGGCTCGCACGGGAGTCTGAGCCTTCGCACAGCTTCCCGAAGCACCTACGGCCCCGACGAAAAAGTCGGGGCCGTAACCTTTTTCCCGACGAATTCAATAGCGAATTGAGTAATCGCCGTCACATTTCGCATTGACGAATCTGCCTATTTAATCGGCGTGGCTGCACCGGGCCTGCCAGCCGCCTGCTGACTGCCTGTGGCGCCCACTGTCACGCTGGCGTGGCTGTCAGCACCCACCGCCACTCCAACGTGACAATGGGGCCAACAGGTGCACGGGGTGGACGCAGCGCGCACCACAGGGGCCAAAGCGGGCCTACTGAACGCCGCGGCTGCGCCTGCCGATGGGCACGCGCAGGACCACATCGGTACCCCCGGTCGGGACATCATGCATTCCCAGTGAGCCGTCGAGTTCGGCCGAGACGAGCGTCCGCACGATCTGCAGACCCAACCGGTCGGATTTCTCCAGGCTGAACCCGGCGGGCAACCCACGCCCGTCGTCGTGCACGACGACGTCGAGCCAACGCGCCGAACGTTCGGCCCGGATGGTCACACACCCCTGCGGCTGGCTGGTGTCGAAGGCGTGCTCGATGGCGTTCTGCACGAGCTCGGTGATCACCATGATCAGCGCGGTGGCGCGGTCGGCGTCGAGAACCCCGAGATCGCCCTCGCGGTTGATCCGGATCGGCGTGTCCACCGACGCGACGTCGTTCATGATCGGCAGGATCCGGTCCACCACCTGATCGAGGTTGACCTCCTCGTCGACCGACATCGACAGGGCATCATGCACGAGCGCGATGGACGACACCCGGCGCACCGATTCGATCAACGCCTCACGGGCTTCGACGTTGTTGGTGCGGCGGGCCTGCAGCCGCAGCAGCGCCGCAACGGTCTGCAGATTGTTCTTCACCCGGTGGTGGATCTCGCGGATCGTGGCGTCCTTGCTGAGCAGTGCCCGGTCGCGCCGCTTGACCTCGGTGACGTCGCGGATGAGCACCGCGGCACCCACGGCAGCGCCGTGCACGACCAGCGGCAGGGTGCGCAGCAGCACCGCTGCACCGCCCGCGTCGACCTCCATGCGCATGCTCGAACCGCCGGCCAGCGAGTCACGCACGTGGTTGGCCAGCTCCTGCGCCTCGAACGGGTCGGAGATCAGCGGGCGCGTGACCGTGACGAGATTGTGCCCGTCGAGTTCGGACGCCAGGCCCATGCGGTGATAGGCCGATATCGCGTTGGGGCTCGCGAACACCACGTCACCGACCTCGTCGAGCCGGATGAAGCCGTCGCCCACGCGCGGGCTGGACCGTGACATGGCCAGATCGCCGACGTTCGGGAACGTGCCCTCCGACAGCATGTGCAGCAGATCGGTCGCGCAGTCCAGGTAGGCACCCTCGAGCGGACTGGCCATGCGGCGCGCGGCCAACGCGGTCTGGTGGGTCAACACGGCCACCACGCGGCCGCCGTGGCGCACGGGCACCGCCTCCACGTTCAGGCCTGGCGCGTCGTACGAATCTCGTTGCGCGCCATCGCTTCCCCTGCCGATCGCACCGGTCTCGAAGGCTGTGGTGACCACCGGGAGGTCCTCGGCGCCGGCCAGCGTGCCCACCGAATCGGCGAGCAACACCGTCGGGGCGGTGTTGGGCCGCACCTGCGCGACGCACACCAGCGCACCGTCGTCGCGGCGCACCCACATCAGATAGTCGGCGAAGGACAGGTCGGCGAGCAGCTGCCACTCCCCGACCACCGCATGAAGGTGGTCGACGGCATTACCGGGCAAGACCGTGTGCTCGGCGAGCAGATCACCGAGAGTGGACATCAGCCACCGCGCACGTGAGGAGCAACAAAATGGCTGGGCCCCGCAGAGTTAGTCGATCACCGCGATGAGGTCGCCGGCCTGGATGACATCGCCCTCGGCGACGTTGACCTTGGTGACCGTGCCGGCCACCTCGGCGAGCACCGGGATCTCCATCTTCATGGACTCGAGCAGCACCAGGGTGTCCCCTTCGCCGATCTGATCGCCCTCATGAACCACGACCTCGAGCACACTGGCCACGATTTCAGCGCGAACGTCCTCGGCCATCTTCACCCCACTCACTCCGGCTTGCTGTCTGCCTGCCGCCCTATATCGAACCACAACCCCGTGTGGAGGGAGGTGTCGCCGGGCCATGAGACACTTGGGAGCAAGCTCTAAACGTCTGGAGGAACATCATGGCCAAGCGCGGCCGCAAGAAGCGGGACCGTAAGCATTCGAAGGCGAACCACGGCAAGCGTCCCAACGCCTGACCTGTTCGCCCGTTAGCCCCGGATAATCGTGGTGCGGCTGATCTCGATGCGCAGCCGCTCACGCAAGCTATCCGGGGCTTTTTCACCGCTGCATTTGGCCGCGATCAGCCGCTTCACCCGTTCCTCGACCCCGTAATGCCGCAGGCAGGCCGGGCATTCTTCGAGGTGGTGCTTGAGCTTGTCACGACTTTCGGGCGTGCACTCGCCGTCCAGCAGCGTCCATACCTCTGCGATCACCGCAGCGCAGTCCGGATGCTCGGGATCAACGGGCCCGATGGGCGGAGACCATCGCTCGTCCGACTCACGACCCTCGCTCATGACGACACCTCCTCGGGCTCACCAAGCTGTGGACCGCGAATGAAGCCGCGGTCCCTGGCCACATCGGACAGCAGGTCACGCAACTGCTTGCGGCCGCGGTGCAGACGAGACATCACTGTCCCGATCGGCGTATCCATGATCTCGGCGATCTCCTTGTAGGGGAACCCCTCGACGTCGGCGTAGTACACCGCCATCCGGAATTCTTCGGGCAGGGCCTGCAGCGCCGCCTTGATCTCGGTGTCGGGCAGCGCCTCCAGCGCCTCCACCTCGGCCGAGCGCAGACCGGTCGACGAGTGCTCGGCGTTCGACGCCAGCTGCCAGTCGGTGATCTCGTCGGTCGGATACTCCGAAGGCTGCCGTTGCTTCTTGCGGTAGCTGTTGATGTAGGTGTTCGTCAGGATCCGGTACAGCCACGCCTTCAGGTTGGTGCCTTCGCGGAACGACCGGAAACCGGCATAGGCCTTGACCATGGTTTCCTGCAGCAGATCCTCGGCATCGGCCGGGTTGCGCGTCATGCGCAGCGCACCGCCGTAGAGCTGATCCAGCAGCGGGATCGCATCGCGTTCAAACCGCGCGGTGAGCTCGGCATCCGTCTCGTGCGTCGCTTCCGGCGTCTCGGGTTCTACCCGGTCGACGTCAGTCATCGTGGGAAACACCTTCCCTTCTGTTGCGGCGCCACCAGACGAGCCGGAATACCACGCGGTATCCGCCGGACGTTCCAGGCACACGGTTGGCACCAAAATCCCTCCTTAAGATCCTAGAGCCTGCTACCGACAAGTAGCGCCGACTGCCATCCGGCGCCGGTGCTGACAGCAATAACAGCACGCAGGGGCCCGGGTGTTCCCGGTTACGCTGACCGCGTGGCACGCGCAGCAACCCCGGCGATCGCGGCTCTGCTGGCCGCAGGCATCGACCACGAGGTGGTGGCCTACCACCACGATCCCCGCAACGATTCCTTCGGCGCCGAGGCGGTGGCCCAGCTCGCCGCGGACGGCATCGTGGCCGAGCAGGTCTTCAAGACTCTGGTGATCGCCCTGCCCAAAGGTCTCGCGGTGGCGGTGCTGCCGGTGCCCACCAAGCTGTCGCTGAAGGCCGCGGCCGCCGCGCTGGGGGTTCCCAAGGCCGAGATGGCCGATCCGGCCGCCGCTCAGCGGTCCACGGGCTACGTGGTCGGCGGCATCTCGCCGCTGGGCCAGCGCAAACCGCTGCCCACCGTCGTCGACGCATCCGCGCTGCACTTCGACAAGGTGCTGTGCAGCGCCGGGAAGCGCGGCTGGGACGTCGCGCTCGCACCGGCCGACCTGATCCGGGCCACCAGCGCGGTCACCGCGGAAATCAGCGTTCCCGCTTAGTCTTTGACGTCGGAGGGGTGCCGCGCCAGCGGTGTCACGTGGATGTCCATGTACGGGAACAGCGGTAGGCCCGAGATGAGGTTGTGCAGTTCGTCGTTGCTCTCGACGTCGAAGATCGAGAAGTTCGAGTACTCCCCCACGATCCGCCAGATGTGCGGCCATTTCCCGGACCGCTGCAGCTGCTGCGAGTAAGCCTTCTCCCGCGCGACGAGGTGCGTGCGTGCGTCAGGGTCCATGTCGTGGGGAAGATGGACGTCCATCCGCACATGAAACAGCACGGGCGGCTCAGCTTTCCGGGTCGAGGACGAAGCCGTACTCGACGGTCTCGCCCCCACCGGGCCGCGGCACGGGCGCGAGCATCAACTCGGGTTTGACCGCGGTGGCGATGTCGTCGCCGTTGTGCGGATCACCCGGGAAGTACAGCTGCGCGGTGAGCAGTTCATGCCCGGGCGCCGAGACCTTCACGTGCAGGTGCGCCGGGCGCCACGCATGCCAGCCGGCGGCCGCGATGAGCTTGCCGCACGAGCCGTCGGTGGGAATCTGGTACGGCGCGGGCCGGATCGTGGTGATCCGGAACTTGCCGTCGGCCCCGGTCGAGATGCTGCCGCGCAGGTTCCATTCCGGGATACCGGGCGCGAACTGCGAGTAGAACCCGTCGGAATCGGCGTGCCAGAGCTCGACCTTGCCGGCCAGCGGGCGCCCGTCGGTCGACGTGATCGTGCCTTCCCACACCAGCGGGGTGCCCGCCTCGCCGTCGCGCATGGGCAGCGTTGCGTCCGCGCCGAGTTCGGGCGCGTTCGGGACGTAGTACGGCCCCTCGATGCTGCCCTTGTTGCCGTGCCGGTGTGACGTCGCGACGTCCTCCACGACGTGCTCGACCCAGACGTCGAGGAACAGCGGCCATTCGCCGTCCTGGCCGACATTGATGAGCCAGGCCTTGAGCGCGTTGTACTCGTCGTAGGTCACTTTGTGCTTGCGGATGGTGTGGTGCACCGCGTCGAGGACCTCACGCGCAAGCATGTCGACGCGCTCGGCCGGAACGTCGCGGACCGCCTCGAACGGCGACTTGTCGGTGTGAAAGCGCTCGGTGGCCGACGCGCCCGAGGCGGCGGCTGACGCCTTTTCAACGGTTGTCATGTGAATTCCTTTCTCTCTGCGGCGATTTGTGCACAGTCACCGGCGCCCAGCGCCGCTCAACGTGCACAAATCACAGGTCGGTGCGGTAGTGCGCGAGCTTGTCGGGATCGATGTCGACGCCGATGCCCGCGCCCGGCCTGCGGTGCAGCTGCCCGTCGGTGATCTGCAGCGGCATGGTCAGCAGGTCATCGCTCATGTCCAGGAAGTTGGACAGCTCACCGGCGTAGCGCGACGTGCGCTCGTAGGCGGTGCCGAACGCGATCGCGCAGGCGGTGCCGAGCTGTCCGTCGATCTGGTTGCCCATCACCATCTCCAGGCCGAGTCCTTCGGCGAGGTGGTGCACCCGGGCCGAGCCGGTGAAGCCGGTGCGCGCGGTCTTGATGTTGATCGCGGTCGCCGAACCGCCGAGCACCTCGCGCGTAACGTCGGCCAGTGTCGGCACGGATTCGTCGGCGATGAACGGGATGTCGAGCTTCTCGACCAGCCAGCGCCGCCCGAGCACGTCGTCGGCCGGGCACAGCTCCTCGGCGAACAGCAGGTCCAGATCGGCCATCTCGCGCATCGCCCGCATGGATTCCGACGCCGACCAGCCGCGGTTGCCGTCGACATAGAGTTCGACGTCCGATCCGAAACGTTCGCGTAGCGCACGGACGACCGCGGTGTCCAGCGACACCGGACGCCGCCCCACCTTGACCTTGAAGGTGCTGATACCGAAGGTGTCTCGCATCCGTTCGGCCTCGGCGACCATCTTCGCCGGATCGTCGAAGCCGAGCATGTGGCTGACCCGCATGCGGTCGGTGTAGCCACCGAGCAGCTCGCTGACCGGCAGCCCGACGGTGCGCCCGAACGCATCCCACATCGCCATGTCGACCGCGGCCTTCGCGGTCGGGTTGCCGACCGTGCGGGCGAGCCTGGTGCCCGCGACCTCACGCTCGGTCAAGGCCAGACCGACGAGCGCGGGTGCGAAGATCTGGTCGATCACCGCGACGATGCCGGTCTGCGTCTCGCCGTACGTGAAGGGCCGCGGCGGCGCCTCGGCAACCCCGACGACGCCGTCGTCGGTGTGAACGCGCACCAAGACGTGTTCGGCGGCATGCACCTCGCCGGAGGCGAATCGCAATGGCTTGACATACGGGATCGCGAATGGAATCGCTTCAACCGCAGTGATTTTCACAGCTTCTCCTCAAGCGGCTCTCGGCGCAGCGCCGATGCAAGGATCTCGACGACGGTGTCGACGACCGGGTTGTCGGTATCCCGGCGCCAGGCCAGTGCGAGCTCGATGGTCCCGCCGTCGACGAGATCGCGGAACACCACACCGTCCAGGGGCAGCGCCCGCACCGACTCGGGGACGACGGCCACACCCAGATCGGCGGCCACGAGCGCCAGAAGCACCGCGGTGCCCGGTGCGGCGTGCTCGCGGTGCGGGACGAATCCGGCGCTGCGGCAGCTGCGCAGCACCGCGTCGTTGACCGCGGAGTCACGACTGGCGTAGGCGATGAACGGTTCGGTGCGGAGGTCGGTGAGCGAGACGACGGGTTCGACGGCAAGCCGGTGGTCAACCGAGACGGCGAGCACGAGTGATTCGACGTCGATGGTCGCCATCTCGATGCCCTCACCGACGGCGGGGGGCCGCAGCACGCCGAGATCCAGTGCGCCCGTTCGCAAACCGTCGCACTGTTCGGGGGTCAACATATCCGCCTGGATCTCGAGCGCCACGGCGGGCAGTTCGCGTTTGACCATGCGGGCGATGCGCGGCAGATGGGAGAACGCGGCGGTGCCGGTCAGTCCGAGCCGCAACAGGCCGCCGCGTCCACGGGCGATGCGGCGCACCCCGCGCTCGGCATCGTCGACGCCGGCCAGTATGCGAATTGCCTCGCCCCGCAGGAACTCCCCGGCCGCGGTCAGCGAGACCTGGCGCGTGGTCCGGTTGAACAACGTCACGTCGAGCTCGGCTTCGAGCTGGCGAATCGCATACGACAGCGCGGGCTGCGCGACGTGCAGCTGTTCGGCCGCCTGGCCGAAGTGGCAGGTGTCGGCCACGGCTGCGAAGTATCGAAGATGCCTGAGCTCCACGCTGCCCTCCTTCCGGCTGTCCGAGCGATTGTGATGGTTGACACATCGACGGTAGCTCCGGGATAGATATCGAACAAGGACTTCTTTCCGCTCTATTAATCGCGGACCTTTATCAATAGGCGCCTGAGTCAGGACTAGGAGTCTGCCTAGTGTGACGCCGACCACTCGCTGCCACAGTGCTGTTATCGCGCATCGTCGCGCACACCTGGAGGACCGATATGACAGCCACCCATCTGGCCAGCGTGCTGGCCGACGCCGTGATCGACGACCCTGCCGCCGGCATCTACCGCGCCAACCGCCGCATCTTCACCGACGATGAGATCTTCGAGTTGGAGATGAAGCACATCTTCGAGGGCAACTGGATCTACCTGGCCCACGAAAGCCAGCTGCCCAACCCGGGCGACTACTTCACCACCTACATCGGACGTCAGCCCGTGGTCGTCACGCGCGACAAGGACGGGCAACTGCACTGTCTGATCAACGCCTGCGCCCACCGCGGTGCCATGATCTGCCGCCGCAAGACCGACAACCGTACGACGCTCACGTGCCCGTTTCACGGGTGGACGTTCCGCAACGACGGCACCCTGCTCAAGGTCAAGGACCCGGAGGGGGCCGGCTACCCGGACACCTTCAACGTCAACGGATCCCACAACATGACCAAAGTGGCCCGGTTCGACAACTACCGGGGATTCCTGTTCGGAAGCCTCAACGCCGATGTCCTTCCGCTGACCGAACACCTCGGCGACGCCACCACCGTGATCGACATGCTCGTCGATCAGTCGCCGGAAGGCCTTGAGGTGCTTCGTGGTTCGTCGACCTACACCTATGACGGCAACTGGAAGGTGCAGGCCGAGAACGGGGCCGACGGCTATCACGTCACCGCGACGCACTGGAATTACGCCGCCACCACGAGTCGGCGCAACACCGGTGAATCGAAGAACGACACCAAGGCACTCGACGCCGGCGGCTGGGGCAAGTCCGGCGGAGGCTACTGGTCGTTCCCGCATGGGCACCTGTGCCTGTGGACCTGGGCGGCCAATCCGCAGGACCGTCCACTGTGGGACAAGCTCGACGAACTGAAGGCGCAATTCGGCCAAGCCAAGGGCGAGTTCATGGTCAAGGGCTCACGCAACCTGTGTGTGTATCCCAATGTGTATGTGATGGATCAGTTCTCGACGCAGATCCGGCACTTCCGGCCGATCGCCCCGGACAAGACCGAGGTGACGATCTACTGCATCGCCCCCAAGGGTGAGAGCGACGAGGCCCGCGCACATCGAATTCGGCAGTACGAGGACTTCTTCAACGCCTCCGGGATGGCCACACCCGACGATCTGGAGGAGTTCCGCTCATGTCAGCTCACGTTCCGGGCCCAGGCCGCACCGTGGAACGACATGAGCCGCGGCGCCGAACACTGGCTGTCCGGTCCTGATCCGCTCGCCGAATCGCTCGGCATGACGGGCATCGTGTCGGCCGGGATCCGCAACGAGGACGAGGGCCTCTACCCCGTCCAGCACGGGTACTGGCTGCAGACCATGCGACAAGCGCTGGCGGACGAGGAAGGGGCGGAGCGATGAACACCGCACAGCAGACCGGCGCAAAACTGATCACGCAGAACGCCATCGAGCAGTTCCTCTACCGCGAGGCCCGCTACCTCGACGACCGCGAATTCGAGAAATGGCTCGAGTGCTACGCCGACGACGTCGTCTACTGGATGCCGTCATGGAGCGATGACGACCGGCTCGTCGAGGATCCGCAACGCGACATCTCCCTGATCTACTACGCCAACAAAGGCGGGCTCGAGGATCGCGTGTTCCGTATCCGCACCGAGCGGTCGTCGGCGACGTCGCTGCCCGAACCGCGCACGAGCCACAACATCAGCAATGTCGAGGTGATCGAACGCCGCGGCGACCTCGTGGATGTCCGGTTCAACTGGCACACCATGTATTTCCGGTACAAGACGGTGGACCCGTATTACGGGACGTCGTTCTACACTATCGACTTCTCCGGTGAGCAGCCGCTGATCCGGCGCAAGACGGTGGTGCTCAAGAACGACTACATCCACCACGTGGTGGACGTTTACCACTTCTAGGGACAGCCATGACTGCCGTAACCGAACCCCAGAACTATTCCGTGGCACTGTCCTTCGAGGACGGCGTGACCCGCTTCATCACATGCCGCGAAGACCAGACGGTGGCCGACGCCTCCTACCGCCAGCGCATCAACATCCCGCTGGACTGCCGCGACGGCGCCTGCGGAACCTGCAAGGCGCACTGCGAATCCGGCAGCTACGACGGCGGCATCTACATCGACGACGCGTTGCCTGCCGACGAGGCCGAGGCCGGCTATGTGTTGCCGTGCAGCATGAAGCCGCGTTCGGATCTCGTGCTGCAGATCGCCGGCACGTCCGACGTCGCCAAGACCCAGGCCGCCACGTACACCGGCACGCTCGTCGAACTCACCCGTCTGTCACCGACCATCGTCCGGTTCGCGGTCGAGATCCCGAATCGATCCGAGTTGGCGTTCTTGCCCGGGCAGTACGTCAACGTGGCCGTCCCGGGAACCGACGTGCACCGGTCGTACTCGTTCGCCAATGCGCCGCATGAGCCCCGGCTGACCTTCCTGGTGAAGCTGACCGAGGGCGGCGCGATGTCGGATTACCTGAGCCGCCGCGCGGCCGTCGGTGACACCCTCACGTTCACCGGGCCCAACGGCTCGTTCTTCCTGCGCGAGGCGAAACGTCCGGTGCTGATGCTGGCCGGCGGCACCGGCCTGGCGCCGATCCTGTCCATGTTGCGCAAGATGGCGGCCGACGGCAGCCGCCGCAAGGCACACCTGATCTACGGCGCCAAGACCGACGACGATGTCGTGGCACTCGACGAACTGCGCGAGATCGCCTCGCAAGTACCGGGTTTCACCTGGGATCACTGTGTGTCCGATCCGCAGACCCGGGCTGCCAACCAGGGCCGGGTGATGACGCTGATCGAGCCGGCCCAGCTCTATGACGGCGACGTGGCGATCTATCTGTGCGGGCCACCCGCCATGGTCGAGTCGGTCCGCAAGCACGTCACCGCAACCGGCATCGAGCCGACGGGCTTCTACTACGAGAAGTTCGCGCTCGCCCACGGCGGCTCCCCCGCCGACCACGCCCAGGACACCACGACGGCCACCGGTGGCGGAGAAACGCTGTTGCCTGCCCCCGATGTCCGTGCGGTCGCGGGCCAGGAAATGCTGGCCCGCAACGCCACTGCCGCCATCACCCCATGGCCGCGCCCGGTGACCGTCGGTGACACCGGCGACACCGCCCGTCGCATCGCTGGCCAACTGATGGCCCCGGTCACCGACGGTGTCATCCATCCACTCGACGACGACAGCGGGACGCTCATCGCTTCCGCGTCCCGTTCGGTGGGTGGCCAACCGGTTTTCGCGCCGCCGCGCGCACTGATCACCGCGCACGCAGGCCGGTCCAAGCAGACGATGCGGCGCGCGATGGCCGACAGCGAACAGGCCCGTGCCGCGCGCAGGCCGAAGTTCATCACCCCCGGCCGATTCGCGGGCAAGGTCGTCGTGGTCACCGGTGCGGCACAGGGTATCGGTGAGCACACCGCGCGGCGCATCAGCGCCGAAGACGGCATCCTGGTCCTCGCCGACCGCTCCGAACTGGTCGAAGAACTGGCCGACGAGCTGGCCGCCGCCGGGCCCCGCACGTTGGCGGTGACCGCAGACCTGGAGCACGACGATGGCGCAGACACCTTGGTGCGGCAGGCCATCACGGAGTTCGGCCGCATCGACGTGCTGATCAACAACGTCGGCGGAGCCATCAATTTCAAGCCCTTCACGACGTTCACCGCAGAACAGATCCGAGCCGAGATCACCCGATCGCTGATGACAACGCTGTACGCCTGCCGAGCCGTGCTGCCCTCGATGGTCGAGCGAGGCACCGGCGTGATCGTGAACGTGTCCTCGGCGGCCACGCGCGGTGTTCATCGCATCCCGTATTCGGCGGCCAAGGGCGGCATCAACGCGCTCACCGCGTCGCTGGCCATGGAGTATGCCGATGCCGGCATCCGCGTCGTCGCGACCGCCCCGGGTGGCACCGAGGCTCCGCCCCGGCGCATATCCCGCGGCACCCCGCAGGCCACGACCGACACCGAACGAGCGTGGTTCCAAGCCCATATCGACCAGACGCTGGAATCCTCGCTCATGCATCGCTACGGCACATTGGCCGAGCAAGCCGCGGCGATCTGCTTCCTGGCCTCCGATGAGGCGTCCTACATCACCGGGTCGGTGTTGCCGGTGGCGGGCGGCGATCAGGGCTGATCGGCCACCTGCACGTCGCCTGGCCGGACCGTCACCTGAAACCGCTTGAGTCCCCAGCCATCCGAGACGGCGAAGAACACCCTCTTGGGCCTGCCGAGCATGGTCGTCGTCAACACCGTCCCGCGGGACCCTGCGGGTACGACCGGGACATCAATCCCTTCGATCTGGCGGCGCGCAGTCACGGCGTCGCCTTTGCGGCAGCGCACAATCCCCCAACCCTTCTATCGGATCTCCACCCAACCAATGTGGGTACTCCGGAAGGTCCACACACGCAATCGAATTTCTTCGGCCTGACGGCCCGGACGTGCGCCGTACGATGTGGATGTGGTCGGTTCGACAGGATGCATCGGCCGGGAGCGCGAACTGGCTGAACTGTCAGACCTGCTCGCCGAGGCCGAGCACGGCGCGGTCGTGGTCGCAGTGACCGGCGAACCCGGCATCGGCAAGACCGCCGTGCTGAGGGAACTCGCGGCACAACGGTCCGGCCGGTGGGCACAGGCCACCGCATGGGAGTCCGATCTGCCCGCCGGCGTGCTCGCCCAACTGCTCCAGGACGAGATGCCCGCCGGCGTGCTCGCCCAACTGCTCCAGGACGAGATGCCCGCGGATCCGCTCGACGCCGCGGCGCACCTGGTCGACCATTTGACCGGTCGCGGCACGCTACTGCTGGTGATCGACGATGCCCACAATGCTGATCCTGTTTCATTGCAGGCTATTTCGACCCTGGTGCGACATCAGAGTGAGATCCCCGTGCTGATCGCACTCGGCATGGAGACCCTCGACGACGTGTCCGCCGACATCGCCGCGCACCAGATCCGGTTGGCCGGGCTGCTTCCGAACGCGATCGGTGAGATCGCCCGCAGGCATGGTGTCACACTGCATCCCGCGATGGTCGACGCACTGACCCGCCATACTCGGGGCAACCCGCGGCACGCGCTGGCCCTGCTCGACGAGGCGCCTGCGGCGGTGTGGTCCCGCCCGGACGCGACCCTGCCTGCGCCTTCGCACGTCCTGGCTTCCGTCGAGGCCGCGCTGTTGCACTGCGGAACCGATGGCCGCGCCCTGGTGGAGGCCTTCGCCGTATTGGGTGCTGGCGCATCCCTCGCCGAGGCCGCCGCGCTGGCGGGCGCCGATGACCCACTGGTCGGCCTCGACGCCGGCGTGTCGGCCGGATTACTGGTGCAGACAACGCAGTTCGAGCCCAGCCTACCCGATCCACTCTGCCGGACCGCGGTGCTGCAGCTCATGGGGGTACGCGCCGTTGCCGAATCGCATCGCCGTGCTGCCGAGATCGTCACCGACCAGGCGCGGCAGCTTCGGCACCGGGTCGCCGCCGCACCCCTGCCGGACGAAACGCTCGCCGACGAGGTCAACGCACTGGCCCACACGCGCGGCAACGAGGGAGCGTGGGCGCAAGCCGCGATCTTGTTTCGCGACTCGAGTCGGCTGACACCGGATCCATTGCTGCGCGACGAACGCCTCACGCGCTCGGTCGACGCGCTCGTGGCCGCGGGCGACTGTTCGGCTGCCGCATCCCTCGTGCCTTCGGTCGAGGTTCTCCGCGAAACTCCCTTGCGCAACGCCGTTCTGGCGTATCTCGCAATACTGCGGGGTCGCGCGACCGAAGCCGAGGTCCGGCTGCGCCGAGCCTGGGACATCGTCAACAGCAAGCGCGATCCGGAGATCGCCGCGCTCATCGCGCGGCGCTACGTGCTGCACTCCCTCATCCGCTGCCGCGGCGACGAACTGGTCGGCTGGGCTGATACCGCATTGCGCCTGGCCGATCGAGACTCCCCGACCGGGATCGAGTCCGCCGCGATCCGCGGACTCGGACTGGCCGCCGCAGGACGTCCGGATGAAGCAACCGCGTCCTACGACGCACTGGCGGGCCGGCTTCGGCACGGTGCGCAGGCGCAGCGCATCACGATGGGCCGGGGCTGGCTGCAACTCATTCGCGACGACGTCGACGCGGCCCGCAGTAACTTGGAAAGCGCGGTGGCCACGGCAGGTTTGGGCGGATCTACGCGAATCACATTGTGGGCGAAGGGTTGGCTGGCCCGCGTGCAATTCGTCAGCGGGGACTGGGATGCCGCCCTGGCCACCGTCGAATCCGGTCTCGACCTGGCCGATTCCAGCGGCATCGTGATCGTCACACCGCTCCTGGAATGGACTGCCGCACAGATACATGCGTTACGCGGCGATTGGGCCGCAGCGGAATCCGCGGTACGCGCGGCCGACGTGGTCACCCAGGACTACGAGATGATGCGGATACCCACCATTCTCGCGCGGGCGCAGGTCGCGGAGGCCGAGGCGGACTACGCGAAGGTACTACGCGTCGTGGAGCCACTCGCCGCGATGGCGTCGGGCACCTCACTCGCCGAACCCGGCTACTGGCCGTGGCCCGACCTGATGGCCAACGCTCTGGTCATCGACGGGAAATTGGAGGCCGCAGACGTATTCCTGCGCCCGCACGAAGAGCAGGCCGAGGAACGTGGGCATCGCTCGGCCATGGCACGTCTCGGATACGCGCGCGGCAGGCTCCTGGGTGCCCAGGGAGACCTCGCGGCGGCACGCGTGAAGTTCGAGGAGTCCCTGGCCCTGATCGACGGCCTGCCACTGCGCTATGACCGGGCACGCATCAACTTCGCCTACGGTCAGACCCTGCGCCGGGCCGGGAAGCGCCGTGAGGCCGACGCCGTCATCAGCACTGCTCGCGACCTGTATTTGTCGCTCGGCGCGCACGCCGTCGTCGCCCGCTGCGAGCGCGAACTCAAGGCCGGCGGCCTGCACCAACTGCGCGGCTCGCGCGACAGCGTCGAACTGACCCCGCAGGAAGACGCGGTGACCTCACTCGTGGCGCAGGGCTTGTCGAACCGTGAAGTAGCTGCCGAACTGTTCGTCTCCCCCAAGACGGTGCAGTACCACCTGACCCGGGTGTACGCAAAGTTGGGCGTTCGGTCCCGTGCAGAGTTAGCTGCACTTCGCAGATCACCCGACGGTGCGTAATGTGGGCACGATGATGGGGAGGTTTCTGGGGTCCGGTGCGGTCGCGTCGCTGGTCGCAGGTGTGGTGGTCGCGGCGCTCGGCACACCGACCGCGACCCCGCAGATCGAGCTCGCCGACAACACGATCGCAATCGATCCCGGTGACGGGTCCCTCGCGAACGGTCAGACCCTGACCCCGTTCGACGTGCAGAATCCGGCCATCAACCGGCTCGACCCGCGGCTTCTGACCGCCATCCAGAACGCTGCCACCGCCGCGGCTGCGGAGGGCATCACGATGACCGTCACCTCGGGGTGGCGGTCCGCGGAGTTCCAGCAGAGCCTGCTCGACGACGCGGTGCAGACGTACGGCAGCCTGGCCGCCGCGCGCGAGTACGTACAGACTCCGGCGGCATCCCGGCACGTCACCGGCGAGGCCGTCGACATCGGCGGCGCGGGCGCCGATCAATGGCTGATCGCCAACGGCTCCCGGTTCGGGCTGTGCCAGATCTACGCCAACGAACTGTGGCACTTCGAACTGGTCGCCGACCCGGGGGGCCACTGTCCGCCACTGCTGCCCAACGCGGCGGGCTGATCTACTCGCTGACGGACCCTAGACGCCCGCGGGAACGCGGCCGCCGATGACCGTCGCGCCGGTCTTGGCCACCACGTCGTCGTAGTCAACGCCGGGCGCGAGCTCGACGACGCGGAAGCCGTCACCCGTGACATCGAAGACGCCGAGGTCGGTGATCACCCGGCTCACCACGGCCTTGCCGGTGAGCGGCAGGTTGCATGACGAAACAAGTTTGGCAGCACCGGATTTGGCGACGTGATCCATCAGCACGATGACGCGGCCGGCTCCGCTGACGAGATCCATCGCGCCACCCATGCCCTTGACCATCGATCCGGGCACCATCCAGTTGGCCAGGTCACCGTTGGCCGCGACCTGCATACCGCCCAGCACCGCGACGTCGACGTGCCCGCCGCGGATCATCGCGAAACTTGTTGCCGAGTCGAAGAAAGACGCACCGGCAACCACGGACACGGTCTGCTTGCCCGCGTTGATGAGATCCGGGTCGACCTCGTCGTCATACGGAAACGGCCCGACGCCGAGGATGCCGTTCTCGGCGTGCAGTGTGACGTCCGAGCCCTCCGGCAGGTAGTCCGGAATGAGGGTGGGCAACCCGATGCCGAGGTTCACGTAGTCGCCATCGTGCAGTTCGGCCGCGGCGCGTGCTGCCATCTGTTCGCGGGTCCAGCTCATCGTGCTGCCTCCTCGGAGCCCGGGCGGGCCCGGGTCGTGCGTTTCTCGATGTCCTTGTGCGCGGCCTGTTCCGGCGTCAGCGCGACGATCCGCTTGACGAAGATGCCAGGCAGGTGGATCTCGTCGGGATGCAGCTCGCCGACCTCGACGACCTGCTCGGCCTCGACCACGGTGACCCGCCCCGACATCGCGGCCGGCGGGTTGAAGTTCCGTGCGGCGGCGTGGAATTTGCAGTTGCCGGCCTTGTCGACGACGGCGGCCCGCACGAGCGCGTAGTCGGTGACGATGGATTCCTCGAGCACCATTTCCTTGCCGCCGAAGGTGCGAACCTCCTTGGCGGGCGAGGCCAGCGCGACGGTGCCGTCCGGGTGATAGCGCCACGGCAGGCCGCCCTCGGCGACGAGCGTGCCCACGCCCGTCGGCGTGAAGAACGCGCCGATCCCGCTGCCGCCGGCCCGCATCCGCTCCGCGAGGGTGCCCTGCGGGGTGAGTTCGACGGTGAGTTCGCCTGCGAGGTACTGACGCGCGAACTCTTTGTTCTCGCCGACGTAGGAGGCGATGACCCGGCTGATGCGGCCCGCCTCCAGCAGCAGGCCGAGCCCGGCGCCGTCGACGCCACAGTTGTTGGAGACAATCGTCAGATCGTCCGCGCCCTGTTCCAACAGTGCCTCGATCAAAAACCACGGGATACCGGCCAGGCCGAATCCGCCGACGGCGAGGCTGGCGCCGCTGGGGACGTCGGCGACGGCGACGGCCGCCGATTCGACCACCTTGTTGAGGGTCATGATCGCTCCAAGAAATCAATGAGGGCGGGCGTGATGATGCCGGGTTGCTCGGCGTTGGCGAGGTGGGCCGCATGCGCCACCTCGACCAGGCGGCCGTTGCGCACGGTGTCGGCGATCTCGGCCAGTTTCGCGGGCGGGGTTGCCGGGTCGTCGGTTCCGGCGATCGCCAACGTCGGTGCCGTGATGTTCGGCAGGTCGGCACGAAGGTCGAGTGCCGCGATGGCCTCGCAGCAGCCCGCGTAGCCTTCGGCCGGCGTCGCGGCGACCATGGCTTCGTGCTCAGTTTTGAGGTCGGGCCGCTCGGCGAGGAATTGGGGCGTGAACCACCGCGCCACGACGGCTTCGGCGACAGCCTTGGTGCCGTCGGCCCGCACGGTGGCGGCTCGGTCGGTCCACGCCGAGGCAGGCGGCAATTGCGCTCCCGTGCACAGCACGGCCAACCGGTCGACGCGTTCGGGGTTGCGCGCGGCGAGCCGCATGGCGGTCATGCCGCCCAGCGACAGCCCGACCACGTGCGCGCGTTCCACGTCGAGGGCGTCCATCAGCGTGACGACGTCATCGGCGAGGTCGTCGATCGAGTAGGGGCCGTCGGGCACCGGCGACTGGCCGTGCCCACGCGCGTCGTAACGCACCACGCGAAACCGTTCCTCGAACGCGGCCAACTGGGCATCCCACATGCGGTGGGTCGAGCCGAGCGAGTTGGAGAACACGACGACCGGCGCATCGGGCCGCCCGCTGACGATGTGGTGGACGCTCATCGCACCGCCTCGAAAATTGCCGCGAGGCCCTGTCCCCCACCGATACACATGGTTTCGAGCACGTAGCGGGCGTCTCGGCGGACGGCTTCGTGGGCCGCGGTCGCCAGGATGCGCGCGCCGGTGGCGCCGATCGGATGGCCCAGCGAGATCCCAGAACCGTTGGGATTCACCCGGTCGTCGAGCGGGTCGACCTTCCACCGGTCCAGGACCGCGAGCACCTGAGCGGCGAACGCCTCGTTGAGCTCGATGAGGTCGATCTCGTCGAGCACCAGGCCGGCCCGGTCCAGCGCCGCGGCCGTCGCGTCGACGGGCCCGATGCCCATCGTTTCCGGTGCACATCCGGTGACCGCCCACGACTTGACCATCAGAAGCGGTGTGAGACCGTGCTTTTCGGCTTCGGCACGGGTGGTGACGACGCACATCGCGGCGCCGTCGTTCTGGCCAGAGGCGTTGCCGGCCGTCACCGTGGCCTCGGCGTCGACCTTGCCGCGGATCGGGCGCAACGACGCCAGCTGCTCGATGCTGATGTCGGCGCGGGGATGCTCGTCGCGGTCGACGACGATGTCAGGCTTGCGTTTACCCGGCACGGTCACCGGCACGAGTTCATCGGCGAACCGGCCGGCCTCGTGCGCGGCGACCGCGCGCTGATGCGAGCGCAGCGCCAGTGCGTCTTGCTCCTCGCGCGAGATGGCGTATTCGCGGCGCAGGTTCTCAGCGGTCTCGATCATTCCGCCTGAAATGGGATGGCTTGCGCCACCGGCGGTTTCGCGCGCCCGATCCAGTCGGTCCTGTAGGGCGATGCCGCCCTGCCGCACACCGGTGCGCAGCCCGAGCGCGTAGTGCTCGACGTTCGACATCGATTCGGCGCCGCCGGCGACCACGGTGCGGGCCGCACCAGTCGCGACCTGTCCGGCCGCGTAGAGCACCGCCTGCAATCCCGACCCGCAGCGGCGGTCGATCTGCAGGCCCGGCACGCCGGTGCCGAGGCCGGCATCGAGTGCGGCGATCCGGCCGATCGCGGGGGCCTCACCACTGGCGTATCCATTGCCGAGCACGACGTCGTCGATGTCGTTCTCACCCAAGCCGGTGCGGGTGACGAGTTCACGCAGGGTGATCGTGGCCAGATCCGTCGCCGTCAGGGCTGCCAGCGCGCCGCCCATCCGGCCGACCGGGGTTCGGATCGGGCTGCATATCACCACTTGGGACGCGGATGAAGCCGAAGTCACGCCTTCGACGTTAGGCAACCGGACACATATTTTGAAATACTCAGATCTGCCCCATTGATATGCACGGAGTCCTAATAGTGGAACTGCGTCACCTGCGCTACTTCCGGGCCGTCGGCGAGGAACTGCACTTCGGCCGCGCGGCGGAACGCCTGCACATCGCCCAGCCGCCATTGTCCCAGCAGATCCGACAGCTCGAACGTGAGCTCGGTGTCGAGCTGCTGATCCGCACCACCCGCACGGTCGAGCTGACCCCGGCCGGCCGCGCTTACCTGCAGCGCACTGTCGAGATTCTCGACGCCGTCGAGGAGGCGGCCGGCCAGGCCCGGCGGATCGCCGCGGGTATCGAGGGACGGGTGGCGATTGGATGCGTCGGTTCGGCCACGTATTCACTGCTTCCGCAGCTGGTCCGGGCGCTCGGCGAATCGTTGCCCGGTGTCGAGGTCAGTGTGCGTGGCGAGATGCTGGCGCCCGCCCAGCTCGAGGCCCTCGTCTCGGGCGGCATCGATCTCGCGCTGCTGCGTCCGCCGGTGATGCACGACGGCGTCGTGACCGAGACAGTGCGCCGCGACCGGTTGCTGGCCGCGCTGCCCGCCGACCATCGCCTGGCCGGCCGCGCCGAGGTGACCGTCGACGATCTGCGCGACGAGGATTTCGTCGTTCACGCCGGCCATGGCCGCTCGGTCATGAGCAACCTGGTCGCGGCGATATGCGCCGATGCCGGGTACGTGCCGCGGATCCGTCAGGAGGTCTCCGAAACCTCGACCCTCGTGACGCTCGTCGCGGCCGGGATCGGCGTCGCGATCGTCCCCGCCCCCACGGCCGCGCTCGACATCGCCGGGGTGCGTTACGTGCCGTTGGCGCCTGCGTCGTTGGGCGTCGACCTGGTCGCCGCCCGGACTCAGGATTCGGCCGTCATCGCCAATGTGTTGGGAGTGTTGCGCGAGCTCACGGAATAGGGTGACCTCATGACACTGTCCGGAAAGACCATGTTCATCTCCGGTGCCAGCCGCGGTATCGGTCTCGAGATCGCCAAGCGGGCGGCCGCCGACGGCGCCAATATCGCGCTGGTCGCCAAGACCGCCGAACCGCACCCCAAACTCGAGGGGACGATCTACACCGCCGCCAAGGAGATCGAGGAGGCCGGCGGGCAGGCCCTGCCGATCGTGGGTGACGTGCGTGACGGCGATTCGGTCGCCGGTGCGGTGGCCAAGGCCGTCGAGCACTTCGGCGGCATCGACATCTGCGTCAACAACGCGTCGGCGATCAACCTCGGCTCGATCGAAGAGGTGCCGCTCAAGCGGTTCGACCTGATGAACGGTATCCAGATCCGCGGTACGTACGCCGTGTCGCAGGCCTGTATCCCGCACATGAAAGGCCGGGAGAATCCGCACATTCTGACGCTGTCGCCGCCGATCCGGCTGGAATCGGAGTGGCTCAAGCCGACCGCGTACATGATGGCGAAATTCGGGATGACGTTGTGCGCGTTGGGCATTGCCGAAGAGATGCGTGAGGCGGGTATCGCGTCGAATACGTTGTGGCCGCGCACCCTGGTGGCCACCGCGGCCGTGCAGAACCTGCTCGGCGGCGACGAGGCGATGGCACGGGCCCGCAAGCCCGCGGTGTACGCCGACGCCGCATACGCGATCTTCAACAAACCGGCTCGTGAGTACACGGGTCACAGCCTGCTGTGTGAGGACGTGCTGCTCGACAACGGCGTCACCGATCTGTCGGTCTACGACTGTGTGCCGGGCTCGGACCTCGGTGTGGATCTGTGGGTGGACACCCCCAACCCGCCGGGCTACGTGCAGCCCTAGCACCGCCGACTGAATGGTGTTGGCCGCCAACGGAACTGAGGACAGCCTTTCGCGAGCGGTCGGCTGGCGTGGAAAATTCAGTCGCTCGCTGCGCGTGCCGTCGGTATGGTCGGCGATGTCACGACGATGGTGAAAGGACCACGATGACATCCGGCCATACCCCGGCCCCCGATCTGCCCCTCAGCGCCAGAGTCACTGCCCCTGCGACGGTTGACATTCCGGCCGTCGGCGACGACCTGACGTGGCGCGCGGCGACGAAGGACGACATCGTGGCCATCTGGGCGCTCCTGGGCGCCGCGGGCACGGTCGACCACCCGCGGTATCTGGTCACGAAGGAAGAAATCACCGAGGAATTCACGCGATCCGACTTCGATCCCGCAGCCGACACGATCATCGCGTTCGACTCATCCGGACAGGCTGTCGCGTACGGGACCTCGACCCTGAACTCGAGTCAGGAATCACTCGTGCAGGTAGCCCTCGACGGCGCGGTACACCCCGACCGTCGTGGCGAGGGCATCGGAACCGCGCTCCTGCGCTGGCAGGAACAGCGTGGCTTGCAGCACCTCGCCGGCTCGGACAAGTGCCTGCCCGGATGGCTGGGGTCGGGGGCGAACGAGATCGCCACGGCGAAAGTGCGCTTGCTGCACCGCAACGGCTACGAGTCGGTCAGATGGTGGCACGAGTTGGAACGCAATCTTGCCGAGCCGATTCCCGATGTCGCCCTGGATAACTCGGTGCGTATCGTCAACTACGGTCCCGAGTGGTCGGAGCCGACCCGCCACGCGCACAACGACGCGTTCCGCGACCACTGGGGCAGCCAGCCCATCACCGAAGAGGACTGGCAGATCGGCGACCGGCTCAGCACCACGCGGCCCGACCTGTCCTTCCTGGCGGTCGCCACCGACGTCGATGGCAACGACCAGGTGGTCGCCTACGTGCTGAGCGAGGTGAACAAGGAAGAATGGGCGCTCGTCGGCCACTCGTTCGGATACATCAACTCGGTGGGTGTCGCGCGGGAATGGCGCGGCCGCAAGCTCGCCCAGGCGCTCCTCACCCACACCATGCGTGCCTACCGGGCTGACGGACTCGACCGTGCGGTCCTCGATGTCGACTTCGAGAGTCCCACAGGCGCTTTGGCGTTGTACGAGAAGCTGGGTTTCACCACGGTGGACCGTTCGGTGAGTCTGGTCAAACAACTCTGACGCGCATCCAAATCGCCTAGTGCCAGACGATTTTGGAGGTTAACCCCCGCGACGGACCCGTCGCGCTCAGATAGCGTTCTGGCGTGAGCAGCGCAGCCGGTCTCTCAGACAACCAGATAGCAGAAGAATCCACGCCGCCCGTCCCGGCCTGGACGCCATTGCAGAAGCTCGCCTTTCGACTGTTGTTCACGATCGGCGGAGGCATCGTCGTTCTCTCCGTCTACGGCAATCTCGGCCTCGGCGTGTTGTGGAAGCCGCTGTTGGACGCGCTCGCACACCTGGGCGAGCGCGTCGCCGGCGGTTCGGGCGCAACCCTGACCCTTTCGGGCTCCGGTGATTCGCTGGCCACCTGGTACTTCCACCTGGGCTGGATCCTTATGGCCCTTGCGATCACCGCCGTCTGGACCGCGCTCGACAAGCAACGGCCGAACTACCGCAGCCTTGCGGCGCTGTTGCTGGTCGTCGCGCGATTCGCGCTCGCGGTGTCCATGTTGCTGTACGGGCTGGCCAAAGTCATCCCGGCCCAGATGGGCTACATGGCGTTGCCCGCCTACCAGATTCAGCTCGTCGGCGACGTCAGCCTGATGAACACCCTGTGGGGGTTCATGGGCGCCTCCGCTCCATACTCCATCGCGGCGGGTCTGGTCGAATTCGTGTCCGGAGTATTGCTCCTGTGGCGTCGCACATGGTTGATGGGTGCGTTGCTCGCCATCGTCGCGATGGGCCAGGTTTTCCTGCTGAACCTGTTCTACGACGTGCCGGTCAAACAGATTTCCGGACAGCTCCTGCTCATCGCCATCGGCATCACCGCACCGTACTGGCGCAGCCTGGCGGCGATGCTGTTGCAGCGTGGACCCGTCGAACCCGTGACGCTGTGGGCACCGCTCGGCTCGGGCACACGGTGGGTGCGCCGCACCGGCACGGTGACGAAGTGGGTGCTCGCGGGCGCTTTCATCGCGCTCACCACGACCTTCAGCATCGTGGCGCTCCACTACATGCACGAGCGCAAATCGGAGATCGACGGGGTCTGGCGGACAACGTCATTCACCATCGACGGGCGGCAGGCGACACTGCAGGACACCGCACCGGAGCCCTGGATCAACGTCGCGATCACGTACCGGGCCAGCGATTTCAGGAGCATCGTCACCCAGAACGCCGCCGGCTACGTCACGTCACACGAGTTCGAAATCGACGACGACCGCATCGAACTCAAGCATCCCGGGCGAGCCGAGCCGATCGTCCTCTACTACCGCCAGGACGCGCCGGATCGGCTCGTGCTCACCGGCATGCTCGACGGCAAGCGGATCGAAGGGCAATTCGAACGCCGATTCCTCCAGAAGTCCAACTCGCATTTCCGCTTCGTCCAACCCGACGTCGAGCCCGGTTTCGCCGGCCGGTTGCCGTAGAACGCGCGTGGCCACATACCACGTGCCACTGACACCTTCGGCGCACGGACCGTCTGAAGCCCGCCTTTATCCCCAGTTTCGTTTTCGTCCACAGATTCGGCCTGGCAGGTCGAATACGCACGGCGTTTCGCACGTGTGTTCGATACGTTGGGGTCATGGCTCAGTTCACCACCGCAGAGGCAGCACTTGAGCACCTTCGTGCGCTGGCCGACCACGTGGACGCCGCCTACGCCGAGATGGCAAGCCTGTCCTCGGATGGGGTGGGCAATGAGTTTCGCGTCGAGATGGCCGAGCGACTGGAGACTCAAGAGCGCACGAACCGAGGCCTGATGTACCGGATCTTCGGCGAGATCGCCGATCCGCCGGACGAAGCCGGGATGGGACCGGCGGTTGCCGACAGCCTGTGGGCGCGGCTGCGCATTCCGCCGAAAGAGATCAAGCGCCGCATGAAGGCTGCCGCCCGGCTTCGTCCGCGCCGCCGGCTGACCGGCCCGCCGGCCCCGCCCGAACTCCCACTGGTGGCAGCAGCATTGGAGGAGGGCGCCATCGGTGAAGATCATCTACGCGCCATCTGCCGGGCCGTCGACACCCTGCCGTCCGGTGTGTCCGATGACGACCGCGCCGAAGTCGAACGCAGCCTCGTGCGCGAAGCCCGAAAGAACGACGCCGAGATCGTCAAAACCGCGGGGCGGCGCATCGATGAGATCTTCAACCCCGACGGCCATTACAACGAAGAAGACCGGGCGCGCCGCCGCGGCCTGCACCTCGGCCCGCAAGGCCCCGACGGCATGTCGCGACTGGACGGCTGGATCGACCCCGAAGCCCGCAGCTTTGTGGAAGCGTCCACCGCCGCGGTTCGCCCCGGCCGCCATCTGCCCGACGGCACGCTTGCCAAGGTCGAGGACGACCGCACCCGAGATCAGCGCTGCCACGACGGCATCAAGCTCGGCCTCAAACTGGGCATCGCGTCCGGCGGCATGGGCTCACACCGCGGCCATCCGGTCACCGTGATCGCCCGCACCACACTGGCCGAACTCAATCAGGCCGCGCATGCCGTCCATGACCCCGGCATTCCGATGCCGACTCCCGCCCGCACCGGCGGCGATACCGCACTGCCGATGCGGGATCTGATCCGCATGGCCGCTGATGCCATCCACTATCTGGCGATCTTCGACGACCACTCCGAGCGTCCCCTCTACCTCGCCCGCCAGGCCCGCATCGCCACCGCCGACCAACGCATCATCTGCTATGCCCGGGACGGCGGATGCACCCGGCCGAACTGCTCAGAACCCGGCTATCACTCCGAGGTCCACCACAGTCCGGATTGGGATCCGGCCGGCGCCACCGATGCCAACAAACTGTTCTTCGCATGCGGGCCCGACCATGCCCGCGTCACCCGCGGCGAACTCATCACCGAAGTCATGCCCAACGGTCGCCTCGGCTGGACCGACGGCACGACTGCACTCCAGACCAACCACGTCCACCACCCCGACGAACTCCTGCACGACCCCGCCCCGCCCGGCGAGGGCGACGATGGCGCGAAAGCCGATAGGCATACTCGATCTGTGACTGAAGCCAAACCCACCAACTGGGCCGGCGGGCGTTATGAAGCCGTCGCCGAACGTATCGCAGCCATCGCGGGTGAAGTCGTCGCCGCCGTCGACAGCCGTCGTCCGATCCACGGCGCCACGGTGCTCGACCTTGCGTGCGGTACCGGCAGCGCCGCGTTGGCAGCCGCGGCCGCCGGTGCCGGCGTGACGGGCGTCGACCTCACGCCCGAGTTGATCGAGATCGCCTCCAACCGGCCGGGCGGCGCCGAAGTCAACTGGGTGGTGGCCGACGCCGCCAGTACCGGACTGCCGGATTCCGGCTTCGACGCGGTGACGTCGAACATGGGCATCATCTTCGTCGAACCGAAGAGTCTGGTGGCCGAGGTCGCGCGGCTGTTGCGGCCCGGCGGCGTGTTCGGGTTCTCCTCATGGATCCGCGACGGGGCGGGCAGCCCGTTCTACAACCCGATCGTCCAGACGCTCGGGCAGCCGCCGGCGTCCGGCCACTCCCCCGACGACTGGGGCGATCCGGACATCGTGGCGACACGGCTGGCCGCCGACTTCGACGACCTCGCGATCGAAAAGCGGTTGCACACTTGGCAATTCGGATCGGTGTCGAGCGCGATGCATTTCATCGGCCAGGAGTCGCCCATGCACGTCGATCTGCTGGGGCGGCTCGACGAGCCGCAGCGTGGTCAGCTGCTGACGGCATTCGAGACCGCGCTGACCGAATGCGCTGACGACGCGGGGCAGGTGTCGTTCACCAGTCCCTACCTGGTTGCGACCGCACGCCGCCGGTGAGCTAGCCGCGTCCTGACGGCTCGGTTACTGCGCCTGATAGAGGATCCCGCGGCCGATGGCCTCGCGGACCTCCGGCAGCGCGGCCTCGGCGAGCGCATCGGCGTCGACGCCATGATGTGTCGCGAGCAGTTCGATGAGCGTGCCGAGCGGGACTTCTCCGCGGCATCCGGCGAGTAGAGCCCGCAACACTTCGTCGACGCCGATGACCGCGGCCGGACCGCCCGGGCGGCGGACCGCTGCCCCGATCTGCTGCCACCCGTCCGGGCCGGGCAAAGATTGCTCTTCCAGGAACACCGGTGCCGTCGAGAGCCGGGCGGCCAGCAGCTGGTCATCGGAGGTGTCGCGCAGGTACGCGCGGCGAGCGAAGAACGCGTCGACTTCCGATCCGGTGACCAGTTCGTCGGCGGCCGTGATCTCTTCGAGAATCTGCTCGGGGCGTTCGCCGTTGCGCGGTGCCCGCAGCGAGATCAGGCCCATGCCGATACCGGCGATGCCTTGTTCGGCGAACCAGTCCAACCACTGCCCGCCGCGGTCGGCCATCTGTTCGGGTGTCTCACCGGCATCGGCCAGCCACAGCGAGACGTAGCTGATCGGGTCGGCGAGCTCACGCTGCACGACCCAGGCGTGCAGGCCGGTGCCGGCCAGCCAGCCGCGCACGCGATCCCGCCAGTCGGGGTTTTCCGAGCCGACGATCCAATTGGCCATGATGTGCGCTGTGCCGCCCGGCAGCAGATGATCGCCGACTTGTTCGATCAGGCTCTCGCACAACGCGTCTCCGGCGATCCCGGAATCCCGGTAGATGTAGTCCCGCGCACCGGACCCCACCACGAACGGCGGGTTGGACACGATCAGGTCGAAGCGCTCCCCCGCGACGGGCTCGAACAAGCTGCCGTGGCGCAGATCCCACGACATGCCGTTGAGGCGCGCCGTCGCAGCGGCGAGCGCCAGCGCGCGCTCATTGGTATCGGTCGCCACGACTTCGGCGCAGTGCGCGTCGAGGTGCAGCGCCTGGATGCCGCAGCCGGTGCCCAGGTCCAGTGCGCGGTTGACGGGTGTGCGAATCACGGCACGGGCCAGAGAAATCGACGCGCCACCGATGCCGAGCACGTGGTCGTGCCGGAGCGGGCCACTGCGCAGCGCGGCGTCCTGGTCGGACACGACGATCAAATCGTGGGCTCCGTCGCTGTGCGGGCGGATATCGAGAGCCGCGCTCACCGCACCGCCGGACACTTCGACCACACCGTTGGCGGCCAGGGCCTCCACGGACACGGACGGCAGCGCCGTCTCGACCTGTTCCCGGGACTCGTCGCTGCCCAGCAGAAACAGCCGCACGAGGACGGCCAACCGCTGCCGATCGGCGGGTGCGGCGTTCGTGGCGCGCAGGGCCGGCCACCACACTCCGCGGCCGAGCGCCGCGTTCACGTCCGCCCCCAGCAGGTCGGCCACCCCGTCGACCGTGTACTGCGCTGCGCGCAGATCAGTGCCGATCGCGTCGACGACGCCAGGCTCGATGATCAAAACAGGGATGCTTCCGGCTCGGCCGGCTCGATCAGCTCCGGGCCGTTGTTCCGCACACTGTTGACCAACCGGGACACCTCACGGATCGCGATCCGATCGAGGTCGCCATGCCCCCGCAGCAGCCCCTCGTCGATCGGGGAATCGGGATCGAGCCAGCGATCCCAGTCCGGGGCGCTGATGGTCAACGGCATGCGGTCGTGAATGTCGGCGAGGGGCCCGGCCGCGTCGGTCGTGATGATCGTGCAACTCAGCAGCGGCGGTGCGTCCTTTGGCGCGCCGGCCGGTCGCCACGTCGTCCACAGCCCCGCCATGAACAGGGGCTCACCGTCCGCGCCGTACATGTAGAAGGGCGTCTTCTCGCCTTTCTGGCCCTTCCACTCGTACCAGCCGTCCATCGGCACGAGGCAGCGCTTGTTCTTGGCGGAGTTGCGGAACGCCGGCGAACTGGTCACCTTGTCGGCGCGTGCGTTGATGAGCAGCGGGCCCTTGTTGTCCGGCGTGCCGTCCTCTGCCGTCTTGACCCACGGCGGGATCAGACCCCAGCGCATCGACCGCACCCGCCGGGTGGACTCGTCATCCGGCTCGGTGTGGCGTTTGACCACGCTGCTGATGGTCGTGGTCGGAGCGACGTTGTAATTGGCGCCCGCGACGTCTTTGTCACCGGAGGCCGAGGTGGTCTCGTCGATGGCCTGGATCTTCTGCGCCAGCAGCGCCGGGTCGGTGGTGACCGCGAAACGTCCACACATAGAGCCCATGGTTGCAGAATCGGGCGACAAGGCAGGATATAGGCCGTGAGCGGACACGACGAGCAGAAAGCAGCCTGGGCTGCCCCGTCGACCACCACGCCTGTCGATGCGACGGTGACGGTGCCCGGCTCGAAGTCACTGACCAACCGAGCGCTGATCCTCGCCGCGCTGGCCACCCCGCAGGGCACCTCGACGGTCAGCGGGGCGCTGCGCAGCCGGGACACCGACCTCATGATCGAGGCCATCCGCACGCTGGGTGTGAACGTGACCGGCGACGGCAGTGAACTGACCGTCGGCGGCGCCATCGCCCCCGCCCCGGACGCCCGCGTCGACTGCGGTCTGGCCGGCACGGTACTGCGGTTCGTGCCATCGGTCGCCGCGCTGAGCACGGCGTCGGTCACGTTCGACGGTGACGAGCAGGCGAGGGCGCGCCCGATCGCGCCGCTCCTGGACGGGCTGCGCAACCTCGGCGTCGACGTGGACGGTGACGGCCTGCCGTTCGTCGTGCGCGGAAATGGCTCGGTCAGCGGCGGGACTGTCGAGATCGACGCGTCGGGGTCCTCGCAGTTCGTCTCCGGGTTGCTGCTGTCGGGTGCGTCGTTCACCGACGGACTGACGATCGTGCACACCGGCGAGTCGGTCCCCTCGGCCCCGCACGTGGCCATGACGGTGGCGATGCTGCGCGATGCCGGAGTGGACGTCGACGACTCGGTGGCCAACCGCTGGCACGTCGATCCGGGCCCGATCGCCGCGCGGGCCTGGAACATCGAACCGGATCTGTCCAACGCCACCCCGTTCCTGGCCGCGGCACTCGTCACCGGGGGGACCGTGCGGATCGCCGGTTGGCCCACGGTCAGCATCCAGCCCGCCGACACCATCCTCGATCTGCTGACCAAGGTGAACGCCTCTGCCCGACAGGTGGATTCACACCTCGAAGTCACCGGCGCCGAGGAGTACGACGGCTTTGACGCCGACTTGCACGACGTCGGCGAACTCGCACCTACCGTGGCCGCGCTGGCGGCCCTGGCCCGGGAGGGCGCCACGTCACGGTTGCGCGGGATCGCCCACCTGCGCGGGCACGAGACCGATCGCCTCGCCGCGCTCACCGCCGAGATCAACGGCCTCGGTGGGGACTGCGCCGAGACCGAGGACGGCCTGCTCATCACCGCACGGCCACTGCACGGCGGAACGTGGCGGTCCTACGCCGATCACCGGATGGCCACGGCCGGCGCGATCATCGGCCTACGGGTGCCCGGTGTCGAGGTGGAGAACATCGAGACGACGGCCAAGACGCTGCCCGACTTTCCGCTGATGTGGGTGAACATGCTGGCGGACTCGCCTGGGGATTGACAGCCGTTGAGCGCGCGGGAATACGACGAATCCGACGTCCGCATCAGACCGGGTCGGGGTACCCGCCCGCGCACCAAGACCAGGCCCGACCATGCCGACGCCCGGTCCGCGATGGTGGTGACCGTGGATCGTGGCCGCTGGGGCTGTGCGCTCGCCCGCGATCCGCACCATCGCGTGACCGCCATGCGGGCCCGCGAACTCGGCCGCACCCCGATCGTCGTGGGCGACGACGTCGACGTCGTCGGAGACCTGTCGGGCCGCCCTGACACCCTGGCCCGCATCGTGCGGCGCGGTGAACGCCGAACGGTCTTGCGCCGCACGGCCGATGACACCGATCCCACCGAGCGGGTGGTGGTCGCCAATGCCGATCAGCTGCTCATCGTCGTGGCGCTGGCCGATCCGCCACCACGCACCGGATTCGTCGAACGTGCGCTGATCGCCGCGTATGCCGGTGGCCTGCAACCGATCCTGTGTCTGACCAAATCGGATCTGGCGCCACCCGAGCCCTTCGCGGCGCAGTTCGACGGGCTCGATTTGACGATCGTGAACGCCGGCCGCGACGACCCGCTCGACGCCGTCGCCCCACTGCTGACCGGTCAGGTCACCGTGTTTCTCGGCCACTCCGGGGTCGGCAAGTCGACACTCGTGAATCGCCTTGTGCCGGAGGCAGATCGGGCTACCGGTGAGGTTTCTGGTGTCGGCAAGGGCAAGCACACGTCGACGCAGTCGGTCGCGTTGCCGATCGACGGCGACGGTTGGGTGATCGACACCCCCGGCGTCCGCTCGTTCGGCCTTGCCCACATCGAGCCAGACGACGTGATACTGGCGTTCTCCGATCTGGCCGACACCATCGACGACTGCCCACGGGGATGCGGGCACATGGGTCCGCCTGCCGATCCGGAATGTGCGCTCGACACGCTCTCGGGCGCGGCGGCCGACCGGGTGGCTGCCGCGCGACGGCTCTTGGCAGCGCTGAAAGAAAGCTGACAGTTCCCCCACCGACCTTGCTGGTTAGCTCGGCTAAGCGTTAAATCGATGGCATGGAACGCACCGACAACGACACCTGGGATCTGGCCACCAGCGTCGGCGCCACGGCGACGATGGTCGCGGCGGGGCGGGCTCGCGCCACCCGAGCCGAACCTGCCCTCATCGACGATCCTTTCGCCGAACCGCTGGTGCGCGCCGTCGGCATCGACTTCTTCACCCGTTGGGCCAGCGGCGATCTCGACGCCGCGACTGTCGACATCCCCGGTGCGCCGTGGGGCATGCAGCAGATGACCGACCTGCTGGCCGCGCGCACCAGGTATTTCGACGCGTTCTTCACCGATGCCGCGCAAGCGGGCATCCGGCAGGCGGTGATCCTGGCCTCGGGCCTCGATGCGCGGGGCTACCGGCTGGCCTGGCCCGCCGGAACCGTGGTGTTCGAGATCGACGTTCCCGACGTGTTGACCTTCAAGGCGCGCACGCTGGCCCAGCTCGGGGCCGCACCGACCGCCGACATCCGGGAGGTGCCGATCGATCTGCGCGACGACTGGCCGACTTCCTTGCGCGCGAGCGGTTTTGACCCGACTGCTCCTTCGGCGTGGAGCGCCGAAGGCCTGTTGCCGTTCCTGCCCGCCGACGCCCAGGACCGGTTGCTCGACAACATCACCGCACTGAGTGCCTCTGGAAGCAGACTGGCCTGCGAGGTTTCGCTGATCGGAAGCGACCCGGACGGTGCGAGCACCCGGGAGCTGGATCCGATCACCGCACGCTGGCAGGAACACGGTTTCGACGTTGAACTCGGCGAGCTCGGCTATCCGGGCCCGCGCAACGACGTCGACGACTACCTCGGCGCCCGCGGCTGGACGACGGTTCGTACGCAGCTCACCGCCCTGCTCGCCGATACCGGACTGGCCGTGCCCCCACCTATCGACGGCAGGCATTCGCTGAGCGACAACTACTACAGCACCGCTGTCAGGAAATAGGACGGTCAGCGCTTGGCCTTGGCCTGGTCGGCCGCCGCTTGCTCCTGCTCTTGCTCGGCTTCGTCCTTCGCCTTCTTGAGCGCCGCCCGGCCTTCCGGGCTGGCGGCGGAGTTCCCCGACGCCTTGGCTGTCGCCACCCCGGCGTTGCAGTTCAGGTTGAGCAGCACGGTGTCGGTGACCGGTGCGAAGTCGTCACCCTTGAGCCACGGCGCCTGCTCAGAACTTGTGACGACACAGTCGTCGTCCGATAACGAGTCGCCCGACCGGGTCGAGACAACCCCTTTCATCCCGGCATCGGCAAGCGCGGACTGGGCATCGGCATACGTTTGGCCGGCATAGTCATCCGCGGCCGCGACACCGGTGGCCAACAACCCCATGGGAACGCCGGACATTCCGACCGCGACCGCGGCCTTCGCGAGCAGCTTCTTCATTTCGACCTCCGGTCAAACCCGACGTGTTGAGAGCCAGAGGTTAGGAGCGGTGTCTGCGAGGGCCCTGGGAGAACAGCCGGTGAATACTTGGAATCGGATGCGGTTTGGACTTTCGCGTCCGAAAAAGTGTCGCATTAGACATGTCAATACCAGCTAACCGCAATTGACCGTCACGGAACTGGACGATACAGTTCAGTTCGGATATTTGCGGCTCACAGACAGGACATTCGTGATGACTTCACGTCGTTTACCCCGCCGCCTTGCCGCCACGGCCGGCCTGGCCGCCCTCATCGGCATGGGCGGTTTCGCCGTGGCCTGCGGCACCGGTGGCGAGGAAGCTCCCAGCACTCCGACGACCACGACGACCACAACCACGACG
Source organism: Mycolicibacterium wolinskyi str. Jessa 2025 (assembly GCF_049241375.1). Classification (NCBI taxonomy): domain Bacteria; kingdom Bacillati; phylum Actinomycetota; class Actinomycetes; order Mycobacteriales; family Mycobacteriaceae; genus Mycobacterium; species Mycolicibacterium wolinskyi. The sequence continues at coordinate 5,365,429 of NZ_CP185960.1, forward strand.
ACCACCGCCCCGAGCGTGGCGCCCACCGAGAAGGGACTGAACCCCGACGGCGGGAACAAGTTCACGCCCACGCACATCGTCACCCCGGCACCGCCCACCGGCGGCGGCAAGGGCGGCCACTAAAACCCTTGTCAGGCAGCCTGATACGACTTGATGTGGTCGATCGCCATATTGAGCGCCGACTGCATCAGACGCGGATCATGCGCAGTCTGAGACAGCAGGTAACCGCCCTCGACCGCAGCGAGTAGCCCGGTCGCGAGACCCTTCGCGTCGATGTCGGCGCGAAGGGCTCCGCTGTCACGGATGCGCTGCAGTGCGGCCGCCAGCAGATCGCGCCACTGCGCGAAGTGCTCGGCCAGCGATACGCGTGCTTTGTCGTCAGAGTCGGACAGCTCGGCGGCCAGCGAGCCGAGTTCACATCCCCACAAGCCACGGCGCAGCGCACACCGTTGGACCATGGCGTCTCTCCACTGGTCCAAGCCCCGAAAGCTGTCGACCTTCTCCAGCCGCAGCCGCTGCCACGACAGAATCTCGTCGGCGCGGAGGTTGATCACCTCATACACCAGCTCGGACTTGTCATCGAAATGCTGGTAGAACTGCGATTTACTGGCCGCGCCCGCAGCCAGCACCTCGTCGATCGTCGTTGCCGCCACTCCCTTGACGTGCATCAGCTCGGCAGCGGCCGCCACGATGCGATTGCGGGTCGCCACGCCCCGAGACGTCAGCCGAGGCCGCGAAGCGGGTTCCTGTTCCGACGGCACGCCTCAACTGTAAACCGAACAGTCCGGTCCACTTCACCCGACGCTGGCGCGGGCTTCTGATGGGGCACTGGGCGATGCCCTGCCCGTTGTCACGCTAGCGTGGCATTCGACGCCCACAGCCACTCCAGCGTGACAATCGGCGGCGAAGGCACCCAGCTGCCGCGACCCTCAGCACCGCCAGCCACGCTAGCGTGACAAACGACGCCCACAGCCACTCCAGCGTGACAATCGGCAGCGAAGCAGTCGGCACTCGGGCAAAACGGCACTCGGCAACGAAGCCGTCCACAGAAAAAACCGTGGGCTGCACCGAAATTCGGCACAGCCCACGGTCGGACGAAAACTACGCGGCGCGCTTGGTGCGGCGCCAGCCGCGGACGGTCTCGATCGCGGTCTTCAAACCGCGGCGGCGACCGGTCTGGGGATCGGTGACTCCGAATCCCTCGAGCTCGGTGAACATCCGCTCGCTTCGGGTCTCCGGCGCGTTGTCAGCGGTGTCGCGGAGGAACCGATCCGGCAATGACAGCTTGGCGATGGTGCGCCAGGATTTGCCGTATTGCACGAGGAACGAGCCGGTGGTGTAGGGCAGGTCGTACTTTTCGCACAGTGCCCTGACTCGGATCGAGATCTCGTAGAGCCGGTTGCTCGGCAGATCCGGATACAGGTGGTGTTCGATCTGGTGGCACAGGTTGCCGCTCATGAACCGCAGCACCGGGCCGTTGTCGAAATTGGCACTGCCGAGCATCTGCCGGAGGTACCACTGGCCCTTGGTTTCGCCGACCATGTCCGTCTTGGTGAATTTCTCTGCGCCATCGGGGAAATGGCCGCAGAAGATCACCGCGTTGGCCCACACGTTGCGGATGATGTTGGCCATCGCGTTGGCCTTCAAGGTGGACTTGTAGGTCGCACCCGGCGACAGCGAGGTCACCGCCGGCCATGCCACGTAGTCCTTGAACACCTGCGCGCCGGCTTTGACGCCGAACTCACGCACGCGGACCAGCGTGGCCTTACGGTCGTCGCGGCCCTTGAAGATCTTCCCGAGCTCCAGGTGCTGCAACCCGACGCCCCACTCGAACAACGTGCACAACATGGTGTTGTAGAACAGGTTGAGCAGGTTCATCGGCTTCCAGCGCTGGTCGCGCGTCACCCGGATGAGGCCGTAGCCCACATCGTCGTCCATGCCGAGGATGTTGGTGTACTTGTGATGCATGAAGTTGTGGGTGAACCGCCAGTGCTTGGACGCCCCACTCATGTCCCACTCCCACGTCGAGGAGTGAATCTCGGGATCGTTCATCCAATCCCACTGGCCATGCATGACGTTGTGGCCGATCTCCATGTTCTCGATGATCTTGGCCACGCCCAGGGTCGCGGTACCTGCCCACCATGCCGAGCGGCGCGAGCTGGCCGCCAGCATGAGCCGGCCCGCGAGCTCGAGGGCACGCTGTGCCGCAATGGTGCGGCGGATGTAGCGCGCGTCGCGCTCGCCGCGGGAGTCTTCGATGTCCTGACGGATTGCATCGAGCTCGATGCCCAGATTCTCGATGTCGGCATCGGTGAGATGCGCGAACGCGGGAACGTCGGTAACAGCCATCGTCAGCCTCCTTTCGCCTACCTACGCTACCGTAACCTACGAATCCGTAGGTTACCAGTCAGTAAAGTCTAAACGTCGAGCACACAGTCGCCGGAGGCGGCCGAGACACACGTCTGAATCCGGGTGCCCGGATCGTGTTCCACGCCGGTCCGCAGGTCACGGACATGCCCGTCGACCAAGCCCACCACGCACGACTGACAGATACCCATCCGACAGCCGAACGGCATCCGGATCCCGACTTTTTCGCCGGCATCCATGAGCGGCGTCGCGCCGTCGACCTCGATCTCCTTGCCGCTGCGCTCGAACGTGACGGTGCCACCGGCACCGTGCGGGGCGGCGCGGCTCACCGCGAAGCGTTCGAGATGCAGATTGTCGGGCACCCCGGCCGCCGACCACACCTTTTCGGCGTCGTTGAGCATGGCTTCGGGTCCACACGCCCAGGCCTGACGGTCCTGCCAGTCGGGCACCTCGTCACCGAGCCGATGCAGATCCAGCCTGCCCTCGGTCCTGGTTCGGCGCAATTGCAGCCGGTAGCCGGGATGCGCCTCTTGCAGGGCCGCTAGTTCCCCGCCGAACATCACATCGGATTCCGTTGGCGCGGAATGCAAGTGGACGATGTCGGTGATCTGGTCGCGGCGCACCAGCGTGCGCAGCATCGACATCACCGGGGTGATGCCGGAACCGGCGGTCAGGAACAGCACCGAGGCCGGCGCCGGATCGGGCATGACGAAGTTGCCCTGCGGCGCGGCCAGCCGCACCACGGTCCCGGGTGCCAGCCCTCCGACCAGGTGGGTCGAGAGGAACCCCTCGGGCATCGCCTTGACCGTGATGGTGATGGTGCGTGCACCGGTCACCGGGCTCGACGTGAGCGAGTAAGACCGCCACCGCCAGCGCCCGTCGATGAGCACACCGATGCCGATGTACTGACCGGGTTGATAGTCGAACGAAAAGCCCCATCCGGGTTTGATGACCAACGTGGCCGAGTCGACGGTTTCGCGCCGCACTTCCAGCACCCGGCCGCGCAGTTCCCGAGCCGACCACAACGGGTTGGCCAGCTTCAGATAGTCGTCCGGCAACAACGGCGTCGTGATCCGCCCGACGATGTTGCGCACCGCATGCCAGCCAGGGTTTTCCTTGGCTCCCGCGATGGTGGGGCGGACCGTATCGGCAACATTGGCCGAGATCTTGATGTAGTTCTTGGCCATGCAACCTACGGTACCGTAACCTACGGTGTCGTAGCCAGCCCTACGTCTGAATCTGACAGCGACGTCACAGACTCAGTAGGTCACAACAGCTCGAGCAGGAACGGGAGCTCCTGCGGGGCATACCAGGCCAGATCGTGATCCTGTGCGTCGCCGACGGTCAGTTCGGCGTCCTCGTCGCCGAGATCAGCCTCGTCGATGACGTCCACCGCGGCAAGCACCGCCGGTTCGGCGTCGGCGTTGTCGACGTACACGGCGATCACGGCGTCGAGGTCGACGGGCCCGCTCAACCGGACCACCGCGTCGTCGAGGTCGGGACGTCCGGTCGCCTCGGGCACTTCGGCCACGACGACCGCGCGGCGCGTGGGCAGCTCCGAGGTGCCCCCGGTGGCGAGCAGCCGAATCGACGCCAGCGCGGCTTCGCGCAGGGCTACCTCGGCGAGCTCGTCGTCGTCGCCCTCGGCGTAGGCCTCACGCAGTGTCGGGGTCACCGCGAATGCCGTCCCGTTGACGACGCGCAACGACCGGTCGGCGACGAGTTGCTGCAGAGCGGCCAGGGTCGTCGGGATGTAGACGCGCACCCCGCGAGGTTAGCCGTCCGCCGCGGGATCTTTCTCCACCGCGATGACAAAGTCGTCGCCGTGTTGGGTGACACCGGCGACGACCGCGTCGTTCATCGCCTCCACGGCGTACTTGCGTCGCACCACCAACGGGTCGTTGCGCAGGTCGCGCACGAGCGCGACTGCCAGGCCCACCATCACGACGACGAACGGCAACGCCGCGATGATCGTGATCTTCTGCAGGCCGTTCAGCGCATCCTCGCCGCCCACCAGCAGCATGACCGCCGCCACCGCACCGGTGGCCACACCCCAGAAGATGACGGTGGGCCGGGTCGGCTTGATCGTGCCCCGCTCGGACAGCGAACCCATCACGATCGACGCCGCGTCGGCACCCGATACGAAGAAGATGGCGACCAGGATCATCACCAGAACGCTCGCCACGGTGGCGATCGGGTACTGGTCGAGCACGCCGAACAACTGCTGCTCGATACCGATCTCGTCGCCGACCAGGTTTGCGCCCTCTTGCTGCGCCCGCATCGCGGCCCCGCCGAAAACGCAGAACCACACGAGCGACACCACACTCGGGACGAACAGCACGCCTGCGACGAACTGCCGGATCGTGCGGCCGCGCGAGATTCGCGCGATGAACATCCCGACGAACGGGGTCCAGGAGATCCACCACGCCCAGTAGAAGACCGTCCAGGCCTGCAGCCAGGTCTTCACCTCGGCGCCCTCGGCTCCCGTGCGGGCCGACATCATCGCCAGGTCCTGCATGTAGCTGCCGATCGAGGTGGGAATCAGGTTGAGCATGAACACCGTCGGGCCCACGACGAACAAGAACAATGCGAGCACGACCGCCAGCACCATGTTGATGTTGGACAGCCACTGGATGCCCTTGGCGATGCCCGACACCGCCGACAGCACGAAGGCGATGGTGAGTACGACGATGATGCCGATGAGGATCGCGTTGCCGGTCTGCCCCAGACCGCCGACGATCTGCAGTCCGCTACGAATCTGCAACGCGCCCAAGCCCAACGACGCCGCCGAACCGAACAGCGTGGCGAAGATCGCCAGCATGTCGATGACCTTGCCCCACGGCCCGTTGGCCCGCTCCCCCAGCAACGGCTCGAACGCCGCACTGATCAATTGCAGCCGGCCTTTGCGGTAGACGCCGTAGCTGATGGCCAGGCCGACGACGGCGTAGATCGCCCATGGATGCAGCGTCCAGTGGAACAGCGTGGTGGCCATCGCCGTCTGCACGGCTTCGGGGTTGCCCGGCTCACCGGTGCCGGGCGGGGGCGTCACGAAGTGCGAGAGCGGCTCGGAGACCCCGAAGAACATCAGGCCGATGCCCATACCGGCGGAGAACATCATCGCCACCCAGGACACGGTGCGGAACTCGGGCTCCTCGTCGTCGCGGCCCAGCGGGATGTTGCCGTAACGGCTGATCGCCAGCCACACGACGAACACCACGAACCCGGACGCGGTCAGCACGAACAGCCAGCCGGTGTTGTTCATCACCCAGCCGAGTGCGCTGGTCGAGGCGGTGGCGAGCGAGTCGGTGCTGAGAAATCCCCACACCAGGAATCCGAGGGCGATCACGGCGGTGACGCCGAAGACCACCCAGTCAAGTCCCTCCCTGCGGGTATAGGCCTTCTCCTCGACCGGGATGTCGAGAACAGGGTGGTGCGGTACCACCTCGCCGGTAGGTGACTTGAGTGCTTTTTCTGTTTTCTTGGCTTCTTGCGTGTGCTTGTCGGATCTACTTTTTCGTATCTCAGCGGTCATGGTGAATTCATCAGACCGCGAACCGCGACTCAGGTCAAATGCTTCGTGGGTTTGCCAACTTTTATTTGGCCGCCTCCAGCAGTTCCTCAAGGGACTCCCGCAGCAAGCTCGGCAACACGTCGACGTCGCTCATGGCGTCGCGGTCGGCGTTGATGCCGAAGTACAGCATGCCGTTGTAGGAGGTGACCCCGATCGCCAGCACCTGGTTGTGCAGCAACGGCGGCACCGCATAGGTCTCCAGCAGTTTGGTGCCTGCGACATACATCTGCTTCTGGGCCCCGGGCACGTTGGTGATCAGGAGGTTGAACAGGCGGGCCGAGAAACCCGTCGCCACCCGAATTCCCATGGCGTGCAACGTCGGTGGGGCGAATCCCGATAACGTGACGATGGTGCGCGCATCGACCAGGCTGGCCGCGGTCGAATGCGATTCGGTGGCATGCGCGATCTGCGACAGCCGGACGACGGCGTTGCCCTCCCCCACCGGCAGATCGACGAGAAACGGCGATACTTCGCTGATCGCCTGCCCGGGTCCGGCGGTGTCGAGTTCGGCATCGGGATAGACCGACATCGGCGCCATGGCGCGCACGGTGGTGCTGGGCGTCACCGGTTCGCCGCGTGACAACAGCCAGTTGCGCAGGGCCCCGGCGACCACCGCGAGCACCACGTCGTTGACATCGCAGTCGTAGCGGGCGCGCACCATGCGGTAGTCGTCGAGCCGGTGTTCGGCGACCGAGAATCTGCGGTTGCGCGACACCCTGGTGTTGAGCGGACTGCTCGGCGCCGTGCCGCGTGCGACGGTGCGGGCCACGTCGGCGACCCGGCGTCCCACCGCAGCCAGTTCCCCGGCGTTGGTGGCCACCTCGGTGACGGTGTCGCGCAAGGCCGCCAGCTGGCTCGTCGGCCGGGTGATCCACTCGCCGATCGCGCCCATCACCAACTGACGGTCGCTGGGCTCGCGGGCCGGGATCCAGATGTCCTCACCGAATTCGGGCGGCTTCTGCGTCCGATCGGCGATGACATGCCCGATCTCCAGCGCCGTCATGCCGTTGACGAGCGCCTGGTGGCTCTTGGTGTAGATGGCGATGCGGTTCTTGGTCAGCCCTTCGACCAAGTACATCTCCCACAACGGACGGGTCTTGTCGAGGGGACGCGACCCGAGCCGGGCCACCAGATCGTGCAGCTGGGCGTCGCTGCCCGGGGACGGCAGCGCCGAACGCCGGATGTGGTAGGTGATGTCGAAGTCCCGGTCGTCGACCCACACCGGCCGGGCCAGGGCAAGCGCCACCTCGCGCACCTTCTGGCGGTACCGCGGGATCTGCGGCAGCCGCTGCTCGACGGTGGCCAGCAGCGTCTCGTAGCTCAGGCCCGCACGGGGTTTGCGCAGGATCGACAGCGACCCCACGTACATGGGGGTCGAGGTGTTCTCCAGGTGGTAGAACGTTGCGTCGGACGCCGACAGCCTGGTCACCATGCGGCGCCAACCTCCATATCAACTCCCATGAAACTCGCGTCGAACTCCGTCACGGTAACCGGCGGTTCTGCGACCGCGCATCATGGGTGCTTCGAGCCCGCTCGACGCGTGAGATCATATGTAGGTCTGCACCTCTCCAGCAGATGTCGCCCTGTACTGCCGACCGCTGGAGACTGCATTGACCACCCCTGAAGCCACATCCGGGCCCACCACCGAGTTGCCATCGTTGACCTCGCCGGTGATCGACTGCGAACCGCCGGCGTTGCCGTTGCACGCGCAGGCACCACCGACGCCGGTGTGCCCGGCGCCCACCGCACTGCGCCGGCACACGGCGCGTCGATTGCGGTTGGTCGAGCCGCCGCAGGAGCGCCAACCGCACGCCGGCGCCGTGGAATTCGCCGACCTGGCGTTGCGCCGCGTACTCGAGGTCGTCGACCGGCGCAGACCACCGGCCCAACTCCGGACGCTGATGAACCCGTTGCTGCTCGACGCCGTCGTCGCACTCACCCGGTCGCGGCAGGGCACCGCGGCCACATTGCGCCGGGTGCGCCTACGCGCGGTGACCGATCCGGCGGCGGCCGAGGTGTTCGCCACCTACACCCGGGGAACCCGCGTGCGCGCGATCGCCGGCCGGATCGAATTCCACAGTGGCCGTTGGAAATTCACGGCCCTGCAGATCGGCTAGGGCTTGCGGTGGGATTTCGCCGGCCGCCGGTCTTGGCCTGCCGACGCGCGGCCTCACGACGCTCACGCCGGGTACCACCGGAAGGCGCGGCATGCCGCCCACCGCCGCTGGTCCGCTGGACCTGGGCGGAACCGTCCTCGGACGGCCCGGTGTAGGTCAGCGGCGGCGCGTCGTTGTCGATTCCCTTGGCCCGCAAGGCCGGCGCCGGTTGAGCCGGCGCTTCGGCGTCGCGGCGTTCCTTGGTCGCCACCGCGGCCGGCTCGGAATCCGATGACTGCGCTTTGTCGGACGCCTTTGCCGCGGCCGCGGCAGCGAACTCGGCCAGGCCCTGCGGTGCGGCCACCGGAGCGACTTGAGCGCTGGGGGCGGCGGGTGCAGCCTCGACCTGGACGTTGAACAGGAACCCGACGGACTCCTCTTTGAGCGCGTCGAGCATGCCGACGAACATGTCGTAGCCCTCGCGCTGGTACTCGACGAGCGGGTCGCGCTGCGCCATCGCGCGCAGGCCGATGCCCTCCTTGAGGTAGTCCATCTCGTAGAGGTGCTCACGCCATTTGCGGTCGATCACGTTGAGCAGAACGTTGCGTTCGAGCTGGCGCATCGCGCCTTCACCGGCGATTTCCTCAAGCTGCTTCTCGCGCTCGGCGTAGGCCCGCTCGGCGTCCTTGATGAGGGTTTCGAGCAGCTCCTCGCGGGTGAGCTCGCCCGCCTCGCCGACGGCGTTGGAGTCGATCAGGTCGTGATGGTCGACGCCGACCGGGTAGAGGGTCTTGAGCGCGGTCCACAGGGTTTCGAGGTCCCAGTCCTCGGCGTAGCCCTCGGCGGTCGCGCCGTCGACGTAGGCGGTCACCACGTCGATCAACATCTTGTGGGCCTGCTCCTGCAGGTTCTCGCCCTCGAGGATCAGCCTGCGCTCCTCGTAGATGACCTTGCGCTGCTGGTTCATCACCTCGTCGTACTTGAGGACGTTCTTGCGGACCTCGAAGTTCTGCTGCTCGACCTGGGTCTGCGCGCTCTTGATCGCGCGCGTGACCATCTTGGCCTCGATCGGGACGTCGTCGGGCAGGTTCAAACGCGTCAGCAGCGACTCCAGCGTCGCGCCGTTGAATCGCCGCATCAACTCGTCACCGAGCGACAGGTAGAACCGCGATTCACCCGGGTCACCCTGACGGCCGGAGCGGCCACGCAGCTGGTTGTCGATACGGCGGGATTCGTGGCGCTCGGTGCCGAGCACGTACAGGCCGCCGGCCTCGACGACCTTCTTGGCTTCCTTGCTGGCCTCTTCCTTGATGGTGTTGAGAGTGTCCTCCCAGGCCGCTTCGTACTCATCGGGCGTCTCGACCGGGTCGAGGCCGCGCTCGCGCAGCCGCTTGTCGGCCAGGAAGTCGACGTTGCCGCCGAGCACGATGTCGGTGCCGCGGCCGGCCATGTTGGTGGCGACCGTGATCGCGCCGAGCGGCCGGCCTCGGCGATGATGTTGGCCTCCTGCTCGTGGTATTTCGCGTTCAGCACGTTGTGCGGAATCTTGCGCTTGGTGAACTGCCGCGACAGGTACTCCGAGCGCTCGACGCTCGTGGTGCCGATCAGGACCGGCTGGCCCTTCTCGTAGCGCTCGGCGACGTCGTCGACGACCGCGATGTACTTGGCTTCCTCGGTCTTGTAGATCAGGTCGGACTGATCCTGGCGGACCATCGGCCGGTTCGTCGGGATCGGGACGACGCCCAGCTTGTAGATCTCGTGGAGCTCGGCGGCCTCGGTCTCGGCGGTACCGGTCATGCCGGACAGCTTGTTGTAGAGGCGGAAGTAGTTCTGCAGCGTGATCGTGGCCAGCGTCTGGTTCTCGGCCTTGATCTCGACGTGCTCCTTGGCCTCGATGGCCTGGTGCATGCCCTCGTTGTAGCGCCGGCCCACCAGCACACGGCCGGTGAACTCGTCGACGATGACGACTTCGCCGTTGCGGACGATGTAGTCCTTGTCGCGCTGGAACAGCTCCTTGGCCTTGAGCGCGTTGTTGAGGTAGCTGACGAGCGGCGAGTTGGCCGCCTCGTACAGGTTGTCGATGCCGAGCTGGTCTTCGACGAACTCCACGCCCAGCTCATGCACGCCGACCGTGCGTTTGCGCAGGTCGACCTCGTAGTGGACGTCCTTCTCCATCAGCGGGGCCAGTCGCGCGAACTCGGTGTACCAGTTCGAGGCGCCGTCGGCGGGGCCGGAGATGATGAGCGGGGTACGGGCCTCGTCGATCAGGATCGAGTCGACCTCGTCGACGATCGCGAAGTTGTGGCCGCGCTGCACCATGTCGTCGACCGAGTGCGCCATGTTGTCGCGCAGATAGTCGAAGCCGAACTCGTTGTTGGTGCCGTACGTGATGTCGGCGGCATAGGCGGCCCGGCGCTCCTCGGGGGTCAGGCCCGACAGGATGACGCCGACGTCGAGGCCCAGGAACCGGTGCACCCGGCCCATCCACTCGCTGTCGCGTTTGGCCAGGTAGTCGTTGACGGTGACGACGTGCACACCGTCGCCGGACAACGCGTTGAGATAGGACGGCAGCACCGCGGTCAGGGTCTTGCCCTCACCGGTCTTCATCTCGGCGACATTGCCGAAGTGCAGCGCCGCGCCACCCATCACCTGAACATCGAAATGACGCTGGTTGAGCACCCGCCAAGCGGCCTCGCGGGCCACCGCGAAGGCCTCGGGCAGCAGGTCGTCGAGGTCCTCCCCGTCGGCGATCCGCTTCTTGAACTCGTCGGTCTTGGCTCGCAACTCGGCGTCAGAGAGCTTCTCGACGTCGTCGGACAAGGTGTTGACATAGTCAGCCACCTTCTTGAGGCGCTTGACCATGCGGCCTTCACCGAGACGGAGCAACTTCGACAGCACGCTATTTCCCCTGTGGGTTTCGATGGATCCCGTGGGCGGGATCGCACGGGTTTCAGTCGAGATCCATCGTAGGTGACACGCGCCGGTGACCGGTCTCAGTCCGCGCCGAGTCCACGGGCGTGGCACCCGTCGGGCATACCCAAAAGCAAAATCGCACCCCGGAAGGCTCCGGGGTGCGATTTTGGCGGGCGGCCGGCTCAGGCCAGGCGTATCAACCCGTAGTCGTAGGCGTGCCGGCGGTACACCACTGACGGCTTGTCACTCTCCTTGTCGTGGAACAGGAAGAAGTCGTGGCCGACGAGTTCCATCTCGTAGAGCGCGTCGTCGACTGTCATGGGTTTGGCCGGATGCTCCTTGGTCCGCACGATGCGGCCGGGTTCGTGGGTGGCGACGCCGTCGGTGAACTCCGGGGTCTCGTCCCGCACCGGCGGTGCGAGGCCGGGCAGCGGGTCCTGCGCGGTGGCCTCCGCGAGCGATACCGGGGTCTTGTCGCCGTAGTGGATCTTGCGCCGGTCCTTGCTGCGGCGCAGCCTGCTTTCGAGTTTGCCTGCCGCCGATTCGAGGGCGGCATAGAAGCTGTCGGCGCAAGCCTCGCCCCGCACGACCGGTCCTCGGCCACGGGCGGTGATCTCGACGTGCTGACAGTTCTTCCGTTGCCTGCGGTTGCGTTCGTGGTCAAGTTCGACGTCGAAAAGGTAGATGGTCTTGTCGAAGCGCTCCAGACGCGACAACTTTTCGGAGACGTAGATGCGGAAGTGGTCGGGGACCTCGACATTGCGTCCCTTGACCACCACCTCGGCGCGAGGCTCGGCGGTGCTCTCCTGGTCGTCCTCGACAACCATGGTGCGGCTTGAATCCAGCGAATGGGTTGACATACTTGGCAACTCGTTTCTCTCACACGTCGCACGCTCAGCGTGCCGGGCTTTAACGAATCGCGGCGATGGGCCCAGAATTGTCACTCCGCCCATCGGCGCAAGGTGTCGAGTACTCACCTCCTACCGGTGTGCGGTGAAGTGGCGCTGCGGTCTGAGCGCCGCCGTGAGGTGTTCACGGGTGGTTGCTGCCGACGGTAGTCCGTGTTCACCGGATCGTGCCAGTAATTTCGGCGACGTGTTTTCAGTTCTTCACTTGCGTTTGATGCGCGGGTAATCGTCGCGGCCGTCAAGCATGCGCGATCGCGAGGACGGCCGACACGCAGATCCCGGCGGCTCGCAACGTGCGGACCGATTCGGCCGCGGTGGCTCCCGTCGTGACGATGTCGTCGACGAGCAACACCTCGCCCGTCAGGTGCTTGACGATCCGGACCCGCCCGGCGATGTTGCGCTGGCGGTCGACCCCCGAGAGCCCGACCGAGTCGCGCACCCACGGCCGCAACCGCAGCGCAGGCACCACGCCGACGCCGGGCAGTCCGGTCGCGGCACTCGCCGCGATCCTGGTCACCGGGTCGCCGCCGCGGCGCCGCGCGGCCGCCCGGCGGGTGGGCGCCGGGACGACGGTCAGCGGCGCCCCGACGACTCCCCAGGTGACGAGCCGGTCCAGCCCGGTGCGCAACGCGCTCGCGAGCGGCGACACGAGATCAGCTCGGCCCTTCTCCTTGACCGCGACGATCGCGCGGCGCCGCGCACCGGCATGACGACCGAGTGCGAACACCGGCACCCCCGGATCAAGGCGCGGGGTGATCAGGTGCGGTTCGTCGTCACGCACGGTCAGCTCTTTGGCACAGGTGGCACACCACCGCGTCGACGGCGCGCCACAACCACCGCATTCGAGCGGAAGGATGAGGTCGAGCATGCCCGCAGTGTGGTCGTCAGGGGTGACAACCTCGGCCCCTTTTTCGCGGGTCAGCCAGGCAACACCGGAAGCGACCCGGCAACCATGAGCGGACGCACCTCGACCCAGCCCGGATTGTCCTCGGCGGCCGACGCCGACAGCTGGAGCACGCCGCGCTGGTCGGCCACGTACACCGTCGACGGGTTGGCGGCCACGGTGGTCACCGGCATCAGCAGATTGCGGCTCGGCCCATCGGAGTTCACGCCGTCGAGGTTGACGTAGGACACCGGGTGTTGCGGATCGGTGCGGCTCACGACGATGTCGTCGCCGGTGCGCCACGACAGTGACACCGCGGTGTCGCCGAGGCCGAAGCCGAGGCGGCGTGGATAGGTCAACAGGAACCGGCCGTCCTGGGTCTGCTCGATGCCGGCCAGGATCACCTGACCGCCGATCACCATCGCCGCGCGGGTGCCGTCGCGCGACAGCTGCAGTTCGGTGATCGGGCCCGGATAGCGCGTCGACACCGCGGCCGCGTCCACCGGGATGCGGGCCGGCGCGCCGGAGGCGTCGCGGATCGCGCGGACGACGTTGATGCCGTCGACGACGACCCATACTGCCTGGTCGAGCGACCAGCTGGGCCGCGACAGCGTGCGCCCCTCCATGGCCTGGACCGCGCTACCGCCCAACGGCCCGATCCACAGCGTGGCGGTGGCGTCCGGCGCGCCGGGGGGTAGCACCACCACCGAGGCCGCGTCCTGCCCGTTGCGCGACACCGCGGCCGAAACCTGGTGCGGCGCCTGCCCGAACGAACCGGGCACCCGCGGTGCCCGCTGCCCGTCGAGCGAGACGAGCGAGCCGTTGACGAGTGCGTGCAATCCGGCCGCCGCGCCCGGCGCCGCACCCGGATCGGTGGCCGCCACATCGGAGGTCTCCCAGCCTTCGGCGAACCGGTCGTCGAGCGGGGCACCGTCGGCGTTGATCACGTACGGCCCGGCGATGCCTGCCCGCGACAGCGTCCAAATGATCTGCGCGGCAAGCAATTGCCGGCTGTGCGGATCGGTGGTCGACAGGTTTTCGAGGTCGATGCGGGCCCCGCCGTAACCGCGGCCCACGCCGGTCTTGCCGCCGTCGGCCCGGGTGACCGGCCCGCGCATCTTCAACGGCGCGTCGAGCAGATTGCGGACGGATTTGGCCATCTCCGGTCGCGGGCCTGCGACCAGTTTCGAGATCAGCTCGGTGGCCAACTGGTCGGGATCGGACACCGCCACGTACCGCGGATCGGGCACGACGGTGGTGCCGGTCGGGTCGACGAAGTAGAGCGTGTTGCGTTTGTAGGTGGCCTGAAACTGTTGCCAGTCAAGGAAAACGCCGTTGGGCAGCCGATCGATGCGCCAGCCGCCCGACGTCTTGACGAGTTCGATGGGTCCGGGGTCGGGCAGCGCGCCCTCCCCCGTCTCGAACACGCCCATGTCCGAAAGCGAGCCGAGGATGTCGGCGCGCATGCTCACCGAAACACGGTCCGAACTCCGGGTTTCGACGAACACCACGCGGTCGATCAACAACGCGCTGCCCGCGTCGTCCCACGTGCTCGAGGCCGATTCGGTGAGAAACTGGCGCGCTGCCAGATGCCGGTTGGCGGGATCGGCGGTGGCTTTGAGGAATTCGCGCAGCAGCACGTCGGGGTCCATCTCCGGCGACGGCTTGGGAAGGCTCGGCGGCGCGGGCCGGTCGACCGTGCCGATCGCCTGCGGCGAGGACGAGCTGGGAATCCCCGCGCAACCGGACGTCAGTACAACCAGGCCGACGATCAACACCGTCAGCAGGCGCTTCACACGCTCTCCTCCGCTGGCTCCCGGTCCCTGGCGGCGCGTCGCCGGGTACCCCGCTGCGGCGCAACCGGTTTGAGTGGCAGGGGGCTGGTGGTGACCTTGTGGCCGCGGACCAACGGCAGGGTGAGCCGGAAGCAGGCGCCCTTGCCCGGTTCGCCCCAGGCCTCCAGCCGGCCCTGGTGCAGGCGGGCGTCCTCGATGCTGATGGCCAGGCCGAGGCCGGTGCCACCGGAACGGCGTACCCGCGACGGGTCGGAGCGCCAGAACCGGCTGAACACCAGCTTCTCCTCGCCGGGGCGCAACCCGACGCCGAAGTCGCGGACGGTGACCGCGACGGTGTCCTCGTCGGCGGCCATCCGGATCCGCACCGGTTTGCGCTCGGCATGGTCGATCGCGTTGGCGATGAGATTGCGCAGAATCCGTTCCACCCGGCGCGGATCGACTTCGGCGATCACCTCGTGGGCGGGCATGTCGACGTCGAGTTCGACCTCGGCGTCGGCGGCCAGATGACCGACGTTGTCCAGTGCGCTCTGGACGGTCGAACGCAGATCCACCGACTCGACCGAAAGTTCGGCGACACCGGCGTCGTGGCGCGAGATCTCCAGCAGGTCGGCCAGCAAGGTCTCGAACCGGTCGAGTTCGTTGACCATCAACTCGGTCGAGCGGCGCAGCGCGGGATCGAGATCCTCGCTGTGGTCGTGGATGAGGTCGGCGGCCATGCGCACCGTGGTGAGCGGCGTGCGGAGTTCGTGGCTGACGTCAGAGGTGAAGCGGCGCTGCAGGTTTCCGAACTCTTCGAGCTGCTGGATCTGGCGTGACAGGCTTTCGGCCATGTCGTTGAACGACACCGCCAGGCGCGCCATGTCGTCTTCACCGCGGACCGGCATGCGTTCGGTCAGGTGACCCTCGGCGAACCGCTCGGCGATCCGCGACGCCGAGCGGACCGGCTGCACGATCTGGCGCGCCACCACGAGCGCGATCGCCGCGAGCAGACCCAGCAGCACCACACCACCGGTGAGCATCGTGCCGCGCACCAGCGAGATGGTGCTCTCCTCGTTGTTGAGCGGGAAGATCAGGTAGAGCTCAAGATTGGGCACCGACGACGACGTCGGGCTGCCGACGATCAACGCCGGACCGGAGAACCCGTCGGTGTGCACCGTGGCGTACTGATAGCTGACCTGCCCGGCCTTGACGAAGTCGCGCAGCGCGTTGGGCACCTGCTGGATGGGTCCAGCGGCGGTCGCCGCGCGCGGACCGTCCCCGGGCACCACGAGCACGGCGTCGAACGCACCGGCCAGATCCGCGCGTGCGTCGGCCTTGCGGTCGATGAGCGTGTTGCGCGCGAGCTGCAGGCTGCTGTCGAGGGAGCGGGATTCTTCGCCGCCGACGATGCCGCTGACGGTGTTGCGGGCGCGCTCGACCTCCTCGGTGGCGGCCCGTACCTTGACCTCGAGGATCCGGTCGGTGATCTGGCTGGTGAGCACGAAACCGAGGACCATGATGACCGCAAGGGAGAGCCCGAGCGTCAGCGTCACCACACGTAGTTGCAGCGAGCGACGCCACACCAGACTGAGGGCTCTACCCAGTGTCCCCAATCCGCGCAAAAGTGGGCCGGAGCCTCCCCAGCGGCGCCGTCTGGGGCCGAAGATCACGGGGGTCCGGCCTTGTATCCCACTCCTCGAACGGTAAGTACCACCTGCGGGTTCTCCGGGTCTTTCTCAACCTTTGCCCGCAACCGCTGGACATGCACGTTCACCAAACGGGTGTCGGCGGGGTGGCGATATCCCCACACCTGTTCGAGCAGCACATCACGAGTAAACACCTGCCGGGGTTTGCGTGCCAGCGCCACCAAGAGGTCGAACTCGAGCGGTGTCAGCGAAATCTGCTCGCCCTGCCGGGTCACCTTGTGGGCGGGCACGTCGATCTCGACGTCGCTGATCGACAGCAGTTCGGCGGGCTCGTCCTCGTTGCGGCGCAGCCGGGCGCGCACCCGCGCGACGAGCTCCTTCGGCTTGAACGGCTTCATCACGTAGTCGTCGGCACCGGACTCGAGGCCGAGCACCACGTCGACGGTGTCGGTCTTGGCGGTGAGCATGACGATCGGCACACCCGAATCGGCGCGGAGCACGCGGCACACATCGATGCCGTTCATGCCGGGCAGCATCAGGTCCAGCAACACCAGATCGGGCCGCAGTTCGCGGACCGCGGTGAGCGCCTGGCTGCCGTCGCCGATGACCGCCGTGTCGAACCCCTCACCGCGCAGCACGATGGTGAGCATCTCGGCCAGCGATGGGTCGTCATCGACGACAAGGATCCTTTGCCTCATGGTGTCCATGGTGTCACCAGTTCGCGATAAAACTGGGCTACCACACGCGGGGTGTCTCGCCTTTATCCGCTGCTTAACTGACCTGCCAGCGCCGCCGGATCGACATCGGGGCCCGCGACGGCCCACCGCCCGCACCAATCGGCGGCCGCAAGGGCGGCATAGACCTCCCCGGTTCGCCGCTGCAGACCCCCGTCGCGCTCGTAGGCGTCCTTGGCGCGGCCGGCTTCGGTGTTGGCGCGGTGTTCGGCCCGCTTCGCGGCGAGCTCGGTCGGCACGTCGAGCAGCACCTGCCAGTCGGGTGCGGGCAGCTTCAGCCGGTCGAATTCGAGTTCGCGGACCCACGCGACGACCTCGCCGTCGGCGCCCTGATGCAGCCGGGCGGCGCTGTAGGCGGCGTTGGACGCGACGTAGCGGTCCAGGATGACGACGTCATAGGCGGCCTGCAGGTGTTCGATCTCCTCGCGCGCGCCGGCGCGGTCGAGCGCGAACAGGACCGCCATCGCGTGCACCGACTCGGCGAGATCCCCATGGGCGCCGTGCAGCGCCTCGGCGGCCAGGTCGGCGGGCACCGAATGGTGATAGCGCGGGAACGCCAGGCTGCCGACCGACTTGTGCGCGGACTCGAACGCCGCGCGCAGCCCGTTGGTCAATGTGCGTTTGCCTGCGCCGTCGACACCCTCGATCGCGATGAGCACACGGGCAGCGTAATTGGTGCGCACGACCGGGTGCCGAGCGTGAAGAAGATCGCGAGATTCTCGCCTGATCTCGCGATCTTCTTCACGTTCGGCTCGGACGATCGCCCGGCGGCACGTAGCCGGGCGTGAAACCTCTCTCGTCGACGATCAGATTGAGCGCGCCGAGCTCACATTCCTCGATGTCGTCGAACGCGATGTCGGGCAACAGATCGGTGTGGAAGATCGGCCTGCCTTCGGCGTCGTATCCGCCGTAGCCCTTGTCTGCGTAGACGTCGACGTACTTCACGATGCCCATCGCGTCGGCGGCCCGCCGGGCATATCCCTCGCCGCCACCCGACCAGACCATGATCCTGGTGTTCTTCATGCCGGCCAGCGTGATCAGCAGCGTGCGGATGCGCTCGTTGGCGACATAGGCATCGGTGATGGTGTTGTCGCGCAGCGTTCCGTCGACGTCGAACGCGATGGTGATGGTCTTCAACGTCGGCAACCCTCTCGTGTTGACGGCATCGCTATTGTCCGGTCAGCCATCCGAGCACCGTGAAACCCACGACGCCCATCAACAGCAACGGACCCAGGACATCGGTGAGCGGAGTCGGGCCCACCACCGTCACGGCCAACCCGGCGAGCACCGCGAACCCCACGAACAGCAGCCGGAGGGCGAGCAGGAGCCGTTCTCGCAGCACCGCACGCAGCGCGGGCCACGGCACCCGGCGAAACACCCACACGATCACGGCCACAAATCCGGCGGTCAGCGCCGCGGCGAACAGCCTGGGGACAACGGTGGCGCGGCCTTCCTCGTGCATGGCCGCCACGACGATCAACGCAACCGCCATGAACAGCACCGACGCCGTCGTCCATCGCAGCACCCCGGTGAGTGCGACACCGACGTTGCGGCGGGCCAACTCCCCCAGTCCAGGGTCGAGCCGGCCTGCGCCGAGAAATCCGTGCAGTGCCATACCCGTCTTCCCGCGCCGTAATCGGCTGACCGCCAAGTTGTTCACCGCGGACGCATGGTCGGGTTCCAAGCGGATTGCCTCGTGATAGTCGGCTTCGGCCGCGGCGAACCCCCAGAACGACCGGTAGATGTCGCCGCGCAGCACCCAGGAGTCGGCCGATGCCGGGTTCAAGCGCAGCGCCTCGTTGACCGCCACGAGTGCCTGCTGGGCGTGGCCCGCTGAGTACAGCATGCTCGCGTAGACATAGTGGGCGAGATAGACGTCGGGGTGTTCGGTGACGGTCTTCCACGCCATCCACAGCGCCTCGGGAAGCCT
This sequence comes from Mycolicibacterium wolinskyi str. Jessa 2025, assembly GCF_049241375.1. Lineage (NCBI taxonomy): Bacteria > Bacillati > Actinomycetota > Actinomycetes > Mycobacteriales > Mycobacteriaceae > Mycobacterium > Mycolicibacterium wolinskyi. Next base: position 5,384,252 of record NZ_CP185960.1, read on the forward strand.
GCCCTGCCCTTGCAGCGCCAACGCATACAGGCGCTTGGTGTACTCACTGTCGGGTGCGGCCGCCAATGCGGAATGGGCGGCCAAAGCCGCCGCGTAGTAGTCCTTCTGCCCGATCTTGGCGCGCGCCAGGCCGGCGAGCAGGTCGGCATTGTTGGGGTCTTCGGTCAGCGCCGACCGCAGCACGTCCTCGGCGCGTGCGTAGTTGCCGGAGTCCAGATAGGCCTGCGCGACGAACCCGGCGCCGCCGGTTGTGGAGGTCACCGGATCTTTCTGTGCCGCAGGTATTTTGCGAGATCGTCGTAGGAGCCGTCCCGGTTGCCGAAATCCACGACGTTGCGCGCGGTGTCGAACCAGGCGCCGGCCGACGGGCGAATCTGGCTGAGCGCGGCATCGACGTCACGCATCTGGACCGGCCGCACCTGCCCGGTCCGCATCGAGTCCGCCATCGCCAATTGCGTTGCACTGTCGCACATATGGGCCAGATCCGCACCCGAGAAACCGTCGGTGCGTTTGACAACCGTCGCCAAATTGATGCCCTCGACGGGGCGGTCCTGCAAGTGCAATCGGACGATCGCCGCCCGAGCGTCGGCGTCCGGAAGCGGGACGAAGATCATCCGGTCGAATCGTCCCGGCCTGCGCAGCGCCGGGTCGACGTCCCACGGCGCGTTCGTGGCGCCGAGGACATAGACGCCGTCATTGGTCGACGTGGCCGAGTCCATCTCTTCGAGCAGGGCGTTCACGACCGACCGCAGACCCGAACTTCCACCGAGCGCCGACCGGCGGTGCCCGAGTGCGTCGACCTCGTCGAAGAACAGCACGCAGGGCGCCTTGCGGCGGGCGGTGTCGAACACCGAGCGGATGGCGCGCTCGCTCTCGCCGAGCCAGCGGCTGAGCACGTCGGCGATGCCGACCTGATAGAAGCTGGCACCCAACTCGCCCGAGACCGCCTTGGCGATGAAAGTCTTGCCGCACCCGGGCGGGCCGTAGAGCAGCAGACCGCCGCGCGCCGAAACCTTGTAGGCCTTCATCAACTCGGGGTTGCGGATCGGCCCCAGCAGTGACAGTTCCAGCTGGGTCTTCACATCCGTCATGCCGGCGATGTCCGACAGCCGGACGGCGCTGGATCGGACCGCATCGAAGTCGTACTCGTTGACCGCCTCGGCCGGTTCCTCGACGAACGCGGGCTTGACGATGTCGGCGACTTGTTCCTCGGCCGCCGACCAGTCGAACGTCCGGGCGGCATCGGCGGGCGCTGCTGGAGCGGCCGGTGCGGGTGCCCCCGCCAGGCCCGCGGTGCACTGTTGCAGCAGCGCGACCGCGCGGGCGTTGGCCGCGTCTTGTGCCAGCACCGCGCTGCAATGCGTGAGCGCTTCGGCATAGCGCCTGCGCTCCACCAGCAGGGTGGCCAGGTGCAGGCGTAGCTCGGCGAGCTCGGGGCTGCGCTCGACGGCGGCAGCCAGCTCTTCGATGACCGCGTCCTCAGCCATTCGCACCCCCGTCGATCGCTCAGCAGAATCCTATCCGCCCCCGCGCACCTGTCCCGACGCCTGATCCGGGGACTCACACCACCAGGCTGGGGTGGCCGAGCACGCGCGCAGCGCTCCTACCATCGCCATATGAGGCGCGAGCAGCTCAGTGATTTCCTGCGTACCCGCCGGGCCCGGCTCAAACCGGCCGACGTCGGCCTGGTCGACGGCGGACGGCGCCGCACCCCGGGACTGCGGCGTGAGGAGGTCGCACTGCTGGCCGGGGTGGGGACGTCGTGGTACACGTGGCTCGAACAGGGCCGCGACATCACCGTTTCGTCGAGCGTGCTCGACGCCATCAGCACGGCGCTGCGACTCACCGAGCCCGAGCGGGCGCACCTGTACTCGCTGGCGGGGACGAACCCGCCGCCTGCGGCCGGGTTGCGCGACAGCCCGGTGACACCGGAGCTACGGCACCTGATCGATGCGTGGTCGCCGCGGCCCGCGATGCTGCAGGACCGGTACTGGAACCTGCTCGCGGTCAACGACGCGACGCGGCAGGCGTTCGGCTACCGCGACACCGACCGCAACTGTCTCGTCACGTTTTTCACCAACAGCCGCTATCGCGACATGTACGTCCACTGGGCGTCGGCCGCGCCGGGTGTCGTTGCCGCGTTCCGCGCCGACGCCGCGCTCTACCCGGACGACGCCGCGTTCGGCGAGATCGTGAACGATCTGAGCGTCATCAGCCCGGAGTTCGAAAAGCTGTGGCAGCAGCACGATGTCGGTCCGCATCTGCAGGCGGTCAAGGCGGTGCGTCACCCCGACGCGGGCGAGCTGGTGTTCGACAAGACCACCCTGGCCGTCACCGACCATCCGGGCTGGCACCTCGTGCTATACAACCCACGCCCAGGAACCGGCACCGCCGACCGGCTCGACCATCTGATGACTCAGTCGCGCAACGGCCTTGTCAGCTCAGCGAGCTCGTCGAGATAACGCAGCGCCTCCCCCTCGGGCGCGCCCGCGTCGCGGAAGAACACGCAGTGATCGACGCCGCCGTCGGCCAGGATCGCCAGCTCGCGCTCACCCAGTGGCGTGATGGCGCCCTGCCGGTCGGGTCCGAGGTATCCGCGTTGGTCGGCGCCGATCAGTGTGACGGGTATCGGATCGCGTCCGGCGTCGGCCGCGCGCCGCTGCAACTCTTTGACCCGCGCCGCCAGTTCTTCGGGCGGCCCGACCAGATTCGGCGCCCAACCGTCGCCGTATTCGAGCACCCGATCGTGCACTGTCGGCCCGTTGCCACCCACGAGGACCGGCACGTGCCGCGGCTTCGGCCAGGAGTAGATCGGGCCGAAATCCACGAATTCACCATGGAACTCGGCTTGCTCGGTGGTCCAGATCTGCTTCATCGCCAGCACTCGCTCACGCATGAGCGCCAGGCGGGTGCGCGGCTCGGTACCGTGGTTTCGCATTTCCTCGCGCAGCCACCCCGCGCCGACACCGAGCTGGAACCGCCCATTCGACAGATGGTCCAGACTGGCCGCCTCTTTGGCGAGAGTGATCGGATCACGCTGAACCACAAGGGCGATTCCGGTACCGAGCAGCAGCCTTTCGGTGACGGCGGCCGCGGCCGTGAGCGCGACGAACGGGTCGAGTGAGCGGTAGTAGTCGTGGGGCGGCAGGTCGCCGTCGGGCGGGCGCGGACCGTCGACCGGGATGTGCGTGTGCTCGGCCACGAACAGTGAGTCGAAACCGCGATCCTCAAGCGCGACCGCCAGATCCGCGGGCGACAACCCCTCGTCGGTTATGAATGTGCTGACACCGAACTTCATGCCTCCACGGTGCCGACCGGTCCGCCGATCCACCAGTGCGCAGTCATCGTGGGTTTGACACCACCACGTTCACCGATCCTGGCGGTCACCGCACCACGATGGTGTGTTCACCGCGCGACACGAGCTCGCCGATGACCGGTGCGCCCGGGATCTCCCCCGCGATCAACAGCCCGCCGGAGGTCTGCGCGTCCGCCAGCAGCAGCGCCTCGTCCTCGCTCACGGCGGACAGGTCCACATGCGGCGCCACCCACTCGAGGTTACGGCGGGTACCGCCGCTTACGTAGCCGTCGCGCAACGCTTCTCGCGCACCGTCGAGATAGGGCACTGCCGTCGAGTCGATGACCGCGCTCACGCCGCTCGCGCGGGCAAGCTTGTGTAGATGCCCCAGCAACCCGAAACCCGTGATGTCGGTGGCACATTCGACGCCGGCCGCCAGTGCCGCCGCGGAGGCTTCGGCGTTCAGCGTCGTCATCGCCTCGATCGCCTGCGGGAAGACCTCGCCGGTGCTCTTGTGCCTGCTGTTGAGCACTCCGACACCGAGCGGTTTGGTGAGCGACAACGGGACACCAGCCTTGCCGAAGTCATTGCGCAGCAACCGGTTCGGGTCGGCGATGCCGGTGACAGCCAGGCCGTACTTGGGTTCGGGATCGTCGACGCTGTGTCCGCCGGCAAGGTGACAGCCCGCGGCACCGCAGACGTCGAGCCCACCGCGCAACGTTTCGGCGGCCAGTTCGAACGGCAACACCTCACGCGGCCAGCCGAGCAGATTCACCGCGACGACAGGCCGCCCGCCCATGGCGTAGACGTCCGACAGAGCGTTGGCGGCGGCGATCCGGCCCCACTCGTATGGGTCGTCCACGACAGGTGTGAAGAAATCCGTCGTCGCGATCAGCGCAGTCCCGCCCGCGATGCGCACGGCCGCCGCGTCGTCGCCGGCATCGAGCCCGACCAGCAGCTCACCCAGCGGATCTTTTGGCTCCGCGTGGGTGAGCCCGCGAACGACCTCCTCCAATTCGCCGGGCGGGATCTTGCATGCGCAGCCGCCACCGTGGGCGTATTGGGTCAGTCGGTAGGCCATGAACCCCATGTTGCCTGTCATGATGGGGCGATGGGTCAGGGAGGCGTATCCGGTCTGGTGACCGGCACGGTCTTCAAAATCGCTGAGCGGCAGTTTCTGCCGCTGGCGGGTTCGATTCCCGTCCGCCTCCGCCATATTGCTCCTCGCGTCCGCCTCCGCCAAATTGCTCACCCCCCACCAACCACATGACCGACCCTCGCCGCCGGGTGCCCCGCACCGACACACTGTTGGCCGATCCGCGCCTCGCCGAAGCCGAGCGGACACTGGGGCGCGCATTGGTGAAATCGGTGATCGCCGAAGCACAGCAGAAGGCGCGCAGCGGGGAGATCGCTCCCGACCGAGTAGCCGACGTCGCTGTCGCGGCACTGCCGTCGAGCGCCTCGAGCCTGCGTCCGGTCATCAACGCCACGGGTGTCGTCGTGCACACCAACCTCGGCCGGGCACCGTTGTCGACCGCGGCGATCGACGCTGTGGTGACGGCGAGCGGCGCCACCGACGTCGAGTTCGACCTCCAGACCGGCCGTCGTGCACGCCGGGGCCGCGGTGCGATGGCCGCCCTGGCGCGGGCCGTCCCCACCGCGGGCGGCGTCCACGTCGTGAACAACAACGCGGCCGCGCTGCTGCTGACCGCGATGACGCTGGCCGCGGGCAAGGAGATGATCATCAGCCGCGGCGAGCTCATCGAGATCGGTGACGGTTTCCGCCTTCCGGCGTTGATGGAATCAACCGGTTCGCGTATCCGCGAGGTCGGGACCACCAACCGCACGCATCTGCGCGACTATGCCGACGCGATCGGGCCCGACACCGGCTTCGTCCTGAAGGTGCATCCGTCGAACTATGCGATGACCGGCTTCACGTCATCGGTTCCGGTCGCCGAACTCGCAACGCTCGACGCGCCGTTGGTGGTCGACATCGGCTCGGGGTTGCTGACCGCGCACCCGCTCCTGCCCGACGAACCGGACGCCACGACGGTGCTCGGCGACGGAGCTGACCTGGTGACCGCCTCCGGCGACAAACTGCTCGGTGGCCCGCAGGCGGGTCTGCTGTTCGGCGGGGCGGAAGTGATCGAGCGGTTACGTCGTCATCCGGCGGCGCGAGCCCTGCGGGTGGACAAGATGACGCTGGCCGCGCTGGAGGCCACGCTGACCGGTCCACCACCGCCGGTCGCCGAGGCGCTGCGCGTCGACGTGGAATCACTGCGGGTGCGGGCCGCGCGGCTCGCGGCCCGACTACCGGATGCGGACGCGGTCGACTGCATCGCCGCCGTGGGCGGCGGTGGCGCACCCGGCGTCGCGCTGCCGAGCGCCGCCGTGAGCCTGCCCGAGTGGTACGCGGCGCCGCTGCGCATGGGCACCCCGGCGGTGGTCGGGCGACTCGAGAACGGCCGCTGCCTGCTCGATCTGCGAACGGTGGCTGAAGCCGACGACGACACGTTGGCGCACGCGGTGCTGGCATGTACGTAGTCGCGACGGCCGGCCACGTCGATCACGGCAAATCCACGCTCGTGCACCGGCTCACCGGCATGTGGCCCGACCGGCTCGCCGAGGAGCAGCGCCGCGGGCTCACGATCGATCTCGGCTTCGCCTGGACGACGATCGACGGCCGCGACATCGCGTTCGTCGACGTGCCGGGCCACGAGCGGTTCGTCGCCAACATGCTGGCCGGGGTCGGTCCGGTCCCGGCGGTCATGTTCGTCGTCGCCGCGACCGAGGGCTGGATGCCGCAGTCCCAGGAGCATTTCGCCGCGGTCCGGGCACTCGGCGTCGAGCACACGCTCGTCGTGATCAGCAAGGCCGACCTCGCCGATCCGGCCCCTGCCGTGGCGCACGCGCGCGAACGGTTCCCCGATTCGCGTGTGGTGATCGGCACCGACCTGGATCAGGTGCGCACCGAACTGATGTCGCTCGTCGACGGGCTGCCTGTGCCCGACCCCGACGCCGATGTGCGGCTGTGGGTCGATCGCTCGTTCACGGTGCGGGGTGCCGGGACAGTGGTGACCGGAACACTCGGGGCGGGAACGATCCGCGTCGGCGACGAACTCGAACACGAGGGCAGGCAGGTCACCGTGCGCGGCGTGCAGTCGCTGGGCCGGGCCGAGACGGCGGTCGGCGCGGTCGCACGAGTTGCGGTGAACCTACGCGGCGTCGACCGCAACCTCATCGGCCGCGGGCATACCGTGCGAACGCCCGGCGCGTGGCTCGACACGTCAGCGGTCGACGTCGCGTTGCGGTCGGCGGACAAGCTGCACCAACGGTTGATGCTGCACATCGGGTCGGCCGCGGTACCGGTGCACGTGCGCCCGCTCGGCGACGCTGCCGCGCGGCTGCGGCTGGCCCGTCCGCTGCCGTTACGAATCGGCGACGTCGGGCTGCTGCGGGATCCCGGCGAGCACCGGATCGCGGCGGGCGTGCGGGTGCTCGACGTGCGACCCGCACCATTGCGCCGACGCGGTGACGCCAGGGCCCGTGCTGCCGAACTCGCCGGCGGGCGGGCCGCCCCGCCCGTGTGTGCGACGGCAAAAGAGCTGCACGCCATGGGGTTTGCAGTCGAAGGTGAGCGAATCGGCGACTGGGTGGTCGATGAGCGATGGTGGGCACAGCGCCGCGGGCACCTGCTCGAGGTGGTGACGCAATGGTTCGCCGAACACGATGTCGCAGCGGGTATGCCGCTGGAAACCGTACGCTCGCAGTTGGGATTGCCCGCGCTGGAGCTTGTGCCCGCGCTGCTCGCCGGCACGGGCCTGCAGGTGCGGGACGGGCTCGTACAGCGGCCGGGCGCGCAGCTGCCACCACGGGTGGACGAGGCCGTGCGGGCCGTGCAGAAGTGGCTGGCGGCGGAGCCTTTCCGGGCGCCGGACGCCGACGAGCTCGCGGAATTGGACCTTGGCACCCGGGAACTGGCGGCGGCGGTGCGGGCGGGCCGGTTGACGAGGATCGCCGACGGCATCGTGCTCGGCCCGGACGCATACGACCGCGCCGTCGAAGTTCTCAAGACCCTTCCGCAGCCGTTCACCGTCGCCGAAGCCAAACGCGCGCTGAACACCACGCGGCGGGTCGCGGTCCCACTACTCGAACAGCTCGATGCCCGCGGCTGCACCCGACGCGGCGACGACGGCACCCGCCACACGCTCTGACACCGCGCACCAACTCGCAGGCAACAACCAGCCGACGATGGTTTGATTGCGGACAAGTGGGTAGGAGGACGCCATGGACTTCCGGAAGCTGATCGAGTCGTGGCCGGTGTACCGGCAGCTCACCGGCCCCGACAAGTTGGGCCGCGGCAAGGCCGCCCAGTCGGACCGCTCGCTGACACTGACGCCACGGACGGCCGACGCCGACGAGATAGCGCATTCCGTCTGCCCGTTCTGCGCCGTCGGATGCGCGCAGAAGGTCTACGTCAAAGACGGCAAGGTCACCCAGATCGAGGGCAACCCGGATAGCCCGATCTCGCGGGGACGCTTGTGCCCCAAGGGATCTGCAAGCAAGCAACTCGTCACCGGTCCACAGCGGCTGACGAAGGTGCGCTACCGCGCGCCGTATGCCACGCAGTGGCGCGAGGTCGACCTCGACACCGCGATGCACATGGTCGCCGACCGCGTTCTCGACGCCCGCGACAAGGGCTGGCAGCAGTTCGACGCCGACCGCAACACGCTGCGCCGCACCATGGGCATCGCGAGCCTCGGCGGAGCCACGCTGGACAACGAAGAGAATTACCTGATCAAAAAGCTGTTCACGGCTTTGGGGGCGTTGCAGATCGAGAACCAGGCGCGTATTTGACACAGCGCAACGGTTCCCGGTCTGGGGGCCTCCTTCGGTCGCGGCGGGGCGACGGACTATCAGCAGGACCTCGTCAACTCCGACTTCATCGTCATCATGGGCAGCAACATGGCCGAAGCCCATCCGGTCGGGTTCCAGTGGGTGATGGAAGCCAAGGCGCGCGGCACCCAGGTGGTCCACATCGATCCGCGGTTCACCCGCACGAGCGCGCTGGCCGACCGGCACATACCGCTGCGCGCCGGCAGTGACATCGCGTTCCTGGGCGGGGTGATCAACTACATCCTGTCCAATGACCTGGACTTCCGCGAATACGTCACCGCGTACACCAACGCGTCGTTCATCGTCGACGAGCGCTTCCGCGATGCCGAGGATCTCGACGGGCTGTTCTCGGGTTACGACGACGCCACGGCGTCCTACGACCCGTCGACCTGGCAGTACGAGCGCACCGACGCCAACGAGGGCGGCGCGACAGCCAAAGAGCACGGCGCGCCCGAGCGGTCCGGTTCGGGAGGTCCGCCGATCGAGGGCGGTGCGGGTGACATCCCCAACGACCCGACCCTGCGGCACCCGCGGTGTGTGTACCAGATCCTCAAACGGCACTACGCCCGCTACACCCCGGAGATGGTCGAGCGGATCTGCGGCGTGCCCGCCGAGCAGTTCCTCGAAGTTGCGCGCAAGTGGACGGAGAACTCCAACCGCGAACGCACGACCGCGCTCGTGTACAGCGTTGGCTGGACGCAGCACACGATGGGCGCACAGTTCATCCGCGCCGGGGCGATCATCCAGCTGCTGCTGGGCAACATCGGCCGACCCGGCGGCGGGGTGTTCGCCTTGCGCGGGCACGCCAGCATCCAGGGCTCGACCGACGTTCCGACGTTGTTCAACCTGCTGCCGGGCTACCTCGCGATGGCACACGCCGGTCAGGAGACGCTCGCCGACTACCTCGACGACATCAAGAGCCGCAACCAGAAAGGGTTCTGGCACAACGCCGATGCCTACATGGTGTCGTTGCTCAAGGAGTACTGGGGTGAACTCGCCACCGCCGACAACGACTTCTGCTTCGACTACCTACCGCGCATCAACGGCGACCACGGCACGTACCGCACCGTGATGGACATGATCGACGGCAAGGTGTTCGGCTATTTCCTGCTGGGCCAGAACCCCGCCGTCGGGTCCGCCCACGGACGGCTGCAGCGACTCGGCATGGCGAACCTCGATTGGCTGGTGGTGCGCGACCTCGTCGAGATCGAGAGCGCGACGTTCTGGAAGGACGGTCCGGAAACCGAGACCGGTGAGATCAGCACGGAGACGTGCCGCACCGAGGTGTTCCTCTTCCCGGCCGCGTCGCATGTGGAGAAAGCCGGCACGTTCACCCAGACCCAGCGCATGCTGCAGTGGCGCGAGAAGGCCGTCGAGCCGCCCGGCGATGCCCGCTCGGAGCTGTGGTTCTTCTACCACCTCGGCCGTATCCTGCGCGAGAAGCTGGCCGGTTCCACCGATGAGCGGGACCGCCCGCTGCTCGACCTGTGGTGGGACTATGCGCTGGACGGTGATGAACCTTCTGGTGAGGATCTGCTGCGCCGGATCAACGGCGTCGACCTGACCACCGGGCGAGCCGTCGACAACTATCTGTCGCTCAAAGCCGACGGCAGCACGGCCTGCGGGTGCTGGATCTACAGCGGTGTCTACGCCGACGACGTCAATCAGGCCGCCCGTCGCAAACCGCACACCGAACAGGGGCCATACGACGCCGAGTGGGGCTGGACGTGGCCGATGAACCGTCGTGTGCTGTACAACCGCGCTTCGGCCGATCTGGCCGGAAAGCCGTGGAGCGAACGCAAGAAACTCATCTGGTGGGATCCGGACAGACGCGAGTGGACGGGTTACGACGTCCCCGACTTCGAGAAGGCCAAACCACCCGGCTACCGGCCGCCCGCCGGTGCCGTCGGCGTCGAGGCGCTGCGCGGCGACGACCCGTTCGTGATGCAGGCCGACGGCAAGGCATGGCTGTTCGCCCCGAGCGGGCTGGCCGACGGCCCGCTGCCGACACATTACGAACCGCACGAATCCCCCGTACGCAACGCGCTGTATCGGCAGCAGGGCAACCCGGCGCGCAAAGTGTATGGGCGCGAAGACAATCCGTCGAACCCGTCGTGGCCCGACGCACATGGCGACGTGTTCCCGTTCGTGTTCACCGCGGCCCGCCTGACCGAACATCACACGGCGGGCGGGATGAGCCGGCAGTTGCCGTACCTGTCCGAACTGCAACCGGGCCTGTTCGTCGAGGTGTCGCCTGAGCTCGCGGAGCTTCGCGGTCTGACACACATGGACTGGGCGCACGTCATCACGAGCCGAACAGCGGTCGATGCCCGGGTGTTCGTGACGAGCCGGATGCGACCGTTGCGGATCGAGAACCGGATGGTGCACCAGATCTGGATGCCCTACCACTGGGGCAACGTCGGCCTCATCGACGGCGACGTCGTCAACGACCTGCTCGGTGTCGTCGCCGACCCGAACGTGTTCATCCAGGAGAGCAAGGTCGCGACCTGCGACATCCAGCCGGGACGCCGGCCCCGTGGGCCACAGCTGCTCGAATACGTCGCGGCCTACCGCGACCGCGCACACATCACGCCGCAGACGGGTACCCACCTGGACACCACGAAGCCCTCGCCCGGCCACACCGAGGAGAAACCATGAGAGACAACAGCTTCTACGGTCCGCTGGCAGACCCGGCGGCCGACGTCGGCTACGACGAGCATCCGCAGCGCGTGGGGTTCTTCACCGACACGTCGGTGTGCATCGGCTGCAAAGCCTGCGAGGTCGCGTGCAAGGAGTGGAACGGCGTGCCCGAGGACGGATTCAACCTCCTCGGCATGTCGTTCGACAACACCGGCAACCTGGGTGCCAACTCGTGGCGGCACGTGGCGTTCATCGAGCAGCCCGCGGACGGTCGACATGGCTTGGGCGACAACCGAAGCGAGACCGTCGAGCTCGGCATGCCGGGTTTCGAACGGCCGGGCGATGCGATGGGCGCCGATACCCGCCAGGACTTCCGCTGGTTGATGGCGTCGGACGTGTGCAAACACTGCACGCACGCCGGGTGCCTGGATGTCTGCCCCACCGGAGCGCTGTTCCGTACCGAGTTCTCCACTGTTGTTGTGCAACAAGACATCTGCAACGGGTGCGGCTATTGCGTGTCGGGATGCCCCTATGGAGTCATCGAACGCCGGGAAGGTGACGGCCGGGCATGGAAGTGCACGCTGTGCTACGACCGGCTGCACGACGGGCTGGAGCCCGCATGCGCCAAGGCCTGCCCGACGGACTCCATCCAGTTCGGTGTGCTCGACGAGTTGCGTGAGCGGGCCGCTCACCGGTTGTCCGAATTGCACGAGCGCGGCGTGACCGAGGCACGGCTCTACGGGGAGGATCCGAACGACGGGGTCGGCGGTGACGGCGCGTTCTTCCTGCTGCTCGATGAACCCGAGGTGTACGGGTTGCCGCCCGACCCGGTGGTGCCGACGCGCGACGCCGGCGCGATGTGGCGGTATGCGGGCATGGCGGCCTCGGCGTTGGTGGGTGTCGCGGTATCGGCGTTTCTGGGGCGCTCGTGAAGGAGAAGCTCAGCGACACCGACGCATCGGACATGCATGCACAGACGCGGCACCGCCGCCGCGGCAACGACGACATGGCCGTGGCGCCTGCCGATTTCCGGTCGTACTACGGGCGCCAGATTCTCAAGACGCCGGTATGGAACTGGATGATCGCGGCCTATTTGTTCAGTGGCGGCCTGTCTGCGGGTTCTGCGCTGCTGGCCGCCGGTGCCGACCTGACCGGTCGGCCGCGGCTGCGCAAGGTGTCACGACTCGGCGCCCTGGCGAGCCTGTTGGCCAGCATGTATTTCCTCATCGGTGACCTCGGCAGGCCCGAGCGGTTCCACCACATGCTGCGCGTGGCCAAGCCGAGTTCGCCGATGAGCATGGGTACGTGGCTTCTCGGCGGGTACGGGCCGGGCGCCGGCCTGGCGGCGGTCGCGGAACTGATGCCTGCGCGGTTGCGCCGGACCTGGCTGGGCCGGTTGGTGAATCGGGCGGCGCGTCCGGCGGGTCTGGAAGCCGCCGCGGTCGCGCCCGGCGTGGCGTCCTACACCGCAGTGTTGTTGTCGCAGACGGCGGTTCCGGCGTGGCGGGAAGCACACCCGTATCTGCCGTTCGTCTTCACCGGCTCTGCCGCGGTGAGCGGGGCCGGTCTGGGGATGCTGCTCGCACCCGTATCGGAGAGCGGCCCGGCCCGGCGGATGGCGGTGACCGGCGCGGCGCTGGAGGTCGTGGCGTCGCGGACGATGGAGCATCGGCTGGGCCTCGTCGCCGAGGCGTACACGACCGGCAAAGCTCACCGGTTGCGGCAGTGGTCGGAGATCCTGACCGTCGGCGGCGCAGTCGGTGCGGTGGTGGCGGGCCGCAGGAGATGGGCGGTCGCGGCGTCGGGCGCGGCGTTATTGGCGGGCAGCGCGCTGCAGCGGTTCGGCGTGTTCGAAGCCGGTGTCCAGTCCACGCGCGACCCCAAATATGTCGTTGTGCCACAACGCAAGCGGCTTGACGAGGGCAGGCCCGCCCGGGGCGACGACCGGCACCGGTAGCGATACGCACAAACGCGAAGCGAGCAGTGCTGTCACCGTGGCGCGGACAAATTCTGATGCGCAAACGGGTAACTCGACCGCGATAGGCTTACCTAACATCCAACTGGAGGTCGCGGTGAGTCTACTCGATGCGTTCATGCAGACGTGGTCTCAAGCTCGGGGAACTTTCGGGCACGGCAATCCCGTGAACCGAGATTCACTCAACACCAGTGACAGGCTTCGGCAAGTTGGATCGTCTCTCGTCGACGCAAAGTCAAATGACAAGTGGCAAGGGTCTGCCGCGGACTCGTACGACTCGGTCAACGCGGCACAGACGAGCGCCGTCGCCGAGTTTGCGAACCTCGATCGGCGTTTCGCCGCCGAAATCGACAGGTCCGCCACTGCCGTCATCAGGGGACGACAAAGCCTCGATGAAATACGTGACTGGGTCGTCGATGCCGCCGTTGCCCTGCCCAAAAACGAAGCCGGCCAACGGATGTTGATACCCATCGTCAAGGAAGGTATTTCTGGCATCGCCCAGATTGTCCGCCGAACACACACCGACCAAAGCACCATCGCGGCACGTTTGCGTACTCTCGCCGGCGAGTACGCAGCGCTCGAACCTGCAGACACCGATGGCAATAGACCGGAAACTGTCCAGCGCCTCACTGACGACGAGACGCAGCCGGACACGGAATCACACGAAAGCAAAGTGGCTCGATGGCAGCTGGATTGGCAGATGCTTCAGCGTGACATGGCCGCGCACAACGCCGAAGTCGCCGCGTTCAACAGTCGGCGACCGCCAGATGGCAGCCCGTACCCGGTAGTCGCTTCCTGGAACGCCCAACGTTTGACGTTGGCCGCCGCGGCCGAAGCGCTCTATCTGAGGCAAATGAAGATGTATGCCGACGGAACAGCGCTTGGCATTCCCGTGGAGCAGCCACAACCTCCAATCATCATCGACGGGCCATTCCAGATCCCAGGCACCGCACCGAGTGGCTTGAACGCAACGAATCCGCAAACGACAAGGGTGTACACGATTTGACTTCCAGGACACGGTTTTTCCTACAGGTTTCGGCGCTGGTAGTTCTGATCGCGATATTGGGAGCCTGCAGAGGACCCGTTGCCACTGCTCCCCCACCACCCACTACCGATTCGGTCGTGCTCAGCATTGACGACGTCAGGAGAATCAGCGGTGTCAACGCTTTAGAACGAACCGTTGACACCAATCGTCCGAAACCTGACAACAATGCGGTTCCCGCATGCCGAGCGCTATCGGACCAAGGCGTCGCGTTCGGCGACCAGTGGACGGAATTTCACTCGACATCCGACAACGGAAACCTCGACGTTCGAGGTGTGCCAGGTCTGATGGCCGTCGCCGGACAGGTCGTCGCGATCTACCCGAACGAGGAGGCGGCGCGTGAGGCCTTCGACCGGCGAATAGCCGCGGTTGAGGAATGCGTCAAGCTTCATATTCCGTTCTACGACCCGGCAGTATCCCGGCCGGCGGACGACACCGCCGTCTTCAGCGGCGACGGATGGTCGTCGGCCACCATCGTGAAATCCGCTGTAGTGATTGATGCGGGCGTCGTGGCACTTCCCGACGCTGAGCGGGTTGCGTCCGAGCTGGCGCAGGCAATGGCGGATCGGATCCCCTGACGCGCAAAGCGAGCAGACGCAGAATCGCCCAAATCCGTGAGGATTTGGGCGATTCTGCGTCTGCTCGCGCTACGTCAGCTAACTCAGTAGCGGTAGTGCTCGGGCTTGTAAGGCCCTTCGACGTCGACGTTGATGTACTCGGCCTGCTCCTTGGTGAGCTTGGTCAGCTGCCCGCCGAGAGCCTCGACGTGGATGCGGGCGACCTTCTCGTCGAGGTGCTTGGCCAGCCGGTAGACCGCGTTGTCGTACTCGTCGTTCTTGGTCCACAGCTCGATCTGGGCGATGACCTGGTTCGAGAAGCTGTTGCTCATCACGAACGAGGGGTGCCCGGTGGCGTTGCCCAGGTTGAGCAGACGACCTTCGGACAGCACGATGATCGACTTGCCGCTGTCGAACGTCCACTGGTCGACCTGCGGCTTGATGTTGATCCGCGTGGCGCCAGAACGCTCAAGCGCCGCCATGTCGATCTCGTTGTCGAAGTGGCCGATGTTGCCCAGGATGGCCTGGTCCTTCATGGCCTTCATGTGCTCGATGGTGATGATGTCCTTGTTGCCGGTCGCCGTGATGACGATGTCGGCTTCGCCGATCGCGTCCTCGACGGTGCGGACGTCGAACCCGTCCATCAGGGCCTGCAGTGCGTTGATCGGATCGATCTCGGTGACCGACACGCGGGCGCCCTGCCCGGCCAGGGACTCCGCGCAGCCTTTGCCGACGTCGCCGTAGCCGCAGATGAGCACCTTCTTGCCGCCGATCAGCACGTCGGTGCCGCGGTTGATGCCGTCGATCAGCGAGTGGCGGGTGCCGTACTTGTTGTCGAACTTGGACTTGGTGACCGAGTCGTTGACGTTGATGGCCGGGAACGGCAGTTCGCCCGCGGCCTCGAACTGGTAGAGACGCAGCACGCCGGTGGTGGTCTCCTCGGTGACACCCTTGACCGACTCGGCGATCTTGGTCCACTTGTTCTTGTCGGTCTCGAAGCGCTCGCGCAGCACCGAGAGGAAGACCTTCCACTCGGCCGGATCGTCGTCCTCGGCGGGCGGGACCACACCGGCCTTCTCGTACTGCGCACCGCGCAGCACCATCATGGTCGCGTCGCCACCGTCATCGAGGATCATGTTGGCGGGCTCGCCTTCCCAGGTGAGCATCTGCTCGGCGGCCCACCAGTACTCCTCGAGGGTCTCGCCCTTCCACGCGAACACCGGGACACCCTTGGGCTCGTCGACGGTGCCGTGCGGGCCGACGACGACGGCGGCGGCAGCGTGGTCCTGGGTGGAGAAGATGTTGCACGACGCCCAGCGGACCTCAGCGCCGAGCGCCACCAAGGTCTCGATGAGAACCGCGGTCTGCACGGTCATGTGCAGCGAGCCGGACACGCGAGCACCCTTGAGCGGGGCCACCTCGGCGTATTCGCGGCGCAGTGCCATCAGGCCGGGCATCTCGTGTTCGGCCAGCCGGATCTCCTTGCGGCCGAAGTCGGCCAACGACAGGTCTGCGACCTTGTAATCGATGCCGTTGCGTACGTCTGCCGTGAGCTTCTGCTCAGTCGTCGTCATGTGATTCCTTACTCTGCGCGCATCGTAATTACTTAGCTAATTTACACATTAGCTTCGCGGGGTGGGCGGCTCTAATTCTCTTCGATCACACCGTAGCGCTCGGCGAACGGTGTCATCAGTCGGGCCAGGTCACCGGCCACATCGTGATCCGCCTCGGGGGGCATGGAGACGTAGCTCATCGCCAGCCGCACGATCGCGCGCGCCAGCACGCCGGCATCCTCGTCACTGGCCTTCATCCAGCTGTTCTGGAACGTGCCGGTCAACCGATCCGAGCACCGGCTGATGATGGGACCGCTGCCGGTGGTGATGATCTGCAGCAGATCGGGCTTCGAGGCTCCGGTCAGCAGCGAGATCACCAACGGATCGGCGGCCGAGTCCACGAAGAACGAGCGGAAGCCTTCCAGGAACGCGGCATGCACGTCACCGACGTTGTGGTTGATCGCGTCGTCGACGGCGTCGACCAGCCGATCGGCCAGCCGCATGGCATATCCCTCGGCCAGGCCCTGACGTGACCCGAACTCGTTGTAGATCGTCTGCCTGCTGACGCCCGCGGCCTGGGCCACGTGCGACAGCGTGATCGCCGACCAGTCCCGGGTCAGCAGCAGATCGCGCATCCCGTCGAGAATCGAATCGCGCAGCAGCACCCTCGACGCCTCTGCGTACGGGATGCGTTGCTTGTCACGCGGACGACTCACACGCGCGACAATATCGCTTCCCGCCGCAGAGCAGGCCACTGTCACGGCCGGGCGACCTCCACCATCTCGAAATCGGACTTGGCCGCACCGCAGTCCGGGCAGCTCCAATCGTCTGGAATGTCGTCCCAACGGGTACCCGGGGCGATGCCGTCCTCCGGCCAGCCCTTCTCCTCGTCGTACTCGAATCCGCACTGCACGCACACGTACAACTTGTAGTCGTTCATCGCGAAACCTCCACACTCTCGAAATCAACCTTCTCCCGCACCGCGCAGTCCGGGCAGCACCAGTCATCGGGCACGTCCCCCCACGGCGTGCCGGCCGGAAAGCCTTCGCGCGGTGCGCCTTTGGCTTCGTCGTACACGTAACCGCAGCCGGGGCAGCGATAGGCGCTCATTGCGCGGCTCCAGCCGCTCCGTAGCGGGCCAGGACCTTGTCGCGCAGCCGCGGCTGGATGTTGACGCGCGTGATGTCGCCGTCGTAGTGCTCGAGCACCCGGTGGTCCATGACCTTGCGCCACAGCGGCGGCAGGTACGTCAACCCGATCAGCGAGGCGTAGCCACTGGGCAGATTGGGCGCACCGTCGATGCTGCGCAAAGTCTGATACCGGCGTGTCGGGTTCGCGTGATGATCGCTGTGCCGCTGCAGGTGATACAGGAACAGGTTGGTCACGATGTGGTCGGAGTTCCAGCTGTGCACGGGCGCGCACCGCTCGTAGCGACCGCTCGGCGTCTTCTGCCGCAGCAGACCGTAGTGCTCCAGATAGTTCACCGACTCCAGCAGGCTGAACCCGTAGACGGCCTGGATGAGCATGAACGGGACCACGCCGACGCCGAAGATCGCGATGAGCACACCCCAGAACACCACCGACATCGCCCACGCGTTCAGCACGTCGTTCGACGGATGCCACGGCGACTTGTTCTGCCTGCGCAACCGCTGCGCCTCCAACTCCCACGACGACTTCAGGCTGCCGAACACGCTGCGCGGCAAGAACTCCCAGAACGTCTCACCGAACCGGGCCGATGCCGGATCCTCCGGAGTGGCCACCCGCACGTGGTGCCCGCGGTTGTGCTCGATGTAGAAGTGGCCGTACCAGGTCTGCGCGAGCGTGATCTTCGACAGCCAGCGTTCGAGCGAATCTCGCTTGTGGCCCATCTCGTGTGCGGTGTTGATGCCCACCCCTCCGAGCACCCCCACCGACAACGCGACACCGATCTTGGCCGGCCAGCCCAGGCCGCCGTCGAATCCCAGCCAGCTCAGGTCCGATGCCGTGAACAGATAGGCGCCCAGGACCACGCTGGCGTATTGGAACGGGATGTAGACGTACGTGCAGTACCGGTAGTACTTGTCGTTCTCCAGCTGCTCCATGACCTCGTCAGGCGGGTTCTGGCCATCCGGGCCGAACCGCAGGTCCAGCAGCGGCAGTAGTACGTAGAGCAGGATCGGGCCGATCCAGAGCGGGATCTGCGCAGCGATGTGCCACCCGAGCTGATTGAACGCCCACACGAGCGGCAGCACCACGAACATCGCCGTCGGGGCGATCAGGCCCATGAGCCACAGGTGCCGCTTCTTGTCACGCCATTGCCGGACCTCCGACGCGCCCGGGTTGCCTGAAAGTTCCGCCACCACGTCAAGCCTCCTTATGTGAGAGCCATCACTGCAATGACTTGACTATAGGGCGGTATATGTCTTCTGTCTAGACACAGAGATGGTATTTGTAAACGACCGATGTGCGCGCGGTCACACGGGCGGGCGAAACAAGAACCGAGCGATCCCGAGTGTCAGACCGTCGTCGTGACGTCGCGGTTGGCCAACACCGAGTGCCGGCGACCGTAGACCGCGTACACGACGACGCCGATCGCCATCCAGATGAGGAACCGGATCCACGTCACCCCGGTCAGGTTGAGCATCAGCCACACGCACGCGATGATCGCGGCGATCGGCAGCAGCGGCACCCACGGTGCCCGGAACCCACGCGGCAGGTCCGGGCGGGTACGGCGCAGCACGATGACGCCGGCCGACACCAGCACGAACGCGAACAACGTGCCGATGTTCACCATCTCCTCGAGCTTGCCCATCGGGAACACCGAGGCGGCGACCGCGACCAGAACGCCGACGATCACCGTGATGCGCACCGGCGTCCCGTGCCGGCCGGTGGTCGCCATCTGACGCGGCAGCAGTCCGTCGCGCGACATCGCGAACAGCACCCGCGTCTGCCCCAGCATCAGCACGATCACGACAGTCGTGAGCCCTGCCAGCGCGCCGATCGAGATGACCTTGGCGGCCCAGTGCACGCCGTTGAGTTCGAATGCCGTGGCGAGGTTGGCCGAGGCGCCGTCACCGCTCTTGAGGTCGACGTAGGACACCATGCCGGACAGCACGACCGCCACCGCGACGTAGAGCACCGTGACGATCGCGAGCGAGCCGAGGATGCCGCGCGGCACATCCCGTTGCGGGTTCTGCGTCTCCTCAGCCGTGGTGGCGACGATGTCGAACCCGATGAACGCGAAGAACACGATGGAAGCCCCGGCCAGCACGCCGTACCAGCCGTAGTGGCTGCCCTCGGCGCCCGTCATCAACGAGAACAGCGACTGCTCGGCGCCGCCGGCGCCTTCGCCGGCCCCCTCACCGGGCGGTATGAACGGCGAGTAATTGGCCGCCTT
Organism: Mycolicibacterium wolinskyi str. Jessa 2025; assembly: GCF_049241375.1. Classification (NCBI taxonomy): domain Bacteria; kingdom Bacillati; phylum Actinomycetota; class Actinomycetes; order Mycobacteriales; family Mycobacteriaceae; genus Mycobacterium; species Mycolicibacterium wolinskyi. The sequence continues at coordinate 5,403,586 of NZ_CP185960.1, forward strand.
GATGTAGAACGCGCCGACGACGACCACGAGCAGCACCACCGAAACCTTGATGATGGTGATGGCCAGGCTGAAGTGCGCCGACAACTTGGTGCCCATCGCCAGCAGATAGGTGACGAAGGCGATGATCAGCAACGCTCCCCAGTCCAGTGTCAGGCCGCCGAGCTCGGCGGTACCGCCGCCGAACCCGAACACCGTGCCGAGATAGCTCGACCAGCCCTTGGCCACGACCGCCGCGGCGACCGCGAACTCGAGGATCAGATCCCAGCCGATGATCCAGGCGACGAACTCACCGAAGGTCGCGTAGGAGAACGTGTACGCGCTGCCGGCGACCGGCACGGTCGAGGCGAATTCCGCGTAACACAGCGCGGCGAGACCACAGGCGATTGCAGCAATGATGAACGAGATCGAAATCGCGGGTCCGGTGAGGTTGCCGGCGGTCGACGCGGTGATCGTGAAAATACCCGCGCCGATCACCACGGATACGCCGAAAACGGTCAGATCCCACCAGTTCAGATCTTTTCGCAGCCGCGTCGACGGTTCATCGGTGTCAGCTATCGACTGCTCGACGGACTTGGTGCGCCATCTGCCGTTCATCAGTTGCGTCGCCTTCCATTCGTGTCCGCTTCAGGTCATGTTCCCACTACCGTGGCGGTCGATGAGTAGGACACGAGAACTCGCCTCCAAACATGCCGTCGTCATCGGAGGCAGCATCGCCGGCCTGTGCGCGGCCCGGGTGTTGTCGGATCACTTCGACCAAGTGACGCTCTACGAACGCGATGAATTACCCGATCAACCGGTCAACCGCAGTGCCATTCCCCAGGGGCAGCACGTCCACCTCCTGATGGCGCGCGGCGCACAGGAACTCGAGAAGATCTTTCCCGGGCTCCTCGACGAGATGGCCGCGGCCGGCGTACCGGTCGTCGAGAACCGCCCCGAGTCGATTCACTTCACCGCCGCCGGTCACGTGCTCGGCACCGGCCGAACCCTCGAGTCCAACTTCACCGCGTACGTGCCGAGTCGCGGTCAGTTGGAATGGCAGGTGCGCAAACGCACCCTCGCGCTGCCCAACGTGACCGTCGTGCAGAACGGGGTCGTACAACCGCAGTTCGATCCGGCCGCAGAACGGGTGACGGGCCTGCTCCTCGACAACGGCGAAACCGTGTCCGCCGACCTCGTAGTCGACGCGTCCGGACGGGGCAGCCGCCTGCCGGTGTGGTTAGAGGAATGGGGTTACGAACGTCCGCGCGAGGATTCCGTGAAGATCGGGGTGACGTACGCGTCGCACCGGGTGCGAATCCCCGACGGGATGATCGCGGAGAAGATGGTTCTGGTGAGCGCCTCGCACGACGAGGGCCTCGGCATGGGCATGCTGTTCCACGAAGACGGCATCTGGACCGTGACGGCGTTCGGAGTCGCCAAAGCCGAACCACCGCAAGACTTCGCCGGTATCTGCGCGCAGGCCGATACGACCGTGCCGCCGCACATCAGTGCGGCACTGCGGGCCGGTGAGCCCGTGGGCGAGATGGCATTCCACCGCTACCCGGTGGCCAAGTGGCGCCGCTACGACAAACTGCACCGGATGCCGGCAGGCATCTTCCCGTTCGGCGACGCGGTGGCGAGCCTCAACCCCACGTACGGCCAGGGCGTGACGATGACGGCGCTGCAGGCCGGCAATCTGCGCAGTGTGCTCGCGAGCGGCCGCCAGAATCTCATCAGGCGTCTCGCGTACAGCACCGCGCGGTCGACGTATCCGGTGTGGCTCATGAACGCCGTCGCCGACCACATCGCGCACGGCGCCGAAGGCGACAAGCCGCGGTGGTACCGGCCGATGTACGGGCTCTTCGATCAGTTCCTCGGCGCCGCCGAGACGGATCCTGTTCTGGCCGAATGGTTCCTACGGCGAACCAGCCTGCTCGATAGCCTGTATCTGGCACCGTCACCGCGGCTGATCGGGCGGGCGATCCGGACCAACATGCGAGCGTTCCTGGCTGAACGTAGCGGGCCGGGCAAGCAGAACGAGGAAATCCTCGCGACGCTCTGAGCCGCTTCCCGGCTAGATTCCGACGGTCACCCGGAACAGCTTGGTGGGCTCGTCGGCGGTCAGCCGGATCGGGCCGTCGTCAGCAGCCACCCACGCGGCCGCACCACGCTCGAGGGTCAGCCGCCCACCCTTGCTGTGCACGACGGCCGCGCCCTCGGTGCACAGCAGCAGCTGGGGTCCGTCATGGCGTGACTGGGCGTCGATCTCGTGGCCGAGATGGTCGCCGTCGACGCACAGCACCGACACCGCGAATTCCGGGGCCGGGGTCTGGTAGATGAGTTCGGTTCCGTCCCTGACGATTTCGGGACGCAGTCGATCCTCCGGGGTCGGGGTGAAATCGAGCACCCGCAGGAGTTCGGGCACATCGACGTGCTTGGGCGTCAGCCCGCCGCGCAACACGTTGTCGGAGTTGGCCATCACCTCGACGCCCACGCCGTGCAGATACGCGTGCAGATTGCCCGCGGGCAGATACAGGCCTTCTCCCGGCTGCAAGCTGACGCGGTTGAGCAACAACGACGCCAGCACGCCGGCATCGCCGGGGTAGCGCTCCCCGAGCTCGAGCACCGTCTTGGCTTCCGCGGCGAATTTCTTCTTGCCGGAGCGGATGTATTCGATCGCGCCGTCGAGCACTGCGGGAACCAGCACATCCAGATCGGGCTGCGGCGCGGTGATCCACGTCGTGAACAAGGCACGCAAGCCGTCGCCGTCCGACTGGCCGGACAACAGATTGATGAAGGGGTCGAGGTCCGAGACCGCCAGCGCGCGCATCAACTCGACCGTGCGCTCCACCGGACGGAACCCGGCCAGTGCGTGGAATTGCCCTAGCGCAACCAGTAATTCAGGCTTGTGGCTGCGATCGCGGTAGTTACGCGTCGGCGCGGATACAGGTATCTCCAGGCGGTCCTCGCGCTCGAAGCCCTCCTGCGCCTGCTGCGCGCTCGGATGGGCCTGCAGTGACAACGGTTCGTCGGCCGCCAACACCTTGACGAGGAACGGCAGCGCATCTCCGAACCGAGCGACCGTGGTGGTGCCGAGCTGCCCCTCCGGATCGTCGTGCACAGCCTCCAGCAGCGACTGTTCGCCGTGCTCGCTCTGCAGCCAGGCCGGATCCCCCGGATGCGCGCCGAACCACAGCTCGGCCTCCGGATGCACTGTGGGACTTGGCCTTCCAGTGAACTCGGCAATCGCGGTCCGCGAACCCCACGCATAGGTTCGCACCGCTCCCCGTAGCAGATGCACTTCGTTAACCTCGAACCAGTTTCAGATAGACGGCGGTCATCTCCAAGCGAACCGCCATGATCGCCAGTTGTTGTTCGGGACGCCCCATCGGAAGAGCCGTTCCGGCAAGCTCGGGAACGTCCTCGGCGCCGATCACGGAGATGTCGTCGAAACCACCGATCCGGGCCGCCACATTGGGTCGTTCGACATCGGTGCTCACCACGAACGTGCGCATTCGGCGCGGCAGCGGCCCGTCGATCTGTTCGTCGTGGAACAGTGATCGTTCAGCGCCTGAGCCGGCCGATCGGGTCGCACCGCTCCCCTCCGCCGCCAGCACATCGGCCAGGCCGGCCGCGGCCACCACCTCCCCGGCCACCCGCAACATCGTCGCCGCCCCGTGCCGGGCCAGCGCGAGCGTCGCCGCGGTGTCGCCGGCGAGGACGACGTCATATCCGGACATCCGGTCTGCCAACGTCTTGGCGGGGTTCGTGAACAACTCCCGACCCGCGCTGTTGCGCAGCGCCTCGGCATCCAGTTCATCTGCCAGCGCCGCCAGATCGACACGGATGCCCGCGTCCAGTACCTGCAGGACAGCCAGGCCGGCGGCCAGGTACCGCGTCAAACCGAAATCGTCGGGCACCCACAGCCGCGGAGCCAATGCCACCGCGCGTCCCGCCGTGACATCACGCAACGGGCCCTCGTACGCACCCACCACGAGCACCCGGGCACCACGCCGGACCCCGGTGGCCGCGGCATTCACCAGCGCCGGATCGCCCGGATCGTCGCCTGCGACGACCAGCACGTCGAGCGCACCGATCCACGGCGGGGTCTCGGCCGCGACGACAATCGGGGTCGCGACTGATCCACCGAGCGCAGCAGCCAGCATCGCGCCCGCGGTCTCGGCCACACCGCGGCCGGCCACCCAGATCACCGTGCGCGGTGGATGGTCGGACCGCAGTGGTTCGAGCGTCCCCTCCGAAAACGCGGCGGCGGTCGCCCGAACCTGCGCACCGGCCATGGCCGCCGCGCGCAGCAGACCGTTACGGTCGGCGGCGAGAAGTCCGTCGCCGTCGTCGAGATCCACCGTGGCGTCGACGGCGTTCACGTCGCCACCTCACTCACCGTCCGGATCTGGGTGGCGACCTTGTCCACGATCGCCTCGACGTCCTCGGCGGTGCGTGCCTCGACGTTGAGTCTCAGCAGCGGTTCGGTGTTGGAGGTACGCAGGTTGAACCAGCTGCCGCCGCCCAGATCGACGGTCACGCCGTCGAGATGGTCGATCGAGTGGATGCCGGAGCCGAACGACTTGAGCACCGCGTCCACGCACGCCGCCGCATCGGCGACGGTGAAGTTGATCTCGCCGGAGGCCTCGTATCGCTGATAGTCGGCCATGATCTCCGACAGCGGTCGCTCTTGTTCACCGAGCGCGGCCAGTACGTGAAGTGCGGCCAGCATGCCGGAATCGGCACCCCAGAAATCACGGAAGTAGTAATGCGCCGAATGCTCCCCGCCGAAGATCGCACCGGTGTCGGCCATCAGCCCCTTGATGTAGGAATGCCCGACTCGCGACCGCACCGGCGTGCCGCCGCGCTCGACCACCAACTCGGGAACCGCGCGCGACGTGATCAGGTTGTGGATGACCGTCGCGCCGATCTCGCGGGTCAGTTCACGCGCGGCCACAAGCGCGGTGACCGCCGAGGGCGACACCGGCCTGCCGAGTTCGTCGACCACGAAACAGCGGTCGGCGTCGCCGTCGAACGCCAGACCGATGTCGGCGCCCGTCTCCAGGACGTAGGCCTGCAGGTCGACCAGGTTGGCCGGATCCAGCGGGTTGGCCTCGTGGTTGGGGAACGTCCCGTCCAGCTCGAAGAACAGCGGCAGCACGGTGGCGCCGGCGATCGGACCCAGCACCGCGGGCGTGGTGTGGCCGGCCATGCCGTTGCCCGCGTCGACCGCGATGCGCAGCGGTCGTAATTCACTGAGATCGACCAGCGAGCGGAGGAATTGGCCGTAGTCGGCCAGCACGTCGCGGTCGGTGACGGTGCCTGCCGCGCCGTGGTGGGCCGGCACTCCGTTGATCACCTCGTCGGCGATCACCGACAGGCCGGTGTCCTTGCCTACCGGTTTGGCCCCGGCCCGGCACAACTTGATGCCGTTGTAGGCGGCCGGGTTGTGGCTCGCGGTGAACATCGCCCCCGGGCAGTTCAACTTGCCGGAGGCGAAATAGAGCTGATCGGTGGACGCGAGGCCGATCCGGATGACGTCGAGCCCCTGGGAAGTGACGCCTTCGGCAAACGCCGCGGACAGCGATGGCGAACTGGATCGCATGTCGTGTCCGATCACGACCTGTTCGGCACCCTCGGCGCGAACCAAGCGGGCAAACGCGCCGCCGACATCAGCGACGAAGGCGTCGTCGAGCTCCGTGCCGACCAAGCCGCGGACGTCATAGGCCTTGATGACACTGTGAACAGCCGCTGCTGGCCGAGACATAGAACTCCTTGTGAAACGGGATCGTTGGCGCCAGCCTAACCGTCTTGCGGCAACAACACGCTCACTACTCTTGGCCCGACCGGCTTCTACTCATTGAGGTCGGGCAACACCCGCAGGTGGCCACGTCGCCGCCCGTTCGATTCCGGCGGCCGCGCCGTCGGGGCCATCACTGCGCCACCGCTGACTCCGGTGGCGGGATCGGAGAACCCGGCAACCACACCACCCCGCGGTACGGTGCCGGCCTGGCCCTCCCGTACCGCGTCCGCGAGCGCCACCAGATCGTCTTCATCGGGGTGCGTCGGCAGCGGGCCGGCATGGCGCACGAGCTCCCACCCGCGCGGTGCCGTGATGCGGCTGGCATGCCCGACGCACAGGTCCCAGGAATGCGGTTCGGAGACCGTGGCCAGTGGACCGACGACGGCTGTCGAGTCCGAATAGACGAAGGTCAGCGTCGCCACGGCATAGTGCGGGCACCCGGGCCGGCAGCAGCGACGGGGAACATTCACGCACCAGAGATTATCTTGGTCGATCGCCGCACGCTGCCGGACACGCGCAGCCGCGGGGCGCCCGATCCCGAACCGTTACGATCGTGCCCGTGGCCCAGCGGAACCATTGGCGATCTCGGCGCGGCCGCGACATCCGCGGTCCGCTGCTGCCGCGGTCGGTCCCCGGCTGGCGCAGCCGGGCCGAACGGTTCGACATGGCGGTGCTGGAGGCCTACGAGCCGATCGAGCGTCGGTGGGCCACCCGGGTCAACGCGCTCGACGTCGCCGTTGACGAGATTCCGCGGATGTCCCCGAAAGATCCGGACAGTGTGCAGTGGCCACCGGAGGTGGTGGCCGACGGTCCCATTGCGCTCGCCCGGCTGATACCCGCCGGCGTGGACGTCAGGGGGAATTCGACCCGGGCGCGAATTGTGTTGTTCCGCAAGCCCATCGAGCGCCGGGTCAAAGGATCCGATGAGCTGGCCGATCTACTGCATGAAATCCTGGTGGCCCAGGTGGCCACCTATCTTGGCGTCGAACCCTCGGTCATCGACCCAACGATCGACGACGAGTGACGCTGCGGCTCAGATGATGCCGCGCTTGAGGCGTCTGCGTTCCCGCTCTGACAAACCTCCCCAGATTCCGAAGCGCTCATCGTGTGCAAGCGCGTATTCCAGGCAGGCGTCGCGAACTTCGCAACCCTGGCAGATGCGCTTGGCCTCGCGGGTAGACCCGCCCTTCTCCGGGAAGAAAGCCTCCGGGTCAGTCTGCGCGCACAGGGCGCGTTCCTGCCATTGGTCATCTTCGGTTGCCGGATCAACATCAATTTCATCGGGAACCAAACTCAGTTGGGGACGTCCGGTTGCCCCCATCGGTGTCGGCCCGGTGTTGATGTGCGGTGCGTTGTCTACCGAGCCGAGTAGCCGGCCGTCAAACCGGACCACACGATCGAAATCGCCGCTCTCATAAGACATATCCCCCGCCTCCTCACTCGGTCTCGTAGATCCCTCAGTGGAGCCCACTATTGTGATGTGCGGCCATTTCATTCGAACAAATGATCGAATCTCGGTCCGCGACACCGGAATCGGTCACCAACCGAAAAATGACACTGCTGTGATTACACACGTGTTAGCTGCTGGGGTCAAGCGCTGGAACAGGAATTCATACCATCCCGTGATGTCAAATCGGCGCGTCGCAACCTCGGCGTGTCCTGCCCGTGACGACGTCGTTTCCGTGCGCGGCCCCTCAACGCCTAGTGTCGGTCGTTGTGAAGATCACCGTTCTGGTCGGCGGCGTCGGTGGCGCACGGTTTTTGCTGGGCGTGCAGAACCTTCTACGGCTTGGAAGCTTCTCCGACGACCCTGGCAACCCCGGCGAGCACGAACTCACGGCGATCGTGAACGTCGGTGACGACGCCTGGATGCACGGCGTCCGGATCTGCCCCGACCTCGATACCTGCATGTACACCCTCGGCGGCGGCATCGACCCGGAACGAGGCTGGGGGCATCGCAACGAAACCTGGCATGCCAAAGAGGAACTCGCGGCCTACGGAGTCCAACCGGACTGGTTCGGCCTCGGTGACCGCGACCTGGCCACCCACCTTGTCCGCAGTCAGATGCTGCGGGCCGGCTATCCCCTGTCCCAGGTGACCGAGGCGCTGTGTAAGCGCTGGTCACCGGGGGCCCGACTGCTGCCGGTCACCGACGATCGCAGCGAGACACACGTCGTGATCACCGACCCGGCCGACGGCGAGCGCAGGGCCATCCACTTCCAGGAATGGTGGGTGCGCCACCGCGCCAAGGTGCCGTCGCACAGCTTCGCGTTCGTCGGGGCCGAGCAGGCAACCGCGGGCCCCGGCGTAACCGAGGCGATCGCCGAGGCGGACGTCGTGTTGCTGGCGCCGTCCAATCCGGTCGTCAGCGTCGGCCCCATCCTGCAGATACCCGGAATCCGCGGAGCGCTGCGTTCGACCGCGGCCCCCGTCATCGGCTACTCGCCCATCATCGCGGGAAAACCGTTGCGCGGCATGGCCGATGAGTGTTTGTCGATCATCGGCGTCGAGTCCACGTCGGAAGGCGTCGGCCGCTGGTTCGGCGCGAAGTCGGGCACCGGGATACTGGATGGCTGGCTGGTACACGAAGGCGACCACGCCGAGATCGAAGGCGTCGAGGTTCGTGCCGTACCGCTCTTGATGACCGATCCCCCCACCACCGCCAAGATGGTCCAGGCCGGGCTCGACATCGCCGGAGTGACACTGTGACTGGCGAGCACGGCTCGGCCGCGGCGACTGGCGAGCACGGCTCGGCCGACCGCGTCGAGATCCTCCCGGTTCCCGACCTGCCGGAGTTCCGTCCTGGCGATGATCTGGCCGGCGCCCTCGCCGCCGCGGCGCCGTGGTTGCAAGACGGCGATGTGCTTGTTGTCACAAGCAAGGTGGTGTCGAAGTGCGAGGGGCGGATCGTGGTCGCCCCCTCCGATCCGGAAGAGCGGGACACGCTGCGGCGCAAGCTCATCGATGACGAGGCTGTTCGAGTGCTCGCCCGCAAGGGCCGCACGCTGATCACCGAGAATGCCATCGGCCTGGTCCAGGCGGCCGCCGGTGTCGACGGCTCGAACGTGGATTCCACCGAACTCGCCCTGCTGCCCGTCGATCCCGACGGTAGCGCAGCGGCGCTGCGGGACGGATTACGTGACCGACTCGGCGTGACGGTGGGCGTAGTGATAACCGACACCATGGGTCGCGCATGGCGTAACGGACAGACCGACTTCGCAATCGGCGCAGCCGGTTTGACGGTTCTGCACGGCTATGCCGGCGCCCGCGACCGGCACGGCAACGAACTTCTCGTCACCGAGGTCGCCGTGGCCGACGAGATCGCCGCCGCCGCCGACCTCGTGAAGGGCAAGCTGACCGCGATCCCGGTGGCAGTCGTGCGCGGCCTGCACCTGCCCGACGACGGGTCGACGGCGCACACGCTGGTGCGTGCGGGCGAGGACGATCTGTTCTGGCTCGGCACGGCCGAGGCAATCCAATTGGGCCGCAGCCAAGCTCAGCTCCTGCGCCGGTCCGTACGCAGGTTCAGCGCCGAGCCGGTGCCCCACGAGCTCATCGAGGCCGCCGTGGGCGAGGCGCTCACCGCACCGGCACCCCATCACACCCGCCCGGTGCGCTTCGTCTGGGTGCAGGACACCGCGACGCGCACCCGGCTGCTGGACCGGATGAAGGACCGCTGGCGGGCCGACCTCGCGGGTGACGGCAGAGCTCCCGACGCGGTCGAGCGCCGGGTCGGCCGCGGCCAAATACTCTACGACGCACCCGAACTGGTGATTCCGTTCTTGGTTCCGGACGGTGCGCACAGCTATCCCGACGAGGCGCGCACCGCCGCCGAACACACGATGTTCACCGTCGCGGTCGGCGCGGCGGTACAGGCGCTGCTGGTCGCCCTGGCGGTGCGGGACGTGGGCAGCTGCTGGATCGGCTCGACGATATTCGCCGGCGATCTGGTCCGTGCCGAGTTGGACCTGCCCGACGACTGGGAGCCGTTGGGCGCCATCGCGATCGGTTATCCGGACGAGCAACAGCCGCCGCGCGACCCGGTACCCACGGATGGGCTGCTGCTGTACCGATGAGCTTGCACACCTCCGCCGTCGATGTGCTGACCCATTGGCGGACAACCGATCCCGCGCAGGATTCGCTGCGCCACGCCGTGTTGTCGTTTTTGGCCGCCCGGCCAGATGCCTGCTTACGGGAATGCGCGCCCGGACACATCACCGCATCGGCACTCGTCCTCGACCACACCGGAACACAGACCTTGCTGACGCTGCATCCGCGGTTCGGCCGGTGGCTGCAGCTCGGCGGGCACTGTGAGGCCGGCGACGCCGACGTGCACGCCGCCGCACTGCGCGAAGCCGCCGAGGAGTCCGGGATCAGCGGGTTGACCATCGATCCGGAACTGGCCGCACTGCACGTGCATCCGGTGAAGTGCTCACTGGGCGTGCCAACCCGCCACCTCGACCTGCAGTTCCTGGTACGGGCCCCGGAGGGCGCCGAAATCGCCCGCAGTGACGAGTCTTTGGACCTGCAGTGGTGGCCGCTTGACGCGCTGCCCGCCGACACGGACTTCGGTCTGGCCCAGCTTGCGCGAGCCGCCGCCGACGGACGCTAGACGTCCGTCGAGTAGCGGATGCCGCCGTCGGGAATCGCCACCCCGGGCCACACCCTGGCACCGCGCAACAGCTCGCAGCGGGCTCCGATGTCGGCGCCGTCGCCGATCACGCCGTCGCGGATCAGCGCGCGCGGCCCGATCCTGGCGCCGAAGCCGATGATGGAGCGTTCGATCACCGCACCGGCCTCCACGCGCACGCCGTCGAATATCACCGCACCGTCGAGCCGGGCTCCGGCACCGATCTCGGCGCCGCGACCGATCACGGTGCCGCCGATGAGCAGCGCGCCCGGCGCGACCGCCGCGCCCTCGTGCACGAGCGACTCACCGCGGTGGCCGTTGAGTGCGGGCGAGGTTGCGATGCCGCGCACCAGATCTGCCGAACCGCGCACGAAGTCCTCGGGGGTACCCATGTCGCGCCAGTACGACATGTCGACGTATCCGCAGACCCGCAAGCCGTCGGCCAGCAGGCCGGGGAACACCTCGCGTTCGACCGAAAGCGCCCGCCCCCTCGGCAGTTTGTCGATTACCGCCCGCTTGAACACGTAGCAGCCCGCGTTGATCTGATCGGTCGGCGGATCCTGCGTCTTCTCCAGGAACGCGGTGACGAGACCGTCGGGATCGGTCGGCACGCAGCCGAACGCGCGCGGATCGCCGACCCGGACCAGGTGCAGCGTGACATCGGCACGATGCTCGTCGTGCGCTTCCAGCAGCGCGCCGAGGTCGGCGCCCGACAGCACGTCGCCGTTGAACACCATCGCGGTGTCGTAGCGCAGCTTGTCGGCGACGTTGGCGATGGCCCCGCCCGTGCCGAGCGGCTCGGTCTCGGTGACGTATTCGATCTCCAGCCCGAGTTCGGAGCCGTCGCCGAACGCGTCCTCGAAGACCTCGGCCTTGTACGACGTGCCCATCACCACGTGCTTGATGCCCGCCGCCGCGATCCGCGACAGCAGATGCGTCAGGAACGGCAGCCCGGCGGTGGGCAGCATCGGCTTCGGTGCCGAGAGTGTCAGCGGCCGAAGCCGGGTGCCTTGACCGCCGACCAGTACGACGGCATCCACTTCGCCAGGATTGATCCCCGGATTTGTCACTGCAACGCCCCCCTCTTCGACTGCATACGCCGAGACTTTCCAACTACCAGCCCCGCGCGTACGGCCAACGCCCCCCGGATCGTCCACCGCAGCGGCGCTTGCCATACCGCGGGGTACCGATCTGCCAGGAAAGTGTATGTGCTGCGGTGATGGGCGGCCAGGTTTCGCGCCGGGTCACGCCCGGTGGAGTGGCCCTTGTAGTGCAGCACCTCCGCGGACGGCACATAGATGTTGGCCCAGCCCGCCCGGCCGAGCCGGTCGCCGAGGTCGACGTCTTCCATGTACATGAAGTAGCGCTCGTCGAATCCGTCGATCGCATCGAACGCCGCCCGGCGCAGCAAAAGACACGAGCCGGACAGCCAGCCGACCGGACGTTCGCTGGGCTCCTCGCGCTCCTGGCGGTAGGCCGCGGTCCACGGATTGGATTTCCAGAACGGGCCGACCACCGCGTGCATGCCGCCCCGGACGAGGCTCGGCTGATGGCGCGCCGACGGGTAGACCGAACCGTCGGGGTCGCGGATCAGCGGACCGAAGGCGCCCGCATGCGGCCAGCGGTCGGCGGCTTCCAGCAGCAGGTCGATCGAATGGGGCCCCCACTGCACATCGGGGTTGGCCACCACGAAGAACTCTGCGCAGTCGGTGTCGGGCGAGATTTCTGCCGCCGCGCGGTTGACCGCGCTGCCGTAACCGAGATTGGCGCCGGTGCGCAGCAGACGCACGTTCGGATAGCGCTGTTCGGCCTCTTCTGGTGCGCCGTCGGTGGAGCCGTTGTCGGCCATGATGACCGTCACCGGCCGTTCCGTCGCCAACGACAACGACGCCAGAAACCGGTCCAGGTGCGGCCCAGGCGAGTACGTCACCGTCACCACCACGAGCGGGCGGAGGCCTTCCTCAGTCACGGCGTAGAGGGTAGCGGGCCGTCAGGTGACGCCGCCGCGACCGCCGCGACCAGCGCCTCGCGCCATGGTCGTAGCGGGGTGAGCCCGGCCGACACCGATCGCTGGGTCGACAGTGCCGAGTACGACGGCCGCGGCGCCGGCCGCGGGTGCCGGTCGGTACCCACCGGCCGGACCCGGTCCGGGTCCGCGCCGACCGCCTCGAACGTTGCCCGGGCTTGATCGAAGCGACTCGCCGCACCCGCGTTGGCGGCGTGCACGACGGTCGCGTCCACCTCGCCGTCGGCGACCTGCAGCAAGGCCGTGACCAGGTCACCGACGTACGTGGGTGACCCGATCTGGTCGGCGACGACGTCGACCTGCCGGTCCTCGGCCGCGAGCCGGCGCATGATTGCCACGAAGTCGCCACCGTCGGCCCCCTCGTACACCCACGCGGTGCGCACGATGTGCGCATCGGGCTTGGCGGCCAGCACGGCCCGCTCCCCCGCGAGCTTGGTGCGGCCGTAGACACTGACCGGTCCGGTCGGGTCGTCGACCTCGTAGGGCGTGTGACGGTCGCCACCGAATACGTAGTCGGTCGAGATGTGCACCAGCCCGGCGCCGACCGCCGCACAGGCCTCGGCCACATTCCCGGGGCCGACGGCGTTGACCGCGTGTGCCCTGGCCTCGTCGGCCTCGGCCGCGTCGACCTGCGTGTAGGCCGCGCAGTTGATCACCACGTCGCCGGCAGCAACGAAATGCCGTACCGCGCCTGCGTCGGTGATGTCACATTGCGCCGAGGTCAGCGCCAGCACGTCGCGACCCCGCTGACGGGCCTGATCAGCCAATACTCGCCCGACCAAGCCGCCTGCCCCGGTGATGACAATCCGCTGCGACATGCGACCGAGTCTGGCACGCCGGTCCGCGTTACCCGGCTCACGTGCACCCCGCAAGTAGCCTGGGCAGGTGCCGATCCACCTACTCCGAACCATTGCTGTGGCCGCAGCGTCAGCCGTGGTGCTCGGGACAGGTGTGGCCTGGACCCAGATCCGCTCGTTCGAATCAGGCATCAATCACATCAGTTCGCCGGCCCTCGGCGAGGGTGGCGAGGACGGCGCGATCGACATCCTGCTGGTCGGGATGGACAGCCGCACCGATGCGCACGGCAACCCGCTGTCCGCCGAAGAACTCGCGACGCTGCGAGCCGGTGACGACGTGTCGACCAACACCGACACGATCATCCTCATCCGCATCCCCAACAACGGGAAGTCGGCCACGGCCATCTCGATTCCCCGCGACTCCTACGTCGAGGCGCCGGGGTGGGGAAAGATGAAGATCAACGGCGTGTTCGGCGACGTGAAGCTCGACCGGATGAAACAACTCGTCGAGGTCGAGGGTGAAGACCCCGCCACCGCCGAACCCAAGGCCGTCGAGGCCGGCCGCGAGGAACTCATCCAGACCGTCGCGAACCTCACCGGCGTCACCGTCGACCATTACGCCGAAATCGGGCTGTTGGGCTTCGCGTTGATCACCGACGCCCTCGGTGGCGTCAACGTCTGCCTGAAAGACGCCGTCTACGAACCCCTTTCAGGTGCCGACTTCCCCGCGGGCTGGCAGAAACTCAATGGCCCGCAGGCGTTGAGCTTCGTCCGGCAACGCCACAACCTTCCCCGCGGCGACCTCGACCGCGTCACCCGTCAGCAGGCCGTGATGGCGTCGCTGGCCCACGAGGTGATCTCGAGCAAGACACTGTCGAGCCCGGCCACGCTGGGACGGCTGCAGGACGCGGTCCAGCGGTCGGTGGTGATCTCCGACGGTTGGGACATCATGGATTTCGCCGATCAACTGCAGAAGCTCGCGGCGGGCAACGTGGCGTTCGCGACCATCCCCATCCTGCGCGAGGACGGCTGGAGTGACGACGGCATGCAGAGCGTCGTGCGGGTGGATCCCACCGAGGTCCACGAATGGGTTTCGAGCCTGCTGCAGGACCAGGACGAGGGCAAGACCGACGAGATCTCGTACTCGCCGGACAAGACCACCGTTGAGGTCGTCAACGCGACCGACATCAACGGCCTTGCCGCCGCGGTATCGCATGTGCTGACCACCAAGGGGTTCACGCCGGGCAGCACCGGCAACCACGAGGGTGCTCCGCTGTCCGGCAGCCAGGTGCTGGCCGCCAAAACCGATGACCTTGGTGCTCAGGCGGTTTCGAAGGATCTCGGCGGTCTGCCGGTCAACGAGGATTCGTCGGTTCCGGCCGGCTCGGTGCGGGTGGTGCTCGCCGACGACTACACCGGTCCCGGTTCCGGGCTCGACGGCAGCGATGTGACGCTCGGAGCGGTCGATCCGGCCGCCGCCGACACGGGCGGTGCGACCGATACGGGCGAGGCCCCACCGCCGCCCTCACCGGTGCTCACCGCGGGATCCGACGACCCGGAGTGTGTGAACTGACGACGACAGTTTCCGCCGCAGTGCTCGACCCGCTGTTGGCGTCGGATCCCGCGGGCCCGCGGATCACCTACTACGACGACGCCACCGGCGAACGCATCGAGCTGTCGGCCGTGACCCTGGCCAACTGGGCTGCCAAGACCGCCAACCTGTTGCGCGACGAGATGGGCGCAGGCCCCGGGACGCGGGTGGCCGTGCTGCTGCCTGCGCACTGGCAGACCGCGGCCGTGCTGTTCGGCGTGTGGTGGATCGGCGCCGAGGTGGTGCTGTCCGGTGCCGCCGACATCGCCCTGTGCACGCGGGACCGGCTCGACGAGGCCGACGACGCGGTGAGCGGCGGCGAGGTCGCGGTGCTCTCGCTGGACCCGTTCGGTAAACCGGCCGCCGACCTGCCCATCGGTGTCACCGACTACGCGACCTCGGTCCGGGTGCACGGCGATCAGATCGTTCCCGAGCGTCAGCCGGGGCCTGCCCTCGACGGCCGGTCGGTCGCCGATGTGCTGTCCGCTGCCCGGACTTCGGCAGCCGCACAGGAATTCACCGGCGCCGATCGCGTGCTGTCGACGGCGGCCTGGGACGACCCTGACGCGTTGGTGGCCAACCTGCTCGCGATCTTCGCCGTGGGCGCATCCCTTGTGCAGGTCGCCAATCCCGAATCCGGCGCGCAGGAGCGGCGCCGGCAAATGGAGAAGGTCACCCGCGGCTGACGCCGCGCAGTTGGTCGTTCACACCCGCTTCTCAGGTTTTTGCAGTACCTTTGGTCACGTTCGTGACATGTTCGCGAGACCGGACCATGCGGTTTTTTGCATCGGATGGTTCACCACAGCCAACATCACCACAAGTGACTCAGGACCCCGATGGGCTCGACCCTAGCCGCGATCATCACGTTACTGGGACTGCTCGGATGGCACCTGCGAACGCGCCGCCACCCGAGCTGGTCTGTCAGTTCCGACGCGCGGTTCTACATCTACAGCGGCTACCCGCTCGTGGCCATCGCGGTGTTCTGGTTGACGAAGGCGACCACCGGAACCGATTGGGAATGGGTGATCGGCAACGTGTGGGCGTTCGCCGCGATGGTGATGTTCGTGCGCGGGTTCAACGCACTCAGCGTGACGACCGCACAGCAGTACACGACGTCGCGCACCATCGAGTCCATCGAGAAGTCACGCGAGGCCAACGGCGCGCAGACCCGGCGACCCGACTAGATACCCCTCCGGCGAGCAGACGCGCAGGTACCCGAAAACCGCGTTGTGCGGGTACCCGCGCGTCTGCTCGTGAAGTTACTTGAGCAGCGCGCGGCTCATGACGACGCGCTGGATCTGGTTGGTGCCCTCATAGATCTGGGTGATCTTGGCGTCGCGCATCATGCGTTCGACCGGGAAGTCGGCCGTGTAGCCGGCCCCGCCGAACAGCTGCACGGCATCGGTGGTGACCTCCATGGCGATATCGGAGGCAAAACACTTCGAGGCCGCCGAGATGAACCCGAGATTGCCCTCACCGCGCTCGGCGCGGGCCGCGGCGTGATAGACCATCAACCGCGCGGCCTCCAGCTTCATCGCC
The DNA here is from genome assembly GCF_049241375.1 of Mycolicibacterium wolinskyi str. Jessa 2025. NCBI lineage: Bacteria > Bacillati > Actinomycetota > Actinomycetes > Mycobacteriales > Mycobacteriaceae > Mycobacterium > Mycolicibacterium wolinskyi. Next base: position 5,419,954 of record NZ_CP185960.1, read on the forward strand.
ATGTCGGCGAGCATGAACTGCACGGCCTGGAAGTCACTGATCGCAGTGCCGAACTGCTTGCGCTCCTTGGTGTAGGCGATCGCCGCATCCAATGCGCCCTGTGCGATACCGACCGCCTGCGCCCCGATCGTCGGACGCGTGTGATCCAACGTCGCCAGTGCGGTCTTGAAGCCGGTGCCCGGCTCACCGATCATCCGGTCGCCCGGCACGCGGCAGTTCTCGAAGTACAGCTCGGTGGTGGGGCTGCCCTTGATACCGAGCTTGCGCTCCTTCGGGCCGACCGAGAAGCCCTCGTCGTCGATGTGCACCATGAACGCCGAGATGCCGTTGGCGCCCTTGTCCGGGTCGGTCACCGCCATCACCGTGTACCACGACGACTTGCCGCCGTTGGTGATCCACGCCTTGGTGCCGTTGAGAATCCAGTCATCGCCATCGGCCTTGGCGCGCGTGCGCATACCGGCCGCGTCACTGCCCGCCTCGCGCTCGCTCAGCGCGTAGGAGGCCATCGCCTCACCCGACGCGAGCGACGGCAGCACCTTCTTCTTCAGATCGTCCGAGCCGCGCAGGATCAGGCCCATCGTGCCGAGCTTGTTGACCGCGGGGATCAGCGACGCCGACGCATCGACCCGCGCGACCTCTTCGATCACGATGCAGGCCGCCACCGAGTCCGCGCCCTGGCCGCCGTATTCCTCGGGCACGTGCACCGCGTTGAACCCCGACGCATTCAGCGCATCCAACGCCTCCTGAGGGAACCGCGCCTGCTCGTCGACCTCGGCGGCATACGGGGCGATCTCCTTCTCGGCCAACGCCCGGATCGCCGCACGCAGCTCCTCATGCTCCTCCGGCAACTGGAACAAATCGAAAGACGGATTGCCGGCCCAACCAGCCATGGTCATCTCCTCAGCGCTCGTGGCTCTCTTGGTTCATCGTTGCCCGGGCTGCACATCGAGTACACGCCCTGCTACTTTTGGTACTCAGTACCATAGCATCGGCACTCAGTACCCAAGGGAGAATGCACGTATGCCCAGCCTTCCAAGCACCCGGGAGCGCCTGGTGGCCGCGGCATTCGACCTGTTCGAAGAACGTGGATACGAGGCGGCCAGCGTCGATGAGATCGCGGCCCGGGCCCAAGTGGGGCGCACCACCGCATTTCGCCAGTTCGGATCGAAAGAAGCCTTGATCTTCCCCGATCACGAGGCATTGCTGCGTCGCGCCGACGAGAGACTGTCGACGGTGCCCGCCGATGCGCTTCCTGCCGAAGTCATCGCGGTGGCAACCTCGGTGTTCGAGCACTACCTCGCCGAGGGCGAACGTGCCAGGACGCGGTACCGGCTCACTCGGTCCGTACCTGCCCTGCGCGACTTCGAAACGGCCGTGGTGTCGCGATATGCCCGGCTGTTCACCAAACACCTGCGATCCGCGAAGACCGAGGATTGGACCGCGGACCTGCGCGCAGAACTATTCGCCAACGCCGTGGTCGCCGCACACAACCACGTTCTGCGCCGCTGGCTGCGCGGCGACGCGACCAACCCGCGGTCGGACCTGGCCGAGGCGCTGGCCGCGACATGGCCGATCTACCGCGGCGGCGGCGGCCGCACCGCGGTTGTCGTGATGTCGACCGATGAACCGATCGAGTCCCTGACACCCCGCCTTCGCGAGCTGATCGGGGATTGACTCCGAGCGCGGGCCGCTAGTCGTCACCCAACAGGCGATCACGCAGGGCAGCGTCCTTGGCCAGCACCGTGGCTTCCAGGTCGGCCTGGAACTTCACCATCCGCGCCCGCAGCCCGGCGTCGGCGGAACCAAGGATGCGCACGGCCAGCAAGCCCGCATTGCGTGCTCCGCCAATGGAAACCGTGGCCACCGGCACCCCCGCAGGCATCTGGACGATCGACAGCAGCGAGTCCATACCGTCCAGCCGGGCCAACGGAACCGGTACACCGATCACCGGCAGCGGTGTCGCCGAGGCCACCATGCCCGGCAAGTGTGCCGCGCCGCCCGCGCCTGCGATGATCACCTCGATGCCGCGGTCGGCCGCGGTCTTCGCGTAGTCGAGCATCCGGCCGGGTGTCCGATGCGCCGAGATCACCCCGACCTCGAACGGCACCTCGAACTCGGCAAGCGCCTCGGCGGCATCCGACATCACCGACCAGTCGCTGTCGCTGCCCATGATCAACCCGACCCGTGCCGCCGCGTTACTCGCCATGTTCATCCCATCCATCGGTCCACTCCGCATGCGAAAGCCAGTGTGCGGCACGGACTGCCCGCTCCCGCAGATCGGCCATGTCCGTCCCGATCACGTTGACGTGTCCGATCTTGCGACCGGGCCGCTCGCCCTTTCCATATAGATGGACCTTGGCCTCGGGCATGCGCGCGAACAGGTGGTGCAGCCGTTCGTCCATCGACATCTCGGGAGTCTGCGGGGCACCGAGCACGTTGGCCATCACCGCGGCAGGCGCGATGGCTGCCGTATCGCCCAACGGGTAGTCGAGGACGGCGCGCAGGTGCTGCTCGAACTGGCTCGTCACCGCCCCGTCCATGGTCCAGTGCCCGGAATTGTGCGGTCGCATGGCCAATTCGTTCACCAGCAGCTCGCCGCCCGTCGTCTCGAACAACTCGACCGCGAGCACCCCGACCACGCCCAACTCGTTGGCCAGGCGCAACCCGAGTTCCTGTGCGGCTGAGCCCAATTCGTCAGACAGTCCGGGTGCGGGCGAATACACCTCGACGCAGATCCCGTCGCGCTGCACGGTTTCCACCACGGGCCAGGCCGCACCTTGCCCGAACGGCGAGCGTGCCACAAGCGCGGCGAGTTCGCGACGCATCGCGACGCGTTCCTCGGCCAGCAGTGCGACGCCGTCGGCGAGGTAGCGCTCGACGATCTCGCGGGCCTGCGCGAGGTCGTCGGCCATCATGACGCCCTTGCCGTCGTAGCCGCCGCGGACGGTCTTGATCACCACCGGGCCGTCGATGAGCCGCACGAACTCTTCGATGTCGGCGACCGACCGAATGTCGGCGAACCGCGGAACCGGCGCGCCGAGATCGTGCAGCCTGCGCCGCATCAGCAACTTGTCCTGGGCATGCACGAGCGCCTGCGGAGGCGGCGCGACCGTGACGCCCTCGGCCACCAATTGCTCCAGGTGCTGGGTGGGGACGTGCTCGTGGTCGAACGTCAGCGCGGAGGCGCCCGACGCGGCCCGGCGCAGCGCGTCGAGGTCGGTGTGCTGCCCGATGACGACGTCGGGGGTCACCTGGGCAGCGGGTTCGTTTGGTCCGGTGGCCAGCACCCGCAGAGTCTGGCCGAGTGCGATCGCCGCCTGGTGAGTCATCCTGGCGAGCTGACCGCCACCGATCATCGCTACGACCGGTGGTTGCTTGGGAGTAGTCGGCACGCCGTCCATCGTTTCATGCCGCTCGCTCATGCCAATCGTGTCCTCACCGTGACCGGCGCATTGACCTGCGGTTAAGGTGGGGCTGCGCAGCGATGCGGCATCGCGACGCGCGCTTACGTACACTGCCTACCTGTGTCCTTCGCTGATGCGACGATCGCGCGACTGCCGCGATTCATCCGTCCGTACGCCGAACAGCATCACGAACTGATCAAGTTCGCGATCGTCGGCGCGACGACGTTTGTCATCGACTCAGTGATCTTCTACACACTCAAGCTCACCGTGCTCGAGCCCAAGCCGGTCACCGCCAAGATCATCGCAGGCATCGTCGCGGTGATCGCCTCCTACATCCTCAATCGGGAATGGAGTTTCCAGAACCGCGGCGGCCGCGAGCGCCATCACGAGGCCCTGTTGTTCTTCGCGTTCAGTGGCGTCGGGGTGCTGCTGTCGATGGCGCCGCTGTACTTCTCCAGCTACGTGCTGGGGCTGCGCGTGCCCGAGGTGTCGCTCACGGTGGAGAACATCGCCGACTTCATCTCGGCCTACATCCTGGGCAACCTCCTGCAGATGGCGTTCCGCTTCTGGGCGTTCCGCCGTTGGGTCTTCCCCGACGAGTTCGGCCGCGATCCCGACCGGGCCCTCGAGTCGACGCTCACGGGCGGTGGGATCGCCGAGGCGTTCGAGGATCATGCCGAGAAGCAGCGAGCCGATGCCGATGCCGGGACGGTGACTCCGCTGCGCAGGCCGAGCCGCCGCGCGCGGGCGCGTCAGCTGGGTGACTCCTCAGAACCCAGGGTGTCGAAAACTTCGTGATACAGCAGTGAATGCACCTGTTCCACGCGCGGTATGTCGTCGAATTCCAGGGGATCCTGCGACGCCGATTCGATGATCAGTGTTCCGGTGCGTAGCAGCCTGTCGGACAGGCCGTGCCGGAACTCCACGCTGTTGATCCGTGCCAGCGGGATGTCGATGCCCGAGCGCGTGAGGACGCCTTGGCGAAACATCACCCGGCGGTCGGTGATGACGAAGTGCGTCGTCCACCAGTTCAGGAACGGCCAGATCGTCAGCCAGCCGACCACCACGAGCCAGATCACCCCGATCACGATGAACAGCACGTTCTTGGCGGTTGGCTGCCAATCCATGGTGTTCACCACCGCGGCGACGAAGGCCGCGGCCGCGCTCGCGAGGACCAGCACGAACACCGCGCCGATCAGGCGTTTCCAGTGCGGGTGCCGATGCAGGACCACCTGCTCGTCGTTGGCCAGCACGTTCTCCGGGTACCCCACGGCAGAACTCTACGACTCCAGCCGACGCAGGTGCGTGATATCACCGGCCGACACCGTGACCCGGTCGGTGCCGGTGTCGATCACCAAGCGGCCCAGCTCGTCGACGGCCTCGGCGACGCCGTCCACGGTGCGGTCGCCGGGCAGGAGCGCCCGCACACTGCTGCCGATTGTGACGCTGCGTGCGCGATAGTCGGCGGCCAGGGCCGGATCGCCGGTGCGCCAGCTGTCGATCCGCGTCGCAAGGTGGCGAAGCAGAGCCTGGGCCAAGCGGTTGCGGTCCAAGCCCGGCTCGGTGGCACCGAGCTGTGCCAGTGACACCGCACGCGGATCCGGCGCCTCATCGGCGGTCATCGTCACGTTGATCCCGAGTCCGACCACGACGACCGGCGCCGGCGACGCCACCTCGGCGAGAATGCCGACGAGCTTGCCCGCCGATTCGGGCGGGCCGACGAGTACGTCGTTGGGCCACTTGAGGCCGGCACCGATGCCGGCGACCTCGTCGACGGCGTCGACGACCGCGACGCCGGTCGCCAGGGGCAACCAGCCCCACGTGGCCGCCGGAACTCCGGTGGCGTCGACCCCGAACGAGAACGCCAGCTGGGACCGGGCGGGCGCCGACCACTGCCTCCCGTGTCTGCCGCGGCCCGCGTTCTGGTATTCGGCGAACAACACCGCGCCCGTGATGTCTTCACCACCCGCGGCCCGGGCGAGCAGGTCGGCGTTGGTGGAGCCGGTTTCTTCCACGACGTCCAGTTGCCGCCAGGGCTTGCCCAGGTGGCTGCGGAGCAGGTTCACATCCAGAGGTGTTCGCATGTCACCAGCCACAATAGAACCTGCACATCGCCGCGCCGCCGCCCGGTCGGGGGTGGGTGGCCTACGCCGAGCCGGTACCTGCGCCCAGTATCGAAACCGTCCGCAGCACAACGCTTTCCACTACATACTGCTCCTGCCCGGCCAAACCCTGTGGCGCTCAAGCAATGTGAATGCTGGATGCGTGGTGAGCCGAAATCGGTTCTCACACAGGCACTGCAGCATCCGATCGCACGCGCGACGTCGCGACGATCGAGCGAAGCCGTGTCGCCACTCGAGCACTTCCCCCACGTGCGATTTCGGCTCGAAATAGCCGACTCAGGCAATCGCGTGGGTGGGTATTGACCAAAAATGAAGGGCAGGTTACACGCACATATCGCAAATTCAGCCGTGCATCATTGAAGTTTGCTGAAATTGCGGAATTAGTACGCGCCAGAACCGGCGACCATCGCTTTGACGGTCTTTACGACGATCAGTAGGTCACCGACCATCGACCAGTTCTCGACATAGAACAGATCCAGCCGTACCGAGTCCTCCCACGACAGGTCCGAGCGTCCGCTGACCTGCCAGAGCCCCGTGATACCCGGCAGCACGAGCAAACGCCGCTTGACGTAGTCGTCGTAGGTGTTCACCTCGCGCGCCAGTGGCGGTCGCGGACCGACGACGCTCATGTCCCGCTTGAGCACGTTGATGAACTGCGGGAGCTCGTCGATGCTGTACTTGCGCAGGAAGCGGCCGACGGTCGTGACGCGCGGATCCTTGCGGATCTTGAACAGCACGCCCCCCTCGCTCTCGTTGAGCTCGGCGAGCGAATCGACCATCTGGTCGGCGCCGTCGACCATGGTGCGGAACTTGATCATCTCGAACGGCTCACCGTCCAGGCCGATGCGTTCGGAGCGGTAGAACACCGGCCCCCGGCTGGTGAATTTGACCGCGGCGGCAACCGCGAGCAGCAGCGGCAGCCCGAGCAACAGGACCAGGCTGGCGAAGACGACGTCGAACGCCCGCTTCTGGAACCGCTTGGCCCCGTTGTACTGCGGCTTCTCGACGTGGATGAGCGGGAACCCCGCCACCGGACGCATGGTCAGGCGCGGACCCGCGACGTCGACGACGCCTGGCGCGACCATGAGATCGATGTCCAGGTTCTCCAGTTCCCAGGACAGATCGCGGATGCCGCGCCCGTCGAGGCGTTCCGTTGCCGTCAGCGCAACCGCATCACACCCGGTCTCGGCCAACGCGTCGACGACGTCGGTCTCGTCGCCGTGCACCGGCACCAATCCGACCCCGGGCACATCGATCTTGCTGCGGTGATAGAGCCCGGGCACGCACGCACCGACCACCTGGTAGCCGGCTTCGGGGTCCCGCGCGATCGACTGCACGAGATCCTTGACGGCAGGTCCGTTTCCGACGACGAGCACCTTGGTCATGCAGCTGCCGAGCTTCTTGCGGCGCGCGGCGACGATGCGCCTGGCCGCGAATCGGCCGAGCAGCAGAAACACGACGCCCGCGGGCAGCGCGATCATCAGGTAACCGCGGGCGATGTCGAGCTTGAACAACATCGACACGATGGCCACGCCGCCGAACACCGAGATGGTGGCCAGCCATACCCGCCGGTACTCCTCGGCGCCAGCGCCGATGATCCGCGGCGACCGCGTCCGATAGATCGACAGCAGCAACAGCCACACGCCTGCGATCGCAAGCGACACCGTGGTGTAGTCGAAGTCCCGGTACGTGGCAGCCGTTCCCGGCAAACCGCCGAAGCGCAGCCACTGCGCGATACCCACGGCGGCCACCACACCGAACAAGTCGACGGCTACCAATCGGCGCGCGTAAGTATGGCGCCATAAGCCGGGCCGGAGTCGCGGCTCCGCGGCTTTTGCTGCAGCGCCGGATTCCACATTCGCAATACTCAATTTGTCCCCCTCTTAGTCCCCCAGGACCGGACAGTCTCATATCCTGTCAAGATATTGCCGGTTTCGCTCGCCGAGTGGGTAATCATTGGCTTAATTCCCCGGGCGGCGGACACCCTCCAGATCGTCCCCCACTTTGTCGCAATAGTGCCATGCACCAGCGACGAACGGATCATCACGAATTTTTTTCGACGTGGCGCGACTCGCAACTCGTAGCAGAATGGGCATTCCAGCAATGACATTCGAACGGGCGGCCGGGTCGCTAACCTGCACAACTCCCGGATTACGGTCGTATAGCGACAAATTCGCCACCGACCGGCACGAGCTCGGCCGCGCCGATACGGCGCGTCGGGGGCCGTGCAGCGGTGGAAGAGCGGCTGAATTTCCGACAAGATGTCCGCTAGAACAGCGGCCCCAATGACGTGGATGAGATCTTCACTGCCGCATTCTGGACTCAGGGAGGGGACCCGGGGTGGTCGAGCGCATCAACACAGGAGACGGAACAACCGGTGCAACTTTCGACATCGGCATCGTCGGCCTTGGCTATGTCGGGCTGACACTCGGCACCGTCCTGGCCGAGGCGGGCACCAAGGTGGTGGGTGTCGAACGGCGGGCCGAGGTCGTCGACCTGACCAACAATGGCGTGCCGCACTTCTCGGAATCAGGCCTGCCAGAGGCACTTTCGCGGGTCACGCGGTCCGGCCGGCTGGTGGCCATGCAGCAGTTCGACCACAACACGTCGTGTGACACCTACATCATCACCGTCGGCACACCGCTGTCGACGGACGGCGTCGCACGCCTCGACATGATCGAGGCGGCTTCGCGCGAGGTCGCCGAGAACATGCCCGACGGCGCGCTGGTGATCCTGCGGTCGACGGTGAAGGTCGGCACCACCCGCGACGTCGTCTCGCCGATCCTGGCCCAGTCCGGCAAGCGGTTCGACATCGCGATGTGCCCGGAGCGGACGCTGGAAGGCCGAGCGCTCCAAGAACTCCGGGAGCTGCCACAGATCATCGGTGCCGACGACCCGGCGGTCGCCGATCGCGCGGCCGCGGTGTTCCGCCGGCTCACGAGTTCGATCGTCCAGGTCTCCAGCCCGGAGAGCGCCGAGATCGTCAAACTCGTGGACAACACCTATCGCGACGTTCACTTCGCCTTCGCCAACGAGGTGGCACGCGTCTGCGACGCGTTCAATGTCAATGCACACGAGGTGATCTCGTCGGGCAAGCTCGGCTACTCACGCACCAATGTCCCGCTGCCCGGTCTGGTCGGCGGGCCATGCCTGGAGAAGGATCCACACATCCTGATGCAGAGCGCCAAAGGACGCGGCATCGACCTGGAGATCACGTCGGCGAGCCGGCTGGTCAATGAGCGCCAGCCGTATGAGACCGTCGCCTTCATCAGCAGCGAGGTCGAACGCCGCAATCTGCCTTCGCCGCTCAAGATCTCGGTCCTCGGCATGGCGTTCAAGGGCGTACCGGCCACCGACGATCTGCGCGGATCGATGTCGGTGAAAGTGCTCGATGCGCTGAAGAAGGGCCATCCCGACGCCGAGATCAGCGTCTACGATCCGGTCATCGAACCGTCCGATCTCGCGAACGCATTCCCGGATGTCAACACGTGCGGCCGGATCGGCGATGCGGTGAGCGGCGCGTCGGTGGTGGTGATCGCCAACAACCATCCTGCGCTGGGGACGATCTCGCCGCGCACGATCAGCGAGTTCATCACCCCCAACGGGTTCGTCTTCGACTACTGGAACCACTTCAGCCATCTGCCGTCGGCCGAGCTGGGTGACTCCTATTTCGCAGTGGGAAAGAGTGGATTGGTGCCGGTCGATGCCTAAGCGCGTAGTGGTTACCGGCGGCGGTGGTTTCATCGGCGCCTACCTGGTGAAGAGACTGGTCCGCGACGGCTGGGACGTCGCGGTGGTCGACACCATGGTGCGCGGCGATGCCAGCCGATTCGCCGAGGTCGCCGACGATGTCGAGCTGTTCAGCATCGACGTCCGCGACGAGCAAGCACTTTCGGCGGCATTCGCCGGCACCGACGTGATCATGCACCTGGCCGCGATCAACGGCACCGAGAACTTCTACAAGCGCCCGGAATTGGTGCTCGACGTCGGTCTGCGCGGCGCGCTCGCGGTGGTCAACGCCGGCCGTACGGCGGGTGTGCCCGACCTCGTCGTCGCGTCGAGCGCCGAGGTCTATCAGACTCCTGCGACGGTGCCGACCCCCGAGGACGTCGCATTGACGTTGCCCGACAGCCTCAACCCGCGCTACTCGTACGGCGGGTCCAAGATCGTCAGCGAGCTGATCGCGTTCAACTACGCGCAGGAGCACTACCGTCAGGTACAGGTGTTCCGCCCGCACAACGTGTATGGGCCGGACATGGGTTTCAAGCACGTCGTGCCACAGTTCATTCTCCGGGCGCTGCGGAACGGCGACCAAAACCCCGACGGTGCAGTGCCGTTCGAGATTCAGGGGGACGGCACCGAGACGCGGGCGTTCTGCTACGTCGACGACATCGTCAGCGGCGTGCTCACGATGTACGAGAACGGCGGGCACCGCCAGATCTATCACATCGGCAACGACGAAGAGGTCACCATACGTGACGTCGCCGAGCGGATCGGCAAGCTGCTCGGACTCGAACTGGACATCCGGGTGGGCGAGGCAGCCGAGGGCGGCACGCCCCGCAGGTGCCCCGACATCGGCAAGATGAGGTCGTTGGGCTACGAACCACAGACCCCGCTCAGCCGTGGACTCGAGTTGACCACCCAGTGGTACGTCGCGCACCGAAACGACGTTGCCGGCAACGAATTGATGTGAGGTCGGAGATGGATATCGATTCACGGATCTATGTCGCCGGACATCGGGGGATGGTCGGTTCGGCCATCCATCGCCGGCTGCTCGACGAGGGCTACTCGAACGTCGTCACCCGCACCCATCACGACCTGCCGCTCGATGACCCGGCCGCGGTGGAACGGTTCTTCGCCGCCGAGCGACCGGATTTCGTCGTTCTGGCCGCCGCGAAGGTCGGCGGGATCGTCGCGAACTCCACGCAGGGCGCCGATTTCATCCGGGAGAATCTGAAGATCCAGACGAATGTGATCGACGCGGCCTACCGGTACGGTGCCCGCAAGTTGCTGTTCCTGGGTTCCAGTTGCATCTACCCCAAGCACGCCGAGCAGCCCATCGTGGAGGAAGCGCTGCTGACCGGCCCGCTGGAGCAGACCAACCTGCCCTACGCCGTCGCCAAGATCGCGGGCAAGACGATGTGCGACGCGTACCGCGCCCAGTACGGATTTGACGCGTTCACGGTGATGCCGTCGAACGTGTACGGCGTCGGCGACAACTTCCACCCCGAACACTCCCACGTCGTCGCAGGCATGATGGCCCGTTTCCACGCCGCCAAGCTTGCCGGAGCGGACAAGGTCGTCGTGTGGGGCACGGGATCACCACTGCGCGAGTTGATCGACGCCGACGACCTCGCCGACGCCTGCGTCTTCCTGCTGCGATCCGACTTCTCCGGCGACATGATCAATGTCGGTTCGGGCGAAGAGATCTCGATCCGCGACCTGGCACTGCTCATGAAATCGATCGTGTCGTTCGACGGCGACGTCGAGTTCGACTCCGCCCGGCCCGACGGAACTCCGCGCAAGATCATGGACAACACGAAGCTGACCGCGCTCGGGTGGCGCCCGACGCACAGCATCGAAGCGGGTTTGAAGAAGATGTACGCGTGGTTCCTCGAAACCGAAGCCACGCGCAGCCGTTGACGGCTTACCGGCTGCGCGCGACGAGGTCCGAGCACCACCGCTCGTAGCGGTCGATCGCCGCTGACTCGTCGAGAACGTCCTTGGCGTAACGCTGGCCGGACTGCCCCATCTGCAGTCCGGCCTCCTTGTCAGCCCCGATCCGGTGTGCGGCAGACACCAGTGTCTCGGGATCGTCGGCGGGAACGATGACACCGGCACCCGACGAACGCACCTCGTAGGCCGTCGCACTGCCGTCCGACGTCGCGGCCACCACCGGCCGCCCCGAGACGAAGTACGACGTGAGCTTGCTCGGCACGGCCATGTCCGCGACATCCGGTTTTTCGTTCACCAACAGCACATCGGCTGCCTTGAGCACTTTGGTGAACTCGTCGGCGGGCACCGGTCTGATGAACTGCAGGCTCTTGGCGCCGACGGCGGCTTCTTCCAACTTCCTGCGCTGATTGCCGTCACCGAGTAACACGAACCGGACCGGGGACTCGGATCGATCGACGAGTTTGGCTGCGGCCACGACGTTCTCGAGCCCCTGCTTGGCGCCCATGTTGCCGGCGTGCACCACAACGACCTCGTCGGGATCCCAGCCGTACTTGGCCCGCACGTTCTGTGTCGAGTCGGGATCCTCGGTGGGGATCTCGATGTGAGTCCAGTTCCGCACGACGGTGATCCGCCCGCGGTCGACCCCGAGCTCGCTGAGCACATCGGCGAATCGATCGTGGATCACCGACACGCCGGTGGCGCGGCTCAGCATGCCGACCTCGAGTTTCGTGGTCGCGGCCGCGCCCCGGCCGCCCATGGCACTGGTTTCGAGTACACCCTTGCCGTAGAGATCCTGCACGACGACGCCGACCGGGATGCGCTGCGCCCGAGCGCGGCCCACGACGGCGCACGAGGCCAGCAACGGCGGGCTCACCGTGAGAACGACGTCCGGACGGTTCCATGCGCTGCGCGCCGCGGCCAGCGCAAAGCTGGCCTCCATGCGCACCCTGCCCTTCGTACTCGGTGTCTCGGACATGGCGTGACGCACTCGCCGAATCGTCACGCCGTTGACCATCTCCACCGAGGAACGTGGCGCATTCGCGTACGCGTCGGCGATTCGCCATTCCGGGTAGTGCGGAAGCCCGGTGATGACGGTGATGTCGTGCCCGCGCGCCGCGAGGCCCTCGGCGAGCCCGGTGGTGTACGGGGCGATACCCGTGACCTCGGGAGCGTAGTTGATGCCGATTATGGTTATTCTCACGGTCGTTCACCGTTCCGCGCGCGAGGCGCCAGTATCGTCGCCCCGGCCGGGACATCACTTGTGACGAGGGCGGTCGCCCCGATCGTCGCACCATCGGCGATGGCGACGCCGCGCAACACCGTCGCGCGCGCCGCGATCCACACACCGTCGCCGATCGCGATGGGACCGTTGTCGAATTCGAAGCTCGGGCTGCGCCGGTCGTGGCTGCCCGTGCACAGCAAGGCGTCCTGCGACACGCAGGTATTCGATCCGATGGTCACGTGTTCGAGATTGAGGATCCACGCCCCCTCCCCGACCCAGGTATCGGAACCGATCTCGAGTTTCCACGGCCAGTGGATCTTGACGTCATGCCGGATACGGGTGCCTGGACCGATCTTCGCGCCGAACATGCGAAGGATGGCCGACCGGACCCGGATCGGGCACCACCACGCCATCAGGAAGCTTCGCGAGACCAGCAGCCACAGCACCTGGACGGCAACGGGCCGCCCGATCTCGTAACCGGCACCGGTGAACTCACCGAGGGCGAACCGGGTGCCACGCTCTCGAAGTTCAGTCATCGCCGGGCGTCCCGCGCACGATCAGACCCATGTCTCGATTCCTCCCCTAATCCTGGTTCATCCGTATACGGCTCTGATGAACACGTGCAGCACTGCCTGAACCATCAGGTTGCCTGCGAGCGCGAACGTGGCACCAAACACCGTTATCGCCGTGAGTGACACGGTTGTCCGGCGAATCAACATCCGTACTTCGGCACTGTCCTGCAGTGTCGGCAACGGGACGAGAACCGCCAGCGGTGTTGCCAACGTGACCAGGAGCCCGTAGCCGACCAGGACAGCCAACCCGCCGGTCGCCCGGGGCACTGCCGCAGTGAATCCACCGATCAACGCACAGACCATACTCGTGCTGGCGACCACGAAGAACAGCGACTGCCCCCGCGCGAACCACGCCAGCGCGATGCCCGCACCGATCGCGCCGCCCAATGCGGCGAAGGCGACATTCACCGTTCCCCCACCGGCTCACGGCGCCGGGCACGAAGCGCGACGCCAAGTGACGCACCGGCCCACAATCCGGCGATCACCGCAGCGGGTGCGACGACGATCAGCGCCACCACGGGCCACGGCGCTTCGCTGACGCCGATCGCGATGTAGCCACTGATACTCGCCAATCCGCCTGCCACTCCGGCCAGAAATGCGCGCACGACGCCGCCGACGGTTGAGGCCAGCGCATAACCCAGCACTCCGCAGCCCGCCAGAATGCAGCCAACGGTCGCGGTCACCAGAGCGAGCGGCGTGGGCCACAACTCGTGCACCTGAAATCGCACTGCCGCACCCACTCCGCCACCCACGATGAGCGCGGTGACATCGTTTGAGCCACGCCCGAATCCGGCCATCACTGCTCCCCGGCGCATTCAGGCTGAAGCGCGTTCTTGACCGTGCTGATGTTCTGGTACAGGTACGTGAACTGCCACTCCGCAACGGAGAAGTCGTAGTCCCTCGGAACGGCGCGCATGACGAGCGCGCCCGGATCCGGGGAGAAGCACTGCTCGAAGATTCGTCGCGCGCGCGGAAGGTGGTAACGCCAGCTGACGACGATCACCGACTTCCAGCCGCGCTCCTGGGCGAGCTGGCGGGTCAGAATCGCCTCGCCACGTGTCGTCAAGAGTTCCGGCTTCCTGCAGAGGATCTCGACGTTGGCGACAGCCTCCTGACACACGCGCCTCATGATCCGGTCAGTGGGCGGATACGGATCCGACAGCACGAGTACGGGAGCGGCGCCATCACGAACCAGGCTCAGGCCATAGTCCTCTCGCCCGTCGTGTTCACCGCCGAGCACGATCACCGCGTCGGCCTTGCGGAGCTGGTCCTCGCGCGCATTGCTGTACAGGAAAGCTCCGCTGACACCGGACAGCACCAGGATCACCGCCAGTACCGCGCCGCCGAAGACAAACACCTTGCGTCGCATCAGCGATCCGCCATCGTCAACATGTAGTCGAACTGCCATATCCCCCACCGCTGCGCTGTGGCCGAATGCTCAGCAATCACGCGAGACCGCCTTCCCCGCGAAGCGGTCTTCCAGCCATTGCGCCTGGTCGGATGCATCCACGTCGAGATGTCCCTTACCGCTTTCCAAGCGCGAATTCACCATACCGCCCGATGCGCAGGCGCGCTGGACGGCTTGCGTCGTCCATTCGTGGTCGAGGTACGCGTCGTTGTCGCCGTACACAACCGACAGCGGACCGCTCAGCGGCCGCTGCGGCAATGCCCACCGCTGCAACAGTTCACGTAGTTGGGCGGCGGCCGCCGGGGTGTGTGGCCCGAGATCGTCGGGGTCCAATGCGTCCAACGCATCGGAACGGTCCGCCGAGAACGCACACGCCGAAAGCGACTGCCAGGATGCCGTTGCTGTGCCCCGCCGGAAATCGTCGAGGTTCACCTCCGGATGCAATCGGTTCAACGACACCAGTAGCCACTGGAGCACGCCGGCCTGCTCCAGCGTCAGCTCGCCGTCCGCCGCTTTCGCAACCACGCCGGTGACATCGGCCGCCGGTGAAACTGCCACACTGCCAACGAATTCCAGTTCTGGTGCATAAGCGGCAGCCTGCTCATTGGCGGCCCACGCCGCACCACCACCGAGTGAGCCACCATAGGCCGCCCACCGCTTCGAAACTCCAGGGAATGTGGCGCGCAGCGCACGAACGGCATCGATCATGTTCAGGCCCGCCGTCCGCGCATCGGTGAACGGGTGAATCCCTTCGGCACCCAGCCCCTGGTAATCCGGGAACGCAACGGCATAGCCACGCTCCAGCAATTCGACGACCGGCGCTGACTGGCCCAGCAGATCGTTGTACGAGGACGGCCCGCAGGAGGGGTCGATGCCGGTGGCACCGTGGCCGTAGGCCACGGTGGGCCAACCGCCCGCGGGAGGCTTTCCGCCAGGCACGAAAACGGTCCCCGACACCACCGTCTCCGTTCCCGTGTCACCGTCGCTGGATCGGTAGGAGATTCGCGCCGACTGTGCACCGGTGTCGTCGATCGAGCTGATCAGATTCGGCATGGACTCCGCACCGACAAGGCTGCCCGGACCCCTACCACCCAGATCCGCCGACAGAATCGTGTTCCCCTCCGCCATCGCCGCACGCCCGGCCGGCCGAAAGCAACTGGCGTACAACGTCGTCACGACGACCAGCAGCACCACGATCACAATGCCGGCGCGCACTGCGCGACGCCGGCGGCTTCTCGCCGGATTTGCCGCAACACGCACAGAGCCAGTGTAGGGGCACATGTTTCACTCATCGCGCCTACACGGAGCCGCCGCCTCCAGCGGTTTCCGCGGCCATGCCGCGCAGATTCGCTGCCGGACAGCAGAATAGGCGCTCACACAGCAAAAGTCGGCCGGTCGACGTCAACGATACGTTGCTGAATTCGCAGCGTCGGGCAACGGCTGCAGGCGACCCAGAAGCATGGTGCAATATCAAAGGGGGGCATGGGGAAACATTCCTCCGGTTTCATCGGCGAAACACCGCTGCCGATGTCGGATCACACCGTGAGGAGACACTTCGATCGGCCTGAAGCAACAGTATTCGTGGATTCTGGCGGGCCGGCTGACCGGAGCCGCGGTTCAAGCCGCCAGTCTGACGCTCGTCGCCCGGTGGAGCGGGCCTGCCGAGTTCGGATTCTTCGCCGCGGCGTACGGAATCGCGTTGGTAACTCAGACCGTTGCCGATCTCGGACTGACGAAGTACATCGTCCAGTTGCGGGTGTCGGACCGGTCAGATGGCGGCATCGGTGCCGCGCTGCGCCTCGGGCGCAACATCAGCATCATCAGCACCGTCGTCGGAACTGTCGCGCTCGTCGCAGTGGGCACTCAGATCCCAGCCGTGATGGCCCTGTGCCTCATGCCGTTGTGGATGTCCTCGGAGAAGCAGGTGGAAGCCTGGCTCGGAGTGTCGCTGGCCGACGGCAAACTCTGGCACAACGCAACGTCATTGGTGTTCCGGCGACTGGGCGCGTTGGTCGTGTTGCTTGTCGCGCACGCGGCCGGTCTCGACCCGGTTCCCAGTTACCTCGTCGGGTTGACGCTGTTCTCGCTACTGGCGTGGTGGCACGTACGGATCGTCACCGACGACGTTCGCACCGACCGGACCGTACGGGCAAAGAGCCTGCTGATCGGCGGCCGCCACTACTGGTTCAATTCGCTTGCCGTACAGGCCATGAACTTCGACGTGACTGTCGTGGCAGCCATGGCGAGCGCGCAGTCCGCCGGCTACTACGCCGCAGCAAGCCGCCTGACCACCCCGTTGCGGATCGTGCCGACCTCGTTCGCCACATTGCTTTTCCCGGCCGCCGCGAAAGCACAGCTCAGCGGCGCCCGGCCGTTACTGAAAGCCGTGGGCGGGCTGATCGCCATCACGACTGTCATGTACATCGGTCTGGCCGTCGCACTGCCCATACTCGTCCCGCTGGTACTGGGTCCGAGCTTCGCCCCCGCGGCTCCCGTCATCCAGGTCGTCTGCGTCGGACTGATCTTCGCGGCGATCACCTCACAGTTCAATTCGCTCATGCAGGGCTGGGGATACCTGCGTGCGGTGACGATCATCTCGACGGCATCGACGCTGCTGAGCCTGATCGCCATCGCGATCGCCGCCGCGCACTGGGGCGCGCTGGGTGCGGGCTTCGCGCTCGCTGGCGGCTACGTCGTTCAACTGGCCATCCAGGCCGTGACCATCGGGTCGATATTGCGTAAACAGGGGAGACAATGGGCAGAACAGCCTTCATCAGCGTCGCTGCAGCCGAAATGAATCTGGGTGACGTGTTCATCCGACGCGCGATCACCCGGCACATCGCGGCCAACGATCACCACGCCGTGGTGTACACGGGGTCGATGGGCGAAAGCTACGTGGGCGCCTTCGAACTACCCGACACCTGGATCGTCACCGGTTCCCCACGCCGATTCCTGCCCCTGCTGTTACGGGCCTGCCTGCGGCGGGAAGCGCTGGTCATCATGGCGCCCGCACCGGCGCGCCTGGATCGCAAGGGTTTCTATCTGGCCAAGCAGGTCGGTGTCGCCTGCCTGCTCGCACTCACGCGCCTGTGCGGCAACCGGGTGGTGGTGATGGGCCGGGCACTGCGCGGCTCGGGACGTCTGGCGGTGATGGCCGAGCGGATGACGGCGCGGATCAGTTCCCTCTACCTGGCGCGTGATCCGCAGACCGCCGAACTGATGGGATCGAACGCACAGTTCAAGCCCGACTTGGGTTTTGCCGACATCGCGGCTCGGCCACGACCGGACGTGACGTCGAACAGTCCCCGTACTCTGGTCGCGCTGTCGCTGCGGTACGACCGTCCGCCGGTCACCGAACTCGTCGTCAAGTTCGTCGAACGCGTTCGCGCACAGGGATTCGAAGTGGTCATGGTCACCCAGGTGCGGCAGGATCGCGCGATCAACCAGAAACTCGCCGACGCGTGCGGCATCGACCACGTCGATTGGCCGCACACCCGTAGCCATCTCGACCAGGAATCGGCCGTCGTCGACGTCTACTCACGGTGCATCGCGGTTGTCAGCAACCGGTTGCACGCGCTGGTGATCGGCGGGCGCTACGGTGCCGTCCCGATCATCGCCGACGAGATCGACGAGAGCAAGCTGCACGCGACCCTCGACGATCTGCTCAAGCCGCAATCGGTCTGGCTGCACAGACCTGCCGACGAGCAATCCATCGATGTGTCCGAAACCGAGGTGGAACGCATGCGCGCACAGTTCGCCGCTGCCGCGGAGGCGCTCGAACCGGCGCTGCAAGAACTTCAGAACCTGTTGGGATCACCCACCCGCGAGGCCCTTCCGGCGCGCTAGCGGCAACTGGGTTGCAGCCCAGCCAGTTTGAGCTCCTCGATGAGTCGCCGGGCGTACTCTTCGTATCCCGACGGGTTGAGGTGGTACCCGTCGTCGACGAAGAACTTCGGGTCATGGACCCATTGCGCCTTGGCGGCGTCGATGTAGCGCACACCGGTCGCGCGGGCGGCCTCCTCCAGCGCCGCCGACACCCGGGCGACCTCGTTCGGGTCCGTGCGCGGCGTCACCACCGGCCCTACCGCGATGATCTGTCCGCCGCCGATTCCGGCCTTGATGTCATTGAAGGTCGCGACGGCTGCACTCGTGATCCTTTCCGACGACGCGGCCAGATCGTTCAGCCCGCCCTGGACCAGCACGATCTCGGGCCGGCCGGCGGTGACATTCTGGACGCGACGCGGAAAGTCGGCAGAACCGGGGCTCTGCCGGGATGCGGAGACGTAACCGGTGCCGCCTTGTGCGGACACTTTGACCAGGGTCCAACACATGTCGTCGCTGACGCGGGTCACCCAGCCGTTGTCCCAGCTGCCCGCACCGGCCCCCTCGGTGTAGGAGTCACCGAGTACGGCGAACGTACGGTCGAGCGAAATGGCCGCGGCCGGAGGCGGTTTGATCTGGTCTCGGCCGGACAGCCACCACAGCCCGCACAGCAACGCGAGCACCGCCAGACCCAGTCCCGAGACGACCTGCCAATTGATGCGTTTTGTCTGCCCCGCCATGCCGGCGCGTCCTTTCTGCTAGCTCATGTCACGCTTACGCACATAGACCAACAGCAGCGGCTGCAGGGCTTCGGGAAGATGTTTGTTGAACCACTTGGTCACTCGATACACGAACGGGTGGCCGAAGTGGTAGGCCGGCTCCGACGATCTGCGGGCGACGAACACTTCGGCACCCGGACCGAACGCGCGGCGCAGTGCACTCGGCGTGTTCAGGCCGTAACACGTCGGGAACACGTCTTGTGCTTTCCGGCCAGGCTGGATCGAATTCAGCGCACGCACGTGCAATCGGTTCGGCACGGCGCGGGCGGCCAGCGCGATATAGCCGAACTTGTTGGGCGTGATGGCCGCGATCAGTCCGCCCGGTTTGAGCACCCGCAGGAGTTCGCGCCCCAGCCACTGCGGGTCGGCCACGTGCTCGAACACATATCGGGCGACGATGACGTCGAAGGTGTCGTCGTCGTACGGCAACGGCGCGTCGGTGCGAATGACCTCGGCGTGGTCGAGAAACGGGTTCTGCAAGACTGATTCATCAATGTCGCATCCCTCGACATGTGCGCATCTGCCCTGCAGATTGCTGATCGAGCGGCGATAGTCCACGGGGTCGTCCAGCAGGGGCTCACCGCGGCCGGCGCCGAAGTCCAGCACCCGGTCGGTCGGCCGCAGCACGGCGGCCACTTGATTGAACATCGCCACCGGGCCGTCGATGTGGCTGAAGCCTCCGATGTTCGCTTCCGGAAAGAATCTCCGTTTCAGTTCCATACCGTCCATCAATGGTCGGGGATGCGGTATCCCCTCCCCCTCTCCAAGTCGGCGATCATTGTCGAACGAGACGCGGCCGTGCTCTGACGATCAGTGACACCAGATAGCCGAGGCCGATGGCGCCGGCGATCAGAATCGCGATGAGATAGACGGTGGGAACGAACCATTCCGGCCGCAGTGCAACAAGTATCAGACCCACCGACGCGATCGCTGCCGATACCGCCGTACGCAGCCACAGGCTGGACGCCAGCCGAGCGGCGAGCTTGTCGAGTCGGTCCACCGGGACGGCGCTCCACCGCGACCACGGTACGAACGCGGCGTACACCATGAGGTTGTACGGGAACAGGATTCCCAGTACGACCCGAGCGATCACATGGAAGACCGACAGACCGGCGAGCGCCACATAGAACAGGCGCCAGCTCAAGGCCGCGAGAATGACACCGCACTCCATCACGATCGTCGCGTAGTCCATCAGCTCCCACAGGACGGGATGGTTGATCGGCCACCACATGGCCGAACCGTCCAACGGCGTGTTGAGCACGTCCTCCCGGATGATCGCGTAGCCGTACGTCGCCTGTGAACTCCAGTCGAGCCAACCGCCGTGTACCTTCGACAGTCCTGCTGTGAGCATTCCGACGCCGAGCGCGACGGCGAGGCAACGCGGAACCCAGGAGTTTCCGGACAGGTCGGCGCCATCGCGCCGGGAATCAACCGAATAACTCGACCCCCACGCCGAGAACGCCAGCAACAGTGCGACGAAGGGCAAGAAGATCGTGTGGTCGATCTTGCCGAAGCTGTAGCCGATGCCGTACAGCACGATCTGCAGGACGCCAACGGCCAATGCCGAGAACCTTGTGCGCCAACCGATTGCGAGCGTGGCCAGAGACACGCACAGCGCCGCTTGAACCAGCCAGATCACCGCGGCCGGCGGCGCCCCGCCGAGTACCGCGAAAGGGCCGACCGGTGGATCGAACGCCGCAGGCGGAAGGTACGCCGCGTAGTCGGCCCGGTACACCGTCAACAGGACGAAGAACGCGTAGACGATCCGGAACAGGGACAAATCCCGTCCGGAGACCGGCGAATCCATCAACCATGCGTCGAATTGCCGTCTACCGAGCACCATTCGACGCCCCCAGCGGAATATCCGTCGTCTTGGCGTCCGAGATCGGGTACGCACGGTTCTCGCTCAGCCGGTACTCCCGCTCCTGGGTGACCACCCGCAGGTACGCGACGTCGCCACCCGCAGGCACATGCCTGCCGATCTCGTCGCGCAGCATCGCACGCGACCGGCTGTCGATCTCGGGTTGCGACGCGATCGCGTCGATCACGAACGAGCCTTGATTCCAGCTGTCGGAGAACAATTCGTCGGCGTCGAGTGGAACCGACGATCCATCCGCGAGTACCGCGGCGAGCGTCTCGGTGCGTCCGGACAGCGTGCCGTCGGCGCCGGGCACGGTTTTGAACGGTGGTTGCGTCAACGCGGGGTACGGCTCGGACGACGTGAACGTGTACCACGCGGCCTGCACCGGCAGCGCGAGCACGATCAGTGCAAACACCACCCAACCCCAGAGCGCAGATTTCCGTGGTGCGCCCTCGGCGACTTCTTCGGTTACGCCGGGTGTTTCACCCTTCTCCGCCTGTGTCATGTGCGTACCGCCGTCAGTTCCGCGTCGTCATCCACCGGTCGCAGCACGGTCGCGACGGTGAGCGCGGCCACACAGCCGACGGTGTAGTACATCTCCGGGCCCGTCAGGTATGTCCCGGCTTGACCCGCGATCAACCAGGTCGCGATCGAGATGAACAGGAACCGAGCGTAATAGTTGCCGCCCTTGATGAGCCGCCAGCAGTCCCGGAAGACGAACGCGAAGTATGCGATCATCCCGGCCGCCAACACGATTCCTCCGGCAGCCAGCAGCTGCAGCGTGATGTTGTGCGCCTCGGTGACGTGTCGGATCCCGGCACCGAAGATCGGATATGTCATCCAATCGTTGAGCGCCTGCTGGAAGAGGGTCAACCGGGCTTCGTTCGCGCGTTCGGCGCCGCCGGCACCCTCACCGGTGAATCTCAGGATGTCGGCCTGCTTGTCGGCCAGCACGGTGAAGAGCAGAACCGCCCCGACCCCCACCATGCCCACGAACGCCGTCGCGACCACCCGAAGTGCCGCACGCCTGTTCGGCAGGCACATGGCTGCCGCCAGGACGCACAACGGCGCGAGTCCCTGGGCGCTGCGGGATCCGGTGGCGAGCAGCCCGCAGACCATGATCACGAGCGCCAGGCCCGGTATCCACTTCTGTCGCATCTTGCTCAGGAAGTAGATGAGGAACGGCAGCGAGATCAGAATGGTGTAGCCGAGGTTGTTCGGGTGATCGGACAGCCCGGAGAACCGTCGGTCGGACCAGCTGTAAGTGATTGCCGCATAATCGAGTTCGGTTCTCACGTGCGTGAGCCCGATGAGGTCGGTGAAGGCCACGACGCAGGACACCGTGACGCCGGCAGCGTAGGCACCCATCACCCATTCCACGACTCTCGGTTCGATCCTCGACGCCGCAATGACCGCGATGGGGACGATGTAGATCGCCGCCAGCCACAGCATCGCCTTGCCGAAGCTCTCCGGGTGGTACTGCTGAACCTGCAGCCGCAACACTCGCCAGAAGTACGGTGGCGGGTCGATCTGACGTACCAGCACGCATATCGGAATCACCACGGCGGGGATGAACATCCATGCCGGAATGGTGAAACCCCGTCTGCCGATGATCACCAGTGGCAGCAGGGTGAGCAGTGAGAGTCCGACGAAGAAGTCGCCGAACGAGACCGGCCCGGCGAGATTCAAGATCGCCATGGTGGACGTGAACGCCGCAAGAAGCAGCGGCGCGATGGCGAGACGGACCAACAGCGGCGAGAGCGGTACCGGTTGCTTCGCCTCCTGCGGTGCCTGCGCCTCCGCCGGCTCTAGTGTCGTCGTCATCTTGCCGTCCTATCCGCAGCTCGGCTTCACGCCGGCCTGTACGAACTTGTCGACGAGCCGCTGGGCGTATTCCCGGTAACCTTCGCGGTTCGGGTTCGTATGGTCGGGGCTCCACATCGCCGGATTCGTCAGCCAACGTTCGGCGACCGGATCGATGTAGGGCACACCCACGTTGTGCGCGGCAGCGGCGATGGCACCGGATACTCGGGCGGATTCCTCGGGCGGAATGGTCGGATCCGGCGGCGCCACGGGGCCGATGACGATGAACTCCGCATCGCCCGCCTTCGCCTTCACGGCGCGGAACGTCTCGGCCGCCGCCTCGGTGATCGCCTCCGATCTCGCAGCGCGGTCATTGATTCCGCCCTGCACCAGAATGATCTGAGGGTTGCCCGCCATGACGGCGTCGACACGATCGCCATACCGGAGCTTTCCGATATCTGCGGCCGCGGTGGTGTAGCCCGTGCCGCCCTGCGCGCCGATCCCACGCGGCCGCGACGCCGGCAACACCGTCCAGCACATCGAATCCGCGACGAGCTGAACCCAGCCGGTCTGCCAGTCGGCACCGGCACCCGACGAGAATGAATCGCCCAGCACCGCAAGCGCCGGGCGTTCCGGCGGCGGCGGCGGCTCGAGGTGAACGCGCGCCGGCGGCGATGTTTCGACCCGATTGCCGGCACTCGCCCACGCCACCCCGCCGGCGAGCGCTACCACCCCGATGACGATGAGCAAGCCCGCGAGCCAGCGGCCGCGCAGAGAACCAGAAGTCATTTGAAGCGTCCCCCAAAGTACCGCTCGAAAATCGATGCGTGGCCTAAAGATACAACCTGATCTGGGCCCTTGTCGGGTGTGAATCAGGCCGTGCAATACCAGCAACCGCATACAAACAGCCCGATATCGCGCTCACCGGCATATTGCTTCTCGGTACGGCGCACTGGCTACGAATGACAGTTTGTCGGCCACATTTCCGCGCCGGCTGGTTCCCGGCCCAGCAGAACGGGTTTCGCGCCCACGAAGGCCTCGTTCGACGACAACACCGCAGTTGATGGCACCGTTTCGGGGGCGACTCCTCGGCCAGCGCGACAGCACAGGAGGCTGTATCGTCATTGCCGGGAAAGTGCATTCACGGACAATCACAGTGTCTGAAGTGGGAAATCCCGGGGGAGACGACAAGAAATGCTCAATAACGTTGCGGGCCCGACCCCGCGCAACATTCTTACGGTTCTCGCAAAAGGGTGGGTCCTAATACTGGGCACTGCCATTGTTTTCGGACTCGGCGGGCTCGGAATCTCGATGCTGCAGAAGCCCGTCTACGAAGCGAGTACAACGCTGTTCATCACGTCGGGCGGTACTGTCAGCCCGACGGCCTACGACACGGTCAAGGCATCCCAGGAACGGGTCGGAAGCTACGCACAGCTTCTCTACTCGGATGCGATCCTCGCGCCCGCAGTGGAATCGGCAGGCTTGGACTGGTCGCTCGAACAAGCACGCCAGGCGGTCGGCGTTGACATCAACCCGCAGGTGGTGTTGATGACCATCTACGGCCGCGACAACAATCCCGAAGTGGCCCAACGGTTCACGGCCGCGATCGCCGACTCCATGATCAAGGCGGTGTCCACCCTCGAGGTGCCCGGCAGCGGCTACGAGCCGACCGGCAAGCTCACGGTGGTGACGCCTGCCACGGTCGCGAGCACACCGGTGGTACCCACCACCCAGGTCAACGTGATCGTGGCGGCGATGATCGGCCTTGTTGTCGGTGCGCTTCTTGTCCTGGCACGAGAAGCCAGAAACAAGAAGATCCGCAACGTCACCGATGCGGAGATCGCGCTCGGATCGCAACCACTGGCGATCGTGCCGGGTGACGACGAGCTCAAGGACGCGCGTCTCATCGACCTGGACGGCGAGCCCACCGCCGCCGTCACGGCCTTCCGCGGCCTACGCTCACAGCTGATGCTGGCACTGCACGAGAAGCCGAATCCCATTGTGGCGGTGACAAGTGCACGAGCCGGCGAGGGCAAGACGACCGTTGCGGTCAACGTCGGGGCGACGCTGGCCAAGGGCGACAGCTCGGTTGTCGTCGTCGATACCAACATCGACGACCCCCAGGTCGACCAACGGGTCGGCGCCACCGAACACCCCGGCCTGACTGATGTGCTGCACGGCCGGGTCCCGCTCGGTGAGGCCGTTCAGCGTGGCGTCACCGGTCTGCAGACACTGGCCGTGCTCGGGGCGGGTCAGAAAGATGTCGACCACCCGGACGACCTGTTCGTGTCAACGGCCTTCAGCGCACTGATCCGTGAGCTGGCAGAGCAGTTCGACTACGTGATCGTCGACTCCCCCGCATTGCTGGCAAATGCCGGCACCGATGCCATCGTCGGCCTGGCCGACGGCGTCGTCGTCGTGGTCCGTCCGAGCATCTCGTCCACCGCCGATCTCGCCGAATGCCGCAAGCGGTTGACGGCGGTCCGGGCGAAGCTGCTCGGTTTCGTCTTCGGGGAATCCCAGACCGCCAGCAGTGGCCGCGCACCCATCAAGGTGAACGCGCACTGAGGATTTAGTTCGACACCGGCCCGGCCAGCTGGTCCTTGATCAACGACACGATCTTGTCGGCAAGGACCTGCTGGCCGGCGTCGTTCGGATGGACGCCGTCGGCCTGGATGAGGTCCGGGCGGCTTACCAGCCAACCCTGTTCGAGCGGATCGACGAAGGTAGCGCCGGCCCGACGCGCCTGTTCGCACACCACATCACGTACCTGCAGGATTTCCTGCGGCGCGGGGGCACTCGGCCACACCGGGCCGATCACCAGGAGCCGTGCGTGCGGTGCCCGTTGTATCGACTGCTGCAGCGCCTCGTGTACAGCCGCTGCGAGTACATCGGGATCGGTGCCACGGTCATTGCGGGTACCCCAGAAGACCACCAGTTGGTCGTCTGCGGTCACGGTGCCCGCGACGCGTTGGACGAAGGTTGTGCCTTTCTTGCCGGGCGTGACATAGCCCGATCCGCCCTCGCCGCCCACGTGCGCGTCGACCTTGATGCCCTCGGCAGCCAGGCGCTGCCACACCAGGCCGGGCCACGGTTTGGCGCCGGCACCACTCGTGTACGAGTCTCCAATCACCGCCACCCCCTTGACATCCGGGGCAACAGAATTCTGCTGGGCGCCGGCGAGCGGCCCGGACGAATAGTCACCAGCAGTGCAGCGAGCAGTGGGAGTGACAGCGTCCGCGCTACACGCGCCGACCGGAAGCAACACTGCGGCGGTGACCCCGAGCAGCGCGAGACGTATCGGTCGGCGCTGGGCCGAACGCCGGTTCAACGGTGTCTGCGACTCAGGCACACTTCCGGCGCCCGAATCCGCGGTACTGCCAACCCGCGTTCACCCACGCCTGGGGGTCGAGGCAGTTCCTGCCGTCGATCACCCGGGGATGGCGCACGACCGACGCGAGCCGCGTGGGATCCAGCTCACGGAACTCGGACCACTCGGTGAGCACCAGCACGACATCGGCACGGTCACACGCATCCTTGGCCGACGTCGCATAGTCCAGCGTGGGAAACAGCTTGCGGGAGTTGTCCATAGCCTTCGGGTCGTACACGAGCACCGAGGCGCCCTGCAATTGCAGCTGCCCTGCCACATTGAGCGCGGGCGAGTCACGCACGTCATCGGAATTCGGCTTGAACGCCGCACCGAGCACGGCTACCCGGGCACCCAGCAGCGAACCACACACGTTGCGGGTCATCTCGACGATCTGCGTCCGCCTGCGCATGTTGACGTTGTCGACCTCGCGCAAAAAGGTCAGCGCTTGATCGGCGCCGAGCTCCCCCGCCCGCGCCATGAAGGCACGAATGTCCTTGGGCAGGCAGCCGCCACCGAATCCCAGCCCGGCGTTGAGGAACGCACGGCCGATGCGATGGTCGTATCCGATCGCGTCGGCAAGCTCCACCACATCGGCCCCAGCCGCCTCACACACCTCAGCGACTGCGTTGATGAACGAGATCTTGGTGGCCAGAAAGGCATTCGCCGAGGTCTTGACGAGCTCGGCGGTGGCCAGGTCCGTCGTGATGAACGGCACGCCGTTCTCGAGCAGTTGAGCGTAGATCTCCCGCGCAACCGTCTCGGCACGGCCGTCACCGTCGGCGTAGGTGCCGAGAACGAGGCGATCGGGCTCCAAGGTGTCCTTGATCGCGTAACCCTCGCGCAGGAATTCCGGGTTCCACGCCAATTCAAGGTCTTCGCCGGCCGGCGACAGTTCCTGCGCGAGCCGCCGGAACCGCTCGGCTGTTCCGACCGGGACGGTGGACTTCCCGAAGATGACCGCAGGCCGGTCGATCATCGGTGCGAGCGTTCGCACCACGCTGTCGATGGCCGATACGTCTGCGCTGAACTCGCCGCGCTTCTGCGGCGTACCGACCGCGATGAAGAACGCGTCGGCGAATGCGGCAGCTTCGGCATTCGACGAGGTGAACTGCAACCGGCCCGATGCCAGCATGTCCTGTGTCAGTTCGTCCAGACCGGGCTCATAGAACGGCATCTCCCCCGAGCGCAGCTTGGCCAGCTTCGCCTCGTCCACATCGACACCGAGCACGTCGTGCCCCAGGCTGGCCATGCAGGCCGCGTGAGTCGCACCCAGATAGCCCGTGCCAAGTACCGCAATTCTCATATGCCCCTGCCCCCCCACGAATCCCCTGTGGCGTCCCGGCCTCACCGCACGAACGCCCTGTCGAAGCCGAGCCGACGACGTGTCACACACTACCGGCTCCGGCCCTTCTCCACATGTCGGAGAAGGGCGTTAACCGCCAGCCGCACAACCTTTTCCAACACATCCGCGTGATGCGCCAAGTTTGGCAAACATGCCGTCGTTGACCATGCCGGCAAGCGCGCGGCACACTTCGTCACACCTGGGAATCTTGCGAGATTCCCCGCAGTGCCCGCTGGAACCCGTCCGCCATCGCGCTCGATGAGTACGTGTTCTGCACCTGGCGGACGATCGCTTCGTGGTCCCAGGCTTCCGGTTTGGTGTAGACCTCGACCAGCTTGTCCGCCAGCGATTCGACACTGCCGGCCGTGAAGTACAAACCCGTGACGTCGTTCAGCAGTTCGACCTCGGGAGCGTGCGGCTCGTCATCGGCCACGACCATGGGCACTCCGAAACCCAGGCTTTGCGTCAGACTCAGCCCGACATAGCCCGGTGACGCGGAAACCACTGCGGTCGAATAGAACTCGCGGAGACGCTCCAGATCCGAGACGTGGCCCGGGAAGATCACGTCGGCACCGATACCGAGTTCGCCCGCGAGCTCCTCGAGCCGGCCGCGAAGCGAGCCGTCGCCGACGATGCGCAACCGCGCGTCCGCGGGCAGGCGGTCGCGCGCATGCGCGAAGGCACGCACCAACAGTTCCGGCTTCTTCGCGGGCTCGAGGCGGCCGACGTAGATGGTGTCCGTGCGCGGCGTCGTCGGGTCCCACCCCAGATCGGACGCCCGGTAGAGACCGTTCGAGGCCACCCAGACATCGGTGCCGGGATCCTCGGTGCGTACCAGCTCAGCGTCGGTCCACGTGTAACTGATCACGCCATCGGCAAAGCGGCGCATCGCGCGGCGAATCGGCACCGTTCTGGCCGAGGCGCCCGCCCTCGGAAGGATGTGGCCCCACACCAGCGTCCGGGTGCGCTTGACCTTGCTGATCAACAGGACGAGACACGCCGTGAGGGAGCGGGGGTTCAGGTCGACGACGACCACGTCCAGCCCGTCGAGATATCTGAGTGCGCCTGGCTGCCAAAGGATTCGACGGCCAAGCCAGTGACGGTTGCGCAGTTTCACGACACCGGCAAATTCCGCGCTGCGAACTGTCGGATCGCTGTACACGTCACCGCCCACCAGAACTAGCTCGTCGCCGTTCTCGGCGAAGGCGTCGCGCAGTTCGCTGAGAAAGTTGCGTCGGTAGTCTGGAAAACCCGCGGTGATCACGGCCGCACGAATCATCCGACGCGCCAACCGTTGTCCAGGCCGTGCCCGACCGACGAGCTCCGATCAACGGCATCTGCCGTCATAGCTCCCCCTGTTTGCCGCTCATGACTGATCTTTGGAAAGCAGCGTTATCCGTGCGGCATAACGTATGCCCCCGCCGCTTCCGCAGACTCTACCGTCAGTTTTCGGAAAGTGCTGGGGCCGCGGGCATGTAGCGCTGACGGCCGGGGCGGCATGTCGCCGAACCCGCGTCCACGCAGCACGAGTGCCATGATGGGGTCATGCCGAATCTGGACCGGCGCAGTGTGCTGCGCCTGGGTGTCACCGGCGCTGTCGGTGCATACGCGATGAACGCCCTTGGGATTCCGGGCGCAAGCGCCGAGAGTTCGGCAGAGGCCGGATCGACGGTAAACGTTGTGGAACAAGGCGTGTCCAACACCGGAGCCGAGGACGTCCGCGCGGCGATCCAGGCCGTGGTGAAGGAGTTCGGCGGGCAACACCCCATACGCTTTCCCAAGGGCCGCTACCGGATCGGCGAGAGCGGCCAGTCCGGATCGAACCGCATCGTGCTGCCCTCCGGCACCCGAATCGAATGCGATCCCGGAGCGGTGTTCGAAGTCAACGCCGTCGATGCGCAGCGCGGCACCGCGGTCTTCTATGCGAGCGGAACCGAAGGTTCCAAGCGCGCTCTGACCGTCCCGCAACCGGAGGGCAGCCAGTTCATCACGTTGCCACCCGAATTTCGCGACGCGTTCAAGACCGGCGACCTGATTGGCCTCGAATCGACACGTCAGGCCGTCGAGATCGTCGGCTACCGCGATCCCGGCCTGGGCATCGGTTTCTGCCGCGAGATCCGGCAGGTCAGCTCCGTCGAGGGGGACGTCGTCCACGTGGACACCCCGCTCGAATACACCTACCTGCCAGAGGACAACGCGCGCTTCTTCCGGGTCACGCCCGTCACCGACATCGTGTTGACAGGCCTGCGGTTCGAATCCGGCCCGGGTGTCAGACCGGGCGTCAGCCACACCTACGCGATCAAGCTCGAAAAATCGCTGGGCGTGCAGCTACGGGATATCGAACTCCACAACATGACCGGCGGGGTGATCTTGCTCGACGCGTACCACGCGGGCGTCGACGGCTTGCTGGCCGACGGCCTGCCGAGCGTCGAGAACTCGTACGGGTACGGGCTCGCCGCGGCGGGGTCGACCACACATCTGGTGGCCAATCACCTGAGCGGCCAAGGCACTCGGCACATCTTCACGACGTTGGCCGATGAACGCCCCGGCAAGGAGTACTGGGGCGGTCCGATGCACGTCGAGGTGAACGACTCGACCGGCACGGGCGGGTCCGACAGTTACTCGGTATTCGACACCCATGAGTTCGGCAGACACATCCACTTCAACAATTGCAGCGCCCTCGGTGGCGGCCCCAAAGTCTGCGGCTACCAGATGCGTGCCCAACATGTCGTGTTGAACAACTGTCGCGCCGAGGGCAACGGTTTGCACGCCGTCTCACTCAAGAGCACGTCGGCCAATGTCGTGATCGAAGGCGGTGAGTTCGCGAAAGCCGGTTACGCCGGGGTGAATGTCCGCGGCAGGGACCATCGCATCGACGGCGCGCACGTTGCGAACAGCGGCCAATCCGGCACCGCCAGCGGTGGAATCGATTACGCAGGTTCGGTCGACGTGCACATCAAGGGCTGCCAGCTCGTCGACAACTTCGACCGCGGCCTCAAAGACTCCGGTATCGATCCCTCGGTGCGCGCTTTCATCGAGGACTGCGTCGCACTTCCGAGCGCGACGCAGACCATGTCGATCTTTCGCGCCAACGACACCACCACACTCAAGGATTGCGAGTTCGGGCCGTAGCTCGCGCCGTGTTCAAACGGTCGCCAGCACGTCGAACGTCAGTCCTTGATTCAATGCCGCCCGCAGGGGCTCGGCGGGGATGACGTCGGGAAAGTACGTCGCGGTCAGCTGGAGTTCGTCGCCCACCGTGACGAGCGCGATGGTCAATTGGTTGCGGGCCCCTGGCGGCAACGCCACCGCCGTGATGCGGTCCCGACTGTCACTGCGGTACTGGAACTTTCGCAGGGAAGGCAGCCGGGACACGTCCGAGAATGTGACCTCGATGTTGCCGTCACGCCCGTCGGCAACACCAGGGCCGAGTGCACGCGCCGGTGGGCGCAGTGCCCTCATCGCACACACCGCAAGCGTTCTCGTGGCTGGATAACTGGAGTGTGCGCCGGTCGCCCGTGTGACGCTCGCGCCGAAGTCGGCGAGTGTCTGGCCGCGCGGCGTTACCGCTTGGGCGACCATCGAGAGGTTCGCCAGCGTGGCCTCCCCGGGACGCAGATACCGGCGCAGGTCGGTCAGCAGGCCGGTCGTCGGGGCCAGGTGCGCACCGCAATCCTCAAGGCATTGCGCGAGACTTCTGCGGAGCGCGTAGAACACCAACGTGGCGACCGAGGTACCGCGATACCGACGGTCGCGTAGTTCCCGCACCGCGGGCAGGAAGCCGGGTTGGCTCCGGATGAAGATCGTCGAGTATCCCGACGACGGTGACACGGACGGCACTCCCCCGCTCCGGCCAGCTGTTTCGCTCGCAGCACGGCGGGTTTTCGCCGCGTTCAACTCGTGGGTGACGTCACGGGCGATGCCTACCGGGCCGGCTGCGAGCATTCGGTAAGCCACCCGGGCAAGCGGTCTTGTGACGTTCAGATCTTGTTGCGGCGGAAGATATCCGGACGGCAACGGCGCACCGGGCCGGGTGAGAGCGGCAGCGATCTCGGCGATCGCGTGAGCGTCTCCGATCCCGTGGTCGATACACAGCGCCAGGTGACCGGCTATGTTGCCGGCAACTATCGGCTGGTCGACGGTCCGGCTCGCCAACTGTGTCATGGTGGCGTCGACGTCGGTCGGATCGAAGTCGATGTCGCCGGCGACGACCGACGGCGGCAATCGGGGTTCGAACCGCCAATCCCGCCGGTCACGTTGCGGCTGTAAACCGACGCGGTTTGCCGGGCCGCCCTCGGCGATCCGCGACAGTACCGCGTGATAGGAACCGGCATCGGCCGGCGTGGGGCCGATCAGTACCCATACCCGCGCACCGGCGAATTCCATGTCAAGCGGCCCAACTCGAACTCGACCGTGCCGGATCTTCACTGCAGTCCCCCGCCCCCTCGATTGCTGCGAAGCAATCCGGCTTCGTATCGTAGCAACTTCCAGGCGAAGGGTCGCCGAAAACCCGCTGCCCCTGGCGAACACACCGCGGCACAGTCTGTTTGACTGGCGGACAGGGTGGGAATGTGCCAAGGTCGAGGCGTATTCATAGGTACGGGGCGCTCAGGGGGAGCAAAGCTATTTTGGCGACGACAGCGTATCGAATCCAGCCGAAATATGTCTGTGCGCATGAGCGCTCAGCATTTGCGGTATCGCCATGTGTCGGCTCGACGGCAAAGTAGCCATGCGCGCGCATCGGCAGGGCGAAGGCACCGGGTGGGTTCGTCGCGCACCCGGCCCGACGCCGTCCGGATCGTCGGTGCCGCCGGGGACACTCATCAGCAACCGTTGGAGTGCAACGGAATTGACCGATCTACCCGAGCACCGGGACGCGGGCCACGCCATGGCCGCACGGCGTACCGGCCGACTCGGTCAGCCCGCGGTTCCGCCGCCTATCGGTAGCCGCCGCGTGATTTCGGGCAACGATGCCGTGCGGCAGGAAGATTCGCTCACCGTGCGCCGCGCGGTGCAGTGGGCTCATCCGGGTAAGCGTTCCCGTTGGTGAGGATCCTGCATATTGTCGCTCTGGTAACTCCCGACGGAGCGTACGGCGGCCCGGTACGGGTCGCCATGAACCAGACCGCGGCCCTCCATCAACGCGGCCACACCGTCAAGGTGGCCGCGGCAGCCTCGGGCTTTCCGCACCGGCCGACGCAGCTCGGCTCGGTACCCGCGGAACTGTTCGCGTCCATGGGCTCGGTACCGGGTCTGGGTTTCGCCTCGACGTGGGCGCCGAGGATGCGATCGTGGATCAACGCCAACGCCTCGCAGTTCGACATCGCCCACGTCCATCTCGGCCGGGACCTCGTGACACTGCCCGCCGCGCTTCAACTGCGGCGCCTGCGGATTCCCTACGTTTGTCAGACGCACGGCATGATCCGTGCGCGAAGCCATCGCCTGGCCCCCGTCATCGATCGGGTGTGGACGAACAAACTGCTCAGGGACGCCGCTGAGATTCTCTGTCTGGACGAACGCGAGCACGCCGACCTCATCGAGATCGTCGGCCCGGACTGCAACTATGAACTTCTGCCCAACGGAGTCCCACCGGCGTCCGACTACGCCGCTGCCCGCAACGGCCGAAGCGATGACATCCCGGAGGTGCTGTTCCTGTCGCGCCTGCACAAGCGCAAGCATCCCGAGGTCTTCGCCGAAGCGGCCCTGGACATGTTGCGCAGCGGCATGAAGGCCCGGTTCGCCATCGTCGGCATCAACCAGGGCGCCGAAACAGCCGTCGACCGCGTCATCGACGTCGCGCGCGAAGAAGGTTTCGGCGAGAACCTGTTGGTCCGCGAACCGGGGTTACCGCCGGAAGACGTCAACGAACGCCTCAGCCGCGCGTCGGTCTACGTTCTCCCCGCCGAACGGGAACCGTTCGGCCTCACCGTCGCCGAGGCGCTCTCGGTGGGGACGCCCGTCGTGATTCGAGACGACGGCGGCCTCGCGAATTTCGTTCGGCGCCACAATTGCGGGCTCTGCGTGAGCGGCACGGCCGCGTCGATCCACGAGGCGGTCAGCTACCTGCTCGCGAATCCGACCGAAGCCGAGGAGATGGGTCAGCGCGGCGCCGCGGCTGTCAAGGCCGAGTTGAGCAGTGACAGCGTCGCCGCCCGGCTGGAGTCGATATACCAGGGTCTGGACGTGTGATGACCCGCCCCGCCGGCGGACCAGCGGCGCTGTGGACGACCATCGACCAGCTGCTGTCGAGCACCAGCAACGCACTGCTGTTGTTCGTTCTGGCGCAGGTGGCGACCGTGTCCGAATTCGGCGTGGTGTCTTTGCAGATCGCCATCGTGATGGCCTGGATCGGATTCAACCGAGGCGCGGTGGGAACCCCGGTTCTACTGGTCAGCAATCTGTCGAAGCGGGAAATACTGGCCGAAGGCGGCTACGCGACCGCGTTCTCGATCCTCTCGGGTACCGGTGCGGTCATGGCGATCCTCGCCGTCGGATGGGCGGCGGGCGATGTCGCGATGGCGGTTGCTCTCGGGGTCGTCATCCCGGTCGTGCTGGCGCAGGACGTCGCTCGATACCCGGCGATCGCATCTGGACGTCCACTCGTCGCCGTCGTGGCCGATGCCGCATGGGCACTCGGGATGGCGGGGTTGTTCGCCGCCAACATCGCGGGCGCAGGCGTATCCGTCGAGACCGCGATTCTGCTCTGGGGCGCACTCGGTCTGCTCTCGGCCACTGTGCTGGTGGCAGGCACGCCGATCAGGCCACACCTCGATCGGATCGGCTCGTGGTGGAAGATGTACTCTCCGGCCCGAATTCGGTTCGGCGCCACCTACGCGACGGTCGCGCTGTCAACCGCTGCCACGGCGGGGTTGGTGACCGTGATCGCCGGTGCCGACATCGCGGGTGGATTGCGTGGGGCCAGCAGTCTGTTCGGCCCCATCATGATGCTCATCATGGCAGTGCCCATGGTGTTCGTCCCGCACGTACGCCGAACCTCGGCCTCGCCGCGCGCGCAGTGGCGGCTTCTGGTGAAGACCTCGTCGATCACCTCGACACTGGCCATCGCGGCCACGGCACTCGTGATGGCCGTGCCCACTCCCATGGGTGGGTGGATACTCGGTCAGACCTGGGAATCGGCCGTCACCGCCGTGCCGTTCATCGGCCTGGAGTGCGCCGCCAACTGCTGGATCGTCGGCCTCTACTCGTGGCTGCAGGCACAAGGCATGGGACGCAAGCTGTTCCAGCTGCGGGCTCTGCACGTGTCCCTGCAGCTGGGCGCGGCCGCGGTGGCGGCTTTGGCCGTCGGCACGCTCGTCGCCGTGGCGTCCGCGCTGGCGGTGTCGTGCTGGCTGATGGCGCTCATCGGCCTGGTGGTCGTCGGCCGCGCCAGCCGGCGGCAACCCACCACTCGGCCGGCACCGCAAGCGCCGTCCCAGAATTCGGCTGCGCACGATCCCGCAAGGCCGTGGCCGACCATCGACGTCCTCGACGACGAGTTGGTACGGACCGCGGCCAGGACTAGGTGACGGACGCGCGCCGCGCGAGGTTGTCTTCCACTTCCTGTTTCCAGAGCTCGAAGGCGTGTGTGGTGTCGACCTCCAGTTCGAACCGGTCGGTCATGTCGGGCGTGACGTCGGCGAGGTCGACGTGGAACTGCTCGTACCACCGGCGATGCTGATACACCGCGCCGTCTTCCTCGGTCAGCAGCGGATTGTCGATGCGAGTCTTGTGTTTCCAGATCTCGACGTCTTCAAGGAAGCCGTCACCGAACGAACGGCCCATCGCCGCAGCGAGTTTGGCGGCCTTCTCGGCGGGCAGACCCGGCATCTGCTGCACGGCAACGCCCCACTGCAGTACGAACGAATCGTGCGTGACCGGGTAGTGGCAGTTGATCAGCGCGACCTCGACGGTGAAGCCGGGACCGAGGTCGTTGTGTAGCCAGTTGATCATGTAGGCGGGGCCGAAATACGTTGCCTCGGAACGTAGATATGTGCCGTCCCACAGCTTGTCCGGATTGGCCGTGTAGTCGGGCCGCGGTTTGGACTCCATGTACTGGCTGGCGGTGTGACCCTCGATGACGTTCTTGAAGTACGTCGGGTAAGCGTGGTGGATGTAGAAGAAGTGGGCCATGTCGACGTTGTTGTCGACGATCTCACGGCAGTGCGAACCCTCGATCAGGATCGAATTCCATTGCCACGGCGACCATATGCCTTCGGCGTAACCCTCGATGGTCGGCGGGATGAGCTCCGGTGGCGGCGTGGAACCCTCCGGGTCGTGCCACACCAGCAGCTGACCGTTGACCTCGTGCGTCGGCCATTTCCGGGTGCGGGCCAGGCGCGGGGTGCGCTTGGCATACGGCACGAGTTTGCATTTCCCGTCGCTGCCCCACCTCCAGTCGTGGAACGGGCAGGCCAGGTTGTCGTCCTTGATGGACCCCCGAGACAGGTCACCACCCATGTGTCTGCAGTACGCGTCGAGTATGTGCAGGGCCCCGGCCGAATCCGCGTACACCACAAGCTTGGTCCCGAACGCTTCGATGCCGTGGGGCTGCCCGTCACGGAAGTCATCGGCCAGACCGAGGCAATGCCAGCCGCGGGCGAATCGGGTCATCGCCGTGCCCGCGTCGATTTCCCGGATATCGCTCATCGGCATTCCTTTCCTCGAGCGCGCCCCGGCGGCACCCCACCATTTAAGCGCAGATGCTTAAAAATGTGAAGACCCGGCTCGTATCATTGCTGTCCGTGACCCGTGGATCCCGCGCGAAGGCCGAGCTCCTCGACGCGGCCGAGCGACTCATCGCCGAGCACGGATACGACGTGCCGCTGCGTGAGATCGCCCTTGCCGCAGGGCAACGCAACAACTCCGCGGTCAACTACCACTTCCGCAATCGACAAGAGCTCGTCGACGCGGTCGTGGCCCGCCGGCTGCTGCCGATGGAGATCGAGCGGGAACAGATGTTGAGCGAGCTCGGCGACAGCGAAAGCGCCGATGTCCACGCGTTGCTACGAGTCCTGGTCCTACCGCTGGTGAACGTCGAGGCAACGCATTACGCACGGTTTCTCGACGTCGTGCGACCCCGATTGCCCGCCGAACCGCAGCGTGCCGGCGAGTCGGCGTGGCCGCGGGTGCTCGACGCGCTGTCGCACGCCGTACCGACGTCCGACCGCCGGCTTCAGCATCGCCGGGTCAGTGCGGTCGCGACCGCGATGTTCGCACTCATCGCCGAACGCGAGCGCCAGTCGCAGGACGCCGACCGAACTCCCGAGGATCCCGAGGAGATCGTCGGGATGCTCGCGGCCATGCTGACCGCACCCCTCATCGCGCCAGCAAGTCCTTCACCGCGAGGTGGCTGAACAGCATGCTGGTGCCGATCGGGTTTCCGCCACCCGGATAAGCGGTTCCGCTCGGCGCGGCCATGGTGTTGCCCGCCGCGTACAACCCGTCGATCACCGTGCCCGACGTGTCGAGCACCCGGGCGGCCGTATCGGTGCGCAATCCGCCTTTGGTGCCGAGATCGGAGATCCCGAACGCGGCGGCATGGAACGGCGCCTTCTCGATGGCGACGAGCGGTGAGGCGCCGCCCGAGAACGCCCGATCGTAGGCCTCGTCACCGCGGCCGAACTCCGCGTCGACGCCGGTGGCGGCGAATTCGTTGAACCTGGACACGGTCTCGTGCAGGTTGTCGGCGGGAACGCCGATCTTGGCCGCGAGCTCGGCAAGGGTGTCGGCGCTGTGCCACAAGCCGGCATCGACATAGCGCTGCGGTTCCACCATCGAGACGTTGGTGGCTTTGACGGGCGGTACCAGGCCGTCCCGATCGTCGTAGATCATCCAGTACGGCAACGTCATCGAGCCGTCGGCGAGCCGCGGCAGGATCGCCCGGCCGATCCGGTCGTAGGCGGCCGACTCGTTGACGAAGCGTTGCCCGTTCTGGTCGACGAAGATGCCGCCGGTGAACCACAGCGCGAAGGCCGACCGCCCGTCCGGGTGGGTGAGGCCCGGCGACCACCAGGCTTGGTCCATGAGGTCGACGTCGGCGCCAATGGCGATCGCGGCCTCGTGCGCCTTCCCCAGGTTGCCCCACGGCCCCATCGTGTCTGCGACATCGCCGGGCACGCCATAGCGTTGCCGCATCGCGGCATTGCCTTCGAACCCACCGGTCGCCAGCAGCACGCCACGGCGCGCCTGGATGGCCCTGCGGCGCCCCTTCGACTCGACGACGGCACCGGTGACCCGGGCGCCGTCACGCACGAGTTCGACCACGGCGGTGTCGAGTTGCAGCGAGGCGTCGGGGTACTGCTCGATGGCTTTGAGGAACCGGGCGATCAAGGCCCGCCCACCGACGAAGTAGTCGTCGGGTTGTTCGGCGCCGAGCCGGTCGGCGTCCAGCGGGCCGCGCACGAGCTCACGCAAATGTGGAGCCTTGGCCACCGCCAGCGGCCGCGCGGCGATATGGCGCTGCCCGTCGGCGCGGGCCTTGGGCGCCTTGCCGAAATAGTCCGGCCACGGCAGCGCGGAGAATTTCAGGTTGGCGTCGGCCTCCAGGTATTCGATGAGCGGGGCGCCGCCCCGTACGTAGGTCTCCTGCAGCTCGCGTGGCGTGCGGTCACCGACCACGGCGTGGTAGTACTCCAGCGCGTCGTTGATGGTGTCGTCGGCACCGGCCCGCAGCAGCACGGGGTTGCAGGGGAACCACACCCCGCCGCCGCCGGAATACGCTGTGGTGCCGCCGAATTTGTCGGTCGCCTCGACCAGGACGACGTTCAGCCCTTCCCGTGCCGCGGTGTAGGCGCCGGTGACGCCACCACCGCCCGAGCCGGCGACCAGCACGTCACATACTTCATCCCAATTCATTTGGCCCACGTCATCACGTAGCGCTGCCTCCCATGGCGGGCGAACTCCTCGTCCAACGAACGCTTCTCATCGTCATCCATCGCCCGATACACCGGCGCCCCACGTCCCACCCACCGGTACACGAGGTCGTCGGTATGCCAACGCTGTTGCTGCAGTTCGCGTTTGAGCACCTTGTTGGACCCGGTGACCGGCAAGTTGCGTGATACCCGCAGGAACCGCGGCACTCCCTTGGCGCCGAGATCGTCTTGGGCGGCCAGGTACGCGGCGAACACACCGGCGTCGAAGCCGTCCGGGTCGGCGACCTCGATCGCCGCCATCACCTGGTCCCCCGACCGGGGATCGGGAACGGCATACACACCGGCCGCGATCACGGCGGGGTGGCGGCGCAGCACGCGCTCGATCGTCAGCGCCGAGGTGTTCTCGCCGTCCACCCGGATCCAGTCACCGCGCCGGCCGGCGAAGTAGATGAATCCGTCGGCGTCGAGGTAGCCCAGATCACCGGTCCAGTACCAGCCATGGCGGATCAGTTCGGCGTTGGCCTCGTCGTTGTTGTAGTAGCCCTCGAAGGTGCGGGTTCCGAACTTGTCGACGATCTCCCCGACCGCATCGTCGGGGTTGAGCACCCGGCCATGCTCGTCGAAAACCGCTGGCGCACAGTCACGCGACGTATCCGGATCCACGATCGCGACACCGGCGTGGGCCGGCCGCCCCAATGCTCCGGCCGGTGCGTCCGGCGCAAGCGCCACCGCGCCACCGCCCTCGCTGGAGCCGTAGCCCTCGAACAGCTCCGCGCCGAACCGGCGGCGGAACTCGGCCTGATCCTCTGGGGAGGCCTCGGTGCCGAATCCACGCTCGAGCGGATTGTCCGCATCGTCTGGCCGCTCCGGGGTGGCCATCAGGTAAGCGAGCGCCTTGCCCACGTAGGTGAAGAACGTCGCGCCGAAGTACCGCACGTCGTCCAGGAATCCCGAAGCCGAGAACGACGGGGTCAGACACACCGTCGCGCCGACCGACAGGGCCGGCGCCCACAGCGCCATGATCGCGTTGCCGTGGAACAGCGGCATGCAGCAGTACTCGACATCCTGTCGGCGATGACCGAACTTCTCGGTGGCGGCGTGCGCGATCCGGGCCAGCCGGCCCTGACTGCACTTGACCGCCTTCGACGCACCCGTTGTCCCGGACGTGAACAGGAGCAGCATCAGGGTGTCCGCGCCGATCCCGGACGCGCGCATCGGCGCACCCCGGTGCGCGTCGAGCAGCGACACATACTCGGGCGAGTCGACCACCAGGAACCGGTCCGGCGCGAGCCCGAGGTCGAGGTCGCGCAGTCGGGCAGCGCCCGCGGTGTCGGTGACGATCAATTGGCAATCGGCATGGCGGATTTCGGCCGTCAGCTCGCCCGCACCCCGGGTCGGGTTGATACCGACCACGGTCGCGCCGACGAGTGCGGCACCGCCCAGCCAGAACACGAAGTCCGGGACGTTCTCCAACAGCACGCCGATGTGGAAGGGGCCGTCGCGGCGCAGCGATCGGGCCAGCGCGCCACGGGCCGCCGACTCGTGCACCACCGCGTCCCACGTCCAGTCCTGCCCGCGCGTGCGCAGACCCAGCCGGTCGTCACCGACCCGGTCGAGCAGCATCTCGGCGATTGAATCGGTCATCGGGCGGTGGCGTGCACGAGGTCGATATAGGCCTGCGGCAGTTGCTCGCGAGACAACTTGGTCACACTCACCACCCCAGGACAGTACGAGTCTTCACCCAGCACCAAACCATTCGCGTCGATCGGCCACAACAGCAATGGACGAAACACCACAAGATAATCACCGGTCTCGTCGTCGACGGGAACCCCGATCGCGGCCGCCGCGGCACCGGGATATATCTGCTTGAGAAAGCCTTCGGTGACCAGGCAGTGATCGTCGACGACGAGCCGGGTTATCTCGAACTCCAGAATGTTGGTGCGGCCCGCGACGAAAGCCTCGTAATAACGACGTACACCCGGCTTGGTCTTGGGCCCGATGTCCTCGGTGCCAGAACTCCAGAAGTGGTATTCGGGCGCGGGTGCCAGGGTGGCCATCAACCGACCCAGGTCGGGCACGGTCTCGGCCTTCATGTGTTCGATGACGGTGCTCAGCACCACCCGGTGCCGCTCGTTTGTCGTTGCGGCCAGCCGCTTTTCGAGCGGTTGCCACGTGCGGGTGGGATCGATGACGGCCATGGCGGCCTCCCTGTCTGTGCATTGGTTCGGGCTGCACGGCAATCGTCACCGAATGCCGTCGCCGGATCACCCGCCGCGCGTCGCGCGATGGCGCCGATCGAGCCGACGCCTGTCGGGTCATTCGGTGAGCTCGGCCGACGACAGCGCGATGCGCCGAACCATGAGAACCAAGGTGGCCAGGAAGCGGTCCATCGGATCGTCGAGGTCCCAGTCCATTTGATCCGACAGGTGCGCGAGGCGGGCCGCGACTGTGCTGTGGTGCACGTGGAGCTCGGCGGCAGTGCGCCGCAGTGAGCCGAACACGAAGAACGCCTCTGCCGTCTGCACTTCGAGCGCCCCGGCCGGAGTGGCGGCGATCTCGTTGATCCGGGCGACATCCCGGTTACCCCGCACTCCGTCGAGCGGTAGCTCGGCCAGCAGTTCCAGCGCGCTCAGCCGCTCGTATGCCACGGCGCGTCTGCCGTAGCCGGTCGAGGATGCGAACCGCAGGGCCCGCAACGCCTGCTGCCACGACGCCGGAGCGGCGAACACATTGCAGCCCGACCCGATGCCGACCCAGGGACCCCGGTCGGCCTGCGCGGCCATCGGCGCCGGGAACGCGGCGACGATCTCGGCTTCCAGCCCGTCGGCGAGTTCGCGGGTGTCGCACCCGCCCTGGCACACCACGGCGGTGGTGTTGCCGATGCGCGCGGTACGGATCGATTGGCCGGGAAGTTGCGTGGCGATGATCTGCAATGCCTCGGGCGGCGACGTCGCCGACACCGCGAGCACCCGTACCGGTCGGTTCTCGTCGAGGCCGAGCAGCCGGATGGCGCGAGCCCGCTCTTCCCGCTGAGCCGTGGGCGACAGCGCCACCTCGAGCAACGCGGGATCGTCGATCCGCAACGAAAACGCCGCGTCGGAGAGCATCGTCCCGGCGCGCAGGGCATGCCGAAGCCGATCGAGTAGCACCCAGTCCAGCGGCGTCGCATCACCCCGGCGATCCAGCCAGACCTCGGGTTCGTCGGATACCGCCACTGCCGCGGCCTCGCAGCCCCGCACCGACCCGCCCGCCGGGCCACAGCGAACCACCGTTCCGGACGCCCAGCGCGCGCCGACGCCGCATCCGGCGACGGCAGCGGCCACCTCGATCACCCGCTCCGAGCTGGCGCGTGATTCGACGAGTTCGTCGAACACCGCGGCGATCCGCAGCACCGAGTCGGCGTCGAACGCGAGCTCCGAGATCCGTATCAGACCCGCGTCCACCGGCCGAGACTAGTCGGATACGCCGAACCGGTACCGCAGGTTTCGACAAAGTCACCACGCCGGTGACACGCACCTCTCTTAGACCTGTCTTATGTATGCGGATACCATCGTCACCCATGACGAGCGTTACCGAGCCGTCCGCCGAGCATCAGGTGGACATCCACACCACTGCAGGCAAACTGGCCGATCTCAAGAGGCGGGCCGAGGAGACGCTGCATCCCGTCGGCGAGGCCGCCGTGGAGAAGGTCCACGCGAAAGGCAAGCTGACCGCCCGCGAGCGGATCTACGCGCTGCTCGACGAGGGTTCGTTCGTCGAACTCGACGCGCTCGCCCGCCACCGCAGCAAGAACTTCGGGCTCGAAGCCAACCGTCCGCTGGGCGACGGCGTGGTGACCGGCTACGGCACCATAGACGGCCGCGACGTCTGCATCTTCAGCCAGGACGCCTCGGTGTTCGGCGGCAGCCTCGGCGAGGTCTACGGCGAGAAGATCGTCAAGGTGCAGGAGCTGGCCATCAAGACCGGCCGTCCCCTGATCGGCATCAACGACGGCGCAGGCGCCCGCATCCAGGAGGGTGTGGTTTCGCTGGGCCTCTACAGCCAGATCTTCCGCAACAACATCCTCGCCTCGGGCGTCATCCCCCAGATCTCGCTGATCATGGGCGCCGCGGCCGGTGGCCACGTCTACTCCCCCGCGCTGACCG
This sequence comes from Mycolicibacterium wolinskyi str. Jessa 2025, assembly GCF_049241375.1. Classification (NCBI taxonomy): domain Bacteria; kingdom Bacillati; phylum Actinomycetota; class Actinomycetes; order Mycobacteriales; family Mycobacteriaceae; genus Mycobacterium; species Mycolicibacterium wolinskyi. The sequence goes on from NZ_CP185960.1 coordinate 5,462,352, forward strand.
ACTTCATCGTCATGGTCGATCAGACCAGCCAGATGTTCATCACCGGCCCCGACGTCATCAAGACCGTCACCGGCGAGGACGTCACCATGGAGGAGCTGGGCGGCGCCCACACCCATGAGTCGAAGTCGGGAACCGCGCACTACGTCGCCTCCGGCGAGCAGGATGCCTTCGACTACGTCCGCGACCTGCTGAGCTACCTGCCTCCCAACAACTACGCCGAGCCGCCGCACTACCCGGTGCCGCCGGCCGAGGGCGCCATCGAGGACAACCTCACCGAGGAGGACCTCGAGCTCGACACGCTGATCCCGGACTCGCCGAACCAGCCGTACGACATGCACGAGGTCATCTCGCGCATCCTCGACGACGACGAGTTCCTGGAGATCCAGGCCGGCTACGCCCAGAACATCATCATCGGGTTCGGCCGCATCGAGGGTCGCCCGGTCGGCATCGTGGCCAACCAGCCCACCCAGTTCGCCGGTTGCCTCGACATCAACGCCTCGGAAAAGGCCGCCCGGTTCGTCCGGACCTGCGACTGCTTCAACATCCCGATCGTGATGCTCGTCGACGTGCCGGGCTTCCTGCCGGGCACCGACCAGGAGTACAACGGCATCATCCGCCGCGGCGCCAAGCTGCTCTACGCCTACGGCGAGGCCACGGTCGCGAAGATCACCGTCATCACCCGCAAGGCCTACGGCGGCGCGTACTGCGTCATGGGTTCCAAGGACATGGGCTGCGACGTCAACGTCGCGTGGCCGACGGCGCAGATCGCGGTCATGGGTGCCTCTGGCGCGGTCGGCTTCGTGTACCGCTCTGAGCTCAAAGAGGCCGCCAAGAAGGGCGAAGACGTCGACGCCCTCCGATTGGAGCTGCAGCAGACCTACGAGGACACCCTGGTCAACCCCTACATCGCGGCCGAGCGCGGCTACGTCGACGCGGTCATCCCGCCGTCGCACACCCGCGGCTACGTCGCGACCGCCCTGCGGCTGCTGGAGCGCAAGATCGTGCAGACGCCGCCGAAGAAGCACGGGAACATTCCACTGTGAGCGGGGCGAACGATTCAGCCACTGTGAGCGGGGCGAACGATTCAGCCACTGTGAGCGACAACGAGGCGACCGTGCCCGAAACAGACGGCGCGAAAGAAGACCACGAAGCCCACATCAAGGTGGTTCGGGGTGAGCCGACCGCCGAGGAGATGGCCGCATTGATGGCTGTCCTCGGTGCCGCCGGCGGCGGCGCCGTCGAGCCGGGCACCCGCGAGCGCAACCTGTGGGGCCACCCGGTCGACAAGCTGCGCTACGCGTTGTTCAGCTGGCAGCGGGTGACACTGCTGGAACGCACCCACATGCGGCGCTAGGCCGATGACCCGGGTCGTCCTGGGCTCGGCTTCCTCGGGCCGGCTTGGCGTGCTGCGCCAAGCCGGCATCGATCCGCTCGTCATCGTGTCCGACGTCGACGAGGACGCAATCATCGCGGCACGCCGGGGCGCGCCGCCGGCCGATGTCGTCACGGCGTTGGCGACAGCAAAAGCCGACGCAGTCGTGGCACGGGTGCCCGATTCGATCGCTGCCGACGCAGTCGTGGTCGGTTGCGATTCGATGCTGCTGCTGGACGGTCGGCTGTGCGGCAAGCCCGGCTCGCCCGACGCGGCTCAGCGCCAGTGGCAGACGATGGCCGGGCGCTCCGGCGACCTGTACACCGGCCATTGCGTGATCCGCCTGCGCGACGGGGACGTCGTCGGCCGGGCCGCCGAATCAGCAAGCACTACAGTTCATTTCAGCGATCCGACGCCGGGTGATCTGACCGCCTATGTGGAGTCCGGCGAACCCCTTTGGGTGGCAGGCGCCTTCACCCTCGACGGTCTCGGCGGATGGTTCGTCGACGGCATCGAAGGTGACCCGTCCAACGTGATCGGGCTGAGCCTGCCGTTGCTGCGACGGCTGCTGAATGAGCTCGGCCTGTCGATCGCCGACCTGTGGTCAGCGAATCGGGGCTGACTTCGCTGATTTTCTAACCCGTTGAGAATCAGCAAATTTCACAACGATCGCGCCGCTGTCCGCAAAATCGCGGCAGACCCCCCACGAGCGCGCCATCTCGCGAAACCCTCTACTATCCAAGCGAATACGGCGTTCACGCCGATCTTCGATCCGAGGGGGATTAATGAGATTGCTCGTCCGCACCCTGTGTGCCATCGCCGGCTCCGTCATGCTGATGGCCTTCTTGGGCACGGGTACGGGAGCAGCCAAGGATCCCCTGGTTGGGATGACCTACGCCGATGCCGCCGCGAAGATCGGTGAGTGGAAAGCAGAACCGGTGATCTCGACGGTGATCGGCGGCATTCTCGCCACCGACGACTGCATCGTGACCAATTGGCAGCGAGCAGGTTTCCTGGACTCAAGCGGCAAGAAGCGCGGCGGCACCATCCTGGTGAACCTGAACTGCAACGACAAAGTCGCCTCGGCCGGTAAGCCCGGTAATTCCGTGGCGACGGCAGAAGGCAAGGCCGTCAAGGCAGTTCGCGACCGCGCCAAGTTCTTCAACGACAATCCCGACTGGTGCGAGAAGAACGACAGGAACATGTCGATCTGCGCGACGTTCTGCTCACGCAATGAAGGTTTGTGCACGGTCGATTACAGCTAGCGCTCGGTATCCCCGGGTGGCAGTGACCAAATTGCAACAATGTTGAGCGACGGCGCGCCGGTGTCAAAGGTCCGGTTTGCCGCTGGTGCGGGCCGACACTGGGCCAATGCCGGTCGAAGAAACCATGTGGGATGTACGCGTGGAACGCGACATCGAAAGCTATGACCTGGAGCGGCTGCGCGCCGCCTTCGCCGATGTCATCGCCAAGCGGCTCGCACCGGGCAAGCGCCTGCTGCGTGTGGTCACCTGGTGTCAGGACGGCGGTTCACTGTTCCGCACCAAAACCGGACCGCGCCGCTACGCCGTCGCATACGAGGTGGCGTTCACCGCGTAGCTCACCGACGCGGAGGTTCGTCGAGTTTCGGCACCGGGTTGCCGGGCCCCGCGGGCACCAGAATCGTCCCGTGTGCGTCGACGATCGGTGAGTCGGTGATCAGCCCCGTCCCCGGGTCGACGGAAATGACTTGCGATTTCATCTCGTTGCCCTGCGTCAGATCGCGGGTGGTGCACTTGTCTGAAGCCGCGCTGTCCACCTGAGGCACATCGGGTTCCCAGCTCAGATTGGCCTGCACCGGCGCCGGATTGACGCCGTTGCGCACGTACCGACTGACGTGCGTGACGCACTGGTAGCGACCCTTGGGGCCATGCATGAAGTCTTTGAAGCCGGCGGGAAACGCGTTGGGCGGTTGCAGGTAGAACACCTCGTACCCAACGTGCGGCGAACCGGGACGCGGCCTTTCCACGTAACCGATGATCGGAAGCGCGCCGCGATGCTCGGGTTCCGGCGGGTCATAGGCGGCGACGGCCCGCTCCCACTCTTCTTTCTTCTGCTGTTCGGCTTCGGCCGCCTTCCGGTCGCTCTCCGTCGACCAGGCCAGGACCGCCAAGATGATCGCGGCGGCGATCACCCCGACGCCGCCGAGAGCCTGCATCGCGTAGCCGGCCTCGCTGGGTTCGTTGGCCTCGGGGTTCTTGTACTTCCACGATTCGAGGGCCCACCAGATCTTGCGCGGCCGCAGCAGCAGGTACAGGCCGATCGGTATGCCGATGACCAGACAGAGGATCGCGACGCCCATGGACGGATCGTAAGGGCACCCAGCAACCTGCCGAATCAGCAATTTCCCAGCTCGCGGTACGCTCATGGTTGTGCCGCTGCCTGCAGACCCCAGCCCCACTCTCACCGACTACGCCCACCCGGAACGCCTGGTCACCGCCGACTGGTTGGCCAGCAATCTGGGCAGGCCCGGACTGGCCATCGTCGAGTCCGACGAAGACGTCCTGCTCTACGACACCGGCCACATCCCCGGCGCGGTGAAGATCGACTGGCACACCGACCTCAACGATCCGCACGTCCGGGATTACATCAACGGCGAACAGTTCGCCGAGCTGATGGACCGCAAGGGCATCGGCCGCGACGACACGGTCGTGATCTACGGCGACAAGAGCAACTGGTGGGCCGCGTACGCCCTGTGGGTGTTCACCCTGTTCGGCCACCCCGACGTGCGGTTGCTCGACGGCGGCCGCGACCTGTGGGTCTCGCATGGCCGCGACACCACCCTCGACGTGCCCACCAGGCAGACGAGCGGCTATCCGGTGGTCGAGCGTGACGACGCGCCGATCCGCGCGTTCAAGGAAGACGTGCTCGGGATCCTCGGTAAGCAGCCGCTGATCGACGTCCGGTCCCCGCAGGAATACACGGGCGAACGCACCCACATGCCGGACTACCCGGAGGAAGGCGCACTGCGCGGCGGCCACATCCCCACCGCCAAGTCGATCCCGTGGGCGAAGGCCGCCAAGGACAGCGGCCAGTTCCGCAGCCGCGCCGAGCTCGAGGAGCTTTACGGCTTCCTCAAGCCGGACGACAAGACCGTGGTGTACTGCCGCATCGGCGAGCGTTCGAGCCACACGTGGTTCGTCCTCACTCATCTGCTGGGTCTACCCGGCGTGCGTAACTACGACGGCTCCTGGACCGAGTGGGGCAACGCCGTGCGCGTTCCCGTCGCGGTCGGGCCCGATCCGGGTTCGGCGCCGTGAGCATGCCGGCCGCTCTGGCGGAGGTGGTTTCGGACTTCCAGGAAGTGGCCGGCCAGGACAAGCTGCAATTGCTGCTGGAGTTCGCCAACGACCTGCCGCCGCTGCCCGCTCATCTCGAAGAGGCGGCGATGGAGCCGGTGCCCGAATGCCAGTCGCCGTTGTTCCTCGACGTCGACGCATCCGACCGCGACCAGGTCCGGTTGTACTTCAGCGCGCCCGCCGAGGCCCCGACCACCCGGGGTTTCGCGGCGATACTCGCGACGGGGCTCGACGGCCAGTCCGCCGACGACATCCTCGCGGTGCCCGACGACTTCTACACCGACCTGGGCCTTGCCGCGCTCATCAGCCCGCTGCGGCTGCGTGGGATGTCGGCCATGCTCGCGCGGATCAAGCGGCGCCTGCGCGCGGGTTGATCCGCGCGGCAACACACCGAAGGCCAACGATGAAGATCGGCTCACCAACGGACGCAACTGTAACGGCGTCGGGCGAGCGGCACCGCCGCAATTTCCGCAGGCCAGCGACGTATCTGCGGCCGAAAACGCACGCGGTCAACAACTTCCGGCGCACCTTACCCGCGAGTAACCGACACCGGCTGGGTGAGGCTCCAGGTGCGCCGCATAAACTGCCCGCGATAGATTCTTAAAGACGTTTCTTAGAGAACTGCCGAGGAGGCACCGTGGCCAACCACGCCAGCTCAAAGATCTCCAAGGTGCTGGTCGCCAATCGCGGGGAGATCGCGGTTCGGGTGATCCGCGCCGCCAAGGACGCCGGACTGGCCAGCGTGGCCGTGTACGCCGAGCCCGATGCCGACGCGCCGCACGTGCGGCTCGCTGACGAAGCCTTCGCGCTCGGCGGCCAGACTTCCGCCGAGTCCTACCTGGTCTTCGAGAAGATCCTGGACGCCGCCGAGAAGTCGGGCGCCAACGCCATCCACCCCGGATACGGCTTCCTGTCGGAGAATGCCGACTTCGCGCAGGCCGTGCTCGACGCCGGGCTGATCTGGATCGGCCCGAGCCCGCAGTCGATCCGCGACCTGGGTGACAAGGTCACCGCACGCCACATCGCCGCGCGTGCCAAGGCCCCGCTGGTGCCGGGCACCCCGGACCCGGTCAAGGACGCCGACGAGGTCGTCGCGTTCGCCAAGGAGTACGGCGTGCCGGTCGCGATCAAGGCCGCGTTCGGCGGCGGCGGGCGCGGCATGAAGGTGGCCCGCACCCTCGAAGAGATCCCCGAGCTCTACGAGTCGGCGGTCCGTGAGGCCGTCGCCGCGTTCGGCCGCGGCGAGTGCTTCGTCGAGCGTTACCTCGACAAGCCGCGCCACGTCGAGGCCCAGGTCATCGCCGACACGCACGGCAACGTCGTCGTCGCGGGCACCCGTGACTGCTCGCTGCAGCGCCGCTTCCAGAAGCTGGTCGAGGAGGCCCCGGCGCCGTTCCTCACCGACGCGCAGCGCAAGGAGATCCACGAGTCCGCCAAGCGGATCTGCAAGGAAGCCGGTTACTACGGTGCGGGCACCGTCGAGTACCTGGTGGGCCAGGACGGCCTGATCTCGTTCCTCGAGGTCAACACCCGTCTGCAGGTCGAGCACCCGGTGACCGAGGAGACCTCGGGCATCGACCTGGTGCGCCAGCAGTTCAAGATCGCCAATGGCGAGGCACTGGACATCACCGAAGACCCGACCCCGCGTGGCCACTCCTTCGAGTTCCGCATCAACGGCGAGGACGCGGGCCGCGGCTTCCTGCCCGCCCCCGGTCCGGTGACCAAGTACGAGACCCCGACCGGCCCGGGCGTGCGCCTGGATTCCGGTGTGGAGGCAGGCTCGGTCATCGGCGGCCAGTTCGACTCGATGCTGGCCAAGCTGATCGTCACCGGCGCCACCCGCGACGAGGCGCTGGAGCGCTCGCGGCGCGCGCTTGCCGAATTCAACGTCGAGGGCCTGGCCACCGTCATCCCGTTCCACCGCGCGGTGGTCTCCGACCCGGCGTTCATCGGCAACGGTGAGAGCTTCGACGTGCACACCCGGTGGATCGAGACCGAGTGGAACAACACCGTCGAGCCGTTCACCGGTGGCGACCCGATCGAAGAAGAGGACACCGTTCCGCGCCAGACCGTTGTGGTCGAGGTCGGCGGCCGCCGGCTCGAGGTGTCGCTGCCCGGCGACCTCGCGCTCGGTGGCGGCGGCGGTGCCGCGGCTCCCGGTGTCATCCGCAAGAAGCCCAAGCCCCGCAAGCGCGGTGGCGCAGGTGGCGCGGCCGCGTCGGGTGACTCGGTGACGGCGCCGATGCAGGGCACCGTGGTCAAGGTCGCCGTCGAGGAGGGCCAGCAGGTCTCCGCCGGTGATCTGGTTGTGGTGCTGGAGGCCATGAAGATGGAGAATCCGGTCACCGCGCACAAGGACGGCACCATCACCGGCCTGGCAGTCGAGGCGGGTGCGGCCATCACGCAGGGCACCGTGATCGCCGAGATCAAGGACTGACACCAGCCATAGGCACGAGGCTGTAGTTATCGCGCACTCGCGATGACTACAGCCTCGTTGCTTTTGTGTGGGCCGCCGCCGTTTTCGACACGACGGTCGTTGCGCGCGGTAAATCGGCGGCAGTGAGGCCGGAATCGGCGCACCGACTTTCGTTGCTCCGAATGCCGCCGGCCGACGCGGCGCCGCCGCGGTCACCTGACGAGAGCATAATCTTCGGGTGTCCGCGTCGCGCACGCTGCGGAAGTTATGGCAATGAAACGGGTTGCCCGATGCCGCTTTCTGCCATCGGGAGCAACGAGCCTGTCCGCAGGCAGCGAACAGACGAGACTTCTCCGCCGACCACCGGGCCAACTGGTTTGCGATCACCGGCGATTCGACGACCGAGCAGTCGTCTGCACCCGCCGAGTTTTTGCTGCCCGACATTCGAAGCGCGCGAATCATCTACTACTGCTACGGTTTTCGCTAACCGTGTGCAGATTGATTCGTGGGGGGAATCAGAATGGGCAAACGCAGCAAAGTCGCGCGTCCGATCGCAATTTCGTTGGCCGCGCTGTCAACCGCGGCCACCGTTGCCCTGTATCCGACCGTGCACATCGAAAGCCGCTTGCTGGCAAGGACATTGCTGGTGATGCCCGGCAACGACAACCCGAACGGCGACAACCTCGAATACGGGCTGAACAATTACTTCAATCCCACGGACCCCAACTACGGGTTTCCGGGATACGACATGGTGAAAGTGTCATGGATGTCCGACTCGTTCGACGACGATCCGGGTTACCAGGTATCCCAGGACGACGGTGTCGAAAAGCTCGACACCGCAATCACCAAGTACCTCAATGTCGATGACGGTGAGGAGGACTACATCGTCGCGGCAGGCTACTCCTCGAGCGCCAACGTCGTCATTCGCGAGATGAAGCATCTGGACAGCCTCGGCGAGGCCGCGCCGTCACCCGATCAGATCAAATTCATGGTGCTGGGAAGTCCGCACCGGCCCAACGGCGGGATTTTCGGCCGCTTTCCGGGTTTCAACCTGATGGGCATCCCGTTCGAGGAGACGAACCCGGACACTCAATACGAGCTGACCGACATCGGCTACGAGTACGACCCGATCTCCGATTTCCCGGCATATCCGCTCATGCCGCTGACGCTGCTGAATTCGCTGGCCGGATGGCAGCTTCTGCACATCTCCTATGGCGGTGTGGAATCCGACCTCGACAACGCGATCGACAACCCGAACATGACGTACTACGACGAGGAAAAGGGCATTCAGTACATCACCATCGCGGCACCACATCTGCCGCTGCTGATGCCCGCGTACATGGTTGCCGACGCCCTTCCGCCGTTGAAGCCCTTCATCGAGCCCGTGCTCAAGCTGATCGAGCCGACCCTCAAGGTGTTGGTGGATCTCGGCTACAACCGTGAAGTGCCCGTCGGCGAACATCTGCCGGCACAGTTGTTCCCGAAGCACGACCCGGCCAAGGTAGCTGCCGACCTCGCCGATGCCGTGGCCAAGGGCATCGCGGACGCCGTGGAGAGCATCACCGGCGTCAAGTCCGACACCGCCGACGGTGCGGACGACGCCGAGGAAACCGACACAGAAAAGGCCGACACCGAGAAGACCGACGCGGCGACGACGACCGAAGAAGAAGAAAAAGGCACCGCGGTAGACACGAAGCCCGCCAGCACCGCCAAGCCGACGACGAAGCCGCTGGCCAAGGTTTCGGAACGGATCCGCGACAGGATCGACTCCGTCGCGGCCGACCTCGGTCTCGATCTTGACCGCGAAAAGCAGGCCACCGAAACCGAATCCGAGGATGAGCCCGAGGCCGACACCAAAGAGGTCAGCAAGAAGCAAACCAAGAAGAAGGAATCCGACGCCGCCAAGGATTCCGATGACAAGCCGGCGAAGAAGCAGCAAGTCAAGTCTGACAAGAAGTCCGCGAAGAACTCCGAGACGGCCAAAGACGACAGCAAGGACGACAGCAAGGACGACAGCAAGGAGTCGGACAAGGCCGACGCCGCGTAACCCCGATCGCTACTGTGACATCAGTCTCGGCAGCCACCGCGACAATCCGCGGGCTGAAAGACTTGGTCCGGTAGCACGCACCGCAATCGGGGAGAACCAACGATGACTCGACCCCAGGTAGTCACTGTCACCGGCGCCGCCGGCCAGATCGGCTATGCCGCACTCTTCCGGATCGGGGCGGGCGCGTTGCTCGGCCGCGATGTGCCGGTGAAGCTTCGGCTCCTGGAATTGCCGTCGGCGTTGCGCGCCGTCGAGGGCGTGGTCATGGAACTCGTCGACAGTGCGCTCGACCTGCTCACCGACATCGAGATCCACGATGATCCCGTGCGTGCGTTCGACGGTGTGGACGTCGCACTGCTCATCGGTGCGAGGCCGCGCTCCAAGGGCATGGAACGCGCTGACCTGCTGGCCGCGAACGCCGCGATCTTCGCCGAGGCCGGCAAGGCGCTCAACGCCGGAGCGACCACCGATGTGCGGATCGTGGTGGTGGGAAACCCGGCCAACACCAATGCCCTGGTGGCATCCGCCCACGCGCCAGACATCCCGGCCGAACGGTTCACCGCCCTCACGCGGCTCGACCACAACCGCGCCGTCGCGGCGCTGGCGACCCATGCCGGCGCGCACGTCAGCGACGTGTCCCGGGTGACCGTGTGGGGCAACCACTCGCCCACCATGTACCCCGACATCTTCCACGCCGTGGTCGACGGCCGGCCGGGCGCCGAGTATGCGGCCGACACCGAATGGCTGACAACGGATTTCATCCCGACGGTCGCCAAGCGGGGTACCGCGATCATCGAGGCCCGCGGTACGTCGTCGGCAGCGTCGGCCGCCAACGCCGCCATCGACCATGTCCGGGACTGGGTCGACGGCACTGACCCCGACGACTGGACATCGGTTGCCCTGCCGTCCCCCGGCGCGTACGGGATCCCCGAGGGCGTGGTGGCCTCACTGCCCGTGCGAGCTGTCGACGGCGCATGGCAGATCGTCGAGGGCCTCGACGTCAACGAGTTCTCCCGGGCACGCATCGACGCGTCGGTCGCCGAGTTGCTCGACGAGCGTGCGGCCGTCGAACGACTCGGGCTGCTCTGAGCATGGAACCCGTCGAGATCAACGCCGGTTCATGGTATTTGCGCGCATTGCGCGATGACGATCTGATCGACGACCGGCCCGCGCTGGCCGATCTCGGGGAAACCGATCCGGACTACGTCACCCGCCGCGAAGCTCAATGGGCCTCGGACACTTACTACTCGTGGGCGGTGTGCGAACCCACCACCGGGGAGCTGCTCGCTGAGGTCACGCTGGACCCCGTCGCGGCCACCCTGCACAGCAGAGCGCGGGCGGGGCACGCCGACGCCGCGGCCATCGCCGAAGTGTCGGTGCGCCGGTTCGCGGGCGCGATGCTGGGACTGACGGTGCGTGACGACACGGACACCGCCGTCACGGACTGACGTCGACGTCGGCGCCCGTCGCGAGGTCGGTGCAGTCCACCGCGACCACATCGGTGCGGCCGCGCAGGAACGGCCGCGCACCCTCGTCACCGTGCAGCGACTCCAGCAACGCGGGCCAGTGCCTGCGCGCGATCGCCACGGGGTGCCCAGGCCGGCCGGCATACGTCGCCCGGGCCAGCCCCGATTCCGGTGCGGCAGCCAGGACCCGACGCACCACCTCGGGCCCCACATCAGGGGTGTCGACGAGATGCAGCACCGCAAGATCGGCGGTGCCTGCGGCCGATATCCCGGCGCGCAGCGACGCCGACAGCCCGTCCGCCCAGTCGGCGGCGACGACCGCGCGGGCGGGCGCGGGCACGTCGACGACGGCGGCGCCGAGCACGACCACGACGACGTCACAGCCGCCGCCGGACAGGGCATGCACAGCCGTCCTCAGCCACTCCCCCTGCGCGGCGCGCACTTTCGGCATCCCGAACCGCGTGCCTGCGCCCGCGGCGAGCACCACGCCTGCGACGGTGCTGATGTCCGACATGCGAACAGTGTGAACCGGTCCGATTCTCCGGTCATGCCGACCCCGCCGGACAGGTGGACATGTGCCACGGTCGACCGGTCTGACCTGCGGTTATGGGAATCCGCTGAAGTCGATTGTCGAGTGACCTTGATGGGCGTATGGTTCGAAACAGGTTGAGTTCACAGCCGCTGCGAGCGTCATCGACAAGCGGGCAGGAACTCCCCGCCTGCCGTAGATTGACGCGCGCATCAGTACGAATACACGTATTACGACTGATGGAGTCGCCATGACCGCATTCTCGCGGGCCGCGATGATCGACCGCACCGAGCGGTCCCCCGCAACCTTCGATACCCGTTGGCTGCCGCCGGCTACGGCGGTGATCACCGTACACGGCGAGATCGACGCCGCGAACGCCTCGGGCTTCACCGAGTACGCGATGTGCCACACCGCCCAGGCGAACGGTCTCGTTCTCGACTTGAGCGGTGTCGCCTTCTTCGGTACCGCGGGATTCTCCGCACTCAAGGCCGTCGAGACGCGCTGCTCGGTCGGCAAAGTCGACTGGATGCTGGTGCCGAGTGATGCGGTCACCCGCCTGCTCCACATCTGCGACCCCGACGGCAAGCTGCGTCACAGCAGCACGGTCGCTGCGGCACTGACCGCGCTGCGCAACGAGGCGCAGCTACTGCAGTTGGTCACGAAGCCGCGCTAGCGACTTCGCGAGCAGCCGCGACACGTGCATCTGCGATATGCCGACCCGCTCGGCGATCTGCGTCTGCGTCATCGACTCGAAGAATCGCAGTAGCAGAACCGTGCGTTCCCGCTCGGGTAACGAGGCCAGAAGCGGCCGCAGCGACTCCCGGTTCTCGATCTGGTCCAGGCCCGCGTCCACGTCGCCCAACGTGTCGACGATCGCGGGCGCTTCCTCGTCGCCGCCGCCCCCGCTGTCGATCGACAGCGTGTTGTACGAGCTTCCGGCGATGAGCCCTTCCAGCACCTCGTCGCGGTCCATCCCGAGTTCCTCGGCGAGTTCGGACGCGGTGGGCGCACGCCCCAGCCGCTGCGACAGTTCCGCGGTGGCCGCACCGAGCCGCAGGTGCAGCTCTTTGAGTCGCCGCGGCACCTTCACCGACCAGCTGTTGTCCCGGAAGTGCCTGCGGACCTCGCCCATGATGGTCGGCACCGCGAAAGACACGAAATCCGATCCGGTTTCCACGTCGAACCGGTTCACCGCGTTGACCAGGCCGACCCTGGCCACCTGAACCAAATCCTCACGGGGTTCACCACGCCCGTCGAACCGCCGGGCGATGTGATCGGCCAGCGGTAGGCAGCGCTCGACGATCTTCTCCCGCTGGCGACCGTATTCCGGCGAGTCCTCGGCTGCGGCACCGAGTTCGCGGAACATGTCCAGAACGTCCGCGTATTCCGACGTCACCGCAGCAGGCTCGCTCGCCTTGTGGTCAGTGCGATCCCGAATACCCGGCCCTTGTCAGGCCCATCTCCGTCGGTGAAGGTGTGCACCTCGTCGGTCAGCGAACTCAGCACGTGCCAGCTGAAACTGCCCGGCTCGACGACCTCGCTGCCCATGCACGTGGTCGACGCGGAAATGACCACCTCGTCCTGGCGGGGATCGATCAGCAACGCCAGCGTCGATTCCGGCAACGCCGACCTGATCAACGCGGTGCACGCCTCATCGACCGCGAGCCGCAAGTCCGCGACCACGTCGAAGTCCAGGTCTTCGAACGTCGCGACGGCGGCGACCACCGTCCGGAGCACGGCGAGGTTTTCCAGCCTGGCCGCCACGCGTACTTCCATCGCCCGCTCACCGCGGGCGCGCGGTTGATGTTGGCCTGGTCCTTGGGCCATCTGACCTCCTGGAGTTTCTGATCGACAGTACCGTAGGCGCGATCGCGGGCTCACCACGCGGCTCCGGGTTTGCCCTGTTCACGACCGATCAGAACCCGGCGGCTCAACGGCCGGACCGCGTTTCGCGGCGGTTGGCCTTCTCGATGGCCCCGACGAGGTCACTCTTACTCATCGTGGACCGGCCTTTGATGTCGAGGCGCCGCGCGAGGTCCATCAGATGTTTTTTGCTGGCAGAGGCATCGACACCTTCAGCGGACTTTCCGGAGGCGTTGGGTCCACCGCTACGCGCCCGTGCGTCGGAAGGTCCGCGGTGATCCTTGGCTTCCCAGTGATCGCCGACCTTCTCATAGCTGTGCTTGAGCGCTGAGTAGGCAACGCGGTGGGCACGTTGGCCCTCACCGTACGACTCGACCGCCGAATCGTGCGCTTTGGCGAAAGTCCGTTGTGCCTTGGCCTCCGACTTCTGCAGGGTGCTCGGCAGTTCGTCTTTCTTCGCCTTGCCCTGCTTGGTTGTCTTCGGCACGGTCAACACTCCTCTCGTTGGGTCGATTCTGGGGATGCCCAGACGGCCGCCCCGGGAAACCCCGATTTCGGAGTCCGTTCAGCTCATCATCGGTGCCAGCATGATGAACGCGATTGCATACACCGCCACCGCCGCGAGGATCAGCGCCAGCGCGACGAGGCCGGCCGCGATGAGCAACCGTTTGAGGGTTTCCGACGTCGCACGTTCCATGTTCGGTGGAGTACCCACGATGCCTTCGGCCAACGCATCGGCCCACTTGACGGCCCACTTGACGCGGCTGGTCCGTGCGCTAAAGCCACGGCGTCGAAACCCGCGCGGTGCGATCATGAACACCATGGCTGCGGACCGTTTCGACGCAAACCAACGTTGGGACGAGGCCGCGCGACACGAGACGGAAGCCGAACGGCTGGATCGCAACTGGGCAAACCTGTTGCAGGAACTGCGCGTGGTGCAGACCGGCGTTCAGCTTCTCACCGGCCTTCTGTTGACGCTGCCGTTCCACGACGGTTTCGAGGAGGTCGACCACACCATGCGCATGGTGTACCTCGTGACCGTCGCCTGTTCGGTGGCGTCGACCGCACTGCTGATCGCACCGGTCGGCATGCATCGAATGTTGTTCCGCCGGCGCAGGCTCAATCTTCTGGTGTCCGGCGCACATCGCTGTGCCTATGCCGGTTTACTGCTCCTCGGCCTCACGATGGCCGGGGTCACCCAGCTGATATTCGACACCGTGGCCGGGCGCACCGCCGGGGTGATCGCCGCGGTGACCACATTGGTGATCTACCTGGGTTTCTGGCTCGTCCTGCCGCTGGCGATGCGCTCGGGTGAGCCGATGCCCGCCGACCCGTCACCGCGCGTCGGCGCGGAGCGCGGCAAGTAGCGGTTTGGCAGCCTCGTCGAGGAAGCGCTCCTGGCTGTCGCCGCCGATCTGGACCAGAGCGATGTCGGTGAAACCGGCCTGGCGGTATTCGTCGACGGCGGCGACGATGGCGTCGAGGTCGGGCCCGCACGGTATGGATGACGCGACGTCGTCGGGGCGCACGAACTGGGTCGCTCCCGCGAAACCGGCGGGCGTCGGGAGATCGGCGTTGACCGACCAGCCGCCGGCGAACCACCGGAACTGATCGTGCGCACGCTTCACCGCCGCATCCCGATCGGTGTCCCAGCACACCGGGATCTGGCCGATGACGCGACCTTCGGGCAGCACGCCGGTGGACTGTCGCAGGCTTCGCCACTCGTCGATGATCTTGCGGTCCGGCGCGACATTGATGAGGTGATCGGCTGCGACGGCGAGCTTCTCCACCGCCTTCTCGCCGGTCATCGAGACGCCGATGGTCAGCGGCTCGGCGGGCAGATCCCAGATCCGTGCGGAGTCGACCTCGAAGTACTCGCCCCGGAAATCGACGAGCTCACCGGTGAGCAGTTCCCGGATGATCTTGATCGCCTCGGCGAGCATGTCGAGACGGCGCTCGATCGTCGGCCAGCCCCGGCCGACGACGTGTTCGTTGAGGTTCTCGCCGCTGCCCAGCCCGAGGGTGAACCGACCGTCGGCCAAGATTTGCAGGGTCGCGGCCTGCTGGGCGACCACCGCCGGGTGGTACCTGATCGTCGGGCAGGTCACGTACGAGTACAACTGCACGGCTTCGGTGGCGTGGGCGACGGCGCCGAGCACCGGCCACGCGTTCGGCGCATGTCCTTGAGTGGCAAGCCACGGCGAGAAGTGATCGCTGCACACCTCGAAGTCGAATCCGACCTGCTCAGCCGAAACGGCATAGCGGACAAGATCTTTTGGCCCGCTCTGCTCGGTCATCAGGGTGTATCCGAATCTCGTCATATCGGACGGTTACCCGTGCAGGCGGCGACGAAACTGGGTACCCGAGAACCATGACCGAATCACAGATCGAGGAACGTCAAGATCAACGTCCGCAGCGCTTCCGGCTTTCTGCCACCTGGTTGCTCGCGTTCCTGACGATACCGGCGGCCATCGCGGTGTTCGTGTATGGAATGGGCGCGGTCATGAGCATGGCGGGATGCGCCGACGATGCGTGCGCGAATCAGGGTCCGGGCGAATTCTGGTTCGGTGTGCTGTTTTACGGTGCGCCGGTGGTGCCCGTGGTTACCATCGCGGTTTCGATCTTCACCGCACGGTTGAGGAACGGAATCCTCGTGCCCATCGCCGGTTTGGTCCTGTTGGCCATCGACTTCGCCGTCCTGGCGCTGACCTTCTGATCCGCGGCCCTCATTCAAGCCGCACTCTATCGCCCGGCCTGCCTGGGCCGGTCGGACGAGCGGGCCTCAGCTGCTGGGGCCCTGCCTCATGACGCCGGGGTGATCGGCATACCAGCGGTCTTCTATCCGCCGAACCCGCATGTGCTCAAGGGCCAGCCAAAGCGAACCGATCACGAAGCCGACCGCGGACAGGCCGCCGATGGTGAATCCCACGTCCGGGTGGCCGCTGGCGAACGCGGCCAGGCACCCGACGAACAACACCAACGCGAGTCCGATCACGATGAGCGCGGGCATTATGACGTTGTCTTTCATGGACTCGCCGGCGTGCGGCCGGGTCGTCCTGGCATGGTCGACTGGATCTTTCGGGCCTTTCATGGCTGCTCCTTCCGCCATAGCACGCCCCGTGCTGGTGTGGGCACTTTCCACGGTAGATCGATCTGGGGCAACTGGTGGCCAAACGGACACCACAAACAACTGGCGCCGGCTCCCCCACACCCAATTGGGTACGGGCAACCGGCGCCAGCCGCTGACGGAAAGCGTTCAGTGATTCCTGAGCATGCCGACCAGTTCGCGCTTGTTCTTGTCCGAATAGCCTTTCAGACCAAGCTTTTTCGCTCGATCACGAAGGTCGGAGACGGTCCAGTCCTCATACGATCCGGACTTGCCGCCCGACCGCCCGACCTTTGACCGGCCCTTGGCCGCTGCGGCGTTGGAGATGCGCGCGGCTTTCTCCTTCGAGTTGCCCTGCTTGCGCAAATCCTCGTACAACTTCTCGTCTTTGATCGATGAATTCGGCATCGTTCACCTCCTTACTCGGTGCCCGCCGTCGTTCAATACCAGGTCCGGCGTCCGGCGACCGGCCGGCCGATCGACCCGAGCAGCCAGAACACGGCACCCACCACCAACAGGATCACGCCGATCACCCACAGCCAGTAGATGTTCAGCACCAGCCCGAGGATGAGCAAAATCGCTCCGAGGACAATCATGACAACCTCACTTCACGTTGGCGATGACGTTCATCGCGCTGGGTTCGGGCAGGCGGCATTCGCCTACCTTCGGATTTACGCCGGCGTAGTTGAGCGGGCCTGCCAACACCGTGAGTGCGATATCGCCCGCCGCTGCGCAACTTGTCGACCCGGTGCGGAAGTAGTCGCGTTGCCACGCTGCCAGCACACCGATCAGCAACCAGATGAGTACGAGTGTTCCGAACAATCCACCAAGTCTCATGACCCGCGATTACCCCGACGGTTCGCCTGTCAAACATTCGGCAAACCGCACCGCGCACGGCGTTCCGCTCCGTGATCACCGTCGACATCGCGCAGGTGATCGACGACGCTGACGCGGCACTCGTCGCGGGGTCCCCACCGAACTGGACACCAGTCTGGGCAGTCCGCATTTCAGCCAATCTGACACTGTCACAGAGCTTTATGACCCGAGTGGTTCGATTCGGCCTGCCCGCCGTTACCGGCATGGCCGATGAACTCGCGGCGAATACTTGGTGCTGTCAACACCTTTGGCGGTGCGGCGGTCAACGTGCGGGCGAACCGGGGCGGCCGACGAATGCCCGGCGCGGCGCCGACTGCTTGCGCAGTCAACAATGGGCCAATTGGGCTGATATTGACTCAGACGTCATGCAATTGCCCATTCCGCAGCTGGGGATCCTCCCGGTAACCCCGCTGCGGTTTGCTGAGACCGCGATCAGGCGCGGGGAGAGCGGGCCGCCCTTACGCGAGTAACCACGCCATATCTTTTCTGCGGCAAGAATTTTCGGCCCATTGTCGCCGGTCAGCACGCATCATTATGAGAACCGTCTTACATCGATTGTTGGTCGTCACCGTGGGGCGTAGAGTCTGATCTAGGTTGAGTTCACAGCCAGCTGGAATCGTCATTGACGTGCAGGCAGTGGGTCTCCTGCGCTGGGGCTTTAAGCGAGCAGAGCCTATTTCTGACGTGACCGCAGTACGAAGCGTGTTTTTCTACTGATGGAGTCACCAAAATGCCAACCATAAGCGTCGCCAAACGGGCGACTCCGATACCGGGCGATGGCACCACCCGCGCACAGTTCAGCTCTCGTTGGCTGTGGCCGACGACCGCCATGGTGAGCGCGACCGGCGAACTGGACGCCGCCAATGCCGCCGAATTCACCGACTACGGGCTCGAGCACGTCCGGACCGACGGGAAGCTCGTCCTCGACCTCAGTGCGGTGACGTTTTTCGGGGCTGCGTGCTTCGCCTCGCTGCACACCGTGAACGTGCGCTGCGTCGGCGAGAACGTCGATTGGGTGCTGATACCGAGTAAAGCGGTATCCCGGGTGTTGCGGATCTGCGACCCCGATGCGGCCTTGCCGACATCGTCGGACGCGACGGCGGCTCTTTCGTCGCTGCGTACCGAACCCCGGCCGTTGCAGCTCGTCACCAAGGAGCGTTAGCTAGTTCGCCGACGCCCACCTTCGCCGCGTCGTCAGCGAGATGCCGAACACCTGCCCGGCATGGAACGTACGGACGTCGTCGATCAATGCCGACAGCACGTGCCTGCTGAATCCGCCCAGGGCGGGGATCTCGGCGTCGGAGCGGGGCGTGGATGCGTGTATCACGAGCGCATCCCTGTGTGGTTCCACGACCAACGTCAGTAAAGAGCCGGGCGCTGCCGAGTCGATCAGTACGGCGCACGCCTCGTCGACCGCGAGGCGTAGATCGGCGACCGCGTCCAGGTCGAGATCATCGAACGCGGCCAGGGCGGCCAGCACCGTTCGGACCGTCGACAACCTGTCCATTCGCGCCGGTACGCGGAACTCCAGGGTGTCGTGCGGATGGGTGTGATCGACCGTGCCGCGGGGTAAACGCTTCGCGTGAAGCAGAGTCAACGGACGCGGGAAAGGCAGCCCGCCGTCAACCCCGCCATCAAGGTTGCCGTCAACCGGTGTCCGGCGAACTTCGCCATTCCCGCCGAAGTGACGACCTAACGATGTCATGTTTGGCTAGTACCCCGGGTGAACCCCAGGTTAAACGCACCGCGAGCCGATCAACATGCGCCTTCGCCGTAGCGTAGTGCGCGGGCCCGGCCTGCACCGGGTGCGGCGCGGTCGCGGTTTCAGCTACCAGGACGACGACGGCCGAACGGTAACCGACAAGGCGACGTTGCAGCGCATCGAGGCCCTCGTGATACCGCCCGCGTGGAAGAAAGTGTGGATTTGTCCGTACGCCAACGGACATATCCAAGCCGTCGGCACGGACGCCGCCGGGCGGCGCCAGTATCTCTACCACCAACAGTGGCAGGCCGAACGCGGTGAGGAGAAGTTCGACCGCGTCCTCGAGTTGTCGGACGCCCTGCCGGACTGGCGCAAGCACATCGCGAAAGACCTCACGACCCGAGGCCTCGCGCGGGATCGTGTCCTCGCGCTCGGCCTGCGACTGCTCGATCTCGGCTATTTCCGGGCGGGCGGCGATCAGTACGCGGAGGAGAACAATTCCTTCGGGATCGCCACCCTGCAGTGCGAACACGTCACGGTGCACACCGATTCGGTCGAGTTCGACTATCCGGCCAAGAGCGGCGTGCGGCGCACACTGATCGTCTCCGACAGCGAGGTGGTGCGGGCGGCCCGCGCACTGCAACGCGGCAGAAAGCCCGGGGACCGCTTTCTGGTGTGCCGAAACTCCGCCGACTGGGCCGATATTCACGCCGAGGACCTCAATATCAGGTTCAAGGAGATGGTCGGCGAGGAATACACGGTCAAAGATCTGCGGACCTGGCACGGGACGGTGCTGGCGGCAGAGTCATTCGCCGAGGCCGATCCGCCCGTCGATGACAAGGTGATCAAACGCGTCGAGTCCGCGGTGATGCGCGAAGTCGCCGAAGCCTTGGGCAACACGCCGGCCGTCGCGCGCAGCGCGTACGTCGATCCGCGTGTGGTCGAGGGCTATCGGGACGGCATCACGATCGCCGCGGGCCTACGCCGCGCCGAGCGGATCAAGGACGCCGACGAACGTCAGGCCGTCGTGGAACGCAGCACCGCACGGATGATCCGCAAGGTCGCCGCGAGCTAGACCTTACGCGGGAGCGTGGTCACATTCGCCTGCGCAGGATCCTCGCTCGACCGGTCGAATGCCAACGGCTGCAAGGACAGTTCACCTTCCGGGATACGCAGTGAGGACAGGTATTCCAGCATGATGCCTTCACGCAGCGCCCATGGGCTGACCTCGGCTTGGTCGATACCCAGACAGCGCATCGTCTCGTATGCCACGACCGCGCCACCGAGTATCTGCCATGCCCGGGCCGGCTTGATGCCGCGGAACTGGGCCCGCTCCTGCACGCTGACGCCCATCAGGTTCTGAATCGACTGTGCGACTTGTGTTCTCGATACGGTACGACGCACGAACGGTCCCTTGCGCCCGCACGCCGCGCCACCGAACCGGGCCAGCTGCTTGAACGTTTTCGACGTCGCGACCACGCGCCGTGGCGTTCCCTCCCACTGCACCCGGTTGGCGACCTCGCGCACCTGCTGACGCACATGCCGGCGCAGGTCTTTGACCTGAGCCTTCGACGGTGGGTCGGGCCGCAGGAACATGGTGCTGACGCGGCCCGCCCCGAGCGGCAGGGATACCGCGAGATCGGGTATCGCGTCGCGCCCGAACGCGAGTTCCATCGAGCCGCCGCCGATGTCGATGTTGAGCAGCCGTCCGGCTTGCCAGCCATACCAACTGCGCACCGCGAAATAGGTCAGCCTGGCTTCCTGCTCACCGCTCAGGTAACGCAGACGTGTGCCCGTTTCGTCGGCGACCAACTGCAGCACCTCGTCGCGATTGCTCGAGTCGCGGATGGCCGCCGTGACGAATGGATACAGCTGATCGACATGCAGGGCATGTGCTGACTCGATAGCCACCCGGACGGCTGCGACTATCCGGTCCATACCACTCTGACCGATCGCACCGTCGCTGCTGGCCTCCTCGCCGAGCCGGGTCGGTATCTTCACCGCCCGAATGGGCAGCGGCGGCGCACCGGCGAATGCGTCGACCACTTGTAACTGGGCGGCGTTCGAGCCGACATCCAGAACTCCGAGCCGCATGTGCATTCCCATCTCCTAGCGCCTGCCCTCACCACCGGGTGAGGGCGCCGCCATGCCGGCGGCCCCGTGGCTTCGGCGCGTCCGAGATGGCCCGCTGAGGAATTGCGGCTCGCGTCGCAGGCCTTCAGTTCGCCACTCAATTGCGCGACCGCGGTTGGGTACCCGCGGTCGTACTGCTCAAACCCGATGTTTGACCACGCCTCCGATGCGGTATCACCTTTGCGGGCCGACAGGCCCAGATCTCGAGGGCGACCGTGATGACACCCGACCAGCCTGCGGCTCCAGGCGCAGATGGCCGACACCGCGCGCTGAGCGCTCTTCTCGATGCCATCAGCAGGTTCACCGGTGCGCGGTGGACCGCGATCGCTGTCCTGGCCATCATGGCCTGCTACGTCGCGGCCGGTGCCGTCGTCGGGTTCGATCACTGGTGGCAGACGCTGATCCACTCGACCGCCGCTGTGGTCACGCTGCCGATGCTGTTCGTGCTCCAACACACCACGAACCGCGAGACCAAGGCCATCCTGATCAAACTCGACGAACTGATCCAGGCCACGACCGATGCCAGGGACGATTTCATGGACCTCGAAAAGCACGAGGTGCGTGAGCAGGAGCAGCTACACGACGCGCATCACCACGAGGGCGACGACGCCGCCTCAAAATCCTGAGACCGTGCCATTGCCCAGGTACGAAAGCCCGGCGTCCCGGATCATCTCGGGCTCCAGGAGGTTACGCGTGTCCACCACGACAGCGCCGGGCGCCTGCTCGGCAATCTGCGGCCAGTCGAGGTCACGGAACTCCGGCCATTCGGTGAACACCACGATGGCATCGGCCTCCTTCGTGGCGACGTACGGATCATCCACTGCCGCAACGGCGTGGCGACGCAGAGCAGCGTGGTCGATCATCGCGACGCGCGGGTCATAGCCGACGATCTGGGCTCCCCGCTTGGTCAGTTCACCACTGATCGCGAGCGCAGGCGAATCCCGGATATCGCACGTACCGGCCTTGAACGTCAACCCCAGCGCGGCAATCCGCGAGGCGGCAAGCGGTGCCGACATGGACCGGCTCAACGCCGCGGCGATCCGGTCGGTCTGCGCCTGATTCGTCGTGCGGGCCGATTCCACCTCGGGCAATGCGACGCCGTGCTCCCGCCCGGTGTGCAACAACGCAGCGGTGTCTTTGGGCAGGCAGGATCCTCCCCAGCCCGGCCCCGGTTGCAGGAAGTGCCTGCCGATGCGGAAATCGGCTCCCATGCACCGCGTGACGTCGCCGATGTCGGCACCGACACGGGAACACAACTGCGCCAACGAGTTCGTGTAGGAGATCTTAACCGCGAGGAATGCGTTGCTGGCGTACTTGGACAGTTCGGCGCTTTCCGGACTCATCCGCAGCGTCTCGCCTTCACCGGCGCCGTACAAACTCTGGACGGTGTCGGCGGCGGATTCATCGACCGACCCGATCAGAATGCGGTCGGGGTGCCGGAAGTCGTATACGGCGTGGCTCTCCCGCAGAAACTCGGGGTTGGACACCGCGCGGATACCGGTGCCGCGCAGCCGGTCTGCGACCTGGCGGGTGGTCCCCACCGGCACGGTCGACTTCAGCACGACGATCGCCTGCGGCCGCAAGGTCGCGGCGAGTTGTTCGACGACGCGGTCGATCGCGGTGAGATCGGCGGACCCGTCCGGCCCGCTGGGCGTCGGCACGCATACGAAGACCACGTCGCGGTCGGCCAATTCGCCGTACTCGCCGCTGAATCGCAGTGTCCCCGCTCGTAGGCCCGCCGCCAGCAGTTCGGGCAGACCCGGCTCGTCGACCGGCACCTCGCCGGATGTCAAACGCTGCAACCGGTCCACGTCGATGTCGACACAGACCGTGTCATGCTCGCGTTCGGCAAGGCATACCGCGGTGGTCAGGCCGACATAGCCGGCACCAACGACTCCAACTTTCATGTTCGCACTCCCAGCACCCCCTCGACGGCTTCGAGCACCCGGGGAACGGTGATCAGCAACAGCCCGCGGTGCGGCTCACCGCCGTGCGGATCGCCTTTGTCACCGGCCCACAGGGCCACGTGCGGGCCGTCCCCGCGCGGACCCCACCGGCTGGGCGGGGTCGGTCCGAACAGCAACACCGACGGTGTCGACGTGGCGGTTGCGACGTGGCCCACGCCCGTATCGCCGCACACCAACAACCGGCAATCGCTGATCAGTGCCACCAGCCCGAGAACGTCGAGTGTTCCTGCCAAGACCGCCGTTTCGGGCAACCCGGCTTGTTCGGCGACGGACCGGGCGAGGTCGATCTCGCGGGCGTCCCCGGTCACCACGACCTCGTGCCCGGCGGCGTGCAGCGCGGCGGCAACCGCGGCGTATCGATCGGCCGGCCAGCGGCGCGCGGCGAAGGCAGCACCGGGGTGGATCACCACCACCCCTGGCCGCTCCGGATAACCGTGCGGCCGCTCGACTGTCAGATCGGCCGGATCGCAGGCGATTCCGTGCCATTCCAGCATGTGGCACCAGCGGTCGACCTCGTGCAGGTCGGTGCGCCAGGGCGGACCGGCCAGCTCGGGATAGTCCGCGTGCCGATGGCTCAGCACCGACTTCGGCTGCAGCGCAATGAGGTCGGCGATGCTCTCGGGACCCCGGCCGTGCAGATTCACCGCGATGTCGGGCGGTTGCCGCCAACCCGGCAGCTCCGGCAGCCGGCCGAGGGCCGGCGTGTCCACCACTTCCGACACCGCACCGGACAGCATGGCGAGCTCACCGAACCGCTGCGGGGCCGCGAGGACGATGTGAGCCGCCGGATACGCGCGACGTAAACCGCGCAGCGCCGGGATGCCGGTCAGCAGGTCGCCGAGACCCAACGCGCGCAGTACCAGGATGTTCTGCCCGTCGGGACGAGCCGTCACCGTGGCGGGCCTCATGGCCACGACGACTCCGTAGACGCACAGACCACGAGTTCGCGGACCTCACAGCCGGGCGGTTGGGTCAACGCGAAAACCACGGTCTCGGCGACGTTCTCGGGATCGTTGAGCTTGGCATCCGGCGGCGGCTTGTACTGTTCGTCACGGCCGTCGAAGAACGCCGTGTGCATCCCGCCGGGAATCAACATGGTCACCCCGACCTCTCCGGCGAGCTCGGCGGCAAGCGCCCGGCTGAAACCCACGACACCGAACTTCGAGGCGCAGTACGCGGTCGCGTCGCTGACGGCCTTGATGCCCAGCGTCGAGGCGCACGTGACGATGCGCCCACTGCTGGCTTTGAGGTAGGGCAGCGCGGAGCGGATGACGGCGACGGTCCCGAGCAGGTTCACGTGGACGACCCGCTCCCAGTCTTTCACGGCGACATCGCCGAGCTTGCCGCACGCGTCGGTGCCGCCCGCCGTGAACACCCCGTTGACGACGCCGCCGGCCTGCTCGGCCAGCCGGCGTACCGCCGCGTCGACGGCTTCGGTGTCGGCGAGGTCTGCGCACTCGTACGCGACTCCGGCCGCCGGCGGCTTGCGGTCGATGACCATCGGCGTACCACCGTGGCGCGCAATGGCTTTCACGGTTGCCGCGCCGAGGCCCGACGCACCACCGGTGAGGATGATGTTGCCAAGGTTCACGAATTGCCCCTCTCGATCATGACCGCATCGCGGCGATCAGATTGGTCGATGAATAGCCCGCAACGGTCGGCAGTAAAACGACTTCACCGCCGTGCCTGCGCACCACTTGCGCTTCGGGAAGGTCGGCCTCGGTGTAGTCGCCGCCCTTGACCCACACATCCGGGCGCAACCGCTCGAGTTGATGCTCGGGTGAGGACTCGTCGAATATGACGACCGCGTCCACACAGGCCAGCGCGCACAGCACCCTGGCCCGGTCCGCTGCTGCCATCACCGGCCGGGTCGGGCCCTTCAAAGCCCGTACCGAGGAATCGGAATTCAGCAGCACCACCAACGCGTCGCCGAGCTGACGGGCCTGGTGCAGCAGCCGGACGTGGCCCGTGTGCAGGAGGTCGAAACACCCTCCGGTGGCCACTAGCCTGCCGGACCGCCGGCGTAACCGGTCGCGCACCTCGACGACGTCACCCACGATGGCAGCGGGTTCGGTCATGGCGCCCGAGTGCGCACCGAAATCGGTTGGGCTCGACACTCCGACCGCGCCGCCGGTCGCGACGAAGCGGCTCGCCGCCTCGACGGCCGCGGCGACCGCGGCCTCGACGTCATGGCCATCGGCCAGCGCGAGGGTCGCGGCGACGGCGAAACGGTCGCCCGCACCGCACGTGTCCGATCGTCCGGAGCCCGCGGTCGCGGCGGCGGGGACGGGCACGTGCACGCTGCCATCGGCGTCGGTTGCCAGCACCGCCCCTCGGCTGCTCAGTGTCACGCACACCGCGCGCGCCTGCCAGTCGCGGCGCAACGATTCTGCTGACCGACCTTGCGTCTCATCCTGATTCGGGGTCACCAGATGGCAGCCGGGGACGGGGGCGGCGCCACGCGGATGCGGATCCCAGACCAGCGGCACCCGTTCGGCGGCGCGCTCGAGCAACCGCCGCAGACCGCGATGAGCGGCCACTCCCCTGCCGTAGTCAGCCACACAGACTGCACGCGCATCGGCGAGCACCTGGGCCGCCCGGTCCGGCAGCTGCCCGTCGGTCACTGTGCCGTCACCGTGGTCGAGACGCAGCATGGACTGGCCGACCGCACGAATCCTGGTCTTGCACACCGTGGTACCGGTCATGGGCAGTGCCACCACGGTGACGCCCGCGGACGCGAGGAGATCAGCCAGCCTGCGGCCGTCCGCGTCGTCGGCGATGGCGGTCACGAGTACGACGTCGTCCTCGCCCCGCGCTGCCAGCACTGCCGCCAGGCCCGCTCCGCCGGGCCGTTGCCATACCCGCTCCGCGTCGACGACCGGAACCGGCGCCTCTGGGCTCAGCCGGGTTGCGCTTCCTTCGATGTCGACGTCGAGCATGCAGTCGCCGACGATCACCACCGGCCTACCCACCGCAGGCTCCCAACACACCGCCACTGTTCGGCAGGGCATCGTCGAGTGCGATGCACAGGGAGTGCACCAGGAGCAGATGGATCTCCTGAACGGTCGCCGTGCTGGGTGCCTCTACGCAGATCGCGTCGTCGCACATCGCCGCCAACGGGTTCGGCGCGGGCCCGGTGAGCGCCCACGTCGTCAGGCCCATCTCGTGCCCGGCCTTGACGGCCGCCAGCACGTTCGGGCTGGTGCCGCTCGTCGACAGCGCGACGAGCACATCGCCCGGTCTGCCATGTGCCCGCACGCCGCGCGCGAACATCTCGTCCGGACCGTAGTCGTTGCAGATCGCGGTCAGCGCCGAGGTGTCGGCATGTAAGGCGATGGCCGACAACGGTATTCGTTCGTCGCGGAATCTGCCGACCAGCTCGGCGGTCAAGTGCTGCGCCTCGGCCGCACTGCCACCGTTGCCGCACGCCAGCAGACGCGCGTCGGCGGTCAGCACCTCGGCGAGGTGTCGGCCCCACCGGGTCAGCCGGGCCGCCTCACCATCGATGCGGTCCACTGCGGCAGCGAGTGCCGAAATATGGGTGTCGATCATCATTTCCTACCTCCCAGTCGATCGACCGCAGCCAGTAGCTCGGCGTCGGTGATGCCGTCCAAACACGGATGGCCGGGCACCGGGCAGGTCCTCGCCCGGGTCAGCCGGCACGGCGCCTCTTGGTCGCCGAGCCGAATCACGTTGCGTGCGTACGGGCTCCATTGCTCAGCCGGTACCACCGGTGCGAACAGCGATACCACCGGCACTCCGACGGCGGCGGCCAGGTGTGCGGGGCCGGTGTTCGGTGCGATCACGACGCCGGCTTGCGCGAACACGCTTGCCAGCGTGGTCAGCGTGGTGTCCCCACCCAGGTCCACCGCGACACCGGCGGCGACCTGGGCCGTCAGCTCACGCTCGTGCTCGTCGCCCGTCACCACGACGCGGTGACCCGCCCGGGTGAGCGCGCGCACCATACCCGCACTGCGCGCCGCCGTCGGGCGTCGGGCCGGGACCGCGGCACCGGGGTGGAACGCCACGAACGGCTCGCTGCCGACCTTTCGGGCCAGCTCACCGCTCAACGGCGGTGGAGTTCGCACCATGAGCGACCCGTCGTCGTCTGCCGGCAGGTCGAAACCCGCGGCCCGGACGAGCGACAGCGCCCGCTCGGGCTCGGGGACACCCCCTTGGACATGGTGGCGGAGGTTGAGCAGCGTGCCCGGATAGTCCTCACTGATCGCGCCGACCCAGCCGACGTCTGCCATCCGGCACAGCAGCGCCAACGGCAACGGCGACTGGTGAAACGACGTGAAGATGAAGACCCGGTCCGGTGCGATGTCCCGAAGCTGTTTGACCAGTGCTTCCACATGGCCCGCCGTCAGTTCCGGCGAATCGAAATCGACCCAGGGCGCCTGCCATTCGACGATGTCACCGACGCCTGGCAGCAGTTCGGCCGCGGCCCGGCCTCGTGGTCCGGCCAAAAACGTCACCGGGCCGTGGGCAGCGGCGACGGCACGGACGGCCGGCCCGGTGATCAGGACGTCACCGGCGCTGTCCAGCCTGGCCACCAGCGCACTCATCGGGCATCCCGCAGGACGAGAGAAACCGCGTCCTCCAGAGTCGAGGCCACGCGCGCCCTGGCCCGGGCGTCCGAGATCTCCTGTGGCAACGTGCGATCCGTCGGCACCAGGACCGCATCGGCGGCCGCCGAAAGCGCCGCCTGCACATCACCGCCGGTATCACCGATCAACACGCACCGGCTCGGCTGGACGCCGAGCGCCTCAGCGGCGGCCATGACCATCCCGGGCGCCGGCTTACGGCACGAGCAGTTGTCGCCGGCATCGTGTACGCAGATCTGCCAGGAGTCGAACGGGCCGAGCAGCGCGTCGACCCGGGCGTTGACATCAGCGAGTTGACTGGTGCTGATCAGGCCCTTGGCGATACCGGACTGATTGGACACGACGGCCAGCATCAACCCGCGCTCACGTAACTTGTTCAGCGCCTCGACGGCGCCCGCGACAGGCCGGACCCCGTCGGGGTCGTTGAGGTACGGACCGTCCTCGATGATGGTGTCGTCACGGTCCAGCAGCACCGCCAGTGGTGGATCCCGATGCGCGCCACGGAAATCCCACTCACCGCGCAGCCGGTGGTACACCGCGACGGGCGGGATCAGGATGCTCGTGATCAGCATGCGCGCCGCTTCGGTGACGGTGCGCGGCCCGGCCAGGAATCGGCGCACCGCGAATTCGACGGTCAGCGCGAGCCATCCGAGTGCCGCCCACCGTGCTGCGCGACGCCCCCGGCCCGCGACTGCGATCAGTGCGGTGGCTGTCGTGGCCAGGTGGACGGGCAACCGCCCACGTCCTTCGCCGATCGCCGGACGCCAGCCGCGGCCGTACTTGCGGTGCATCAGGGCGTCGTCGCGGTTGCCGCGCTGCGCCCGGATACTGCTCAGCCACGTCGCACGTGCGACCGGGTGCCTCGATCGCCTCGCGCCTTGGATTATCCTGTTGCCCGCCATGGTGATTCGCAACGCGAGATCGGAGTCTTCGCGGTAGGCCCGTGGGAACCGCTCGTCGAACCCACCGACCTCGACGAGGGCCGACCGCCGGTAGGCCATGTCCGCGGTGATCCACTGGGCCGTGGCCAACCGCTGCGTGCGGCGCTCGTCGTCGGTGCTGCGGCGCCCGGGCCGCACCGGCACATCGATGACGGCCTGCGAGCCCACCGCACCGGCGGCTTCAGCGGCCTTCAGGTCCTCGGCGAGCGCCGTGAGCCAGCCGGGATGAGGCCGCACATCGTCGTCCACGAAGCAGATCCAGCGGGCGGTGCTGCTGCGCCAGCCCACATTACGCGCGGCCGCGGGTCCGCGGCCCCCGCTGCGCAGCACTGTGACGGGCAGGTTCGCCGTGATGAGCAGCGGTGGGTCCGGTTGAGGGCGATCGTCGACGACGATCACCGCCTCGGGCGTCGGGCCATCCGACTTCTCCAGCGCTGCCAACAAGCGCTGCAACGTTTTCCGGCCGATGGTGGGCACCACGATCGCGAAGTTCACCGGACCGCTCACCGGGGCCTCCGCACGACGAACGGGCCGATCGCCAGCATGTCGATCGGCGCGCTGCCGAAGCATTCGAGCGCATCGCGGGGGCTGTCGACCATCGGACGCCCAGCGGTGTTGAAACTCGTGTTGACGACCACCGGCACGCCGGTGCGGTCAGCGAACCGGCTGATCGTGGCGTGCATCAAAGCGTCGCTCGGCTCGATGGTCTGGATCCGGGCGGTGCCGTCGACATGGGTCACCGCCGGAATCCTCGAGTGCCAGTCCTCGGCGACGTCGTGGACGAAAAGCATGTAGGGACTTGGCAATGGGCCGCCCGAGAAGATCTCAGCCGCGCGTTCGGCGAGCACCATCGGGGCGACCGGACGGAACTGTTCGCGCCCCTTCACCGTGTTGAGCCGCTCCAGATTCTCGGCGCGCCGGGGATCGGCCAGCAGTGACCGCCTGCCCAGTGCTCTGGGGCCGAACTCCGAGCGCCCCTGGAACCATCCGATCACCTGGTCGTCGGCCAGCGCGTCGCCCACCACAGCGGCCAGATCGGCGGGTCGTTCATGCGGCACCGCGGCTTCGGTGAGCGCCGCCCCGATCTCGTCGTCGGACCAGCCGCGGCCCAGCGCCGCCGACGGCATGGGCTCGAGCTTCTCACCGGCTTCGGCCGCCAGCGACAGCGCTGCGCCGAGCGCGGTGCCGGAATCGCCTGCCGCCGGCTGCACCCACACATTGCGGAAGCCGCCGTTGTTGTGAATCTTCGAATTGGCAACGCAATTGAGCGCCACCCCGCCGGCCAGGCACAGGTTGTCGTGATCGGTGCGGGCGCGTAACCAATGCACCAGATCGAGCAGAACCTCTTCGAGGACCCGTTGCACGCTGCAGGCCAGGTCCACCCGGTCGTCCCACCCGGTTCCGAACTTCTGCCAGTCGACCGGCTCGGTGCGGAACCCGCCGTCCCCTGTGGCGTACACCAGCTCACGGAATTCGTCGGCGAATCGCGGCTTTCCGTAGGAAGCCATCGCCATGACCTTGTACTCGTCGCTGGACCGCTTGAACCCGAGGTGTTCGGTCAGTTCCTCGTAGAGCAGACCGAGCGAATGCGGCAGCTGCTGGGTGGCCAGCACGTCGAGCTTGTGCTCGGTGTAGGTGCCGGCCAGCATCGAGGTACGTTCGCCGCGGCCGTCGACGACCAGCACCGCGCAGTCCGGATGCGGTGAGGCCAATGCGCTGGACGCCGCGTGCGCCACGTGGTGACGGACATATTGGACGATCGACGGGTCGAGCCCGGGCAGCGCGGACTGGATGAACTTGGGTGCCCGTTCGGCGTAGAGGGTCCGCAGGTACTCCCAATCCCGGTCGAGTCCGGCAAGATCGGTGGCCTGGCCCTGCATCAGCCGGGGATCGTAGGAGTACCCGACCGCGTCGAGATCGGCAGGCGACAAGCCCGCCTGGTCCAGGCACCAGCGAGCCGACTGCACCGGGATCTCCCACGTCGAGAACGGCACTGCCTGCTTACCGTGCTTGCGGCGGCTGAACCGCTCTTCCTCGGCCGCCGCCACGATCCGTCCGTCGACGACCAGAGCCGCGGCCGGGTCGTGGAACACCGCGTTGATTCCGAGTATGCGCACAAAAGCCTCCTAAAGTCCTTGCTCGGCAAACCATTCGAGGGTCATCGCCAAACCACGACGGCAATCGACCCGCGGTCGCCAACCGAGCTGTTCGGACGCCGCGGTGATATCAGGGCAGCGCCGCTGTGGATCGTCATCTCCCTGCGCGACGAACTCGACCGGCGACTGACTGCCGGCCAGCTCACGGATGAGTTCGGCGATCTGCAGAACCGTGAGCTCGTGCGGGTTTCCGATGTTGATGGGCCCGGCACAGTCGCTTCGGGCCAGCGCCAGCAAGCCCGCGACGGTGTCGTCGACGTAGCACAGCGACCGGGTCTGCCTGCCCGAACCGTGTACGGTGATGGG
Source organism: Mycolicibacterium wolinskyi str. Jessa 2025 (assembly GCF_049241375.1). Taxonomy (NCBI): domain Bacteria; kingdom Bacillati; phylum Actinomycetota; class Actinomycetes; order Mycobacteriales; family Mycobacteriaceae; genus Mycobacterium; species Mycolicibacterium wolinskyi. The sequence goes on from NZ_CP185960.1 coordinate 5,493,177, forward strand.
CTCTCCGGCCAGAGCCTGGCGGCAGAACGTCGGCACGATGCGGCCGTCGTCGGCGCGCATGCGCGGGCCGTATGTGTTGAATATCCGCGCGACCCCGATGTCGGCGTTTCGCGCCCGCTGATAGGAGAACGTCAACGCCTCGGCGAATCGTTTGGCTTCGTCGTACATACTGCGCGGGCCGACGGGATTGACGTTGCCCCAATAGCTTTCCCGCTGTGGATGTTCCAGCGGGTCGCCATAGACCTCACTCGTCGACGCCAGCACCAGCCGCGCGCCACAGCGTTCGGCGACCTCGAGTGCGTTCGCCGTACCGAGCGCACCGGTGCGCAGGGTCTGCAACGGCAGGCGTTGATAGTCCACCGGCGACGCGGGCGATGCCAGGTGGAAGATCGTGTCCACGGCTGGTATCTCGGTCAGCGGCTCACTGATGTCGTGTTGGACGAACTGGTAGCCCTCGCGGTCGCGCAGCAGGCCGGCGGCGGTGGGGGCACTGGTCGACAGATCGTCGACGCAGATCACTTCGAGGCCCTCATCGAGCATGCGTTCGCACAGATGACCGCCGAGGAAGCCGCCGCCCCCGGTTACCAAGACACGCTTCAGTTCATGCATGAGGGTTTGCCGTTCGTCGTCGCGGGTAGTTCGCCGGGTTATGGACTCCATGGACTCTGTTGAACGAACCGGCACCTGTACCGAAGAGAGCGCCCCGGTAAGCGAGAAGGTCTCGTTCGTGATCGCGAGCCGCAATCGGTCGGCCGAACTGGTGTCGGTGATACACCGTCTGCTCGACGAGACCGAGTGCCCCATCACGGTGGTCGACAACGGCTCCGAAGACGACTCGGTCGAGGCCGTCAGACGCATCGCGTCGCGGTCCGGTGGCCGGGTTGTCCTGATCGGCCTGAAATCGAATCTCGGTGCCGTCGGCCGCAACATCGGTGTCGCAGCCTGCCGTACGCCGTACATCGCGTTCTGCGATGACGACTCGTGGTGGGACCCGCAGGCTCCGGCCCGTGGTGCGGCGATCTTCGACCGGTACCCCACCACCGCGGTCCTCGCGGCCCGTACCGAGGTCTGGCCGCAGCGCCGGGACGATCCGATGGTCGAAGAGTTGGCCAACAGCGCGCTCGGTCACCGCGCGGATCTGCCGGGACCGTCCATCCTCGGTTTCCTCGCCTGTTCGGCGATGGTCCGCAAATCGGCGTTCGAGGCGGCCGGCGGTTTCAGCGAGATCCTGCACTTCCGCGGCGAAGAGCAACTGCTCGCGCTCGATCTCGCGGCGTTGGGCTGGCACCTGTGCTACTGCCCCGAGCTGAAAGCCATCCATCAGCCGTCTTCCCAGCGACCGGCCACCGCGGCCCAGGACGCTCGAAGCCTGCGCAATGCCGTGCTCACCACGTGGCTGCGCCGGCCGATGCGACAGTGCGTCGACGCGACGGGTTCGCTGCTGCGCGCCGCGGCCCGAGACGGCGAGCATGCCCGCGCCGCGGCCGAGGCGATGGTTCGGCTGCCCGCAGTGCTGGCGCATCGGCGCACGCTGCCCGCAGGTGTCGAGGACGCGCTCGCGGTTCTCGAGCGTGGAAACGGGCGTCATCGCTGACCCCGTCATCCCGACGATGCGTTGGTCGTGGGTTGACGCATGTATCCGCTGGGACCGACCCGGTCATACACCCGCAGCGTGTCGGCGGCGATCCGGTCCCACGAATAGCGTGACCGGGCCCGATCACGACCGGCCGCGCCGAGGCTCTTGCGCAGGAACTCGTCGCGCAGCAGGCCGGCCACGGCGTCGGCGAGAAGGTCCGGGCGTTTCGGCGGTACCAGGCGCCCGGTCACGTCGTGCACGACCGTGTCGAGCATGCCGCCGACCGCGGACGCCACCACCGGAATACCGCATGCCATGGCCTCCAGCGGCACGATCCCGAACGGTTCGTACCACGGCGTGCATGCCACGACGTCCGCCGAACGCAGCACCGCGGGCATGTCGGCGCGCGCCACCGATCCGCACAGCTTCACGCGATCCGAGACGCCCAGTTCGCGGGCGAGTTGCCGAAGTCGAACGGCCTCAGGGTCGTTCTTCGAGCTCTGACGGCGGCGGACCGCCCACGATGACCAACTCGGCGTTCGGGATACCGGGCAGCGCGCGGACCGCGAGATCAAAACCCTTGCGGGCGACGAACCTGCCGACACTCACGATGCGGTAGTGCGAGCCACGCGGTGCCATCGGGCCGTCCGGCTTGAACAGTTTCAGATCCACCCCGCACGGCACGACCGACGTTCGCGACCGCGACCGGCCCAACCGCATCAACTCGAACACCTCGTCGGTGCAGGTGGCGGCAACCCACGTCGCGCAGCGCGCCACCATCGCCTCGAGTTTCAACCGCTCGGGCGGGCTGGTGTCCTGCGCTCCCTGGTGACGGCGTTTGACCACGCCAAGCGCGTGAAATGTCTGCACAGCGGGAAGATTGAGGTGGCGTGCGGCCAATTGACTGGCCACGCCAGACATCCAGAAATGGGCGTGCACGACATCCGGCCGGTCCATCGACCAGTCCAGGTCCAGGAACTGCGCGAAATCCCCCATGTACTGCAGCAGTTCGTCTTTGGGGATCGGTTCCGCCGGCCCGGCGGGCACGTGGATCACGCGGTATCCGTCTGGCGTGTCGATCCGTTCGGGGAGGTCGGGATCGTCGCGCCGGGTGTACACGCTGACCTGGTGGCCCTGCCGGCTCAGCGCCGCAGACAGCGCCGCCACGTGGACGTTCTGTCCACCTGCGTCGACGCCTCCCAGTGCCGCCAGCGGGCTCGCATGCTCGGATACCATCGCGATCTTCATTCGCCTCCTCCTTCGAATCTCATCGGCAGCACTCCTCGATGACCCGGTCCCATTCACCGAGGAACCGGTCGAGTGAAAAGTGAGCCATGGCGAATTCACGGGCGGCCTTGCCCGCCACCGTCGCCGCGGCCGTGTCGGTGACGAAGCCCTGCAACGCATAGGCGAGGGTCGCCACGTCGCTGCTCACCACCCCCGCTTCGGCCGGAACAACCTGCGGGGCCTCCGTCGATGCGACGGCCACCACGGGCATTCCCAGATACATCGCCTCGACCAGCGACAGCCCCAGCGAAGTCCACCGGGCGGTGTGCACGTACACGCGACGCCGGGCGATCTGACGCCACAGCCTGTTCCGCGGCACGTCTCCTTTGCCGCGGACCGCGGATCGACCGCCCGGGCGATTGAGCTCCAAAGTGTCGATGCCCCAGACATCGATCGGCACGTGCGCGCACAATTCGGACAGCAGATCGGCGCCGACTGTTCGCCAGCGCCGAAGCGGTTCGTTGATCATCGTGGCGGCGGCCGCGACGTCGCCGGTGTAGAAATTGCCGGGATCGGCGATTCCGTGGGTGATCACCGTCGTCGGCGCGACACCGTTGTCCCACATCAGCCGGTTGAAGTCGGTCACATGGACGAGCGGGATGTCGCGGCGTCCGGCGAGCGGATGGGTGCTGTCCACCGCAAACGGGCGGGGCGCATTGTGCTCGACGTAGACGGCGGGCACATCGATACCCGGCCGGCGCCCGAGCCACTCTGCCGCCAGCTCCAGCTCTTCTGGTCGTTGCAGGACGACAAGGTCGACATCCTGGTCACGCAGCTCGCCAATCGAAATCTCTTGCGCGCGTGGCCAATCCCGTCCGCACAACCCGCGCCCGTCAGCGTCCCGCTCGGCGTTGAGCGGAACCAGGTAGCGATGTCGACCAGCGGTGAACGACTCCATCCAGGAGCCGTGCACATGCCACGCGAGCAGCGTTCGCGTGAAGTCTTCATCCATGGGGCGGAAGTACCCGGCGAAGTGCCTCTTAAACACGCGAAGAGTTTGATCATGAGCGCTCCGGGTATCCGACGCTCCATGGACCGCGAGGATCTACCCGACGAGGTGCCAGTCGCCGACGCTGTCGAGCAACAACGCGAAACGACCGGGCCGGTCGAGGATGAGGAGGCTTTCACCCCATCCGCCGACGCCCCGCCGCTGGAGGCCACCGAACCGGACTGGCAGGAACAGCGCGAAGCCGTCGATCTCGATCCGGAGCTCGACGAGTTCGGCCGCGAGGAATAGGGGGCAAACGGCAATGAGCGACGAGAACACCGGAGACACCCGGAAAGAGACGCCCGACAACGACACCGTCATCTCCTATCCGGGACATACGTCCGATATGGCCCAGCAACCGCGCGACGAGATGCGGGATTACGTGGGCCGCGGACTGTTGGAGGGCAAGCGAGCGCTGATCACGGGCGGCGACTCGGGAATCGGCCGGGCTGTGGCCGTCGCGTTCGCGAAGGAAGGTGCCGACGTCGCGATCGCCTATCTCGAGGAGCACGACGACGCCACCCATACCGCGTCGCTCGTGGGAGATGCCGGCCGGCGGTGTCTTCGGTTGCCCGGCGACCTCAGCGAAGTCGACCAGTGCCGGGCGATCGTCACGAAAACCGTGGGCGCGCTGGGCGGCATCGACATTCTTGTGAACAATGTTGCCTACCAGGAACCTACGTCAGACCTCACCGCGATCAGCGACGAGCAATGGCGCCACACGTTCGCCGTCAACATCGACAGCTTCTTTCACGTGACCAAGGCTGCGCTCGCACATATGCCGGAGGGCGGGGCCATCATCAACACCGCGTCCATCAACGGGCTGCGGGGCAACAAGACCCTGATCGATTACTCGGCCACCAAAGGGGCGGTGATCGCGCTCACCTACTCGTTGGCGCAATCCCTGACCGATCGCGGAATCCGGGTGAACTGTGTGGCACCCGGCCCGGTGTGGACGCCGTTGATCCCGGCGACCATGGATGCCGAGCGCGTCGAATCCTTCGGTGAGCAAGCGCCTTTCGGGCGCGCCGCCCAGCCGGACGAGATCGCGCCGTCATACGTTTTCTTCGCGTCCGGGCAGCTGTCCTCGTACTACAGCGGCGAGGTGCTCGCACCAATCGGCGGCGAGACGCTCCCCGGCTGAGGGGGCGGCCGTGGCGCAGAAAGCCGACAGAATCCGGCGGATCCGGGCGGTTGTGCTGACCGCCCTGATGATTGCCGCGCTGGGGCTGTTACTCACCCGCTGTCCGGCCAATCGCGACGGGATGCCCGGACAGCTGGCATCGGCGATGGAAGAAACGGTGTCGGCAGCCCGCAGCGCCGCCATGGCGCTCGATCTGCGGATGCGGGACCGGTCCACACCGCAACTGGCGAGCGTGCAGATCTCGGACGCGCGTAGCGATGTCGTGAAGGCCTATGAGGGCATCGCCGAACTCAAGGCCGAGGACCCCGTCGACATCGCCAGGCAGACGCTGCTCACCGAGTCGATGACCACCATCGTCGGGCAGCTCAACGCCGCGTCCGCGACGCTGCGGGAGGTCACCGCGACACCCGACCTCGGCAAGCTCCGTGCCGACCTGGTGGCGGCGGCCGACGCCCTGGAGACCGGATACCGCTGATGAAGAAATTCTTCGCGGTAGCACTGGGCATCCTTACCGCCATCGGCGGATTCCTCGACATCGGCGACCTCGTCACCAACGCGGTCGTCGGGTCCAGGTTCGGCCTCGCGCTGGCCTGGGTCGTGGTGGTCGGCGTCATCGGGATCTGCCTGTTCGCGCAGATGGCCGGCCGGGTGGCGGCGGTCAGTGGCCGGGCCACCTTCGAGATCATCCGTGAACGGCTGGGCCCGCGGACCGCGGCGGCCAATCTCAGCGCCTCGTTCCTCATCAACCTCATGACGCTGACCGCCGAGATCGGCGGCGTCGCGATCGCGTTGGAACTCGCGACCGACGTGGGCCCGATGATGTGGATTCCGGTGGCCGCCTTCGCCGTATGGGTCGTGATCTGGCGGGTGAAGTTCAGCATCATGGAAAACGTCGCCGGGATCATGGGATTGAGCCTGATCGTGTTCGCGGTCTGCGTCTTTCTCCTGCAACCGAATTGGTCGGACCTGACGCATCAGGCGCTGCAGCCGGCCATCCCGGAATCGGAGTCGTCGGCGACCTACTGGTACTACGCCATCGCGCTGTTCGGCGCTGCGATGACTCCGTACGAAGTCTTCTTCTTCTCCTCCGGGGCCGTGGAGGAACATTGGAAGACAAAGGATCTCGGCGTTTCGCGACTCAACGTCATGATCGGTTTCCCGCTGGGCGGCATCCTGTCGATCGCGATCGCCGCGTGCGCCACGTTGGTGCTGCTGCCCAACGGAATCGAGGTGACGTCGCTGTCCCAGGTCGTGATGCCGGTGGCCGTGGCCGGTGGAAAGCTCGCACTGGCGTTCGCGATCGTCGGCATCGTGGCGGCCACCTTCGGGGCGGCGCTGGAGACCACGCTGTCCAGCGGCTACACCCTCGCGCAGTTTCTCGGCTGGCCATGGGGCAAATTCCGCCGCCCCGCCGAGGCCGCGCGATTCCATGTGGTGATGTTCGTGAGCATCGTCGTCGGCGCCGCGGTTCTGTTCACGGGTGTCGACCCGGTCATGGTCACCGAGTACTCCGTGGTGTTCTCCGCCATCGCGCTGCCGTTGACCTATCTGCCGATTCTCATCGTGTCCAACGACCCGGAATACATGGGCGACAAGACGAACGGAAGGGTGACGAATGTGTTGGGTTCGATCTATCTCGTGATCATCCTGGCCGCATCGTTGGCTGCCATCCCATTGATGATCGTGACCGGAGCCGGACAATGACGACACTGGACGCACGCCTGCACCTGCTGGACCGTCAGTTGGTCGACGACAACGGCGATCCGGTCGGCATCGTCGACGACCTCGAGCTCGAGGGAGTCGAGGTCGATCGAGAGATCGAGCCAGGCAGCCCGGCGCCGCGCGTCACCGGGCTGCTGTCCGGCCAGGTCGTGGCGACCCGCATCTTCGGCGGCACCCCACCCCGGTCACGGCTGCAGGAAATCCCTTGGAAACTCGTGGCTTCCATCGGCGTGACAGTACAACTGGCGCCTACCGACATGAAATTCGATGTGCAATGGATGGAGAGATGGTTGCGAGATCACATCGTGGCCCGGATTCCCGGAGGCACTCATGCAGCTGAGTAGTCTGCTCGGGCTACAGGTCATCGACGCCGGCCACCACCCGGTGGGCATCGTGGTCGACGTGCGGCTCGGCATTGCCGGTGACCGTGCCGACCATCCACCCACACCGCGCGTCACCGGTCTCGTCATCAGCCCGCGCACCCGCTCGTCCTACCTCGGATACGAACGCACGAGCCTTGATTCGCCCGCACTCATCGCGGCGATCGCGCGCTGGCGCCACCGCGGGACATTCTTGGCGGCCTGGGAGGATGTCGGGCGCGTATGCACCGACCACGTCACCCTACGGCCGGGCTACCGCCGCCACTCCCCGCTGCTGCACGACGGCGACGGATGATCGACAACCGGACTACGGCGGTCGGTCACGGCCGCTGTTCGTGCACTTCCGGGTGAGCGGCATTCCATGCACGTTCCTTGCGGCGCACGCGCCAATGCTCGACCCCGAACCACAGACCCGATCCCACGAACAGCACCGCGGCAATGCACGCCAGCACTATGCCGACGCCATGGTGGCTGGTGGCGAACGCGGCCAGGCACGCGACGAAGGACGCACCGCCCAAATACAGCATGATCAGCGCCGGAAAGTTCGCGGTGTCCTTCATCGTCTCACCGGCATGCGGACGCGTCGTCCTGGCATGGTCCACGGGGTCCTTAGCGTCGTCGCCCATCGTCGCTACTCCTCTCGGCGCGCTACTGCCGCCACTGCGGGGCAGGTGTGCCTGAGAGGTACCCCTGGGGCGCACCGGCGAAACTCGCCCGCTCGGCGGGCGACCCGCATAGCCGGCCCGCAGAACGGGCATAGCTACAACGCCGATACCGATGACGGGAGCCGATATGACGATCTCGGCAGATGATGTCCGCCGCCTACTGGCGTCAGACGCATCCGATGCAGTACTGGTGCTCGTGCAGGGGCACACCGAAGTGGTGCCCGGCGACCAGTTGGAGTCGGACCGATACCGCGGCGCGTTGCAGGTGGTGTCGCGCGCCGACTTGCTCAGCCGGGTCGACGGCGCCCAGCTCTCCGAACACGAGATGGCCGAGGAAGCCGCCAAATTGGAGTCCGCGATCGCCAATCTCGGCGGCTAGCGGTCATCGCCCGAGCCGGTCTCCTCCGGATCGTCGGCGCCCTCGGCCTGATCGGGTTGAGTCCGCTTCGATTGGAGCATTTCGGGGTCGGCGTCGGGATCATGACCGGCATCGTCGCGGTCGCCCGGGGGTGTCGAGTTCATCTGTCCTCCAGCTGTTGATGCTCGCCCTTGCATCGTCCGACCCGGCTACCCGTTCAGCGCTCCCCCAATCAGCCCGCGGCGGCAGTTTCGGCCCGATGAGCCGCGGGTAGTGGCAATCCATGCCTGGTTCAACGAGGCCGCAGCGACACGTCGGCCTGGTGACCGATCCGGGTTTGTCCACAAAAGTGGTCGAATCTCTGACCGCGGCCCTTCCGACCATGCTGGCGGGCAGCGTGCGCGACGACGTGAGCTGGAAAGTAACCGTCCACAGTTACGCGTTGCCGCTCGAAGACGACGGCAACATCGAGATACGCAAGCACAGCGACGAGCTGAAGTCCCGGTACGGATGGGATTTCGTGGTGTGCGTGACGGAGTTGACGAGACGCCTCGGTGAGACGTTGATTGTCTGCGAAGCGAACATCGCCGAGGGCACGGCGTTGATATCGCTGCCCGCGCTTGGCCCGGTCCGGCTACGCCGCCATGTCGCCGGCGCCATCGTGCACGTCGTCGGCGCGCTCACCACGGCGGGCGCCGAGGACCGCAACCACGCCAACGTCGGGCCGTTATTCGAGCCGACGAAGCGAGAGGTCACCGATGGCGGGAAGAACGCCTACCTGGAGCTGACGCGCGTGCACGGGAGGCTGCGCCTCCTGCTGGGAATGGTCCGGGTCAACCGCCCGTGGCGGCTCCTGCCCAGCCTGTCCAGCGCGATCGCGGCGGGCGTCGCGGCCGCGGCATTCGGGGTGTTCTACTCCAGCATCTGGAACATGGCCGATTCGATGAGTACGACGCGGCTGGCCGCGGTCAGCGTCGTAGCGATCCTGGCCATGATGTTGTGGCTCATGCTCTACAACGGCCTGTGGGAGCGGCCGCGTGACCTCGATCAACGCCAGAACGCCGTGCTGTACAACGGCGCGACCGTACTGACCTTGGGTGTCGGCATCGCATCCATGTATGTCATGTTGTTCTGTGTGGTGCTGTTGGGCGCGTTGACGATAGTCCCGCCAAGCTACCTGGCGGCGACGCTGGAACACCCGGTCACGTGGCGCGACTACGCCGAACTCGCGTGGCTCGCCAGTTCGCTCGGCACTTTCGCCGGGGCGCTCGGCTCGAGTTTCGAAAGCGATTACACGGTCCGCAATGCCACGTACGGGAAGCGTGAGCAGGAGCGGCATGCCCGTGCTGCGGCGGCGAACTGACACATGTCGGTCCGCGAACTTGTCGTGCTCGGTACCGCGAGCCAGGTGCCCACCCGCAATCGAAACCACAACGGATACCTGCTGCGATGGGACGGCGAGGGTTTTCTGTTCGACCCCGGTGAAGGCACGCAACGCCAGCTCCTGCTCGCCGGCGTGTCGGCCGGCACCGTCACACGGCTGTGTCTGACCCACTTCCACGGCGACCACTGCCTCGGTGTACCCGGTGTGCTGCAACGCATGTCGTTGGACCAAACACCCCATCCGCTCCGCGCGTACTATCCGGCGTCCGGGCAGGAATTCTTCAGCCGGCTGCGCAACGCCAGCATCTTTCACGATGTCACGGAGGTTCACGAGCATCCGATCGCGGTCGACGGCCCGGTGGCCACGGGACCGTTCGGCGTACTCGAGACCCGGCGGCTCGACCACTCGGTGGAGTCCATCGGCTACCGAATCGTCGAACCCGACGGTCACCGCATGGTGCCAGAGTTGCTGGCACGCTTCGGCATCAGTGGCCCGATGGTCGGCGAACTGCAACGGACCGGTTCGGTTCGCGTGGGCTCGCGCGTCGTGCGGTTGTCGGATGTCAGCGAGCCGCGGCGTGGGCAACGGTTCGCCTTCGTGATGGACACCGGAATGTGCGACGCCGTGTACGCGCTCGCCGACGGCGTGGACCTTCTGGTGATCGAGGCGACGTTTCTCGGCGAGGAGGCCGAGCTCGCGAGCCGCTACGGGCACCTGACCGCCGGTCAGGCCGCGCAGGTCGCGGCCGAATGCAACGTCCGGCGGCTCGTCCTCACCCACTTCTCGCAGCGTTACCCCGACACGGACCGACACCGCGCGGAAGCCGCTGAGGTGTTGGCGGCCAAGGGTTTCGACGGCGACCTCGTCATCGCCGAAGACCTGGCGCGAATCGAGGTCCCGCGGCGCCGATCACGCTGAGTTCACCGACCGGCGGCCAGTGCGGGTTCGGCGGCGCCGACCGAGAACTCGAGATCGAGCTGGTTGAGTGTCATCGGTAGCGGTTCGCCGGGCGCCGGGCGTGGTGTGGACCGCAGCTCGAAGCGCATTCGGCTCAGCAGATTCGCGGCGAGCGTGCTGGTGCTGAACAACACCAGATTGCGGCCGGGGCACTCAGCGGGGCCTGCCGAGAACGGCACCAGCTGCGGGTACCGGCGAGCCCGGCCGTCGAGCCAGATGTCCGGCGTGAAGTCGTGTGCGAACGGCAGCAACGACTCGTCGCGATGGAAGGCCGGCGTCACGATCATCACCCCGGCACCTTTGCGGATCGTGAACTGATCCGCGCCGTCCCGCCAGTGGGTGTCCTCTGTGGTATCGCGCAGGATCGTCGGCGTCGTCGGCCACAGCCGCACCGACTCGAGCACACAGCTTCGAAGATAGGGCCGCGGTAGCGGACGCTCTGGTTCTGCACAGTCGTCGACGGCGCGGTTCAGGTGGACCGGGTGGGTCGCCAGGACCGCGATCGCGCGCAGCAGCGCCATGCCCGCCGCGTCGAACGCGAACAGCCACTGCGGCATCTGTCCGACCGGGTCGACTGCCCCGGCGGCAGGCGTTTCGGCCAGTGCCCCCACCAAGGTTCCTGGTTCGGGATCCTCTGCGTAGCCGTAGAGTCGCTCCGTGAACTGAGCCCGGGCCCGGTAGTGCGGCAGTGCCAGGAATGACCAATTGCCTGCCTTGCGCAGCCGCAACAGGTCGTCGGTGATCGCCTCGTCGTCGCGGGCTCTCTCACCGAGCGCCAAACGGCGGACCAGACGCCACCATGCCGACATGAACATCGACGAATCCAGGTGCCCGAGTGAGGTGGCCTCGCTCACCAGATCGCGTGCCTCGTCGGCGATCTTCGTCGCGAACGCGTCGGCCAACCGGTGCAGGTCCGACCCGGAGTCCAGCGCGGCGTCATTGACCGCGCGCCGTCGCGATCTGATGGCGCCCTGCGAGATCAGCACACCGTGCGGCTGAAACCACTGCAGGGCCTTGCGCTTTTTGCGGTTAGCCGGGTCGAACGGCTGGGGCGACCGGCTCAGCACCGTCCCGACATCGTCCGGGTCGAGTACCACGACGATCCGGCGACCAGGGATCACGAGTTCGACCGGGCCGCGGCCGAACTGGCGTCGCAACCGCTGCAACCGCTTCACCGCGCGGGTATCGGCCTGCATGCGTTCCAGCAGCCGAAGCACCGGGCGGCGCCGAGCGATCACCCCTGCCGAGATCGACGCGAAGCCGAGATCGCTCAACGTCATGAGGGCGGAGGCACCATGCAATCGCGGTCCGTCGATAGCCATGCGAAGCAGTTACCCGCCGCCAGTCGCGCCAAACCTGGCGGCATGGTCACCCGTCGGGCGACACCACCTCGATGTCGGCCGGTTCGATGTCGGCGACCACCATCGCCTCGGGCCGCCTGATGGAGCCGGGTTCGTAGTCCAGCAGTGGGATGACCCGCTGCCAGTAGACCTGTGCCAGTCGATGGCATTCGTCGTCGGACTCGGCGGTTTTCAAGGCCCGCTTGACGCGGTCGTACAGGTCGAGATCTGAAACGAAGCAGTGCGTCGGGTCCACCGCGATCCGCAGCAGCGTCTGCGGACGGTCCCTGTCGAAGGTCGCGATATCGACCTCCGCACCGTTTCTGATGTCGACGATGCGGTCGCCGGCCGGCAAGAACCCGTAGAGAACGCCGTCGCGGCAGAGCTGAGCCCGGATCGTCTCAGGCGGCCGATGCGTATCCAGGTACGCGTCGGCCGTCTTTGTGTCGGAATCGCTCTTTTCGCCGTCGCCCTTGCGTTTGAGGCCGTTCCGTCTGACATCGTCGAGCGTCTGGGGCTCGATCTCGTGATACAGGGTCGTCTTCATCTGCTTGCAGCCGTTCGTCCCAGCACCGCCGTCAACGCATGGCGGGCCTCAGTGGAGATCCCCGTGCTCCTCGGCCGGTAAACCTCCCGGGCCGGACGACGAAATCCGATGCCCTGCGGCGTGTGGGGTCGGGCCGCGGAGGGTAACCCATCACCAGCGGGTACGCGCGCGACGCACCCGCTTGACGCGTTCGGTCACCCGGCGGCGATCTGCCGCGGCCGATGTAGGAGAAAGAGGTTGCATCATGACTACCCCAAATCCGCGTAGTCCCGGCAGAACGACGAGGGCGACACCCGTGCAGGTGGCCGCGCTTGTCGTCGGTGCGACGTTCTTGCTCGTCGGAATCCTCGGCTTCATCCCGGGGATCACATCGGACTACGGCGACATGAGCTTTGCCGGCCATCATTCCCACGCCATGCTCCTCGGGGTGTTCGCCGTGTCGGTACTTCACAACGTCGTTCACCTGCTGTTCGGTGTCGCGGGCCTGCTGATGGCCCGCACGGCCGGCGCCGCGCGCGCCTTCCTCATCGGCGGCGGCATCATCTACGCGGTCCTGTGGCTCTACGGGCTCGTGATCGACCGGGACAGCGCCGCGAATTTCATCCCCGTCAACACCGCTGACAACTGGCTGCACTTCGGGCTGGCGCTCGTCATGATCCTGCTCGGAGTGACTTTGGGACGCCAGACCGCGAGCACGACAACGCATGGCTTGGGCACCGGAGCGCCGGGGACGATCGAATGACCGCCGGAACGGGCCTCGACACGGCGCTGTGGGACGGCTTCCACCGCGCCGCCGCCGTGTCGTCGCGCGAGCTGTCGGACTGGCTGCGATCGGAATCGGACAACGAACTCGCAGTGCAACACCGCCCTGCCGGTGTGCACATGAACTCGAAGGAGGCGCGTGATGGAACGCGAGAGCGCCAAGAACAGCCCACGTAAAGACGATCAGCTGAAAGACGAACTGCGCGGCACGTTGCAGGGCAACCGGTCGAGCCGGGTCGAGGAGTGGCGCGATCCCGAGCCGCCCGCCGACGACGACCCGGACGTCGACGTGCGTTGATCTCGCGCGTCGTGGCGGCGTGGGCCGTTGCGACGAGGTTTGCCGTTCGCCTGGAAGGGAATTCACCGCGTGCTATGACGACTCTCCCCCCGGCAACGGCACAGCCGCAGTTACCCGACGGACAAGGCCGCGTTTCCGCAGCTGTCATCGAGCAACTCAGGGGACGTCCCCCGCACAATCACCTCGAGCCCGTCTGGGTTCCGCTACGGGATTCCGATCCGCTCGGCATAGACGTGCAGTTGGCCCTTCACGTCTGCTACGAGTTGCACTACCGGGGATTCGCCGGCGTCGACCCCTCCTGGGAGTGGAATGCCGGGCTACTTCACCTGCGTTCGCAGTTCGAACGGGTCTTTCTGGCCGCGGTCCACAAAGAGGTGGGGCTCATCCCGCCGGACGTCACCGCGGAAAGCGAGCTGGACCGGCTCTCGGCGGAACCGATCGGCGGTCTCGGCCCGTCCCACCATTTGCGCGACGGCGGGACCTGGGATCAGATGCGAGAGTATTTCGTCCATCGATCGCTCTACCACCTCAAACAGGGTGATCCCCACGCGTGGCTGATCCCGCGGCTGGCCGGTCAAGCCAAAGCGTCGTTCGTCGCCGTCGAATTCGACGACTACGGCGCAGGTCGCGGCGCCCGCGGCCATCAACAGTTGTTCGTCGATCTCATGGACGCAGCCGATCTCGACAGCACCTACCTCGGGTATCTGGGCACGGTCACCGCCGAATCGCTCGCCGTGGTGAACCTGATGTCGCTGTTCGGGTTACACCGTCGGCTCCGGGGCGCGGCGGCAGGCCTTTTCGCCGCCACGGAGATCACGTCGTCACCGGTTTCCCAGCGCATGGTCGCGGCACTGCAGCGGCTGGCAGCGCCCGAGGCCTGCGTGCGGTTCTACCGCGAACACGCGAAGACCGATGCGGCGCACGAGCAGGTGGTTCGCACCGACGTGATCGGTGATCTCGTCACACGCGAACCGGATTTGGAGGCCGATGTCGTCTTCGGTGTCCGCGCATTTGCCGCCCTGGAAGACCGGCTCACCGAACATCTGTTGAAAAGCTGGTCAGCTGAACGCAGTTCGTTGACACGACCACTCGGTTGATTTACTGGAACTGGTATTCGTCAGGTCACGTTTCGGCCCGCCCACCGCCGGGAAATCTATGGGTGCGCGCGAAGATGCGTGTTGAAAACCACTCCACTCCATGTAGCGGAAAGGTAGCCATGACCGACAAGAACTCAGGACCTGAAGAAGGCATCAAGGGCGCCGTCGAGGACGTCAAGGGCAAGGCCAAGGAGGCTGTTGGCACGGTCACCGGCCGTGACGACCTGGTCCGCGAGGGCAAGGCTCAGCAGGACAAGGCAGACGCCCAGCAGGACGCCGCCAAGAAGGAAGCTGAAGCCGAATCCGCCCGGGCCGGCGCGAAAGCCGCCGAGAAGCGCGAGCAGGCCAGCCAGCGTCCGTAGGCCCCAAACAAGATGACCCAGCCATCCGGCTGGGTCATCTTTTTGCTTGCGTTGTTTCGGCGATCAACCGCTGTGGCCCTGCCGCGCCGCGCTGGGATGGTCCTCGTACCAACGATCTTCGACGCGCCGTACCCGGAGGTGCTCGACCGCCAGCCAGACCGCGCCTGCCCCGACACCGACGGCGGCCAATGCCGCGAGCACCACCCCGACTCCGGCGTTCCCGGTGGCGAATGCCACCAGGCAGCTGACGAACAACACCAGGCCGACGCCGATGAGCACGAGTGCGGGCATCGCGAGATTGTCCTTCATCGACTCACCGGCATGCGGGCGGGTGGTTCGGGCATGATCGACTGGATCGCGCGAATCAGTCACCACATTCTCCTTCGCTTGTTATTCGTAACTGTTTGTCGGACAGGGCTATTCATAGCTCGGGTATTGACCCGCCTTCAGCAGCCCGGCCAGATGCGCCGCGTTGCGGGCCGCGGCCGACGTGGCGCTCGCCACCGGGTCGGGAACCTTGTCCAGATCCTTGTAGTCGACGCCCTGCATGGCCTCGCCGTTCCAGTAGGTGCACCCCTGCGCAGGGATGCTGAACCCAATATCGTTGAGTCCCTGGAAGATATCCGCGACCGTCTTGTGCGCACCGTCCTCGTTGCCCACGACCGACACCAGCGCGACTTTGCCTGCGAGCACCGGACGGCCGGCGTCGTCGGTGTTCGACAGTTCGGCGTCGAGCCGCTCCAGAACCCGCTGCGCGATGCTCGACGGATGCCCGAGCCACACTGGCGTCGACAGCACGAGGATGTCGGCGCCGAGGATCTTCTGCCTGATCTCTGGCCACTGGTCGCCGTTTCCCATGTCGGCCTCGACACCCGGATCGATCTTGAAATCGGCACACCGCAGGCACTCGGTACCGACCCCGAGCGCGCCGAGCCGGTCGAGGACCTGTTCAGCGATCAACTCACTGCTGGATTCGGCCGGATTCGGTTTCAGGCTGCACACCAAGGCGAGCGCCTTGAGCTTCGACGACGCGGTCACAGTGTCAACCCCGTGGTCCCCGTGCCACCGAACGCGGGCAGGGACGTGACGAGCACCAACAGCGTCAGCAACGTCAAGAGCCACCCGGCGCCGTGCCACGCCCACCAGGTCTCACGCCTCTTCCACGCCTGGTAAGCCCGGGTGAATGCCCGGAGCCCGGCGACGAACAGGATCAGTGGTGCGCCGAGCGCCAACGCGGTGCGCTGGGGCGCTCCGCACGCCGCCATATCGGCCGTGGCACCCGCGCACGTACTCACCCAGGTGACGGCCATCAAGAGGAAGCCCAGGCCGGCCGCCGCAGCGACCAACCCGAACCGGACCGCCTGCCAGACGTCGACATCACCGCTACGCAGGTCTTGTGCGTCGTGGTACATCGCGGCGCGGCCTACTTGGCAACCGCTTGGCGGTCGACAAGCTCGGAGCGCCCCGACTCACGGGCGCAGTGAGCGCAGCAGTACATCGTGTCGGCCGCCTCGACGCCATGGCCGAGAATCCGGCATCCGCAGTGCGCGCACTCGGGGGCGATCCGGACCGCTGCGCACTCCACACTGTCGAACGTCTCGGTGTGACCGTCCCAGCTCACCGTGAACGCCTTGTCGTAGTCGTTGCCGCACGTGGCGCACGTCGCCATTGCTCCATCTCCCGGTTCGCATTGACTCAAGCGACCCGAGCGTTCCCGGAACGGGGGCCGGCTAAACCTCGCCCCCGACCCGTAGATGGGCGGTGAGCAGCAGTCTGTCGAACACGACGCGGTTGGGCAGGATCTCGTTGTAGTCGAGCTCCAGGAAGTCCTTGGCGAGCTGCTCGGCCAGCAGACGCAGCTTGGTGTTGGTCTCCTGCGAGCGCCATCTCAGCAATTCGAACGCCGAGTCGGCATTGATCCGGTAGATGAGCATCAGCATGCCCTTGGCCTGCTCGATACCGCTGCGGGCCTCGGCGATCTCGGCCACCGCTTCGGTGACCACCTGCTGCCGCGCCTCGGTGATGGCGGGCGTGACGTCGACGTAGAAGCCGTGGGTGCCGATGACGCTGCCGTCGTCGCCGAAGAGTTGATCGCCGACGACGACCACCTCGTGGACGGCGCCGGCGGTGTCGATGATCCGGTGGCGCGTGCTGAACGCCCCCGACGTACGACGGATCTCGTCCAGCGTGGCAGCGACCTGCCCGTAGTCATCGGGATGCTTGTGCGACAACACCAGCTCGGTGGTCGGTTGCGCGGTGCCCGGCTCGTATCCGTGCATCCGTTCCACCTGCGGCGACCACTCCCAGCGCTCGTCGGCGAAATAGAACCGGAACGATCCGACCCGCTGGGGTTCTCCCCCGGCGAGGGCATGCTCGACAGACGACTGCATGTCGAGCTGGGTCGGGTCGTTCGCCATGGCAAAAGGTTATCCCGCCGACCTGGGAATTGAGTGATCGTTTGTCGCACAGGCCATCTAACATTCGGCGGGTGCGTCGACTCCGGACCAAGCTGTACCTCGTGGCGGGGGCCTGCGCGGCGATCGCGGGTCATGCGGCAGGGGTCGATGTGCCGTGGAGTCTCGCCATCGGCGTCGCCGTGCCGCTCGCGCTCGTGGCCGCGCCCCATTTCCTCGCAGGGGCGTGGGACGGCGCCCGCACCCCCGGTCCGAGTGAGCAGCCGGGCGCCGAGATGTCCGGACTGGAGTTCGAGGACCACGTCGCGCGCATCGCCCGCTCCTGTGGCTTGCCGGTGATCATGACCCCGGTGACCGGTGACTGGGGGGTCGATCTGATCGTCGGCCATCGGCCCAATCGTGTTGCGATCCAATGCAAGCGACAGTCCCGCCCGGTCGGGGCGGGCGCAGTACAGGAAGTTGTGGCGGGCGCCCCGATGCAGGACTGCGCCAAGACCATGGTGGTGACCAACCACGAGTTCACCCCGGCCGCTCACAAGCTCGCCGCGCTACATGGTAGCGTACTGGTCGGCGGAGCCCAACTGCCACGCCTGAAATCCATCCTCCGCAGAGTGATCACCGAGGTTCCACCCGATCCGAGGGTTTGACGCCGCAGCCGACGCCCCGAAGTGGGTTGCTACGGCATGATGCACGGCTTTGCCGTGTGCCGGGGACCCGGTGTACGGGCTGCGAGGTCGCCCAAACGGCGGCGCGCGGTCACCATGCCGAGGTCAAGATGCCATGCCTGCCCGGCGGAGCTGTTAGCTGGATTCACGCGTTCCGGTACGAAATAGGCGCGACGCCAGATGACGGTCGCGCAGAGGTTAGCTGAGTTTCTCAGGTTTCTACCTGAGCGTCAGTTGTCGGGTCGCGACACAACTCACACGGACAACGCCGCGAACCGTTATAGGGGCACATCGGAGCAAAATCACAAACAGCGAACGAAGGCACCTCGAACGATGAGCGGAAAACCGATTGCCGACCGTCCCACAGCATCCGCACCCACCGTTCGGCGCTTTGGATTCATATCTGACGCTACGCAGACTTCGCAAAGCCTGCCGGGGCAAAAAATGGTATGACAGGCTGCTTTTCTCGCCATCTCGGTTGCGTTGGCAAAATTTTGATGGGTTAACCATCGGTGTCGCTCAGATGTCCGCCGCCGCCTCACATGAGTTTCAGCAATCTTTCCATGCATTTGCCAATTTCGTATGTGTGGCGCACGTCGGCATTAATGGCAAAGCGACGACCCGGGTAATCAGAAGAGGTGCATCGGTTAACACAAAGCTTCTTCGAGATTTTTTCTTAATAAGTTGGGCCCTAAGGTTCTTCTCAGGTACTGTTTGCCGCATTCGGGGGTTCTTTAATTCGTCTAGAGGGGAATGCAATGCACTTAGCTGTCCGCCCATACGCCACAGCGGGAATCGCGATGCTGGCTGCCGGTGCGATCATCGCGAGCCCGATCGCTCCGCCGCCGCCGGACATCAAGGTCGCCGCGGTGACACCGGCCGCGTTCAGTTCGCCGACCACCAATCAGTTGTTCGCGGCGACACTGGAGAATGCGCCGACCGCCGCTTTGGCAGCCGTGCCCGGGGCGGCCGCGACCAACGCCCAGCAAGCGTTCCGTGAACTGGCGCTGGCGCTGTGGACCGCCACCGGCGGCACCCTCGACGCGTTCAAGAGCGGGCTGGTGGTGTCCACCGCTGCCGGCGTGACCCTGGTCAATGGCGGCATCGACACCTTCAAGCAGGCCTTCGATCTGGTCGGCGGGACGATCCTCGATGTCATCGCGCCCGAGCAGGTCGCGGGCAGCGGTTTGTTCACCGGCGCCCAGCAGGCGTTCCGTGACGTGGCCCTGGCATTGTGGACCGCCACCGGCGGCACCCTCGACGCCTTCAAGAGCGGGCTGATCCTCGCGGCGACCACGGCGGTCACGCTGGTCAACGCCGGCGTCGATACCTTCAAGCAGGCATTCAGCCTCGTCGGCGGGACCATCCTCGACATCATCGCGCCGCCGCAGGAGGCTTCGGCCGCAACGGCTCTGCTGCCGTCGCCTTCCGACGCGCAGCAGGCGTTCCGCGCAATCTCGCTGGCGACGTGGACGGCCGTCGCGGGCAGCCTCGACGCCTTCAAGAGCGGGCTGGTCCTCGCGACCGCCACCGGGCTCACCCTCGTCAACGGCACGATCGACACCTTCAAGCAGGCCGTCGATCTGGTCGGCGGGACGATCCTCAACATCATCGCTCCCCCGGCCGCGACCACCGCGGGTGGCGTGGTTTCCGGTGCGCAGCAAGCCTTCCGGGCGGTCGCACTGGCACTGTGGACGGCCACCGGCGGCACCCTCGACGCCTTCAAGAGCGGGCTGTCCCTCGCGACGGCGACCGCGGTTTCGCTCGTCAACGGCGGTATCGATGTGTTCAAGCAGTCGGTCGACGTGGTCGGCGGGACCATCCTCGACATCATCGCCCCGCCCGCGCCAGACCCGGCCGACGCCTCCGTCGCCTCGACCGGTCTGATTTCCGGTGCGCAGCAAGCGTTCCGGGCGGTCGCGCTGGCACTGTGGACCGCGACCGGCGGCACGCTCGACGCCTTCAAGAGCGGGCTGACCCTGGCCGCGGCCACCGCCGTCACCCTGGTCAACGCCACGATCGACGTCTTCAAGCAGGTCGTCGACACCGTCGGCGGGACGATCCTCGACATCGTCGCGCCGCCGGTCGAACAGGAACCGGACGAGACGGGTACCGGTACCGAATCCGGCAGCGTCACCCCGGTGGCCGCGGTGGAGACCACGCCCGAGACCGATTCGGCGACAGCGTCCCTGCCCACGACCACCGATCTCCAGCAGGCGTTCCGGTCGATCGCACTCGCGGTGTGGACGGCCACCGGCGGCACGCTCGACGCCTTCAAGAGCGGGCTGACCCTGGCCGCGGCCACCGCCGTCACCCTGGTCAACGCCAGCATCGACGTCTTCAAGCAGGTCGTCGAGACGGTCGGCGGGACGATCCTCGACATCGTCGCGCCGCCGCAGGAGGAGACCGAAACCGACTCGACCACCGCGTCTTTGGCCGCAGCGGCCAAGGCAGGCAAGTCGGATTCCGGACCGGCGTCGTTGCCCGACGCTGATGCGTCCCTGGTCAAGGTGTCGGTCACCGACAAGACCGCCGAGGAGACCGTGGCCGCGCCAGAGGAAACGGTCGAGACTGCGCCCGCAGCGGAGACCAAACCGGTCAAGGCCGTCGTGAAGCCGGCCGAAGAGCTCAAGAAGAGCATCGACGGCGTCGCCGACGCGGTCAAGAACGTCTTCTCGCCCAAGGATCGCGACGCCGACGACAGCGAGTCGACCAAGCCGGCCAAGCCGTCGAAGCCTGCTTCGGACACCGACACCAAGGATTCCGGCAGCAAGGACTCCGGCAGCGGCTCGACCGGTTCGGACACCAAGTCCGATTCGAAGGCCTCCTCCGGAGCTTCCGAATCCAAGAGCTCCAAGAGCAGCTCGAAGGGCTCCGACTCGAAGTCGGATTCGAAGAGCTCGAAGTCGGATTCGGGCGACAAGTAAAACCAATGGCTGGCGACCGGCGGTGACCCGGTAGCCACGCTCAGTGGGGGGGAAAGGCGGCCCCGCTTCCCGTATTCGGGAAGCGGGGCCGACCATTTGACGGCTGGGGTGCGGGCGACTATGCCAGAGTCATCAGTGCGTCACGCACGGTGCCGATGCAGGCGTCGATCTCGTCGCGCGTGACGGTGAGTGCCGGCCGGAACCGCACCGAATTCGAGCCGCTGGGCAGCATGATGACGTGGCGATCCCAGAGTCGGCGGATGAGTTCGTCGCGGTCGGCGGCGGCGGGCATGCTGAAGGCACACATCAGTCCCCGGCCTCGCGGATCGAGCACCGTGTGCGGGAATTCAGTTGCCAGTAGCCGTAATTGAGCGAGCAGGTGGTCGCCCATCGCGGCGGCGTTGCCCAGCAGTCCGTCGGACTCGATCACCTCGAGGATGCGCCGAGACCGAACCATGTCGACCAGATTGCCGCCCCAGGTCGAGTTGATCCGTGAGCTGACGGTGAACACGTTGTCGGCGACCTCGTCGACGCGCCGTCCGGCCATCACGCCGCACACCTGCGTCTTCTTCCCGAATGACACGACGTCGGGGGTGACGCCCAATTGCTGGTAAGCCCAAGCGGTTCCGGTGATCCCGCAACCCGTCTGCACCTCGTCGAAGATCAGCAACGCGTCGAACTCGTCGCACAGGTCGCGCATCGCCGCGAAGAACTCCGGACGGAAGTGCCGATCGCCGCCTTCGCCCTGGATCGGCTCGGCGATGAAGCACGCGATGTCATGGGCGTTGGCCTCGAACGCCGCTCTCGCCTGACGCAGCGATTCGGCTTCGATCTCGGCCATGTTCGCCCCCGGCCGAATGTAGGGAGCGTCGATGCGCGGCCAGTCGAACTTCGGGAAGCGGGCCACTTTGACCGGATCGGTGTTGGTGAGCGACAGGGTGTAGCCGCTGCGACCGTGGAAGGCGCCGCGCAGGTGTAACACCTTGGTGCCCAACGCAGGATCCACGCCGCGGGCCTCGTTGAGCCGGCTCTTCCAGTCGAACGCCACCTTCAAGGCGTTCTCCACCGCAAGCGCTCCTCCGTCAACGAAGAACAGATGCGGAAGCGCCGGATCTCCGAGTACCCGGCGGAATGTGGCGACGAACCGCGCCATCGGGACGCTGTAGATGTCGGAGTTACTCGGCTTGTTCACCGCGGCCTGCGCCAGTTCGGCCATGAAGTCACGGTCGTCGGCGAGCGCCGGGTGGTTCATCCCCAGCGCCGACGACGCGAAGAACGTGAACATGTCCAGGAAGCGCTCACCCGTGCGCGCGTCGACCAGATGCGAGCCCGACGAGCGGTCCAGATCGAGCACGAAATCGAAACCGTCGGCCAGGATGCTGCGGGCCAGCACCTCGCGCACGTGGTCGGGCGTGAGGGATTGCGATGTCAGCACTGCGGTCATGGCGCCACTTTATCGCAATTTTTACGGTCATCACGCTTGACAACCGTAACGATTACGGAATGTAGTCTCTGCCTGTGTAAAATGTCTGCAAGATGACGGTGCTTCGCGTGCGCACATTGGCGGCGGTCCTGATGCGTTGCAGCAGGTCCTCCAGGGCCCGCGCGGAAGCGACCCGGACCTGCAAGATGTAGCTCTCCTCGCCGGCCACCGAGTGGCACGATTCGATTTCGGGGATGTGCTCCAGCCGCGCAGGCGCATCATCGGGTTGAGAAGGATCGAGAGGGGTGATGGCCACGAACGCCGACAGCATGCTGCCCAGTGCTTCCGGGTTGAGCCGTGCGGCATACCCGGTCACCACGCCACGCGATTCCAGCCGGCGTACCCGCGCCTGCACCGCCGACACCGACAGGCCTGCGACCGACGCCAGGTGCGCCAACGTTGCGCGGCCGTCGGCCACGAGTTCACGAACCAGGATCCGGTCGATCCCGTCCAGCGGCTGTTCGTCCGGTTCACCCATGGCCCGCACTGTAGCCGTTCGATTTCTCCATCCCGGGGCTGCCGACCAGAGAGGCGCGATATGACACGACCAGATTCGACGACCGAGCAGACCATGCTCCCCACCGCCGACGACCTGCGTGCGCAGGCACGGCAAGCGTTCGACTCGATCGGCGCGAATGTCGCGTTGGGTGCACCCGGCGAGGCCGGCCTGCCCGCCAGCACGCCGATCACCGGTGAGGTGTTGTTCACGGTTCCCGAAGACACCGCCGAACAGGCTGACGCCGCGATTGCCGAAGCCGCCCAGGCTTTTTCGGTGTGGCGCACCACTCCCGCCCCGGTGCGCGGCGCCGTGGTGGCGCGGCTGGGCGAGCTGCTCGTCGAGCACAAGTCCGATCTGGCGACGCTCGTGACAATCGAGGCGGGCAAGATCACCTCCGAGGCCCTCGGCGAGGTACAGGAGATGATCGACATCTGCGAGTTCGCCGTCGGCCTCTCCCGGCAGCTGTACGGGCGCACGATCGCCTCCGAGCGGCCCGGCCACCGTCTGATGGAGACCTGGCATCCGCTTGGCGTCGTCGGCGTGATCACCGCGTTCAACTTCCCGGTCGCGGTGTGGTCGTGGAACACCGCGGTCGCGTTGGTGTGTGGCGACACCGTGGTGTGGAAGCCCTCCGAGCTGACCCCCTTGACGGCGATCGCCTGTCAGGCGCTGATCGAGCGCGCGGCTGCCGATGTGGGTGCACCCGCGGCGGTGAGCAGGCTCGTGCAGGGCGGGCGCGAACTCGGCGAACGGCTTGTCGACGATCCGCGGGTCGCGCTGGTCAGCGCGACCGGCTCGGTCCGGATGGGCCAGCAGGTCGGCCCGCGGGTGGCCGCGCGATTCGGCAAGGCCCTGTTGGAGCTGGGCGGGAACAACGCGGCGATCGTGACGCCGTCGGCCGATCTCGACCTGGCGGTACGCGCGATCGTGTTCTCGGCCGCGGGCACCGCGGGCCAGCGTTGCACGACCCTGCGCCGGTTGATCGCACATTCCTCGGTGGCCGACGAACTGGTGCAGCGGATCGTGTCGGCCTATCAGAGCCTGCCGATCGGTGCGCCGGGCGCCGAGGGCACGCTCGTCGGCCCGCTCATCCACGAACGCGCCTATCGCGACATGGTCGGTGCGCTCGAGCAGGCGCGCGCGGACGGCGGGAAGGTCTTCGGTGGGGAACGCCGCATGTTCTCCGGCGAGTCCGGTGACACGTCGTTCTATGTCGCGCCCGCGGTGGTGGTGATGCCCGCACAGACCGCCGTGGTACACACCGAGACGTTCGCCCCGATACTCTACGTGCTCACCTACGACGACCTCGATGAGGCGATTGCCTTGAACAATGAGGTGCCGCAGGGACTTTCGTCGGCGATCTTCACGACCGACGTGCGCGAAGCCGAGCGGTTCATGGCCGCGGACGGGTCCGACTGCGGCATCGCCAACGTCAACATCGGCACGTCGGGCGCCGAGATCGGCGGGGCGTTCGGCGGTGAGAAGCACACCGGCGGCGGCCGCGAGTCGGGCTCGGACGCGTGGAAGGCCTACATGCGCCGCGCCACCAATACCGTCAACTACTCATCGGAACTGCCGCTGGCTCAGGGCGTTCACTTCGGGTAGTAAGGCTCAATGGATATCGAACAGCGCGTTGTCGTCGTCACCGGCGCAGGCTCGGGGATCGGTCGGGCACTCGCCGAGGCCTTCGCCGCGGGCGGCGCACGCGTGGTCATCGGCGACGTGGATGAGGCGGGCGCGAATGAGACCGCATCGCGGATCGCCGCAGCCGGCGGCTCGGCGGTCGCGCTGCGCGCGGATGCTGCCGACCCGGCCGATATCGAGGCGTTGGCCGACAACGCGTTCGGGCCTGCCGACATATATGTCGCGAACGCCGGGATCATCGGTGCGAGCGGGCTCGGCACCGACACCGATTGGGACCGCATTCTTGGCGTCAATTTGCGTGCGCACATCCGGGCCGCCGAAGTGCTTGTCCCACAGTGGCGCTCGCGTGGTCGGGGTCACTTCGTGTCGATCGCTTCGGCGGCCGGGCTGCTGTCACAGATCGGTGCGGCCGGCTATGCCGTCACCAAACATGCGGCGGTCGGGTTCGCCGAGTGGCTGGCGATCACCTACGGCGACGACGGCATCGGCGTCAGCTGTGTATGCCCGCTCGGCGTGGACACCCCGCTACTGCATGCCGTGCGCAATGCGGACGAACCCGATGCGCTTGTCGGCGCCGAATCGATCGTGCAATCCGGGTTGGTCATCAGCCCGCAGGACGTTGCCACGGCGACCGTCGAAGCAGTGCGTTCGGAGCGGTTCTTGGTGCTCCCCCACCCCCAGGTCCTCGACATGTATCGCCACAAGGGCTCTGATTACGACCGGTGGATCGCCGGCATGCGCCGCTACCAGCGATCTCTGCGAGAGGGTTAGCCCGCGGACGGATCGGGTAGCGCTGCAAGAGGGCGATAAACCGAAGGTGACCGCCCGCGGACAGGGCGGCCGCCGCCCGAACGATTGGAGAAACCATGAAGTTCAGCAAGACGGCGGCAATGACTTCAGCAGTGCTCGCCACCACGGCCGCAGCGGTGTTCAGTGCGTCGCCGGCATCGGCTTACACCACTGTGCGCAGTTTCGGCATGCAGCAGAACCTGCCGGACGTCACCGGCGCCACCGTGACCGGCTGGACGGTCAGCGATCTGCGGCCGAGCGACGATCAGATTCCGCACCCGGTCTCCGGGCAGCTATGGGAGGCCACGGCCACCGCAACGGCGGTGCAGGGCACCGCGACCCCGGTCGTGTCGGACTTCAATGCCCGAGCCGCGAACGGGCAGAACTATCGTGCGATCTTCACCGCGCCGACCGCGAACGGGGTGAATCCCACGCCACTGCCGCAGGGCAACGCGACCACCGGCGAGGTGTACTTCGACGTCGTGGGACCGGCCCCGGACACCGTGGTGTTCAACAACGGCGCACAGGATCTGCTGATCTGGAAGTAGACGACACAACACCGTGTCCCCGCCGGTCGATCGCCCTCGGCGGGGACACTCGTGCGGTGCCGGCTTCGTTCAGCCGCGGTGCGCCATCGCGCCGTCGGGTCCGGGCGCGGTGGGACTCACCGCAGTCGCCGCGGCGCCCGGCAACTCGGAAACCTCCTCCAGTGACTTACCTTTGGTCTCCGGGGACATGAAGAAGCAGACGACGAACGCGACCGCGGTCAGCACCGCACCGAACAGCATCGTGGTGCCGGTGCCCAACGACGATATGCTCAGCGGCAGGAGATAGGTGCCGGTGGCCGCCCCGAAACGGCTGACCGCGGTGGCGATCCCGACGGCCGTGGCGCGAAACTCCGTGGGGAACAGCTCGTTCGGATAGATCCACACCAGGATGCTCGGACCGCCCGAGATGAACGTGTACACGCAGAACGCTGCGACGATGAACCACAGGGGGCCGTCGGCCCACAACCACAGCCCGGCGAGTGGAAGCACCATGAGTCCCAATGGGACCACCGCGATCGGGCGTCGGCCCCACCGCTCGACGAGATAGAGCGCGGGGATGGATCCGGCGACGATGAGCCCGATGATGACCGTCTCGACGATCAGGCCCATGGGTCCCTCGCCCGAGATCGCGAAACCCGACAGGATCGCGGGCAGGAACGTCAGCAAGGCGTACAGCGGCGTGACCACCGCCAGGTACAGGACACTGCACATCACCAGCCGGCGCATGTACTGGCCGCGGAAGAACACCCCGAGGTTCGCGCGCGGCTTCAGCGGATTCGCGTCCGGATCGTCGACCGCCACCGAGCTCAGATCGACTGCAGTGCCATAGATCTTCTTGACGACGGCCTCGGCGTCGGCGACCCGGCCGTGCTGCAGCAGCCAGCGCGGCGACTCGGGAATACCGCGCCTCATGATGATGACGATCACGCCGAGCACGGCGCTGGTGGCCAGCAGCAGCCGCCAGTGGTCGTTGCCACCGGTGAAACCGACGAAGAACGCACCGACGATGTAGGCGAACACCGCACCCGCCGACCACGCCACGGCCGACATGCCGATCATCGCGCCACGCTTCTTCGACGGCGTGAACTCGGTGAGCAGGGAGGTGGCGATCGGGTAGTCCGCGCCGATCGCGGCGCCGATGACGAACCGCAGAACGATGAGTTGCCAAGGCGCCTGGACGAATACGCACAGCCCACAGGCCACCACGAGGACGACGAGGTCCAATGCGTACATCTTCTCGCGACCGAGGCGATCGGTGAGGAATCCGAAGACCGTGGCCCCGAAGAAGATACCGATCAACGACGCCGCGCCGATCAGACCTGACTCCGCGGTCGACGGATTGAGTTCGGCGGTGACGCCGAGCATTGCGACGCCGATGATGCTCATCACGTAGCCATCGAGGAACGGACCACCACAGCACGCGGTCAGCAGCTTGGCGTGAAAACCTCGCCTGGCCGGCAGGTCCATTACATCCAGTGAGCTCATATCGCTTCAGTCCTCGTCTTTCTCGGGGGCGTTGTTGAGCACGGCATAGGCCAGCTGCTCCAGCAGCAGGGCAGCCTGAGTCGGGGCATCGAGGCTCACGTCGAGAACCTGCTTGGTGATACGCAGCGCCAGCGTCGGCCGCTCGGCGAGTTCGCGAGCGATCTCCATGGCCTTCTTGATGTGCTCGCCAGGCGCGGTGACCTCGCTGACGATCCCCCACAGTTCGGCCTGCCCGGCATCGAATCGCCGACCGCGCAGCACCAGGTCCCGGGTACGACCCGCACCGACCACCCGCACCATCCGCGTCACTCCCCCGGACGAGGGCAGGATACCGATGCCGATCTCCGGGAACCCGAAAACCGCTGCGGGGTCGGCGATCCGGATATCCGCCGCCAGGGAGAGTTCGAGCCCGCCACCGAGGCAGTATCCGGTGATGGCCGCGATCGTGGGCTGCGGCAGGCCGGCGAACACCTCGTACACCGAACCCGACCCGCGGTAATAGTCGGCGATGGCGTGCGGGGTCATCTCGCGTAACTCGGTGACGTCCGCGCCTGCCGAGAACACCGTGTCCCCACCGGTGATCACGATTGCCCGACTGGACTCAACCTCCGGGCTTCGCAATGCGCGTAGCAGTTCGGATTCCATGTGGGTCGACAGCGCGTTTCGTTTGCGCTCGCGCCGGAGCGTCACCACGGCGACCGTATCCTCGCGGTGAACGTCGACGGTTCCGGTGTTCTCGGCCGACATGGCGCTAGCTCGCCGTGACCGGAGCGGGAAACGACAGCAGGTTGCTCAGGCCGCGTTTGTTGGCCTCGTTGGCGATGACCAGCCGCTGGATTTCGGAGGTGCCTTCCCAGATCCGATCGACGCGCAGTTCGCGCCACAGCCGCTCGACGGGGTAGTCGCGGATGTAGCCCCGGCCGCCGAAGATCTGGACGGCACGGTCGACGACCCGGTTGGACGCCTCGGAGGCGGCCAGCTTGACCGTCGCCGCCTTGGCGTGCAGTGTCTTTCGCTGGTTCGGGTCGTTGAGATCGGCGTTGTCGAACTCCCACGCGACCTGGTGGGTGAGCGCTCGATTGGTGGTGATGTCGACGACCGAGTCGGCGATCATGCCCTGGATCAACTGCCGGTTGATCAGCGGCTCCCCGCCCTGAACACGTTCACGGGCCCAATCGACCGCCAAGGTCAGGGCACGCTCGGCCGCACCGATCGTCCTGGCGCCGATCATGAGTCGTTCCTCGGTGAACCAGTCCCTGGTCAGTTCCAGGCCTGCCCCCACGCCGCCGAGTACCGCCTCGGCGCCCACCCGGACATCGGTGAACGTGAACTCGGGATGCTCATAGACGAACGTGTGCGTGTACCGGGGGATCTTGGTGATCTGCACGCCGGGCGTGTCCACGTCGACCAGAAACATCGTCGGGGCGTGCTCGGGTTGCACGTAGGCGAGCACGATGAGGTAGTCGGCGACGTCACCCACGGTGACGAACCACTTCTCACCGTTGATGACGTAACCACCGTTCCCGTCGGGCGTCGCAGTGGTTTTCGCGGCGGAGAAATCCGACCCGGCGTCGGCCTCGGAGATCGCCACCGCGTCGCGACGGTCCCCGCGCGCGCCGGGGATGAGGTAACGCTCGCGCTGTTCCTGAGTGGCATGCGCAAGGGGGTTGGCCGGCCGCCAGACCGCATCCCACAACGCGTTGGTCAGCTTGCCCAACTCGTCCTGCACGACCACCTGTTCGAGGACTGTCAGCCCGGCGCCGCCGAATTCGGTCGGGGTGTTGATGGCCTGGAGACCGGCGTCGAGCACCGCGGCCTTGATCGTCGCATGCGATTCCGCGGTCAGTCCGTTGTTGCGTTCGCATTCCTCCTCGAACGGGATGATCTTCTCGGTGAGCGTGCGAGCCCGGTCCTTGAGCTCGACGAGGCGCGGAGTGTAGGCGAATTCCATTGGTAATTGGTTCCTTTCAGGATACTGGAGGTGGTCAGTGGTTGCCGAGCACGATCCGGGCGTCCAGCCCGAGCGTGCCGCGCGGCGTGGCGAGCAGTGGATTGATCTCGAGCTCGGCGATTTCGGGATGGGCGGCCGCGACCTCGCTGATCGTGGCGATCGCCGCCGCCGCTGAGTCGATGTCGATCGGTGGCCGGCCTCGAACCCCGTGCAGCAGCGCAGCTGCCCGCAAGTTCTCCAGAAGCCGACGGGCGGTTGCGGCGTCGACCGGTGCGAGCGCGAAGGTCACGTCGGCGAGCACCTCGGTGAACACACCGCCGAGGCCCACCATCGCGACGGGCCCGAACCGGGGATCGCGTTGCACACCGACGATGAGTTCTGTCCCGTCCGACGTGTCGGCCATACCTTCGACGCAGAAGCCCGAGGGGTTCAAGCGTTCTCGCATACGCCTCACCGCGTCGGCGACCTCGTCTCGTCCGGTCAGGCCGAGCGCGACACCACCGGAGTCGGACTTGTGCAGGAGACCCATTGCCTTGACCACGACCGGATATCCGATGCGTTCGGCCGCGGCGACCGCCTCGTCGGCATCAGCGACGAGCCGGGCTTCGGGAAACGTGACCCCCGCGGCCCGGAACAGCTCGCGGGCATCCCAGTAGCCGGCCGCCGGAACGGGGTCCGCCGCTCGTGCCGGGAGTTCGGGCAGGACGCGCGGCACCGCTGCCCGGTCGAGAATGGCCAGGGTGCCCGCGGCATCTTCGACCGCCGTGAACACCGGAACCCCGCGATCGGCGAGCACCTTGGCCGCCTCGCTGTCGGAGTGCATGGTGTGCACGACGACCGGCTTGCCGTGGCGGTGCGCGACATCGGCCATCGCGGCCGCGGCGGCGATCTCACCCCGCGCCAGGTTGTCGCCATACCCGCCATAGCCCCCGAAATAGCCGGTCACCAAAGCCGAATCGATGTCGGGGCTCGACAGGACGGTGTCGAGCACCGACACGAAAGACGTGATGTCCTGCTCGCCGGCGCCGGCCAGATCGACCGGATTGCGAACGCCGGCCGACGGTGTGAGCCGGGCGCGCAGCGCCACACTCACATCGGCGGAAAACTCCGGCACGCTCAAACCGCTCGCCTCGACGACGTCGGAGGCGACGCCCGCGTGTCCCCCACCGTCGGCGATCACCCCGACGCGATGCACCGGTGCCGCACCGTAACTCAGGAGCGTCACCGCGGCGTTCGCCAGTTGCCGGGGGCTTGCGACGCGGTACACGCCCGCCGCCTCACAAGCCGCGTCGATCACTGCGCTGTCGGAGGTCAGTGAGCCGGTGTGCGACTGTGCGCCCCGAACCGACGCTTCGCTACCGCCCACCGTCAACAGCACCACCGGTTTGCCCGCCTCGGCTGCCGCGGTGGCAGCCGCCACAAAGGCCCGGCCATCACCGAAATCCTCGCAATAGACGGCGATGAGATCGGTTTCGGTGTGCTCCACGCACGATCGGATCAGATCTGCCGCGCCGAGATCGGCCTGATTGCCCAGCGATACGAAGCGAGAGAAACCGTGGCCGCGGGCCGCGAGGAATCCGCTCAGTTCCAGCGCCATGTTGCCGCTCTGCGACAGCAGCGCAATCCGCCCCGGCGGCAAGGGATTCGACGCCAGGGTGAGCGAGGTGCTGGAGTCGAGCACACCAAGGCAATTGGGCCCCAGCAGAACCGCACCGGCGGCTCGGACACGTTCGACGATGCGCTCCTGCAGCGCTCGCCCGTCGTCGCCGAGCTCGGCGAATCCCGCGGTCACACCGACGATCGCGCGCGCGCCTGCGTTGAGGGCATCGTCGACGGCTTGCTCGAATCCGTGCGCGGGCACGGTCACGACGACCAGTTCCACCGGTTCGTCGACCTCGGCGAGGCTGCGCAACGACGGTTGCCCCAGGATGGTCTCGCCGCGGCGATTGACCAGGTGCACGGTGCGATGCGAAACCATCCGCAACGCCTGCACGCTCAGCCAGTTGCCGTACTTGCTCTCGTCATTGCTGGCGCCGAGCACGGCGACGGTCTTCGGATCGAAGAGCGCCGTCAGGTCGCGTGGGCCGGTCACAGCTTCGCCTCCGGCCGCGGGGCGGGATGACCGGCACCCCACGCATCAGCGCCGCCGTCGATGACGATCGTGGTACCTGTCACGTAACTGCCGGCAGGCGAGGCGAGGAAGGCGATCACGCCGGACACCTCTTCGGCCGTGCCGAGGCGGCCGAGGGGTACCGCCGCCGCCCATTCGGCCCGGGCCGCCTCGGTGTAGTTCTCCTCCATGCCCTCGGTGGCGATGGTCCCCGGAGCGATGCACACGCTGCGGATGCCGAACCGGCTCCACTCCAGCGACAGCCCGGCGGCAAGGTTCTCCAGCGCGGCGCGGGCCGACGTGGCATGCACCATCGATGCGATACCCCGGCGCGGGGAGAACGCCATGAAGAAGATCGCTCCCGACCGCTGCGGGATCATGGCCCGTACCGCGACCTCACGCGTCACCGCCCAGGTTGCGTCGACGGCGAGCCGGTGCACCGCGCGCCACCCCTTGCTCGTGATCTCCTCGGCCGGCGCGGCGAACTGTCCTCCGGCGTTGTTGACGAGGGTGTCGATCCTGCCGAACTCGCCCAACGCCCGGTCGACCAGTGCTGTCACGGCAGCGTCGTCTCGGATATCGGCCGGGACGACGAGCGCCCGCGCACCGAGCGCCTCGATGTCGGCCGCGGTTTTCTCGAGCGGCTCTTCTCGCCGCCCGCAGATCACGACGTCCGCGCCGCACGCGGCCAGATCGAGCGCAACCGCACGGCCGATTCCGGTACCGCCGCCGGTGATCACAGCGACCGTTCCCCGGTGCACGTCAGGCCGCAGCACCTGTGCTGCACCGCCATCGGCACTCCTGTTTTGCATCGCGAACCCATCTCCTCGCCGTCTGACTGATGAATCAGTTCTACCGTGACCCACCCCACAGCTGTCAAGGGTTGTAATTAGCGCCACTACGTCCAGCGATTGACCTCGCTAACGAACAAGCAGTTCAACGCGTATGCGAGCAAACCGAAAGTGCAGGTTTCTCACTCAGGTCATGGCTTACCTTCGACTGACTGATGCATCAGTCAGCGACATGTGATTTGATTGAAGCGTCAGAAACACCACGCCGGCTGCCAGATCGCCTGGTGAGCAACCGGCGCGAGTTCGGGAGGATGTGTGACCGCTCAACTCACCGAGGACATCAGGCGCACAGCCATCCTCGATGCCGCAGCTCAACTCATCGCCGAGCGTGGATATCACTCCGTGCGCATCTCCGACATCGCCGCAGTCGTCGGAACCAGCACCGGGGCCGTGCACTACTACTTTCCCGGCAAGAGCGACGTGTTGACCGCGGCGCTGCGCCATGCCCTCGACCGCGCGTTCGAGCGCCAGAGCGACGAGTTGAAGAAGATCGACAACGCGCACGAGCGGCTGCTCAAGCTCATCGACATGCAGCTGCCGAGGGTCGGGCCGCTACGCGACGAATGGTCGATCTGGATGCAGCTCTGGGCCGAGGCAACCATCCGCCCCGAGCTGCGGCCGATTCACAACACGTACTACGCCCGGTGGCACGAGACAGTCGGCCGCATCGTGCGGCGCGGGCAGCGGCAGGGGATCTTCCGCACCGACGTCGATCCCGAGACCGTCGCCCACCGGTTGACCGCGCTCACCGATGGTGTTGCCATCCAGGTGCTCACCGGCGCACCGAACATG
The DNA here is from genome assembly GCF_049241375.1 of Mycolicibacterium wolinskyi str. Jessa 2025. Classification (NCBI taxonomy): domain Bacteria; kingdom Bacillati; phylum Actinomycetota; class Actinomycetes; order Mycobacteriales; family Mycobacteriaceae; genus Mycobacterium; species Mycolicibacterium wolinskyi. Next base: position 5,526,202 of record NZ_CP185960.1, read on the forward strand.
ACGGTTTCGGCGATGAAAGAGATTCTCGCGCAGTTCGTCCAGGACGAGCTGATCCCTCGCAACGTCCCGTCGCCGTAGCCCCGTGCCGGGACTCAGCCCGGGCGCGCGGGGCGTGCCCCCTGGGCTGAGCCGCGCAACGCCACCGGCGGCAGATAATCCGTCAGCAGGGTCCGTTCCCACCACACGTGGTCGTGGCGCAGTTCGTCCCACGTGCTGAACCGGTACCGGTACAGACGCGCCCGTACGTAACGGGGCGGATGGTCGGGGAAAGGATTGTGCCGCAAGAGTTTCAGTGTTTGCCTGTCATTCTCGAGCAGGCGTATCAGCAGGGTGCGCAACCACTGTTGCGCGTATGCCGGTGAGATGGCCGCAAACCACATGAGCCAGTCCAGGCGCAGATGGTACGGCGCGAACTGGCGGGGCCACCGGCGCACGTCACCCGGTTTGCCCTTGAACTCGTACTCGCGCCATGTGGTGCTGGCCGTCACCACGTCGTCGTCGGTGCCCTCGATCACCACCTCGTCGCGGCTGCGGCCCACCGCTCCGAAGGCTCCGTAGGAGTTCACCAGGTGATAGTTGTTGTAGGAGGCGTTCATTCGCTGACGCTTCGACACCAGATTGCGCACCGGCCAGAAGCTCAGGACAACGGTCACCGCGGTGAACGCGACGACCGCGACGACGAACCACAGCGGAGTGTCGGAGAACTCGGGTGCGGTGACGGGAAGAACGGTGGCCACGGCGGAGTCGGATATGGCGCTGGCGGCCAAGACGATCGTCACCCAATTGAGCCAGGCGAAATTGCCGGACAAGACCAGCCACAGCTGCGTGACGATCACGATCGCGGCGGCACCGGAGGCGATCGGCTGCGGAGCGAAGAGCGCGAACGGCACAACGAGTTGGGCAAAGTGGTTGCCCGCGACCTCGATTCGGTGCAGCGGCCGCGGGAGATGGTGGAAGAACCAGCTCAGCGGGCCGGGCATCGGCTGCGTCTCGTGGTGGTAGTACAGGCATGTCAGATCACGCCAGCACCGGTCGCCACGCAGCTTGATCAGGCCGGCCCCGAACTCGACGCGGAACAGCAACCAGCGGGTCAACCACAACACGAGCACCGGCGGCGCGATGTGGTCGTTGCCCAGGAAAATCGCCAGGAATCCGGCTTCCAGCAGCAGCGATTCCCATCCGAACGAATACCACGTCTGCCCCACGTTGACGATCGACAGATACAGCACCCACAGCAGCAGCCAGGCGAGCATCGCCGCCCACAACGGCACCAGATCGCCGGCACCGGCCAGCAGCGCCGCCGAGATCGCCGCACCGGTCCAGCAGACCACGGCGAAGAACCGGTCCGAGTAGTGGAGGTGGAAGATGCTGGGGGCGCGGCGGAATGAGGTGCGCGCCAGAAATGCGGGTATCGGCAGCAACCCCCGCTCGCCCATGAGCGCGCGGAACTGGCGGGCGGCGGCGATGAAGGCGACCAGATAGATCGCCGCGGTTCCCCGCTGCAACACCTGCCTGGCGAACCAGTATTCGGGTGCCGTGAACCACTCCATGTACGGACCTTCGAAGACACCGGCCTGACCACATGAAGGTACCCCGTTTCGCGGTGTTTCACTCCGATGCCCGCGGGGTACGCGGCCAGCATGTCAGAACGCAGCGGGGACAGTACCGACGACAAGTCCGAATCCGACGTCGACGAGGACGAGAAGGTGGCCGGATCCCGTGCCGGCGGGCGCTATGTCGGGCGGACCACCTCCGACGACGCGTTCGACGCGGGCGAGACGGGTGCGGAGGCGCGCAGCGAGGACGACCGCTAGCGCCGCCGCAACCCCAGCCGAAAACCGAACGGCATCATCGTCAGCCGCTCCTGGATCTGCAACCGGTAGTGCGGCTCTGCCTCGAAGTCATATCGGCGAATGAGCACCGCCAGGAGCAGGACCGCCTCGTGCAGGGCGAATTGTCGCCCGATACAAGATCTTTCACCCGTGCCGAAGGGCTTGTACAGACCGCCGGGCCGCGCTCGGACGCGCTCGGGCGCGAACCGGTCCGGATCGAATTCCTCTGGGTCGGCGCCCCATCGGGGATCGCGGTGCAGTGTCGAGGTCAGCGCCAATGCCCAATCGCCTTTGCGCATCGGGTGAATACCCGCCAGCACGGTGTCCTCACGAGCGGCGCGGTAATAGCCCGGGACCGTCGGCTGCAGGCGCAGCGATTCGTCGAGAACCCGCCTGATATAGCGCAGTTTCGCGATCTTCGCGAACTCCGGTCGCTCCTCGCCTCCCCATACCTGGTCGACCTCGGCGCGGGCGCGGGCGAACACCTCCGGATGGCGTGACAGAAAGTACAGCGCGAAAGACAATGCGCCCGAGGTGGTCTCATGGCCGGCGATCAGGAAGTTGATCAGCTGGTAGCGGATGTTCGCGGCGTCGAGGTCCGAGCCGAGCATGATGTCCAACAGATCGCCGTGGCCCCCCGGGCCGGCCTTCCGGCGTTCGGTGACGATGTCGTCGGCCAGGTCGTGCAGGTATGCGGCGTCGCGACGGACCCGGCGCTCGAAGATGCGCGCGACGAAGCCGGGAAGAAACGTCTCCCGCAGCACACCCACCCGGTCGGCGCCTTTGAGCGCGGACACCATGTGCTCGACGAACGGGTGGGTTTCGTCAGATTCGAAGCAGCCGAACGAGTATCCGGCCGCGCAACGCCCGATCGTCTCGAGCGTGACGCGCGTGGTGTCGGCGGACACGTCGACCGTGTCGCTGGTGTCCCAGCGGTCGGTCAACTCGGCGGCGACATCGAACATCACCGCGTGGTAGCGGCGCATCGCGGCCTGGCTGAAAGCCGGCATCAGCAGCTGATGCGCCTTGAGCCAGTTCGGTTCATCGTTGTAGGCGGTGAACAACCCGTCCCCGCCGATGATCCGCAGCGCCTCGATATCGGGGCCGACGTGCTTGCAGAAGCGGTTCTCGTCGTTGAGATCCATGACCGCGTCCGCGCCGGCCGCCACGACGTACCGCGCGCCGAGAAACGTGAATTCGAAGACGGCCCCGAGCCGGGCCAGTTCGGCCGCCGACTGCGAAGGAGAATCCGCGTCGAATCCGAACATGTCGCCCAGCAGAGGGATTCGCCGTGGCGGATGGGGCAGTTTCGGGTAGCGATGCCGTTCGTCCAGGACGGTCATGGTCCAAGGCTGCCCCGTTATTCTACATGTGTCAAGTAGTGGCGCGGCACGTCGTACCAGGTGATGACGGGCAGCCCGGTTAAGCTGGCCGGGTGGGTGCTGAGTCGAGACGACGACTCTCCCCCGCCGATCGGCGTAGCGAGCTGTTGGCGTTGGGGGCCGAGGTGTTCGGCCAACGACCGTACGACGAGGTCCGCATCGACGAGATCGCCGAACGCGCCGGGGTGTCTCGCGCGCTCATGTACCACTACTTCCCCGACAAACGCGCGTTCTTCGCTGCGGTCGTGCGGGCCGAGGGTGAGCGCCTGTTCGAGGCCACCAACACCCCGCCCGACCCCGGCCAGAGCCTGTTCGGACAGCTTCGCGCCGGGGTCCTGGCCTACCTGCGCTACGACGAGGAGCATCCACACGGCGCGTGGGCGGCGTACATGGGTATGGGCCGCGCCGACCCCGTGTTGCGCGGCATCGACGACGTCGACAACGACCGGCAGGCCAACCGGATCATGAGCCGCATCGGCGAGGCGGCCGCCGAGCCGTTGGACCCCAAGGTCGAGCGCGACCTGCGGGCCACCATCTACGGCTGGCTCGCGTTGACGTTCGAGATGTGCAGGCAACGTCTCGTCGACCCGTCCATCGACGCCGGCTTCGTGGCCGACACCTGCGCGCATGCCCTGCTCGACGCGGTCGGCCGGGTGCCGGGACTGCCTCCCGAACTGGCGGATGCGGCCGCTCCCGAGCACCGTTAGCGCCGACTTGTCGGTACCCGATGGGACCCTGCGGGTATGACGAACGCACTCGGCGACAATCTCGGGTGGAATCTCCTCGCGCCATTCGTCTATACCATTGCGATGATGCACGGCGGGATGTTCTGCGTCTCGAAAGTAGTTCAGACCAGCCGCTTCGAGCGGATCGCCCGGTGGGGCAAGAGACTCGAGATCGTCGCCTACCTAACCACTGCGTTGATGAGTTTCACGCTGCTCAAGACGTGGCCCGAATTCGCCGACACCATTCGGTTCGTAGAAGGTCGCATGGACGCTGCGGGGTTGCCGGCCGATGCGATTGCGCAGATCACGCCAGGGGCGATGGTGCACGCTGCGTTGAGCTGGGCGGAACTGTATCTCTTGGCGGTCACCGTAATCTCCGTCTGCTACGGGCTGGCCGTAGTTGGCCGCCGTCATGTGCGCCGTACGGTGTCTAGCGAGTTCGAAAGCTGGACACGCCAATTGAAGCGAGAGATCCGGGAAGCTGAGGAGTTCGGCCGTATCCGTTACCGGCGACTCGCGGCCGGCGCGCCAACCTGGCTGACCCGGCACCGACGCTGGCTGCACGACAATCCGCCAGAACCACTCGTGCCCGCTCGACCCCGGTGGGAATTTCGATGGGTTCATGAGCGACACCCATCGATGCCGGGCAACGGCCCCCGCCAAGATCGGTACCGGCTCACGAACCGAACCGGCCTCACCGCGTTCAACGTAACCACAGAACCGGTGAACCTCGATATCGACGGCACCCGGTCGAAGCTGCTGGTAGCCGCACGATCCGAGGATGGTGACAACGTATTCATGCACGTGGATACCGTCATCGGGTTCACCGGCCAGATGACCGTGCACTGGCATGGCCCGGATCACCACGAGCACGCCGAGACGATCCACCTGCAATACACCCCGGTAAGTCAGCACAATCGCTACTACTGGCTACGTAAATGGAGACGACGGAAGAACCGGATGCGGGCCGGGGAACCGCAACCGGAATCACTTGTCGGTGCCGGCGTGCACGATGGCTAGATGACCACCGAATCGGCCGATCCACTGACCCGGTTCAGCACGCTGACCCGGGAGTGGTTCACTGCTGCCTTCCCCGCGCCGACGTCGGCCCAGGAACAGGCCTGGGCGGCGATCGCCAAAGGCGACAACACCCTGGTCATCGCACCGACCGGGTCGGGCAAGACGCTCGCGGCGTTCCTGTGGGCCATCGACCAGCTCGCCACCGAGCATCGGCCGGGCACCCGGGTGCTGTATGTGTCCCCGCTGAAGGCGCTGGCCGTCGACGTCGAGCGCAACCTGCGTACGCCGTTGACGGGCATCACCCGCGTCGCCGAGCGCCACGGGCTGCCCGCACCGGAGATCAGCGTCGGCGTGCGCTCCGGCGACACACCGCCCAACCAACGGCGCGCGATGATCAGCAAGCCACCCGACATCCTGATCACCACTCCGGAATCGCTGTTCCTGATGTTGACCTCGGCCGCCCGCGAGACGCTCGCCACCGTGGAGACGGTCATCGTCGACGAGGTCCATGCCGTGGCCGCGACCAAACGCGGCGCGCACCTGGCGCTGTCGCTCGAACGGCTCGACCAGCTGCTCGACAAGCCCGCACAGCGAATCGGGCTCTCGGCGACCGTGCGGCCCCCCGAGGAGGTGGCACGCTTCCTGTCCGGGCAGGCCCCGACCACCATCGTCTCGCCGCCGGCTACCAAGACCTTCGACCTTTCGGTCCAGGTCCCGGTGCCGGACATGGCCAATCTCGACAACAACTCCATCTGGCCCGATGTCGAGGAGCGCATCGTCGATCTGGTCGAGGCGCACCAATCCTCGATCGTGTTCGCCAACTCGCGCCGGCTCGCGGAGCGGCTGACCTCCCGGCTCAACGAGATTCACGCCGAGCGCAGCGGCATCGAGCTGCCGTCCGCCCACAACCCTCAGGTCGGCGGCGGCGCGCCCGCGCAATTGATGGCCAGTGGCCAAGCCAATGGCGCACCGCCGCTGCTGGCCCGGGCGCACCACGGCTCGGTCAGCAAGGAACAGCGTGCGCAGGTCGAGGACGACCTCAAGAGCGGTCGCCTGCGCGCAGTGGTCGCGACCTCGAGCCTCGAACTCGGCATCGACATGGGCGCAGTGGATCTGGTGATCCAGGTGGAGGCACCACCGTCGGTGGCCAGCGGGCTGCAACGCATCGGCCGCGCCGGCCACCAGGTCGGTGAGATCTCGCAAGGCGTGCTGTTTCCCAAACACCGCACCGATCTGATCGGCTGCGCGGTCACGGTGCAGCGCATGCGTTCCGGCGACATCGAGAGCATGCGGGTGCCGGCCAATCCGCTTGACGTGCTCGCCCAGCACACCGTCGCAGCGGCCGCGCTTGAGCCGCTCGACGCCGACGCCTGGTTCCATGCGGTGCGCCGCAGCGCACCGTTTGCGACGTTGCCACACAGTGCGTTCGAGGCGACGCTGGATCTGTTGTCCGGGAAGTATCCGTCCACCGAATTCGCCGAGCTGCGTCCCCGGCTCGTGTACGACCGCGATGCCGGCACCCTCACCGCCCGGCCGGGCGCGCAGCGGCTGGCGGTCACCTCCGGCGGTGCCATCCCCGATCGCGGGTTGTTCACCGTGTACCTCGCGACCGACTCCGAAAAGCCTTCGCGGGTGGGTGAACTCGACGAGGAGATGGTTTACGAGTCGCGGCCCGGCGACGTGATCTCGCTGGGCGCAACGAGCTGGCGGATCACCGAGATCACCCATGACCGGGTGCTGGTGATTCCGGCACCCGGCCAGCCGGCCCGGCTGCCGTTCTGGCGCGGCGACAGTGTCGGACGCCCCGCGGAACTGGGCGCGGCGGTCGGCGCGTTCACCGGGGAGCTGGCAAGCCTCGACCGCAAGGCGTTCGACGAACGCTGCCGGGACATGGGTTTCGCGGGATACGCCACCGACAACCTGCACCAGCTGTTGCGCGAACAGCGCGAGGCCACCGGTGTGGTTCCCAGCGATACCACATTCGTGGTGGAGCGCTTCCGCGACGAACTCGGCGATTGGCGGGTGATTCTGCATTCGCCGTACGGCCTTCGGGTGCACGGCCCGCTCGCACTCGCGGTGGGGCGTCGGCTGCGCGAACGCTACGGGATCGACGAGAAACCGACGGCGTCCGACGACGGCATCATCGTGCGGCTGCCCGATACGGGCGAAAACCCGCCGGGCGCCGACCTGTTCGTGTTCGACGCCGACGAGATCGAGCCGATCGTGACGGCCGAGGTGGGCGGTTCGGCACTGTTCGCCTCCCGGTTCCGCGAATGCGCGGCTCGCGCGCTGCTGCTGCCGCGCCGCCATCCGGGTAAACGATCCCCGCTCTGGCATCAACGGCAGCGGGCCGCGCAACTCCTCGACATCGCCCGCAAGTACCCGGATTTCCCGATCGTGCTGGAAGCGGTGCGCGAATGTCTGCAGGACGTCTACGACGTACCCGCCCTGACCGAGTTGATGCGCAAGGTGGCTCAGCGCCGGCTCCGGGTGGTCGATGTCGAGACCCCGACCCCCTCGCCGTTCGCGGCCTCGTTGTTGTTTGGCTACGTCGGCGCGTTCATGTACGAAGGCGACAGCCCACTGGCCGAGCGACGTGCGGCGGCACTGGCGCTCGACACGGTTCTGCTGTCCGAACTGCTGGGCCGCATCGAGTTGCGCGAACTGCTCGACCCGGCGATCGTCGCGTCGACGGCCGCGCAGTTGCAGCACCTGACCGAGGACCGGGCCGCGCGCGATGCCGAAGGCGTTGCCGACCTGCTGCGCCTGCTGGGCCCGCTCACCGAAGCCGAAGTCGCGCAGCGCTCGACCGCCGACAACGTGGGCGGCTGGCTCGACGGGTTGCATGCCGCCAAGCGGGCCCTTCCGGTCACGTTCGCCGGCCAGACATGGTGGGCCGCGGTCGAGGACATCGGCCTGCTCCGCGACGGTGTCGGCGCGCCCGTTCCGATCGGTGTTCCCTCGGCCTTCACCGAGTCGGTGGCCGATCCGCTCGGCGACCTCATCGGGCGCTATGCCCGTACGCGTGGCCCGTTCACCACCGAGGCAGCCGCCGCCCGGTTCGGCCTCGGCCTTCGGGTGACCGCGGACCTGTTGGGCCGCATGGCAATCGACGGTCGGCTGGTGCGGGGCGAGTTCGTCGATGACCTGGCCGGTGATCAATGGTGTGACGCCGATGTGCTCAAGATCCTGCGCCGCCGGTCGCTTGCCGCATTGCGCGCACAGGTCGAACCGGTCAGCACCGCGGCCTACGGTCGATTCCTGCCGGGGTGGCAGCATGTCGGGTCGGCGCAAAGCACCGGCATCGACGGGCTGGCCGCGGTCGTCGAACAGCTGGCCGGGGTGCCGCTACCCGCGTCCGCGGTCGAGTCTCTGGTGTTGCCGCAACGCGTCGGCGATTATCAGCCCGCGATGCTCGACGAACTGCTGGCCTCCGGTGAGGTCACCTGGTCGGGGGCCGGCCAGATCGGCGGCGGTGACGGCTGGATCGCGTTCCACCTGGCCGACTCGGCACCGCTCACGCTGGCCATGCCCACCGAGATCGAGTTCACCGACACCCACCGCGCGATCATGCATACCCTCGGTCACGGCGGCGCCTATTTCTTCCGCCAGCTCGCCGACGGCGCCCCTGCCGAAGACCTCAAAGGTGCGCTGTGGGAACTCATTTGGGCTGGCTGGGTCACCGGCGACACGTTCGCACCGGTACGTGCGATCTTGTCGGGCACGCGACGTACCCCGGCACACCGTCAGCAGAAGCGGCCACCACGGTTGAGCCGGTACAGCGTCGCCCACGCCCAGACCCGGTCCAGCGATCCGACGGTGTCGGGCCGGTGGTCGGCGCTGCCGGCGGCCGAGCCCGACTCCACGGTCCGGGCCCATTTCCAGGCCGAACTGCTGTTGAGTCGCCACGGTGTTCTCACGAAGGGCGCTGTCGCGGCCGAAGGCGTGCCGGGCGGGTTCGCGACGCTCTACAAGGTGCTGAGCGCATTCGAGGACGCCGGCCGCTGCCAACGCGGGTATTTCGTGGAATCGCTGGGCGGCGCACAGTTCGCGGTGGCGTCGACCGTCGACCGGCTCCGCTCCTACATCGACAGTGTCGACCCGGAGCGGCCCGAGTACCACGCGGTCGTGCTGGCCGCGACCGACCCGGCCAATCCATACGGGGCTGCGCTCCCGTGGCCCGAACGCGCAGGCGACGGCGAAGCGCACCGGCCCGGCCGCAAAGCCGGCGCCCTGGTGGCGATGGTCGACGGTCAACTGGTGTGGTTCCTGGAGCGCGGTGGGCGGTCCCTGCTCAGCTTCGGGTCCGACGACGACGCGCAGCGGGCGGCGGCCGCCGCGCTGGCCGATCTGGTGACCGCGCGGCGGATCCCGGCACTGCTGGTGGAACGGATCAACGGCGTCGCGGTCCTCGACCCCGACGTCGACGCCGCACGGGGCGCCGTGCAGGACGCCTTGGCCGGGGCCGGCTTCACCCGGACACCCCGTGGGCTGCGGTTGCGCTGACTTGGCGGGAACAGCGAAGGACCGCGACCTGTTCGTGTGAGTCGTGACCACTCCCATCACCACACCCTTCAATTCCGAATCAACGGCCGCCGACGTGATCGACGGTGTCGACCTGTCCGGCAAATCGGCGATCGTCACCGGGGCGGCGTCGGGCATCGGTGTCGAAACGGCCCGCGCGCTCGCCGCGGCCGGAGCGGCGGTGACATTGGCGGTCCGCGACGTTGCCGCGGGCCAGCGCGTAGCTGCCGACCTTCGTACGTCGATCGGCAACGACGCCATCACTGTCGGTGCGCTCGACCTGGCCGACCTCGCCAGTGTCGCGGCGTTCACCCGGGCCTGGAGCGGGCCGCTGCACATCCTCGTCAACAACGCGGGTGTGATGGCGGTGCAGCAGCTGACCCGGTCGGCGGGCGGGCACGAACTACAGTTCGCCACCAATCATCTCGGCCATTTCGCCCTCGCAACCGGTCTGCACCGGGCACTCGCCGCCGCGGGCGGTGCCCGTGTGGTGTCGGTCAGCTCATCCGGACACCTGCGTTCCCCCGTGGTGTTCGACGACATCGACTACGCGTTCCGCGACTACGACCCCTTCGGCGCATACGGCCAGTCAAAGACCGCAAACGTGCTGTTCGCGGTCGAGGCGACCCGACGATGGCGAGACGACGGCATCACCGCCAACGCGCTGATGCCGGGCGGAATTCTCACCGCGCTGCAACGCCATCTCGATCCGGCGTATGGCGAACAAGCAGCCGAGCGATTCCGCCAAGCGGGCAGCCGACTGAAAACAGTCGAGCAGGGTGCCGCCACGTCGGTGCTGCTGGCCGCGTCACCACTGCTGGAAGGTGTCGGCGGACGATACTTCGACGACTGCAACGAAGCGGTCGTGGTCGATCATCGCGATGAGTTCGGTATCAGCGGTGTGGCTCCCTACGCCCTCGACCCTGGCAACGCGCAACGGCTGTGGGAACTTTCGCAACGGCTGGTTCAATAGGGCATGCCTGAAGGGGACACCGTCTTTCACACCGCCGCGGCGCTCCGCACGGCGCTGGTGGGTAAGACGTTGACCCGCTGCGACATCAGGGTGCCGCGCTACGCCACGGTCGATCTGACCGGGCAGGTCGTCGATGAAGTTCTCAGCCGCGGAAAGCACCTGTTCATCCGGGTGGGACCGGCCAGTATCCATTCCCATCTGAAGATGGAGGGCAGTTGGCGCATCGGCTGGTCTGCCGGCGCGGCCCACCGAATCCGCATCGTGCTGGAGACGGCCGACAGCCGGGCCTCGGGGATCGACCTCGGCGTGTTGGAGGTTTTGGACCGGGCCGCCGACATGGATGCCGTCGCACATCTCGGCCCCGACCTGCTCGGTCCTGACTGGCATGCCCGCACCGCGGCCGCCAACCTGACCGCCGATCCGGACCGGCCGTTGTCCGACGCCCTGCTCGACCAACGCGTCATGGCCGGTGTCGGGAATGTCTACTGCAACGAACTCTGCTTTGTCTTCGGCCGCCGCCCCACGTCCCCGGTCAGCACACTGAGCGATCCGCTGCGGGTCGTGCAACGTGCGCGGGACATGCTGTGGCTCAACCGGTCCCGGTGGAATCGAACCACCACCGGCGACACCCGCCGAGGTCGGCAACTGTGGGTCTACGGCCGGGCCGGCGAGCCCTGTCGCCGCTGCGGAACCCCGATCGAGACAGACAACAGCGGCGAGCGGGTGACGTACTGGTGCCCGACCTGTCAGACCTAGATCCGCTCGGTTGCCAACCTCGAATGGCCTTGCGCCGCTGGATCTGTGGACGAAGTACAAGTTGTGGATGACTGCGCTGCCAGGTCGGCCTGTTACACCGGGGCTGTTGCGTCTACGCAACACGGGACGTTGGCCTAGCTCGAATCTGATACTGGTTGGGCTAGCCTGATTGTGCAGCCGTGCATAGGCACGCAAGACGAAGAAAGGTGGCGGAGTGGGCCGCCCTGCAAAGCAACACCACTCCGCCTAACCGGATCGCCGGGACGGGCCGCAACTGGCGGGTGCGTCGTTCGGGAGATCCGGCCCGAGGTCGCCGGGCGCTCACGTGGCTCGTGAGCCCGGTGACTTCGACCTGTGCAACACGCTACCCAGCCGCTAGGCGCAGATTGCTCCACGACACGCGAACACCCCTGCCTTTCGCTTAGCTCCTTTGTTAACGGAAATTCGGGGGTGAACATGCTCCGCCAGTCTTTCAGCCCGGACCGGCGCGTCGTCGTCGGCGGCGCGGTCCTCCTCCCTCGCGGCCAGCCTGCCCTCATAGGTCGCGACAACCCCGAGCAGCAGCGCCGCCCACACCACTCAGGACGGCTCGTGTCCCATCCACCAGGCCGCGATCAACACACCGGCCGGCGCGAACTCGACGACCCAGAGCGCCGCTGCCAGCTACGCGACCACTCAGGCGACCGGCGCAAACACCACAGTCCCCCAAGATCAGGCCCACCCCGCAGACCACGATCGCGGCGAGGACCAGGGCCGTGTGCGAGGTGCGCCCCGATGAACGCGAGTGCTCCGCAGAAGATCAGGAGTTTCCCGGGCATCGGGTCGATCATCAGATGTAGTTCCCCTCCGGGCAGTACGCCTCCGCCGCGGCACCGACGAAGCGCGCCGTCTCGTTCAGGCTCCACTCGGTGTGCGCCGCGGCCACTTGGAGCACGGTGGATTGCAGGCTGGTGCCTTGGATGAGGAGCACGCAGACGGCTGCGCCTTGCGCGGCGGCGTCGTCTTGGCTCAGTTGGTAGCCGTTGGCCACGGTCCACAGGTAGAACATCTCGTCGGTGTCCGGTTCTGCGGCGGCGGGTGCGGCGAACACTATGGGCGCTGCAGCGAATGCCGCTAGCGCCGAGTACAGCTTGCAGGTGCTCTCTGGCAAACTCTAGGCCGTGGTCTGGGTGCGGCACGGGCAAACCGCAATATTGTCGTGGATCCAGATTCCACGCGAACGCCTGCGGGCCGGGGAAAACACGCGTGTCGCGCGCCCACCTCTGACAGCATGGGTGATTGTGTTCGATGCCCCGGGCGTGCACCACGACACCATCGTGGTGCCCGAAACGATGCCCTCTGATCAGGTGAAAGCGCTCGCCGAACAGAAGGCGCAGTCGTCGGTGGGCGAAGACGACCGGGTCTTTGACATTCAGCTGGGCACCGCGCACCCGGTCGGCGGCGAGCATGGCACCGAGGTGGAGTGGCCGTACACTTACCAGGTAGTGCCGCCGGGTGGGTCTGCGGCGGAACGCCCGTCGTAACCCGTTCTGCGCCAAGACCAGAACTGGCCGTGCGACCACCGGCAGGTGTGCCACATTTCACATTCCGCAAAAGCCGTCGCCAGATCAGTATTGAGCTCTGGAGAGCTCGGCCTGCCCATGGCCGATGTGATCCGCCTGGCCTCCCACGCCAACCACTGACGATCATCGCGAAGAACCGCTCTACCTCGGCCGCACGAAACGCCTGGCATCGACCGGGCAACGCATCGTGCTCTACAACCGCGACCGCGGCTGCACCGCCCCTGGCTGTACCGCTCCGGCGTACCACACCGAAGCCCACCACGCTCGTCTGGATTACGCCAAAGGCGGACAGACCAACATTCCCGACCTTGGCCTGGCCTGCCCATCCCATAACCACCTCGTCACCGAGCACGGTTGGACCACCCGCATTCGCGATGACGGCCGCGTCGAATGGATCGCCCCGCCACTGCTGGAGTCCGGCCAAGACCGCATCAACAACTACTGGCACCCGGAAGAACTCTTCCACCCGCCCGAAGACGATGATCCTTAGCCGGTTTTCACGGCGAAGGCATGAAAGTCAGACAATTGAGCGGATCAACGCTCACCTAGGGTGAATTCATGTGCAACGCCGCCATCCGCCCCACCTCACCGGATGACCTCGACGCGATCGCCGCGATCTATGCCCACCACGTCGAGAGCGGGGTCGCGACATTCGAGCTGACACCGCCGGACCGGGCGGAATGGGACCGGCGCTTGACGACGGCGCGCGACCTCGGATTGCCTTTTCTCACAGCGTCACTCGACGGCGGCGTCGTCGGCTACGCCTATTGCGCGCCGTGGAAGACCCGGCCCGCCTACCGGCACACCGTCGAGAACTCGATCTATCTCGTGCCGCACGCGGCCGGGCGGGGTATCGGGGCTCAGCTCATGACGGCGCTGCTCGACGGCTGCGCTGCGGCGGGCATCCGGGAGGTGATCGCGGTCGTCGTGGACACCGAGGATGCCGCCGCGTCATTGGCGTTGCACCGCAGGCACGGCTTCGTCGAGGCCGGGCGGCTGCGCGCCGTCGGTTTCAAGCACGGCCGCTGGCTGGACACCGTGCTGCTGCAGCGCAGCTTGCCCGTCAGCAGTTGACGAGTTCGGGTTCACATATCGGCTGCGGAGCCGGTTCGGGCGCAGGCTCTTTGACGTCTGCCGGCTCGGGATCCTTCGGCTTGCCACCCCATGGGAACGCGAGCTTGACGATCTTGCGCACCACGGTCCCGAACTGCTTGTAGAGCGGGCCGGTGTTGTACGGCAGGCCGTAGCGCTCGCAGATCTCGCGGACTTCGACGGAGATCTCGGCATGACGATGCGCGGGGATGTCCGGGAACAGGTGGTGCTCGATCTGGAACGACAGGTTGCCGCTCAGGATGTGAAACCACTTGCCGCCGGTGAGATTTGCCGAACCGAGCAGCTGACGGAAGTACCACATGCCGCGCGTCTCGTTCTCGGTCTCCTCGATGGAGAACTCCTGCGTGCCGTCCGGGAAGTGACCGCAGAAGATGATCATGAACGCCCACACGTTGCGGGTCAGGTTGGCGGTGAGGTTGCCGGCGAACACGAACGGCGCGAACGGCCCGGCCAGCAGCGGGAAGGCCACATAGTCCTTGAGTGTCTGCTTCTTGGTCTTGGCCCAGATGCCGCGCAGCACATCACGTTTGTCGGCGATGCTGATCTCGCCGGCCCGGATTCGCTCGGTTTCCATCTCGTGCAGCGCCACGCCGTACTGGAACAACACCATCAGCAGGAACGCGTAGAGCGGGTTGCCCAGATAGTACGGGCTCCATTTCTGGTCCTCGCTCATCCGTAGGATGCCGTAGCCGATGTCGCGGTCCATGTCGACGATGTTGGTGTAGGTGTGGTGCATGTAGTTGTGCGAGTGGCGCCACTGATCGGCCGGGCACGCGGTGTCCCACTCGAAAGCCTTGCTGGACAACGCCGGATCGCCCATCCAGTCGTACTGGCCGTGCATGACGTTGTGGCCGATCTCCATGTTGTCGAGGATCTTCGAGATCGCCAGCATCGCGGTCCCCGGGAGCCAGGTCAGCGGGAACCACATCAGGGCGCGGCCACCGACCTCGAGGGTGCGCTGCGCCTTGATGATCGTGCGGATGTAGGTGGCGTCGCGTTCGCCGAGGTCGGCGATCACGCGCTCACGGATGGCGTCGAGTTCGCGGCCGAACGCGTCGGCCTGCTCGGGGGTCAGGGCGTACTTCGGTGCATTCATGACAGCTCCTTTCGGGTCAGAGTGCTCAGAGGTCGATGGCGACGTCGCCGACGGGCGCGGTGACGCAGATCTGGATGTCTTCGCAATCGGCGGACGAGACCGCACCGGTGATCAGGTTGCGGACCGCGCCGCTGGACTTGAAGCGGGTGCAGCTGTGGCAGATCCCCATGCGGCATCCGCTCTCCGGCGTCAGCCCGGCGGCTTCGGCCTGCACGAGCAGCGGCCTGCCGTCGTCGACGACGTCGACGCCGCTGGTGCTGAATGTGACGGTGCCCCCGGTCGATGCGGCAGGCACCGTGAACGTCGGGGGCACGAAGCTCTCCGAGCTGACGTTGCGGCAGTGCCCGCGAACCGCGTCCACGAGGGCCGGCGGACCGCACACGAATACCGCGTCCGGTTCGGCGTCGGGACACGCCGCGGCCAGGTGCGCAGGCCCGAAGTGACCGTCGAGATCGGACTCGTCGGTGCTGCGGGTATAGCCGTGCAGGACCCGTACCCCGCGCGTCGCGGCGAGTTCGTCGCGATAGCAGGCCTCGTCGGCGGCGCGGGCATAGTGCACGAAAGCGATGTCGCCGGTGAACGCCTGTGCACGCAGTGTGCGCAACATCGACATCACCGGCGTGATGCCGCTGCCACCGGAGACGAACAGGATGCGCCGCGGCAAAACCTCGGGCATGACGAAATCCCCGCCCACCGCATCCAGACCGAGCACCATGCCCGGATAAGCGTGGTCGCACAGGTAGTTCGACACCAGACCGCCGTCGTGGCGGCCGATGGTCAGCTCGATGTAGCGGGCGCCTTCCGCGCTGGCCGGCGAGTAGCAGCGAGTTCTGCGTCTGCCGTTGATCTCGACGGACAGGTTGATGTGCTGGCCGGCCCGGAAGCCGGCGAACGCCTCGTTGGGTTCCAGGGTCAGCGTCACGCTCCGGGGCGTCTGCCGCCGTACCGCGACCACCTTGGCGCGCGCGTCACGCCGCGTCCACGTCGGTTCGACGAGCTCGGTGTAGCGGTCCACGCCGTGCGGGCCCGTGAGCAAGTTGGCCAACGCGCTCACCCGCCGACTCGCGAGGAGGCGCCGGCCGACGCCTTCAGTCAGTGTTTGAGTGAACATGTGTACACAGTGCGCGCATACAGCTCGACCTGTCAACGATGAATTTGCTGCTTGTGGTACGGTTCACATCAGTGAACAGACGTACGCCGAGTACCCGAACACGACGCGCAGAAACATCTCGATCGTCGCGTTCGCGGGACACCCTCTCCCGAGACGAACGAAAAGAAGCCACCCGTCGGGCGATCATCGCGGCCGCACTCAAACTCCTGGAGGACCGCAGCTTCAGCGCGCTGAGCCTGCGTGAGGTCACGCGTGAGGCCGGTATCGTGCCCGCCGCGTTCTACCGCCACTTCGACTCGATGGACGCGCTCGGCCTCGTACTCATCGACGAATCGTTCCGTTCTCTGCGCGAAATGTTGCGTGGCGCGCGCGCCGGCAAGCTCGATCCGCACCACGTCATCGAATCCTCGGCGGAGATCCTCATCGGCAGCTTCAACGAACGCCGTGAGCACTGGCGGTTCATCGCGCGGGAACGCTCCAGCGGGGTGTCGGTGTTGCGCTACGCGATTCGCACCGAAGTCCGGCTGATCACCTCGGAGCTCGCGATCGACCTGGCCCGCTTCCCGGCTCTCAAGGACTGGAGCAGCGAGGATCTCAACATCCTGGCCAGCCTCTTCGTCAACGCCATGATCTCGATCACCGAGGCCCTGGAAGACGCAGGGGATGCAGCGGCCATCGACGTCATCCACCGCACCGCGGTCAAACAATTGCGAATGATCGCCGTCGGCGTCCAGGGTTGGCACAGTGAAAGTTAGGGTCCCGTCATGACCCTCGACGTCGCCTACCCGCGCCCCGACATCGCCGTCGTCACGCTGAACCGGCCGGACAAACTGAACGCATTGTCCTACGAGCTCGTGGAGGGCCTGCACGCGACACTCGACGACATCGCCGCCAACAACCACTGCCGCGTCGTCGTGCTCACCGGCGCGGGTCGCGGGTTCTGTTCGGGGCTGGACCTGAGCGCCCCGAATCCACCGGAAGCCGCAGCGGCACCGAGTTTCCGCGATCCGGCATGCGCTGGCAGGAACGCATCGCCAATCTCACCGTCAAACTCCACCGGCTGCGCCAGCCCGTCATCGCCGCGGTCAACGGCCCGGCATACGGCGGCGGGTTCGCGCTCGCCGCGGCGAGCGACATCCGGTTGGCATCTGAATCCGCCCGGTTCTGCACGCAATTCATCAAACTCGGCATCGGCGGCTGCGACATCGGGGTCAGCTACACCCTGCCCCGCATCATCGGCGCAGGCCCGGCATTCGACATGATCCTGACCGCCCGCACGGTCGACGCGACCGAGGCGCTGCGTCTCGGCCTGGTGTCGCGGGTGTGCGCCAACGTGGTCGACGACGCGCTGGAGATCGCCGAAACCCTGTGCGGCTATGGCAAATTCGGCCTCGAATCGACCAAGCAGGTGTTGTGGGCGAATCTCGACGCGGGTTGCCTGGAAACCGCACTCCCGGTGGAAAACCGCAGCCAGATCCTGGCGTCGTCGGGCGGCGGCGTGGCCGAGTTCAGCGAGGCGTTCCGCCACCGTCCACGATGATCACCTGACCGGTGATGTAGCTTCCGGCATCCGAACACAGCAACAGCGCCGCACCGACCATCTCGTCCGGAGTGGCCAGCCGCTTCATCAGCGTGCCGCCGACCATCATGTCGATGGCCTCCTGCGGGTTGTTGCGCATCATGTCGGTGTCGACGGGGCCGGGCGCCAAGGCGTTGACGCGGATGCCGAACGGTGTGAACTCGGCCGCCATCGACCGCGTCACCGACATCAGTGCGGCCTTGCCCGAGGCATAGATCGACAGCGCGGGGGCGAAGTTGAACGCGCCCACCGAGACCATGTTCAACACCGCCGCCGTGGGGCTCGCCTTGAGATGCGGCAGCGCGTGCTGGACGAGGAACACCGGGCCGCGCAGGTTCACGTCGTAGGACTTGGCCCAGGCCTCCGGCGTCATCTGGCCGAACGGCTGAGCCAGCGCATTGGCGGCGTTGTTCACCACGACGTCGATGCCGCCGAACTCCGACACCGTGCGCTCCACGAGCGCGCCCAGATCGTCGATGTTGCCGCTGTGGGCCGGAACCCCGATCGCCTGACCGCCGAGATCGCGCAACTTGGCGGCCGCCGCCTCACACGCGTCGGACTTGCGGCTCGCGACGACGACGCGCGCGCCGGCGAGCACGAAACCCTCGGCGAGGGCGAACCCGATGCCACGGGTGCCGCCGGTGACGACGACGGTCCGGTCGGTCATATCGAAGAGGTGATCGAATTTCTGGCGGTCCACCCGGTCAGTAGAACACGTTCTAGCTGGATGTGACGTTGGCCTCCAAACCCCCCTGCAAACTGGCATGTCCGGCGGCCGCGGTGCCAGCATGGCTATGTAGCCGTAACACGAACGAAACAGGCTGGTAGAAAGTGTCCACGTTGAGCCGGCGTCGCTGGTGGGTCCTGCGGGCCCTCGGTCGCAACCCCTTGGTTCGGCGATTCGACCGCATCGAGGCGATGGCCGTGGTGCTGGCCACCGTGTTCGCGGTCCTCGTCATCCCCTATGCGGTGAGCGTCGGCGAGGATGTATACGGCGAGAGTCTCCGCTCGGCGCGGGAACAGGCGCAGACCCGCATCCCGACCCAGGCCACCGTGGTCTCCGACAGTGCACCCGCCGCCGACAACGCCGCCGTCAGCATCGTCAGCGTGAAATGGACCGCGGCCGGTTCGGAGCACACCGGCGTGATCCGGCCGTCGCAGCCGGTGAGCGAAGGCGACCAGGTGCAGATCTGGGTGGACGGCAAAGGTCGCCGCGTTCCACCACCGACCAGCCCCGCAACCGCCACTGGCTACGGGACGGCCGCAGCGATCGGCATCTGGTTGAGCGCGGTCGCCCTCGGCGCGATGGCGGTCGCGGCCACCCGCAAAGTTCTCAACCGCTACCGGCTGAACGCGTGGTCGGACGAGTTGCACGTGCTGCTCGACCGCGGCGACGGCCGCACCAAATGGCCTCGCTAGCTACACGCAGCCACTGATGTTGATGCGCCGGCCCACGTTCGCGCACACGCTGATGTTCGGAGGCGGCGGCGGGGGCGGCACGTAACCCGGCGGAGGCGGCGGAGCCAGCGCGTCGTTCAGTTCGGACATGGGATCCGAGCACCCGGTGACGTCGACATGCCTGCCGCCGATCGATCCACAGATGGTCGCGTGCGCGGTCGGCGGGCCGGTCACCACCAGGCCCGCGACGAACATCAGCGTCGCGGCAGCCGCTGGCCACAATTTACGCACGCGCTCATGTTCCGCCGTTTGCCGCCGCTTTGCCTGCTTTATCGGGAAGCTGCGGTTTTGACGGCCCTTTGGATAGTTTGCCCGTCAGCGGACGAAAGCCATGCCGTCAGGCTCGGAGCAATGCCGATGATTTGCCAGGGATCCCCCGCCTGCGACGCATGGGTGTGACGTATCACATTGCAATCCATTGATTTTCGTGTGGGTAACCCTGTGGTGATGAAACGTGATCGCATTACCGCGAGGGCCGTGTAACGATGCGGCCTGACCGGCCGATATGTTTGCTGCATACCGACAATTTGGGGGGGTGGGGATCATCGCGTGGCTTCGACGGTTCGCGGTAGTGGCACTGGTGCCGTTGATGGGTTTCGTGATGGTGAGTACACCGGCCAAGGCCGTCGAGATCTGGCAACGTAAGAAGCCCCCGTTGTCCACGCCGTGGACGCAACTGGTGGGACCGGGAAACGCGCTGCCCGAGTATCCGCGGCCGCAGATGGTGCGGCAACGTTGGCTGAACCTCAACGGCGGATGGAGCTACACGGGCCGATCGCTGCAGGACGCCGAGAAGAAACCGCCATCGGCGAGCCAGTACACCGAACGGATCCTCGTCCCCTATCCCACGGAGTCGGCACTGTCCGGCATCCAGCGTCACGACGATCAGATGTGGTACCGCAAGCTCGTCAAGGTGCCTGCCGACTGGCGTGGGCAACGCGTGCTGCTGCACTTCGGCGCGGTAGACCAGATCGCGACCGTCTGGGTCAACGGCCAGCAGGTGGCCCACCACGAGGGCGGCTACACCGGGTTCAGCGCCGACATCACCGGCGCGCTGCTGCGCTCGCCCGTCCAGGAGTTGACCGTGCGCGTCGAGGACCGCAACGAGGCAGGCGGGTTTCCGGTCGGCAAGCAGCGCAACGCTCCCCGCGGGCTCGCCTACACCGGCGCGTCGGGCATCTGGCAGACGGTGTGGATGGAACCGGTCAGTGCGGCCCACATCGAGAAGCTCGACATCACCCCGGATCTGACCGGCTTCACCGTCACGCCCAGGCTCTCGGGCACGACCTACCAGCGCGTTGAGGTCGTCGTCACCGAGCCCGGCGGCGCGGAGGTCGCGCGCGCATACGGAAAACCCGGCCAGCCCGTCCGTCTCCCGGTGGCCAAGCCGCACCTGTGGACACCGGACGACCCCTATCTCTACGACCTCAAAGTCCGGCTCGTGAGTCCGTCCCGCCGCGTCATCGACGAGGTGTCCAGCTACGGCGGGTTGCGCACCATCGGCACGGTCAGGGACGCGGTCGGCCGGCCGCGTATCGCGTTGAACGGCAAGATCACGTTCCTGCACGGCCCGCTGGACCAGGGCTACTGGCCGGACGGCATCTACACCGCCCCCACCGACGATGCGCTCAAGTTCGACCTCGAGCGCACAAAGGAGCTGGGGTTCAACTTCGTTCGCAAGCACGCCAAGGTGGAGCCGGCCCGGTGGTATTACTGGGCCGACAAACTCGGGCTGATGGTGTGGCAGGACATGCCGTCGCTGGGCGAATCGATCAACGGCCCGATGACTGGCCCGTCCCCCGATCCGGTCCCCGAGGCGAAGGCGCGCTTCGAGAAGGAACTCGCCGCGATAGTCGACCAGCTGCGCAGTTTCACGTCCATCATCGGCTGGGTGCCGTTCAACGAGGGCTGGGGTGAATTCGACACGGCCCGCATCGCCGACAAGGTGAAGGCGCAGGACCCCTCACGCATGGTGAACGCCAACAGCGGCGTCAACTGCTGCAAGTCCCGTCCGGACAGCCGGGCCGGGGACGTCTACGACAGCCACAACTACGTCGGCCCCGTCCGCAAGGAGGGCCCCGAGCATCGCGTGATCGTGCAGGGCGAGTACGGCGGCCTCGGTCTCGCGCTCGCCGACAACCGGTGGCCGGGCCTGCCGGAGGCGTACGAGATGACCGACAGCCCGGCCCGGTTGACGCAGCGGTATGTCGAGGTCAGCCGCGATGTCGAGAACCTGGTGCGCAGCGACGGCCTGTCGGGCGCGGTCTATACCCAGACGACCGATGTCGAGAACGAGGTGAACGGCTACCTCAGCTACGACCGGCGGTTGGTCAAGGTCGAGCTGCCCGTCGTCGCCGAACGCAACCGCGCGGTGATCGCCGCGGGCGCCGGCTGACTCGAGGGCGCCGCAAGCGCTGTTTAGGCCGCCTCACCCCGGGTAGTCTCCCGCGACGCCCAGCCGAGGAGGCCCGATGAACGTTGTCGACACCGCCAAGCAACAGGCCAAACAGCTCGCGCACAAAGTCGTCGAGAAGGTCGGTGAAAAGGTCACCGCCGACTCGCGCGTCCAAGCCATCACCATCGCCCGCCCACGCGCCGAAGTCCTGGACCTCTTCCAGGATCCTGGGCGCCTCTCCCGCATCTTCGGCGACATCGCGGACGTCACCGGCGCCGGGGCCGACCGTCTCCGGTGGACCTTCGCCGGCGACGACGGCCCCGTCTGGGACTGCGTGGTCTCCCGCGAAGGCGACAACCGGCTGCGCTATGTCGACGTGAATCCGGAGCGCGCCGCCGGGCTCACCCTTGACTTCTCCGACGCCCCGGGGGACCGCGGCACCGAAGTGGTCGCCCGCGTCACCGCGCCGGGACCCGGCGCCCTCACCGGCGTGCTCACGTTCAAGGCCCTCTATCGTGCCCGCGCCCTGCTGCAGACCGGCGAAGTGCCCACCATCGCGCGCAACCCCAGCGCCCGCGACTCCTCCCGCTGAAAGGCCTTTCATGAAAGCCCTCGTCTGGAACGGCGTCAACGACCTGGCTGTCGAAACCGTTGACGACCCAACGATTCTCAACCCCCATGACGTCATCGTGGCCGTCACGCTCACCACCACCTGCGGCTCCGACCTTCATTTCATCGACGGCTACCTGCCCGGCATGCGCGCGGGCGACGTCTTCGGCCACGAGTTCATGGGCGAGGTCGTCGAAGTCGGTGCCGAGGTCACCGACACCAAGGTCGGCGCCCGCGTCGTCGTGCCGTCGTTCATCGCCTGCAACCGATGCTGGTACTGCGACCACGACCTCTACTCGGTGTGCGACACCACCAATCCCAACGCCGAACTCCAGCGGCCGATCCTCGGCTCCCCCACCGCGGGCATCTACGGCTACACCCATCCGTTCGGCGGCTACGCCGGCTCGCACGCCCAATACATCCGCGTGCCGTTCGGTGACGTGAACTGCTTCGCCATACCGGATTTCGTCACCGACGAACAAGCGCTGTTCATGTCCGACGCCGTTCCCACCGGCTACATGGGCGCCGACTTCTGCGACATCGCCGGCGGCGACACCGTCGCCGTCTGGGGCGCGGGCGCCGTCGGTCTCATGGCGGCCCGCAGCGCGCTGCTCAACGGCGCCGGCCGCGTCATATCCATCGACCGCTACCCCGAACGCCTCGCTCTCGCACAACAACTCGGCGCCGAGACGATCAACTACGCCGAGATCGACAGCGTCCAGAAAGCCCTCGGTGAGGCCACCGGCGGCCGCGGGCCCGACGCCGTCATCGAAGCCGTCGGCATGGAAGGCCATTCCACCGGCGTCCAACAGGTCTACGACCGCGCCAAACAGGCCCTCCGCATGGAGACCGACCGCGCCGCCCCGCTGCGCGAGGCCATCCTGGCCTGCCGCAAAGGCGGCGTTGTCTCGGTACTCGGCGTCTACGGCCTCACCGACAAGTTCCCGATGGGCATGCTCACCAACAAGAGCCTCACCCTGCGCACCGCCCAACAACACGGACAGCGCTACATCCCACAGTTTTTCGACTACGTCGCACAGG
The DNA here is from genome assembly GCF_049241375.1 of Mycolicibacterium wolinskyi str. Jessa 2025. Taxonomy (NCBI): domain Bacteria; kingdom Bacillati; phylum Actinomycetota; class Actinomycetes; order Mycobacteriales; family Mycobacteriaceae; genus Mycobacterium; species Mycolicibacterium wolinskyi. Next base: position 5,549,378 of record NZ_CP185960.1, read on the forward strand.
GCGACCTGGACCCGTCGATCCTGATCACCCACGACCTACCCCTCCACGAGGGCGTGCGCGCCTACGACATGTTCAAGAACAAGACCGACGGCTGCATCCGCGTCGCCCTACGCCCGTAGCCCGCCCGTCAGCTCGCGGGCACTGACGAACACCCGAGCCCGGCCGGTGACCGGGTCGTCGAATTCGAGGCGGTGTGCAAGAAGCTGCAACGGGCTGCTGAAATCGTCGGGCGCCACGTCGATCACGTTCGGGTAGAACGGATCACCGGTGATCGGTAGCCCGATCGAGGCCATGTGGACCCGCAGCTGATGGGTGCGACCGGTGCGCGGGGTGAGCCGGTAGCGGCCGTCGTTCAGCGGTTCCACGTGGGTTTCGGCATTCGGTTCGCCGGGCTCCTCGACGGCCTGTAACTGACCGCGCCGCTTGATGATACGGCTGCGCAACGTGGTGGGAAGCGCCACGGTCGGCTGCCCGTCGGCATGGGCGAGGTAGGTTTTCGCGACGCGCCCCTGCGCGAACAGGGTCTGATACCGGCCCCGCAGCTCACGGCGGGTCGTGAACAACAGCACCCCGGCGGTCAACCGGTCCAGCCGGTGCGCGGGGCTCAACTCGGGGAGATCCAGTTCCCGGCGCAGCCGCACCAGTGCGGTCTGCGCGACGTGACTGCCGCGGGGCATGGTCGCCAAGAAGTGCGGTTTGTCCACCACGACGATGTCGTCGTCGCGGTACAGCACCGGGATGTCGAACGGCACGACCGCCTCGTCGGGCAGCTCGCGGTAGAGGTAGACGTGAGCGCCCGCGGGCAGCACGGTCGATTCGTCGAGGACGGCGCCGTCGACCGAGAACACTTCCCCCGCACGCACTTTCGCCCCCGCACCGAACCGGCGCTCGAACTCGTCGACCAATCGGCCGCCGTGCACGCGCACCCGCGCCGGCCCCAGTCCGTCGCGCACCGGCAGCGGTGCGGGCCTTCTCAAGTGAGCGGTACCGGCTCGAGGATCTCGGCGCGGGCCTCCGGCGCGGCCTGGCGCAGCGCGTCGGCCGATTCGTCGTCGGGCTGCTGTTGCGAACGCACCTCGGCATCGACCCTGGCGATGTAGGTCGCGACCTCGCGGTCGACATCCTCTGCGCTCCAACCCAGTACCGGTGCCACCACTTCGGCGACCTCGCGGGCACAGTCCACGCCGCGGTGCGGGTACTCGATCGAGATCCGCATCCGCCGCGCCAGGATGTCCTCCAGATGCAGTGCGCCTTCGCCCGCGGCCGCGTACCAGGCCTCGACCTTCAGATACACCGGTGCATTCGAGATCGGCGCGAGCAGTTCGGGCTTGCCATCGGCCATCGCGAGCACCTCGCCGATCAACGAGCCGTACCGGTCGAGCAGGTGGCGCACCCGGTACGGGTGCAGTCCGTAATGCCGGCCCACGTGTTCGGTCTGGTTGATCAGCGCGAAATAGCCGTCGGCGCCCATCAGCGGCACCTTCTCGGTGATCGACGTCGCCACCCGGGCCGGGACGAACTCCGCCGCGGCATCGACCGCGTCGGCCGCCATCACCCGATAGGTGGTGTACTTGCCGCCCGCGATCGCGACCAGCCCGGGAGCGGGAACCGCGACGGCGTGCTCGCGTGACAGCTTGGACGTTTCCTCACTCTCACCGGCCAGCAGCGGCCGCAGCCCGGCGTAGACACCGTCGATGTCGTCGTGGGTCAGCGGTGTGGCCAGCACGGTGTTGACATGGCCCAATATGTAGTCGATGTCGGCCTTGGTGGCCGCCGGGTGAGCCAGGTCGAGATTCCAGTCGGTGTCGGTGGTGCCGATGATCCAGTGCGTGCCCCACGGGATGACGAACAGCACCGACTTCTCGGTGCGCAGGATGATCGCCACCTCGCTGACGATCCGGTCCCGCGGCACCACGACGTGTACGCCCTTGGAGGCCCGGACCCGGAACCGGCCGCGTTCCTTCGACAGCGCCTGGATCTCGTCGGTCCACACGCCGGTGGCGTTGATCACGACATGGCCGTGCACGTCGGTCGTGCTGCCGTCCTCGGAGTCACGGACCTGCACGCCGGTGACGCGGTCGCCCTCGCGCAACAGCGCGACCACCTGCGTCGAAGTCCGGACCACGGCGCCGTAATGGGCCGCGGTGCGCGCGACGGTCATGGTGTGCCTGGCGTCGTCGACGACGGTGTCGTAATAGCGGATGCCGCCGATGAGCGAACTCCGCTTGAGCCCCGGGGCCAGCCGCAGCGCCCCGGCCTTGGTCAGATGTTTCTGCGCGGGAACGGATTTCGCGCCGCCGAGCTGGTCATAGAGGAAGATGCCCGCCGCCACGTACGGCCGCTCCCACCACCTGTTGGTCAGCGGGAACAGAAACGGCAGCGGCTTGACGAGGTGCGGCGCGAGGGTCGTCAGGCTGAGTTCGCGTTCGTGCAACGCCTCGCGCACCAGGCCGAACTCCAGCTGCTCGAGATAGCGCAGCCCGCCGTGGAACATCTTCGAGCTGCGGCTCGACGTGCCGGACGCGAAGTCGCGGGCCTCGACGAGGGCCACCTTGAGCCCGCGGGTGGCGGCGTCCAGCGCCGCGCCTGCTCCCACGACACCACCGCCGATGACCACGACGTCGAATTGCTCACTGCCTAATTGCTGCCAGGCTTGCGCCCGTTGCTGCGGCCCGAGGAGGGTTTGCCCGTCGCCCGGTGCTGAGATCGGGACAGTCACGATCCCCAGGCTACGTGGCCCTCCGACCATTTGCCCGCCGCCGGGCCGTGGCGTGGCCCGTCGTGGCTAATCCAGGTCGTCGTGTTTCATGAGCTGGCGCGCCGCCTCGGTGATCGACCCGGACAGCGACGGGTAGACGGAGAACGTCTGCGCGAGATCGTCGACGGGTATGCCGTTCTGCACGGCCAGGGCGATGGGCAGGATCAGCTCGGAGGCGATCGGTGCGACCACCACACCACCGATCACCACACCCGTCGCCGGGCGGCAGAAGATTTTGACGAAGCCGTGGCTGAGGCTCGACATCTTCGCGCGGGCATTCGTGCTGAGCGGCAGCATCAGCGTGCGGGCCGGTACCGAGCCGTCGTCGATCGCGGCTTGGGGCACGCCCACGGCCGCGATCTCGGGGCGCGTGAACACCGCCGCGGCCACGGTCCGCAACCTGATCGGCGCGACCGCCTCGCCGAGCGCGTGATACATCGCGATGCGGCCCTGCATCGCGGCGACCGACGCCAATGGCAGCAGGCCCGTGCAGTCGCCTGCCGCGTAGATACCCGGGACCGACGTGCGCGACACCCGGTCGACCGTCAGGTAATTGCCTTGACCCAGTTCGATGCCCACGCGCTCCAGACCGAGACCCGTCGTGTTGGGCACCGAGCCGACCGTCATGAGCGCGTGGCTGCCTTCGACCGTGCGGCCGTCGGTCATGGTGACCAGCACGCCGTTGTCGGTGCGCGTCACGGATTCAGCGCGGGCATTCTTGACGAGGGTGACACCGCGTTCGGCGAACACCTGCTCCAGCACCGCGGCGGCGTCGGAGTCCTCGTGCGGCAGGATCTGGTCGCGGCTGGCCACGACGGTCACGGTCACGCCGAGCTCGGTGTAGGCGTTGACGAACTCGGCACCCGTCACACCGGACCCGACGACGACCAGATGGTCGGGCACGCTGTCGAGGTCGTAAAGCTGACGCCAATTGAGGATGCGGTCGCCGTCGGGTGCGGCGTTGGGCAACACACGCGGGCTCGCGCCTGTGGCGATCAACACGACATCGGCCGTCAACTGGCGAACACGGCCGTCCGCGCCGGTGACCTTGATGCGGTGCTGGGCCATGCCGGGAACGTCGTCGATCAGTTCGCCACGGCCCTCGATCAGGTCGATGCCCTCGCTGCGCATCCGCTGCGCGATGTCGCTGGACTGCGCCGAAGCCAGCGACTTCACCCGCTCGTTGATCTGCGGCAGCGAGATCTTGGCCTGCTCGAAATCCAGCGAATAGCCCAGGTTGGGGGCCCGGCGCAGCTCGGTCCGCACGCCCGTCGATGCGATGAACGTCTTCGACGGCACACAGTCCCACAGCACGCACGCGCCACCGATGCCATCGGAGTCGACGACGGTGACCTGGGCGACCTTCGGGCCTCGGGCCGCGGCGACCAGGGCCGCCTCATATCCGGCGGGGCCGCCGCCGAGGATCACGATGCGGGTAACCACGGCACTAACCTAACGAACTTTGCGGATTAAGCTGTCTTACCGTGCCGCTTTACGCCGCGTATGGATCCAACATGCATCCGGAGCAAATGCTCCAGCGTGCTCCCCATTCGCCGATGGCGGGAACCGGGTGGCTGCGCGGCTGGCGGCTGACCTTCGGCGGCGAGGACATCGGCTGGGAAGGTGCCCTGGCAACGGTTGTCGAAGACCCGCTGTCCAAGGTGTTCGTCGTGCTCTACGACATGACCCCGGCCGACGAGCAATCCCTGGACCGCTGGGAGGGTTCCGAGCTCGGCTTCCACAAGAAGATCCGCTGCCGCGTGGACCGGCTGTCCTCCGACACCACCACCGACCCCGTGCTGGCCTGGCTCTACGTCGTCGACGCCTGGGAAGGCGGCCTGCCCTCCGCCCGCTACATCGGCGTCATGGCCGACGCGGCCGAGATCGCCGGCGCACCGCCGGAGTACGTCCACGACCTCCGCACCCGCCCGGCCCGCAACATCGGCCCGTAGCTCTTGGGTCCCCTTGCGCCTGTCTTGGGTCCCCTTGCACCGCGAGCGACCGTGTTTGTACGCCGACACGCCGTAATTCGCGTACCTAAGCGGTCGCACGCGCCGCGCGAGCGTCACGCAACTGCGAACTGATCCGCGCGACCATCTCCCCTTGCCGGTGCCGAACATCGTCGAACACGATCGCGATGACGCTCCACCCCACGGCCATCAACGCCGCGGTACGCCGACGGTCGTTCAGCAAGGCGTCGGGATTGTCATGCCAGTCAGCGCTGTCGTATTCGACCGCGACCCGCTCGTTCGGCCAGGCGAAATCAAGACGCCTGAGCTGGCCGTTGCCGTCGCGGACCTCGTACTGCAGTTCGGGAACCGGCAGGCCGCCGTCGAGCATCACCAGCCGCGCCTCGCTCTCCATCGGAGACTCGGCACGCGGATCGGCCAACGGTATGAGGTTGCGCACATGGACGATGCCGCGCCGCCCGGCCTGATCGAGGGCCGCGCGCCAGAGGTCGGCGCGCGTGCAGGTGCCACTGCGGAGTGCCGCGTCGAGGGTCGCGAGCGCGCGCGGACGCCTCAGACCGCGAGCCACCTCGATCGCCGTCCAGTTCGGGGTCGTCACCAAGCGCCCGCCGACAACATTGAGGGGCGCTCCCTCGCGGCGATGCACGACCAGGCCGTCGGCCGACCGCGGCCGCGAACCGATCGGTTCCAGCACATGGAGATCGGCCGGTTGCTCGGTGTCGAATCCGAAGACCGCCGCCGCCGTCCCGAGGCACACCGGTACCCGGGCACCGCAGGAAAGGTCGAGGCCACGTAGTCGCGTTTGCAGGTCCGGTTCACCGATGCAATAGATGCCTTGCCAAATACGTTCCAACACACCGCAGTTCACGGCAGACTGCAATTCACGCCGTGTGAAATACGCGAGAATCTGGGCGCTGGTCGCGACACCGCCCTGCCCCTGGAAGATCGACTCGAGCTGCTGATCCATGTCCAAGATCGTCGGCAGTCGGAGCGTCGGGCGGTACCCCGAAATTGTCTGGTTGTGGATAACTTGCGCTTTGTGGGCCGTTCAGAGCTTTTCACGGGCAGCCCCGCGCGACGACCGACCGCCGAGGTACACGAATTGCGGCGTGTCAGTGTACAGACACGGTCACTCGCGGTGCGTGGTGAGCAGGGCCGCGCGCTCAGCTCTCAGGGCGGTGAGTTCGTCGGCGACGCTCTGCTTGGCCACCCTGAGGTTATCGAGTACCCGCTTGACGCCGGTGATCGCTTTCTCGACGTTCTCCTGCGCCTCGATGATGCGGTCGCGGACGATGAGGTCGGTGAAGAAGTTGTCGAACCACACGTCGAAAACCCTTGTGAACGAACTGAGTTCGACGGCTTGCACACCCGCCATGTGGACATCGGCGAGTTCGGTCGTGAATCGCCGGAGCGCACTGTCCGCAGACCTCAGCAGGACGGCGACATCGTCGAGCCGGTTCTCCTTGACGATGCTGGCGATCATCCCGCCGTCGAACCACGTGTCGTAAGCCGACCACGACCGCGCGCTGTCGAGTCGCTCTGCGGCCGAACGTAAATCACCCAGCGCCTGCTGACCGGCTTCGTATGCTTGATCGAGTTCGGTGTGGGAGGCCGTCAATTGTCCACGGCGCTCGGCGATTTCGAGCAACCTCACCAAAGTTGGGTCGTGGTGATCGTGCAGCCATCGTTCCTTGGCGGCCAGGGCCTGTTCGTAGCGTGTTGTGACATCGCCGAGAGCTTGGAGTTGACGGGTGAGATGGTCGACGAGGCGCTGGTCGGCATCGGCTCGGGCCTGCTGTGTGCGGTACTCGTATTCGGCGGCTTGGTGCTCGGCCGTCTCGCGGGCCAGCGCGTCGTCGTGTGAGCCCTTGAGATGCGACAGGATCATCGTCAGCGAGAACGATTCCAGCTTGGCCACGTCGCGGGCCTCGGCCGCGACCTGCCGCTGAGCCGCTTGCGCGCGATCGGCCGACTCCTTGGCCGCCACCTTCGCGGCGTCGAGCTGCCGCCGCAGAGACTCCGCTTCCCGCACGGCCGCGGTTGCCGCTGACAATTCGTCATCGGGTGTATCGGTCACACCGACAGCCTATGGGCGCTCGTGAGCCGCGAGTGACGCAAAAATGTCGCCCAAATGCGGCGTGTCGGCGTACAGACACGGTCGCTCGCGGTGCTGGGCAACCCGCCAACCCGCCGGCGCGAGGCTGCCAGGCAATCAGGCTGAGGCGGCGATGATGTTGACCATCGTGCGTACGCCGATGCCAAGGGCACGCTCGTCGATGTCGAAGGTGGGCTGGTGGAGATCGAGCTGTGGGCCTTGGCCGCTCCACACGCCGAGCCGGGCCATCGCTCCGGGCACCTCTTCGAGGTACCAGGAGAAGTCCTCGCCGCCGCCGGACTGGTGGGTGTCGGCGAGGACGTCCGGGCCGACGGCCTCGATCGCGTGGGTGAGGATGCGGGTGGACACCTCTTCGTTGACGACGGGCGGCACACCACGCCGGTAGTTCAGGCTGTGCTCGATGTTCAGCGGTGCGAGCAGCGACGTAACCGTCTCTTCCACAATGGATTCCAGCGTCAGCCAGGTGTCGCGGCTCGCGGTCCTGATGGTGCCGGCGAGCGTGCCGATCTGCGGGATGGCGTTGGCGGCGACGCCTGCGTTGACCGCGCCCCACACCATGACGGTGTCATGCCGCGGGTCGATACGACGGGACAAGACCCCGGGCAGGCCGGTGATCAGCGTGCCGAGCCCGTAGACGAGGTCGCCGGTCAGGTGTGGCCGCGAGGTGTGCCCGCCGGGTGAGTGCAGGGTGATCTCGATCGAATCGGCGGCCGAGGTGATGGGACCCGGCTTGGTCGCGACCCGGCCGACCCGGAGCCGCGGATCGCAGTGCAACGCGTAGATGCGGGACACACCGTTGAGGACGCCGGCGTTGACGGCGTCGATCGCGCCGCCGGGCATGAGTTCCTCGGCGGCCTGGAAGACCAGCCGCACGCCGACCGGGAGTTCGGAAGCCGACGCCAGCGCGAGCGCAGTACCCAGCAGCACCGCGGTGTGTGCGTCGTGGCCGCACGCGTGGGCGACATTGGGCACGGTGGACGCGTACGACGCCCCGGTCCGGTCGGCCATCGGCAGCGCATCCATGTCGGCGCGCAACGCGATCCGCGGGCCGTCCTCGGGTCCGAAGTCACAGGTCAGCCCGGTTCCTCCGGGCAGCACCTTCGGGTTGAGCCCGGCGTCGGCGAGGTGGCGGGCGACGAACTCGGTGGTGGCGAATTCCTGACGGCCCAGCTCTGGATGGGCGTGGATGTGGCGACGCCACGACACCATCTCGTCGTAGTTCGCCGACAACCACCGCGCGGCGGCGTGCGACAACACGCTCATCGCACCTGCCTCCTCTGCTGTGCTTCGAGCACGCGATCACGCTCGGCAGGCGTTTCGGCCAACCGAACGACGGTGCGCGCCAACATGATTGCCCCTTCGACCACGGCCTTGTCCGCGCTCGGTCCCACCGCGGCCGTCGCGAACGCAGGCTGGTGGATGGCCGCACCGCCCGAGTCGATGCCGATCACCGGGTGAATGCCCGGCATGACCTGCGTGATGTTGCCCATGTCGGTGCTGCCCAACGGCACGCTCGCCTCGACGCTCTCGGGCAGCGGATCCCGCCCGAGCCGAACCATCTCGGCGCGGATCGTCTCCGAAAGCCAGGGATCAGGTAGTAGTTCGGCGTAGGCCGGTGCGGTCTCGGTGACCTGGTGCTCGCAGCCGGTGGCCAGCGCACCGGCCTCGAAGCAGCCGGCCATGCGCCCTTCCAGTTCGCGCAGCGCCGCCATGTCGGTGGCCCGCATCGTGTAGCGCATCTCGGCCCGGCCCGGAATGACGTTGGTGGCCTGGCCGCCATGGGTGACGATGCCGTGCACCATCTGGCCCGGCATCAACTGCTGACGCAACAGGCCGATCGCCACCTGGGCGACGGTGACCGCGTCGCCGGCGTTCACGCCCAGGTACGGGGCGACGGCGGCGTGGGATTCACGGCCCGTGTAGTCGACGGTCACCTCCGACAGCGCCAGTGACCGGGCCGCGGCAATGTCGACCGGACCGGGGTGCAGCATGACCGAGGCGGCGATGTCATCGAAGGTTCCGGCGTTGAGCAGCAACACCTTTCCGCCACCCAGCTCCTCAGCAGGCGTGCCGACGAGCACGACGGTCAGGCCGAGATCGTCGGCAACCTCGGCCAACGCCAGCGCGGTCCCGACCGCCGACGCCGCAATGATGTTGTGCCCGCACGCATGTCCGATCTCGGGCAGCGCGTCATATTCCGCGCACACCCCGACCACCAGCGGCCCGCTGCCATACGTCGCCCGAAACGCGGTGTCGAGCCCGCCGGGCGCCGCGGTGATCTCGAAGCCGTATTCGGCGACGAGAGTTTGGGTCTTGGCGCAGCTGCGGTGTTCGGCGAAGGCCAACTCCGGCTCGGCGTGGATCGAGTGCGACAGTTCGACGAGGTCGCCACGACGCCGGTTGACGGCGTCCTCGACGCATAGCGATGCGGTGGCGGTGGGCATCTTGGCAGTATCTCACCACCGCGGAGACGCGGTTAAGCTCGCCTATCGTGACCGACAGCCCCGCCTCCGCTGCACAAGATTCGCTCCTCGCGTCGGCACAAGCCATCGCCGAACGGACCGGCGTCGAACACCACGACGTCGCAGTCGTCCTCGGATCGGGCTGGGCACCCGCGGTGGCCGAACTCGGCGATCCGGTGGCCGTGGTGCCGATGGCCGAACTTCCCGGTTTCACGCCGCCCAGCGCCGCCGGGCACGGCGGCCAGGTGTTGTCGGTTCGTATCGGAGCACATCGGGTTCTGGTCCTGGTCGGCCGCATCCACGCCTATGAGGGCCATGACCTGCAGCACGTCGTGCATCCGGTGCGGACCGCCGCCGCGACCGGCGTGCGCACGGTCGTGCTGACCAACGCCGCGGGTGGCCTGCGTCCGGAGTATGAGGTGGGCCAGCCCGTGCTGATCAGCGATCACCTCAACCTCACCGCTCGCTCGCCCTTGGTCGGCGCGCAGTTCGTCGATCTGGTCGACGCCTACTCGCCACGGCTGCGCGCCCTGGCCCGCGAGATCGAGCCCGATCTCGCCGAAGGCGTCTACGCCGGCCTGCCCGGCCCGCACTACGAGACCCCGGCCGAGATCCGGATGCTGCGCACGCTCGGTGCCGACCTCGTCGGCATGTCGACCGTGCACGAGACGATCGCCGCGCGCGCGGCCGGAGCCGAGGTGTTCGCGGTGTCGCTGGTGACGAACCTCGCCGCCGGCATGACGGGCCAACCGCTCAGCCACGCCGAGGTGCTGGAAGCCGGGCGGCAGTCGGCGACGCGGATGGGCGCGCTGCTGGCTTCGGTGATCGAGCGCCTCTAACCCACGAGGTACCGCTGCAGCGTCGGGCCGATCCAGTCGACGATCTGCTGTCGATCCATGTCCACCAACGGCGGAAACGCCAGCACATAGCGACACAGCGCCATGCCGAGCACCTGCGAGGCCGCCAAGCTGGCGCGTTGTGGCGTGTCGGCGGCGTGGCCGGTGGTCTTGGCGATGACGGGGGCGAGCTGTGCCGCGAAGATCGTTCGCATGCGCTCGGCGACGGCGTCGTTGGTGACGCCGGCGCGCAGGAGGATCAGCAATGCCTCGTCGCGCTCCCAGCGCTCCAGGAAATGTGCGGCCAGCGCCATCCCGACCTGATCGCGTGGCACCGCGGTCAGGTCCGGTAGCTCCAGGTCGAATCCGGCCGCAGCGGCGAACAGCCCTTCCTTGTTGCCGAAATAGCGCATGACCATCGACGGGTCGATCCCCGCATCGGCCGCGATCGCGCGGATCGTCGCGCGCTCGTAGCCGTCGGCGGCGAATCGTTCGCGTGCCGCGGTCAGGATCACGGACTTCGTCTCAGCTGCCGGTCGTCTCATGCCAACAAGTGTAGGCCAACACCTGTTGACATACCGCGACAACGCGCATAGCGTGATGCCAACAAGCGTTGACCAACAGTTGTTGACAAAGCGGAAGCGAGGAACAGACATGAAAGATGTGCTGATCGTCGGGGCCGGACCGGTCGGACTGACCGCCGCGATCGTGCTGACCCAACTCGGTCACGACGTGGTCGTGGTCGACGGCCAAGCCGAAGGGGCGAACACCTCCCGGGCGGCCGTCGTCCACTCACACACACTCGAGCTCTTGGAGCCCTACGGCGTGGTCGACGATCTGGTCGCGCGTGGCGTGCACACACCGACGTTCACGATCCGCGACCGCGACGCCCTTCTCATCGGGGTGCCGTTCAACGACCTGCCCACGCGCTACCCGTACACGCTGATGATCTCGCAGGCCGACACCGAGGCGTTCCTGCTCAATCGCCTGGAAGCGCTGGGCGGAAAGGTCATCCGCCCGGCCACCGTCACCGCGATCGCTCAGCACGACACGCATGTCGTCGCGATCTTCGCCGATGGCGAGCAGATCACCGCTCGATACCTCGTGGGCGCCGACGGCATGCACAGCACGGTTCGGGAGCAAGCGGGCATCGCGTTCACCGGCGGCACCTATGCCGAATCCTTCGCGCTGGCCGACGTCCGGCTCTCGGGCGGCGTGCCCGCCGACGAGGTCATCCTCTATTTCTCACCGGCCGGCCTGGTGGTGGTCGCGCCGCTGCCCGACGGGATGTACCGCATCGTCGCGACCGTCGACGAGGCGCCGCAACACCCCGACGTCGCATTCGTGCAGGGCCTGCTCGACGAGCGCGGACCGGTTGCCCGGCGCGCCGTCGTCGAAAGTGTCGTGTGGGGCTCGCGCTTCCGGGTCCACCACCGCATCGCCGACTCGTTCCGGCACAACCGCATCCTGCTGGCCGGAGACGCCGCACATGTGCATTCGCCCGCGGGCGGGCAGGGCATGAACCTCGGCATCGAGGACGCCGTCGCGGTCGCGCAGAGCCTCGCGCAAGTGCTGACCGGCAGCCCCGACAGCGTGCTCGACGAGTACGCCGCAAGCCGTCACCGCACCGCGGAGGGTGTGGTCGCGATGGCGAGCCGGCTCACCGAACTGGCGACCGCGCGCCGCCGCGCGATCCGCAACCGCGTGATGCGAGTGGCCGGAAAGCTACCCGCCGTGCGCCGCACGTTGGCCTGGCGACTGTCCGGCCTGGACCGTCGCTGACGCCGAGGAAGGAGAAACTGATGGAACTCGTGAACGATCACCTCGCCGTCACGGCGCGCCTGACGGAACCTACGCCCAACGGATTTCTGGTCATCGCGGCCGAGGTCGGCCGCTGGGCCGGCCCGATCGCCGCTCCTTCGCGAGCACGACACCGGCTGATCGCGCGGCTCGCCGCATCGGCCGAGAAGCTGGCCCAGCGCGACGACGTCGTCGAAACCGTCGTGTTCAGAGGGACGTTGCGACCGCCTGGCGAGGGTTCGGAGTTGTTACGGCACGCAGGTGTGCGGCCGGCCCGCTACGACGTCGTGGTCCTTGTGCGCACCGCTACCCCGGACGCCGCCGACGCGGTGCGCGACGACGACGCCTACCGCTCCATGGCGGCCGTGATCCAGCAGAGCGCGCGGCATACGTATCGGGTCGCGGCAGGCAACGCCGCCCGCATCGCCGATGTCGATCACAGCAGTGACCGCTGGTTTCTGTTCAATTACTTCCACTGCGACGACGCCGAAACCGTGTACGACGTCTGGGAGTACACCGCGGGCTGGTTCCAGCGCCACACCGCGTTGGCCGACTCGACCCTGCTGCGCCCACTGCCCGGCGAGAAGAACGACTACAGCGTGGTGAACCACGCGAGCTGGCCCGCGCTGCGCGATTTTCTGCCGAGCCTGCTGTTCGCTCGCACGTTCCGCACGTTCGTGCTCGCGAATTTCAAGGCGAACGACGTTGCCGCCCAACCGATCATCTACCGCCGGGTGGCGACCGCGACCGGCTCGTCGACGGCGTGACGACGGCTGAGGCGGGCCACGCCCCTGGCCATCAGCGGCGCCGCGAACAGCATCAGCAGCACCCGCAACACCTGGGCGGCGATGATGAACGTGACGTTCGACCCGGTCTCCACCGCGGTGGCCAGCACCGCGTACACGCCGCCGGGGCTGGTGGCCAGGTATCCCTCCAGTTGAGTCACCCCGGTGACGTTCGCGAGCACCACACCGAGCCCCGCGGTCGCCACGCCGAGCACCACGATGAGAGCCAGTGCCAGCGGCAGGATGCGACCGATGGCCCGCAGTGATTCGCGGGTGAACGCCACGCCGGCCTGCCAGCCGATCACCATGTACCCGGCCTGCACCAGTACGGTCGGCACGGTCAGCCCGAACGACAGGCCGGTCAACTGCAGCACGACGGTCAGCGCGAGCGGCCCGAGCAGCCCGGCGCCGGGCAACCGGATCAACTTTCCGCCCACCGCACCGACCGCGACCAGCACGGCGATCATGGCCAGGCTGAGATACCAAGACGCCGATGCGGTTTGGGGCGCCATCGGAGCGGGGTGCGAGCGGTCGGCATGAAAGACCAGTGTCACGACGAGCGGAATGGTCGCGGTGACCAGCGCCACCCGTAGATATTGCACGACGGAGACGACGCGGTCATCGCCACCGAGTTCGCGGGCGATGGCCACCAGTCCGGACGCGCCGCCTGCGACCAGCGCGAGCGATCCGGTGAGCGGTGAGACATCGCGATGCAGACCCAGCAACGCCCCGGCCACCACGCTGAGTAGCAGCGTGGCCACGGCGATCACGAGCACGATCAACCAGTCGGAGCGCAGGGCGTCGACGGCGTCCTGATGAACCATGGTGCCGATGTAGACGCCGAGCACACCCTGGGCCAACACGCCGGCCCGACGAGGCACCCGATCAGGCGCGAGCGACGCCAACGCCAAGGCGACACCGACCGCCAGCGCGGCGAACAGGGCTGCCGAAGGGACGCCGACGAGGGTGAGCGGAACCGTGACGGCGCTCGTCACCACCACAAGCAGAGCCCACCGCAGGATTCGTCGCATTCAACCTCCAGGCCCCCATATTGTAAGCACAAACTTGACAATGAACCACTTCAGCCTGGATCGATATCCGTGACAACCCAACGGTTACCAAGGTATAACTTGGTAATGATCGCGACGTCAGCCACTGAGCTGCGGGAGTCGATGATGGCGGTGACCCGTCAGATGCGGCGGCACCGGCCCGACCACGGCTTGACGCTGAGCCAGATGGAACTTCTGGGCGAGGTCAGCCGGACCGGCACCACCACCCCGGCCGAACTCGGGGCGCGCCTGCACGTGCGGGTGCAATCGCTGACCGACAGCATCAACGAACTACTCGGCCGGGGTCTGATCGCCCGGCGCCCCGATGACAACGACCGCCGCCGTCAACTCATCGACATCACCGCCGCGGGCACCGCGCTGTTGCAGGCGGATCGTGCCGAACGCGACGCCTGGCTGCACGCGACGATGCGCGACAACCTCACCGATCTGGAGTTCGATCTGCTGATGCTCGTCGCGCCGGTGCTGCGCAAGCTTGCTTACTCGGAGGCCGGTGGGGGCACACTTGCCTCATGACGTCGATTGCGACAGCAGCCCACGACTGGATCGCCCACGACCCTGACCCGCAGACCGCCGCCGAATTGCGGGCCTGCAGTCCCGATGAACTCGACCGAAGGTTCAGCCACCCCCTGACATTCGGCACCGCGGGCCTACGCGGCCCGATGCGCGGCGGGCCCGACGGGATGAACCTTGCCGTCGTGCTGCGCACCACGTGGGCCGTCGCGCACGTACTCAAAGACCGGGGTTTGGGCGGCTCGCAGGTGGTGGTGGGCCGCGACGCACGCCACCAGTCGGACGAATTCGCGCTGGCCGCCGCGGAAGTCCTTGCCGCCGAAGGGTTCGAGGTGCTGCTGATGCTGGCGGCCGTCCCGACGCCGGTCGTCGCGTTCGCGGTGCGACACATGCCCGCCGCGGCAGGCATCCAGATCACCGCGTCGCACAACCCCCCGTCCGACAACGGGTACAAGGTGTTCTTCGACGGCGGCATGCAGATCATCTCCCCCACCGACCGCGAGATCGAAGACGCCGTAAGCCGCGCGCCGCATGCCGACGAGATCCGCCGGGTCCCGGTCCGAACGGGTGGCCTGGCCCAGATCAAGTCCTATCTCGAGCGGGCTGCGCGGGTGCGCCGCGCCCCCGGCTCGGTGCGGGTGGCCGTCACACCGCTGCACGGCGTCGGTGGCGAGTTCATCTTGGACGCAATGGCATTGGCGGGCCTCGACGACGTCTACATGGTCGAATCACAGTTCAATCCCGATCCGGACTTCCCGACCGTGACCTTCCCGAATCCGGAGGAGCCGGGCGCCGTCGACGAACTCCTGAGCCTGGCAGCCGATGTTTCGGCCGACATCGCGATCGCGCTGGATCCCGACGCCGACCGGTGCGCGGTCGGAGTACCCACACCCGACGGCTGGCGCATGCTGTCCGGCGACGAAACGGGTTGGCTGCTGGGCGATTACATCCTGTCGCAGGTGGAGCCCGGGCCGGTCAGCGAGGCCACCGTTGTGGCCAGCACCGTCGTATCGTCGCGCATGCTCGCCGCCATCGCCGCCGCACACGGCGCCCACCACACCGAAACCCTCACGGGCTTCAAATGGTTGGCGCGCGCGGGCGCACCGGGAAGCACCCTGGTCTATGCCTACGAGGAAGCCATCGGGCACTGCGTCGATCCGGCCGCTGTTCGCGACAAGGACGGCATCACCGCCGCGATCCTGGCGTGCGATCTGGTCGCCGCGCTGCGCGATCAGGGCCGCACGGTGCTCGACGCGCTCGACGACCTGGCCCGGGTCCACGGCGTGCACGTCACACGCGCGGTGTCGCGTCACCTGGACGATCCCGATGACGATGCCGAAGCGGCGATGATGCGTCTGCGTTCCGATCTGCCGACCGAACTCGCCGGATTCGCCGTCACCGCCGAAGACCTCCTCGACCGGCGCGGCCAACACCGCACCGACGCACTGATCTTCACTGGGGAGGACTCCGGAACCAGCATCCGTGTGGTGGTCCGCCCGTCGGGCACCGAACCGAAACTCAAGTCCTACACCGAAGTTCGGTGCGCACCCACCGAGGATCTGGCCGCCGCCCGGGGACGGGCGAACAAGCTGAGCGCCGAACTCGCCGACGCCGCCAACCGCTGGTAGCCGAGACCGTCGATGCCCGACTGGACATACCAGCCGTTGCGCCCGGTCGCGGCTGCGGTACTCGGCGAACAACGCACCCGGCGGTGGGCGTTGCGTTTTCTGGCCACGCTGGTCGCCGCAGGCGGGCATCGCTGGATCCCGCGGGTGTTCGATCATCCAGCGGTACCCGAGGAGTGGACGGGCCGGTTCGGCGCGGTCGTCCCGCCATCTGTCGCGCGCGACGCGATCCGCGTGCTGCCGGTACAGGGCGCGAGCATCGTCGAGATCTCGCCCGTGACGGCCGCCGATGTCCGGACCGTGCGCGACGCCGCGGCCGGGCGCCGCTGTCACGTCGTCGCCCACGCGGAATCCTCCGACGTCGCCGACCTCGTCGCACCGCACGTCGACGAGGTCATCGTCGGTACGCCACCGCACCGCCGTTATCTGACCGACCCTGACATCGACACCGCCGTGGCCGCCCTGGCCGATTCGGACGCCGTCGTGCTGGCGCGACCGTCGGTATTGCTCGACAGCGGGCCGGGCTGGTTCAACCGTGTCATCGAAGCGTCGACACCGACCGAAGAGCCACCTGGTTTGCGCAGTATCGGGCCCAATCCGGTGCGCTGGCCGTCCTGGGTGTGGGGCACGCTCGCCGGGATCGGATTGATCGTCGCAGGCGTCGGCGCGGGAGCCATCGCGGCCGGTCCGGTGCTGCTCGGCTACGATCGCGACTACCTCGGTCTCGGTGTCGACGATCTGCGCCGTATCAACGCCAACCTCGTCCATTTCATCCGCCATGACCGGATCAGCATGGCGGGCAACATGATCGGCCTCGGCGCACTGTATGTCGGGTTGTCCTGGGGCGGCCTGCGACGCGGCCGGGTGTGGGCCCGCAACGTCATGCTGATCTCCGGCCTGGTCGCCTTTCTCACGCTGTTCTATTTCGTGGGAACCGGTTTCGTCGATCCCCTGCACACCGTGGTGGTGGTCGTGCTGTTCCCCATGCTGTTGGCCGCGGTGTGGAACAAGCCGTACCCGCCGCGGTGGCGGGCCCTGCCGGACGGACCCGAATCGGAGCGCCGCCGCGCGCTGTGGGCACAACTGATCATCATCGGCGTTGGCGGCGGGCTGGCCGTCGCCGGGCTGGTCATCTCACTGGTGGGGCTCAGCGACGTGTTCGTGCCCACCGATCTGCAGTACATGCACACCCATGGGGACGCGTTGCGCAGCGCCGATCCTCAGCTCGTGCCGTTCATCGCCCACGACCGTGCCGGTTTCGGTGGCGCACTGATCGGTTCCGGCCTGGCCGTGGCACTGATCGCGATGTGGGGGTTTCGCCGCGGTGAGCGCTGGGTGTGGTGGACCTTGCTGGCCGGGTTCATCGCGGGCACGGTCCCGGCGCTCGCCGTGCACTACGCGATCGGCTACACGAACTTCATCCACCTGCTGCCGGTTTACGTGCTGGTGGTCGCGACAGCCATCGCGCTCATCCTGTCGCGGCCGTACCTGACCGCGCGTCAGCGGGGCCCGAACTGGCGATCCCCCGCGTCACCGAGACCGGGAACGATGTAGGCGATCTCGTTGAGCCCCTCGTCGACGGTCGCGGTGATCAGTCGCATGTCGGGCGCGACGGCCTCTAGCGCGGCAATGCCTTCGGGCGCGCACACCACGCACACCGCGGTGATGTCGACGGCGTTGCGCTCCCGCAGCAGGCCGATCGTGTGCGCCATCGACCCGCCGGTGGCCAGCATCGGGTCGAGCACGAACACCGACCGGCTGCTCAGATCGTCGGGCAGCGAGGCCAAATACGGTGTGGGCTGGTGAGTTTCCTCGTTCCGGGCGACGCCGACGAAACCGACCTGCGCCTCGGGTATGAGCGCGTGCGCCTGATCGACCATCCCCAGGCCGGCCCGCAGCACCGGCACCAGCAGCGGTGGATTGGCCAGCCGGGAACCGGTGGTCTCCACGAGCGGGGTGCGCACCGGGATCTGCTCGCACGCGGCGTCGCGAGTGGCCTCGTACACCAGCATGAGTGTCAGATCCCGCAGCGCCGCCCGGAACGCCGCGTTGTCGGTGCGTTCGTCCCGCAGGGTGGTCAACCGCGCGGCGGCCAAGGGGTGATCGACGACGCGTACATCCATGCGCCGACCTTAATCGGTCGCCCGGCAGCGGTCGCGGATTCATCCGGATACAAAGGCGGGCCGCGCGGCGTTTGACCGACTGTGAACGATTCCGTGCAGCAGATAGCCACCTCCGTGCTCGTCATCGGTACCGGCGGGTCCGGGCTGCGAGCGTCGATCGAACTGGCCGAGCGAGGAATCGATGTGCTGGCCGTCGGCAAGCGGCCCAAGGCCGATGCGCACACCACACTGGCGGCAGGCGGCATCAACGCGGCGCTGGCCACGGTCGACCCCGAGGACAGCTGGCAGCAGCACGCCGCGGACACCATCACCGAGAGCTATCTGCTCGCCGACCCCGTGACGGTGCAGATCGTGACCGAATATGCCGCGGAGTCGATCGCGGATCTCGAGCGCTGGGGCATGGCTTTCGCGCGCGAACAGGACGGCCGGATCTCGCAGCGCTTCTTCGGCGCGCACACGTTCCGCCGCACCGCATTCGCCGGTGACTACACGGGTCTCGAACTGCAGCGCACCCTCGTGGACCGGGCCCAACAGCTCGCCGTGCCGATCCTCGACTCGGTCTACATCACGCGACTCCTCGTCCGCGACAACGTCGTCTTCGGCGCGTACGGCTTCGACTTGTGCGACGGCACGCGGTACACCATCCATGCCGACGCCGTGATTCTCGCCGCAGGCGGCCACACTCGCATCTGGCGCCACACGTCGTCGCGACGTGACGAGAACACCGGCGATTCCTTCCGGTTGGCGTTGGAGGCCGGCGGACGCATCCGCGACCCCGAACTCGTCCAGTTCCACCCGTCGGGCCTGCTGGAGCCCGAAGACGCTGCCGGAACGCTGGTTTCGGAAGCCGCCCGCGGCGAGGGCGGCATCCTGCGCAACAACCTCGGCGAACGATTCATGGAGCGCTACGACCCCGAACGCATGGAACTGTCGACCCGCGACCGGGTTGCCCTGGCTGCCTACACCGAGATCCGCGAGGGCCGCGGCACCCCGCGCGGCGGCGTCTGGCTCGATGTCTCCCATCTGCCGCGGACCCAGATCATGCATCGCCTGCCCCGCGTCTACCAGACGCTCATGGAACTGCAGTTGCTCGACATCACCACCACCCCGATGGAGATCGCGCCGACCGCCCACTACTCGATGGGCGGAGTGTGGGTGCGCGCCGAGGACCACAGCACCGACGTGGAGGGGCTGTACGCGATCGGTGAGGCGGCGAGCGGTCTGCACGGCGCCAACCGGCTCGGTGGCAACTCGCTCATCGAACTTCTCGTCTACGGCCGGATCGTCGGCCGGGCAGCAGCCGCGTACTCGACGCGACTTGCGGCGCAACAGCGCAGTCCCACAGCCGTATCCAGGGCTCGCGACGAGATCGACGCCACCTTGTCCGGCCGCGGGTCGCAGACCGTGCGCTATCTCCAGCGTTCCGTGCGCAACATCATGACCGAGCACGCCGGCGTGGTCCGCGACGACGCCGGCTTGCGGGCGGGTCTGCGCAAACTCGAAGATGTCGAGAGCCAGTTGACCGACTTGGCCGTCCATCCCGACATCGCCGGGTTCCACGATCTGGCACATGCATTCGATCTGAGATCCGGAATTCTCGCCGCGCGTGCGACGCTCGAGGCGGCGCTGGAACGCCGCGAGACCCGGGGCTGCCACAACCGCTCGGATTACCCGGACATCGACGAATCCCTACAGGTCAACCTGGTCTGGTCGGGTCCGGGTAAGCTCGCCCGCGAACCGATTCCCGATATCCCACACGGTATTTCGGCACTCATGCGCGAGGTGTCGTCACACGGGAAGCTGGTCGAGTAGCGCACACCCCTCGGTCCGCCCGTTCGCGGCGCCCCACTGCATCGTCGTGTTCGCCCACAACCGGCCGGCCACGCCATGGCGCCGTGCCTCACCGGCGGTCCGCACGCCCGCGAGGCGGGAGTGACACATGAGGCGTCGGCCGTGCCCTGGGCTGCCCACCCGTGGTCACCCCCCGGACCACGGAGACCACGGACTTTCAAGGGTCCGCTACGGGGCCACAGGGACGAATCTGAAATGGCCACACCACGACAGGAGCGGGGATTTCGATGACATCGGTACAAATCGTCTCGGCGGTGGACGTCGAGTCCGACGCAGAACTCGCGGCGCGCTTCGAACGCGAAGCCATGCCGTTTCGGCCGGTCTTGCTGCGTACGGCGCGGCGACTGACCCACAGCGACGTCGACGCGGAGGACCTCGTGCAGGACGCGCTCATGAACGCCTATGTGGGCTTCCGGAAATTCCGGCAGGGCACCAACCTGCGGGCGTGGCTGTTCCGGATTCTGCACAACCGGTGGATCAGCACCTACCGGATGAAGCAGCGCCGCCCGGACACCTTCTGCGTCGACGAGATCACCGACAGCGACATCGCCAGCAGCGCGATCCACTCCGACACCGGCGGTCGATCAGCTGAGGACGAAGCGCTGGACGTACTGGGTGATCACCAGATCCGAGTGGCGTTGCAGGCACTGCCCGAAGGTTTCCAGCGGGTGCTGTACTACGCCGACATCGAGGGTTACACGTACGCCGAGACGGCCGTGCTCATGGGAATCCCGCTGGGCACCGTGATGTCCCGGATTTCGCGCGGACGCGAACGGCTGCGCGCGGCACTGTCCGACCACGAGCTGGCACAGCCGGCCGTAGCCGCATGCGCTGCCTGATCGAGCTCTTTCGTGGGATCACACAGGAAAATGAGAGGAATCAATGGAACTCAGCGGATATCGCGCCCTGGTCACCGGAGGTACCGCCGGCATCGGCCTGGCTTGTGCTGAATTGCTGGCGAGCGAGGGCGCGACGGTGACCATCACCGGCCGAGACGCGCAGCGAGGCGAGTCGGCCGCCGCCAAGCTCGGCGACAACGTCAACTTCGTGCAGGCGGACCTGTCCGACATCGAGTCGGTGAAATCGCTTGCCCGAGAATGCAATGGCGTCGACATCGTGGTCAACAACGCCGCCAGCTTCCCCGGCGCGCTCACAGTCGATCAGGACGTCGAGTCGTTCGAGCGGACGTTCGACACCAACGTGCGCGGCACCTACTTCCTGGTCGCCGCGCTCGTGCCGGCGATGCTCAAGCGCGGGAACGGCAGCATCGTCAACGTCACGTCGATGGTCGCGTCGAAAGGCGTTCCCGGTGCGTCGACCTACAGCGCTTCCAAGGCCGCGGTCGAATCCCTCACTCGCACCTGGGCGGCCGAGTTCGGCTCGCAGGGCGTGCGGGTCAACAGCGTCGCGCCCGGGCCCACCAAAACCGAAGGCGTCGAGGCGGAGTGGGGCGATACGAACGAGGAACTGGGTCGCGCGCTGCCGCTCGGCCGCACCGCCCGGCCCGAGGAGATCGCGCACGCGGTGTTGTTCTTCTGCTCGCCACGCTCCAGCTTCATCACCGGCTCGACCCTGCACGCCGACGGCGGCGGGGCGGCAATCTGAAAGGAAACACCATGTCAGACACCAAGAAGTACTGGTGGAGCGACGCCTGGCAATCGGCCGTCACCGTCGTGCAGGAAGCCCAGCCGCCACAAGTCCCGGATGGCGCGCACGCGATGACGATCGTCGTCGAGTTCCCGCCGGGAGATCCCGGCACCCCACCGCACCGTCATGCGGGGCCGGCGTTCGGGTACGTGCTGGAGGGCGAGATGCTCTTCGAGCTCGAAGGCCAGCCGCCGCGCGTGGTGAAGGCCGGCGAAGCGTTCTGGGAACCCGGCGGCGACGCCATCCACTACCAGGACGGCAACAACCGCAGTGACATCCCGGTCCGCTTCACCGTCACGATGCTGTGCGCGCCCGGCAAGCCGATGCTCGTCTTCGTCGACGACGACGAACTGGAGCAACGCAAGCACCTGCGGGTAGCCGCCTGACGCGATGGAACCGAACGGTGCCGGCGAGCGTCATAACGTCATGCTCGCCGACACCGCCACCATCCGCACCCTTGGCCGCGCATACGTCACCCACGCGGCCGACCTCGCAGCTGTCGCCGCGACCCTGCGGGCGATACCGTCGCCACCGGACGCGCTCGGCGCGGTCGGTGACCGGTTCCTGACGGCGTTCACCGCCGCGCTGTCGGACCAGTCCAATGCCGTTGCGGCACTGGGTGAACGTGTCCAGGCCGCGAGCCGCACGGCCGCACACAACGCGGCGTCCTTCGATGCGGCGGGCGATCGGGCCGTCGGGCTGCTGCCGCAGGTCTGACCGTGACGAGCGCACTGGTCAGCGCACTCGCCGCACCGCTGCACGAGGTTCGCGCGCTCGTGGGCCCCGGCTGGCCGGCCGGCGCCACGCCGGTCACGACCCTCGATGCCGCATGCACCGCACTGGCCGACATCGGTGCCGCGGCCGGCCGGTCCTGGACCCAAGCCGGGACCGGCTGGTCGGGCGCGGCGGCCGACGCGGCCGCCGACATCGCCACCACGACAACCGACACGATCGCGGCCTTGGCCGAGCGGGCCGAGGCGCTCAGTGTGAGCGCGCAGCAGGCCGGCGGGGCCGTGTCGTCCGCCAGTGACCGGCTGCAGGCCATCGTCGACCGTTTCGAGGACCGCGCCGCGGAGTTGGAACCGCACCTCGAGGAACCCGGTGTCCCCGAGGAACTGCTGGCCGAAGCCCAGCGCTCACTACGGGAGGCCATCGCCGTCATCGACGAACTCCGGGCCGAGATGGACCGGCAGGCCGTCGCAGTCATGCCGGCCGGCGCTCCGGCTCCGACCGTCCCTGCCGGGTTCTCCGGAGGCTCATCGGGCACCTCGCTCGGTACGTCGCCGGGCATGTCGCCGGGCATGTTGTCGAGCGGCTGGTCCGGTGGCAGCGCCGGAAGTCCCGCCTCGTCCCTGCCTGCGCCGGGCGAGGTCGCCAGCGCGTTACGCGACCCAGGCCTGTTCGGCGACGGCGTCGCCGTCCGGCTACCCGACGGCAGCAGCGCGCTGGCCCCGAATTCGGTGGCCGCGTCCGCCGTCCGGCACGCCCTCACGCAGCTGGGCGTGCCGTACCACTGGGGCGGCACCACCCCGGGCGTCGGGCTGGACTGCAGCGGGCTGACCCAATGGGCGTATCGCGAAGCGGGTCTGAACATCCCGCGGCTGGCCCAGGAACAAGACATCGGCGCGGCCGTGTCGGCGGATGCGCTGCGGCCCGGCGACCTGGCGGTGTGGGACGGACACGTCGCCATGGTCGTGAGCGCCAACACGATGATCGAGGCAGGCGATCCGGTTCAGCTCTCCCCGATCCGGACCACGAACGCGGGTCAGGGGTTCCAGGGTTTCTGGCGGCCGACCGCATGAGCGGCCCGTTCGAGGACGCGATGGCGCGGGCGCGTGGCCGGCTGATGGCACTCGAACGTGCGGCCGACGGCCTGGCCGGTCTACGCGACGCGGACGACGCAGCAACGCGTCGGCGGCAGCTCCTGGATGGTCTCGTCGCCGACCTCGGCCACGAACGGGAGGCAACCTGAATGCACGCCGGGGGCACGCCGTTAGGCTGTGCCGCATGGCTGCTGACATCGTGCCGGTCCGGCTCGGGCTGACCAAGGGCGACCTTTACACACTGTGGGCTCCGCGCTGGCGCGATGCCGGCGACGAGTGGGAGGCCTTCCTCGGCAAGGACGACGACCTCTACGCCTTCGAATCGGTCGCTGACCTCGCCGCGTTCGTCCGCACCAACAGCGACAACGACCTGACGGATCACCCGGCGTGGGAGAAATTGACCGCGGCGTCGGCACATAAGTTCGACCCGTCCGAGGACCGCATACACGATCTCGTCGGCGTTCCCGAGGTCGTCGCCGACAAGCCCACCGAGGAGTCGGTGGAAGCCCTGCACCAGACCCTGGCGATCGTGTCGTCGATCGGCTCGGTGTGTGAGCTGGCGACCATCAGCAAGTTCTTCAACGGCAACCCGGTGCTCGGCACGCTGGGCGGCGGGATCGAATCGTTCACCGGCCGCAGCGGGCGTAAGCGCTGGGCCGAGATCGAAGCAGTGATCGGCCGTGGCTGGGACGGCGTTCTCGACGCCATCGACGAGATCGTCACCGTGCCCGAGGGCATCGACGCCGACGCGGTCAAGAAGGCCGAAGCCGAGCTCGAGGAGCCTGCCCCCGAGGAAGACGAGGACGACATCAGCGTCGAGGCGGTCGCCGACGACAGCGACGCCGACGACACGGACGAGGCCGAGGAGACCGAGCGGAGCGCCGACGACCGGGCCGTGCTCGGTGGCGATGAGGATTTCTGGCTCAAGGTCGGCATCGACCCGGTGCGGATCATGACCGGTTCGGGCACGGTGTACACGCTGCGCTGCTATCTCGATGACGAACCGGTGTTCCTCGGGCGCAACGGCCGCATCAGCGTGTTCAGCTCGGAGCGTGCGCTCGCCCGCTATCTGGCCGACGAGCACGACCACGACCTGTCGGATCTCGCCACCTACGACGACATCCGTACCGCGGCGACCGACGGGTCACTGCGCGTCGACGTCTCTGACGAGAACGTCTATGTGCTGAGCGGTCTCGCCGACGACATCGCCGACGGTCCCGACGCGATCGATCGCGATCAGCTGGAGCTGGCCGTCGAACTGCTGCGCGATGTCAGCGACTACTCCGAGGACAAGACCGTCGACGAGACGCTGAGCACCGACGAACCGCTCGGTGCGTTCGTGGCCTACGTGCTCGACCCGGACAAGGCCGACAAACCGGCCGGTCCCTACGCCGATGCGGTCGAGCAGTGGGAGTCCCTGGAGCGCTTCGTGGAGTCGCGACTGCGGGCGGAGTAGCCCCGCGCACGCCGCCGGTGTCGGTTCCGGCGGTCGTACGAATTCATCTACCCCGCAAGGGGTTTCACTGACGCCCGCGTGCGGTCCCATGGTGAACCACTCCCGGGGTCCCGTCACGCCGTTTGATCGCCTTTGCCGATGAGCGCGAGCCGCCCATCGGCGGCGCTTCCGTGCGCACATCCCCCGGTCGGCCCGCCATGCCGCAGAAGTTCCATATCGCAGCTCGATATGGCACAAACAATCATTTCCATTCGCCTATTGTCCAAATCAATCTCTCTTGCTAGCTTTGTGGCTCATATCGACATTGTGACGGGGATCTCTCGCCGAGCGCCCCGCGTGTGATGCCCTGCGCGGTCATCGACCGATGCCCGCCGCGCGGGGTGCGGAGAGAAACCGGATACCCGTGGACGACTCATTGACTTTTGGCACCGCAACCGACCTGGCCGCGGCGCTGCGGCGCCGCGATGTGTCGGCACGTGAAGTACTCGCGGCTCACCTCGGACAGATCGACCGGCGCAACGCCGCGGTGAACGCGGTCGTGAGCCTTGACGTCGACGGCGCCGAACGCGCAGCCGCCGAAGCCGATCGCCGATGCGCGGCGGGCGAGCCGTTGGGCCGGTTACACGGATTGCCGATCGCGTTCAAAGACACCCACGCGACGGCGGGCATGCGCACGACCTTCGGTTCCCCGTTGCACAGCAACTGGATTCCGCAAACCGACGACGAGATCGTCCGACGCATCCAGGATGCCGGGGCAGTTCGGTTGGGCAAGACCAACGTTCCGGAGTTCGCGGCCGGATCACATTCGTTCAACCCGATTTTCGGGACCACCCGAAACCCGTACGCCATAGACCGGTCGGCAGGCGGCAGCAGCGGGGGCGCCGCCGCGGCCTTGGCCAGCGGGATGCAGCCGATCGCCGACGGCAGTGACATGGGCGGTTCGTTGCGCAATCCCGCATCGTTCTGCAACGTGGTGGGCCTGCGCCCCACACCGGGCCGCGTGCCCGACCCGGGCGCGGCATGGGCATACCCCAACCTCGCGACGGCAGGCCCGATGGCTCGCACGGTCGCCGATGTCGCACTGCTGTTGTCCGTGATCGCCGGGCCTCACCGGGATGACCCGACATCGTTGAGCGACGACCCGGCCACGTTCGCCACGCTGAACCCGGCCGAGTTGAAAGGACTTCGGGTCGCGTGGGCACCCACCCTGGGTGACCGCATCCCGGTCGACGCAGAAGTGCTGGCGCCCTTGGAATCCGCGGCCGCGGTGTTCGCGGACCTCGGTGCGCACGTCGAGCCGGCATGTCCCGACCTCGACGGCGCCGACGCCAGCTTCCGCACACTGCGCGCGGTCGAGTTCGACGCGATGTGGGGCGACCAACTCGACGCCACCCCAGAAGCATTCAAGGCCGATCTGGCATGGAACATCCGCGAAGGCAGGGCCAGGACTGCCCGCGACATCGGCCGGGCGCTCGCCGAGCTGACCCGGCTGCAACGCGCGGCCTGCGCGTTCTTCGACACCTACGACGTGTTGCTGGCACCGGTCAGCCAGGTCGCGCCGTTCGACGCCGACCAGTTGTGGCCGACCGAGGTCGCCGGGGTGCCCCAGCACACGTACCTCGACTGGATGGCGTCCTGCTATCTGATCACCACCCTTGGCGTCCCGGCGATTTCGGTGCCCGCGGGGTTCACCTCCGACGGCTTGCCGGTCGGGCTGCAGATCGCCACCCGCGCTCGCACCGAGCAGATGCTGCTCGCGGTGGCCGCGGCCTTTGAAGAAGCCACCGGCCATGGCCGGCGGCGACCCGTACCCACCCTGGAGTGTCGCTCATGACCCACCCCGTTCTGACAAGCCCGCGACGACTCGCCATCGCCGCGGTGCCGATCCTCGGATTTCTGATCACGCCGTTCCTGCCGTTCGTCAACGGACCGCACCTCTGGTTCGGCGTCCCGTCGGTACTCGTCTGGACCGCGATCTGTGTGGTCGGCACGGTGGTCGCCCTGCGGATCGTCGAGGCCACCTATCGACGTGACGGCGGCGCCGCACTCGACGCCGAAGCCGCGGGCGGGGACGAACGGTGAACGCGCTCACCGTCTTCATCGTCATCGGCCTGGTGGCCATCGGCGTGCTGGGGGTCGCAGGCCGGCGCGCCACGAAACTCGACGAATGGACCGTCAGCGGCCGCAGCTTCCGCCGGTGGCGGTCATGGTTCCTGCAGGCCGGTGAGTCGCTCACCACCTTCAGCTTCCTCGGCCTGTCCGGTATCGCGTTCGGTGGCGGTGTCAGCGCCACGTTTGCCCTTGCCTACCTGTCCATTTCGGCGATCGGCCTCTACTTCGTCGCACCGCGACTGTGGCAGCTCGGCAAAGGCCGCGGCTACCTCACGATGGCCGACTTCTTCATCGACCGCTTCAACAGTCCCGTGCTGGGCAAGGTGGTCGCGGTGGTCGGCGCGATATTCCTGCTGCCCTATCTCGAACTGCAGATCACCGGTCTGGGCCTCATCGTCGAACTGGCGACGGGCAGCGAGTCGAGCCGCGGACTGTCCATGGTCATCGCCAGCGCGCTGGTCATCGTGTTCGTGGTGTGGGCCGGCATCCGCGGGGTGTCGCGGGTCGCGGTGCTCAAGGACGCGTTGATGGTCGTCGCGCTGCTCATCGTGGTCGGCGGCGTTGCGTTCGGGATCACCGGCATACCCGACGTCTTCGCCCAGGTGCACCGCGACCAGCCTGTGCTGCTGACACTGTCGGCACCCGGATACGACACGACGTTCTTCCTCACGGCGGTCGTCGTCACCTCGATCGGGGCCGGGCTCAACGTTTTTCCGCATCTGTGGCCCCCGGTGTTCGCGGCCCGCAGCGGCGAGATCCTGCGCAGCAACTACACGTGGCTGGCGCTGTATCAGCTGCTGTTGTTCGCTCCGATCATCGTCGGCCTCGGCGCCATCCTGATCCTGCCTGCCGATACCACGGGCAACCACGTGCTGTTGGATACCGCGACACACACGCTGCCGGACTGGCTGGTCGCCGTCGTCGCGATCAGCGGCGCCTCGGCCGCCATGGTGCCTGCGGCCGCGATCGCGATGGGAATCTCAACCTTGGTGTCGCGCAACCTCATCAAGGTCGGAAACGAGAAGACCCGGATGCGCATGAACACCGTCGTCGTCGCGGCTGCCATCACGCTCGCGCTCGTCTTCGGGCTCGGTGGGGCGAGCATCGCCAGCCTGCTGCTGCTCACCTACGGCGGCCTGACCCAGCTCGCCCCCGCGATCCTGGTCGCGTTGCGCGGACGCGTCACCGTGGGTGCCGTTCCTGTGCTGGCCGGCATCGTCGTCGGTGTTCTGGTGGTCAGCTGGATCACGTTCTTCGAAATCCCGATCGGCAGCTGGGATTCCGGGTTCATCGCACTGGGACCCAACCTCGTCGTCCTGATCGTCGCCGAGGCGATCCGCCGCCGACTCCCCAAACCGGCTGGCACCACGGTCAAATCTGAAGTACCTGTGGTGGGGTGACCCGACCGTTGGAAATGCTCGACCCCCTCGCCCTTCGGATTACCGAAGCTCTGCAAGTCAACGGCAGGGCGTCGTGGCGGCGGATCGCGGAGGTGCTCGACGAGCCCGTCCGCACCGTCGCCCGGCGGGGGGCCGCGCTGCTCGAGGACCGCACGGTACAAGTGGTCGGGCTCACCGCGCTGGCCCCGACTCATCTGCTGCGGGTGCAGTGCCGACCTGACGCCGTGCAGTCGGTGGCCCGCGCCCTGGCGGCCCGACCGGACACCGTGTTCGTGTACGCGCTGGCCGAATCCGCGGAGGTCATCGCCGAGGTGACATCCGAGTTCGATGCCCTCCCAAGCCTTCTCGTCATGGACCTCGACGGCGTCATCACCCATCGGCTGACCCCGGTGCTCCAGTACTTCCGGACGGTCGCGGAGTGGCGCGCCGGTGTGCTGACTCCAGACGAAGTGGCCGCGCTCGAATTGCCCGACGTGCCACCCGAACAGACCCGCACCGGGCTGCAGGTCGACGACGTGGACCGGGCCATCATCGATGCCCTGGTCGCCGACGGGCGCACGCCGTTCGAGACGATCGCATCCCTCGCCGGCTTCTCGCAGGCGACCGCCCGCCGGCGCATCGACCAACTGATCCAGCGCGGCTTCGTTCGCATTCGCGCCGTCGTCGGCCCGGCACTTCTCGGCCTGCCCGTGGAGGCCCTGCTGTGGATCCGGTGCGCCCCCCAGCACGCGGAACACATCGGAACCACGCTCGCCCGTTCACCTCTCGTGCGGTATGCCGCCATGGTGATGGGCGAATACCCCGTCGTCGTCGACGTGACGGCTCACGACACCGCCGAGCTGCGCGATTTCCTGACCACCGGCCCGTGGGAAGGTCGCGTCGAATCGGTGCATTCGACCCTGCTGCTGCAGACCTTCAAGCGCGGCGGAGTAGTAACCGGATGAAAGGCCTTCCATGCTGCTGACGTCACTTGAGTCCGCCGCGGACACGGCCGCGGCGATCACCATCGGTGAGCAGAGCATGTCGCGGGACGAACTGGTGTCGGCGGCAGCTGCACTCGCCGCCGCGCTGCCGAGTGAGCGCCCGGTGGCCGTACACGCGCAGCCCACGCTGGACACCGTCATCGCCGTCACCGCATGCCTTCTGGCCGGAGTCCCGGTGGTGCCCGTCCCGCCCGACTCCGGCAGCGCCGAGCTGCGCCACGTCCTCACCGATGCCGATGTCGCGTGCTGGGCCGGGCCGGCACATCCCGACTCCGGCCTGCCGGTCGTCCCGACGCGGGGGCACCCCGCCGGCGGGGCAATTCGTCCGCCGGCCGACGACGCCATCGCGATGATCCTCTACACGTCCGGAACCACTGGCGCGCCAAAGGGAGTCAACCTCAGTCACCGTGCCCTTGCGGCAGGTATCGACGCTGTCGCCGAGGCATGGCAGTGGACCGCCGACGACACCGTCGTGCACGGCCTCCCACTGTTTCACCTGCACGGGCTGGTGCTCGGCATCATCGGCTCCCTGCGGGTCGGCTCGCGCGTCGTGCACACCGTCAAACCGCGCCCGGAGCGCTACGCCGCCGCGGCGGGCACCATGTACTTCGGCGTGCCCACGGTCTGGTCACGTATCGCATCCGACGCGGATTCGGCGCGGGCGCTGCGCCGGGCGCGCCTGCTGGTGTCGGGTAGTGCGCCGTTGCCGACACCCGTCTTTCAGCGCATCACCGAACTCACCGGCAGCTCACCCATCGAGCGCTACGGCATGAGCGAAACCATGATCACGCTGTCCACCCGCTCGGACGGCGAACGACGGCCCGGCTCGGTCGGCCAACCGGTGGCCGGCGTCGAAGCCCGGCTGTGCACCGAGGACGGGCAGGCCGTACCCCACGACGGCGAGAGCATCGGACGGTTGCAGGTGCGCGGCACGATGCTGTTCACCGACTATCTGAACCGGCCGGAGGCGACCGCCGCCGCATGGATGCCCGACGGTTGGTTCGTCACCGGTGACGTCGCGACCCGCGACGTGAACGGATTCCATCGGATCGTCGGCCGCGAATCGGTCGACCTGATCAAGTCGGGCGGTTACCGCATCGGTGCCGGCGAGGTGGAGACCGCGCTGCTGACCCATCCGGCAGTGCGCGAGGTGGCTGTCGTCGGGCAACCCGATGTCGATCTCGGCCAGCGCGTGGTGGCCTATGTCGTCACCGACTCGGCGAACCGGGCCGCGCTTGCCGACCGGCTGATCGAATTCGTTGCCGGCAGCCTGTCGAACCACAAACGGCCCCGCGAGATCGTCTTTCTCAATGAGCTGCCGCGCAACGCGATGGGCAAGGTACAGAAGAAGCTGCTGAGCAGCTGAGCCCGCGACACCGCCCATCGCGGCGCGCCAGCATCTGATTTTCAGAAAAACTACATCGATTACTTGTGTTTTACAGATCGATGGACCCTGGTTCATTGTGGTCCTCATCACCACCGCGGGCTGACGGATTCACCCGGCCCACATCACGGAGGAACACATGGCGGACATTCCTGGCCAGACTGCCCCGATGCTGGAGCAGCACACGATCGGCTTCGTCCCGGCGTCCGACCGGCACGGCAAAGTGCGCGACCTGTTCACACTCTGGTTCGGCACCAACATCGCACCCCTGCCCATCGTCACCGGCGCGCTCGGGCCCAGCCTGTTCGGCCTCGATTTGTGGTGGAGCCTGATCGCGTTCGCCGTCGGCCATGTCATCGGCGGTGCGCTGATGGCGTTGCATTCGGCACAGGGCCCGCAGATGGGCATCCCCCAGATGATTCAGAGCCGCGGCCAGTTCGGCACGCTGGGCGCCCTGATCATCGTCGTGATCGCGGCGGTCATGTACCTCGGCTTCTTCGCCTCGAACATCGTCCTGGCCGGCCAGTCCATCCACGGCATCGCCGGAGCCGTACCGGTGAACGTCGGCATCATCCTCGGGGCGGTCGGCTCGGCGGTGATCTGCATCATCGGCTACCGGTTGATCCACTTCCTCAACAGAATCGGAACCTGGGTGCTCGGATTGGCCATCGCAGCAGGGTTTTTCGCGATCCTGACCTCCGACCTGCCGGCCGACTTCCTGAGCCGTGGCGGGTTCAACTTCGCGGGCTGGCTGGCCACCGTGTCCCTGGGCGCACTCTGGCAGATCGCCTTCGCGCCGTACGTGTCGGACTACTCGCGCTACCTGCCGAAGGATGTCGGTGTCGCATCGACGTTCTGGACCACCTATCTCGGCTGCGTGCTCGGATCGTTCCTGGCCTTCGCCTTCGGCGCCGTCGTCGCGTTGGCCGCCCCGGTCGGCATGGACACCATGGACGGCGTCAAGGCAACCACCGGCGCGCTCGGCACCACGATGCTCGTACTCTTCGTGCTCAGTGTGATCAGCCACAACGCGCTGAATCTCTATGGCGCAGTGCTGTCGATCATCACCAGTGTGCAAACCTTCCGGGCGCGGTGGATTCCCACGGCACGAGCCAGGGTGATCCTGTCCGTGGTGATCCTGGTCGGCGCGTCGATCGTCGCCATCGCGCTGTCCGCCGACTTCGTCTCGCACTTCGTCAATCTGGTTGTGGCACTGCTCGTGGTACTCGTGCCGTGGACTGCCATCAACCTCATCGACTTCTACATCGTGCACAAAGGCGTCTACGACCTCGAGTCGATATTCCGGTTCGACGGCGGCATCTACGGCCGGTACAACAAGGCCGCGATCATCGCCTACGTGGTCGGCATCGCGGTTCAGATCCCGTTCATGGCAACGTCTTTGTACACCGGACCGGTGGCCGACCACCTGGGCGGAGCCGATCTGTCCTGGCTGGCCGGCCTGATCGTCACCGGCCCGATCTATCTGCTGCTGGTGCGCCGGGGCACCGATCCCACCGTGGCCGGCCTGGACACCGACGGCCACAGCAAAACCGGTTGTCTCACCGCACAACCCGAAGAATGACCGGCATCGACGCCGCTTGACCTCGCACTCGAAGGTGAAGCCGCCGCTCGGCTCGTTCATGTCGTCATAGATCGATTCTGGCGATGAACTACATCGGATATATGAGCTGTACAGATGCAGCGGCAAATTGAATCATGGAATGACGAACGACACTTGCTGACAGTGGAGGATGAGATGTCGAGCCAAGAGACCGAAGTGCTCGTGGTTGGCGCGGGACAGGCCGGTATCGCGATGAGCGAGCATCTCGGGCTGCACGGTGTGCCCCACCTCGTCGTCGAGCGGGATCGGATCGCCGAGCGCTGGCGCTCCTGGCGGTGGGATTCCTTGGTGGCCAACGGGCCCGCATGGCATGACCGGTTCCCGGGCCAGGAGTTCAACATCGATCCCGACGCCTTCGCCGGCAAGGAGCAGGTCGCCGACTACCTCGTCTCGTACGCCGAGAAGATCGACGCGCCGATCCGCACCGGCGTCGAGGTCAGATCGGTACGGAAGAACAACGGCCGCGCGGGATTCCACGTAGAAACGTCCGACGGTCCCATCGAGGCACGCTACGTCGTGGCCGCGACCGGCGCATTCCAGAAGCCGGTCATCCCGCCGGTCGTCCCCGACAGCGCGGGCATCCACCAGATCCACTCGAGTGCTTACCACAACCCACAGCAGCTGCCGGACGGCTCCGTCCTGGTGGTCGGGGCCGGGTCGTCGGGCGTGCAGATCGCCGACGAATTGCAGCAGTCGGGCCGCCAGGTCTACCTCGCGGTCGGACCGCACGACCGCCCGCCCCGCAGCTACCGCGGGCGCGACTTCTGCTGGTGGCTCGGTGTTCTGGGCAAGTGGGACATGGCGACTCCACCGCGCGGCGCCGAGCACGTCACCATCGCCGTGAGCGGCGCGCACGGCGGGCACACGGTCGACTTCCGCTCCCTGGCCGCCAGCGGCATCACGTTGCTCGGCATGGCAGGTCCGTTCGCCGACGGCGTCATGCGTATTGCGCCAGACCTGCGCAAGAACATCGAAAGCGGCGACGCGAACTACCTTTCCATGCTCGACGAGGCCGATGCCTACGTCGCCCGCAACGGCCTCGACCTGCCCGAGGAGCCACAGGCCCGCATACTCGGCCCGGACCCGGACTGCGTGACCCACCCGATCCTCGAACTCGACGTCGCCGCGGCGGGTATCACATCGATCATCTGGGCTGTCGGCTTCGCATTCGACTACGGCTGGCTGCAGGTCGACGCGTTCGACGAGTGCGGCAGACCCAAACACCAACGCGGGGTCTCCTCGGAACCGGGCGTGTATTTCCTCGGCCTGCCCTGGCAGTCGCGACGCGGTTCGAGCTTCATCTGGGGCGTGTGGCACGACGCCAAGTACCTCGCCGACCAGATCGCGATCCAGCGAAGCTATCTCGCCTACAAAGCCACCGACCAGAAGTAGGAGCGCAGGCAATGCCCGATATCGCAGCACCCACCCACACGCGTATCCGACCCTTCAACACCAAGGACACCTACCCCGAGCAGAACCTCGACAACGACCTGTGCCAGGCCGTCGTCGCGGGCGGTGTCGTCTACCTGCGCGGCCAGATCGGGCAGGATCTCGAAACCCGCGAGTCGGTGGGCATCGGCGACGTCGCCGCGCAGACCGAGAAAGCCATGAGCAACATCGCCATGCTGCTCGACGAGGCCGGCAGCTCGCTGCGCGACATCGTCAAGGTCACCGTGTATCTCACCGACATCCGCTACCGCGAAACCGTGTACCGGATCATGGGCCGCTGGCTCAAGGGCGTCTATCCGGTGTCCACCGGCCTGGTCGTGGAGGCGCTCGCCCGCCCGGAATGGCTCGTGGAAATCGACGCCACCGCAGTCATCAGCGAGGCAGCCAAATGACGTTCTCCCTTGTCGCCCGGGACCCCGCCACCGGCGCCTTCGGCATCGTGATCTGCTCATCGAGCCCCGCGGTCGCATCGCGCTGTGCCCACTGCCGGGCGGGCATCGGGGTGGTCGCATCGCAGAACGTCACCAACCCCGCCCTCGGCCCGCTCGTGCTGGACTCGCTGGCCACCGGGTCCGATGCCGAGGCCGCGCTCAAAGCCGCACTGGCCCAAGAACGATACCCCGACTACCGGCAGCTGACCGTCGTCGACGCCAACGGCAGCACCGCCGTGCACTCGGGCTCGAACAGCCTCGGCATCCACACCCACATCGAGGGCGAACAAGCCGT
Organism: Mycolicibacterium wolinskyi str. Jessa 2025; assembly: GCF_049241375.1. Classification (NCBI taxonomy): domain Bacteria; kingdom Bacillati; phylum Actinomycetota; class Actinomycetes; order Mycobacteriales; family Mycobacteriaceae; genus Mycobacterium; species Mycolicibacterium wolinskyi. Next base: position 5,583,885 of record NZ_CP185960.1, read on the forward strand.
TGCCGCCGGCAATCTCCTGGCCGACGAGAACGTGATCGCCGAACTCCTTGGCGGCTACGCGAACAGCGCTGCCGCGGTATTCGAGGAGCGGTTGCTCGACGGCCTGCTGGCCGCGCTGGCCGCGGGCGGTGAAGCAGGTCCCGTGCACTCGGCGGGAATGCTTGTGGTGGAGGATGTTCCGTGGCCCGTGACGGATCTGCGGGTCGACTACTCCGACGACCCGATCGGCGATCTCGCCGCACTGTGGCGGCTATGGCAGCCGCAGAAGAACGACTACCGCGTCCGTGGCATCGACCCGACACAGGCCCCGTCATACGGAGTTCCAGGTGACCAGTAGCGATGCCGCCATCGCAGCGGGGGTCGCGAGGGCCCATCCGGGGCTCATCGGGCTGTCCCGTGACCTCTACGACCACCCCGAGATCGCCTGGGAAGAGGTACGTTCCGCGCGACGGGTGGCCGGGGCGCTGTCGGACGGCGGATTCGACGTCACCGAACGTTATTGTGACCTCGAAACCGCGTTCGCCGCGCGCATCGGCAGCGGTGACCTGCACGTCGCGCTGTGCGCCGAGTACGATGCGCTGCCCGGCCTCGGTCATGCCTGCGGCCACAACCTGATCTCTGCCATCACGGTCGGCGCCGCGCTTGCCCTGGCACCCGTCGTCGACGACCTGGGCCTGACGCTGAGCGTGATCGGGACGCCTGCCGAAGAGGGCGGCGGAGGCAAGATCGAACTGCTCGAACGCGACGGGTTCAGCGGGCAGCACGCGGCAGCAATGGTGCATCCTGGACCCGTCGACGTCGCGCGGGCCCGGCCGTTTGCCGTGTCGCACAGCCACATCGAGTATCACGGCAAGTCGGCCCATGCCGCCGCCTACCCCGAACGCGGCGTCAACGCGGCCGACGCGTTCACCATCGCCCAGGTGGCGATCGGGCTGCTGCGCCAGCAACTCCCGTCGTCGGTGCGGGTTCACGGGATGGTCACGCGCGGTGGTGAGGCTCCGAATGCGATCGCCGAACGCACCGAGGGCCGCTGGTATGTGCGCGCCGAGACGCTGGCCCAACTGGCCGAGATCGAACCGAGAGTGATGCGCTGCTTCGAAGCGGGCGCGCTGGCCTCCGGTGCGCAGCTCACCGTGACACCGGAGTCCAAGCCGTACGCGGAATTCCGGACCGACGACGAGCTCCTCGCGTGCTATGAGCGGCGCGCGACAGCCGTGGGCCGGCACTTCGCGACCGGACCCGACACCATGATGGCGCGGGCCTCCACCGACATGGGCAACGTCTCCCAGACGCTGCCCGCCATCCATCCCTACATCGGTATCGACTCGCTGCCCGCGGTCAACCACCAACCCGAATTCGCCGCTTCCACTGTCACTTCCGCGGCCGAGACCGCCATCGCACACGGCGCGCTCGCGCTGGCGGGCACAGTGGCCGACGGCGCATCCCTTATCCACATCCGGCAGCGATTGCTGAGCAAGCAATGACGTCCGTACGCCCGACGCGCACCGAGCACGATCTGCTCGGTGATCATGAGGTACCCGCCGACGCCTACTACGGCGTCCACACGGCGAGGGCGCTGGAGAACTTCCCCATCAGCGGCGTGCCGATATCCCGGCACCCCGACCTGGTGATCGCGCTGGCCGCGGTGAAACAGGCTGCCGCCGAGGCCAATCGGCAACTCGGCCAGCTCGACGACACAACCGCCGACGCGATCATTCGGGCCTGCACCGAGATCCGCGGCGGTGCGCTGCACGACCAGTTCGTGGTCGACCAGATCCAGGGCGGGGCAGGCACGTCGACCAACATGAACGCCAACGAGGTGATCGCCAACCGGGCGTGTGAGCTTCTGGGGCACGACCGCGGCGCCTACCGCATGGTGCATCCCCTCGAACACGTCAACCTCGGGCAGAGCACCAACGACGTCTACCCGACCGCCGTGAAGATTGCGCTGGGAACCGCGACCCGCACGCTCGAGCAGGCTTTGCGCGGCCTCGCCGATCACTGCAGCACCAAGTCTCTCGAGTTCGCCGACATGCTCAAGCTCGGCCGAACCCAGCTGCAGGATGCGGTGCCGATGACCCTCGGCCAGGAGTTCGGTGCGTTCGCGGTGACCATCATCGAAGACGCCGACCGGCTCCGCGAGGCGTCAGCCCTCATCGCCGAGATAAACCTGGGTGGCACCGCAATCGGCACGGGCCTCAACACGCATCCGCGCTACGCGGCACTGGTGTGCGAACGGCTGCGTGCCCTCACGGGCCTGCCGCTCACCACCGCGGGCAACCTCGTCGAGGCCACGTCCGATGTGGGTGCGTTCGTGCAGTTGTCCGGCGTGGCCAAACGCAGCGCGGTGAAGCTGTCGAAGATCTGCAACGACCTGCGACTGCTGTCCTCGGGACCACGCGCCGGCTTCGGTGAGATCAATCTGCCACCCGTGCAGGCCGGCTTCGAGCATCATGCCCGGGAAGGTGAACCCGGTGATTCCCGAAGTCGTCAATCAGGTCGCGTTCGAGGTGATCGGCAACGATCTCACCGTCACCATGGCCGCCGAGTCGGGGCAATTGCAGCTCAACGCATTCGAACCGATCATCGCCCGCGCGCTCCTGTCGTCGCTCACCCACCTGACGGCGGCCGTGGCCGTCCTCGGCGACCGCTGCATCGCGGGCATCACGGCGAACGCCGACCGCATGCGGCAAGCCGTGCTGCAGTCGGCAAGTATCGCCACCGCGCTGAACCCGGTGCTCGGCTACGAGGCCGCGACCGCTTTGGTCGCCGAAGCCATCGCGACCGGTGCGTCGATTCCGGAGCTCGTACGACGTTCGGCCCTCGTCGACGATGCGGTGCTCGACCGGGTGTTCAGCCCCGAGAACCTGTGCCGGCCCAACGATCCCCTGCGGCGGTGAGCTTTTCAGCGGCGGTCGGCGAAAATCGCGCGGGCCGCCTCGGCGACCGCTCGCGCCCGGGCAGTACTGCGCACCGACTGCAACCGCGCCAACACAACAGGTAAGCCAGGAAGGTCGTCACGGATGGGGACGACGCTCACCTCGCCGCCGTCGTAGGTGCCCCGGTGCGCCGGTATCTGGTTGAGGATCGAGAACCCGTGGCCGCGCGCGACCAGCCCGCGCACCGCCTCATAACTGGCCGACCGGTACCGGATCCGGGGCGTCACACCGGCTTTCGCGAGCATCGACTCGAAATAGTCGCGGCTGTCGGGCAGATCCAGCAACACCATGGGTTCGTCGGCAAGCTCGGTCAGCCGGATGGATTTCCGGCTCGCCAGCCGATGCTCGGGCGGCAATGCCACGTATGGCGCCGCGACGCCGAGCGGTTCGGCGTCGACACCACTTCCGAGCCCCAGGTCGTACGTGAGTGCGAGTTCAGCGGTTCCGTTGCGCAGCACCGTGCGGACCGCGTCGGCGGAGGTCTCGATGACGTCGACCTCGAGGTCGGGGTGACGGGCCCCGAGGTCAGACAGCAGCCGTGGCAATACGAACGGGGTCAATGTGATGAAGCACGCCAGCCGCACGGTTCCGTGCACCTGATCGACGCTGCCGCTGGCGCTGTCGAGCACCTCATCGAGATGGGCCAGCAGCGCCCGGGTGTCGCGCAACATCTCCTCGCCGGCCGCAGTCAGCGCGAGACCGCGCGCCCGGTGCCGGATGAACAGCTGTGTACCGATCTGCTGCTCGAGCTGGCTGATGGCGGCCGAGACCGCCGACTGTGCGATGTGGAGCTCGTCGGCGGCCTTGGTCATGGACAGGTAGGTGGCAGCTTTTACGAAGTACCGCAGCTGAGTGAGCGTGACGTCGGGACGTCTGCGCATGGTGTCACCCCTTACTCAGTCCCCTTCTGGGTCGCGGCCTATCAGCATTACAGCTGCGCGGCTTCCTTACCAGCGACCGAGCCGTCCAGCGGCGCGCCGACCGGTCGCTCGGCCCGCACCGGCCGCGCCCGGAGGTATCCCACCGCGCCGAGAATGCCCAGCACGGCCAAGGTGCCCAGGGTGAACACCTCGAACGTCAGCTGGCTGACACCCCAGGTCTCGACGAAGTCGTAGTCGAGGCCGAACAGCCGATCCAGCGTGCCGGGGAACACCGCCACCCAGGACCCCAGGGCCACCCACGCGAAGCACAACACGCCGAGGGCACGGAAGCCCGCGTCGCCGGTCGGCACCCGGAACGGCCGGGGCACGTCGGGGAAGCGTGTGCGCAAGCGAACCGCCGCCGGGATCGTGATGACGTAGCTCAGCAGGAACGTGGAGATCGAGATGCTGAGTACCACACCGAAAATCGCCGCGGACGATCCGGTGACCTGCATGGCGACCAGGCAGAAGACGGTCGCCACCACACCCGACAGCAGGTTGACGCGCACCGGGGTGCCCAGCTGCGGGTGGAACCGGCCGAAGAAACCGCCGAAGAACGCGCCGTCGGCCGCGGCCATGGCCTGCATGCGGTCACTGATGATCATCCAGGCCGAACCCTGCGTCATGAGCACGAGCGCGAAGACCACCCCGGTGATGGTGAGCATCGCCGGCGCGGCTGAACCGTACACGCTGAACACCGTCGACACAGCTTCCATGAGGCCGCCGATACCGGTGATCTGGTCTGCCGGCAGCACGATGAGGATCGCGAAGATCGGCAGGAGGTAGGCCGCCGCCGCGATGCCCGCGGAGCGGGCGATCGCGAACGGCACGTCGCGCGCCGGGTTCTTCATCTCGCCTGCGGCGCTGTTGCCGGACTCGAATCCGAGGTAGGAGAACAGCAGCAGCGGCGTCACACCGAGTAGCCCACCGATCGTAGGGGCGAAATCGCTGGCGGACAGCCCCGCGACCCCATTGCGGACGGCGTAGATCACCGTGGTCACGAGGAAGACGACCAGGAAGAGAATCTTCAGGATCGCGCCGATGTTGGGGATCCACTTCCCGTGCCGGAGGCTGATGATCGCGGCCAGCACGGTGAGCCAGATGAACACGAGTTTGAATCCGTAGTCGGCGAACGAGCCGTGCTCGAAGTGCATGACGTAGGTGCTCCACGCCTCCGAGGCGATGAAGGCCATCGACCCGCCGACCCACACCGGTTGCGTGACCCAGGTCAGCAGAGACGCGATCGCCGCGACGGGCCTGCCGAAAGCCTTGCGGCACCAGACATATACGCCGCCCTCACCGGTGAAGGCGGCGCCCGTCTCGGCGAAGATCAGCCCGTAAGGCACCAGGAAGAACACCGCGAGCACCAACGCCCAGGTGAAGGTCTCGGCGCCGAACCCGGATACCTGCCCGAGCGCTTCGATCGAGACGACGGCCGCGACGATCAGGAACACGATGTCGAGGCGACCCAGGGTTTTCTTGAGGTGTTTGACCTCGCGATCAGCCTGCGCAGTCTGTGTTTCCACTTGTGGTTCCACGGTGGACCCTCTGTTCTGGAGCGTGAATGTGATGGCCCCCACAGTGAGCCCACACCCCCACAGCTGTAAAACATTGTTTTCTGTGAATTCGCATCAGAATTTCCGATGAGGCGTACGTCCACCGGGCGGCCATATCCCTCCCCGGCGCACTGTGACGAACGTGCAGGGTTCTGTGCCGTCCGGGCGCAAATGCCGCAAAACGTTGCACGCTCGCCACAGCGTCTGGGCAGGGACACGCAGAGGCTGGGCACAACAACGCGGGCCGGGACGCCTGTTCCCCGGTCCAGGTCCGGCATCAGGAAACCCGTCCACACCGTGTTCCGTTCCGGACAAAATGCATCACCAAAACAGATGCAAAACCGCTGAAACCACTAGTTGACCGGGGTTTTGGAGCGCACCACGATAGCTGGTAGCCCAGGCGTGAGCCACGTCACGAACTTTAGGAATGACTCGATGCGAGACCCCCGGTACGACATCCTTTTCGAACCCGTACAGATCGGCCCGGTCACCGCGCGCAACCGCTTCTACCAGGTGCCCCACTGCAACGGCATGGGGTACCGCGACCCGTCGGGTGAGGCCTACATGCGCCGGATCAAGGCGGAGGGCGGCTGGGCCGTGGTGTGCACCGAGCAGGTCGAGATCCACCCCACCTCCGACATCGGCCCGTTCATCGAACTGCGGTTGTGGGACGACCAGGATCTGCCCGCCGTCGCCCGCATCGCGGACAAGATCCACGAGGGCGGCGCCTTGGCCGGAATCGAACTGGCCCACAACGGCTTGAACTCGCCGAACCTGATCAGTCGCGAAGCCCCGCTGGGACCGCAGAACCTGCCGGTCGTGTCGTGGAACTACGACCCGGTGCAAGCGCGGGAGATGACCAAGTCCGACATCGCCGACATGCGGTTCTGGCATCGCGAGGCCGTGCGCCGGTCACTGCAGGCCGAGTACGACATCATCTACGTCTACGCCGGCCACGCCATCGGCGGTCTGCACCACTTCCTGTCGCGGCGCTACAACAACCGCACCGACGAGTACGGCGGCAGCATCGAGAACCGAGCCCGCCTGCTGCGCGAGATCCTCGAGGACACCCGCGAGATGTGCGACGGCAAGGCCGCGGTGGCGTGCCGCATCTCGGTCGACGAGCTGCTCGGCGACGAGGGCATCACGCGGGCCGAAATCGAAGACGTGATCGGCATGCTCGGCGAGCACCCGGATCTGTGGGACTTCGTCTTGGGCAGCTGGGAGGACGATTCGGTCACGTCACGCTTCGGCCCCGAGGCCGAGCAGGAACCCTACGTACGCGGGCTCAAGGCGCTGACCACCAAACCCGTTGTGGGCGTCGGCCGGTTCACCTCACCGGACATGATGGTGCACCAGGTCAAGACCGGTGTGCTCGATCTCATCGGCGCGGCCCGGCCGTCCATCGCGGATCCGTTCCTGCCCAGCAAGATCGAGAGCGGCAACCTCGAGGACATCCGCGAATGCATCGGGTGCAACATCTGCGTGTCCGGGGACTTCACCATGTCGCCGATCCGCTGCACTCAAAACCCCACCATGGGTGAGGAATTCCGCCGCGGCTGGCACCCCGAGAAGATCCGCCCCAAGGCCAGCGATTCCTCGGTACTGGTGGTCGAGCCGGCCCGGCCGGGCTGGAGGCTGCCCGCTCGCTGGGCAACCGCGGCTACACCGTGAGCCTCGCCGAGGCCACCCGTACCCTGGGCGGCCGCGTCGCGCGCGAGTCGAAGCTGCCGAGCCTGTCGGCGTGGATCCGCGTCGTGGACTACCGCGAGCAACAGTTGGCCAAGCTCAGCAACGTCGAGGTCTTCATGCAGAGCGAGATGACCGCCGACGACATCATCGAAAACGACTTCAACCACGTCGTGATCGCCACCGGCGCCGGTTGGCGCACCGACGGTGTCGGCCGCTGGCACACCAAGCCGCTCGAAATCGCCGACGGCGCAGACATTCTGAGCCCCGACGACATCATGGCCGGCAGCCGCCCGCGCGGTCAGCGCGTCGTGGTGTTCGACGACGACCACTACTACATGGGCGGCGTGATCGCCGAGTTGCTCGCCAAGGAGGGCCTCGACGTCACCCTGATCACCCCCGCCGCGCACGTGTCGCAGTGGACCACCAACACGCTCGAGGTCGCTCGGATCCGCAAGCGCGTGATCCGGGCCGGCATCGATGTGCGCACCAACACCGCGGTCACGGCCGTCACGGCCGACGGCGTGCGGACCGCGTGTGTCTACACCGGTGACGAGGGCGCGGTGAGCGCCGACTCGGTGGTCATGGTGACCGCGCGCCTGCCCCATGACGGCCTCTATCAGGAGCTGTTGAGCCGCGAGGGCGAATGGGCGGACGCCGGCTTGCTGAGCGTGCGGGCCATCGGCGACGTGTGGGCCCCGGCGACCATCGCCGCAGCGGTGTGGTCGGGCCACCGCTACGCCGAAGAGCTCGACGAACCACAGTCCTTGGGCCCCGTGCCGTATCTACGCGAAACCGCAGAGCTCGCACCTGAAAATCGGGGCACCCGTGCCTATTTACCCATCACGCCGGCCCAGCCGGCCACCGTCTGAGGAGAATCCATGCCTGAACTGATCCCCGCCGGCCCCGACGCCGTCGCGGCCATGACCCCCAGCAGCTATGTCACCGCCGAAACCCTGCGCGAGGGTGACCCGGCAGAGACCGAGGCCGTGCACCTCGCCAGCTCCGACGAGAAGTTCACGGTCGGGTCATGGCGCGCCGAGCCCTACGCCGAGTTCATCGAGAGCTACCCGGGCGACGAGTACACCCGGGTGCTGGAAGGATCGATCACCCTGACCGGTGACGACGGCGTCGCCCACACCTTCGGCCCCGGCGACTCGTTCACCCTGACCAAGGGCTGGCGCGGCGAGTACCGCGTCACCGAGCCGCTGGTCAAGCAGTTCGCGATCTACGTCCCCTGAGAGGCAGGCACATGACGACGCTCGACGACTGGACCCGGCGTGCCGGTGAGATCACGCCGCGCACCGAGGTTTTCATCGACGGAAAGTATCGGGCCGCGCTGTCCGGCGCGACGTTCGACTCGGTGAACCCCGCCACGGGTGAACTGATCGCCTCGGTCGCCTCGGGCGACTCCGCGGACGTCGACGCGGCCGTGGCCTCGGCGCGCGCGGCCTTCGAATCGGGCGCCTGGTCGCGCACCTCGGCATCACACCGCAAACGTGTACTGCGGCAGTTGTCCGAGTTGATCCTGGCGAACGGCGAGGAACTCGCGCTGCTGGACTCGATCGACATGGGCAAGTTGGTCGCCGAAGCCCACACCGTCGATGTGCCATCGGCCGCTGAGCTTTTCGCGTTCTATGGTGAGGCCCTCGACAAGCAGTCGGGTGAGATCGCGCCCACCGAACCCGGAAATCTGGCACTGGTGACCCGCGAACCGCTCGGCGTCGTCGGAGCCGTCACGCCGTGGAACTTCCCGCTCGACCTCGCGGTGTGGAAGGTGGCACCCGCCCTGGCGGCCGGGAACTCCGTCGTTCTGAAACCCGCTGAGCAGGCGCCGCTTTCCTCTATCCGGCTGGCTGAGTTGGCAGTGGAAGCCGGCTTGCCCGAGGGCGTGTTCAACGTCGTTCCTGGGCTCGGCCCGACGGCCGGTGAGGCTCTGGGCCGCCACCCGGATGTCGACGTCATCGCATTCACCGGGTCGACCGAGACCGGCAAGCGTTTCCTGCGTTACGCGGCGGACTCCAATGCCAAGCAGGTGTGGCTTGAGTGCGGCGGCAAGAGCCCCAACCTGGTGTTCGCCGATGCCGATCTGGACGCCGCGGTGGACAAGGCGATCTTCGGGGCGTTCTACAACCAGGGTGCGGTGTGCTCGTCGAATTCCCGGCTGCTGCTGCACGACTCGATCGCCGACGAGTTCCTGGCCGAGCTCGTGAAACGCACGGCCGAGGTGCGGCCCGGCAATCCACTCGATCCCGCGTCCACGTTGGGCGCGCTCGTCGACGAGCACCACACCCGGCGGGTGATCGGGTTCATCGACCGCGCCCGCGCCGACGGCGAGATCCTCACCGGCGGGGCCCGCGAGACCGTCGACGGCCGTGGCTGTTTCGTGTCCCCCACGATCGTCGCGAACCTGCCTGCGACCGCCGAGCTGGTCACCGAGGAGGTCTTCGGGCCGGTGCTGGCCGTGCAGACATTCGCCGACGAGACGGAGGCGATCGCGATGGCCAATGACACCGTCTACGGTCTGGCCGCGTCGGTGTGGACCCGTGACCTCTCGCGCGCCCACCGGGTGTCCGCCGCGCTGCGGGCAGGCACCGTCTCGGTCAACACCGTCGACGCGCTGAGCGCACAGACACCCTTCGGCGGATTCAAGCAATCGGGATTCGGCCGCGATCTGTCGCTGCACGCACTCGACAAGTACACCGGCCTCAAGACGACCTGGATAGCACTGTGAACTGTTAGCCGCCAATCGAATTCGAAACACGGCGACAATGGTCCGGTAACGTTTTCGTCATCTCGAAAAGTGATGAATAACGTCGGAAATATGCATTTTGTGTTCACGGCATCAGTGCGAATACTGAATTGGTCGGAGTCGCGATCACCGGCATGATGCCGCACTGCCCGCACGAGAAAGCCACTCATCACATGAACGAGCAAACGCCGGTGCCGCCATCCGTGGAACGCAGGACCATCGAGCATGTTCCGCTCGACGAGCGGCATGGCCGCGCCCGTGACCTGTTCACCGTCTGGTTCGGCTCGAACATCATGCTGCTCACCATCATCACCGGTGCGCTGGCGACGACGGTGTTCGGTTTGCCGCTGTGGGCCGGCGCCTCGGCGATCGTGCTGGGCAACGTCATCGGCGGTGCGGTCATGGCGTTGCACGCCGCACAGGGGCCCCAGCTGGGTGTACCCCAGATGCTGCAGACCAGAGCCCAGTTCGGCTCGTACGGAAGCCTTCTCGTGGTCATCCTCGTGGTGTTCATGTACCTGGGCTTTTTCGCGTCCAATGCGGTTCTCGGCGGCCAGGCGCTGTCGAAGGTGACCGGGCTGCCGACCAACTGGTCCATCACGGTCATCGGGTTGATCAGCGTGGTCGCCACCATCGTCGGGTACCGGCTCATCCACCGCGTGACCGCGGTCCTGTCGGTCGTCGCGGGCGGAGCACTGGTCATCGCATTCGTCTGGATGATCTGGGTCAACGGGGTACCCGCCGACACCTGGCAAACCGACGGCTTCGGCTGGGCCGGATTCATGGCCACCTTGTCGGTCGCCGCACTGTGGCAGATCGCCTATGCACCTTATGTTTCCGACTACACCCGGTATATGCCCAAGGACACCGGCCAGCGCGCCGCGTTCTGGGGCACGTACGCCGGATGTGTACTGGGCTCCGTCCTGCCGATGTTGCTCGGGGTATTGGTGGGCGCCGCATTGCCGACCGATGACACACTCGTCGGGCTCTCCACGCTGACCCACGGAGTCAGCACGGGCGTGTTCGCGATCTTCGCGACCGGTATCGCGGCCACCAACGCCATGAACCTCTACTGCGGTTCGCTGTCGACGATCACGGTGGGCCAGAACCTGTTCCCACGCTGGCAGCCCGCCGCGATGAGCCGCGCGGTGACGGCGGTGGTCCTGTTCGTCATCGCGATCATCCCGGCACTGGTGAGCGCCGACGACTTCCTGGCCAACTACGCGAACTTCCTGGCGTTGCTGCTGTGTGTGCTGATCCCTTGGACCGCAGTCAATCTCGTCGACTACTACCTGCTGCGCCACGGCGAGTACGACATCGAAGCGTTGTTCGAACGGGATGGCGGCCGCTACGGTACGTTCAACTGGGTCGCGATTGCCTGCTACTTCATCGGCATCGCGGTGCAGATCCCGTTCCTGTCCACCACGTTGTTCACCGGTTTCGCGGCGGCGGCCCTCGGCGGGGTGGACATCTCGTGGATCGTCGGGCTCGCGGTCATCTGCCCGTTGTATTACGCGCTCATGCGCTCGAAGGTGTCGGCACCGGTGGCGCAGCCCGCGGTGGTGCGGGCATGAGCGAATATCTGATCGTCGGCGGCGGAACCGCCGGATGCATTGTCGCGGCCCGGCTCTCGGAAGATCCCGACATCACGGTCACGGTGCTGGAAGCAGGCCCCTCCGACCGGGACGAGCCCCGTGCCCGCGACATCCGCCGCTGGGCGGAGATGCTCGAGAGCGAATACGACCTCGACTACCGCAGTGTGCCGCAGGACCGGGGCAACTCCGGTATCCGGCAAGCCAGGATGCGCATACTCGGCGGCTGCTCGACGGCCAACACGATGATCACCTGGCGGCCACTCAAGGCCGATCTGGACGAATGGGCAGCCCTTGGTGTCACCGGGTGGGATGCCGCGACAGTGTACGGCGCCTTCGACCGGCTCCGCGTTCCGGTGGGACCGGTCGCCGACAAGGACCGCAACGCGTATGTCGGCGATGTCGTCGACTCCGCCCGGCGGGCGTTGGACCTCCCCGCCCGCCGGGCCTGGAACTCCGATCCCGAGTTCGCCGCCACCGGAATCGGCGCCGGCTTCTTCGAGATCGGCTACACGCCGGACAACCACTTGCGGTCCTCCACCTCGGTGCACTATCTGCATGACGCGATCGCCGACCGCGACAACCTCGTCGTCGAACACGGCAGGCTCGCCGAGCGGCTCGTGATCGAGGACGGCAGGGTCGTCGGGGTGATCACCCGCGACGACCACGGCGACCGTCGCGAATTCCGCGCCGAGCGCGAGGTCATCGTGTGCTGCGGTGCCATCGATACCCCAAAGCTGCTGCAGCTCTCGGGAATCGGCCCCAGTGACGTACTCGAAGCCGCAGGCGTGCGAACCGTGGTGGCATCCCCCGGCGTCGGTGAGAACCTGATGGACCACGCCGAGGGCCTGATCGTCTGGGAGGCCGGCGCCGACGTCCCCGGCACCTGCGCGACCGGATGGGATGCCGGTGCCGCGGTGCGTTTGTCGGACGACGGCCCCGCCCGGCCCGACGTGCTGATGCACTTCCCGGTCGAAGCCGTGGCCGATCACGCCGTGACGTACGGGGTGACGATGCCTGAGCGCATCGTGTCGATAGCACCGAACGTGGCGAAGCCGAGCAGCCGCGGACGGGTGTGGATCACCTCGGCCGATCCCGCCGACCGGCCGTCGATCGACTACCGCTACTTCACCGACCCCGACGGCCACGACGAGGCGGTCCTGATCGCCGGTATCCGGCTCGCCCGGCGCATCGCCGCGACCGAGCCGATGGCGGGCTGGCTGGTCCGCGAGGTCTTCCCCGGCCCGGACGCCCAGTCCGACGAAGACCTCTCCGAGGCGCTGCGGGCCACGCATCAAACCGTGTACCACGTCTCCGGCACCTGTCGGATGGGCGCCGACGGCGATCCGATGGCGGTATGTGACTCACAGTTGCGCGTCCGCGGGGTCGACGGTCTGCGGGTCGTCGACGCCTCGGTGTTCCCCACCATCCCTTCGGTCAACCCGGTCGGAACGATCATGGCGGTCGCCGAACATGCCAGTGCACTGGTGCTCGCCGACCGGCAGACCGTAAGCGTCGGCCGAGCCTGAAGGACTTCACGATGACGGATCGCACTCCACCCGTCGGCGGGCACGCCGACCGCATCTTCACGAACGCGGCGGTGTTCGTAGCCCCAGGCGACTCCCCTGCCGACACCGTCGCCGTGCAGGGCGACGTCATCGTGGGCGTCGGCAACGGCGTGGACCGAAGCATGATCGGCAAGCACACCGAGGTCAGTGATCTCGGCGGAGCGAGTCTGCTGCCCGGGTTCGTCGACGCGCACGCACATCCGGTCGCCGCGGGGATGGCCGCGCTCCGATGCGATCTCTCCGGCCTGGCCCATAGCCGCGAGGCGTATCTCACCGCCATCGCCGACTACGCCGCCGGCCACCCCGACGAGGCGGTCATCACCGGTGCCGGCTGGTACGGCGACGCGTTTCCGCACGGCTTCCCCACGCGCCACGACATCGATTCCGTCGTCGCCGATCGGCCCGTCATCTTGACCAGTCACGACTACCACGGCGCCTGGGTCAACACCCGCGCCTTGGAGTTGGCCGGCATCGATGCGGCCACTGCCGATCCTGCCGGCGGACGGATCGTCCGCGACGACGAGGGCGAACCCACCGGGGTGCTGTTGGATCGCGGCGGCGATGCCGTCAACGCCCTACTTCCGGAGGTGACACCGGATTTCATGCGCCGCGCACTGCTCGAGGCGCAACGCCGCATGCATTCCGTGGGTGTCACCGGCTGGCAGGACGCCGCGGTTGGCGCGGACTTCTTCGGACTCAAGGACAACTTTCCGACCTACGTCGACGCCGACGAGGCGGGCGAGCTGACCGCTCGGGTGGTCGGCGCATTGTGGTGGGAGGCGGCGCAGGGGACCGAGCAGTTCGGCCACCTGTGTGCCCGCCGCGAGCGCGCCGGTCATTCGCGTTTCACCGCAGGCATGGTCAAGGTCATGCAGGACGGCATCTGCGAGAACTGCACGGCCGCGATGCTCGCGCCCTATCGCGCCGTGTCCGGTCACGACGTCCCGAGTGGGCAGTCGTTCATCGATCCGCACGACCTGCGCAAGGTCACCGCCCTGCTGGCGGCCGAGAGGTTCGGCATCCACATGCACGCAGTCGGCGACCGTGCGGTGCGCGAATGTCTCGACGCACTCGAACATGCGATATCTCAGCACCCGGAGTTCGACGGCAGGCATCAGATCGCCCACCTCGATGTGGTCGACCCCGAAGACATCCCCCGATTCGGAAGACTCGGAGTGATCGCCAACATTCAGGCACTGTGGGCGCGACGGGACAAAGAGATCGTCGAACGCAAGCTCCCGCTGCTCGGACCGGAACGCGAACCGTGGCATTTCCCGTTCGCGTCGATCCAGCGGCACGGAGCGATCCTGGCGATGGGCAGCGACTGGCCGGTCACCGATCCGAACCCGTTGTGGGCGATCCACACGGCCGTGCACCGCACCGGCACGCCCGCCGATCCACATGCGATCGGCGACGGCGTCTTCGACACACCACTGCAACCGCAGGAAGGCATCACGCTGCCGTCGGCGATACACGCCTACACCGCGGGTTCTGCCCACGCCAATGGCCAGGACCGGACCGGCCGCATCGCCCAGGGCATGCTGGCCGACCTGGTGGTGCTCGACCAGAACATTCTCACCGCGGGCGACATCGGGGCGGTCCGGCCCGTCGAGACCATCGTCGGCGGCCAGACCGTCTACCGCGCGGCGTGAGACCGGGCGCCCGCCTCAGCCGACCAGCACCGCGTACCGCGGCTTGATGACCTCGTCGATGATCGCGAGCCGTTCGTCGAACGGGATGAACGCCGATTTCATCGCGTTGATGGTGAATCGCTCCAAGTCGCTCCACCCGTACCCGAACTCCTCCACGAGGCTCGCCATCTCCTGACTCATGGTGGTGTCGCTCATCAACCGGTTGTCGGTGTTGACGGTGACGCGGAACCGCAGCCGGGCCAGCCGGTCGAACGGGTGCTCGGCGATACTCGGCGCCGCACCGGTCTGCACGTTGCTGCTCGGGCACATCTCCAGCGGAATGCGCTTGTCGCGCAGGATGGATGCCAGGCGGCCGAGTTTCTGCGAGCCGTCGTCGAGTTCGGTGATGTCGTCGACGATCCGCACCCCGTGCCCCAGCCGGTCGGCGCCGCAGAACGCGATGGCCTCGTGGATGGACGGCAGACCGAACGCCTCACCGGCGTGAATGGTGAAGCGCGCGTTGTTGCTTCGCATGTACTCGAACGCATCGAGGTGACGGGTGGGAGGGTAGCCGGCCTCGGCTCCGGCGATGTCGAAGCCCACCACGCCTTTGTCGCGGAATCGGATTGCCAGCTCCGCGATCTCGCGTGACCGCGCGGCATGCCGCATCGCCGTCACCAGGCACCGCACCTTGATCGAACGCCCTTCCGCGGCGGCCGCCTTCTCCCCGTCGGCGAATCCCGCGAGTACCGAATCGACGACATCGTCGAGCGACAGGCCCCGGTCGATGTGCAGTTCGGGCGCGAACCGGATCTCGGCGTACACGACATTGTCGGCGGCCAGATCCTCGACGCATTC
Organism: Mycolicibacterium wolinskyi str. Jessa 2025; assembly: GCF_049241375.1. Lineage (NCBI taxonomy): Bacteria > Bacillati > Actinomycetota > Actinomycetes > Mycobacteriales > Mycobacteriaceae > Mycobacterium > Mycolicibacterium wolinskyi. Next base: position 5,599,390 of record NZ_CP185960.1, read on the forward strand.
GTGAGCGACCCGGTGCAACGCCTCGGGAGTCTGCATGACGCCGACGGTGTGGGCGAACGGCTCCAGGTAACGCACCAGCGACCCGCTGTGCGCTGCCGTGCGGAAGAACGTCGCCAGCTCGTCGACATCGGTGGCGGGCAGATCGTCGTAGCCGAACTTCCCGGCCAGATCGAGCACGGTGGCCGGCCTCAGGCCGCCGTCGAGGTGGTCATGCAGGAGGGCCTTGGGGGCGTGGCGGATCTTGTCGAGGGTCAGCGGCGTACTCATGTCACCATCATCCGCGACGTCACCCATCGCGGGCGGTGGATCCCCGAACAGTTATGCCGCCGTTCAACCGGCTCGTCGCCGAAAACGGTTGCCGACCCTGACGGGTGGGAGTAGTTTTTGCGACAAGGTTGAGCCCGAGCCTGCCGCGATAAACCACTGGCATGCTGTGGCACCTTCGCGTTGCCCCAGCGGCACCGAATCATCGACTCGGGGGTCGTCGATGTCATGATCACACAATCAAGATCACCGGTCGTCCGATCGGCCCAGCAGGCTGTCGCCCGATTCACCACGCACCAGGGCCGTACCGGGAGACTGCTGAGTGTTGCCGGCAAACTCGCCGCCGACAATGCCGATCAGCTCCTCGATCACGTCCACCATGCGATGTGTTGCGAATGGCTCGTGTTGGACTTGACCGCAGTCGAATTCATTGACGTCGCAAGCATGAACGCGCTGCACACCGTCAACGCCCGCTGCGCACATTTCGATGTGAGGTGGTCACTGGTCGCCGGCCGCGCGGTGTCGCGACTGCTGAGAAGCTGCGATCGCGACGGTGTGCTGCCGGTAAGCGAATCTCTCACAGCGGCTTTGGCGTCGGTGCAAAAGCTACCCGACTGGCGAGCAACCACACACCACGTGGCAGGGAGTCGATGACGACGCCGGCCACTGCACGACAAGGTATTTCGAGTCAGCAAAGGATACGAAACGTGCGTGTAGATGTTCTGACTGCGGCCGCAATCGCCATGATGCCGATGTTTTTCGCGATCGGCACCCCGCCGGCATCGGCCGAGCCGTGTCCCGACGTGGAGGTCGTGTTCGCCCGGGGCACCGGTGAGCCGCCCGGGGTCGGGCCGACGGGGCAGGCGTTCGTCGACTCCCTGCGCCAACGGGTCGGCGACAAGACACTCGGGGTCTATCCGGTCAACTACCCCGCGACCGACCAATGGACCACCGGTGTCGACGGTATCCGCGATGCGGGTGCCCACGTCACGAGAATGGCCGCCACGTGCCCCGACACCAAGATGGTGTTGGGCGGGTACTCGCAGGGCGCGGCCGTCATGGGCTTCGTCACCTCGGCTGCCGTACCCGACGGGGTCGATCCCGCGACCGTGCCCAAACCGCTGGAGCCCGATATCGCCGAGCACGTCGCGGCCGTCGTGCTCTACGGGACGCCGAACCTCCGGGCGATGAACTTCCTCGGTGAACCGCCCGTCATCATCGGCCCGGAGTACGAGCCGAAGACCCTCAAGGTGTGCGCCCCCGAGGACTTCGTCTGCTCGGACGGGCTGAACTTCGCCGCGCACACCTCCTACGGCTATGACGGTCTGATCACCCAAGGGGTCGATTTCGCCGCGAGCCGCCTCGGGTTGGAACCCGCCCCACCGGCGGCGCCACCCGCTCAATGGGACCAGCTACCCGCACCACAGGCGCCACCGGCACCCGCACCGCCGGCGCCACCCGCACCGCCGGCGGCGGCACCACTCGCAACGCCCTAACCGACCCGGTCGATGAGCAGCGGCGGGTCCGCCGGTGCGGATTCGCCGACGGCCCATGCGCCGTCGAGTTCGGCGAGTGCGGCGGGAAACCGGTCGGGGGTGTCGGTGTAGAGGCTGAACAGCGTCTCACCCGCGGACACCGGCTCCCCCGGACGGCGATGAATGCGCACCCCGGCACCGAATTGCACCGGCTCACCGGGCTGAGCCCGGCCGGCACCGAGCCGCCACGCGGCCATCGCGACACCCATGGCGTCGATGTCGCCCATGACGCCGTCGCGCGGCGCGGTCACGGTTTCGCCTGCCGATCCGACGGGAAGGGGTTGGCTCAGGTCACCGCCCTGCGCGGCGACCAGTGCGCGGAACCGGTCCATGGCCGACCCGTCGCGCAGTGTGTCGGCGGGGTCCACGCCGTCGATCCCGGCAGCGTCGAGCATCTCGGTGGCCAGCGCCAGGGTGAGGGCGACGACGTCGTCCGGCCCACCGCCGGACAGCACCTCCAGCGATTCGGCCACCTCCACCGCATTGCCGACAGCGCGCCCGAGCGGCCGGTTCATGTCGGTGAGCAGAGCGCGCGTCGGGACGCCGTTGGCGTTTCCGAGCTCGACCATCGTGCGGGCCAGCTCGCGGGATTCGGGTTCGGTCTTGAGGAACGCCCCGCGGCCCACCTTGACGTCGAGTACCAGGGCGCGCGCACCTTCGGCGAGCTTCTTGCTCATGATCGAGCTGGCGATCAGTGGCAGCGAATCGACCGTCGACGTGATGTCGCGCAGCGCGTAGATCTTCCGGTCGGCGGGCGCGAGCTCACCGGCTGCGAAGACCGCCGCGCCGACATCGCGAAGTTGTTGCCTGATCCGGTCTTTCGACAACTCGGCGGAGAACCCGGGAATCGATTCCAGCTTGTCGAGTGTGCCGCCGGTATGGCCGAGCCCGCGCCCGGAGGCTTGCGGGACGGCCCCGCCGCACGCCATGACCACCGGCAGCAGCGGAATGGTGATCTTGTCGCCGACGCCTCCGGTGGAATGCTTGTCCACCAAGGCAAGTGGCCGTCCGTCGCGCCGAAGGTCGGTGAAGTCGAAGCGCTCACCCGACGTGATCATGGCCGCTGTCCACCGCACGATCTCGGCCGGCGTCATGCCCCGCAGGAAGATCGCCATCAGGAGCGCCGACATCTGTTCCTCGGCGACCCGGCCGTTGGTGTAGGCGTCGATCACCCAGTCGATCGCCGCATCGGACAGCACACCGCCGTCGCGTTTGGCGCGGATCACCGACGGAGCGTCGAACTGCGTTACTGCACTTGAGGTATCGATGGCGGACTCCTATTTTCCCGACTCGGCGACAAGGCCCGTGAGCAGTGTGCGCATGGCCCATTCGAAGTCGTCGTCCTCGGGCGGCGCGCCCTGCAGGTGCCCGAACGGGTGGCGGCTGAGCAGGTGGCCGATCAACAGCCGCCACAGCGCGCGGTAGCCGCGCTGCGCGACGGTGTCATCGAGGCCGAGTTCGCGTAGCAACGACATGCACCGGTCGGCCACCGGCTGCGCCGACGACACCGTGTGCTCGCCGTCGGCGATGAGGGGCGCCCCCCACGGATGGGCGACGAGGTAGTCGCGCATCGCCAGCCATTGCGCGATCAACCGCGCCTCGGGCCGCCCCGCCACCTCGACCAAGGGATAGCCGGCGGCCAGGTCCTCGGCGAGCAGGTTCAGCACTTGCCGACGGTCGACGATGTGGCGGTAGAGCGAGGCCGGCCCGGTGCCCAGTTCGCGGGCGATCCGGCGACAGGTCACCTCCGGCAGGCCTTCCGCGTCGGCGACCCGCCAGGCCACCGCCCTGATCGTGTCCCTGCTCAGCACAGGGCGCCCGCCGCTCACGTGGATCCCCATGCGAACAGTGTTCGCGTTAAGCTGTCCGCGCTTGCCGCGAACAGTGTTCGCACCCGTCTTCGCAGCGCGATCAGGAGATCGATGGACGTCATCGCCAGCCAGCATGCCCCATCCCCGCAGGCGCGTCACCGACCGGCACACGTGCTGACCGCGGTTTCGGCGGTGGTCGTGTCATACGGGCTGATGCAGACCATGCTGGTGCCCACAATCGGCGTCCTGCAGCGCGATCTGAACACCACCACGGGCGCCGCCTCATGGGCCGTGCTCTCGGCGATGCTGCTCGCCAGCGCCATCATCACGCCCTTGGCGGGCCGGCTCGGCGACCGCTACGGCAAGCGCCGGATCCTGCTGTGGACGCTCGCGGTCTATCTCGCCGGAACCCTTGGTGCGATCGTCGCGCCGAGCATCGGCGTGCTGATCGCCTGCCGCGCCGTCCAAGGAGTCGGCCTGACTCTGTTACCGCTGTCGTTTGCCGTCATGCGCGACGCCCTCCCGCCCGAGCGCGTGCACGCCGGCATCGCCTTGGCGTCCGGACTGGTCACCGGCACGGCCGGGCTCGGCCTACTCGTCGGCGGCCTCGTCGTCGATCACGGGTCGTGGCGCTGGCTGTTCGTGACCGGTGCCGGCCTCGTGATCACCGCACTCGCGATGACCGCGCGTTGGATTCCCGAGGGCGGCGAGCGTCATCCCGGACGCCTCGACCTCCCCGGCATGGCGTTGATGACGGTCGGGCTCATCGCGGCACTGCTGGCCATCACCCAGGGCCCCGCGTGGGGCTGGCGGTCACCGTCGGTCATGGGATTGTTCGGCGCCGCACTCGTCTTCCTGGTGGCGTTCGGCGTTGTCGAGTCGCGCGTCGCCCATCCGCTCGTGGACCCGTCGTTGATCACCGAGCGTCCGCTTGCCGCAGCACATCTGGGCGCGCTGCTGCTCGGCGTCAATCAGTTCGCGGTCTATGTGTTGGTGCCGAAGCTCGCCGAGCTGCCGGCGACGGGCGGTCCCGGTTTCGGGTTGTCGGTCACCGGCGCGGCACTGATCCTGCTCCCCGGCACCCTGCTGACCGTGCCGGCGAGCTGGACGACGCCGTGGCTCGAGCGGCGCATCGGCGTGCGCGGGCCGCTGGTTACCGGCCTGGCAGTCGCCGCGATCGGTACGACGCTTCTCGCGCTCGCGCACGGCACCGTGTGGCAGGCCGTGCTGAACTACGCGATCGCCAGCGCGGGTTGGGGGTTGGCCATGGCCTCGCTGCCGCGGATGGTCAACGCCGCCTGCCCGCAGGCACAGAGCGGCAGCGCCAACGGAGTCAACACCGTGGCGCGAACCGTCGGCGGCGCGGTCGGCGGACAGCTCGCCGCAGCCCTACTCGCCAGTAACACCGCGTCGCTCACCGGGCTACCGACAAGTAACGGTTTCTCAGCAGCATTCTTGGTCGCCGCGGGCGTCGCGGCGGCGGGCGCGATCGCCGTCCCGCTGCCGGCGTTCCGGAGCCGTCGCGAGGCCCGGAGCCGTTGAACCGCTTGGCGTTACCGTCGCGCCAGATCGTCCGGACCGAAGGCATCGGGCAGCAGCCCGCGCAGTGGGCGCGGACCCTGCGGATGGTCGATGAGCAACTCCGGCCCGCCGTGTTCGAGCAACACCTGCCTGCACCGCCCGCACGGCATCAGCAGACCGCCGTCGGGGCCCACACATGTCAGCGCGAGGAGCCGGCCACCGCCTCCGGAATGGAGGGCGCAGACCACAGCGCACTCGGCACAGAGACCTAGGCCATATGAGACATTCTCCACATTGCATCCGGTCACGATCCGGGAATTGTCGACCAGTGCCGCGGCACCGACCGGAAATCCCGAGTAGGGCGCATATGCGCTCGATGACACCTCAATCGCCTTGCGCCGCAAGACATTCCAGTCAATTTCGATGGTCATACCGGCACCGCCACTTCGGTTCTGAATGCATTCCGAAAATACCAATTCCCGACCCGCGCAGTAGGATAGGTAAGCCTAACTTTGCCCTGCTGAGCGCCCCGAACCGCTCCACCGTAGTTCGTTCGGTACTACAAATGGGTTTAGAGTCGCCCCGAGGTTTGGGGCTAGTCGACAGACCGGTCCCAGACGTCCACCGATGGCGTTGGAGGGACAAGTGAGTACGCAGACGGAGGTACCGGCTCCGCAACCCAGGAAATTGCGCCGGCGCACCCTTTATCGCGGTGATCCGGGAATGTGGTCCTGGGTGCTGCACCGTATTACCGGTGCCACCATTTTCTTTTTCTTGTTCGTCCACGTCCTTGATACCGCACTCGTGCGCGTGAGCCCAGAGGCTTACAACGCGGTCATCGAGACGTACAAGACGCCGATCGTCGGGCTGATGGAAATGGGCCTGGTCGGCGCGGTGCTGTTCCATGCGCTGAACGGCATCCGGGTCATCCTCATCGACTTCTGGCAGCGGGGCCCGCGCTACCAGCGGCACATGCTGGCCGTCGTCGCCGGCGTCTTCCTCGTCGTCCTCATCGCATCACTGGGAGTTATCGGCATGCACATGGTGGAGCGGTTCCTGTGAGCGCGCCAGGAGCCGGCGAATCCCGGCTGGGGCGTCCCGCGCCCGTCATGGAACGTGAGCACGACCGCCCGGCCGCGCTCGATCACCCCCGCGCCCCCCGCAGGCCGCGCGGCATCCCGTACTTCGAGAAGTACGCCTGGCTGTTCATGCGGTTCTCCGGTGTGGCACTGGTGTTTCTGGCGCTCGGCCACCTCTTCGTCATGCTGATGTGGCAGGACGGCGTGTACCGCATCGACTTCAACTACGTCGCGCAGCGCTGGGCCTCGCCGTTCTGGCAGATCTGGGACATGGCGCTGCTGTGGTTGGCAAACCTGCACGGCGCCAACGGCATGCGCACCATCATCGGCGACTACGCCCGCAAGAACACCACCAAGTTCTGGCTGAACTCGCTTCTGTTGCTGGCGACGGGATTCACGTTGGTGCTCGGCACCTACGTCCTGGTCACCTTCGACGCGAACATCGGGGGTTAGGCAAATGATTCAGGAACATCGCTACGACGTCGTCATCGTCGGCGCAGGCGGCGCGGGCATGCGCGCCGCGGTCGAAGCCGGGCCGCGGGCCCGCACCGCAGTGCTGACCAAGCTCTACCCCACCCGCTCCCACACCGGTGCGGCCCAGGGCGGTATGTGCGCCGCACTGGCCAACGTCGAAGAGGACAACTGGGAGTGGCACACCTTCGACACCGTCAAGGGCGGCGACTACCTCGCCGACCAGGACGCCGTCGAGATCATGTGCCGCGAGGCCATCGACGCGGTCTATGACCTCGAAAAGATGGGGATGCCGTTCAACCGCACCCCCGAGGGCCGCATCGACCAGCGCCGCTTCGGCGGGCACACCCGCGACCACGGCAAGGCCCCGGTCCGCCGCGCCTGCTATGCCGCCGACCGCACCGGCCACATGATCCTGCAGACGCTGTACCAAAACTGCGTCAAGCACGACGTGCAGTTCTTCAACGAGTTCTACGCACTCGACATCGCGCTGACCGACACGCCTGCCGGGCCGGTCGCCACCGGCGTCATCGCCTACGAACTGGCCACCGGTGACATCCACGTCTTCCACGCCAAGGCGATCGTCTTCGCCACCGGCGGGTCGGGCCGGATGTACAAGACCACCTCCAATGCCCACACCCTGACCGGTGACGGCCTGGGGATCATCTTCCGCAAGGGACTTCCCTTGGAAGACATGGAGTTTCACCAGTTCCACCCGACCGGCCTTGCCGGTCTCGGCATCCTGATCTCCGAGGCCGTGCGCGGCGAGGGCGGCCGGTTGCTCAACGGCGAAGGTGAGCGGTTCATGGAGCGCTACGCGCCCACGATCGTCGACCTCGCGCCGCGCGACATCGTCGCCCGCTCGATGGTGCTCGAGGTCCTCGAGGGCCGCGGCGCCGGGCCGAACAAGGACTACGTCTACATCGACGTGCGCCACCTCGGTGAGGACGTGCTCGAGGCCAAGCTGCCCGACATCACCGAGTTCGCCCGCACCTACCTCGGCGTCGACCCCGTCAAGGAGCTCGTGCCGGTCTACCCGACCTGCCACTACGTCATGGGCGGTATCCCCACCACCGTCCACGGTCAGGTGCTGCGCGACAACACCAACGTCATCCCCGGCCTGTACGCCGCCGGTGAATGCGCGTGTGTTTCGGTGCACGGCGCCAACCGCCTCGGCACCAACTCGCTGCTCGACATCAACGTGTTCGGCCGCCGCGCCGGTATCGCCGCCGCCGAGTACGCCCAGAACCACAACTTCGTCGACATGCCGGAGAACCCGGCGGAGATGGTGGTCGGCTGGGTCGGCGACATCCTCTCCGAGCACGGCAACGAGCGCGTCGCCGACATCCGCACGTCGCTGCAGCAGTCGATGGACAACAACGCCGCGGTGTTCCGCACCGAGGAGACGCTCAAGCAGGCGCTCACCGACATTCACGCGCTGAAGGAGCGGTACTCGCGAATCACGGTGCACGACAAGGGCAAGCGCTACAACAGCGACCTGCTCGAGGCCATCGAGCTGGGCTTCCTGCTTGAGCTGGCCGAGGTCACCGTCGTCGGTGCGCTCAACCGCAAGGAGTCGCGCGGCGGCCATGCGCGCGAGGACTACCCCAACCGCGACGACACCAACTACATGCGCCACACCATGGCGTACAAGCAGGGCACCGACCTGCTGTCCGACATCCGGCTGGACTACAAGCCCGTGGTCCAGACGCGCTACGAGCCGATGGAGCGTAAGTACTGATGAGCGCACCCGTCATCGACAAGCCAGAGACCGGCGACCCCGAGCTGCCGCCCGTCCCCGAGGGCGCGGTCATGGTCACGCTGAAGATCGCCCGCTTCAACCCGGACAATCCGGACGCCGCAGGCTGGCAGAGCTTCCGCGTGCCGTGCCTGCCCAGCGACCGGCTGCTCAACCTGCTGCACTACGTGAAGTGGTACCTCGACGGCACGCTGACGTTCCGCCGGTCCTGCGCCCACGGGGTGTGCGGGTCGGACGCCATGCGGATCAACGGCGTCAACCGGCTCGCCTGCAAGGTCCTCATGCGCGACATGCTGCCCAAGAAGGCGGGCAAGCAGCTGACCATCACCATCGAGCCCATCCGCGGCCTGCCCGTGGAGAAGGACCTCGTGGTGGACATGGAGCCGTTCTTCGACGCCTACCGCGCAGTCAAGCCGTTCCTCGTGACCAGCGGCAACGCGCCCACCAAGGAGCGCATCCAGAGCCCGACCGACCGGGCCCGCTACGACGACACCACCAAGTGCATCCTGTGCGCGTGCTGCACCACGAGCTGCCCGGTGTACTGGAGCGAGGGGTCCTACTTCGGGCCCGCCGCGATCGTCAACGCACACCGGTTCATCTTCGACTCACGTGACGAGGCAGCCGCCGAACGGCTCGACATCCTCAACGAGGTCGACGGCGTGTGGCGCTGCCGCACCACGTTCAACTGCACCGAGGCCTGCCCACGTGGCATCCAGGTGACCCAGGCGATCCAGGAGGTCAAGCGCGCGTTGATGTTTGCGCGCTAAGTATTTGTGCTCGAACGTGAAGAAGATCGCGAGAATCCTCGAGAATCTCGCGATCTTCTTCACGTTGGACGCCCTGCTTTTTCCAGAGCGGCGCGGGTACGGGTGATGATGGCGCGTTGGCGATAGCGCAACAGGTCATTGCCGACGCGAACGATAGTCCAGCCGAGCTCGCGATACTCCGCGTCTTGGTCGATGTCCTTTGTCCGCTGTCTCGGGTCGGTCCAGTGTTGAATACCGTCGTACTGCACGCCGACATTCCAGTCAGGCCACCCCATGTCGATACGCCCCACCAGTTCACCCCAATGCCCGAACACTTCGATCTGGGTCTCGTCGGGTCGCATACCCTCCTCGGTGAACAGCAACCGGAGCCTGGTCTCCTGCGGCGATTCGGCGCCGTAGTCAGCGAGGTCGAGCACCTGTCTTAACTGCACGAGCCCGCGCGCGCCGCGGTGGGTATCGACAAGCGCTTGTATATCAACAAGTTTCAGATCACAGGCCTGCAGCAGCGCGTCTACCCGCACGACGGCTTCCGTCAATCCTGGCCTGCGGCCGAGGTCGAAAGCAGTCCTGGCAGGCGTCGTGACCCGGATTCCTCGGACCACCCGAACCTCGTCGTCAGTCAGGCGGTCGCTGTGCAGGACGATGCCTGCGGTTTCGTGCCGGCTGGAGTGGTTCAGCTCGGCGGGTTGCTTGGCGTCGATCCATTTCGATCCGAGGAGCGCAGCCGCCGACAACCCGGCCACGGTTGCGCGTCGCCCCGACCACAGCCATGCCGCGACGGCCTTGTCGACCGGGGTCAGCTTCGCGCCGCGCGGGACGTAGACATCCCGGTGCAGCATCTCGTAGCGGGTGGTCAGGTGGTATCGGTTGAGCTTGCCCGCGGCCAACGCCTCCGAACCCAGAAACGGCATAAAGGTAGGACGCAACGCGGGTCAGTGCCGTTCCATCGCCCGCCAACGTGAAGAAGATCGCGAGGTTTGGCCGGAATCTGGCCATTTTCTTCACACTCGGCTGTCACACATCGCGAGGCTGTCTCGTCAGACAGGTATGACACCGAGAATCGCTCCCCTGCCCCCCAAACAAGCCGGCCTGATGACCCGCATGATGTACAGCTTCGCCAAGCGCAAGTTCGGTGAGGTGCCGGAACCGTTCACCGTGGCAGCCCACCACCCGCGGCTGCTGATCGCCAACGCCGCCCATGAGGGCCTGCTGGAAAGTGGCTCGAAGAAGCTGCCGGCCAACGTGCGTGAACTGGCGGTGTTCTGGACGGCCCGTACCGTCGGCTGCTCGTGGTGTGTGGACTTCGGGTCCATGCTCATGCGACTCGACAACCTGGACGTGGACCGGCTGAAGTCGATCGACGACTACGCGACGTCACCGTTGTTCACAGACGACGAGCGTGCCGCGATCGCCTACGCCGACGCCATGACGAAAGACCCGCACACCATCACCGACGAGCAGGTCGCCGATCTGCGCCGCCGGTTCGGCGACGACGGCGTCATCGAGCTGACGTATCAGATCGGTACCGAGAACATGCGCGCGCGGATGTACTCGGCGCTGGGCATCACCGAGCAGGGTTTCAACTCTGGGGATGCGTGCCGGGTTCCGTGGGCCGACCAGCCCGAGCAGGCGTGATCTCGATGAAAGCCATTGCCACACCGAAGGTTTGACTTCCCCGGTCGAGGCTTCGCTCGAACAGTTTCATCGGCAGGCTCCAGTTGGCGGCGATGACGGCGTCGGCGTGCGCGTGTTCTTCCTCGGGCAGGATGCGCGCCACGCCGGCGACCACCGGGCCGCTGGGCTTGCCACGCAGATTGCTGCCCACCACAAGCACATTCGGGTTGTTGCGGATACGCTTGACCTTGGCGGTGGACGCGTCGGTGCGAACGTAGAGTTTGCCGTCGGCGACACCGTGGTTGATGGGGCTCGGGACGGCTTCGCCGGACTTCTTGAACGTCACCAACACGATCTGGCGGTAGCGGTCGAACCCGGTGAAATCGGTCGCGGTCGGCTCGCTAATGCCGAACGCGTCGCGGTGACGCATCTTGTCCATGCCGCGGAACATGAACCTGCCGAACGTCTGCCCGAGATTGCCCGGATCGGTCGGCATCATGCCGCACCACCGCGCAGCGGCGAGCCGGTGAACTTGTCCGGGTTCGCAATATCCCATACGGCACAGACTTTTCCGTCCCGTACGGTCATCGCGGTGATGCGCGGCATCAGTTCCGGATAACCGTCGACGGGTGGCGCGCCCGGTGTGTAGGCGCCCAGCTCGCCGTTGACCCGAACCATCTGGGTGCCGGCCAGCCAGTTGGGCCCGTAGCGGCGGGCGAGCGAGAACAGGAACCGGGCGACCTTTTCCGGCCCGTTGATGACGCGCGGTGCCGTCGGCGCCCGGCGGTTGGAGTCGCCGGTGAACGTGACGTCCGGATGCAGAAGGCGCACAACGCCTTCCATGTCGCCGGCCGCCAACGCCGCCATGAGCGCTCCGGCGACCTCGTTGTGCGTGTCGTCGGTCACCGGCGGCGGGGTGTCGGACGCCGCGCGGCGGGCCCGCGACGCCAGCTGGCGCGCGGATGCCGCGCTGACACCGAGCACGTCGGCGATCTCGGAGAACGGCACACCGAATCCGTCGTGCAGGACGAACGCCACGCGCTGGTCGGGGGTCAGGCGTTCCAGCACCACCATGGCGGCAAAACGCGCGTCCTCGCCGGCAACCACTGCCGCCAAGGGGTCGTTGCCGTCGAATCCGGTGACGACCGGCTCGGGCAGCCACTCCCCGACGTAGGTTTCCCGCCGGTGCGCGGCTGACCGGAGCCGGTCCAAACCGAGCCTGCTCACCACGGTGGTCAGCCAAGCGCGAAGGTCGTTGATCTCCCCGCGGTTGGCCTGCCACCGGATCCAGGCGTCTTGCACGATGTCCTCGGCGTCGGCGAATGTGCCGGTGAGCCGATAGGCCACGGCCAGCAGATGTGGCCGTAGGTCTTCGAACTCACCGACCCGAGCGCTCGCGGTCATGGCGCAAGTCTAGGTAGGTCCGTCTACCCCCGGCGGATGAGCTTCTTGTTGACGAATTCGTCGATGCCGAAGCGGCCGAGTTCGCGGCCGAAGCCGGAGCGCTTGACCCCACCGAACGGCAGCTCGACACCGTCGGCGCCGACGACGTTGACGAACACCATGCCGGCGTCGATGCGGTCGGCGACCCGCGCGGCCTGCTCCTCGTCGGTCGTGAACACGTAGGAGCCGAGACCGAACGGGGTGTCGTTGGCCAGTTCGACGGCCTGCTCTTCGGAGTCCACCTTGTAGACCGTGGCGACGGGGCCGAACAGTTCCTCGCGGTAGGACGGCGAGTCGGTGGAGACCTCGGTCAGCACGCCCGGCGGGAAGTAGGCGCCCTTGCGCTCACCTGCCTTCACGAGCTTCGCGCCGTCCGCCACGGCGCGGTCGACCTGTTCGGCCAGCCGCTCGGCGGCGGCCACCGACGACAGCGGCGCCAGTCCCTCGGCCTGTGCGAGCACCTTGTCGGTGAACTTGGTCAGGAACTCGTCGTAGATGTCGGACGCGACGATGAACCGCTTGGCGGCGTTGCAGGCCTGGCCCGTGTTCTCGAACCGGCCTGCGACGGCTGCCTCGACGGTGGCGTCGAGGTCGTCGGTCGAGAGCACGATGAACGGGTCCGACCCGCCCAGCTCCAGCACCACCTTCTTGAGGTTGCGTCCGGCGATCTCGGCCACCGCCGCACCCGCACGCTCCGATCCGGTGAGCGAAACGCCTTGCACGCGTGGGTCGGCGATCGCCTCGGCGATCTGCTCATTGGTGGCGTACACGTTCACGTAGGCGCCCTCGGGGAACCCGGCGTCGTCGAAGATCTGCTGGATCGCGGCGGCCGATTCAGGGCACTGCGGGGCGTGCTTGAGCACGATGGTGTTGCCGAGCGTCAGGTTGGGCCCGGCGAACCGTGCCACCTGGTAGTACGGGTAGTTCCACGGCATGATGCCCAGCAGCACGCCGACCGAGCTGCGCCGGATCAGCGCACTGCCCTCACCGTCGAGCAACTCGATCGGCTCATCGGCGAGGAACTTCTCGGCGTTGTCGGCGTAGTACTCATAGATCGCGGCACTGAAATCGACCTCGCCGAGCGCCTGCTCCAGCGGTTTGCCCATCTCGCGCTGAATGATCGCGGCGAGCTCGTCCCGGCGCTCGACGTGCAGTTTGGCGACCTGCTTGATCAGTGCGGCGCGCTCGGCCACCGTCGAGTTCTTCGACCATTCCCGGTGGGCCTTGGCGGCCGCGGCCAGCGCCTGCTCGATCTGCTCGTCAGTGGCCGTCGGGTACTCGCGCACCACGTCGCCGGTCGCCGGATCGATTACTGCGTACAAACTCATACCCTGTCCTTGGTAGCTGTGTTTAATGCCACAAAACCCTCCCGGCAGTTATATACGGCTCAACTCCGGGCTGCAAGAGCGGTCAGGACCGACGCGTGAATACCGTACGGTGCCAGTCCTTTTCGGCCACGCCGGTGATATCGCTCATGACGTGCTTGATGGTGAGGTACTCCTCGAACGAGTAGTCACTCATGTCTTTTCCGAAGCCGGACGCGCCGACGCCGCCGTGCGGCATCTCGCTGATGATCGGGATGTGGTCGTTGATCCACACACAACCCGCGTTGATCTCCCGCGACGCCCGCTGCGCGCGGTACACGTCGCGGGTCCATGCCGAGGCCGCGAGACCGTACACGGTGTCGTTGGCCTGGCGAATCGCGTCGTCGTCATCGGTGAACGGCCGCACCGTCAGCACCGGACCGAAGATCTCGTCGCGGTAGACCTCCGAGGATTCGGACACGTCGGCGATCAGCGTCGGCCGATAGAACGACCCGGGCAGATCCGGCGCCGCACCGCCGGTGACGATGCGCCCGCCCTGCTCGGGCGCGCGCGCCACCATGCCCGCGACCTTGTCGCGATGCGCGGCGGTGATCAACGGCCCCAGGTCGGTGTCGGGATCGTGCGGATCGCCGACCACGACCTTGCTCATCACCTCGGCGACGCCCGCGACGAAGTCGTCGTAGAGGTCGCGGGCGACAATGGCGCGGGTGGCGGCGGTGCAGTCCTGTCCGGTGTTGATCAGCGCCCCGGCGACCGCGCCCTGGATCGCGGCATCGAGATCGGCGTCGTCGAACACCACGAACGGCGCCTTGCCGCCCAGCTCAAGCTGGGTACGGTGCCCGTGCACGGCCGCGGCGGCCATGACCTTGCGGCCGACGGCCGTCGACCCGGTGAACGTCACCACGTCGACGTCGCGGTGTCCGGCCAGTGCGGTTCCGACGTCGGAGCCGGCCCCGGTCACGACGTTGAAGACGCCGTCGGGCAGCCCCGCCTCGGTGGCCAGCCGGGCCAGCGTCAGGGTGGTCAGCGGCGTGATCTCGGCCGGCTTGATCACCACCGAACAACCGGCCGCCAGCGCCGGGATGACCTTCCACACCGCCATCTGCAGCGGGTAGTTCCACGGCGTGATGGTGGCGACGACGCCGACGGCCTCGCGCCGGATGCTCGACGTGTGGTCGCCCGAGTACTCCGCGCTCGCCTTGCCCTCCAGATGGCGCGCCGCGCCCGCGAAGAAATCGATGTTGTCGATGCTGCCCGGGACGTCGAACTCCGATGCCAGCCGGACGGGCTTACCGGTCTGACTGACCTCTTCGGCCACCAGCTGCTCGGCGTTCTCGTCGGCCAGTTTGGCGAGTTTGGCCAGCACCGCCGAGCGCTCCGCGGGCGTTGCGGACGACCATCCGGGCAATGCGGACCGGGCCGCGGCTACCGCGGTGTCCACATCGGCGGGCGTACCCAACGCATATTCGGCAACCGTGTTCCCGGTCGCCGGATCGATGATGGAATGGGTAGGCCCAGTGGTCGACGCCGGGGCACCATTGATCCAACTGCTCGCAACATTCACCGCCACACTCATGGCCCAACGCTAACCGATGCTTCAAGGGTTCGGCTACGTATTCCACTGGCATAGGCACCCTCAAACAAACGATTTCATCGATACGGTTGCCCCAAACGACGGATTCCGTGCACAATCGGTGCATGACCAACCCTGATGGTCACGAGCTGGCGCCCGTCCCCTTGCGCGTGAACCACTCTCGACCGGGTGCCTTCCAGCTCGACGAGCTGTCGAAGGCGATCATCGAGAAGTTGCAGCAGGACGGCCGCCGTTCCTATGCCGGAATCGGCAAGGCCGTCGGCCTCTCCGAGGCCGCGGTGCGCCAACGCGTGCAGCGGATGGTCGACGCCGGTGTCATGCAGATCGTCGCCGTCACCGATCCGATGCAACTGGGATTCGCGCGCCAGGCGATGATCGGCATCCGCTGCACCGGGGACACCACCAAGCTCGCCGAAAAGCTCGCTCACATCGAGCAGGTCGACTACGTCGTGCTGACCGCAGGTTCCTTCGACGCCATCTGCGAGGTGGTCTGCGAAGACGACGACAGCCTGCTCGAACTACTCAACACCGAAATCCGCGCATTACCGGGAGTGATATCCACCGAAACCCTTGTTTACTTGAAACTCGTTAAGCAGCAATACAATTGGGGAACGCGATGACTAGCGTAGATATCACTGAAGCAACGTCCACAGACTTGGGCGCCAAGGCAAACCGCCACCTGTGGGGCCATTTCGCCCGGCACGGGGAAGGCATCACCCCGCCGATCATCACCCGCGGCGAGGGCGTACGAATTTTCGACGACCGGGGCAAGAGCTACATCGACGGCCTGTCGGGCCTGTTCGTCGTTCAGGTGGGGCACGGCCGCAAGGAACTGGCCGAGGCCGCCGCCAAGCAAGCCGAGACCCTGTCCTTCTTCCCGCTGTGGTCCTATGCGACCCCGCCGGCGATCGAATTGGCCGAGCGCGTGGCCTCTTTCGCGCCCGGCGACCTCAACCGGGTCTTCTTCACGACCGGCGGCGGTGAAGCCGTCGAGAGCGCATGGAAGCTCGCCAAGCAGTACTTCAAGCTGACCGGCAAACCCGGTAAGCACAAGGTGGTTTCGCGCTCGATCGCCTACCACGGCACGCCGCAGGGCGCGCTCGCGATCACCGGCATCCCGGCCTTCAAGGCCCCGTTCGAGCCGCTGACCCCCGGTGGGTTCCGCGCCCCGAACACCAACTTCTACCGTGCCCCTGAGGAATACGCGCACGACGAGAAGGCGTTCGGCCGCTACTGCGCCGACCGCATCGCCGAGGCCATCGAGTTCGAGGGTCCCGACACCGTCGCCGCAGTCTTCCTGGAGCCCGTGCAGAACGCCGGTGGCTGCTTCCCGCCGCCGCCCGGATACTTCGAGCGGGTCCGCGAGATCTGCGACGAGTACGACGTGCTGCTCGTGTCCGACGAGGTGATCTGCGCCTACGGCCGGATCGGTTCGATGTTCGCGTGCAACGACTTCGGCTACGTCCCTGACATCATCACCAGCGCCAAGGGCCTGACGTCGGGCTACTCGCCGCTCGGCGCGATGGTCGCCAGCGACCGTCTGTTCGAGCCGTTCAACGACGGCAAGACCACCTTCGGGCACGGCTATACCTTTGGCGGACACCCGGTTTCGTCGGCGGTCGCGCTGGCCAACCTCGACATCTTCGAGCGTGAGGGCCTCAACGACCATGTCAAGACCATGGCGCCGGCGTTCAAGTCCACCCTGGAGAAGCTCTACGACCTGCCGATCGTCGGCGACGTGCGCGGTGAGGGCTTCTTCTACGGCATCGAGCTGGTCAAGGACAAGACCACCAAGGAGACGTTCAACGACGAAGAGTCCGAGCGGCTGCTGCGCGGCTTCCTCACGCCCGCGCTGTGGGAAGCGGGCTTGTACTGCCGAGCCGACGACCGTGGCGACCCAGTCGTGCAGCTCGCGCCGCCGCTGATCAGCGGGCAGGCCGAGTTCGACGCCATCTACGACATCCTGCACGGCGTGCTCAGCGAAGCGGGCAAGATGCTGTAAAGGGCTAGATGTCAGGACGGCCGGGCGGAAATCCGCCCGGCCGTTCTCATTTCGGGCGTAGCGTCATCGGCGTGTCACGCAAACCGCCGATCGATCCCGTCCGCTGGACCCCACCGCCCGTCGACGACCTTCCCGAGTTCGGCCCGGCCGAGCTGACCATCGTGCCCATGCCAGGGGACGGACCCGAAGACGTCGTCGCCGATGCCGACGGGCACCTGTGGACGGGGTTGGTCGACGGACGCATCGTTCGGGTCTCCCCCGACGGTGGCGCCACCGTCGTCGCCGAAACCGGCGGCCGGCCGCTCGGCATGCACGTCGCCCGTGACGGGCGTGTGTTGATCTGCGACAGCCACCGCGGGCTGCTCGCGCTGGATCCGGCGACGGGCATGCTGTCCACGCTGGTGGAATCAGTGCAGGGCCGTCCACTGATGTTCTGCTCGAACGTTACCGAAACAGCGGACGGCACAATATATTTCACGGAGTCGACGAGCCGGTTTCACTATGAGCATTTCGGCGGCGCGGTCCTGGAGGCTCGCGGCAGCGGCAGTTTGTTCCGCCTCGGCACCGACGGCGCGGTCACCACGCTCGTCGACGGGCTGTACTTCACGAACGGCGTCACGGCGACCGCCGACGAGTCGGCGCTGGTTTTCGCCGAGACTCAGGGCCGACGGCTTTCCAAGTACTGGCTCACGGGCCCACAAGCCGGCACGGTCACACCCCTGGCCGTGAATCTGCCGGGCATGCCGGACAACATCTCCACCGGATCCGACGGACGCATCTGGGTGGCCCTGGTGAGTCCGATCAATCCGGCCGCCGAAAAGCTCGCGCCCCGTTCACCCCTCCTGCGTCAACTGATCTGGCGGTTGCCGGACGCACTTCAGCCCCGGATCAAATCCCAGGTGTGGGTGGTCGCGTTCGACCCCGATAGCGGTGCGGCGGTCAGCGGTGTTCGATGCAAGCACCCGGAGTTCGGTGTCGTCACGGGCGTGTGCGAGTCGGGCGGCCGACTGTGGATGTCGACGATCGAGTATCCGGCGCTCGCGTATACCCATCTTTAACACCAGTCACACTTGTCACAGCGTGGCAAACCGGAAATCCGGGCCGGATCGCCTAACCTTCGGACACGATGGCGACCTTGCGGAGGACTTCACAGCGTGGGCTGGGCGCGCTGGCGGCACTGGCGATGCTGGCCGGTCCGGCGTTGATGGGTGCCGGCGTGGCAGGCGCCGACCCGGCGCCCGACTGCCCCTACCGCGTCACCACACCCCCTGCCGTCGACGCCTCCGAGGTGCCGAAACCGGGTGATCCCACGCCCGGACCGCTGCCGGTTCCCGCCAAGACTGTTGGCGGTGATGCACTGTCGGGTTGCGGTGTCATCACCGCGGCCGACACGCCACCGCTGCCCAACGACGTGTCCGCCGAAGCCTGGGTGGTCGCCGACCTCGACACCGGCGACGTCATCGCCGCCAAGGATCCGCACGGCCGCCACCGCCCCGCCAGCGTCATCAAGGTGCTGGTGGCCATGGCTTCGCTCAACGAACTGAACCTCAACAAGCGCGTGGCCGGCACTCAGGACGATGCGAACTCCGAGGGCACCCGCGTGGGTGTCGGCCCGGGCGGCCAGTACACGATCAATGACCTGCTGCACGGGCTGCTGATGCACTCGGGCAATGACGCCGCCCATGCGTTGGCCGCCCAGCTCGGTGGCATGGACACCGCCATGCAGAAGATCAACGTTCTTGCGGGCAAGCTCGGCGGCCGTGACACCCGCGCCGCGACCCCTTCTGGCTTGGACGGTCCGGGGATGAGCACCTCGGCCTATGACGTCGCGTTGTTCTACCGCTACGCCTGGCAGAACCCGGTGTTCGCCGACATCGTCGCCACGAAGTCATTCGATTTCCCTGGGCGCGACGGCAATCCGCCGTATCCGGTCGAGAACGACGTCAAGCTGCTCTACAACTACCCGGGTGCCCTCGGCGGCAAGACGGGTTACACCGACGATGCCGGGCAGACGTTCGTCGGGGCCGCCGAACGCGACGGCCGGCGCCTGGTCGCGGTGCTGCTGAGAGGCACGCGGGTGCCGATCGCGCCGTGGGAACAGGCCGCCCGCCTTCTCGATTACGGCTTTGCGACCGCGCCTGGCACCAAGGTCGGCACGCTCGTCGACCCCGATCCGTCACTGAAACCGCCCAAACCCGAAGAGCCGTCGGCAGCTCAGGCCGCCGGGGTGATCCCGCCGGCCGATGCGCTCCCGGTGCGCGTGGGCGTGGGCGTCGTCGGGTCGATCATCGTGTTCATGCTGATCCTCGGTGCTCGGCAACTGAATCGGCGCGCCATCCGCTGAGTTTCGCGAGCAGACGCTCCGGTACCCGAAATCGTCTTGTTTCGGGTACCCACGCGTCTGCTCGGCGAAAGAGTCTTGCCAAGATCTGACCGATCGGTCTAATCTCGGACCATGCGGTCGGAACGCGCGAAGACGTTTACCGAACAAGCTCGACGCCGCCAGATCATCGACGCGGCGACCGAGGTGATCGCGGAGTCCGGGTATGCCCAGACCTCGCTCGCCCGCATCGCCGCACACATTGGCGTCGCCAAAAGCGTTGTGCTGTATCACTTCACGACGAAGGCCGAGATCATCGAGGCGGTATTCGTCGACATCTTCGAGCGCGGTGCGGCGGTGATCGTGCCCACCGTCGTCGCCGAGACGTCCGCGTCAGCCAAGCTGGCGGCCTACATCCGGGCCAACATCGCGTTCATCGCCGCGAACCGGTCGACTGCGGTCGCGATGCTCGAGCTGATGGCCGGTTTCCGTGACGAGAACGGCCTGCGACTGGATCAAGCGGCCGCAAAAGCCGTACAGGAACATCCACCGGTCGGCGATCTCGCCGCGCTGGATCCCCAGACGATCTTCGACGACGGTCTCAAGAGCGGTGAATTCCGCGAACTGTCACCGGTGTTCATGAAGCACGCACTCCGCGGTGCGCTCGACAGCGCCGCCGCCGAATATGCCCGCGATCCGGACTACGACGTCGTCGGCTACGGCGAACAGGTGGTCGCACTCTTCGAACGGGCGACTGAGCCATGAGCACCATCGGCATCATCGCCATCGGAAGCCGCGGCGACGTCGCTCCACTCACCGGTCTGGGTGTGCGCCTGCAAGAGGCCGGGCACCGAGTCATCGTGGTCGCGTATGCGGCGTTCAATGACCTTGTGACCTTCTGCGGCTTGGAGTTTCGTGGGCTGGACGACCACGCCGCCGATCTGTCGGACGTCGCCCCGCGGGAGGCCGCGAAGGCCATGGCGGCATTTTTCGCACCAAGCGGCATGCGGGCGTTGGGCGAGGATGTGCTTGTCGCGTTGCGCGATGAGCCGCTCGACCTGCTGATGCTCTCGCCGTTCGCCGAACTGGTCGGCCATCCGCTGGCCGAGGCGCTCGACATCCCGAGCGTCGGCGTTCGGCTGCAGCCGTTGTCGGCCACCGCGGACCATCCGCCTGCCGTGCTGGGAGCCTGGAGCGCCGGGAGTTACGGGAACAAGTCGGCCGCCCGACTCGCCGAAGCGGTGATCGATCGGCTGTACAACAAGACGGTCAACGGTTTTCGCGACGAACTCGGTCTGCCGAAGGCGTCGGCGAGGGCACTGCGACGACGCCGCACCGAAGCGCAGTGGCCCATTCTCTACGGCTACTCGCCCACGGTCCTGCCGCGGCCTGCCGACTGGCGGCCAGGCATCGACGTCGTCGGCTACTGGTGGCCGGCCCGCCCGGCCGGATGGCAACCGCCCGCCGATCTCGCGGATTTCCTGCAGGCGGGGCCGGCTCCGGTGGTCATCGGTTTCGGCAGCACCGTCAACAGTAAGGCCGAGGCCGAGCGGCTGTCCGACCTTGTCACACAAGCGGTTCGAGCTGCCGACGCCCGCGGCGTGATCCAGGCGGGCTGGGCCGGGCTCGACGTCTCCGGAGACGACGTGATCGCCGTCGGCGACGTGCCACACGACTGGCTCTTCCCGCACGCTGCTGCCGTCGTCCACCACTGTGGCGCGGGCACCGCGGCAGCCGGGTTACGCGCCGGCGTTCCGACCGTCTCCGTACCCGCCGGTTACGGCGACCAACCGTTCTGGGCCAGGCGGCTTTTCGAGCTGGGCGTAGGACCGGCCCCGATCTCGCAACGGCGGCTCACGGTTGACGCACTGGCAGCCGCGATACGTGAGGCATTGTCGCAGAGCAGGTTCAAAGACAATGCGCAGCGCCTCGCCCATGCCCTGGACGCCGAAGACGGCGCCGGCAAGGTAGTACAGATCGTCGAGCTCACCATGGCCCGATGACGTATTCGAGTAGGGCCAAGGACAGCGCGCCGACTACGGCGATCGCAAAAGACGCCGCGACGGCATGGCGCGTGGCCGCGGCCGTCCTAGCCAACAACGCACCGGCCGCGGCGCCAAACGCACCAAGAACGACGAAGCCACCCAGCGCAAGGTAGAACACCGATGCCAGCGCCGCCGCGGGCATCCCGCCGACACCCGTCACGTACTCGGCGAACGGGATCGGAAACCGGTACACCGCAGCGACAATGGCGGCGGCCAGGGGTGCGAAGCCGACGGCGGCTACGGCGCCCACCAGAGCCAGCCGAAGTCTGGACGGCGGTCTTCCCGACATAGTCCTCCTCGCCCAGTGTTGGCTTATGTACGAATCTTCCGCGAGATCTCGAACACAAGCCAACGTTCGGCGAGCGTCTACACCCACCGCCGCAACAGCGCTTCGGCGCCCCAGCAGAGCCGCTCGATCGTCTCCGCCGCCGGCAGTGCCTGGTTCACCATCCCGACACCCTGCCCGGCGTTGACCGATGAACCGCGCAGCACTCGCTCGGGAATTGTTGGCGGCCAACGATATCCGGCTGCGACGTCGAATTCGCGGGTGAGCTCGGTCTCGGTGCCCGCCAACAGCGCGTCACGAGCAGCGTCCGGCGTCAACGCCTCGGCGCACGTGGTGAATACGGTGCCCAGCCAGGCCGCGGCGGCGCCGGCCGCGAGCACCGCGGCCACGCTGCGCGGTGACGTGATCCCGCCGGCGGCCAGCACCGGCAACTCCACCGCGTCGAGTACCTCGGCCAGGAGCGGCAACGTGCCGACCGTGGGTTCACCGTGCCCGCCGCCCTCCGCCCCGCGGGCCACGAGGACGTCGACACCGGCATCGGCGGCACGACGCGCCGCCTCGACCGTGGGCACCTGCGTGGCGACTTTGACTCCGGCATCGTGGGCGTGACGCACCCAGTCCCAGTCATCGCCGAAGCTGACGCTGAGCAGGGTTGGCTGTGCGGCCAGTGCGATCTCGAACAGCTCCGGCCGGTCCACCATCACCCAGTGCACGAGGCCGATGCCGAAGGGGCGGTCGAGGCCTTGCAGGATCGCGAGTTCGCGTCGCAGTTGGTCAGGCGTGGCGGCGCTGCCCATCCCGACCATGCCGAGACCGCCCGCGGTCGACACCGCGGCGGCCAGCCGGCCTCCTGCTGCCCCGCCCATCGGTGCGTTGACGATCGGTACGTCGAGGCCCATGGCCGTCGACCAAATGGTTGCCAAGGTCACAGCCAGGCATGTTACGTCGTTGTTACAATGAATATCGCCAGCACATGGCACCGGACGAGGCGGCACCGTACCCGGCCAGCGACAAGACGGGCCTTGGGAGGTGCGTCATGGCTTGGCTGATTCTCGTCGTCTCAGGCGTTCTGGAAGCGGTCTGGGCGACTGCGCTCAGCAAGACCGAAGGCTTCACGCGACTCGGACCATCCGTGGTGTTCGGCGTTGCCCTGATCCTGTCGATGATCGGCCTGGCCATCGCGATGCGAAGCCTGCCTCCGGGCACGAGCTATGCGGTCTGGGTTGGCATCGGTGCGGTGTTGACCGTCACCTATGCGATGTTGACCGGCGGTGAATCCGCGTCAGTGATCAAGGTGTTGCTCATGCTCGGCGTGGTCGGCTGCATCGTCGGCCTCAAGGTCGTCAGCCACTAGCGCCGTAATCGCACCATTGTCACGCTGGAGTGGCTGCCGAACGCCGGCATCACTCTGGCGTGACAATGGCGGGAAATCGCGCAATCGCTAGCGCCGAATGAACCGTGAAAAGCCCAGTGCTCCAACCGCTCCCGCAGCCGCCGCGGCCAGGACACCGGGCAGACCGACGCCGTCGCGCACCTGCACGCGGGTGGTGATCAGGGCGGGGTCCGGCGGCTCGACCGGCGCGGCCTCCAGGCTTTCCCTGGACGTCGCGGCCCATGCGGTGGCGAACAGGATCAACCGCGCGGTGATATAGGCGAACACCATGAGACCGAGCACCGGGCCGAACGTCGCGCCCGCGGGCCCGCTCAGGACGGACTGCAGGTAGATCGACGCCACCTGCTTGAAGATCTCGAAGCCCACCGCCGCGAGCAGACCCGCGCGGATCGAACTGCGGAACGGGACGGACTCGCGTGGCAACCGGGCGATGATCCAGGTGAAGAGCAGCCAGGAGATCCCGATCGACACGAGGAGTGACACGATCCGCAGCCCGCCGGTGATGCCCGCGAGGTTGCCGAGGCCGACCCATTCCAGCACCCGGCGCATCAAAGCCGGATCGCCGAGTGCGGTGAGGGCGATCGTGACGACCATGGCGAGGAACGCACTGACGAGCGCCAGCAGGTCCGAGAGTTTGTTGCCGACGAATCCGCCCTCGGGGTGGTGTTGCTCCCACATCTGGCTGAGTGCCTCGCGCAGGTTTGCCATCCAGCCCAGACCGGCCCAGGCCGCCGTCGCGAGGCCGATCACGCCGACGGTGCCGCGCGAATCGATGGCCGAGTTCATGAGCGTCACGAGTTGCTGGCCCAGATCGCCGGACACCGCGCCGCGGATCCGGTCCTCGATCTCAGAAAGCAGTTCGGGCCGGCGAGACAACAGGAAACCGGCGACGGCGAACCCGACCATCAGCAACGGGAACAACGCGAAGATCGTGAAGTAGGTGATGCCGGCGGCGTAGAAGTTGCCGTTGCAGTCGGTGTATCGCTGCTGGGCACGCATCACGTGGTCGAACCACGGATAACGGGCGCGCAGCCGATCGAGAATCCCCGGTTTCTCCTGCTCGTCCACCGCCGCCCCTCCCCTGGCGCTTACGACGTTTGCTGAAGAAACCCTATCTTGTCGTAGACGCGTGCGAGAGTCTTGCCCGACACCTGTTTTGCGCGATCCGCGCCCGCAGCCAGAATCGACTCCAGTTCGGCCCGGTCAGCCAGCAGTTCGTCGACCCGTGTCTTGATGGGGGTGACGAACTCGACGACCACCTCAGCGGTGTCTTTCTTGAGATCGCCGTACCCGCGGCCGGCGTAGCCCTCGACGAGCTTCTCGATATCGGTTCCGGTGATTGCGGACTGGATGGTCAGCAAGTTGGAAATACCCGGTTTGGCCTGCGGGTCAAACCTGATCTCCCGTTCGCTGTCGGTCACCGCGGAGCGGATCTTCTTCGCCGTTGCCTTGGGATCGTCGAGCAGGCTGATCAAGCCGGCGTCCGTTGCCGCGGACTTGCTCATCTTCGCCGTCGGGTCCTGCAGGTCGTAGATCTTGGCGGTTGCCTTGGGGATCATCGCCTCGGGCACCACGAAGGTGTCCGGGAACCGGGCATTGATCCGCTGGGCAACGTCACGGGCGAGTTCGAGGTGTTGCCGCTGATCCTCGCCGACCGGAACGACGTCGGTGTCGTAGAGCAACACGTCGGCAGCCATGAGCACGGGGTAGGTGAACAGGCCGACGGTCGTCGCGTCCGCACCCTGCTTCTGCGACTTGTCCTTGAACTGCGTCATGCGCGACGCCTGGCCGAAGCCGGTGAAACAGCCCAGCACCCAAGCGAGTTGGGTGTGTTCGGGCACATGGCTCTGGACGAACACGGTGCTGCGGGCCGGATCGATGCCCAGCGCGAGGTACTGCGCGGCGGTGACCAGGGTGCGCCGGCGCAACGTTTCGGGATCCTGCGGAATGGTGATCGCGTGCAGGTCGACGACGCAGAAGAACGCGTCGTAGCCGTCCTGCAACTGCGCCCAATGCGTCACCGCGCCCAATGCGTTGCCGAGATGAAGTGAGTCCGAGGTGGGTTGGGCGCCCGAGAAGACGACCTGTTTGCTTCCGCTAGTCATGATGTATTCGATTTTCGCACTGGTGTCATCCGCTTTCTTCGCGGGTCAGCTGTGCCAGCACCCGTAGGAACACCTTCCGGTCGTCGGTGGACAGTTCACCGAGCCATCGCTCCTCGCCGCGCTGGATCTCGGCCTGCACCGCATCCTTGAGATCACGGCCGGCGGCGGTGATCGCCAGCAGCCGGACCCGGCGGTCATCGGGGTCGGGTTGACGGTCGATGAGCCCGCGTTGCTGCAGTTCGTCGAGCGTGCGGATGATGCGCGTCTTGTCGGCGCCGATCGCCTCGGCGAGCGCGGCCTGCGTGCGCATCGACGACCGGTCCAGCGCGCACAGCACGACGTAGCCCCACATCGTCACGTCGTGCGCCTCGAGCACCGGCATCTCGGCATCGATGAGCTCACGCAGCAGCGGGGCCAGCATGGCTGCCAGGTCAGGACGTCGTGGCACCACGTCATGGTAGGCATTGCATAATTATGTGCTCGAGCTTATCGTAAGCGTATGCACACAATTGACGCGGACATCCGCCCCCACCACCGCATCGCCATCCTGCGCACCATCGACCTGGTCGACACCGTCGCCGCATCCGACCTCGGCCGCCCCACTCCGTGCGCGGACTGGAATCTCGCCGAACTGCTCGCCCACATGACCGTCCAGCACCGCGGGTTCGCGGCGGCCGCGCGCGGCAACGGTTCCGACGAAGCGGTCTGGCGACCCGAGACCGTCGCAGGCGCGGTGCGCGCAGACCCGAAAGCCGCATACGCCGCGGCCGCGCACGACGTCCTCGACGCGTTCGCCACCGATGGCGTCACCGAGGCGACGTTCGCCCTACCCGAATTCGGACCCAATGCGACGTTTCCCGGCGCGCTCGCGATCGGATTCCATTTCGTCGACTACGTCGTGCATGGCTGGGATGTCGCGGCGGCGTTGGGCGTTCCCTACGACCTGCCCGACGACGTCATCGCCGCGGTCCTGCCGCTTGTGGAGGCGATCCCGGACGGTGACTTCCGCGAAACCGCGGGCGCACCCTTCGGCCGCGCTGTGAACGCCCACGCGACAACCGATTTCGAGCGGATCCTCGCCCACCTCGGCCGGCGCGCGGACTGGCGTCAGCCGTAAGTGACGGTCACGGGCGAATGGTCCGACCAGCGCAGCGCATAGGCCTCGGCCCGGTCGACGCGAGCCGCCGTCGCCCGGGCCGCGAGGGTGGGGCTCGCGAGGTGGTAGTCGATGCGCCAGCCGGCGTCGTTGTCGAATGCCTTGCCGCGCCATGACCACCAGCTGTAGGGCCCGGCGACGTCGGGATGCAGCACGCGTACGACGTCGACCCAGCCGGTGGCCAACAACTCGGTCAGCCATGCCCGCTCGGCGGGCAGGAAGCCGGCCTTCTTGACGTTGCCTTTCCAGTTCTTGATGTCGTTCTCGGTGTGCGCGATGTTCCAATCCCCGCACACCACAGCATCATTGGCCAGGAGCAGCGCCATCCGCGCAGCGACCGTGCCCATGAACCGCTCCTTCTCGAGCTGGCGGTCGGTCTCGGCCTCGCCCGTCGGGAAGTACACGCTCACCACCGTGGTGCCCGCGGTGTCGACCTCGAGATAGCGGCCATGTGCCTCGAACTCGTCGGATACCAGCAACCGCGAGGCGTCGATCGGATGGCGTGACAGCACCGCAACGCCGTTGCGGCCCTTCAGATGCGGATCGGCCGACGCGAGATTCCAGCCGTCGGCCAGCGCAGGCGCCAACGCATCGGCGAGTTGTTCGTCGTCGGCCCGGGTCTCCTGCAGGCACACCACGTCGGCGTCGGTTTCCTTCAACCACGGCAACAGGCCGAGGTTTTCGGTCGAGCGCTGCTTGACCGCAGCGCGGATGCCGTTGACGTTGATCGTGCTGACGGTCAGCGAACCCGGAGAAGCCACGGCGCAGACCCTACCGATCCGCCCCGACAGGCCACTTGCAGTACCGGCGGTATCACTTTAATCTCGGGCGTCATGGCCGAACGTCGCGCACCCATCCATCTCGGATCGGGCGAACCGATCCTGCTGCTGCACCCCTTCCTCCTGTCGCAGAGCGTGTGGAAGTACGTCGCCCCGCAGCTCGCGGACACCGGCCGCTACGAGGTGTTCGCCCCGACCATGGCAGGTCACAACGGCGGTGCGCCCGCTCCGTTCCTGCTCGACGTCAGGGCGCTGGCCGACGATGTCGAGCGGCAACTCGACGAACTGGGCTGGACGACAGCCCACATCGTCGGGAACTCGCTGGGCGGCTGGGTCGCGTTCGAACTGGAGCGCCGCGGCCGGGCCCGTACGCTCACCGGCATCGCGCCCGCGGGTGGCTGGACCCGCTTCACCCTCGCGAAGTACGAGATCATCGGGAAGTTCCTGGCGGGGCTTCCGATCGTGCTCGCGACGACGCTGCTTGGCCAACGGCTCCAGCGGTTGCCGTTCACGCGCCAGATCTCCTACCTGGCCGTCAGCGCAACGCCGGACGTGCTCAACGACAGCGACCGGGCCGACCTGATCGAGGACCTGGCGCACTGCCCGGCCTATTACAAGCTGATGATCAAGGCCCTGACCACCGCGGGCCTGATGGAACTGCCGAACTCCTGCACGCCCACGCATCTGGTGATCTGCGAGAAAGACCGCGTACTGCCCGAGCCGCGGTTCACCCGGCACTTCATCGAGCACCTGCCGAAGGGATCGGTGATCACCCGGCTCGACGGCGTGGGACATGTCCCGATGTTCGAGGCGCCGGACCGGATCACGAGCCTGATCACCGACTTCATCGAGCTTCACACCGACCCGGCCCGAGCTACCGGTTAGATCGGAAACCCCGCCCCTGTCTTGCCGGGGCGGGCCACCGTAAACCTCAGCCCTGCGCGGACGCGAGCGCCTCGTTGAAGGTCTTGCTCGGCCGCATCACCGCGGCGGTCTTCTCGCGGTCCGGGTAGTAGTAACCGCCGATGTCGACCGGCTTGCCCTGTGCCTCGTTGAGTTCGGAGACGATGGTCTCCTCGTTCTCGGCAAGCGACTTGGCCAGCGGTGCGAAGTGCTCGGCCAGTTCCTTGTCCTCGGTCTGGTTCGCGAGCTCCTGCGCCCAGTAGAGCGCGAGGTAGAACTGGCTGCCGCGGTTGTCGAGTTCGCCGGTCTTGCGTGACGGGCTCTTGTTCTCGTCCAACAACTTTCCGGTCGCCGCGTCGAGCGTCTTGGCCAAGAGCTTGGCCTTCGGATTGTCGGACTTGTTGCCCATGTCTTCGAGGCTCGCCCCCAGTGCGAGGAATTCGCCGAGCGAATCCCAGCGCAGGTGATTCTCCTCGACGAGCTGATGGACGTGCTTGGGCGCCGAACCGCCGGCACCGGTCTCGTACAGCCCGCCACCGGCCATGAGCGGCACGATCGAGAGCATCTTGGCGCTCGTGCCCAGCTCGAGGATCGGGAACAGGTCGGTGAGGTAATCGCGCAGGATGTTGCCCGTCGCGGCAATGGTGTCCTGGCCGCGGATCACGCGCTCGATGGTGTACCGCATGGCCCACACCTGCGGCATGATCTGGATGGTCAGGCCCTCGGTGTCGTGGTCCTTGAGGTAGGTCTTGACCTTCTTGCGCAGCTCGGCCTCGTGCGGACGCTCCGTGTCGAGCCAGAACACCACCGGCATGCCCGACAGCCGCGCCCGCGTGACGGCCAGCTTCACCCAGTCGCGGATGGGGGCGTCCTTGACGACCGGCATGCGCCAGATGTCGCCTTCTTCGACGTTCTGCGTCAACAGCACCTCGCCGGTGTCGTTGTCGACGATGTTGGCCACGCCGTCCTCCGGGATCTCGAAGGTCTTGTCGTGGCTGCCGTACTCCTCGGCCTTCTGCGCCATCAGACCGACGTTGGGAACGGTGCCCATCGTCGTCGGGTCGAACTGGCCGTGGGTCTTACAGAAGTTGATGATCTCCTGGTAGATCCGCGAGAAGGTGGACTCCGGGTTGACGGCCTTGGTGTCCTTGGTGCGGCCGTCGGCGCCGTACATCTTGCCGCCCAGCCGGATCATCGCGGGCATCGACGCGTCGACGATCACGTCGCTGGGTGAGTGGAAGTTCGAGATGCCCTTGGCCGAGTCGACCATCGCGAGCTCGGGCCGGTGCTCATGGCACGCATGCAGGTCCCGGATGATCTCTTCGTGCTGCGACGCCGGCAGCGACTCGATCTTGCTGTAGAGATCGGACAGGCCGTTGTTGACGTTGACGCCGAGCTCGTCGAACAGCTTCTGATGCTTGGCGAACGCGTCCTTGTAGAAAACCTTGACGGCGTGGCCGAACACGATGGGGTGGCTGACCTTCATCATGGTGGCCTTGACGTGCAGCGAGAACATCACGCCGGTCTCGTAGGCGTCCTGCATCTCGGCCTCGTAGAACTCGCACAGGGCCTTCTTGCTCATGAACATGCTGTCGATGACGTCGCCGTCGTCGAGCTTCACCTCGGGCTTGAGCACGATCGTCTCGCCGCGCTTGGTGACCAGCTCCATGCGGACCTTGCGGTCACGGTCCAGCGTCATCGACTTCTCGCCGTGGTAGAAGTCGCCCTTCTTCATGGTCGCGACGTGCGTGCGCGATGCCTGCGACCACTTGCCCATGCTGTGCGGGTGCTTGCGCGCGTACTCCTTGACGGCCTTGGGGGCGCGCCGGTCCGAGTTCCCTTCGCGCAGTACCGGGTTCACCGCACTGCCGAGGACCTTGGCGTACCGATCCTTGATGGCCTTCTCTTCGTCGTTCTTCGGCTCGCCGGGGTAGTCGGGCAGGTTGTAGCCCTTGCCCTTCAGTTCCTTGATCGCGGCGAGCAGCTGCGGCACCGAGGCGCTGATGTTGGGCAGCTTGATGATGTTGGCCTCGGGGTCCTGGGTCAGCGCCCCCAGCTCGGCCAGGTTGTCCGGGACCTTCTGCTCGTCGGTCAGGTAGTCGCTGAACTCGGCCAGGATTCGCGCCGCGACGGAGATGTCGCTGGTTTTCACGTCGATACCGGCCGCTTCAGCGAAGGTGCTGACCACCGGCAGGAAGGCGTACGTCGCAAGCAGCGGCGCCTCGTCGGTCAGCGTGTAGATGATGGTCGGTTGCTGGGCGCTCATTGATGTTCTCCCGACGTCACTTTCGGTCAGATCTTGCCGAACTTCGCTTCGCGCGCCTTGTGGGCGCACGTCAAGCAGTGCCGAGCGTTGGCTCGCGAACGCAACACTACAAGGGCCGAATGGCGCGCGAGCATCCAACATTGGCTACTCGTCAGTAACCGGAACGGGCGCGCCACGACGCCCCGGAAACCATCCCACTGGCACCCGGTGAGGCGCGTGAGATAAGCTGCAGGCCGGTCATGAGCGCCAGCGTCAAGCCCCGGCTTGCTGGCCGGCAACCCTCCAACCGCGGTGGGGTGCCCCGGGTGATGACCAGGTTGAGCAGCCGTAGCGGCTGTAAGGCAAGCGCGGGTCCGTAGGTTCGGGCCCCCAGAGAGACAGGGAAACCTGATGGAGGCCATCCATGTGCTGTTGTCCGTGACCTGTTGGTGTCCGCCTGCTGCCATGCGCAGGCAGGACGCCCGGTAATCGACTTCCCCTTCATCTCGCAGGAGACAACACACCCATGAGCACCCCGGACAACGCCGCAGAGTGGTCGTTCGAGACCAAGCAGATCCACGCAGGCCAGACCCCCGACAGCGCCACCAACGCCCGCGCGCTGCCGATCTACCAGACGACGTCGTACACATTCAACGACACCGCGCACGCCGCCGCGCTGTTCGGCCTGGAACAACCGGGCAACATCTACACGCGGATCATGAACCCGACCACCGACGTCGTCGAGCAGCGCATCGCGGCGCTCGAAGGCGGCGTCGCCGCGCTGTTCCTGGCGTCCGGACAGGCCGCCGAGACGTTTGCCATCCTCAACATCGCCGGCGCAGGCGACCACATCGTGTCGAGTCCGCGGCTCTACGGCGGCACATACAACCTGTTCCACTACACGCTGCCCAAGCTCGGCATCGAGGTCAGCTTCGTGGCAAACCCCGATGATCTGGACTCCTGGCGCGCGGCAGTGCAGCCGAACACCAAGGCCTTCTTCGCCGAGACGATCTCCAACCCGCAGATCGACGTGCTCGACATTCCGTCGGTCGCCGCCGTCGCACACGACAACGGCGTGCCGCTGATCGTCGACAACACCATCGCGACGCCCTATCTGATCCAGCCGCTCGCCCACGGCGCCGACATCGTCGTGCACTCGGCGACGAAGTATCTGGGCGGGCACGGTTCGGCGATCGCGGGCGTGATCGTCGACGGCGGCACGTTCGACTGGACGAACGGCAAGTTCCCCGGATTCACCGAGCCGGACCCGAGCTACCACGGCGTGGTGTTCGCCGAGCTCGGAGCGCCCGCGTATGCGCTCAAAGCGCGCGTGCAGCTGCTGCGCGACCTCGGTTCGGCGGCCGCGCCGTTCAACGCGTTCTTGATCGCACAGGGATTAGAGACGCTGTCGCTGCGTGTTGAACGGCACGTGGCCAATGCTCAGAGAGTGGCGGAGTACCTGGCGGGTCACCCTGACGTGACGTCGGTGAACTACGCCGGTCTGCCCACCTCGCCGTGGTACGAGCTCGGTCGCAAGATCGCGCCCAAGGGCACGGGCGCGGTCCTGGCCTTCGAACTGTCCGGCGGTATCGAGGCAGGCAAGGCATTCGTCAACGCGCTCACGCTGCACAGCCACGTCGCCAACATCGGCGATGTCCGCTCGCTGGTCATCCATCCCGCGTCGACGACCCACCAGCAGCTGACCGCCGAGGAGCAGCTGTCCACGGGTGTCACGCCCGGCCTGGTCCGGCTGGCCGTCGGCCTCGAGGGGATCGACGACATCCTGGCCGACCTCGAGCAGGGATTCGCCGCCGCCCGTCCGTTCAGTGGTGCCTCGCAGACGGCGTCCACGGTGTGAGTTGCGTGAGACGAGCCCAGTGACGATCACCGAAGAACCTCCCGTGCAGACCCAGCCCTTGCCCGCAGAAGGCGAGATCGGCCTGGTGAACATCGGCGCGCTGACCCTCGAGAACGGCACCGTCCTGCCCGACGTCACGATCGCCGTGCAGCGGTGGGGCGAGCTGTCACCCAACCGCGACAACGTGGTGGTGGTGCTGCACGCACTGACCGGCGACTCCCACGTCACCGGACCCGCCGACGACGACCACCCGACACCGGGCTGGTGGGACGGCGTGGCCGGGCCGGACGCCCCGATCGACACCGACCACTGGTGCGCGATCGCGACGAACGTGCTCGGCGGTTGCCGCGGCTCGACCGGGCCCGGCTCCCTCGCGCCGGACGGAAAGCCTTGGGGCTCAAGGTTTCCCCAGATCACCATCCGCGATCAGGTGGCGGCCGATCGGGCCGCGCTTACCGCGCTCGGCATCACCGAGGTCGCCGCGGTGATCGGTGGGTCGATGGGCGGAGCCCGTGCCCTGGAGTGGATCGTCGGACATCCCGACGACGTGCGGGCCGCACTGGTCCTGGCCGTCGGGGCACGCGCGACCGCCGACCAGATCGGCACCCAGGCCACCCAGGTCGCCGCGATCAAGGCCGACCCCGACTGGCAGGGCGGTGACTACTACGGCACGGGCCGGGCGCCGACGGCGGGGATGGAGATCGCCCGGCGGTTCGCGCACCTGACCTACCGCGGCGAAGAGGAACTCGACACCCGATTCCGCAACGAGGCCCAGGGTGGCGAGGATCCGGTCGCCGGCGGCCGCTACGCGGTGCAGAGCTATCTGGAGTACCAGGGCGGCAAGCTGGCTGCCCGGTTCGATCCCGGCACCTATGTCGTCCTGAGCGACGCGTTGTCCAGCCACGATGTCGGCCGCGGCCGCGGCGGGGTACGGGCCGCGCTGCGAAGCTGCCCCGTGCCGACCGTGGTCGGCGGTATCACCTCCGACCGCCTCTACCCCATCCGCCTGCAAGAGGAACTCGCCGACCTACTGCCCGGGTGTAGCGACCTGGACGTGGTCGACTCGGCCTACGGCCACGACGGCTTCCTGGTCGAGACCGAACTGGTCGGCAAGTTGATCCGCCGAACATTGGAGCTTGCACAAAGGTGACCAGTTCTCGGCAGCAACGTTCCCTGTCATTCGGCTCGGAGGCCGCCGCCTACGAACGCGGCCGCCCGTCGTATCCGCCCGAGGCCATCGACTGGCTGCTTCCGGGCGACGCGCACGATGTGCTCGATCTGGGTGCAGGCACCGGCAAACTCACCACGCGACTGGTCGAACGCGGACTCGACGTGATAGCGGTCGACCCGATCGCCGAGATGCTGGAACTGCTGTCGAACTCCCTGCCGGACACCCCGGCGCTGCTGGGAACGGCAGAGGAAATCCCGTTGCCGGACAACAGCGTTGACGCCGTGCTGGTGGCCCAGGCGTGGCACTGGTTCGATCCCGAGCGCGCGGTCAAGGAAGTCAGCAGGGTACTGCGGCCCGGCGGCCGGTTGGGGCTGGTGTGGAACACCCGCGACGAGCGGCTCGGCTGGGTCAAGGATCTGGGCCGCATCATCGGCCACGAGGACGATCCGTTCAATCACCAGGTGACACTGCCCGAGCCGTTCGCCGACACCGAGCGGCACCAGGTGGAGTGGACGAGTTACCTGACGCCGCAAGCCCTCATCGACCTGGTGGCCTCCCGCAGCTACTGCATCACCTCACCCGAGCAGGTCCGCACCCGCACGCTGGGCCAGGTTCGCGAACTGCTGGCCACCCACCCGGCGCTGGCCAACACGACCGGCTTGGCACTGCCGTACGTCACGGTGTGCATTCGCGCGACGCTGGCTTAGCGCGCGATGAAGTCGCCGATGACGGCAGTGCCCGGGCCGATCATCGCGCCGGGGCCGGGCGTGGCCGTGGTCGTATCCGCGTCGAGCACCTCGCCGCACTCGGCACAGACCGTTTTCGCCGTGGTGATGCGACCGCAGGTGTTGTGCCGCAACAGCGCCGGTGGCCCGTCGGCTCCCGCCAGCCATTTGTCCCCCCACGCCACCAGTGTCGCAATGACCGGGTACAGATCCCGTCCCTTTTCGGTGAGCAGGTATTCATAGCGCACCGGTGCGGTCTGGTACTGGCGGCGTTCGACGATGCCATGGCTTTCGAGCTCGTCGAGGCGTGCCGTCAGGACGTTCGATGCGATGCCGAGGTCGCGCCGGATGTCCTCGAAGCGCGTGAGCCCAGCGAACAGGTCGCGCAGGATCAACGGCGTCCACCGCTGGCCCACGACGTCGACGGCCCGCGCGATCGAACACGAGATGTCGCCGAAGGACTGTTTAGGCATGGGCCAACAGTAGTCCATTGCTTTTCACCATTGACTCTGATTAGGTAACTTGCAAAAAGCAAGTAAGGGGTAACGGTGAGCGAGACAACTACGGATTCGGTGGCCGCGTTCTGCGAAGCCACCCGCGCCAAGGACATCGACCGGCTCGTCGGCACCCTCGCGCCCGACGCGGAGCTGGTGTCGCCGCTGTCGGGCCGCATGGTGTTCCGCGGCCGCGAAGACCTGCGGCTGCTGCTCGCCGAGGTGTACGGCGGCCTGCGCGATCTGAGGTGGCAGGAGGTGATCGGCGACGGCCGAACGCGGGTGGCGGTCAGCGAGGCCCGGATCGCCGGCATCACCATCACCGATGCGCTGGTGTTCGAACTCGATGACACCGGTCGGATCATGCGCCTACGCCCCCACCTACGGCCGTTGCTCGCGATCGCGGTCTTCGCACTCCTGCTCGGACCGAAGATCGCCCGCCACCCCGCCGCGGTTCGCCGGGCGCTCAGGCGCTGAGTTCGTCGGCCACCGGATCCGGCCTGCCGCACCAGCGGTGCAGCGCAGCGTGCAGCCGATCCCGGTCGGAATCGCCGAAATCGTCGGCAGCCCAGCCGATGTAGCCATCGGGGCGGATCAGCAGAGCGGCCGCAGGCGCCTGGTGTTTGGTCGCCACCACGACGTCCACGCGGTCACGCCAACCCTCGGTCGCATCGGCGACCGTGCCGCCGGCCAGGTCGAGCAGCAGCGGGCGGCCCGAACGCATGAGTTCAGCCACCCGCCGATCGTCGTCGAGCACCAGATCCGGCATGAACCGCCCGGACAGCCGATGATCGTCACCCACGTCGTAGCGCACATCGGATCCGGCGAGCACGTTCGCGATGTGGGCGGCGCCGTCCGGCGTTGACAGCAGCTCACCGAAAAGTGTTCGCAGTGCCGCCACCTCGGGCCCGGCAGCCATCAGGGCGGCCTGAGCCATCGAGTGCGTCATCACGCGCTCGCCGGCCGGATACCGCTCGGTGTGATAGCTGTCGAGCAGGCCGGGCGGCGCCCACCCCTGCACCGTGGCGGCCAGTTTCCAGCCCAGGTTCATCGCGTCCTGCATGCCCAGGTTCAAACCGGGCCCGCCCATCGCCGAATGCACATGCGCGGCATCGCCGACCAGGAACACGTTGCCGGCGCGGTACCGGTCGGCCTGCCGGGTGTTCTGACCGTTGATGCGCCGCAAGGCATGCGGCCCGGGCCCGGCCGGCGGTTCCATCGGCAGGTCAGTACCGAGCACGCGGGCCGCACTCTCGCGCAGTTCGGCGATGGTCAGCGGCGGCGCATCGTCGGGCAGCAGGGTGCCGTATTCGACCGTGCCGACCATAGAACGTCCCGGTTCGAACTCGGCATAGATCAGAACGCCGCGGTCGAACCTGTTGTGGCCGAACGGTAGACGTCCGATTCCGGGGATGCGCAGGCCGCCGTCTCCTGCCCGGAACTCATCGGGCACGGCGACATGGCCGACGCGCGCGACGACGTCGGTCGTGAGGCCGGGAAAGCCGATTCCGGCCGCCTTTCGCACGGGGCTGCGCCCGCCGTCGGCGCCGACGAGGTAGGTGGTGTCGATCTCGTAGTGCCCGTGCGTCGTCGCCACGGTCACCGCCACACCGTCGGCCCGGGGCACGATGCCGGTCAGTTCGTGGCCCCACCGAATCTCGGCACCCAGATCGCTCACCCAGTCCACGAGCTCACGCACCACACGCGGTTGCTGAATCAGCATGCCGTACATCGGGTTTTCGGCCAGATCGGCGAACGGCACCTGCATGCCGGCGAAGATGTAGCCGTTCATGGGCTGCGGCGGCTGCGGCGATCCGCTCAGTTTCTGATAGAGGCCACGCAGATCGAGAGCCCGGTTCGCCTGCCCGACAATACCGTTGGCCTTGAGTTCGGGGCTGGGCTCGGGAAGCAGCTCCAGCACGACCGGCCGGACGCCGGCCAGCGCCAGTTCACCGGCGAGCAGCAGGCCGTTGGGCCCGGCTCCGGAGATGACGACGTCGGTTTTCTCGGTCATGGTTTCCTTCCGGGTTCGGGCAGTCCCGCGGCGACCGCCGCGAAACCCTCACGTAGTAACGATGCGAACGGCACCGGCGGATCAGCGGCCGCATACTCGTCCATCGCGACATCGCCGACCGCACGCACGACGGCTGCGACGAGGCGTGGGTACATGTCCGACGGTTCGGTGCCGGCGCGTTCGGCGATCGCGGCGACCCATTCGTCGAACATGCCCCGAAACGTCGCATCGCGAATCTCGGGGATCATCAGCAACTTTCGAATCTCGACGAGCTGCTGGCGCGTCGGTACCGCACTGTCGGCGCCGCCCACGTCCCCGAGTTCGTCGTCCAGCGGCGCGATCACCGACTCGGCGATAGACGTCCACAACGGTTCGCCGACCGGACGCTCCCGCAGCAGATCGATGCTGCGCCTGAGGCGTTCGATCTGGCGGTACGCGAGCGCCTCGTACTTGCCGGTGAAGTAGTTGTTGAACGTCCGCAGCGAGACGCCGGCCAGCTTGGCGATGTCCTCGCGCGTCACGTTCTCCAGGCCGCGATCGAAGGTGAGCGTCAATGCGGCGTCGCTCAGCGCCCGCCGGGTGTCGAGTTTCTTGCGTTCGCGTAGTCCCACGGCCACCACCCTAGCCAAATATTGCACACCGGGCAATATTGCACATTGGGCAACTCTCTCGGAAAATCGGTTGCTCCCCCACGCACACGCCCCTACGGTGGCTGCCATGTCAGCAGCGACCTTCTTCATCCGCATTCGCATCGCCTAGCGGCGGATCTGCTCTGTCTCGACACATCCGCCGCAGCAGCTTTGTCCCTGCGTCTGCGGAGAAACCGTGTCTTCCCCATCTCACGGCCGGCATGAGTTCGGCCAGAATTTCCTGTGCGATCGTCGCGTGGTCGCCGACATCGTCGAAATCATCTCGCGCACAACCGGTCCCATCGTCGAAGTCGGGGCCGGCGACGGCGCGCTGACCGTGCCTTTGCAGCGGCTCGGGCGGCCGTTGACCGCGATCGAGATCGACAGCCGGCGCGCCGAGCGGCTCGCCGGCCATACCTCGGCGAAGGTCGTGGCCACCGATTTCCTGCGCTTTCGACTGCCCCGCACCCCGCACGTGATAGTCGGCAACCTGCCCTTCCACCTCACCACCGCGATGCTGCGGCGCCTGCTGCACGGGCCCGGCTGGACCGATGCCGTGCTGCTCGTCCAATGGGAGGTGGCGCGCCGCCGCGCCGGGGTCGGCGGCGCCACCATGATGACGGCGCAGTGGTGGCCGTGGTTCGAATTCGGTTTGGCGCGAAAGGTTTCCGCGAACGCCTTCCGGCCACGCCCGACCGTGGACGCCGGCTTGCTGATCATCACCCGTCGCGCCCATCCGATGATCGACGCTGCCGATCGCCGGCGATATCAGGCGCTGGTGCACCAGGTGTTCACCGGGCGCGGCCGGGGTATCGCGCAGATCATCGGCCGCCGCGTGCCCCGGCACTGGTTACGCGACAACGGGATCAACCCGGCTGCGCTGCCCAAGGACTTGACCGCGACGCAGTGGGCGGCGTTGTTCGCGGCGGTCGGCTAGCTCGTGCCCAGCGGATCGATGGTCCACGCGATGTAGAGCACGGCCGCGCTCACGGTCGCGGTGGTGACGAAGTCGATGCCTTTGCTGCGCACCACCAGCAGACCAGCACGGTCGTCGGTCAGCGCCAGCCGCAATGCGGCAGCGACACCGACGCCGATACCGATCACGAGGGCGCCACGGCGCCAGTAACCCGCCACCACAAGAGCGAACGCCGCGATGAAGATCAGGCCGACCACGAGGATCGGCCACTGGCCGGCGAACACCTTGCGGGCGAATTCCTTTAAGGTCACGCCAGTTTCGACTCTTCGAGCTCTACGACGTTGGTCAGCAGGAACGCGCGGGTCAGCGGTCCGACGCCGCCGGGGTTGGGCGACACATGACCGGCCACGTCCCACACGTCGGGCGCGACGTCACCGCTCAGCTTGCCGTCGACGCGGCTGACACCGACATCGACGACCGCCGCGCCCGGCTTGACCATGTCGGCGGTCACCATGTGCGGCACGCCGACCGCGGCGATGATGATGTCGGCTTGGCGGGTGAGCGCGGGCAGATCGCGCGTGCCGGTGTGGCACAGGGTCACGGTGGCGTTCTCGGAGCGCCGGGTGAGCAGCAGGCCCATGGGCCTACCGACCGTCACGCCGCGGCCGATCACCACCACGTGCGCGCCCGCGATCGGCACGTCGAACCGGCGCAGCAGATGCACGATGCCTCGCGGTGTGCACGGCAGTGGAGCCTCCTTGCCGAGCACGAGCCGGCCGAGGTTGGTCGGGTGCAACCCGTCGGCGTCCTTGGCCGGGTCGATGCGCTCGAGCGCGGCGTTCTCGTTGAGATGCTTGGGCAGCGGAAGCTGCACGATGTAGCCCGTGCAGTCCGGGTTGGCGTTGAGCTCGTCGATGGTGTCGTCGAGCTGGGCCTGGGTGATGTCAGCGGGCAGGTCGCGGCGGATGGAGTTGATGCCGACCTTCGCGCAGTCGGCGTGTTTACCGCGCACATAGGCCTGCGATCCGGGGTCGTCGCCGACCAGCACCGTGCCGAGCCCGGGCGTGCGGCCCGATTCGGTCAACTTCGCAACGCGCTGCTTGAGATCGACGAAGATCTCGTCGCGTGTGGCCTTACCGTCCAGAGTCATCGCACCCACGCCTGACATTGTGGCAGGCTCAGCTGCCATGAACACTCAGCCCAATGTGTTCACTGACGTATTCAGTGAGGCCAAGCTCGGCCCGGTGACCCTGCGCAACCGCATCATCAAGGCCGCCACATTCGAGGCGTCCACACCCAATGCCCTGGTCACCGACGATTTGATCAACTACCACCGCCTCCCCGCCGCGGGCGGCGTCGGCATGACGACGGTCGCCTATTGCGCGGTGTCGCCGGGCGGCCGGACCGACGGCTGGCAGATCTGGATGCGCCCGGAGGCCATACCCGGGCTGCTCAAATTGACCGACGCCGTCCATGCCGAAGGTGCGGCGATCAGCGCCCAGATCGGACATGCCGGGCCGGTCGCCAACGCCCGGACCAACAAGGCGCATGCACTGGCCCCGGTGCGGTTCTTCAACCCGTTGTCGATGCGGTTCGCGAAGAAGGCCACG
Source organism: Mycolicibacterium wolinskyi str. Jessa 2025 (assembly GCF_049241375.1). Classification (NCBI taxonomy): domain Bacteria; kingdom Bacillati; phylum Actinomycetota; class Actinomycetes; order Mycobacteriales; family Mycobacteriaceae; genus Mycobacterium; species Mycolicibacterium wolinskyi. The sequence continues at coordinate 5,639,224 of NZ_CP185960.1, forward strand.
CGCGACGACATCCGCGACGTGATGGAGGCGCACGCCAACGCCGCCCGGCTGGCCATCGACGCGGGATTCGACGCCGTGGAGGTTCACCTGGGTCACAACTATCTGGCCAGCTCGTTCCTCAGCCCGCTGATCAATCGCCGCACCGACGAGTTCGGCGGATCACTGGAGAACCGGGCCAAGGTGGCCCGCGGCGTGGTGCGCGCGGTCCGTCAGGCCGTCGACGCCTACGCGCCGGGTCAGATCGCCGTCACCGCGAAACTCAACATGAGCGACGGCGTGCGCGGCGGGATCTCCACCGAGGAATCGCTGCAGACCGCCAAGTGGCTCGAGGAGGACGGCGCGCTCGATGCGATCGAACTCACCGCGGGCAGCTCGCTGGTCAACCCGATGTATCTGTTCCGCGGCGACGCGCCGGTGAAGGAATTCGCGGGTGCGTTCAAACCGCCGATCCGGTGGGGCGTGCGGATGATGGGCAAGAACTTCCTGCGCCAGTACCCCTACCGTGAGGCCTACCTGCTGCGGGATGCCAAGTTGTTCCGCGCCGAGCTCAAGATGCCGCTGATCCTGCTGGGCGGCATCACCAACCGCGACACCATGGACCTCGCGATGGCCGAGGGTTTCGACTTCGTCGCGATGGGCCGCGCCCTGCTGGCCGAACCCGATCTGATCAACCGCATCAAGGCCGACGGCGAGGCGCACTCGATCAAATCGCTGTGCACACACTGCAACCGGTGCATGCCGACGATCTACAGCCATACCCACTGCGTGGTGACTGGAGCCCCGGACGCGCTCGTGAGATAACCAATGCATGGCCGCCAGCGACATCATGGTCACCTATCGCTACGTCCGGGTGAGCCTGGTCGCGCTGGTGGTCTTCCTTCTGGTCTCGGTGGGGCTCACCTGGGGGCAGAGCTGCCTGCAGGGGTCCATCAGCGCGTTCTACTACACCCGTACGCACGCGGTGTTCCTCGCCGCGGTGTGCGCGATCGGTATCTGCCTCGTCGCCTACAAGGGCAGCCGCACCGGCGAGGAGGCGCTGTTGAACTTCTCGGGGTTCATGGCCTTTCTCGTGGCGTTGATCCCGACCGGCGCCGTCGACGTGTGTGAGCCGTGGCTGCCGACCGAGACCGATCCGTTCGGCGGGGTCGCCAACAACGTCACGGCGCTGTTCGTGGCAACCGCGGCCGGTGCGGCACTGTACCTCGCGCTGGACCGCTGGCGCCCGTCGCAATCGCCGCCCACCGCGTCGCAACCTGCCTGCGCCGAGGCCGCCACGCTGTGGAAGCGCGTGGCCACCGCGCTGTTGCGGATCGAAAAGTGGCTACCCGCAGTACTTGTGGTGATCACCGTCGCCGGCGCGGTGCTGATGTTGTGGGACTGGTTCGCCGACCACGCACACGTCATCGCCGCCGTCGCGATGTTCCTGGCCATCACGCTCGTAGCGGTCTATCACGCGTGCTACGCCAGAGCTGCTGTGCGCCAGCGCCTTGCCCGGTTCTACGCGACGATCGCAGCGCTCATGCTGGCCACCGTCGTGGTGGCAGTCGTGCTCCTCATCCGCGATGTCCACTTCGGCGTGTTCGTGGTCGAGATCGTCCTCATCCTGGTGTTCGCGGTGTTCTGGGCCGTGCAGACCTGGGATGTCTGGGAACCGCAAGACCGCTATCCCGACGAGGCGGTGCCCAACCTGGCCTACGCCGACTAATCCGCCCGGTAGCCGTCGATCTGCAGCGTGTTGCCGTCGCGTCGCAGCACCAGCACCGCTCCGGGGACCGGCACCAAGCCCTCCACGGCTTCGGCGGGCACCGATGCGGTCTGGGCACACGTCGTGCTGTCGAAGGTCCGAAGGGAGCCCGAGCGGTCTGCGACGACGAAGTTGTCCGACATCGTGACGAAACCCGGCCGGTCCAGGGCTCGCCCGGGCACCTTCGTCCGGACCGGGTCGACGTCGGCACCGACCTGACACCGCCGGTGTCCATCCGCACCGAACAGGGCCAAACGGTTGGCCGGATTTTCCGAAACGATGAAATCGTCGCTGAAACCGGGTGATTCGGCGGGACGATCGAGCGCCGAAAACCGGGTGATGGACCGGTCGGCGACATTGGCATACATCGGGCCCTCCGGCGCAGCAGGCCCGAAAAAGTTGAGGAACACGCCGACACCGTTGGCAGGCAGCACCACGCGATTGAGAATGCGATCCGGCGGCGGGATTGCCGGGTCCACGGCAGCATCCAGAACGATGCTGTCCCAGCCGGTTTCGCCGGTTTCGGGATCGAGCACGGTCAACCAGACTTTGCCGTCCTCACATTGCACCAGCGACAACACGCCCGAGGAACTCACCACCGGTTCGACGATGCCGCAATCCGGATGCGGTGCGGTCACCCGCCACATCAACCGGCCGGTGCGGCTGTCATATCGCGTCCAGACCTGTTCATCGTTCCAACCCACCACGTACGGCCCGGACGCACGCTCGAAACGACCGCGCGCTGCCTCGACGAGGTCCTCGTCCGCGCTGGTCCACAGCTGCTCCCCGGTCATGGCGTCAAGGCCGACCAGTCCGCCGCCGATGAACGCCAGCACCGTGGCCCCGTTGTCGACCACCCGCATCCGGTCGACTGAGACCTCCCCCGGGCCGGTGCGGGCATAGTGCCACCGTTCCTTCCCGTCGGCACCATAGGCCGTGATGCGGTGATCGCGATACACCACGAAACCGGCACCGGCCGCATCGATTTCATACCTCGGCAGATCCAGGTCGGTGAACGCGTCTGCAACCGCAACGGTGAACGCACGCTGCCGCAGCGCGGTGGGCGCCGCGGGGGCGTCGATCGAGGCCGCGGTGCTGGCGTCGACGTAGCGCCCGTCATCGCCGGTCCGCAGCGCTACCACCGTGACCACCGAGGCAACCACCACAGCGATCACTGCACCGAGCGCCAGCCATCGCAGGGCACCGCGCTCCAACCGTGGAAAGGCCCTGGCCGCCAACAAGGCGGCCGCCGCGCCACCCAGGCACAACCACCATGAGGCCATCCCCGCGGGCAATGCCGCGGTGACCGGCGCGCCGGACATCGCCGCCCGGTAGTACTCCGGGATGTCCTGCGTGACGTAGGCGATGAACAACAGCGCCGCAACCGCCGCCGCCCCGACCGGCGTGGCCGACAGATCCCGGCCGGTGCGCCCCCGCCAAACGCTGTAAGCCATCGCGGCGATCAACAGCAACGCGATCACGGTCACCGAGAGGGCCATCCGGTTCGGCAACGCCTCGCCCCAGCGGTGCACGTTGACCAGATACCAGGCGCCCTCCGCCACGCTGCGCGGCGCGGCCAGTCGCGCCCACGTCGCGAGCACCGCGGCCCACACCAGCAACACCACCGCCAGCCCCGCCAGCACCATCGCCGCCGGACGCAGCACGGTACGGACGCGTTCGGCTATCTCTTCGCGACCCACGCCGGCCATCGTCACACGACGCGACACCTTCGCGGCGCAGCGGTCCCCGTGACAAGTACCGATAGAGTTGATCGCGATGAGCCGACCATCCCCACCTGCGCTGACCGTTCGGTACGAGGGGTCGACCCGTACCTTCGCCCCCGGCAACGATGTTGTCATCGGCCGGGACCTGCGTGCTGATGTCCGCATCGCCCACCCGCTGATCTCGCGCGCACACCTCGTGCTGCGGTTCGACCAGGGCCGATGGGTCGCGATCGACAACGGCAGCCTCAACGGCATGTACGTCAACGGCCGCCGGGTGCCGTCGGTGGACATCCAGGACGGTCAAGTCCTCAACATCGGTAACCCGGACGGTCCGCAGTTGACGTTCGAGGTGGGCCGCCACCAGGGTTCGGCCGGCCGCACCCCGACGGCCGCCGTGCCCGTCGCGAGCCGCCCCAGCACGTCGTGGCCCACCCAGGCGCCGACCGGCGGCGGCTGGCAGCAGCCCTACACCCAGCCGCCGAGCCCGCCGCGCCCCGGCTACCAAACGGGCCCGCAGCGGTATCCCGCCGGTCCCCCGGCCGGTTACCCGAACGGGCCACAGACCGGCTATCCCAGCGGTCCCCAGACCGGCTACCCGAGCGGGCCGCAGACCGGTTATCCCAGCGGGCCGCAGTCCTACCAGTCGCAGCCGGTGCGTACGCCGGCCCCCAGCTCATCGCAGGCGCCGACCACGATGAGTCCGTCCGCCGGGCGCGGCAATGAGCAGGTCGGAAACCTCGCGACCAGCATGCTCAAGATCCTGCGGCCAGGTAAGACCGCGCCGGCGCCCGCGGGTGCGATCAAGATCGGCCGCGCGACCGACAACGACATCGTCATCCCCGACGTGCTGGCCTCGCGCCACCACGCCACGTTGATCCCGATGCCCGGCGGCACCGAGATCCGCGACGAACGCAGCATCAACGGAACCTTCGTCAACGGCACCCGGGTGGAGTCGGCCGTGCTGCACGAAGGCGACGTCGTCACGATCGGCAACGTCGACCTCGTCTTCAGCGGTGGCACGCTGGCCCGCGGCACCGAAACCGAGGCCGACACCCGCACCGGCGGCCTTGAGGTGCGCGGCCTGACGTGGACGATCGAGGGCAACAAGACCCTGCTCGACAACATCTCATTGGACGCGCGGCCGGGCACTCTCACCGCGGTGATCGGCCCGTCGGGTGCGGGTAAGTCGACGTTCGCGCGCCAGGTCGCGGGGTACACGCATCCGACGAGCGGCACGATCACGTTCGAAGGCCACGACGTCCACGCCGAGTACGCCTCGCTGCGGTCCCGTATCGGCATGGTCCCGCAGGACGACGTCGTGCACGGGCAGCTCACGGTCCGGCAGGCCCTGATGTACGCCGCCGAGCTGCGGCTGCCGCCCGACACCACGAAGGACGACCGCGAACAGGTCGTCATGCAGGTGCTCGAGGAGCTCGAAGATGACCAAGCATCTCGACACCCGCGTCGACAAGCTGTCCGGCGGACAGCGCAAGCGCGCATCGGTCGCGCTGGAACTGCTGACCGGTCCGTCGCTGCTCATCCTCGACGAACCGACGTCAGGTCTGGACCCGGCGCTCGACCGCCAGGTCATGACCATGCTGCGCCAGCTCGCCGACGCGGGCCGTGTGGTGCTCGTCGTCACGCACTCGCTGACCTACCTCGACGTGTGCGATCAGGTGCTGCTGCTGGCTCCGGGCGGCAAGACCGCGTTCTGCGGGCCGCCGAGCCAGATCGGCCCGGAACTCGGCACCACCAACTGGGCCGACATCTTCAGCACGGTCGCGGGTGACCCGGCCGAGGCCAACCGCCGCTACCTCGCACGCACGCCTCCGGCACCGCCCGCCCCGGCGTCGTCGAAACCGGCCGATCTCGGCAAACCGGCGAAAACCAGTCTGAAACGCCAGTTCTCGACGATCGCGCGAAGACAGATGCGGCTCATCGTGTCCGATCGCGGGTACTTCATCTTCCTGGCGCTGTTGCCGTTCATCATGGGCACGCTGTCGCTTTCGGTGCCGGGCACCGTCGGCTTCGGCGTACCCAACCCGATGGGCGACGCACCCAACGAACCGGGCCAGATCCTGGTGCTGCTCAACGTCGGCGCGATCTTCATGGGCACTGCCCTGACGATCCGCGACCTCATCGGCGAGCGCGCGATCTTCCTGCGCGAGCAGGCGGTCGGGTTGTCGACATCGGCGTATCTGCTGGCCAAGGTCTGCGTGTACTCGATATTCGCGATCATCCAGTCGGCGATCGTCACCACCATCACCATCGCAGGCAAGGGCTGGGGCGAAGGCGCTGTCGACCGCGGCGTCTTTATCGGAAATCGGTCACTGGAACTGTTCCTCAGCATGGCCGCCACCACCGTGACCGCGGCAATGGTCGGCCTCGCGCTCTCGGCACTGGCCAAGACAAGCGAACAGATCATGCCCCTCCTCGTGGTCGCGATCATGAGCCAGCTCGTGTTCTCCGGCGGCATGATCCCGGTGACCGGCCGCGTCGGGCTCGATCAGCTGTCGTGGATCACGCCGGCCCGCTGGGGCTTCGCGGCGTCGGCATCGACGGTGGACCTGATCCGGCTCGTGCCGGGGCCGCTCACGCCGAAAGACTCACACTGGGAACACACCTCGAGCACCTGGCTGTTCGACATGGCCATGCTGGCCGCCTTGTCGGTGTTCTACGTGGGCTTCGTGCGCTGGAAGATCCGCCTGAAGGGCGGCTGAGCCTTTCTTTGTCACGCTGGCGTGGCTCTCGGACTCGAGAGCCACGCCAGCGTGACATTCGGGGTTGTGGCGAGGGAAGTTCACCCGCCGTGCACGTCCAGACCGTGCGCGGCGGAATACGCCAGCGCCTGGCTGATATCGATTTTGGCGCCACGGAGTTTGGCGGTGGTCCAGAACGTCGGGTCGACGCGGGCGCCACGGAGATCGGCCTCGTCCAACTTGGCGTCCTGCACCCGCGCTCCGGTCAGGTCGGCCTGACGCAGGACCGCCTTGCGCAGATCCGCGCCGACGAGGCTGGCCTCTCGCAGCCGGCAATCCGACAGGTCGACATTGCGCAGATCGCAGCCGCCGAGCACGGCGAGCGTCAGGTCGGACTCGACGAGTGTGATCGGCCGCAGCCGGCATTCGGTGAACACCGACCCGAGCAGGCTGCAGTTCGTGAATGTGCTGTGCCACAGGGTGGCCCGGCGGAATGTGCAGTTGCGGAACGCCGATCCGGAGTGCTCGGACTCGGACATGTCGACGCCTCGGAAGTCGCAGTCGGTGAACACGACGCGCTCAGTGCGCAACCGGCTGAGATCGTCATCGCGGAAATCCTGGCCGGTGAACTCACGGTCCACCCAGACCTGTTCGGCAGTGGCCACGCCTCAGCCGGGAAGCGCGGTGAGCGTGTTGAGCGAGTACTCCGTGACCGCGATCAGCGCGGCTTTCGCCGAATTGCGGTCGCGCGCGTCGACGGTGATCACCGGAATGTGGTCGGGCACCGCCAGCGCCTTACGCACCGCTTGCGTGGGATGCTTTGGCGCGCCGTCGAACTCGTTGACCGCGACGATGAACGGCAGTTTGCGGGCTTCGAAGAAGTCGACCGCGGCGAAGCTGTCCTGCAGGCGGCGCACGTCGACGAGGATGATCGCGCCGATCGCCCCGCGCACCAGGTCGTCCCACATGAACCAGAACCGGCGCTGCCCGGGCGTGCCGAACAGATACAGCACCAGGTCCTCGTCGAGGGTGATGCGGCCGAAGTCCATCGCGACCGTGGTGGTGCGCTTGTCGGGGGTACCGTCGAGCGCGTCGACACCTTCGGACACGTTGGTGACCAACGCTTCCGTGCGCAGCGGCATGATTTCCGACACCGCGCCCACGAATGTCGTCTTGCCCGCGCCGAACCCGCCGGAGATGACGATTTTCGTAGAGGATGAGCGCTTGCGCGAAGACCCTGAGGAGGATGAGCGCCTATCAGAGTGCTCGTAGGCCACGCAGGGTCCTTCCTATCAGTTCGCGGCGTTCGTCGAAGGTCGCCGAATCGTCGAGGGTGGTGTGCACCCGTAGATAACCCTGCGTCACCAAGTCCCCGATCAGCACGCGCGCCACGCCGAGCGGTAGGGACAAATGTGCTGCGATTTCTGCCACCGACGGACTGTCGGTGCATAACTCTACGATCTGACCGCGCACATCGCGCCCAGGCCAACGCGGATCGTTTGGCGTGTCGAGCGTTTCCACCGGCGCTTCCAACGGCAGATGGACGCGCGTGTCGGTGCGACCGGCGGTCAGCGTGTAAGGCCGAACCAAGCTCGGTCGATCGGCGGGTTCGAGTTCGTCCACTGGCCGCTCACGAAGGTTGGGGTGTACGCCGTGACGACTGCACCACGGCGCCCACACGTTCCACCAGGATTGCCATCTCGTAGCCGATCTGGCCGATGTCGCACGAGCGGCTGGCCAGCGTCGCGAGGTTCGAGCCGTCACCCACCCGCATCAAGAGCAGATAGCCGTTCTCCATCTCGACCACGGACTGCATCACGTAGCCGCCGTCGAACAGTTGGGCGGCACCGGTGGCCAGGCTGGCAAGGCCTGATGCCACCGCGGCGAGCTGATCGGCGCGCTCGATCGGCATGTGCTCGCTGGCCGCCATCAGCAGGCCGTCGGCCGACACCAGTACCGCGTGGGACACCCCGGAAACCTCGCTTGCGAACTTGGACACCAGCCAGTCCAGGGAATCGCGCTGCGTCGGACGGGTCATTCGTTATCGGTTCCTCTGGTCTCTCGGGCATGCAACCGGCCGGCGTGCACCCCGCTGAAATGGTTGCTCATGCTCGCACGGACAGCCTCGGGGTCGCGTGGCTGAAACACCGCGAAAATGCCGCTGTCAGGTTCGTCCGCCGATGCTACCGCCTCGGCACCGTTGTCGTTTCGGTGAGCACCACCGTTGCGGTGACGGCCGTTCGGCTCATCTGGCACACCGGTAACTGCGGCCACGCCACCGGGCGCCAAACGCGCACCCGGTGTACGCATCGGCAGCCCCTCTTCGGTGTGCTGCTCGACGGGTGCGTCCTGGGCCGCGGCGGCGACCGACCAGCCCTTCTCCCACACCGTCTTCCAGTCCAGATCCGAGCTGCGCACGTGAGTGGCCGGATCGATCGCGAACTCCGACAGCATCGATTGGTAGATCGCGTCGCCGTCGCCCGAGGTCGACGCGGGTTCTTCGGCGGGCTGCTCGGGTTCGTACGTCTCGGCCAGCTCGGCCGGCGGATGCACGCCGTTGGTGGCCGCAGTGCGTGAGGCGAAGAACGACGCGGTGTTGGTGGGCACCGCGTTGGGAGGTGCCGGGCGATCGGCTTCGTTCGGGTCGGCGGGCCATTGCTGCGGCCATTCGCCGGCCGGTTCCTCCGCGGCCTCGGGCGTATCCGCTGCCGCCGCGGGTTCGGCGGGCGCGAGGCTGCCAGGCATCTCCGAGATTCCGCTGGCTCCCGGGCTGCGTTGCGGCAGGAGGCCGAACGGGACGTCGGCGGCGTGACCGTTGAGGTGGTGTTCGGACTGCTCGGCCGTGCCGCCCGGCTCGGCGTCGAGTGAGAGGGCCGCCGCGATCCCGGCATGCGCGTCCACCGGGGTGCCGTAGGGCATCTCGGCCGGAGCCCCGCCTGTCACGCCGTCACGCACCAGCAGCTCGGCGGGCACGTACACGCCTGCGGTGGTGCCCGAGCTCGGCTCCTCGGCGATCGTGCTGCGCAGGCGCACCACCAGACCGTGCTGGGTCGCCAGGCGGCCGACCACGAACAGGCCCATGTGCCGCGCGGTGTACGGGTTCACCTCGCCACCGGACTGCAGACGGATGTTGGCGACCCGCAGATCGGAATCGGTCATACCGAGGCCGACGTCGCTGACCTCGATGACGAGCGCGCCGTTGCCCGCGAACACTGCCGACACCCGGACCTGCGAGATCGGCGGCGAATAGCGCAGCGCGTTGTCGAGCAGTTCGGCGAGCAGGTGGATGAGGTCGCCGGCCACCGACCCGACGAGCTCGGCGTCGACGACGGTCGCGGTCACGACGCGCGTGTAGTCCTCGACCTCCGAGGCCGCGGCATTGATGATGGTGTCGATCGCCACCGGCTCGGTATGTTCGCGCGCCACCTTGGAGCCCGACAGCACCAGCAGGTTCGCGCCGTTTCGTCGCATCCGCGCAGCCAGATGGTCCAGCCGGAACAGACTCTCCAGGCGGTCGGGATCGTCCTCGTTGCGTTCCAGTTGGTCGATGAGGTTCAGCTGCTGATCGACCAGGGACCGGCTGCGCCGTGACAGCGTCTCGAACATGTCCGAGACCTGCAGCTGCAGCTGAGCCTGCTCACCGGCGAGGAACACGGCCTGCTCGTGCAGCTCGTCGACGGCATGGGCGACCTGGCCGACCTCCTCGGTGGTGTGCACCGGCAGCGGCGTGATGGGCGTGGGCTCCCCGCCCGCGCGCACGCGTTCGATCTCCTTAGCCAGGTCCTCGTGCGCGACCTTGAGCGCACTGTCACGCAGGGTGCGCAACGGCCGCACGAGCGAGCGCGCGACCAGCAACACGATCACCAATGCGCTGATGACGGCCGCGGCAACCAGAACCGCGTCGCGGATCGCGTCGTTGCGCGCGTCGGCCGCCTCGGCTTCCACGGCCGCCGGGATGGCCGTCGTCGTGTCGGCGATGATCTGCTCGGCGATCGCGTTGGTCGTCTGCAGCGACGCCAGCAGCTCCTGATTCCCGACGAGCGGAATCCCCGGATTCGACATCATGGCCATGCGCTTGACCATCTCGGCGCGCAGCGTCGCAGCCTCTTCGGAGGCACCGCCCAGCAACTTCGTCAAGGCGGCGACCGTCGACGGCTCCGTGCCTGCCATCGTGATCATCGAGGTGCGCAGGACCGGCTCGGGTTCATCGGCGCCGCGGTTGACCATCATCTGCTGGATCGCCATCTGACCGCGGGCGCCGATCGCCCGGGCCAACGCCTCGACCTGCGCTTGCACCTGCTGGTCGTCGCTGTGGGCCGACCCGGTCACCGCGGCCTCCGCGGTGAGCAGCAGCGGCGCGTAACTGATGATGCGCTGACGCAGGTCGATGGAGTTCGACATCACGGCGTCGACAAGTTCCTGGCCCTTGCCGAGAAGGTTGTCGACCGCTTGGTTGACGTCCTCGACGACCTCGGTCGAGTCCACCCGTTGCTGAAGATCAGATTTGCGCGCGCTGAACGTGGCCAATGCGTCCTGGCCGTCGCCGCCCTCGGTCGCCGCGACGAGTGTGTCTTCCAACGCGGCCATGTAGTTACTGATGTCGGGGATCAATTCGGCGCGATCGGCGGCGAGCCGAAGGTCGGAAGCCTCGGTCGCACTGGAGTAGATCCGCAATCCACCGAACGTGGCGGCCAGAATGAGCGGCACCAAAACGATCGCGATAACTTTGCGTCGAACCGGCCAATTCGCCGGTGACCAGCGGGCGGGGCGCTTGGCCGGCGCAGCTGGTGTCGGGGTGAATTCGACGAGCGTGCCATCTGCCTGTTTCAGCTGGGTGAAGGCGGTCATCGGCGCCCAACCGTGCTATCGGCGGCGCGGCCGCATTTCAGTCCTGGGGCGTGATTCATAAGGCTTCCTGCTGTTTCCGCCCACGCTCGGGCGGGCGTCAAACGCCTGGCAATTGCACGAGTATGACAGCCAGCCGCGAGCGTTTCCACAATTCTTACTGAACAGACAGAGTTCGTGACCGAGCTGTAGCGCAGTTGTGTGGTAATCGAGCAAACATTGACGTGATCGCTGTTGTATATAGGCATTCACCGCGGGCGGGTTCGCTTCCCTTCACTCACAACGACAATCGGCAGGCACGCTGATCTCCGTGTCCGCCCGACGTGGTTGACCGGATCGGCGATGCCGCGAATGGCGAATGCCTGCCGATGCGCCGCTGGCCGTAATCTGCCGATCACGCGGATGAACCAGGAGGGCGCTTGTTCAGGCTGATGTTCTACTCACCCCGGATCGCGCCGAACACCGGCAATGCGATCCGCATGGTGGCGGCCACGGGCTGCGAACTGCACCTCGTGCAGCCGCTCGGCTTCGACCTGTCCGAGCCGAAACTGCGCCGGGCCGGCCTCGACTATCACGATCTCGCGTCGGTGACCGTACATGACGATCTACCCGCGGCCTGGCGGGTGCTGATGCCGGCGCGGGTGTACGCCTTCACCGCACATGCGGCGGCGTCGTTCGCCGACATCGCCTACGAGCCGGGCGATGTGTTGATGTTCGGACCCGAACCCACCGGGCTCGACGACGAGACGCTGGCCGATCCGCACATCACCGCGCGCGTGCGGATCCCGATGCTGGCGGGCAGGCGGTCGTTGAACCTGTCCAACGCCGCCGCCGTCGCCGCGTACGAAGCATGGCGCCAGCACGGCTTCACCGGCGCCGTGTAAGCGTCAGCTCACCAGGTGTCCCAGTGCGCGAACTGCTCGGCGGGCAGCCGCTTCGCCTTCTTGAAGTCGGTGCCCTTGGTGTAGGCGATGGGGAACAACCCCGCCTGCGCGTACTGGTCGAACGGAATGCCGAGCACCTCGGCGGCCTGCTTCTCGCCGTCGCCGAGCAGATGCAGCGTCGTCCACGCCGAACCGAGGCCGCGTGACCGCAACGCGAGCATGAAGCTCCACACCGCGGGCAGCAGCGAACCCCAATACGAAGCACTCATGCCGGCGGGTGCACCGTCCGGGCGGCCTTCCAGACACGGCACCAGCAGCACCGGCGCCTTCTCGAAGTTCTCGTTGAGATACTTGGCCGAACTCGTGACCGCATCGATCTGCTCGTCGCGGATGTCGCCCCGCTCGGGCTTGGGCAGGTCGAGATAAGGGTTGGCGTTGGTCCGGTAGATGTCGGCCAATGCCTTCTTCTTTGCGGGGTCCTCGACGAAAACCCATTGCCAGCCTTGCGCATTCGATCCGGTCGGCGCCTGTAGGGCCAGGTCGAGACACTCCATGAGCACCTCGCGCGACACCGGCTTTTCGAAGTCGAGTCGTTTGCGCACCGATCGGGTGGTGGTGAGAAGTTCGTCAACGGTCAAGTCGAGGGTCATGTCGCGAGACTACATTCGCGACATGAGTACCGAGCTGACACCGGAAGTGTCCCAACGCCTGACATCCGACCACTACGGCTGGCTGACGACGGTCGCCAGATCCGAACAGCCGGTTCCCCGGCTCGTGTGGTTCTACTTCGACGGCACCGACATCGTCGTGTACACGATGCCGGGAGCGGCCAAGGTTAGGCACATCACCGCGCAACCACGCGTGAGTCTCAACCTCGACTCCGACGGGAACGGCGCCGGGATCATCGCGATCGGCGGCACCGCGTCCGTCGACGCCACCGACAGCGATCCACGCGGAGACGAGGCGTACTGGGCCAAGTACTCCGCCGACGCCGAGAAGTTCGGCCTGACCGAGGCGATGGCGGCTTACAACACACGCCTACGGATCAGCATCGACAAGGTGTGGACGACACCGACAGAAGCCTGAGCGCGGATCTGTTTGCTGCCCGGCCCGAAACCCGCTGCGGCGCAGGGTTTGCCGCTCAGCTCGCGTTCTCGGCGAGAAGTGCGTCATCCCAGTCGTTGACGTGGTTGTCCTCGTGCTGCCCGAACTCGACCACGGGAGCCACCTCGTCGGGGCCGTGGTCGGAACCGGGCAACCCGCCCAGGGCGGCGATGGTGTCGCGGATCTTCGCTGCCTCATCGTCGGTCGGCGTGGCACCGGCCTCGAGTTCGTCCAGCAGGCCGTCCCGCAGGCCGGCGCCGTTGGCAACTTCCTGAGCCGACAGCTTGGCGTGGATGCGCGTGACGTAGATCTGCTGCCCGAGAGACGAGCCAGGCGCCGCGGCGGCGTGCGCCATGAGTGCGTCGTAGCGTTGCCGAACTCCGCTGAGCGCCACGATGACCGCCGGCGAAGGGCGATTGCTGCTCGCTGCTTCCGTCAGCGCCGCACGCAACTTGCGCATGCCCGAGAGCACGACGTCGGCGCGCTTGTGGAACTTCTTGTCCTCCGGGAACGGCAGTGCGTCGATCGCGGCCGAGTACATGTGCATCGCCGCCTCGGAGAGACTGACGATGACTGACGAATCACCTTCCAGCGAGGCGTTCTGTCCCATGGGCCCTCAATTCTCCAGGCAGTCAAATGCATTGACGTCTCAGGCGAGGACGCGGTCGAAGTAGCGCCGCTCACACCGAGCACGGGATGACATTAGCGGGTCCGGCGCGTCTCGTCATCGGTAGGGGCGAGGTGACCCCTGGTGCCGATCGACACGGGTGGCCATAATCTGAACGCTGCACGGTGGGAGGCTCGGTCGATGGGAGGTCACATGACCGGCGTTACTGAATCGACAAGGGCCGCCGGACCTTCGGAGCTCGACGACGTGAGTGACCGAACGGAACCGATACCGATGGTGACACCCGGCCGCGAACACCCGAGCAAGCGCCGTCCGGCCGACGGCCTGCCCGGTATCGGGTGGTTGGTCTGCGGCGTCGCCGGCAGCGCCGCCATCGCGTGGTTCATTTTTCTGGGCCCTGGCGAACTCGGCAGCAAGTCGGAATGGTTCTTCGGCGCCGTCGTCTTCGTCGTCGTCATGGTGACGATGTGGCAGACCCTCAACATCGCCCGCCTAGCCCGGCAGGACGCCGCCGACGCGGCCGAACGTCTGCGCCGCGAGCTCGCGGCTGCCGACGAACGATCCGCACTCGAACTCGCCCTGACCCAGAAATGGCACCGGGCCGAGATAGAATCTCAGCAGAAGCTGCACCGCGCCGAGTTGGCCGCGCAGCAGGAACTGGCCCGCGTCGAACGCGGCCATCTGCTGGAGCAGCTGCAGAAGCAGGCGATGATCGAGGTGTCGCGCAGCATCGGTGCCCACACGCGCATGTTGGCCACGCTGTGGAGCGAGGGCGCGCGATGCCTGCACCTCGACGACCGCGATGAACGGGAGAAGGCGATGAACGTGATCTTCGAGCAGATCAGTCACGTCGTCACCGATGTCTCGGTCGAGCTCGACAACGCTCACCTGCTCAGCCAGGACGACCGGCTGCATCTCGCACTGGATCGGGTCAACGAGGCCGTCCTCATGGCGATCCAGGTCGCCGAGGACGTTCACGCCAGTGTGGTCGACGGCCGCAAGCCGAAGTCGAATCCGATTCCCGCCGTTCAGCGTCTGCTGCACGAGCGGGCCACGGAAGCCCGCCGCCTCGCGTGGTCGTTGCTGCGGACCGGGCTGGAGGACAGCAACTTTCGCGCTGAGGATCCAAGCGCGACCCCTTGATCCTGGTGCCGTGGTTGTTCGGCACGCACCCATTCGGCATCTCCACCACTTCGGCTGCCGCATTCCATCACCGAGAGTGATAACAGTCAGCAGGTTTCGATGTTGGACGCCGACAAGTGTTCTCCCGCATTGTTGTTCACGTGCGCGGGACTACACGTGATCCGTCGCATTTATCTGGGAGGTACTTGTGACAGGACTATCGAAAACGGTCACCATCGGAAGTCTTACGGCCATCGGTCTGGCGGTGGTAGGCGTGGGTGTGTGGCTTGCGATCGATGCACCAGATTCCCAGGCGTCGTCCGACCCGGTCACGCTGGTGCTGGACGTGAAGAACGATCACGTGGCGAAGCATGATTTCGGTAAGCCCGGTATGGATGTCGGCGACATGGACATCTTTTCGGACATTCTCTCGGTGGACGGTAAACAGGTCGGATACGACGGCGGGGCCTGCTTCTTCACCAATGTCACACCCGACAAGCCGATGACTTACTGCGAACTGACCATCAACCTCGATGACGGACAGATCTTCGCTCGGAGCCTGACTCCTCATACTCTCGCGCCGTTCACCATGGCCATCACCGGTGGGACCGGCGAGTACGCCGATGCGAGAGGTGAACTCACCGTCTCCGGTGTCGCGACTCCCGACGAGAAGTACGAGCTGAGATTGACGAAATGACACTGCGACAGCGTATTTCCCGCACGCATCCGTCTTCGCAGACCTTGGAGCCCGCGGATAAATGATGGGTACGACGTTTTCCCGCCGGAACTTCCTCATCGGCGGCGGGCTCGCGGCGGCGGCGTTGACGGTCGGGCGGCCGTACGCGCGGGCGGACAGCGTGGCCGGTCTCCGTTCAGCTGTGCGTGGCCGTGTCCTGCTGGACGGCGACGCCGGCTTCGACGCCGCCCGGACACCATGGAATCTGACGGTCGATCAGTCGGTGCGGGCCGTGGTCGACGTGGCCGACGCCGACGATGCCGCCGCGTTGGTGCGCTTCGCGCGGGATGCGGGCGTGCCCATCGCCGTGCAACCCAGCGGCCACGGTGCCTCCAACTCCCTGGACGGCACGATCCTCGTCCGGACCGCAGCCCTCGACGAGATCCACGTGGATACCGCGAACAGAATCGCCCTTGTGGGGCCCGGTGTCTCGTGGGGCAAGGTTCAGGCGCTTGCCGGCCCGGCCGGTCTGACCGGAGTCGCGGGCAGCTCACCCGTCGTGGGCGTCACCGGCTACACGCTCGGCGGCGGTCTGAGCTGGTTCAGCCGCAAATACGGCTGGGCAGCCGAGAGCGTCACCGCCTTCGAGGTCATCACCGCCGACGGCAACCGCTCGACCGTCACCGACCACGCCGACCCCGACCTGTTCTGGGCTCTGTGTGGCGGCGGCGGCGACTACGCGTTCGTGACATCGGTCGAATTCGCCCTCAAACCAGCACCATCGCTTTACGGGGGCACCATGATCTGGCCCGCGAGCCAGGCCGCCGCGGTGATCTCGGCGTTTCGTGACATCACCGCGTCGGCGCCCGATGAGCTCACCGCATGGTGCAGTCTCACCCGCTTCCCCGGCGCGCCCGCCCTCGTCCGCATCGACACGACCTACCTCGGTCCGGCCGATGCAGGTGCCGCCCTGCTCCACCCACTCGATCGCATCGGTGGAGTCCTGTCGGACACCCGGCGCGTGTTGGCCGTCACCGATATCGGCACCATCGTCGAAGAACCCACAGAACCCGCCCCGTCGCGGCAACAGGGCGTCCTCGTCACCGAATTGCCCGACCGCTTTCTCGACACGCTGCTCACCGGTTCGATCGAACCACTGATGACCGTTCAGATCCGCCACCTGGGCGGCGCCTTGCAACGCCCCTGCGCCATTCCCGCCGGGACTGTCGATGCGCCGTACATAGTCAATTTCATTGGCGCCCAGATGAACCCACAGATGGGTGCGGCCCTGACAACTCGCACCAACGCCTACCTCGACACGCTGGCAGGAGTGAATACGGGTAAAGTCCCGTTCAACTTCCTCACCCCCGAACAGGGCGCCGCCGACGCCTTCGACGAAGCGACACTCGCCCGACTGCGAGACGTCAAACGAGTCCGCGATCCTCGTGGGGTGTTTCGCAGCAACCACCCGGTACTAGGATGAAACACCCAGAACCGCAGGCGATGTCACGTCTCACGGTAAGCGATGCTGACAATCTCGAGGGTCGCCGCACCTCGGATTGCCGGTCAGGATAGCGCATTTGGTGCATCCGGCACCGCCGCGTTCTGGTGGGCCATCTGACAGAACACCGCACTGGCAGCCGACGCAATCCTCGACGAACGTAGACAGCTGTCGATGCCGGCGCGCGCCGGATCAGGTTTTTGGGAGGTTCACGTGAAGGATCTGGCATTTCGCTCCGCGAGTCAGCTCGCAGCTGCCGTTGCGGCCAAAGAGGTGTCCAGCGTCGAGCTACTCGACCTCTACCTGGATCGAGTGGAACGTGTTGACCCTCAGGTGAACTCGATCATCGCAAAGGATGAGGAGCGCGCACGAGCGGCGGCGCGGGATGCCGATCGCAAGGTCGCCCGCGGTGAACCCCTAGGGCGCCTGCACGGTGTTCCCGTGACCGTCAAGGACAGTATCGAAGTCGCCGGGATGCGAACGACCGGCGGCTCCGAACGGTGGGGAAACCATACTTCGACCGTCGACGCGGAGGCCGTCGCGAGGCTGAGGCACGCGGGCGCGATCATTTTCGGGAAGTCGAATCTTCCTGCCGATGCCCGAGACTGGCAGACCTACAACAAGATATACGGGACAACGAACAACCCCTGGGACCTGACGCGCGGACCCGGTGGTTCGTCGGGCGGTTCGGCGGCGGCACTCGCGGCAGGGTTGACCGGCCTGGAGCTCGGCGGTGACACCGCGGGCTCGATCAGGGTGCCTGCCCATTTTTGTGGCGTCTACGGTCTGCGCCCGTCGTACGGGATCGTGCCCAGGCACGGGAGCGTCTCGGGACATCGTCCCGGCTCGCTGGCAGAGTTCGACATGGCGGTGCTCGGCCCCCTCGGCAGGCACGCTGACGATCTGGACCTGGGCCTCGACGTCCTCGCCGGACCTGACCGCGACGACATGCCCGCATGGCGACTGGATCTGCCGCCCGCGAGGGCACACAACCTGCATGAGTTCCGCGTCGCGGCATGGCTCGATGACCCGTTCTGCCCGGTTGACTCTGAGCTCGTCGCGGCAATGGAGACAACGCTGGCAGCGGTGAGGTCCGAAGGCGCCGTGGTGGTCGAACGCGGAGGGCCGGTCGGGCTTGAGGAGACGATGGCGCTCTACCGGCCGTTGCTGATGGCACAAAGCGGGCTGATCGAGCCAGATCCGGCATACCGCAGGCTCGTAGGTCTGGCAGCCGAAGACGCAGCCGGGTTCGCCGCGGAGCTGACGGTCCGTTTCCGCGATTGGCATGCGCTCGATGAACGTCGCCAACTGTCACGCCGTCGCTGGGCCGAGTTCTTCTGCGACATCGACGTTCTCATCTGTCCGGTGAGCCCGACGGCGGCATTTCCTCACGATCACCGTCCCGACCCGGCCTGGACAGTGCGGACACTACGAATAAACGGCGAGGACCGGCCGTACCGAGAGATGCTCACCTGGGTGTCCCCCGCATCGCTCAACCATCTGCCGGCCGCGGTGGCACCGATCGGAGTCACTCGCGCCGGGCTGCCGGTCGGCATCCAGGTGATCGCGCCTTATCTGCACGACCGCACCGCGGTCCGGTTTGTGCAGTGCCTGGCGGAGGTCATCGGCGGGTTTCGGCGTCCTCCCGGATTCTGAGGGGCTCGCAGACGACGATGCGTGTTCGGATACCCTGCGGTACATCATGATTGGACGAGCCCCCCACCCGGTGGCTTACGGTGCGGCCAAGGGCAACCTGGTGGCTTGGTGGGATGCTCGCCTTAGCGGACTCGCGAGGACCGACCAATTTCTGCGCTCGGTAGGTGGGGGTAGGAGCTGCGCGGATGGACCGCTCTGTATGCGGTCACCGCGGTATCGATGAATCTCAGGTCGTGCGCCGTCGGCCGATCTGCGAAACGGCCGTCGCGAGTTGCCCTTCGATACCGTCGATCAGCGCGGTGAGACCGAACTCGAATTCCACGTCCGGGCCGGCGGCTTCCAGCCGCGCGAGCAATCCCGGGAGCCCCTCAGCACTCTCGTCGATGTCCCCCGGCTTCTCACTCTCGGCTTGCTGCTCGAGGACCGCACCGACGGCATAGCGGCTTATCGCGATGAGCGAATACGCCGCAGCCTCGGCCGAGAAGCCCGCCTCGGTGAGAAACTGGATCTGCCGCTCCGGATGCTCCACTGCGCCGGTACTCGGCCGCGTGCCGGCATGCAGTCGTGCGCCGTCTCGCACGCTCAGCAGCGCGCGACGAAAGCTACGCGCATTGCTGAACAGAAACTCGCGCCAACTCTCGCCGGCCATCGGCAGCGGCCGGGTGTGATAGCGGTCGATCATCTCCTGGGCGAGGGCCTCAAGCAGTGCCTTCTTGGTCGGGAAATGCCAGTACAGCGCGGGCTGTTTGACTTCAAGCACGGCAGCGAGCCGATGCGTGCTCAGGCCGTCGAGACCAGCCTCGTCGATCAACGCGAACGCCGCATCGATGATCCGTCGCCGATCCAGGCGCACGGCGCCCTCCCATCAAGTCTCAATATCGCTTTGACAGCTTATCACCGATCAATTTATCGTCGATAAAGTGACTCCCCGGTTTGTTCGCGACTCCACGCTGACCGTCGTGATGGTTGTTGCGACGTTGGACGCGATAGGCCTTGGACTGGTGATGCCAGTTCTGCCGGCATTACTGCGCCTGCACGTTGCGCCGTCGGCGGTGGCGGTCCAAATCGGTGTACTGGTCGCGATATACGCCGCGATGCAGCTGGTGTTCGCACCCATACTCGGCTGGTTGTCCGATCGGTTCGGACGTCGACCGGTCCTGCTGGCTTCCCTGGCAGGGGCCTGCATCGACTACCTCGCCATGGCCACAATTCCCACGCTGTGGATGCTCTACGTCGGGCGGGCGATCGCAGGTTTGACTGCGGCAACAACTGCTGTCGTCGGTTCGGTGGTGGCCGACATCTCAGAAGGTGACCAGCGGGCGGGCCGCTACGGCCTGATGGGTGCATGCTACGGCGGCGGCATGATCGCCGGGCCGGCGATCGGTGGCGTCCTCGGTTCGGTGTCGCCGCATCTACCCTTTCTCATGGCTGCGGCGCTCAGCTCGTTCGGCCTGATCGTCGCCGTATTCGCACTCCGCGAAACTCGAACCACGGACGCACATTTGGCGATCCCGGCCGGCACCCCGGCACCTGGATGGCGGATGCCGCGGTCACCCGGCGGAGCGGTCCTGCCTTCGCTGTTGTTCGTGTATTTCATCATGCAGTTCGTCGGCCAGGCTCCAGCGACGATGTGGGCGGTGTTCACCGAGCATCGATTCGACTGGACGCCCACTCACGTCGGGCTTTCACTGACCGCGTTCGGCGCCATTCACGCGCTTGCTCAGGCATCGCTGTCCGGCCCGCTGTCGACTCGCCTCGGTAGCAATCATGCCGTCGTGGTGGGTATTTCACTCGACGCCATCGGCCTGCTCGCCCTGTCGGCTGCAGGGCTGGGTTGGATGATCCTGCCAATCTCTCTGCTGTTGGCGCTCGGTGGTGTCGGCATGCCGGCGTTGCAAACACTGTTGACGAACCAGGTCGATGATCGACATCAGGGACGACTCCAGGGGGCCATGGCCAGCTTGACCAGCTTGACCGGAATCGTCGGTCCGCTGTTGTTCGCTTCCCTCTACGCGGCAACCGCACAGAGGTGGGACGGATGGGTGTGGATAGGCGCGTCCGCGGCCTACTTGCTGTGCATCCCGGCGCTGCGAATCGCCTTTACACGGCGGCCACTCACGACAAGTCGTTGATATGTCAGCATATTTCGTCCACGCCCGTCAGCCGCGTTCGGATGACATCGGTGATCCGTATCTGCCGGCAGACATTGAGCCCGAAGCCGACCCAGCTGGCTCCACGTCATGCGGCCGAAGCGTGTCAAGGGCGCAGAAGTGACCGGCCAACGTTCCGTGGCCACCGTCGCCCTTACCGGGTTGGCACCGGCGATCTGGGGAACGACCTATCTTGTCACCACCGAGTTTCTGCCACCCGATCGGCCGCTGCTGGCGGCTACGGTGCGGGCCCTGCCCGCGGGGATTGTTCTGCTTGCGATCGGCCGAACCCTCCCCCGCGGCATTTGGTGGTGGCGGGCAATGGTTCTCGGCGTTCTCAACATTGGCGCATTCTTCTACTTGCTGTTCCTTGCGGCGTACCACCTGCCAGGCGGGATGGCCGCGCTGGTGATGTCGACGCAACCGATGTTCGTGTTGATGCTCGGCGCAGTTGTACTCAAGGACAGGATCCGACCGGTGCACATCGCCACGTGCGTGCTCGGAATCGTGGGCGTGGCACTTCTCGTGCTCGGTCCGAGCGCCGCCCTGGACACCATCGGTGTATTGGCCGGCGTTATCGGGGCCATGTGTATGGCCGTCGGCATCGTGCTGACCAAGCGTTGGGGCCGGCCGTCCGATGTCACGCTGTTGTCGTTCACCGGCTGGCAGCTCGTTTTCGGCGGGATCGTGCTGCTGCCAATCACGTTGATGAACGAAACCCTTCCCGAACTGAGCTGGGGTAATACGGTCGCATTCCTCTACCTGAGTGTCATTGGCGCTGTCGTCGCCTACGCGTTGTGGTTTCGCGGAATATCCCGCTTGCCCGCCTTCGTGGTCTCGCTGCTGTCCTTGATTTCTCCACTGTGTGCAACGGTGCTGGGTTACGTGTTCCTGGGCGAATCGCTGCAGCCACTTCAGTTGATGGGCGCGGCGGTCCTCATCGCAGCGATCGTCCTTGCCCAGTTGTGACCGCCGCTGCCACTACACCGCGCCGAGCACGATGGCGCCCAGATTTGTGAACTCGGCGCTCACCTGCTGGCCGGGCCGGATGAACACCGCGTCGGTCAGCCCGCCGGTCAGCACGGTCCAACCGGCTCGCAACACGACGCCCCGCCGGCCCAGCGCGTTGGCAGCCAGTGCGAGGGCCTCAGCTGGATGGCCCTGCACGGCTGCACCGGCCGCGGTGTACACCACCTCCCCGTCGACCTGCAGCACACAGGCCTCCAACGCCAGATCGATATCGGCGGGGCGGCACTTGCGACCGCCGATCACGAAGCGGGCGGAGGATGCGTTGTCGGCGACGACGTCGGGCAACGTGAACTTGAAGTCGGTGAATCTGCTGTCGATCACTTCAAGGCCGGCGTAAACCGCGTCGACGGATTCCATGGCCTGGGCCGCAGTCACACCCGGACCGGTCAGATCCCTGCCGAGCACGAAGACGATCTCGGGCTCGACGCGAGGGTGGATCAACTCAGCGGTCGGTACGGGCACGCCGAGCGGCAAGCTCATCGCGTCGGTCAGCCATGCCGTCAACGGCGAATCCACGCCCATGCGTAGTTGTTTGGCCCGTGACGTGAGACCGAGTTTCACGCCGACGATGTGTTGCCCGGCCGCCACCTTGCGGGCCATCAACTCGGCCTGCACGTCGTAGGCGGTGTCCAGATCCAGTCCCGGCCAGTCGCCCGTGATGGGTCCTCGGTCCGCCCGGGTCTTCTCGGCATCGAGCAGGACCTCGGCGGCTGTCTGCACATTCCACTCCGGTTCCGTACTCATGCCACCGTCCCTTCCATACAAGCGGCGGCGCCGATCGCTACGGTGATCACTGCCGCGCCTCCCCCACCTGGGCGAAACATGCCGTCACCGAACCGATTCCCGTGAAGCACGCGGTGACGGTCGTGCCCGCCGTAACGGGCACGGCAGCGGTGAGCGAACCCGGGAGGACCACCGAGCCGGCCTCCAACGTCACACCGAGAGCGCCGAGAGTGTTCGCAAGCCACACCAGTGCGTTGACCGGCGAGCCGAGCACGGCTGCCCCGGCCCCGGTATACGCGACCTCACCGTTGGTCGACAGCACGCAACCCGTCAGCCGCAAGTCGCGACCGCGCAGGGCAACCGGCGTCGAACCGAGTACCACTCCGCCCGATGACGCGTTGTCGGCGATCGTGTCCGGCAGGGTGATTCGCCAGTCGCGGATCCGCGAATCGATGATCTCCAGCGCCGGCATCACGTACCCCACTGCCCGCAGCGCGTCCACGGTCGTGACACCGGGCCCGCTCAGATCGCGGTCGAGGACGAACGCGATCTCCGGTCCGGCCTTGGGACTGATGAAACTACGGGTGTCGATCGGCACCGATTCGAGATGAAACATGTCCGCGAACAGGTGGCCGTAGTCCGGTTGGTCGACGCCGAGCTGTCGCTGCATCGCTGACGAAGTCAGCCCGACCTTGTGTCCCTTGATCACCCTGCCCATCGCGGTCCAGGTCGAGACCTGCTGCAACTGCAGTTCGTACGCCTTCTCGACGGTGAACTCAGGGTCATGCTCTGACAGCGGGTCGATGGGCACCCGAGAGTCGTACGCGGCCAGGAGCGCGTTGACGGTATGTGAACGGTCTTCAGGCATCTGCCTGCTGGATCTCCTCGGTTGGTCCCGCATTTCACTGCGGGATCGATGTATGACGGGGCGTCGTCGATGTGCCGTTGCGCCTCAGCTGCTGATCGCCGCCAGGCCGCTCGCGGGGTGCGTCGCCGAGCTGCGCATGCACACTTCGCGTCCCACGGTCCGCAGCTGAAAGCCCACCCGTTCGTCGGGGTCCTCGCCGTAGGCGATGCGAGTCGTAGACGAGTTGATCGCGGCACCGAGCGGAGTGGGCCAGCCGCGCAGTGCATGCACGATGCTGCGCAGGGTCTGCAGTGTCGTGACCGCCGCCTGCCAGCCATAGGCGGTTGTGACGCAACCGACCGACCGGCCCGACAGATATGGATTGCCATCCTCGCGCAGGTCCTCGATGTAGTCGAGGGCGTTCTTGACCAGGCCCGAGACCGATCCGTGGTATCCGGGCGACGCGATGATGACGCCGTCCGCGCGACGCAGTGACTCGACCAATCGCAGCGCCTCGTCGACGTTTTCGGACTCGGGGTCGTACATCGGAAGCCGGGCAAGGTCAGCACCACCGAAGAGCTCGGTGTCCGCGCCTGCTGCCCGTGCCTCATCCAGCGCTATGCGAAGCGCCGACTCAGTCGATGAGCCCGGCCGCAGTGTTCCGCCGAGGCCCACGATGTACGGACGTGTTGCGGTTCCCATCGCGATGTTCACACCATCCTCATCAATCCGTCGTGCCCCCAGGCGAAACCTGGCTTGAGCGTGTAGTTCTCGGGTGTCCAACTCTGCGGGTCGACGGTGCGGGAGCCCCAGCCGTACTCGAAGTGCCAGCCGGACGGATTGCGGAAGTAGAACGAGAACACCCGATCGTTGTGATGACGCCCGGTCGATGTGCTCGTGATCCCACGATCCGCACATACGTCGTAGCTGTGCCCGACATCGTCCATAGTGACCGTCTCGAACATCACGTGCTGGATGCGGCGCGGCGCCCCGGGGATGTTCATGAACGCCAACGAGTGATGGCGCGAATTGCAGTGCAGGAACACCGCGAACGGCTCGGAGCTCGGCAGGTGGGCGAAGTCGGTTACGCCGAAACCCAATATTTTGCAATAGAAGTCAGCGGCACCGTAGAGATCGGGGGTATAGAGAACGACGTGTCCCATGCCCAGGTCTCCGGTGTTGAACCCGGCCAGGTCCCTCGTCGGGCGAAACGGCGGCCGGAACACCATTTCGTGTCCCAGCACCAGTTCCATCCGGACATCCGAGTACGGGCAGGTGAAGTGGACGAAGTCCATCACGCGACGGTCGGCGGCCTCATCCGGCTTTCCCGACGTAACGGCGACCCCGGCGTCCTCCAGACGTGCCGCGGCAGATTCGAGCGCCTCCCTCGACGCCACGTCCCAGCCGACGTAGGCAACGTCCTCCTCGTGGCCGGCCCGCACCCCGATGCGGTGGTGCCGATCGTCGGCACGCACGTACAGCAGCTTGTCGTCGCTGTCGCGGGAGATCTCCATCCCGAGCACGCCGGTCGCGTACTCCTGCCATGACGCGACGTCGCTGGACGTCCCGACGACATAACTCAACTGGGTAACTGCGGCCATGGTTGATCCTTCTCGGCGGTAGCTGTTGCGAAGACCGGCGTCAGAAGACGGTCAGCTTGGGGTCACGTTCGAGGCCGAGCACCATCCGGCCGTAGTGCTGGTAGTTGGCCCGGGTGAACGAGATGTGGCTGGCCATCATGTGGATGTCGCGCCACTTCTGCTGCATGGGGCTGCTGTCCCGGAACCCCGAGGTACCACTGAGTTTGAACAGCCGGTCGACGGCATCGGTCAACAGTTCAGCAGCTCGGTTGTAGTCACGCAGGGTGACGGCCCGGTCGGCGAGTTCCATGCGGCCCGATGACCTCGCGTCCGCGAGAACCCGCTTGATGGCCAGTTGTGTCAACTCCAGATCGGCTGCCGTACGGGCGATGGCTTCCTGGACGACTTCCGATGCGGCAGTGGGTGCGCGCCCCCTGGCCCACTCGGCGAAGTGATCATGGGCGTCGAGTGCGGCACCCACCATCGGTCCGAGGAACGTCAGACCCGCATGCAACGCGAGGGGTTGCCGATAGAGCGATCCGTGGTTCACCTCACTGCCCGGCCCATCGCCGGCCACCAGAGAGGGTGCGGCCAGCGCGAATCCGTCGGGGACGAAGGCATCTTCGACGACGATGGTCTTGCTGCCGGTGCCCCGCATACCCGCCGCGTACCAATCGTCGTCGATCGAGAACTCGCCTGGACCTACGAGGAAATGGTGGTTGGCGGCCCCGCCGCTCTCCTTGATGAGCCCGCTGACGATGACCCACGAGGCGTGGTCGACTCCACTGGCGAAACCATGCCTGCCGGTCAGGCGGTATCCGCCGTCGACCTTGCGAACCGTCGCCGCGGGCGCAAGCGATGCGGCGATGCAGACGTCGGGACCGGCCGACCACACGGCCTCCTGGGCAAGCTGGGGAAAGAACCCGACCATGTGCGCGTCGTGCGGCAGCAGCGCCGCACACCACGCTGTCGACGCGCACGCCCGGCCGAGTTCGACCGCGACCTCGTACATCGTGTCGAGGGTCAACTCGTCGCCACCGAATCGCCGCGGGGCGAGCATGCGCCCACCCAGTCCGGCGCCGACGATCTCGGCTATCGACTCGGGCGGCACGCTGCGCAACTGCTCGGTGCGTGCGGCGCGGTCGCGGATCGCCGGCGCCAGTGCGCGGGCCCGCTCAACCAGAGCGGCATGCAGCTCTGCATCGGACCGTATCTCGATTTCGGTGGCTACCATCGTTTTTCGTCTCCTCGGTGCGCGCTAGAACAGCACGCTCAGGTTCTTCGACTGCACGACGTTCTGATCGAGCAGAATGGTGCGGCGGGCGATCTTGAATCCTGTGGCGGTTCCTCGGAGCACGTCCCGCCGCTCGCCCGCCCAGATGTCGGTTTCCGATTCGAGCCGATTGCGGTAGACGAGGAAGTTGGACCAGACGTCGTATTCGACGGCTTGGCCCGTGGACTCCGAGCGTGGCCGCAGGATCACGTTGGTCACCAGGTGACGGCACCGGGAAGGCGGATCCTCGGCCCAGTGGGTGCCCGAGTGCATCTGGTTCACCCGCATCTGCAGCGACGAGAAGTCGTCGTAGAAGTGCGCCATCTCGATGCCATCGGGAACCTCGTCCTGGCCCCGTTGACGGCGCAGCCGATTGCGGCGCACCGGCATCCAATAGAGCACATCCTCGGCGAACAGTTCGAGCCAGCTGGCCCACTGCCAGTGGTCGAGCAGTTGCGCCTCGCGGTAGAGGAACTGTTCGACGCGGTGCTGCAGCAGGACCTGCTCGAGATCGGCGACCCCGGTGGGCTGGATCATCTCTCCGACGCTCATCGGGCGCCTGCCACATCACTCATGGCGACCGCGGGTAGCGCGACGCTGCGCTCCTCGGGAGGTATCACGGGCCACGCCTCGGCCGTCATGAACTCCAGCCACCGGCGGTAGAAGCCACGCTGCCCGGCCTCACCGAAGAACGAATCATGGTATTCGCCGGGGAATTGCGGGTCGTCCCGCTCGCTACCCAGACCCATCTCGTAATTCCACTCCATCTTGCGGGCCTGGTAGCCCTGCTCGAGTACGCCGCCGATCATGCCCCAGTTCTCGCCGTCGTCGGTTTCCACGACACCGGCCGCGCCTTCCGTGAATGACGCCGAAATCTGCTGGGCGCGTTTGGCTTCCTCCGGGGCGTCCTTCTCGACGACGGTGAAGGACCAGATCTCGAACTTGGTCGGCCCCTTCGGGTGCCAGACCCGGATGTTGGCCGAGCCAGGAAGACCGGCGAAGTTCGGGAACGCGTTGAAGTTGGCGACCATGTCGGCACGGTCGCCGACCCGCTCACGCGCGATCCGCCGCTTGTTCTCGTTGTATTGGCCCAGCGGGTCGTCCGAGAACCGGGTGTGCCGCTCGAACAGGAAGCTCTCGCCGTGCCCTTCCCGCAGTGAGACGTGCGCACCGTCCTTGGCGTCGAAGCCCGGCCCGAACGCCAGCAGGGATGAAAGGTGGCTGGTGGTCGCGTGGTACGTATCGCCGGCGAACTGCTCGGCCGCCAGCTTCCAATTGGCGTTGATGGTCCATTTGATGGCGCCGGGCAGGATTTCGATGCCGCCCTCCGCATGGTCTACCCAGCCGTCGATGTAGAACTTCAGCGCACCGAGGTACTCGTCCAGCGGCGGCGCGTCCGGATCGAAGTTGCCGAAGATCAGTCCCTTGTAGCTGGCGATCTGCGCAACCTGGACCAAGCCGTTGTCAGGCAGTGACAGCTTGTTGTCATAGGCATCGTCGAGATTCGGAACACCGACGAGTTTGCCTGCGCTGTCATAGGTCCAGCCGTGGTAGGTGCACATGAACGAACGCGCGTTGCCCTCTTCGGCCCGGCACACTCGCATGCCGCGGTGTCTGCACACATTCAAAAACGCCTTGACGCTTCCGTCAGGTTGACGCGTCACCAGCACGGGGTCGCCGCCCATGTAGGTGGCGAAGAAATCGTGCGGGTTCGGGATCATGCTGTCGTGCGCGAGGAAGAGCCAGGACCGCCCGAAGATGCGTTCCTGTTCCAGCCGGTAGATCTCGTCGCTGACGAAGATCTCGGGCCCGATCTTCCCTTCCTTCCAGTTCACCAACGAATGCAGATAGTCGGCGTCAACGGCCACGATGATTTCCCTTCACTTCACCTTCGAGGACTGCTTTTGAGCTAACCAGCGTGCGGAATGCCAGTCGATGCAACCGTTCTGGACTTCGGAACGGACCGCGTTCAGCCGGAAACCGCCACGTAGACCGCGTCATCGATCACTTGAACCGAGTATGTTGCGAGCGGCTGCGTGGCCGGGGGCGCCGTGACCGCACCTGTCCGCACACAGAATTTCGCGAAATGCCAGCCGCATTCGACCTGCCCGTTCTCGACGAAGCCTTCGTCGGCCAACGACGATCTGTCGTGTGTGCACCAGTCGGCCGTCGCATAGAAAGTGCCGCCGACGTTGTACAGCGCGATGGGCGGATCGACGTCAACACGTTTCACACCGCCGGGCCCCAGCTCCCCCACCGCGCAAACCCGGATCAGGCGTTCAGATTTCGCCTCTGCCGTCATCGACCGTTCCTCCCTCACTGTTGTCCCGCAGATGTCGTGATGTCTTCGATCGAACGCAGATCGACTGCGGGGTCCGACAACATCGAGGGCTCGGGTCGGGCTCGCCGGTCGATCAGGCTCATGGCCATCCGCACGTCACGGCGACGGTTCACCCCGACGGCGCCGACGAGGACGCCCTCTCGCAGGTGAAACACCGTGAACTCCATTGATTCCGGGGTGCCGCGCCACACCACATGGTCTTCGTGGTGCAACCGCCCGGCGACCTGGACGTTGGTCTTCCCCTGGTCCGACCAGAACCATGGCAGGTCGCGGTATGGAACCCGCTTTCCCACCATCGAGCGCGCGGCGGCGATGCCCTGATTCTGGGCGTTCTGCCAGTGTTCCAAACGGATTCGTCCAGCGGCGTGACTGCACGGAGAGTTTGCGACGTCGCCGGCCGCGTACACACCGGGCACCGAGGTCTCACAGAACTCGTTGACCACGATCCCGTTGTCCACGTCGATCCCGGAGTTGACCGCCACGTCGACCGCGGGTGCCACGCCGATTCCGACGACAACCAGGTCGGCTTCCACGGTCGTCCCGTCGGTCATCGTGACTCGGCGCACCCGGTTGTCACCTTCGATAGCAGCCACCTGGGCATTGGTCACCATCCGCACCCCCTGCTCGGCGTGAAAGTGCGCCAGGCACCGTGCGATCCGTTCGGGCAGTACGCGGCTCAGCACCGCGTCGCCGCGTTCGAGCACCGTCACACGGTTGCCCAGCCCGAGCGCCGAGGCGGCGAGTTCGATGCCGATCAACCCTCCCCCGACGATCACCACGGAGGCCCCGGCCCGCATCTGATCGCGTATCGCGACGGCATCGTCGACAGTCCGCAGAAACCGCACGCCGTCGAGGTCCATCCCCGGCAATTCGGGACGACGCGGCGTGGTCCCGGTGCACAACAGCACCTTGTCGGCCTGGATCGACACGCCATCGTGCAATTCGACGCGTCGGCCGTGGGTGTCGATACGTCGCGCCCGAACACCGAGCAGCAGTTCGATGTCGTTGCGGGAGTAGAAGTCCGACTTGTGAATGCAGGTGTCACCCGGCTCTTTCGATCCAAGGATCACTTCTTTCGACAGCGGTGGACGGTCGTAGGGCAGGTGGTACTCGGCGCCGACCAGGATGATGCGGCCGTCGAAACCTTCACTGCGCAACGCCTCGACCGCACGGGCGCCTGCGAGACTGGCACCGACCACGACGTAGGTCTCGGTCATCGGCCCATCCCGCCCGGGGTAGATGGCGCATCAGTCACGGTGGTGTCCCCACAGGCTGGTGGCGTCGTAACTGGAAACCCGCCATGTCGCGTCGTCCACGAGCCTGCCGTCGTAGCCGTACTCGACCTCCGAACCGGACGGATTCTTCATGAAGAACGAGATCGCCAGGTCGTTGGTGTGCCGTCCGAGCGTTTCGGTGAGCGACAACCCGCCGGCATGGACCGCGTCCAGAGTCCGCCCGACGTCGTCGATGTCGGAGACCTCAAGCATGAAGTGGCCCAGTGCCGGAGCCAATTTGTCATTCTCGACGAACGCGAGGCTGTGATGGCGCGGATTCACGTGGGCGAAATGGACCTTGCGACCGTGGAACGCGATGG
Source organism: Mycolicibacterium wolinskyi str. Jessa 2025 (assembly GCF_049241375.1). Lineage (NCBI taxonomy): Bacteria > Bacillati > Actinomycetota > Actinomycetes > Mycobacteriales > Mycobacteriaceae > Mycobacterium > Mycolicibacterium wolinskyi. Next base: position 5,669,344 of record NZ_CP185960.1, read on the forward strand.
TGTCACTGAGCCGGAAGCCAAGCACGTCGAGGTAGAACTCCTTGGTTGCGGCGAGATCGGTGACGAAGAAGAACACGTGTCCCAGCCCGAGATCGCCGGTCACGAACCGGATTCCCCGTGGCGAGACGAACGGCCGTTTCGGCACACGCGCGCCGTAGAAGAACTCGAGCCGGTGACCGTCTGGATCGGTGCAGCGGACGAGAGCCTCCACGTGACGCTCGGCGGCACAGTCCGGGTCTTCGGATATCGCGACACCGGTCGCAGTCAGCCGTTGCGCCAGCGCGTCCAGAGCCGCGGCGTTCGGGACCTCCCAGCCAACATAGGCGGCCCCGCCGGTGTCTGCCTGATGGATGGCCAGCCGCCAGCCGCGTCCGTCGGCGCGCAGCAGCACCGTCCGGTCATCGCAGTTCCTCTGCGCGGAAACATCTTGCAGGCCAAGGATCTCAGTCCCGTAAGCACGCCACGCATCCAAGTCGGTCGCGTGCAGACCCAGATATCCAAGTGCGACAACTTCACTCATGAATTTACCTTTCCCGGCCACCCGACGACAGTCGCGTGTGCCTCAGATGTGCAGCTTCGGCCATCGCTCCGGCCGTCGGCAATGGCACCGATCCGCCTGCCGGAACGCGCCGCCGGATGGTCACGACGTGAGGAATCCGTCGACCACCTTGGCAAAGCTGTGGGGACGTTCGTACGGTGGCCAGTGCCCACAGTTGTTCAGTACCACCAGATCTGCGGACGGCAGGTGGCTGATCAGTTGCAGTGCCCCTTCCAACGGCACCATGCGATCATGGCGGCCGTGCACCACGAGTGCGGGTACCGCCACCGCGCCCAACGCGGCCAGGTTGCTGCGCGCCACGATGGTCGACCGTGCCCAGGCCGCGGCATGATCCGGCTCGTCGACCCGCCAGCGGTAACACCGCTCGACGAGATCGTCGTCGATCAATCCGGGGTCGACCACGAGGCTGCGTAACAACCGCGCGATGCGGCGCCGGTCGGGCGGTTCCGACTGACATTCGTCGAACAAGCGCCCGACTTCGGTCGGAGCAGTCGCCAACAGATAGGGGTCGCCGCCGGTCGACGCGGTACAGCCACCGACCACGAGCCGTTCGACGCGTTCGGGTGCGGCCATCGCCATGCCGAGCGCCACGGTGCCGCCGGTGGAGACGCCGACGACGCTCACGGTGTCCAGTCCCAGCCGGTCGATGATGCCGAATGTGTTCCGCACGTAGAGGTCGTGCACCGGCTCGTGGAACTCCCGCGGCCCGCTACGCCCGAAGTTGGGATAGTCCACCAGGATGCACCGGTACTCGGCGGTCAGGTGACCGAGTGTGCGGTGGTAGGTCAGCCATGCCGTAGTGCCGGGCAGCGGCCCGAACGCCTGCGGCATGACCAGCGCCGGGCCGGCGCCGATGTCGTGATAGTGAACAGGATGCCCGTCGATCTCCACGATGCGACTGCTGTCGCGCTCGGAGAGCCAGGGAGGCTCGGTTGCCTGCGCAGTCGCGGTCAACTGATGGCACCCCCGCCGATCGGTAGATCGGCGCCGTCATGCCTGGCGGCAATCGAGACCGCAAGGCGCACCTGATGTTCGAGGGCAACAATCGGCACCGACGGCAAGGGCGGGGTGCTGGTGACCGACCGCGCGGGTGTCACCGGAAGATGCACCATCCCGACGCGCGCATCGGACGCGCGGCACAGGTGCCGCGCCAGGTAGAACACCTGATTGCACAGGTAGGTACCTGCGGTGTTGGAGACGTAACCGGCCAACCCCGCACGGCGCCACCCATCGGCTATCGCCTTGACCGGCAGTGTGCTCAGGTAAGCGGGCGGACCACCGCCGACGACCGGCTCGTCGATCGGGCTGCGGCCGGCCGTGTCGGGGATCGGGAAGTCTCGCACATTGATCGCAACCCGTTCCAGGGCCGGCGCGGTGCGGCCCGGTGCGACCCCGGTCAGCACAACGACAGCGGGCTGCACGGCATCGACCGCTTCGGTGAGCATTTCGTGCACGAGTTCGGTGTCGACCGGCAGTACGCGTCCGGCGATCTCAACCCCGTCGATCTGCTGCCCGTTCAGCCGTTGGGCGATCAGCCCGCTGGGATTGTCATTCTCGTCGGCATAAGCCCCGAAACCCGTGACGAGCGCCCGGGTCATGCCGCGGAGCCGAGTGCGCAGCGCGCCTGGAACGCCTCGAACTCGGCGACGAAGTTCGCGGCGCGCTCCAACATGATCGACGATTGGGTGAGCCCCGGCGCGATGAACAGCTGGGTGTCGGGGGCTTGCTTGTGCCAGATGAACGCGTCATCGACCGGGTGGATGGCGTCGTCGAGGTCGCCCCGGCACACCAGCGTCGGCACATCGATGTCCGAAAGATGCGGCCGCAGTGTGAAGTACTGCTGAAACTCCTCGGTGTTACGGGTCGCGGCGTAGAACCGGACCGCTTCACGCCAATCGTCACCGTGCAGGTGTTGCCACTCGCGGGCCTGGTCACTGTCCGGATCGACGACAGTGAAAACCGTGTTGAGAGAAGCGTTTCCGCTCTTGCTCAATCCGACGATCGGCGCGTCGACCGTCAGCGTCATGACCCGCTCGCGGTTGTCGAGCACCATTCGGCCGGCGATGCGGGACCCCAGAGAAACCCCGGCGAGATGGACCCGCTCCACACTGAGGGAATCCAGCAGCCGCCACAGATCGGACACCCACACCTGAGGCCGCTCCAGAGGCGCCACCCGGGAGCTGCGGCCCAGCCCGCGCAGATCCGGCAAGATCACCCGGTGATTGGCGGCGAGCTGGGGAATCAGATCGCCGAACCAGCGGCCGGACGCCGCCGCACCGTGCACCAGAAGCAGTGGTTCGCCGTGTCCGTGATCCTCGTAGTAGATGTCGACGCCGTCGATCGCCAACGTGGCCATTGACCGTTCCCTTCCATGTCAAGACTGCACCGGCACAGCAGATTTCCCTCCGGGTCTGGGTTCGGCAACGGCACCGTTCCACATGGCGGCAAACCGCCTTCACCAATTCCGGCTGTTCCACGGTGCAGACCGGGTGTATTCCACTGTCTCGGCCGACCCGTCACGGTGAGGGTCCCGGCACACCGACGGCGTCAGGAGCAGCACTTGGACATCGAACTCAGCACGACCATCCAGTCCACGGTCGATTCCACCGCGTGCAGGTTGCTGCGTGCGCAGGCCGAACGGCTACGCGTGACACCGCTGTCCGAACAGTGCCGCACCTTGAACTTCGATGTGGCGTACCAGATTCAGGACGAGGCCTTGAGCCAGCGCATCGAGCGCGGCGAGAACATCGTCGGTGTCAAGGCGACATCGGGTACGCCGGTGGCGCCGCTGACCGGTTGGCTGACCGACGCGATGGCACTGTGCGCCGGCGAGCCGCTGCCGAGGGAATCACTCGTACACCCGGCCGTGAGACCCGCCGTCGCGTTCGTCATGGGTCGGCGTCTCGGCGGGCCCGGCGTAACGGCGGCGGCCGCACTGGCCGCGGTTGACCTCGTCTTCGCGAGCCTGGAAGTGACGGACAGTCGTTACGCCGACCGCGCGTGCACGCTGCCCGATCTCGTCGCGGACAACTTGTCGTCGTCCTTCTACCTGACCGGGCCCGTCGGGTTCGCCCCGGCCGGCCTAGACCTGTCCCAGGAAGAGGCCGGTATCACCGTCGCTGCCGGGAAAGCTACCGCGATGCGTTTCGATGCCGTGACCAGAACCCATCCCGCCGAGGCACTCGCCGCAGCGGCGAACTGCCTTGCCCGCCGCGGTCATGCAATCGAAAGCGGCTGGACGGTTCTCGTGGGATCGACACCGTTACCGCTCGCCGTGGGGTTTCCGGTCACAGCACGGTTCTCTTCGCTCGGAACCGTCACGCTGACGTGCTGAACGCGATTGTCGCCCGGGCGTCGAGCCGATGTGGTGCCATCCTGCTGACGGTGCGTTCGATGATCGCCGGGGTGTCGATTCCCGGGGGGCAGTTGCCGAACCACGGGTCTCGCGTGGGTAACTCGGGGTGAATCGCAGTGATAATCAAGCGTACTGCGGGGAAGGCGACGCCGACGCACGCCGCGGGTCGAGATCGGCAGTGCCGTCAGCTTGGGAGCGGAATGCGCGCAGCCGCAGGCTGTTGCTGACGACGAAGACACTCGAGAACGCCATCGCGGCGCCCGCAAGCATCGGGTTGAGCAGCCCGAGCGCGGCCAGTGGGATCGCGGCGACGTTGTAGGCGAACGCCCAGAACAGATTCACCTTGATTGTCGTCAATGTCTTGCGTGCCAGCCGTATTGCATCGGCGGCCGATCGAAGGTCGCCACGCACCAGGGTCAGGTCGGCAGCCTCGATCGCAGCGTCGGTTCCCGTGCCCATCGCCAGGCCGAGATCCGCCTGCGCAAGTGCGGCAGCGTCGTTGACGCCGTCGCCGACCATCGCGACGACCTTGCCCTCGGCTTGCAGGCGGCTCACGACATCGACCTTGTCCCGTGGCAGGACCTCCGCGATGACCTGCTCAATCCCGACTTGCTCGGCGACCCGCTCGGCGACGGTTCGGTTGTCGCCGGTCAACAGAACTGGGGTCAATCCCAGCGCCTTGAGCTGGCCGATGGCTTCGGCGCTGGTGCCTTTGACTGCGTCTGCGACCACCAGCACTCCGCGGGCGGCTCCGTCCCAGGCCACCACAACCGCAGTCTGACCGGTCTTCTCGGCGGCCTCTTTGGCGGCGGCCAACTCTGCGTCCATGGTGATTGACCAGTCTTCGAGCAATGACGCTCGTCCCACCACCACGAGGTGTCCGTCGACGATCCCCTGCACACCCTTGCCTTCGACGTTCTTGAAGGACTCCGGGGTGGGCAGAGCGCCAACCCGCTGCACCGCACCCTTGGCAATCGCCTGAGCGATCGGGTGTTCGGACGCGTCCTCGACGGCCCCGGCTAGCCGCAACACTTCGTCACCACTGGTGTCACCGGTGGTCGTGACACCGAGCAGGGTCATCTTGCCGGTGGTGACCGTCCCGGTCTTGTCCAACACGATGGTGTCGATCTTGCGTGTCGATTCGAGCACCTCGGGGCCCTTGATCAGGATGCCGAGCTGAGCGCCGCGGCCGGTCCCGACCAAAAGTGCTGTCGGGGTGGCCAAGCCGAGTGCACAGGGGCACGCGATGATCAACACAGCTACCGCAGCGGTGAACGCGGCCGAGATCCCGAAGCCGCCGCCCAGCCACACCGCGAGGGTGGCGACGGCGATACCGATCACGATCGGCACGAAGACGCCGGAGATCTTGTCCGCCAAGCGCTGGACCTCGGCCTTGCCGGATTGTGCATCCTCGACAAGCTTGGCCATCTGTGCGAGCTGCGTGTCCGATCCGACCCGGGTGGCACGGACGACCAGGCGTCCGCCGGCGTTGACGGTAGCGCCGACCACGGTGTCGCCTTCGCCGACTTCGACCGGCACCGATTCGCCGGTCAGCATCGATGCATCGACCACGGACGTGCCGTCGATGATGACGCCGTCGGTGGCGATCTTCTCACCTGGCCGCACGATGAACTCGTCGCCAGCTGCCAAGTCCTCGGTCGGGATCCGGGTCTCTACGCCATTGCGCAGTACCGCAACGTCTTTGGCGCCCAACTCCAAAAGTGCCCGCATGGCCGCCCCGGCCTGACGCTTGGATCGCTTCTCGAAGTAGCGTCCGGCCAGGACGAACGTGGTGACACCGGCGGCGACCTCCAGATAGATGTTGGCCGAGCCGTCGCCAGGGGCGATGGTGAACTCGAACGCGTGCGTCATTCCGAGCACCCCGGCGGTGCCGAAGAACAGCGCATACAGCGACCATAGGAAGGCCGCGGAGGTGCCCACCGAGATGAGTGTGTCCATCGTCGCGGCACCGTGCCGGAGGTTGGCGAAGGCTGCCTTATGGAACGGCCATGCGGCCCAGACGATCACCGGTGCGGCGAGCGCCAGCGACGCCCACTGCCAGTACGTGAACTGCAGCGCGGGAGCCATCGCGAGGACGATCACCGGCAGCGACAGCACGACCGACCCGATGAGGCGGTTACGCAGGGCCGTCAGCTCCGGCTCCTCCCGCTGTTCATCGGCGTCGGATGCGGTGATCTTGGCCGCAGGCAGAGTAGCGCCATAACCGGTTTTCTCGACCTCGGCGATCAAGACCTCGATGTCGAACCCCCGCGGGGCACTGACACGGGCCTTCTCGGTGGCGTAGTTCACCGTCGCCGAGATTCCGTCGATCTTGTTGAGCTTCTTCTCGATTCGCATGGCACATGACGCACAGGTCATGCCACTGATGTCGAGTTCGATATTGTCTGCCTGCTCCGGCGGGTGATCGGACGAGGTCGTCACGACATGACTCCTTTCAGTTCGCTGCCGGTCAGTGACCGGCGCCGGAGTGTTCGGGCTCGGGCGAGCCCGCGGTGGCAATGCCCGGCGCCGCGGTGACGGTGAACTCTGCGGTGTGAACCTGTCCGTCCACCTTGAAGTCCAGGTACAGCAGGTAAGTGCCGTCGGTCGGTGCGGCAGCCATGAACTCGATGTCGGGTCCCGGCTGGGTGATTCCGTCGCCCGGCTCACCCATCGGGTGCACGTGCAGGTACCCGAGGTCACCGGTCCGAAGCGCCACCAGGTGACCGTAGGCGCCTAGATACGGCTCCAAGGTCTGGACCGGCCGTCCTGCGCGTGTGACGGTGAACGTCAGGGTGGAAGTTGCGCCGACGCCGAGCGATCCGTCGAGAGTGACGGTGAAATCACCGACCGTGGCGACGGCCGATTCCGGCGGCAGTGGCCGCGGGACCAAGTTGCCGGCGACTGACGTGGTTGAGGTCAGCGTCACGTTGCTGCCGAGGTCGGTGGGAACGGCGTCGGCGAAGATCCGGTAGGAGCCCGCCGCATTCCAGCGCCACGGCATCGACCACCGGCCGTCGCCGTCGTAGTGGGGATGGACGTGCCGGAACTCGGCGCCGTCGCTGCGGACGACGATCAGGTGGAGGTCTTTGTCGTGAGCGGTGTCGTACTCGGTGAGCGCAACGCCACCGGGGCCGGTCAATCGGAACGACAGCGTGCCGTCCTCTCCGACGACGTCGGGTGCTGCCACATCGCGGATCTGATATCCGCTACGTTCGATCGACAGGCCCGGCACGTCAGCCGATGAGGCCGATCCGTTGTGGCCGCCGTGGTGTGCTCCGTGATCCATTTGTGTTGCCTCCGTTTGTCTTTTCCACGACGCGGATGCGTCTGCGGGGATGAATGCGCGGGCGCCGACTAAGCCGGCGACGAATATCGCAACCAGCGCTGCGACGTACAACCCGAGCCTTAACGGTGCGCGCATGTCAGGCGCGCACTCCGGTGTATCCGGCTTCCTCGACGGCAGCCAACACCGCGGCGTCGTCAAGTTCGCCCGCGCTGGTCACCGCGAGAATGCCGGTGGTTGCGGAGACCTCGATCCGCTGGACGCCGGCAACCTGGCCGACTTCCCGAGTGATCGCTCCTTCGCAATGCCCACAGGTCATTCCAGTCACGTGGTACGTGGTCGTAGTCATCGAGTTCCCTTCCCTTTCGTATATACCCCCAGGGGGTATCTGGCCCGCAGACCACCATACCCCGCGGGGGTATTTCGTCAAGTGTGTGGTGCGATGTCGGCTACCGGACAGCGCGCCTTCGAACAACGGGTTCACGAGCACCTGCGTGAGTGGTCGTTGGGCTGTCGTCATCGCGGATCGCTTTGGTTGCCCGTCATTGGTGCAGCAGAGGATGGGCGCGCCGGCCGTGATTCACGGCCGGCGCGTCCAAGGCGGGTTCAGGCTCGCAATTGGCCTGCAGGTGCCCCTGGACGAAACCCGGGGCGAGCTCAGTGGACCGGAACCGGGATCTCGGTGGTGTCCTCACCGGCGGGATCGTCGGGTTTGGCGGCCCTCCGATTGAGCGCCGAGGTGGGGAGCACCTTGATCGGCCACCAGAACCAGCGGCCCAACAGCGCTGCCACGGTTGGCGTCATGAATGCACGGATTACGAACGTGTCGAACAACAAGCCCAGACAGATCGCAGATCCCACCTGACCGATGGCGATCAGATCGTTGGTGACCATGGAGCCCATGGTGATTGCGAACACCAGACCCGCCTGCGTGGCCACGCTCCCGGAACCGGCCACCCCTCGGATGATCGAGGTGTTCAGGCCGGCGTGCAGCTCTTCCTTGAACCGCGACACCAGCAGCAGGTTGTAGTCCGATCCCACCGCCAACAAGATGATGACCGTGATCGGCAGTACGAACCAGTGCAATTGCTGGCCGAGAAGGTGCTGCCAGACGAGCACGGAGAGCCCGAATGACGAACCCAGCGAAATCGCGATCGTTCCGACGATCACGGTGGCCGCGACGATGCTTCGCGTCATGACCAACATGATGATCAAGATCAGACTGAGCGCCGCGATCGCGACGATCATCAGGTCATAGCGGACGAACTCCTCGATGTCATGGAAGATCGCGGCGGTACCGCCGAGATGGATTTCCGATCCCTCCAGCGGCGTGCCCTTGATGGCCTCCTTGGCCGCAATCAGCTCCCGCGGTGTCGTGGCGAGCGCTTGAGTTCCCGCCGGATCACCTTCATGCGTGATGATCATCTGGGCGGACCTGCCGTCCGGTGATACCAGCAGCTTGAGACCCTTCTGGAAGTCCGCGTTGTCGAAGGCTTCCGGCGGAAGATAGAAGTAGTCGTCGTTTTTCGCCGCGTCGAACGCCTGGCCCATCACGGTCGCCGTGTCGGTCATGCGGCCGATCTGATCAATCATGCCGTTGAAGCTGCTGTGCAGGGTCAGCATGGTGGACCGGATGTCTTTTGAAATTGCGATCATCGGCGGCAACTGAGCGACCTGCTGCGGCGTCAGCGCGTCCATCTTTTCCAGATTGACCAGCATCGAGGTCATGTTCTCGCTGAGCTTGTCGATCCCATCAAGACCGTCGAACAACGACCGCGTCGACGAGCAGAGCGGAATGTTGGCGCAATGCGGTTCCCAATAAAGGTAGTTGCGTATCGGTCGCCAGAAATCGTCGAAATTGGCCATGTGGTCGCGCATTTCGTCAGAGGTCGACTTCAGGTCTCGTGAATCGCCGACCATGTCGTGCGTGATGTCGGCCTGTTGCTGCATGAGGCCGTGCATGCGTTCCATAATCGCGATCATCGCGCCGAGTTGATCGGTCATCTTGAGCATGTCACCCATGCGGTCTTTCATGTATTGCAAGTTCTCGGTCATCGACACCGACTGCATGCTCACCTGGAATGGGACCGAACTGTGGTCGATCGGAGCCCCAAGCGGCCGGGTGATGCTCTGTACCTTGTTGATTCCCTCGACCCGCAGGACGTTTCTCGCGATCCTGTCCAGGATTAGCATGTTCGAGGGAGTGCGCAGATCCTGGTCGGACACGATCAGCATGATGTCGGGGTCCATCTTTGCCTTCGAGAAATGCCGATCCGCGGCTTGATAGCCCTGAATGGAAGGGAGGCTCTCCGGGATGTAATACCGATCGTTGTAATTGACCGTGTACGAAGGCAGAATCGCCAGACCGATCAGCGAGACGATCATCGTCACGACCAGAATCGGTCCCGGCCAGCGGACGAGACCGGTACCGATCCGGCGCCACCGGCGGGTCTGGATCTTTCGTTTCGATTCGAGCAGCCCGAAACGAGTGCCGACTACCAGCACCGCCGGCATGAGCGTGAGTGCCGCGGCGACCACGACGATCATGGCCACGGCGGTAGGCACGCCCACTGCCGCAAAGTACGGCAGCCGGGTGAACGCCAGACAGAAAGTCGCACCGGCAATCGTCAAACCCGAACCCAGTACCACATGCGAAACGCTGTGGTATGTCGTGTAATAGGCCGCCATCCGATCCTGACCAGCTGCCCGCGCTTCGTGATACCGGCCGAGGAAGAAGATCGCGTAGTCGGTGGCCGCGGCAATCCCCAGCATCGTCAGTAGGTTCACGGCGAGGTTCGACAACCCCATGACCTGGTGGTGCCCCAGGATGGCGACGACTCCGCGCGCGGCACTGAGCTCGATGAAGACCGTGATCGTGACAAGCAACACCGTGGCGATCGAGCGATAGATGAACAACAGAATGAGTGCGATGATCGCGAAGGTGATCAACGTCATCTCCAGCTGACTATCGTCAGCCGCCGCGTTCAGGTCCATCGTGAGCGCGGCCGGACCGGTGACGTAGACCTTCAGCCCAGCCGGCGGATTGCTTCGATCGACGATATCGCGCACCGCTTCAACGGATTTCTTGGCCGGCGTCGTCCCTTGGTCACCGATGATATTCAGCAGGACGTAGGCCGCCTTGCCATCCATGCTCTGAGAACCTCCGGCGGTGACGCGGTCGCCCCAGAAGTCCTGAACGTGATCGACATGCTCGTGGTCGTCTTTGAACTGGGCGACCAGTCCGCGATAGTAGTCGCGCGCCTCATCGCCGAGTTCTGTGTCGCTTTCCAGCAACACCATGACCATCCCGTCGTAGTCGAACTGTTCGAACTCGACGCCCAGCCTCTTGATCGCCTTGTAGGACGGCGCATCCTCGGATGCGAGCGAGACCAAGTTGGCTTGCCCAACCTTTTCGAGCGACGGCACAACGACACTCACCGCCACCATCGCCACCAGCCAGGCCACGATGATGAGAACGGGCACCCGACTGATGGTCGTCGCGACACGGGATGGCTTGGCAGCGGCCATGATTGTCCTCATGCGGATTTCACCAAGCAGAAGACCTGGGCGTTATGAGCGGTCACCGACTGCTCATCGCGCACCTCGCCGTTGACGGTGATTCGGCAGCCCAGCTCGCTACTGTTCCCCTGCGCAACCACATTCGCGAAGACCGACATCAGTTTCGTTGAAATGGTGTACGACCAAGGCAGGGTTACGAAGTCTGCACGCTGTGGCTGAGCATGCTCGTCGAGGAAGTTCGCCTGACCCGTCGTCCCCGCCGGGCCGAACACTTCATACGTCACGTCTTTGGGAATGACGGGCTCAGATCCATCTCTGATGGCGCTTGGAACGTGCAGAGGCGCCCCGGCCACTTCCTGCAACCGCGATACCGCGAACACTGCGACCGCGGCCACCGTCACCACCACCATCGGTATCCATATTCGCTGCACGACCCTGAACATCTCTCGTCCCTTCAATGCGTCAGCCATACCGACTGAACAACAGCAGTATTGGTGCGCCGCTCTCCGGCGCCGTGATGTGTCGACGTCTGCTGGGAGCGTACACCCCATACCCCTATGGAGTATATGACCATCGTCAGGAATGCCGAGCGCTGCGGGATGCACATCTGTCAGCAACCATTGCGGCGGCGACGTTTTGGCCACGCTGATCGCGATGGGCAGCCGAGAAGTCTGTGCCGCAGCGCAACGCGCGCGCCGCGAGGTGGCGGATCGCCCAAATCCATCGTGAACAGATATTTCGGATCGACATCGAAATACTCGCAGCCACTTGGACATTCATCGCATACTGAGGCAGCCGCCAGCACGGAAGGCTGCAAACAGCGGTCGATCCAGCCAACCACCGTCGCGGCTGAGGTGTCGGCACAAGCCCTTTGCTGCACCGCTCGGCATGCGGGCCGATTCCGAAGGCCTGGACAGGATCTCCATCGACCAACAACGGGAAGGCAACCTGTTCTTCGCCCCGCAGGCGACCGAGGCTATACCCGTATGGGTATCAGGAAGCTTGCGCCGATCCTCCACTGAGCCCACCTCGCACAGGCGGATCGCCCGCCACCAACGGCGGCGGACCACCGACACCCCGGTGAGGGCGCCAGGGTTAACCGAGTGGTCGTTCGACCGCGGTGTGAGTTTGGTGCGAGCCGGGAACTTCGGTGGGCTGAAGGCCTGCGACGAGGTTGAAGGCCCCAGTGAGGACGTTGACAGCCACGATGCCGACGACGTCGATGATCTGCCGATCGGTGTACCCGTGGTGGCGCAGGCCGGCGATCTGGCCATCGGTGATGGTGGCGGGTGCGGTGTAGACCTGAAGACCGAATGCCACGATCGCGGCGATCGCAGGGTCGGCGGAAGTCCCTTCGCGCGCGTACTCGATCTCCGAGTCATCCACCCCTGCAGCACGCGCTCCGCTGATGTGCGCAGCCAGGCAGAGGGCGCACCCTTGGCGGTGTTGCACCGCAATGGAAATGCGTTCGGTGATGTGCCGGGGCAGTTTGGATCGCTTCGTTGCCCGGCTCAGGTCGAGGTAGCCGCCCAGGACGGCAGGTGAGTGGGCCATCGTGGCGACCATGGAGCCGATTTCGCCGTGCCTGGCGACGAGACCGCCGAGAAGGTCCCGCGCGGCGCCTTGAGCGGTATCCGGGGTGAGTCGGGGAAACCGTGTCATCAACTGCTCCTTCGTTAGCGGGTGTCAGGGACGCACCTGGTGGTTGTTGCCGGGAGACACAGGGCTTGTCTAGCGGCAGCTGTCGGGCGAGCAGGAGCCCTGCGTCCGACGCTCGGCCATCACGATGTTGACGGCGCAAGCGGCCACGCAGTGCAACACACGACGGGTGGTCGTGGATCGCCTGACCGCGATGAAAAGAGGGCGCATGGTGGCCATACGAAGTCCTTCCGGGGAGTGGTGAACAGTGTTTCGGCTGAGTTTTGACCGGGCGACAGCAGATTCCCTTTGGCCGGCGAAGCCAGAGCCAGCCTCTTAGTACCATACCTCCGTAGGGTATCGTCCGTAATGCGTTAGGGGGGTACGTGTTGCAGTACGGCATTGCCAGCGACCCGGAGTGAGAGGCAGCAGATGCAAGCCCGCGAACACCACATGTCGCACGGCTACATCCACCGCAAGGAGGACCACGCGCGATGCATACGAACCGCGCCGGAGGGCGAAGGCGGCCGCACCTTCGATACCCCCTCCCCGACCACCGACAAGCGCCGTTCGGGACTGATCGTCGGCGCCCTGCTACTGCTCGGCACTTTATGGGGTAGCGCGTTCCCGCTGATCAAGGTCGCGGCACCAGCTTTCGGCCCGGTTGGAACGACCCACATCCGGCTGGCGGTGGCCGCGGTCGTTCTCGCCCTGATCGCCGCCGTCCGCCGCGACCTCTGGCGCGGGGTGTCAAAACGCTTCGGAGCATTCGCGCTACTGGCCGCCCTCAACGTCGCGATCCCCCTGACGCTGGTCGCCACCGCCATCGTTGGGCTCAACGCTTCGATGGCAGCGATCCTCAACGCCACCACCCCGATGTTCACCATCCTGGTCGCAGCGGCCTGGCTCGGTCAGCGCATAACCTGGAGCCGGACACTCGGTGTGGCCGCGGGTGTCTTCGGTGTTGTCATCCTGCTCGGCGGAGCCTCGTTAACACCGGACACCGGCACCGCCCTGGCCGCGGCGGCATCCCTGACGGCAGCACTGTCCTACGCCCTGGGCGGCACTTATGCCCGTCGAGCCTTCCCCGACACTGCACCGATGACTCTGGCGCTGGGCCAACAAGTAGCCGCCACACTGCTGTTGATTCCCGTAACCGTGGGCGCCACCTGGGCGGCAGCACCGCCAGGGCCTGTGACCGCCGCCGCGATCACAGCGGTCGCGGTGCTCGGGCTGGGCGCCACCGCTTGCGGTTACCTGCTCTACTTTTGGATCATCCGCCACGCCGGCCCCGTCGCCGCTTCCACCGTGACCCTCTTGGTCCCGGTCGCCGGCGCCGGACTCGGCGTGGGTTGGCTCGGCGAACCACTCACGCCGGCCCTGCTGCTGGGACTGCTGGTCATCAGCACCAGCGTTGTTCTCCTCACCTTCGACAAGCCGCGCATCACCCGACCTACTGCGGCACCCAAATAGCGCTGGATCAAAGGCGATGCCGCACAAAGGCAACCGATAGTGCCGAAGAGTTTTCGGTCATTGCCGAACTTGCAACCTGTCACCAGTTTCGTCAATCGCGCGTGTCGAGATCACCACGCGGGCAATGGCGTTGACAACGGCCGCTTCTGGAAACTTCAGTGCGACAAGTGGTTTGGGTGCCCACTTCACCGTCGGGCACGCGCCGACTGCAGCCGTTTCACTTGCACGGAGCGGGTCCGCGGGCAGCAGCTCTTGCCTAAGTACCATACCCTGGTAGGGTATCAACCGCGTCGTACAACGGACCGTGATCGACGCGAACACGCACCTTTCGAACTCCCGGTATCTGGCCAGGAACGGCTGCATACCCTTACCGGTATGAGGTAACGGAATGTCAATCGCATCACCGCCCCACTCTCGACGCTGGTGGGCGCTCGCACTGATCGCCACAGCTCAGTTCATCGTCATCATGGACACCTCGATCATTGGTGTCGCATTGCCCCGTATTCAGGAAGATCTCGGCTTCTCGCAAGAGAATCTGTCCTGGGTGTTCAACGCCTACGTGGTCGCACTCGGCGGTCTGCTCTTACTGGGCGGTCGTCTGTCTGACCTCTTCGGGGCGCGCCGGATGTTCAGCGCCGGGTGGGGCATCCTCCTGGTCGGGTCTGCTGTGGCCGGCCTCGCCGGAAACGTGGGCGTCGAGCTCGCCGGCCGTGCCGTGCAGGGAGCGGGCGCGGCGCTCATCGCACCGTCGGCCCTGACTCTGTTGATGATGTTCTTCGGCTCAGACCCGCGGGAGCTGACCAAGGCTCTCGCGCTGTACGGCGCCGCGGCCCCAGCCGGTGGCACGGCCGGTGTGTTTCTCGGCGGACTGATCACCGAATACATGTCGTGGCCATGGGTTTTCTTCATCAACATTCCGGTCGCAGTGCTCGCACTGGCCGCCGTGCCTGTCCTGATGCCGGCTGGCGGTGCCAGGGTGAGGGGCACGGTTGACGTTACCGGCGCGGCCACGGTCACCGCAGGACTTGGCGCGACAGTGTACGCCATCGTCCGGGCTCCTGAAGTCGGATGGGACTCCATCGAGACGTGGGGCGTGCTCGCCATCTCGGTCGTCCTGCTTGGAATCTTCATCGGAGTACAGGCATCCCGTCGCGAACCGTTGATGCGCCTGTCCATATTCCGTACGCCGAACCTGGGTGCGGCCAACATCGCACAGCTGCTGCTTGGCGCTGCATGGATCCCGATGTGGTTCTTCCTGAACCTGTACCTGCAGCAGGTTCTCGGCTACAGCGCCTTTCCGTCCGGTGCCGCCCTGCTGCCGATGACGATCCTCATCATGATCGGAATGATCGCCCTCGCACCGCGAGCGATCAACCGTTTCGGGCCAAAGACGATGATCGTGGCCGGCCTGGTGATTCTCGCCATCGGAATGGGTTGGTTGTCCTTCATCCGGCCCGATGGCAACTTCTGGGCCGACGTGCTGCCCGCATCGCTGGTGGCGGCACTCGGTATGTCGCTCGCCTTCATTCCCTCGCTCGGAACTGCCATCTCGTCCGCTCGGCCCGAAGAGGGCGGTCTGGCGTCGGGGATCGTCAACACCAGCTACCAGATCGGTTCCGCACTCGGCCTGGCGGCCATGACTGCCGTCGCCGCTTCCTACGGTGCGGACCGGCTCGGCGACCCGTCCGCGCTCACCGACGGCTTCTCGTCCGCCTTCCTCGGAGCCGGTCTGATTGCTCTGGCAGGCGCAGTGATCGCTGCGCTGACTCTCCGCACCCCTCAGCTCGAAAGTTCCATTCCCGACGGCGAATCCGCGGCAGAACACGCCTGAATGCGCGGCCGATCACACCCCGCACCTCTAGAGACAGGATCACCATGACCACAGCCCGTGTTCTCATCGCGTACGACGGCTCTGCCGACGCGCGCACGGCGATTGCCGAGGTGGCCAGGCTGCTCCCTGGCGCCAAAGCGGTTGTCCTGTATGCCCGCCAGCCGCTGGAAGGCCTCGCTGCTCACCTCGAAGGGCATCGCGCCCTGGAGGACCTTCGGGGCGTTGAAAAAGCCAGCCTCGACGCCTCCGAACGAATCGCGTTCGAAGGCGCGGAGCGTGCGCGCGCCGCCGGTTTGGACGCCGAGCCACGGGTGCTGTCCCGAATGTCCACCGCATCGGAGGCGATCGTGCAGGCCGCCGAGGAGATCGACGTGGCCCTCATCGTTCTCGGCTCCCGGGGCCGCCGTGGGCTGTGGTCGGCCGTGCTCGGCAGCACATCGGTAAACGTGCTCCATCATGCCCGCCGACCAACCATGGTCGTACCGTCCGAGGCGGTCGCCTCCGCCCGCCAGCGGTCGAGCAAGCCGGCGTCCGAGCCGGTTGCGCCGGAAACTCCTCGGCCAGAGATGAATTGATGACGTTGAAGAAGACATGGGCGGCCGTGTTGCTTACCGGTATGGCTGCGCTTACCTTCGCGGCACCTGCGCAGGCCGATCCTGACAGCGACTTCGCCAGGGAGTTGCACGTCTACGGGATCTACGGGCAGAAAGACTTCAACGCCTGGATCGGCAAGATCGCCTGCAAACGCCTCGACCGCGGTGTCGACGTCCATGCCGCGGACTCGGCCAAGTTCGTCGCCGACCAACTACCGCGCGGCTCCAGCACCGAGCAAGCCTACCAATTCCTCGGTGCGGCAATGAATTACTACTGCCCGGACAAACGCGTGCTGCTCACGCAACAGTAGGGAACACACCATGAAACTCGAGAAGCTGAGCCTGGCCGCATTGGCCACGGCCGCCACGCTGACCTGTCCCCTACCGCGGCGGCCGACGCAACCGAGGACTACCCGATCCCGCGCAGGATCCTGCACACCCCGTGCACCGCCGAGCAGATCCTGGCCGCCACCCGCGACACCAACCCGGTCTATTACGAGCGCTACATGATCGACTACAACAACAAGTCCCCCGAGGTGCACCGCGCCGTCCAGGACCGCATCCACTGGTTCTTCTCCATGGATTACGCCGGCCGGCGCCAATACTCCGAGAACACCGCGACCAACGCGTTCTACGAACAGCTGGCCTGGAACTGGCCGAACTGGGCCAAGATCTTCTTCAACAACAAGGGCGTCGCCGCCGCGGCCACCTCGGTCTGCATGAACTACCCGCCCGGCGACATGTCGGTCTGGGTCTGGTGACGCTATAGCTTGCCCGGGTGCGCATCACGACGTCACGGAATGACCAGTGGCGCAGCCCGACTGGAACGGGCCTATCGCCGGCAGCGGTCGGGAACGTACGAGGCGTGCGATTGCCGGTGAGGCCTCGGCCGGCGTCGCATTGGCCTCGTCACCGCCCCGGGTGACAGCGCTCGTCACACAGTGGTCAACGTGCTCATCGAGAGGGCTCAGCGCCACCGAGCGCACGCACGATTGGCCGCAATCGGATGCTACTCATCCGCGATGGGGTTGCTCAACATGCGGCTCGAGCACTGTCGAATAAGCAAGCCACACAATAGTTTTTCGCACAGCCTGCGCCCGCATCGTGCACCGGCGGACGGTCGCGACTGGCAGGCCATACTCGGCAACCGACCCCTTCCTTCCGGCATCGGGTTGACCGATATCGCGGGCCGCCTACGGCGACACCCATGCCCCTGCTATACGCAATTCGCCGCCCCTTCGCACGCCTCCGTTGAACTACCTGCATCAAGCACGGCTAGACCTCGGCATCACAACTTGCTCGCCGCTGCGAACTCCTCAGACCCCCTGGCCCGCAACGCGGTCCGGATTTGTCCAGCGACGGCGCGATACCGACCGCAGGTCACGGCAGCTTTACCTGCTGCCGCCAGTCGTTAGGTAGGTGTCTTTCGGTAATTCCCCGGATGTGACCCGCACCACTAGTGCCCTACCGTCGGGCCCCAGGCGGATTCATGAGCGCCGCACATCGGGCCGCTCCCCGCGGAACTGTAGCCCCAGTTCTAGCCAGCCCATCCGAGAGCGGGACGGGACGGCACGGCTGGATTGAGGAAGGACGTCGCTTTCGCGACAGAGAGGCAACCATGACAACGATCAGCCCCACTGTAGTGTCCCCGCCGTCCCGTTCACGGCATCGAACCCCCGCCGTGCAGTTGGTAGCCGGCCGTCCGCTGGACCCGGACTCATCCACCTCGGTTGCCAAGGCCCTGGCCCTGCTGAGTTGCTTCACGCCGAATCGCCCGGCGATGGGAGTCTCGGAGATCGCCCGTCGAGCACACCTGCCGAAATCGACCGCACACCGGCTGCTCGCCGTCCTCGTCGACTGGGACATGGTCACCAAACGCGGCACCGAGTACTCCCCGGGAGCGCGGCTCAACGAGCTGGCCGCCATCGGCAGCAAACCGAACAATCATGAGTTGCGCCGCGTCGCACTGCCACACCTCCTCGACTTGTACGAGATAACCCATGAGACAGTGAATCTGGGAATCTTGACCGGCCACGATGTCCTGTACATCGATAAGATCCATGGACACAACGGGGTGAACTCGCCCGCCTGCGTCGGGGGCCGACTCCCCGCCGCAAACACCGCGATCGGTAAGGCGCTACTGGCATTCGGCGACGAGGGCGTCGTCGCGCGCATCTCGGCGAATTTGCGCCCCGCCACGTCGTTGAGTGTCTCTTCCCCTGCGCAGCTCAATCGCGACCTGGCCGCCGTCCGGCGTTCTGGTGTGGCGTACGACCGACAGGAGAGCAAGCCGGGTCTGACTTGTGTTGCGGCGCCTGTCCGCAGCTGGTCGGGCGGTGTCGTCGCAGCGATCTCGATATCGGGACCGGTACACCGGTTCCGGCCTGCCGACGCCGCACCCGCAATCCGGGCAGCTGCTGCGGGTATCGCCAAACACGTGCAGCAAGCCACCTGGCGGCGAGCAGCGCGCTGATCTGCGTTCGAAACATCCTGTGGTACGCCGCTTCACGCACCAAGTACACCATCGACAGTCAGGACACCCATGCCACAGCTCACCTTCACGCTGCGCGATGACGAAGCGGTCATCGTCGACGTCGACACACTGCTGAACGCCGGATACGCCGGTCGCAGCAAAGCCGACGTGACCGCTCACATCAACGAACTCGCCGAGCTGGGCGTGCCCGCTCCCACTCGTATCCCGTGCATCTACCCCATCGCCTCCTACCTGGCGATGCAGACCGAGAACATCGACGTCCAGCACGAGCTCACCTCGGGGGAGGCAGAGTGGGCGCTGGTGGTCGCCGGAACCGGACCCGACGATCTGCTTCTCACCGCGGCGTGTGACCACACCGATCGGCGCCTCGAACAACACGGGGTGGCCTGGAGCAAGCAGGCCGCTCCGGACGTGCTGGCCCGCCGGGCCTGGCGCCTGTCCACCATCGCCGATCGGCTCGACGAGTTCACCCTGACCGGCACCGTCGAAACCGAGACCGGCGTCGATGTGATCCAACAGGGCACACTCACCGAGCTGCTTTCACCACTGTTCTGGATCGAGGAGCTGCGCTCGCGCGACCTCCTGAACCCCGGCACCGTGCTGATGTCCGGAACCATCCCCATGCGTCCCGAGGTCAACCAGTTCAGCACCGGATGGGGTGTGGAACTACGCGATCCCGTTACCGACGAGGCGATCTCACTGTCCTACTCGGTACGGCAGACGCCCCCGGCAGTCGATTGAGAGACCGTGACCGTTCAACGCTTCCTCGCAGACGTGCCACAAGGAGCCGCCATGCGCACGATCACCGACCCCTGGTCACCACTACGCCTCGCCTCCGGAGCGACACTGCGAAACCGCTTCGTGCTCGCACCGATGACCACGAACTCGTCCGACCCCGAGGGACGCGTGACCGAGGACGAGTTGCGTTATCTGGACCGCCGCGGAGCCACCGAGTTCGGAGCCGCCGTGACATCGTGCGCATATGTCCACCGGGACGGACGGGCCTGGCAGGGCATCGGGGCTTCGACAGCTGATCAGCTGGACAGCCTGCGGGCAGTCGCACAGGCGATCGGTCGCGGCGGCGCGCTCACCCTGCTGCAGGTCTACGACGGCGGGCGCATCGCCATGCCGGACCTGGTCGGCCCCGGGGGGATCCGCGGACCGTCACCCATTCCATCTGCGCGCCCCGATGCCCGTACGCCACGCGAGCTGGACAACAGCGAGATCGATGACCTGGTGGCCGCATTCGGGCGCGCGGCCGCTCTCGGTGTGCAGGCCGGGTTCGACGGGATCGAAATCCACGGAGCCAATCACTATCTGATCCATCAGTTTTTCTCGCCGCGAGCGAATCAGCGCACCGACGACTGGGGCGGTGATGCGGCCCGACGGACGCGCTTCCCCCTCGCGGTCGCCGAATCGGTGCGGGAAGCGGTCGGCCCCGCTGTGACAGTGGGATTCCGGGTAACGCCATTCGAATCCGAGGCCGGCGGCTACACGCTCGACGATTCGGCGCTGTTGTGCGACCAACTCGCCGAGGGCGGACTCGACTATGTACACATCTCCATGGACGACTTCCGCAGGAACTCGCCACAGCCGGAGGATCGCGACTGGACCAAGAGTCGCGAAGCCGTCGAATCACGCAATCCGATCACGGCGATCGCGGCCGCGGTCGCAGGCCGCAGCGCCGTCGTCGCCAGCGGCGGCATCCGAACGCTCGACGATGCCCGTGAAGCGCTGGATGCAGGCGCCGATCTCGTCGCGGTCGGCCGCGCCGCCCTTATCGACCCGGAATGGGCCGACAAGATGAAAGCCGGTCAACACCAAAGTGTTCGAACTCACCTGCCGGCCGACAGCAACGACATCGAGACCGCGCTGACGATACCCGGACGGATGGTGCAGTACTTGCTGAGCCGACCTGGATGGATCCCGCGCACGCCCGCGGCATCACAGGTGTCCTCACCAACCGAACGATGTTCTGACGTTCAGCGCGGCAGCTGATCAGCGGCGTAGAGCACCGCCACTTGCGTCCTGGACCGCACCCCGAGCTTGGTGAAGATGTGCTCCACGTGGCTCTCGACGGTGCGCAGTGACAGCACGAGCGCCTGTGCGATCTGCTTGTTCGTCATTCCTTCGGCCACCATGCCCGCCACCTCGGCCTCCCGGCGACTCAGCTTGGCGAGAGCTCGATCCCGCAGGGACGGCGCCTGTGGAGCCGGCTCGGTATCACCCATGACCTCGCCGACGGCGTTGTCGATGCTCATCCCGCGGCCTTCGGCCAGCAGCCTGTCGAATACGTCCTCGCCGAGCGTCGCTCGCAACTCGGCCGATATTTTGTCGTTCCAGTTCGGCAGTTCGAAGCCGCCCGGATAGTCACCGATGGGTTCCCAGGCGCGCTGCGCCGCGCCGAGCAGACGCGCGGCTCGGTGTGGCTCACCTTGGCCGGCCGCGAGCCATGCGCTCAGTTCAATGACCACGGCAGTGCCGAGCGAGTCGTGGAAGAGCGCCTTACCGGCCAACGCTTCCCGCAGCTGCCGTTCGGCGACGTCCATGTGGCCGAGCATCCAGTTTGCCAGCCCCAGGAACGTCAGGATCCAGGACCGCAACCAGCGCTCGTCTCTGAGGTCGCATTCCGACAGACATCGGCCCAGCACCTCCACCGCTTGTTGCGGGTCGTGCCGCCGACAGTGCAACCAGCCGATCTGCTCCTGTGCGAGCACGTGATGCAGGCTCGGTCCCCCGGCCTCCTCCAGTACCGAGCCTTCACGGATGAGCTCGGTGCCGAGCGCGGTGTTGCCGAGATTGTGTTCGGCCACACCTCGGAAATGTGTTGCATGTGCAAGATTGACGGTGTCGCCGAGAGCTTCGGCGAGAGACTGGCTTTCTCGCAACATCTGCAACGCCACGACGGTTTTGCCCTCCGCAATCGCGATATACCCGTTCCCCCACAGCGCCGCCGCGCGCTCCGAGCTCACCGAAGCGTCGGCTGCCAGTGCGCGGTCCAGCCAATGCCTGCCTTCGCGGAGTTGGCCGCAGCCCAGCCAGTACCAGAACAGGTCCGCCGCCATCTGCAGCGCGGCCCGCCCACCGTCCGGGTCGTCGAGCATCGCCCCGAGCACCGCACGAACGTTGACCTGTTCGTTTCTCATCCGCCCGACCAGAGCGAGCTGGTCGGGGCCGAACCACTGGCCTTCGAATTCGTGCGCGAGTCGGCGGTAATAGGTGTGATACCGGTTGCGGACGGCGAGTTCTTCACCGCGGCAGCGCAATTGCTCCCTGCCGTATTCGGCGACCGTCTCGAGTAACCGGTAACCCTGGTGCCCCTCGGCGACGTGACGCGCCACGATCGACTTGTCGACCAGTGCCGACAGATGTCCCGCGATATCTTCCCGCGGGAGGACGTCGTCACTGCAAATACACTCCGCGGCGCTGAGCATGATCCAGCCCGAGAACACCGAAAGCCGTTCCCAGAGTCGTTGTTCCGGCTCCGAGCACAGCTCATAACTCCATTCCAGCGCCGCCCGCAGGGAGTGATGACGTGGTGCGGCCGAGCGGTCGCCGACAGTGAGCAGGTCGTGGCGATGGTCGAGCCGATCGAGCAGAGCGGCCGGCGTGAGCGCGCGCATTCGGACCGCCGCGAGCTCGATCGCCAGCGGTAGACCGTCCAGACGGGAACACAGTTCCGCGATGTCCGAGGAGTTCTCGGCGGTGATCCGGAAGCCCGGATCCACCGCGCCTGCCCGCTCGACGAACAGCTGGACGGCCTCGGTCGGGGCCGGGTCCCGATCCGCGTCGCCGCGATGCACAGCCAGCGGCGGGACCACGAAAACGTGCTCCCCGCCTACTCGCAGCGCTTCGCGACTGGTCGCCAGGATCCGCAAGGTTGGACAGGCGGACAGCAGATTTCGCGCGAGCACCGCACACTGATCGAGAAGGTGCTCGCAGTTGTCGAGCACCAAGAGTAGGTCGCGGGCGCGCAGATACTCGGTCAGCGCCCATACGACGTCCTGGTGCCGCACCGCGAGCCCGAGCGACTCTCCGACGGCGAGAGCCACCAGGCCGGGATCGGTGACGCCGGCCAGTTCCACCAGGGCCACGCCGTCACTGAAGGCCCGTTGCGACTTGCGGGCTACGTGCACGGCAAGACGAGTCTTTCCGACACCGCCGATACCGATCAAGGTGACCAACCGCGAGGAGCCCAACAACCGGCGAACCTCGGCCGCCTCGGCCCGGCGCCCGACGAGGCTCGTCAGGTCGGCGGGCAGCTGGTGGCGCGGCCCCGAAGGCGGCGTGTTCTCCATTGACTGACCTCGCACATAGGTGGTGCTCTCCGTTGGAACGATAGCCAATTATTGCTGCCACCCGACACAAATCGATGCTGGCAAACGATGATTCAGAAAGATTCCCGCGCTGTTCCACGCTCCGGACCACGCCACTTGGATCCACATCCATTCCGCTCATAGGTTATCGGGCATTCGTCGATAACTGTCCCTCACTCAAGGAGAATCAACGTTGATCGAGCAGTTACGCAATGGCGATTCCGCGGTTCGGCCCGAATCAATGGATTCGATATCGGAATTCCTCCGCAACGCCGCATCCGACCTCGCCGGCGGCGTGATATCACCACGTATATTCAATGATCCCGACCTCTACGAACGGGAGCTGGCACGCATTTTCGCGCGCTGCTGGTGCTTTGTCGCCCACGAGTCGGAGATCCCCGAACCGGGTGACTACGTACTCCGCTATATCGGGCAGGACCAATTCATCGTCGTACGCGACGAGGACGGTCTGATCCATGTGCTGTTCAACAAGTGCACGCACCGCGGCAGCACCGTGTGCCGGGTGGAAAAGGGGAACACCTCGCATTTCCGTTGTCCTTATCACTCATGGGTTTTCAAGAACACCGGCGAATGGAGCGGCGCGCCTTACCGGAAAAGCGCATACAAGAAGCTCGATGCCGGAAACTGGGGGCTCGCCGCTGCCCCGCACGTGGACTCGGTGCACGGCCTGGTGTTCGCGGCGCTCGATCCCGACGCCCCCACACTGGACGAGTACCTCGGCGACATGCGCTGGTATCTCGACGTTCTGCTCGGTCTCAACGACTCGGGCATGACCGCCATCGGTGAACCGCACCGCTGGCGGGTACCCGCCAATTGGAAGTCGGGTGCGGAGAACTTCATGGCCGACGCTTACCACGTGCCTTCATTGCACCGCTCCGCCGAGGATGTCGGAATGTTCCCGAGGATCGAGACCGGCGGCGCGGGCCCGCAAGGCGTGTCCCGGCATGTGTACTTCGACCACGGCCACGGCATGATCGTCAACAACGGCTTCCTTCCCCCACCGTGGCACACGTCGGGTTACCCGCCGGAGATCGCCGACACCTTCCAGCTCGACCGACTGACGCCACTGCAACGCCAGTTCGTCGAAAACCACTCGGCGACAACCTTTCTCATCTTCCCCAACTTCGGTCTGGTTCGCGTACCCGCGGCGCCGCATCCCGACGCACCGCCGATGGTCTTCACCCACCTACGGCAGTGGCAACCCGTCGGACCCGACGGAATCGTCAACTGGAACTGGACCCTCGGCTGGAAGACCGCACCCGCCGGCTTGAACGAGGACGCCTACGTCGCCGGCCTGAGCATGCACGGCCCGGCCGGCATCCTCGAGCAGGACGACACCGTGGTGTGGGGCGGCGCCCCGCAAGCCGGGAAATCAGTTTTCGCGCGGAAATACGGTATGCGCTTCAATTTCCAACTCGGGCTGGACGGTATGAGCGATTACGCCGCAGACTCGGAGTGGCAGTACCCCGGTATCGCCACGACCACCGCCCTCGGCGAAGCACCGCAACGGGCCTTCTATCGCCGGTGGCTGCGCGAGATGACCATCCCAGAAGAGGAGCGGGCCGCGAAGGGAGCCCACGCATGACCATCGACACCGAACCCGAACTGACCCGCGACGTCACGGCCGACTGTGCCCGTTTTCTGTACCTGGAAGCCGAACACCTGGACCACCACGAATTCGACCTGTGGCTCGGCGGCCTCGCCGATGACTTGGTGTACCTGATGCCCATCCGGGTGACGCGGGGACCCGAGGCCCGCGAACTGGAATTCTCCCCGACGGGCTTTCACATGAAGGACACCCTCGCATCGATGAAAATGCGGGTGGCGCGCCTCTATACCGAGCACGCGTACGCCGAGGACCCGCCGTCGCGCACCCAACGTCTCATCACCAACGTGCGCGTCGACCCGCTGGGCGACGACGAGTACAGCGTGCGCAGCAACTTCCTGTGCTATCGGGCCCAGGGCGACCTCGTGGACTACGACATCCTGGTCGGCGAGCGTTTCGATGTACTCCGCGAAACCGCCGACGGATGGCGCCTGGCCCGCCGAACCGTGCACCTCGCCCACACCACGTTGGTGACTGCGAACCTGGGAATCTTCCTGTGATGACGACACGTCTGAGCAACGAATTCGCCGATGTCGTCCTCGAAGTCGTCAGCACCGGCAACGGCGAACGCCTGCAGATCACCTCGCCCCGGCGCGGCACCAGCATCCGGCTGGACCCTGTCGAGCTGGAAGCGCTGACCTGGCAGACCACCGACACCTTCACGCGGATGCTGGAGGGATCGATAGGCCCCTCGCGGACCGAATTCGGCGTCGCAGAACCCGATTTCGTGCGATCCGATGAACGGACGACACTGTGACCGATGGCTGGCTCGCTGGCAAGACGGTGCTGGTCACCGGAGGCGGCACCGGAATCGGGCGCGCGGTCGTAGACCGGTTCGTCGCCGAAGGCGCGCAGGTTTCGGTGCTCGACCGCGACACCGATGCGGTAGCCGAACTCCGTACCCGGCAGAACGTGTGGGCCACCGAAGGAGATGTGCGACGGTATGGCGATCACCAGCGATGCGTCGCAGAGGCCGTACACGAGTTCGGTGGTATCGAAGTGCTCGTCACCGTCGCAGGAATCTTCGACTATTTCACCTCGCTGGAGAGCCTGCCCGAGGACAACCTCGACGCGGCGTTCAGCGAGATGTTCGACGTGAACGTCAAGGGCACATTGCTGGCCGTGAAAGCTGCTCTGCCCGAGCTCAAGAAGTCCCAGGGCAACGTCGTCCTGACCATCTCCAACGCAGGCTACCTGCCGGGCGGCGGCGGCCCGCTCTACACGGGTTCGAAGTTCGCCGTACGCGGTCTACTGGCGCAACTGTCCTTCGAGCTGGCGCCGGACATCCGGGTCAACGCGGTGGCACCGGGCGGCACCGTCACCCCGTTGCGCGGGCTGGAAGCAACGGCCACCGGCGAACAGCGGCTGATCGACATGCCGGACCTGCCCACATTGATACGTCGCACCAACCCATTGCAGGTCGCGTCCGAACCTGCCGATCATGCCTGGGCATACGTGTATCTCGCATGCAAGGAACGCACGAAGTCGGTCACTGGGTGTGTGATCAACTCCGACGGCGGCCTACACAGTCGCGGCCTGGTTCCGCTTGGCGGGGAACTGATCTCTTGAGTTTCCCACTCTTGGATAGGCGACCCGCTCTGGTGTTTCACATCTCGTCGAGGGGTGTCACCTGATAGGACAGCAGACGCCATCGCCCCTGGGTGCGTCGCCATACGACAAGCATCGACCAGAACACGCCGTCGGTGCCGACCTTGCGAGCCATGGCCGGTGACGTACCCGGGTCATTGCCATCCAGTTTGCCTTTGAGAGATTGCTTACCCCAGCACAGGGCGATGTCACCAAAAGTCTTGACCCGCAGATCGAAGTACTCCATTTCGAGGTCGCGAGAATTCATCGCCGTCTGGATGTGCTCCTCGGCGGTGATGAGGTGTCCGGGAAGCTCGGCGCCCAGAAACTCGACATCGTGCAGGTCCACCAGTGCCGCATAGTCGCGGTTGACGATCGCGTCCTTCATCCGCGGATACTGCGCGAGTACCTCGGCAATCGCATCCGGTTCGTTCGCGTGATAATCAGGCATTGTTTCTCCTATTTCGCTTGGTACGGAACGGGTTAGGTACTGTGAAGACCTCGGCCTTCATCAGGGTCGAAGTACCGAAACTCAACGGAGCGCTACATTGGGCTGAGAATGGACATCCACCAGTTGCGGTGCTTCATCGCGGTGGCCGAGGAGGGCACGTTCACCGCGGCCGGATTGCGTCTGCACCTCGCGCAGTCCGGCGTCAGCGCGCACATCAAGGCTCTCGAACGCGAAGTCGGGCAGCGACTGTTCGAGCGTCATCCCCGCGCGGTGAAGCTGACCGCCGCCGGTGAGACCCTGTTCCCCCATGTGCGTGCTGCCATGGACGCGCTCGCGTCAGGGCGCGCCGCCATCGACGGTCTGACCGGTCTGCTGCACGGCCGGGTGGCCATCGGGACGATAACGTCGATCTCGCCGCGCAGCATCGACCTTCCTCAGTTGCTGGCCTCATTTCATCGCATGCATCCCGGCGTCGACCTGTCGCTCGTCGAAGATTCTGCTTCGATGCTCACGCAACACATTTCCGACGGACGGCTCGATGTGGCGTTCACAAGCCTCACCGAGGCGACGACCCACGGCATGCAAGTTCGTGAACTGCATCGTGAGGCCGTGATCGCGATCCTGCCACCGTCGAGCACCCTCGCTCGTCAAAGCGAAGTGTCGCTGCGGGAATTGACTGAGCATCCGTTGATCGCGCTTCCCGAAGGTTCTGGATTGCGTTGGCAACTCGACCGCGGTCTCGAACGTGCCGGGGTGCGCGCGCGGATCGCCTTTGAGGCCAGTGACCCCGATGTGCTGGTGGCACTGGTAGAACAGGGACTCGGCGTCGGCCTGGTGCCGGAATCGGCGCTTACGCAGAGTGATCGGCTCGTCGGCGTACGCGTGGACGACTTGCCGCCGGGCCGGCTCGGGCTTATCTGGCGCGACCGCCCGACCGTGAACCCGGCGGCCCAGGCGTTCGTCGAGCATGCGGCGACCATGTCTTCGAACAGTCGCCGCAGAAAGCCTAGCTGAGGCCGCGGCCGATGCGTGTGGGCCGGTCTCGACGCGCCGCGCCCAGTCCGCGCCAGCGCTTCGCCTGCGGCGCGTCCAGCCCGAACTGATCGAGAATGCGCACCACCACATGTTCGACGATGTCGGCGATCGACTGTGGATGGTTGTAGAAGGCTGGCATCGGCGGCACGATGCGCGCCCCCATCGTGCTCAACGCGAGCATGTTTTCCAGGTGAATGGTGTTGAGCGGGGTTTCGCGCGGCACCAGCACGAGCCGCCGTCCCTCCTTGAGCACGACGTCGGCGGCACGACAGATGAGGTTGTCAGCCAGTCCGTAGCGGATGGCGGACAGCGTCCTCATGCTGCACGGCACGATGATCATCCCGGAAGTGCGGAACGAGCCGGACGAGATCGCCGCACCCTGCTCACCGAGCTTGTACGTCACGTCCGCCAAGGCGACGACTTCGGACACCGTGCGGTCGCTCTCCACCTCAATGTTCGATCTGCCCCAGGTGCTCATGACCAAATGGGTTTCCACATCGGGCATCTCGCGTAGCGTCTCCAGCAGGCGCACCGCGAACGGTGCGCCGGTCGCGCCGCTGACCCCCACGATGATGCGGATCGTCGATTCAGTCATCACGCCGGCTCGTGTACTGCGCGGAGCCGGGCGAACATGGCGAGTGTCCTAGGCCAGTCCTCTCGTTGCGCGAGCTCCGAGGATGTGTGGAACTGCATACCTTGCAATGGAATTCCGAGATCGTCACGTTTGTGCTCGACAACGGTGAAGACGCAACCGAGAACTCCACGGTCGGCCAGCGACCCGGTCATGCGCAGCTTCAGGTGATGACAGGTCGTGCCGTCGACGCCGATCAGGGCCGCAGTCCCAGTACGCCGAAGATTGGCGCGGGTTCGGGGGCTCGCCACGACCGCGAACAACACCGCGTCGTCGTCACTGGGTTCGAGCTCGGTGCGAGACAGCAACGCACCGTGCGGATAGCCGCCGGTATCGACCGTCAGGAACGCAAATGCCTGTTCTTGCGTGTCCACATCAGGGAACCCGCGCAGCATCTCGGAAACCTCACCGGGCACCTTCGGCATCATCACTTTCCACCACTTTCCACCTTCCTCGACTCCGTCAGAGCGGCAGTGTCGCCTTCCACCGATCACGAACCTCGGCGCGGTACGACTCGTCGAACCGGTTCGACCGTGGGTAGGAGTCCTTCCACGCGAACGGCTTACACGCATCGATCAACACGATTCCCATCGACATGTCACCGGCGTCCCGCTTGGCCGGCGAAAGCCGCGGGTCGATCGCGGTCGTGGGCGTCCGCAACACGTGGATCGATTCGGCGGGATCGACACGCGTGAACAGCGCCCACAGCACATGATTGATGTCGGTGACGTCGATGTCCTCGTCGACCACAACGAAGTAGCGGTCGACTCCACCGGTGCGCTTACGACCTGCCGCAGCGAGCAGCGCATGCATGGCATCGCCCGCACCTGTCTGTTCGATCGAGATCACCATCATGAGCTGACGCGCATACGCCCATACGCCCCTGATGTTCTGTACACCGGACGCCTCCAGGTGATCCCAGGTCACCGACGCCGAGTACAAGGGAACCGCCTGATCGCCTGCGGGCACGGTCGGGATCATCGGTGGGGCACCAAGGATGATCGGCGAATCCCGGTGCAGGATACGCTGCACGCGCACGACCGTCTCGTCTCCGGCGTGAGTGAAGTATCCGGTCCATTCGCCGAACGGTCCCTCGTGCGCCGATTCCTCTTCCACGGGCGGCATCTCGCCCTCGAAGACGATCTCGGCGTTGGCCGGGATCGGCAGACCGGTGCCGGGCGCGGCGATGACCTCGACGCCGACGCCGCGCAGGCCGCCTGCGACGTCGTACTCGCACACCCCCGACGGAGCCGCGATGGCGGCAGCGGTGGTCAGAATGGGGTCACAACCGACCACGACCGCGATGGGGCAAGCCGCGCCCCGATCCCAGTACTTCTTCGCGATCGCGAGTGCGTGCCGGTTCCCCAGCATCCACAGCGACAGCCGGTCCTTGCCCTGTACACATCCGCGGTAGGTGCCGACGTTGACCCAGCCGGTGTCGGGATCGCGTGTGATGACCATGCATGCGGTTCCGATGTAGCGTCCGCCGTCCCCGTCGTGCCACCTTGGCGCCGGGAACATCCCCAGGTCGACCTCGTCGCCCTCGAGTACGTTCTCCAGGACGGCTCCCTCGGAAACCTCAACGGGAGGAATGGGTTCGATGCGCTTACCGAGATCTTTCCAGGCGCGGATGATGTCCATCGCGGGGGTTTCGGCAGGCAAACCCAGCGCCACCGCGCAGCGCGACACGGTCCCCATGAAGTTCGTGAAGACACGATAGCCGGATGGATATCCGGGGATGTCGTCGAAAAGCAGTGCCGGGCCCTCCTTCTCAGCCGACAGCTCAGTGATGCAACCGATTTCGAGATCCCAGTTGGCACCCTTGATCGTCTGCACTTCGTCGGCACCGAGTTTGTCGGTCAACGTGTCGATGTAGTGCCGCAGGTCGCGGAAAACCGCCATGCTGCATAACCCCTTGCATCCGAATCTGTTTCGCGAATCGTGCCCGGCAGACGGGCCGGTACTTCCACCTTGCTGGCGCTAGGTGTCAATTGTCCAATAGATGGTTCGGATACATACCATCCGTTCCACGGATAGTTGCCGTTCCGACTGCCGGACCAGCGCCATTGCCGCGGCCACCGGCGGTTTTTACCGTCGTCACCAAGGCCGATGGGTCCGAACACCGAGGCGGCCCACGACCGAGAACGCATCACCACCATCGGAGGAGACGGAATGGCGGCACGAACCGGCAAGGAGTACATCGCAGGCCTGCGCGATGGACGCGAGGTGTGGATCGGCGGCCAACGAGTCTCCGACGTAACGGAATACGAACCGTTCGCGGGTGCGGTGCAGTCAGTGGCGGGCCTGTACGACCTGCAGCACGATTACGCCGGCGACTGCCTGTTCACGCATCCGGAGACGGGCGAACCGACCAACGTCAGCCATCTAATCCCCCGCTCGCGCGAGGACATCGCGCGCCGTGGAACGGCTTTGGCACACGCGGCCCGGTATTCAGTCGGATTGCTCGGCCGGTCGCCCGACTACGTCAACGTCTCCCTTGCCGGCCATGCCGGGCGGTCCGACGTCTGGTCACGCAACGGAAACGAAGAAGGCGCGGCCAATCTCGTGCGATTCCAGGCCGATCTCGCCCGTGACGATCTCGCGCTGACCCATGCGATCATCCGGCCGACCGTCGACAAGGGCATCGGCGACCTCGCCGCCGCCGACGGCCAGATGG
Organism: Mycolicibacterium wolinskyi str. Jessa 2025; assembly: GCF_049241375.1. Lineage (NCBI taxonomy): Bacteria > Bacillati > Actinomycetota > Actinomycetes > Mycobacteriales > Mycobacteriaceae > Mycobacterium > Mycolicibacterium wolinskyi. The sequence continues at coordinate 5,700,416 of NZ_CP185960.1, forward strand.
CGCTGCACAAGGTCGCCGACACCGCGGACGGCATCGTGGTACGCGGCGCGATGGTGCTCAGCACACTCGCCCCGTTCTCGGACGAGGTCGCGGTCTACCCGGGCCAGCCGCTGCCCAAAGACGCACACAAGTACGCGATCGCGTTCTCCGCACCCATCGCCTCCCCCGGGCTCAGACTTCTCTGCCGGGATGCATTCTCGACCGACATGGCCCATTTCGACGCGCCTTTCTCGGGACGCTTCGATGAACAGGATGCCTTCCTGATCTTCGACGATGTCGAGATCCCGCGCACCCGCGTGTTCATCGACGGCAACACCGAGGTGTGGAACGCGGCCATGATGAACGGTTGGACCGCCAACATCATGCAGCAGACCACGATTCGCGCCGAGGCCAAGCTGCGCTTCGCCTACGAGCTGGTCAGCAGGTTCTGCAAGTCGATCAACGCGTCAGACCCGCGTACCAAGGAGTTGCTCGGCGAACTGTGGACGTACGCCGAGATGACGCGCGCACTGCTGGTCGCCGCGGAGGCGGGTGCGCGAGAGTGGGGCAACGGCATCTGGTTCTGCGACGAGCGTCCGTTCCGGGCCTTGCGTCCGACGCTGCCACAGTGGTTCCCGAGGGTGAACGAGATCATCAAGCTGCTCGGCTCCCACAACCTGCTCGCCACACCGTCCGAGGCCGCCTTCGACAATCCGGAACTACGCCCCCTGCTCGACAAGTATCTGCAGGGCGCCAACCGGTTCGATGCCAAGGAACGGGTCCGGCTGTTCCGGGCCGCCTGGGATTTCGCCGGAACCGCACTGGGCGGGCGCAACGAACTGTACGAGCGGTTCTACCTCGGCTCGGCCGCGCGCTCCTATCAACTCGACCATGACGTGGCACAGTTCGAGATGTCGGAGTCACTGGTCGATCCCCTGCTGCGAATTGCCGAGGCCGCCGAAAAAGACGAACAGGCACCGGCTTTCATTTAGGCCGACCATTTCGGCGTGATCCCGGGCAGGACCAGGCGCACCACCCGCTGGGGCAGGTCCGCCGGGATCGGGTCGCCGATATGGCTGACGTACAGGTGGACCAGCCCGCCGAGAGTCAGCACCACCAGCTGTGCGTCGGTATCGGCGGCGACCTCGCCGCGGGTGATCCCGCGTTTGATGATCTCCTCGGCAGCCGATAAGCGCTGTAGCCAGAATTCGCGGCGGGCGGCCTCAACTTCGGGATCGGTGTCCGAGACCACGGTGCTGCGGATCATCGCCGTCCCCGCGCGGGTCTGGGCGAACCGGGCGAGATCGGCGGTGAAGGTCTCCAGATCAGATTCGACCGAGCCGGTGTCGGGTATCGGGATCTCCGCTGCGGTACGAGAGACCAACGCGTCGACCAGCAACCGCGACAGCGTCTTCCATCGCCGATACAGCGACGTCTCGTGGACTCCCGCCGCTTCGGCGATGTCGGCGATGCGGACGTTGTCGATCCCGACCTCTTCGATTCGGGCGATCGTGGCATCCAGGACCAGCGCGCGGAGCTTGGCGCCGCGCACCTGCCGGTCAGGATTCGGCCGATCAACCATGACCCCATTATCGCAGTCCAACTTGCGATACGCGAGCGCGACGCCTACCTTGGCAATATCGCAAGTCAACTTGCGATAGAAGGTGGGATACATGCACGACGAGGCGCTGACCGCGTCAGCCCGGTGGCGCGGCCGTCGGTCCGGTGACATCGCGATCTTCCGCGGAATTCGCTACGCGCAGGCTGACAGGTTCGGGCCGCCCCGGCCGATCCCCTTGGCCGACAGCATGTTCGATGCCACTGACCGTGGCCCGGCCGCACCCCAACTGCCGTCGCGTCTGGAAGCGATCATGGGCGCACCGGCCCGGTACCGGCAGAGCCCGGATTGCTTGCGCGTCACGGTCACCGCGCCGGCCGGCGCCGAACCGGGCTCCCGGCCGGTGCTGGTCTGGCTGCACGGCGGGGCCTACCTGTCCGGCAGCGGCGAGTGGAATCTCTACGACGCCGACCACCTGGTACGGCAAACCGACGTTGTGGTCGTCGCCGTCAGCTACCGCGTCGGCGCCTTCGGCTATCTGCGCGCCGCCGGCGTTTCGCCGGGCAACCTGGGGCTGCTCGATCAGATCACCGCACTGGAGTGGGTACGCGACCACATCGCAGAGTTCGGCGGGGACCCGTCGCGGGTCACGGTCGCAGGCCAGTCCGCCGGCGCGCAATCCGTCGTCGCCATGCTCGGGATCGACCGTACTCGAACACTTTTCGACCAGGTCATCATCCAGAGCGCGCCGCTGGGCATCGCATTCCACAGTCCGGATCAAGCGCAGCGGGTGGCCGACGTCGTCCTCGGCGAACTCGGTACCGATCCCCGCGAGACGACCGACGCCGAGATTCTCGACGCGCAGGCCCGTGCCGCCCGTCGGCTGGCCGGGCGGCTCGGACTCAATTCGGCACCCCCGCTGCGACCGGTCAGCGGGATCACTCCCCTGCCCGACGAGCCGGAATGGCGGCAGACCGTCATCGAGCGGGCCGCTGACCTACGGGTCCTGATCGGCACCACCGCCGACGAGATGGCGGCCTTCTACGGTCCGCACCCGTTCTTCTCGGCACTGCGCCGCGTTCCGGTGATCGGCAAGCCCCTCGCTCTGATCGCGCAGAAAGCAGTACAGGCCAAGGCCTTCGACAAACCCACAGACCAACTCGCCGATCTGCTCGCCGACGCCGGGGCGGGCGTGTACCGCTACCGCGTCGGATCGCTGCATCCCGCGAACCCCTTCGGCGCCTGCCACTGCATCGAACTCCCGCTGCTGTTCGGTGACGGCGAGGCTTGGAAGAACGCGCCCATGGTGTCGCCGCTGACCGCCGGCGAGATCACCGCGATCGGCGCGCGCACCCGCGAACACTGGGGCCAGTTCGTCAGCACCGGCGAGATCTCCGGGGACTGGCGGATGCACCGGCCCGGGTCCCGGCGCGTGCACGCACTGCCTTGACCACCCAATCGACACAGAGAGGCCACCATGAGCAATGCCACCGTCATCGGCGGCGGCATCGGCGGATTGACCGCCGCCACCGCACTTGCCCGACGCGGCTGGAATGTCCGATTGCACGAGCGCCAACCCGAGATCCGCGCGGTCGGTGCCGGTATCTATGTCTGGGACAACGGCCTGCTCGCTCTCGAATCGATCGGAGCGTTCGACGAGGCCACCCACGGCGCGCACATCGGCCCGGCCGCCGAAGCCAGGTCACACCGCGGAAAGACGTTGTACCGCATCGACATCAACGGCGACGGCCAGGCCCGGTGCTACACCCTGCTGCGAGAAGTACTGATCCGCGCGTTGGTGAACGCCGCGCGCGACGCCGGCGTCGAACTCGTCACCGACTCGGTGGCCACTGCCGTCCACGCGAACGGGACAGTCGCTTTCGACGACGGACACACCGAGGTTGCCGAACTGGTGGTCGCCGCCGACGGTGTGCACTCACGGCTGCGCGACAGCCTCGACCTGGCCTACCACCGGATCCGCATGACGCAGGGGGCGGCGCGGCTGATGATCCCGGCCTCGGCCGACTATCTGTCCGACGAGGATCGGGTGAAGCACCTCGAGTTCTTCCAGGGCCGGCGCCGGCTGCTGTACACGCCGTGCACCCCGGAGTGGGTCTACCTCGCCCTGGTCTGCGATGCGGGCGATCCGGCCATCGACGGATCGCGCGTGAACGTGGCGCAATGGCAACGGAGCTTCCCGATGCTGTCGGCGCTGCTCGACGCCACCGCCGACGTTCCGATCCGTTGGGACACCTTCGAATTCGTGCAGCTGTCGACGTGGTCGCGAGGCGCGGTCGCGTTCCTCGGCGACGCCGCGCATGCCCAACCGCCCTATCTGGGCCAGGGTGGCGGAACGGCCATGACCAACGCGATCGCGCTGGCCACTGCGGTGAGCCGCCCCGGCAACGGGGTTCCCGGTGCGCTCAAGGCTTGGGAACGGCACACCCGCCCCGAGATCGAACGGACACAGCGCACGTCGTACGGCATGCGGTTGCTCAATCACATCCCCGATGCCGTGCGCGTGCCGCTGCTGTCCACGGTTGGCCGCGTACCCGGCTTTTCCGACCTGCACCTGTCCACCGCCCGGCGGCAATCGGCCGCCACCGTCTAGATGAGGAGAACAGCATGACCAACACGATGACCGTCAACGGCGTCCAGATCGCGTTCGTCGACGAGGGACTCGAACCGGGGCCGGTGATCGTCCCGCTCACCGGATGGGCACACGACCACCGTGCCTTCGATCGGCTGGTCCCGCATCTCATTCCGAAACACCGTGTGGTCCGGGTGTGCTGGCGCGGCCATGGCCCCGACCGCACCGCGGTGGGTGACTTCGGGGTGGCCGAGCAGGTCGCCGACACCATCGCGCTGCTGGACGCGTTGGAGATCGAAACGTTCGTGCCCGTCGCACACGCCCACGGCGGCTGGGCCGCGCTGGACATCGCCGAGCAACTGGGTCCCGATCGAGTGCCGGCGGTGATGATCCTCGACCTGATCATGACACCCGCACCGCCGGAGTTCGTCGCCGGTCTGCACGCGATCCAGCAGCGCGAGACGTGGTTGGCCGGCCGGGACGGACTCGTGCAGTCCTGGCTCGACGGCAGCGACAATCCCGCGGTCCGTTATCACATGCAACATGAGGCCGGCGGCTTCGGGTTCGACATGTGGTCACGCGCCTGTCGCGTCATCGAGAACGCCTACAACACCTGGGGGTCCCCGATGGGGCGGATGGAGAAGCTCAGCCAGCCGCGCCCGATCCGGCATGTCTTCTCCCATCCGAAGGTGCCCGAGTACGACGCACTGCACGACGAATTCCGCAGCCGTAACCCGTGGTTCAGCTACACCCGCCTGCCCGGCGAAACTCATTTCCCCGGAATAGAACTGCCCGAACACGTCGCGGCCGAGCTCACCGACCTGCTGAGCGAATGCTGATCCGATGAACACTTCACTCCCCGACGTCACCGGAAGTCACGAGACCGCGAACCCACCCGCAACTTCAGTGGTTCCATCCGGTCGGCGACGACGGTGACCGCACCGGTGGCGTTCTGCACGATGCCGCGGACCAGCAGGGCTGACGCCGTCTGGGCCAGCTTGCGGTGCCGGGCCCACACGCCCGGCGCGCACAGGACGTTGACCATGCCGGTCTCGTCTTCCAGGTTCACGAACGTCACGCCCTGCGCGGTCGCAGGCCGCTGCCGGTGAGTTACCGCCCCGGCGATCAGGATTCGGGTGCCGTCTGCAACCTCCAGTAATTTGTCTGCGGGTATCACGCCCAACGCGTCGAGGTCGGCGCGCAGGAACTCGGTGGGATAGCTGTCCGGGGAGATGCCGGTGGCCCACACGTCGGACGCGGCCAGTTCCAGCGCACTCATGCCGGGCAACGACGGGATGTGCGATGACGATCCAACCCCCGGCAGCCGGTCCGGCCGTTGGGTGGCGGCCGCACCCGCCGCCCACAGTGCCTCCCGGCGGGTGATCCCGAAACACCCCAGCGCACCCGCGGTGGCCAGCGCCTCGGTCTGCGGGACGGACAGCTGCACCCGGCCGGTAAGGTCGAGCAGGGTTGCGAACGGCCCGTTGGCTTTTCGTTCGTCGACCATGCGCTGCGCGAGATCGTCGCCGATGTGGCGGACACTGCCGAGCCCGAGCCGCACGTCCATGCCGCGGTTCTCCAGGGTGGCATAGGCCAGGCTGGCGTTGACGTCGGGTCCGTGCACCGTCACGCCGTGTCGGCGCGCATCGGCGACCAGTGACTGCGGCGAGTAGAACCCCATCGGCTGGGCGCGCAGCAGCGCGGCACAGAATACCGCGGGGTGGTGCAGCTTGAACCACGACGAGTAGAACACAAGTGACGCGAAGCTCAACGAATGGCTTTCCGGGAAGCCGAAATTGGCGAAGGCTTCCAGCTTCTCATAGATCCGGTCGGCCACCTCACCGGTGATGCCGTGCCGGTCGCGCATGCCGTCGTAGAACCGGCCGCGCAGGCGGCGCATCTTCTGGGTCGAGCGTTTGGAGCCCATCGCCCGGCGCAGCTGATCGGCCTCGGCCGCGGTGAAGCCCGCACAGTCGACGGCCAGCTGCATGAGCTGCTCCTGGAACAGCGGCACGCCGAGCGTCTTCTTCAGCGCGGGCTCCATCGACGGATGCTCGTAGGTGACGCGCTCCAAACCGTTGCGGCGCTTGATGTAGGGGTGCACCGAACCACCCTGGATGGGCCCGGGACGGATGAGCGCCACCTCGACCACCAGGTCGTAGAATTCGCGGGGTTTGAGCCGCGGCAGGGTGGCCATCTGCGCGCGGGACTCCACCTGGAACACCCCGACCGAGTCGGCCTTCTGCAGCATCTCGTAGACCGCGGCTTCGGACAGGTCCAGTTTGGCCAGGTCGACTTTGATGCCCTTGTGTTCGTCGAGCAGGTCGATGGCGTAGTGCAGCGCCGAGAGCATGCCGAGCCCGAGAAGGTCGAACTTCACCAAACCGATTGCCGCACAGTCGTCTTTGTCCCACTGCAGCACACTGCGGTTTTCCATCCGCGCCCACTCCACCGGGCACACGTCGGCGATGGGGCGGTCACAGATCACCATGCCGCCCGAGTGGATGCCCATGTGGCGGGGCAGGTTGGCGATCTGGGTGGCGAGGTCGATCACCGGCTCGGGGATCTCGGCCACGTCCGGCGAATCGGGAAGCCCGTTCCACCGGCTGAGCTGCTTACTCCAGGCGTCCTGCTGCCCCTGGGAGAATCCCAACGCGCGGGCCATGTCGCGGACCGCGCTGCGGCCGCGATAGGTGATGACGTTGGCGACCTGGGCCGCGTAGTCCCGGCCGTAACGCTCATAGACGTACTGGATGACGTTCTCGCGCAAGTCCGATTCGATGTCGATATCGATGTCGGGCGGGCCGTCGCGAGCCGGTGACAAGAACCGCTCGAACAACAGCTCGTTGGCGATCGGATCGACATTGGTGACCTTGAGTGCGTAACAGACCGCCGAGTTGGCCGCCGATCCTCTGCCCTGGCACAGGATGTGGTTGTCCCGGCAGAACCGCGTGATGTCGTGCACCACCAGGAAATAGCCGGGAAATTCCAGTTGTTCGATGATTCGCAACTCGTGCTCGATCTGCGCGTACGCCTTGGGAGCCCGCTCGGGCGATCCATAGCGTTCAGCCGCTCCCGCCATGACGAGATGGCGCAGCCAGCTGTCCTCGGTGTGCCCGGCGGGCACGTCGAACGGCGGCAGCTGCGGGGCGATGAGGGCGAGCCCGAACGCGCACTGCTCGCCGAGATCGGCAGCGGCCGAGACGATGTCGGGGCCGAACAGCTGGGCCATCTCCTCCCCCGACCGCAGGTGTGCGCCACCGAGCGGCGCCAGCCACCCCGCCGCAGAGTCCATCGAATTCCTGGCCCGGATCGCGGCCATGGCCATGGCCAGCCGGCCCCGGTCGGGGGCCGCGAAGTGCGCGCCGGTGGTGGCGACGACGTCGAGACCGAAGCGGGGCGCGAGCTCGGCCAGCGCGGCGTTGCGTTCGTCGTCACAGGGCTGGCCGTGGTGGGTGAGCTCGACGCTGACCCGGTCCGCCCCGAACCGGTCGACCAGATCGGCCAGCGCCTTGCTCGCCGCTTCCGGACCGCCGCGCGAAAGCGCTTGACGGACATGCCCCTTGCGGCATCCGGTGAGGATGTGCCAGTGCCCGCCAGCGGCCTCGGTCAACGCGTCGAAATCGTAGCGGGGCTTGCCTTTTTCGCCCCCGGCCAGATGGGCCTTGGCGATTTCGCGCGACAGCCGGCGGTACCCTTCCGGACCGCGGGCCAGCACCAGCAGGTGCGGCCCGGGCGGATCGGGATGTTCGGTGCGCGCGACATTGCCCAGCGACAGCTCGGCGCCGAACACCGTGGCCACGTCGAGCTCCCTGGCAGCCTCGGCGAACCGCACCACGCCGTAGAGCCCGTCATGATCGGTCAGCGCAATGGCCCGCAGGTTGAGCCGGGCCGCCTCCTCGACGAGCTCCTCCGGCGTGCTGGCCCCGTCGAGGAAGCTGTAGGCCGAATGCGCGTGCAGTTCGGCATAAGGGATCGCCGATGCCGACGTCCGGGACCGCTCGGGCGGCTCATAGGCACCCCGTTTACGCGACCAGGCCGGGCTGTCTCCGCCGTCACCGGCTTGGTCTTCCAGCGGCAGGCCGGAGCGACGCGGCTTGCCGGTAAGCACGCGCTCCATCTCGGTCCAGCTCGGCGGCCCGTTGTGCCAACCCACCACACCAGTGTATCGAACACATGTTCGACACGGCCATTGCCGCGGAATTCAAGTAGTCGACTACGCGCGATCTTGAGCATCGGACTTCCTACCGTCGACCTATCCGGATTGCCCGGTGACCAGCGAGAAAGGACATCATCATGGCCGAATTGAATCCCCAGCCCCTGCCGCCGCGCGACCGGATCCGGATCAGCGCCCCCGACTCGGTGCTGTTCGATCTCAAGAAGTTCCAGAAAGCGCAGGCCGAGGTGCTCGGTAAGGCCGGCTGCCCCGGCTGTCACTCCGGGCTGGACCTGCAGTGGCAGACGTTCGCCGACTTCGTCGTCGACGAAGAGGGCTTCGCCGCGCCCAACATGGGATGACGCTGCCATGTCTCGGCCCGGCCTCGGCGTCGGCGTCATCGCCACCACCGGGCTTGATCTGGTGTGGGACGACATCGCCCACCTGATCGACATGGTCGAGGTCGAGCCGCAGACCATGTGGCACCCACGTGACGGAAACGGCTGGGACGTCAATGAACCCGCCTTCACATGGCTCGAAAGCCGGGGCCGCCCCGCGCTCGTGCACGGCGTGGGTTTTCCCGTCGGCGGCTGCGAGGCACCCGATCCCCAGGGTCTCGCGCTGACCGCCGCGTGCGCGAAACGTCTCGGCGCCCCGCACTGGAGCGAGCACCTGTCGTTCAACCGCGTCCGGCACGCGGGCCGCGATCTCGATGCCGGATTTCTCCTGCCGCCGGCCCAAACCCTGGGCGGGGTCGAGGCTGCGGTCGAGCATATCCGTGGCTACCAAAGCTGTTCAGAACGACCATTTCTCATCGAGACCGGGGTGAACTATCTACGCCCGCGGCCCGGTGAGCTGCCCGACGGGGTGTTCATCGCCGAGATCGTGGAGCGCGCCGACTGCGGCATCCTGCTCGACCTGCACAACCTTCTGACCAACCAGCGCAACGGCCGCCAATCCGTCGACGAGGTGCTCGCCGCCCTGCCCCTCGATCGCGTGCTGGAGATCCACGTCGCCGGCGGCGTCGAACTCGACGGCTACTACCTCGACGCTCACATCGGCGGCCCCGATCTCGAACTGCTGACGATACTCAGCCACGTCGTCGGACAACTGCCGCAGCTGCGGGCAGTGGTGTTCGAGGCGGTCCCCTCCTCGATGGTCATGCTCGGCGCCGCCGGCCTGAGGGCTGTCCTGGAAGCGCTGCACCGTGCGTGCGCGGGCACCGTCGAGTCACCGCCGTTCCGGCGTGTCCGACAACCGTATGCTCACAACGGATTTCGCGTTACCCATGGCCTCGCCGAAACCAGGGACTGGGAGCGGCGCCTGGCGGCCTACACGGCGCGCGCCGCGGCCGATCCGCCGACCGACGATCCCGGTATGCGCCTGTTGCGAAGTTTGGCCGACCGGGCGCGGCTCGGTCAGCTCACGCTTGCCTGCCCGGACCTGCTGCGAGAGCTGATCACAACACACGGCATGGCCGACACCGAAAAGCTGCTGGAGTCCTACCTCGATGCGTCGTCGCCGCAGCGTTGGGCAATCGATGAAGGACGACAGTTCGCCGAATGGCTCGAGTCCCCTCAGCCCGGCACGTCCATGCGTTGGGTGCCGAGAACCGCCAACAGTCGCATGGCTTCCTCGGACGGCGAGCCCGGTTCCGGGGTGTAGATCACGACCCGTTGGTCGCGATCCGCGATGTCGAGCACATCGCAGTTGACCGCCACCGGGCCGACCACGGGATGTGCGAACGTCTTACACAGAGCGGGTTGGGCGATCACGTCGTGGGCGTCCCACAGCTGTCGGAATTCCTCGCTGCCCGCGCGTAATTCGGCGATCAGCTCAGCGGTCTCGGGGTCGTCCGGATAGCGGGCCGCGGTGGCCCGCAGGTGCTGGGTGCACGTGCGGCCGAACTCGTCGGCGTCGGATACGCCGTACAGCCGCCGCCCGCCCGGCGGCCGCGGTCCGAGAAACGCGCGTCGCACGAGATTGCGGTCGCGGCGCGACAGTGCCGAGAAGTCCTCCATGAGCGCACACGCGAGGTCGTTCCAGGCGATCACCTCATAGGTGGCGGACAGCACGATCGCCGCGGCCTGCGGCAGACGATGCAACAGGTCGAGGATGCTCTGCCGGACGGCGCGCGGTGGACCAAGTGGCGCCGCGGGCTCGACACCGGCCAGCACATACAGGTGGGCACGTTCGGCATCGGACAATCTGAGCGCGCGCGTCAGTCCCGCGAGCACTTCCCGCGACGGATGCGGGGCACGGGCCTGCTCCAGGCGCGTGTAGTACTCGGTGGAGATGAACGCGAGGTGCGCGACCTCGTCGCGGCGCAGACCCGGGGTGCGACGCCGAGCACCGACCGGCAACCCGACATCGGTGGGACTGATCCGCTCGCGCCTGCTGCGCAGAAACGCCCCGAATTCACGCTTGTCCACGCCTTCCATTGTCCGGGGCGCCGCGGCGGTAGCCAGGTATCGGTAATACCTGGATCCGCTGCGTGACCGCCCGCACGCTCGATTCCATGACTCAAACGACACACATCGGCATGCTCACCGGCAAGATCGCATTCATCTCCGGCGCGGGACGAGGCATCGGCGCGGCGGCGGCCCGCCTGTTCGCGCGTGAGGGTGCGACCGTGCTGCTCGCGGCTCGGACCGAGCGTGAGCTCAAGACGGTCACCGACGAGATTCGCGACGCCGGCGGCACAGCGGACTACGTGGTGTGCGACCTGGCCGACGGGGCCAGTGTGCAAGCCGCGGTCCAGCGCACCGTCGAGTTGTGGGGCCGGCTCGACATCGCCTTCAACAACGGTGCGACGATCCAGCCACCGGGACCGCTCGACGAGGTGGCCGAGGCCGACTTCGATCACGTCTACGCCGTCAACCTCAAAGGCGTGTGGCAGGCCATGACCGCCGAGATCGCTGCGATCCGCGCCACCGCCAAGACCGGTGCGATCGTCAACACTTCAAGCGTCGGCAGTTTGCACAGCAATCCCGAGCTGCCGGCGTACGGAGCGATGAAGAGGGCCGTCAACAGCCTCACCGAATCTGCCGCCGCCACATACGGATCCGAGGGCATCCGGGTCAACGCCATCGCGCCGGGGCCCACTCTCACCGAGATGATCCAGCAGTGGGAGGACGTGAGCCCCGGCGTCATCGAGCGGATCGTCGCAGAAACCCCGCTGGGCCGTGCTGCCCGGCCCGAGGAGGTCGCCGAGGCCGCGGCATGGCTGCTGAGCGACCGGGCCTCGTACGTCACCGGCGTGACGCTGCGCGTCGACGGCGGCACCTGGGTGTGACGCCCTCGCGCTGCCGGATCCTCGCCTACCCCCTACGATGCCTCTGGGCTGGGGATCGGCTGTGAAAGGACGGCGATGACGTCAACGAAGTACATCGGCTACGTCGGCGGTGTTGCGGTAGCGGTGGGTGTCGGGGCGGCCATCGCCGCGGCGGGGCAGGGCACCGCGCATGCGGAGTCCACCGACAGCGGCTCGAAGGACACCACCTCCAGCAGCAGCTCCAAACCCAACACGGGACCCAAGAAGCCGGCCGCCAACGCGGGTGCCAAGACTGATTCAAAGTCTGATTCGGAATCGGATTCCAAGGCCGATACGAAGCCCGACCGCCCCAAGCCGCTGTCGAAGCTCAACGACAACCTCGAGAAGGCCGGCGAAAAGCTCAACGAGCAGGTCACCAAGACCGTCAGCACAGTGTCGAAGACGATCTCCGACTCACTGGCCAAACCGGCGACCAAGCCCGCAACCAAGCCTGCCGCCAAGCCGAGCGCCGAGGAGTTCGAGGCCGAGCAGATCGCGAAGCTCAAGAACCTGTTCACACCCAAGCAGGCCGCCGCTCCCAAGCCGGACAGCACGCTGGAGACCGAACCGGTTGCCGAGCCGACGAACACGACGGTGGTCAGCTCGCCGAAGGTGGCCGCTGCCGTCGAGACGCAGGCCGACACCGCCGCGGATACGCCGTGGAGCCCCAACCCCTTCCGACCGGATGATCCGGAGCCAACCGATATCCCCGACGAGATCATGGAGCTTCGGAACGCGTTGATGAACCTCACGCCCGAAGCGCTCGACGCATTCGATCCGTTCATTCGCGAAGCAACCGAGCAGATCTACCGCGGCAGCCAGATCGTGCCGTGGGTCAACGCCGTCATTCCGATCAGCAAGATCCTGCCCGCCCTGGCGCCCGGCCTGGGCAGTGGACCGGAAGGTGACCGTGCCCGCCAGCTCATCATCAACGAGCTGATCAAGACGACGCCGATCGGATCGTTCGCGTACTACGGCTACGACATCGCCGCCGACCTGCTGAACCTGGAAGATCCGGCCGCCGTTCTCAAGGATCAGGCAGTCGCGACGGTGTGGGACATTCTCGATCCGTTCGAGCTTGCCCACGTGAAGGGCGAGTCCGGCATCGGTAACGCCGCCGGCAGCTGAGCGCCCTTTGCGCACAACGAGGCTCCGCTGACGCCGTAGATGGAGTGGCGGACGCTGTGACGAGCGTGCAACGTTTCGTGGCGATCACGGCTCTCGGTCGCAAAAGCCTGCACGTTCGCCACAGTGCGTCAGAAGACCACCAATAGGAGAAATACTTCGCGTGAGACCGACGGAATGGCTGGAAACCCTCTGCGGGAACAGCCATTTCGTCGGACTCGGCGTCGCCGCACCTACTCCACGAGCGACGGGGTGTCATGGCGCAGCGTCTCGCCGCGGAAGAACTCCGGGCTGCGTGAGCGCCAGATCAACATGAGCACGGCGCCGAGCAGCAGGATGCCGAAGCCCATGAAGAACACCAGGCCGATACCGCCGATCGCGGCACCGCTGCCGTTCTCCGGGTTCATGCTCTCGCCGATGGCGATCACGAACACCACGGCCAGCATGATGCCGCCGAGCAACGGGAACACGAGCTTGAACACCACATTGTGGGCATTGGCGAACAGCTCGCGGCGGAAGTACCAGACACACGCGAATGCGGTGATGCCGTAATACCAGCAGATCATGATGCCAAGGGCGGCAATGGTATCCAGCAGTGCACTCTCGGAGAGCACGCTCACCACGGTGTAGAACACGCCTGTCACCACACCGGCCGTGATCGTCGCGAAGCTTGGCACCAGGTAGCGCGGGCTGACTTCGGCGAAGCGTGCCGGGAAGGCCTTGTAGGCGCCCATCGCCAGCATCGCCCGAGCGGCAGGCAGGAACGTGGTCTGCAGGCTGGCCACCGAGGAGGCCAGGATCGCGAGGAACAGCAGTGGCCCGGCCAGGGTACCCAGCACCGGATCGGCGAGCGCGGCGAACACGTTGTCGGCGTTGTCGGGATTGCCGAGCCCGAGGTCGGCTTCGCCCACGCCGGCGTACATCATCACCGCGACGGCGATGAGCAGATAGGTCGCCAGGATGGACAACACGCACAAGAGGCCGGCGCGGCCGGGAACCTTCGTCGGGTCTTTCGACTCCTCCCCCAGGGTCAGGCACGTGTCCCAGCCCCAGAACGCGAAGATCGATCCCGTCACGCCGATCGCAAAGGCACTCAAGGCAAGTCCGGTGAACGGGTTGAACCAGTCCAGGTCGAGCGACAGGCCCGCGGGCGCGTCACCGCGGCCGACATGAACGAACGCCATGATCGCGAACGCCAAAAGCACCACCATCTGGAATCCGACCAGCACATACTGCACGCGCTCGCTGGTGGTGATGCCCCGGCTTGCGATCGCGGTGGCGATCGCCAGGAACACGAGGGTGGTGATGATGTTGATGGCCTTGTTGCCGGCGAGGTCGGCGATCGACGGGTTGTTGGTCACCCGGGCGATGAACAGATAGAAGAACTCGACGGCTATCGCGGCCAGGTTGGACAGCACGATGATGGTTGCCATCACCATGCCCCAGCCGCACATCCACCCGACATAAGGCCCGAATGCCTTGGTGGACCACGTGAATGACGCACCGCAGTCGGGGGCGCGAGAATTCAGCTCCCGGTAGGCGTATGCCGTCAGGAACATCGGGATGAAGCCCGCGATGAGAATCGCGGGCATCTTCAGGCCGACGGCCGCGACGATCAGGCCGATGCTGGCGGTGAGGGTGTAGCCCGGAGCGACCGACGAGATGCCAAGGATGGCACCCGAAAACGTGCCGACCTTACCCGATGCCAGCCCTTTGGAGACCAGCCCGGCAGACTGCTCCGCGGTCTCCAGTTCGCGATGCGACGCAGACTCTGAGGCGGATTCCGTCATTGCCGCTCCTCGCCATCCTTCAACTCGTCCCTGGGCACAACAACCATCGGCACATCCAACACCCGCAACATCTTCGCCGCGGTGGATCCGAGGAAGATCCGGCGAGGCGCGCTCAGCCGACTCGACCCGACCATGATGACGTCACCGTCGTGCCATTCCAGCTTGTTCACCGCAGCCTCGACGGTGGGACCGTTCACGATAGTCGAGGTCACTGGGAACCCCTCCGGCAGCTCACTTTTAGCGGCCTCCAGAGTTTCCCGGGCATGGGCGAGCGCGTGTTCGCGGACCGCGTCATCATCGGAGCGCAGGGATCCGAAGGTGGGATCGAGCGCCACGAGCGACACCAGCCGCAGCGGTGTGCCCGCCGCCCGGCTCGCCCGGACAGCCGTGTCCAGCAAGAGATCCGAACCTGTGCGCTGGCCGATCGCACAGGTGACTTCCCTGACCCGCTCGACCTTGGACTCCCGGGTTCCGCGCGGTGCCACCGCGACCGGCAGCGGCGACGAGTGCAGCAGTTCGTTGACCACCGAACCCAACGAGTAACTGCCGACCAGGCCACCGCCGGATCCGCCGACCACGACGGCAAGCGCCTCGAGCCGCAACGCCTCGCGAATCAGCCCGTCGGCGAATGACTCGTCGAAGCTCAGATGACCGTGTGCCACAACATCATCAGGCACTTTGGCCAGCGCCTCGTTCAACCAGCCTTTGGCCTGATCCGCCAGTACATCCTCGTAACCGCCCTTCGGCACCAGACCCGGCAGCCGAGTGTCGGGCGGCAGCACGATGCAGATCTCGACCGCGGCATCCAGAGTTCTCGCGAACCGGACGGCGAGGGCCAACGCGTCCGCACCACCCGGGGTGGCGAGATACCCGACGACCAACTTCAGCTTTGCCACGTGTCACCCACCAATCCCGCACGGAGCCGTGCGACCCAGTGAAAACGATCCTGTCAACCTACGGTCCTGCTTAGCAGCGCTTCAGTGAAATTCGGCGGCGCCGTCCTCCAGCACCAGGCGGGCACCCGACCCGTCCGGATTTGCCGCCTCGGTCCGGAACACCGCGCGGCCGGGTTCGGTGCGCCAGATCGACGTCGTCAGCGTCTCACCCGGGAACACCGGCGAGGTGAACCGCGCCGCCACCGCGTGGACCTTCGTCGCATCCCCGCCGCCGAGCTCGGCCACGAGTGCCCGCCCGGCCACCCCGTAGGTGCACAGCCCGTGCAGGATCGGTTTCGGGAAGCCCGCGAGATTCTTGGCGAACCACGGGTCGCTGTGCAACGGGTTGCGGTCGCCGGACAGCCGGTAGATCAGCGCCTGATCCTCGCGAGTGGGCAGCGCCACCCGGGCGTCGGGCTCCCGGTCGGGAATCTCCGGGGCGGCAGGCCGCTGGCCGGGCTGTCCACCGAAACCACCCTCGCCGCGGATCACCACCGTTGTGAGGGTTTCAGCGATGACCTCTCCGCTGTCGGTGTCGGTGCCGACGCCTTTGAGCATCACCACGGCGTTCTTGCCCTCGCCCTTGTCCTGGATGTCGGCGACCTCGGACACCACGGTCATCTTTCCGGCCGGCGGAAGCGGATTGAACAGCCGGATCTCCTGCGAACCGTGCAGCAGCATGCCGAAGTTGAAGGTGCCTATCTTGAGCGCCGCGGCGAACGGGGAGCACGCGATCACCGCATACGTCGGCAGTACCTGCTGCTCGATCTCGTGACTGTTCTCCGTGGTGAACGCCAGGTCGTCGGTGCCGGCACCGACGCCGAGCGCGTACAGCAGGGTGTCGCGGTCGGTCCATTCGAAGCGTTGTGGATCAGTCTTTTCACCGATGGCATGCGGATTGATGGGCATGCGTCGGACGATAGCCGCTCGGCCGACAGCCCCAGTTGACGTTTGCCCGATATAGGGCCACCATGTCTCGCATGCGCTATGTCGTTACCGGCGGTACCGGGTTTATTGGTCGCCGCGTGGTGTCGCGGATTCTGACGCAGCAGCCCGACGCCGAGGTCTGGGTGCTGGTTCGCCGGGAATCGTTGAACCGGTTCGAACACCTCGCACAGGACTGGAACGAGCGGACGAAACCGCTGGTCGGAGATCTGACGACGGCCGATCTCGGCCTCAGTGAGGCCGACGTCGCCGAGCTCGGGGACGTCTCGCACGTCGTGCATTGCGCGGCCATCTACGACATGACGGTCGGCGAATCCGAACAGCGGGCCGCCAATGTGGACGGCACCCGCGCGGTGATCTCGCTGGCCCGGCGTCTCGATGCGACGTTGCACCACGTGTCGTCCATCGCGGTCGCGGGCACCTATCGGGGCGTTTTCACCGAAGACGATTTCGACGTCGCCCAGGACTTGCCGACGCCATATCACCAGACAAAGTTCGAGGCCGAGATGCTCGTGCGGTCCACGGCAGGGCTGCGCTACCGCGTGTACCGGCCCGCGGTGGTGGTCGGAGACTCGGCCACCGGCGAGATGGACAAGATCGACGGCCCGTACTACTTCTTCGGGATTCTGTCCGCCCTCGCAGGCCTTCCCCGGTTCACGCCGGTGATGCTGCCCGATACCGGCCGCACCAACATCGTGCCGGTCGACTACGTGGTGAACGCCCTGGTCCACCTCATGCACGCCGAGGGCCGCGATGGCCAGACGTTCCACCTGACGGCTCCGAAAACCATTGGGCTGCGCGGAATTTACCGCGGCATCGCGGATGTGGCCGGGCTGCCGCCGCTGCGCGGCACGCTGCCGCGGGCCACCGCGGCACCGGTGGTGAAGGCGCGCGGACGCGTCAAGGCCGTGCGCAACATCGTGGCCACCCAGCTCGGTATCCCCGGCGAGGTGCTCGATGTCGTGGACCTGATGCCGACGTTCACCGCCGACAACACCCTCGATGCGTTGCGCGGCACCGGGATCGAGGTCCCCGAATTCGCTTCCTACGCACCGAGGCTGTGGGAGTACTGGGCAAGACACCTCGACCCGGACCGGGCTCGGCGTGACGATCCGGCCGGACCACTCGTCGGCAAGCACGTCATCATCACCGGCGCCTCCAGTGGCATCGGCCGGGCCTCGGCGATCGCGGTGGCCGAGCGGGGTGGCTGCGTGTTCGCATTGGCCCGTAACGCAGACGCACTCGACGACCTGGTCGCCGAGATCCGTGCCGCCGGCGGCCAGGCATACGCATTCACGTGTGACGTCACCGATTCCGCGTCGGTCGAGCACACGGTCAAGGACATCCTCGGCCGGTTCGGCCACGTCGACTATCTGGTGAACAACGCCGGCCGGTCGATCCGCCGGTCGGTGGTGAACTCGACCGACCGCCTGCATGACTACGAAAGAGTCATGGCGGTCAACTACTTCGGCGCGGTGCGGATGGTGCTGGCCCTGCTGCCGCACTGGCGGGAACGCCGCTTCGGCCATGTGGTCAACGTGTCGAGCGCAGGGGTGCAGGCGCACACCCCCAAGTACAGCTCGTACCTGCCCAGCAAGGCTGCGTTGGATGCGTTCTCCGATGTGGTCTCGACCGAAACCCTGTCCGATCACATCACGTTCACCAACATCCACATGCCGTTGGTGAAGACGCCGATGATCGCGCCGTCGCGCCGGCTCAACCCGGTGCCGCCGATCTCGGCCGAGCACGCCGCGGCGATGGTGGTGCGAGGCCTGGTCGAAAAACCGCCGCGCATCGACACCCCGCTGGGCACCTTCGCCGACTTCGGCAACTACATGACCCCCAAGCTGTCCCGCCGGGTGCTGCATCAGCTCTATCTGGGTTACCCCGATTCGGCGGCGGCCCGCGGACTGGCTCCGGCCGAAACCACCGACAGCACAACGGTTCCCACTCGCAGACCCAAGCGGCCTGCCCGCTCGCGGCGATCGCTGCGCGTGCCGCGTTCGGTGGCCCGCCCGGTCAAGCGGGCGGCGCGGATGGTGCCGGGCCTGCACTGGTAGCCCGCCCGGCGGCGGCGTCGACAGTGCGGTCCCAAGCCAGCATTGCCATGTCCACCGCCGCCTCCATGTCGGCGCGCGAGGCGCCGTCGCGCGCCTGGATGGACAGCCCGTGCAGCACCGTCATGAGGAACGAGGCGAGCCGCTGCGCGTCCAGACCGGCGGGTAGCTCACCTGCCGTGATTCCGCCCTGGATTCGGCCGAGCAGCCGGGCGCGGTCTTCGTCTCGACAGCTCTTGAGCAGGTCACGCAACACCTCGGTCTCGGCCGAATAGGCGATCCCGGCCAGGACGATCAGACAGCCCGGCGGGGTGTCGGGATCGGCGTACTCACGCACGTTGTCGCGCAGCATCGCCTCCACCGCGTCACGGACGGGCCCCGGCCGCTGCAGCGCGATCGTGGTCGGCGAGCGGTCGGGCGCGTTGTAGTGCGCGACGGCCTCCCGGAACAGGTCTTCCTTGGAGCCGAATGTGGCGTAGAGGCTCGGGGCGTTCAGGCCCATCGCCTTCGTCAGATCACTCACTCGCGTGCCCTCGTAGCCCCGCTCCCAGAACACGTCCATCGCTGCCTCGAGTGCGGTACCGCGGTCGAATGCGCGGGGCCGACCGCGGCGGGCCGTGGGTTGACGGGACATATGAAGAGTCTATATTTGTAGTGACTATTACAAAATTGATGGGAGACTGTCATGTCGCTGGAGTCGAAAGCCGCATTGATCACCGGAGGCAGCCGCGGGATCGGCGCAGCGATCGCCCGGCGACTGGCGGCCGAGGGCGCCGACGTCGCCATCACCTACCACTCCTCGCCCGAGCGGGCCGCCACCGTGGTCGACGAGATCACCGCGACGGGATCGAAAGCCATTGCGGTGCAGGCAAACAGCGCCGCAGCCGAGGCGGCGCGGCAGGCGGTCGACGCCGTCATCGAAGCGTTCGGTCGCCTCGACATCCTCGTGAACAACGCCGGGGTGTTTCCGAACGGTCCCCTCGACCAGGTCAGCGCCGCCGAGTTGGACCAGGCCATCGATCTGCACATCCGTGCGCCGTTCTTGTTCAGCCAGGCCGCCGCGGCCGTCATGGGTGAGGGCGGCCGGATCATCACGATCGGCAGCACCCTTGCCGATCACGTGCCCTACCCCGGCGTGACGCTGTACTCGGCGACCAAGGCCGCGGTGGCCGGGCTGGCCCGTGGCCTGGCCCGCGATCTCGGACCCCGCGGCATCACCGCCAACGTCGTCCACCCCGGCAACACCGACACCGAGATGAACCCGGCCGACAGTGACGACGCCATCGCCGACCTGCCCAACATTCCCCTCGGCCGCTACGGGCGCGCCGACGAGATCGCCGCTGCGGTCGCCTATCTCGCCGGACCCGACGCGCAATACGTCAACGGCACCACCTTGACCGTCGACGGCGGTTACAACGCCTGACACGAGGGAGACCCACGATGGCATGGGCATTGCTAATCTTCGCCGGACTACTGGAAATCGTCTGGGCGCTGGCCATCAAACAGTCGGACGGATTCACGCGGTTGTGGCCGAGCGTGGTGTGCGTGACCGCCGCGGCGGCCAGCTTCGCGATCCTCGCGATTGCCGTCAAGCAGCTGCCGGTGGGAACCGCCTACGCCGTATGGGCCGGAATCGGCGCGGTGGGCGTGACGGTCGCGGGCGTGGCGCTGTTCAGCGACGCACTGAGCCCGTGGCGGATGACGTTCATCGCGCTGATCGTGGTGGGCCTGATCGGCCTGCGTCTTGTCGAGCAGTGAAGCTCAGGACTGCGCGGCGGTCTCCCACAGACCCAGGACGTTGCCCTCGGTGTCTTTGAAGTAGGCCGCAAACCCCATTTCTCCCACCGCGGTCTTCTCGCCGACCTGTTCGCCGCCGAGGGACCGGATCTTCTCCAGCGCGGCGTCGATATTCGGCACGTCGATGGTGATCACGGGCCCCTGCGGATACGCCGGTTCACGTTCGAACATGCCACCACCGATGTATCCGGGCTCTGCGGGCATTCCCGATTCGGCCACCGGGCCGGTCGCGACACCCGTGTAGTTCATCTCGGGATATTCGTTGACCTGCCAGCCGAACACCTGCTGGTAGAAGTCTTTCGCACGCTTGCCGTCACTGAAGGGCACCTCGAAGTGCACAACCCGACCAGTCATCGTCGTCGCCTCCTCGGTGGAGAATTTTAGTCTCGCTCTAGGCTGGGCGAAGTGAATACTCCGTTACCCGTCTTCGCCGATGTGGACACCGGCGTCGACGATGCGATGGCCCTCGTGTACCTGCTGGCCAGCCCCGAGGCCGAGATCGTCGGCATCGCGTCGACCGCGGGAAACGTTCCGGTGCAACAGGTCTGCGTCAACAACCTGGGACTGCTGGAGCTGTGTGGGGCAACGGGAATTCCGGTGTCCAAAGGCGCCGAACAGCCGTTGAAGGCGCCGCTGCGCACGGCCGAGGACACCCACGGCCCGCAAGGCCTCGGCTACGCGCGTTTGCCGGCCAGTGATCGGCCGCTCACCGACTACGACGCCGCCGAAGCGTGGGTGCGCGCCGCGCGCGCGTATCCGGGTGAGCTGATCGGACTGGCGACCGGACCGCTGACCAATCTCGCGCTGGCCATGCGGATCGAGCCGGGCCTGCCCAAACTGCTGCGCCGGCTCGTGATCATGGGCGGTGCATTCGACTACCGCGGCAACACCACACCGGTCTCGGAGTGGAACATCAGCGTGGACCCGGAGTCGGCGGCCGAGGTCTTCGGCGGCTGGGGTGCCGCGTGGGGGCTCGACGACCCCGGCCACGTGCCGATCGTGCTGGGCCTCAACCTCACCGAGAACATCGCGATGACGCCCGCGCTGCTGAACCGGCTGGCGGCAGCAGGCGGGGCCACGTCCGCGCCGATGAGCGTGCTCGACGAGCGAGGCACGCGATCAACCTCGGCCAACCCGCTGATCTGCGTGTTCGAGGATTCCATGCGGTTCTACTTCGAGTTCCACTTCGACACCGGCGACGGCTATCTCGCTCACCTGCATGATCCGCTGGCCGCGGCGGTCGCACTCGACCCCGACCTGGTGCAGTACCGCCAGACCACCGTCGACGTCGAGCTGGCCGGGACGCTGACGCGCGGTATGACGGTTGCCGACTGGCGCGGGCACTGGGGCCGCAAGCCCAACGCGCTCATCGGTGTGGACGTCGACCCGGTGGTGTTCTTCGATCGGTTCATCGACCGGGTCGGTGCGTTCACCGCTGTCCTTCGTCCAACGTGAGCTTGTTGTCGTTATTCGGCCGAAAAGTCGCACACAAGTTCACGTTCGGCGTCTCTCATCACTCATAGACCCCCTCCAAGTACCACCGCCGCTGCCGGTAGCACAGCAGCATCGCCAAACCGGCCTCGCCGTCGCCCATGAGCACCTGGGCGCGGGCGGTGCGGCCCGCGCCCCGGTTCTCGGGATCCCACCACCGCTCGTCGACCGGCCACGGCCCGGCCCACCAGCGCAGCCTGCCACCGCGTTTGCCTGCGCCCGACAGCCGTGCCGGATCGGCAGAGAACATCCCTCGGCTGGTGACCCGAATCGGATCACCTTGTGCATCAAGGAGTTCCACCGGGTCGTCGAGCAATACGGTCGGCGAGGGCTCGGGTAGTTGGCCGGGCCAGGGTTGCCGCGGGTCAGCCCGCGGCACCGGCTCATCCCCCAGCGGAGTGAAGGTGATGCGTTCGGCGGGCCCGCGCCCACCGCTGAGCACCGGCACCTGCACGGCCTCCGGACCGAGCAGCCCCTGAACCCGCACCAGTGCGCGCCGGGCCCGCAACCGGTCCTCCTCACCGACACCACCCCACAGCGGCAGTTGCAGCGCACCCGCCGACACCACCTCCACCGGGCGCAGCCGCAGTACCGTGACCGGGGCGGTGGGCCGCTCGGAGGTGCGCCGATTCAGCCAGCCGTCGAGTTGCCAGCGCACGCGATCGGCGGTGGCATCCTCGGTCAGCGGTTCGGCACAACGCCAAACCCGTTCCAGCTCTTCGCCATTGGCGGTGACGGCGTGGATGGCCAGGCGGGTACACCCGACACCGGCCGCCTCCAGGCTGCGATGCAGGGCACTGGCCAACGAGCGGCCGGCGAAGGCGGCGGCATCCACCCGCTCGATCGGCGGGTCGCAGTTCATCACCGCGTCGAGTTCGGCCGCCGGATCCCGCCCCGACGGCCCCCGCGCGGGCTCACCGCGCGCGAACCGGTGCGCTGCCACCGCATCCGCACCGAACCGGGACGCGACATCGGTGCGGGACAACGCCGCGAATTTACCCAGGGTCCGGATACCCATCCGCCACAGCAGATCTGCCAGATCCTCTCGGCCGGGGGCGGCCAGCGCCGGTTCGGTGGCCAGCTGTCGGATGGACAGGCCGGACAGGAACGGCGCGTCCTGTCCCGGTTCGACGATGCGGCCTGCCCTGGCCGCGAAGACGGCAGTGGCCAACTGGTCGGCGATACCGACCTGGCACTCCGCCCCCACCGCGGCGACGGCGTCGACAAGCCGTTCGGCTGCCGCCGGTTCGGATCCGAAATACCGGGCGGCCCCGCGCACCGACAGCACCAGCAGGCCCGGCCGCAGTACTTCCGCGCGCGGGACCAATTCGTCGACGGCGGCCGTCACGCCCTCGAAATGGCGGGCATCCCGCGCCGGGTCGGCGGTGACGACGTGCAACTCCGGGCATCGGGCCTGGGCTTCGCGTCGGCGCAGCCTGCGCCGCACACCCGCCGCGCGCGCCGATGCCGAACAGGCGATGACCCGGTTGGCCAGCGTCACCGCGACCGGGGCGGTGGGCGAAAGGCCCGCCGCGGCGGCCGCGGCGACGGCAGGCCAGTCCATGCACCACAGGGCCAGCACCCTGGAACCCGCGGGCATGGCTTATCCGCCTGCCGCGCGTGCCGATCCGAAGGACCGGCCCCTACCTTGCATCGTCAGCCGGACCCGCCCGATCCGGCCGCGCCCGGGAGTGGGCGCACCCCGGCCCGCACCGGTCACCTCATAACCGCAGACCCTGGCCTCCAAGCGGGTGGACGCGCCCTGCCAGACCCCGTCGGTCACCACGAGCGTGCAGCCCTTCTGCCGGGCCCGCGCCACCATCACGCGCGCCCGGCTCGGCGGCACCGAGCGTCCGCCCAGCCCGAGCACCACCAGGTCCATCCCGTCCATGAGCACCGCGGCGACCTCAACCGGATCGGCGCCGGGATCCGGGATGACCGCAAGCCTGCTCAGATCGGCGCCCATCTCCACCGCGGCCAGCAGCCCGACATCGGGTTGACCGACGATCACGGCATGCCCGCCCGCGGCCGTCACCGCCGCCACGATGCCCAGCGTCAACGACCGGGCCCCCGCCGCAACCGCGACCGTCCCGCGCGGCAACGCCGTCGGCAACTGCACCGGCAACGTTCCGGCCAGCGCATCGGACGCCTGCAGCAAAGATTCTTGATCGTCGAGAAGGTCATCGGAGCCCGAGACCCCGCGGTGCGCCGGACCGACTTTCCCCGACACCGACGCGATCTTGCGGCGAAGGTGTTCTACCTGCTCAGCGCGGGTGCGCAGGCGTTCGTCCAGGCTTGTCGCAGCTGTCACACCAACACCTCCCGCACCATCAAAACCAGCCTCTGTTCGAATATATGTTCGATGGCTCGAGTAAACACCGGGCGTCCGACACCGTCAAGCTGCGCACGGACGCGACGTCACCGATTGGTAATCCCCGCAGTAATGCCTCTGCGGCCGACCCGCCATTAAGTTAGAGTTCGTTCGCCAGAACCCGCTCGGGATGGGTTTCGGTGCATGCGTGCGTTGCAGATATTGGGAATCGCAAAGCGATTCGCATGGCCAGCTTTTTGTAACTTCGGGGGACAGTGAGGACATCATGAAGTCAGGGCAGTTGAGGCGTCGGCTCACCGTCATCGCGGGCGGTGCCGCAGTCATGGGGATGATCGCGTTCACCGCGGCATGCGGTACCGAAGAAGAGGCACCCGAGACGACGACGCCGACCACCACGACCACCACCACGACCACGACGACGCCGGCCGCTCCGCCGCCGCCGGTCGAGCCGACCGAGAAGGCCCCGCGCATCGATCCCGGTGGCCCGAACCCGTTCTCGCCCGAGGTGATCGCACCCCCGGCTCCCACCGCCATTCCCGGCGACAACTAAGCACGCACGGTCGCGGGACAACGCGACGTGCGCGCAGTATCCAGCCACTGGCTACTGGCTCTGATCACGGCCGGCGTACTGGTGTTGGCGTCTGACCTTCGGGCAGCGCAGGCACCTGGGACGTCGGCCGTGATCGACGGGCCATATGCCCATTTACTCGCCGCCTCAACAGATCTCGGCCCGACCCACCGCGGTCCGGTGCAGCTCACCGCCGCACTGCATCACGCCACCCGCCCGGATGCCCTCATCACCTGGGCGGACCAGCACGGTATGACCATCCGATGGCGCCCCGGCCACACCTGGGCGATCGTCGAGGGGGCACCGGATCGCGTCGCCGACGCCTTCGAGGTGGCCATCCACGACTACCGCGGCCAGCAGGGCCAGGTGTTCTACGCCTCACCGCACCAGCCGGCCGTGCCGGCCGTGTTGCAGGGCGAGGTCGACGAGCTCGGCCGCATCCTCGGCTACACCCCGCACAAGATGTCGCTTCCGTGGATCCTGCCGCTCGACGTTCCGGATCGGGGCTTGACGCCCAGCGGGTTGCTCAAGACCTACAACGCCGACGGGCTCGCGGCGCAGGGCTTCACCGGCAAGGGCACGACCATCGTGATCTTCGCGTTCGACGGGTACGACCAAGCCGATCTCGACAGCTTCACGACGCTGTGGAATCTGCCCCCGCTGAATCCCGTCCTCATCGGTGGGCAGCCCGGCGAACCGCGCGGCGAGACCACCATGGATCTCGAAGTCGCCCATGCCATCGCGCCCGACGCACGGAAAGTGGTCATCAACGCGCGGCCGACCGTCGAAGGCGACGGCGCCTACGAGAAGATCGGCCAGATGCTCGAATCGGCCGATCAGCAGTTTCCCGGTGCGGTGTGGAGCTTTTCGATCGGCTGGGGCTGCGACAAACTGCTGACCGCCGCCGATCTCGCCCCGGTGCGGTCCGCGCTTTCCGCCGCCCATGCGCGCGGCACCACGGCGTTCAATGCCAGCGGTGACCTCGCCGGCCTGGAATGCAAAGGCGGACAAGACTGGTCCTCACCCCCGGGACCGGATGACATCGGCCTGGACTCGGTGGCATCGCTGCCGGAGATGACCGATGTCGGCGGCACCACGCTGTCCACCACCGCCGACGGCGCGTGGCTGGGTGAGCAGGCCTGGTTCGACGTGCCGCTGTCGCTCGGCACCGGCGGTGGTGCGTCCGCACTGTTCGATCGCCCGGAATGGCAACGCGCAGTGTCGGGCCCGGGTGTGACGGACGAAAACGCCGGGCGCCGTTTGACTCCCGACATCGCCGCGGTGGCCGACCCGTTCACCGGCGTGCGGATCGTGTTCAACCAGAAGAACCTCGTCGGTGGCGGCACCTCGCAGTCGGCGCCCATCTGGGCCGGCCTTGCCGCGGTGATGAACCAGTATCTGACCCAGAACGGCGGCCGCTTGATCGGCGATCTCAACCCACAGCTCTACCGCATCGCCGCGGGCGCTCCGTTCCCGGCATTCCGGGACGTCACGCTCGGCGGCAACGCGGTCGCCAGCGCCGGGCCGGGCTATGACATGGCCACCGGGTTGGGCACGCCCGACGTGGAGAATCTGGCCAAGAACCTTCTCGCGCTCCAAAGGGCGAACCGATGACCGAAACACCAGAAACCCCCGCCGACGACGCCGTGCCCACCACCGAGTGCCGGGTCTGCAAGGTCGACGTTCCGGCGGGCAAGTACTGCGGCCTGTGCGGCGTGCACCTCAACGAGGAGCCGGGCGACGGACCGGAATGGTTGCGCGTCACCGCATCCTGCGTCGCCCCCGAGGAACACCTGCTGAAACCGTCCATCACGAGCTCACTGTTCCCACACCTGTCCAATCGGGCCCGCACGCCG
This sequence comes from Mycolicibacterium wolinskyi str. Jessa 2025, assembly GCF_049241375.1. Lineage (NCBI taxonomy): Bacteria > Bacillati > Actinomycetota > Actinomycetes > Mycobacteriales > Mycobacteriaceae > Mycobacterium > Mycolicibacterium wolinskyi. The sequence goes on from NZ_CP185960.1 coordinate 5,726,908, forward strand.
TTCCGGGTGCTGCTCGTCATCCTGCCGGCCGGCCTGGTGGCCTGTGCGCTGCTGCGGTTACCCGCGGCCCTGATCGCCGTCGCCGCACTGGGTCTGCCGCTGCTGTTCCTGATCTACCTGTGGGAGTCCGACGCGTTCAGCGATCTGCCCAGAAGCACGCTCGTGCTCACCGCGGTGCTGGGGATCGTGCTCGGTGTCGGCTGGGTGTTTCTCACCGGCGCGATGATGGCGCGGTCCTACGGCGTCCCGTTGGGTTCGGGCATATCGGGGTACCGCATACTCCGCCACGGGCTGGGTGTACCGCTCGGTGGACTGATCCTCATGCTGGTGCCCGCGCTGGTGGTCCGGCTGCTGCGGCCGCCGACCCGGGAATCGTTGGACGGGTTCATGATCGGTGCGCTCGCCGCGACCGCGTTCACCGCGGCGGCCACACTGACCCGGCTGGCCCCACAGCTCACCACCGGGATGGTGGCCCACAACCGTCCGATGTCGGGCCTGCTGGTCGAGGCCGGCATCCGCGGCGTCGCAATGCCGTTGACCGCGGCCGCCGTCGGCGGTCTGATCGGTGCGGCACTGTGGTTCACCCGGCCGCCGAGCAAGGTCGACCAACACCCCGGCTACGTGCGTGCGGTGTTGCTCATCTGCGGTATCGCCGTGCTTGTCGTCTACGCCGGTATCGGGCTGATCGACGTCGCGCGTGTACCCCAATGGCTGCAACTCACAGTGCATCTCGTGGTCGCGCTGGTGGCGCTGTTCACGCTGCGGGTCGGCCTGCATCTGGCCTTGCTGCACGAGGCTCACGACGAGATCGCGTCCGATCAACCCATCCTGTGCCCGCGCTGCGGTCATGTCGTGCCCGACATGGCATTCTGCGCGCACTGCGGCGCGGCCACCCGCGCGTCGTCACGCACGTCGCGTACCGAACGCCGTGAGAACCGGCCGGTGCGTGAGCGACGCCCGGAGACACCGTGAGCACACCGGCATTCTTTCCCGGGTATGCGGTACCGGTCGGGACATACCAGGCGAAACCGACGCGACGGGCTTCGGCGCTCAAGCTGCTGGCCATCTGGGGCACCGGAATCGCGGTGGTGGCCGGGCTGCTCGTGTGGATGTCCGGTTCGATGAGCAAGCCACCGGCGCGGTACATGTGTCCCCCGGACTGCGGACAGCCACCGACCGGCGAACCGGTCGCGATCAACCCGGTGTTCACCGCCCAGGACGGCAGCTTCTCGGTGTCCTATCCCGTCTCCGGTGCGGCGTACAACGTCACCACGGAGGCCTCCGGGGTGACGGCGGAGTTCACCGGCGGCGACGGCGGCATGATGCAGTTGTTCAGCGAGCCCGCCGGCAACCGGACTCCGGAGGAGATCGCCAACTCGCTTGTCGAGAAGACCTTCCCGGACACCAAGACCGCGTATGAGATCCCCAATGCGATGGTCGGCTACCAGCCGGGTTACGGCCTCGTCGCCGACTGCTGGCCGCAAGGTGCCACGAGCAACTACATGCGCATGCGCGTGATCGTCATGGTGGCGATCAAGAACGACCTCGCGCTCATCGCCTCGGCCGTCGGCCCCTACCACGAGTTCGGGCCGCAGTCCGGCATCGGCAAGCCGTCGGGCGCCAATCTGCAGCTCGCCCTGGATATGGGCAAGTACGTCAACAGCTTTCGCTGGCGCGGGGATCCGAACCGCTGACGTGCGCAGGTCACCGTGAGGAGGTGCCAAGCGCCTCGACGATGGCTGCGGTGTCCCAATAGAAGGGCCGCATCTCGAGGATCAGCCCATCCCGGACCGTGACCATCTGCAGTAGGGGCCAACTCAATTCAGCGCCACTCGCGCGGGCGGTTGCACGTACGGTGGAGCGGACGAATATGACATCGGCACCAGAGACCAACAATGTGGGGTCGGTAACCACCAACGTCGACCAAACCGCGCCGAACGCCGCCATCCATCGCCGGAAGCCGTCATGGCCCTGCCAACTGCCACCATAAGGCAGTGAACTTGGTTGATGCATCACACAATCGGGATGCAATACCGCGGCCATCGCGGAGAAGTCCTTGGGCTCGGACTGCAAATATGCCGTCTCTGCCGCGTAGAACCGGTGCAGAATCTCTGTGACATCTCGCTCAGCGCCGAGTGGCCCGTCACTCATGTTTTCCCTCGTGTTCGAACGGTACGTAGATCTCTACTGCGCAACCCATCCCCCATCCACGAGGATGCTGCTGCCCGTCACCAACGCCGCAGCCGGTGATGCGGCGAAAGCCACCGCTTCGGCCACCTCGGCAAGAGTCCCGAGTCGACCGATCGGAATCTTCGAGACCAGCGAACGATACGTGTCAGGGTCTGCGAGAAACGTCCGTGTCATCGCCGTCTCAATGAATGTCGGTGCGACTGAAACAACTCGCACCCGCTTCGGCGCCAGCTCGATCGCCAGCGCTTTGGTCAGCCCCTCGACGCCGTGCTTGGTGGCGCAATAGACGCTGCGTTCAGGTGCGCCGACGTGCCCCATCTGGCTGGATATGTTGACGATCACTCCCTTCGATCCGCGTTCGACCACGTTGCGGACGAAAAGCTGCGACACCCGAAACATCGCCCGCAGGTTGAGGTTGATCAGGGCGTCCAGATCGTCACCGCTGACGTCCAGGAACGGTTTCGGCCGATTGACCCCGGCGGCGTTGACCAGAATGTCCACCGGTCCGATGCTGCCGAAGATACCGTGCAGTGCGTTGTCGTCGTTGATGTCGACCGCCAGGCTCTTGGCCCGGCCACCACGCGCCGCAATCTCTCGCTCGACATCCTCCAAATCCGACCGACTTCGGGCCAGCAGAACGACATCTGCGTTGCGCACAGCGAGGAGCTCGGCGACTGCCCGGCCGATCCCACGACTGGCACCGGTGACCACGGCCCGCTGTCCGGCCAGATTCAGTGGCTGCTCGTGCACCCTCAGCCGATCCACGCCAGCTCGGCACCGCCGAACTTGTGGGCTCGGACATCTCCGGAGCGGGCATGACCTTCGAACGATTCCACGCGCGCCGCACGGCCGCACAGCTCGCCCAACGCTGCACTCGCTGCCGGGTTCGAAACTTCCTGGTATGTCACGGTCTTGAGGTACTTGCCGACCCACAGACCTCCGGTGTAGTTCGCGGCTCCACGAGTCGGCAGCGTGTGATTGGTGCCGATCACCTTGTCGCCGTAGGACACGCAAGTGCCCTCCCCCAGGAACAGTGCGCCGTAATTGCTCATCTTCTCGAGCGCTTCTCGCGGGTTCTCCGTCAGGATCTGGACATGCTCGCTCGCATACTGGTCCGCAAGCCGGTACGCAGCACCCAAATCCTCGACGACGGCGACCTCGCCATGGTCGCGCCAGGCGGGACCCGCGAAGTCGGCGGTCGGCATGTCCACGAGCAGCTTGTCGACCTGGTCGATGACCTGCTGTCCCAACGACGCTGAGGTGGTGATCAGGACCGCGGGAGAGTCCGGTCCGTGTTCTGCCTGGCTCAGAAGATCGACGGCCACGACGAACGGGTCGGCATACTCGTCGGCGATGATGAGCACCTCAGTGGGGCCGGCGAAGAGGTCGATTCCGACCTCACCGAACAACTGCCGCTTGGCTTCAGCCACGTAGGCGTTGCCGGGCCCGGCGAGCATGTCGACTTTGGCGATCGTCTCGGTACCGATGGCGAGCGCCGCGACGGCCTGGGTGCCGCCGAGCAGGAAGATCTCGTCGGCGCCGGCAAGGTGTAGCGCAGCTACCGTGGCTGCTGGGATATCTCCGCGTATCGGTGGCGTGCATGCCGTAACTCTCTCTACCCCTGCAACTTTCGCGGTCACAACGGTCATGTGCGCCGACGCGACCAACGGGTATCGGCCACCGGGAATGTAGGCGCCCGCCGAGCCAACAGGGATGTTCTTCTGGCCCAAGTAGACCCCCGGTTCAGGCTCTACTTCGAAGTCCTGGATTGAATCACGTTGGTGCTGGGCGAAAGCCCGAACCCGGTCTTGCACTGTTCGGATATCGGCCAGAACCTGTGGAGGGACGGTTGCGATGATTTCGTCGACCTGCTCGGGGCCGAGCTTGAAACTCGCCGGTGACCAGTTGTCGAACTTCTCTGAATATTCGCGCACGGCGACATCGCCGCGCTCACGGATGTCGGCGATGATGTCGACCACAGTGCGCTGCACCGACCTCGATTGCTCGGCGTCGACCGTGGACGCCCGAGCGGTCTTCAGATACTCAACCATGTGAATCTCCTTGGTGAAAAGCTATTTTGGATGTTGGTGGTCAACTGGGGTGACCGCTGATCATCAGCTCTGCCAGATCGTCCGGATTGATGAACGAGGGCGGCGGGGGCGGGCCCCACTCGAAGAGTCCCTTCGCGCCTTCCAGGGTCTCTGGAGTCCAGAGGGCGTCCTCGGGTATGTGGTCCATATCGCTGTGGTATTCCGCGAAGTTCCCGGCCGGATCCCTGAAGTACCAGAAGAAGTTCGACCCCGCGTAGTGCCGGCCGAGCCCCCACACGTGCCGCTCCGGGTGTCCTTCGAGCAGGCCCATCGCTCCCCTGCCGATGGCGTCGACATCATCGACCTGCCAACTGCTGTGGTGGATGAACGGTAGCGGCGCGCGCTGGACAAGAACATTGTGGTGATCGGTGGAACACCGCAGGAACACACCGACATCTCGAACGACGTCACTGACTTTGAAGCCCAATGCGTCGACGAAGAAACTGCGGCACCGTTCGAAGTCCGGGCTGCCCAAGACGATGTGTCCCAACCGGCGTGGCCGTACCGGGCCGCTCGCCGTCACGCCTGCTGCCCGGGCGTTGACGCGGTCGATACGACCCGGCGCGTTGACCGGCGCGGCGTCGAAGCGCGCTTGTATCAGGCGTGGCATCGCGGCCAGTTCGATCGACACGGCGGTGGTCGGCTCGACCGTCCTCAGTCGCTCGTCGTCGACAGTGGACGAGACACCGATTCCCGCCAGCGCCTTACTCGCACGGTAGAGGTCGTCGGCGTCGTCGACGGCGAAAACGGCGCTCACGAGGCGACGTGACGGTGCGGGCACCAAACGGAGTTGGGGGCCACCGTCGAGCGTCGCGAAGTACCCGTCACCCACGTCGAGCAGACCGAAATCCCGATAGAAGCCGGCCACGGCAGCAACGTCCGGCACGCCGAGAACTATCGAGTCAAGCCGGTGCAGTGCCATGGTCAGACCGCCTGGCCTGCCGCCATCGCCGGCTGTCCGGCCCCATCTTGGGCGGTGACGAATGTCTGTTGCAGTTCGCCGATGCCCTGCACGTAACTGCACAGAACGTCACCGGGGGTGAGATAGCGCGGCGGTTTGCGACCAGCACCGACCCCCGAAGGAGTGCCGGTGAATATCACGTCGCCGGGGTACAGCTCGACGATTTCGGACAGCTGCGCCAGCAGAACCGGGACAGGAAAGATCAGTTGGCTGGTCGAGCCGTGCTGAACGGTCTCCCCGTTGATGGTGGCACCGATTTCCAGATTGTCCGGGTCCGGTATTTCATCGACGGACACCAACTCGGGTCCGATCGGCGAGAAGCCGTGATGAGACTTCGCCAGGCTGAACTGCGGCGCAGGGCCCGAATGTTGGCGCTGCCGTTCCGAAAGGTCCTGCCCCACAGACAATCCCGCGACATGCGACCAGGCGTTCTCGACGGGGATGTTACGGCCACCACGACCGATGACGACCACCAGTTCGACTTCCCAGTCGACCGACCCAGCGGGCAACGGGACGGTGGTGACCGGACCCGATATCGAGGAGACGAACTTGGTGAAGATGACCGGTTGCGCAGGCGGTGCGAAGCCGGATTCACTGGCGTGTTCGCTGTAGTTCAGGCCAACGGCAAAGACCTGCCGCGGGGTCGGAGCCGGTGAGCCGAGGCTCGACGGGTCGACCGGCACCGCCGTCTGCCGCTCCAGCGCCACCCGATTCTCCTGGTACCAGTTCGCAAACTCGTCCCATCGGTCGTAGACAGCCTGCGGATCCGCCGCGAAGAGGCCGTTCGATGCTGCCGCCACGTCGACCGCTCCAGCGCCGACCGAAATATGAAGACGGCCATCCAAGTTCATCACACGCACTACTTGCTCCATCGCCGATTGTCGAGGCGCCCGCTGGGCGCACCACACCATCACAGACCAACCAGTTACGAATGTCAACAGTATTTTCGAAAATAGGTGAGTGTTTCAGGGACTGGTAGGGTGTTCGAAAAACGATCGTAGAGTTCGAGAAGGAGATTCCTCGCATGAAGGCTGCCAGCGCGACCACAACCGGTCGGGCGACCAAGACCAGTGTGTTCGAGGAATTGCGCAGCGACATCCTCGCCGGACGCCTCGAACCGGGCACGAAGCTGCCGTTCGCGAATCTTGTCACCCGGTTCTCCTGCAGCGTCGGCACCATTCGGGAAGCCCTCCAGCGCCTCTCCGAACAAGGTCTCGTGGTGTCGGAATGGCAGCAGGGCTTCAAGGTCACCGAGATCTCGGCAGAAGATCTTGCCGACCTCACCGAAGCACGCTGCGAAATCGAGTCCATGGCACTACGTTTCGCGATCGAGCGAGCAGACATGGAGTGGGAGGCGCAAACGGTGTCCGCCCACCACATCCTCGACCGCACGCCGATGTACGACGATGCCGATCCGGCCAGGTTCACCGAGAAGTGGGTCACCGCCCACGGCGCATTTCATGACGCGTTGCTGCTGGGATGCCCCAACCGCCGCATCCGTACCACGGCCATGTCGCTGCGCGAGTCCGCCGAACTCTATCGACGTTGGTCGGCACCTTTGCATGACCGGGAACGCGATATCGCCGGCGAACACCGTGCCATCGCCGACGCCGTGGTGGCCAGGGACGCCGACCTGGCCACCCGCCTGCTCCGCGAACACATTCAACGCACAACAGACAAGCTTCTGCAGTCCCAGGAGTGACGGCGCGGTCCGCGTCGATGACGAGTCCTCGCGTCGGGCACTCCGACCAGGTGTGACATCCACGGCAGATGCGGTCCCCAATTCCCGTCAGGCCGCAGACTTCCTGGCGATCTCGGGGTCGGCGGATGTGGTCAGCCATCGGGACGCGACGGCGGCGGCGATATAAAGCGCGGCGAAGATCCACACCACGCCGGCGATGCCGACCAGAGGACGGAAGACGGCGACGATGGCCGGCCCCACAAAAGCGGCCAGACCCGAACCGAGATTCAGCATGGCCAGCGCACTGCCGGTGTCCCCGCTGGGTGCCATGGCCGGCATGAGTGCGGATAACGGGACGAAACCGGCGAGGGCGAATCCGTAGAGGCTGCCGCAGATGATGGCGACGGGGAAGTTGTTGCCTGCCATGAGCGGCACGAAATACATCAGGAGCGTGGCAATGGCGCAGCCGAGCGCGCCGACGTAGGTGACGGTGCGCCGCCACCCGAGACGATGGGCAAGGAACCCGATGACGAGGTTGCCGATGAGGTTGGCCACGAATATCAGGGTGTTGAGCAACAACCAGCGTGACGAACTGAAGCCCAGGCCTTCGAAGAAGAACGGGAGGAAGACGAAGAATCCGAACATTGCAGCGGCGTTCACGATCTTGACGCCCAGGCCGATGGCGATCTTGGGCTCGCGCCAGCAGATCGTGATGCCGTCGAGAAGGTTCTTTGCACTCGCGGTAGTGGACAACGCGCTCAGCCCGGTGCGCTCACGCACTGCGAACGAACCGATCGCGCCGCCGATGATCACCAACCCCAGCGACAGCCAAAGTGTCTGGTAGGCACCGATGACGGGGATACTGACGCTGGCGATCAAGGAACCCAAGGTCGGTAATCCCGCGACGAACACGAACCAGAACCAGCCGAGCGCCGGTGACAGCCGGCCGGAAGGTGTCGCGGCGACGATCCAGACCAGAAAGCCGTAGGCGAACAGCGGGTATCCCAGGCCGCGGATCGAGTAGAGAACGATCATGCCGGCGGGTCCAGAGGTGAGGCCGATGGTGAGGAAGAGGACCTCGAAGACGATCCAGATCGCCGCGCCGGCACGCATGACCGCGCGCGGCCCGTACATCGTGGACAACGTGCCCGACAGCCACGAACCTATTGCCACAGCGGCCCCATAGACCGCGATCGCCGTCTCGGCGGTACCCCGAGAAGCGCCCGGCTGTTCGCCGAGAAATGTTGCAATATAACCAGTTTCGATACCGTCGCCGATCATGAACAGCAGTACTGCGAGATAGCCCCAGGCCAGTGGTGCGGGTATGCCGATGCGGATGAGCCTCGAGGTCGGTGCGGCCGGTTGTTGCCCGATCGGAGCGATAGTGCCCATGAAATATCTCCTTTGATATCGGTGGGTGGATCAGACCGCGAGGTAGCCGCCGTCGATGACCAACTCGGCGCCGGTCATGAAGCTCGATTCATCGCCGGCCAGGAACAACGCCCCGAAGGCGAGCTCGCGCGGTGCGGCCGCACGCCCCATGGGCGTCGCGTCGAACACCCGCTTGGTGACCGCCGGATCCTGTCCGGCGATCAGCGGGGTATCGACCAACCCGGGATGCAGCGAGTTGACGCGGATGTTGTGGTCGGCGTACGTCACAGCGGCGTTCTTGCTGAGGGTGCGGACCGCGCCCTTGGCCGCCTGATAGGCCGAGACTCCGGCGGCACCGACGTTGCCCCAGATCGACGAGAGGTTGACGATCGACCCGCCCCCACTGCGGCGCATGTGCGGGATGACCGTGCGCATTCCGTAGAAAGTCCCGGTGAGGTCGACATCGAGTACGGTGCGCCAAGATTCGAGGCTGATCTCCGCGACGCCGTCGTACGAGTGCACGACACCGGCGTTGTTGACCAGGATGTCGATTCGGCCGTCACTGGCCACGATCTCGGAAACCACCGAGTCCCAGTCATGGAGCTTCGTCACGTCGAGTTTGCGCCACCAAATCGCATCGCTCACTGCGCTCTCGGTGATGTCAGTGCCGTAGACGGTCGCACCGTGCTCGGCGAACAGCTCGGCTGTCGCCCGCCCGATACCTTGCGCCGCACCGGTGACGATGGCGACTTTCCCTGCCAAGCGCATGATCCTTGACTCCTTTGTCAAACGAGCCCGCGCCATCACAGCTCGATGCAGATGGCTCGAGCGACACGTGAAGGGGTTCAGCGACGGTGCCGCAGTTGCATGCTCGCGGTGTCTAAGTTGTACGGCGCGAGATTCGAAGTGTCAATGAATTTTCGAAATATTCCCTATTTTCGAAAGTTGGGTATGGTGATGACATGGGAGATTCAAGGACCGTCGCTACGCCGTCGACGTCGGGGGCCGCACAACCACAAGTACGAGCAGAGGACAGCGAGTCGTGATCGTGCATACGGTGACTTTCCGCTGGCACCAGGACGTCACTGCCGGGCAGGTCGACGAATTCACCGCTGCCCTGTCGGCACTGCCATCCCAGATTCCCGTCCTGGCGTCCTATCGCTTCGGACCCGACCTCGGCCTACGCGAGGCGAATGCGGACTACGCGGTGGTCGCGGTGGTGCGAAACGAGGACGACGTCTCCACTTACCTGGACCATCCCGCCCACGTCGCCGTGATCAGGCAGTACACGCAGACGATGGCGGCTTCACGGTCCGCCGTCCAGTTCACCCTTTCGGAAACGGAGGACCTGAGTCGATGACCGATGTGCAACCCAACCATTCGCCACCCAATTCCACCGCAGCGGACCAGGATTGCTGCTTTCTCACGGCGGTGGTGGCGGCATCGATCTCAGTTTCACCGACGACGAAGTGGCCTCACTCATCGAGCTGACGGCGAAGGCAGTTCCGGACGGCTCACCCACCACGTGGTCCTCGCGAAGACAATCGACGTACGCGACGACCTTCCGCGCATCACGGCACCGAACCTGGTGATCAAGGCGACTCGCGACCGCCTTGCCACCCCGGCTCATTCCGATGAACTGGCGGCCGGCATACCAGGCGCTCGTCTTGCGGACCTCGTCTGTGGCCATTCGGTCGCCGCCGAGCGACCGATGCAACTCACCAAGCGATCCTCGTCCATTTGCGGACCTAGCGGGCGGCCCCCCGACGAACGACGAACTACTACAGTCACATCGGCGACTGCAGTAGTTCACTCATCAACTCCCGAGGGCCTCGGCAGTCACCTTTCGAATCGCCTCGGCCAGCCGCGCCCCAGCAACTTCTGGCTCCAATCGATCAAGGCTGTCCGAGAACACCTCCGGACCAATGGATTTCGGAGTTTGCTTGGACAGTATGGCGGCCAAGATGCCGACCACATCCAGCTGCCCCTCGGCGGGAATATCGCGCAGATGCGTCGTCTCATACGTGGGGTCTGGATCCAGGGACCGCGCCGAGCCGTCGGCGACCTGGATGCTGACCGACAATGACTCGGCCACCTCCGTCAGCGCGTTGAAATCCGGTAGCCCTCGGGCGAAGTGCCAGGTGTCCACCATGATTCCGGTGTTGTCACATCCGGCCGCCTCCACTATCGCGCGAGCCGTGTGAATATCCGGGATGCCCCAGAACGGCATGAACTCAAGATCCACATGGGCGCCGCAGGACTGCGCTCGGCGGGCCAATTCACCGAAACACTCGACGAGTTGATCGAATACGACTGCGCCACCATCGAATACGCCAACGGCCAAGATCGATGTCATTTCGAACTGGTCTACGAGTTCAAAGCACTCGTCCATGGAGAAGTCGAATCGCGCTCGGAGCGCCTCGTCGGCAACGCGCGGCACCCGCAGCGGCGCCCAACCCGTGACGGTGTCGAGGTAATCCAGGCGTACACCGTGGTCAGCAGCCGCAGTCCGGACCGCGGCGTATCCACCCAATTGATCGACGGCTGACAACAACGCCGCCGGTGTCAGCGCCAGGTGCGTGAAACCGCCTGCTGCACAAGCCCGCAATTGCCCGAGAAACGCATGCGCTCGGACGTTCGCTTCCCACATCACGAGTTCGGTCGTACCTGCCACGCGTGCTCCACTCCTACGTTGGGCTGACGAGTCAGCACACTCACCGACCCGACGGACATTCGACACCGTACCAAATTTTCGAAAACTCGTTGACAGATCGAAACCACGGTTGATATACATCTGATGTGGCGCACGCCACTTCGACGCCCGGCGGCCTCTCACATCACCGCTCCCACTCCCCGGGCCATCACCGCTGCGACTGGAGTTGTTGTGTCCGTACGCCTTAACTTGGATCTGGCCGACTACCTGATCCTCATCCTTTTCCTGCTCACCACCGTGATCGTGGGGGTTGCCAGCCGTCGAACGGTGTGTACCAGCCTCGACCAGCTCCTTGCCGGCCGCGCGATGCCTGCCTGGATCGCGGGAATTGCCTTCATCGCCGCCGATCTCGGAGCGGTGGAGATTCTGGGCATGGCCGCGAACGGTGCCGAGTACGGGATGATGACAGTCCATTACTACTGGCTCGCGGGCGTCCCGGCGATGGTCTTTCTGGGCATCGTGATGATGCCGTTCTACTACCGATCCAGAGCGCGGTCGGTGCCCGAGTTCCTGCGCCTTCGTTTCAACAAACCGACCCAAGGGCTTAACGCAGTCATCTTCTCTGTCGCCCAGGTCTTGATCGCCGGCGTCAATCTATATGCCCTCGCACTCATCATGCGAGCCCTGCTCGGCTGGGACCTCACTGTGTCGATCCTGGTATCGAGCCTCTTCGTGTTGACCTATCTGACAGTGGGCGGGCTGACTGCCGCGATTTACAACGAGGTTCTGCAGTTCTTCATCATCTTGGCCGGCCTGATCCCGATCACCGTCATCGGACTGCTGTCAGTCGGCGGCTTGGACGGACTGTTCTCGAAGGTGCGGGAATCCACCGAACTCGGGCAGGCCGGCACCACCACGTGGTCGGGAGTCGGCTTGGCCACGGAGAACAACTCCATGCACACCAACATCATCGCGTTGGTGTTCGGACTCGGTTTCGTCGCATCGTTCGGCTACTTCACCACCAACTTCCCGCAAGTCCAGCGGGCAATGGCGGCGCGGAACACGACAGCAGCACGGCGGGCACCGATCATCGGCGCGTTCCCCAAACTGTTGTTTCCGTTCTTGACCGTCATCCCGGGCCTGATCGCCTTGGTGCTCATTCCTCATCTCGGCCTGCCCGGGGGCAGCGATTACAACAGTGCACTGCCGGCATTGATGCAGAAGTTCTTGCCCAACGGCGTCCTCGGCATTGCGGTGACCGGACTGCTTGCGTCATTCATGGCCGGGATGGCCGCCAACATCAGCAGCTTCTGCACGGTCGTCACATACGACATCACGCAGACCTACCTGGTGAAGAATCGACCGGATCGCTACTACCTCATGGTCGCGCGCATCGTTCCGGTGATCGGCGTGATTCTCGCGATCGGCACCGCCTTCATCGCGGCGAGCTACAGCAACATCATGAACTACCTGCAAAACCTGTTCGCTGTTTTCAACGCACCCTTGTTCGCAACGTTCATCATCGCGCTGTTCTGGCGTCGTATGACGCCATGGGCCGGGTTCTGGAGCCTGCTGAGCGGTTCTGCCGCAGCCGGCGGTGCGTACCTCCTGTACTCGTTCGGCATGCTCGACTTCGGCACGCCGATCAACGCATCGTTCTGGAATGCCGCCATCGCATTCGTTGCATCGGCCATCGCCGCCGTGACTGTCTCGATGGTCACCGAGCCCAAGACGGCAGCTGAGCTCGACGGGCTGGTGTGGCGAAAAGGGTTGTCGCTCAGCGAAGGCGGACCGGGCGAACAGGTGTACGCAGCAGACCGATCAAGGCTCTTCTCGCCGGTGGCGCTTGGCGCCGTTGCGCTGGCGAGTTGCGTTGGACTCTATCTAGTGATGTGAGGAATCGACCATGACCACAACGAATTCACTGCCATCCGCGCCGTCGGACGAAGATGACGATTCACAGGCACACCCCGTCCGCCGCGGCTTCTGGGAGCACGCAACCGATATCCGCGCGGTAGCGGGCGCGCTGTTCGCATGCTACGGAACGCTGCTCACGATCCGAGGGCTCATGGCAACCGAAGCCGCGATCGAACAGTCGGAGGGCGTGAACATCAATCTGTGGACAGGGGTTGCGATGCTCCTCTTCTCCGCGACCTGCCTGTATCTCGGGCCTCTCCGAGGACGTATCGGGGCCAACGCAAATCGCCAATGAGCCCGGACCCTCAAACAGGCATCTCCAAATGTTGACATTGACAAATGTCACCAATTGCTGGTGTACTCGTCGCACGCTTCGACGAGGAGGTCGGCATGCCGGAATTACCCCGACGGGGATCGATCCGGTCCCGTAGCGCGTCCACGATCACTGGCTTGACGTTGCGCCGGCTGAGCGGGGCGCTACCACCGGAGAGCCTGTGGGGCCTGTGGGCATCGCGGCAATTGATCGCTCAGATCATGAACACCTTCGGCCCCGCGCTGGACGGCGCCCGTGTCGAACGGGTCGACATCCGCACGGCCGACCGCACGCGCGTCGTGGGTGAATGGGTGCGGGCACCCAACGTCACGTGTGCGGACCGCGCCGTCTACTACATTCACGGCAGCGGGTTCGCGCTGTGCTCACCGCGCACCCACCGACGGCTCACCGCATGGCTGTCGCGGCTGACCGGGCTGCCGGTCTTCTGCATCGATTACCGACTCGCGCCCGAGTACCGGTTCCCCACCGCCGCCGACGACGTTCGGGCGGGCTGGGATTGGTTGACCACCGAATACGGGATGGCACCGGATCGAGTCGTGATGGCCGGTGACTCCGCGGGTGGGCACCTTGCCGTCGACCTGCTCCTCCAGCCCGATGTCGCACATCCGGCCGGCCTGACCCTGTTGTCGCCCCTCGTCGACCTGACCTTCGCACAGGCCCGGGCCAGGGAAAGCCTGCGCCGAGACCCGGCCATCCGAGCGGCCGACGCCGCCCGGCTCATCGGGTTGTATTGCGCGGGCGTCGATCTCACCCATCCCCGCCTCACACTCGACGTCGCCGGTGGGCGCTGTCTGCCGCCCACGTTGATCCAGGCGGGTGGCGCCGAGATGCTCGTCACGGATGCCCGTCAGCTCGACACCGACATCCGCGCCGCGGGCGGGCAGAGCGAACTAGAGGTCTGGCCGGACCAGGTGCACGTATTCCAGGCGCTGCCCCGATTGAGTCCCGAGGCCCGGCCTGCCATGCGCCGAGTCGCACAGTTCATCACAGATTCACTGCACCCCAACGGAGTCAGGCAGGTGGCCGGATGAACATCTTCGGCAGCGGTCCCAAACGCAGCCGTGGGGCGAACGCCGTCGTCACCGGCGCGGGCAGCGGTATCGGGGCGGCGTTCGCGTCCGAACTCGCGTCCCGCGGCAGCCGCGTGGTGTGCAGCGACATCGATGAGGAATCCGCCAGAAGGACAGCCGACGCGATAGTCGCCGACGGCGGACAAGCCACGGCAATGCACTGCGACGTGTCGCTGATCGACGAAGTCGTCAAACTCGCCGATGACGCTCAGGCCTGGTTCGGCGGCCCACCGTCGCTGGTGATCAACAACGCCGGGGTGGGCGCGGGCGGAAAGCCGGTCGGGAGTACCGAACTCGACGACTGGCGCTGGGTCCTCGGCATCAATCTGTGGGGCCCGATCCACGGCTGCCACGTGTTCACCCCGATCCTGCGCGCGGCAGGCACCGGACACCCGCGCGGCATCATCAACGTCGCATCGGCCGCGGCGTTCGGCGCTGCACCCGGGATGGCCGCCTACAACGTGAGCAAGGCCGGCACGTTGTCGTTGTCGGAGACACTGGCCGCCGAACTCGCGGGCACGGGGATCAACGTCACCGTGTTGTGCCCGACGTTCGTCAAGACCAACATCGTCCAATCGGGCCGGATCACAAGCGAATCCAGCGAGCTCGCCGACCGGCTCATGCGCTGGACCGGATTCTCGGCGCAGCGGGTGGCCCGCATGTGCCTGGATACCAACGACCGCGGCGGGCTGTACTGCATGCCGCAACCCGATGCCCGGATCGGCTGGGGCATCAAACGACTCACCCCGACGGTGTACACCCGCGCCGTCGGTCTCACGAACCGCATCACCGGCTCTCAGGAGGTTTAGCGATGGCCATGGACATGGACAGAATGCTGGCGAAGATCAAGGACCGCCAATGGGCGCTGGCCGACATCGACTGGGACGCCCCGGGCGCGGAGACCATCAGTGACGAGTTCCGGCCGAAGCTCAAGGCGTTCATGGCCGATCTGTGCTGGATCGAGAATGTCGGCGCCCGCGGATTCGCGGCGCTGGCCAAGAAGGCACCGACGCCGACGATCGCCGAGATCTACCGCTACTTCCACGCCGAGGAGCAACGCCACGCCAACGCTGAACTCGCCCTGATGAAGCGCTGGGGCATGCTCGACGGCGACGAGATGCCCGAGCCGAACGTCAACATCCGCCTGGCCATCGAATGGCTGGACACCTACGCCGACGACATGCCGCTGTCGGTGCTCGGCACCGTCATCCCGATGCTCGAGGTGGCGCTCGACGGCGCCCTGCTCAAGTTCCTGCTCGAAGAGGTGCACGATCCGGTCTGTCACCAGGTCTTCGAAAAGATCAACAACGACGAATCCCGGCACATCGCCGTGGATTTCGAGGTGCTCAACATGATCGGCCACGCCAACGCACGCCGCCTGGCCGTCGAGTTCGTCGGCAATATCGCCTCACCGGGCGTGATCATCGGCGCGCTGATGTACGTGCCGCTGCTCAACCGCATGCGCAACAACATCGTCGACATGGGCCTGCAACCCGAGAAGCTCTACAAGGCGATGATGCGGTTCAAGGAACTCGGCGGCCGCGCCGAGTACACCTGGCGAGTCCCGAGCTATCAGCTGCTGAAGCTGCACTCACGCATGGTGGTCAACCCGCGAAATCCCTACCACTGGATCGCCAATCCGATGGTGTGGGCCTCCGACCGGTACCCCACCAAACTGCTGAAACCGATCCCATCCTGGTTCAAGGAGCTGACCCACGAGCCGGCGGCCTGACATGCACACCTATGACACCCTGATCGTCGGCGCCGGGTTCACCGGGATCGGCACGGCCATCAAACTCACCGAGGCCGGAGTGGACGATTTCGTCATCCTCGACCGCTCGGACCGCGTCGGGGGCACCTGGCGCGACAACACCTATCCCGGTGCGGCATGCGATATTCCGTCGCTGCTGTACTCGTTCTCGTTCGTCAAGAACCCGGACTGGTCGCGGGCCTATTCTCCGGCCGACGAGATTTGTCGGCACATCGAGGACATGGTCGACGCCTTCGACCTGCGCAGGCACATCCAGTTCGGCGTCGAGGTCAACGGCTTGGCCTTCGACGAGACCGACGGGGTGTGGACCGTGAAGACGACGGGCCGCAAGAGTTATCGGGCCCGCACCGTCGTGCTGGCCTCCGGTCCCCTGCCGGATCACAAATGGCCCGACATCCGCGGACTCGACACCTACGAGGGTCACAAGATCCACAGCGCCCGCTGGGACCACGACTACGACTTCACCGACAAGCGGGTCGCGGTGATCGGTACGGGCGCCAGCGCCGTGCAGATAATCCCGGAGCTCGTGAAGACGGCGGGCTTCGTCAAGGTCTTCCAGCGCACTCCGGGCTGGGTGATCCCACGCCTCGACATCGCCACGCCGCCCGCAGCGCGGACATTGTTCTCGAAAGTCCCTGCGGCGCAACAGCTCGCCCGCCAGATCCTGTTCTGGGGACATGAGGCCAGTGCCACCGCCATGGTGTGGGACACCCCGCTGACCGGGCTGGTCGCCCGGCTCGGCAAGGCGCACCTCAATCGGCAGGTCAAGGACCCGTGGCTGCGCAGACAACTCACCCCGGACTTCACCCCGGGCTGCAAGCGCATGCTGGTCTCCAGCGACTACTACCCGGCACTGCAACGCGATAACTGCAAGCTCATCGACTGGCCGATCGCGACCATGAGCCCGGTGGGCATCCGCACGAGCGATGGCATCGAACACCACCTCGACGCCGTCGTGTTCGCGACCGGCTACGACGTGCACCTGACCGGCCCGCCATACCCGGTCACCGGCCTGGGCGGGCGCTCACTGGCCGACGAATGGTCCGGCGGTGCACAGGCATACAAGAGCATCAATGCTCACGGCTATCCCAACCTGTTCCTGATGACCGGACCGAACTCCGGGCCGGGCCACAACTCGCTGCTGGTCTACGTCGAGGGGCAGATCGACTACGCCGTCACGGCCATCACGACGATCCTCCGGAACAATCTGCGCTACCTCGACGTGCGGGCCGACGTGCAGCAGCGGTACAACGCCCGGCTGCAGAAGCGGCTGACCAAGACCACGTGGATGTCCGGCTGCAACAGCTGGTACCTGACCGCCGACGGATTCAACGCCTCGATGTACCCCGGATTCGCCACGCAGTATCTTCGACAGATGCGGGATTTCCGGTTCGGCGACTACGACGCGGCGGTGCGGGGTGCGTCGGACGCGGCATCCGCGCAGGACACTCCGGTCGCGATCACCTCATCACCCTGATGCCTGCCGCCAAGCAGCCTCGGCAACAGGCAGGTGCGATCTCGCAGATCCTGCGGCGGGTGCGCCGCGGCTCCAGAGATGTCATCGACAGTGCGGTGTCACAGCTCTTCGACGCCGCGGTCCATCCGGACGGTGTCGCGGCTTCCGGCGAATACCGGATCGACGAGCTGGCCCAGCTCGCCGGGACCACCACCCGCAACATCCGGGTGTACCGCGATCGCGGCTTGTTGCACCCACCGCTGCGGGTGGGCCGTATCGCGCTGTTCAACGACACCCACCTGACGCGGCTGCGCCTGATCACGTCGATGCTGGATCGCGGCTACAACATCGCGCATGTCCACGAGATGCTGTCGGCCTGGGAGCAGGGCAAAGACATCGGCGATGTGCTCGGCCTCGAAGACGCGATCGCGGGCAGCTGGGCGACCGAGAAGCCGCAACGGATGCCGCTCGCCGACGGCAAGCGGCTGATCGACGACGATGCCGCATTCGACCGGCTGGTGGGAAACGGTGTCATCAAGCTCGACGACGGCGACGCGATCATCGTGCGGCCCAAGCTGATCGAGGCCTTCAACGAGATCCGGCAGTACGGCGTCGGGATCGACATCCTGATCGACATTCACGAGCAGGTCGTGCCGCACCTCGACGAGATCAGCTCGATCCTGGTGCGAGCCGGGGTCGACCAGGTGGCCGAGAAGATCAAGCCTGGCGCGTCGTTGCCTGCCGACACCGAAGTGGCCGAACTGATCACGATGCTGGTGCGGTTTCGCACGCAGGCCGTCGCGGCGGTCAGCGCGACCCTCGCGTCTTCGATCGAATCGACCATCGAGTCGGTGGTCAGTCAGATGTTGACCGAGTACGTCGAGAAAGCGGCCGAGCAGTGATCGAGCGCCGGGCCCTCACTCCCACTCGATGGTGCCCGGCGGCTTGCTGGTGATGTCGAGCACCACGCGGTTGACCTCGGGCACCTCGTTGGTGATCCGGGTCGAAATCCGTTCCAGCACTTCGTAAGGCACGCGGGTCCAGTCCGCGGTCATCGCGTCCTCACTCGACACCGGCCGCAGCACGATCGGATGGCCGTAGGTCCGCCCGTCGCCCTGCACCCCGACCGATCGGACGTCGGCCAGCAGCACCACCGGGCACTGCCAGATCTGGTGATCGAGGCCGGCTGCGGTGAGTTCCTCGCGGGCGATGGCATCGGCCCGGCGGAGCGTGTCCAACCGCTGCGCGGTCACCTCACCCACGATGCGGATACCGAGCCCGGGGCCCGGGAACGGCTGGCGCCCAACGATTTCCTCCGGCAGGCCGAGTTCGCGGCCGACGGCCCGCACCTCGTCCTTGAACAGCAGCCGCAGGGGTTCGACGAGCTTGAACTTGAGGTCATCGGGTAGCCCGCCGACGTTGTGGTGGCTCTTGATGTTGGCGGTGCCGCTGCCGCCGCCGGATTCGACGACGTCGGGATAGAGCGTGCCCTGTACCAGGTACTCGACGTCACCGTCGTTGGCTCCCACGGCATCTCGCACCGCACGCTCGAACGACCGGATGAACTCACGGCCGATGATCTTGCGCTTGCCTTCCGGGTTGGTCACCCCGGTGAGTGCCTCGAGGAAGCGATCGGCAGCGTCGTACGTCACGAGGTTGGCGCCGGTGGCGGCGACGAAATCGCGCTGAACCTGCGCCCGCTCCCCCGCCCGCAGCAGGCCGTGGTCGACGAACACACAGGTGAGCCGATCGCCGATGGCACGCTGCACGAGGGCGGCCGCCACCGCGGAGTCGACGCCACCCGACAGCCCGCAGATGGCCCGGCCGTCACCGATCTGTGCGCGCACCGCCTCGATGAGCTGCTCGGCGATGTTGGCCGCGGTCCAGGTGGCCCCGATGCCCGCGAACTCGTGCAGGAACCGGCTGAGGACCTGCTGACCGTGCGGGGAATGCAACACCTCGGGGTGATACTGCACCCCGGCCAGCCGGCGGGCGCGGTTCTCGAACCCGGCGACCGGGGCACCGGCGCTGGACGCGACGACGTTGAAACCGTCCGGCGCGGCGGTGACCGCGTCGCCGTGGCTCATCCACACCGGCTGGATGTCGGGCAGTTCCGAGTGCAGGTCGCCACCGGAGACCCTCAGCTCGGTCCGCCCGTACTCGCTGGTCCCGGTGTGTTCGACGGTGCCGCCCAGCGCCTGGGCCATGGCCTGGAAGCCGTAGCAGATGCCGAAAACCGGAACGTCGAGGTCGAACAACGCGGGATCGAGTTGCGGAGCGCCTTCGGCGTACACGCTGGCCGGTCCGCCGGACAGCACGATGGCCTGCGGGTCCTTGGCCTTGATGTCTTCGACGCTGGCGGTGTGCGGGACGACCTCGGAATACACCCGCGCCTCACGGACTCGCCGCGCGATCAGTTGGGCGTACTGGGCGCCGAAGTCGACGACGAGGACAGGGCGGGGAGATTCTGCTGCCACCGGTTCAGTCTAAGAGCTGCGGATATTCCGTCCACGCCACCCGCATGGAGCCGATCACATATGGCAATGCCGGTATGGGACCGCCGGAAAATGGGCATGGTGGAGTAGACCCGTCCCCAACCGAAAGTGAGGACGTCTGTGCTGGGGCTGCCCGAGCCGATTACGGCCTGCCTGTTCGATCTCGACGGTGTGCTGACCGACACGGCGAGCGTGCACAAGAAGGCCTGGAAGGCCATGTTCGACGACTATCTGCGGGCGCGCTCCGAACGCTCCGGCGAGCCGTTCGTCGCGTTCGACATCGGCACCGACTACCTGAGCTACGTCGACGGGAAGCGGCGTGAAGACGGGGTCCGGTCGTTTCTCGCGAGCCGCGACATCACCCTGCCCGAGGGCGGTCCGGACGACAACGGCGGCGCCGAGACCGTGCACGGCCTCGGCAACCGCAAGAACGAGATGTTCCACAAAACCCTGCGGGAGGAGGGCGTCGAGGTGTTCGACGGCTCACGGCGGTATCTGGAGGCGGCCGCGGCGGCCGGGCTTCGCCGCGCGGTGGTGTCCTCGAGCGCCAACACCCGCGAGGTGCTCGAAGTCACCGGGCTGGCCCAGTTCGTGGAGCTGCGGGTGGATGGCGTGACCCTGCGCGACGAACACATCGCGGGCAAGCCGGCGCCCGACAGTTTCCTGCGGGCCGCCGAGTTGCTCGACGTCTCCCCCGCCCAAGCCGCTGTCTTCGAGGACGCGCTGTCGGGCGTCGCGGCGGGACGCGCGGGCAATTTCGGGTTCGTCGTGGGAGTGGACCGGGTCGGGCAGGCGCGGCAGTTACGCCAGGACGGCGCCGACATCGTGGTCACCGACCTCGCCGAGCTGCTGTAGCCGATGATGATCACCCACGACGCCTACCCGGTCGAACCCTGGCAGGTCCGCGAAACCCGGTTGGACCTCAATCTCCTGGCGCAGTCGGAGTCGCTGTTCGCGTTGTCGAACGGCCACATCGGCCTGCGGGGCAATCTGGACGAAGGCGAACCCTACGGCCTGCCCGGCACCTACCTCGCGGGATTCTTCGAGGTGCGGCCCCTGCCGTACGCGGAGGCCGGATTCGGCTATCCCGAGGCAGGTCAAACCGTCGTCGACGTCACCAACGGCAAGATCCTGCGGCTCCTCGTCGACGACGAGCCGTTCGACGTGCGTTATGGCGACCTGATCGACCACGAGCGCACACTCGACATGCGGGCCGGGACGCTCACCCGCCGTGCCCAATGGCGATCGCCCGCGGGCAAGCAGGTGCGCATCGTCTCCACCCGCCTGGTGTCGCTCGCCCAGCGCGGGGTCGCCGCGATCGAATACGTCGTGGAGGCGATCGACGAATTCGTCCGGGTGACAGTGCAATCCGAGCTCGTCACCAACGAGGACCAACCCGAGACGACGGGCGACCCACGCGTCTCGGCAGTGCTCAAGCACCCGCTGCAAGCCGTCCATCACGAAAACACCGACCACGGCGCACTTTTGGTGCACCGCACCCGCGGCAGTGGGTTGATGATGGCGGCCGCGATGGACCACGACGTCGACGTGCCGGGCCGCGTCGAGGTCAGCACCGACGCCCGCGAGGATCTGGCCCGCACCACCGTCATCTGCGGGCTGCGGCCAGGTCAGAAACTGCGGATCGTCAAGTACCTCGCGTACGGCTGGTCGAGCCTGCGGTCCCGCCCGGCGCTGCGCGATCAGGCCGCCGCGGCCATCACCGGCGCCCGCTACAGCGGGTGGCAGGGTCTGCTCGACTCGCAGCGGGCCTACCTCGACGAGTTCTGGGACTGCGCCGACGTCGAGGTCGAAGGCGATCCGGACTGTCAGCAGGCGGTTCGCTTCGGGCTTTTTCACGTACTGCAGGCCAGTGCGCGTGCCGAGCGCCGCGCCATCGCGGGCAAGGGACTCACCGGCACCGGATACGACGGCCACGCGTTCTGGGACACCGAGGGTTTCGTGCTGCCGGTGCTCACCTACACCAAACCGCAAGCCGCCGCCGACGCGCTGCGGTGGCGCGCTTCGACACTCGACATGGCTCGCGAACGCGCGGCGCTCCTCGACCTCAAGGGCGCCAGCTTCCCGTGGCGGACGATACGTGGCGAGGAATGCTCGGCGTACTGGCCTGCGGGCACGGCGGCCTGGCACATCAACGCCGACATCGCGATGGCGTTCGAGCGCTATCGCACTGTGACGGGCGACGATTCACTGGAGAAAGAGTGCGGCCTCGCGGTGCTCGTCGACACCGCCCGGCTCTGGATGTCGCTCGGTCACCACGACCGCCACGGCGTGTGGCATCTCGACGGCGTGACCGGGCCCGACGAGTACACCGCGGTGGTCCGCGACAACGTGTTCACCAATCTGATGGCCGCCCACAACCTTCGGGTCGCCGCCGACGCGTGCACCCGCCATCCCGACGCGTCCTACGCGATGGGCGTGACCACCGAGGAGACCGCGGCCTGGCGAGACGCCGCCGATGCCGCGCACATTCCCTACGACGAGGAGCTGGGTGTCCATCCGCAGTGCCAGGGGTTCACCACCCTGGCCGAATGGGACTTCAACGCCAACACCACCTATCCGCTGTTGCTCAACGAGCCCTATGTCCGGCTCTACCCGGCACAGGTGCTCAAGCAGGCCGATCTGGTGCTGGCGATGCAGTGGCAGAGCCACGCCTTCACCCCGGAACAGAAGGCCCGCAACGTCGACTACTACGAGCGGCGCACGACGCGTGATTCGTCGCTGTCGGCGTGCACGCAGGCGGTGATGTGCGCCGAGGTCGGGCATCTCAAGCTCGCCCACGACTACACGTACGAAGCCGCGATGATCGATCTGCGCGATCTGCACAACAACACCCGCGACGGGTTGCACATGGCTTCACTGGCCGGTTCCTGGACCGCGCTGGTCGGCGGATTCGGCGGTCTGCGTGACGACGAAGGCATCCTCTCGATCGACCCGCACCTGCCAGACGGCATCTCGTGCCTGCGTTTCCGGTTGCGCTGGAAAGGCTTTCGCGTGACGGTCCATGCCGACCACCAGCAGGTCACCTACACGGTCCGCGACGGACCCGACCACACCTTGGCGATCCGGCACGCCGGAAAAGACCTCGTGATCAACACGAACGCGCCGACCACCGTCGCGGTGCAGCCCGTGCGCCCGCTGCTTCCGGCCCCGCCGCAGCCCGTGGGACGCGAGCCGTTGCGGCGCCGCGGCGGCTAGCGGTCCGGTTCGAGTATTCGCGCGATCTCGGCACCGACGCTGTGTTGCACGTCGGCTCGGCTGACCTCTTCGATGCCGGCCGCCGAGCGCAGGAACGGTTCGAACAGACGCCAACCCAGTTGCAGAGCAACGGCATTCGCCACCGCCATGCGGGCCCGGCGCTCGTCGTCGAATTTCGGCACCACCTCGTCGAGTAGCCGTGCGACGCCAGGGAACCGGGTCTGTAACTGGCCCACCGGATAACCGTCGAGCAAGGCTCTCGCCATGACGCGCGTGTGCTGGTCGAGGGTGCGTTCGATCTCGTCGGCCTCGGCACCGTCGCCCAACAGCGCGGTGAGGCGCGCCCCGAGGTGTTCGAGCACGGCGCCGACAAGGCGTTCCTTGGTGCCGAAGTGCCGATAGACGAGCCCATGGTTCACGTTGGCGCGCGTGGCGATGTCCCGGATCGAGGTGCCGGCCGGACCACGTTCGGCGAACAGTTCCGCGGCGCCGGCCAGCGTCGCCGCCACCACTTCGTCGCGGCCGACCGGGCTGGCGGCGCGCTTTGCCGGTGGCGTGGGCGTAGTCACGTGGCTACACTAGCGGAAGTCAGGGTGTAGTCAATTGACTACACCGTCCGCCACCAGCGCAGAGGACTACGCCGATGACTGCTCGCACCACCGTTCCCGTTTCCGTGACAAAGCTCGGCAGCCGCATCGGCGCCCGCGTCGACGGCGTGCGACTCGCCGGTGATCTCGATGGCGCCACCGTCGCCGACATCCGCTCGGCACTGCTGCGGCACAAGGTGATCTTCTTCCGCGATCAGCACCACCTGACCGATGACGACCAGTACGCGTTCGCCTGTTTGTTGGGCACGCCCGTCGGCCATCCCACGATCAGCCAGGCGATGGGACAGGAATCGATCATCACGCCGATCGACTCGGAGTACGCCAAAGCCACGCGCTGGCACACCGACGTCACGTTCGTGCCCAACTACCCCGCCGCCTCGATCCTGCGCGCGGTCACCCTGCCAAGCTACGGCGGTTCCACGCTCTGGGCATCGACGGCTGCGGCCTATGACGCGCTGCCCGAGGCGCTCAAACACCTCGCCGAAAATCTGTGGGCCGTGCACAGCAACCGGTACGACTACGCCGCGGCCACGATCCCGCTGACCGAGGAACAGCAGCTCATGCGCGCTGCATTCGAGAAGCCGGACTTCCGCACCGAGCACCCGGTGGTCCGCGTACATCCCGAGACCGGCGAACGGACATTGGTGGCCGGAGACTTCACGCGCGGGTTCCTCGGCCTCGATCCCCACGAGTCGCAGACGCTGTTCGAGTTGTTGCAGCGCCGGATCACCATGCCGGAGAACACCATCCGCTGGAACTGGGTGCCCGGCGACGTCGCCATCTGGGACAACCGCGCCACCCAGCACCGTGCGGTCGACGACTACGGCGACCAGCACCGCGTAATGCACCGCGTGACGCTGACCGGCGACGTCCCGGTGGATGTCCACGGACAGCACAGCCGCGGACTCGGCGATGCGGCCCGGCTGGTCACATCTTGATCGCCGGCATGAGCCTGATCAGGTTCCACGTGCGGTTGCGGCGGGCCGACAGCGACGAGATCACCAGCGCGCCCGCCCATATGAGCAGCAGCGTGATGATGGCCTGCCACAGCCGGAAGTCGATGCCGCCAAGGATGAGCTGACGTAAACCGTTGACGCCGTAGGTCATCGGGTCGTAGTTGTGGAACACCTGGAACGGTCGTGACGTGGTCTCCACCGGGTACATCCCACCGGCGCTGACCAGTTGCAGCATGAGCAGCGCCATGATCAGGACGCGACCCACCGCGGGGCCCACCAGTGCGTTGACCGCCTGCGTGGCCGCGACGAACGCACACGACACCAGCATCATGAACGCCAGCATCGCCACCGGGTGCACGACGTGCATGCCGAGGGCGAACCGCACCACGCAGTAGAGGATCAGCGCCTGGAAGAGTCCGATCACCGCCGCGGGCAGGTAGCTGGCGAGCACCACGCGAATAGCCGGCACCTCGGCGGCGATCGGCCGGGTCTGCAACGGCCGCAACACCATCCACAGCACGAGCGCGCCGAAGA
This sequence comes from Mycolicibacterium wolinskyi str. Jessa 2025, assembly GCF_049241375.1. NCBI lineage: Bacteria > Bacillati > Actinomycetota > Actinomycetes > Mycobacteriales > Mycobacteriaceae > Mycobacterium > Mycolicibacterium wolinskyi. Next base: position 5,752,211 of record NZ_CP185960.1, read on the forward strand.
ACAGCGCCAGCGTGATGAAGAACGGCGCCATGCCGGTGCCGAAGTTGGGCGCGGCGTTCTCGTGCGAGTTCTCCAGGTGAACGGGACCGCCGATGGTGTCGGCGATCGCGTCCTTCTGCTGGGTGGTCCAGTTGGGTACCTGGCTAGCGCCGTCGGCGAGTTTGGTGGCCAGTTCGGACGAGCCTGTTTTGAGTTGTGCGGTACCGGATTTCAGTTCGCCCGCGCCGTTGTCGAGCTTGGCTATACCGCTTGCCAATTCGGCATTTCCCGACGCGAGTTGCTGGGCTCCGCTACGTAGTTGCGTGAGCTTGTTTGTGAGGTCCTGGCCTTTCGAGCCGACCTGGTCGAGCGCGGAGTTCAGCGGACTGCCCGGTGTGCGCAGATTCGTCGTCATCGAGATGGCGGCGTTCTCCGCGTCGGTGAGTTGACTGCGGATCTGCGGCGTGAACTGGTGGCCGCGAAGCTGATCCTCGATACCGCGCAGCGTGCCGACGGCGTTGACGGCCAACGGATCCTGACTCACCGACAGCTGGTCGATCACCGTGGACAGCGACGTGGCGGCAGCGTCCTGGGCATCGGCGATGGTCCCGATCTGGTCGTTGGCCTGCTGCAGCGCCGTCGCGCCCTGCTGCAGTTGTTCGGTGTCACCGCCGATCTGGGACAGTGCCTTGCTCACCGTCAGCAGCGGGTCGGTGGCCTTGGTGATGCCGTCGGAGAGCTGCTTGGCCCCGGTGGACAGCTTCGCCGAGCCGGACCGCGCGGTGTCCAGTCCCGATGCCAACTGGCCGGCGCCGTCGTCGACCTTCGCCGCACCGTCGGCGAGTTGGCCCGCGCCGTCGGCGGCTTGCTTGATGCCCGAGCCGGAGGTGACCACCACCGACAGCACCTGATTGACGGCCTGGCCGGATATCCGCGTCGATACGGCGTTGAGCACCTGGTCGATCGCGGTGCGGCCGATGTTCGACGAGATGTAGTTGTTGGCGTCGTTGTACACCGCGATGAGGTTGGCCTGCTTGGGTTCTCCGGTCAGCGGCGACGCGATCGCCTCGCTGAAGTCGGGCGGCAACTCGAGCATGAAGTAGTACTCGCCGTGGTCGACTCCGCGGCGGGCCTCGTCGGCGTCCACCACGTGCCAGTCCATGCTTGCGTCGTCGGTCAGGCTCTTGGCGATCTCGGCCCCGGCGTTCACATGCTGCCCGGACACGTCGGCGCCCCGGTCGGAATTGACCAGTGCCACCGGCATCTTGTCGACCTGGCCGAACGGATCCCAATACGCCCACAGATACAGCGCCCCGTACACCAACGGCAGCAGCATCAGCACCACGATGGCCGCCCGGGTCATCCGGCTGCGGCCGAAGCGTTTGATTTCGGAGCCGAAGGCGAGTGCGGCCGGCATCAGTTGTCCTTCCCGATCAGAATGCGGTGATCGTGTAGGCCGTGGTCAGGAGCGTCGGACCCGAGCGGGTTGGTGACCCCGACGATGACGGTGCGCTGTTCGGCGATGACGCCGAGCCGCTCGACGGCGATCGCCCGACGGGCGTTGTCACGCACCTGCTCGAGGTCGCCGACCACGAGGATCGGGCGGTCCGAGAAGCGCGCCAGGGTGACGCGCAGCAGAAACAGCTCGAGATCCGACAGTTCGCTGATGTAGGTCTTCGCCGACGGCGCGGGCAGTTCGCCGTACACCTCGGCGAGCGCGGCCTCGCCGGCCTCGGCAGGGACCCGCGCGTACCACGGCGCGAGCCACCGACGCTGCTCGGCGAGCACCGTCTGCACGGTCACCGACTCCTCCAGGTCGTCGATATCGGGGAACGCCGCGATCGCGCAGTGCCGCCGAATCGCCTTGGGCTCGGTGTCCCCGGCCACGGTCACCGTGCCGTAGGTCGGCTTGAGCCGGCCCGCGAGCGTCAGCAGCAGCGCCGTCTGGCCCCAGCCGCCGGGCATCTGGATCGCGTGGAAGCCCGGCGTCAGCTCAAGGTCGATATTCGAGAACAACGGCCCGTGCTCGCCGTCCACACCGAGACCGGACGCCGTGATCAGCGCCGAGACCTCGTGCTCTTCGTCGGGATCCTGCGATGCAGCGACGTCGTCGTCAACGTCAGCCATGGGCCCACACCTTTCGATACTCACTAGTATCCATTCAATACTCACGAGTATGCTGTCGGGTATGTCGCCCGTCAAACCCGCACGTATTCGCCCCACTCGCGGCGAGGTCCGCGACCGGATCCTGGATGCGGCACTCGAGGTTTTCGCGGCCGAGGGGTTCGCCGGCGCCACCATCGACGCGATCGGTCAAGCCGCCGGTTTCACCAAGGGCGCGGTGTACTCCAATTTCGAGTCCAAAGACGAGTTGTTCCTGGCACTCCTCGACCGCCAGTTCGAGACTCGCGGTGAGCTGATCGCGACCGCGTTCGACAGCGGCGGCGGCGACACCGCGGCTACCGCCGACGCGTTGAGCCGGTCAATGCTCGACTCGATTCACGAGCAGCACGAGTACCACATCGTGCTCATCGAGTACTGGTTGCGCGCCATGCGGGATCCAGAGCTACGCCAACGCCTGATCGCGCGCCGCCGCGCCGCGGCAGAGCAGGCATTGCGCGTCGTCGAACGGGCAGGCACCACCCTGCCGCGTCAGCAACTCGACGGCCTCGCCCAGCTCGTCGTCTCCATCAGCGCGGGCATCGCCATGGAAGAGGTGCTCCAACCCGGGACCATCGACGCCGAATCGCTGGCGCGCCTCATCTCGGCGCTGCTCGAATCGGCGCCCGCCGGCGACTAGGGGTTAGGCCAGCTTCTTGTGCACCGGCATCCCGCCGGTCGCCTCGAAGATGACGCGCTTGCCGATCTCCACCGCATGGTCGGCGAACCGTTCGTAATAGCGGCCGAGCAGGGCGACGTCGACGGCCGAGCACACCCCGGTCTGCCACTTGTGGTCGATCAGCAGCGTGAACAGGTGCCGGTGCTCGGCATCGACGGCGTCGTCCTCGGCACGCAGTCGCGCCGCCGTGTCGGGATCGCGGGACAGCAGCACCTCCTGGGCAGTGCCGGCCAGCTGGACCGCCCTGGCCCCCATCTCGGCGAAACTCGCGCGCACGTCTTCAGGCAGGGCGCACTGCGGATGCCGCAGCCGCGAGATGTTGGCGACGTGCACGGCAAGCGCGCCCATCCGGTCGATGTCGGCGGCGATGTGCATCGACCCGACCACCATCCGGAGTTCGCCGGCAACGGGCTGCTGCAGTGCGAGCAGTTTGAAGGCCGTGTGTTCGACCTCGCGGTTGAGGGCAGCGATGTGTTCGTGGTCGGCGATGACCTCTTCGGCCAATGTCAGATCGGCATCGAGCAGGGACCGCGTCGCGCGCTCCATCGCGCTCTTCGCGAGACCGCACATCTCGCTCAACCGCACACCCAACGCCGACAACTCGTCGTGGAACACGTCTCGCATGCCAATATCCTCCCAGCCGGGAGCCACACCGCCCCCAAAGTTGGGGCTTGTTTACCCAAACCAGGGCTGTTTCAATCCGCCCGCGGCGAGTCCACCCGCGGCGACGACGCCGTCCCGCGTCGGGGTCGTCCCTTGAAGCACTATGACGAACGTGCAGGTTTTCGCGCCCAAAAGCCAAAACCACCACGAAAAGCTGCACGCTCGTCACAGGCATCGACCCGCCACATACTGAACCTCAGGCCACAACCTTGGGTGACAACGAGCCGGTACGTCCTCAACCCACCGCTCAGCCGGCCGAGCTGACGGGTTCGATGGGCAGCCGACGCAGCGCGGCGGGCGCCTCTGCGGGCACGACCGGACGCTCGGGCGCGATCGGCGCCAACCGGCGGTACGGCTCGCCCTGTGCCGGACGCTGATCCTGCTCGCCCTTGTTCGGCCACAACGCAGCCGCCCGCTCGGCCTGCGCGGTGATCGAAAGCGACGGATTGACACCGAGATTCGCCGAGATCGCGGCGCCGTCCATGACGTAGAGCGTCGGGTAGTTGTAGACGCGCTGGTACGGGTCGATGACACCGTGTTCCGGGCTGTCGCCGATTGCCGCGCCACCAAGGAAGTGCGCGGTCAGCGGAATGTTGAAAAGCTCGCCCCAGGTGCCACCCGCGACGCCGTCGATCTTCTTGGCGATGCGCCGCGTCACCTCGTTGCCGACCGGGATCCACGTCGGGTTGGGCTCACCGTGGCCCTGTTCGGACGACATGATCCGCACGCCCAGCCGAGTCCGCTTGGTGAACGTGGTGATCGAGTTGTCCAGATGCTGCATCACCAGCGCGATCACGGTGCGCTCACTCCACCGGCTGGGGTTGAGCAGCCGGATCAGTTCGCGGGGGTTCTCACCGGCCTGGTTGAAGAACTGCCGCCAGCGTGGCACATCGGTGCCCTGCGGCCCGGCGCCATCGGTCATCAGCGTCTGGAGCAGACCCATGGCGTTGGAGCCCTTGCCGTACCGCACCGGCTCGATGTGAGTGTCGGCGGTGGGATGGATCGACGACGTGATCGCGACACCGTGCGTGAGGTCGAGATCGGGTGACACCGAGAGCCGGCCCGCGCCGACGATCGACTCCGAGTTGGTGCGGGTCAGCACGCCCAGCTTGGCCGACAGCCTGCTCAACTTTCCGGTGTCGCGCATCTTGAACAGCAGCTTCTGCGTGTTGTAGGTGCCCGCGGCCAGGATCAGATGCGTCGCGGTGAACTTCTTGCGTTTGCGGCGCAGCTTGCGTCCGGTCGGCACGGTGGTGACCTCCCACAGCCCGTCGGGCCGCTGCTCGAAACTCGTCACGGTCGTCATCGGATGCACTTGTGCGCCAGCGGATTCCGCGAGCCCCAGGTAGTTCTTGACGAGCGTGTTCTTGGCTCCGTGGCGACATCCCGTCATGCATTCGCCGCACTCCAGGCAACCGGTGCGGGCCGGCCCGGCACCGCCGAAGTACGGGTCGGGCACCGTCTTGCCCGGCGTCTTCTGCCCGTCGGGACCGAAGAACACGCCGACGGGCGTCGCGACGAACGTGTCGCCGCAGCCCATCTCGTCGGCCACTTCTTTCATGACCCGGTCCGCGTCGGTGAACGTCGGGTTGGTCACCACGCCGAGCATCCGCTTCGCCTGGTCGTAATGCGGCATGAGCTCGGCGCGCCAGTCGGTGATGTTCTTCCACTGCGGGTCGTTGAAGAACGGCTCCGGTGGCACATAGAGCGTGTTCGCGTAGTTGAGCGATCCGCCGCCGACGCCCGCGCCGGCCAGGATCATGCAGTTGCGCAGCAGGTGGATGCGCTGGATCCCGTACATGCCGAACTTCGGCGCCCACAGGAACTTGCGCAGATCCCACGAGGTCTTGGCAAAGTCGGCGTCGGCGAACCGCTGCCCGGCTTCGAGCACGCCAACCCGATAGCCCTTCTCGGTGAGCCGCAGCGCGCTGACGCTACCGCCGAATCCGGAACCGATAACCAAGACGTCGTAGTCAGGCTTCATGTGATCAGTATGACGCTACCGGCAGGTAACTTCTAGACAGGAGGCCCTAACTTGTAAAGGAGATGTCCGTTTCGGAGGGTTCACCTCGGCCCGATTGTCACGCTAGCGCGACGCTCGGGCGCGACAGCCACGCCAGCGTGACAATCGCGGGCATGGGCGGCCGAGTGCCGAGGAGCGGCAACGATCAAGAGCCGACCGTGAGCCCGACCTTCTGGAATTCCTTGAGGTCGCAGTAGCCCGCCTTGGCCATGGACCGGCGCAAGCCGCCGACCAGGTTCAGCGAACCGAACGGATCGTCGGACGGGCCGGTGAGCACCTGCTCGAGCGCGGGCCGCTCGCCGAGGGCCACCTGCAGGAGCGCACCGCGCGGCAGCGACGGATGGGCCGCGGCTGCCGGCCAGAACCAGCCGCCACCGAGCGCCTCGGCCGAGGTCGCCAGCGGCGTGCCCAACACGACGGCGTCGGCGCCGCACGCGATGGCCTTGGCGAGATCGCCCGAGCTGTGGATGTCGCCGTCGGCGAGCACGTGCACGTACCGGCCGCCGGTCTCGTCGAGGTATTCGCGGCGTGCGGCGGCGGCGTCGGCGATCGCGGTGGCCATCGGGACGCTGATGCCCAGGACCTCGTCGCTCGTGGTGACACCGCTCGTCGAGCCGTAGCCGACGATGACGCCCGCCGCGCCGGTACGCATGAGATGCAGCGCCGTGCGGTGGTCGAGGACGCCGCCCGCCACAACCGGTACGTCGAGCTCGGAGATGAAGGTCTTGAGGTTGAGCGGCTCGCCGTCCTGCGCGACGCGTTCGGCCGAGATGATCGTGCCCTGGATGACCAGCAGGTCGATGCCCGCCTGGACCAGCGTCGGCGTCAGCGCCTGCGCATTCTGGGGACTGACCCGCACGGCCGTCGTCACGCCCGCTTCACGGATCCGGGCCACCGCGGCACCGAGCAGATCGGGATCGAGCGGTGCGGCATGCAGTTGCTGCAACAAGCGGATCGCGGCCGACGGCTCGGGCTCCTTGGCGGCGGCCTCGATGACCTGGGCGATCTTCTCCTCGACATCGGCGTGCCTGCCGATCAGGCCTTCGCCGTTGAGGACGCCGAGCCCGCCGAGCCGACCGAGCTCGATCGCGAACTCCGGCGACACCAGCGCGTCGGTGGGATGTGAGACCACCGGGATCTCGAACCGGTAGGCATCGAGTTGCCACGCCGTCGACACATCCTTCGATGAGCGCGTTCGCCGCGACGGCACGATCGTGATGTCGTCGAGTTCATAGGTGCGGCGGGCAGTTCTGCCCATGCCGATTTCAACCATGTCACGCATGACCTGAAGACTCCCCTTGTCAGCGGGTGTAGTAGTTGGGTGCCTCGACAGTCATCGTGATGTCGTGCGGGTGGCTTTCCTTCAGCCCGGCCGCAGTGATCTGCACGAACTGAGCCTGCTGCAACTGCTCGATGGTGGCCGAGCCGGTGTAGCCCATCGCGGCGCGCAGGCCGCCGGTCAGCTGATGGATGACCGTCGACAGCGGCCCGCGGAACGGCACGCGGCCCTCGATGCCTTCCGGAACGAGCTTGTCCTCGGAGAGCACATCGTCCTGGAAGTAACGGTCTTTCGAGTAGCTCTTCTGCGGGCCACGTGTCTGCATGGCACCGAGCGAGCCCATGCCGCGGTAGCTCTTGAACTGCTTGCCGTTGACGAAGATCAGCTCGCCGGGCGACTCTGCGGTGCCGGCCAGCAGCGACCCCAGCATCGCGGTCGATGCCCCGGCGGCCAGCGCCTTGGCGATGTCACCCGAGTACTGCAGACCACCGTCGGCGATCACGGGAACGCCGTAGGGCTTGCACGCCGCGACGGCCTCCAGGATCGCGGTGATCTGCGGGGCGCCGACACCGGCGACCACACGCGTCGTGCAGATCGAGCCGGGACCCACACCGACCTTCACCGCGTCGGCGCCAGCCTCGACCAGTGCGGCCGCGGCGGCGCGCGTGGCGACGTTGCCGCCGACCACCTCGACGCGGTCGCCGACGACCGTCTTGAGCCGGTGCACCATGTCGAGCACGCCGCGGTTGTGGGCGTGGGCGGTATCGACGATCAACACGTCGGCCCCGGCGTCGACCAGCGTCATGGCCCGGGTCCAAGCGTCATCACCGACGCCGACCGCGGCGCCGACCAGCAGCCGGCCGTCGCTGTCCTTGGTGGACAACGGGAACTGCTCGGTCTTGACGAAGTCCTTGACGGTGATGAGACCCGTCAGCTTGCCGTGCCCGTCGACGATCGGCAGCTTCTCGATCTTGTGCCGGCGCAGCAGCCCGAGCGCGGCTTCGGCCGAGACGCCTTCCTGGGCGGTGATCAGCGGCGCCTTGGTCATCACCTCGGAGACCGGCTTGCTCTGATCGACCTCGAAGCGCATGTCGCGGTTGGTGATGATGCCGACGAGCTCGCCGGTGTCGTCGACAACCGGCAGCCCGGAGATACGGAAGCGCGCACACATCGCGTCGACCTCGGCGAGCGTGTTGTCGGGCGAGCACGTCACCGGATCGGTGACCATGCCGGCCTCGGACCGCTTGACCGTCTCGACCTGCCCGGCCTGCTCACCGACCGGCAGGTTGCGGTGCAGCACACCCATGCCACCGGCGCGGGCCATCGCGATGGCCATACGCGCCTCGGTGACGGTGTCCATTGCGGAGCTGACGAGCGGCACCCGCAGCCGGATCTTGCGGGTCAGCTGGCTGGAGGTGTCCGCGTTGGCGGGCACCACATCCGAAGCGGCAGGCAACAGCAGCACGTCGTCGAACGTCAGGCCGAGCATGGCGATCTTGGTCGGATCGTCGCCGCCGGTCGGCACCGGTACGGCAATGGGAACGCTGCTTTCAGCGATCGACATGGGCGGGGCCCTCCAGTGAGCAGACGCGGGCGCGGACTTCTCACTCAATCTTATCGGCTCGTCTATCGGCCGCGATGTTGCCGCTTCGTTGCACATCGGGACGGCTGGCGCGATACCTGTGCGGCTGCGTAGTGTGGAACACGTGCGTGACCACCTTCCACCTGGTTTGCCACCCGATCCCTTCGCCGACGATCCGTGCGACCCTTCGGCTGCGCTCGACGCGATCGAGCCGGGCCAGCCACTGGACCCTCAGGAGCGGACGGCTGTCGAGGCTGACCTCGCCGACCTCGCGGTGTATGAGGCGTTGTTGGCGCACAAGGGAATCCGCGGCCTGGTGGTGTGCTGCGACGAATGCCAGCAGGACCACTACCACGACTGGGACATGCTGCGCGCCAACCTGCTGCAGCTCTTGGTCGACGGAACGGTGCGCCCGCACGAACCCGCCTACGACCCCGAGCCCGACGCATACGTGACGTGGGACTACTGCCGGGGTTACGCCGACGCCTCACTCAACGAGGCCACGTCGGATTCTGACGGCTACCGCTGACCGTTCCCGTGCCCGCCCATCCCGGGTAGTAGGGGCAGTTCGATGATCGGCGCCGACCCTTCGTTCTGATCCCCGTCGGCCGCCCCACCGCGCGCAGGCTCAGGTTCCTCCGCGGGCGGGATCGCCACCGGAGGCAACGTCGTTGTCGTGGTGCGCGTGACCGGCGGCAGCGTCGGCTCGGTTGTCGGCTCGACCGTCGGCTCCGGCTCCGTCGTGACGGCAGGCGCGGGCACCGTGGTGACGCTGGTCGGCGCAGGCGTGGTCACCACAGTGGTCTGTGAGGTCGGCGGCAACTCGACAGCCGGACTCGAGGGTGTGACGGTCGCCGACGACGGCGGAGTCGATGGCTCACTCGTGTTGGTCGGCGATGACGTCTCGGTCGACGGCGCGGTCGTCGACGTCGCCGGGCTGGTCGGTTCCGACGGCGGTGTCGTCGACTCCCCTGGCGTCGAGGTCTCCGACGGCGAACTCGTCGGGCTCGTCGACTCGGACGGACCCGCCCCTGGCGTGGTCGTCACGGTCACCTCTGGCAGCACGGGCGGCGGCGCGTCCGGTGGCACCGTCGCGTTCGGATCGCGGTTTTCCACCTTCACCGACAGTTCCTGCCACTGGGTGACGAGCTCCTGCTTCTGCTCGGCGTCGCCGACCGTCGCGACCGTGGTCGTCAGCGTCTGTAGCTTCTGCTGAGCCTCCTGCCACTGCCCCTGATCGATCAGCTGCTGCACCTGCTGCAGTTCGCTCGATGCGAGCTCGACTTGAACGTCCCGGCGCACCTGCTCGCCGAACAGCGCGCTGCGCATGCCGTAGAGGGCGTCTCCCGGGCCTGCGCCGTACACCGCGGCACCGAACCCGCCCAAGCACAGCATCGCGGCCGCAACCGAACCGATCAGCGCCAACGGCGCGCGGGTGCGGTTGCGCGAGGTCGCGCGGTTGAGCGCCGCGACGGCGTCGCGCGGTGCGACGATGCCGGTCATGGGTTTCTGCCGTGCCTCGTCGCGCCAGCCGGCCAGCAGGTAGGCCAGTTCGGCCTCTTCGGGGTCGGTCGAGTAGACCGGCCGTTCCAGCGAGAGCGCTTCGATGAACCGGTCGGTGCGGTTGATCTCGTTGAGTGACGGATCACCGCCGTTCGAAGTCCAGCGGCCGAAGTCAGGCATGATCCCGTCCCGTCGCCATGATCTCCGTCTTGAGCCGCGCCAGTGCCCGATGCTGGGCCACGCGCACCGCGCCCGCGGTGCTGCCGACGGCCTCGGCGGTCTCCTCGGCGCTCATGCCCACGACGACCCGCAGGATCAGGATCTCGCGCTGCTTCTCCGGCAGCACCGACAACAGTTTCGCCATCCGCGCCGACGATTCGGAGTCCAGCGCCGACTGCTCGGGGCCCGCGTCAAGCGAGAACCGCTCGGGCACCACGTCCGTGGGCTCGGCGCGATTCCTGGCTGCCGCGCGATGCGCGTCGGCAACCTTGTGCGCAGCGATGCCATACACAAAGGCCAGGAACGGGCGTCCCTGATCTTTGTATCGCGGCAGCGCCGTGATGGCGGCCAAGCAAACCTCCTGCGCAACGTCATCTGCTGAGAGACCACTTCGCTCGGTTGACCCGACCCTCGCCCGGACATATCTGACGATGATCGGCCGAATGATCTCCAGCACTTCCCGGAGCGCGTTCCGATCGCCAGCCACTGCCTCAGCAACGACAGCGTCGAGACGGTCTCCCGAACTTGTCATCGTGGGCGATATCTCCAGCGTTACGTAGCACCGACACCCGCGGGTCGGTTGGTCCAGCTAAACAATAACGATCAGGTGCGGTGGCCCGGCTCAATGTGGATCAGCGCCCGGACCACACTCCTCCTCTGCGACGCACTGTATCTGCGCTGACATCGCGGATCTCGAAGACCTGCGCGGCCGTGTCGGCGGTGCTGCCGATGTCGCCAAGCAGACACGCCAACGCCCAGCGCAGCGGGATCATTCCGGACTTCTCGGCGGCAAGCAGGGCCGCGTCGGCCACCTCGCGCGCGGCGCCGAGCCGGCCGGCCGAACACAACGCGGCGGCGAGCACCACATCCGATTTGATCGCGTGGCGCGTCGAGCCACAGTCGGCCGCCGCGACCACCCCGCGTTCGGCATGGCCGACCGCGGCGGCGCCGTCACCGCGGGCCATCGCCAGCTCGGCGCTGACCCAGGCGAGCCGCACGGCCGTCCGGATGCGCGGGGCGTCGATCAGATGTGCACGCTCCAGAAGTCGCGCCGAAACCCCGAATCTGCCGACTCCGAGCGCGTCGGCGGCCAGACCGACGAGCGCGTCGGAGGCGGCCTCCGGGTCCTGGCCGCAGTGCGCCAAGGCCATGCCGTCGGCGCCGCGGGCGCGGGTGTGCCAACCGGTCTGGCGCAAAAACGATGCGCGCGTGCTGAATGCCAGCGACAGCAACGGACCCGACGCGGTCCGGCTGAGCTCGGCGAGTTCGGCGAGCGCGCATGCGTAGCGACCCTGTCCCCCGGCGGCGACCGCGCGCAGCCACCTGTCCTCTGGCGACGTCGCAGTCGGCAACGGCCAGCGGCCCGGGTCGTCGCCGAACGCGGCGTTAGCCAGCACGGCGGCAGCTTGTCCTGTTGCGGTCATCGATGGGCGACGCTATCAATAGGCCGTCAATTGTGGGTCCGCGGGAACCGGGTACCGCCGGATACAGGTAATTAATATTGCGCGATCCGCATTAGTTAACAATTGATGGCTCCGATGTTAATGCCAAGTCAACTAACTACCGGCCGCTAGGAAATCTTTTCGGCTGCTCAGCCAGCACGAACAGCGAAAACAGGTTAACCTCTGCCCACGCCCTAACACGGTTGTCGCGGCCAGCGCATCACAACGATGAACGTGATGTAAATTCTCGACCTGCGGTTATGTCATTGAGCACACGTTCAGGCTATTGACGGGAATTATTGAGCGCCCCTAGTTTGTGTGCACGAGAGGTCATCGGCGACACGTGCTCAGTTCGGTTCCACCGACTCACGCCCACTCCGCAAAAGCGAAATGGGCGCGCAGAGAGGGGTTTTCCTAATGCCGCAGCCGCAGCAGCTACCCGGACCCAACGCGGACATCTGGGATTGGCAGATGCAGGGCCTTTGCCGTGGCGTCGACTCGTCAATGTTCTTCCACCCCGACGGTGAACGTGGACGCGCCCGAGCTCAGCGTGAGATGCGCGCCAAGGAGATGTGCCGCAGCTGCCCCGTCATCGCCCAATGCCGGTCCCACGCACTGGCCGTCGGCGAGCCGTACGGCATCTGGGGCGGGCTGTCCGAATCCGAGCGCGAGCTACTGCTCAAACGCGGCATCCGCCGCAGCGCCTGACCCCGCCAGCAAATGCGATAAGACCCCTATTCCACTGCAGAATGGGGGCCTTATTGCTAGTGCGGCGCGTTCAGCTAGCGCGCCGCGCAGCCGCGGGAATCTAACGAATCAGTGTGGACCCACGCGGACGCCGGCACGGCGGCCGCCAGATCTCGGCCCCGCAGGCGCGGCAGTAGTACGTGCGATGACCGCCATGGCCGGGCGTACACAGGCAGGGGAACCAGCCGACCAACACCTCGTTAGAGCCGAGCCGATGACCGTTCGGACAGCGCGGCGGTGCCGGTTCAGTCGTGCGCACGCTCCGATGCTAATCGAACATACTTTCGACTACGCGCCGGATTTGCGCACCCTGCGGATTAACCGGCGCGGTTGGCCGCGAGCTGGGCGCGCGAGTAGTACGTGCGCCAGCCTGGTTGGCCGAAGCGACGCCGCAGCGCGAAGTACGCGGGCCCGAACCGGCCTGCGACAGGCACCGGAATGGCACGCCAGAACGCGGCATGCAGTCGCCGTTCGAACCGGTCGATGAACGTGGTGCGCAACCCCAGGTCGGCGTGGAACTTATCCGGAACACCGGCGAGAATTCCGACGCGAATCGTGCGAGTCATCGGAAGCGAGATGAGCCGCCACAGTGGCATCGGGACCAGGCCCCAACCACGGGGCTTGGCGGGATTCAGTGCGTGGTCGACGATGAACTGCACCTGCGGGTTGGCAGAAAGCGTGTCGTCGACGATCGGCTGCCAGTACTCGCAGAAACCGGCATAGGTCTCGGGCAGACTGCGCACCCCGAATCGGCGGCCCAGCTCATTGAGGCCGCGATACGCCTGCTCCCGCTCGTCGTCACTGCGGAAGAGCCCGAACTCATCGGCAATGTCGATGCCGCCCTTGAGAATTGAACCCCAGGTCCAGTTCCACACGTCCTTGTTCCAGGCGTGGTAGCTGGTGCCGTCGGGCATGGAGCCGGCAATCGGGCGATGCAGCTCGTGCAGACCGTGCGCGACTTCGTCGGCTTCCGGCCCGGCGAACACGATGCCCATCACCATCTCGTAGGTGCTGATCAGGCGGCGGCTGGCGGCCTGCAGCGTCGGCAGGTCTTCACTGCCATTGAGTGCGCGGTCCTTCTCACTGAGCACGTGTGCGATCTTCGGATGCAGCGTGGGCATGATCAGCGCAGGCACATTCGCATACAGCAGCACCAACGGGTGCCCGGCCACGTGGCGCCCGAGGGAACCAGGCGCCAGCGGATCATCAGGCGTCCCGGCCGACGTGCGGGCAGGGCGCGCAGTTTCGGGCTCGACGTCAACAACGACATGGGCGTCGGCGGCACGTGCAGAAGTGGGTGTCACAGCGACCTCCTCGAAGAACTCTTATTGAGAAAACGGTCGTCTTCTCATTGAGTCGGACGCTAGCACGCGTGGGCTGAGGATGACCAGTTGGCGTGGCGCCGTCAGATGTCGGTCGAGCGTTCTTCGGGAGTGAGCACGATGCGTTCCAGCAGCGTGCGGGCCGGGTCGACGACGTCGAGCAGCGTCGCGGCCGACGCCGAGCCGAGATGCTGCACGACGAGCTCATTGACGCCGCCCAGCGCGCCGACCAGCAGTGCCTGAGCGGCGGCGGTCGGGGCTGGGTCGGGACCATCCGGACCCCGGACGCGACGCAGATGCTGCACCATCACCCCGGCGAAATCAGCCAAGCCCGTCGAGCGTCGCGCCCGAATACGGTCGGTGGAGGCCACCGCCTCGACGACCAGACTCTGGGTGAATGCCGGCTGCGACGCCAGCGTCGACAGATACGTCCGCACGCCGGCTTCGATCACCTCAGCCGCGGTACGTGCACCGGCAGCGGCCGCCCTCATCCACTCCACGAGCAGATCGACCGCCGCATACGTGGCCAGGAAGGCCGCCTCTTTGTCGGGGTACAGCTCGTAGAACGTCTTCGTCGAAATGCCTGCGCGCGCGGCGATCTGGCGCACGCTCGCCCCGGCATACCCGTGTTCGGCGACCACCTCGACGGTGGCGACCCGCACCCGGACCTCCTGTGACCGGCGTACCTCATCACGCGTGAACCCATGACGATGCCGCGGCAGTACGGGAACGACATCGGCCACCGGCCCCCACAACGACGGGCCGGTTTCACCTGCGGGGGCGGATTCTTGCACCTGCCCGTCGTACGCCACACGTCGACAAATGGCAACCGAGCCACGACCGGTCGCAGTTCATAGGAGCACTGCACCCTGCCAGATCAGCGGTGGCGGCAATACATTTCGGGCATGCCCTCAGAACGATGGACCGCCCGAACCTCTGCCACGCTGCTAGCCGCCGCCATCCTCTCGGGTTGTGCGGCCACCGGTCATGCCGAACCCACCGTTGCCGGCGAACAACGCAACGCCGAAATCGTGCGGGAGGCGTTCGCACGCGGGGTCGGCGAGGCCGACACGTTTTATGCGATCCTCGCCGATGACGTGCAGTGGACGGTGGCGCGGGCGTCTACGCCGGCGACGTACACGACGCGCCAGCAGTTCCTCGAGAACGGCGCGGGACCCATTGTGGACCGACTGACCGGGCCCATCCACGCCGAGGTTCACGAGTTGATCACCGACGGCGACCACGTCGTCGCGCGCTGGCGAGGCACCACCACCGCGCTCGACGGCCGGCCCTACGTCAACGAATACAACTGGGTCATGGCGCTAAAGAATGAGCGGGTCGCCCACGTCGTCGCCTATCTCGATTTCAACGCGCTCGACGAATTGATCGAGCGCGTGCCGTTACCGGCATGACACCGTCGACCGTGGGCCTTGTGCACGGTTTCCGGCGCATTTCCGCGCATAAGCCCCACACTCGGCCGACGACTCGTCGAGGGCTAACGCGGATACCACGCCGTCGGAACCTGTGCGGTGGGCCCCGCGGACGATGACGTCGTCGACCCCTCGCTGCGGGTACGCGGAGTTCACAATCTGCGAGTCGTCGATTGCTCGGTGATGGCGATGGCTTGGCGCACAGCCGGTCTCATCCTCGAGTGACAGGGGGTGTAACGCCATCGAGCGTCCAAAGGACACCAAGGCTAGATCTTTGAGCCGAGATTGATAACAGGGTCCAACGCGGAGCGTTCAGCTCGGGAGGTCGCGACAACGCAGGCCAGCCCACGGGCCTCAAGACACGAGTAAGCAGATACGAAAACACCCCCGGCCCAACCGGACCGAGGGTGTCTCGTCAGCAGAACCTAGTGCGCGTGGCCGTGATGGCCGTGGCCGTGATCCTCTTCTTCGGCCGGCCGGTCGACGACAGCCGTCTCGGTGGTGAGAACCATGCGGGCAACCGACGCGGCGTTGAGGACCGCGGAGCGGGTCACCTTGGCCGGGTCGACGATGCCGGCGGCGACCAGGTCACCGAATTCCAGCGTCGCGGCGTTGAAGCCCTGCCCGTTGGGCAGCTCGCTGACCTTGTTCACCACGACCGAACCGTCGAGTCCGGCGTTGGTGGCGATCCAGTACAGCGGAGCCGAGAGTGCCGAGGCGAACACCCCGACACCCAGCGCCTCGTCGCCGGAGAGCTCACCGCGCAGCTTGTCGAGCCCCGCGCGAGCCTGCACGAGCGCCGCGCCACCGCCGGTGACGATGCCCTCCTCGACAGCGGCCTTGGCCGCCGCGACCGCATCCTCGACCGCTTCCTTGCGCTTCTTGAGATCGGTCTCGGTGGCGGCGCCGACCTTGATCACCGCAACGCCGCCGGCCAGCTTGGCCAGCCGCTCCTGCAGCTTCTCGCGATCCCAGTCGGAGTCGGTGGTCTCGATCTCGGACTTCAGCTGCTTGACGCGATCGGTGACGGCATCGGCGGAGCCCCCGCCGTCGACGATCACGGTGCTGTCCTTGGTCACGACCACGCGCCGGGCCGAGCCCAGCACGTCGAGGCCGACCTCACGCAGCAGCAAGCCGACGTCGGGGTTGACGACCTGACCGCCGGTCACGACGGCGAGGTCTTCGAGGAACGCCTTACGGCGGTCACCGAAGAACGGCGCCTTGACGGCGACGGCCTTGAGCGTCTTGCGGATGGAGTTGACCACGAGGGTCGAGAGCGCCTCGCCTTCGACGTCCTCGGCGATGATCAGCAGTGGCTTGCCGGATTCGGCCACCTTCTCCAGGAGCGGCAGCACGTCGGGCAGCGAGCTGATCTTGTCGCGGTGCAGCAGCACCAGCGCGTCTTCGAGCACCGCTTCCTGCGAGTCGAAGTCAGTGACGAAGTAGGCCGACAGGAAGCCCTTGTCGAAGCCGACGCCCTCGGTGATCTCCAGCTCGGTGTTGAGGGTCGAGGACTCCTCGACCGTCACCACACCGTCGTGGCCGACCTTGGTCATGGCCTCGCCGACCAGCTCACCGATCTGCTCGTCGCGCGACGAGACCGTGGCGACCTGGGCGATGGCGGTCTTGTCCGAGACCGGGGTGGCGGCAGCGAGCAGTGCCTCGCTGACCGCATCGGCGGCCTTGCTGATACCCGAACCGAGCGCGATGGGGTTGGCACCGGCGGCCACGTTGCGCAGGCCCGCCTTGACGAGCGCCTGCGCGAGCACCGTCGCGGTGGTGGTGCCGTCACCGGCGACGTCGTTGGTCTTGGTGGCCACCGACTTCACCAGCTGCGCGCCGAGGTTCTCGAACGGATCCTCGAGATCGATCTCACGGGCGATGGTGACACCGTCGTTGGTGATCTGCGGACCGCCGAAGGCCTTGGCCAGCACCACGTGCCTGCCGCGCGGGCCAAGGGTCACCTTGACCGCGTCGGCGAGCTTGTCGACACCAGCCTCCATGGCACGCCGCGCAGTTTCGTTGAACTCAATCTGCTTGCTCATAGATGTCTTTCCTTGATACGCATACCGCCCCGGAAACCACCCGTGTTGGCACGGGGATCTCCGGGGCGGGACACGGGTGCTTTTACTTGGAGACGACAGCCAGCACGTCGCGGGCCGACAGGATCAGGTACTCCTCGCCGTTGTACTTGATCTCGGTGCCGCCGTACTTGCTGTAGATGACGGTGTCGCCCTCGGCAACGTCCAGGGGGATCCGCTTCTCGCCGTCCTCATCCCAGCGGCCGGGGCCAACTGCGACGACGGTGCCTTCCTGCGGCTTCTCCTTGGCGGTGTCGGGGATGACCAGACCGGAAGCGGTCGTGGTCTCGGCCTCGTTGGCCTGAACGAGGATCTTGTCCTCGAGTGGCTTGATGTTCACGCTCGCCACGATGGAGCCCTCCACTTGTTGGGGTGTGGATCCGGGGTGTTCCCCAGATGCCGGTTACCAGGTGTTCGGCATGCGCCCGTGCCCCTCGCTCCGTCGTCGCGGGTGCCGGCGCTGGGGTTGGCCGCGTGCCACCTAGCACTCTATACATGCGAGTGCTAGCACTCAAGGTTGACCCGTGATTACCCGCCGAACGCGCTCGGATCGAGCGTGAGGTGCGCCGATACGTCCCCGACCATCTCGACGTCGACCTTGCGTTCGGTGAAAAACCAGCCCTGTTCGTCGCGGGCGAACGCATCGAAGTATCGGCCCACCACGATCGGCTGCAGCGGCACGGTGTCGGTGTTCTGCACCACGACGAACGTCGAACGCGACCGCGCCTGTGCACCGTCGACGTCGACGATCGGATTGAGCACCAGATGCCGGGTCCGCGGCGTGTTGCCGTGCTCGGGATAGCGCCGCGTGGTCGCCGCGAACAGTTTCGCGATGGCCTGCTCGCCCGAGGTGGCGTGCGACGCGGTGCCGGCGAACGTGGCGCGGCTCAGCAGCTTGCCGACGCCGTCGAAGTCGCCGGCATCGATCAGCTCGGCGTAGCGATACAGCAGTTCGGTGATCGCCAGCTTGTCAGCAACCGTCATGCTCACGCGACCTGGCCCTTGACCACCGGCAGTCCCGGATCGCTGGCCGCGTCCAGGGGCGACGGCTGCGCGCCCGCGGCGATCAGGTGCGCGGCGAACGACGCGATCATCGCACCGTTGTCGGTGCACAGGCGTGGCCTCGGGATGCGCAGTGTCAAACCTGCTGCCGCACAGCGCTCTTCGGCGAGCTCACGCAGCCGCGAGTTCGCCGCGACCCCACCGGCGATCAGCAGGGTGGAGACGCCGAGTTCGGTCGCGGCGCGCACGGCCTTGGCGGTGAGCACATCGGCGACGGCCTCCTGGAAGCCGGCCGCCACATCGGCTTGCGCCGCATCGGGATTGGCCTCGACATAGCGGGCGACGGCGGTCTTGAGACCCGAGAAGCTGAATGCGTACGGCTCGTCACGCGGCCCCGTCATCCCGCGCGGGAACACGATGGCATTGCGGTCACCCGTGCGGGCCAGATCGTCGAGGACCTTGCCACCCGGGTAGCCGAGCCCGAGCAGCCGCGCGACCTTGTCGTAGGCCTCCCCGGCCGCGTCGTCGACCGTGCTGCCCAACTCGACGATCGGCTCCCCCAGCGACCGCACGTGCAACAGGTGCGTGTGCCCGCCCGACACGAGCAGGCCCACGCTTTCCGGTAACGGGCCGTGGTCGTAGACGTCGGCGGCCAGATGCCCACCCAGGTGGTTGACGGCGTAGAACGGCACGTTCCAGCCCGCGGCGTAGGCCTTGGCCGCGGCCACCCCCACGAGCAGCGCACCGGCCAGCCCCGGTCCGATCGTCGCGGCGACGACATCGGGCTTGTCGATGCCTGCGGCGTCCAGGGCGCGGCGCATGGTGGGGCCGAGCGCTTCGAGGTGGGCGCGGGATGCGATCTCCGGCACGACGCCGCCGAACCGGGCGTGTTCGTCGACGCTGGAGGCAACCTCGTCGGCGAGCAGGCTCACCGTGCCATCGGCGGCGAGGTCGGCGATGCCGACACCCGTTTCGTCACACGAGCTTTCGATGGCCAGGATGATCATGTCGAGCCCTCCTGGGGCAGGCGTTGCATGGTGTAGGCGTCGGCTCCGCTGGCCCGGTAGTACCGCTTGCGCAAGCCGATGTTGACGAATCCGGCGCTTTCATACAGTTTGATCGCCGGTTCGTTGTCTGTGCGGACTTCGAGGAAAACCGTTCCCCCCGAAGCGAACTCGAGCATGTCGTGGAGCAGGCGACGGCCGATGCCCTGGCCCTGGAAGTCCGGGTCGACGCCGATGGTGTGGATCTCGTACTCGTACGGGCGCATCCGGCCCAACCGCGCGATGCCGGCGTAACCGACGAGCCGGCCGTCACTGCGCGCCGCGATGTAGCGCGTGTGGTTGGCGGCCAACTCAGCCAGAAACGCCCGCGCCGGCCACGGATCGTCACCGGCGAACAACTGCGATTCCAGCTCCGCACACCGTGCGGCGTCGGAGCGGGTCAGCGCGTCGTACACGATCGTCATTTCCGCACCGCGGCAGACGGTTTGGCGTCGGGCCGGCGCAGATACAGCGGCACGAGCGGTGCGGGAGCGCCCCAATCAGCCACCGCCGCGACCAAACCCGCGGGCGTCGGGTACACCGCATCCAGCACGGGCAGCTCGAACAGCGCGGTGTGTTCGGGCGATCCAGCGACCGCCGCCGCATCGGCGGGTACATCGGCAGGCGCATTGACCGCGGGACCGTCGGCGCGGACACCGTCGCGGTAGCGCGCCCAGTACACCTCACGGCGGCGCGCATCGGTGACCACCAGCACGTCTCCGCTGGTGTGGCAGCCGATCGCGTCGAGGCTGCACACACCGTGAACCGGAACACCCAGCGCATGGCCGAACGCCGCCGCACTGGCCATACCGACCCGCAGCCCGGTGAACGGTCCTGGCCCGCAGCCGACGACGACGGCATCGAGGTCCTCGACACCGACCCCGGCGTCGGACAACGCGCCGAGCACATTGGGGGTCAGTTGTTCGGCGTGTGCGCGGGCGTCGACGGTCACCCGCTCGGCGAGGATGGTCACCGCGCCGTCGTCATCCCGACGGACCACGCCGGCACTCACGGCAGGCGTCGCGGTATCGATGGTCAAGATCAGCTGTGTCATGGCGTGCTCCACTGCCAGATCGCGGTGCGCACGTCGGTCGCAGAATCGCGTTCGATACGGATGTCGAGGTGGTGTTCGGAAAGCCGCTCGGCGAGGCCTTCGCCCCACTCGACGACCACGACCGCGTCATCGAGATCGGTGTCGAGGTCGAGGGCATCGAGTTCACCGAGCAGGTCGGCGCCGGGGTGGTCGAGCAGCCGGTACATGTCGACATGCACCATGGCGGGCCGGCCGTGCCGCGCCCGGTGCACCCGGGCCAGCACGAACGTCGGCGACACCACCGGCCCGTCCACGTCCATGGTCTGCGCGATTCCCTTGGCCAGCACCGTCTTTCCCGCACCGAGCGGACCCGACAACACCACCACGTCGCCGGCCTGCAGCCCTTCTCCCAGGCTGGCCCCGAGGGCGATGGTGTCCTCGGCGGTGGGCAGTTCGGCGCTGCCGCTCGACCGCTCAGCCATTGGGCCGGACCCGATCCCGCACGCGCCGGGCGAGCGTCACCAGTTTGGACGGGGTGGCCCGCTCGACGAGGCGCACGAGCGCGTCATCGATCACCTCGGGCTCCTCAAGCTGCACCAGATGGCCGGCGCCCCCGACGATCACCAGCTCCGACTTGGGTAGCTGCTCTGCCATGGCCTTCGAGTATTCCATCGGGGTGAGCAGATCCCGGTCACCACAGGCGATCAGCGTGGGAATTTTGGCCAGCACCTTCAGCGCAGCCGTTTCGTCGTGAACCTCGAGCGCGTGCAGGAACTCCACCAGCGTCGTGATCGGGGTGTCGTGCATCATCCGCCCGGAGAACGCCACCACACTCGGGCTGACCTTCTCGTCGCCGAAGGACGCCGCCTGCAGGATCGGGGCGATCAACGAGCGTGCCGCGCCGCGTGTGCGGTGCACGAGCCCCGGCGCGTACCGGGCGGCGAACCGGATGGCCTCCAGGGCCGGGTTGCGCAGGATCTCGCCGAGCGGTGACCGGTTGACTCCCTCGGCGGCCGAGGCGATGAGCGCGGCACCGACGATGCGCGACCCGTAGCGCCGCGGGTGCTGGCGCGCGTGGGACAGCACCGTCATCCCGCCCATCGAATGACCCACCAGCACGACGGGCCCCTTCGGAACGGTCACCGCCAGAACGGTTTCCAGGTCGCGGCCCAGCTGATCGACGGTATAGGTGTCCGGCGGCGCCTCACCGGACTGGCCGTGGCCACGCTGGTCGTAGAACACCATGCGGACCTGCGGGCCCCACTGCTCGGCCAGCCGGGCGCGTTGAAAGTGGAAGGCTCCCATGCGCAGACAGAACCCGTGGGCGAACACCACGGTGAGCGGGGCATCGGCGGGCCCGACCTCACGCACCGCGAGCGGCACGCCGTCCGACGTCGTCACCACCGAACTGCGGTCGGCGTCGAGCAGCTCGAAATCCTCACCGGCGTACGGGTCCTCGACGCCGACGCGGCGGGCCAGGGAGCGGGCCACGGACACGCCTGCCACCGTGCCGACAGCCGTCAGCCCGGCCGCCCCCGCGAGCCAGCGTGCGTTGCCGCTCAACGGTTGTGACCTGCCGGCACATAGCTGCGGGTGACCCGGCCACGTGGGCTCGTGACGACCTCGTAGTGGATGGTGTCGAGCAGCTCGGCCCAGTCCTGCGCGGTCGGCTCGCCCTGGGTCCCGGGCCCGAACAGGATGGCCTCGTCGCCCTCGGTGACGTCGGCGGCGTCGGGACCGAGGTCGACGACGAACTGGTCCATGCAGATCCGTCCGACCGCGCGGCGGCGTCTGCCGTTGATCAGCACGTCGATCCGCCCGCTCAGCGAGCGATAGACCCCGTCGGCGTATCCGATCGGCAGCAACGCCAGCGTGGTGTCGCGGTCGGCCACCCACACGTGCCCATAGGAGACGCCGTCGCCGGCCTTCACCGAACGAACAAGGGCCACCGGGCATTTCAGCGTCATCGCGGGCCGCAGCCCCATGTCACCGCGCTCCGGGATGGGGCTCAGGCCGTAGACGGCGATGCCGGGGCGCACCATGTCGTAGGTCAGGTCCGGCCGGGTCATCGCGGCAGGCGAGTTGCACAGATGCGCGACCTCGAACGCCACGCCCTGATCGCGGGCATGTGCGCGCATCTCAGTGAGGCGCTGCCCCTGCAGATCGTTGAACGGGTTCTCCGGGTCGTCACCGTGCACGAGGTGGCTCATCAGGCCACGCAGCCGGATGGCGCCGTCGGCCTGCGCGCGGCGCAGCGCGGCCAGCATCGCCGGATAGTCGGCGGCGCTGACCCCGTTGCGGCTCAGCCCGGTGTCGACCTTCACCGTGACCGTCGCGGTCCGGCCGGTGTGTTTCACCGCCGCGAGGAGCTCGTTCAACTGCCGCAGCGACGACAGGGCGACCTCGACGTCCGCGGCGACGGCCGGGGTGAAGTCGGTGCCCGGGGGGTGCAGCCAGGCCAGCACGGGCGCGGTGAGGCCGCCGTTGCGCAGCGCCAGCGCCTCCGGAATGGTCGCGACGCCGATCTCGGCCGCCCCGGCCGCGAGCGCGGCCTGCGCGACCGGCAGGGCGCCGTGGCCGTAACCGTCGGCCTTGACCACCGCCATCACCTGCGCGGTGCCCGCGTGCTCGCGCAGGAGCCGCACGTTGTGCTCGATGGCACCCAGATCGACGACGGCCTGCGCCGATGCGTGCGGCGTGAGGGCGGTCGTGAGTTCGGTCGTCTGCATCGTCATATCACCATCGACCATTGTCCCAGAGCGGTGCGGCCGGGCGGTCCGGCGCTCGGTCTCAGAGCCGGATGTGGCGCAGGGTGACGGCGGTGCGACGCAGCCGCGCCCGCACCGCACCGTCGGTGTTCGGTGCCAACGACACCCCGGCGATGCCCGCGATGCGCTCGGCCACCTCGGGTATGCCCAGGTTGTCGGTCCAGATCTGGTCGGCGAACTCGGCGCGCGCCAGGTTCTCCAAGCCGCGGTCGAGCCGTTCGACCGCGAACGCTTCGCGGCGGAGTGCCGCGTCCTGCTTACCGGCGCGGCGCAGGAGTCCGCCGAACCCGAGGCCACGATCGCTCAACCGGTTCAGCACCGTTTCGCGCCTCGCCAACAGCGCGAAATGGAAGACGTCGTGGCCCACGTCGCGCAGGCGGCCCACGGTCTCGGCGAAGTAGCGCGGTTCGATGACGGTCATCGGCGCGATCACCGGCCCGTCGTGTTGCCGCAGCGTGCTGTCGAGCACCTCGAAGACGCCTTGCCGCCACGCAGGCAGATCCTGGAAGTCACGGCGTAAGTGGCGCGGCATCGTGCGGTGCAGCCCGTACCCGACGAATTCGGGGTCGCACACGACGCTGCCGCTCAGCCGGCGGTGCAGCTCGAACGCGGTCTGGGTCTTGCCGACGCCGAACGGCCCGTTGATCCACAGCAGCACGCCGCCCACGCTAATGGGCGAACGGTTGCACCTCGTCGAACTGTCCGCCGGGCTTGAGTTCATCGAGGTGCTTGAGCACTGTGATGGTGTCGTCCTTGAGCGCGCGCGCCAGGTCCGCCGAGAAGCCTTCCCGCACCACCACCCGCAGCACCACGACGTCGGTCGCGCCTTCGGGCATGGTGTAGGCCGGCACCTGCCAGCCGTAGGCGCGCAGCGCCTGTGAGACGTCGAACTCGGTGTAGCCGGGGTTGCCCTTGAGCCGGAAGCTCACGACCGGGATCGCCGAACCGTCGGTGATCAGCTCGAAGTGCTCGCTGTCGCGCAGTTCGTCCCCCAGCCACCGTGCCGTCTGCGACAGGCACTGCATCACCTGGGTGTATCCGGCCCGGCCCAACCGCAAGAAGTTGTAGTACTGGCCCACCACCTGGTTGCCCGGCCGGGAGAAGTTCAGCGTGAACGTCGGCATGTCACCGCCGAGGTAGTTCACGCGGAACACCAGGTCTTCGGGCAGGTGTTCCTTGTTGCGCCACACCACGAACCCGATGCCGGGATAGGTCAGCCCGTACTTGTGGCCGCTGACGTTGATCGACACCACCCGCGGCAGACGGAAGTCCCACTCGAGATCGGGGTGGATGAAGGGGACGACGAATCCGCCGCTGGCCGCATCGACGTGCACGGGCACGTCATGGCCGCCGTCCTCGGCGAGTTTGTCCAGGGCGGCACAGATCTCGGCGATCGGCTCCAGTTCGCCGGTGTAGGTGGTGCCGAGTATCGCGACGACGCCGATCGTGTCCTCGTCGACGGCCTCGAGCACCTGTTCGGGCGTGATGACGTAGCGGCCCTCGGCCATCGGCAGATACCGCGGCTCGACGTCGAAGTATCGGCAGAACTTCTCCCACACGACCTGAACATTGGCGCCCATCACGAGGTTCGGCGTGCGGCCCTTCCACGCATCGCCCTTCTCGCCGCCCACCTTGGCGCGCCAGCGCCACTTCATCGCGAGCCCGGCCAGCATCACGGCCTCGCTCGACCCGATGGTCGACACCCCGACGGCGCTGGCCGGGTCGTCGTCGCGCAGATCCTCGGCGTGAAAGAGGTCGGCGACCATCGACACGCACCTGGCCTCGATGGCGGCGGTGGCCGGATACTCGTCCTTGTCGATCATGTTCTTGTCGAACGTCTCGGCCATCAGCTTCTCGGCCTCGGGGTCCATCCAGGTGGTGACGAAGGTCGCGAGGTTCAGGCGCGAGCTTCCGTCGAGCATCAACTCGTCGTGGATGAACCGGTACGCCGCGGCGGGGTCCATGGCCTCGTCCGGCAGGCGCAGCGACGGAACGGGGGCCATCGCCAACCGTCCCGTGTAGGCCGGCGAGACATGCGGGGCGCGAGTGTGCTTGTGCGACATGACGAGTCCTTCTGTTATAGGGATGCGATGGCTGCCCGCACGTGGGCGAGGATGCGTGACGCCGATGTCGGCGCCGGGTTCGGACCGGGGTCGGCGGCCGACAGGTTGGCCGCGCGAGCATGGACGAAGGCCGCGGCCGCGGCGGCTTCTCCGGACGGCAGGCCGGCCGCCAGGAGTGCGCCGATGATTCCGGACAGCACGTCACCGGAGCCCGCCGTCGCGGCCCACGACTGCCCGGCCGGGTTGAGATACGTTGCCGCGCCGGGCTGTGCGATGACGGTGACGTTGCCTTTGAGCAGCACCGTCACGCCGAGCCGCTCGGCGAGGTCGCGCGTCGCGGCGACGCGGTCAGCACCCACCGGCACGCCGGCCAGTCGTTGGTATTCGCCGGCGTGCGGCGTCAGCACGGTCGGCGCGCTGCGGTCGGTGACCGGGCCGCAATCGGCTGCCAGCAAGGTGAGTGCGTCGGCGTCGGCGATCACCGGCAGGTCGGATTCCAGCGCGAACCGCAGCGCGGCCTTCGCGGTGTCGTCGGTGCCGAGCCCTGGCCCGACCACCCAGGCCTGCACGCGGCCCGCTTCTTGCGGGCTCGGTGCGGCGACCACCTCCGGCCAATGCGAAAGAACTTGTGCGGCAGCACTTCCGGCGTAGCGAACCATGCCGGACGTGGCAGCGACGGCGGCGCCGGTGCTCAACACCGCAGCGCCCGGGTACGTCGCCGACCCGGACAGCACACCGGTGACGCCCTGCGTGTACTTGTCGTCGTGCGGCCCGGGCACCGGCCAGCGGGCCTTGACGTCGACGGCCTCGAATCCGATGAGGTCGGTCGGCGCGAGGTCGAGGCCGATGTCGACGAGTTCGACGCGGCCGCATTCGCCAAGCGCGTGTACGGGTTTGAGCCCACCGAAGGTGACGGTGACGGCGGCGCGCACGTACGGACCGTCGCCGGCGCCGGTCTGCACGTCGATGCCACTGGGGATGTCGACGGCGACGACCGGCGCGGTGTTGGCGGCGAACACCGCCGCCGCGTCGGGGCGCAACGGGCCGCGCCCAGAGATGCCGACCACGCCGTCGATCACCAGATCGGTTGCCGTACCGATGGTTTGTACGACGTGACCGCCGGCGGACCGGAACGCCGCGAGCGCCTCGGGGTGGGTGCGATCGGGATTGAGCAACACCGCGTCGGCCGCCGCTCCCCGGCGCCGCAGAAAGGTGGCTGCCCACAACGCGTCGCCGCCGTTGTCGCCCGAGCCCACCACGGCGCAGATGCGCCGGCCCGCGATCCCACCGGTCCGTGCCCTCAATTCGCGCCCGACCGCGGTGGCCAAACCGTAGGCGGCGCGCCGCATCAGGGCGCCGTCGGGCAGCGATGCCAACAGTGGCGCCTCGGCTTCACGGATCGCGTCGGCGGAGTAGTAGTGCCGCATCAGCTCCCATTCCGCTCGTCGTGTCCGCGCGTCAACAGGTTACGTGCGTTTGCTCGGCGGGGTCAGGATTTGATGGCCGTCACCTGACGATGCGCCCGATGATCGCCCCTGCCGCACGCAACCGGTCCGGCGGGTGCGAGGCATAACCGAGAACCAGGCCAGGCGGTCCGGGCAGTCGCCGATGCCAGGACAGCGGGTGCACCAGCACACCGGCGCCGCGCAGCTCGTCGGCCACGGCAACGTCGTCGACCGCGTCGGGCAGCATGGCCAACAAGTGCAGGCCCGCGGCGACTCCGGTGACCCTCGCCGCCGGTAGCGCGGCGGCCAGGGTTTCGAGTAGCGCGTCGCGCCGGGCGCGGTGTCGCGCGCGGACGAGGCGGATGTGGCGGTCGTATTCGCCGGACTCCAAGAGTCGCGCCAGCACGAGTTGCGGCACGGTCGGGCTGCCGAGATCGGTGGCGTGCTTGGCGGCCACCAGGTCGGGGTGGCGTCGCCGCGGCGCGACCAACCAGCCCAGCCGCAGCGCGGGCGCCAGGCTCTTGGAGGTGCTGCCGGCGTAGGCGATGCGATCGGGCGCCGAGGGATGCAGCGCGGGCACGGGCGCGCGGTCATAGCGGTACTCGGCGTCGTAGTCGTCTTCGATCACCACTCGCCGTCCCACGCGAGCAGCTCACGGCGCCGCTGCGGGCCGAGCACCGCACCGGTCGGGAATTGATGGGCGGGCGTGAGAAACACTGCGGCTGCGCCAGTTTCGGCCAACGCCCGCACCTGGATACCCTCGTCGTCGACCGGCACCGGTGCTGCCCGCAGGCCCCAGTACTCGAGTTCCTCGACGGCACCGCGCGAGCCCGGGTCCTCGACCGCGATGGTGTCGAGACCTTCGCGCTGCAGTTGCTGAGCCAACAGCGCCGCGGCCTGTGCCACCCCGGCGACCACCAAGATGTCGTCGGGATCGACGCGGAGCCCGCGCGTGCGCCCGAGCCACGGCGCCAGCGCGTCCCGCAGCCGTGGATGCCCGCGCGGGTCGCCGTAGCCCAAGTCTTCCGGCGACGTCTCCGCGAGCACCGCGCGTTCGGCGCGCAGCCAGGTGCTGCGCGGGAACGCCGACAGGTCCGGCACTCCGGGTGAGAGGTCGATGCCCTGGCCGATGGGCAGGCGTGGCCGCGGGAGTCGAGGCCGACCTGACGGCGAAACCGTGCGTGTGGGTCGCGATGGCTGGACCGGTCGAGCGAGCACGCGGGTGCCGCCGCCCGTGCGCCCGCTCACCAGGCCTTCGTCGGCGAGCCGGCGATACGCCTCGACGACCACACCGCGCGACACGGCGAGTTCGCCGGCCAGGATCCGGGTGGCCGGCAGCCGGACGCCCGGGGTGAGCCGGCCGTCGGCGATCGCGCCGCGCAGCGCGTCGACGAGCCAGTCCGTGAGGCCACGAGCCGGCGCGGATGCGGGGTCGAGCTGCAGAAAATCCGCGCCCGGCGCCATTTGGTCCATTACAGAAGTCCAAACTTGGTGCTGTTTGGTGAACCATGCTGCGCCCAACATGGGTTCATGTCCAGCCCCATCCGCGCCGGCCTGTTCGGCGCACTCGGCATGACGTTCGTCGGCGGCAGCGTCGCGGTCTCCGGCGCACTCGCCGACGCGCCACTGCACACCGCCCAGGCGCTGCGCTATGCCATCGCCTGCGTGTTGTTGCTCGCCTGGGTTCGGCTCACCGGCCGCCCGCTGCGCCGACCTCGTGGTGCGGAGTGGCTCTGGCTACTCGGCGTCACCGCGAGCGGTCTCGTGCTGTTCAACGTGGCACTCGTGCACGGGTCGCAGCATGCCGAGCCTGCCGTGCTGGCGGTGGCGGTCGCCTGTGTGCCGATCGCGCTGGCCACGGTCGGGCCCCTTTTGGAAGGCCACCGCCCGCACACGCGAATCCTGTTCGCCGCCTTGGTGGTGAGCGTCGGCGCCGTGGTGGTCGAGGGTCTCGGCCGCGCGGATGCGATCGGGCTGGCCTGGGCCATCGTCGTATTCGTGTGCGAAGCCGGCTTCACCCTGCTGGCCGTGCCGGTGCTGGCCGCGCACGGGCCGGCCGGGGTCTCGGTCCACACCACATGGTTGGCGGCGGCGATGTTCGGCGTCCTCGCACTGATAACCGAAGGTTGGCGAGCTGCAGCAGATTTCGATGCCGGTGAGGTTCTGGCGATCGCGTACCTCGCCGTCGGCGTGACCGCGATCGCCTTCATCCTCTGGTACACGTGCGTGCGCGGGCTCGGCACCGGGCGGGCCGCTTGCTGACGGGCGTGGCACCCGTTGCGGCGGCGGTCATCGGCATTCCGCTGACCGGAGATATCCCCGGTGTGGCGGTGTGGTGCGGCGTGGGGTTGATCGGGTGTGGGCTGGCGATGGGCTTGGGCGACAACGCCGAGCGTGAGCTTGTTGGTCAGATCTCGGCGAAAACTCGCAATTAAGTTCACATTCGGCGGCGGCCGGCCGTCACTCCCCTGGTTTCAGGCCGAATCGGATGCCGGAAACCAAGAGATTCAGGCCGAATTCGAACCGTGCATCGAAGTCGAGCAGATGGTCGACAGGGCTGGACGCAAGGTGCGGATAGCTACCGGCGTGCAACACGCCCTCGAGCGTCTCCAACTCACCACCGGTGGCACCCTGCTGCTCAAGCACCTCACCCAATACGTAACAGAAGACCGCACCGGCGGCCCACAACGCATGTTCGCCGACCAACCCGATCGCCTGCATGCAGCCTACGAGCGTGTCAGTGAAGGTGAGGTTCGCATGCTTGGCGGCATAGTTTCCGCCGACGATCCGGGCTCCGTCACGTTGCGCCAACAACGCCGAACGCAGGCCTGCCGCAAGGCTTTTGACCTGAGCCGCCCAATCAGTGCTGTCCGGCGGGAAATCTGACATAGCGTTCGCGAGAATCGTCTCCGCCATCTCGTCCATCAGCGCGTCTTTACCGTCGACGAGCCGGTAGATGGTCGGCAGATGCGCGTTCAGGCGGTCAGCCAGCCGCCGCATCGTCAGCGATTCCAACCCGCCCTCGTTGATGAGCGACAGAGCTTCCGCCACGACGCGTTCGGTGCTGAGGTTCACCAGCCCGACCCGCTCCGTACCAGTTGACACGTTAACGATGTTAACACTAGGGTCTGACCTGCAATTAACATTGTTAATGGAACGGAGGACGTGACGTGACCGAAGGGATCGGCGTTGCCGTGCGCCAGCTCCGGTGGGAGGCCGACGGCGTCGTGTCCGTGCAGTTGCAACCGTCGGCCGGTGGCCTTCTTCCGCCCTGGAGTCCCGGCGCCCACATCGATCTGGTGCTGCCGACCGGCATCCAACGCCAGTACTCGTTGTGCGGCCCGGTCGGCGAGCGGTCTTACTACCGGATCGGGGTCCGGCGCGAACGGGCCAGCCGCGGCGGGTCGGAGTACGTGCACGCGTTCCTGCGGCCGGGTCAGCGCCTGATGATTGCCGGTCCGCGAAACACGTTCGAACTCCGACGCGCCGATTCATACGTGTTCGTGGCCGGTGGCATCGGCATCACGCCGATCATTCCGATGATCCGTCAAGCCGAATCTTGGGGTCTGGACTGGAAACTCCTCTACGGCGGCCACACCGTCACGTCGATGCCATTCCTCGACGAACTTCGGGCGCACGGTTCACGCGTGACCTTCTATCCATCGGACGCGGACGGCCGGATACCGCTGACCGAACATTTCGCCCAAGTTCGCGCGGGAGTGAAGATCTACGCGTGCGGTCCGGCGACGATGCTTGCGTCGCTTGAGGACGCTGTCGCGCACTGGCCGCCCGGCAGCCTGCAGCTCGAGCGGTTCAAGCCGAGGTCGAAACCGTCGACGCCAGACAGGCCGGTGGAGGTGGTGTGTGCGGCGTCGGGCAAGACCGTCACCGTTTCCGAGGATCAGAGCATCCTCACCGCACTGGAAGCCGGCGGCGTCAATGTGCCGTCGTCGTGCCGGTCAGGGATATGCGGAGCTTGCGAAACCCGCGTGCTCGAGGGTGTGCCCGACCATCGCGACGACATTCTTTCCGAAACCGAGCGAGCCGCGAATGACCGTATGTACGTTTGCGTTTCGCGTGCGCAAACCCCACAGCTCGTTCTCGACGTGTGAGGAGGGCAGGACATGGAAACAGCTACCGCCGCGGACGCATACGCGCCGATCACGATGGAGCGCATCCGCGAGGTCGTCGGCTTCCCGGAACGGTTCATCGCGGAGAAGAAGGAAGCCAAACTGGGCGAATTCTCCGCCCGGTTCATCGCGCACAGCCCATTCTTCTGCATGTCCACGGTTGGCGCCGACGGCCAACTCGATACCAGTCCGCGGGGAGACCCACCGGGTTCGGTGCGCATTCTGGATCCGTGGACGCTCGCGATTCCCGACCGGCCCGGCAACAAGCTCGCCGACACTCACGAAAACATCACGAGTCATCCCGCGGTTGGGCTTGTCTTCTTCGTGCCCGGCCTTCGCGAGGTGATCCGGGTGAACGGTGACGCATTCGTCACCGACGATCCCGAACTACTCGACATGCTCAGCGCAGACGGCAAACCGGCGGTGCTGGCGACAATCGTGCGGATTCGCGAAGTCTTCGGCCAATGCGGCAAGGCCGTCATTCGGGCCAAGTTGTGGGAGGGTGACAGCCGCGGGCTGGCCGAAGCCGTGACCCTCGGCGGGGATTTCTACACCCTCACGATCACCGAAAGCGCCGCGAAGATGGCCGAGAAGCTCGGCAACCTCGCCGGTTCACTACACGCCGTCATCGACGACCACTACGAGAACGACTTGTATTGACCCCGACATGGGTTCACGTTCGGCGGATGTCGTCGATCTCGTCCCACATCCGGCCGGCCCGCTCGGCGATCTCGTTCGGATACTCGCCGTTGATGGCATGTGAGGCGGCGGGCCAGATTTCGACCTGACCGCGCGGCAGGAGCCGTCGGGCCCGTTCGGCCGCCCGCTGCGCGTCCAGCATGACGCTGCGTCCTGCGAGCAGCGCGAGTACGGGCACGTCGAGTGAGCGCAACTGCTCGTCGGTGAACAACTTCGGCATCGGGTTGCGGAGCACGAAATCCTTTGCACCCGAGGCGATCAGCTCCGCCTCGGTCGCGGCGGCCTCGATGTCGGCCCCACCGGATATCCACGACATCACGCCCCGGCGCCACTTCTCTGGCACTCCTGGAGCGAGCAACGCGACCGAAGCCAGTACCGGTTTCAGGGGGACGCGCGCGAACGTGAAGACGGGGTCCAACAAGGTGATCGACGCTATGCGGCGCGGCCGGTGCACCGCGCAGTTCGCCGCGGTCCAGCCGCCCATGGACACTCCGAGCAGATGCGCGCGTTCGAATCCGAGCCCGCCGAGGGTTTCGTCAAGCCACTGCGCCTGTCTTCGCCACCACGGATCTTGGTGTGCTGCACCGACAGTCCGGCCTCACCCAGTAGATCGATGCCATAGACGGTACGACGCTCGAGCAGTGGGCCGAGATTCGCGAGATACATCGGCGTTGACGCGTTGCGGCCCGGCAACAGCACGACCGGCGCACCGTCGTCGGGTCCGCCGAATCGGTAGGCCCGCACGGATCCGAACGAGGTCGGTACATCGAAGAGTCCGAAATCCGGCAGCTGGGCCATGCCGTTGCGATAGGTGGCGAGGAAGTGATCGAAGGCCGCCGCGCTGACGAATGCCCCGAGGTCGCCCCGGCTCCACCGGGGCGCGATGTTGACCGCTGGTACCGCGAGGTCCATCAGACCGGGGTCCCGAACGTGAACAAGATGCCGAGATTTCGCGAAAAACTCGACATCTTGTTCACGTTGGACGAAACGATGATTATTCGACGGTGACGGACTTGGCGAGGTTGCGCGGCTTGTCGACGTCGTAGCCGCGGGCCCGCGCCACGCCGGCCGCGAACACCTGCAGCGGGATCGTCGACAGCAGCGGCTGGAAAAGCGTTGAGACAGCCGGGATCTCGATCAAATGATCGGCGTACGGCCGCACCGTATCGTCGCCTTCCTCGGCGATGACCACCGTGATCGCCCCGCGCGCCTGGATCTCCCGGATGTTCGACAGCAGCTTGGCGTGCAGCGTCTGGGCGTTCTTGGGCGACGGCATGACCACGATCACCGGAAGATTCTCGTCGATCAGTGCGATCGGGCCGTGCTTGAGCTCGCCGGCCGCGAAGCCCTCCGCATGCATGTACGCGAGTTCCTTGAGCTTGAGCGCACCCTCCAGCGCCACCGGATAACCGACGTGTCGGCCCAGGAACAGCACCGTCGACGACGGCGCGAACCGTTGCGCCAACTGGCCCACCGGAGCGATGCCGGCCAGCACGCGGGCAACCAGATCCGGCATGGATTCGAGCTCGCGGTACTCGCGCTCGACCTCGTCGGGGTATTTGGTTCCGCGGGCCTGCGCCAGCGCCAGGCCGACGAGGTAGTTGGCGGCGATCTGGGCGAGGAACGTCTTGGTGGCGGCCACGCCGATCTCCGGCCCGGCGCGCGTGTAGAGCACCGCGTCGGCCTCGCGCGGGATCTGGCTGCCGTTGGTGTTGCAGATGGCCAGCACTTTGGCCTTCTGGGTCTTGGCGTGCCGCACGGCTTCGAGCGTGTCGGCGGTTTCGCCGGACTGCGAGATCGCGATCACGAGCGTGCTGCGGTCCAGCACCGGGTCGCGGTAGCGGAACTCGCTGGCGAGCTCGACCTCGACGGGCAGCCGCGTCCAGTGCTCGATCGCGTACTTGGCCAGCAGGCCCGAGTGGTAGGCCGTACCGCACGCGACGATGAACACCTTGTCGATCTCGCGGAGTTCCTGATCGCTCATCCGCTGCTCGTCGAGCACGATCCGCCCGTCGACGAAATGGCCGAGCAGGGTGTCGGCGACCGCCGTCGGCTGCTCGGCGATCTCCTTGAGCATGAAGTAGTCGTAGCCGCCCTTTTCGGCGGCGGACAGATCCCAGTCGATGTGGAATTCGCGGTAGTCGACGTCGGTGTTGCCGTAGAAGTCGCTGATCCGGTAGCCGTCGGCGGTCAGCACCACGGCCTGGTCCTGTCCGAGTTCGACGGCGTTGCGGGTGTGCTCGATGAACGCGGCCACATCGGAGCCGAGGAACATCTCGTTCTCACCCACGCCGAGCACCAGCGGGGTGGACCGGCGCGCCGCCACGATGGTTCCGGGATCGTCGGCGTTGGCGAACACGAGCGTGAAGTGGCCCTCGAGGCGCTGCAGGACGGCCAGCACCGACGCGGGGAAATCACCCGCGGTGTCGCCGTGCGTGTACTGCCGGGCGACCAGGTGGACTGCGACCTCGGTGTCGGTATCGCTGGCGAACTCCACGCCGGCGGCCTCAAGCTCGGTACGCAGGGCGGCGAAGTTCTCGATGATGCCGTTGTGGACGACGGCGATCTTGCCCGCCGCATCGCGGTGCGGATGGGCGTTGCGGTCGGTCGGCCTGCCGTGCGTCGCCCAGCGGGTGTGGCCGAGGCCCGTACTGCCGGTCAGGGTGCTGTCATCGGTCTCGGCGAGGGCGGCTTCGAGGTTGGCCAGTCGGCCGGCGCGCCGCCGCACCGTCAATCCGCCGCGACCGTCGATCAGGGCGATACCTGCGGAGTCATAACCGCGGTACTCCATGCGGCGCAGCGCGTCGACCACGATGTCGCGGGCCGGGCGCGCCCCGACGTAGCCGACGATTCCACACATAGGGATCCAGGGTAGTGCAACACCCACCTGGCACCCGATTCCGTGAGGTGTGGGCTACGGTCAACGGGTGGCCAGCACCAAGAAGCTCTTCGCTGCGTTGACCCGCCGCGGGCCGCACCGCGTACTGCGCGGTGACCTGGCTTTCGCCGGCGTGCCGGGTGTCGTCTACACCCCGGAATCCGGCCTGAACCTGGCCGGTGTGGCGTTCGCCCACGACTGGATGGCAAAGTCCGACAACTACACCAAGACGCTCGAGCACCTGGCGTCCTGGGGCATCGTCGCCGCGGCGCCCAACACCGAGACCGGGCTGGCCCCGTCGGTGCTCAACCTCGCATTCGACCTGGGCGCGGCGCTCGACATCGTCAGCGGGGTGCGGCTGGGGCCGGGCAAGATCAGCGTCCACCCGACCAAACGCGGCCTCGTCGGTCACGGGTTCGGCGCGTCCGCGGCGGTGTTCGCGGCGGCAGGCATGCCGAACAAGCCCAAAGCCGTCGCCGCACTGTTCCCCACGATCACCAAACCGCCTGCCGAGCAGCCCGCGGCGACGCTGCAGGTGCCGGGCTTGGTGCTGACCGATCCGGGCGATCCCATGACGTTGCGCTCGAATGCCGTCGAGCTCGCGCGGGCGTGGGAGGGCGCGACGCTGCGCACGGTCGACGACATCAAGGCCGGTGGGCTGATGGAGGGACGCCGGCTGGCCCGTGTCCTCGGCCTGCCCGGTGCTCACCGCGGCACCCAGAAGATCGTGCGTGCGCTGCTGACCGGCTACCTGCTCGCGACGCTCGCCGGTGACAAGACGTACAAGGATTTCGCCGACCCCGAGGTTCAGCTGCCCCACACCCGGACCCCCGACCCCAACGCGGATCCCGTCGCGCTGGAGGACAAGGTCGTCGCGCTCCTCAAACCCTGAGCGCACCCCAACCAACCGGTTGGGTATATAACTCGATGATGCGGACAGGCATCTTTCTGAGTTATGCCGGTGGCTTCAAAGAGGCCGCCGACCAAGTCGTCGAACTGGAGAAGGTCGGCGTCGACATCGCGCTCGTGGCCGAGGCGTACTCGTACGACGCGATCAGCCAGCTCGGCTACCTGGCCGCCAAGACCTCGACCATCGAACTCGGCACCGGGGTGGTGCCGATCTACACCAGGACTCCCTCACTACTGGCGATGACGGCAGCCGGGGTCGACTACGTGTCCGACGGGCGGTTCCGCCTTGGCATCGGCACCTCGGGCCCGCAGGTGATGGAAGGCTTTCACGGCGTGCCGTTCGACGCTCCGCTCGGCCGTACCCGCGAGGTC
Source organism: Mycolicibacterium wolinskyi str. Jessa 2025 (assembly GCF_049241375.1). Taxonomy (NCBI): domain Bacteria; kingdom Bacillati; phylum Actinomycetota; class Actinomycetes; order Mycobacteriales; family Mycobacteriaceae; genus Mycobacterium; species Mycolicibacterium wolinskyi. The sequence goes on from NZ_CP185960.1 coordinate 5,787,662, forward strand.
GTCGAGATCTGCCGGCAGGTGTGGCGTCGCGAGAATGTCCACTACGACGGCAGGTACTACCAACTCCCGCTGCCGGCCGACCGCGGGACCGGCCTGGGCAAATCGCTGCACTTGATCAATCATCCGGTGCGAGAACGTATTCCGATCACCATTGCGGCCCTTGGACCGAAGAACGTCGAGCTGACGGCCGAGATCGCCGAGGGCTGGCAGCCCGTGTTCTACTTCCCCGAGAAGGCCGATGACGTATGGGGCGAGGCGCTGCGCGCGGGCTTCGCCAAACGCGATGCGGAGCTCGGTCCGCTCGATGTCATGGTGAGTGCGAGCCTGGCGATCGGCGATGACGTCGACGACCGGCTGGCGTGGGCGAAACCCCAACTGGCCCTGTACATCGGCGGCATGGGCGCCCGGGGCAAGAACTTCTACCACAACCTCGCCACCCGGTACGGGTTCGGCGAGGTGGCCGACCGCATCCAGGACCTCTACCTCGCGGGCAAGAAGGCTGAAGCCATCGACGCGGTGCCCGATGAGCTCGTCCGCAACGTATCGCTGGTCGGGCCAATGGGTTTCGTCAAGGAGCGGCTGGCCGCCTACGCCGAAGCCGGCGTGACGACGCTGCTGGTGCACCCGCTGGCGTCCGACAGCGCCGAATCCGTCCGGTTCTGTGCGGAATTGGTGTCGCTGGCACGTTAGACCAGGACCGTGCCGCCGTCGACCGTGAGCACCACGCCCGTGCCGAACTCCTGTTCCATGAAGTAGACGTAGGCCAACGCGGTGTCGGTGGGCTCACCGATCCGCCCAACCGGAAGCTGTTGTGCGTACCGCTCGACGACCGCCTGACGATCGGCGTCGCCCAACGCCGACCACAGCGGCGTCACGATCGGGCCGGGCGCGACTGCGTTGACCCGCAGCGGTGCCAGTTCGATGGCCAATGCCCGGGTCATCGCGTTGATGGCACCGCACACCGCAGTGGGCAAAATGCCCAACCCGGGCTTCTCCGCGGCCGTGCCGCTCGTGAGGGTGATCGAGCCACCCGCGTTGATCCGCGGCGCGAACACCCGTATCGCCTGCAACTGGCCGATGAACCGGGTGCCGAAGAAGCCGGTGATCGCCTCGGGGGTGAGATCGTTGAACCCGATCATCTCCAGAGCCTCGCCCGCGGAGAACACCAGGTGATCGATCGTCCCGACCTCATCGGCCAACCGGTCCAGCGACTCGGGGTCCGTGAGATCGACGGTCGAACCGCGGGCGTAGTCGGGCAACGTGGCCAATGCGTTGTCGACGCTGGATTGCTTGCGCGACACCACGATCGGAACACCGCCACGGTCGGCGACGGCAGACGCGACACCCAGGCCGATGCCCGACGTGCCGCCGATGATCAGGACGCGTGCGTTCTTGAGGTTCATGTCTCCACTGTCGAGCCGGTGGCCGGGTTCGTCCAAGACTCTTTTCGTCGTTCAGCGATACCCTTGAGGTATGAGCAGCAGCGATCTCGATCTGCGCAAACTGCGGTACTTCGTCGCGGTCGCCGAAGAGTTGAACTTCGGCCGCGCGGCCCAGCGCCTGCACATCGCGCAACCAGTGCTGTCCCGCCAGATCAGGGCATTCGAGGACGAACTCGGTGCGCAGCTGTTCACGCGCGGTTCGCGTGGCACTCAGCTGACCCCGGCGGGGACGCAACTCCTGCAGGACGCCAAGGTTCTGCTCGACGAGGCGAAGGCGTTGCGCCAGCGGCTGTCTCGCGTCGCGGCACCGACCGTGACGGTGACGGTCGGGGTGATGCCGGGGCTGCGGGCGACGGCGGCCGCGACGGCGTTCGAAGCCGCCGGGTCCGGCCGCCGCGCGGTGGTACGCCAGGTGGGCTGGAACGAGCAGGTCGAGGTGGTGCGCAACGGCGAGATCGACGTCGTCTACGCCCGCGAGCCGATCGACCACCGCGGCCTCGGCACCGCACCGCTCCTGGAGGAACCGCTCGACGCGGTGTTGCCTGCCGACGATCCACTGGCCGCGCGGTCATCGGTGCGGTTGGCCGACCTGACCGACCGACTATTGCTGCAGGATCCCGCGACACTTCCGGAATGGCGTACCCAGGCGCCGGCCGATCAACGCTGGGCGCCGCCGCGCGCCACGGTGTGCACCGTCGAGGACAAACTCGAACACGTCGCCGCGCGCGAAGGCTTCGTCGTGCTACCGCGGTCGACGACGGCCTACTACCGGCGCCCCGACGTCCGGGTGGTGCCGATAGACGATCTTCGTCCCAGCCACGTCACCCTGATCTGGAATGCGGCCGTCGACAATCCGGTGCGCGACGCATTCGTGGCGGCGGCACTCGCCTGCCGCGACGACACGATCTGACTGTCCGCCATGGAGTAGGACCGCGCCGGCGCGGCGAAAAATGCAGTAGGGCATTACTGCATCCATACCCCCGCGGCGGCATGACGATGGTCCGAGACAGTGGAAGGACGGACACATGCGTCATGCAACCCCATCGCTCGCCCTCGCCGGCGCCCTCGTATTGCCCCTGGTCGCCGTACCGCCCGACGCCGACGCCATACGAACCGAAGTTCGCGCGGTGCAACCCGCAGCCGTCGCCAGGTACGCCCCCGACACCCTGCTTGTGCACCTTGGCCGAACCGCGGTCACTGCAGTTCCGCCGGGCGATCAGGCGGCGAGTAGCCAACTCGCCAACGCCACTTCCGCGGCGACGAGTGTCGATTGGCGGGCGTTGATCTCAACGATCACGAGTACCGCTGCCGCCGTGATCCTCGCCCCGGTTGTCGTTGCGTTCGTGGGCCTCGCATGGGTGATATCGCAGATTCAGAATTTCTTCTACAACCGCGAAAACGCAACTTCCGCAGCGGTTTTACCGACTGATACACCCGTCCAGGCCAAGCGCGAAGTGCCGACCGAGCCGGCAGCGGTGGACGAGCAACCCACTAAACCAAGGACTGCGAAGTCTTCGGCCAAGCCAACCGAACGCGAGCTGACCAAGCCTGCCCGGCGGGCACCGACACCTCGACCCGTGGTTCGCGAGTCGCTGGAGGACGGGGAGCGGCTCCGCGTTCTGGCTCCGGGGCGCGATGATCGCCGATCGACCACCCGCGACACCGCAGCCGATGATGGAGTGACCAAATCCAAATCCACTCCGCGCGAAGCGTCGCCGGCCAGCAAGTCATCGGCCGATCGCGACTCTGACGACGGCGAACGCGACGACAAACCTGACGATTCGTCCAAGCATCACCGGTGATATCACGTTCTGCAAACCATCTACCGTGTCCTCTGCGGTGCTGATGTGACCAGAGTGAGCATCGGTCACTGACCGACCTGCGGCAGCTCGTCAGCCGCGATCTCACACGGTGTCTCCCCCTCCGGCGCGGCGAGCGGTTCAGCGGCCGGCTCGGCAGGCGGTGGCGCCGTGTGGACCGGATCGGGCGGATCCGGCGGCGGCTCAACGCTTTCCACCTGTTCCGGTGCAACGGGTGTTTCGTCGTCCTCCTCGACGGGCTCGTCCTCAGCAGCCGCGTCGTCCTCGCCTTCCTCCTCTTCCTCGCCTTCGTCGATCGGATCCTCCGGATCCTCCGGACCCTCAGAGTCCTCGGCCACCTCGTCGTCGAGGTCCAGCGGCTCATCGTCGAGCGGATCCTCGTCCGGCAATCCCTCAGCAGCCGATCCGATCAGTCCACCGAACAGGTCGGCGAGCTGTTGGCCGGTGCCCGCCAAACCTGCGCCAATGTCGGGTAAACCGCCGCCGGCACCGGGCAATCCCGCGCCGAGCGTCTGGCCCAGACCCGGCGGCGTCAACGGCTCGACCGGTGCGGCCGGCGGCGGTGCCGGCGCGGACACCTCTGCTGGGCTCATCGTCGGCGGTGGAGCCGACCAACTCGGCGCCGGAGCCCACGACGGCACACTGCTCGGACCCGGGGTGAAGCCGGCGGGCACCGTGGGAGCACTCGTGGCGCCGACCGGCGGTGCGTCGTCACGGACCGCGGCGTCACGAGCCGCGACGGCAGGAGACCACGCCGGGCCGAGCGCCCCGGGTATCTCGAACACCGGAACCGGCCCGGACCTGAGCGCGGTCAGGGCCGCGTCGTAGGCATCGGCCACCGCAGTCGTCGCGGCGCGCATCGCCGCCAGCCACTCGCCGGCAATCTCGTTGTCCACGAAGGGCTTCACCTGCTGGTCGATGAGCTCGCTGGCGGTCGACCGGTCCCCCAACCCGGTGGTCACCGTGCGCGCCGCGGCCAGCCACATGTCACGCTGTGCGCCGTGGCGGCCCTCGATCTGCTGGGTGACAGTGACTTTGCGCTCGACCGCCGACCGTAACTCGTCGGAGAGCTGGCCCAGTGTCGATGAGGCAGCGCGCAGTGCCGTGACCGCGTGTCCCGCGGAGATTGAGTGGCGCTGCAGGAAATCGCCAGACGCTCGCGCCCCACTACCGTGCCAACCGTCAGACAGCACGCGAATCTGCTTGTCCTGCAATTGCAATGCCGGCTCCATCGATGCCGCCGCGGCCGTCAGCGCCGCGCATTCGTTGTCGATCGCCCGCAGATTCAGACCTCGTTCGGTGTCGTACCACTCGTGGACCTGACGGGCATGGCCGGTGAGGTCCTGATGGTGGTAGCCGAGCAGCCGGCAGGCCCACACATATTCGGCGAACGTGTCGACGGCGGGGCGTGCGGGCGCCAAAAGGTCTGTGGTGTCGATGTTCAGCGCCACCGGTCAGCCCACCCGGCTCGCTGCTCGGCCGTCGGCGGCAACATACCGATCCGCCGAGGCTCGCAGCACGGCGCCGATCTCCCCCGCCGCGCGGGCCCATTCTCCGAGCGGTTCGGCCAGATCGTCGAGGGCGGCACGCACCGCGTCGCCCTGGGCAACATGGGCCTGGCCGGCCGCCGATCCGTCGAAAGCCGCTCTGCTCAACCGCGTCCGGACGGTGGCGTCGACGATGTCTGCCGCGGCCTCGTACTGGCGCGCCGCGTCCATGAGTGCCTCGACGTCGATACGGGCAGCGTCAACTACTCCCATGTCCGGTTAGACGCGGACGGGGCCCAACGGGTTCCGTCGAATCAGCGTTGATGGCTGACAGATTCAGCCACGCGCACCGCGAGCTGGCGCGCGGTGTTCTCATCGGCGGCCTCGACCATCACCCGGACCACCTGCTCGGTGCCCGACGGGCGCAGCAGGATGCGTCCGGTGTCGCCGAGTTCCGCTTCGGCCTGCGCCACCGCCGACTGCACCGACGGGGCCTTGGCCACGGTTGCCTTGTCGGCGACCTCGACGTTGATCAGAACCTGCGGCAACGTCTGCATCGGAGCCGCGAGCGCCGCCAGAGTCGAGCGGGTCTGCGCCATGCGCGACATGAGCCGCAGGCCGGTGACGATGCCGTCACCCGTCGTACCGAGGCCGGGCATCACGATGTGGCCGGACTGCTCGCCACCGAGCGAGAACTCGCCGGCCCGCAGCTCTTCGAGGACGTAGCGGTCACCGACGCTCGTGGTACGGACCTCGATACCGGCCGCACGCATGGCCAGGTGCAGGCCGAGGTTGCTCATCACCGTGGCCACCAACGTGTTGGACGCCAACTCGTCGGCTTCTTGCATGGCCAGGGCGAGCACGACCATGATCGCGTCGCCGTCGATCACCTGCCCGGTCGCGTCGACCGCGAGGCAGCGGTCGGCGTCGCCGTCGTGGGCCAGTCCGAGATCGGCACCGTGTTCGACGACCGCGGCCTGCAGCACCTCCATGTGGGTGGAGCCGCAGCCGTCGTTGATGTTGAGGCCGTTGGGCTCGGCGTTGATCGCGATGACGTTGGCGCCCGCGGCCCGGTAGGCGCGGGGCGCGGCCGCCGAGCCCGCGCCGTGCGCACAGTCGACGACGACGGTCAGTCCCTCAAGCCGCGTCGTGACGGCCTTGCTCACGTGGCGCAGATAGCGGTCCAGCGCGTCCTCGGCGTCGACCACCCGGCCGAGGCCCGCGCCCGTCGGCCGCTGCCCCGGACCCGCGTTCACCAGTTCTTCGATGCGGTCCTCGGTCGCGTCGTCGAGCTTGTGCCCGCCGGGACCGAAGATCTTGATGCCGTTGTCGGGCATCGGGTTGTGCGATGCCGAGATCATCACGCCGAAGTCGGCGTCGTAGGCGCTGGTCAAGTACGCCACCGCGGGGGTGGGCAGGACTCCGACGCGCAGGGCGTCGACGCCCTCGCTGGTGAGGCCCGCGATGACCGCGGCTTCCAGCATCTCGCCGCTCGCCCGCGGGTCACGTCCGACCACGGCGACCCGCCGCCCGTGTCCGGCGGCGTTGCCGAGTCGCCGGGCAGCCGCGGAACCCAGCGCCAGCGCGAGCTCCGCGGTCAGATCGCGATTTGCGACGCCGCGCACGCCGTCGGTGCCGAACAGTCGAGCCATGCCCTTAAACTTCTCATAATTTCCCGCCCGAAACACAACCGACGAGGTCAACGACCGTGCCGCGGCCGAATCGGTACCGGATCGAGACAAAGAGAATCGCCGCCCGCTCCCCTCGTCTGGGTGCGGACGGCGATTCACCTAGCTGCGAGGCCTAGCTGCCTTCACCACTGCCTTCCTCGGCGGGGGCCGGAGCACTCCCGGTCTCCTCGGCGGTGCCGGAGCCCTCGGAGCCCTCTGCCGCGCCCTCGGGCTGTTCGGCCGCGCCCTCGGCGGGTGCGCCCTCGTTCTGCTTGAACTCGACCGCGCCAACGTTGTTGTTGCAGACATTCTGCTGCGTGCCGCTGGCGTCGACGTTCTGCGCGACCGTGGTCACCTGGGCCACCTCGCCGTCGCAGACGCCTGCGGCGATCTGGGCCGCGGTGCCGATAGGCACGTCTTCGAGAACGCCTGCGGTGCCGAGTGCGAGATCCACCTGACCGTCATTCGGCTGAGCGTTGGCGATGCCCATTCCGGCGGACAGGAACAGCGCCCCACCGAACGCGGCGCCGACTGTCACTCGCTTGATAGTGCTCTTCATCAACTACTCCCTTTCAGTCAGGAAGCGGTCCGGTCCCCCAACGAGCTGACTGACTCGCACCGGCGGCAGATTCGGCCTGCCTGGGCGCGCTTCCACGCCCCCGCCTCGACCCCATGGTTTTTCACATTCGCGCCGGATGTCAAACCAAGATCAGCCGATAATTCGCATGAATATCGACAATCGAATTAGCTCACCATTCGGCGAATATCGCCGTGAGCAGGAAACCATCAAATTCGCCTGCCGGCGGAGACCATTACTGAAAATGCCGACATCGGCAGAATAAAAACCGCCGAGCGTGGATGATTCCACGCTCGGCGGCATAAGGCTGTACAGATCAGCGCTTGCTGTACTGAGGCGCCTTGCGGGCCTTCTTGAGGCCGTACTTCTTGCGCTCGATGGCACGCGGGTCACGCGTCAGGAACCCGGCGCGCTTCAGCGCGGGACGATCCTCCGGCTGCACCAGGATGAGGGCACGCGCGATCGCGAGGCGCAGCGCACCGGCCTGGCCGGACGGGCCGCCACCATCGAGATGGGCGTAGATGTCGAACTGCTCCAGCCGATCCACGGTCACCAGCGGGGCCTTGATCAGCTGCTGGTGCACCTTGTTCGGGAAGTAGTTCTCCAGGGTGCGGCCGTCCAGGTTGAACTGGCCGGTGCCGGGCACCAGGCGAACCCGCACCACGGCCTCCTTGCGGCGGCCGACGGTCTGGATGGGACGGTCGATGATGACCGGCTCGCGCGGCTCGGCGGCCTCGGTCACGACCTCTGTCACCTCGGTCTCTGTCACTTCGGTCACTGGGCCACCTGCTTGATTTCGAACGGAACCGGCTGCTGCGCGGCGTGCGGATGATCAGGACCCGCGTACACCTTCAGCTTCTTCTGGATCTGCCGGCCGAGCTTGTTGTGCGGGAGCATGCCGACGATCGCGTTCTCGACAACGCGGGTCGGGTGCTTCTCCAGCAACTCACCGATCGTGCGCTTACGCAGGCCGCCGGGGTAACCCGAGTGGCGGTAAGCGAACTTGTTGGTGAGCTTGTCGCCGCTGACGGCGATCTTCTCGGCATTGATGACGATGACGAAGTCGCCACCATCGACATTGGGCGTGAATGTCGGCTTGTGCTTGCCGCGCAGCAGCTTGGCTGCTTCGACGGCGAGCCGGCCGAGCACCACGTCTTGGGCGTCGATGACGTACCACGAACGCGTGGTGTCACCCGCCTTCGGCGTGTAAGTAGGCACAGTGCTTACCTTCTCTTCTCGGGTTGAGTGCCGGTCAGGCATGTGCACTGGGATTCCCGGCGACCGACATTGACCCGGGGCCCGCTTGCCCATGAGGGCAGCACACGCCAACGGAGCAGCTTACCGGCCGGTGTCCGCGCAGGTCAAAACGCGGTTGCGGGCGCCGAGCGTTGGCTTGTGTGCGTGATTCGCGGCAAATCTGGCACACAAGCCAACACTCGTCGGGAAAGGCCGTCCTCCTGGCGCTGGGTTCGATGTAGCCCTCGGTCGCGCAGGCGACAGTGCCGAGTGTGAACAAGATCGCGAGATTCGCCGGAAAAGCCGCAATCTTTTTCACGTTGGGCGCGCTGGACGCCTGCGATATGCGCACAGATGTAACGCGTCAACCACTGATCTCGAAGCGAGAAGCGCTCCCAGCCACCTCGGCTCAGCAGAACAATGATCACACCCGACCAGCCAGAGAGTGAAACACCGGATGACCACCACCGACGCGCCGCGTTCCAACCGGCGCCAGACGCTGACCGCCTGGCCGCTGCTAGCGCCGGGACTGCTGATCGTTTGTGTGCTGGCCGTGCTCCCGCTCCTGCTGGTCGCCCGCAACAGCGTGGCGGAGGCGGACCGTTACGGCCAGGTTCGCGGCGGGTTCACCTTCGAGAACTTCACCCGACTGGCCGATCCGGTGTACGCGAAGACGCTTGTCTACAGCCTCGCCATGGCGGCGCTCAACACCATCTTCTGCCTCGTCGTCGGATACATCGTCGCGTACTACACGGTTTCCCAACCCGCTCATCGCCAACCGTTGATCCTGCTACTCATCATCGTGCCGTTCTGGACCGACTTCCTGGTGCGCACCTTCGCGTGGATGACGCTGCTCGGATCAGACGGTCCCGTCCTCGGCCTGCTCCGAATATTCGGCGATGTGGGCGATCCCCTTGTGCCGAGCCAGACCGCCGTCATGCTGGCGCTGCTCTACGCATTCTTGCCGACCGCAATCTTTCCCATCTACGCGTCGATGCGCGGCATCGACCCGTCACTGCGCGAAGCGGCCGCCGACTTGGGCTGCGGGTGGTGGCGCACCCATTTCCGGGTGATCGCACCACTGAGTTCAGCCGGGATCGTCGCGGCCGCGCTGTTGATCTTCGTGCCGACGCTGGGGGTGTTTGTGATACCGGTGCTTCTCGGCGGCGGAAAGAGCCTGCTGGTCGGCAACCTGATCGTCACGCTCTACACCGAATTCCGCAATCAGCCAATGGGCGCAGCACTGTCCATGGTCGTGCTCATCCTCATGATTGCCTCGATCGGCATCGCCGGGCTGATCCTGAAGTTCCGTAATAGGAGCGCACGATGGACCGCCTGACGGGCTGGGTCGCCAAGGCGGCCTTGGTTTTTCTGTACGTACCGATCGTGGCCGTCGTGGTGTACTCGTTCAACGCGTCGGAAACCAGCAGTCGGTGGGGCGGATTCAGCGTCAAGTGGTACGGCGAGGTGTTCACCGACCGCGCACTTCTGAAAACCCTGCAGACGAGTTTCACCGTTGGAGCCATTGCCGCGGCGGTTGCGACGACGGTCGGCTTCCTCACAGCTTTCGGCCTCGCCCGATACCGCGTCAAGGGGCGTACGTTGTTCCTCGGCGCGGTCCTGCTTCCCCTTGTACTCCCCGAGATCGTCCTCGGCGCAGCATTACTCACCGTATTCAGCACCGTCCAGCTGCCGCTCGGCATTCCGACCATCGTGCTCGGCCACATCGTCATCTCGTTGCCCCTGACGACGTTGATCCTGATGGGTGCGATCAGCTCCCTGGACAGCTCGCTCTCCGAAGCGTCCGCAGACCTCGGCTGCACACCGTGGCAAACCTTCATCCGCGTGCTTTTCCCACTGCTGCGGTCGTCGATTCTCGCCGCGTTCCTACTGGCGTTCACGACATCGTTTTCCAACATCGTCATTTCGACCTTCACCAGCGGCGTCGGCTCCACAACGCTGCCCCTGCGCATCTACAGCCTGCTGAAGACCGGCATCACACCCGAGATCAACGCGCTCGGCGCAATGTTGATAGTCGCGACCGTGCTGCTCATCTTCGCCGTCGGCATCCAACAGATGCGGCGGATTCTCGTCGGCTACGAAAATGCCGGCCAATCCAGCTGACTCGTTCACTTCCTAACTCGCCACACGAAAGGGCACCACCATGCAGAAGACAACCAGGCCGAAACGACGCGTCGCATGTATCGCGCTCGCGGTGGCGTCGGCGCTCGCCCTGACCGCGTGCGGCGGCAGTGATTCAGGCGAGGCGAACGAGCTCAACCTGTACGCATGGGCCGGCGAAGTTCCCGATTCCGTGATCGAAGCATTCGAGAAGGAAACCGGCATATCGGTCAACGTAGACACGTTCGACAGCAACGAGACGATGATTGCCAAGCTCTCGGCGGGCAACACCGGCTACGACATTGTCGAGCCCAGCCAGTACGCCGTCCAGAATCTGGCGGGACAGAACCTCGTCGACCCGATCGACTACAGCCGGGTTCAGGGCATGGACAATGTCATGGACAAGTTCGTCAACCCCGGCTTCGACCCGGAAAACAAGCATGCCGTTCCGTGGGTTTGGGGTACCACGGGCCTGCTGTACAACCAGGCGTGTACGAAAGCTCCACTGACAAGCTGGAATTCACTGTTCGATCCCGCCTACCGCGGCAAGATCTACATGCTCGACAACATGCTGGCCAGCTACATCGTCGGCCTGCAATCGACCGGATCGAGCGCAACGTCGACCGATGAAGCCGAGATCGAAAGAGCCACCGAGAAGCTCCTCCAACAGAAACCCCTACTCGCGGGTTACAACTCGACGAACTACTACGACCTGGTGGCCGCAGGCGACGCGTGCGCGTCACTGGCTTGGGGCGGTTCGTCAGTCGGCAAGGTCGTCGCGGCCAACCCGGACGTGAAATACACACTTCCCGTAGAAGGCGGCACCCTGTGGGTGGACAGCTTCTCCATCGCCAAGGGAGCACCTCACCCGGACGCCGCATATCAGTGGTTGAACTTCGTTCTCCGGCCGGAAGTCGGCGCGATGGCAACCAACGACGGATCGCTCGCCACCACCAACCAGGCTGCACAGACACTGATCACCGATCCGAGCGTGCGCGAGAACCCCGCGATCTTCGTCTCCGACGATCAACTTCGAAAGGCTGAATTCATCCTCGATCCGGGTGAGGCGATGAAGTACTACCAGGACGGCTGGACCAGGATCAAGGCCTCCTGATGTCCACGTCGGCGATCCGCCTTTCCGGGATCACGAAGTCTTTCGGCGACGCTACCGTTGTTCATCCGCTCGACCTCGAAATCGGTCAGCACGAGTTCTTTTCGATCCTGGGCCCCTCGGGGTGCGGAAAAACGACACTCATGCGCATGATCGCCGGCTTCGAGACGCCGTCAGCCGGCGAGATCGAGCTGGCCGGAACGTCGGTGACCGACGTGCCGACTCGAAAACGCGACCTGAACATGGTGTTTCAGAGCTATGCCCTGTTCCCCCATCTGACCGTGGCCGAGAACGTGGCATTCGAACTGCGGGTCAAACGGGTGCCAAAGTCAGAGGTTGTGGAGCGGGTCGACGCTGCGCTCAAGCTCGTACGGCTTGAGGCGCTCGCGAATCGCAAGCCCACACAACTCTCGGGCGGCCAACGTCAACGCGTCGCACTTGCCCGCGCAGTTGTCGGGCGTCCCGCGGTCATTCTGCTCGATGAGCCGCTCGGCGCGCTCGATCTTCAGCTTCGCAAGGAGATGCAGGTCGAACTCAAAAAGCTGCAACGCGAGGTGCACACCACCTTCGTCTACGTCACTCACGACCAAGAGGAGGCGTTGACCATGAGTGACCGCATCGCTGTCATGTCTGCCGGACGGATACTACAGATCGGCTCACCGACTGAAATTTACGAACATCCCGCTTCGCGCTTCGTCGCCTCGTTCATCGGTAGCTGCAACGTCATCGAGGCCGCAAAGGTCGGCGACGACATCGTCGTACCGGCTGTGGGGCCAGTCCCGGCCACAACCATCGGGGAGATCCCCGATGGTGCTGCGGTCGGTCTGGCGCTACGCCCCGAAAGAATCTCGATCGGGGCCACGCAGCCTGACGCGGACTTTGCGATCAGGGGCGCACTGACCGAATCGATCTACACCGGCGACGAGTGGCGGTTCGGCGTGCGCATCGCACCGGAGGCACACCTCGTGGCCACGGTACCGAGTGCACAGCTCACGCCCGAGCTGGCCGCGGTAGAGCCTGGCGGCACCCTGTGGCTCAGCTGGCGCGCCGCGGACGCCAAGGCGCTCGCCTCCTGAATCTGGAAGCGGTTCAACCACCTTCATCGTCTAGAAAGGAGTGGTCATGCGTGTTGCCATCGCGCAGTTCGGCCCCACCACCGACACGACGGCGAACCTCGCCGCCATCGACCGACTCACCGCCCACGCCGCCGCAGACAGCGCTGACGTGATCGTTTTCCCCGAGGAGGCGATGCTCAGCGTCGACGGTCTCGATCACCGGCTCTCCGAGCTGGTCGACCTGCAGTGGCCCCTTTTCGAGGCGCACCTTTCCGGTCTCGCCGAAAGTCACGACATCGCCGTCATCGCGGGTGGCTATGAGCCGAACGGAACCTCTCGCCCCAACAACACACTCGTCGCGGTGGATTCGGGCGGTGACGTCCTCACCCGCTACCGCAAGCTGCACCTGTATGACGCGTTTGCGTATCGCGAATCCGACTACGTGACACCGGGCCCCACGTTGCCGCCGGTAATCGACCTCGCGGGGTTGCGCATCGGACTGGTGAACTGTTACGACCTTCGGTTCCCGGAACTCACTCGCCACTTGATCTCGCAAGGCGCTGAACTCATTTCGGTGTCAGCCGCATGGATGTCGGGGCACCGCAAGGCAGACCATTGGGAAACGTTGGTGCGTGCCCGTGCAATCGAGAACACCGTCTGGGTCGCGGCTGCGGGCACCATTTCGTCCGCGTGCATCGGCGATTCCCTGGTGGTCGATCCGCTCGGGGTGGTGAAGGCGGCACTCGGCGACGAACCGGAGGCCGTGGTCACCGTCGAGATTTCGACCGCGCGGACCCAGGCTGTTCGCAGCGTCTTGCCGGCACTCGACAACCGGCGTATCGAGCTCACGATGACGGTGACCTCGTGATGACACCGATCACCTTCAATTCCGCTCCCCCGCGGCTGGATCCGTCGCTCGTCGGCAAGCTCGAGCGAGTCTCGTTCCCGACGCTCGGGCACTACCTCGAAGAAGGCTTCGTCGATCCGTCACTCGTGCGTCAGGCGGGATCCGGCCGGGTCGTGGGCCGGGCGGTAACCGTTCGCACGACCGCTACCGACTCGACGATGTTGCATCATGCGGCCGGTTACCTGGAGCCGGGTGACGTACTCGTGATCGACACCGGCGGCGACAGGCGCCACGCCCCGGTCGGTCTCGTCATCGCCGCCACTGCGGCAGCGCGCGGCGCACGTGGGATCGTCGTCGACGGCGTCGTCACCGATGTCGAGGAAATCGCCGAGCTCGGGATACCGGTATACGCCTACGGCCGCAGCATGTTGACCACCAAGCTGCACGGCATCGACGCCGGCGGCCATCACGTAGCTGTCTCCATCGGCGGAGTGGCTGTCAGTTCGGGCGATGTCGTACTGGCTGACGTGAACGGGGTTTTCATCGGCGCCGCCGCCGTACTCGCGCAGGTGATCGACGTTGCGCTGCAAGACGATGCGGAGGAACCCGCACTCATCGATCGAATCCGGGCAGGTGCGCGGCTCGGGGAGGAAACGGGCGCGACGAAAGCCCTGCTGGACCTGCGCCAGGAGTGACGAGAGACGAAGGACAACGTCGACAAGGAGCTTGCGAGATGTTTTTGAAAGCCGCGATCAACGGCGGGCGTTCCCGCGCGGAGGCGCCGACGGTGCCACTGACCCCGGAGGAGATCGCGACAGATGCCTCACGGGCCATCTCACTGGGCGCAGCGGTGGTCCACGCTCACGCGCGCACCGCCGATGGTGGACAGAGCATCCACCCCGACGATATCGGCGCGATGGTGCGTGCTGTCCGGGCCACGGACACCTCGGTGATCATCGGCACGACGACCGGGCTGTGGACGTGTTCCGGCCATGACGAACGCATGCGCCATGTTGCCGGTTGGCCCGACGGCGCACTCCCCGACTTCGCGTCGGTCGCATTCTCCGAGGAGGGAGCCGCCGAGGCCGCGCAACTGTTGGTATCCCGAGGCGTCGTGCTGGAGAGCGCGGTCTGGTCCATCGACGATGTACCGAGCCTGCTGTCCTCACCGACACTGCATCAGAACGTCCGGATCCTCATCGAGCCCGAGACTGCGGACCCGGACCAGGCGATCGCCGAGTGCAGACAGATCGCCGCGATTCTCCGCGACGCCGGCGCGACGTGTTCGATCCTCTACCACGGGCAGGACGGTACGGCGTGGCCTGTGCTGCGCGCCGCGGTCGAAGACGGTGTGGAGGCGCGGATCGGGCTCGAGGACGTGACATGTGATTCCGCGGGGAGCGCAGCCGACAACGCAACCATGATCTCCGAGGCGCTGGCAATCGGACGGAGTTGCCCCGACAGTTAGCCGACACGGAGGATATCCTCGGCGAGAGGCTGACATGTTCGATGAGACGGATCGCGCAATAATCGCGATGCTCGGCCGCGATGGGCGCCGGACCTTCACATCCATCGCGGCAGAGCTGGAGGTGAGCGAGGCGACCGTGCGCGGCCGTGTCGCCAAACTCCAAGAGCAGGAAGCGTTGCACATTGTCGCGCTGTGTAATCCGCTGACCCTCGGCCATCAATCGTTACGGCTGATGCTCGCCGTGCGCGACCACACACCGCGCTCCGTCGCCGTCGCACTCACTTCGATGCCGCTCGTCAATCACGTCGCATTGTGCACCGGTTCGCGCGATGTCTACGTGGAGGCCACCTGCCGAGACCTCACCCAGGTGCGCGCGCTTCTCGATGATGTCCGGCGCATTCCCGGCGTTGCAACCATGGACCTCTACGTGCTCACCGAGCTGTTCAAGGACTACTCGTGGTTGGGTTTACGCGGCGGCGTCGGGCAGGGCTCGACAGCACCGGCCTGACGGTTCGTGGCCTCGCGAAAACCCGCCCACAGGTAACTGTCCTCGAGGACCTCCAGAACGGTAGCCGTCTCGAGCCGTTCGATTCCCCGGATGCGCCGTACCGTTTCGTGCAGAAACTGTGACAGGTGATTGTTGTCTGCGCAGCGGACGTCGAGCATGAGGTCGAACGCACCCAGCGCCGCGCCGACGAATTTGACCTCGGGGTGCGCTGCAAGCTGGCGCGCGACGCTGTCCACTGTCACGCCGCGAACCTGGATCGAGATATGTGCCTCGATCTCGCCCAGTTTGGGCGCATCCGACATGCCGACAACCTGGACGATCCCAAGCTTTCGCAACCGGTTGTACCGAGAACGCACAGCTGCTTCACTGAGCCCCACGTACCGGCCGATCTCACCGAAAGACCTTCGGCCGTCGATGCGTAACTGATCGATGATGCGACGGTCGATGCTGTCAGCGAGCTGAGGATCCACCCCGTCATTCTGCCCTTCAGTTACGGCCAGCCACGCGCCGAGCGTGAACAAGATCGCGAGATTCTCGGGAAAACGCGCAATCTTGTTCACGTTCGGCGCTGCGGTCACTCCAATTCGGTGGCACCGCTCGGCCCCAGCGCGGCCGTGCGTGACGTGTCCTTGAGGTCGACGCCGGAGCGGCCCAGTGCCAGCGCGCCGTCGACCAGGCCCGCCGCGATACGCGCGGCCTCGGCGTAGCCGAGCCCGTCCGGCGGGTGGATGTTCGAGATGCAGTTGCGGTCGGCATCGGTACGGCCCGGCATCGGCAGGTGGGTCAGATAGATGCCGAGACTGTCGGCCACGCTCAGGCCGGGCCGCTCCCCGATGATCACGAGCACGGTCCGACAGCGCATCTGGGCTGCGATGTGGTCACCGAGCGCCACCCTGGCCTGCGTGGCGATCACCGGCGGGGCCAGGGTGTGGCGGTCGGCGAGCCGCGCGACCAATTCGGTCAGCAGCCCGGCACCGTGGTGGTTCAGCGCGGTCGGCGACAGCCCGTCGGCAAGCACGAAGCCGATATCGGCCCCGGACTCGGGCACGTCCATGTCCGCTGCGGGCGTGCGGCCGAGATCGGGCCTGCGCAGGTACTCGTCGCGTGACGTCGCGCGGCTCGTCACCACGATCGGCTCGCCGATCCCGATGTCGCGGATCTCGGCGGCCAGCTCCTCGGTGTCGAGCGGTACGTGAACGGCATCTCGTGCGGCGGCGTGGGCCGCGGCCAGCTCGAGCACCTGCCGGGTCGGCAACGCATTTCCCGCTCGGCCGAGGCCGATCCTGGCCTGGGTGGTCTTGCGGAGCTCGTCCCAAAAGTCTTGGACGGCAGGGTTGTTCGTGCTCACATCGCCTCCGCCGAGGTCAACGACCGCAACACCGAACGCTCCAGGTCGAAGGGCGTCAACCGGCCGGTGTCGTCGACCATTCCCACACTGCGCAGCCACGATTCGAACTCCGGCGCGGGCCGCAGCCCGAGCGTGCGCCGGGTCACGAGCACATCGTGGAACGACAGGCTCTGGTAGCCGAGCATCACGTCGTCGGCACCAGGAACGGTGATCACGAATGCGACGCCGGCCGCGGCCAACAATGTCAGCAGCGTGTCCATGTCGTTCTGGTCGGCCTCGGCGTGGTTGGTGTAGCAGACGTCGACGCCCATCGGCAGGCCGAGCAGCTTGCCGCAGAAGTGGTCTTCGAGCCCGGCGCGGATGATCTGCTTGCCGTCGTAGAGGTACTCGGGGCCGATGAAGCCGACGACGGTGTTGACCAGCAACGGCTGCAGGTCACGCGCCACCGCGTAGGCGCGGGTCTCCAGGGTCTGCTGATCGACGGGCTTGCCGCCCACGCCGAGATGGGCGCCCGAACTCAACGCCGAGCCCTGGCCCGTCTCCAGGTACATGACGTTGTCGCCGACCGTGCCGCGGTTGAGCGAGCGGGCCGCGTCCCGGCCTTCCCGCAGCAACTGCAGGTTCACCCCGAACGCGGTGTTGGCGCCCTCGGTCCCGGCGATCGACTGGAACACCAGGTCCACCGGTGCACCCGCCTCGATCAGCCCGATCGTGGTGGTGATGTGCGACAGCACGCACGACTGCGCGGGGATGTCGTAGCGCGTGCGGATCGAGTCGAGCAGGTACAGCAGGTCGGCGGTGGCCTGCGGCGAATCGGTCGCCGGGTTGATCCCGATGACGGCGTCGCCGCAGCCCAGCAGCAGCCCGTCGAGCACCGCGGCGGCGATGCCGCGGGGATCGTCGGTCGGATGGTTGGGCTGCAGCCGGGTGGCCAGCGTGCCGGGGGCGCCGATCGTGGTGCGCAGCGCCGCGGTGACCTGCGCGGCCGCCGATACTGCGATCAGATCCTGATTGCGCATGATCTTGCTGACCGCCGCCACCATCTCCGGGGTCAAACCCGGTGCGACGGCGGCGAACTGCTCGGCACTGTGATCGTGCGAGGCGGTCTCCAACAGCCAGTCCCGGAACCCGCCGACCGTCAGGTGCGACACCGGCGAAAAGGCTTGGCGGTCATGGCTGTCGAAGATCAGCCGGGTCACCTCGTCGGTGTCGTACGGCACCACCTCTTCGTTGAGGAACGTGTCCAGCGGCAGGTCCGCGAGCACCCAGGCCGCCGCGGCCCGCTCGCCATCGTGTTCGGCTGCGCACCCGGCGAGTTGATCGCCCGAGCGCAACGGGGTGGCCTTGGCCATCACCTCGACGAGTCCGTCGAAGGTGTAGGTCACCCCCGACACCTGCTGCCGGTACTTCACTTCAGTTCACTCTCCGCTTTGGCCAGCATTGCGAATTCCTCATCTGGCGAGTTGGCCACCAGGCGGTGGCGGCTGTAGACGGCGAAATAGACCATGAACGCCGCGAACACCGCCAGGCACCAGCCCGCCGCGACGCGATCGACCAGGAACGTGGCGATGACCGCCAGGACCGCGACGACGAGTGCGAATCCGGTGGTGACCGCCCCGCCCGGCGTGCGGTACGGACGCGGCATGTCGGGTTCGCGACGCCGCAGCACAATGTGGCTGACCATCATCAGCACGTAGCTCACCGCGGCGCCGAACACCGCCATGTTGAGCAGCAGCGCGCCCTGACCGGTCAGCGACAGGATGAAGCCGATGACGCCGGGGATGATCAGCGCCAGCGTCGGCGCCTTGCGAGAGTTGGTCACCGACAGCACCTTTGGCAGATAACCGGCCCGCGACAGCGCGAACAGCTGACGCGAGTAGGCGTAGATGATCGAGAAGAAGCTCGCGATCAGGCCAGCCAGGCCGATGTAGTTGACGACCTTGGCGGCCGTGCCGTCGCCCAGCGCCTCGACCAACGGGTTACCCGAGTCCGACATCTCATCGGCACCGCCCGCGCCGGTGGTCAGGAACAACACCGCCACACAGGTGACCAGCAGGACGGCCATGCCGGCGATGATGCCGCGCGGGACATTGCGCTCAGGGTTCGCGGTCTCCTCGGCCGCGAGCGGCACGCCCTCGATCGCCAGGAAGAACCAGATGGCGAACGGGATCGCGGCCCAGATGCCGAGGTAGCCGTGCGGCAGGAAGGCGGACGACCCCGCCGCGCTCTCGTCCACCGCGATGTTGGTCAGGTTGGCGACGTCGAAATGGCCGAGCGCGGCGATGGAGAACACCAACAGGCCCACGAGCGCGATGGCGGTGATCACGAACATCACCTTGAGCGCCTCGCCGACACCGGCCAGGTGGATGCCGATGAACAGGGCGTATGCGGCGAGGTAGACCCACCAGCCGCTCGTGATACCGAATAGCCCCAGTGACTCGACGTATGCCCCGATGAACGTCGCGATGGCCGCGGGGGCGATCGCGTATTCGATCAGGATCGCGGTGCCGGTCGCGAACCCGCCCCACGGGCCGAGCGCGCGACGGGCGAACGTGTACCCACCGCCCGCGGCCGGTAGCGCCGACGACAGCTCGGCCATACCCAGCACCAGGGCCAGGTACATGCCTGCGATGATCACCGCCGCGATCGCGAGCCCGCCGAACCCGCCTTCGGCCAGGCCGAAGTTCCAGCCCGAGTAATCACCGGACACCACGTAGCTGACGCCGAGCCCGGCCAGCAGGACCCAGCCCGCCGTGCCCGATTTCAGTTGGCGCTTCTGCAGATAATCTGCACTCTCCAGGTGCTCTTCCACACCCGCCATGGCAAACTCCCTTGTTTTCCAATGCTTTTGCATTCGACATCCGCCAGCCGGAGACTGACCAGAAAGCGGCAACCAACCTTTCGGCACCCGGTTACCAGGCTTTCAACGCTCGGCCCTCACTCCCCAAGTGCGCCTAAAGGTCTGAAACTCAACCTTTGATAAGAGAGTATCGCTCCCCTTGGGCGTTGTGTCCACCCAAACAGCGTTATTTGCTGAACCGGTTTTGCCGCTTCAGCGGCAGACCCACCACGATGCGGGCCGCGTTGTGCCCGAGCGTTCGGGCCGTACCGGCATCAGCCGCGCCGCCAGAACTCAAGTCCGGCAACACATCTGCGAGCTGGTCATGGTGCACGCAGACGCCGCCGGTGACGTCGAGACCGATGCCCACGCGCAAGGGTGACCGCATTGCCGCCTGCCGCGCGAGATCGGCTGCGGCGGCGTCGGAACCTGCGGGCAGCAGCGAGTACGGAACGCCCTCCTCCTCGATGCCGGCGAGCACTTCACGCTCGATCGCACCACCGCCGGCCCCACTCACGACCACGATGGCGGGCCGGTCGGGTTGCCCGCCGCTACGTCCCAACTGCGGACCCCACCAACTGCGCATGCGAGGCCACCAGGCCGGTGGCCACCGCGTTACGCGGTCCCTCGCTGCCCCGGACGTTGCCTGTGCCGCAGACGATCCCGTACGGGGCCAGGGCATCGGCGATGAGCTCGGGAATCTCGAAGTCGAGTGCACAGCCGCCGAGTAGCACCACGAACCCGATCTGGCGCAGATCGCCGCCTGGCGCGATGGTGCGCAACGCCCGCAGGGCATTGACGACGAAGACGCGTTCCTTCGCGGCGCGGCGCACGACCCTGATCCGGTCGATCGAATGACGCGTCGGTATCGGGCTCATACCGTGCTCGGCCAGCGTAACTACCCTCGCGAACGCCGTTGCCGGTAACGGCTTCTCGAAGAACTGCACGGTGCCGTTCTCCAGCCGGACGTGAAAGAAGCTCTCGGCTTTGCCGAGCGGGTACCGCTTGATGTCCTCGGCCAGCTCAAGGTTGTCGAGGCCCAGTTCGGCGTCGATCAGCTTGGTGACGAGATCGCCCGCCCCGGCCAGATGCACGGCGTCGATGTCACCGGCGGCCTCGATCAACGCCGCGTCGGTCGAACCACCACCGAGATCGAGCACGACGAGCGGCTTGTCGGTACCCGGCGTGGTGAGGGCACCCAGCCCCGCCATCTCGGCTTCGACCCCGCCGACGACGACCTCGACATCGCAGGCACCCGCGGCCTGCAGGCGTTGCCGCACGGCCTCGGCCACCGCCCGCATACCGCTTTCCCTGGTACGCACCATGGCCGCCAGTGCCACCGCGTTCTCCAGCGCCACCTCGCCCGCCACCCCGCCCCGCACCTCCTGCGGCACAAAGGTGTCCACCGCGAGCAGGTCTTGAATGTGCACGTCGGCGACCGCGTGGTTGGACAGATCGGCCATGCTCTGACGCACGTTGGCGATCATGCCCCCGGTGTTGGTGCCCGCTTCGCCCGTCACATCGGCCAGCGGGCTGACGCGCTCGACCGCGGCCATGATCTCGACCGCACCGCGCGACACGTCCACGGTCGCCCGTTTGCGCTCACCGGTCAGCTCCAGGGCGCCCGCCGGGATCGTCCGATCGGCGACGTCACCGGCGGGTGTACGCACCACGACCGCCGAGCGGTTGCCCGTCAGCGCCCGCGCGACCGGCGAGACCACTCGGGTGGCGGCCGCGTCGAGCTCGAAGATCGTGGCCAGCCCGTAGGCGTTGGACAGCGTGCGGATCGACTGGCCGGGCCCGGCGACCTCGACCGCCGCGAGCATGCCCAGCGGCACCGCGTCGATGCGCGACACCTCGTCGATGACCGGGATCGCCACGTCGAGCCGGTTGACCACCAGCACGGCGTCGTCGTTGCCGAGGATCGCCCCCGTCACGCGAACCCCGCGCTGCGTGGCGGCGTTGATGGCGCGGGCCGCGACTTCGAAGTCGACGCCTTTGGGCACGACCACGATCGTGCCCGCGTCCGTGGCGATTTCGGCGAGGTCGTCGAACGCGACGGTGATGCCCACGCCGAGCCCGCGGCCGCCAGGCGTGCGTGGATCATGGCCGATCATCGTCGACTCGGTGATGATCGTCTCGGTGATGGTCTCCATCGCCAGCCCGCTGATGACCGGCGTGGCCTCGTTGAGCAGGACGACATCGAGGTCGGCGAACGCCAGGCCTGCGACGTCGAGCGCGCGGGCCACCGCGGCGGCCACCCCGTCGACATTCTTCGGCGTGCCCTTGATTCCCGTCGTCGGCGTGAGCGCCGCACCGCAGAACCGCACCGTTCCGTCGGGTGCGATGGTCGCGGCGCTGGCCTCCGTCGTCGAGTTACCGATGTCGACGCCGACAACGGTACGGGTCATCAGTTCGCCACGGCCTCGGAGAATTGCGGGATCACCTCGACGGGCTTGGCGTTCTTGCGGATCTGTTCGGTCTCCTTGAGGTGCAGCAGCGCCGCCTTGGCCTGCCAGCGCGGCCGGGCCATCTGGTCGTTGAGCGTCGGAACCGGTTCGGGTGACTCGCCTTTCGCATACTGCGCGGCGTTCGAGCCGATGCTGCGGTAGGTCTCCAGCGTCATGAGCGGGCTCTGCGGAAACAGCTCCAAGCTCGACAACCGTGGCAGGTCACGCTGGTGGATCATCGACGTACCGCGCGACAGGATGCCGATGCCGATGCCCGAGCCCGACAGCTTGGCCGCGGTGTGCGCGACCACCGCCAGATCGCTGCTGTGCCGCACGCGGATACACCGGGCACCGACCTCCTGCTCCTCGATGCCCGCCAGGATCTGGCGGATCACGTCGGCCTGCGACAAGCCGATGATGGTCTGGCTGAAGAAGTCGGCGAAGGCAGGCGAGATCGCCAGCACCACCTCGTCGGAACGCTTGCCCGGCTCGGCGGTCGTCTCACCGGTGAAAGCGAGTGTTCTGTCGGACATTTCACTCCACCTCCAATTCCGGATTCTCGGCACTCGTGACGTGACGCAACCGCTTCATCTCCTCCCAGCGCGCGCCGGACGGGCGGTAGCCGGTGCCGGGGCCCGCGTAGTCGTTGCGGTCGTTGACCGCCGACAGCGGCTTGAGGTCGCGCGTCATGATCGCCGAGGTGTGCAGCAGATCGCCCGAAACCCGTTGCCGCAGAACGGCGAGCAGATTCTCGGCGATGTCGGAGAACCCTGTCGATTCGAGCGCCTTCACGAGGTCGAGACCTGTCACGTTGCGGTCCATCACCTGCTGGGCACCCTTGAGGTCTTCGAGCACGTCGCGCGGGATGAGCTCGCGACTGCCGTGCGCGTAGACGGCGGCCTCGATCTCGGCATCGGAGATCGCCGGCAGGTCGAGGTAACGGAACACCGCCTGCAGAGCCTTGCCCGCGCGGCGGCGCACCGCCAGGATCTCGGCCTCGTTGACGTGGCGCAGACCGCCGTCGATCTGCAGGTCGCGCTGGATCGTGTTGAAGTCGTCGAAATCCTCGGCGTCGACGTTGGACCCGGCGAACATGTTGTCGTAGTTCGGTGTTGCCGAGTAGCCGGACGTGATGAAGTCGGTGCCCGGCATCATCTGCGGCAACAACCGGGCCGTACGCCGCATCGGGGAATGCGAGAACGACTGGTCGTTGCCCGACGCGCATTCGAGATCGACGGCCGACGCGACGAGGTTCTCGGCGGCCACGGCCCGGATGCCCGCCGGCACCGCGCCCGGTACGCCGATGCACGAGATCGAGCCGTTCTGCAGGCCTTGCACGCCTGCACCTTTCGCGACGAGGATGCACCGGATCTCCAGGTACAGCATGGACCGCCCCTCGGCGTTGCCCATCTGCACCTCGGACCCGGTTCCGGACGTGAACCGCATCTTGATGCCACGCGACGCGTACGCCGCGGCGAGGAAAGCCTTCGACCACGGCGTGTCGTCACCGTCGACGAACACCGACTCGGTGCCGTACACCGAGATGGTCTCGGCGTAGGCCGTGATGCCGCGCATGCCCAGCTCGAGCTCGGTGGCCTCTTCGAGCGCGCACTGGGTCAGCGGCCCGCCGGTGCCGACCTGGCTGCCGATCTGTAGCGCCATCGCGACCAGCGGGGCGTAGCGAACCACGCCCAAAGTCGTTTCCACTTCCGAGAATCCGCGCAGCGACGCCTCCGCGGCCTCGCACGCGACCTGCAGTGGATTGTCGCGGGCACTGGTGCAGTGCGCCTGGTTGGCCGGGGTGCGGCGGGCACGCATCTTCTGGATGCCCATCATGATCTCGACGATGTTCATCGTCTTCATGACTTCGAGCAGCTTGGCCGGGGTCAGGCCGCCCGTCACCGCGATCACCTCGTCGCGGGTCACGTGCGGATCGACCAGCATGCGGGCGATCTCGACCGCCGGGATCGCCATCGACTGTTCGGTGGTCGCCACGTCGATCGCGTGGTCGGCGATGAACTGGTCGATGAAGTCGAAGTCGGCGCGGGCCCGGCCGTCCATCTCGACGATCACGCCGTCGACGACACGCACACTTGGCTCCGGATCGAACGCGCTGTCCAGCGCGACCATGCCGACTTCTGGCCACTCCTCGACGAATCCGTCGAGGTTGACCGGACGGTCCTCCAGAACCTTCGTCCGCTCCGACTGCCGCTTCTGGGTCGTCTGGGCCGATACCGACCCGGGCGATACTGCCGTCACGTCGTCTCCTATTCGCTGGTGGCCAGGATGTCGCGACGCTCGTAGACGTCGGCGGCTTCACGGACGAGCCCGGCCAGAAGTGTCGCGCCGTACTGCGTCTCCAACTCGTCGGCAATCGAATCGAGCTCGGCCTTGGTCGATGCGTTGGGCCGCAGCGCGTTGTAGATCTGCAGCACCCGCTCGTCGCTGATGGCCGTCATCTCCGCGGCGCGGCGCAGGTTCGCGCCGAGTTGCTTGCGCCCCACCTTCTCGGCGATCTGAGCCTGCAGACGCAGGGTCTGCGGCGTGATCCGCAAATCTGAGGCTTCGACATCACCCGACATCACCGCATCCATCGTGATGCCGTCGATCGGCTTGCCGTTGGGCGTGAAGAGCAAGTCCTTGCGATTGAGACTCAGCGGGTAATCCACCGAGGGATCGAGGATCGGTTCTGTCATGCACTGCTCCCAACTGGTATGACACTGCCGTCGACCCTTGATTGTGCGCTGCATCACGTTGCATGACCGTTGCGCCGCAGGTCAGAGGCTCGATCGCGCTCGGTAGCCACGTACCGGTCGCACTCCCTGGTGTTCAGTTCGACACCATGGCTGCGATTCGGCGGCCCGAACCCGAAAACCACAGCCCCGGTGTCGAAGTGAACGCCGGGAAGACGGTCGGGGTGTGCCTGCCCGCGGCGGCGGCGCTAGCCTGTGCGGACGATGGACGATACGGCGGCATTGCTGCGTGAGGTTGCCGAGCTTGGTGAGTTCTTCGCCCTGCCGGTCGCCGACGACGGCGGGTGGTTGCCGATCAGCACGCTGCTGACCGATACCGCGATGCGCGATTACACGAGGCGCACGCAAGCGGCGATCGCGTCGTCGATGGGTGTCGCGGAATCGGCGGTGCCGCTCAAGGCCGCGGCGTCCTCGTTGCACCTCTCGATCGCCGCGCGGCTGCTGTCCCCGGTCGTCGGGGCGGCTGTCTGCCTGGCCGCGGTCCCGCGATTGACGACCGAAACCGTGAAATGGCAACGCGATTCGTCACACCGGCCGGCGCTCGCGATGACACGAGCCGACTGGGTCAGGGTGACCGATCCACACCAGGCCGCGCGGGCCATCGCCGAAACCGTCATCACCGACGTCTTCACGCCGTTGAACGACACCATGCGCTCGGCGGCCGCGTTGTCCCCACAGGTGTTGTGGGGCAACGTGGCATCGGCCGCCAACGGCGCGGTGACCGTGCTCGCGCAGACGCAGGCCGCCGCCGAGCGGCGGGGCCGTGCGCTGGTCGCGGCGCTCATCGCGACCGCTCCCCTGCTCGACGCGGCCGAGTTCGCCGCCGGGCAGTTCCGGCGGCGCAACTGCTGCCTGTTCTACCAAGTGCCGGGCGGCGGTTACTGCGGCGACTGCGTTCTCGCCGAAGCTCGTTAGAGCGCCGCCACACCCGCCTCGGCCACGGCCACGTCCTGCTCGACGCTGCCGGCGCTGACACCGATCGCGCCGATCACCTCGCCGTCGGCCTCAAGCAGGATCCCGCCGCCGAACACCACGAGCCCGCCCGCGGTCTGTTCCAGGCCGTAGAGTTCGCCGCCCGGTTGGCACACCGTTGTGAGTGCGCTCGTGGGCAGGTTCATCATCACCGAGGTGCGCGCCTTGCGAATCGAGATGTCGATGCTGGCCTTGATGGCGCCGTCCATGCGCACGAACGCGACCAGATGACCACCGTCGTCGACGACGGCGATGTTCATCGGCTGACCGATCTCGTCCGCCTTGGACATCGCGGCGTCGAGCACTTTCTGCGCTGTCGCCAGCGGCAGTGAAGTCATTCCTTGCCTTTCAGGTCGCGAACGTGAGCTTGTGTGCGAATTTTGCGGGGTATCTCGCACACAAGCTCACGTTCGAGCTATCGGCTGCTTGTCAGAAGAACCCGAGCGCCTTGTTGCTGTAGCTGACGAGCAGGTTCTTGGTCTGCTGGTAGTGGTCGAGCATCATCTTGTGGTTCTCGCGGCCGATGCCCGACTGCTTGTAGCCGCCGAACGCGGCGTGCGCCGGGTACTGGTGGTAGCAGTTGGTCCACACCCGGCCGGCCTTGATGTCACGGCCCGCACGGTAGGCGGTGTTGCCGTCGCGGCTCCACACGCCGGCGCCAAGACCGTAGAGGGTGTCGTTGGCGATCGCGATCGCGTCGTCGTAATCCTTGAACGACGTGACGGCAACGACCGGGCCGAAGATCTCCTCCTGGAAGATCCGCATCTTGTTGTTGCCGGTGAAGATCGTCGGCGCGACGTAGTACCCGCCGTTGAGGTCACCGCCGAGCTGCGCGCGCTCACCGCCCGTGATCAGCTTGGCGCCTTCGGTTTTGCCGATCTCGATGTAGGACAGGATCTTCTCCAGCTGATCGTTGGAGGCCTGGGCACCGATCATGGTCTCGGTGTCGAGCGGATCACCCTGGCGCACCGCCTTGGTGCGGATCGCGGCCAGCTCCAAGAACTCGTCATAGATGTCGGCCTGGATCAGCGACCGCGACGGGCACGTGCACACCTCACCCTGGTTGAGGGCGAACATCGTGAAGCCCTCAAGGGCCTTGTCCTGGTAATCATCAGCTGCGGCAAGGACATTGGAGAAGAAGATGTTCGGTGACTTGCCGCCGAGTTCCAGGGTCACCGGGATCAGGTTCTGGCTCGCGTATTGCATGATCAACCGGCCCGTGGTGGTCTCACCGGTGAACGCGATCTTGGCGATCCGATTGCTCGATGCCAGCGGCTTGCCCGCCTCGACACCGAACCCGTTGACGATGTTGACCACACCCGCAGGCAACAGATCACCGATCAACGAGATCAAATACAGCACCGAAGCCGGGGTCTGCTCGGCCGGCTTGAGCACCACCGCATTACCAGCGGCGAGCGCCGGAGCCAGCTTCCACACCGCCATCAGGATCGGGAAGTTCCACGGAATGATCTGACCGACCACACCCAACGGCTCATGGAAGTGATAGGCGACCGTGTCCTCGTCGATCTGTGACAGCGAGCCTTCCTGAGCGCGCAGCACACCGGCGAAGTAGCGGAAATGATCGACCGCCAACGGGATATCGGCGTTCAGCGTCTCACGGATCGGCTTGCCGTTGTCCCACGACTCCGCCAGCGCGATCGACTCCAAATTCTCCTCGATGCGATCGGCGATCTTATTGAGGATCACCGCCCGCTCGGCAGGCGAGGTCTTACCCCAGGCCGGCGCCGCCGCATGCGCGGCGTCGAGCGCTTTCTCGACATCGGCCTCGGTCGAGCGCGCCACCTCACAGAACACCTGACCCGTCACCGGCGTGGGGTTCTCGAAATACCGGCCCTCGGCAGGCGCGACCCAGTCGCCGCCGATGTAGTTGTCGTAACGGGCCTCGAACGACATCAGGGCGCCTTCAGCGCCCGGACGTGCGTAAACAGTCATGGCATTCTCCTGCGTTCGGACGACGAAATGTGTCGGTCGTCACTCAAGGTAGGCAGTGAGAGGTTGCAGCACGGTTGCACGTTCGGTGCAACCCGAGAATTCCGTACTAGCCCAGTTCGGAGTCGAGTCCGGCGAGGTGGCCACGGGCCTGTGCGCGGGCGACCGGATCGGCTTGGGCGTGGTCATGCAGCATGCGCCAGGCGTGCCGGTCGTCGCGGCCGTCCGGCAGTTGGAGCCATTTGCGCAGCAATGCGAGGTTTCCACGGGCGGATTGCGCCAGCACGGCCTCGCGCAGGCTCGCGGTCAGTTCGGTGCGTAGGCGCCCGATCGCGGGCGACACCGATTGGGGCAGCAACGCGCCGGTGTAGGCCGAGAGCGCGGCGGGAACGTCGCCGGCCTGCAGCCCGTCGAATACGTCGCCCATGTCGCTGGCGACCGGCGCGAGCAGTCGGTACGGGCGCGAGGCGATGTAATGCGATCCGATGACACGGCGAAGCCGGGACATCTCGGCGCGGATCGTGACGACGTCGAGATCCTTGTCGTCGAGCAGCATCGCGAGATGGTCGGCCGACAGCCCTTCGGGGTGGCGGATGAGCAGCACGAGGATGTCGGCGTGCCGTCCGGTCAGCACGCTCGAGCGGG
This sequence comes from Mycolicibacterium wolinskyi str. Jessa 2025, assembly GCF_049241375.1. Lineage (NCBI taxonomy): Bacteria > Bacillati > Actinomycetota > Actinomycetes > Mycobacteriales > Mycobacteriaceae > Mycobacterium > Mycolicibacterium wolinskyi. The sequence continues at coordinate 5,815,961 of NZ_CP185960.1, forward strand.
CATGCCCGTCGTCGTCGGTGACCTGCCAGCGCGGGCGGTCGGCGCCCAGCACGGTCAGGCGCGCTCCCTCCGCGGACGGCACCGGGCGGGTCAGCTGAAGCAGCGCCAGCTGATTCTCGACCGCGACGGCGGTGGCCCGCACGAGCGCGAGGGTTTGTGTGGAGGCGACGGCCGAACCGCCGGTCAGGTCGATGGCACCGAGCAGCGCCCCGGTGGCCGGATCGTGCACGGGCACGGCCGTGCAGCTCCACGGATGCACGACGCGGGAGAAGTGCTCTGATCCGCGTATCTGCAGCTCACGGTCGAGCGCCAGCGCGGTGCCCGGCGCGTTGGTCCCGGCGGTGCGCTCGCTCCAGTCCGTTCCCGGCACGAAGTTCATCGCCTCGGCCTTGCGGCACGCGACACGGTCGCCCTCGACCCACAGCAGGGTGCCGTCGGCCGCGCTGACCGCGACGACCACGCCGGAATCGACGGCGTCGTCGACCAGCAGGCGCCGGATCAGCGGCAGTGTGGGCGCAAGCGGATGTGATTCGCGAAGCTGGGCGAGTGCCGCGACGGCGGCTGCCGTCTGACCACCACGGTCGGGGTCGACGCCGGTCGCGAGGCTGCGCCGCCAACTCTCGACCACGACCTTGCGCAGCGGTGTGGACTCCAGATAGGCCGCGTCGACCTGGCCTTCGACGAAGAGGCTGTGCACGGCACGCACCTTCGCAGGTGGGAGCCGGGTCATTACCCGCCCACCTGCGCTCTTCGATGTGGCCACGACGATCACGCTCCTGAGCGCAGAGCCTGTCAGCTGGCTTTACGCGTGCCCGCCAGAATAGTTGACGGCGGTGTGACGCGGGTAACGGCGGGGCGTTCCGAGGCGGGTAAACAGGCTCGCTACCGGTATAGTCGGGTCACGCGGCTTGCCTGTTCTGCCTCTGCCGCGATCTCGATCGTCAACCGAGCGCCGCGGGATGTCACCCGCGCCGGGCAGGACGACCGCCTATCTACTTTTCGGAGTTCTCTTTTGTCTGCGCAAATGACCTTTGCCGACCTCGGCCTGCCCGCCGAGATCGTCGCCACCCTCGCCGCCAATGGCATCGAGGCCCCATTCCCGATCCAGGCCGCGACCCTGCCGGATTCGTTGACCGGCCGTGACGTGCTCGGCCGCGGCCGCACCGGGTCCGGCAAGACCTATGCGTTCCTGCTTCCCCTCGTCGCCCGCCTGTCGGCGACCCGGACCCGGCCCGCGCCCGGCCGACCGCGCGCCCTGATCCTCGCGCCGACCCGCGAACTGGTTACCCAGATCGAGGCGTCGCTGACCGCGCTCGCCAAAGCGACCGGGCTCAGCTCGGTCAACATCTTCGGCGGCGTCGGCCCCGGCCCGCAGATCGCTGCACTGCGGCGCGGCGTCGACATCGTCATCGCGTGCCCCGGACGGCTGGAAGACCATGTGAAATCCGGCCATGCCGATCTGTCGGCGGTCGAGATCACCGTACTCGACGAGGCCGACCACATGGCCGATCTCGGCTTCCTGCCCGGCGTCAAGCGGCTTCTGGACCGCACGCCGAAACGTGGTCAGCGCCTGCTGTTCTCCGCGACGCTCGACGCCGGGGTCGATGTCCTGGTCAAGCGCTATCTGCACGACCCGGTGGTGCACAGCGTGGATTCCGCGCAGTCGCCCGTCAGCGCGATGGTTCACCACGTGCTGCACGTCGACAATTCCGCGCGGGTCAACGTAGTCGCCGACCTGGCCGCGGCTCCCGGCCGCACGATCGTGTTCGCGCGCACCAAGCACGGAGCGAAAAACCTCACCCGCCAACTGAATTCACGCGGCATCTCGGCTGTCGAGCTGCACGGGAACCTGTCGCAGAACGCCAGGACCCGTAACCTCACCGCGTTCTCCGACGGCAGCGCCACCGTGCTGGTCGCCACCGACATCGCCGCGCGCGGCATCCACGTCGACGACGTGAGTCTCGTCGTGCACGCCGACCCGCCCGTCGAGCACAAGGCGTATCTGCACCGGTCCGGCCGCACCGCCCGCGCGGGTGCCGAGGGCACCGTGGTGACGCTCATGCACGACGCCCAGGTGTCCGACGTACGCCAGCTGACCCGCAAGGCCGGTGTGAAGCCGACCATCACGCGCGTCAACGGGCTCGATCACCCGGTGCTGCGCGAAATCGCCCCGGGCGAGCGGGTTTTCGGTGAGCCGAAGGCCCCCGCACGGCCCGAGCCGAAGGCACCGCAGCGGTCCGAACGGTCCGGCTCGCGCCGCCCGCGCAGCACCTCGCGCGGCGATCACGCTCCCAAGGCCCACGCCTCGCGCGGTGGCCGCAGGCGACCCCGCCGGTCGAACGACTCCGTGAGCTGACTGCGGCCGTCACCCGTTGGGTGGCAGGGCGATGTCCTCCCACGTGACGGTGATGTGTGGGGTGACGCCGAGCAGATCGGTGATGGCCGCCGCGGCGTGGTCGCGGAGGCTGTCCCCGTCGTGCAGGTAGGTGTGGTCACGCGGATCGGCTCCGACCGCGACCAGGTGAATGTGGACCGCCGACAGCTTCTGCGCATCGACCCGCACATCGATGTCGGCCACCGCCGCCGAGGCAGCCGCCGCCGGTTCGGCGAGCTGCGCCGTCAGCACCTTGGACAACGCGAGATGCGAGATGCTGATACCCGGTCGCGCGCTGCGGATCGGCCGCCCCTGGCGCGGCAGCGCCGCGATGTGGTGGGCGATGCTGGCGCGCAGATGATCGAGGGCTGAAGCACTTTCGCCCCAACGGGGATCGATTGCGCGGTCATCGTCCGGTGTCGCGCCCAGTCCGGCCAGGCTGCGGGTGGCATCGGCGATCCACGCGGTCGACCGTGCGACCGCGTCGTAATCGTCCGTGGTTGTGCTACCCATCGAACCTCCAGTCTTACGTGACACGGTGCCCGATGCCCAGTCATCGCGTCCAATCGACAGCTTCGACGTCGTCATGGGCGGAACTCCTCAAGTGCCTCGGCCAGCCGTTTACGGGTGCGCTGCAGATGGCCGCGCACCGAGCCCTCGGTGGTGTGCAGAACCGTCGCGATCTCCGACAACGGCAAGTCGTAGACCTCGCGCAACCACCACGCCGCGCGGCCGGGATACGGCAGTCGCGCCAGTTCGCGGTTGAGCGCCGTCATGAAGTCCCCGTCGAGGGCGCGTTGGCCCGGGCCGGGTCCGAGGTCAGGTGTTTCCGCTGCGGCGTCGAGATCGGTCTGGGGCCGGCGCCGGCGCAGGGCATCGACGGTTCTTCGTGACGCCAGCGAATACAGCCAGGTGCGGAACTGCGACCGGAACGCGAATGTCGGCAGAGCTTTCCATGCCGCGATGAACGTCTCCTGCACGATGTCGTCGCACTCGTGCCGGTCGGGGTAGGTGTTTGCGACGAATCGCCGCAGCGCGGGCGCGTGGCGCACCACGAGAGTGTCGAAAGCCTCCAGGTCGCCGCGCTGAGCGCGGCGGGCGAGCACCTCGTCAGACAGCCATTCCAGCAGTCCTTCCCTGCTCAGTACCACTGCCACCCCCGTTGGTCTCCCCCGAGACTGTGTTCTACGTCTCGTTTGCGTGCGCGTCGGGCACTTCGGCCCGACGAACCGATTGTGCCGGACGAAATGTCCGGGGACTTAGGTGAGAAGGAGAACTTGATGACCACAGCAACCCAGACCCGTGAAGTTAGCTCCAGTGCAAACACCGCCGGGCCGGGCAAGGATATCGAGAAAGTGTCTGGCCATGGCGTCACCACGATCGCCGACATCGTCGTCTCCAAGATCGCCGGTATCGCGACGCGTGAGATCGACGGCGTGTACGACCTCGGCGGCCAGGCGGCACGGGTTGTCGGCAAGTTGCGTGAGACGCTGCCGGGTTCGCCAAGCCTGACCCAGGGCGTCAGTGTCGAGGTCGGCGAGCGGCAGGCCGCCGTCGACATCGGGATCGTGGCCGAGTACGGCGTCGCCATCCATGACCTCGCCGAAGGTATCCGCAGCAACGTCATCTCCGCGGTGGAGAACATGACCGGACTCGAGGTGACCGAGGTCAACGTCACCGTGCACGACGTCCACTTCGCCGACGACGATGACGCCGACAGCGACGGCACCGGCGAGCCCCGCGTCAAGTGAGCACAGCTTCATCGGCCGCTGAACGCGTCGATCGCGTCGTCGAAGCCGTTACCGCGGTGGACGGGGTGATCGGCCTGCACTTCGGCCCGGGCGTGCCCGAGACGCATCTGCCCGGCCGGACCGTGCGGGGCATCCGCCTCGGCGCCGATCGCGGCCAGGTCCACGTCGTGCTCGAACTGCGGGCCGGCCTGCTCGATACGGCGGATCGGGTGCGGGACGCGGCCTCGACGGCGGCCCGTGTCCCCGTCGACGTGGTTGTCGGCGACGTCACGGCGGTGCCGTGACCGGAAGGCGTGCCCGCCGTGACGTCGTGCGACGACATCATCCCGACGTCGGCGGCTCCGCCGAGGCGCTGATCGAAGCGCTCGCCGCGCTGGACGCCCCCGGTCCGGGCGCTCGACAACCCGCGGTCCGGGTTCGGCGCACCTGCCGGGGGCGGTTCGGGGCGTATCTCGCGCGACGCCGGCGCGCCCGTCGCCGTCGCACAAACTCTCTCAAGAAAGCTCAACGATGAACCAAAAATATGTGGTGATCGGCCTTTTCGCGGGTCTGCTCCTGGCGATAGCCGCAGTGACGGGCGGTCTGATCGGATTTCTGCTGGCGCTGGTTCTGGGCGGTGGCGGTGCGGCGATCGGTGCCCACCTCGACGGGACGATCGATCTGACTGCACTCGGACGCCGGCCCAGGAGCTGACAGTGACAACCGAACAGGCTGCGACATTGCCTGCGGCGCAACCCGTTCGCGGCCGGACCGTGGTCAGCGATCGCGTCCGGCAGCGGCTGATCGAGCATGCGGTGCTGTCCGTACCGGGGGTCGTGCGTCATCGCGCGATCGTGCCCGGCAGGACTTTTCCCGCCGTGCAGGTCGACGGCGGGCTGACGTCACGGGTCGTGGATGTCGAGATCGCCGCGAACTGGCCGATCGACGGCGCTACGGTGCTCGGCGATGTCGAGACCGCGGTGTCGCGCGAGCTCGCGGCGTCCCTCGGGGAAAGCCCGCAGCGCGTCGCCGTGCGGATCGCCCGGATCGACAGCGACAGAACACCGGCCCAGGTGGCTGACGCGTACGAGATCGAGGCTGAGACCACAGGCATCGGTGAAAGTGCGCAGTACGGTCCGCGTCGCGTGGCAGGTTCTACGATCACCGGTCTGCTGGTCGGATTGGCCGTGATCGCGGCCGGGGTCGTCGCGGTACGGGAGGCCCTGATCGCCGTCGGCTGGATCGGCGGGACGGCATGGATCGCTCCCGCGCTCGGCTGGGCCGGGCAAGCCCAATGGCAGTGGTGGACATGGCCGGCCGCGGTCCTGGCGGTGCTCGTGGGTGTGGTGCTTCTGGTCATCGCCGTCAAACCACGACGCCGCGCGTATCTGCCCGTCGGAGACGGTGTCTGGGTACGTAAACATGCGCTCGAGCGGTGGCGCACCGCCCATTCCGAGGGAGATACACCATGACAACTGTTGTCCGCGTTGCGGATCGACTCGTCACGTTCTTCGCCGCAGCGGCGTTGCTGGTGGCAGGCGCATGGTTGATCGGCTACCGCGCGAACGTCCCGGTGGCCCGCGAGGCATCCGCCCGGCTCGATGCCGACGCGTTCGCGAGTGCACCGCAATGGCCGTGGTGGCCCGCGGCGTTGGGGGTCGGCGGCGTGGTCGCGGCGCTTCTCGGCCTGTGGCTGGTGCTGCTGCACATGCGTCCGCGCTCGATTCGCACGGTGACGGGCCACGCCGGAGCGGTCGACCTCGATCGGCTCGCCGACGCGGTGGCCGACGACCTGGGGCGCCATCCCGCCGTGCAGCGCGCCAAGGCCGTCACCCGCACGGAACGGGGCCGCCCGGTCATGCGCATCACCGCCGAAGTGGCTTCGCACACGCCCGCCGAGGATGTGCACCGGCTGGCCCGCCGATGCGGGGCCGACGCGCGACGAGCCGCGGGAACCGACTTCGAATTTCAGCTGCTGATCAACCAGGTGCGCCCAGAACAGGCCCGCTCGCGGGTCATCTGAGAAGACGTCCGGCGCAGGTAGGTACGAGGGGTCTGCGCCGGATCGGGGAATGTGCGGTCCCGCTTGGCCTCTCCATTCCGAGCGGGACCGCACAGGCTCATCCGGGTGCGGTGTCAGATCCCCCACGCGCTGGCGGCGCTGCGATCAGTGGCGGCTACGTCGTCCGACCCGTCGCGGACCGCATTACCCAAGTTGAACAGAATCTCGTTGAGCGCGGCCGCGGCCTGGTTCCACCGGGCTTGCTCGACCTGATATGCCGCGGCCGCTTCCCTGGTCCACACCTGTTGCAGCGGGGCGATCTGCGCCCGCAGATCATCGAAGGCCGCGTTCAGCCGGCTCGACGTGGTGTGGATCTCTTGCCGGACCGAGTATTCGATCTCGCCGAAATCATAAGACAGGACTTGGTTCACGAGATTCTCCGATCAGAGGTTGTCGCCGACGGCGCCGAGCCGCTGCGAATGAGTGTCGGCTGCGTCGCGCAGCGTCTGTTCGTTGCTGCGAATGGTGTCGGCGATCCGCTGCAGTGCGGTGTGCAGTTTGAGTGACTCGCTGTTCCACCGGTCGACCACATCACGGAACCGGGTGGCCGCCACACCACCCCACACCGATGGCGGCACACTGCTCATGCGGCCGATGAACGTCTGCAGCATGGCCCGGATGTCGTCGTTGAGAACGTCGATCTTCCCGGCCACCGTTGTCATCACGTCGAAGTCGGTGCCCAGCGAGTTCGATGATTGAGCCATTGGCAGCCTTTCGGTCTTCTGTTGCGGGGTATACCTTTTCGACGCACCGCAGCCCGATTCGGTTCCACCCGATTTCAGAACACCGCATGTGCCGACCTGATCGCCATATCGCACGCTGCTCGGACGAGGTCGTCGCGGCCCGGCGGGTTCTGACAGCCGATGGCGATGCGAACGGGGCCGTCGACCAGCACCGCCCACCGCACCTGACGCTCGGCGCGGACTTCGCGGTAGGTGATCACCTGGCGTTCCGCGATCCGATCCGTCGGATTGAAGTCGACGAACACCCCGGCGGGCTGCTCGTCGAGCGCGCGGCGCAGGGTTTCGGCGGCCGGGGTGTCGGAGACCGGAGATTGAGTCAGATGAACGGCGACGGCGGGGTCGGTATTCGAAACGACCTCGACGCGCGCCGATCCGGGTCCACTGGTGATGCGCTGTACGGTCCAGCCGACCGGGACCTGCACACCGACCCGGCCCTCGACCAGTACGGCCATCGGTTCTGCCTGCTGCGGGCGGTCGGGAAGGCTCACCGCGAGCGCGGCGCACAGTGCGATCACCGCGGCGCAGACCGCTGAGCCCCGTCGGCTCGGTCGCGTCCGTCGAAGCTCGGGTTCGGTGTGGGCAGTGGCGATTTCCCGGCGCAGCAGTGCCGGGTCGGCCATCGTCACGCGCGCGCCTCGGTCGCCGATCCGGCCGGCGACAAGGAGACCGAGGGCACGGGCCCCCGGGACTTCGGCAGGCGCATCGACGATGACTTCACCGGCACCGTCAACCGCATCGACCACCGATTGCGCGAGCACGTCGTCCTCACCCCAGCGGACCAACGCCACCGGCTCGCCATCGCCGCGCGACACCAGCACCAGCTCCACCGCGATCTCCACCACCGCCCACGACGTATCGGCCCGATCGGCGGTGAGTCTCTGAACACGCTGCAGCACACGATTTCCCGCGCCTTCTCCGACTGCGGATTGGATCCGGGCGATCCGATCAGCGGTCCACCACGTGGGACACACCAAAGTCAGTGCATCGGCTTCGGCCCCGGCGGCAGCGGCGATCACCTCGACCCACAGGTCGTCTACCGCCATCGGCTGCTCGCCGACCAATGCGGTCGTGTCGTCGATGCACTCCACCGCGGCCATGGCGTGTTCGGGCGAGACCGTTCCTGGTCCGCGCACGGTCACGGGACCGATCTCCAGCACTGCGGTGGTCACTGCCCGTCCTCCGGGATCACCGCCACCTGGATGAGCTGATCGGCTGCTGCCCGAGTGATCAGGGTGCCCCGTCCGGGCGGTAGCGGCGCCGGCCTTACCGAACCCAACAGCACGCCCTCCTCGGGGCTCGCGCTCATCAGCAGACCCATGCAGCCGAGTTCTCGCAGTCGGGCCAGGACCGGGTCGAACATCGCCCGCGCCGCGCCACCCGATCGCCGCGCCACGATCAGATGAAGCCCGATATCACGTGCCTGTGGCAGGAATTCGAGCAGCAGAGCAAGCGGATTCGCCCCCGATCCTGCCACGAGGTCGTAGTCGTCGATCACGATGTAGAGCTCCGGACCGGCCCACCACGATCTGTCGCGGAGTGCGCGCTGGTCGACGTCCGGCCCGGGCATGCGGGCCCGCAGCGTGACCGTCAGCTCCGCCAACGCTGTTTCAAGTGCACCGGCCGATACCGCGTACCCGGCCAGATGCTCCGACTCGACCACGCCGAGGAGCGTGCGGCGGAAGTCGACGATGAGCAGTCGCACGGCGTCGGGGGCATTGGCATCGACCAGCGCACGACACATCGTGCGCAGCGCCGTGGACTTTCCGCAGCCGGTGTCACCGAGGATGAGGAGGTCGGGCTGCTCGGCGAAATCCAATACCACAGGCGATAATTCGAGTTCTCCCAGCCCGAGCACCACCTGAGTGGCCGGCCGCATACCGGTGGGCGGGCGCAGCGTGTGATGCTCGACCAGCGCAGGAAGCAGCCGGATCTCCGGCGCTCGGGCACCCCGGTGCTCAGATCGCAGGGTGTCACCGGTTCGCACGAGCGCGGCGCCGATTCCGTGGTCGCTCGGTGCGCCGTCGAGTCTCGGCAAGGCGATCAACAACTCTCGGCCGTCACGGGTCAGACCTCGGCCGGGCGGGCACGGGCCGAGCTCGCGGGCACGTTTACGGTCCATCTCCGATTCGGCCGGATCACCGAGCCGCAATTCGATCCGGGTGCCGAGCTGGTCTTTGAGAGCCGGGCGGAATTCTGCCCACCGCGATGCGCTCGCCACGACGTGCACGCCGAACGACAGTCCCCGCACGGCCAACGCGGTGATCACGGGCTCGAGGTGCTCGAATTCGCCTCGCAGCGTCGACCACCCGTCGACGATCAGGAACACGTCACCGAACGGGTCGTCACAGGATCTTTCGTCGCGGCGCCTGCGGTACTCGGCCATCGAGTCGATGCCCAAGCTGGCGAACCGCTTCTCACGCCCGCGCACCAGGCCTTCCAGTTCGGTCACGGTGCGTCGCACGAGGTCGACGTCGTGGCGGCCGGCGATCGCGCCGACATGCGGCAGGGCCCGCAGCGCCGACAACGCGCCGCCACCGAAATCGAATCCGTACAGCTGGACGTCGGACGGGTGGTGCGTGGCGGCCAGCGCCAACGCCAATGTCTTTGCGGCCGTCGACTTTCCCGATTGCGGCCCACCGACGATCGCGACGTTTCCGGCCGCGCCGTCGAGTCGCACGACAAGCCGGTCGCGGCGCTGCTCGAAGGGCCGGTCGACCAGGCCGATCGCGACGGTCAGGTGCTGACGTGCCGGCATCAACACATCGCTGAGCGGGACCGCATCCGGAAGCGGAGGTAGCCACACCCGATGAGCCGGCGTGCCGTGCCCGACCAACTTGGCGAGCACGGCGTCGAGCACGGTCGTTCTCGGTTTACGCGCCGCCTGCCGGTCGGGCACCACGCAGCGCGCGACGAACGGACGGACACGCTGCGGCGCCGCCACCACGGGTGCGTCGGCGTCATAACCGCCCGAGACGAACGCCGTCTGGAACCTCGTCAGCTCACCCGACGGCGTCTTCAAGTACGCCGCACCGGGTGCGTTCGGCAGCTGATAGGCGTCGGGCACGCCGAGTACCGCACGGGATTCGTTCGGCGAGAATGTCTTCAGGCACACGCGGTACGACAGGTGCGATTCCAGGCCGCGCAGCCGCCCTTCGTCGAGTCGTTGGCTGGCCAGCAACAGGTGCATGCCCAGTGACCGTCCGAGCCGGCCGATGGCGACGAACAGATCGGCGAAGTCAGGATGTTGGTGGAGCAGTTCGGAGAACTCGTCGACGACGATCAACAGCGCGGGCAACGCGGGCAGATCTGGGCGCTTGTGGCGGTAGTCGGTGATGTCGGCGAGATTGCCCGCAGCCCGCAGGAGTTCCTGACGACGGTTCAGCTCGCCCGCCAAGGCGTCGGCCATGCGGGCGACCAGCGGAGCCTCGTCGGCGAGGTTGGTGATCAACGCGCTGACGTGCGGCACCGACTCGAGACCGAGAAATGTTGCGCCCCCTTTGAAGTCGACGAGAACCAGATTGAGCGCCTCGGGCGGATGGGTGACCGCCAACCCGAGCACCAACGTCTTCAGGAATTCCGACTTGCCCGATCCCGTCGCTCCGACACACAGCCCGTGCGGGCCCATGCCGTTGTGCGCAGCCTCTTTGAGGTCCAGGTGGACGGGTGCGTTGTTCCCGGCCAGCCCGATCGGCACCCGCAGCAGGTTCTGCGCGTCAGGTGTGCGCCAGCAGGTCACCGGATCGAACCGCGCGGGGTCGCCCAGACCGATGAGACGCAACCAGGTGGACCGTTCGGCAGTCGGGGATTTCGCCGACCGGTACCGCGCCAGGCGGCGTGCGCACGTCAGCGCCTGCTCGACGGTCAGGCGGTCGGGTTGCGCGAGAGCGTCGCCGAAGCTGACCTTGTCGGGTCCGACGGCCAGATCCGGGCTCGTGTCCGATGCACATCCGATCGTCAATACGGTGACGCCCGGCTTGGAGATGCTGGGTTCGGATGCGACGCCGTCCGCGATGACGACGACGTGCATCGCCGCGTCGTCGTCCAAAGCCTGCGCCACGGTCTGGTATCGCAGCAGGCGCTGACCCGCCCGGCTTCGCGGATGCCAGTGGTGCGGCAGCCATTTCAACCAGTCCCACTGCTCGGCCGCCGACGGCCCGAGCACCGCGGCGATTCTGAGATGGCGCGGGCTGTGCGCCACGGCCAGTTGGCAGAGCATGGCCCGGACCAGGGCGCCGGCGTCGTCGGACGGCCCGCCGACCGCCAGATGTGCTCGGCTGCAGATGTTCACGGTGACGGGGACGTCGGCGACAACGGATCGGTTTCGCATGAGGTCGTCCAACGCTGCGGCGGTGACCGGGTCACGGTCCTCGGCCGGACCGGCGGCAGGTGCCACCAGTCGCGTGAGCAGAGGCCGTACGCCGATTCCGATCCGGACATCGCCGAATCCGCGATCATCGGGTGCACGCACCCACATCCGGTCGGTGCCCACCAGCAGCCACAGCGTCGCGGGCGCGGGATGCTCGCCGTGCAAGGTTTCCCACTGGGCCTGTGCCGTTGCGGCCGCCACGGCGTCGAGCCCGTCCAGATAGCGCAGATACTCGCTGCGATCGCGAGTGAGCTCAGCCGCCCGCCCGTTGCCGCGCAGGCTGTACACCAAGGTGCCGAGCACCGACATCACCATCATCACGGGAAAGAACATGAACGCCGGACCTCGTGCCGCGGCCGGCCCCGAACCGAAGTAGACGGCCATCATGCCCACCATCGCGATGACCAGAACGACGGGAAGCAGCCGGGCCACCGGATTGACCGGGGTGGCCTTCGGCACCGGTGGCGGCGCATCGATCACCAGCTCGGCGGGCGGCCCGCCGGAGGTCTGCAGTGCTACCGGATGTTCCATCAAAGGCTTGGACGCACGGCGGCGCCGATCAGTTCCACTGTTGTGCGGTCGAAATTCCCGCAAAGACCTACCGAGAACGTCCGTTACGGTCGAATGCACTGGCGTTGACCGGGGGGTGATGTGATGCCGGATGCGCTGCGCTTCGTGTCGATTCACTGCGGGTTCGCCGCCGCCGGTCGAGAGGGCCCGGTAACCATCGACCTGGTGTTGCCGGCCGCGTTGACGGTGAATGAGTTGATGCCGTCGATCGTCGACGCGGTCGGGGCACCAGGAGGCGGGCCGCGGAGTTGGCAGCTGTCGTTGATCGCCGGCCGGACACTCGACGATTCGATGACGTTGGTGCAGAACGGCGTTGACGACGGAGATCTGTTGATGTTGGCCGCGGTTGCCGTCGAGCCGCCGCGGTTACGCGCATTGACGGCTGCCCTCGCGGCCGACGGCCCAGGCCCCGAAACACCGCAGGGGCTGCGGTCGGCGGGCTGCCTGTTGGCATGCTTGCTCGGAACGCTCGCCGTGGTCTGCGCGGGCCTCGGCACGCAGGGCTGGTCGCGGGTGGTCGCGGCCGCGGCCCTGGCGGTGATCGTCACCGCGGCCGTGTTGGCCGGGCAACGGATGGGTCTCGGACGGCGCACGGTCGCGACGCTCAGCGTCGCCGCGGTGACACAGGCTGCCGTTCTCGGGTTCCTCGTCGTTCCCGATGGTCCTGACGCGGCGAATTTCTTTCTCGCCGCGGTGGCCGCAGGCTGCGTCGGCGTCGCGCTACTGCGGGTATCGGACTGCGGCACAGACGTTCTGCTCGCCGTTGTCACGGTCGCCGCGCTGATCGGGTTTGCGACCGCGCCTGCGGTGTTGTGGCCGCTCAGCGCTTCCGCGGTCGGCGCGGTGCTGAGTGCAGTGGCCATGGGCGCGTTGTCCTTGACGCCGCGGCTGTCCATCGCGCTCGCCGGGCTTACGCCGCCGATCCCCGGCGACGAAACCGACGGCGCCGAAACTCGTGGCGACACCGGCATTTCCACCGATGCGCTGGCCGAACGTGGGCGCCGGGCGCTGGTCGGCCTGGTTACCGGCTGCTCGGTCGCGGCCGCCCTCGGCACGCTGCTGGTCGCGGTCGACAGCCGGCGCGCGGTCACTCCCGCCGCGCTCGCACTCGCCGCCGCCGTCGGCGTTGCACTGCTGCTGCGCAGCCGGTCCTACGCATCGGGCCGGTGTCGAAACGTGCTGACGATCTCCGGGTTCTGCAGCCTCACCGCGATGTTCGCACTTGTCGTGGTCTGGTCCCCCGGATACGGCAGCTGGACCGGAGCCGCGGCGGTGGCAGTGGGCCTTGCGGTGCTCAGCCCGGCCGCCGTGACGAGCCCGGCCGCGATACGCGTCGTGGACGCCGTGGAATACATCGCGCTGGCCGTGGTCGCGCCGCTGGCTTGCTGGCTCACCGGCATCGCGGACGCTGTGCGTGGCCTGGGCCCGCTGTGAGCGCCCAGTATCGGCTCCTGGCAGCCACATTCGTGATACTTCCGCTCGTGGCCGTTCCGGCGGCAGGCGCGGTCACACCGCCCGCCATCGACGACGCGCTGCTACCGCCGGCCGCTCCGCCCGCGGCGACACACCCGACCGAACAACGCGGGCAATGCTTCGGCGGCTCACCGCGTGACGTGGCCGAACCTCGCACACCGCTTGCGTTGGATGCGGTGTGGCGGCTGTCCCGCGGCGGCGGTCAGACGGTGGCCGTGATCGATACCGGCGTCACCCGGCATCGGCTTCTGCCGCACCTGATCGGCGGCGGTGACTACGTCTCGTCCGGCGACGGGACCAGTGACTGCGACGGCCACGGCACCATCGTCGCCGGAATCGTCGGCGGCGCGGCGGCCGACGGTTTCAGCGGGGTCGCTCCTGACGTGTCGATCCTCGCTATCCGCCAGTCCAGCAACAAGTTTGCCGATGCGAGCGGGTCAAGCGGCGTCGGCGATGTCGACACACTCGCCAAAGCGGTTCGTACGGCGGCCGATCTGGGTGCCACCGTCATCAACATCTCGTCGGTGGCGTGCGTCGCCGCCGACGACGCGCTCGATGACCGGGCCCTCGGCGCCGCGCTGGCCTACGCCGTCGACGTCAAGAACGTCGTGGTCGTGGCTGCCGCAGGCAACGTCGGCGGGCCGGGGCATTGCCCCGAGCAGAATCCGGCAGGTGAACCGGACTGGGACACCGTGGTTTCCGTGGCCACCCCGGCGTGGTACGACGATCTGGTGCTGTGCGTTGGCTCAGTCAGCCGCGACGGCACGGCCTCCACGTTCAGCCTGGGCGGACCGTGGGTCGACGTCGCCGCACCAGGTGAGGGCATCGTGTCGTTGCATCCCGACGGCGAGCGGCTCATCGACACCCTCGGGAAGTCCAAGCCGATATCGGGCACCAGTTACGCCGCGCCGATCGTGTCGGGGATCGCCGCGCTGATTCGGTCCCGGTTCCCGCACTTGAGCGCGCGGGATGTGATGCGACGCATCGAGGACACCGCGCACCGGCCGCCCGGCGGATGGAATCCGTATCTCGGTCACGGCGTCGTCGATCCGCTGGCCGCGGTGAGCGACGGCGGCGTACCGACCTCGGAGCCGGCGCCGGTTGCGGCGACAAGCATCGCGCAGCCCGCCGTGACGCCGGACGATGCCCGGTCGCGCCGGGTTGCGTTCGGTGGCGCGGCCGTCTGTGCCGCCGCTACCGCGTTGCTGGCAATCACGTTGTCCTCCACGCGGTTACGAGCCCCGAACCGGCGGAGCCAGCCCGTCGCGGGCGACTGACGCCGCGTCGCGGCTCAGCTCCGGCCCACGCGGGAGCATCGCAAGCATGGGCCACGGCGCAGGCACGGCGGGCCCGGTCAAGCCGAGATGCTCTGCGGCAGCGTCATCGTGGATGCCGAACAGAACCCCGAGATCGTTGAGGAGATAGCGCGGTCCGGCGACGTCGAGGCCGCCGTCGATGCCGGTGGCCCGCACCAGCGCACTGCGCCCCGCGGGGATGTCGACGCGGTCGATGGCAGGCCCGGCTTCATCGGCCTGCGCAAGCCGCAACCCGGTTTCCGGCAGTGAGTCCCCCGCGTACAGCGTGGTGTTGGTTTCGGCGGAGGGTTGGCGGGGATCCCATCCCGCGCACACGACGGGACGCGCGTGCGCGTCGATCCACTGCGGAACCCTCGCCACGTCAAGGTCTTCGACGACGGGCACGCGCGTGATGGCCTGCGCGGAAACCACCGGAGGCTCGGCGGCGGGCTGTGCCACGGTGAACCGGATGAGGTCGGCGGCGACCCTGCCGATCCGCTGCACCCCGTCGGCGAGCACCACGTAGAACTCGTCGGTGTCGTCGGCGCGTGTGACCCGCACGACGCTGCCGACGTCGACACCACGCAATGCTGCCGGGCCCGGCAGGCCCGCACCCGCGATGGCAGGCGCCCGGATCGCGGGCGCCTCGGGCACACTGTCCAACAGCGCGCGCGAAACACCGGTTGGTTTGAGGCTGTCCAGCCGAAGCGCACGCGTGACGGCCAGATCCCGTAGGTCGACTGCGGCGCGCCAGCCGTCGAACAACAGATACGTCGTCGCGGCCGGTTCGCCGCGCGGCGCGACCAACAGTGCTTGACCATGACGCAACGGCGCGACGCGGTCTGACAACGCGCCGACGACCAGTGTGGTGGACACCGGCTCGGCGATATCGCATACCGCCCACGCCGACTCGTCGATACTCAGCGGACTGTCGATCTGCGTCGGCGCCCCCGGTATGCCGACCTGTGGCCCGCGCCGCGCCCGCGCGAGCGCATCATCGCTCACCGGGACCGGATCGTCCGCGGCACCCGCGACCAGGCGAGCCGAGGCGAGGTTCGGCACGGGATGGATGGTGTCGCCGATACGCACATAGAGCGCACCCGAATTGCGCGCCAACAGAATCGGCGCATCGGCGAGTTCACCGCCCGGGCGCACGAGTGCCAAGACCGCGCATGCGGTGATCGCCACGACGGCCAGCACACCGCCCGCCGTGAACGCGATTGCTTGTGCCCGTAGTGGATCGTCGAGCATGCTGGCGTCACCGCGCACCAACGCATGCGCCATGCGCCGCAACAGAAATCGATGCCCACTGAGCTGGAGCCGGGTTACCGGTTGCCGTGCCATGAAGTCCCCCGGGCAAAACCCTAACCCGCGCAGGGACGGCCTTCGGACAGTTATTCCTCGCGCTGGCGCTGCCGGTACGCCGCGACATGTTGGCGGTTGCCGCAGTTGCCCGTATCGCAGAACATGCGGGACCGGTTGCGGGACAGATCGGTCAGCACGGCTTCGCAGTCGGGGGCCGCGCAGATCTTGAGCCGCCGCAGCTCACCACCGCGGATCAGGTCGGCCAGCGCCATCGCCATCTCGGCACCCATCCGCTGCCACAGCGGGTCGTCGGCCGAAGCCAGGTGCAGATGCCAGTCCGGCATCTCGGGGTGTCGCGTCAACCACGGCGAGGCCTTGGTGTCCCCGAGGAGCCCGTTCACCAAGGCGACGGCGGCCTCCTCGTCCTCCGCCGCGCCCCAAATCTCTCCGAGCCGCACGCGAAGCCCCTGCACGGCGCTCAGCTCGGCAGCGTCGCGGTCCCGGCGGCCCGTCCAGCCGAAGTGATCCAGGTAGGCGTCGAGCGCCGCCAGGTCGGCGAGTTGGTCGCCGTCCACCCGATCACTGTTGACCAGCACGGCGGCGGCCCGGAGTGTGAGCTCCGTGTCATAAGTAAAAAGCATTTGACTCATGACCCCCTTCCGTCGTAGCGTCATGACCAAAATTGATTTTACTCATTACATCCTCGGGGAGGTGCATCGATGGCCACAGCGACCGGGCCGGCCAAGCTCAACCGGACGTCCGCCGACAACCATTTTCGGCTCGGGCTGCTGCTTGCCGTCAGCTCAGCGCTGGCGTTCGGGTCGTCGGGCCCGTTCGCCAAGGCGTTGATGGAGGCCGGCTGGAGCCCGACGGCGGCCGTGACTGCCCGGCTCGCGGGCGGCGCCGTCGCGATGGCCGTGTTCGCGACCATCGTGCGCCCCGGCTGGATCCGCGAAGTCACCCGGCACGCCAAGACCGTCGTCGCGTACGGTCTCATCCCCATCGCGGGCGCCCAGCTGTGCTACTACAACGCCGTCGCGCATCTGTCGGTCGGCGTCGCGCTGCTGCTCGAATACACCGCGCCGATCCTCGTCGTCGGCTGGCTGTGGGCCACGACGCGCCGGCGCCCCAGCGCGATGACGTTCGCCGGTGTCGCACTGGCGGTCGCCGGGATCATGTTGGTGCTCGACGTGTTCAGCGGTGCCCACATCAACGTCGTCGGAGTCACGTGGGGCCTGGCCGCCGCGATCTGCGCGGCCTGCTACTTCATGATGTCCAACCAGGCGAGCACCGACGGCGCGGGCCTCAACCCGATCAGCCTGGCCACCGGCGGCCTGATCATCGGAACGACCGGCGTGGCGCTGCTCGGCTTCACCGGCGTGATGCCGCTGGCCTTCACCACCAACTCCGTGGACATCGCGGGCTTCACGACGTCGTGGCTCGTGCCGGTCATCGCACTCGGCCTCATCCCCACCGCGATCGCCTACACGCTCGGCATCCTGAGCATCTCGCGACTCAAGCCGAGGTTCGCGTCCCTGGTCGGCCTGTCCGAGGTGATGTTCGCGGTGCTGATCGCGTGGATCATGTTGGGCGAGGCCATCACCCCGATCCAGGCGCTCGGCGGTGCGGTGGTGCTCGCGGGGCTCGCGCTCGCGCGTCAGGGTGATCGCAGTGAGCAGAAGGCCGAGCGATCCTCGGCCGTGTCCGAGGCGTGCTGGCCCGATAATCCGGTGCAGAATGTGACGGGCGAGCAAACGATTAGCCGTGGCTAAGCATTTTGTGTGAATATTGCGATCGTGACTTTCCTCCGGATGCCGGCCCGGGTGGCCGCGATCGCCTCAGCAGTTCTGTGCGCCGGTGCCGCCCTGGCCGCGATTCCAGCGCCGGTCGCCAGCGCCGAACCGTGCCCCGACATCGAGGTGGTGTTCGCCCGAGGCACCAGTGAGCCCGCCGGCGTCGGCCGTGTCGGCCAGGCGTTGGCCGATGCGCTGCGGGGTCAGGTCGGCGGTCGCACGGTGAGCACGTACGCCGTGAACTACCCGGCGACCTACGACTTCATGGCCGCCGCCGACGGCGCCACCGACGCGACCAACCACATCGCCGCGATGGCCGAGAGTTGCCCGTCGACGCGCATCGTGCTGGGTGGCTACTCGCAGGGAGCCGCCGTCGTGGACATGCTGCTGGGGATCCCGCCGCTGGGCAACCGGGTCGGCGACATCGGTTCGGCTCCCCCGCTGCCGGGCAACCTGTCGAACAACATCGCCGCGGTCGCAGTGTTCGGCAATCCCTCGGCCAAGTTCGGTATCCCGGTGACCTCCAGCCGATTCGGCGGGCGCGCGATCGACATGTGCAGCGACGGCGATCCCATCTGCTCCGATGGGCGCAACCCGTTCGCGCACACCCACTACGAGAGCTCGGCCTTCATCCCTCAGGCCGCGGGTTTCATCGCCGGACTGGTGTAGTCAGCAAGACCGGCTAACATTTGGTGTGACTTTTGATCTTGTTCGCCGTTACACCCTTCTCGTAGCGTCCGCCGTGCTGACCGCCACGGCCGTACTCGTCAGCCCTGTGCTGGCATCGACGTCCGTCGGCAGCCTCGGCGTGGCGTCCGCCGCTGACTGCCCCGATGTCGAGGTCGTTTTCGCCCGCGGCACGGACGAAGCACCCGGGCTCGGCCGGATCGGCAACGCCTTCGTCAACTCACTGCGCAACAAGGTCGGCGGCCGCTCGGTGGGCGCCTACGCGGTGAACTACCCGGCGAGCTACGACTTCCTGGCCGCGGCCAACGGCGCGAACGACGCCAGCGCCCACATCCAGTGGATGGTGAACAACTGCCCGGCGACGCGACTGGTGCTCGGCGGCTACTCACAGGGCGCCGCGGTGATCGACGTGATCGCCGCCGTCCCGTTCCCGGCGGTCGGCTTCAACTCACCGCTGCCGCCCAACGTGCCCGAGCACGTCGCCGCCGTCGCGGTGTTCGGCAACCCGTCGGCAAAGCTCGGCCTGCCGCTGACCGCAAGCCCGGTGTACGGCTCGCGCGCGATCGATCTGTGCAACGCCAACGATCCCGTCTGCACCAACGGAGACAGTGTTCCGGCACACCGCGCATACGAGGGGCCGGCCGATCAGGCAGCGAGTTTCGTGGCGGGATTACTGTAATTCGCACGACGCGATCGGCTACGTCGTCAATTTCCTCCGCTACGATCGCTTAGGTGGTCGAACATTCCGTCAACTCCGGGGAAAAGCGGCGGACCGGACGGCTTCGCCGATGGCTGTGTGCGGCGGCCACCGTGCTGGCCGCGGCGGCCGTCGCACCGGTGGTTTCCGCCGTCGCGCCAACCGCTCTGCCCGTAGCCGAAGCGGCACCCTGTCCCGAGGTCGAGGTGGTGTTCGCCCGCGGGCGCACCGAGCCGGCCGGTGTGGGCACCCTCGGCAACGCGTTCGTCAACGCGCTGCGCTCCAAGGTCGACAAGAACATCGGCGTCTATGCCGTGAAGTACCCGGCCGACACCGAGATCGACATCGGCGCCAACGACATGAGCCAGCACATCCGGTACATGATGGACAACTGCCCGGACACCCGGCTGGTCGTCGGCGGGTACTCGTTGGGCGCCGCGGTCGCCGACGTCGTGCTGGCCGTCCCGATCACGGCCTTCGGCTTCAAGACCCCGCTGCCGGCCGGCGCCGACACCCATATCGCCGCCATCGCGTTGTTCGGCAACGGCGCGGCCTGGGTCGGACCGATCACCAACTTCAGCCCGCTCTACAGCGACCGCACCATCGAGCTCTGCCACGGTGCCGACCCGATCTGCAACCCGGCCGATCCGAACACGTGGCGCAACAACTGGCCCGATCACCTCGCGGGCGCCTACATCGACGGCGGGATGGTCAACCAGGCCGCGGACTTCGTGGCGGGCCGGTTGTAGCGCACTCGAGTTGTCGGTGGGCTCGTCGATGCTTGCCCCATGGACAGAGAACGGCCACGCCCGTTTCTGGGTAGCGAGGCGATACGCGCCGGGCTGCTCACCGCACACGAACTGCGGACGAATTATCGCGCCGTGTACCGCAACGTCTATCTGGCCAACGAGGTCACCGTCACGCCGGTGTTGCGGGCTCGAGCGGCGTGGCTGTTCGCCGGTCCGGACGCGGTGCTGAGCGGGCTGTCGGCCGCGGCGGTGCACGGGACCAAGTGGATTCCCGTCGACGCTCCGGCCGAGGTCGTACAGGACAACCGGCACGCGCCCGACGGTCTCCGGGCCCGCTCGTATGTCCTTGCACCACAAGATGTCTGCGAGGTCGACGGGATGCGGGTCACGACTATGGCGCGGACGGCGTTCGACCTTGGCCGCTTCTTGCCCCGCAGCGAAGCAGTGCCGATCTTGGACGCACTGATGAACAAGACCGGCCTCGACCCGCACGACGTGTGGTCGTTGGGCAAAGCGAATCCGGGAATTAGAGGCGTCAACCGCCTGCGGGAGTCCCTGGCCGACGCCGACGGCGGTGCCGAATCGCCGCTCGAGACACACACTCGGCTCACGCTCCGCTGCATGGGAGTACCAGGACTCGAAACTCGGATTCCGCTCTACGACCAGTGGGGCCTGGTGTGCACCCACGTGGCGATGGGTTGGCCTCGGTGGAAGGTGGCCGTCGAATGCGACGAGGGGCTGAATTCTGCCCGCCATCGAACGTGGGTACACGCGCACACCGCAGAGCTCGAAGAACGCGACTGGTCGGTCGTGTGGGTCACCGCGTCGGTGATCTTCGGCCAGAACAACCTCAGGGAGCAGGTGCGGCGGAAGTTGTCGGCCGCTGCGCGTCGGCGAGCGAGCTGACCACATGCTCCGTGCCAGACACTGTGCCGAACGTGCAACCTTTTGCGGCAGATCTGCGAGATCTCAACAGAACCCTGCACGTTCGTCACAGTGCGCCGACCGGCAACTGTGCGGGGTCAGAGCGTGCGCAGATCCCGAGTGACGGCGGTCCGGCTGGCCATCTGATCGTCAGGCGGGTAGTCGACCCGCACGAGCGTCAGACCGCGAGCAGGCGCGGCCGCGAAATCACTGGACCGGCCCGTAGCACTGAGAAGTGTTGCGGTCCAGTCGGTTTCACGACGACCCCCGCCCACCTTGAGCAGCGCACCGACCAATGAGCGGACCATGTTCCAGCAGAACGCATCGGCGGTGACGTAGGCGGTGATGTAGTGGCCGTCGCGGACCCATTCGAGCCGTTGCAGATCCCGGATCGTCGTCGCACCGGCGCGGTAACGGCAGAACGCGGCGAAATCGTGCAGCCCCACCAACTCCTGCGATGCCGCCGTCATGGCCTCGACATCCAGCGGCCGCGACCACGGCGTCACGAACCGGGCCTCCTGCGGCTCGACGCCATACGGCGCGGTGCTCAGCCGGTAGACGTAGTGCCGGCGGAGCGCCGAGAATCGCGCGTCGAAACCCGCAGGCGCGCGCGTGATCTCGCGCACGCGCACGTCAGCGGGCAGGAACCGGGCGAGCCGGCGAACCAGCGGGAGAAACTCGGAGTCGCCCGGCCGCGCCGTGCGCGGATAGGCATGGGGCAGCGCATCGACCGGAACGTCGACGTGAGCGACCTGGCCGGTCGCGTGCACGCCCGTGTCGGTCCGGCCCGCGGTCCGGGTCACGACGGGCGTGCGGAACACCGTCGTCAACGCCTCGTCGATCACTCCGGCGACCGTGCGTTGGCCGGCCTGCACCGCCCACCCGGCGAATTCGGTGCCGTCGTAGGCGATGTCGAGCCGAAGACGAACATGCCCGCCACCGGAATCGATGGCGGGCATGTCGCGAGTGTCCGGAGGACTACTTGGCGTCATCCTTGGCTTCAGCCTCGGTGGCCTCCTCGGCCGGAGCCTCGGTGGTCTCCTCAGTCTCGGCCGGAGCCTCGGTGGTCTCCTCGACCTTGTCCTCGGCAGGAGCCTCCTCAGCAGGAGCCTCGGCCTTGGCCTGCGAAGCGGCCGCGCGGCGAGCACGGTCAGCCTCGGAGGTCACGGTCTTCTCCCGCACCAGCTCGATGACGGCCATGGGGGCATTGTCGCCCTTGCGGTTCTCGACCTTGATGATGCGGGTGTAGCCACCGTTGCGGTCAGCGAAGAACGGACCGATCTCGGCGAACAGGGTGTGGACCACATCCTTGTCGCGGATCTTCTTCATGACCTCGCGCCGGTTGTGCAGCTGGCCCTTCTTGGCGTGGGTGATCAGCTTCTCGGCGTACGGACGCAGCGCCCGTGCCTTCGGCTCGGTCGTCTTGATGCGGCCGTGCTCGAACAGCGACGTGGCCAGGTTGGCCAAGAGCGCCTTCTGGTGCGAGGACGACCCGCCGAGGCGAGGACCCTTGGTGGGCTTGGGCATTGCGACTATCTCCTAAATGGGGCCGGCCCCCGTATCAGGTAGGACCGGGACGGTTTCGTTAGAGCTGTTCGGTTTCGGCGTAGTCCTGGTTGTCGTCCAGGTCGTAGCCGGCATCGCTGGTCCAGGTTCCGGTTGCGGCGTCGTAACCGGCGACCTCGGACGGATCGAACGTGGCCGGGCTGTCCTTGAGCGAGAGACCCAGCTGGTGCAGCTTGATCTTGACCTCGTCGATGGACTTCTGGCCGAAGTTACGGATGTCCAGCAGGTCGGACTCCGTGCGGGCGACGAGCTCGCCCACCGTGTGCACACCCTCGCGCTTGAGGCAGTTGTACGAGCGCACCGTCAGGTCCAGGTCGTCGATCGGCAACGCGAAGCTGGCGATGTGATCGGCCTCGGCGGGCGACGGCCCGATCTCGATGCCCTCGGCCTCGACATTGAGTTCCCGTGCGAGACCGAACAATTCGACCAGGGTCTTGCCTGCCGACGCCAGGGCGTCACGCGGGCTGATCGAGTTCTTGGTCTCGACGTCCAGGATCAGCTTGTCGAAGTCGGTGCGCTGCTCGACACGGGTGGCCTCGACCTTGTAGGTCACCTTCAGCACCGGGCTGTAGATCGAGTCGACCGGGATACGGCCGATCTCGGCGCCCGAGGCCTTGTTCTGCACGGCCGGGACGTAGCCGCGGCCGCGCTCGACGACGAGCTCGACCTCAAGCTTGCCCTTGTCGTTCAGGGTGGCGATGTGCATGTCGGGGTTGTGCACCGTCACACCGGCCGGCGGCACGATGTCACCGGCGGTGACCGCACCGGGGCCCTGCTTGCGCAGGTACATGGTGACCGGCTCGTCCTCCTCCGAGGACACGACCAGACCCTTGAGGTTCAGGATGATGTCGGTGACGTCTTCCTTCACCCCGGGGACGGTGGTGAACTCGTGCAGCACACCGTCGATGCGGATGCTGGTGACGGCCGCGCCCGGGATGGACGACAGCAGCGTGCGCCGAAGCGAGTTGCCGAGGGTGTAACCGAAGCCGGGCTCCAGGGGCTCGATGACGAACTTGGAGCGGTTTTCGGCGACGCTCTCCTCGGACAGTGTGGGTCGCTGAGAGATCAGCATGGTGTTTCTATCTCCTTCTCGGCACCCGCTATTTGATGCCGGTCAGTTGCCTGTGTGGCCGGTCGGCCACACAGGAGCCAGCTCTACTACTTCGAGTAGAGCTCGACGATGAGCTGCTCGGTGAGCGGCACGTCGATCTGCGCACGCTCGGGCAGCTGGTGGACGAGGACGCGCTGACGCTCGCCGACGACCTGCAGCCAGGACGGGATCGGGCGCTCACCCGCGGTCTGCCGGGCAACCTCGAACGGCAGGGTGTTGAGCGACTTGTCCTTGATGTCAATGATGTCGTACTGCGACACCCGGTAGCTGGGGATGTCGACCTTCACGCCGTTGACCAGGAAGTGGCCGTGGCTGACCAGCTGACGCGCCATGCGGCGGGTGCGGGCCAGGCCTGCGCGGTACACGACGTTGTCCAGCCGGCTCTCGAGGATGCGCAGCAGGTTGTCACCGGTCTTGCCGGGCTGACGCACTGCTTCCTCGTAGTAGCGGCGGAACTGCTTCTCCATCACGCCGTAGCTGAAACGCGCCTTCTGCTTCTCCTGAAGCTGCTGGCGGTATTCGCTCTCCTTGATCCGCGCGCGACCGTGCTGACCGGGCGGGTAAGGGCGCTTCTCGAACGACTGATCTCCGCCGACCAGGTCGACGCCGAGACGACGCGACTTGCGGGTCGCGGGGCCGGTGTAACGAGCCATTTTCTAGATCCTTCCTAGACCCGGCGCCGCTTGGGCGGACGGCAGCCGTTGTGCGGCTGCGGGGTGACGTCGGAAATCGCGCCCACCTCGAGGCCGGCGGCCTGCAGCGAGCGGATGGCGGTCTCACGGCCCGAGCCGGGACCCTTGACGAACACGTCGACCTTCTTGACGCCGTGCTCCTGCGCCTTGCGGGCGGCGTTCTCGGCGGCCAGCTGCGCGGCGAACGGAGTCGACTTACGCGAGCCCTTGAAGCCCACGTGGCCCGACGACGCCCAGGCGATGACGTTGCCCTGCGGGTCGGTGATCGACACGATCGTGTTGTTGAACGTGCTCTTGATGTGCGCAGCGCCGTGCGGGACGTTCTTCTTTTCCCGGCGGCGAGTGGTCTTACCGCGCTTGGCGGCCGTACCTGCTGCCTTCTTTGCTGGGGGCATAGTCTACCTGGCCTTCTTCTTGCCGGCGATGGTGCGCTTCGGGCCCTTGCGGGTGCGCGCGTTGGTCTTGGTGCGCTGGCCACGCACGGGCAGGCCACGGCGGTGGCGCAGGCCCTGGTAGCAGCCGATCTCGATCTTGCGGCGAATGTCGGCCTGCACCTCACGGCGCAGGTCGCCCTCAACCTTGAGGTTGCCTTCGATGTAATCGCGCAGGACGGTCACCTGATCGTCGGTCAGGTCCTTCGTGCGCATGTTCTTGTCGATGCCCGTCGCGGCGAGAATCTCGTTCGAGCGGGTACGGCCGATGCCGTAGATGTAGGTCAGCGCGATCTCCATGCGCTTGTCGCGCGGAAGATCAACGCCCACGAGGCGTGCCATGTGGCGGTATTCCTTCTTCTATGCGGAGGTCTGATCCCAGCCCGTTCCCGTCAGCCCCTAAGGGCTCTCCGGGGTCCGGCCTCCGTTCCGGACGTGTGCGAATGGCCTATCCATTCAGTGGTGCTGGGAGGTCTGCATTCAGTTGTGATGTGCCGTCAGCTGGGGCTGGTCAGCCCTGACGCTGCTTGTGGCGCGGATCGCTGCAGATCACCATGACCCGCCCATGCCGGCGGATCACCCTGCACTTATCGCAGATGGGCTTGACGCTCGGGTTCACCTTCACGGCTGTTTCGATCCTTCTAGGTCTGTCGATGACGCGCGGATGCGCGACACGTGCTCTTGTCGTTTCGGTCGGGCTCGGTTATGTCACTTGTACCGGTACACAATGCGGCCCCGGGACAGGTCGTAGGGAGAAAGCTCCACCACTACCCGGTCCTCGGGCAGGATGCGGATGTAGTGCTGCCGCATCTTCCCGCTGATGTGGGCCAGGACCTTGTGTCCGTTCTCCAGCTCAATGCGGAACATCGCATTGGGCAGGGGTTCGACCACGCGACCCTCGACCTCGATGGCACCGTCTTTCTTGGCCATACTGTCTGGCGATCCTTGCTTTCGTTTCGTATCGTGCGCCCGTCGGCACAGCGACCATCCGACTTCAAAACGTGAGCCGAATCGACAGAATTCCGGTAAATCCAGAACGGGGCACGCAGAAAGTCGGCACGGAAGCCGCACCGTTGGTCCACAATACCCGCTCATCGGCCTGCGCCAAAATCACGGCTGGCCAGCGTGCGGGCACCAAATATTCATGCACGCGAGCCGCCCGTGACACGTGACAATGGTTCATAGTGATTTGCGCCATCCGCGGCGCAGAAGCGGAGACGAGACACGTGATGGCTGTGTACCTGGCGGCGTTCGTCGTCGGCGGCGTCGCCCTGCTGTCTGCGCTGTTGCTGGCCGACATCGGCCACGGCGACGGTATGCCCTTCCTGAGCCTCACCGGGGTGTCGGCCGCGCTGGTCGGCGCGGGCACCGGTGGCCTGATCGGCACCTGGGTCGGGATGGAGACCTTCGCAACCGCACTGTTGGCCGGGGCCTGCGCCGTCGTGCTGGTGTTCGTGCTCAACGGCGTGCTCCTGCCCTACCTGCGCCGCCAGCAGTCCAACTCCCACAAGGGCCGCTCCTCCTATATCGGCCTGCTCGGCACCGTCACCCTCGAAGTGCCCGCGGGCGGCTGGGGTGAGGTGTCGTTCGTCGACGCCGACGGCAATCGGGTGTTCTCGCGCGCCAAGAGCGACGAACCGGCCGCGCTGCCCAAGTCCACCCGTATCTACATCGCCGACATCGACTCCGATTTCGTGCATGTCGTCGCTGTTCCAGAGACCTGACCCGCTAGAAAGGCCATCACCGTGTCCCTGCTGCTCATCGTCGTACTGGCCGCTATCGCCGCGATCTTGATCCTGGTGGTGCTGCCCATGGTCTACGTCAAGAACTACATCAAGGTCCCGCCCAACGAGGTCGCGGTGTTCACCGGCCGCGGCCAACCGAAGGTCGTGCGCGGCGGCGCGCGGTTCCGGATGCCCGGCATCGAGCGCGTCGACATCATGAGCCTCGAACCGTTCAACGTCAGCATCAACCTGCAGAACGCACTGTCGAACAACGGTGTGCCGGTCAACGTCGAAGCCGTCGGCCTGGTCCGCATCGGATCGGCCGACGAAGCCGTGCAGACCGCGGTGCAGCGCTTCCTGACCTCCGACCTGAACGAGTTGCAGCGCCAGATCAACGAGATCCTGGCCGGCAGCCTGCGCGGTATCACCGCGACGATGACGGTCGAGGACCTCAACTCCAACCGCGACACGTTGGCCCGCAGCGTTGTCGAGGAGGCCGGTGGTGACCTCGCACGCATCGGCATGGAGGTCGACGTTCTCAAGATCGCCGGCATCTCGGACGCCAACGACTACCTCAAGTCCCTGGGCCAGCGCAGAATCGCCGAGGTCAAGCGCGACGCGACGGTCGGCACCGCCGAGGCCGAGCGCGACGCACAGATCCAGTCGGCCAAGGCCCGCCAGGAAGGTTCGATCGCGCAGGCCGAGGCGGACACCGCGATCGCGACGGCCAACCAGAAACGCGACGTCGAGCTCGCGCGGTTGCGCGCACAGACCGAGGCCGAGAACGCACAGGCCGATCAGGCCGGGCCGCTCGCCAACGCGCGCGCCCAGAAGGACGTCGGCATCGCGATCGAGCAGGCCGAGGCGGCCCGCGTGCAGGCCCGCATCGAGGTCGAGCAGCGGCGCGCCGAGCAGGCACAGGCCGCCCTGCAGGCCGACGTGATCGCGCCCGCCGAGGCGAAACGACAGGCCGACATCGCGATCGCCGAAGGCCAGCGCCAGTCCTCGATCCTGGCGGCCGAGGCCGCGGCGGAGACCGAGCGGCGCAAGGGTCAGGCCGAGGCCGACGCCCGCAAGGCCGCCGCCGACGCGCTGCGGGTCGAGAAGCAGGCCGAGGCCGACAGCCTCCAGGCCAAGCTGGTCGCGGAGGCCGCGGGCAAGAAGGAACTCGCGGACGCGTTGCGCGTCGAACAGCAGGCCGAGGCGGCCGGTATCGAGGCCAAGCTGCTCGCCGAGGCGAACGGCAAGAAGGAGATCGCGGCCGCCCTCAACAGCTACACCGCGGATGCGGCACGGCTGCTGATGCTGCCGGACGTCCTGCAGTCGGTGGTCAAGGCGACCGAGGCGGCCGCGACGCCGCTCGGCGAGATCGAACGGCTCTCGATCATCGGCGGCTCGAGCGACACCCAGGACGCGGTCGGCGGCCTGCTCGGCGTCAGCCCGCTCGCGGTGGCCAAGATCCTCGAATCACTCAAGTCGTCGGGCATCGACGTGGCCGCGTTGCTCAACCGGTCCGAAGCTCCGGTGCCGCCGGTCGCGCCGGACGGCAATGGATCGCTGTCGCACGTCGAGTAGCGGCCTGACCAAGAAAATCGCTGGCTGGGGAGCGCATAATTAGTGGCGATATGACTGGACCCGCTCCCCAGCCCCGCAAACCCGTAATTCTCAGCGTCGACGACGATCCCGCCGTGTCCCGTGCCGTGGCTCGTGACCTACGCCGCCACTACGGCGAGCGGTACCGCGTCGTGCGTGCGGAGTCGGGTCCGGACGCCCTGGAAACGCTCAACGAACTCAAGCTGCGCGGTGACACCGTTGCGGTGTTCGTCGCCGACTACCGGATGCCGCAGATGAGCGGCATCGAGTTCCTCGAAGCCGCGATGGATCTGTACCCGATGGCCCGCCGCGTGCTGTTGACGGCTTACGCCGACACCACTGCGGCGATCGCGGCCATCAACGTCGTCGACCTCGACCATTACCTGCTCAAGCCGTGGGATCCGCCGGAGGAGAAGCTCTACCCGGTGATCGACGGCCTGCTGGAGGCCTGGCACGCCGTCGGGGACCGCGCGATTCCGTACACCAAGGTGATCGGTCACCAGTGGAGCCCGCGATCGTGGGAGGTGCGCCAGTTCCTGGCCCGCAACCAGCACACGTACCGCGCGTTCACGGCCGACGAGCCCAAGGGGCGCCAGCTTCTGGAGGCGGCGGGCCTCGACGGCCTGCAGCTGCCGGTCGTGATCACCGAAGGCGGCACCACGCTCGTCGAGCCCACCGACGGCGAGCTCGCCGACATGCTGGGCCTGTCCACGAGCCCGTCGCTGACGATGTATGACCTCGCCGTCATCGGCGGCGGCCCGGCCGGCCTGGCCGCGGCGGTGTACGGCGCGTCCGAGGGGCTCAAGACCGTGCTCATCGAGGGCACCACGACGGGCGGGCAGGCCAGCCGCAGTTCCCGCATCGAGAACTACCTGGGCTTCCCCACCGGCGTCTCGGGCGCCGAGCTCGCGACGTCGGCCCGCAGGCAAGCCGAACGCTTCGGCGCCGAGGTCATCACCACTCGTGAGGCCACCCAACTCGACGTCGCGGGCGCGGCCCGCACCATCACGTTCGCCGACGGCGACACCATCGGTGCGCGGGCGGTGATCCTGGCGACGGGCGTCGACTACCGCCAGCTTCCCGTACCGGGATGCTGGGACGATCCCGACAATCCGGTCAACTACGTCGGCCGCGGCGTCTACTACGGCGCCTCGGTGTCCGACGCGTCGGAATGCAAGGACGAGGACGTGTTCATCGTCGGCGGCGCCAACTCGGCGGGCCAGGCCGCGATGTTCATGGCCCGCGAGGCCAACTCGGTGACGATGGTGGTCCGCGGCCCGTCGCTGGAAGCGTCGATGTCCTACTACCTGATCCAGCAGATCGAGCAGAACCCGAAGATCCGGGTCCTGACCTGCACCGAGGTGGTCAAGGCGATCGGTGAGGACGACCACCTGGTCGGCCTGGTCCTGCAGAACAAGCGCACCGGCGAGCAGGAAGAGGTGCGGTCGAGCCGGCTGTGCTGCTTCATCGGGGCGACGCCGCGCACCGACTGGCTCGAAGGTGTCGTGGCCCGCGACGACCACGGTTTCATCCTGGCCGGACCCGATCTGCGGGACGTGTGCGGCTGGACCCTGGAACGTCCGCCGCATCACCTGGAAACAAGTGTGCCCGGTGTGTTTGTTGCAGGAGACGTGCGCGCCGAATCCGCGAAGCGGGTGGCGGCCGCGGTCGGCGAAGGGTCGATGGCGGTGATGCTGGTGCACCGCTACCTGGCCGAGGCATGAGGTCGGCCCCGCCGACGAAGCATGAGGAGTAGACGACGGATATGAGCGAAGTGTGTGTTCGCGACGAACTACGGACGCTGTTCCTGTTCGAGCATCTCTCCGACGAGCAACTCGACACCCTGTGCGAGGCCGGCAGCATCGAGACCTTCCCGGCAGGCCCGATCGTCACCGAGGGCGACCCGGCCACATGCTTCTACGTGATGCTCGAAGGCGAGCTCATCATGTCGAAGCGGTCGGGCGGCGTCGACCTCCAGACGAACCGGACCTCCCAGCGCGGCGTCTACTTCGGCGCCTGGTCGGCCTACATTCCCGGTGAGGAACACATCTACGAGGCGTCGGTACGACTGACGCAGCCCTCGCGGGTGTTCGTGCTCGACGCCAACGCGTTCGCGGCGTTCATGCAGTCGCAGTTTCCGATGGCCGTGCACCTGCTCGAAGGGCACAAGGTCGGCGGGCGTCGGCAGAGCCAGATCATCGGTCAGCGCGAGAAGCTGCTGGCCCTCGGCACCATCACGGCGGGGCTGACCCACCAGCTGAACAATCCGGCCGCGGCCACCGCGCGTGCCGTCGCCGACCTCCGCGAAGGCGTCGGCAAGATGCGCCACAAGCTCGCGATGCTCGCCGACGGCAAGTTCACCCCGGAAGCGCTGCGCGTGCTGGTCACCATCCAGGACGAGGTGGCCGAGCAGGTCGCCAAGAGCAAGGGGCTCGAGCTCACCGCGCTGGAGACCTCCGACCGCGAGGACCAGATCGGCGACTGGCTCGAGGATCACGGCATCTCGAGTGCGTGGGACTACGCGCCGACGTTCGTCGAGGCGGGCCTCGACATCGACTGGCTCGAGCGCATCGAGGCGTCGGTCGACGATGTCGACGCGTCGGCGTCGCTGCAGGGCGCGATCGGGTGGCTCAAGTACACGATCGACACCGAATTGCGGATGAACGAGATCGCCGAGGCGAGCAAGCGCATCTCGGCGCTGCTGGCCGGCGCCAAGCAGTACTCGCAGATGGACCGGGGCTCCTACCAGAGCGCCGACGTCCACGAACTGCTGCGCAGCACGCTCATGATGTTCGGCGGCAAGATCGGCAAGGATCAGCCGATCACCCTCGTCAAGGACATGGACAAGTCGTTGCCCGAATTGCAGTGCTATCCGGGCGATCTCAACCAGGTGTGGACCAACATCATCGACAACGCCATCCAGGCGATGGACGGGCACGGCACGCTGACCATCCGTACCGCCCGCGAGAACGACGAGATGATCCGCGTCGAGATCTGCGACGACGGCCCGGGCATCCCCGAGGAAATCATCGGCCGGATCTTCACCCCGTTCTTCACCACCAAACCGTTCGGTGAGGGCACCGGGCTCGGCCTCGACCTGGCCTGGCGCATCGTCGTCGAGAAGCACAACGGCGACCTGCGGGTGCACTCCGAACCGGGCAACACCCGCTTCGTCGTGCTGCTGCCGTTGCAGGCTCCCGCACCCCTTTCGGCGGCCGTCGAATCCGCCGAGTAGTCACTCCGTCAGCGCGACGACGGCCACGATCACGGGGACGGCCAGGATCGTGCTGATCAGTGTCGCGTCCCGGGCAAGCGTTTCCCCGCGCTTGTACAAGGCGGCGTAGGTGTTGATGTTCTGCGCCGACGGCAGCGCGGCCAGCACGGTGGCGATCTCGAGCTGGTGATGGTCGGCGCCGAGCGCCCAAGCCACGCCGTACGCAACCGCGGGCATCAGCAAGATCTTGAACGCGATCGCAAGCGCGAGCTCGCCGCGGTGCGGGTGCCCGTCGCCGCGCGTGCGCGCACTCAGGGATATACCGAACGCGAGCAGCACGGTCGGCACGGCCAGCGCGGCGAGCAGTTCGAGCGGATCGCGCAAGACCTGCGGCAGGTCGACATCGGTCTCGGCCAGGATCAGCCCGACGGCGCTCGCCGCGATGATCGGGTTGGTGAACAGGCTCAGCACGCGTTTGGCGACCGGCTTGTGCCGGGAGTTCTCGGCGTCGAGCAGCCCGAGGCTGATGGGCGCCAGGACCAGGATCTGGAACAGGATGATCGCCGATACCTCGGTGGTGCTGCCCAGCACGTAGGCGCTGACCGGGATACCGAGATTGCCCGCGTTGACGTAGGACGCCAGCATCGAGCCGATGACGGTCTCGCCGCGCGGGCGGCGCATCAGCTTGGCGATCCCGAAATACAACACGTACACCGCCATCGCGGCGACGGCCGACGCCAACAACAACAGCGAAAACACTTGGGACAGTTGAGCATCGGCGAGGCCGATCAGCATCAATGCCGGGACGCCGATGTGGAACGCCGCGCGGTTGAGCACCATTCTCGCGTTCTCGCCGAGGACGTCGTAGCGCCCCACGATGATTCCGACGACGATGACGATCGCGATGACGGCGAAGGCCTGCAATACAGCCAGCACCTACCGGGCCTTCCGTCTGATGAGTCGTCTCCTCGCGCGATCCGTTTATTTCGCTCGCGGAGAATTATCGCGCAGGGCGCAGCAGGCGCCCAATCGTGGCGAAGTCACATCCGCAATTGTTCGATCGGCTGTCCGGAGATCTCGGCGATGAGGTCGTAGTCCTTGTCGATTGCGAGAACTGTGAGGCCGGCGATCTCCGCGGTTGACGCCACGAGTAGATCGGGGATCGACGGTGCGCGATGCTGCCCTCGGTCCGCCAGCAGCAGTTGCATCTCGACGGCGCGATCCTCGGCTGCAGGCGTGAGGTACTCCACCGGCATGAGAGACAGTGGCGGAGACACCACTTCATGTCGGGCTTGGGCTGCCGTGCGGAACGAGTAGCCGATTTCCAGCCGGGTGACGGTGCTGAGCCGCACCAGTCCACGTTCGATGCGATCGATCCAGAGGTCCGCATCCGGCGACACCGCCAAGCGGGTGTAGGCAGATTTGTCGATGAGCCAGACTGTCATCGCCACGCATCACGCATGACGTCGGGGTCGTCGAGGTCTGCAGCCGCCGCAGCGGCGCGGCGCATGTCATCGACGGTGATCCTGCCGTGCGGCAGGGACTCGGCGCGCTCGGCTTCGAATCGACGCCGCAGGTACTCCTGGCGGGACAATCCCTGTTCGGCCGCCGCAGCATCGATGCGGGCAACTGCCGCGTCGGACAATCCCCTGATCAGCACATCAGCCATATCCAAGCCTCCTGATATCAACGATATCGCAGGACTGCGACACAACCTCCGTGCTCAGAATCGGCGTGATTCGTCCGGAATAGCCACGCCGGGGTGCCGGGTTGACCGAACCATGACGCAGACCACAGCTCAGCCCACAAAACCTGATCTCGGCAAGTACGGCTCGTTCGGTCGCGGTGTGACGCCCGCGCAAGCCAAGGACATCGAGGCGCTCGGCTACGGCGCGGTCTGGGTCGGTGGCTCGCCGCCCGCCGAGCTGGAGTGGGTGGAGCCGATCCTGGAGGCCACCACGACGCTGCAGGTCGCCACCGGCATCGTCAACATCTGGACGGCGGACGCCGGCCCCGTCTCGGAGTCGTTTCATCGCATCGAGTCGGCCTATCCCGGGCGCTTCCTGCTCGGTATCGGTGTCGGGCACCGCGAAGCCATCGGCGAATACCGCAAGCCACTCGACGCGCTCACCGACTACCTGAACAAACTCGACGAGTACGGCGTCCCCAAGCACCGTCGCGTGGTGGCCGCCCTCGGACCGAAGGTGTTGCAGCTGTCGGCCGAGCGCTCGGCGGGCGCGCACCCGTACCTCACGACGCCCGAACACACCGCCCAGGCCCGCGAGGTGCTCGGGCCCGACGCGTTTCTCGCGCCCGAGCACAAGGCGGTCCTCACCACCGACGCGGACAAGGCGCGCACCGTCGGCCGCAAGGCGCTCGACATCTACCTCGGGCTGACCAACTACCTCAACAACTTCAAGCGGCTCGGGTTCACCGACGAGGATCTGGCCAAGCCCGGCAGCGACCGGTTCATCGACGCCGTCGTCGCGTATGGCACCGTTGAAGCCGTCGCCGCGCGCCTCAAGGAGCATCTGGACGCCGGCGCCGACCACGTACCCGTGCAGGTGCTGACCTCACCGGAGAAACTGGTGCCGGCACTGGCTGAACTCGCCGGACCGCTGGGCCTGGCCTGAGGACAAGGACGACTTTGTGACCGAAGCACTTTCACTCAAACCTGATCTCGGCCGCTACGGCGTGTGGACGCTCGGCGCGGTCAAGCCCGAGCAGGCCGCCGAGATCGAGAAGCTCGGCTACGGCGCCGTGTGGATCGGCGGATCCCCCGCGGCCGATCTCGCATCCGTCGAGCCGATCCTCGACAACACCGAGAACCTGCAGGTGGCCACCGGCATCGTCAACATCTGGACGGCCGACGCCAACCAGGTGGCGGAGTCCTTCCACCGCATCGAGGCCGCGCATCCCGGGCGGTTCCTGCTGGGGGTCGGCGTCGGCCACCCCGAGCACACCGACGAGTACCGCAAGCCCTACGACGCCCTCGTCGAATACCTCGACGTGCTCGACGCCGCCAAGGTGCCGACGAGTCGCCTGGTGCTCGCGGCGCTCGGCGACAAGGTGCTCAAGCTGTCGGCACGCCGCAGCGCCGGTGCCCATCCCTACCTGACCACACCCGAGCACACCGAGCACGCGCGCGACGTGCTCGGCGAGACGGTGTTCCTGGCGCCCGAGCACAAGGTGGTGCTGACCACCGATTCGGCCGAGGCGCGCAAGATCGGCCGCGAGACGGTCGACTTCTACCTCAACCTGAGCAACTACCTCAACAACTTCAAGCGGCTCGGGTTCACCGAGAAAGACATCGCCAAGCCCGGCAGCGACAAGTTGATCGACGCGGTCGTCGCGCACGGAACGGCGGGCGATATCGCCGCACGGCTGCGCCAGCACATCGCGGCAGGCGCCGATCACGTGACGATCCAGGTGCTCGGCGGTTGGGACAAGCTGATCCCCACGCTCACCGAGCTCGCCGGCCCCCTCGGCCTGAACGAGGACCTGGGAGAGGACTAACCCCACACCGCGAGCGACCGTGTTTGTACACCGACACGCCGTCAAACACCGGCATTATGCGGTCGCTCGCGCGGGGTGACCGTCCGGAAACTCCCGCCCGTTAGGGTTGACGCATGCGGTTGCTCGTCACCGGCGGCGCGGGGTTCATCGGCGCGAACTTCGTGCACCTCGCGCTCCACGAGGCGCTGACAACGTCGGTGACGGTGCTCGACGCCCTCACGTATGCCGGCAGCCGCGAGGCTCTCGCGCCGGTCGCCGACCGGATCCAGCTCGTGCAGGGCGACATCACCGACGCGAAGCTCGTCGGTGATCTGGTGCGCGAGGCCGACGCCGTCGTACATTTCGCCGCCGAAACCCACGTCGACAACGCGCTGGCCGACCCGGAGCCGTTCCTGCGAGCCAATGTGATCGGCACGTTCACGGTGCTCGAGGCCGTCCGCCGGCACGGCGTGCGGCTACATCACGTGTCGACCGACGAGGTGTACGGCGATCTCGAACTCGACGATCCGGCGCGGTTCACCGAGACCACGCCCTACAACCCGTCGAGCCCGTACTCGTCGACGAAGGCCGCCGCCGATCTGCTCGTCCGGGCGTGGGTGCGCTCCTACGGTGTGCGCGCGACGATCTCGAACTGCTCCAACAACTATGGCCCCTATCAGCATGTCGAGAAGTTCATCCCCCGCCAGATCACCAATGTGCTGACCGGCAGGCGGCCCAAGCTTTACGGCACCGGCGCCAACGTGCGGGATTGGATCCACGTCGACGATCACAACAGCGCGGTGTGGCGGATCTTGGCCGACGGCCGGATCGGCCAGACCTACCTGATCGGCGCCGAGTGCGAGCGCGACAACCTGACCGTCATGCGCACGCTGCTACGGCTGATGGACCGCGACCCCGACGACTTCGACCATGTGCCCGACCGCGCCGGCCATGACCTGCGATACGCGATCGATCCGTCGACGCTGCACGACGAGCTCGGCTGGGCGCCCAAGCACACCGACTTCGACGAGGGGTTGCGCGCCACCATCGACTGGTATCGCGACAACGAATCCTGGTGGGGCCCTTTGAAAGACGCCGTCGAAGCGAACTATCGGGAGCGCGGGCAGTGACCGCACGCGAACTGAAGATCCCCGGCGCCTGGGAGATCACGCCGAAATTGCACGGCGATTCGCGTGGCCTCTTCTTCGAATGGTTCACCGACAGCGGCTTTCACGCATTCGCCGGCCACCGCTTCGACATGCGGCAAGCCAATTGTTCGGTCTCGGCGGCCGGGGTGCTGCGCGGCGTCCATTTCTCCGAGCTGCCGCCGAGCCAGGCCAAGTACGTCACCTGCCTACGTGGCGCGGTGTTCGACGTCGTGGTCGACATCCGGGTCGGCTCACCGACTTTCGGGCAGTGGGATTCGGTGCTGCTCGACGACCGCGACCGCCGGTCGATCTACCTCTCCGAGGGTCTGGGTCACGCTTTCCTTGCGCTCGAAAACGATTCGACGGTCATGTACCTGTGCTCGACGCCATATGCGCCGCAACGTGAGCACACGATCCGGGCCACCGAGCTCGGCATCGACTGGCCCGACGATCACGAACTGGTCCTGTCCGAACGCGACGCCAATGCCCCGACACTCGACGAGGTGCGGGACGCCGGCCTGTTGCCGACGTGGGACGACACCCGCACCTTCGTCGAGCAACTGCGCGCCCGGTAGCCGCCGTCACTCCCCGGCCGTGCTGACCGGATCGGTCTTCCCGGGCGGGCGAATGGCAACGCCCACAAGGAGTCCCACGAACGGCACGGCCGCCAGGATCGCGCTCAGCGTGGCCGAACCGCCGGTCACCAGAGTGAAGTTCGTCAAAACGAGCCACAGGCTGGCCAGCAGGCCGAGGCACGCGAGCACCGGGGCGATGCGGGTCTGCCAGACCCGTCCGCGGGCATGCTCGCTGTTTCGGGCGAAGTAGACGAGCACGGCCACCGACGTCGTGAGCATCAGCACGACCATGCCGACCGTCGCCACGCCCGCCATCGACCCGAACACCCCGACGAGCGGGTCGATGCCGAGGACTGCGAGGATTCCGACGATCACCGCTGCGGTCACGGTCTGCACCACCGACGACAGCGCGGGCGAACCGTGTTGGTCGTGCACCACGGCCAACTTGTTGGGCAGCAATCCTTTTCGGGCCAGGGCGAACTGGTAGCGGGCGATCACGTTGTGGAATGACAGCACGCATGCGAACAGACTCGTCAGCAGCAGCACGTTGACCACGTCGCGGCCGATGCGGCCCAGGTTGTCGTCGGTGGTGTCGAGCAGCATGTTGGCCTCGCCGTCGAGCGTGCGCTGCGCGACCTCGGTGACCTGGTCCGGCCCGATCGCGACGACGAACGCCCAGCAGGTCAACGCGTAGAAGCCGCCGATGATGAGCACCGCGGCGTAGGTCGCCCGCGGGATGGTGCGCTCGGGGTCGCGCGCCTCGTCGCGGAACACCGCGGTCGCCTCGAATCCGATGAACCCGGTCAGCGCGAACAGCACCGCGATGCCGAGTACGCCGTCGGTGAAGACGCCCGGCGAGAACGACGCGAGGCTCAGCCCCTGCGGACCCGGATCGGCGACGATCACGAGATCGAGCAGCACCACGATGCCGATCTCCAACACCAGGGCGACCCCGAGCACCTTGGCGCTCAGTTCGATGTGGCGGTAGCCCAGCAGTGCGACGATGGCGAGAATCACGAATGAGTAGACGGGCCAAGGTATCTGCGGGCCGCCGTAGAACCGCACGGTGTCGTCGATGGCCCAGCCGATGTAGCCGTAGATCCCCACCTGGATCGCGGTATAGGCGATGAGCGCGACCGCGGCGATACCGCTGCCCATGCGCCGGCCGAGTCCGAGTGTCACGTAGGAGAAGAACGCACCGGCCTCGGGCACGTACGGCGTCATCGCGACGAACCCGATGCTGAACACCAGCAGGACGAGCGCGGCGATCAGGAAGCCGACGGGTGCGCCTGCGCCGTTGCCCAGCCCCATGGCCAGTGGCATGTTGCCGCCGATCACGGTCAGCGGGGCCGCCGCGGCGACCACCATGAACACGACTCCGATCGGGCCGAGCCGTCCGTGCAGGCGGCTGCCGTTGTCGGTAACGGATTGATTTGTCATTTCAGCCCTCCCAGTGCTGCATGGCCCGGCGGAACAGGTTGTGGTCGAGTGCATGTGCGGTGCGACCGTCGCGTCCGGTGAGGGTCTCGGCGGCGACGAGCACGTTGACGATGGCTTCCTCGGTGGCCTCGATGACGAGATCGAACAGCCGAGTCATGAGCTGCGGGGCGACCATCCGCACCGGAATCTCGGGGCGTTCGGTCTCGGTGTTCTCGTCCCACGCGTACGGCGGGATGCCCCGGTTGGCGGTCGAGAAGGCCAGCATCAAGTCGCCGCTGTACTGTTCGCCGGTGCCGCCGAGCGCACCGACCGCCAACGCCGACCGCTGAGCCAGCCGCGTGCACTGGTGCGGCAGCAACGGCGCGTCGGTGGCCACGATGACGATGATCGAGCCGGACCCCGGCTCGTAGGCGCGCGGCATCTCGGGCGTCGGCACCTGGTCGGTCCCGACGAGCTCCCCCACCGGAACTCCGTTGACCCGCAGGCGTTCTCGGCGTCCGTGGTTGGCCTGAACCAACACCCCGACGGTGTAGCGGCCGGCGGCGGTGTCGGTGACACGCGATGCCGTGCCGATGCCGCCCTTGAAGCCGTGGCAGATCATCCCGGTGCCGCCGCCGACGTTGCCTTCGGCGACCGGGCCGTCGGTCGCGGAGTCCAGCGCCGCGCGGACGTGCTCGGCGCGGACGTGGTGGCCGTTGATGTCGTTGAGCAGGCCGTCGTAGGTCTCCCCGACGACCGGCAGCGACCAATACAGCCCTTCACCGCGGGCTTGCACCTGGGCGTCGACGAGCGCGTCGCGCACGACCCCGACACTGTGGGTGTTCGTGAGTCCGATGGCCGACGTGAGCTCGCCGGATTCGCGCACCCATTCGAGGCCTGTCATCTCACCGCTGCCGTTGAGGCGGTGCGCCCCGGCGAACACCGGTTCGGTCCAGATGCCGGAATGCGGGACGACGACGGTCACCCCGGTGTTCACGGCAGGCGCCTGCTGGATCGTGGTGTGCCCGACGCGTACGCCGGCCACGTCGGTGATCGCGTTGTAGGGGCCGGTGGGGTGTTCACCGACAACAACGCCGAGGTCACGGGCTCGCATAAGTCTCCGAACGTTCACATCGAGTTTTTTTCACGTTTGGAAAATAATGCGCGTGACGGGAGCCATGCGCAAGAGGAACCGTGAAATCGGTAACTATGGAGGCGTGGGACGGCCAAACAGACAGGCAGAGCGACGCGAGGAGATCCTCGACGCCGCGATCGCGCTGATCGAACGTCACGACCTCGCCACGCTGCGCATCGCCGACGTTGCCGCCGAGCTCGGATTGACCGCCAACGCGGTGCGCTACTACTTCAAGGAGATGGATCAACTGCTCTCGGAGCTCGCGCAGCGTTCCGACACCCGCTTCTACGACGAGCGCCTCGCCGTCGTCGACCGCACCGAGGACGTCCGTGAACAACTCGCGCTGACCATCGCCGCGGGCCTGCCGACCGGACCGGAGGACGCCGAGTGGCGGGCCATCTGGCGCGCGGTGCTCGCGGCGGGCTTCGAACTCGACCAGCGCCGCGACGTCCAGCACATCTATCACCGGCAGGTGAAGCTCTACACGCGGATTCTCGAATCAGGTGCGCAGAGCGGCGTGTTCCGGCTGGGCTCCCCCGCTCGCGATATCGCGATGACGCTGATGGCGATGGAGGACTACCTGGGCTACCGGATCGTGGCGCGCGATCCGGAGCTCAGCCGCGAGACGGCTCTGCGCCTGCAGCGGGGATACGCCGAACTGGCAACAGGGGCAAGGCTTCCGGTGACGGTGTGACCACGCGCGCCCCGGTCGGCGCCGCACTGTTGGTCGTGGTCGCCGCGATAAGCCAAGAGGTCGGCGCGGCGCTTGCCGTTGGCTTGTTCGCCGCGGTCGGGACCGTGGGCGCGTTGTTCGCCCGGTTCGCCGTCGCAGGCGTCGTGCTGTGCACCGCGGCGCGCCCGTCGGTGCGCGGCCTGACGCGACGCGCCTGGGGTTCGGCAGGTGCGTTGGCGGCCGCGCTCGCCGTGATGAACTTCTGCTTCTATTTCGCGATCGCGCGTATTCCGCTCGGTATCGCGGTAACCATCGAAGCCCTTGGACCGCTGGCCCTTTCGGTCGTCACGAGCACACGCCGGGTGGCGTGGCTGTGGGCCGTGCTCGCCTTGGCCGGGGTCGCCCTGTTGGGCTGGCCGCGCGAGGGCGGTGGGCATTTCGACCCGGCGGGGTTCGCCTTCGCTGCCGCCGCCGGAATCGCCTGGGCCGGCTACATTCTGGCATCGGCACGCACCGCGGCCGAGTTCCGTCGGCTCGACGGGCTCGCGATCGCCACCGCCGCGGGCGCACTCGTCGTCGCGCCGTTTGCCGTCGCCTCGGTCGACGTCGCCGACGTACTGTACTGGCATGTGCTCGGCGTGGCGGTGGCAGTCGGATTGATGTCGTCGGTGATTCCCTATTCGTTGGAGCTGATCTCGCTTCGACGCCTTGCGCCTGCGGTTTTCGCCGTGCTGACCTGTCTGTCACCGGTGGTCGCCGCGCTGGCCGGCCTCGTCGTGCTCGGTCAACAGATCGGCGTGCTCGGCTATCTGGGTGTCGTACTCGTGACGGCCGCCAGCATCGGTGCGGTCCGCACCGCACACGCCCCGACCGAGCCGCTCGGCTGATGTCCGTTGGGCGCAATTTCCCGCGCGGGCAGACGCGTACGTACCCGGTAATGGCGTTACCTGGGTATCTGCGTTGGGGGTACCTCCCGCTTGCGGGGGACTGCTCGCGCTGGTTAGGTGACCGTCAACTCGCCGTCCTGGACACGTGCCCGCAACGACGACTGTCCCGTCAGCACCGCGCGTGCGACCGGTTCGGTGAGCTCGTGCCGGATCGTCCGGCGCAGCCCTCGCGCCCCGTATACCGGGTCGAATCCACGGCCCCGCACCAGTTCGACGACGCTGTCATCGACGTCAAGCTCGATCCCGCGGCTCTTGAGCCTCGTGACGAGGTCGCCGATTTCCTTGCGGGCCACCTGCTCTGCCGTGTCGTCGTCGAACGCGTCGAACACGACGGTCTCGTCGATGCGGTTGAAGAATTCCGGATCGAAGAACGACTCGACCGCCTCGCGCACCATGGTGCGATGCGCCGGCCTGCGCTGGGGCCACCACTTCTTACGCCGGGACCGTTGTGCCGCAGCGACTTCCAGCGATCCCAGGTTGGACGTCAGGAAGATGTAGCTGTTGCGGAACGAGATCTTCTGCTGGCCGTTGGCGAGCCGCAGTTCCCCGGTGTCCAGCACATGCAACAGTGCCCGGAGCACGGTCGCATCGGCCTTCTCGACCTCGTCGAACAGCACGACGCCCGGCATGTACGGCCCGCCCTCGATCTTGGCCTTCTCGAACAGCGTGAAGGATTCCTTGCTCCCGGCGTAGCCCGGCGGCGCGCCCGAGAAGGATGCGGCGTAATGCTCCTGAGCCAGCGCGCTCATGTCGATGCGGCACAGGTCGTCGGGCCCGGTGCGCAGCGCCGCCGCGACCTGGCGGACCAGCTCGGTTTTCCCGACGCCGGTCGGCCCCACCAGCAGCACGCTGGACAGGGGCCGACCGGGATCGGCCACACCGATGTGGGCGATCGAAACCGCACGGACCACCGCCTCGACGGCGGCTTGTTGCCCGAGGATCGCCGCGTTCAACCGCCGTGAAAGTGCTTCGGGATCAAAGCCTCCCGTGGGAGCAGCGGCGGGCGGGTCCGCGACCTTGGCCGAGTTGCGGTTCTGGTCGTGGTACATATCGGTGAGAAACGGCAACGCGTCGCCTCTCAGGCTTCGATGGTCTGCTCGACCGGGAGCGATCCGACCCGGCAGTCGGCCACCCCGACGGTGCTCCTGGTGATCGACTCGACGCGCTCCTGCGCCTTCTGCGCGTCGGTCACCCACAGCTTGTAGAACTCGAACGGGCAGTCGGCGACGCCCTTGTCGCCGTCACCGGCCGCATGCACGCCCGAGTAACCCCGGTGCAGCAGCTTGAACAGATGGTTCTGTGACTGGTCGTTTTCGCGCGCATCACGGATCGCGGCAAGCGACAGCTGGGCGTACTGGATGCCGTACTCCTCCTCGCCGGTCTCGCCGAGCGTGCGCCCGTCGAATCCGATGATCGACGAATGGCCGAAGTAGGAGTACACGCCGTCGAAGCCGGCCGCATTGGCCACGGCCACATAGCAATTGTTGGCCCACGCCATGGCTTTCGCCATCAGCACCTGTTGGTCCTTGGCGGGGTACATGTAGCCCTGGCACCGCACGATGAGCTCGGCGCCTTTCATCGCGCAGTCGCGCCAGATCTCGGGGTAGTTCCCGTCATCGCAGATGATCAGCGAGATCTTGAGCCCCTTGGGGCCGTCGGTGACGTAGGTGGTGTCGCCCGGGTACCAGCCCTCGATCGGGCACCACGGCAGGATCTTGCGGTACTTCTGCACGATGTCACCCTTGTCGTCGATCAGCACGAGCGTGTTGTAGGGCGGCTTGTTCGGGTGGTCCTCGTGGCGCTCGCCGGTGATCGAGAAGACGCCCCACGTGCCGGCTTCGCGGCAGGCGGCCGAGAAGATCGCGGTCTCATCGCCGGGAATCGTCGCGGCCGTGTCGTACATCTCCTGCTCGTCGTACATGATCCCCTGCGTCGAATACTCCGGGAACACAACGAGATCCATACCGGGCAGGCCGGATTTCATGCCGATCAGCATGTCGGCGATCTTGCGGGCGTTGTCGAGCACCTCGGCCTTGGTGTGCAGCCGGGGCATCTTGTAGTTGACGACGGCTACGCCGACGGTGTCGTTGCTCGAGGAGATGTCTCCGTGCCTCATGATGATTCCTTTTCTGGAAGGGGTTTACGGTGATTCAGCTGTAGACGGGTTGACTTGCGGTAGTGCGGGTTCGGTGCGAGCGCGGCGAACTGAGCAGCCTTGCGGCGACCAACAACGACGCGAGCCCGATTGCCCAGATCGCGGCGACGCCAGGCGTTGTCCGGTAGTTGCCGCTGAGCATCAGGAATGCGGGCAGGGTGCAGGTCGGCTGGCTCAGCAGCACCACCGCCCAGCCGGTGAACCGGGTGAGCTGTTCGCGGCCCAGCCCGAGCACGAGGAAGAACAGCAGCCACAGCACGGCCCAGCTCAGCCAGATGACGCCGAACACCGGGTCGTCGACGACGGTGAAGGACAGGACGGCGTAGACGATGGCGCCGCCCGCCACGAACAGCGAAAACCAGCCGATGCCTTCGGGTTCCAGACCTGCGAGGTTGACGATGCCGACGTAGAGATAGGTGAACCCGAACAGGTAGAGGCCCGAGGCTGCCAGCGTCGCGGCGGCATCGCCGTCAGCCATGACGAGCATGATGGTGGGCAGTACGCATTGCAGCGCACCGACGAACAGATTGAGCACCGCCGCCGAGCGCGCCGGCACGACGTTCAACAGCATCAGTCCGTTGACGAAGAGCACCGCACCGACGTAAAGGAGACCGACGTTGCCCATCGGGGCACCTCCATTACTTCCAAATGGAATAGACTCAAATGAAAGTAAGTGACTGGCGCCACACTGTCAACAGGTATCAGGGTCAGTCACACAGGTCGGACGGCAGCGTCGTGACGATCTCGAAGTCGACACCGGACGCGACGGCGAGGTGGACCGGTTGGCGGGTGCGGCGTTTCATGAACTCGACAGTGCCGCGCGGGCTGTCATAGGCAGCGCCGTCGGCGACGGCCTCGATGTCGCGGTAGTCGCCGGACCGGTGGATCATCTGCGCGAGGAAATGCGCTCCCTCATAACAGGATTCGGCCGCATTACCCAGCGCGGGCGCATTGGATCCGTTCACCGTGAGATATCGGTCGAGCAGTTCCATCGAGTTCCGGCCGATCATCGAGCGGAAGTATGACGCCGCGACGAACAGACCCTGCGTTGCCTCGTGACCACTCGCGATCAGCATGTTCTCGTCCATGAGCGGGCTGAATCGCAGCAGGTTCTCGTGCAGCCCGCGCCGCGCGAACGACCTGTTGAACTCGACTGCATCCTGGCCGACGAGCAGCATGAGCACGGCCTCGCAGCGCGACTGGGCGGCCTTGTCGACGAGCCGGTCGATGTCGCCGTGACCGAGTGCGACGAACGAACCACCGACGAGGTCGAGCGACAGTTCCCGGACGTAGCGGCGCACCTCGGCCAGCGACGTGCGCGGCCATACGTAGTCGTCGCCGACCACGAACCATTTCTTGATGCCGAGGTTGTCGCGCAGCCATCGCAGTGCGGGCGCGATCTGCTGGTCGGGCGTCTCACCGCAACAGTAGATGCCGCGGCGCCGCTCCCCACCCTCGTACAGCGCGGGGTACGAGTACGGCACCCGACCCGCCACCACGGGCGCCAACGCGTTCCGCACCGACGAGATGTGCCAACCGCTGACGGCGTCGATGCGATCTTGGTCGATCAGCCGCTTCACGTCGGCCGCGACCGCGGCCGGGTGCGCACCGCCGTCGACCACCTCGATGTGCACTTCGCGGCCCAGCACGCCGCCTGCGGCGTTGAGGTCGTGGGCCACCAGGTCGGCGACCGCCTCACAGGACGGCCCGAACAGCCCGGCCGGTCCCTGTAGCGGCACCACCATCGCCAGCCGCCATTCGGCGTCGCGGGCCGCCGTGCGCACTCGTACGTTCACCCGCGCATTCCATTCCTCGTTACCGGGTCGACGAGACGGTCAGCTAGAATCATTCCACTTGGAAGTATCCTCGGGTCAACGGCGCGAGGCAATCGTCAGTTGGGAGGTCGACCGGCAGTGACGGACGTGCTCCCGCCCGACGGTCCCCCGACGGGCACCCACCTCGTGCGTCTGGCACGCATGATCGGCGCGGTGATCGAGCGCCACCTCGCCGACGAGGACCTCACCCTGGACGACTGGCTGGTCCTGGAGGCACTTGGCACCGCCCCCGGTCTGACGATGGCCGAGCTTCGGGCGCAGACTCTGACCGCGGCGCCGACCCTGACGCGCGTGGTGGACCGGCTGGTTGCCCGGGCCCTCGTGTTCCGCGAGGTCGACGCCGACGATCGCCGCAAGGTACGGGTGAATCTCAGCAAGCGTGGTGCTGCGCTGCACG
Organism: Mycolicibacterium wolinskyi str. Jessa 2025; assembly: GCF_049241375.1. Classification (NCBI taxonomy): domain Bacteria; kingdom Bacillati; phylum Actinomycetota; class Actinomycetes; order Mycobacteriales; family Mycobacteriaceae; genus Mycobacterium; species Mycolicibacterium wolinskyi. The sequence goes on from NZ_CP185960.1 coordinate 5,860,839, forward strand.
CCCGCCTGCTGTCCACGATCCGCCCGGCCGAGCAGGCCTGGTTCGACCAGCACGGCGCCAGTGCGTGGATGGTTCAGGACTGACGCCGGCTGATCGTCGGCCAGGTTCCGCACCTACGTTTCGGTCTTGGCGAGGAACCGGCGAAACAGCGGCCACGCGATGGCCACGTTGTAGACCACACCACCCAGCAGATACGGCCACCACACCCCGCCCGCACTGGCGACCCAGAAGGCCTTCGCCGCCCAGTAGGGCGGCAGCACACCGAAGGCCAGGTTCCACGCCGAGTCGATGAACCATGGCAGGCAAGGCAACCCGGCGATCAGCATGCCGAGCGCACGCACCATCGCGATGCCCTGGATCTTGTTGTTCGCGACCGCAATGATCGCCAGCAGCGTCACGATCGCGGACAATCCGGCGAGCATGCCGATCGGGATCAGGACGCCGACCAGCCCGGGTGCCAGAATCCCGCTCAACGACAGCGTGGCGACCACTTAGACGGTTGTCACCACCATGACTGTGACCGCGCGATATGCGAAGAACGTCGACATCGGAACCGGCGTCACCCGCAGCGCGGTCATCGTGCCTGCGTCGACCTCGTCCAGCACCAGGAACGCGCCGAGACCTCCGGGGATGATGATGCTGGTCAGCAGCAGGAATGCGGTGAGTATCAGCGGGTAGTACGGCACCAGGTCGAAGTCGTAGCGCTGCGCGAGCATGTCGGTGAACATCGGCGTGAGCAACGCGACGCCGCTGGTCCAGATCACCGGCGCGAGAACCAGCATGACCAACAGCGGATCGCGGTAGGTTCCACGAATATCGTTGCGGCCGAAAGCTGCCAACGCACGGCCGGCCGCCGGCACGGAGGATGTCGTCACTGCACACCCGACCTCTCGATCACGTAGTGGACGAAGAGCGCGTGAGCGGCGCGCCACAGGACCGCAAGCCACAGAACGGGATAGCCGACGGCATAGACCACTTGCCAAGCCGAGAGGGTCACCTGACCGAAGGCCGCACCCAGCAACAACATCGGGCCCTGCGTCGGCACCACGTGCAACGCGGGATTCGGCCACAGCCCGGAGTGGTGGAGTATGGGCGGAATGAGCATGGCCGCGAGCGGGATGACCGAGAAGAGGAACCAGTCGGTGACCGACGTGAACGGCAACGAGCTGATGAATCCGACCATCAGCATCAACAGCGTGCCGAGCACCACGCCGAGCACCATCGGCACCGGACGGTAGGCGGTACCACTGGAGATAATCACCACCCCGATTGCCACGATCAGCGAGATCGCCAGCAGCACGGCGAGTTTGGCGGTCAGGTACTCCCAGAACCGGAGCGGGGTCGAGATGACTGCGCCGAGGGTGCGTTCCTGCTTCTCGAAGAACACCGAGCCCCCGATGAAGAAGAATCCGATGATCGCGATGTCCCCGATCAACACATAGGGTTCGGCCACGGGACGAAGGCTGTGCGGCATCGGCAGTAGCACCGCCAGCCACATGAGCCCGGAAAAGAAGCCCGCGTGCAGGAACTTCTGCCGGTACTGGACCATCACCTCCAGCCGAACCGCACTCAGCAGTCTCGTCATGTCAGCCGCCGTCCGGTCACCTCGACGAACACGTCATCAAGGCTGGCTTCCCGGCTGTGAATGGTTTCGACGTGGTGATTACGCAGAATCCTGTGGAACTCGGGATCGTCGGCGAGCCCGTCCATCTCGAATTCCGCTGTGGTGAGCCCGGTCTCGGGCACACGGTACTGTACGCGAACCCGACGCTGGCTGCGGGCGATCTTCAGTTCGTTGGGACTGTCGAGCGCGACGATGCGGCCGTCGACGACGAACGCGACCCGGTCGCACAGTTCGTCGGCGGTCGACATGTCATGTGTGGTCAGGAATATCGTGCGCCCGCGGGCCTTGAGGTCCAAGACGATGTCTTTGACCTTGCGCGCATTGACCGGGTCAAGACCCGATGTCGGCTCGTCGAGGAACAGCAACTCGGGGTTGTTGATCAGCGACCGCGCGAATGTCAGACGCATCTGCATTCCCTTGGAATACTTGCCAACTCGCACATTCGCCGCATCGGCGAGTCCGACTGCATCGAGCAGTTCCATGGGCTCGGCCGTCTCACCGGCGTACAGCGAGGCGAAGAAACGGAGATTCTCCAGGCCGGTGAGCTTGTGATAGTGGTTGGGCAACTCGAACGACACACCGACGCGCTGGTAGTAGTCCGGACCCCACTCCAGCGGGCTCCGACCCCACACCGTGGCCTGGCCACCGTGTCCGCGCAACAAGCCGATGAGCAACTTCTGCGTCGTCGATTTGCCCGCACCGCTCGGGCCCAGGAAGCCGAAGATCTCACCGCGGCCGACAGTGAAATCCATACCGCGCACAGCGGGTTCAGCCGCTTTCGGGTAGGTGAACGTCAGGCCCCGGACGTCGATGACGTCTAAGGTGGCGGCAGTGGACATCGCCGCGGGGATGGTTTGCATCGGTAACTCAGTCGCCCTTCGGTCGGCGCGGCCTGTCGTGTACCGACCGGCTCCGCGCAGGTGGATACCGTTTCCGACCAGACTTCCCGGAGCACCGATCTGGACTGTACTAAACTTTCAGTAATTTGTGAAGGTTGTTTTGATGGACAAGGATTGGGATGCCGACCTCGCCGGATCTTCAGCTCGCAGCCGAACGGCTCGGACTGGTCCTCACCAGCCACGGCATGCAGCGGATGACAGCACGGGTGCTGGCCACGCTGCTGTTCACCGAGCAGACCAGCGTCACCATGAGTGACCTCGCCGACAGCCTCGAAGCCAGCGCGGGCGCGATCTCCGGGGCGCTCAAGATGCTCACCTCTGTCGGGCTTGCCGAACGGGTGCCCGCGCCAGCAAGCAGGCGCGACCATTTCCGGCTGCGCGACAATGCGTGGGCGATCTTGTTCACCAACCAGAACGAGACGATCTCGGCGATGCAGGCCGCCGCCGAAGCCGGAATCGAGGCGACCGACAGTCGGAGTCCGGCACACCAGCGCCTCACCCAGATGCGCGATTTCTATGCCTTTCTGATGGCCGCGATCCCCACGCTGCTCGAACGGTGGAATCAGTTGTCGAACAACGAGTCTTCGGAGAATGCACGTGAATAACCCCGCCGCCCAGACCGCGCTCGGCCCCATGGTCGTCGTCGCGGCCGACCAATACGAACCGGCGCCGCTGGTTCACGATCCGTGGGCACATCGCCTCCTTCCCTGGAGCGGTCGCATCGCCGCGGGCGCCACCCGATGGCCGGCTGTCCGGCGATATTTGATGAGGGCGACGGAGGAGAAGTTCAGTGGCGGCTGGGCCAGTTTCCTCTGCCGCAAGCGCTACCTCGATGATCAACTCCTCGCGACGATTCCGCGGGGCATCGAAGCGGTGGTGATCCTCGGCGCCGGCTACGACACCCGCGCATACCGGTTACCCCAGCTCGCGGACATTCCCGTATGCGAAGTCGATCTGCCTGCCAATGTCACGCGCAAGTCCTCGGCGCTCCAACGCTGTTTCGGCCGCACTCCTCACAACGTCACGCTCCTGCCGACGGACTTCGAAACGAGCGATCTGACGACCCGGTTGGCCGACGCGGGATTCACTCACAAGCAGCGGATGTTCTATATCTGGGAGGCCGTCACTCAATACCTCTCCGAGGCCGCCGTCCGCAGCACCATGGAGCACCTCGCCGGTGCCGCGCCGGGTAGTGCACTCGGGTTCACATACGTACGCCAAGACTTCCTTGATGGGCGGCAGATGTATGGCGCCAAGAAGGCCTACGACGACTTCGTCGTCAAGCAGGGATTGTGGAAGTTCGGCATGGACCCCCGAGGCGTCTCGGCGTTCCTCGCCGAATACGGCTGGCACGAGCGCGAGCAGGTCGGCCCCGAGGAATACACAGCCCGTTACCTGACGCCGAACGGGCGCACGATGACCGCCTCCGCCATCGAACGCGCGGTGTATGCCGAACGCTGACCGGCGTTAAGAATACGTATGGATTGATGCGCATGCCGAGGACGGCGAGTAGAGATAGTGGTTGTGAAGCAAAACCACTACCGCATAGGGACTTTCGCACGGGGTGAACGATGAGCGAGCTTATGCAAGTCCTCGCGCTCATGGCGGTACCGGCCGCCGTTCTGCTGTCGCTGCGATACATAGTCAAGCGGCAGGAGCGACAGGCGCACGGACGGCAAGATGGCTAGCGCCTCGACAAGTGCTCACGACACCCGTTCAGCGAACGCCGCGCGTTCGATCTCGGACACCGGTTGGTCGCGGCCCGACGGCCTCAGATAGCGCTCGCGGTACTCTGCCCGGCCGAGTTGCTCGATCTGGCGCCAACCGTATTCAGCCAGGATCCTGCCGAGTTCATCCGGATTCACCCCGAACTTCCACAGCCCATGTTCGGCCACAAACTTCTGATGTGCTCGATCGGCGCCGTAGAGGTTGCTCCCATCAACAAAGTCTTTGCGGAAAAAGGTGAATGCCAGGCAGCTCCCGACGGGTGAACCGCTCAAGCTGTCGAGGGTGCGGCGCACGACCGCGTCCGGCAGGTACATCGTCACCGATTCCCACACGAAGAAGGTCCGCATGTTGCTGTCGAAACCGTTGCGACACAACTGGTCCAATACATCATCTGTTTCCAGGTCGACTGACAACAGCGTGACGTTGGCCGGGATTCGCCCGAAACACCGCCGGAGTGCCTGGGTCTTGGCGGCGATGTTCGCGGGCAGGTCCAGCTCCCATATCCGCATTCCGGCCAGCTCCGCGACGCGGTATGCGCGGGTGTCGTAGCCCGCTCCCAGGATCACCACGGCGTCCAGGCCCCGCCCGGCGGCCTCACGCAGCAGATCGTCGATGTAGCGCTTACGGCACAACAGGCTGGCCCAGCCGCCGGGTACCGACTGCTCGGTGGCTGCCACCATGGCCCGCCGTATCGGACCGAACCTGCTGAGAATCAAGGGAATACGCCACGGTCGCGGAAGAATTCGCTGAGCCCAGGGATCCGGAATCAGCGGCGGATCCTCATGCTGATCGATCGCGACGATCAATGTCGGCCCGATCGCGGTCCGCTCGACTCCAACGCTCATGTGTGCCCCTCGCCGTCGCAGTTTCACCAACTGCCGACCAGGCTTCCCGGCGCACCACGGTCGACGGTAGCAGGACGGGCGTCAGGGCAACAGCCCAATTTGGCGGTAGATGGCACGTAGGTAGCGCCGCATCTCGTCGATGTCGGGAGGGTTGGGTTGCAGCACACGGTAGGTGATCGCACCGACCATCATGTCGATGGCCACGTCGAAATCCGTGTCGGCGTCGACGGTTCCGGCCGCGCGGGCACGCTCGAGAAGGCGTGCGGCGAGCTGTCGGCGCGGCAGGATATAGCGTTCCCAATAGACCGCCATGAGGGCCGGATGGTTGACCGCCGACCCGTATACCCTGGCGACCAAGGCGCGATACTGCGGCGTGGTGACCGTGGCGGCCGCACTGTCGATGGCCGCTTCCACCAACGCGTACGGCGGCTCCGCCTCGATCGCAGCCGGTGACGCCCAAGCCACCTCGTCAACGATCAAAGTCTCCATGGCGGCGGCGATCACGTCTTCCTTACTTGACCAGCGCCGGTAGATCGTCGGTTTGCCGACACCGGCCTTCTTGGCGATCTGCTCGATGCTGGTGCCCTCGACGCCCCGCTCGATGAACATATCCAGCGCGGCCTGCAATATGGCGCGGTCGGCTGCGGCGTCGCGTGGCCGGCCTCGCCCTGCCGGTGTGGTCATCGGGCGTTCCCGGATCCCAATGCGGCGCACAGCCAATGATCGAGGCCGTCGACGTTGTCCGGTCTACCCCGCCACGCGAGGTGGGCGTCGGGCCGGACCAACATCATCTGGTCACCGCCGTGGTACAGCACTCCGACAAGATCACCGAGTCGGCGGTGCACCGCTTCGGGATCAGCCGATGCGGTTGCGGGCACGAGCAGCGCCCAGCGTCCGCCGAGCTCGCTGTGCAGTGTCGTCGAGGTGCCGTCTGCACGGCTACAGGCCGAATCGGCGATGCGGTCGCCGGGGCGTGGCTTACGTCCGCGTCCACCGAGTGGCCCCTTGCGGTAACTGACCCACAACTGCGAGGCCGTATACGTCGTCCGTCGCTGCACGACTGCGAGCCCGAATATGCGCGTGGCGACGTGGTCACGCACGAAGCGCCCGACGGGGTTGTCGGCGACGTTGACCCGAGTGATCGCGCTCGTGCCGCGCAGCACTTCGGTGGCCAGCGGCCTGCGCTCGGCTTCGTACGTGTCGATGAGGGCATCGGATGCTCGATCACGGACCACGAGTGCCAGCTTGAACGCCAGGTTCTCGGCGTCTCCGATACCGGTCAGCATGCCTTGTCCGCCGAACGGCGCGTGAGCGTGCGCCGCGTCGCCGGCGATGAGTATTCGCCCGCGCCGATACGTGTCCGCCAGCCGGCGATGCACGGTGAACACCGAGAGCCATTCGGCGTCACCGATCTGCACACGCCGGCCGGTACGCCGCGGCAGGATCTGCTTGATTCGCTCCAGAATGTCTGCCTCACTTGGCTTTTCCCGTAGCGTCGGATCGTAGACGAACAATCGCCAGAGGTTGTCCGTGCCGCTGGAGGGCATCGGCATGGCGCCGACGACGCCGTCGGGATGGATCCAGCCCGACGTGCCGCCCCGATCGAGATCCCAGTCGAGGTGGATGTCGGCCAACAGAAAACGTTCACTCAGCTTGACGCCCGGAAAGTCGATGCCGGTGAGTTCGCGGGTCGTACTCGACGTGCCGTCGCAGCCGACCAGCCACCGCGCACGAATCACCTCGCCGTCCCCCACTTCTGCCACCACCATGTCGGTGTCCTGATGCGCGGCTCGCAGCGGCAGGCCCCATTCCGGCGTGACGCCGAGTTCGGCGAGCCGGGCCCGCAGTGCCGCCTCGACCTTGGCCTGCGACACGACCATCGGCGGCGACGCGGTACGCATGCCGGGGTCACCGAATTCCAGCGTCATCACCGGCCGGTCGCCGAGGTAGTTGGTGATGCGCATGGCCCGCAGCGACTCGTCCGGCAACGTGCCCAACGCACCGATGCGGTTGAGGACCTCCGACCCGCGGGCATGGAGGAAGTTGGCTCGGGATGTGGTGGCCGGACCCGGCGCGCGGTCGACAACCCGCACCGAAAGACCATGCAGGCGCAGCGAACACGCCAGGGTTAGCCCCGTGGGGCCGGCACCGACCACGAGCACATCGGGGTTCACGTCAGCGGGATCCACGCGAATACTATAACGGTACCGTTTCGTAATTGAAAGAGGCTTTCTCCGAGCGCGCGCGGACAGGGCTATGTTCGATTCATGAGCGCCGAGACGGTTGAGCAGCTGCGGGTCGGGAGTCTGTACCGCTATCCGGTGAAGTCGATGCTCGGCGAGAGCGTCGACTCGATCTTCATAGACGCTCGCGGCGCCGAGGGCGATCGCCGTCTGGCGCTGATCGACGAATCCAGCGGCAGGGTTGCGAGTGCGAAGCAAGCACGACTGTGGCGCGGACTCTTGTCGTGCAGCGCCCTCACGCAAGACCGAGGCGTCGTGATCCGACTGCCGGACGGCAGCACGGCGGCCTCCGACGACGACCACGTCGACGACGTGTTGTCACGGTTCCTGGGGCGTTCGGTCCGCCTCGGCCGCAGCCGGTCCGACGGCGCCTCGATCGAGCGCGCCGACCCCGACCAGGTACTCGAAATGGGAGTCGATGCCGAAGTCGATGCTCCGATTCTGGAACTGGCCCAGGCAACTCCAGGGGACTCCTTCGTCGATCTGGCTCCCGTCCACGCGATCACGACGGCGACCCTCGAACGCATCGGCGTCGAGGCGGCGCGATACCGGCCCAATCTCGTGATCGCCACGCCACCGGGTTATCCCGCGTACGCCGAGAACGAGTGGACCGGTCAGGTTCTCAGCGTGGGCGGAACGCGGCTGCGCGCCATGGGGCCGACGCCTCGCTGCGTCATCCCGACCCTCGAACACGGCGAGCTCCCCAGGGCACCCCAGGCACTGCGCACACCCGCGGCCGAGAATCGTGTCGACGCCTTCGGGATGGGCCTTTTGCCCTGTGCCGGTACGTACCTCGAGGTGGTGTCCGAGGGCACCATGCAGGTCGGCGACCCCGTCTCCCTCGGCTGACCGGCCTTCCCATTCAGATCGGCAGAACTCTTGCCAAACACTCCGGCCAATTACTAGGATATCCAAGTATCTCGGGTTCGACCCGAGCTGTACTGCTGCACCAATGCGCACAAACCTTGGACGGATGTCATGACCACACAGATCCAGCACTTCATCAACGGCCAGCGCACGAGCGCCGGCTCGACTCGCACCGCCGACGTCATGAACCCCAGCACCGGCGAGGTTCAGGCGCAGGTGCTGATGGCGTCGGCCGCCGATGTCGACGCCGCCGTCGCGGGCGCGGCTGAGGCACAGAAAGAGTGGGCCGCCTACAACCCGCAGCGCCGCGCGCGCGTGCTCATGCGGTTCATCGATCTGGTCAACCAGAACGCCAACGAACTGGCCGAGTTGCTGTCGCTTGAGCACGGCAAGACCGTCGCCGACTCGCTCGGCGACATCCAGCGCGGCATCGAGGTCATCGAGTTCGCCGTCGGCATTCCCCACCTGCTCAAGGGCGAGTTCACCGAGGGTGCGGGCACCGGCATCGACGTCTACTCGATCCGTCAGCCGCTTGGCGTGGTCGCCGGCATCACGCCGTTCAACTTCCCGGCCATGATCCCGCTGTGGAAGGCCGGCCCGGCGCTGGCATGCGGAAACGCGTTCGTGCTCAAGCCTTCTGAGCGTGACCCCTCGGTGCCGGTGCGGCTGGCCGAGCTTTTCATCGAGGCCGGGCTGCCCCCGGGCGTCTTCCAGGTGGTGCACGGCGACAAGGAGGCCGTCGACGCCATTCTCGAGCACCCGACCATCCAGGCGGTGGGCTTCGTCGGCAGCTCCGACATCGCCCAGTACATCTACTCCGGCGCGGCCGCACACGGTAAGCGCGCGCAGTGCTTCGGCGGCGCCAAGAACCACATGATCGTGATGCCCGACGCCGATCTCGACCAGGCCGTCGACGCACTGATCGGCGCGGGCTACGGCAGTGCAGGCGAGCGGTGCATGGCCATCAGCGTGGCGGTCCCGGTGGGCGAAGAGACGGCAAATCGCCTGCGCAACCGCCTCGTCGAGCGCGTCAAGCAACTGCGGGTGGGCCACAGCCTCGATCCCAAGGCCGACTACGGACCACTGGTCACCGAGGCCGCGCTCAAGCGCGTCAAGGACTACATCGGCCAGGGCGTCGAAGCCGGGGCCGAGCTGGTGGTCGACGGCCGCGAGCGGGCCACCGACGAGCTCACCTTCGATGAAGCCGACCTTTCCAAGGGCTACTTCATCGGCCCCAGCCTGTTCGACCACGTCACCACCGACATGTCGATCTACACCGACGAGATCTTCGGTCCGGTGCTGTGCATCGTGCGCGCACACGACTACGACGAGGCATTGCGCCTGCCCACCGAACACGAATACGGCAACGGCGTCGCGATTTTCACGCGTGACGGTGACGCTGCCCGCGACTTCGTGTCCCGGGTCCAGGTCGGCATGGTCGGCGTCAACGTGCCGATCCCGGTGCCGGTGGCCTACCACACCTTCGGCGGCTGGAAGCGGTCCGGCTTCGGTGACCTCAACCAGCACGGCCCGGCCTCGATCCAGTTCTACACCAAGGTCAAGACGGTGACCGAGCGCTGGCCGTCGGGCATCAAGGATGGCGCCGAATTCGTCATCCCGACCATGAAGTAGCGGCCGCGTGAATCTGCACGATCTGGACGACGACGACCGGGTGATCGCCGAAACGGCGGCCGCGTTCGCCGAAAAGCGCATCGCGCCATACGCGTTGGAGTGGGACGAGAAGCACCACTTCCCCACCGACGTGCTGCGCGAGGCGGCCGAACTCGGCATGGCGGCGATCTACTGCCGTGAGGACGCCGGGGGCAGCGGGCTGCGCCGTATCGATGCGGTACGCATCTTCGAGCAACTCGCGGCCGCCGATCCGACCATCGCGGCATTCCTGTCCATCCACAACATGTGCGCGTGGATGGTCGACAGCTTCGGCACCCACGAGCAACGCAAGACCTGGGTGCCGCGGCTGGCCTCGATGGAATCGATCGCGAGTTACTGCCTGACCGAACCGGGGGCGGGATCGGACGCTTCGGCGTTGCGTACCAGGGCAGTTCGCGACGGAGAGGATTACGTCCTCGACGGCGTCAAACAGTTCATCTCCGGGGCGGGCACATCCGACGTCTATGTCGTGATGGCCCGCACCGGCGGCGAAGGGCCGCGCGGCATATCGGCATTCGTGGTCGAAAAGGACACGCCCGGACTGAGTTTCGGTGCCGACGAGCAGAAGATGGGCTGGAACGCGCAGCCGACCGCACAGGTGATCTTTGAAGGCGTGCGGGTGCCTGCCGATGCCATGCTGGGCGGCACCGAGGGCGAAGGCACCGGGTTCGGCATCGCGATGAAGGGCCTCAACGGCGGCCGGATCAACATCGCGGCGTGCTCGCTGGGCGGTGCCCAGGCCGCCTATGACAAGGCCGTGGGCTACCTCGCCGACCGTCAGGCATTCGGCGGTGCACTTCTCGATGAGCCGACGGTCCGGTTCGCACTGGCAGACATGGCCACCGGTCTGGAGACGTCGCGAAACCTGTTGTGGCGTGCGGCGTCTGCGCTCGACGCGGATCACCCCGACAAGGTGACGCTGTGCGCGATGGCCAAGCGGTACGTCACCGATACCTGCTACGACGTGGCGGATCAGGCGTTGCAGCTGCACGGTGGCTACGGCTACCTGCGCGAGTACGGCCTGGAGAAAATCGTCCGCGATCTGCGGGTGCACCGCATCCTTGAGGGAACCAACGAAATCATGCGTGTGGTCATCGGTCGCGCGGAAGCCGCCCGAGCCCGCGCCTCGGCATAGGGAGACACGTGACGACGATCGCATTCCTCGGTTTGGGCCACATGGGCGGCCCGATGGCGGCCAACCTCGTCGCCGCGGGCCATACGGTGCGCGGCTTCGACCCGGTGCCTGACCTGAAGGCGGCAGCAGAAGCCAACGGCGCCACGGTGTTCGACAGCGGAGCCGAGGCGGCAGCCGAGGCCGAAGTGGTGATCACGTCATTGCCCAACGGCGCCATCGTCAAGGCGTGCTACGACGAGGTGTTGCCCGCGGCACCCAAGGGCACGCTGTTCATCGATACGTCGACCATCTCGGTCGACGATGCCCGTGAGATCCACACGCAGGCCGTCGACCACGGACACGCGCAACTCGACGCACCGGTGTCGGGCGGCGTGAAGGGTGCGACGGCAGGCACGCTGGCGTTCATGGTCGGTGGCGAGGACGACGCGGTGCAGCGCGCCCGGCCGGTGCTCGATCCCATGGCGGGCAAGATCATTCACTGCGGCGGCTCGGGCACCGGTCAAGCGGCCAAGCTCTGCAACAACATGGTCCTGGCCGTACAGCAGATCGCGATCGGTGAGGCGTTCGTGCTCGCCGAGAAACTCGGCTTGTCCGCACAGTCGCTGTTCGACGTGATCACCGGCGCGACCGGCAACTGCTGGTCCGTCCACACCAACTGCCCGGTGCCTGGACCGGTTCCGACGTCGCCGGCCAACAACGATTTCAAGCCGGGCTTCGCGACTGCACTGATGAACAAGGACCTCGGCCTGGCGATGGCGGCGGTCTCCTCGACCGGCGCCTCGGCCCCGCTCGGTACCCACGCCGCCGAGATCTACGCGCAGTTTGCGGTGGACAACGCCGACAAGGACTTCAGCGCGGTGATCGAAACGCTGCGCGGCTGAGGCCGGAGGTGGGCACGCGCCTTCGTCGCGGCGTGTGTCTGCCCACGCCTCCAGCGCGGTGCCTGTCTGCCCGCCTATGCGCGACAATGTCGCTGAATTCGCCACACCAGCCTCACTGGCCCTACCAGGCCCAGAGCGCTAAACCACACAGGCCACAACAACTTCGCCGAGAAACACCAGCCACTTTGGTTACGCGCCCGCGTTGCAGCGGCACTGTCGCTCGTAGGCGGACAACAGATGACGTTGGTGTTGACGGTATTCGTTGCGGCGTCTACGCCGAGGACTGCTGCCACCTACTGGCTGGAAGCCTAGGCATAGTGAACAGATAGCCGCCGGGTGCTTTCGACGTTCCGGGCCAAGAATGTCGTATGGCCACACCCGCGCGACAATGTCGCTCGTATGCGGGCAGGCGAATCGGCGATACGCATGATACTCATTGGCGCCAGAGTGTCAGCTGTTATCACAGGTGTGGGATTGATGTGAAACATGTTGCGGGAGAGGCGCTATCAGCGACATTGTCGCGCATAGGCGGGCAGAACCACACCTACTGCCCGGAGAACGATGTCCGGAGAACGCCAAGAGCCGACGCGACAGCCAGACCCGGCCGCGCAGCGCTAAGCCGCCGACGGGCTGTGCTGGGCCCACCACTGGGCGTGGACGCGCCGGCACGTCGTCAACCGCAGCGGTTCGGATCCGGCGTAATCGGGCCGAACCGCGGCGGCAGTCCGCGCGGCCACGCCGGTGTCGAACGCGGTGATGAGCACCGTGGCCAACCCGGCGGCATTGGCGGCGCGCAGACCGTCGGCCGAGCCCGTCACGGCGAGTGCGTCATGCGGCAACACCCCGAGTTCGGCCAGTGCGTGGCGGTAACCGTCAGCGGGCTTGCTCACGTCATCGCCGGTGACGACCGTTTCCACCAAGCCTTCGCCGACCAGTTGCCGAACCAGCGGCTCGGCCCAGCGGCGACGGCCGCTGGACACGACGCCCACCGGTATCCCGTCGGCGAACGCATCCATCACGAGGTCCACCAGACCGGGCCGCGGCGTCAGCCCCAGGTCGAGGATCATCTCGTCGAACATCATGTCCTTGGTCGCGCAGATCTCGTCGGCGAGCAGTTCGGTGAGCACGTCGCATTCCGGCCCGACGCAGCGCTTGCGGAGTTCGGCCGCGACGCGTTGGCGCTCGTCGTGCAACGCCAGCAGCCGGCGATAACGCGGGACGCTCCAGGCGATGGACAACCCGTGCGCGGCGAACGCGGCGTTGAAGACAACGCGATGCCCGTCGACGTCAAGGTCGGACAGGGCATCGAGATCGAAGATCACCGTCCGCAACGGACAGGCAGTGGTGTCTGACGGCTGCGGACAGTCCCACCAGAACCGTCCGGCACGCCATGTTTTCTCCTGTGTTGTGGGCACCTGACGAGAGTGGCCCACATCACACCCGCTCCGCGTCCCCCGTAGGGGGGATTGGGCAGGCCAAGTTGAGCTACCGAACCGATCTGCCCATTTAGGGTGATGGCATGGCGCCCTCCAGCCCAGTGCGCCTTGTGCTGGTCGATGACCACGAGATGGTCATCGAGGGTCTCAAGGCCATGCTCGCCGCGTTCGCCGATCGGGTGCAGGTGGTCGGTCAGGCCGTCGGCGCCGAGCGGGCGCTCGGCGTGGTCGAAGACCTCAACCCCGACATCGTGTTGTGCGACGTGCGCATGCAGGGCTCCAGCGGGCTCGACCTGTGCCGGACGCTGCGCGAGCGTGACCCGGACCGCAAAGTGGTCATGCTGTCGGTCTACGACGACGAGCAATACCTGTTCCAGGCGCTGCGGGTCGGCGCGTCCGGCTATCTGCTCAAGAGCATCAGCAGCGATGAACTGGTACGTCAGCTGGAATTCGCCCATGGTGGCGAGACCGCGATCGACCCCGGCATGGCCGCGAGGGCGGCGGGCACCGCGGCCCGTTTGCAGCGCGACGAGTTCTGGCCGGGTGTGCGCCAGGGGTTGACCCAACGGGAGAGCGAGATCCTGTCGTACGTCGTCGCCGGGTTGTCCAACCGCGGGATCGCCAACAAGCTCGTGATCGGCGACGAAACCGTCAAGACGCATCTGCGGTCGATCTACCGCAAGCTCGGGGTTGGGGACCGCGCGGGCGCGGTCGCGACCGCACTGCGCGAGGGCATCTACCAATGACCACGAAACGTGACCTCGCCTCGATCGACCTCACCGCCGACCGCGAGCTCGCGCTCCTGCGTGAACTCATCCAGGCGGCGTCGAGCGGTCCAGGCGTCGAGCCGCTCGCCGCCGCGGCAGCCCGGATGATCACCGCGGCCACCGCGACCGACGTGTGCTTCGTACACGTGCTCGACGATTCCGATCGCTCCCTCACCCTGACCGGGGCCACCCCGCCGTTCGACAGCGAGGTGGGCAAGATCCGGCTGCCGCTCGGGCAGGGCATCTCGGGCTGGGTGGCCAGCCACCGCGAACCCGTGGTGATCAGCCACGACAAGGAGGCCGATCCGCGCTATCTGCCGTTCGAGTCACTGCGCGGACGCGACTTCACCTCGATGGTCTCGGTGCCGATGGAGACCGGCCCCGGCGGTCTGGTCGGCGTGCTCAACGTCCACACCGTGCATCGCCGCGAGTTCACCGCCCGCGACGTCGAACTGCTCGTGGTCATCGGCCGGCTCATCGCGGGTGCGCTGCACCAGGCGCGGCTGCACCGCCAGCTCGTCGCCCGGGAACGGGCCCACGAGAACTTCGTCGAGCAGGTCATCGAGGCGCAGGAACTCGAACGGCGCAGGCTCGCCGCCGATATTCACGACGGCATCTCGCAGCGGCTCGTGACGCTGTCGTACCGGCTGGACGCCGCGGCCCGCGCGGTCGGCGAACCGACGGCGGTGGCCGAACAACTCGACAAGGCACGCGAACTCGTCGACCTCACGTTGCAGGAAGCCCGCGCCGCGATCAGCGGCTTGCGGCCGCCGGTGCTCGACGACCTCGGCCTGTCGGGTGGCCTCGCGAGCCTGGCCCGCTCGATCCCCCGCGTGGAACTTGAGGTCGACCTCGCCGAGACCCGCGTGCCCGATCACATCGAGCTGGCGCTGTACCGCATCGCCCAGGAGTGCCTGCAGAACGTCGTCAAACATGCCGAGGCCAGCCGGGCGAGGCTCACCTTCGCTGTGGAGGACGGTGTCGCACGTCTCGAAATAGTCGACGACGGAAAGGGTTTCGACACCTTTGAGCATCCTCTCGGCAGCGACGAGACGAGTGGGTACGGGCTGCTCTCGATGGCCGAGCGTGCCGAGATCGTCGGGGGCCGGCTCAACATCCGCTCTCGCCCAGGGACGGGCACCACGGTGACCGCGACCATTCCGCTGCCCAGCGTCATGGAATAGCGCTGCACAAATTCAACGATCGTTGACTTCGCCGGACCCGGCGCACTACGCTTGACGGAGTAATTCAACAACTGAGGAGTTCTGATGCCGGCTCCACGCTGGGTCGCTCGCGCCAACAAGATCGGCCTCAATCGGCTCACCCAATTCATCGCCCCGTGGGCTCCGGGCTGGGCCGTCGTCATCCATCGCGGCCGCAAGTCGGGCCGCACGTTCCGCACGCCGCTGTGGGCGTTCAGGCGTCCACACGGTTACGTCATCGCGCTCACGTACGGATCGCAGGCCGATTGGGTACGCAACGTGCTCGCCGCCGGCGGGTGCGAATTGGAAACCCGGCGCCACCACTATCGACTCACCGACCCCAGGGTCTACCGCGACGAAAGCGCCGCGGGCATGCCGGCGTTCATCCGCTTCATGTTGCGCCGCGTGATCAAGGCGCCGGAGTTCCTCAGCCTCGAGTTGGCGGCCTAACCGCCGAGTTTCCCCGCGTACTCGGGGCACTCGTATTTCACGGCCACGTCGACGATCACCAGGAGTGCTTCGGGCGGCAGTTTGCTGCCCATCTGGATCAGTACGTCGACGACATCCTGCTTGGAGTCGTTGAAGCTGCCCGCGGCCATGATGCAGGCCAGTGACACCTGATCGCTGATCGCCGAATCCGAGCCCTCGATCCCCGCGCCCCGCACCTCGGCGAACGCCTCCGGCGGCAGACCGGTGCCCGGTGCGGCGGTCGCCGTGGGTGTGCGGGTCCGGGTGGGGCTTTTGGTCGGCTTCTTCGACGTCGTGAACGGGGTTACGTCATCCGGTGCGGTAGCAACCCCCGACGTGGTGGTGGTGCAGGCCGCGACCGCTATCGCGGCGGCCGCGAGCACCAACCCCAGACGCTTGGCGTACATAGTGCTCCCCTCGATTGAGTTCGAGCCTACTGCCGCAGAATTCAGAAGTCCCCGGAGTTGCGGCGCAGCGTCTCGATCGACGCGGCCAGCGCCCGCGATTCCTCGTCGGACATCCCGACGTCAGCGAACACTTGCTCGTTGAGCGTCACGGTCGCGTCCTCGACGGTGGAGCGCCCCAGATCGGTGATCCGCACCAGCGTGGTGCGGCCATCGGTCGGATGCGGGATCCGTTCCACCAGACCGTTGGCCTCCAGACGCCGGATCGCATGCGTGACGCTCGTGACGTGCACCTGAAGCCGGTCCGAGGCCTTGGTGATCGGCAGGGCCCCGGTACGGCTGAACGCGAGCAGGCGCAACAGTTCGAACCGGGAGAAGCTCAGATCGTAGGGCCGCAGCGCGGTCTCCACGCGCGCCAGCAGGATCTGGTGCGCCCGCATAACCGAGGTCACCGCGACCATGCCGCCCGCGACATCGCCCCATCCGGCAGCCTCCCAGTTCGCGCGCGCCAGCGCGATGGGGTCACGCTTGTCCGGTGGGGAGGGCACGGTTCTTCATACCGCATTCCGCCCCGAACCCGTCAGCGGACTGCGCGCACCGCCCGAAGCACGGCTCGGGTGGACTGTCGTGACCCGATGGTGATCCGCACACCACCGTCGGCGTAGTGGCGCACCTGCAGGCCGGTGCCGTCGAAGACTTCGCGCCACGGCGCGTGGTCGGCGGGCAGATAGATGAAGTTGGCCTGGCCGTCGGTCGTGTAGACACCCAGCGCACGCAGCCGCATCTGCAGGTATCGCCGCTCGGCGGCGATCATCCGGATCCTTTGGCGTAATTGGCTTTCCGCATCATAGGACGCGGCAACGGCCACCATGGCGGTGAGCCCGATGCCGAACGGCAGTTGCATCGTCCACAGTTGCCGGCCGAGTTCGGGGGCGCAGAAGCCGTACCCGATCCGCAGCCCCGCCAGACCGTATGCCTTCGAAAAGGTGCGCACCACCACGACATTGCCGAACCGGGCGACGAGGCTCGGCCCGTCGATACGGTGCTCGGCGGCCAGGAACTCCACATACGCCTCGTCGAGCAACACGACGGTGTCGGCGGGCACGCGGGCCAGGAACCGTTCGATGTCGGCCGCCGGTTCGACGGTGCCGGTCGGGTTGTGGGGCCGGCAGACCACCACGACCCTGGCGTGTGCCGCGGCCTCGGCCATCGCGTCGAGGTCGTGGTGGCCGTGGCGGTCGAGCGGAACGGTGACCGATCGCAACCGCGCCATCTGAGCGAATATGGGATACCCGTCGAACGTCGGTGACGACATCACCATGGTGTCGCCCGGGCTGGTCACGGCGTGCAGCACCTGCATGATGACGCCGGTCGCACCGACCCCGATGACGACCTGGTCCTCACCGATCCCGTCATGTCCGGCGATCAGCGACCGCAACCGCTCGGGCAGGAACTCCGGATAGCGGTTGACGGCGTCGTTCGAGGTGCTCAGCGCCGACCGGACTGCGGGCAGCGGCGGGAACGGACATTCGTTGAGCGACAACGCCAGCGGATTGACCGCCTGTGGGAGCGCACTGACCGCATCGAGCAGTGCGCCGCGCGGCGACGCCATCAGACTCGCCCGCCCCATCGAACGGCCGCTGCCCCGGCGAAATCACCGGCATGCGCGAAGGCCGACATCAACACGGTGTCCCCCGCCTTGACCCGGCCGTCGGTGATCGCCCGGTCCAGGTTGACGGGAATCCCCGCGGCGAACAGGTTTCCGCATTCGTCGAACGTGTCGACGTGGCGTTCGGCGGGCAGTTCGAGCGCCTCGCGCCAGTTGCGCAGGAACACCCGGTTCGGCTGGTTGGTCACCAGCAGGTCAACGTCCTTGGGCTGCATACCGATCCGGTCGCACACGGCGTAGGACACCTCGGGCACCTGCCGGTTGCCGCGGGCCAACACCTTGGTGATCTTGCTTTCGGTGAACCCGATGCATCCTTCGCCCGGGCCTGCTGCCCACCATTTGCGCGGCGGGTCGACCGAGATGGTCATGTCACCCGCGTATTCGCCATAGGTGCGGCATTCGACGTCGAGGATCGGTGAGCTGTCCGAAAGCGTCACCAACCCGACCGCCGCACCGTCGCCGGGTACCGAGGCCTGCGCCTTGCGGCGGATGGTCTCCTGCTCGAAGATCTGGCCCGCCGCGTTCTGGGCAACCGCGATCAGGGCGGTGTGGCCCTCTCCCGACGCCAGGAGATTACGGGCGAGTTTGAGGCCGAGCACGAACGCCGCGCAGCCGCCGTTGTGGAGATCGATGACCCAGTTCGGTTTCATGCCAAGGCGATGCGCCATACCCCCGCCGCCGCCGTAGAACGGCATGTCGGGCAGCTGCGTGTGGGTGATCAGCACGTCGGCGCCCGTGACGACGTCGGCGCCGTGGCGTTCGATGAGCCCGGCCGCCGCCCGTTCGACCATGTCGATCGCGGTCTCGTCGGGCGCCACGTGGTGACGGAACCGCGGCGCCCGGAACATCAGGTTGTCCCGCAGATCATCGGAGTCGGCGAACTGCGCGTAGTAGTCGGCGCCGATCGCGTCACCGGGCAGGTACGTCGAGACGTCGACGAGGCTCACGGCGGTGTTGTCGTTGGTCATGGGCAGGCTCATTTCATCCAGGCCGGGGTGAGCGGCAGGCCGTTGCGGTGGCGGTACTCGGCGATCGCCTTGAGGTTCTTCAGTTCGAGCAGGTGGCCGGGGCCGAACATGTCCCAGAAGTCACCGACCCACACCGGCCGGCCCGGCGGCGCGGTTTCCGGATACGGGTTGTGGTCGTAGAACGGATGGTGGCAATTGGTCCACAGCACAACTGATCCCGGCTTGTCGAAGACCACCTGGGCATCGACGACACGCATCAGATAGATCATCCACAGGTGTTTGCCCTGATCCCAGGCACAGTGGTAATCGACGGTCATCGCATCGCGATTGGCCACGGTGCGCGTGTAGATCTCACTGCCGGGTCCCCCGTGGCCGGCGCCGAGCCGGTCGTGGGCCAGCCACAGGCCCGGCTCCTCCGTGGGGCTGAAACCGCGCAGGCTGTAAGTCCACTCCTCCAGACAACGGGTGTCGGACAGGTAGTCGTACAGCTCGTCGGGTGGGCAGTCGATGTAGTCGTTGACGGTGCAGTACTCGCCGAACACCTGGTCGTGCGGGTAGACCGACCGCATCATCTCCATGATGATCGGCGTGGCCTTCTCCTTGGGTGAGGTCTCGATGCGGATGAGCCCATCGATGGGGTCGGCAGTGCCCCGGTGGGTGGTGATGTCTTCAAGCGCGGGCAGCGACATGGGATGTGTTCTCCTTCGTGGTCGACGGTGTGTTGGTGGACTTGGCGAGAAACGCTGCGAACGGGGGTATTTCGTCGGGTGAGCACTCCACGCTGACGACGGACGGTCCGTCGGATTCGAGAGCGGTGCGCAGTGCGGCGGGCAGGTGCTCGATGTCGTCGACATCGAGCGCGATCAGGCCAGGGAACATGGCCGCCAGGCCTGCGCCCAGCCGGCTCGGGCCGAACCTGTTGTAGCTGTACTGATCGTCGTAGAACAGTTGCTCACGGGTCACGCACATGGCGTGCGCGTGGTTGTCGAACAGCAGGAACGTGATGGGCAACCGGTACTGCACGGCAGTGTGAATCTCCATGCCGTGCATGAAGAACGACCCGTCACCCGCGATCACCACGGTCCGCCGACGCATGCCTCCGCCGGCGCGGTGAAAGGTCATCCCGATGCCCGCACCGAAGCTGTAGCCCATGCCGCCCATCCCGAGCGCGACCATGAATCGGCCGTCCCGGCGGACCGGCAGATAGTGGATGGCCGAGGCGCCGATGTTGCCGGCATCGACGACGATGTCGGTGCCGTCGGGTAGCGCGGCGTCGAGCACCGTCATGGCATCGCGGTAACGGATACCCGGCCCGTCGTGGGGCGGCGGCCGTAATTCGCTGTGCGCCATGCTCTCCGGGACGCGCACCTGGGTCGGGCGCCCGTGCCCGGACAACGCCTGGCTGAGCAGGTTCAGCGTGCCGCGCAGGTCGTCGGTGTGCACATGGGGGCACGGCAGATACGGCGGCGCCGAGCCGATCGAGATGGTGGGGACGGTACCCAGCACATCGTCGAGGCCCGCCCGGGCGGTGACCGTCATGCGGGTGCCGACGAGCAGGCACACCGCGCTCTGCGCGGCGGCCGCCACGACACCCGGATGTCCCATCACGCCGGACACCCCCAGCGACGAGGATGACCCGAGACCCGGTATGCCCGCGGTGTCCTTGGCGTCGGGCACCGTCGCCACCCGCGCCCGCAGAGTTGCCCGCAGCTGCTCCAACTCGTGCCGCGCATCGTCCCTGGCGACCTGTTCACCGGCGAATATGGTGATCGGACCGTCCGCGCCGCGTAGCATCTCGGCCAGCATCCGTGGATCGGAAAGTGATGTGCCCGCGGGCTTTCCGTTGACCCGCCCGTTGGCGTGTGTGGGTTTGTCGATGACGGCCTGCTGGATGTCCTTGGGCAGCAGCAACACCGCCGGCCCGCCGCTGCGTGCCGCGGCCACCGCCTCCGGCAGCATCGTCAGAATGTCGGCGGGTGTCACCACCCGGCGGCAATACACCGAAACGGCCGAGAACAGCGCCAGGCCGTCGAGTGCGCCGTTCTCACCGCTGGTGTCCTGGAAGGCGCCCCGCCCGTCCAGGGCGGTCGGCGCCTGCCCGATCAACGCCAGCACGCCGACCCGGCTGGCCAGTGATTCGCCCAGGCCGGGCACGGTGTTCAGGCAGCCGCCCCCTGAGGTCGCGGCCACCACCCCGAGCCCGGCGCCGCTGCGGCTGTATCCGTCCGCCATTGCGGCAGCGGAGAATTCGTGTTTGGCCAACACCGCGGTGATGCCCTCACGAAAGAATGCCGCGTCGTACAGATCCTCGATGTTGGCGCCGTCGACGCCGAAGATGTGTGAGACCCCGCTTGCTGCGAGAAAGCCGACGATGTGGTCGACCACCCGGTGCCCTTTGGCCATATGTCACCTGCTCCTGTCCTCTGCCTAGTGACACGACCGGTGAGTAGGGTCGGTTCACCGCGGAGGTGGGTTTGAGCAGATTCCAACCATCGGCGCAGCAAGCTGGCAGGTGAGACGGCGCGACAGTCCCCGGCGTCTACAGCTTCTTTTCGAGCAGCACCTTGCCGTCGGGCGACGAAACCATCTGCACCGCAGCGATTTCCTCCATGGGCTTCTGGGTGTTGCCGCTCGGCAGTGCCGTCGCACCGGACAGCCCCAGCCAGGTCGCGATCTCCTCACGGCTGCCGTCGCGGCCGACCACCACCATGCCCAGGTTCTGCGGAGGTGCGTCGCGACGGCCCCAGTCCCCGTACGTGCACGCCATGTCGATCCGGGTGCCCCAGCCGTAGCTGGTCATCGCGATACTGGCGTTGATCGGGGTCTGGGAGACCTTGGTCATCTCGAGCATCTGCGCGGTCTGCTGCTGCTCGGCGCCGCGCTGCAGGCCGATGATCTCCGGGCGGATCGCGATCACCATGCCGACCGCCAACAGCGCCGCCGCGAGCCCGACCGCGCCCGAGGTGATCCACCGTGATCGCCGCCGCCGCGAGCTGACCTTGGTCAGCACCGACTGCAGCACCTCAGGGCGCAGGGGTGGTTCGGGCTCTGCTTCGTCGAGGGCCCGCACGTCGTCGAGTTCGAGCATCGCCAGCAGCGCCGGCATGCCGCTCAGTTCGGCGACCGCGGCGCGGCACTGCGCACACCCCGCGAGGTGCGTCTCATACTCGCGGCGCTCATTGCTGTCCAGCGAGCCGAGCACGTAGGCGGCGTCCCAGGTCGCGTATCGATCCGGCTCGACGGGGTCGACGCCATGGGGTACACCGAATCGGGTCATCGTGTCACCCCCATTTCCTGCAAGTTGAGCTTCAACGCGCGGACCGCGTAGTGCAGCCGTGATTTCACTGTGCCTTCGGGTATCTGCAGATCGCTCGCGATCTGTCCGGTGGTCCAGCCCTGGTAGTAGGCGCGGCGGATCACCGCCCGGTGTTCTTCGGAGAGTTGGCTGAGCGCCGTGCTCAGCAGTAGCCGGTCCAACGCGGTATCCACCTGGTCTGGGGCGGCCTGATGATGGTCGGCCACCTGTTCGGGGTCCGGGACACCGGTTTCGTTGCGAAACCGAGCGCTCCGGCGTTCGTCGATGATCATGTTGCGCGCCACGGTGAACAGCCAGGCGCGGGCCGAACGGTCCGTGTCGGCGGTGACATCGGGATGGCGCCAGGCCCGCAACAGGGTCTCCTGCACGACGTCCTCGGCACGGGCGCGATCGCCCGTGAGCCGCAGGGCGTACCGCCACAATGCCCCGGCATGCTCGTCATAGAGCGCCCGCATCATCGCGGCCTCCGGATCGTCCATTCCCAACCTCCGTCTTTGATACGACGTTGGCGGTGATCCAGTTCATTACTACCTTTGCGCGGGCCCACCTCACCAGGGCTGGG
Organism: Mycolicibacterium wolinskyi str. Jessa 2025; assembly: GCF_049241375.1. Taxonomy (NCBI): domain Bacteria; kingdom Bacillati; phylum Actinomycetota; class Actinomycetes; order Mycobacteriales; family Mycobacteriaceae; genus Mycobacterium; species Mycolicibacterium wolinskyi. The sequence goes on from NZ_CP185960.1 coordinate 5,883,524, forward strand.
GCGATAAACAGGTAGTGATTGCTGGCGGCCCTACTGGGTGAGGATGCGCGGCCCGTCGTCGGTGACGGCGACGGTGTGTTCCCAGTGCGCGGCGCGCGTGCCGTCGGCGGTGACGACTGTCCACTCGTCTTCGAGCACCACGGTCTTGGTGGTGCCCAGCGTCAGCATCGGCTCGATGGCAAGCACCGAACCGGGAGCCAGATACGGGCCGCGTCCGGGCGAACCCTCATTCGGCAGGAACGGGTCCATGTGCATCTGCCTGCCGATGCCGTGCCCGCCGTAGCCCGCGACGATGCCGTACTTACGGTCATGCCGGGCCTCGGCGGCGTGCGTCTCGACCTCGATCGCGTGCGAGACGTCGGTGAGCCGGTTGCCGGGTACCATCGCGGCGATTCCGGCCTCCATGGCCGCCTTCGTCGCCGCCGAGAGTGCCGCGTCGGCGTCGATCAGAGTGCCGACGCCGAACGTGACGGCGGAGTCGCCGTGCCAGCCGTCGACGATGGCGCCACAGTCGATGGACACCAGATCGCCTGCGGCCAGCACCTCGCTGGCCGATGGAATCCCATGCACCACACGGTCATTCACCGACGCGCAGATGCTGGCCGGAAAGCCGTGGTAGCCCAGGAACGACGGCGTGCCGCCACCGTCGCGGATGACGGACTCGGCGACGCGGTCGAGTTCGAGCGTCGAGACGCCCGGCGCGGCGGCGGCCCGGACCGCACGCAATGCGGCGGCGACGAGCGCGCCCGCTACAGCCATCGCGTCCAGTTCCGCGGGGGTGCGCTGCGCGACGACCTTGCGGTTACGCAGCCCCGGCAGGTTGATCACTTGCCCAATGCGCGCAGCGCCCTGGCGAACACCTCGTCGAGACCACCCACCGCGTCAACGGTCTTCAGATCGTCGCGGTAGTACTCCAGCAACGGCTCGGTCTCGTCGCGGTAGACCTTCATCCGGTTGCGGATCACCTCGTCGGTGTCGTCGGCGCGTCCGCGGCCCTTGAGGCGGGTCAGCAGTTCGTCCTCGGAAACCTGGAACTCCAGCACCGCGTCCAGCTTGGTGTTGCGGGCGGCCAGCATGTCCTTGAGCGCACCGGCCTGCTCGACCGAGCGCGGGTAGCCGTCGAGAATGAATCCGGCAGCCGCGTCCTCTTGGTCGATACGGTCCTCGACCAGGCGGTTCGTCAGTTCGGCCGGCACCAGGTCGCCTGCGTCGAGGTAACGCTTGGCCTCCACGCCGAGCGGCGTGCCGTCGCCGATGTTCTTGCGGAAAAGATCCCCGGTGGAGATTTGCGGGATGCCGAGCTTCTCGGACAGCTTCTCTGCCTGCGTGCCTTTGCCCGCACCGGGCGGTCCGAGTAGAACGACTCTCACTTCAGGAACCCTTCGTAGTTGCGTTGCATGAGCTGGCTCTCGATTTGTTTGACGGTATCCAAGCCGACACCGATCATGATGAGAACCGCAGTACCGCCGAATGGCAGATTCTGTACCGACCCGGTGTTACCGATCTCCAGGAACAAGTTCGGCAGCACGGCGATCACGCCGAGGTAGATCGAGCCGGGCAGGGTGATCCGACTCAGCACGTACCGCAGGTAGTCCGCGGTCGGCTTACCGGGCCGGATGCCTGGGATGAACCCGCCGAACTTCTTCATCTCGTCGGCACGCTCGTCAGGGTTGAACGTGATCGACACGTAGAAGTACGTGAAGAACACGATCAGGCCGAAGTAGATCGCGATATAGACCGGATCTGCGGGGTTGGTCAGGTAGTCGGCGACGAACTTGTCCCACCAGCCGGTGCCCGGGTTGGAGCTGCCGCTCTGGATCAACTGCGTGATCAGGTGCGGGATGTAGATCAGCGACGACGCGAAGATGACCGGGATGACGCCGGCCTGGTTGACCTTGAGCGGCAGGTAGGTCGAGGTGCCGCCGTACATCTTGCGGCCCACCATGCGCTTGGCGTACTGGACCGGGATACGGCGCTGGCCCTGCTCGACGAACACGACGCCGATGATGATGATCAGCGCGGCCACGCAGACCGCGGTGAACACCACGCCGCCGCGGCTCTCCAGGATGGTCTGGCCCTCCGACGGGATGCGGGCGGCGATACCGGCGAAGATCAGCAGCGACATGCCGTTGCCGATGCCGCGCTCGGTGACGAGCTCGCCCATCCACATCACCAGGGCCGCGCCCGCGGTCATGACCATCACGATGACGATGAGGCCGAAGATCGAGCTGTCCTGGATGATGTCGAGCGAGCAGCCCTGCAGCAGGCCGCCGTTGGCGGCGAGCGCCACGATGCTCGTGGCCTGCAGGATCGCCAACGCGATCGACAGATAACGCGTGTACTGCGTCATCTTGGCCTGCCCGGCCTGGCCTTCCTTGCGCAGCTGCTCGAACCGCGGGATGACCACCGTCAGCAGCTGCACGATGATGCTCGCGGTGATGTAGGGCATGACGCCCACCGCGAACACCGTGAGCTGCAGCAGTGCGCCACCGGAGAACAGGTTGATCAGCGAGTAGATCTGTGCCGAGTCACCGCCACTCACCTGCTCGATGCACTTCTGCACGTTCGGGTAGTTCACCCCGGGAGACGGGATCGACGCGCCGACTCGATACAGGATCACCACGCCCAGCGTGAACAGGATCTTGCGTCTGAGGTCGGCCGTCCGCAGCGACGAGATGAAAGCCGAAAGCACTCTTCCTCCTGCGCAGCCGACCTCTTCAGCGCGGCGTGCCAAATGGGGCTGGTGGGTCCAGCGGTTTGGTCAAGTCATGTGCAGCAGTTCGGCAGGCGCGCAGCCTGCGAACTCAGCTGTCAAACAGTCTACGAGAGTAACAGTTGCACCCTCGTTGGCCCGCATCGCTGCGCGCTCCCGCGGGCTAAGGCTGTCTTCAGATTCGGAGCGTACAGTCGGCGCCAGCTCGTTACACCGACTAACTAACACGGACAAAAGGGGACGTTATGGCGCGGACGGACAACGATACTTGGGATTTGGCATCGAGCGTCGGAGCTACCGCGACGATGGTTGCCGCCGCGAGGGCGATGGCGACGAACGCCGAAGATCCGGTGATCGATGACCCGTACGCAGGACCGCTCGTGCGCGCGGTCGGCGTCGACTTCTTCACCAAGCTCGTGGACGGTGATTTCAAGGTCGAAGACCTCGACGAGGAGGCCGCGACCGGCCTCACCCGGTTCGCCAACGGCATGGCCGCCCGCACCCGCTTCTTCGACGACTTCTTCCTGGACGCCTCGCGCGCAGGCATCCGGCAGGCCGTGATCCTGGCCGCCGGGTTGGACTCGCGGGCCTACCGGCTGCCGTGGCCGGCCGGCACCGTGGTCTTCGAGATCGACCAACCGCAGGTGATCGAGTTCAAGACCCGCACGCTCGCCGAACTCGGCGCAGGCCCGACCACCGACCGACGCGCGGTCGCCGAGGATCTGCGCTACGACTGGCCCGCGGCCCTGCGGGCGGCCGGATTCGACTCCACCAAACCGACCGCCTGGATCGCTGAAGGCCTTCTCGGCTACCTGCCGCCCGAAGCCCAGGACCGGTTGCTCGACCTGATCACCGAGCTGAGCGCGCCGGGCAGCCGCGTCGGTGTCGAAGGTGTCCCGAGCACCAAGGCAGAGGATCAGGAAACCATCCGCGCGCGGATGCAGGATTTCTCCGATCGGTGGAAGGCCCACGGGTTCGACCTCGATTTCAGCGAGCTGGTGTTCCTCGGCGATCGCGCCGACGTGACGGCATACCTGGACGGGCACGGCTGGCGCACCACGAGCATCAGCACCAACGACCTCCTCGTCCGCACCGGTCTGCCGCCGATCGAAGACGATGCCCAGTTCGCGTCGGTCGTCTACATCAGCGCCGAGAAGTAGGACCGCCCGATGGCGCGCTCCGACACCGACAACTGGGACCTCGCCTCGAGCGTGGGTGCGACGGCGACCATGGTCGCCGCGGCGCGTGCCCTCGCCAGCGCGGAACCGCAGCCTCTGATCGACGATCCGTATGCCGCTGCCCTGGTCCGTGCGGTGGGCGTGGACTTTTTCACCAAGCTGGTCGACGGTGACGTCGAGTTGGACGGTGAGGACGCCGCGGCCGCGCAGATGATGATCTCGGTCATGGCCGTCCGCACCCGCTTCTTCGACGACTTCTTCTCAGCGGCCGGTGCGGCGGGCATCCGGCAGGCCGTGATCCTCGCTTCCGGTCTCGACTCGCGCGCCTACCGGTTGGCCTGGCCCGCCGGTACCGTCGTCTACGAGATCGACCAGCCTCAGGTGATCGAGGCGAAGTCGGCGACCATGGCCGGCATCGGGGCCGCCCCGAGCGCCGAACGCCGGGCGGTTGCGGTGGATCTGCGCGACGACTGGCCTGCGGCTCTGCGCGCCGCCGGCTTCGATCCGTCCGTCCCGACGGCCTGGATCGCCGAAGGGCTGTTGATCTATCTGCCGCCCGAGGCCCAGGACCGGCTCTTCGACAACATCACCGCATTGAGCGCCCCTGGCAGCCGGCTCGCCACCGAGTTCCACCTCGATGTCGGGGCGACTTTCCGGGAGCGCGGCCAGGCCATGAGCCAACGCTGGCGCGAGCACGGCCTGGACATCGACCTGTCCGACCTCTGGTACGACGGCGATCGCAGCCCGGTGGACGGGTACCTGACGCAGCACGGCTGGCAGGTGACGACGCGTCCCCGGACCGAGATGTTCGCCGACTACGGCCGCACATTTCCCGACACCGACGACAACGCACCGATGCGTAGTTCGTTGGCGGTAACCGCGATACGAAAGTAGGAATCCGATGGCACGCACCGATGGCGACACGTGGGATCTGGCAAGCAGCGTCGGCTCGACCGCTACCGGCGTCGCCGCGTCCCGCGCGCTGGCGACCAAACAGCCTGACCCGCTCATCAACGACCCGTACGCCGATGCGCTCGTCAACGCGGTGGGTCTGGAACATTTCATCAAGCTCGCCAACGGAGAGTTGTGCGTCGAAGGCGACCAGATGCTCGACCGGCAGCGCATGTGTGAGCAGATCGCCGTGCGCACCCGGTTCTTCGACGACTTCTTCTCGGCGGCCGGTGCGGCAGGCATCCGGCAGGCGGTCATCCTGGCTTCCGGGCTCGACACCCGCGCCTACCGGCTGAACTGGTCGCCGGGCACCGTGGTGTTCGAGGTGGATCAGCCCGAAGTCATCGAGTTCAAGAGCCAGACCCTGGCCAAGCTGGGCGCCGAACCGGGTGCCGAACGTCGCGCGGTCGCCATCGACCTGCGGGACGACTGGCCTGCCGCGCTGCGCGCCGCGGGCTTCGATCCGTCCGCCCCGACCGCCTGGATCGCCGAAGGGCTACTGATCTATCTGCCGCCAGACGCCCAGGACCGGCTCTTCGACAACATCACCGCACTGTCGGCTCCGGGCAGCCGGCTGGCCACCGAGCACATGGACATGAACATGCTGTCCGAGGAATGGACCAAGAAGGTCAGCGAGTGGTCGAAGCGCGTCGGGTCCGAAGTCGACCTGAAGGACCTGTTCTATTCGGGCGAGCGCCACACGGCCCGCGACTATCTGAGTTCACACGGCTGGCAGGTGACGGTGGAGTCCACGCGCGACGCCTACGCTGGGAACGGCTTCGAACTCCCCGAGGACCTGGCCGAACTCGCCGGTGACTCGGGTTACCTGTCGGCTCAGTTCAAGTGAGGAATTGATGGCACGCAGCGACAACGACACCTGGGATCTGGCGTCCAGCGTCGGCGCCACCGCGACGATGGTCGCCGCCGGGCGCGCCATCGCGAGCCAGGATCCGCGGAGGCTGATCGATGACCCGTTCGCGGCACCGCTGGTGCGCGCTGTGGGCATCGACGCGTTCACCGCGATGGTCGACGGCACGCTCGACATCGAGGCCGTTGTGCCCGACGCCGCCGCGCGCGTCCGCGCGAACATCGACGAGATGGCCGTCCGGACAAAGTTTTTCGACGACTTCTTCGTCGCGTCGACGGAAGGCGGTATCCGCCAGGCCGTGATCCTCGCGTCGGGCCTGGACTCGCGGGCCTACCGGTTGCCCTGGCCGGCCGGCACCGTGGTCTATGAGATCGACCAGCCCGACGTCATCGAGTTCAAGACCCGGACGCTTGCCGGGCTGGGCGCCGAACCCGCGGCCGAGCGGCACACCGTGCCGATCGACCTGCGTGAGGACTGGCCCGCCGCACTGCGCGCCGCCGGATTCGACCCGTCGGCTCCGACCGCGTGGTGTGCGGAGGGTCTGCTGATCTATCTGCCGCCGGACGCGCAGGACCGGCTGTTCGACAACATCGCCGAACTCAGCGCACCCCGCAGCTCGGTCGCCACCGAGTTCGTGCCCGCCTTGAAGGATTTCGATGAGGAGAAGGCGCGCGAGGCAACCGCGACGTTCAGTCAGTTCGGGCTGAACCTCGACATGCCGTCACTCATCTACCACGGTGAACGGCATTCCGCGGCAGACTATCTCGCCGGCAAGGGCTGGCAGATGGATTCCGTGCCGCGGTCGGAGCTGTTCACGCGCTACGGCCTGCCGGTGCCCGACCTCGGAGAGGACGATCCACTGGGTGAAATCGTCTATGTGAGCGGGACATTCGGTTGAGCAGGTACGGCACGTAGTCGTTGCGCCCGGCTATGAGCGACAATGTCGCTGAAATCGCCTCGTGGGCAACGCTCGTCACACGCGCACCAAGCCGCGAGTCACGCAAAGCCACTCTTGCCTCAGCGGTCACGCGGGCAACGCGATTTCGGCTGCCCGCATTGCAGCGACAATGTCGCGCGCCAAGGCGGGCAACGGTGCGCGACTTCCGACTTCGGGGCAACGCAATCCACGCCAGTAACCGCGCGTGAAGCGCGGTGGCGGAAAATCGGCTTCGGGACCGCCACCGCGCTTCATACGCGGAACATTTCGAATGTGGGGCCATCCGCCCACCGACATCCCACGTCAAGGCGTCGATTGCGGGTCCGTATTCAACCCACCCTGCCAGCGACAATGTCGCTACAAGGCGGGCAGGTCAGATAGCGGAACCAGCGTGACCGGTGGTGCCCCACGGACCCATGTGACTCAGAGCGTGGAACCTCTGTGACCAATGTTGCGGCAGAGGCGATTTCAGCGACTTTGTCGCTCATAGCCGGGCGCATCGACAACTCGGGTCCGAGTCGCATAGGCGCGACGTCAGAACCGGTAATCCCCCACCCACAACGCGCTGACCCCGGTAACCGACCGTTCGGCATGATCGAGCACACCAGCCACCGACTGTCCCAGCAACGCACCAAGGGCCTGCGGCAACGAGGCCGCCGCCGGCTGCGACGAGGGCTTGGGCCGCAACATGTCCAGCCACGATGTGCCTGGGAAGCTCACCACCCGCACCTCGGTGTCCGGCTCCAGCCCGGCCAGCACCTTGGCGCGCGTGACCGCGGCGCGAAGTCCGCCGAGTTCGTCGACCAGGCCGTGTTCCTTGGCATCCGCCCCCGTCCACACCCGGCCACGCGCCACCGCGTCGACCGCCTCGACCGAAAGATTGCGGCCGTGGGCGACCCGCTCGATGAAGTCGGTGTAGAACAGGTCGGCCTCGGCCTCGACCTGCGCGTGCTGCTCATCGGTGAACGGCGCGTTGGTCGACCAGGCATCGGCATTCGCGTTGGTACGCACGCCGTCTGAGCCCACCCCGAGCTTGTCCTTGAGCTCACGGGAGATCAGCTTTCCGGTGACCACGCCGATCGAGCCCGTGATGGTTCCCGCGTTGGCGACGATCTCGTTGGCGCCCATCGACACGTAGTAGCCACCCGATGCGGCAACCGCACCCATCGAGGCCACCACCGGCTTGCCGGAGTCGCGCGTCCGAATCACTTCGCGCCAAATGGTTTCCGAGCCTGTGACCGATCCACCGGGGCTGTCCACCCGCAACACGATCGCCGACACGTCGTCGTCTGCGGCCGCCTCGCGCAGCGCCGCCGCGATGGTGTCGCCACCGGCACTCGCGTTCCCGAACGGCAGCATCTGCGGGCCACCTCGCCCGCTGACGATGGGGCCGTGCAGGGTCACCACGGCGATGGTCGGCTTGGCCTTGCGGCCCGGCAATTGCGGAAGCGGCGGAGCAGGTTTCGGTGCCGTCGCCCGCGCATAGCGCGACAGATACAGCCGCGGCGGTGCATCTTCGTCGTCGGCCTCGACGTTCTGCGGCCCACCCGACAACTCGCCGATACGGGCGTACGCCTCATCGCGGAAGCCGATGCGATCGACCAGGCCGCCGGTCACCGCGGCGTCACGCAGCAGCGGAGCCTGGTCGGCGAGCGCGTTGATCGCCTCCGGTTCGAGATTGCGTGACTCGGCGACGGCCTGCCAGACCTGGCCCTGCAGGCTCTCGATCAACCGACTGTCGGCCTCGCGGTGCGCATCGGTGTAGCGGTCCTGCGTGAAAAGGTTTGCCGCTGACTTGTATTCGCCGCGGGCCACGAACTGTGCCTCGATGCCGGCCTTGTCCAGCGCGTCGCGCAGGAACATCGCGCTTGTCGCGAAGCCGACGAGCCCGACGGTTCCCGACGGCTGCATCCACACCTCGCGGAATGCCGACGCCAGGTAGTACGACAAGGTGCCCGGATAGGTTTCGGCCCAGGCCAGCGTCGGCTTCACCGCGCCGAACGCGGCGATCGCATCCCGCAGTTCCTGCACCGGACCGGCTGCGGCGGCCGGGATCTGCACGCGCGCGATCAACCCGGCCACCCGGTCGTCTTCGGCCGCGCGGTGGATGGCCGCGACGGCCTGGCGCAGCACCAGGGGCCGTCCGCCGCTCGCGATCATCGCGAACGGATCGAATCCGACGGTCTCCGGCGGCACTGACAGCAGGTCGAGCTCCAGCACGCAGCCGCTGGGCACCCCGTTGTGACGCGCGGTGTCGACGCGGCGTACGAGTGCCCGAAGCTCGTCCGGGCCGGGAAGTCCAGGAAGAAAGTCCAACATGGCACGAGCCTACCGATCCGCGGTTCCGTGCGGCTGGGAGTGGCGGTCCTGGTCACCTCGCGGCACGATTCGCTGCGACTCGAACTACAGGACGTGATCGATGCCGGCGACCGGCGCCACCGTCGCCGAGGACCGCGAGCAGATGGAACGCCTTGCCGCCGAGGTCATCCCGCGACTGAGTCGAGTCGGCTTGAACGTTGTGTCGGTGAGCAACCACTCGCGAGCAGACGCGAAAGCACCCCAAATCCGTTGATTTGGGGTGCTTTCGCGTCTGCTCGCGCAGGAAAAACTACAGCTCGGTGACCGAACCACCGGCGGCGGTGATCGCCTCGCGGGCGCTACCGCTGAACTTGTTGGCGGTGACGTCGACCTTGACGGTCAGCTTGCCGTCGCCGAGGACCTTCACCAGGGTGTTCTTGCGAACCAGGCCCTTGGCCACCAGCTCGTCGACACCAACCGTGCCACCCTCGGGGAAGGCCTTGCTGATGTCGCCGACATTGACGACCTCGTACTCGGTGCGGAAGCGGTTCTTGAAGCCCTTGAGCTTCGGCAGCCGCATGTGGATCGGCATCTGGCCACCCTCGAACGTCACGGGGACGTTCTTGCGGGCCTTGGTGCCCTTGGTACCACGGCCTGCGGTCTTGCCCTTGGAACCCTCACCGCGACCCACACGGGTCTTGGCGGTCTTGGAGCCGGCAGCCGGCTTCAGGTCGTGAAGTTTGATAACGCTCATCTGTCCTAAACCTCCTCAACATCTACGAGGTGGTGAACGGTCTTGATGAGACCCCGAGTCTGGGCGTTGTCCTCACGCACCACCGATTGGCGGATCTTCTTGAGGCCCAGCGTCCGCAGGGTCTCCCGCTGCTTCCAGCGCGCACCGATGGTGCTGCGCACCTGGGTGATCTTGAGCTCTGCCATGGTTATGCCGATCCTTCACGCGCTGCCGCGGCGGCCAGCGCTTCGCTCTCACGCCGGGCCTTGAGCATGCCGGCCGGCGCAACATCCTCGATGGGCAGACCGCGACGGGCCGCCACCTCCTCCGGACGCTGCAGCAGCTTGAGCGCGGCAACGGTGGCATGCACCACGTTGATCGCGTTGTCACTGCCCAGCGACTTGGCCAGGACGTCGTGCACGCCTGCGCATTCCAGCACCGCGCGGCACGCGCCGCCGGCGATCACACCGGTACCGGGGCTGGCCGGACGCAACATCACGACACCGGCAGCGGCCTCGCCCTGAACCGGGTGCGTGACGGTGCCGCCGATCAGCGGGACGCGGAAGAAGTTCTTGCGAGCCTCTTCGACACCCTTGGCGATGGCGGCCGGAACTTCCTTGGCCTTGCCGTAGCCGACGCCGACCATGCCCTTGCCGTCACCGACGATCACCAGCGCGGTGAAGCTGAACCGGCGGCCGCCCTTGACGACCTTGGACACGCGGTTGATCGACACCACGCGTTCGATGTAGTTGCTCTTCTCACCGCTGTCGCGGCCACCACGGCCACCGCGGTCGTCGCGGCGACCGCGGCCGCCACGGCCCTCCGATGCCTGAGCGGCACCTGCCTGCTCGGCCATCATGCAGTCCTCTCGTTGACAGTCATCAGAATTTCAGGCCCGCCTCACGCGCGGCGTCAGCCAACGCAGCGATCCGGCCGCCGTAGGTGTAGCCACCACGGTCGAACACCACGGTGTCGACACCGGCAGCCTTGGCACGCTCGGCGATCAGCTGACCGACCCGAACGCTGTGCGCCTTCTTGTCGCCGTCGACGGCGCGCACATCGGCCTCGATCGACGAGGCCGCGGCCAGCGTCGTGCCCTCGAGGTCGTTGACCAGCTGGACGTGGATGTGGCGAGCCGAACGGTTGACGACCAGACGCGGGGTCTCGGCAGTGCCGGCGACCTTCTTGCGCAGGCGCGCGTGGCGACGCAGCCGCGCGTTCCGACGGGTCTCGGAGATGTTCTGCCCCACCGGCTTACGCTGAGCGGCAGCTGTGCCTTCAGTTTTGGTAGCCATGGTTACTTACCTGTCTTTCCGACCTTGCGGCGGATCTGCTCACCCTCGTAGCGAATGCCCTTGCCCTTGTACGGGTCCGGGCGACGCAGGCGACGGATGACCGCCGAGATCTGGCCGACCTTCTGCTTGTCGATACCCGAGACCGAGAACTTCGTCGGCGTCTCGACCGCGAAGGTGATGCCCTCGGGCGCCTCGATCAGAACGGGATGGCTGTAGCCGAGCGCGAACTCGAGGTTGCTGCCCTTGGCGACCACGCGGTAGCCGACCCCGAAGATCTCCATCTTGGTGGTGTAGCCCTCGGTCACACCGGTGACCAGGTTGGCCACCAGCGTGCGGGACAGCCCGTGCAGCGAACGGCTGCGCCGCTCGTCGTCGGGGCGGGCCACCACGATGGCGCCGTCGTCGTTGCGCGAAACCGTGATCGGCTCGGCGATGTCCAGGGCGAGCGTGCCCTTGGGTCCCTTGACCGACACGTTCTGTCCGTCGATCTGTACGTCGACCCCGGCGGGAACCGGAACCGGCTGCTTACCAATACGCGACATGTTTCCTACCCCCTCACCACACGTAAGCGAGGACTTCGCCGCCCACGCCCTGTCGTGCTGCCTGGCGGTCGGTGAGCAGACCCGAAGACGTGGAGATGATCGCCACGCCCAGGCCGCCGAGCACGCGCGGCAGATTGGTGGATTTCGCGTAGACCCGCAGGCCGGGCTTGGACACCCGGCGCAGGCCCGCGATGCTGCGCTCACGGCTCGGGCCGTACTTCAGCGAAACGATCAGCGACTTGCCGACGCGAGCATCCTCGGTGCGGTAGTCGTTGATGTAGCCCTCTTTCTTGAGGATCTCGGCGATGTTCGCCTTGATCTTCGAGTGAGGCAGGGTCACCTCGTCGTGGTACGCCGAATTGGCGTTGCGCAGACGTGTCAAGAAGTCTGCGATCGGGTCAGTCATCGTCATGACAACCGGCTCACCTTTCTCGCGGCGGTTCCCCCTGGCCCAATCACTTGGGGAGGCCTGCCGCAACCTGTTGGATTGGGTCTGTTACCAGCTGGACTTCTGCACGCCGGGCAGTTCACCCGCGTGCGCCATCTCGCGCAGGCAGATACGGCACAGCCCGAACTTGCGGAATACGGCGTGCGGGCGACCGCACCGCTGGCAACGCGTGTACGCGCGCACCGCGAACTTGGGCTTCTTGTTGGCCTTGTGGACCAGCGCCTTCTTTGCCATCTACTCAGTTCTCCTTGAACGGGAAGCCCAGCGCCCGCAGCAGCGCGCGGCCTTCGTCGTCGTTCGTCGCCGACGTGACGACGGTGATGTCCATGCCGCGGGCCCGGTCGATGCTGTCCACGTCGATCTCGTGGAACATCGACTGCTCGTTCAGCCCGAAGGTGTAGTTACCGGTGCCGTCGAACTGCTTGGCGCTCAGACCGCGGAAGTCGCGGATACGGGGCAGCGCGATCGAGATGAGCCGGTCGAGGAACTCCCACATCCGGTCGCCGCGCAGGGTCACGCGGGCACCGATGGGCATTCCCTCGCGCAGCTTGAACTGGGCGATCGACTTGCGCGCGCGGCGGATCTCCGGCTTCTGACCGGTGATCAGCGCGAGGTCGTTGACCGCACCGTTGATCAGCTTGGCGTCGCGGGCGGCGTCACCGACACCCATGTTCACGACGACCTTGACCACACCGGGGATCTGCATGACGTTGGCGTACTCGAACTGCTTCTGCAGTTCTTCGCGGATCTCCTCGCGGTAGCGAGCCTTCAGCCGCGGCTGGGTCTTCTCAACAGTGGTCATCTCAGATGTCCTTGCCATTGCGCTTGGAGACGCGGACCTTCTTGCCGCTCTCCTCATCGACGCGGTAGCCGATGCGGGTCGGGTTGCCGTCGGAATCCACCACCATCACGTTGGACACGTGGATGGGCGCCTCCTGGGTGACGATGCCACCCGACGATGCGCCGCGTTCGTTGGCCGACTGGGCGGTGTGCTTCTTGATGCGGTTCACGCCCTCGACGAGCACCTTGTTGCGCTCGGGGTAGGCCACCAGGACCTTGCCCTTGGCGCCCTTGTCCTTGCCCGAGACCACCAGCACGGTGTCACCCTTGTGCACCTTCATTTACAGCACCTCCGGGGCCAGCGAGACGATCTTCATGAAGCGCTTCTCGCGCAGTTCGCGACCGACCGGCCCGAAGATGCGGGTACCGCGGGGGTCGTTGTCGTTCTTGATGATGACGGCCGCGTTCTCGTCGAACTTGATGTAGCTGCCGTCGGCGCGGCGGCGCTCCTTGACGGTGCGCACCACGACGGCCTTGACGACATCGCCACGCTTGACGTTGCCGCCGGGGATGGCGTCCTTGACAGTCGCGACGATGACATCACCGATGCCGGCGTAGCGCCGCGACGAGCCACCGAGCACGCGGATGCACAAGATCTCCTTGGCGCCCGTGTTGTCGGCGACCTTCAACCGCGATTCCTGCTGAATCACTCGATCTCCTGACCTGGTTTTGTATGCACGCCAGATACCGACCTGGACGTGCGCGGTCTTTGTCACCCAAGGGCACGCGGGGCTAACCGGAACTGTGGATCAGAACAGCGGCCAGCCGAGGTCTGCCCAAGGCAACCCCTACATACTAGGTGAGCACGCCGAATGCACCAAATCGTCGCACTTCGCCCGCCGAGCATGCGGGTCAAGCGGCCGCCGCGCCGCGTTTCGACGGGCGTGCGCGCACGCTCGGCGATCAGCGCGCGATGTCCTCCATCGCCGCGGCGGCTGCCAGAACCAGCAGGTCAGCGTGGCGGCGTCCGACGATCTGCAGCCCGACCGGTGCGCCGCCGACCCTACCGGCAGGCACCGAGACGGCGGGCTGCCCGGTCAGGTTGAACGGGAACGTGACGGCGAGCGCGCCCCAGTGGTTGACGGGCTGACCGGCGATTTCCGTGGGCATCGGGCCCTGCGCGGCGAATGCCGGCACCTGGGTCGCCGGTGTGAGCAGCAGGTCGAAACGTTCGAAGGCCTCGGCGACGGTCGCGACCAGGAGTGCCCGTGCCTCGTGCGCGTCGGCGAGCGCATCCGCGTCGAGGCCGGCGGCCGCGTCGAGGTAGCCACGCAGTGTGGGGTGCACGGTTGCCCCGGCTGACAGGTCGCGCAGCTGGGCATACACGTCTGGGGCCGACAGCGTCCGAAACGCCGCGCCGCACCGTTCGTCGATCCGTAGCTCGGCCGCGGCGCGTTGCGCGCCGGTCGCGGCGATGAACTTCTCCGCGGCGGTCTGCACCGCCTCGGCCACGTGCGGATCGCACGGCGCGTTGCCGAGATCTGTCGTGAACGCTACGCGCAGTCCGCGCAGATCGGCGTCCAGGTTGTCCTGGAAGCGGGCCGGTGCAGGCAGCGAGGCGCGGTCATAGGGATCGACGCCGCATACGGAGTCCAGGAATCGAGCGGTGTCGCGCACGGTTCGGGTCAGTGCGCCGTAGTGGTCGTTGTCGGCGACGCCGCGGTGCCGGGGACCCCGTGGCACCAGGCCGTAGGTGCCTTTGAAGCCCACCAGGCCGCAGTACGACGCCGGGATGCGCAGCGAGCCGGCGCCGTCGGTGCCGGTGGCGATCGGCACCATCCCCGCGGCCACTGCCGCCGCCGAACCACCACTCGAACCGCCCGGGGTGAGTTCGGGATTCCACGGATTGCGCGTAACGCCGTGCAATGCGGATGCGGTGAAGGACGCGCGCCCGAATTCCGGTGACGCGGTGAGGCCGAGCGGCACGGCGCCGGCTTCGACGGCCCGCGTGACCAGCGTGCAGGTGTGATCGGCGATGCGGTCGGCGTAGAGCGTGCTGCCCATTGCGTACGGCCAGCCCTGCACCGGGTGAAGTTCCTTGACGCCCAACGGGACACCGGCCAGCGGGCCGGGATCGGCGCCGCGGGCCACCATCTCGTCCACCGCGCGCGCCCTGTCGAGGGCACGTTCGGCGTCCACATGGACGAAGGCGCCGAGCACGCCGTCGACGGATCCGATCCGGCGCAGCGCCTCCTGCACGACCGTGACGGCGGCGAGCTCACCCGAGCGGACCAGCGCGGCGGTGTCGACGACGGTGCGGCCCGGAGCCGCCAGGCTGCCGCTCACATCAGCACCGCCGTCGCGATCGCGGTCGCCACCACCAACCCGGTGACCACCGGGATGAACAGCCGTCGCGCGAGGTCCACCACCGACACCCCGGTCAGGCCGGCGACGACGATGAGCGACGACCAGATCACCAGCGTGCCGCCGCCGGTCCAACTCGCGCCGTTCTGCGCGATCGCGGCAAGCGTCGCGACATCGGTCGTGCTGTCGCCGAGCGTGCCGGCGAGGGATCCGGTGAACGGCAGGCCAGGCCAGCCGTTGCCGTCCAGCCCGATCAGCGTGCCGACGAACAACATTGCGAAGGCGGCGAATACGGGTACCTGGGGGATGTGCGGCTGTACCGCGCCGACCGCATCGAACAGGAACGCCGGCGCCTGCGCGTCCTCGGACAGGCCGAGGATTCCCGCGGAGTAGTCGGCCAACCCGATGTAGACGAATCCGGCCACCGGGATCACCATGCCCATGGTGCGGAACGAGAACGCGATGCCATCGGTGAAATGCCCGCCGACATCCTCGAGCCACCCTTTTCGGTTGGCCAGCAACGAGATTGCGACAAGGGCCAACGCAGCCGTACCGCCGACGAGCGGTGCGCCCAGCCCTTCGTCGATGTCGGGCACAATCGTGGTGAACCGGCCGAGCAGCATGAACACCAGCAGCCCGGCGAACAGTGCGGGTACCGCGACGGCGATCAACAGCGCCTTCGGTGACCGGGGTGCGGGCGCGGCGGTGTCGGCCGGCGCGGTCAGCGTCGCGACGGCGCTCTGCGTGGCGCCACCGCCTGTGGGTGCCGTGCCGCCGGACGGACGCGGCGCACCGCCGCCACCGTCGGACACCGGCAGTTCCACCTGTTCGGCGGCCGCGGCATCGAGCATCTTCGTACGGACATCGCGCAGGTAGGCGATCGCCAGCGCCACCGCACCGGCGATCAAGGCGATGATGGTCGCGCGATCGGCGATCAGCCTGGCGGGCACATCCGCCCCCTCGGCCGACAGCGCGGGTGCGACACCCATGATGTAGTCGGAGCTGAGCGCCATGCCCTGGCCGGCGATAGCGATGGCGAGCGCCGCGCCGAGCGGCGGCAGACCTGCCCGAACCGCGGCGGGCAACAGGATCGCGGCGATCAGCGGGAGCACCGGAGTGGGCCAAAACGCCAGCGACAGCAGGAATGTCACGACTGCGAGCAGGACGTAGGACAGGTGCCCGTTGCGGAACAGTCCGCTCAACGGCCGGATCATGACGGTGTCGGCGCCGAGCGCACGCATCGCCCCGAGCATCGCGGTGACCAGGGCGATGATGATGAAAATCGGCAGCAGCTCCCGGGTTCCGGCGATCGCGGCGTTGAACACGGCCCCGAGCCCCATGGTGAAGCTGCCCTGATAGGCAAGGCCGGTGAGGAACGTGGCGATGATGGCCGGGGCGATGACGTTCTTCTTGGCCACCACGGTCCCGATCAGTACGACGAGGCCGACCAGGTAGACCCAATGGGCTGCGGACAAGGGCGCCACCATCCAATCCGTTAGGCTGATCTAACTGTCTGCAATTGACATACCACGATGGTGCTCAAGGGGTTTCGTGATTGTGGTCGATTGACCCGACCGCGACCATGTGAACCTGCACAGCCATCGCGCCGGCGCGCTGTGCAACATGGCCCAGCCCCATCTCAACTGACCGCGGCGATCAGGTCGACCTCGACCGGTGCACCGGACGGCAGGGTTTGCACGCCGATGGCCGCGCGGGCGGGCAGTGCGGCCTCTCCGAGCGCGTCGCGGATCGCCGCCGATGCACCGTCCGCCACCGCCGACAGTTCGTGAAACGTCGGCGCGCATGCGATGTAGACCGTCATCCGCAGACAGCGGATGCCCGCATCGGGCGGCGCCTGCGAACGCACCGCGGCCAGCGCGTTGCCGGCCGCCACGCCGGCCGCGGCGCGGGCTTGTTCGGCGGTCACGGTCGCACCGACCACACCGGTCAGGATCAGTACGCCGTCGCGCCGTGGCGTCATGCCCGCGGTGTAGATGACGCCGTCGTGCTGCACGGCCGGTACGTAGTCACCCTGCGGGGCCGGCGCGGTAACCCGGTCAGTCGACACCGATTGCCACGCCTTCCTGCCGGGGGTCGGCGGCGCCGCTGAGAACTCCGCGTTCGTCGCGGCAGATCACCTGCGCGCTGCCGCCTGCACCGTAGGCCGGCTGGACGACGACGCGGTGGCCGAGTTGCTCGAGCCGGCTTCGTGTTTCGTCGGGGATCCGCGCCTCGACGCGCAGTTCGGCGGGGTGGCCGATCACGTCGGCGTCGGAGCCGGGGTACACCGTGAACCGCGGCGCGGACACGGCGGCCGCCGGGTCGAGGCCGTGGTCGAACACGTGGGAGATCAGCTGCATGTTCCACTGCACCTGGCCGTCGCCGCCCGGGATGCTGCCGAGCGCGAGCAGCTCGCCGTCGTCACCGGTGGCGATCCAGGCGTTGAGCGTGTGCAGCGGTTTGCGCCGCGGCGCAAGCTCGTTCGGGTGGCCGGGGATCAGGTATGCGCCGCGGCCCAACCGGTTGTTGAGCACCACCCCGGTGCCCGGCACCGTCAGCTTGGCGCCGAACGTGTAGCCGAGCGAGTGGATGAACGTCACCGCGCGGCCTTCGGAGTCGACGGCGACCGTACAGGTCGTGTCGCCGCCTCGCACCTGGAACGCGAGCTGACGCGCACCGGACAACTCGTTCCGCTGCGCTTGGATCCGGCTGGTTTCCAACACATCTCGCGCTCCGGACGTGTCGCTGCCGCAAAGCGCGAAACGGTCCTCGAACGCGACCCGCGCCGCGCGGGCCATACGGTCGATGGCCTCGGCGCTGAGCCACGGCGCGAATCCGACGGCACCATCACACAACGCGGCCTGTTGCAGCACCATCCAGCCGGGTGTCGGCAACGGCGTCTGGTGGATGGTGGCGCCGGCGTAGCGGCCGGTGATCGCGGGCTCGGGCACGGCCACCGCCCCGGCGGCCCATTCGTCACCGCCGAACGGGGCGCCGGCCGCGGTCAGCGTCTCGAGCGCACGCTGTGCGAGCTCGCCGGTGTAGAAGTCGCCGGGATCGCGCGCGATCCGGCGGATCGTGCGCGCGAGATCCGGTTGGCCGACACGATCGCCGATGCGCACCGGTTCTCCGGTCGGCGCGTACACCGCGGCCAGCCCGCTGTCGGCGCGGATCGCCGCGAACGCCTCGTCGACGTCGGCGGCCGTCTTCGCCGAACACGGTGGGCCGGTGTCGGCGAGCCGCGCCGCGGGCTCCCACAACTCGCTGAGCGTGATGGTCGCGCCGTGCGCATGCATGGCCGCCAGCGCGGCGGGCGCGCCGGGCACCGTCACGCCGAGTGCGCCGTCCAACGGGATGGCCGCCATCCCGCGGTCCCGGTAGAACTGCGTGGTTGCTCCGTCGGGGCCGAAACCCGAGCCGCCGATGGTCCACACGCGTCCGTCGGGTTCGCGTACCACCGCGAAGGCGTCGCCGCCGATCCCGCACTGTCCCGGCAGCGTGAGCCACGTGATGGCCGCCATGGCCAGGGTCGCGTCGATGGCGTTGCCGCCTGCCGACAACACCCGGGCGCCCGCGAAACTCGCGGCGGGGTGACTTGAGCTGACCATGCCCCCGACCGACAGCGCTGAAGGCCGCTGCAGTGTCGTCACGTCGCGATCACGCTCCCTTGCGTCGGCGCCGCGGCCCGACAGGCATCTCCCCTGCCTCGACGCCGACGAAGATCTCGCCGTCGCGTTCCTGCACCGGGTAGGTCTTGATGGCGACGGTCGCGGGCGGGCAGATCGGTTCGCCGGTCTCGAGGTCGAACGCGCTGCCGTGACACGAGCATCCGATGCCGTCGTCGACGAGCTTTCCCGACGACAGCATGCAGTCGAGGTGCGTGCAGTAGTTGGAGGTCGCGTAGGCCTTGCCGTTGAGGCGAGCCACCGCGAATTCGTGGTCGTCGGCGAAGAACCGCCGGACGATGCCTTCGGGCACCTGCCCCGACCGGGCGACTCGCTTGAATTCCATTGCAGCTCCTGTGGTTAAACGGCCGGGTTGAGGTAGACGGTTTTTTCGAGCGTGTAGAACTCCATGAGCGTCGCGCCCGCTTGTTCCTTGTACGTCTGGGTACTCGACGACTTGTAGCCGCCGAACGGGGCGTTCATCGCCATGCCGGTGGTCGGCTGGTTGATCTTGACCAGCCCGGTCCGCGACTGACGCGCGAAGTGGGTTGCGGTGGCGAGGTCGGACGTGACGATCGCGGCGCTCAACCCGTACTCCGTCGCATTGGCCAACGCGACCGCCTCATCGAGGGTCGCCGCCCGCTGGAATGCGACGAGGGGTCCGAACACCTCCTCGGCAACGATACGCATGGTGGGCAGCGCATCGGCGAACACCGTGGGCCGAACGAAGAATCCGCGCTCGCCGACCGTGGTACCGCCGCAGCGCAGCGTCGCGCCCTCGGCGACTCCGGCCTGCACATAGTGCAGGAACTTGTCGAGCTGGTCGGCACTGGCCAGCGGGCCCATGCTCACCCCCGGCTGGCTGCCCGGACCGACCTGCAACGCTTCGGTTTTCGCGATCACCCGCTCCAGCAGGGCGTCGTGGACGGCATCGACCGCGACGACGCGACTGGTCCCGGTGCAGGCCTGTCCACTCAGCCCGAACGCGCCCTTGACGATCAGCGCGGCGGCGCCGTCGAGGTCGGCGTCGGCGGCAACCACCACCGGGTTCTTGCCGCCCATCTCCAACTGCACGCGCCGCTCCGGACCCACCTCGCGATGGATCGCCCGGCCCACCCTGGTGGAGCCCGTGAACGTCACGGCCGCGACCCGCGGATCGGCCGCGACGGCCGCTCCCGCGGTTCCGTCACCCTGCACCAGCGCGATCGCGGCAGGCGGCAGCCCGCCGTCCAGCAGCGCCTCGACGAGACGCTGGCCCATCAGCGGTGTCACCTCGGATGGCTTGTACAGCACGGGATTACCGGCGGCCAGCGCGGGGCCGATCTTGCGGGACGGGATGTTGAGCGGGAAGTTCCACGGCGTGATCGCGGCGACGATGCCGACCGGTTCGCGCAGCGTGTAGACGAGGTTGTCCCCCGCCGAGGGGTAGGTGGACCCGGTGGTGCGCGTCGCCTCGCCCGCGTAAAAGCGCAGGTTCGCCGGGGTCCGGCTGACCTCCATGGTGGCCTCGGCTTTGGTCTTGCCCTCTTCGGCCACCAGTTCGGCGATCAGCGTGTCGGCCCGGGACTCCAGTTGCGCTGCCGCGGATTCCAGGATCGCGGCACGCCGCTCCGGCGGCGTCGCCGCCCACTCGGGCGCCGCTTTCTCCAGCGCGTCGACCGCGGCGCGGACGTCGGCCGCATCCGACGCCGGAAACGTGCCGATCAGCTCGTCGGGGTCGGCGGGGTTGCGCCGCTGAAAGGCCCGGCCGGAGACCGCCGGAACCCACTGCCCGTCGATGAAGTTGGCGCCTTGGGTCATCGGGTCACCGCCTCCTCGGTATCCACCAGATCCCACAGGTCAGCGTCCTCGTCCTCGAGCACGGCACGCTCGACCCGGCGGCCGAGCAGCTCGCGTCCCACCATCACGTCCTCGCCGCGGTCGACCGTGAACACCCCGCGCAGGGCGTCGTCATCGACATAGAAAGCGGTGAAGTCGAGTGCGTCGACGTCGCCGCGGATGACCACGTCGGCGGTTGCCGCGCCGAGGAATTGGATGTTGTGGTCGAACTGGTCGGACCAGCACCACGGGGCGTCGTCGTTGACGGCGTCGCGGCCCAGCATCGCGTTGGCCACGGCAGCACCTTGTTTGTTGGCGTTGTCGAAGTGGTCGTGGCGGACGTGACGACCCGCCCGCGTCGAGTAGCGCCGCGCGACGTCGCCTGCTGCGTAGATACCGGTAATCGAGGTGCGGCCCTGCTCGTCGACGACGATGCCGTCGTCGACCGCCAGTCCCGACGCCGACGCCACCGCCGTGTTGGGCGTGATGCCGATGCCGATCACCACCGCATCGGCCTCGATCGGCTGCCCACCCCCACAGGTCACGACAACCCCGTCTGCGGTGGTGCGCATCCCGTCGACGCCGATACCGGTGCGGAGATCGATACCGTGGTCGCGGTGGATGCGGGCCACCTCGGCACCGATGCGCGGCCCGAGAATGCCGCCCAGCGGTACCTGCGCGGCCTCCAGAACCGTAACCTCGACACCGAGATTCTTTGCGGTCGCGGCGATTTCGAGTCCGATGAACCCCGCGCCGATGATCGCCAGCCGCCTGCCGGCCGTGAGTGCGGTCTGCAGCCGCTGCGCATCCTCGACGGTGCGCAGGTAGTGCACGAGCTCCGGCCGCGGACCGGGCACCGGAAGCGCCCGGGGCCGTCCACCGGTGGCGAACAGCACCGCATCCGCCTGGATGGGCGCCCGGCCGGCGAGTTCGACGCTGCGGGTGCTCGCGTCGACGCGCGTCACCTCGGCACCGGTCAGAATCTCGACGTCGTTGTCGGCGCGCCAGGTCTCCGGGAGGATCTCCAGCGAATCGAATGTGTCTGTTCCGGCGAGGAACTCCTTCGACAACGGCGGCCGCTGGTATGGCGCGTACGGTTCGTCGCCGACGAGCAGGATGCGGCCGTCGAATCCGCGCCTTCGCAGCGTGCGGGCGGCCACCGCGGCGGTCTGGCCCGCTCCGACGGTGACGAATGTCCGGCTGGTCATGGCTGTGCTTCCTTTCCGTCAGACCCGGTGGCCACCGCGCTCATCCGCGCCGTGGGGTTGACGTAGACGGTGCCGTCCTCGACCCGGACCGGATAGGTGGGTTGGCAACGGTCCTGGCTTTCCTCATATCCGGTTTCCAGGTCGAACTGCCACTGATGGCCGGGGCAGATGACCTTGCCGTGCAACAGCGTTCCCTTCGCCAGGGAGCGGTCCTGGTGTATGCAGCTGTCGGCGAACGCATATACCTGCCCCGCCGCCTCGAACAGCGCGATGGCCAGGCCGGCGGCGCCGTCCGAACCATCCAGCGTGACGCGCAGCTTGCGGCGACGGGCGAGTTCCTTGGTACTCGCCACCGCAATCCAATCCGTGGTCACAGCTCAACCTTTCTGCCGAGGCGGCGGGGTCAGATCAGACGGACGCCGATTCGAGGTCCGGTGCGACGTAGTAGTCGTAGAGACCCTTGGTGTAGGAGAAGCGCATCTCGGCGCCCCAGCGCACCAGTTGCAGGCAACGCTGCTGCAACTGCGGGGTGTCGGCGTGGTCGAGCACGATCTGGTAACCGCGTTCGCCGTGCACCACATCGGAAGTGATGTGCAGATCGAAGAACTCGATCTCGTCCTCGGTGAATCCGTACACCTCGCGCAGCGGCACGATCTGCTTGGTGTAGATGCTGGGCACCTGTGATTCCAGGCCGACCACCAGGGCCGCCGTCGCCACCACGAAGTGTTCGCGCTGCGACACCGCATAGCACCACGCCTGCAGCCCGCGCGTGATGGCGTTCATGTTCGACGGATCCTCGATCCGCTCACGTGTGGTGCCGCAGGCCTCGCCGAACTTGATCAGCAGGTCGGTGTGGCGGATGTCGGCCAGCTCCTCCTCGTACATGTTCTGGAGCGTGAAATCCTTTGCGCCGGTGAACTGGTCGGGGGTGTTGGAGTAGATGTTGGCCAGGTAGTCGGCGAACGGCCCGACATAGTGGTAGTGGTTCTCGGCCCACCGCGCGAAGTGCTGCTTGCTCAGCTTGCCTTCCGCCCACGCCTTGGAGAACGACGCGTTCTTCGCCTCGCGGCCCTTGATGGCGTTCTCGAGTTCAGCGCGAAACTCGTCGCGCCCGAGCAGCTGGGTCATCGATCAATCCTTTCGGTGAAAACACTTGGGTACCAGGGACATTAGCTAGAGCGCCGGGTACCGGCGATGGTCACAATCACCGGCGATGAGGCCGTTGCCGGGTCAACGTGCACACCAGCTCAAGCGCGGGCGACCGACGCGGTCAGCGCATCGAACTCCGCGAGGATCGCCGCGCCGACGGCCTTGTCCTGTTCGCCGTTGCCGCCGCTGATCCCGACCCCGCCGACGATCTGACCGTCGAACACCAGCGGAAACCCGCCGACGAAGATCGCGAACTTGCCGGGCAGCATGTGGCTGATGCCGAATGCCTCGTTGCCGGGCAGTGCCGGGCCGTTGGGCGGCTCGTTGAACAGATGTGTGGCGCGCTCATGCCCTGCGGCGGTGAACGCCTTGGCGATCGCGATGTCCACACCGGTCAGGC
Organism: Mycolicibacterium wolinskyi str. Jessa 2025; assembly: GCF_049241375.1. Classification (NCBI taxonomy): domain Bacteria; kingdom Bacillati; phylum Actinomycetota; class Actinomycetes; order Mycobacteriales; family Mycobacteriaceae; genus Mycobacterium; species Mycolicibacterium wolinskyi. The sequence continues at coordinate 5,906,871 of NZ_CP185960.1, forward strand.
GGGCGCCCGGCAACCGGTGCAGCGCAAGGACGTTGCCGCCGTCGTCGCAGATGCACAGGGTTTGCTTGACGCCGATTTCCTCGGCCTTGGCGCGACCCGCGGCCAGCAGTGGCAACGCGTCGTCGAGGGTGATGCGGTGAATTCGATGCATTGATCTTTCGCTCTCTCGCGGCAGTCGGTGTCGGCTGACGCTGGAATGTCTATCAACGAGCAGGTCCCCGATGGGATGGTTAATATGACCTGAATCTGTGGCCGCTGACGGTTAAGTTGCACATGGTGTCTGTGCCGACACGTCCGGTAATCGATACACAACGCACAAAAGAGCACGGGGTTTGACATGACAGAACCACCGACCGGCACCGGCCGCATGACTGTGCAGGGACTGCTGGACGAGTCGCTCATGTCCGGCGCCCGGGTGGTCGCCGGCACCGACCGACTCGACCGGGAACTCACGTGGGTGTTGCCGCTCAACGAGGTGCTGTCGCAGCATGACCCGCTCGACGCCGTGGCGGTCTACGCCCGGCCGGAGTCGTTGGTGGCAAACGGTGCCGCGCTGTCGGCGCTGACCGCGCGGGGTGCGACCACGCTGCTCGTCGACGGCGTCGTCCCGCCCGATCTGGGGCGGCTGCCCACCGGCCTGGTGGTCGTCGAACTCGGGATACCGGTCGGTTTCGCCGCCCTCAACCGGCTACTGGCCGAGCGCGCGCTCAGCCAGGAAGTCCACGTCATGCGGTACTCGACACACGTGCACGCGTCGCTTGCCGGCTTGTTCCATCGCGGTGCCGGGCTGCAGATCCTGGTCCGGGAGGTGTCCAACCTGGCGCGCAACCCCGCGGTCGCGCTGGATGCCCGAGGACACGTGGTCGCGCACACCGGGCTGACACCCGAAACCCTTGCACCGCTCGCTGATTCGGTGAACGACATGCTCGCCGCCGATGTGCCTGCCGCCGAACGGCGCTCCGATGGGCACGACACGCGCATCCAGCCGATCACCGGTCTGCACGACAGCACCTGGACGTGTGTCGCGAGCGCGATCCGGCTCGGCAAGTCGTTCGAAGGCTGGGTTGTGATCCTGGTACCCGACCCACACCCCGGCAGCCATGATCTCGCCAGGTACTCGGTGCTGACCGAGCAGGCGACCGCGATCATCGGTTCGGAGATGTTGCGGCAACGCAGCGTCGACGAGGCCGAGGAACGCGCCAGGGGCGACTTCGTCCAGGCCCTGGTGCACGGCAGCTTCTCCAGCGAACACGACATGCGCGCCCGCGCCGAGCACCACGACATCGAACTCGACGCCCGCTTCGGGGTCTTCGTGGCTCCCGGGGTGCTGCCCCGCCGCGTCGACAATCCGACCGCGAGCATGGTCCGCCTGGCCCGGTATGCCGCAGGCGTCGCACCGCACCCGGCGGTACACGCCTACGTCACGGTGATCGGCGACGTGCTCGTCGTGGTCCGCACGCTGCGCAGCCAGGACGGCCCGGCCATGCGCGCCGAGATGGACGAGTACGCGCAAGCCATGTCGCTCGAGCTGGAGCGGCGGCGCGGCCTGCGTGCCCCGGTGGCGTACGGTCGGCCGGCGCGCGGCGCGAGCGAGGTCAGGGAAAGCTATCGCGAAGCCCGCGTCGCACTCGGCATCGCGCGGCGCCTGCACCGCACCGGCGCCACGTCGTATCAGGAATTGCGTGGCTTCACCGTGCTCGCGCAGGTGGCCGAAACCGAGCAGAGTCGCCAGCTGGTGCGAGACATGTTGGGGCCGTTGCGGTCCGGGCCCGACCTGTTGGAGACGCTCAGCGCCTACCTGAGCGAGGGCGGCAACGTGAACGCCACCGCGCGCGTGCTCAACGTGCATCGCAACACCATGCTGGCCAAGCTGGACCGGATCTCGCGGCTGCTCGGCATGGACATCCGCGTCCCGGAAAACCAGTTCACGGTGTGGCTGGCGATCCGGCTCGACCTCCTCGACGAGGTGCACTCGGCGATCGACCGGGAAGCCAGCTTCCGCTGATCACACCGGCTGCGGGTCGGGGCCGAAGAAGGATCCGGCCAGCCCGAGGGTCACGATCACCGCGCACGCGGCGAACACCGCCGGATAGTCCGCCACGTCGAGCGCGACCGCGACCCACGCCGCACCGCATGCCGAACCACCGAACCGAACGAGATTGAACAAGCCGAGCCCGGTGCCCTGCGCACCGGCGGGCGAGCGCGTCGCGCCGGTGGCCGCCGGTGTCTGCACCAACGCGATGCCGATCCCGCCGGCCACCAACACCGCGATCAACGCGGGCAGGACGATCCGATCCTGCGCCACGACCACCGCCATGCCGACCTGGGCACCCAGCAACAACACCAGGCCGGTCCGCAACACGCGCCTCGGCCCGAGCCGGTCCTGCCACCGCCCCACCCCCGGGCCGAGGACCGCCATCGCGGCGGGAACCGTGAACAGCACGAATCCCGCAGCCGAGATCGACACCGAGTTGCCGACCAGATAGAGCGGCACCGCGAGCAATGTCGCACCGAGACAGAACATCTGGGCGAACGCGGCCAGGCAGCTGCGGACGAACCGCGACTCGCTGATGAGCCGGACGTCGACGAACGGACTCTCGGCACGCCTGCAGTGCCAGCCGAACCAGGCCAGCGCGGCCACGGCGGCAGCGGCTGTGCCCGCGATCAGCCAGCCGCTGACGTCAGGCCGCGACACCACCGCGAGCGCGAGCATCAGCAACGCCGAACCGATCGTCAGCGCGGCCGCCCCGGCCAGGTCGAACGACATCTTGACGCCCCGATAGCGCGGCACGTAGCGCAGTGTTCCGGCGAAACCGGCCAGGGCCACCGGGACCAGCGGGACGAACACCCACCGCCAACCCCAGGTGTCGGCCACCAGGCCGCCGAGGCTGGGGCCGACCGCCTGGCCGATACCGTTCGCCGACGCCCACGCACCCATCGCGCGGCCTCGGCGTTCGCCCGAGAACATCCACGCGATCAGGCCCATGACAGCCGGGGCGAACGCGGCCGCGGCGACCCCGCCCGCCGATCGCCAGGCGATCAACAGCGGCAGCGACGGTGCCGTTGCGGCACCGACGGCGCAGACCGCGGTCGCCAGCAGGGCCGCGCAGTACACGCGCCTGCGGCCGAATCGGTCGCCGAACCATCCGGCCAGCGGTATCGTCGCCGCGAAGCAGACCAGGAAGCCGACCACCACGAACACCCCGTTGCCCAGTGGAGCGTCGAACTCGTCGATGATCGCGTCGAGCGGCACGTTCACGACGTTGTTGCTCACGGTGCCGACCACTGTCCCCGCCAGCAGCGCTGCCAGCCCGAGCGGCGTGCCGCTGTCCTGGCATGCCGACCGCGAGCCGGGGTGTGTGGTGGAACGAACGTCGGTCATGGTGCTCGCAACCATCCTCGTAGGCAACGGAATCGGGGTTCTCTCCCCCTCCCATGCACTGTCTCACTGCCACGGCCGACATAGGGCGATCCCACCGGGCAATAGTGCACAGGCCATCAGCGCACCGTCTGGTCAATCTGCACATGAGCGCCGCTCCACGGCACTGTCGCCGACGGTCGGCACCGCAGTCCAACCCAATCGTTACGTGGTCGAAACCGCACGATATGCGGTCGACAAGTTTCGAACACACTGCACATGGTGAGGCCGTCGCCGATGTGCACTGTTGTCGTTGACCCAGGTCGTGACCGCGCCGAACATTCCAGCATCAGACTGCACAGCCCCCAGCAGTTCAACGAGAGGTCCCGAATTGGACATCCAACTCACCGCGGCGCACTGGATCTATCTGGCCGGCATCGTCGTCATATTGATCACGATGGCGATCCGGAAGAACATCGTGGTGCCCGCCGTCACCGCAACCCTGCTGACCGCATGGGCCTTCTCAGGCAGCTTCATCACCGGCCTGTCGTCGATCTTCAACGCGAGCCTCACCGCGGCGAAGGAACTGTTCAACATCTTCCTGATCATCGCGATCGTGACCGCGATGCTGGGGGCACTTCGGGAGATGGGCGCCGACCGCATGATGGTCACGCCGTTCCGGCGGGTCATGCGGGCCGGCACCAGCAGCTTCATCGTGCTCGCCGTCGTGACCTACGTGATCTCGCTGTTCTTCTGGCCGACGCCTGCGGTCCCACTGGTCGGCGCGGTCCTCATACCGGTCGCCATCCGGGCCGGCCTGTCACCGTTGTCGGTGGGCATGGTCATCGCGATCTGCGGTCAGGGCATGGCGCTTTCATCGGACTACATCATCAAAGTGGCGCCGGGCATCTCGGCGAAGGCCGCGGGTGTGGATCCCGATGCCGTGGCCGACAAGGCCATGGTGCTGTCGCTGATCGTCGGCCTGACCGCACTGGCCATCACGTACTTCATGCAGCGCCGCACCTGGCGGACGCCGTCCCCGGAGCTGTTGCGCGAGTGGGAGAACGAGGCCGAGCGGTCCCGCGACGACGACGCCGATACGCCGGACACGTCATTGGGTGGGGGCGGGGCGGCCCGCAAGAACATACCGGCTCCGCCGCCGGTGACCGGCCCGGTCGTCACCGACGGCACGACCGCCACAGCTACCGCCACGGTGGTCATGTCCGATCCGGTCCAGGCACCCGAGCCCGAGCGAAAGATGTTGGCGGCGAAGCTGTTCGCGGTGCTTGTTCCGTTGGTCTACTTCGCGTTCATCGTCTATCTGCTGTTGGGGAAGTTCACCACCGCGGTGCCGCCGCTCAAGGGCGGGGACGCGGCAGCGATCGTCGGCGGGCTCGCCGCGCTGCTCCTGTTCGCGGCGTCCGCCACCAACGACAAGCGCAACTTCCTGGAGACCTCGTCCCAGCACGTGGTCGACGGCCTCGTGTTCGCGTTCAAGGCCATGGGGATCGTGTTGCCGATCGCGGGCTTCTTCTTCATCGGGAACGGTGACTTCTCGGCCGCGATCCTCGGAATGCCCGCGGACGCAAAAGGTCCGGCGTTCCTGTTCGATCTCATCACCGCCGCGCAGTCACTCGTGTCGCCGAATCCCGTTGTCACGGCGTTCGCCGTGCTGTTCGTCGGCCTCATCGCGGGCCTGGAGGGGTCGGGCTTCAGCGGGCTGCCGCTGACCGGTTCGCTGTCGGGTGCGCTCGCACCGGTCGTGGACATGGATCCCGCGACACTCGCCGCGATCGGCCAGATGGGCAACATCTGGTCGGGCGGCGGAACGCTTGTCGCGTGGTCGTCACTCGTCGCGGTGGCCGGATTCGCGCGGGTGCCCGTTCTCACCTTGGCGCGCAAGTGTTTCCTGCCGGTGATGAGCGGGCTGATCCTGGCCACCGTGTTCGCGATCGCCGTCTTCTGACAGATGCGGCAACCGGATCGAAATCGCCTCGGCCTCCTCACGACACTCGCGCTGACGTTCGTCACCGGGATCGTCGACGCGGTCGGTTATCTCGGCCTGGATCGAGTGTTCACCGGAAACATGACGGGCAACATCGTGATCCTCGGCATGGGTGTGGCAGGCGCCGACGACCTGCCGGTGCTCGGGCCCGCGATCGCGCTGGCAGGGTTCACGGCGGGGGCGCTGGCCGCGGGGCTGACCGTGCGCAGACGCTCGGCGCGCGGCTGGGACACCCGCATCACACTGCTGCTCACGATCGGTGCGGCGGTGCTCCTCGCACTGACGGTCGCCGTCGCGCTCGGCGGTGACAATCCCGGCGCCACCGGGCAGGTCGTCATCGCCACCGCGATCGCCACCGTGATGGGTGTGCAGGCAATGGTGGCCCGCGCGCTGGCCGTCAAGGACATGACGACGGTCGTGGTGACCTCGACCCTGACGAGCCTGGCCGGCGAAACCTGGACCGGCGGCGGACGCGCGGCGGTTTTCAACCGCAGGATCGCCGCGATCGTGGTCATCTTCCTCGGCGCGGTCGCAGGCGCGGTGCTGCTGCGACTGCACATGGCCGTGCCGCTGGCCCTGGCGACGGCGCTGACGGTTGCCGTCGTCATCGCCGGGCACCTATGCCTACACGAGCGCGTCAGCCACGCACCGGAACCCGATGTGAGTCGTCGAGCTGTCCTGCGACTGCGGTGATCGCGCGGCAGGCCGGTAGCGGTGACAGTATTCCGGGGCACACAGGTGCGAGCCGCCCTTGAGCACCTGGTTCACGCCGGGATCACCGCTCGGCGAGGGGCAGCACCCCGACTCCGCCGCACCGGACCGGTGGTGCGGCGCGAACCGCGTCGTCGTCCACTCCCACACGTTGCCGATCATGTCGAACAGCCTTAAGGCATTTGGCGGAAACGTCCCGACCGGCGAGGTGCCCACCCAGCCCAGCGCACCGTCGTTGCGGTACGGGAACCGGCCCTGCCACGTGTTCGCCATCAACCGGCCATCCGGGGTCGCCTCGTCGCCCCAGGCATAGACGCCCTCGACGCCGCCGCGCGCCGCGTACTCCCATTCGGCCTCGGTGGGCAGCCTGCGGCCCGCCCAGGCCGCGTAAGCCACCGCGTCGGGGTAGGCCACCTGAACCACGGGATGGTCCGGGCGGCATTCCGCACGCTGCGGCCCGAACGGGTGGCGCCAACTCGCGCCCGGCGCCCAGTCCCACCACTGCCGCCAATCACGCAGGTCGACCGGTCCCGGGGTGGGCCGGAACACCAGCGAACCCGGTTGCAGGTCCTCATCGGCCACGCCCGGGTACAGCGCGGGGTCGAGCGGACGCTCGGCCACCGTCCGGTAGCCGGTGGCGTCGACGAACTCGGCGAACTGGGCATTGGTGACGGGATGTTTCTCGATCGCGAAGTCCGCGACCGTCACGGTGTGGATCGGCGCCTCTTCGGGGTAGAAACTCGTCGAACCCATCCGGAACGACCCGCCGGGGACTTCGACCAGCTCTGTCACCATCCGTTCAGGGTATGCCGATGCCGAAGTCGGCGATCAGCGCAGGCACCTCGAAACGCCGGTGTCCGGGCGGTGACCAGGGGCTTCTGGTCGTTGATCCAGATGTGGACGAGGCGATCAGTCCTTCGAGAAGGCCAGCGCCAGATCGGCTTTCACGTTCTCGTACGGTGCACCCGACAGGTCGACGGTGACCTTGGCGATGCTGCCGCCGGTGAACGGGAACGGTGCCCGGTAGCTGCGCGACACCGCCGACCCGGTGTTGCGGCCGACGCAGATTCCGCCACCGGCCAGGGCGAACATGCCGGGATGGGTCTGCATGCCGGCCAGTTCGGCCACTGCCGCGTCGTCGACGAACAGGGTGGTGTCGCCGAGTGGGGTGTGGCTGTCCGGCACGGTTCCGGTCCGCTGGTAATTGACGCCGAAGACGTGCTGTCCCAGCGTGACCGGATCGGGTGAGGACAGCAGCTGCTCGCGCTCGCCGAGGAAGTTATAGACGTAGTGCAGATAGCCGTCGGCGAGGAACAGCACGTGACCGCCGTGCGCACCGCCTTGTTTGAACAGCACGCCCTCGGCGTCGGCGGTCTCCACCGTGACCTCGGCGAGAACCTTGAACGACTGCCCGCGGAGTTCGGCGGCCGCACCGAGACCGACCTCTGCAGTGTGCGGGTAGTAGGTGTAGGTGGTCCGTTCGCCGACCAGGTAGGGGCGCCACCGCCCGATGGTCTCCAGAATGTTGAGGTCGGCCAGCGGCAGCCCGTTGTATTTGGCGGCCTCACTGAACCACAGCTCCTTGAGCTCTTCGAGTCTGTCCGGTTGCTCGGCGGCGAGATCGTGGCACTGGCTGCGGTCGGATTCGATGTGGAACAGTTCCCAGCGGTCTGCCTCGAAATGCGACCAGCCCGACGGGGTTGCGGCGTGCACGGTGTTGGCGAACCAGCCTTTGTGCCAGATCCCCCGCGTCCCCAGCATGGTGTAGAACTGGGTCTCCTTCCCGGTCGGTGCGTTCGGCTCGGCAAGGGCCACTTTGAAACTCACGCCGTCGAGGGGCTTCTGCGCAACGCCGCGCACCGTCGCAGGCGGGGTGATACCCAGCAGGTCGTAGACCGTCGGGGTGATGTCACAGACGTTGATGTAGTTGTCGCGGACCTCGCCGTGTGCGGCAATCCCGTTGGGCCAGGAGATGATTGCCGGATCGGCGATACCGCCCTCGTGTGACGCGTAGCGCTTGAACAGCTTGTACGGCGTGTTGAACGCCATCGCCCAGCCGATCGGGTAATGGTTGTAGGTCTGCGGGCCGCCGAGCCGGTCGAAGAACTTCAGCCCCTCCTCGGCGGTGTCGATGTAGCCGTTGAAGAACTTCGTTTCGTTGACCGAGCCGTTCGGGCCGCCCTCCCCGCTGGCACCGTTGTCGGAGATCACGACGATGACGGTGTTGTCGAGCTGGCCGGACTCCTCGAGGAAGTCCAGGATGCGGCCGATCTGGGCGTCGGTGTAGGACAGGAAGCCCGCGAACACCTCGGCCATCCGGCAGAACAACCGCTTCTCGTCGTCGGACAACGTGTCCCACGGGCGCACGGTGTCCTGGGCCGGCCAGGGTTCACCGTTGGGTCCCGTGGTGTCGGCATACGGGTTGACCGGAGGCAGTTCGGTGTCGGGCGGCACGATGCCCAGCCGCTTCTGGTTTTCCAGCACGACCTCGCGGTAACGCTCGTAGCCCATGTCGAAGCGGCCCGCGTACCGGTCGGCCCAGTCCTTGAACACATGGTGCGGTGCATGCCCGGCACCCGGGCACAGGTAGGTGAACCACGGCTTGTCCGGCGCGATGACCTTGGCGTCGCGGATGAACTCTATGGTCTTGTCGGCCAGGTCTTTCGACAGGTGGTAGCCGTCTTCGGGTGTCGCGGGCGGGTCCACCGGATGGTTGTCGTAGACCAGGTCCGGATACCACTGGTCGGTCTCGCCGCCCATGAACCCGTAGAACCGTTCGAATCCGCGGCTCAGCGGCCAATGCCGTTTGGTCGAGGCGAGATTGGACTCCTCCAGCGGCGTGAGATGCCACTTGCCGACGCAGTAGGTGTTGTACCCGTTTTCGGCGAGCACTTCCGGCAGCAGCGCGGTGTCGAACGGAATTCGCCCGTTGCAGTTGGGAAATCCGTCCGTGAACTCCTCGATGGTCGCCATGCCCACCGTTGTGGCGTTGCGGCCGGTGAGCAGAGCCGCCCGCGTCGGGGAGCACAGTGCGGTGGTGTGGAACTGCGACAGCCGCACACCTCGCTCGGCGATACGGCTCATCGCAGGCATGTCGACGAGCCCGCCGAAGCAGTCCCAGGTTGCGATGCCGGTGTCGTCCCACACCAGGTAGAGCACGTTCGGCGCGTTCTCCGCGGCTGTCGGCGCGGCGTACGGGCCCCAATCCGGTTCGGAATCCCTGATGTCCAGTTCGATCTTGCCGTTGAACGCCCCGTCGGTTCCAGCAGCCATGACGAAACCTCATCCCGGTCGGTGAACCGCCGGCGGTTTGGACGATTCGCCCGGAGACTACACCGGCTCGCGGCGTGGCGCCGGAGAAACTGACGACGGCGAAACCGTGGGCCGCCGCGTCAACCACAGCTGTAGGGCCAACATCGGTAAGGTCCACCCCAGCCACGCGCCCAGGCCGGCCACCGCCCACAGATAGTGCTCGTCGTTGCCGTCAAAGACGCTGTCCCGTAACGGTTCGAAGGCCAGGTAGAGGACGGGCGTCCAGACGCGGTTGGTGATGATGGACAGCGCCAGCGTCACACTGCGCAGCATCTGGCGTCGGTGCACGCCGAAGCGGCGTTGCCGCGCGGCGATGAACCCGTCGACGGTGAACCACAGCCACAGCGCTCCGAGCGCCACGTTGCTCGCGGCGAGCACCGGGCCGAACGGGGTGGCGACCCCGATCACCATGGCACACACCGCGGCGGGAATGGCCGTGAAGACATACACCCGCCCGGTTCGCCGGTGCAGTCCCGGATGGCGACGCCGCAGCCCGGGCCAGATCTGCGCGACCGCGCACACCATGGCCACGCTCGCCAACAGGACGTGTGCGACGAGCAGCGGATAGTGCAATCCGAACGTGGCGGGTACGCGCGTGCCGCCCGTCAGGTACGGCGGTATCGAGTAGGCCAGGAACGCGACGACGACGAGGGCCAATGCGCCCGCCAGGCCGACCTGGCGACGCGATGCGTATGTCATACGCAAAAGCGTACGACATACGCTCGTGCTTGTCACTGGTTTACGCTGAGCACCGATGACCGCACCGGACGACCGACTCCCCCACGCGCTGCGGGAGCTGTGGCAGCAGGACACCGCGCCACGGCGCGCCCGCGGGCTGACGCGTGAGGCGATCGTCGCGGCGGCGATCGACCTGGCCGACGCCGATGGGCTCGGCGCACTGTCCATGGCCCGGCTGGCCGAACGGCTCGGCTGCGGGACGATGTCGCTCTATCGGCACGTGGCGAGCAAGGACGAACTTGTGATGTTCATGCTGTCAGCCGGTCCGGGTCCGCCGCCGCCATCCAGCGACTGTGCGAATTGGCGTGACGCGCTGGAGAATTGGGCCTTCGGCCTGTGGGAGGTCTACCACCGGCACCCGTGGATCCTGCCGGCCGCTTCGATGGGCCCGCCGGTCGACCCCGGGCAGCTGGCGTGGCTGGATGCCGGCCTGGCGGCACTTGCCCCGACCGGATTGTCCGAGCGCGACAAACTGGCTGCGATCATGGCAGTGCTGCACTACGTGCGCGGTGCCGCGGCGATCGACATCGAGGCCGGTCAGACCGATCCCGGGCTCTTCCCATTCGTCGTCAGCACGTTGCTGGATCGCGACCGTTTCCCGGCGCTGGCCGCCGCGGTGCGGGCCGGCGCGTTCGGCGACGATGACGACCGCGTGGCCGACTTCCGGTCCGGCCTTAACCAGCTACTCGACGGCATCGCGTCACGGATCACCTGACCCGCGCTATCCGTAGGTGAACGAAAACGCCTGCAGCCCTTGGCTCAGGCGTACTTCGAGTTCGCCACGCCGCACTTCGCCGGCCGCGACGACCTGGCGCAATGTGGGCGGACCGCTGACGGGCACGGTCGTCGTCGCGCCATCGCGGATAACGGTCACCGTGCCGGTACCGCCGACCACCAGATAGACATCCTTCGCGTGGTAGTTCAGCCTGATGCTCGACGTGTCGGCGCCCGCGGTGGCGCCCTGGTAGTCCAGCCGCCACGGGCCGCGCAGGGCAAACGAATCCTCAGGCAGGCGCGCCGGATAGGCGAACGTGGCCTCGCCCTCGTCGTACACGCCGCCGCCGGCGTAGTTGATCTCCTTGCCGACGCCGAGGTACGTCTCGGGCGTGCGGTCGGAGTCCGGTGTCGTGTCTACGGCGTCGGTCGGATCCGGCAGCTGGACAGCCGGATTCGCGTCGACCAACAACTCGCGGATCAAGCGCTCGGTCGTCGCATAGTCGCCTTCACCGAACTTGATGTGGCGCACGGTGCCGTTCGCGTCGATCAGATATTCGGCCGGCCAGTACCGGTTGCGGTAATCGGTCCATGTCGAGTAGGCGTTGTCGAGTGCGACCGGGTAGGTGATACCGAGGTCGGCCGCCCCGCTCTCGACGTTGGCCCGCACGCGTTCGAACGCATACTCCGGAGTGTGCACGCCGATCACGGTGAACCCGAGATCCCGGTATCTGTCGTACCAGTCGACGATATGTGGCACGGCGCGTTGGCAATTGATGCAGGAATAGGCCCAGAAGTCGACGAGCACGACCTTGCCACGCAGCGACTTGATATCCACCGCCGCGCCGTCCGGGGTGTTGAGCCAGCCATTGATGCCGGTGATATCCGGTGCGGGCCCGCAACTCTTGAGTTGCTCGGCGCCGTTGGCGCAGTTGGACAATTGCGCGTTCTGATCGGTGATGATGCCGCCCAGGTTGTCCTGCAATTCGGTCGTCGAGGCAACCCTGTCCTGCAGTGCCGTGGTGTAGTCGGGGATCGCGCGCTGCAGCGTCGCGGGAAGGTTGACCGCGAGCGCGAGTGCGAACACGATCATCACGACACCGCCGGCCACCCGGATCTGGCGTTGCCGATGCCGAAACGCGTTGACCCGCTCCGCCACCCGCCGGCCGGCGAGCGCGAAGACGAGCAACGGCAGCGCGGCCCCCACCGCGAACGACAACGTCAGGGCCACGGTGTTCAGCCCGATCGAGCCCGTCGCACCCGCGACCACGATCGCGGCCAGCACCGGTCCCGCACACGGCACATACAGCACCCCTAACGCGAGGCCAAGCCCGAAACCGTTACGCCCACTGCCGAACTGCTTCTGCGGGATACGGGAGAACGGCTTCTCCAGCAGCTGCTCGACGCGCGGAAAGATCAGCCCGATGCCGATCAGGAGCAGTGCGATCAGCCCGGCCCACCGGATCGCGTCCTGCGGCAGATTCAGTAGTTGCAGCGCCGCCGAACCCACGAGCGTCACCGCGCTGAAACTGAGGACGAGTCCGGCGATCACGAAATACGGGCGCAGGGCCTGTGCGAGCGACGGTTTCACTTCGATCATGGTCGTGCCGCGATCGCCGGGCACACGGGCACTTTGCGCGCCGGAGAAGAAGATGACCGGCAGCACGGGCAGGATGCACGGCGAGATGCCGGTGATGAGGCCGCCGAGGAATCCGATGAGCACCAAGGTGTACATGCTCGGTATTCGGAACCGGTCCCCGGAAGGATTGCTCCCATCCATGACGCAGACCACTCCGAATACCCGGTAGACGACGGCAACCGCTGTCGCCGACACAGGGAGTGGAAATGCGAAACATTCAGAAATCCGCCGGCATGCTGGCCGGGTTCGCCGCGGCAGCCGCGCTGGGCCTGTCAGCCTGCTCGTCGAGTGAGACCGCCAGGCCGGCGCCGCAGGTGGAATCGACCACGAGCGCGGTCGCACCGATGTCGAACGAGCCGGCCGCCCCGGTCGACCCGGCTGCCGACCTCGTCGGGCCCGGGTGTGCGGGCTACGCCGAGCAGGTCCCGTCGGGGCCGGGTTCGGTGACCGGCATGGCCCAGGACCCGGTGACCGTCGCGGCCTCTAACAACCCGCTGCTCACCACCCTGACCTCGGCGGTGTCGGGCAAGCTGAACCCGAACGTGAACCTGGTCGACACCCTCAACGGCGGTGAGTTCACGGTGTTCGCGCCGACCGACGACGCGTTCGCGAAGATCGATCCGGCGACGATCGAATCACTCAAGACCGATTCCGCCACCCTGACGAAAATCCTGACCTACCACGTCGTGCCGGGTCAGGCCAGCCCGGCCAAGGTGGTCGGCAGCCATCCGACCGTGCAGGGCGCGACCGTGAACGTCACCGGCTCGGGCGACGCGCTCAAGGTCAACGACGCGGGTGTGGTGTGCGGCGGTGTGCGCACCGCCAACGCGACCGTCTACCTGATCGACACCGTGCTGATGCCGCCGGCATAAGCGGCCCCCACCTCTACTCGCGAGCAGACGCGTGGGTACCCAAATTCACGGTTTTCGGGTACCCACGCGTCTGCTCGCGCAAGAGGCCGTCAACCAACCGGTTCGTTTACCCGGTACAGACGCCAATCCGGCTGGCCATCACCGTCATTGGGTATCTCCAACTCCAAGGTCGCGACTTCGGCCCCCGTGTCGTAGAGCGTCGGATAACGGAGATTGAGCGCATCGGAGGTGCCGCGGCCGATCGGCGGGACGGCCAGCAGGTACTTGATCCCGTTGCCGCTCGGATCGTTGAGCAACTCCGTGAAATCCGGATCGGACGGGATGATGAACATCCGCGGCCGGCTCGACGCCGCGAGAATGCCGAACCCGTAGACCGTATCGGTGATCACCGAACTGTCCGGCAGATCGAGCGTGTCGAGGTAGTCTGCGATCTTTCGTTCGGTGCCGAACGTGCGCGCGATCCGATGCTCGGTTGCCTTGCGTTCGGTGACGTTGTCCGGGTCTGGCGAGAGCACCGCGCCCAGACCGTATTCCTGTGGTGCGTAATCGGGTTGAGCCATGCCGATGACCGTCACCGGAATACCGATCGCGACGGTCGCGGCAACTGCCACATACCGCGCCGCCGAATGACGCCGGGGTGCTTCGGCACTCACGAGCGGTGCGTACTTGCCGCGGCGCGTCGGTGTGACGAACACTCCGTCGGGAACCGCGAGCATCGCCAGGCACGCCGTCATCGGTATCGCGATGATGAAGAACCGCAGGAACGGGAACGTCGATCCGGCGGCGTAGCTGTAGGCCTGAAACGCCAACACCGCACCGAACATCGCCACCGGCACGATCAGCACCTGCCAGTTCGGTTTGCCCCATCGCTGCATGGTGACCCAGAGCGCCAGCGGGATCAGCGTCGGTGCGAGCAACATGACGCAGATGAGCGCGAACTGCAGCCCATCGGCGAAATTCGGTGCCGTCTGCCCGGATTGCTCGAGTATCGCGGTGTTGCCGTATTGCGAGGTGAACTGTGCGAACGCCTCACCGGTGATCAGCCACCCGGCGGCCGCCCAGCCGAGGAACGCCAGGAAGCCGGGACCGCTCACGATCAACAGATCCAGGAAGGCGCGACGCAAGCGGGGCGGCGGTTTGGCCCGCAGGTACGTGGTGATGCCGACCAGAAATCCGGCGGCGCCGATCGAAGCCGCAGCGTCGTAGCGGGTCAGATACGCCAGCCCCATCGCGATACCGCCTGCCGCGACGAGATGGTGCACGTCGTCGTCGACCATCCACATGATGAGCCGGCGCACCGCCCACGCCATGAAGAAGATGAACGGCGCCTCGCTCATCCCGTTGGAGCCGTAGAAGACGATCATCGGGTTCAGCGCGAACAGCAGCGTGATGGTCACCGAATACGCCCGCGGCAGACCACGATCGATGCCCATGCTCAAGATCTGCACGGCCGCACCCGCCATGAACGCCGCCGACATGATGGTGCCGGAATACGCGTAGGTGGTGATGTGGGGCCACAGCGAGCTGAACGCGATCGCCGGTATCTGCACCATGGCCGCGACGGGGGTGAAGATGAAGCCCAGCGCGGCGAGGTGCGGATCGCGGCTGAACAACACCGATTGCGTGGCCGCGACGCGCGACAGCGTGTCTCCCATGATGAACGCGTGCTGAATCTGCAGCCAGTACCCCACCGCGAGGTACCCGACCAGGAAGGCGAAGAAGATCGCCGCCTTCAGCCGGAAATCCGGCCGTGCGCGTGCAGCAGACATCACGTCGACGCCATCTGCTCGTGCGCGGCCTTGTCCTCGGGACGCTCGGCGAGGCCGTGAAACGTCTTCTCCCAGAACGATGGTTGGCGAATCATCTGATAGCAACCCTTGGCGGCCGCGATGCTCATCATCAACCAGAACAGCGGTACGCTCAGCGCGGCGAACAGCAGATCCGACCGGTCGTCCTCGCGCAGCGCGATCATGTTCATGTACATGACGGTGAAGTTGCCGATGATCATCGCGATGAGCGCCGGGAAATAAATGAGCGCCGGGAACACCTCGCCGACGACGGCCGGCTGGCCCAGGAACCACAGCACCGTGATGAACCAGAACAGCAGGTTGAGCACCGCGATGATCGGGGTGCCCGCCAACACCAGGGTGAAGCGGATGAAGCTGCGCAGCCCGAGAGTCCGGTACAACTTCACCGGCTGCCGGATGTGCACCAGCCAGGTCTGCAGATAGCCCTTGTACCACCGGGACCGCTGCCGGATCCAGTTGATCACATCGCTGTTGGCCTCTTCGAGCGTGTAGGAGTCGATGACCGCGGTGTGAAACCCGTGCGCGGCGATCCGCAAGCCGAGATCGGCATCTTCGGTGACGTTGAACGGATCCCACGCGCCGATCTGCTGCAGCATGTCACGACGCAGATGATTGGACGTGCCGCCCAAGGGAATCGGCGAAGTGCTCACCATCATGCCGGGCAACAGATACCCGAACCACAGTGCGTACTCTGCGGTGAACCACGCGGTCAGCAGATTCTGGTGACCGTTGTGATACACCAATTTCGCCTGCACACACGCCACGTCGTCGGGAAGCTGACGGAACGCCGCCACCACGCGGCGCAACTGCAGCGGCTCCGGCAGATCTTCGGCGTCGAAGATCGTGACGATGTCGCCGGTCGCGAAATGCAGGCCGTAATTGCACGCCTTGGGCTTGGTCCGCGGGTCTGCGGGCGGCACGAGCAGAATCGTGATGACGTCGGATTCCCCGCAGGCCCTGGCCGCGTCGATGGTCACCTGATCGTCGGCCTCCAGCAACAGCAGCACCTGAAGCCGATCTCGCGGATACTCCAGCGAATCCATCGCCCCGATGAGGTCGGCCACGACCTCCGGTTCGTTGTAGGCCGGGACCAGGATCGTGTACGGCGGCAACTCCTCGTCGGGGATCGCACGGGCCGCCTCGTCGCCGATGACGATGGGCCGCGACGCCAGCCCGCGCTTGAAGATCAACACACGGTCGCCCAACGTCAAAAGGTATGCCAGCGTGCATAATCCGATGAGGACCACGGCAGTCTGCATCGGCCGCCATATCCCGAACGCGATCACGACTGCCAGCAGCACCAGCAACGCCGGTTTCTGCCAGCCCATCAACGGCTTCGACGCCGAATGCAGTGGATCGTCTTCGCGCAGGCCGTTGATCGCCCGGTGCAACGCGTAGTCACGTTGTTCAGCGGTCACGGTGTCGGCGTCGAATATCTCGCGCATCGTCACTGTCCGGTCCTCGTCTGCTCGAACTGCTCGGTGACCAACGCGCGGCCGAATTCGGTCAGGAGCTCGGCATCCTTGTACGCCGGTTCACGCTGGACCAACACCGAATTGCCCCGGAACAACACCGTCAGCAGATTGCGCAGCGTTGAGATCAGGCCGCGTTGCGGGTCCGGGAACGGCGCGTCGGGCAGATGATTGTCGACGGCGAAGATGTCGACGATCTGATCCTGATCCTCGTCGCCCCACGCGAATCGCATCACGTCCCACGTCACCAGGAGCCGGTCGTCGATCGCCGACAGAAGGTAGCCGGTCACGCCGTGGCCGAGATCGACGGGCCGCGGCGCACTGAGCCGGGTGCCCGTGGTGTCGTAGAGGACCTGGCCGGGATAGGCGTCGAACGAGAACGGCAACTCGCTGACGATGCTGTCCACCATGACCGTTCGCGGTGCCGCCAGTTTGTCGAATCGTGGGTCGCCGACATCGGCGGTCATGCGCTGCCGCACGAGTATCGCCTCATCGCCGTAGTACCGCGATACGCCGGTATAGGTCTGCTCGCCGGTGATCGACCACCCCGGCGGCTGGGCCAGCCGCCGGCCCGGATCCAGCTCGTAGGGGGCGGCCCGGCTGATCGTCGTCGCGCTGAGCTGCTTCGGCAACGGCATGAAGGCCAGCGCGACCGCGACCGCGACCACCAACGGCACCGCGGACCATATCTGTTTGGCGGCGAGGGGTTCGATCTTGCGGTCCCACAGCCGTTTCGGTTGCCCGCGGCGGGTGTACAGAAACGCCGCGAAACCCACCACGAGGATCGAGGTGAGCGATGGGATCATCTGATAGGCGATCACCGGCGCGTCCGGCCTCACCTTGTCGAATACGAAAAGCACGACGAAGCCGATGACGAATGACGTCAGCGCCCCGACCGCCGCGCGTTTGCGCGTGCGGCCCACCGCGATCGCCGTCGCGGCGGCCGCGATGAACAGTGTCCCGACCCCGGCCGCGAAGTTCCCGCCGCCCAATGTGATCACGACGACCTGGTAGGGCAATGCCGATATCAGTGACAGCAGCACCCATACCCATCCGAAGCGGGCTACCGGGCGCAGGCCGAACAACACGAAGCTGCAGCTGAGCACGAACAGCCACAGCGCCAACAGATCCAGGCGCATCAAGTGGAAGAACTCCGAATACCGCTTGAGCAGGACACCCTGGACCATCAGCGCGAGCCCGAGCCCGATGACGCCGACGATGATGTCGGTCTGCCGGTCATGGATGGGTAGTTCGGTGCGCCGCCGGTAGTTCACTCCCAACGCCGCCAGCAACGCCGCGATCGGAACCATCCAGACGTAGCCGATGAGACCGCCCGCCAACGTGGTCTCGACCAGATTCCGCAGGCTCTCCCGGAATGCCACGACCGTCAGCACCGCGATGAGGGTCCAGCGCAGCACCAGGCGTACGGTGGGAGTGCGCCCGAACCACCATTCCCCCAGGCGATCCCACGGGCCGGGGGCGGTCTGGACCGTCGACGTCACGGCTAGCCTCGAGACCGCCGGCCACGCAGTGCGATCAGCGCCCCGACCAAAACCGTCAGCGCCACCACACCGGCGCTGATACCGAGGAACAACGCCCTACGGTCACCCGTGGCAGCCGCCTCGGGTTCCAGCGCCGCCTGCGTGGTCAGTTCGACCGGGTCACGTCCGGGTATGGCCACCAGCGCGTTGCCGGTCAGGCCTGCCCAGCGTCCGATGTCGGAATCCAGCCACCCCAACAACCGGTCGAGTTCCTGCGGGGCGTCGGTGGACGTCGCGACGAGCACGGTGCGACCGCCGCTGTAGACCGTCTGCAGCGAACCGAAGCCGATCCTCGGGTCCAGCGTGAGCGTGCTCGAATCACCGCTGCCGTCAACGTTTTCGACGCTGATCACGCCGTCGGCGTTCTCGGCAACCGGGAGCGTGATCCGCTGGTCGTTCCACTCGTCGGCGCTCACGATCACCGCGGGATTCGACGAGGCGATCGCGTCATCCCGTGATATGACCGCGGTATCGAACGGCCGTGCGCTCAGGCGCTGCAGGCCCGTCAGGATCAACACCGCGCGTCGCAGATTGTCGAGCCCGTCGTCGATACCGACCTCGACGCGCGGCATCAACGCCTGTGGCAGCGACTGGAATCCGAGCGGAACCGGCGGCTTGGCGAGTTTGCTCTCCACGGGCGTCTCGCCGTCGATCGTGAGCGTGATCGGCTGGAACTCACCGCAGCGGCCCGTGTTTCCCGCCGCGTCGACCTCCACGTCCAGATTCGTGTAGCGCTGTAACAGCCGGTCGGGAACATCGATCCAACGGTCGATCGTTCCGCTCGTCTCGGTTGCCCATCGAGCGATGGTCTGCCCGCCGATGCTGACCACCACCTGACCGGCGATGCTCGCGGGCAGCGGCGTGTACGACCCCTGCAGATGTACGCGCACGCCGTGGACCGAGCGTCCCAGCCTGGTCTGGTCGAGGGGAATCGTCACGCGCGGATTGACCAGCGAGGTGGCATTGACACCGGGCTGGCCGAGCTGGCGGATCGTCGTGAGGTCACCGGGTAGCTGCGGTGTCTTCGAAAGCGGCCCCACAACGGCTTTCGACCGGACGGCCAATTTCGAGATATCGCTGGACAACAATCGCGCCTGATTGGTCAGCTCACCGGCTGACCCCGAGATCACCAGCGCCGGTACTGCATTGGGACCTTGCAGGCTCAGGCCGGGGGCATCGCCCTCGCGTATGACGATCTGGCGTTCGAGCGGCTGGGGCGGGGGCAACGCACCTCCGTCGGTGGCCACGACGTCGACATCAGGGCGTTGCAGTCCGAACTGCGCCACGGTGGCGGTCGCCAGGCGCACGGCGGCGTCAGCTTCGGGCTTGGACGGCTTCGGCGGGACGAACAACGTGAGCTTGCGCAGCACCGGCGGCACGAAATCGGCGATGGCCGTCGGGGGTCGCTCCAGGCCGGTGTAGCGCACATCGACATTGGCCAATCGCAGCGGATTGGTCGGGTCGTACACGCAGTACCCGTCCGGCAGGGTCAGGTAGTCGGTCAGCAAAACCGTGACTGCGTTGTCGACGATCCTGGCCCCCGCGAGCGGAATCGTGATCGGTGACTGATCGGGCGGCAGCGGCACGCGCGAGATCGTGCGGTCCTGCTGCGTGACCTCCAGCGTTCCCCCGCGGGCATTGACCGGCAATTGCACCGTCGCGGTCAGTTCGGCCGGCACCAGCCCAGGTGGCACAGGGATCGTCAGGGTCTGAGACCCCTGTACGCCGTAGAGGGAGATCGTCGGGTCAGCGCCGAGTGTCCGAAGGTTCAGCGTCGGCGAAGTGGCCAGCGAAGGATCTTCGGGCTCGGCATGCGCGACACCGGGCAGCGTGGTTCCGGCAACGACGATCGCAGCGGCCAACAGCGGCATCATCCGTGCAGTCACTCGAAAAAGCCTAGGCCGGGTATCGCTCACACGCCCGTATTCACTGAAATCGTTACCCGCGCTCCGACGTGTGCGGTTGGCCATGTACGTCATCCTCATTTCGTGATCACGGGAACTGTGCGGCCACCAGAGCGCGCCCGAATATGGTGAGAAGTTCCTGGTCCTTGAACACCGGCCTGCGTTCGTCGAGCACGGCGTTGCCCCGGAACAGCAAGGTGATGAGCGTGCGGAGATTCGACACGACGCTGCCGGACGGGGTCGGGAACGGCGCATCCGGTTCATGGTTGTCGACGGCGAATACCGTCACTCGCTGCGCGAGATCGCTGTCGCCCCATGCGAATTGGAGCGAGTTCCACGTGACCAGCAGATCGTCGTCCACGACCGACAACATCAGACCGTGTACACCCATGCCGAGGTCGACCGGGCGCTGGGCACTCAACCGCGCCCCGGTCAGCCCGTACAGCACACGCGCCGGGTAGACCCCGAACGTGAACGGCCGCCGACTGACGATGCTGTCGACCACGACCGTCCTGGGCCGAGACAGTTTGTCCCAGCGCGGGTTTCCGTGATCGGCCCGCATGTACTGACGTACCAGCACGGCATTGTCGCCGTAGAAACGGTGGACCTGCCGGAAATCCTCACGCTCGATCGTCGACCATTCGCCCGGCGCGACCAACGGCTGGCCCGGTGACAGCGCAACGGGACTGGGCCTGCTGATCGGAGCGGTGGTGGTCTGCGTCGGCAGGGCACACAGTGACAGCGCCACCGCGGCCGCCACCACCAAGGGCACACCCGACCAGACCTGCTTGGCCGCGAGCGGTTCCACCTTGCGGTCCAGAATCCGCTTCCGGACGCCGCGCCGGGATGTCAGATACATCGCGACCCCGACCACGCAGATCGCCGTCACCGCCGGTACCTGTTGGTAGGTCAACAACGGCGTGTCCGGAAAGAACGTCCCGATCGCGATGAGCACCGCGAAGCCGACCACCCACGCGCCCAGCGAACCCAGCACGCCGCGCCGAAACGTCCGGCCCACAGCGATACCCGTACCGACCGCGGCGATGAGAAGCGTTGCCGCCCTGGCGGCGAACTTTCCACCGCCGAGCAGGACCACCGCGAGGTAGTACGGAAGCGAGAACGCGAGCGCGAACAGTGCCCATACCCACGTGAACCGGATGACCGGCCGAAGCCCGAAAAGTATTACGCAACAACATAGTACGAACAGCCAGGCGGCGACCAGATCGAGGCGCAGCAGATGGAAGTACAACGCATATCGATCCAGCAGGGCCGCCTGGATCATCAGCGCGAGGCCCAAACCCATGGTGCCGACGATGATGTCGGTCTGCCGGTCGTGGATCGGCAGCTCGGTGCGGTTGCGCCGCGCCACCCCGACCGCGACGAGCGCGGCGACCGACGGCACGGTCCACACGTAACCGCCGATGCCACCCTCTCGCGTCGTGGTGACCAGGCTGCCGAAGCTGGCCCGGAACGCGAAGGCCGTCAGACCGGCGATCAGCGCCCACCGGATCACCAGGCGGTAGGTCGGATGCAGCTCGTAGTACCACTCCAGGAACGTCGCCGGTCTCGATTGGGCGGCCGTGGACGTCGTGGTCATCGCAGTTACACGTGGTGCGCCGGTGTTGACACCGCAGTTAATATGCCGACTTGGACGCTAGCCGCGCAATCGGCGTGAATTCCACGCCATATCCCCACCCTCATGTGCGCGATGTTATGGCAGCGCGGCCGACGAGCAAATCGGAACTCGTTGCGTGCGCACAGTTTCGTTGTGGTGTGTCAGATTCAGCAACACCGCGTTGCCGAGGATTCGTCGCTTACGGTCGGCTTGTGCCCACCGGCCGCGTTGACGGCGAAAGTCGGACTACCGGTGCAACAAATTCGGGATCAGCACTCGGGTGTCGGGCACAAATGGCCAGTCCGGCGCGGCTAGGCGATCGGCGAGTTCGTCGTCGGTCCACCACCAGCCGTCGGCGATCTCGGACGCCTGATGACGGATCGGCCCGTCGTAGGTCACCTGATACGCGAACAGATGACAGCGCATGGGACGTCCCGCCCACTCCCCGTCCCACGCAGCCGAGGCCAGCGGGACGGGATTCAGCCCGGTGATGCCCAGTTCCTCGGCGAGTTCGCGGGTCGCGGCCTGCAGCGGGGACTCCCCGGGGTCGACGACGCCGCCCGCGAGGCAGTCATGCATGCCCGCGAACACCGTCTTGGTGTCCGAACGCCGATGCACGTAGAGGCGCCGGCCATCGGACGAGCGGACCAGCACCCCGGCGCTCGCATGCCACAACCCGTCGGCGTACACCCGCGAACGCGGCGCCGCACCAACCACATTGCCGCCTGCGTCATACACCGCGACCGTCTCGTCCATCACCACATCATCGCCCAGCCTGGAAATGCACAAACCCCCGACACCGCCGTGCGGCGGGTGGGGGTTTGCACATGTGGATGCGAAGGTTACTTCGCGCGCTCGAGCACCTCGACCAGGCGCCACCGCTTGGTGGCGGACAGCGGACGGGTCTCCATGAGCGAGACGCGATCGCCGATGCCGGCATCGCCGTTCTCGTCGTGCGCCTTCACCTTCTTGGTGGTGCGGATGATCTTGCCGTACAGCGGGTGGCTCTTGCGATCCTCCAGCTCCACGACGATCGTCTTCTGCATCTTGTCGCTGACGACGTAGCCGATGGCGGTCTTACGGCGACCGCGCGGCTTCTCCGTCCGCGGAGTGTGCTTGGGGCCCTTCGTTTCTGCCATTACGCTTCCTCACCAACGGGCCCGGATGCCAGACCCAACTCACGTTCACGCAGCACGGTGTAAACCCGTGCAATCTCCTGGCGCACAGTGCGCAGCCGACGATTGTTGGAGAGCTGGCCGGTCGCCATCTGGAAGCGCAGGTTGAACAGCTCTTCCTTGGACTCGCGCAGCTTGTCCTTCAACTCGTCGTCGGTCAGTTCGCGCAGTTCGCCAGGCGTAGTTCCCACTGCCATCAGAACTGCTCCTCTCGGGTCACGATGCGTGCCTTGATCGGCAACTTGTGGATCGCGCGGGTCAGTGCGTCCCTGGCGATCTTCTCGTCGGGGTAGCTCAGCTCGAACAGGATGCGTCCGGGCTTCACGTTCGCGACCCACCACTCCGGCGAACCCTTACCGGAACCCATGCGGGTCTCGGCGGGCTTCTTGGTCAGCGGGCGGTCCGGGAAGATGTTGATCCACACCTTGCCGCCACGCTTGATGTGCCGGTTGATGGCGATACGAGCGGACTCGATCTGCCGGTTGGTGATGTAGGCATGGCCCAGGGCCTGGATGCCGTAGTCACCGAAGCTCACCTGCGTGCCGCCGCTGGCGATGCCACGCTGCTGGGGGTGATGCTGCTTGCGGTGCTTGACCTTGCGGGGAATCAGCATGACTAGCTCTCCGAATTTTCTGTGGTGGTCTCGGCAGCAGTTGCGGCTGCCGCTTCGGTGCCACCCGTCGCTTCTGCGATGGCAGGTGCTGCCGGCGCCTCTTCGGTCGCAGCGCGTCCGGCCTCGGTGCTCGTCGCGGTGGTGCCCGACGAACCGCTGCGGCGCGGACGGGTGCCCGACGGACGCTCACGACGCGGCCGGTCGGCTGCCGGCGCGACAGCGGCGAGCTCACGCTTGCCACCGACGATGTCGCCCTTGTAGATCCAGACCTTCACGCCGATCCGGCCGAAGGTGGTCTTGGCCTCGTACAGGCCGTAGTCGATGTCCGCACGCAGCGTGTGCAGCGGAACCCGACCCTCGCGGTAGAACTCCGAGCGGCTCATCTCAGCACCGCCAAGGCGGCCCGAGCACTGCACCCGGATGCCCTTCACGTTGGGCTGACGCATGGCCGACTGGATCGCCTTGCGCATGGCGCGGCGGAACGCGACACGGTTCGACAGCTGCTCGGCAACACCCTGGGCAACCAGCTGAGCCTGCGACTCAGGGTTCTTCACCTCGAGGATGTTGAGCTGCACCTGCTTGCCGGTCAGCTTCTCCAGATCGGCGCGGATCCGGTCGGCCTCCGTGCCACGGCGGCCGATGACGATGCCGGGACGCGCGGTGTGGATGTCAACGCGAACCCGATCACGGGTGCGCTCGATCTCCACATCGGCGATGCCGGCCCGCTCCAGGCCGGTGGCCAGGAGGCGGCGGATCGCGACGTCTTCCTTGACGTAGTCCTTGTACTGCTTGTCGGCGTACCACCGGGACTTCCAGTCGGTGGTGATACCGAGCCGGAAGCCGTGGGGATTGATCTTCTGGCCCACTACTCCGAGCCTCCCTTCGTCTCGGGCGTGGTGGTCTTCTTCGCGGCTGCCTTGCTGCCCTGAGCACGACGGCTGCGAGCCGACTGGGCGGACGCACCCTTCTGTTTGGGCGGCCGGCTCTCCACGATCACGGTGATATGGCTCGTGCGCTTGCGGATCCGGAACGCACGCCCCTGGGCACGCGGACGGATGCGCTTGGCGGTCGGGCCCTCATCGGCGTAGACGGTGGCAACCACCAGGGTGGACGGATCCAGGCCCTCGTTGTTCTGCGCGTTGGCGGCAGCGCTCGCGATCACCTTGGCGACCGGCTCGCTGGCGGCCTGCGGTGCCCACCGCAGGATGTCGAGGGCTTCCTCGACGCTCTTGCCGCGGACCAGGTCGATGACGCGGCGGGCCTTGCTGGCCGAGACGCGCACGAAGCGCGCCTTCGCCGTCGCTGACGGGTATTCAATCGTGGTTGTCATCGCCGCTTGCTCTTCCGGTCGTCCTTGATGTGACCCTTGAACGTGCGCGTCGGGGCGAACTCGCCCAGCTTGTGCCCGACCATCGCCTCGGTGACGAACACCGGGACATGCTTGCGGCCGTCATGCACCGCAAAGGTGTGCCCGATGAAGTCCGGGATGATGGTGGATCGACGCGACCAGGTCTTGATGACCTGCTTGGTGTTCTTCTCGTTCTGTACGTCGACCTTCTTGAGCAGATGGTCGTCGACGAACGGACCCTTCTTCAGGCTGCGTGGCATCGCTATCTACTCCTAGCGCTTCTTGCCGGTGCGCCGGCGACGGACGATGAGCTTGTCGCTCGGCTTCTTGGGCTTGCGGGTGCGGCCCTCGGGCTTGCCCCACGGGCTCACCGGGTGACGACCACCGGAGGTCTTACCCTCACCACCGCCGTGCGGGTGGTCGACCGGGTTCATCACGACGCCACGAACGGTGGGGCGCTTGCCCTTCCACCGCATACGGCCGGCCTTGCCCCAGTTGATGTTGGCCTGCTCGGCGTTGCCGACCTCGCCGACCGTGGCGCGGCAGCGCACGTCGACGCGGCGGATCTCGCCCGAGGGCATACGCAGCGAGGCGTAGGTGCCTTCCTTACCCAGCAGCTGGATGCTGACGCCGGCCGAGCGGGCCAGCTTGGCACCGCCACCGGGACGCAGCTCCACGGCGTGGATCACGGTGCCTGCGGGGATGTTGCGCAGCGGCAGGTTGTTGCCGGGCTTGATGTCGGCGTTGGCGCCCTGCTCGATCACGTCGCCCTGCTTGAGGCCCTGCGGCGCGATGATGTAGCGCTTCTCGCCGTCCAGGTAGTGCAGCAGCGCGATGTTGGCCGTGCGGTTGGGGTCGTACTCGATGTGCGCGACCTTGGCGTTGACGCCGTCCTTGTCGTGGCGACGGAAGTCGATGACGCGGTAGGCGCGCTTGTGGCCACCACCCTTGTGGCGAGTGGTGATGCGGCCGTGAGCGTTACGACCACCCTTGCCGTGCAGCGGGCGAACCAGCGACTTCTCCGGAGTCGAACGAGTGATCTCGGCGAAATCGGAGACGCTGGCACCGCGACGACCCGGGGTCGTCGGCTTGTACTTGCGAATTGCCATGATTCTCTAGGTCTCTCTGCCGGCTAGGCCGGCGCTCCGAACAGGTCGATGGGCTTGCTGCCGGCAGCCAGCGTGACGATCGCGCGCTTGGTGCTCTTGCGCGTGCCGAAGCCGGTGCGGGTGCGCTTGCGCTTGCCCTGACGGTTGGCGGTGTTCACCGAATCGACCTTGACGCCGAAGATCTTCTCGATGGCGATCTTGATCTGCGTCTTGTTCGAATCCGGGTGCACCACGAACGTGTACACGTTGTCCTCGATCAGCCCGTACGACTTCTCCGAGATGACCGGAGCCAGGATGATGTCGCGGGGGTCTGTAATCGTTGCCATCAGGCCGACACCTCCTCTTTGGTATTCGCGCTGATGTAAGCGTTCAGGGCCTCGACCGAGAACACCACGTCGTCGGCGTTGAGCACGTCGTACGTGTTGAGCTGATCCGGCGAGATCACGTGTACGCCGGGCAGGTTGCGCACGCTCTTGGCGCCCACCTCGTCGGTGCGGCCGATGACAACGAGAACCTTCTTGTTCTCCGTCAGCGAGCCCAGGAACGCCTTCGCGCTCTTGGTCGACGGGGTCTGCCCCTCGATCAGCTCGGTGACCGCGTGGATGCGCTCGTTGCGGGCCCGGTCGGAGAGCGCACCGCGCAGTGCGGCGGCGATCATCTTCTTCGGGGTCCGCTGGCTGTAGTCGCGCGGCTGCGGGCCGTGCACGGTGCCACCACCGGTGAACTGCGGCGCGCGGGTCGAGCCCTGGCGGGCGCGGCCGGTGCCCTTCTGCCGGTACGGCTTCTTGCCGCCGCCGGAGACCTCACCGCGGGTCTTGGTCGCGTGCGTGCCCTGCCGCTTGGCGGCCAACTGCGCGGTGACGACCTGGTGCATCAGCGCGATGTTGGGTTCGACGTCGAACAGCGCGGCGGGCAGCTCGACAGAGCCGTCCTTCTTGCCGGCCGGCGTCTTCACGTCAATTTTGAGAGTCATTACTTCTCGCCTCGCTTGATTGCGCTGCGGACGACCACCAGACCACCGTTGCGTCCGGGGATGGCGCCCTTGATCAACAGCACGCCGTTCTCGGCATCGACCTTGTGCACCTTCAGGTTCTGCGTGGTCACCTTGTCGTTGCCCATACGGCCCGACATGCGGGTGCCCTTGAACACGCGGCCCGGGGTGGCACAGCCACCGATCGAGCCGGGACGGCGGTGCACTGCCTGGGCACCGTGCGCAGCGCCCTGGCCACGGAAGCCGTGCCGCTTCATGGTGCCCGCGAAGCCCTTGCCCTTGCTGGTGCCGGTCACGTCGACGTATGCACCGTCGGCGAAGATCTCGGCGGTCAGCTCCTGGCCGACCTCGTACTCGGCGGCCGCGGCCTCGTCATCGAGCCGCAGCTCGGCGAGATGCCGGCGGGGGTTGACGCCCGCGGCGGCGTACTGGCCGGCGACGGGCTTGTTGACCTTGCGCGGGCTGATCTCGCCATAGGCGAGCTGCACGGCGCTGTAGCCGTCGCGCTCGGTGGTACGGATACGGGTCACCACGTTGGGGCCGGCCTTCACGACCGTCACCGGGACGACTTTGTTGTTCTCGTCGAACACCTGCGTCATGCCCAGCTTGGTGCCCAAAATGCCTTTTCTAGCCATTTTTCTCGGGTCTCCTACTGGATGTTGACGTCGACACTGGCCGGCAGATCGATGCGCATGAGAGCGTCAACGGTCTTGGGCGTCGGGTCGAGGATGTCGATCAGCCGCTTGTGGGTGCGCATCTCGAAGTGCTCCCGCGAGTCCTTGTACTTGTGCGGGGACCGGATAACGCAGTACACGTTCTTCTCGGTCGGCAGCGGCACAGGGCCCACCACACTGGCACCGGTACGGGTGACCGTTTCGACGATCTTGCGCGCCGAGGCGTCAATGGCCTCATGGTCGTAGGCCTTGAGCCTGATGCGGATCTTCTGTCCCGCCACGCTTCTCCTACCTCGCTCCTGCTTCGTACATCGGCCGGCCTTGCACGGATTCCCATGGGAACCCATTCGGGCCTGGTGCCCGGCGCGGTTTGCGCCGAGAATTGCCGCCGCTGTTTACCTGTCTGTGGTCCACCGATCCCCGCGGTCGGGCGTGTCGCCCTCACGCACACTCGTCCGCGTCGGAAAATCCGTCGCGATCGGTGTTGGAACCGGATGCGCCCATTTGGGCGCCGGTCGGATGCCCAGCCAGGTGTGAACCCGGCGCAAGGCAACCCGAATAGTATGCCCTAGATCCTGGCGTGCTCCAAATCCCCGATCGAGCCGCGGTGAACGGGCCGAGCGTGGGCGCTGTGCACGCAAAACCGCTGCCCAGCGTACATAGTTCCCACGCTCGACGTTTCGCCCTATCTTACCGACGAGTAAGGTCGGGGCCGTGACGCAGCAGAGCACCACCTACCGCGCCTGGCAGCAGTTGTCCGGCAAGCCCCTGGGCACGCGCTTGTTCTCGGCCGCGGCCATGGCTCGGGTGCCCTATTTCGCCTCGATCGTCCCGCACGTCGTACGCATGGAACCCGGGCTTGCCGAGGTGAAAGTGCCGAAGTGGTTCTTCATCTACAACCATCTGCACACCGTGCACGCGATCGCGTCGTGCAATGCCGCCGAGATGGCGATGGGGATGCTGATGGAGGCCACCGTGCCCACGACCCACCGCTGGATCCCCAAAGCGATGAACGTGTCCTATCTCGCCAAGGCCACCACGTCGTTGCGGGCCACTGCCACCTTGAGCGCGCCCGATTTCAGCACGATCACCGAAGGCGCCGACATCGTCGTACCCGTCAGCATCACCGACCGCCACGGAGTCGAAGTGGTGCACGCCGACATCACCACCTGGGTCACGCCGGCCTAGTCCAGATAGGTTCCGTGGCCCTCGCGCACCCGGTCGCCGTCGAAGATCAGGACCTCGTTGACCAGTCCACCGCGCTGGTTGCGGTAGTGGATCACCAGAACCGATTCGCCGCGGTAGACGTCGAGCACCTCGAAGTGCAGATCGGGCATACCCGCCAGCGCGGTGGTCCAGTAGCGGCGCAGCGCGTCCTTGCCCCGCACGACCCCGCCGCTGTCGGGAAGTACCCGGGCCGCCACGGGTGAGCTGAACAGCACGTCGTCGTGAAAGTGCGCGAGGACGGCCTCGACGTCGTGCGCATTCCACGCGCGGACCCAGTCATCGGCGAACGTCGCCGCCTCCGGTGTCGGCATCAGCTCACTTCTCCTTCAGGCCGGCCCAGAACGGGCATTGGTGCTGGGCTTCGAATCCGTCCATCATCCGGCTGCCGTCGGGGCGCAGCGACATCCGGGCGCCCGCACCGTCGACGGCAGGCCAGGCCGGTTGGCCGTCGACTGCCGGATTCGTGTTGCGCACGAACGCCGCCCAGTAGTCGATCATCTGCTCCGAGAGCACCCGTTGGGCCGGGTCGAGCGGCGGCGCGCCACCGACGTCGAACAGATAGCGCAACTCCAGCGAGTGGCTCGCTCCGACCGGAAAAGGCAAGTTACGCATGGCCTCTGGAGCCGGCGCACCGCGGTCGTTGAACTCGTATGCGTAGACCGTTCCCGTGCGGGTCAGCTCATCGGCCATCCGGTCGGCCACGCACGAGAACTCGCCGTCGGTCACCGCCGCCGAATACGCCTCGGCCACACCGCCGTAACGGTCCGCCGGGTAGTGCACGCCCACGGCGCCTGCCGCTGGCCCGAACGTCTCGGCCAGTAATCCGGGGTATTCCTCCGGCGTGAACCGCTGCCCCTCGCGCAGGTATCGCAACGCCACGAACAAGGTGAACTCATCGCGGTTGGTGCCGATCAGGATGGGTACCCGTGCCGCCTGCCCCGCAGTGAACGCGGCAATCGGGGCCGCAGGCAGCACCGCGGTGCCGGTGACCGGACCCGTGAGCTCGTCGCTGCCGATATTGAAGTACCACACCGGCTTTCGGAGCTTGTCCACCGGCAGCGCACGCAGGCACGCCGCCGCGGTCGCCGGGTCGGGGCAGCCGGCCTCGGCCGCGTAGTCGATGCTGCGACGCGTCGCGGTCGCCAGATCGGCCTGAGCCTGGCACGGCGCGCTCATCAGGATCGCCGCCCGGAACAGGCCGGCCGAACCGGGCGCGACCAGATGATCGCACACCGACATGCCGCCGGCGGATTCGCCTGCGAGAGTCAGCTTCCGCGGGTCGCCGCCGAATGCGGCGATGTTGTCGCGCACCCATCGCAGCGCCGCCTGCTGATCGGCCAGACCGTAGTTGCCGACGTCCCCGTCCGCGCCGAGCGCGGGATGAGCGAGGAAGCCGAGGGTGCCGAGGCGGTAGTTGACGGTGACGACGACGATGTCACCGCGTGCGGCCAGCCAGCGCGCGTCATAGATCCCGCTGCTGCCGTTGACGAACGCGCCGCCGTGAATCCACACCATCACCGGCCGTTGCTCACCCGAGGCGGGCGGCGTCCACACGTTGAGCGTCAGGCAGTCCTCACCGGCATCTCGTCCCTGCTCGGGGTCGCCGCCGGGGTCCTGGATGCACCGCGGCCCCGGCCTGGTGGCGTCGCGCTCCCCCGGCCAGCCGGCCGCCGGGGCCGGTGCCGCGAACCGCCGCTGCCCGACCGGGGGTGCGGCGTACGGGATTCCGGCGAACAGGCGATGGTCGGAGGCCACGGTTCCGCGCACGGTGCCCGCCGCGGTGTGCACGATCGCCGGGTCCGCGCTCACCGGAGGGGCCGGTACGGTCTCGCTGCCGCCGCTCCCACATCCGGCGAGGATCAGCGTCAATGCCGTGAGCAACGCGATGATCCACCGCCCCGAGCGCATGAGGCACGAGCCTACTGGCAACGGATCGGGCTTTCCTCTTCCACGAGTGGCCCCGGTCACATATGGTGAATTCTTGACACCCGTCAAGTGAATAGCCCCGCACCGGGAGGAGTCCGAATGAGCGCGCCGACGATGGATGACGCCGCCAAAGTCCTGGCCGACCCGACGGCATATGCCGACGACGCGCGACTGCATGCGGCCCTGACCCAGCTCCGCGCCGACAACCCGGTGGCCTGGGTCGACAATCCGCCGTACCGGCCGTTCTGGGCGATCACCAAACACGCCGACATCATGGCCATCGAGCGCGACAACAACCTCTTCATCAGTGCACCCCGCCCCCTGCTGGCGACCGCGGCCGCCGACGACATGGCCAAGGAGCAGCTCGAGGCGGGCATGGGCCTGCGGACACTGATCCACATGGACGACCCGCACCACCGCAAGGTCCGGGCGATCGGCGCGGACTGGTTCCGCCCCAAGGCAATGCGTGACCTCAAGGTACGTGTCGACCAGCTTGCCAAGCGGTACGTCGACCGGATGCGCGAGATCGGCCCCGAATGCGACTTCGTCACCGAGATCGCCGTCCACTTTCCGCTGTACGTCATCATGTCGCTGCTGGGCCTGCCGGAGGAGGACTACTCCCGCATGCACATGCTGACCCAGGAGATGTTCGGCGGCGACGACGAGGAATATCAACGCGGCAAGTCCCTCGAGGACGGGCTGGCGGTCCTGCTCGACTTCTTCGCCTACTTCTCGAAGCTCACCGCATCGCGCCGGGCCAACCCGACCGACGACCTGGCCTCGGCGATCGCCAACGGCCGTATCGACGGCGAGCCGTTGTCCGACGTCGACACCGCGTCGTACTACGTCATCGTCGCCAGCGCCGGCCACGACACCACCAAGGATGCGATCTCCGGCGGGCTGCACGCGCTCATCGAGAACCCGTCCGAACTCGCTCGGCTGCGCGAACAGCCCGAGCTGATGGGCACCGCCGTGGAGGAGATGATCCGGTGGTCCACCCCGGTCAAGGAATTCATGCGGACCGCCACCGCCGACACCACCGTGCGCGGCGTACCGATCGCCGAGGGCGAATCCGTCTATCTCGCATACGTTTCCGGCAACCGTGACGAAGAGGTCTTCGCAGATCCGTTCCGCTTCGACGTCGGCCGTGACCCGAACAAGCACCTCGCGTTCGGATACGGTGTGCACTTCTGCCTGGGCGCGGCCCTGGCCCGCATGGAGATGAACAGCCTGTTCACCGAATTGCTGTCACGGCTCGAGAGCATCGAATTGGCAGGCACCCCTGAGCTTTCCGCGACGACGTTCGTCGGTGGGCTCAAACACCTGCCGATTCGTTATTCGCTTCGCTGACCGCCTGCGCAGGCCTGGGCGACTCAGCCAGGCGGTGGGTGGCCAGGAAGCCGTCCACCGCCGACCGCACACATGCCGAGTAGTCGAACTCCGGCAGCGTGCTGAGCTTGCCCAGCACGATCGGCCCGAGCAGTAGCGCGGCCGCCTGCGTGCGGTCCACCGGTCCCAGTTCGGCCTGGGCGTCGGGGCTGTCGAATATCGCCTCGAACGGCGCCGCGTACTGCTCGG
The DNA here is from genome assembly GCF_049241375.1 of Mycolicibacterium wolinskyi str. Jessa 2025. Classification (NCBI taxonomy): domain Bacteria; kingdom Bacillati; phylum Actinomycetota; class Actinomycetes; order Mycobacteriales; family Mycobacteriaceae; genus Mycobacterium; species Mycolicibacterium wolinskyi. Next base: position 5,939,201 of record NZ_CP185960.1, read on the forward strand.
CCACCCGCTCGCGCAGCGTGCGGACCTCTTGACTGTCGGACGCACGCCAGGGCAGCTGCTCCATGTCGCCGCCCAGCGCGAGCCACGACATCGCAGTGATGGTGATGGGCGCCTCGGCGATCAGCTCAGCTTGCGCCTGCACCGTCGCGATCAGCCGGTCACGCAGCGTGCCGCCCTCCGGAGGCATCGGCGCCGCGGGGATGAGCGATCGAAATGCCGCTGCCAGCAAGTCATTTCCGCTCGGGAAATGCCGATACAGCGTGGCCCTCGCCACATTGGCGGCCCGGGTGACCGCATCGACGGTGACCGCACTGGGCCCACCCGATCGCAACAGGGCTGTCGCCGCCTCCAAGAGTCGCGCCCGCGAGCGGGCCGGACGCGGGTCACTGCTGCCCGGGGTCATGGTCCACCACCTCCGCCAAAGAAACAAGACTTACCGTCTCGATACGAGACTGTTAGTCTCAAAACTATCGCCTGACGAAGGAGCGCACAGCATGGCCGACGCTCTCGTCGAGTCAGCCCAGGATATAGATCCGGGCATGGCCGAACTGTCGATCCGACAGCGGTACTGGTTGCTCGCCGTCGCCTGCATGGACGTCTCGATCGTCATCTCCTCGATGGTGGCGCTCAACGCCGCGCTGCCGGACATCGCGCGCCAGACATCGGCCACCCAGGCCCAACTGACGTGGGTGATCGACGGTTACACCCTCGCGCTGGCGTGTCTGCTGCTGCCTGCCGGCGCGATCGGCGACCGGTACGGCCGCCGCGGTGCGTTGCTGACCGGTCTCGTGGTCTTCACCCTCGCGTCGGCAGCACCGCTGATCCTCGACAGCCCGGTCCAACTGATCGTGGCCCGCGCGATCGCCGGCGCGGGCGCGGCCTTCATCATGCCCGCCACGTTGTCATTGCTTACCGCGGCGTTCCCGAAATCCGAACGCAACAAGGCGGTTGGGATCTGGGCCGGCGTCGTCGGATCCGGCGCAATCGTCGGATTTCTCGTGACCGGCGGTCTGCTGCACGTCTGGACCTGGCACTCCATCTTCGTGACGTTCACGCTCGTGGGCGTGGCGATGTTCGTCCTCACGTGCACGGTGCCCTCCTCACGCGATGACAGCGCTGCCCCACTGGACTGGCTGGGCGCCCTCCTTGTCGGAACGGCGGTCGCGGTCTTCGTCTTCGGCGTGGTGGAAGCACCGGCGCGCGGCTGGGCGCACCCCATCGTCTGGGGCTGCATGGCCGGCGGCATCGCGCTGGCCGCGGTCTTCACGCTCGTCGAATTGCGGCACAAACACCCCCTGCTGGACGTGCGCCTGTTCGGCAAGCCGGATTTCGCGACCGGCTCGGCAGGCGTGACGTTCCTGTTCTTCGCGAGCTTCGGCTTCTTCTTCGTGAGCATGCAGTACATCCAACTGGTGATGGGATACAGCGCACTGCAGACGGCATTCGCGTTGTGCCCCTTGGCTGTTCCGGTCCTGGTACTCGGCGCGACCACCCATCTCTACCTACCGCTGCTGGGGTTGCGGCTCGCGGCCGCGGCAGGGCTGCTGTTGATCGCGGTTGGCCTGCTGTGTATGCGACTGCTCGAACTCGACTCGTCCTACTTCGATTTCGCATGGCCCCTGCTGATCGTCAGTACCGGCATCGGATTATGCACGGCACCAACGACTTCGGCGATCATGGGTGCGGTACCCGACGAGAAGCAAGGCGTGGCCTCCGCAGTCAACGACACCACGCGTGAGGTCGGCGCCGCGTTGGGCATCGCCGTCGCCGGATCGATCCTGGCCGCGCAGTACCAGCACGTGTTGGCACCTGCGCTGACGTCGGTTCCCGACGCCGTGCGCGGCCCGGCGCTGAACTCACTGGCCGAAGCCTTGACAGTGTCCGAGCACCTGGGCCCGCAGGGCGCACAGCTTGCCGACCTGGCTCGCACGGCGTTCCTGGACGCGACGAACTCGGCGCAATTGGTCATGGCGGTGGTGCTGACCGTCGCGTCAGTCCTGGTCGGCATCTGGGCCCCCGGGCGCGACGGGCGACAACTGCGATGGGTGCGCCGGCTCAGCTCGCGATGAACTCCGCGGCCCGGTGACCGATCATCGCGATCGTGGCATGCGGACCCCGGCTCGTAATGGACGGCATGATCGACCCGTCGACCACCCACAGCCCCTCGATCCCGTGCACGCGACAGGTCGGGTCGACGACCGCGCCCTGCCCGGTGCCCATCGGGGCCGTGCCGGCCAGATGCTGCGAAGTTGACCACGACATCGGGCCGACTTCCACTGTGTGGCTGACCAATTCGCGAGCCAGCTCCGCGCCGGCCTGCAGCTCCGCGACATCCTCGGCCGCCGTGTCGTAGCGGTGCTCGATGACGGGCAGAGCCAACGGATCGGCCGACGCGAGCCGGACCCGCCCGCGCGAGCGCGGCCGCATGAGGGCGACCCCGAGGTGTGGCAGCTCGGCGGGGTCGTGGCCGGGGCCGTGGACGAGGGCCGAGAAACCGGCGGTGTAGGGCCGGATCTCCACGCCGGCTGCCGTCGTGAGCACGGCCTCCAACGGCGGCAGATCGTGCGTGGGTGTCCACGCGACCGGCAGCACCCACTCCGGATGGTCCACTGTCGCCATGCCGACCGGCAATCCGGCAACGACGGATATGCCGAGCGCCGCCAACTCATCCGGCGGGCCGACACCGGACAGCATCAGTAGCTGGGCCGACCCGATTGCGCCGGCGCACAACACGATTCGACCGGCGCTCAGTATCTCACCGTCAGCGCACTCGGCGCCGATCGCCTGGCCGCCGGCGATGAGCACCCGGCGCACCCGCGTGTCGGACAGTAGCGTCAGATTCGGTCGCTGCAACGCCGGCTGCAGGTACGCCCCGCCCGGGCCCAGTCGGGTGCCGCCGTTGATGTTGAGTGGTACCGCCCCGACGCCTGCGGGCAGCGCGGCCGCCGCGTCCGCACCGTTGAGATCATCGATCCACTCGAACCCGGCCGCGGCCGCCGCATCAACGAAAGACGCTGTGCATCCGTCGAATTCGCGTACGCGGCGGACCTTGATCGGGCCTTCGAGCCCGTGCAGCGGGGTGTCGAAGTCCAGGTCGGTTTCGATCGCGCGGAAATGCGGAAGGACGTCGTCCCAACTCCACCCGGCAACCGCCCACGCGTCGAAGTCGGTCGGTAACCCGCGGCAGAAGTAACCGCCGTTGACCGCTCCGGAGCCACCGACGACCGACCCGCGGATCAGTTCGGTGTGCCGACGCGGCTCCTCGGTCAGCGTCGAGGGATAGTGTCGCACCACCGAGCTCGCGGCCCCGATCGGCAGCCGCACCCCGTCGGTGATCTGCGCTGCGACCCGCGGGTCCGCCGGCGCCGGCCCGGCTTCCACGACGGTCACCCGGCAACCCGGGTCTGCCGAAAGACGTTCGGCCAACACCGATCCGGCGCTTCCGGCGCCAATGATCAATATGTCACTCCGCAATTGCCGCGTTAGCTCCGTAGTTGCGGCTTGAGTGCACCGAGATGGCGTTCGCGCACCACGCCGGTCCACAGGCCGGTCCCGTACGCGATGTCATCGAGCCGCTTGAGCAGAATGTGGGTGAGCAGGCCGACAGGTTTGGTGTCATCGTCGGCGTTGCCGCGCCGGGTCGCCCAGTCCACCACCCCGTCGATCACCGCCGCGAGCAGCACCGCATGGCGGGCTCGCCGGAATATCAACGCGGAAATCAGGGCGATCGGCCAGTAATGCCGGCAGATCGCCGAACACAGCTGCAACGCCGACGACCACAGCCCGTGGGCGGCGACCACCGCGACTTCCTTCGGCTCGGTGTCGATCGCACTGAGCGAGCGGGCGATGCGCCTGCCGGTGACGAAGGCCACCACGAGAGACGCGAAATACCCCACGCAGGAGCCCATGGCCAGCAGCAGCCACACCATCAGCGTCCAGCGGGAGATCACCAGAGGCGCCGTCTTGCCCGGATGGCGCACCGTGAGCGGAGCCGCCGACGAACCGTAGAATGCTTTGCGCGCGAACCACTTTCGCAGATCGGTGCGATGATCGTGAGCGACCAGGGCGATCGGTTCGTATCGCAGCCGGGCGCCCGATTCGACGAACCGCCAGCACAGGTCGACGTCCTCACCCGACTGCATGGTCTCGTCGAACCCGCCGACCGCGACGAGGGCGGACCGCCGGCAGATGATGGCCGCGCTCGGCACGTACGACACGGTCCCGTACGGCACCACCGGCGCCTCCCGCATACCGAGGTCCAACGAGGACCGCACAGCCTCGTACCTGGCCACGAGGTTGTCGGCGTTGTGCAGGCCGACGATGCGCGGCGCGACCAGCGCGACGGCGGGGTCACAGAAGTGGCCGAGCAGCGCCTCCAGCCAGCCGCGTCGCGGCACCACGTCGGAGTCCAGGAATGCCACGAAGTCGGTCTCACACGCCGCCAAGCCGGTGTTGCGGGCGGCGGCGGGACCGTTGCTGCGGCTGTGTCGCAGCACCTGAACGTCACAGTGCATTCCGGCGAATTCGGCCGGCGATACCGGGATCGCCGAGCCGTCGTCGACCACGATCACCCGCAGGCCGCGCAGCGCACCGATCAGCCGGTGCAGCCCGGATGCGTTGTCGCGCACCGGGACAACGACGGTGACGTCACGGTGCGACGGCCCGCTGGCCGGCCGGGGGTGCGCGACGGTCGCGTCGAGCAATGTTCGCGCGAGCTGCGCGCTGAGCGCGTCGTGCACTTCGAGGCGCCCGCCGTTGAGCATGTTCTGCGCCGTCGGCGCGAGCCGCAGCAGGCGCGTCGGGGACCCCCCGAGCAACGCCGCACCCTCCCCGAGCACCTTGACTCGGCGATCCACCTGCACGGCAAAACCGTCGGGCAGTCTCGGTCCGGTCATATCAGCATCCCGTTCCGGTCGGGCTGCCACCGCGTGATCCGGTCGGCGCAGCCGTTGACCATCTCAGCAAAGATACGCTCCCCCTCGGCCGCCGTGGCAGTCGTCGGATCGCCGAGCACGCCGAGTTCGCTGACGGCCGCGATACCGCCGCTGCGCAGGCGCGGCATGAGCTCCGCCAACGGAGCGGTGTTTCCCGGGGCGAGCTCATCGGTCCATACATCACCGGGCGAAATATGTAGCAATACAGATGTTTCGGTATGGCCCGCATGCGCGTCGGAATCGACTGCACTACACGAAACCCAGCCGACGTCGCGCCCTTCGTATCGAAGCAGCGCAACCGCGGCCGCCAGCGCCTCCACGTTTCCACCATGACCGTTGACGAATACCAACCGGGATGCCCAGTTCGACGCAGACCTACCGTACTCGACCAGCAAAAGCCGGAGGGCGGCCGTCCCGATGGACACGGTTCCCGGGAAACCCTCGTGCTCGCCGCTCGCCCCGTAACTGACCGCGGGTGCCACCAGCCATTCGCCACCCACGAGCCGCTCCACGACCCCGTGGCTCACCGCAGTGGCGATGCGGGTGTCGGTGTCCAGCGGTAAGTGCGGGCCGTGCTGTTCGGTGGAACCAACCGGGATGACCAACATTGGCGACATGCTTCGTAGCTGCCTCGACGTCGAGTTCCCGAGCCCGCTGGGGAAAGCCACGTGCCGATGGTAGGCCGAATTCACCTGGCGTGCGCCAATTGTTGGAGCATGGGCAGCAATTGATTTTCCGGAATTTTCCTGAAACCGCTTGCCACCACCACGTGCGCCCCTTCCGCCACCCCTGTCACGCGGGCCGAGAAGCGCCGACCGGCCCCGTCAGGAACCCGGCGCGGGTGGTACTCCCAGCGTACGGGTGAACCCCTCCGGCACCAGGATGTCCTCGGGGACCAGATCATGAATCGACGAACGGCCAAGGCCCATGAGTGCCGAGTCGATCCCGCCGCGCAGGACGTCGAGCACATTCTCAACCCCCGCCTGCCCCTCGGCGGCCAGGCCCCACAGGTAGGCCCGGCCGATCATGACTGCCCGGGCACCCAGCGCCACGGCCTTGACCACGTCACTGCCGCGCCGGATCCCGCCGTCGAGCAAAACCTCAATCTGGTCGCCGACGGCATCGGCGATCGCGGGCAGGGCGCGGATGGACGCCGGGGTGCCGTCGAGGTTGTTACCACCGTGGTTCGACACCGAGATCGCCGAAACACCAGCGTCAACAGCACGTTTGGCATCGTCGACGCGCATGACGCCCTTGAGCATGAACGGGCCGCCCCACAGTTCGCGCAGCCAGGCGATGTCTTCCCAGGTCGGGGGCGGAGTGCCCATCCACTCGCCGTAGGCGTTGAAGAACGGCGGGCCGGCCTCACCGCGTGCGGCCTGGTTGGGCACCCGCAGGTTCGGCGGACTCATGGTCTTGCCCCACTGCCACAGCCACCGCGGCTTGGTCAGCGCCTCGGGCATCATCTTGACCATGGTCGGCACGTCCATCTTCTCGGGGATCTTGGGGCTCCCCCAGTCCCGACCGTGCGAGAAGCTCCAGTCGGTGGTCACGATCAACCCGACCGCACCGGCCGCGCGTGCCCGCTCGGCTCTGGCGGCGATCGCATCGCGATCGCCGAGCCAGTAGATCTGGAAGAAGATCTTGTCGTTGACCGCGATGACCTCTTCGATGGGCTTGCTGGCAAACGACGACAGACCCATAGCGGTGCCACGGGCCGCAGCAGCCCTGGCAACCGCGACCTCACCCTCGGGATGAACGGCCTGCACCCCTGTCGGTGAGATGATCACCGGCATCGAAATTTGTTGGCCCATCACGGTGGTGGCGAGATCGCGCTTCTCCGGAGCGCCGATGACATGCGGGGCGAAGCCGAGCTCGGCGAACGACTCGACGTTGTCGGAGACGGTGACGCCCTTCTCGCTCGCCGCGACGAGCGCACCGTAGACCGACTTGGGCAGCCGCTTGCGGGCTCGTTGCTGAGCGATCGCGACCGTCTCGAACCAGATATCTTTTGCCATCGTCACACCGGACTTTCGTTACAGAATCGGGCCGGGGGTTTGGTGAGCAGCTTCAGCGCCACTGGACCTTGCTTGGTCCCCCGGGAATGGTCACCGCTGGGCTTGGGCTTGACGCGCTCCTGCGCGAGCGCCGGGGCACCCCAGCCTTCGACGCACTCGGGGTCGGGACCGTCGAGTGGCAAACCGGTGAAGAACTTGGCCGCCATGCATCCGCCACGGCAGCTGTCGTAATGCGCGCAGCTACTGCAGGCACCGGCCGACTGGGGCTCGCGCAGTTCACGGAAGAGTGGGGAGTACTTCCAGACATTGTCAAAACCGCCGTCGGACACGATGTTTCCGGCGAGGAACTTGTCGTGGATGGCGAACGGGCACGCGTAGACGTCGCCGACCGGGTCAATCAGGCAAACCACGCGCCCGGCGCCGCACAGGTTCAGCCCGGCGAGCGCGCCAGGCGCGCCCATGCCCGAAAGGTGGAAGAACGAGTCGCCCGTCAGCACCCCGTCGCCCTTGGCCACCAACCAGTCATAGAGCTGGCGCTGTTGGTCGGCGGTCGGGTGCAGCTCGTCCCAGGTGTCGGCGCCGCGGCCGGACGGCCGCAGCCGCGTGATGCGCAGGGTGGCACCGAAACGCGCTGCGAGCGCGGCGAACTCGTCGAGCTGGTCGACGTTGTGGCGGGTGACGACCACGGAGATCTTGGCGTCCTTGAAACCCGCGTTGCTCAGGTTCTCGAGCGCACGGACCGCCATGTCGAACGAGCCTTTGCCGCGTACGGCGTCGTTGACCTCGGCGTTCGCGCCGTCGAGTGAGATCTGGACGTCGACGTAGTCGCTGGCCGCCAGTTTCGCAGCCACCTCTGGCGTGATGCGCACCCCGTTGGTCGAGAACTTCACGCCGACGTGATGCGCGGTCGCGTAGTCGACGAGCTCCCAGAAGTCCTGGCGCACAGTGGGTTCCCCACCGCCGATGTTGACGTAGAACACCTGCATGCGTTCCAGCTCGTCGATGATGTCCTTGCACTGCTGCGTCGACAGTTCACGCGGATCGCGCTTGCCGGACGAGGACAGGCAGTGCACGCAGGCGAGGTTGCACGCGTAGGTGAGTTCCCACGTCAGGCAGATCGGCGCGTCGAGGCCACGCTCGAATTGCTCGATGAGCCGCGGCACGGGCTGAACAGAAGTCATTGGCTTTTCCCGGGTATGAGCATCTTCGAGGAGACCAGCACGCTCAGCGCGTGCAGGTAGGGCGCTTGCTGGGCATCGTCGATACCCGCGGCCCGGCAGGCCGAGCGGGCGTCGGGGTGATCGGCAAGAGACTTGACCACCTCGACGACCGTCCGGTTCTTCAAGAACGACAGCTTGCGAGTTCCGAAGTGGTACAGCAGGGCGCCGAACGGCTCGGGCCGCACCGCCACCTGGGGATGCAACCGCCAGCCGGCATCTGGATCGAACGCGACCCCGGCTTGTTCAGCCGTGTCGGCGACCTGTGCAGACACGGTCAGTAAACCCCGCACATACCGTCGATCGAAACCTCTTCGACGAGAGTCTCGGTGACGAGCTCGGTCTCGGTCTCGGCGTGCTGATTCGTTTCCATAAACGCTCCCTTTCGTCGCGTAGGGTCTCGACAATTGTGATCGAGATCGCAAGGATATGGCATTGAGTGCCAGAATGGAAGAGGTGGATCTGATGCAGGGACCCGGGCCCCGCGTGGGCCGGCGCCGCTCCACGACTCAGGACCACATCGCCGGCGTGGCCATCGAACTGTTCGCGGCCCGGGGATTCGACGACGTCAGCGTCGACGACATCGCTGCCGCGGCAGGCATATCGCGGCGCACACTGTTCCGGTACTACGCCTCCAAGAGCGCCATACCGTGGGGCGACTTCGACGCCCACCTGCAACACCTGCGCGAACTACTGGCCACCCTGAGCCCGCAGATATCACTCGGCGAGGCGCTTCGCGAAGCCCTGCTGGCGTTCAACACCTACGCCGAGCACGAGATGGCAGAACACCGCCAGCGTATGCGGGTGATCCTGGAAACCGAAGCGCTACAGGCTTATTCAATGACGATGTATGCCGGCTGGCGTGACGTGATCGCCACCTACGTGGCACATCGCATCGGTGCGGAAGGCAGCGATCTGCTGCCGCAGACCGTCGCGTGGTTGATGCTCGGAGTCGCCCTGTCGGCCTACGAGAAGTGGCTCGCCGACGAGTCTGTCTCGTTGACCGATACCATCGCCCAAGCCTTCGAAATCGCCCGTCCAGGCCTTGACGTGTTGGGGAGTCCGTGAGCGATCGCCTGCTCAGCGCCTTCGACGTGCAGGCGCGTGCCTGCACTGCGCTGGGTTCGCCGATGTATGCCGAGCTGCTCGATCTCGTGCTCGACGACATCCGATCGCGCGGAATCTTCGCCGACGTGCTGACGGGGCACGAGGACGATCCCGGACCGTCTGGCTTGGCCCTGCGCCTGCTGGGCGGGCTGCACCGGATTGTGCTCGACGGCCGCGCACCCGCCCTGGCGGCGTGGTATCCCAGCGTCGGCGGCCGTTGGGACGCCGCGGCCGCGTGGCCCGAGATCCTCGCCACGGCGCGACGGCAGACCGCATACCTGCGCACGATGCTCGACCAGCCGCCCCAGACGAACGAGGTCGGCAGATCGGCTGCCCTGATCGGCGGCCTGCTGCATCTCGTCGACCGATTCCCGCTGCCGGTAAGGCTTTTCGAGATCGGCTCAAGCGCAGGCCTCAACCTGCGTGCCGATCACTACCTCTACCGCCATGCCGGAGGCCAGTGGGGTCCCGCCGATTCGGCGGTCGTCATCGAGGATGCGTGGCACGGCGCCCTACCGCCGGCGGCCCCGCTGCGGATCGCGCAACGCCACGGTTTCGACATCGCGCCCGTCGACGCGCGCACCGAGGACGGCAGGCTCACCCTGCTCAGCTATGTCTGGCCGGATATGACCGCCAGGCTGCACCGGCTGAGCGCTGCCATCGACATCGCCCGCCGCGTCGATGCCGACCTCGACCGGATGCCCGCGGCCGAGGCGGTCTCACGGCTGCAATTGTCACCCGGCACGCTCACCGTGCTGTGGCACTCCGTCACCTGGCAATACCTCGGCGCGGCCGAACAGCACGCCGTCGAAACTCGATTGAAGGCCCTCGGCTCCGCCGCCACGGCGAACACCCCGTTCGCATGGCTGAACCTCGAACCTCAGCGCCGCGCCCCGGACGCCCATCACGAGTTCTTGATCCGCGTGCGGTGCTGGCCGGACGGCGCCGACCGGATCCTGGGCTCATGTGCGCCGCACGGCCCGCCGGTGCATTGGGAGTAGCTACCACACGCAGGCCAGCGCCGACGGACTCGACGGACTCAGCGGCTCAGTCAACATGATGGGCGCCTGCGACATGAAACGTGGTGTGGCGCCGCGGTGCTCATCAGCCGCATGCACGGTGAACGGGTGCACGAGATACATGTCGCCAGGACGCCCCGTGGCAAGCGCAACCGGCCGGCCCGCGCTGGCGTCGTCCACCAACTTGCCGGAGTCGGCGAACTCGACGCTGTCCTCGCCGAGTACGGCGGCGACGTCTCGGTGCGAACCCACCCGGATACGCGTCGGCGCATCGTCGGGCCCCACCTCCGACAACAACGTCAGCAGCAGCATGGTGTGCGGCCTGCCGCTGATCACCCAGTGCTCGGCGGAGACCGGTGTGTTGAGGTCGATGTGCCAGCCTCGGTCTTCTGCCGGTGGCGAGACCGGAAACCGGATCGGGATGTTGCCGAGCGCACCCCGCGGCGCCCAGCCGCCCGGTCCGCACACCTGGTCGAGCGCCTCCGACAGCACCCGGCTGCCGGCCAGCTCACCGAAGGGGCCCTGACCGGTCAGATCGGCCGCCCACACCACCGGCTGTGTCCAGGACGCGGGCTCATCCGGCGACAACCCGATCTGCTTCCAGAGGAGATCTCTTGCCGCATCGGCGATTTCCACCGGCGCGGCCTGCTCGACCTTGACAAATCCGTCACGCATGAATTCGTTGACGTCGATCACGCCACCACCATGACGCAAACCGCGCTCGGCACGCCAATGATTTTCAGCCTCGAGTGGTCGGAAAAAACTTCGGTCAGACCCGTCGGAGTTCGGGCGCCTGCGGCGACGATAGAGATGTGAGCGCCGAGACAGACGCTCCGCGGGCACTGCTGACGCTCTACGACGAAGCCCTGCCGGTGGTGTACGGGTACTTCATCCGGCGTTGCGGTGACCGCGGAACTGCTGAGGATTTGACGTCGGAGACATTCCTGGCGGCGATGGATGCCGCCCGCAAGCCGTCTCCACCGCCGCTCTCGGTGCCGTGGCTGATCGGCGTGGCCCGCCACAAGCTCGCCGATCACTACCGGCGGCGACACGACCGGTTCAACATCCCGGTGGCCGAACTGCCCGAAGCGGTGGACCCGGCCGACGACTGGGATGCCGAACTCGATCGCATCGTGGCCGAAAGCGTTCTGGCAAGGCTGCCCGAACAACATCGCACCGTGCTGGCGCTGCGCTACATGGACGACTGCACGGTGCCCGAATGCGCCGAATTGATCGGCCGCACCGTGCACGCCACCGAGGCACTGCTGGTGCGGGCCCGCCGAGCATTCCGAGCGCAATACCCGCAACCGGAGGGAGGGACGTCATGAGAAACAGCCACGATCCGCTGACCGTGCTGAGTGACGGCGAGCTTCCGGTTGCCCCGGATCCGGAGTTCGCCGCCCGGTTGCGCGCACGTCTGGAATCGGCGCTCACGCTGCCCAACCGAACCGAAGGAGTTGTCATGACCGGCACCGACGCTGCCATCGCAGAACTCAACGAGCCGGCAACCGCCGCCTCTGCTCCGCGGCCCGCCGCGATCCCCTATCTCGCCGTGCCCGACGCCCGCACCGCAATCGCCTGGTACGTAGAGGCTTTGGGTGCGGTCCAGGTCGGTGAACCCATCGTGATGGACGACGGCCGCATCGGTCACGCCGAACTCGCGATCGGCGGTGGCGTGCTGTACCTGGCCGATGAGTATCCCGAAATCGGGCTCAGAGCTCCTGCGCCACAAGCCAATTCCGTGAGCCTCATGCTGCATGTACCGGACACCGACGCTGCGCTGGAACGTGCTCGCACCCGGGGCGCGCATGTGCAGCGCGAACCGTACGAGAACTACGGCACCCGCAATGCGGCCATCATCGATCCGTCCGGGCATCGGTGGATGCTGTCCGGGCCGGCGACCGGATCGGCGACCCCGATCCAGCACGGCGACGTCGGCTACGTGTCGGTGTGGGTGCCGGATGCCGCCCGCGCCGCCGCGTTCTACGGACACGTGCTGGGCTGGACCTACGACGCGGCCACCGGTCAGGTCACCAACACCAAGCAGCACATCGGCATCTTCAGCGTCGCGGGCAGGCCCACGATGTTCTGCTGCTACGCCGTGACCGACCTGGACGGCGCGCGCCAGGCTATCGCCGCGGGCGGAGGTCAGCCCGGCCAGATTCAGGAGTTCGACTTCGGCACCGTGCTAGACGCGACCGATCCCGCCGGGACGCCGTTCGCAGTGTTCGAGCCGAAGGCAGGCACACCCAGGCCGGAGTTGAACGGCGCAGGGCCAGGCGAACTTTCGTATATCACCTACGAGGTTCCCGACTCGGCGGCCTTCAAGGCGTTCTACAGCCGCGTGCTGTTCTGGACGTTCGAACCCGGCCGCATCGACGACGGCTGGGGTGTGCAGGGCAGTCAGCCGATGTCGGGCATGGCCGGCGGCGCCGCGGCCGCGACGACCGTACCCATGTGGACCGTCGCCGACGTCGAAGCCGCGGTGGAACGGGTACGCGAAGCCGGGGGCACGGTGCTGCAGGAACCCGCGCAGCAACCGTACGGATTCACGGCCATGTGCGCCGACGACCAGGGTGGCCGGTTCTACCTCGGCCAGTTCTAGAGAGCGATTTGTGCACGTTCCGTAACGCCGGGCGTTACGGAACGTGCACAAACGCTAGGGAAGGATGTCGGAGATGGGAGCGCCTGCGGCGATCTTGCCGCGGGCCTTCATGACCTTGCCCGGCATACCGCCGCCGACCACGCCGACCAGGACCCCGTCGCGTTCGTAGTAGGCCAGGAACTTGCGACCGTCGTCCTCGACGACGTGCACGACGTCGTCGGCCTCGGGCTCACCGAGGCACTGGATCTTGACGTCGTACTGATCGCTCCAGAAGTACGGCACCGAAACAACCGCGGAGGATTCCTGACCGAGCAGCGCAGGCACGAGCGCGCGCGCCTGGTCGGCGACGTTGCTCCAATGCTCAACGCGCGCTTGATCTCCCACGTGGTCACGCCACGACGCCACATCGCCGATCGCCCACACGTGCGGCGCGCTGGCCCGGCCCACCTCGTCGCACACCACGCCGTTGTCGAGTTCGATACCGCTGCCCTCGAGCCAGTCGACAGCCGGATGCGAGCCGATGCCGACGACCACCAGATCGGCGTCGAGCTCGGTGCCGTCACCCAGCACCACCCGCTCGACGTGATCGGAGCCGCGCACCTCGATCACGCCGACACCGCAACGCACGTCAACACCCTCAGCTTCGTGCAGACGCGTCACCAGGGCACCGATCGTCTCGCCGAGCACCGAAGCCAGCGGCGTCGGCTGCGGTTCCACCAGAACCACGTCGACGCCGAGCTTGCGCAGGCTGGCCGCCACCTCGCAGCCGATGAACCCGGCACCGACCACGACGGCACGCCGGGCCTTGCCTGCGTCCTCACGCAGGGCCATGCTCTCGTCGTAGGAACGCAGCACCCGGATGCCGGCCAGATCGGGGAACGAGCGAATGCGCTTCGGCACCAGGCCGGTCGCGATGATGAGCTCGTCGTAGCCGATTTCGCTGCCGTCGGCCAGCTTCAGCGTCTTGGCGGCGGTGTCCACCGACTGTGCCGCCGACCCCAGCCGCAGCGTGATGTTGTTCTCGGCGTAGAACTCGGCGGGCTTGAGCGTGACGTCGTCGGTCTCGGCGCGCAGCACTTCCTTCGACAGTGGTGGCCGGTCGTAGGGCAGATGGTCCTCGTCGCTGACGATCGTGATGGCCCCGGGGTACTCCGAACGGCGCAGTTGTTCGGCAGTCCGGGCTGCGGCCAGACCGCCGCCGACGATCACAACGCCCCCAGGTTGCGAAGATGAAGTCACGTGGGGTTTTTACACGATGGCGCCTGAGCGTTGTGCGCCACCCTACATTTGCGCCGGTGCACGGCCCGCGTCACCCGCGCGCCCGCTCGATGATGTTGGACAGCACGACGATGCTCTCGCTGCGCTCGATGTCGGCCGAGGCGCGGATGCGCTCGAGCGCCTCTTCGAGGTGGCGCATGTCCCGGGCCAGCACATGCAGGATGGCGTCGGCGGTGCCGGTGACGGTCGCCGCGCTCACGACCTCGGGAATGCCCACCCAGGCCGCGCGCAGCTGATCGGGCGCAATTGTGCCGTGGCAGAACACCTGTACGTAAGCCTCGGTGCGCCAGCCGAGCACGTTGCGGTCGACCACAGTGGTGAAACCACGGATCACGCCCTCGGCCACCAGGCGATCCACCCGCCGCTTGACCGCGGGCGCCGACAGGTTCACCCGCTGGCCGATCTCGGCGTACGTCGCCCTCGCATGCTCGGCGAGCTCCGCCAGAATCCGCTCGTCGGTCTCGTCCAGCCGGTCCATGTCGCCTCCACGCAATAAACTGCCGCAATTCCCGATTCTCCGCAACGGATCGATGGATCACAAGCAACAAGCAGTGATTGATTGCGTGATCATGGGTTCATATCGTCGATTCATGACGATTTCCGACGATGTCATGCCCGCTGTCATGCCCACCGACGTCGCCGCACCGCCCCATGCCCGCAAATCGAGCACCCGTCATTACGCCATGACGGCACCCGAGTACTTCACCGTCGAATACGCCATCAACCCGTGGATGGATACGTCCACGCCGGTCGACACCGAACGCGCGCTGGCCCAGTGGCACGAGTTGCGCGGAATCTACGCCGACCTGGGCCACACCGTGGATCTCGTGACGCCGCGCGCCGGCCTGCCGGACATGGTCTATGCCGCCAACGGCGGATTCCTCGTCGGGCGGACCGCCGTCGTCGCGCGGTTCGCCTATCCGCAGCGCGCAGCCGAGGCCGACGCCTATGCGGAGTGGATGGCCCGGAGCGGCTTCGAGCCGCTGACCACTCAGCACGTCAACGAAGGCCAGGGCGATCTGCTGCTCGTCGGGTCAACCTTGTTGGCAGGATGGGGTTTTCGCACCGATCGGCGCGCCCACGACGAGATCGCCGCCCTGACCGGGTTGACGGTGGAGAGTCTCGAGCTCGTCGATCCGCGCTTCTATCACCTCGACACCGCCCTGGCCGTGCTCGACGACACGACGGTCGCGTACTACCCGCCTGCCTTCAGCGACGCCAGCCGCGAACGCCTGCGGCAGCTCTTCGGCGATGCCATCGAAGTATCGAGCGCCGACGCTTACGTGCTCGGCCTCAACGTCGTATCCGACGGACGCAATGTCGTGCTGCCCGCGGCCGCCACCGGATTCGCCGAACAGTTGCGCCACGCCGGGTTCGAGCCGATCGGCGTCGACCTCTCCGAACTTCTCAAGGGCGGCGGATCCGTCAAATGCTGCACCCTGGAGCTGCACTCATGACCATCCTGGAAAGCGTGGACAACGAGGCCACCTCAGGTGCCGCAACGGCGGCGATCGAACTCGACGATCGCCATGTCGCACACAACTACTCGCCCCTGCCGGTGGTGGCCGCCAGTGCCGATGGCGCCTGGATCACCGACGTCGCCGGTCGGCGTTATCTCGATTGCCTGGCCGCGTATTCGGCGGTCAACTTCGGCCACCGCAATCCGGAGATCGTCGCGAGCGCGCACGCGCAGCTGGACCGACTGACGCTGGTGAGCCGGGCATTCCATTCGGATCGGCTGGGCCCGTTCGCCCGAGCGCTGACCGAGATGTGCGGCAAGGACATGGTGCTGCCGATGAACAGCGGCGCCGAAGCCGTCGAGAGCGGCATCAAGGTCGCCCGCAAATGGGGCACCGACGTCAAGCACGTCCCGGCGGGCCAGAGCAACATCGTGGTGGCGCGCAACAACTTCCACGGACGCACCACCACGATCATCAGCTTCTCCGACGACGAGACCGCGCGCCGCGGCTTCGGCCCGTACACACCCGGATTCCGCTCAGTGCCGTTCGGTGATGCGGCCGCACTGGCAGACGCGATCGATGCGAACACCGTCGCGGTCCTGATCGAACCGATCCAGGGCGAAGCGGGCATCGTCGTCCCGCCCGACGACTTCCTGCCCCGCGTGCGCGAGATCTGCACGCAGCGCAACGTTCTGATGATCGCCGACGAGATCCAATCCGGCCTGGCCCGCACCGGCCGCACGTTCGCCTGTGACCACTGGGGCGTGATTCCCGATGTCTATCTGCTCGGCAAGGCGCTCGGCGGCGGTGTGGTGCCGTTGTCGGCGGTCGTCGCCGACCGCGACGTGCTCGGTGTGCTGCACCCCGGCGAGCACGGATCGACGTTCGGCGGTAATCCGTTGGCGGCGGCGATCGGCAGCACCGTGGTGGCGATGCTGCAACGCGGCGAATTCCAGGCCCGCTCAGCCGAACTCGGTGCGCATCTACACGAGCGGCTGCGCGAGCTCATCGGTCACGGCGTGCTCGCCGTGCGCGGCCTCGGGCTGTGGGCCGGCGTCGACATCGACCCAGCTCTCGGCACGGGTAAGCAGCTCAGTATGGGGCTGGCCGAACGGGGTGTGCTGGTCAAGGACACGCATGGTTCGACGCTGCGGTTCGCTCCGCCGCTGGTCGTCACCGCCGAGGAGATCGACTGGGCTGTTGACCGATTTGCCGACACTTTGAGTCAGGCGCGCCCATAATCGCCTGACCGGCACCTAGGAGGCACGATGTCAGCCCCAGCCACCAGCCTGACGGGACAGATGCTGCGCCGAAGGCCCGTCATCGGCGCTCCGGTCGCCCACGGTGCCTCCGACCATCTGAAGCGAAGCATCGGGACATTTCAGCTGACACTGTTCGGTGTCGGCGCGACAGTCGGCACCGGCATCTTCATCGTGCTGCAGCAGGCCGTGCCCGAAGCCGGCCCAGCTGTCCTCGTCTCGTTCGTGCTCGCCGGTGTCGCGGCCGGCCTATCGGCGATCTGCTACGCGGAAATGGCCTCCGCTGTACCGGTTTCGGGATCTACCTACTCGTACGCCTACACCACGATGGGCGAGTTCGTCGCCATGGGGGTGGCGGCCTGTCTGCTGCTCGAGTACGGCGTCTCGATGTCTGCGACCGCGATCGGCTGGGGTGGATACCTCAATCAGCTCCTCGACAACCTGTTCGGGTTCCGCCTGCCGCACGCGCTGACCGCCGCGCCGTGGGGTGAGGAACCGGGCATCATGAATCTGCCCGCCACGATCCTGATCTTCATGTGTGCGCTGCTGCTGATCCGCGGGGCAAGCGAATCGGCACTCGTCAACACCGTCATGGTGATCCTCAAACTCGCTGTGCTGGGCCTGTTCATCGCGGTCGCGTTCACGGCTTTCACGACCGATCACTTCGCCGGGTTCTGGGACAAGGGATTCGTCGGCATCACCGCGGCGGCCAGCACGATCTTCTTCACCTTCATCGGGCTCGATGCCGTGTCGACGGCAGGCGACGAGGTGAAGAACCCGCAGAAAACCATGCCACGCGCGATCATCGGAGCGTTGATCGTCGTCACCAGCGTCTACGTCCTCGTGGCATTCGCCGGTCTGGGCACCCAGTCCGCCGACGAGTTCGGGTCCGAGGAACAAGCCGAAGCCGGCCTGTCGGTGATGCTGACGAACATCCTGCATGGCCAGACCTGGGCCAGCACGATTCTGGCCGCGGGCGCGGTGATCTCGATCTTCTCGGTGACGCTGGTCGTGATGTACGGCCAGACACGCATCTTGTTCGCGATGGGCCGCGACGGCCTGCTGCCATCGATGTTCGCCAAGGTCAATCCACGCAGCATGACCCCGGTGAACAACACCATCATCGTGGCGGTCGTCACCGGCACGCTGGCCGGGTTCGTGCCGCTCGACTACCTGTGGGACCTGGTGTCGATCGGCACGCTGATCGCCTTCGTCGTGGTGTCGGTCGGTGTGATCATCCTGCGGGTCCGCGAACCGGATCTGCCTCGCTCGTTCAAGGTTCCCGGCTATCCGGTGACGCCGATCCTGTCTGTCGCGGCCTGTCTGTTCGTGTTGTACGGCCTGCCCGCGATCACGTGGCTGTGGTTCGGCTTGTGGGTCAGCGCTGTGCTGTTGTTCTACCTGGTGTGGAGCCGCCACCACAGCGCACTGAACGACGGTGGTGACGGCTACATCCCCGGCGCGGCGGCGGGCGAGGACGATGTGATGACGACGCGGCCTGAGGATCGCGCATGACCGTCGTCGTCGGCTATTTGGTGGGCAAGGGCGGATCTTCGGCCCTGCACCTCGCGGTCGGCGCCGCGCGGACGCTTGAGACGTCGTTGGCCGTGGCAACAGTTGTACCGCGGCCGTGGATGACGCCGTCGCCGGCCCGCATCGACGCCGAATATGCCCAGTACGCAGCACAACTGGCGGCCTCGTCGGCCGAACAGGCCCGCGAGCGCATCGCCGCACTGGACGACGAACTCGAGGTCAGCTTCCACAAGTTCGCGCACCGGTCGGTTTCGGACGGTCTGCTGGAGGCCGTCGCATCACTGGATGCCGAAGCGTTGGTGCTGGGTTCGGCTGCGGACGGTAAGCTCGGGCAGGTGGTCGTCGGTTCCACCGCCGACCGGCTGCTGCATTCGTGCCCGGTTCCGCTGGCGATCAGCCCACGCGGATATCGCAGGCCGAAAAGCGGTGTGCTGTCGCGGATCACGTGCGCTTACCCGGGCACGCGCGAGTCCGTCGGCGTCGTCCGGCGGATCGCGTCCATCAGCGAACGGCTCGACACCTCGATGCGGGTGGTGACGTTCGCCGTCCGCGGGCGCAGCATGTTCCCACCGCTCGTCGGACTGCAGAGCGAGGATGCCATCCTGCAGGAGTGGGCCGCCCAGGCGCGGGAATCGTTGCAGCAGTTGAAGGATGACCGGATCGTCGATGACGACGTCGAGCTCGAGGTCGTCACCGGCGACGGCTGGGACGAAGCACTCGACGCGGTCGACTGGCTCGACGGCGAGATCCTGGCCATCGGCACCACACCCGCCGGTGTGGTGGCCCGGGTGTTCCTCGGCGAGCGCGGGTCAAAGATCCTGCGGCACAGTCCTGTTCCGGTGCTCGTACTGCCCGGCTAGCTTGCGCGAGCCGAAAAGATCAGTACTTCATCACGCCGCGGTCGACGGCGATCTGGCTGCCCGACAGGGTCGCCGAGCCGTCACCGGCCAACCACGCGACCACGTCGGAAACCTCTTCCGGCGTCATGAATGTCGAGCGACCCTCGTCGTCGAGGCCCACGGGATGCAGCGGCATCGGGGCGAAGCTGTGCAGGTAGCTCGGGTACTTCGCGAACACCTGAGCCATCGCCTCGGGCTCGATCATCGGGGTGTTGATCGAGTACGGGTGGATGGAGTTGACCCGGATGCCGTACTCCCCAACCTCCAGGGCCAACGCGTTGGTGAGGGCGACCAGGCCGTGCTTCGAGGCGGCGTAATGACCGTTGCCCGGGGTCGCCTTGAGACCGGCTGACGAGCTCACGATGATGATGGATCCGCCGTTGCCCGCCTCGATCATCGCGGGCACCGCGGCCCGAATGGTCCGCCAGGTTCCGTTGAGATTGACGTCGATGACGGTGTCGAACTGCTCGGGCGACATCTCGAACAGCCGGCCCCAGCTGAGGACACCTGCGTTGGCCACCACGATGTCGAGCCTGCCGAACTGCTCCATGCCGTCGGCCACCACCTGCTGTTGGGCGGCCAGGTCGCGGATGTCGACCTCGCGCGCCAGCACCTTGCGGCCGGTCGCCTCGACCGCGCTGACCGTCTCGGCGAGCTCCTGCGACGTCGCGGGCGCGTAGGTGATGGTGTCGTCGACGGCGGCGCACACGTCGATCGCGATGATGTCGGCACCTTCGTTGGCGAGCCTGATCGCATGCGCGCGCCCCTGCCCGCGCGCAGCGCCGGTTATGAATGCCACGCGCCCTTCGAGCGATCCACTGCCTGCCGCCATCACCGGTCCTTTCGTGATCCCCGGCCCAGGCTAACAGCAGAAGTAGAACGTGTTCCAGATCCCTACCAATCCAGTGGATCGCGGATGATCGGGCAGGTCATGCAGTGGCCGCCGCCGCGCCCGCGGCCGAGCTCGGCGCCGACGATGGTGATCACCTCGACACCGGCTTTGCGCAGCAGCGAGTTGGTGTGGGTGTTGCGGTCGTATGCGAAGACGACCCCCGGTTCGACGGCGACGAGGTTGTTGCCGCTGTCCCACTGCTGGCGCTCCGAGTCGTAGGCGGTGCCGCCGGTTTCGACGACGCGCAGACTGCTCAGCCCGAGTGAATCGGCGACGGTCTCGACGAAGGGCTTGGTGGCCTCCTCGACCTCGACGCCCGGGTCGGTGTCACTGGGATGCAGGATGAACGGCTCGATCGAGTCGACGATGCCCGGGTAGATCGTCACCACATCACGGTCGGCGAAGGTGAACACGGTGTCGAGGTGCATAGCCGACCGCAGTTTCGGCATGCCTGCCACGATCACCTTCTCGGCCGCCTCCGCCGCGAACAGCTCGGCCGCGACCTGCGTGATCGCCTGACGTGAGGTGCGTTCGCTCATGCCGATCAGCACGACGCCGTTGCCGGGCACCATGACGTCGCCGCCCTCGATCGTCGACAGACCCCAGCTTTCCTCCGGATCGCCCCACCACACCGTCGAACCGATGTAGTCGGGATGGAATTCGTAGATCGCCTTCATCAACAAGGTCTCGTCGTGCCGGGCCGGCCAGAACAACGGATTGAGCGTGAGCCCGCCGTAGATCCAGCACGTGGTGTCGCGCGTGTAGAGCGTGTTGGGCAGTGGCGGCATCAGGTATTCGGTAACGCCCGTGGCCTCGCGCGCCAAAGCCCGGTAGCCCGACTGCATTTCGGCGGGCAGATCACGGATCGACATGCCACCGATCAGCAACTCGGTCAACCGGCGCGAGGTCAACGAGTCCAGAAACGCTCGGGTGTCGTCGACGAGGCCGAGACCGACCTCGTTCGCGACGATCTTGCGGTCCAGCAGCCAGGCTTTGGCCTCGGCGATATCCATCGTCTCGGTGAGCAGGTTGTGCAGCTCGACCACCTCGACGTCGCGGTCGCGCATCTTGTCCATGAAGTCGAAGTGGTCGCGGCGCGCGTTCTGCACCCACAGCACATCGTCGAACAAGAGGTCGTCACAGTTGGTCGGGGTCAGCCGTTCATGCGCCAATCCGGGCGAGCACACCAGCACCTTGCGCAGCTTGCCCACTTCGGAGTGCACGCCGTAGGTGTCTGAAAGATTGGTCATCTCAGTCCTTTCGATCACTTGACTCCGGTCGTCGATGCCGGGTCGGGCAGATGCACAAGTCCCGTCGGCTCCACCGGGTTCGGCAGATCTAGGTGCATCGCGCCGGTCGCCAGGCTCACCACGGCGGCGATCGCACCGATCACGATCGCGCCGAAGAGCAACGCCTCGGCGGGCCGGAATATGCGCAGGCCGCGCTCACGCCGCGCAATCACATAGAGCACCGCTCCCGGCGCATAGAGCAGACACGACAGCAGGAGGTGATCCAAACCTGCGGCGTAGAGCAGGAACAACGTATAGGCAGTCGCCACCGCGGCCACGATCATGTCGGGCACCAGCGATCGTCGATCGTCATATGTCTCCCGCGTGATGGTGAGCTTGAGCGCGTACGCCGCGGCCAACAGATACGGGACCAACGCCAGGGCCGCCGTCAGATCCAGCATGAAGTCCAGCGCGTTGGCGGTGAAGAGCACGAGGATGAGCAGCAGCTGCACCAAACCGGTCGCCATGATCAGCGCGGTGACCGGGGCGCCCTGAGAGTTGGTGCGCGTCAGGAACTTCGGCATGTCGTCGTTCTTGGCCGGGAGATACAGGATCTCGGCGGCCATCAACGTCCAGGCCAGGTACGCCCCCAGCACGGACAACAGCACCCCGATGCGAATGAACACCGAACCCCACGGCCCGACCACCGATTCCAGCACGGCCGCCATCGGCGGATCGTCGACCTGGCCCAGTTCCTCCTGCGGCATCACGCCGTACGAGCACAGCGTCACCAGCATGAACACCGCGAGCACGGACAGGAACCCGGTTACGGTGGCGCGCCCGACATGCTCACGCTTACGTGCGAACCGCGAGTAGACGCTGGCCCCTTCGATACCCATGAACACGAAAACCGTGATGAGCATCGTGCCTTTGGCTTGTTCGAACAGCGAATTCCACGAGTAGTTTCCGTCGCCGCCCCAGAAGTTCGCAGTGAACACGTCAGCTTGAAAGGCAATGACCGTGATGACGATAAATACCAGGATGGGAACGACTTTGGCGAACGTGGCGATCCGGTTGATGATCGCCGCCTCCTTGACGCCCCGGAGGATCAGAAAGCAGAACAGCCACACCCCGGCCGAGGCGATGAGCACTGCCAGCACCGTGTCGCCGGATCCGAGCGCGGGGAACAACGCACTCGCCGTCGCCATGATGAGCACCCAGTACGACGTGTTGCCCGCGCATGCCGAAGCCCAGAACCCGAAGGCGGAGTTGAAGCCCACGTAATCGCCGAAGCCGGCCTTGGCGTAGGCGTAGACACCCGCGTCGAGATCGGGCTTGCGATTGGCCAGTCGCTGAAAAACGAAAGCCAGCATCAACATTCCGGTTCCGGCGATCGTCCACGCGATCAACGCACCCGCGACACCGGATTCGGCACCGAATCGGCGCGGGAGCAGGAATACGCCCGACCCGATCATCGAGCCGATCACCATCGCCGTCAGTGTGGGCAGACTGACTTTGCCGTCGGCCTTCTCGGTCTGTTCCTCGGTGGCGGTCATGGCTCGTCTCCAACTCTGTGAGTAGGCAGCTTGACGATCTTGAACCTGATGTAACGGTAGTCCACGTTGCGCAACGGAGAAGCGATGTTGCCGAGGGCGTATGGCCGCGGTGCGCCGTCGGGGGCCGGACCGAATGCGTCAGCCAGTGATGACGGGCGGACCATGCGAGGTGCCGGCATTTCGGTCATTCAGCGTGTGCCTGCGATGAATTCAACCGCACGCTGCGACGTTACCACCGCCCGGTCGTAGGCTCAGAGATCGGCGATTATCTGTTGCCGCTTGGCGGTGTATTCGGCCTCGGTGATGGCACCCGTCGCACGCAATGTCTCGAGTTCCTGCAGGCGTTGCGCGGTCGAGGGCTCCGGCGGGGCCATGAAGGGCGCCGCGGCGGGCGCGGCCTGTGGTGCGGGTTGCGCCGCGGTCTTCTGGGCCGCCGCGCGCCTCACCACTGCCTGCACCTGTTCGCGCGCCGCGGGATTGGCGCGCAGATCGATCATGTTGTTCATTCCGATGTTGTGCGCCTTGAGGATCTGCAGGATCTCCATCAGGGGCTCGGTCTGGCCGGTGAGGTCATAAGTGGTGTTGTCTTCGGCCACCGAGAAGGTGGCGGGCATCAACCCGCTGACCAAACTGCTTCTGTCCCAGTCGATCCGATACTCGTGGGTGGTCGGATCGACGATGGCGACCAGCCGGCGGTTGGTGATCATCGGCAACCGAGTGACTGACGCGATCACCCGGTCCTGGGTGGCGAATGGCGCGATGCCTGGACCGGAGATCTGCAGATCGAGCTTCACCAGCGGTTGTTCGTTGATCCGCGTGTTGGTCTCCTGAATACCGGTGACCTGCGCGAGCGCCAGCACGCCCTGTTGTTCGAGCTGCTGGTTCTTGGCCGCGGTCTTCGAGCCGTAGGCCGTGATGGCCAGGGCGATCAACACGTCGACGGCGGTGATGAGCAGACCCGCCCAGAACATCCACTTCATCATGGGCTGAGCGCCGCTCACGAAGTAGATGGTCAGGAATATGGGACCGACGATCCCGCACAGCAGAACGAATGCCTGGATACGGACATACCGCCACAATGTGGACATCGCCTGCTCCCGTCGTCGCGCCCGGCGCAATCAGCGTAGCGTCGAGCGGCCGGTCAGGCGGTTTTATCAGGCGCCGGGCGGAACCATCTGGCTGCCCATGGCCGACCGCGACGCCAGCTGGTACAGCGTCCAGGTCCAGGGCAGCTGCCCGCCGCCGGCGGTGGCATAGCTCGTGTGGACGGCTATCGCGGCCGCCGTCACCTCTTCGGCCTCGGGATCGTAGTCGCACACGGCGTCACCGAGATTGCACACGCTGATCGTGCGGCTTGCGACCGACACGGGTAGCGCGGCCGGGGCATGAGCCAGGATCGGCCAGTCTTGGGCGACACCTTTGCCGGCGCCGGGAACGCCGGTGACGGAGCCGAGGTTGATGGTCGGGTCCGTCGGCAACCGGTCGCCGTCGGCGATCAGCAGTGCGGCGGCCAGATTGGGGCTCGTTGCGAGCGCGTGCAGATTGCGGTGGACGACCATCGCGCCCTGTGAGTAGCCGGCCAGCACCACCGAGGTGGCCGGGCACCGCTGGGTGAACGCCGCGTACTGGCTGCCCAGTGCGGCCACACCGGTGTCGACGCTGCCCATGAAGCCGCCCCAGCCCAGCAGGTCGCCGTCGGCCGGCACTTCGGTCGCCGGGTAGACGACCGCCTCAGCTGTCATGGTGCGGCCGTCTTGCTGGACCAGTCGGGAGAAATCCTGCAGGGATTGGTAGACCGGGCGCCCCATGCCGCCGTTGACCGCCGGATCGGTGCGCTCGCCGGAGCCGGCAACGCCGATCCAGTGCACGTCCGGGCATGTGGGATTCGCCGACGCCGTCGCCGCCGTCAGACCGATCAAAGCCGCACCTGCGATTGCTGCGGCGCTGACCAGTGCACTCAACCGTCGAAACATCAGCCGAACCCCCTACCCATGGTCTACGGGTCGTTCATCGCCACAACGGTCACATGCGTTACATCGACGCGCGGCCGACCGCGCGCCGGTGAATCAGAACGGCAGACCGACCGCGCGCGTGATGCTCGGCAGCTTGGCGAACGGGTCCTCGATCCGCGGCATCTGGGGCGGCGGCGGGAGCTGCGGCGGCGGGATCTTCGACCAATCGACCTGCGGCATCTGCGGCGGCGGAATCTTGGACAGGTCGACGTTCGGCGGCGGCAGCTTGGACCAGTCCACCTGCGGCGGAGGGGGCAGGCTCGGCAGACCGGTGCCCGCCGTGGCGGCCGGCCCGAGCATCAGCGCGGCAAGGCTGGTCGGCTGCGGTACGCCGGGATTCTGACGGCCGTTGCTCGACGCGATGATGATGTCGCCCAACACGTCCAGTGCCCCGCCGCCGACCCATCCCGCTGTGCCCGACACCGCGGCGATGACAGCGTCCGCGCTTGGGGCCGCATTCGCGGCGGCAAGACTCGGCGCCCAGGAGGCGTCCGGCCTGAACCCGGTGTCGAACCCGGGCCAAGAGATCGTGGGTGCCTGCGAATCTCCGGATGTCTCCGACGTCGAGGGAGAGCGGGGCGCGGTGGCTGTAGGCGGCTTGAACAGATCAGCGAGCCCGCCCGTCGAGCTTGCAGCCGGTGCCGCCGACGGGGCCGGCGCAGGAGCCGGCGTCGACGGCGGTGCGGGTGACGCCGCTTGAGGTGCGGGGGGATGCGCGGCCACCGGTTGGGCATGCGCGGCGGGCCCGGATGCGACCGCCGGGCTCGGGCTCTCGGGTGGCGCGGTGTCCGGCTGCTGTCCGGTGACCCAGATGAGCGCGCCGACCGCGACGACGGCGACAGTTGTCGAGATACCGGCAATGATCCGCGACGGACTGAGCTGGCCCTGAACCCGCTCGGCGAGCGTCGTCACCTCCGGGATCGGTTCGGTTACATCGACGTCCACCTGATACCTCGACTCGTAGCGATCAATTGCGCGGGCTACTACTTTTCGACAACGCTCCCCCGGCAAACTATCACCGCGGCAGGTGAAATGGGCGACTCCCTGGTAGTTGCGCACGCAAAATCCGCATGTCGCATCCCCCGAACGTGAGCCGAATCACGTCGTCACCAAAAACAAAGCGGCGCCCACCCTTTCGGGTGGGCGCCGCAATGATGGCGTCAGATCAACTACTTGTTGATCACGTAGGCGAGCCTACTTGTTGATCTTCGTAACCCGGCCGGCGCCGACGGTACGGCCGCCCTCGCGGATCGCGAAGCGCAGGCCCTCGTCCATGGCGACGGGCTGGATCAGCTTGACGGAGATGTCGGTGTTGTCACCGGGCATAACCATCTCGGTGCCCTCCGGCAGCGTCACCACACCGGTCACGTCGGTGGTGCGGAAGTAGAACTGCGGACGGTAGTTGTTGAAGAACGGCGTGTGGCGGCCGCCCTCGTCCTTGGACAGGATGTAGACCTGGCCCTCGAACTCGGTGTGCGGGGTGGTGGTGCCGGGCTTGACCACAACCTGGCCACGCTCGACGTCCTCACGCTTGATGCCGCGCAGCAGCAGACCGACGTTGTCACCGGCCTGGCCCTGATCGAGCAGCTTGCGGAACATCTCGACACCGGTGACCGTGGTCTTGGTGGTGTCGGGGCGGATGCCGACGATCTCGACTTCCTCGTTCACGTTGATGATGCCGCGCTCGACGCGACCGGTGACCACGGTGCCGCGGCCGGTGATCGTGAAGACGTCCTCGACGGGCATCAGGAACGGCTTGTCGGTCTCACGAACCGGATCCGGGATCGACTCGTCGACCGCGTCCATCAGGTCCTCGACCGACTTGACCCACTTCTCGTCGCCTTCCAGCGCCTTGAGCGCCGAAACCCGCACGACCGGGGCTTCCTCGTCGAAGTCCTGAGCGGCCAGCAGCTCGCGGACCTCCATCTCGACGAGCTCGATGAGCTCCTCGTCATCCACCGCGTCCGACTTGTTCAGCGCGACCAGGATGTAGGGCACACCCACCTGGCGGGCCAGCAGCACGTGCTCGCGGGTCTGCGGCATCGGGCCGTCGGTAGCGGCGACCACCAGGATCGCGCCGTCCATCTGGGCGGCACCGGTGATCATGTTCTTGATGTAGTCGGCGTGGCCGGGAGCGTCCACGTGAGCGTAGTGCCGCTTCTCGGTCTGGTACTCGACGTGCGAGATGTTGATCGTGATGCCGCGCTGACGCTCTTCAGGCGCATTGTCGATCTGGTCGAATGCGCGCGATTCGTTCAACTCCGGGTACTTGTCATGCAGAACCTTGGTGATTGCTGCAGTGAGCGTGGTCTTGCCGTGGTCAACGTGACCGATGGTCCCGATGTTGACGTGCGGCTTCGTCCGCTCGAACTTCGCCTTCGCCACTGTGGTGTCCTCCTGGACTTGTTGGTGCTTTTTCTAAAGCAGTGTTGATGTGTTCAGTTGTGTGGTCCCGACGACCGCCGACCTACTGGCCGGTGGCCTTCGCGCGCTCATTGCTCGGCTCCGGCTCAGTGTCGCGCCTCGGCCGCAAGCGGCCATCGATGCTCTACTGACCCGTCGCCTTCGCGATGATCTCCTTCGACACGTTCGCCGGAACCTCGGCGTACGAATCGAACACCATGGAGTAGTTCGCCCGGCCCTGGGTCTTCGACCGGAGGTCGCCGACGTAGCCGAACATCTCCGACAGCGGAACCTGCGCCTTGACGACGCGCGCACCGCTTCGCTCCTCCATGGCCTGGATCTGACCACGGCGGGAGTTCAAGTCGCCGATCACGTCACCCATGTAGTCCTCGGGCGTCGTGACCTCGACAGCCATGATGGGCTCCAGGATCACCGGCTGAGCGGCCTGCGCGGCCTTCTTCAGCACCTGCGAACCTGCCACCTTGAACGCCATTTCCGAGGAGTCGACCTCGTGGTAGGCGCCGTCGAGCAGCGTCACCTTCAGGTTCACCAGCGGGTAGCCGGCCAGCACGCCGTACTGCATGGCGTCCTGCGCACCGGCATCCACCGACGGGATGTACTCACGCGGGATGCGGCCACCGGTGACCTTGTTCTCGAACTCGTAGGTCGCACCGTCCTCGCCGACGAACGGCTCGAGGTTGATGATGACCTTCGCGAACTGGCCCGAGCCACCCGTCTGCTTCTTGTGGGTGTACTCGACGTTCTGCACGGCACGGCGGATGGTCTCGCGGTAAGCCACCTGCGGCTTGCCGACGTTGGCCTCGACCTTGAACTCGCGACGCATCCGGTCGACCAGGATGTCCAGGTGAAGCTCGCCCATACCGCCGATGACGGTCTGGCCGGTCTCCTGGTCCAGGTGAACCTTGAAGGTCGGATCCTCTTCGGCCAGCTTCTGGATCGCCGTACCGAGCTTTTCCTGGTCGCTCTTGGTCTTGGGCTCGATGGCCACCTCGATCACGGGATCGGGGAAGGTCATCGACTCCAGCACGATCTGCTCGTTGGCGTCGCTCAGGGTGTCACCCGTGGTGGTGTCCTTCAGACCGATCACGGCGTAGATGTGACCGGCGGACGCCCGCTCGACCGGGTTCTCCTTGTTGGCGTGCATCTGGAACAGCTTGCCCAGCCGCTCCTTCTTGCCCTTGGTGGAGTTGACCACCTGCGAGCCGGACTCGACGGTGCCCGAGTACACGCGGACGTAGGTCAGCTTGCCGAAGAACGGGTGCACCGCGATCTTGAACGCCAGCGCCGAGAAAGGCTCGTCGGTGGACGGCTTGCGGCTGATGATCTCGTCCTCTTTGCCGGGGACGTGCCCCTGCACGGACTCGACGTCCAGCGGCGACGGCAGGTAATCGATGACCGCGTCGAGCATGGGCTGCACGCCCTTGTTCTTGAACGCGCTGCCGCACAGGACCGGGTACAGCTCGCTGGCCACGGTCAGCTTGCGGATGGCGGTCTTGATCTCGTCGATCGAGAGCTCTTCGCCACCGAGGTACTTCTCCAGCAGCGCCTCGTCGGTCTCGGCGACCGTCTCGATGAGCTTGGTGCGGTACTCCTCGGCCTTGTCGGCGAGATCGGCCGGGATTTCCTCGACCTCGTACTTCTCACCGAGCGCGGTCTCGCCACGCCACACCTTGGCCTTCATCTCGACCAGGTCGATGATGCCGATGAAGTCGTTCTCCGCGCCGATCGGCAGCTGGATCACCAGAGGCTTGGCGCCGAGGCGCTCCTCGATGGTGCGCACGGTGAAGTAGAAGTCCGCACCGAGCTTGTCCATCTTGTTGACGAAGCAGATTCGCGGCACGTCGTACTTGTCGGCCTGACGCCACACCTGCTCGGACTGGGGCTCGACGCCCTCCTTGCCGTCGAAGACGGCGACCGCACCGTCGAGGACCCGCAGGGACCGCTCCACCTCGACGGTGAAGTCGACGTGCCCGGGGGTGTCGATGATGTTGATCTGGTTCTGGTTCCAGAAGCACGTCACGGCGGCGGAGGTGATGGTGATACCCCGCTCCTGCTCCTGCTCCATCCAGTCGGTCGTGGAGGCACCGTCGTGCGTCTCACCGATCTTGTAGTTCACACCGGTGTAGTAGAGGATGCGCTCGGTCGTCGTCGTTTTACCGGCGTCGATGTGCGCCATGATGCCGATGTTGCGGACCTTGTGCAGGTCAGTCAGCACGTCCTGTGCCACGGAAGTCTTCCCACTCTTTCGCTTGAATATTTGTTGGTGTTACGCCCGCGGCAGCACTGCAACGGGCGTCGAGATCACCAGCGGTAGTGCGCGAAGGCCCGGTTCGCTTCGGCCATCTTGTGGGTGTCCTCACGCCGCTTGACGGAGGCACCAAGGCCATTGCTGGCGTCCAGGATCTCATTGGCAAGACGCTCGACCATGGTCTTCTCCCGGCGCTGCCGCGAGAAGCTCACCAGCCAGCGCAGGGCCAGCGTGGTGGAACGATCGGGGCGAACCTCGACGGGAACCTGGTAGGTCGCGCCACCGACGCGACGGCTGCGCACCTCGAGGGCGGGCTTCACATTGTCGAGCGCGCGCTTGAGGGTGACCACCGGATCGGTGCCGGTCTTGTCGCGGGCCTGCTCGAGCGCACCATAAACAATGCGCTCAGCCAGCGATTTCTTCCCCTGCAGAAGAACCTTGTTCACCAGCTGGGTGACCAGCTGCGACCCGTAGACCGGGTCGTTGACCAACGGACGCTTGGGCGCCGGTCCCTTGCGCGGCATTAGCTCTTCTCCTTCTTCGCGCCATAGCGGCTGCGGGCCTGCTTGCGGTTCTTGACGCCCTGGGTGTCGAGCGAACCGCGAATGATCTTGTAGCGGACACCGGGCAGGTCCTTCACACGACCGCCACGCACCAGCACCATCGAGTGCTCCTGCAGGTTGTGACCCTCGCCCGGGATGTAGGCGGTCACCTCCACCTGGCTGGTCAGCTTCACGCGCGCGACCTTGCGAAGTGCCGAGTTCGGCTTCTTCGGCGTGGTGGTGTACACGCGGGTGCACACGCCGCGACGCTGCGGGCTGCCCTTGAGGGCCGCGGTCTTCACCTTGGCGATCTTGTCGCGGCGGCCCTTACGGACCAGCTGCTGGATGGTTGGCATGTACCGGCTTTCTCTGTGTTGCTTGTGTTGCTCGTTCTTTTTAAGTCTCTGTACTGCAGTTACGCCCCAGACGTGTACCCCGCGTCCGGGCGTGTCGCACGCGCCCGCACCGGCGGAATTCCGATGCGTGTTAGACATGCGAATTGGCCCGGCGTGCGGGCACGCTTGCGAAACTCCTCAGCCGCATGCGCCTTTCCGGCCAGGCACGATCCACCACAATACCAGGGCCGACCGCGCCGAAACAAACTCGTGCGCAGTCGTCTAATCGCAGGTCAGAGCCTACGGCTGTCGACGCTCCATCCCGGAGGCCAATCGCAGCAGCATGTCGGTGAAAACCGCATCGGTGTCAATATCGTCCATCACGCCGGTCATTTCCAGCAGGACGAAGCCGTGCAGCGCCGACCAGAACTCGAGCGCCGCGTAGAACGCGTCCTCGCCTTCCAGGCCGTAGGACGCCAGGACGGCGATGACCGGGCCCGCCGCGGCTTTGGTCGCCGCCGAGTACTCGGGATCGTCGCCACCGAACGGCATCCGGGTGAAGGCCGAGTAGCGGCCCGGGTGGTGATGGGCATAGCTGCGATAGGCGCTGGCCATCGCCATGACGGCATCGTCGCGCGTCCGGCCCTGGCCCACGGTGTTGAGCATCTCGATGATGTCGTCGACCACGCGCATCCGGACCGTGCGGCGCAGGTCTTCGAGGCTGTGCACATGGTTGTACAGCGACGGCCCCTTGGTGCCGAGCTGGCTGGCCAGCGCGTTGATGGTCAGCGCGTCCCAGCCCTCCCGGTCCAGAAAGGTCAGCGCAGCGTTGACGATCGAGTCGCGGCTGAGCCTCGTGGTCCTGGCCGATCGCGACCGGCCGCCCGCCGTCTGCGGCTCCGGCCGAACTGACATGTGCGCACTACCTTTGGGTCGAGGTTGCGACCCTGGTGCGGGTCGCCGTGAAACTCTAGTCCCTCCAGTCCGAAGAACCCGGCAGGTCAGTTCACTCGGTCCTGGCTGAGTTGGGCGAGCTGCTCGGTGATCGCGCACAGATCCGGCAGCACGGCCGGGTTCATCGTCTGGATCGACCAGGTGATGACGTCGCCACCCTTGGCCACATAGATGCTGCAGACATTGGCGTCGGCCGCCTTGAACCCCTTGTTGCCGTCGATCGAGAGTTCGGTCAGCGTCCGGCCGGCCCGCTGCTCCAACGACCGCTCGGTGTCCATGTCACTGCCGCGGTACCACCACGTCGAGATGCCCATGCCCGCGCCGAACGTGCCCAGCACGGTGTTCTCCTGCCAGAAGCAGCCCGAGTCGCTGACCACGACTCTCGTGAACATCGACGAGCCGACGGCGTTGCGGACATCGTCGTCGGTGACCCCGTTGCAGTCCGCACTCTGAAATCCCCCGCCTGATGGCGCCGGCGGGGCCGGGGTGTCCGGCGCGTCGGGCGAACCGCACCCGGCGAGCAGTGCGGCGCCTGCGGCGAGGCCGGCGACGAGTCTGGCTGGTAACGCACGACCGGGCACGTCAGAGTTCCGACTGCAGCGTTCGGGACAACAGTTTCTCGGCGTCCTTGCACGGATCGCCGGTGTTCTGACCACGCAGCTGCACCCACCAGCTGAGCACGCCGGGGCCGGCCGCCGCGGTGGCCGAGCACGCCGCGCCGGTCACGTCGCGCCTGGCGAGGAAGGCCTGATGACGTTCGACGACGGTGTCGGTGATCTGCGCGTCACGCTCCTCGGCCACCGTGCGCTCCCGCTGCAGGGTTCCAGTCTCGAACCACGAGAAGATGACGTCGAGCATCGCCGGCGGGCCGTCGGGTGCGCCTTTGCGGGACAGGACGTACTGGCAGACCGCGCCGCTGTAGGGGCGCACCACATTGTCGGCGGCGAGGATCTCCTGCACCGTGCTGTCGACCAGAAGCCCGCACCGGTCGTCGACATAGCCGTAGCTTCGGTTCGGGTCGGAAGGGTCGGGCTGTGCGCGTTGCGCCGTCCCCGAGATCGTCTGCGAGCACGCCGCGGCCGTCACCACGGCTGTGACCGCGATGGCAGCAGCCTCGATAACACGCCGGTACATCGGAGAACACGCTACCGAGCACCGGCAACTCCCGCGACCGATCAGCGCCTGCCGGCCGAACTCGCGAACAGTTGCCGTGACGCCGACGCCGCCACGTACTCTTCAAACCAGCGGATCGGAAGGGGAACACCGTGCATTGGAGACCGCGTCGGCGCGCGAGCTTGACCACCGCGAGCCGGACACTCGCCGCCTGCCTCATCGCCATGCCGGCCGTGCTGGCCGTCGGCACGCCCACCGCGGCAGCCAAGAACGGCGACACCCACGTCACGGGCCAGGGCATCGAGCAGACGATCGATTGCAACAACTCCACCCTGTTCGTCAACGGCACGGGCAACCAGGTCAACGCGCTGGGAACGTGCTGGGCGGTGACTGTGCAGGGGTCGTCCAACGTGGTGATCGCCGACAACGTGATCAACGACATCACGGTGTACGGCTGGGATCAGACCGTGTTCTTCAAGAACGGTGCGCCGGTGTTGGTCGACCGCGGCCGCGAACTGGGTATGACGAACCGACTCGATCGCGTACCCGCCTGAGTAAGGAAGCAAGGGAGTACATGCGCGCCCACATGACGAAAATCCTCGGCACCGCCGCTGCCGCCGTCGCCGTATTCGGCTTGGCGGCCTGCGGTTCGGAGAGTCAGGACACCACGAGCCCGTCGGCGACGGCCGGCTCCTCGGGGCTCAACGTCGAGGTCGGCAACACGATCAACTACATGTCCGTCGGCACCACCGCAGACATCGACTGCGCCGACGGCAAGTCGCTGACGGTCGGCGGGGCGAACAACACGCTGACCGTCAAGGGCACGTGCGCCAACGTCAACATCGGCGGGTCCGACAACAAGATCAACTTCGAGAAGATCGACAAGGACCTCACGGTCGTCGGGCTCAACAACACCATCACCTACCGCGACGGCGACCCCAAGGTCACCAACACCGGCAGCGGCAATTCCGTCAGCAAGGGTTAGACCGCACTCGCCCCGTGCCTGCCGGCCCCCGCCGCGAAGCGTTTGGCCCCGGCCAGCGACTCCTCGGCCACCCGTGAAATGCTCGCGAACTCGAAATCCATTGCCGTCTCTTCCGATTCGCCCCACTGATGCAGTGCCGAGAGACGGTCGGCGCGCATGCACTGCTGCGGCAACCGGGCGAGTTGAGCGGCCAACTCCTCGGCGGCCGCCCGGGCCTGCCCCTTCGGCACCACCCGATTGGCCAGCCCGATGGCGTGCGCCTCGGCGGCGTCGACGGCACGTCCGGTGAGGATCAGGTCCATGGCGCGGCTCTGACCGATCAGCCGTGGCAGCCGCACCGTCCCCCCGTCGATGAGCGGCACGCCCCAGCGGCGACAGAACACGCCCATCACGGCGTCCTCCTCGACGACCCGGAGATCGCACCACAACGCGAGCTCCAGTCCTCCGGCCACCGCATGGCCGCTCACCGCGGCAATCACCGGCTTGGACAACACCATCCGGCTCGGCCCCATCGGCCCCGGCCCGGTGCGGTGCACCTGGTTGGCCTCGGGGGTGCCGAAAGCCTTCAGATCGGCCCCGGCACAAAATGTTCCACCCGCGCCGGTCAACACCGCGACCGACGCCGAGTCGTCGGCATCGAACTCCTCGAACGCCGCGAACAACGCCGCCGCGGTGGGCCCGTTGACCGCATTGCGGGCATGCGGACGGTCGATGATGACGGTGGTCACCGCACCATTGCGTTCGATCCGGACGGGTTCGGTCACGTCGCCTCCATCAGTTCTGTGCGGTCGCGCCGCGCGACGAGTTCGGCGGCGAAGTCCTTATAAGCCTTGCGCAGTGCGGTGCCCGGCCAATCGGCCGGCAACAGTTCGCCCGGCAGCACCGGATCGGTGAGCAGATGGCGCACGATGCCGGCCGCGGCCTGGAATCGGCCGGGAACATCCGTGGCCGAAGACATCTCGTCGAGCAGGCGGCCCGCGGTGCCGGTCCAGTCGGGCAGGTCCCACAATGTCGCGGCGAGTTCCGCGGGCTCGTCATCGCGCGTGTGCAAAACGCGTACCCGATCGGTGATCTCGGTTGGCAACACCTGGTCGAGGTTGTCGGGCCGCATCCACACGCCTTCGCGCAGTTCGGCGAACCGGCACTGCTGCAGCGTGTTCCGCAGTGACGCCCGGGTGCGCGCGTCGGTGCCCACACTGGTGATCACGAGAGTCAGCCAACTGCCGTCGTACGCACGCAGTTTGGGATCGATCGCGTCGTCCTGCCTGCGCTGCCGGGCCAGCAGCCGGTCCGAGAGGCGGTATCCGTCCGCCGAGCGCACCAGGTCACCCGCGCTCACCATTCGCGTCAATGCGACCCGCAGAGTCGGTTCGCGGATGTCGAAATCCGCTGTCAGCTGGACGAGTTCGGCCGCGCTCGCCCAGGCCGGGTGCGCACCGAGCAGCACGCTCAGCACGACCGAACGGGCCGTCATCCGGTTGAGCGCGGCCACCTCACACCCCGGATGTCTTACGTCCGTAGTCACCCAGCGGCTCGTCGCGGTGACGCACCGCCTCTCGGAATCCGTGTTCGCGGGCGTCGGCGACGAACGCGTGCCCTTCGGGGGTGTGCCGCGCGATGCCGTCGAACACCGTGCTGACCATCTGGCTGGTCGCCACACCTTGCTGTAGCAATGCCGAATTGCATGCCAGCTTGGCCATGATGAGCTGGTTGACCGGCATCGCCGCGATACGGGCGACGAGGCGTTCGGTGCGTTCGTCGAGGTCTTCCGGCTCCGGCGCCTCGACGGCCAGCCCCCATTCGGCCGCCTGTGCGCCGGTGATGCAATCTCCGGTGAACAGAAGCCTTTTCGCGCGCTGATCCCCCAGCCGGTGTGCCCACAATCCGGCGGCGGGCACGCCCCACACCCGCATCGGCGGATAGCCGATCTTGGCGTCGGCGGCCGCGATCACCTGGTCGGCGTGCAAGGCGATGTCGGTGCCGCCCGCCACGCAGTACCCGTGGATCTTGACCACGGTCGGCTTGTCGGCGTGCATCAGGCTGGAGAAGCCGCGCACGAACCGGCTCATCATCTGGTAGTCGATCATCGGATCCCACGGCTGATCCGGCAGGTGGTTGATCGCCTGGGTCTTGCCTGACAGCACGGTGTCCTGATACGGACTCCCCCCACCCGCCGACGACGAACCTTCCGCGTATGCGCCGAGATCGAAACCGGCACAGAACCCTTCGCCCCGGCCGGAGACCAGGATGACATGCACGTTGGGGTCCAGGTCCGCACGTTCGACGAGCGCCGAAAGCTCCAACGGCGTGTCGGCGACGATCGCATTGCCCTTGTCGGGCCGGTTGAACGTGATGCGGGCGACCCGGTCGGTCACCTCATACGTCATCGTTTTGAGGTTGTCGAAGTCCACCGGTCTGATCGCGTGTGTCATGCGCGGCCCCTTCCCCAGCGCGAGCAGACGTGAAAGCCCCCTGAAACGGGCATTTTCGGGTACCTACGTGTCTGTTCGGCGAGACTGGTCATCCCTTCACCAACGCACGCTCGATGATCGGCGCGAGATCCAGCCCGGTGGGCAGGGTGCCGAACGCGCCACCCCACTGGCCGCCGAGCCGGCTGGCCAGGAACGCCTCGGCGACCGCCGGATGTCCGTGGCGCACCAGCAGCGAACCCTGGAGTGCGAGCGAAATGTCCTCGGCGACCTTGCGGGCGCGGTACTGGATGGTCTCCAGCTCACCCAGGTCGGACTGCAGCGTGGCGACATGTGCGTCCAGCCGGGGATCGTGGCCGCCGGTCTTGGCCAGCTCGTCGAACAACACCTCGACGCATTCGGGCCGGGTCACCATGGCGCGCAGGGTGTCCAGCGCGCTCACGTTGCCGGATCCTTCCCAGATGCCCATGAGTGGCGCTTCGCGGTACAGCCGCGGCATACCGGAGTCCTCGACATAACCGTTGCCGCCCAGGCATTCCATGGCTTCCGCGGCGTGCGGCGTCGCGCGCTTGCACACCCAGTACTTGCCGGCGGCCAGACCGATCCGGCGCAGCAGCGTCTCGCGCTCATCGCCGCGGACCGCCTTGTCGGTGGCCCCGGCCATGCGCATGGCGAGCATCGTGGCGGCCTCGGCTTCGACCGCGAGATCGGCCAGCACGTTGCGCATGAGCGGCTGGTCGATCAGATAGGCGCCGAACGCTTTCCGGTGCTGGGCGTGGTGCACGGCCCGACTGAGGCCGGTACGCATACTCGTGGCGCTGCCCAGCGTGCAATCGAGCCGCGTCAGGTTGACCATCTCGATGATGGTGGGCACGCCGCGCCCCTCCTCACCGACCAACCATGCTGTGGCGCCGTCGTATTCGACTTCGCTCGACGCGTTGGCGTGGTTGCCGAGCTTGTCCTTGAGGCGTTGCAGGAACATGCGGTTGCGGCTGCCGTCGGGCAGGATCCGCGGCAGGAAGAAACAGCTCAGACCA
This sequence comes from Mycolicibacterium wolinskyi str. Jessa 2025, assembly GCF_049241375.1. NCBI lineage: Bacteria > Bacillati > Actinomycetota > Actinomycetes > Mycobacteriales > Mycobacteriaceae > Mycobacterium > Mycolicibacterium wolinskyi. Next base: position 5,976,286 of record NZ_CP185960.1, read on the forward strand.
CCCGGTGCCTGTGCGAGCACGAGGAAGATGTCACACATCGGGGCGGATGTGAACCACTTGTGCCCGGTGAGCGAGTAGCTGCCATCGGCATTCGGCGTGGCCTGCGTCGTGCCCGCGCGCACGTCGGAACCGCCTTGCTTCTCGGTCATCGACATGCCCGCGGTGATGCCGGCTTTCGTCGTCGCGAGCTTGAGTTCGGGGTCGTAGACGCGGCTGGTCAGCAACGGCTCATAGATCGACGACAGCTCCGGGTTGAACCGCAGTGCGGGAACGACCGCGTAGGTCATCGAGATCGGGCAGACATGGCCGGGTTCGACCGTCCACACCGACGTCTTCGCCGCGCGCACGACGTGCGAACCGGCGCGGTCGTCGGCCCACGGTGCCCCATGCAGCCCGTGGCCGATCGCCACGTTCATCAACTCGTGATAGGCGGGGTCATATTCGACCTCGTCGACGCGGTGACCGTACCGGTCGTGCGTATGCAAGACCGGCTGGTTCCGGTCGGCGAGCTCACCCCAGCGCTGGGCCTGCCTGCTGCCCGACAGCGCACCGAGCGCGTTCACCTCGTCGAGGCCCCACTCACCGCCCTCGCGGATGAGGGCCTCGGTGAGCACCGGCGAGGTGGCCGGGTTGTAGTCCTCAAGTGTCGGTACCTGATTGGTGACGACGTGCGTATCAGCCATGCGCCCAGTGTTACAGTTTTTCGACAACTGCACAATAGTTGTAATAGGCGCCTTGGGTCAGGCCCGCGCGTGTTTGTGGTCCGGCGCGGGGCTGTCCTCGGTGGAGCGCACGCTGTTCAGCACGGTCTGGCCCTGTTGGTCGATGAGCCTCGTGAAGATCTGCTGCGCATACCCGAACACCAACGCCCACGCGAGAATCTGAGCGGGCGTATCCAAGGCGTTCAATCCTGGGACGAACTGACCGCGCATCAACAGGATCCCCAGCACGGCCGTCAGCGCCCCGGTCGGAAGCTTGAGCGCAGCCAACGCGACCGGGATGCCATAGCGCTCCGACGAGCCCTTGACATGGCTGAGCGTGGCGGCCGACGCGATCGCCGCCGCGACCAGCCCGACGAGTGCGACGACCGTCAGATCCCACTTGCCGGCGGTCTCGGCGACCTTGGCACCCGTCTCGATCGCTCCTTCGTCGGGCGGATCCACACCAGCCCGAACCGGTGCGAACGGCACTGACTCCGCGGTCGGGCACACGACCGTCACCTCGTTGGCGTCCTCCGGGGCGAAGCACAGCGGAATCAACTTCGGGTCGTTGTAGCCGATGATCGCGAGCGCGATGACCAGAACCGTCAACACCAGCGTCGTGCTGACCACGATGTTGCGGAAGCTGCGCAGCCGCACGTTCTCCCGTAACGCTTCCGAGCTCGCCGCCCGGACGGTGGAGACGATCGTGTCCCGCTCCTGCTCGACCACCGGCGCAATGGACCCGCGGTCGGTCGTGATGAGGGTCTTGGCGAGCCGCTCCATCGCCTGGCGGCCCGGATCGCTCGACCGGAGATGACGCTGCACATGCCTCAGCAGTGAAGGGAGCTGCCCGGCCAGATACGAGGGCGGGGCGAGATTGAGCAGCTGCGCCTCGGCCGCGTCGAGGTTGCTCATCGCACGTTCGAGCAGTGGACCGTTGCGGGACAACCGGATTCGCTTGCCGAGTTCGGGCCGCTTACCGCCCGCCGCGTCGCGAGCCGCGTCCAGGTGACTCTTGATCGCCCTCGAGAGCGAACCTCCGACGTCCCGCGCATTGCCCAGTGCAAGGTAGTCGACCAACGTCTCGAGTTCGTAGGCCCGCGTCAGGGTGCCTTCGCGCCAGGCCACCCACACCGGACCTCCGACGGGTCTGACGGCATCGATGGCGGGCATGCGGGACGGTGACTCGGGTGGCGCCTCCGTGATGGTCACGTTGCCTCCTCACCTGGCCAGGCTGATAGACGGAAGCGTAAGTTTCGCCGACCGTCGTCAGCGCGAGTAGTCGACTACTCGATTCGGCCGGACGTCGCGCCCTCCGCATACTGATCCGATGAATCCGAACACCCTCGTGCCGGCCGCCGATCTCGACCTGACTCTCGAGCCGGTGCCTGCCGATCAATCGGTCAGCGGCGCGCCGCAGACAGGCGCGGTGGCGCTCGACGAGTTCGGCGACCTGGAGATCGGCGTGTGGGAGATGACGCCCGGGGTGATGACCGACGTGGAAGCCGACGAGGTGTTCGTCGTGCTGTCCGGATCAGGCTCGGTCGAGTTCGCCGACGGCAGCCCGGCCATGCAGCTCGGCCCCGGCAGCCTCGTCCGCCTGAAGGCCGGCACCAGCACGGTCTGGACCGTCACCGAGACCCTCCGCAAGATCTACCTGACCGGCGCGTGACCGGCGCCGCGCGTCGAACCGGTTCAGCGCGAACACCACCACGGCCGCCAAGGCCCAGCCCAGCAGGATGTCGATGACGTAATGCTCGGCGGTGTAGACGAGCGTGAACGCCATGATGAGCGGATAAGCCACAAGCAACGGCCGCCACTTGCGGTGCACGCGGTGCCACAAGAACGCGGCGACCGCCGCGGTGAGGCCCGCGTGCAGCGACGGTATGGCGGCCACCAGGTTGACGCTCGCCTGCCCCTGATCGATCAGCGCGGTCGCCGAGTGCAGGTTCAGCTTGCCCCAGCCGCGGGCGACGATTCGTTCGATCCAGTCGTTGGCGCCGTCCTGACTGCTCTGCATGGCCCCGAGCAGACCACCGTCGGAAACCTCGCGCGCCGAACGGAACATGCACCGCGGTCCCGATGGCCCGCCGTCGACGTCGGCCGAGGTGCAGCGGGCCGCCGCCCACGGCGGGGCGGCAGGCAACAGTGCGTAGATCGCCAGGGCCGCGAACGACAAACCGACGAACAGCCGCACGAATCGCTTCCACTCGTCGCGGTCGCGCAGCCACAGCACCCCCGCCACGACGTACGGCAGGATGAAGAACGACATGTAGACGGTGCTGATCACCACTTCCCACCACGGCGGATGCGGCAGCTTGAGGCGTTCCTGCAACCAGACCGTTGGCACCGTTCCGAAGAACAACCAGCGATCCGCGTCGACCTGCCACTGCCACAACGTGGGCCGGCCGATCAGCGTCGCCGCACCTCTGCTCAGGTCGTAGGCGACCAGCACCAACGCAAACGGCAGCCAGTCCCGGATGACGTAGAGCATGCGTCTGCCCTGACCGATGCTCGCCGCCAGCAGACCGGTGCTGATGTAGAGCAGCAACAGCTCTCGGTTGAAGGCGAAACCATCGGTGATCGTGCGATATACGACAACAGAAGCCCAAACGGCGATCGCGGTATAGCGCAGGATGCGAAGCCTGCGCGTTCGCCGGTCGTTGTCGTCTACGGAGGGTTCGGCCTCCGACGGGGCGATTGACGGCTTCTCGTCAATCGTGGACACACACTTGAGCCTAGTTCACCTACGTGTCACCCGTCGTTCGGCCGGTGTTCCGGACGGCGAAGCTCAGCTCGCGTGCTCCCGGAGGAACGCGATGTCGTCCTTGCGGCCTTCCTCGGCGGTCTCGCAGATCACCGGCGCGTCGGCGGCCTTGACCACCGCGGCGAGCAGCTGCGGATCGATCTGCCCGGCGCCGAAATTGGCGTGCCGGTCCGCACCCGAACCCGCCGCGTCCCGCGAATCGTTGCAGTGCACGAGGTCGATGCGGCCCGTGATGGCCTTGATGCGTTCGACGGCGTCGATCAACGCCTCACCCGCTGCCCACGCGTGGCACGTGTCCAGGCAGAAGCCGATTCCCTTGTCGCCGATGTGATCCCACAACCGGGCGATCGTGTCGAAGTGCCGGGCCATCGCGTGATCGCCGCCCGCGGTGTTCTCCAGATAGACCGGCACGTCGGTGTTGAGCGCGTCGAGCGCCTTCACCCAGCGGACGAACCCGGCCTCCATGTCGTTGTCGTCGGCATGGCCGCCGTGCACGATGACCGCGGTGGCGTTGATCTCGGCGGCAGCGTCGCACGTGTCCTGCAGGATCTTGCGGGACGGGATCCGGACGCGGTTGTTGGCCGACGCGACATTGATCAAGTACGGCGCGTGCACATACAGCGGCACGGTCGAAGCCTTGAGCACCTCGGCGTCTTCACGAGGCTTGGGCTTCTTCCAGCTCTGCGGGTTGCCGAGAAAGAACTGCACGACGTCGGCGCCGTCAGCAGCGGCTGCGGCCAGCGGGTCGGTGTTGTCTACATGCGAACCAATGAGCACGCGGCCAGTCTAGTGAGACCGTGCGACACGTCGGCGGGCGCTTTGCGATGACTTTCGTCTGCCCGCTCAGTCGTATGAAGTGTGAGCAACGACGTGTGGCCGATGGTGCATGCCGAACGCGCGGCGCTGATCGCCGACCTCGAGCGTCTCGACGACGCGGCGTGGGAGACGGCGTCGCTGTGCGACGGGTGGAGTGTGCACGATGTCGTCGCACATCTGGTCGACGTGGCGATGACCACGCGTGTGGGTTTCCTGCTCGACATGGCGCGGGCCCGCTTCGACTTCGACCGGCAGAACGCCCGTGGCGTCGCACGTGCCCGCGGCGCGTCGCCGCACGAAACGCTGGAGCGGCTGCGTCGCGCCGCGTCACGGACGTCGACACCCCCGGCGCCCCTCGACACGCGACTCGTCGAGGAAGTGGTGCACGGCGAAGACATCCGTCGCCCGCTCGGCATCACGCGCGCCTATGCCGCCGAAGCCGTCACCAGGTCACTGCGCCAACAGGCCCGCACCTCAAGGTCTTTCGGCGGAGCGAAGGAACTTCTCACGCACGTGCGGATCACCGCGACCGATACCGATTTGGCCATGGGCGACGGGCCTGAGGTGAGCGGCACCGCGCTGGCCCTGTTGTTGGCGATCTCGGGTCGGCGCGTAGCGCTCGGCGAACTCGACGGCCCCGGACTGCCGGCGCTCGCCACGCCCTGACCCGCCACTGTCACGCCAGAGTGACGGTCGACGCCGACAGCCACTCTCGCGTGACAATCGCGGCCGAGGAGGCACGCAAACGGACGAACGAAAAAGCCCCCGCCGAAGCGGGGGCTTTTCCGTGGCTAGCTAGCGGTAGTCGCTGTAGCCGTAGTCGTCCAGCGGCACCGCGGCACCGGTGGCCTGGCCGAAGTCCGGGCTGTAGTACTGATCCTCGTAGGACGGGATCGTGTACGCAGCGGCCCGAGCCTCTTCCGTCGGCTGCACCTGGATGTTGCGGTAGCGGCTGATGCCGGTACCGGCCGGGATCAGCTTGCCGATGATCACGTTCTCCTTCAGACCATTCAGCTTGTCGCTGCGGCAGTTGATCGCCGCATCGGTCAGCACGCGAGTGGTCTCCTGGAACGAGGCCGCCGACAGCCACGAGTCGGTCGCCAGCGATGCCTTGGTGATACCCATCAGCACCGGACGGCCGGCCGCGGGCTCGCCACCCTCGGCGACGACGCGACGGTTCTCCGACTCGAACTCGGCACGCTCGGTCAGCGAGCCGGGCAGGAACTCCGTCGAGCCCGAATCGATGATCGTGACGCGACGCAGCATCTGCCGGACGATGACCTCGATGTGCTTGTCGTGGATCGACACGCCCTGGGCCCGGTAGACCTCCTGGACCTCCTTGACGAGGTGGATCTGCACCTCGCGGGGGCCCTGGACACGCAGCACCTCGTGCGGATCGGCGGAGCCTTCCATCAGCTGGTCGCCGACCTCGACGTGGTCGCCGTCGGAGAGCACGCCCTCCGAGCCGTCCTCGTGGGTGATGACCTTCAGACGCTGACGCTTGGTGAGCTTGTCGTAGACAACTTCCTCGCCGCCATCGTCGGGAACGATGGTGATCTTGAAGAACTTGTCGCTCTCCTCCAGCCGGACCCGGCCCGCGACGTCGGCGATGGGCGCCTTGTTCCGCGGAACGCGAGCCTCGAAGAGCTCCTGCACGCGGGGCAGACCACCGACGATGTCGGCGCCACCGGTAACACCACCCTGGTGGAAGGTACGCATGGTCAGCTGCGTACCGGGCTCACCGATCGACTGCGCGGCGACGATACCGACGGCCTCGCCGATGTCGACGAGCTTGCCGGTGGCCATCGAACGGCCGTAGCACTTGGCGCACACACCGGTCGCCGAGGCACAGGTCAGCACCGAGCGGACCTTCACCTGCGTGATGCCGGCCGCCAGCAGTGCGTCGATGGCCGGGTCGCCCAGGTCGTGGCCGCGCTCGACGATCACGTTGCCGTTGGCATCGACCGCGTCGGTTGCCAGGGTCCGCGCGAACGCCGAGGTCTCGACGTGCGCATCGCGGATCAGCGAACCGTCGGCGGCACGCTCGGCCAGGTGCACCGTGATACCGCGCTCGGTCTCGCAGTCGGTCTCGCGCACGATGACGTCCTGCGACACGTCCACCAGACGACGGGTCAGGTAACCCGAGTCGGCGGTACGAAGCGCGGTGTCGGCCAGACCCTTACGAGCACCGTGGGTGTTGATGAAGTACTCCAACACCGTCAGGCCCTCACGGAACGAGGACTTGATCGGACGCGGGATGAACTCACCCTTCGGGTTCGTCACCAGGCCCTTCATGCCGGCCAGGGTGCGCGTCTGGGTGAGGTTGCCCGTGGCGCCGGACTTCACGATCGTGATGATCGGGTTGTCGGCCGGGTAGTACTCCTCCAACGCCTTACCGACCTCTTCGGTGGCGTCCTGCCAGATCTTGACCAGCGAGTCGTTGCGCTCCTTGTGGTTGAGAGCACCACGCTGGTACTTGCGCTCGATCGCGTCGGCCTCGGCCTCGTGCCGCTCCAGGATCTCCTGCTTCTGCGGCGGCACCAGCACGTCGGCCATCGACACGGTGACACCCGAACGGGTGGCCCAGTAGAAGCCGGCGTCCTTGAGCTTGTCGACGGTCTGCGCCACCACGATCATCGGGAAGCGCTCGGCCAGATCGTTGATGATCCGGGCCTGGACCTTCTTGTGCATCTGCTCGTTGACGAACGGATACCCGTGCGGCAGCAGCTCGTTGAACAGCACGCGGCCCAGCGTCGTGTTCGCGGTCCAGGCGTCGCCGTGGCGCCACCCGTTCGGGAACAGTTCGGCCTCGACGTCGGCCGGCGGACGCAGATCGGTCAGCCGCACCTTGATCTTGGCGCGCACCGACAATGCGCCGCGGTCGAGGGCCATGATGGCCTCGGCAGGCGAGCTGTATACACCCTGCTCAGCACTGTCCTTGGTGGCCGGCTGGTATTCGCCCGTGTCCCCCTCGACCTCGGTGGTCAGGAAGTACAGGCCGGTCACCATGTCCAGACGCGGCATGGCCAGCGGCTTGCCGGACGCCGGGGACAGGATGTTGTTCGACGACAGCATCAGGATGCGGGCCTCAGCCTGCGCCTCCGCCGACAGCGGCAGGTGCACGGCCATCTGGTCACCGTCGAAGTCGGCGTTGAACGCCTCACACACCAGCGGGTGCAGCTGGATGGCCTTGCCCTCGACCAGCTGCGGCTCGAAGGCCTGGATCCCGAGGCGGTGCAGCGTGGGTGCACGGTTCAGCAGAACCGGGTGCTCGGCGATGACCTCTTCGAGGACATCCCACACCTGCGGACGCTGACGCTCGACCATGCGCTTGGCGCTCTTGATGTTCTGCGCGTGGTTGAGGTCGACCAGACGCTTCATCACGAACGGCTTGAACAGCTCGAGTGCCATGAGCTTCGGCAGACCGCACTGGTGCAGCTTGAGCTGCGGGCCGACCACGATGACCGAACGGCCGGAGTAGTCGACGCGCTTACCGAGCAGGTTCTGACGGAAGCGGCCCTGCTTGCCCTTGAGCAGATCGGACAGCGACTTGAGCGGACGGTTGCCAGGTCCGGTGACCGGACGGCCGCGACGGCCGTTGTCGAACAGCGCGTCCACCGACTCCTGAAGCATGCGCTTCTCGTTGTTCACGATGATCTCGGGCGCGCCCAGATCGATGAGTCGCTTCAACCGGTTGTTGCGGTTGATGACACGGCGGTACAGATCGTTGAGGTCCGAGGTGGCGAAGCGGCCACCGTCGAGCTGCACCATCGGACGCAGCTCCGGCGGGATCACCGGGACGGCGTCGAGCACCATGCCCATGGGCGAGTTGCCGGACTGCTGGAAGGCCGCGACGACCTTCAGGCGCTTGAGCGCACGCAGCTTCTTCTGACCCTTGCCGCTGCGGATGACCTCGCGCAGCGACTCGGCCTCGGCGTCGATGTCGAAGTTCTCGATGAGCTTCTTGATCGACTCCGCGCCCATGGCGCCGGTGAAGTACTCGCCGTAGCGGTCCTGCAGCTCGCGGTAGAGCACCTCGTCCACGATGAGCTGCTTGGGGGCCAGCTTGGTGAAGGTGGTCCAGATCTCCTCGAGCCGGTCCAGCTCACGCTGGGCGCGGTCGCGAAGCTGACGCATCTCGCGCTCGCCGCCGTCGCGCACCTTGCGGCGCACGTCGGACTTGGCACCCTCGGCCTCAAGCTCGGCCAGGTCGGCCTCGAGCTTCTGGGCGCGGGCCTCCAGGTCGGAGTCACGCTGATCCTCGACGGCCTTGCGCTCGACGGCCATCTCGGCCTCGAGCGTCGACAGCTCGTTGTGGCGCATCTCGTCGTCGACCGACGTGATCACGTAGGCCGCGAAGTAGATGATCTTTTCCAGATCCTTCGGGGCCAGGTCGAGCAGGTAGCCCAACCGCGACGGCACGCCCTTGAAGTACCAGATGTGCGTGACGGGCGCGGCCAGCTCGATGTGGCCCATCCGCTCACGACGCACCTTGGCGCGGGTCACCTCGACGCCGCAGCGCTCACAGATGATGCCCTTGAAGCGGACGCGCTTGTACTTGCCGCAGTAGCACTCCCAGTCGCGAGTCGGTCCGAAGATCTTCTCGCAGAACAGGCCGTCCTTCTCCGGCTTCAGCGTGCGGTAGTTGATGGTCTCCGGCTTCTTGACCTCGCCGTACGACCAGTTACGGATGTCGTCCGCGGTGGCGAGGCCGATGCGGAGTTCATCGAAGAAGTTGACGTCTAGCACGTAACTCCCTTTCCCCTTTCGGGACTAGAAAACAATCAGGCGAGGTCTTCGACAGACGCGGACTCGTTGCGGGACAGGTTGATTCCCAGGTTCGCGGCAGCGCGCTCCAGGTCCTCGTCGTCACCGTCACGCATCTCGATCGCGGCACCGTCGCTGGACAGCACCTCAACGTTGAGGCACAGCGACTGCAGCTCCTTGAGCAACACCTTGAACGACTCCGGGATACCGGGTTCGGGGATGTTCTCGCCCTTGACGATCGCCTCGTACACCTTGACGCGGCCGACGGTGTCGTCGGACTTGATGGTCAGCAGCTCCTGCAGGGTGTAGGCGGCGCCGTAGGCCTGCATGGCCCAACATTCCATCTCACCGAACCGCTGGCCACCGAACTGCGCCTTACCGCCCAGCGGCTGCTGGGTGATCATCGAGTACGGGCCGGTGGACCGCGCGTGGATCTTGTCGTCCACGAGGTGGTGCAGCTTGAGGATGTACATGTAGCCGACCGTCACCGGGTACGGGAACGGTTCGCCGGACCGGCCGTCGAACAGCGTCGCCTTGCCGTCGGCGTCGACCATGACCTCGCCGTCGCGGTTGGGCAGCGTCGAGCCCAGCAGGCCCTGCAGCTCACCTTCCTGCGCACCGTCGAACACCGGGGTCGAGACGATGCTGTCGGCCGGAGCCGAGTACAGCTGCTCGGGCAGCTTGCTCGCCCAGTCCGGGGTTCCCGCGGCGACATCGATGTTCCAGCCGGCCTTGGCCACCCACCCGAGGTGGGTCTCCAGGATCTGGCCGATGTTCATACGACGCGGCACACCGTGGGTGTTCAGGATGATGTCCACCGGGGTGCCATCGGGCAGGAACGGCATGTCCTCGACGGGCAGGATCTTGCCGATGACGCCCTTGTTGCCGTGGCGTCCGGCGAGCTTGTCGCCGTCGGAGATCTTGCGCTTCTGGGCCACGTACACGCGAACCAGCTCGTTCACGCCGGCGGGCAGCTCGTCGTCGTCCTCGCGCGAGAACACGCGGATGCCGATGACCTTGCCGGACTCACCGTGCGGCACCTTCAGCGACGTGTCGCGGACCTCGCGGGCCTTCTCACCGAAGATGGCACGCAGCAGGCGCTCCTCCGGGGTCAGCTCGGTCTCGCCCTTCGGGGTGACCTTGCCGACCAGGATGTCGCCGTCGCGGACCTCGGCGCCGATGCGGACGATGCCGCGCTCGTCAAGATCGGCCAGCACCTCGTCGGAGACGTTCGGGATGTCCCGGGTGATCTCCTCGGCGCCCAGCTTGGTGTCACGGGCGTCGATCTCGTGTTCTTCGATGTGGATCGAGGTCAGCACGTCCTCTTCGACCAGGCGGTTCGAGAGGATGATCGCGTCCTCGTAGTTGTGGCCCTCCCACGGCATGATCGCCACGAGCAGGTTCTTGCCAAGGGCCATCTCACCGTTCTGGGTGCACGGCCCGTCGGCGATGACCTGGCCCGACTCGACCCGCTGCCCGGCGTCCACGATCGGGCGCTGGTTGGCGCACGTGCCGTGGTTGGACCGGGCGAACTTGCGCATCCGGTAGGTGTGGCGGGTGCCGTCGTCGGCCATCACGGTGACGTAGTCGGCCGAGACCTCTTCGACCACACCGGTCTTCTCCGAGACCACGACATCGCCTGCGTCGATCGCGGCACGCAGCTCCATACCGGTGCCGACCAGCGGGGCCTCGCTGCGCACCAGCGGAACGGCCTGGCGCTGCATGTTGGCACCCATCAGGGCGCGGTTGGCGTCGTCGTGCTCGAGGAACGGGATCATCGCGGTCGCGACCGAAACCATCTGGCGCGGCGAGACGTCCATGTAGTCGACGTCGGACGGGGCCACGTTCTCGACCTCGCCGCCCTTACGGCGGACCATCACGCGGTCTTCGGTGAACCGGCCGTCGGCGTCGATCGGCGAGTTGGCCTGCGCCACGACGTGGCGGTCCTCCTCGTCGGCGGTCAGGTAGTCGATCTGGTCGGTGACCACACCGTCGACGACCTTGCGGTACGGCGTCTCGATGAAGCCGAACGGGTTGACCCGCGCGTACACCGAAAGCGAACCGATCAGACCGATGTTCGGACCCTCAGGGGTCTCGATCGGGCACATGCGGCCGTAGTGGCTGGAGTGCACGTCGCGGACCTTGAAGGCCGGCGCGCTCACGGGACAGACCGCCGGGGCCCAGCGCCGAGAGACGACGCTTGTGGGTCAGACCCGACAGCGGGTTGTTCTGGTCCATGAACTGCGACAGCTGGCTCGTGCCGAAGAACTCCTTGATCGCCGCCACGACGGGACGGATGTTGATCAGGGTCTGCGGCGTGATCGCCTCGACGTCCTGGGTGGTCATGCGCTCACGCACGACACGCTCCATGCGGGACAGGCCCACGCGGATCTGGTTCTGGATCAGCTCACCCACGGTGCGCAGACGACGGTTGCCGAAGTGGTCGATGTCATCTACTTCAACAGGGACCTCGACGCCGCCGGGGACGGTCATCGTGGTCTGGCCCTCGTGCAGACGCACCAGGTACTCGATCGTCGCGACGACGTCTTCCTCGGTCAGCGTCGACGACGTGATCGGCTGGCCGGCGTTCAGGCCCAGCTTCTTGTTGACCTTGTAACGGCCGACGCGAGCCAGGTCGTAGCGCTTCTCCTTGAAGAACAGGTTCTCCAGCAGGGTCTGCGCGGACTCCTTGGTCGGCGGCTCGCCCGGGCGCAGCTTGCGGTAGATGTCGAGCAGCGCCTCGTCGGTACCCGAGGTGCTGTCCTTCTCCAGCGTGCCCATCATGATCTCGGAGAAGCCGAAGCGCTCCACGATCTGCTCGTTCGTCCAGCCGAGCGCCTTGAGCAGCACGGTGACCGGCTGACGGCGCTTGCGGTCGATACGGACGCCGACGGTGTCGCGCTTGTCGACGTCGAACTCCAGCCACGCACCGCGGCCGGGGATGACCTTGACGCTGTGCAGCGTCTTCTCGGTGGACTTGTCGATGGTCTCGTCGAAGTACACACCGGGCGAACGGACGAGCTGCGACACGACGACGCGCTCGGTGCCGTTGATGATGAAGGTGCCCTTCTCGGTCATCATCGGGAAGTCACCCATGAAGACCGTCTGGCTCTTGATCTCGCCGGTGTTGTTGTTGATGAACTCGGCCGTGACGAACAGCGGGGCCGCGTACGTCATGTCCTTGTCTTTGCACTCGTCGACCGGGGCCTTGACCTCGTCGAAGCGCGGATCGGAGAAGGACAGCGACATCGAGCCGGAGAAGTCCTCGATCGGCGAGAGCTCTTCGAGCACCTCTTCGAGACCGCCCTTGGGGTCGGTCTCACCGCGATCGATGGCCTTCTGGCGCCATTCGTCGGACCCGACGAGCCAGTCGAAGGAATCGGTCTGAACGTCGAGCAGCCCCGGAACCTCAAGCGGCTCGCGGAGCTTGGCAAATGAAACTCGGTTCGGTGCTCCTGGGACGGAGTTATTGGTGATAGCGTTCGCTGTGCTCTGGCTAGAGACTGCCAAGATGCATCCTTCCAGCACCTCATGCGACTATTAGGCGCCGGCCTGCACCGGACCTTTTGTCGCGAATTCTGCGTCGGTTCGGCTGGATACCGCCTGTCCAAAACCCTGGACGCACGGCACAGGACTAGGTACTGAGCAAACGACTCAGGCTAGGACCACGGTGTCAGGTACAGGTGAGGTGGGCAGGATGCAGCCAGCGCAACGTCCAACGATAGCGCACGTCCGCCAGTTATTCAACGAGCATTCCTCGACCACCACACATCCATTGCATGAGATGGGTCACCCGGCGCTGGCTGGCGACTCGACCCTTCACACATGCTGCCCAACAGATTGGCCCGTTTGGGGCCGTCCGTCAAGGGCTCACACGCTGTTTGGGGTGGGATTTGTCGCGATAACTGATCTTGAGCGCCGGCGAACGCCTCCGCGATCGCCCCTCGTCAAACGCCGATCCGGCGCTACCCACGGATGGGCGCGCCGGATCGATGTCGGTTTCGGTCAGGCCTGCTGCTTGGGCACCTCGATGGCGCCCGTCGGAGCGTCGTCCTCGATCGGGCGGCTGTGCCGTGCGGTCGGCTCGTCGTAATTGTCCACCGGAGCCGTCTGGGTCTGGACCTGGCCGCCCTGCTGCGCGTCGTGGGCGTTGAGCTCCTCCAGAATGGCGGCCTGGGCCTGCGGCGGCAGGGTGTGCAGGATCTCGCGCACCCGCGCCCGGCGACGGGCCACGCCCTTGCGCTCGGGCATGCCCGGCGTCGCGGTCAGCTGCGGCGGGACGCCTTCGATCTCCTCCACGCCACCGTCGTGCTGACCGGCGTCGAGCAGGGCCTGCTCGGCCGCCGCGGTGGCCTCGTCCTTCTCCTCGGACATGCCGATGGGGCCGATGCGGCGGCCGTTGAGGAACTGCTTGACGACGGGCTCCTCGCTGGTCAGCAGCACCTCACGCGGCCCGAACATGACCAGCTTCTTGCGGAACAGCATGCCGATGTTGTCGGGCACGGTCCGCGCGATGTTGATGTTGTGCGTGACGATCAGCACGGTCGCGTCGATCTGGGCGTTGATGTCGATCAGCAGCTGGCTCAGGTAGGCGGTACGGACCGGGTCCAGACCGGAGTCCGGCTCGTCACACAGGATGATCTGCGGGTCGAGCACGAGGGCACGGGCCAGGCCGGCGCGCTTGCGCATACCGCCGGAGATCTCACCGGGGAACTTGTGGCCGTCGTTGGGCATACCGACCAGGGCGAGCTTCTCCATGACGATCTCACGGATCTCGCTCTCGCTCTTCTTGGTGTGTTCGCGCAGCGGGAAGGCGGTGTTGTCGTAGATGTTCATCGAGCCGAACAGCGCGCCGTCCTGGAACAGCACACCGAACAGCGTGCGGATCTCGTAGAGCTCCTTGGCCGAGCATTCGAGGATGTCGGTGCCGTCGATGATGATGGAGCCGCGCTCCGGGCGCAGCAGGCCGATCAGGGACTTCAGGAACACCGACTTACCGGTACCTGACGGGCCCAGCAGCACGCTGACCTCACCGGCCGGGACAGACAGCGTGACGTCTTCCCAGATCTTGGACGATCCGAAAGACTTGCTCAGTCCGTTCACGTCGATTTGGACGCCCATAAAGATCCTTCCGCCTACGCCTCACCGTGCCACCGGCTCTGGCCTGTGGCTTGAGTCACCATAGCGCACTGCGCACCGAGGAATCATGGTTGTGCCGATGTATCCGATTTGCCCCGGCACAAACAGCAAAGAGCCCCCGGATCGCGCTGATCCGGGGGCTCTTTTCGCAGAATCGCGAATTACTTGACGGTGACCGAAGCGCCGGCAGCCTCGAGCTTGCTCTTGGCCTCCTCGGCGGCTTCCTTGGTGACCTTCTCCAGCAGCGGCTTGGGAGCGCCGTCGACCAGATCCTTGGCTTCCTTCAGGCCCAGGCCGGAGACGATCTCGCGGACGACCTTGATGACGCCGATCTTCTTGTCGCCGGCACCCTCGAGGATGACGTCGAACTCCGACTGCTCCTCGGCGGCCTCGGCGGGCGCGCCACCGGCGGCCGGGCCGGCGGCAACCGCGACCGGGGCGGCGGCGGTGACGTCGAAGGTCTCCTCGAACTGCTTGACGAACTCAGAGAGCTCCAGCAGGGTCATTTCCTTGAACGCGTCGAGCAGTTCGTCGGTGGACAGCTTTGCCATGGTGATTCCTTATCTATCTCTTGGTGGTGGTTTGTCAGGCGGCGTTTTCGCCGGCCTTCTTCTCTTGCAGAGCTGCGGCCAGGCGGGCGACCTGGGACGCGGGCGCCACGAACAGCGCCGCGGCCTGGGACTGCTTCGCCTTCAGCGCGCCGGCCAGCTTGGACAGCAGCACCTCGCGCGACTCCAGATCGGCGATCCGCTCGACCTCGGCGACGGACAGCGCCTTGCCGTCCATGTAGCCGCCCTTGACGACCAGGGCCTTGTTGTCCTTGGCGAACTTCTTGATCGCCTTGGCGGCGTCGACGGGCTCGCCGTTGATGAACGCGATGGCGGTCGGCCCGGAGAACAGATCGTCCAGACCTTCGATGCCGGCTTCCGCAGCCGCACGCTTGACCAAGGTGTTCTTGGCAACCGTGTATGTGGCTCCGTCACCCAGCGACCTGCGCAGCTCGGCAAGGTTGGACACCGTCAGGCCGCGGTACTCGGTGACGACGGTGGCCGTCGCCTCCTTGAACTTCTCGGCGATGTCGGCGACCGCGGTGGCCTTTTCAGCTTGGGCCATGCTTGCCTCCTCGTGATGGTTGGGTCGTCCACCACATGAAGGCCGGAAATGACGAACGCCCCGACGCAGACAGGTCGGGGCGCGCAAGAATGCTTCTACCTCGTCCTCCTGCGTGGGCCGCCGGGAACTCCCGGACCTTCAACCGATTTCCGAGCCACTTGCTCTTCGCACAAGCGCTCATCGGTGACCGACGGTCTTCGGTGGAACTCGGCCAGGGTACCCGAACACCCGCCTGACTTCCTAATTCACGTTCCCTGCACCTCACCCTGCACCGCGAGCGACCGTGTCTGTACGTCAACACGCCGCAAAAAGCGTGCCGCAGCGGTCGCTCACCACGCGTCAGCGCCCACTTCCCACCACCAACAGCACGAACACCACGGCCAACAAGGCCACTCTCACCCAGTGCAGCCGGTCCCAGCGCCCGGCCAGCTCACGCGAGACGTCGGCGGGGCCGGCCCAAGCGGCCACGCGATTGTTGGCGGGCACAAGCAGTGTGAAGGTCAGCAGCATGACGGCGCCCATCACCACCACCGCGGCGAACAACAACGGCCCGGGCTGCAGCACCACGACGGTGAGCAGCAGCAGTACGACCAAGCCGTACCAGAACGGCATCACCTTGCCGAGAATCCGCGCACTGGCCGAACGCCCCTGCGAGTACGCGGTCTCCGGCAGCCGCTCCAGGATCGGGTGACTGAAGGCGGTTACTCCGAATTCGACGCCGACCAGCGCGCCGGTGACCACGACGGCGAGGATCTCGATGATCTCTTTCACAACATCGACCCTGCTCAGTAAGCTGCCAAAAAACAAGGTACTGACAAATTAGTCAGCACTCAGCCGAGGAGCCATGCCATGCCGGTGTCGAAGAAAGAAATCGGCGAATGTCCGATCGACGCCACGCTGTCGGTCATCGACGGCCGCTGGAAGGGCACCATCCTGTGGCGCCTGGTCGACGGGCCGATGCGCACTGCCGAGCTGCGGCGCAGCATCCCCGAGATCACCGAACGCATGCTCATCCGCCATCTGCACGATCTCGTCGACGCCGGGATCATCGACCGCCATGACGCGGGCACCGTGCCGCCATGCGTGCACTACTCGATCTCCGAGTACGGGATGACGCTCGCGCCGGTTCTGCAGACACTGTGCGACTGGGGCCGCACTCACATGCAACGCGCTCAGCCACGCAAAAGGGCAGCCGCCCCGACCAGGCCCGCGTCCCCGCCGAGTTCGGCGGGCACCACCCGCAGCGTGCGCAGGAAGTCCAGCCCGGCGTAGTCGTTCAGCGCCGCCCGCAGCGGGTCGAAGAGCAGCGCCCCGGATTTCGCCACGCCACCGCCGATGACCACCAGGTCGAGGTCGCATACCGCACCCACCGACGCGATCATCGCCGCAATTGCCGTGGCACCCCGCTGAAACGTCTTGAGCGCCAACTGATCCCCGGCGTTGGCGGCATCCGCGAGCTCCTTTGCGTCCGCTTCCGGCGGGGCGTCCCAACCCTGTTCGCGAGCCCACCTGGCCATGTTCGGCCCGGACGCGACCGTCTCGACGCAGCCGTGCCCGCCGCACGTGCACAACGCACCGCTTTCGGGAGCGACGATGACGTGGCCGACGTGACCGGCGTTGCCGGTGCGGCCGTCATAGGGTGCGCCGTCGAGCACCAGTCCCCCGCCGATCCCCGTCGACACCACCATGCCGAGCAGAAAGTCGGCGCCACGCCCCGCGCCACGCCAGTGCTCGCCGAGCGCCATGCACACGCCGTCACCGGCGAGCCGGACCGGAAGCCCGGTCGCCGCGGCCACCCGCTCGACGATCGGAAAGCGGTGCCACTCAACGATGTTGATCGGGCTCACGGTGCCGCTGGGCAGGTCGATCGGCCCTGCCGAGGCAACACCGACGCCGTCGACACGGCCGTCGGCCACCTTCATCGTCTCGGCGAGCAGTTGCTCGACGACGGCCCATACGGTCTCGGCGTCGCCGTCCGGCGTGGGCAGTTTGGCCTGGTGCACGAGCAACCCGTCGGGGTCCACCAGCCCGGCCGCGATCTTGGTACCGCCGATGTCGAGGGCGAGAGTGAGAGCGCTCATTGGGTGCAGCATTGCTCATCAGTGCTTGTGGGTGTTGTCGGGCTGGCGCGGATCACCGGGATGCTCGTATCCGGGTGAGAGCTGGACGAGTTCGGCGCAGCGCGAGTCGAGCCACAGCCGGAATGCGCGCCTGCGGGCCGCGGCGAGCAGGTGCTCGGCGATCCGCTCCCGCACATCGTCGAGCGGGGGTTCCACCGGACGACTGCGCCAACCCTGCTCATCCACAACGGGTTTCGCGGCGAAACGCATCGGGTTGCGAGCGTGGTAGGCAGTCACGTCAGCATCGTCGACGCGGACGGCCGCGGTGACGTCAGCGAACACTGCCCGTGCCACCGGGTCGGCCAGAGCCGAGGCTGCGACGCTGCCGATCTCCAGGCGCGCCGCGGTGTCCGGCACCACCGTGTCCTCGGCCGGTACGCCCGACGCCGTCAAGCCTCGTGCGGCCGCCTCGGCGGCGACGACCCGTTCGGCCACGATCAGCTGTGTCAGCCAGCGGCGGAGTTGTCTGCCTTCGCTCGTGTGTGGCCGCGGCAGTGCCGACGCCAAATTCGTCGCCCGCAGCTGCGCCTCACGTTCGTCGATTTCCTTGACCAGAACGGGTTCACCCGACACCAGTGCCGCCACGCTCATCGCACGGTCACCTTCACCGCCGGTGAGTAGATCAGCCGCCCGGCGCAGCCGACCCGGATCAAGGCCCACCATTCGCCCGGCTCGACCCATGCCGGCGGAGCGACGTCGAACCCGATCTCGACCGAGCCACCGGGCGGCAGATGCGTCCCGACCGCGGCGGGGCCCATCCAGTCCCACGTGCCCCACGGGCTGATCAGATGCGCCTCGGCCGACAGCCCGGCGCGGGCGTCGGTACCGACGGTCAGCGACAGCCGCGCCGTTTCGCCGGCTCGCACCTCGACCGGCTTCGGTTCGGTCACCAGTTTCAGCACGTGTGCGTCCGGTTCGCCGAGCGTGACGATGCAGACGTCCTCGACGCGTTGACGCCACGACGGCGGCAGCCCGGACGAGTCGGCCCCCGTGACCGCGAGTTCGGCGCACACCGGGTAGAGCCCGGCCTCGGCACCCGCCGGAATGGTCAACACCACTTCGGTTTCCAGGTGCTCGTCGGGCGGCAGGACGAACGGTAGTTCGTCGGGCTGCGCGGCCCAGCCCGACGGCACCACGAGCTTGACGCGGCCGTGCAGCGGGGCGTCAGTGCAGTCACTGGCCGCGGTCAGCCGTACGACGATCTCCGAGCCCGGTTCGGCCACAACGTTTTCCGGGTGCAGATGGGCCACCGCGGGCAGCCCACCCAGCGGTGCGGGCCCGCGGTTGTGCAGCCAGTAGCGCGCATAGAGCGGCTGCGCCGCCTCGGCCTCGGGCGCCAGTTGCCGATGGTCGGCACGCAGCACCTTCGGCAGATTCAACTGCGTGGACACCGTCGCGATCTGGTAGCCGTGCAGGCGCAGTTGGCCTGGTTCAGCGGCACGGGAGTCCGGCTCCTCCAACAGGTTTAGGTGAGCCGCTGCCATGACGGAGCGCAGCCCGGAGCAGATCTTCACATCCGTTGCCGTGCCGGTGATCTCGACAAGCCTCGCGGTCACGCTCTGGGCGGAGTCGACGCTGCGCACACTTCCCGAGGCCAGCGGGTTACCGGTGGCCTTGAGTGCACCCAGTTGCACGGAGCCGGCCGGCTCGATCTCGAGCAGCGATCCCCACGGCGGTAGCCCACCCTCGGTGCTGTGCTGCACCGTGACCGCACGGAGCGGCCGGTTGAATTTGGCAGCTTGCGCTGCCACACCCGTTGCCCGCCAGTCACCGTCGCCAGCCACAACCGCGTAGTCGAACGTGTGTGTCCAGTGCTGGAGCTGGAAGTTGGAGCCGTCCGGTGCGGTGCGGCGCGGCGGGTCGATCCACGTGCCCGACGGCCAGCCCGTGCAGGACCGCAGGAGCGACGTGTGCAGGGTCCCGTCCGGGTCGACCGCGAAACTCGGCACCCCGCGGTTGAGAACCGCGACGGTGCGTGATTCGAACGGCTCGACGCCGGTCGGTGCCCGTTGCTCGACGCGTATCTCCGCATCGGCCAGATCGTCGATCACGGCCCCGAGCCCGCCTGCGAGTATCAGCACCGGCAGCGCACGCACGCCGCGCAGGTCGGCCCCGGGCACCCACTGCTCGAGGAGCGACGCGGCCGCGGGAACCCACACGCGCGCCGAGCCGGACTCGTCGATCTGACGCTTCAGTTCGTCGGTGTATGCGATGTCCGCCTCGGCGAGAACCGCTGCGGTGAAAGCATTCTCGTCGGGCCCGCCGATCGCGAACCGGGTGTCGGGCAGGTTGGAGTCCACCGTCAGGTCGCCATAGCGGGGCTTGTCGGCGCTGCTGCACGTGGCGGTCACGCCGGCCCGCACGAGCGCCACCATCAAGTCACGGATGTCAGCGGCGTCGCCGGTGATCACCTCGGCCACCGAAACCGCACGCGCCGCGTTTGGTCCGACGCGAATGCGTGCCGCCGAGGACAACCCGAACCAGCCGTATGCGGGATTGTCCAACGTCCATGGATGTTGCGCGGCGTCGACGGCCTCGCCCGAACGGTCGTGCAACAGGCCGAATCCGCGCCCGATGACCGCATCGCCGACTTCGCTGACGGGCAGCCCGCCGGGCACCGGGCACGGCCAGCGCAACCGCAGAAGCCGGTCGGCGCCGACGAATTCGTCGATCGTGGTTCGGCAGTCCACGCGGTCCACGTCGTTCCAGAGCGTGATGGTCTGCGTGTACCGCAACAGGTCACCGATGCGGCCGCGCACGACCACCCGTTGGCCGAGCGCACTGCGATAGCAGGCGATCTCGTCGGCGGGAGCAGACGACGAGCGCACCACCGGCCCCTTGGGGAGCAGATGCCACGGCCCCTCCCCCGCTTCGGGATGCGCGGGATACTCGTCGTACACGGCAAGTTCGTTGCCCACCGCGCCGTCGGCGATGAGCTCGCGGCCGTCACGCGTCAACGACACGACGCCACCGCCCCGTGCCGCGTCCACCCGCAACCGGAACCGGTCGTTGGCGATGCGGTCACCGGGTAGCGGCTCCCAGCCGCCGGCGGTGCCGTCGGAAAGCGTGTACGAGCGCCAGCCCAGCGACGGAACATCACGCGCGAGCCAGCTCACCGTCGCGCCGCCGTGCTCGACGAGAACGTCCATCTCATTGCCGTCACTGTCGAGCACCGCACCGGTGAACGGCTCGTCCAGGTGGACCGTCACGATGTCAGATCGCTTGTGCACCAGGGAATTCCACACCACGATGGAACCGTCGACCGCCTCGGACAACAGGGCCAGCGCATTGTCGCGCGCGGTGACCCCCAACTCCCACGCGTCGCGCCAGCCGGTCAGCAGGTCGAGGTAGACCTGATCGGATTCCGAACCCGTGATGGCGTCGTGGTGAGCGCCGTAGGCGAGTTGCACCCACGCCTTCGCGAGCGCCGCCTGCGGGTAGTCGGCCCCGCCGAGCAGGCCCGCGAACACCGCGAACCGTTCGGCGTCGAGCACGGCGTCCTCGGCCGCCCGGTTGGCCTGCTTGGTGTCGATGTAGGAGACGTCCTTGCCGGTGTAGATGGGATTCATGTCCCGGGTCTGCGGCGACGCCTCGACACCGCGTTCGGAGAGCTCGGCCCGCACCGCGGCGAAGAACTCACTGGGCAACGCGCACAAGAACTTCGGCCATACATAACGCACGTTCCAGTCGCGGTGAATCTCGGTGACCCATTTGTTGGGCGGGGTGTAATCGGTGCCGACCGGCAGCAGCACATTGCGCGTCAGCGCGACACGCTTGAGTTTGGTGAACAGCGCGTACGTGGCGGCCTCGGCCTCGGCCAGTGACGCCGACGAGTCCATCCACCAGCCCGCCGAGTAATGCGCCGGCATGTAATGGGTCAGCAGGCCGCGCCCGGACGGGGCGATCCACTCGAACTCGCTGGGGAACTGCATGCGTTCGGGATCGCCGTCGTTTTGCATCGGGCCCCACTGATGATGCGGGCCACGCGCCCACGAACTCGATGTCAGGCCGGCGTCGGCAGCCATCCCCGGGAACTGCGGGTCGTGCCCGAACACGTCGAGCTGCCACGCGGTCGCGGGCTCGGCACCCAACACGTCACGCTGAAAACCCATGCCGTGCACGAAGTTCCGGATGGCGGTTTCCGGACTGGTCAGGTTCGTGTTCGGCTCGTTGTAGGTTCCGCCCATGATCTCGACCCGGCCGTCGGCGATGAACCGGCGCAGGTCGGCACGGTCTTCCGGGCGGGCGTCCCAGTACGGTTTGAGGTAGTCGACCTCGGCCAGCACGAACTTGTATTCCGGTTCCCGGCGCGCCATTTCGAGATGGGCGTGCACGAGGTCGAAGCCGTGGGTCTGGCGGCACTGGCCCGGCGGGTCCTCGGTCCACACGCTGGTGTAGGCGGCTTGGGTGTTCCACCACACCGGGTCGTAGTGGAAGTGGCTGATCATGTACATCGTCCAGCCGGGTTCGGCGACGGCGAAATCGAATTCGACATGCTCGGCGCGGGCGCGGCGGATCTCGCCCGGCACCGGGTTGTCCACCACCACCGGCACTTCGACCACGCCGTCCTCGGGCTCGACCGTTGCCTGCCCGGCCAGCCCGTCGCCGGTCACCCGCACCTCGCCGGGCGATACGCAGCCGGTGTAGCTCACCCGGACCAGCTGCCGGGGCGCATCGGCAGGGCCGGCGAACAGCTCCGTCGTCTCTACTGACGTGACGTGCACCTCACCGACCCTACGGCGTCATGGCTCGGATATGTCGACGACGAGCGCGCGGTGATCGGAAATCGGCAGGTGCGGCGCCGCGCATTCGGTGACTGTCAGCGCGGGGTCGTCGGTCAGGATGTGGTCGAGCTGTTGGCCGGGGGCGTCGGCGGGAAACGTCAACGCGGATCCCAGCGCCCGCCAGTTCGCCGGTCGGCCCGGCCCCATGTTCAGATCGCCCACGAGCAGCCGCGGCCCGGGAAAACCTCTGAGGTCGCGCACCAGATGGCGCAGCTGGACTTTGTTCCAACCGGGCACGAACGACAGGTGCGTGTTCGCCACGGTCATCGGTCCCAGCGGAGTGTCGACGCGTGCCACGACGGCCGCCCGGGGTTCCTCGTGGACGACCCGTATCCCGCGGACCGCGGGCAGGTACATCGGGAATCGCACCGGGATGCGCGGTAGGCGCAGCACCTGCCAGTTCTCGACGGGAAAGCGCGACAACAGCGCGATGCCGTACGCGGCGGTTCCTGGTTGTTCGCGCCCGGTGGCCGCCATCCAGGTGGCGCCCGGCGTGCCGGAGATCGCGGCGACGAATCGGTGATGGACAGCGTTCATGGCCTTGGCCGCGACAGCGGTCAGGTCGGCTTTCCCCGAGCGCGGTTGGTCGCAGTCGACCTCCTGCAACGCGAGGATGTCCGCGTCGAGTTCGGACACCGCGGCCGCCAGCCTGTCGAGGTCGACATTGCCCTCGTGAACGCTGCGTCCGTGCAAAATGTTGAAGGTGGCCACTCGCATGGGTACTTGGTACCCATCTGGAAAGCTCCAGCAACCGCCGTCGACGAATCCGGGATGGTCACGTGCTCGATAGAAACGACGAACTGCGCGACGCGCTCAAACGCGCGGCCTCGGCCTTCAAGGCGCACGGGCCCGAGTTCGCGCTCGCGGGGAGCTATGCGCTGTGGGTGTACGGCGCTCCCGAGCCCGTGCACGACGTCGATTTCGTCGTCGCGGAGGTCGACGCCGAAGCCGCCGAGGTGACGTTGCAGAAGGCCGGCTTCCGGATCGTGCGCACCCCCGAGGACTGGCTGTTCAAGGCGTACTCCGGCGACGACGTCCTGGTCGATGTGCTCTATCAGCTCAACGGCGTGTCGGTGGATGCCGCGACGCTGGAGTCCGCCGATGTGGTCGACGTGCTCGCGATCCGAATGCCGGTGTTGCCGCCGACGCTGGTGGTATCGGAAAAACTGTGCTCGCTCAACGAACACCACTGTGACTTCGCGGCGCTGCTGCCCGCTGCCCGCGCGGTGCGTGAGCAGGTCGACTGGGACAAGGTTCGCGAAGCCACCGCCGACAACGACTTCGCGGCGGCCTTTCTGGTGCTCACCGATCGCTTGGGAATCACCTAACCGCCGAGCAGACGCGAAAGCACCGGGTACGGCCGTGTTCTGGGTACGTTCACGTCTGCTCGCCGGAGGAGGCGGCCCGCAAACGCTCACCGACTGTGCGCACCGCGGCGGCGACCTCGGGCGGTTCGAGCACCTCGAAATCGTGTCCGACAGTGGCGAAGTAGAGCACCATGCGTTCGGGGTCGTCGGCGCCCGCGGTGAGGATGCACGCGTCGGGCCCGTCGGCTTCCACCGTCACCGACGCGGCCGAAAACTTCTGCGCGACAACGTCTTGCGGCGCGTGATAGCGGACCCGGGCGACGTAGCGGTAGGGCGAGGAGCTGATCGAACGCCGCACATAGCTGGCGGCATCGGGTGCGTCGCGCGCGGTGAACGTGCTGCCCATGGCCCGGACGTCCGACATGCGGTCGAGCCGCAGGCTGCGCCAGTCCGCACGGTCACGGTCGTAGGCCATGAGGTACCAGCGCCGTCCGGTGGTCACCAGTTGGTAGGGCTCCAGCCGACGTTGCGTGCTGTTGCCCCGGATGTCGGTGTAGCCCGCACCGACGTGTTCGCGGTCGCGGCAGGCCCGGGCCAAGGTCATCAGGACGTCGGGGTCGACGGGCGAGTCCGACGAGGTCGGCGCCAGCGTGACGGTCGCGTCGTGCACGGCCGAAACCTGTGAGCGCAGCCGCGCGGGCATGACCTGGTCGAGTTTCGACAATGCGCGCAGCGCCGATTCGCCGACACCGGCGACGCTGCCGCCGGCCGCGAGCCGCAGACAGACGGCCATCGCCACGGCCTCGTCCGGGTCGAGCAGCAGCGGGGGCAGCGCGGCGCCTGCACCGAGCTGGTAGCCGCCGCCGTGGCCTTTGCTCGCGTAGACCGGATAGCCGAGGTCACGCAGCCGCTCGATGTCGCGCCGCACGCTGCGCCCGGTGACCCCGAGCCGTTCGGCGAGTTCTTCGCCGGTCCACACGCGACGCGACTGCAGCAAGCCCAGCAGCTGCAGCACCCGGCTGGTCGTTTCGGACATGGCAACAGTCTGCCGGAGTTTTAGGACCGAAACTGTCCTATATGGCTGCGAAGGTAGTCGCATGAGGAACGACGATCTCGCCTTCCAATTGGATTTCCACTGGACGAACCAGTTGCGCCCGAGGCTCGAGGGCCTGACGGACGCCGAGTATTTCTGGCAGCCCGTCCCCGACTGCTGGACGATTCATCCCGACGGTTCGATCGACTTCACCTATCCCCAACCGCAGCCCGCACCGTTCACCACGATCGCGTGGCGGCTGGCCCATGTGATCGTCGGCGTCCTGGCGATGCGCAACCACTCACACTTCGGCGGTCCGCCCGCCGACTACCAGTCCTGGTCGTACGCGACCGACGCCGCCACCGCGCTGAACCAGCTCGACGACGCCTACCGAAATTGGATCGACGGCGTACGCAGTCTCAGCAACGATGACCTCGACCGGCCGTGCGGTCCGGCCGAGGCGCCCTGGGACGAATACTCCATGGCCACGCTAGTTCTGCACATCAACCGGGAGGTCATCCACCACGGCGCCGAAATCGCTTGCATCCGTGATCTTTACGCACACACAGCCCATAGCAAGGAGAACTGAACAATGCCCGGTATGCCCCCTCCCGCCGCCGACGAGCGCCAGACCCTCTTGGAGTTCTTGGCGTTTCAGCAGAACGCGTTCTTCGCGGTGGCCCATGGCCTGACCGACGAACAAGCCCGCGCGACGCCGTCGGTGAGCACGCTGTCGGTCGGCGGGCTCGTCAAGCACGCCGCCGGGGTCCAGAAAGGCTGGGCGGACCGCGCCGCGCACGCGCCCGCCGCCCCGCCACCGGACCCGCGTCCGATGGAAGAGCAGATGGCCGAGTACGCCGATCAGTACGTCATGCGCGAGGACGAGACACTGGCCGGTCTGCTGGAGGCACTCAAGGCGCAGAATGCGGAGACGCTGCGGGTGTTCGCCGAGCAGGATCTCGACGCCGCCGTGCCGGTGCCGCACGGCGTGCCGTGGTTCCCGCAGGACATCGACAACTGGTCGGTGCGCTGGGTGGCGATGCACCTCATCGAGGAACTGAGCCGGCATGCCGGGCATGCCGACATCATTCGCGAATCCATCGACC
Source organism: Mycolicibacterium wolinskyi str. Jessa 2025 (assembly GCF_049241375.1). Taxonomy (NCBI): domain Bacteria; kingdom Bacillati; phylum Actinomycetota; class Actinomycetes; order Mycobacteriales; family Mycobacteriaceae; genus Mycobacterium; species Mycolicibacterium wolinskyi. The sequence goes on from NZ_CP185960.1 coordinate 6,001,939, forward strand.
GCGCAACGATGTACGAGTTGATGGCGGCCGAAGAACAGTGGCCAGAGACCGACTGGATCAAGCGCTGGCGGCCGGCCGGACAGGCCTGACGCCAGGCTCAGCGGCCCAGCACGAGCTTCAGGGCATGGTCGACGACGACGTCCAGATCGTCGCCGAGGTTGCCTGACAGCCACTGCTGGGCCAGTTCGGCCATCGCACCGGTGTACATGGCCGCACCGATCTGGGCGGCGACCGGATCCGAGCCCGGGTAGAGCCGTCCGCCCTCGCTCAGCACGGCCTCCCGCAGGAGGTCCTGCGTCGCCGCGCGGCGCGCCGCGAGCACCGGGTTGGCGCGCGCGTCGGTGAACAGCACGCGCCCGCGCCGCGGGTCGGCCGAGCTGAATCCGAGCACCGCGGCGATGCCGGCCCGGGTGCGGGCCCGCAGCGAATCGCCCGCATCGGCCATCGCGGCTTCGACATCGGCCGCGAGCAGTGCGCTGACTTCGTCGTACACCGCACCGAGCAGGTCGTCGGTGTCGGCGAAGCTCTCATAGAAGTAGCGCGTGTTCAGCCCGCACTCGCGACATATCGAACGCACCGACACCGCGGCCTCGCCGCCCTCGCCGAACAGCCGGAACGCCGCGTCGACGAGCAGTGCTCGGCGTTCGGCCCGGCGATCCGTCAACGGCACGCCGGCCCATCGGGTCGGGGTCGACATCGCTACAGCCTATGTCTGGTCACACCTGTAGCCAAACTGTATTGTGGTTACAGCCGTGACCAAACCGCGCACAAGGGAGCTCACCCCGTGTTTATGCCGCATGAATTCGTCGGGCAATGGCTGAATCAGAAGTTCGACCGAGACATCCGAAAGCACTATTTCCGCGGCATGGATTTCGCCGGTCCTCAGGGTGATCCGGGTTGGTTCGGGCCGGGCAGCGCGGTGTGGCATGTGCATTCGCATCTGCACGCCCTGATCTTCGGGCTGCAGTGTGCGGCGTACATGGAACGCCTCGACCCGTCGATCTATTGGATGGGCATGCACCACTCGCGGCTCGTGCAACGCGACGAGAACGGCGTCGCGAGCCCCCGCATCGATCCGGCGGGCGCGGCCGTACGGCTCGGCCATTCGATCGCGTTCTTCATCGGCACCGCCTACGGCTCGACCGACACCGCCGAGCGGCTGGCCAAGACCGTCCGCTCGATGCACCACACCATCAAGGGCACCCGCCCCGACGGCGCCGTCTATGACGCCGACGATCCGGACTGGCTGCGCTGGAACTACGCCACGGTGGTGTGGGGCCTGGCCACCGCGCACGAGCTCTATCACCCACAACCGTTGCGCGGCAAGAAACTTGACCGCTACTACGGCGAATTCGTCCGGGTCGGCCATGCGCTCGGCGGCACCGACCTGCCGACCACCAAGGCCGAGACCCTGGACTGCCTGGAGTCCTACCTCCCCCGGCTCGCGTTGACGCACGGCGCGGCCATGGCCACCGGCCCCAACCTGGGGCTGCCGCAGAGCGCGATCGACTGGGCGATCCGCGACACCATGCCCAAGTGGGCCATGCAGTTGATTCAGCACCAGTCCCCCAACTTCGTGGAACGGGCCGCACGCCGCAGCATGGCGTGGTCGATCATCAACGGCCTCGAGTTGGCGGCCGGGCCGACGCCAGAGTTCCGGCAGGCCAAGGCCCGCGTGGCCGACGGAATCGACCCGGCGCTCGCACCGCATACCGAGCCGACGTACGTCCCGGGCAGCGACGCGCTGCTGCGCCGCGACGAGATCGAGCACAGCTTTGCAACCGTGTGACGCACAGTTCCGCGGGCGTAACGGCGGTGTGACGCGCAGCACACATATTTTTGGCAGTACCGCGGGTTTTGAGACACTGCAGAAATGAGCACTACGCCGCCGAAAACCAAGCACCGCGAGGTGGCCAAGTTGGATCGGGTGCCACTGCCGGTAGAGGCTGCCCGCATCGGCGCGACGGGCTGGCAGATCACCCGCACCGGCGCACGCGTCGTCACCAACATCCTCGGCCGCGGCTCGCTGCAGCAGAAAATCGTCAAGCAGATCCCACAGACGTTCTCCGATCTCGGGCCCACGTACGTCAAGTTCGGGCAGATCATCGCGTCGAGCCCGGGCGCGTTCGGTGAACCGCTGAGCCGCGAGTTCCGCGGACTGCTCGACCGCGTGCCGCCCGCGGACTCCGACGAGGTGCAGCAGCTGTTCCGCGAAGAACTGGGCGACGATCCGCACAACCTGTTCAAGTCGTTCGACGACAAGCCGTTCGCGTCGGCCTCGATCGCCCAGGTGCACTACGCGACGCTGCACAGCGGCGAGGAGGTCGTCGTCAAGATCCAGCGGCCGGGTATCCGTCGCCGGGTCGCCGCCGACCTGCAAATCCTCAAACGGGGCGCGCAGCTCGTCGAGCTCGCGAAGCTCGGACGCCGGCTGTCCGCGCAGGACGTCGTCGCCGACTTCGCCGACAACCTCGCCGAAGAACTCGACTTCCGCCTCGAAGCGCAGTCGATGGACGCCTGGATCTCGCACATGCACGCATCGCCGCTTGGCGAGAACATCCGGGTTCCGCAGGTGTACTGGGATCTGACGAGCCAGCGCGTGCTCACCATGGAGCGCGTGACCGGCGTGCGCATCGACGACGTGGCCGCCATCCGCAAGAAGGGCTTCGACGGCACCGAACTGGTCAAGGCCCTGCTGTTCAGCGTGTTCGAGGGCGGGCTGCGGCACGGCCTGTTCCACGGCGACCTGCACGCGGGCAATCTCTACGTCGACGACGACGGCAAGATCGTGTTCTTCGACTTCGGCATCATGGGGCGCATCGATCCGCGCACCCGCTGGCTGTTGCGTGAACTCGTCTACGCACTGCTGGTCAAGAAGGACCACGCCGCGGCGGGCAAGATCGTCGTGCTGATGGGCGCGGTCGGCACGGTGAAACCGGAGGGACAGGCCGCCAAAGACCTCGAAGCGTTTGCTACGCCCCTGACCATGAAGTCGCTGGGCGATATGTCGTATGCGGAAATCGGCAGGCAATTGTCGGCACTGGCCGATGCCTACGACGTCAAGCTCCCCCGCGAGCTCGTGCTGATCGGCAAGCAGTTCCTGTACGTCGAGCGGTACATGAAGCTGCTCGCCCCGAAGTGGCAGATGATGAGCGACCCTCAACTCACCGGGTACTTCGCCAACTTCATGGTCGAGGTCAGCCGCGAACACAAAGACGAGCTCGAGGCATAGATGCAGATACGCACCGGGTACGCCAAGTCCGGCGATCTCGACATCTACTACGAGGACATGGGCGACCCCAACGATCCGGCGGTGCTGCTCATCATGGGTCTCGGCGCGCAGCTGCTGCTGTGGCGCACCGGGTTCTGCGAGAAGCTCGTCGACCAAGGTCTGCGGGTCATCCGCTACGACAACCGCGATGTCGGGCTGTCGACCAAACTGTCCGGCCGGCGCGTCGACTCGTCACTCCCGATCCGCATGGCCCGCTCGTTCCTGGGCCTGCGCAGCCCGGCGGTCTACACGCTCGAAGACATGGCCGACGACGCGGCCGCCCTGCTGGACCATCTCGGTATCGACAGCGCTCACGTCGTCGGCGGGTCGATGGGCGGCATGATCGCGCAGGTGTTCGCGTCGCAGCATGCGCCACGCACCAAGACGCTCGCGGTGATCTTCTCCAGCAACAACCAGGCGTTCCTGCCCCCGCCAGGATTCAAGCAGCTGTTGTCGGTCATCACCGGCCCGCCTGCGAACTCCTCGCGGCAGACGATCATCGACAACGCCGTCCGCATCAGCAGGCTCAACGGCAGCCCGGGCTATCCCACGCTCGAAGAACAGATCCGGGCCGAAGCGGCCGAACTCTACGACCGCGCCTATTACCCGGCAGGCATCGCGCGGCACTTCGCCGCGATTCTCGGAAGCGGGAGCCTGCGCGAGCACGACAAGCGCATCACCGCGCCGACCGTGGTGATCCACGGCCGCGCCGATCGACTGATGCGTCCGGCCGGCGGTCGGGCGGTCGCCGAGGCGATCGACGGCGCGCGGCTCGTGCTCATCGACGGCATGGGGCATGAGCTGCCCGAACCCGTCTGGGATGAGATCGTCGGCGAGCTCAAGACCAACTTCGCCAACGCCGGGTAGTTTGCGTTCGCAACGTCAATACGCAGCCGACGCCTTTGCCTGAGCCATAGCACTCGGTAGCTGACCACACGCGGTTTACGCTTTGCTGCAGTCTGGGGGGCCAGCTAGGTCAAGACGGGGCCTGGTGCAGCTCTCCGGTCGGTCCGCCCCGAGAGGTAACGCGATGGCCAAACAGCCGCAAGAGCTCAAGCCGCACTTCGACGACGTACAGGCGCATTACGACCTGTCCGATGATTTCTTCGCCCTGTTCCTCGATCCCACGAGGACCTACAGCTGTGCCTATTTCGAACGCGATGACATGACGCTCGAAGAGGCGCAGATCGCCAAGATCGACCTGGCCCTCGGCAAGCTGGGCCTTGAACCGGGCATGACGTTGCTCGATGTCGGATGCGGTTGGGGCGCGACGATGATGCGTGCCATCGAACGCTACGACGTCAACGTCGTCGGCCTGACCCTCAGCAAGAATCAGAAGGCTCATGTCGAGCAGCGCTTCGCGAACTCCGACAGCCCGCGCGACAAGCGAGTGTTCTTGGCCGGCTGGGAACAGTTCGACGAGAAGGTCGACCGCATCGTGTCGATCGGCGCCTTCGAGCACTTCGGTCACGACCGATACGACGACTTCTTCACCTTCGCCTACGACGCACTGCCCGATGATGGGGTGATGCTGCTGCACACGATCACGGCGCTGCATCCGCGCGAAGCCCACCACAGAGGGATCCCGCTGACCTTCGAGCTCGCGAAGTTCATCAAGTTCATCCTCACCGAAATCTTCCCCGGCGGGCGGCTGCCGTCCATCGAAATGGTCGAGGAGCATGCCGCGCGCGCCTCGTTCACGCTCACGCGCAGGCAGTCGTTGCAGTTGCACTACGCGCGCACGCTCGATATGTGGGCGGCCAACCTGGAGGCCAAGCACGACGAGGCTGTCGAAATCCAGTCCCAGGAGATGTACGACCGCTACATGCACTACCTCACCGGATGCGCGAACGCCTTCCGGATCGGCTATATCGACGTCAATCAGTTCACGCTGCAGAAGTAGCCCGTGTCGGTTGTCGCTTCGCTGTCGGACGTCGGTGCCTGATCGGTTTGCGCAGGCACCGATAACGTCGTGGTCACAACCGGGTCTTTTTTGTGTTTGCCATCGGTGTTGATTGACAGTAGTCGAGCCCTACCTGGGCAGACCTGTTGTAGGCTGGCGACTCGGCGGGGAGAACTCTAAGGCTTGGAGCATTTCGTACATGTCTAAATTGACTCCGAAATACGAAGAACTACAGTCGATCTACGACATTTCCAACGAATTCTACGAACTGTTCCTCGGCCCGACCATGGGCTACACGTGCGGCTATTTCGAGCGCGAAGACATGACGGGCGACGAGGCTCAGATCGCCAAGTTCGACCTCGCGTTGGGCAAGCTCGGGCTGGAGCCCGGCATGACGCTGCTCGACATCGGCTGCGGCTGGGGTGCCTGCATGGCACGGGCGATCGAGAAGTACGACGTCAACGTCATCGGCCTGACGCTCAGCGGCGAGCAGCGCGAGTACGCGATCGACAAGCTGGCCAAGGTGCCGACGAAGCGCAACGTCGAGGTGCGGCTGCAGGGCTGGGAAGAGTTCGACGACAAGGTCGACCGCATCGTCTCGATCGGCGCCTTCGAGCATTTCGGATTCGAGCGCTATCCGGCGTTCTTCGAGACGGCCTACAACGCGCTGCCCGATGACGGCATCATGCTGCTGCACAACATCACCGGATTCGACCTGCGGCAGGGCCAGAAGCTGGGCCTGCACATGACGTTCGAAGACGCCCGGTTCGCCCGGTTCATCATGACCGAGATCTTCCCAGGCGGCCGCCTGCCCTCGGTGGAGATGGAGAAGGAAAAGGCGCTCGAGGCCGGGTTCAAGCTCACGCAGCTGCAGGAGATCGGCCCGCACTACGTCAAGACGCTGAAGATCTGGGCGGACGCGCTTGAGGCACACAAGGACGAGGCGATCGCGCTGCAGGGCCAAGAGGTCTACGACCGCTACGACAAGTACCTCAACGGCTGCCAGAAGTACTTCGCGTCCGGCCACATCAGCGTCCACCAGTTCACGCTGCAGAAGTAACCAGTTGTCGGATTGAGGCAACGCCGTTCGTCGGATGGGTAGAGAGTGGGACCAACCGGGTTCCGCTCCCTAGCCGGAGGAGACGACGATGCACTACTTCGCCCTGCTGATCAGCCAGGAACGCGAGCTGACGCCTGACGAGGCCACCGAGGGTATGGCGGCATTCCAGGCATTTCACGCCAAGGCCGGTTCGGCCATCCGCGCGGGCGACGCCTTGGCGCCGACCGCGCACGCCGCCCGGATCACGGGCGGGCCCGACGCCCCGGTGGTGACCGACGGGCCCTTCGCCGAGGCCGCCGAAGTGGCCTGCGGTTACTACGTTCTCGAATCCGACAACCTCGACGAGGCACTCGAGCTTGCCCGCGACATCCCGGTGGCCACGTTCGGCGCAGTCGAGGTGTGGCCGATGGTCGGCTGGAATCCGCCGAGCGAGCAACTGGGCAGCGACTGGCTCGCGCTGCTGCTCGAACCCGAGGACAACGTCTGCGCTCCCAGCACCGAGGAGTGGGAATCCGGGGTGTGCGCCCATACCGAATTCGGTAACGCGGCAGGCGAACACATTCTTTCCGGCGCGCCGCTGCACCCGCCGTCGACCGCGACGACGGTGCGGGTGCGCAACAACGACGTCGTGCTGACCGACGGGCCCTACATCGAAGGCGCCGAGGTGGCCAACGGCTTCTATGTGCTGCGCGCCGCCGATCGCGACGAGGCCGTCAAGCTGGCGTCGATGATCCCGGCATCGGCGGTTGAACTGCGCCGGTTGGCCGGTGTCTCCGGCCTGTAGGCGTCGATGACCGAACTGGACGGCGTCTTCCGGCGCGAGTGGGGTCCGGCGGTCGCCACGATCGCCCGCTGGTCAGGTGATCTCACCGTCGCCGAGGACGCCGTCCAGGAGGCCTGTGCGCAGGCGCTGCGAGTATGGCCGTCCGATGGTGTGCCCACCAACCCCGGTGCGTGGTTGACCACGGTGGCGCGCAATCGGGCATTGGACCGGTTGCGGCGTGAAACTGCGCGTCCCGGAAAGGAATTCGCTGCCGTGTACGACGAGGTCACGGCGCGGGCCGACACCGTGGGTGAATTACACCCGGTGCGCGACGACGAGCTGCGGATGATGTTCACGTGTGCTCACCCGGCACTCGACCGCAGCTCGCAGCTGGCCCTGACATTGCGGTTGATCTCGGGGCTCACCGTCACCGAGATCGCCCGCGCGCTGCTGCAGTCCGAGGCAGCGGTGGGGCAGCGAATCACCCGCGCCAAGAACAAGATTCGCAAGGCCAACATCCCGCTGCGGGTGCCGCCCGCCGAACTGCTCGATGAACGCACCCCGCACGTGCTCGGCTGCGTGTACTCGGTCTTCACCGAAGGCTACTTTCCGACCGGCGGCCCGTCCGCCATCCGTGACGAGCTCTGCGACGAAGGGGTACGCCTGGCCGGTGAACTGTGCGCACTGATGCCCGCCAACCACGACGCCCACGCACTGGCAGCCCTTGTGCTCCTGCATGATTCGCGGCGTCGCACGCGCGTCGACGACGACGGCGCGCTGATCCCGCTCGACGAACAGGACCGCAGCCGGTGGGACCGGGGCCGCATCGCGCGTGGACTCGAGCAGCTGCGGCTCGCCGAGGGAGCCACCGGACCCTATCTGCCCCAAGCGGTCATCGCGGCGCTGCACGCGACCGCCCCGAGCTGGCGGGCCACCGACTGGGCGACGATCTGCCTCGCCTATGACCGGCTGCTCGCGATCATGGACTCGCCCGTCGTCGCCGCGAACCGCGCCCTGGCCATCGGATTTCGCGACGGCTTCGACGCCGGCCTTGCCGCGTTGGACGCCGTCGCTACCGATCCCCGGCTCTCACGCTCCAATACGACGGCCGCGATCCGCGCCGACCTGTTGCGCCGGGCCGGACGCGTTCCCGAAGCGCTGCACTGGTACCGCGTCGCTCTCGAGCACGACAGCCCGGGACCATCCGAGCCTGCGGCCGCGTTCCTGCGCAGGCGCCTCGCCGAACTCAGCCCCGAAACGCCGAATGGCCAGTTATGACACGCGATTCGACGAATCTTGTGTCACAACTGGCCACTCGGGCTAGAAGAGCTACGCCTCCGTGCCGATGGTCGGCTCCGCGAGCTACGCCTCCGTGCCGATGGTCGGCTCCGCGAGCTACGCCTCCGTGAAATTCCGGGTCACCGCCGGGTCAACCGGGATACCCGGACCCGTGGTGGTCGAGACGGTCACCTTCTTGAGGTAACGGCCCTTCGACGACGACGGCTTGGCGCGCAGCACCTCATCGAGCGCGGCGCCGTAGTTCTCGGCCAGCTTGGCCTCGTCGAAGGACGCCTTGCCGATGACGAAGTGCAGGTTGGCCTGCTTGTCGACACGGAAGTTGATCTTGCCGCCCTTGATGTCCTGCACGGCCTTGGCGACGTCGGGGGTGACGGTGCCGGTCTTCGGGTTCGGCATCAGCCCGCGCGGGCCCAGCACGCGAGCGATCCGGCCGACCTTGGCCATCTGGTCAGGGGTGGCGATCGCGGCGTCGAAATCGAGGAAGCCGCCCTGGATCTTCTCGATCAGGTCGTCGCTGCCGACCACGTCCGCGCCGGCGGCGGTGGCCTGCTCGGCCTTCTCACCCACGGCGAACACCGCGACGCGGGCGGTCTTGCCGGTGCCGTGCGGCAGGTTGACGGTGCCGCGGACCATCTGATCGGCCTTGCGGGGATCCACGCCGAGGCGGATGGCGACCTCGACTGTGGCGTCCTGCTTCTTGGAGGAGGTTTCCTTGGCGAGCTTCGCCGCCTCGAGCGGCGAGTAGAGCTTGGTCTTGTCGACCTTCTCAGCCGCCTCGCGATATGCCTTGCTGTTCTTGCTCATTGAAAATCCAATCGTGTTGTTGGAGTCGTGGTTGCGGGCCGATGCCAGCCCTCCCACGCGTTCCTTTGGCGTCGATCCGCTACTCGACGGTGATGCCCATCGACCGGGCGGTGCCGGCGATGATCTTCGACGCTGCGTCGATGTCGTTGGCGTTGAGATCGGCCTTCTTGGTCTCGGCGATCTCGCGCACCTGATCCCAGGTCACCTTGGCGACCTTGGTCTTGTGCGGTTCGCCCGAGCCCTTCTGCACACCGGCAGCCTTGAGCAGCAGCTTGGCGGCAGGCGGGGTCTTCAGTGCGAACGTGAAGCTGCGGTCCTCGTAGACGGTGATCTCCACGGGGATGACGTTTCCGCGCTGCGACTCGGTCGCGGCGTTGTACGCCTTGCAGAACTCCATGATGTTGACGCCGTGCTGGCCGAGTGCAGGACCGACCGGCGGGGCAGGGTTGGCCTGCCCGGCCTGGATCTGCAGCTTGATCAGCCCGACGACCTTCTTCTTGGGGGCCATGCGTGTGCTGTTCCTTACTTGCTCATCCGAGGGCGCGCGTCGCGCCCGCTGTTCTAGCCGTTACCGGCTAAATCTTTGCGACCTGGTTGAAGGTCAGTTCGACAGGTGTTTCACGACCGAAGATCGACACCAGCACCTTGAGCTTCTGCTGCTCGGCGTTGACCTCGCTGATCGATGCGGGCAGCGTCGCGAACGGGCCGTCCATGACGGTGACGGACTCGCCGACCTCGAAGTCCACCAGGATCTCGGGGCGCTCCAGCGTGGCCTCGGTCGAGGCGGCCGACGCCGCGGCTGCGGCCTTGGCCGGCTTCTTGGCCGCGCCCTGCGGCAGCAGGAACTTCACGACGTCGTCGAGGGACAGCGGCGAGGGCCGCGACGTCGCACCGACGAAGCCCGTGACGCCGGGGGTGTTGCGCACCGCGCCCCAGGATTCGTCGTTGAGCTCCATGCGCACCAGGATGTAGCCGGGCAGCACCTTGCGGTTGACCTGCTTGCGCTGGCCGTTCTTGATTTCGGTGACCTCTTCGGTCGGCACCTCGACCTGGAAGATGTAGTCGCCGACGTCGAGGTTCTGCACGCGGGTCTCGAGGTTGGCTTTCACCTTGTTCTCGTAACCGGCGTAAGAGTGGATGACGTACCAGTCGCCCGGCTTCAGCCGCAGCTCCTTCTTGAGCGCGACGGCCGGATCCTCGTCCTCGTCGGCAGCAGGAGCCTCGGTGGCAGCGGCCTCGTCAGCGGCGGGCGCCGCATCGGTCTCGTCGACGGACTCCGCCTCGGCGGTCTCGGTCGCTTCGACGACATCCTCAGACTCAGCGGTCTCGTCGGCGAGTGTCTCATCGCCGTCGAACGTGGTCACGTTGTCAGTCCTCTCTCAATTCCAAATCAGGTGCCGAACACCAGCGACACCAGTCGCGCCAGGCCGTAATCGACACCGGCGATGAGCGCGACCATGAACGCCAGGAAGACCAGCACCACGGTGGTGTAGCTGACCATCTGCTTGCGGTTGGGCCAGATCACCTTCCGAAGTTCGGCAACGACCTGCTTGAGGTAGTTGACGACGAACATGATCGGGTTGCGCGACGGTCCGGTCGCGTCTTTCTTGACCTTCTTGGCCTTGCCGGAGCCGTTCTTGTCGGCGTCGGCCGACTCGGTCTCGGTTTCGGTCTCGGTCCCGCTGTCGGCATCACTGGCCGCCCCGCGACGCGTCCGCTTACCCGTCGGGCGCAGCGGCCGGGTCACCACCGCGGTCTGACCGTGCGTGGAGCCAGTCGTTCCCGAGTCGGTGCCGGTTTCGGTGCCAGTGTCGTCTGCGGAGCCGGCACCTTCGCGCTCGTCGCTCACCGCATGCCTTTCGTCCCTGGTTTGTGTGGTCACCTTCCAGTGTCCACACGCTGTCGAATATTCAGTTGAGCAGGGGCGACAGGACTTGAACCTGCAACCTGCGGTTTTGGAGACCGCTGCTCTGCCAGTTGAGCTACGCCCCTTCGGTGATACCCGGCTGACGCCGTCATCACGTCCAGTGTCCGGGGCTCACACAATTCGCGCGCTCCCCGTTCGCTCGATCAAAGCGGACGGAAGCGCGCTGAAATGGGAAAAACCCCGAGTGCCGAGTGTACCCCGGCGCGGCAGTGAGTTACTAATCGCCTACTCGACCGGTCACTCCCCCGCGGCCCTGCGCATGACCTTGCCGGTTTCGGGATCCCACTTGACCTGGATCGAGTTGTCGCCTTCGTGGCCCATCATCGTCGTGTAGGCCTCGAGGACCATCTCGCCGTCGTCGTTGGTGCAGACGTTGCGGGTGACCACGATGTCGGCGCCGAAGCGTTCGTCGACGGACTGGATCTCCATGACCGCGTGGAGCTGATCGCCCGCCATGAGCGGCTTGTGATAGATGAACTTCTGGTCGACCTGGACGATCTGCATCGTCTCCATGCCGACATCGACGTGCCTGAAGAAATGCTCCTGCACCAGCAGCGCCAGGGTCGAGGCGAAGGTGAGCGGTGCGACCAGAGCGTCGTGGCCCAGGTCGGCGGCGGCGGCCTCGTCGTGGCTGGCGGGATCCATGGCCTTGACGGCCTTGGCGTACTGGCGGATCTGCTCGCGGCCGATCAGGAATGGATCCGGGTATTTCCAGACCATGCCTCGGATGTCGGTTTTGAGCGCCATGGCCCGTACCTCCCTAAGCCAGTTGTGCGGTTGCGACGGCGCGACCGAAGATCTTCTTTCCGCCGGCAGTGGCCGAAATGGCGATCGTCACGAGCTTGTCGTCGGGATCGACGGACTTGACCCGGCCGTTGAAGACGATCTCGGCGCCGACGCCGTCGTTGGGAACCGGCACCACCGCGGTGAACCGGACGTTGTACTCCTTGACGGCGGCGGGGTCGCCCACCCACGAGGTGACGTAGCCGCCACCGAGGCCCATCGTGAGCATGCCGTGAGCGATCGCGGTGTCGAGACCGACCTGCTTGGCGATCTCGTCGTCCCAGTGGATCGGGTTGAGGTCGCCGGAAACGCCGGCGTAGTTCACCAGATCACCGCGGGTCAGGGGGATGATCTTCTCTGGGAGCGTGTCACCCACCTTGACCGAACTGAACTCACGCAGAGCCATCTGTAAAACCCTCTTCTCCGTCACCCGAACGACCCGCGAGGGTCGTGTAGGACTCCTGCACCACGTCACCGGCGTCGTCGGTGATGATGTTCTTGGTCACGATGATGTCGGTGCCGTGCGCCTTGCGAACGGAATGCACGTACACGTCGCAGTAGAGACGATCGCCGGCCTTGATCGGTTTGAGGAACTTCAGTTCCTGATCGACCTGGACGATCTGGGCGTCCTGGATGGCGATGTTCGCGTTCTCGAAGAACGCCGACTGCGCTGTGTAACCGAAGATGCAAATGAAGGTCAGCGGCGCGGGCAGGGACTCGTGGCCGAGCTCTGCCGCGGCTGCCTCGTCGAAGTAGTACGCATCGTCGTTTTTGACCGCGACGGCGTGCTCACGGATTTTCTCGCGACCAACCTCGTAGTACTCGGGATAGCGGTAATGCATCCCGACGATGTTCGACGAAAGACCCACGAGCGTTGGGCTACCGCGACTCTTTGTGCGGCTGGTGGGTTCCGCAGTTGGGGCAGAACTTCTTGATTTCCAGCCGGTCGGGATCGTTCCGGCGGTTCTTCTTCGTGATGTAGTTACGGTGCTTGCACACCTCGCACGCCAAAGTGATCTTCGGCCGTACGTCGGTACTCGACGCCACGTCAGCTGCCCTCTTCCACGTTCAATTGCTAGGTCCTGTAGCGGTGGGGGGGCTCGATCCCCCGACCTCACGATTATGAGTCGTGCGCTCTAACCAGCTGAGCTACACCGCCCCGGATCGACGCGGGAGGCACCCCGCGCTTGGAGTACCTAGCGTCCACCGAGCCCCCTAACGGAATCGAACCGTTGACCTTTTCCTTACCATGGAAACGCTCTGCCGACTGAGCTAAGGGGGCCTGCCTACTTCAGGCCCAGCGACGCGTGCCGCGGGGCCTTAAAGAGGGTACAGCCTACCCGGCAACCGCACCAAACCGCTGGTCAGCACGGCTGCCGAGGGCCTATCTAGCTGCGTAGATCAATCGAGCAGCCAGTCGTTGGGCGAGAACAGCTCGCAGTGCACGCGCTCGGCGGGCACGCCGCGACCGGTCAGCTGGCCACGCACGGCCTGGACGAATCCGGCCCCGCCGCACAGGTAGATGTCGGGGTCGGCGGGCAGCTCGATGCCGTCGAGGTTCAGCAGGCCGGCGTGCACGCCAGGCGCCCCGCCGGTCAGGCCGTCCTCGTACCAGACGTCGAGCGACGCGTTGGGCAGCGCGTCGATCAGCTCGTGTTGGCGTTCGCGCATCGGATGGGCGTTGTCGCTGCGGTCGGCGTGCAACACCCGCACATGCGTGTCGGGGAGCTTGGCGGCCAGGTGCTCCAGGATGCCGATCATCGGGGTGATCCCGATGCCCGCCGAGATCAGCACGAGCGGGCGGCCGTCGGTGCCCTCGGTGTGCAGATCGCCGAACGGCACCGTGACGTCGAGCAGGTCGCCGACGCAGACGTTGGCCCGGATCCAGCTCGACACCTCGCCGGCCGGTTGGGTCGCGGTCGCGTCGACGGGCTTGACGGCGAACGTCAGGTCGGTCGACCCGGCAACGCTGACCAGGCTGTACTGCCGTAGCTGGCGAGCGCCGTCGGGCAATGTCACGCCTACCGAAACATATTGCCCGGGAACGAAATTCACCGGATCAGACGCACGGACCGTGACGAGGACGGCGCCGGACGGGTCGTCGACACGGGACACGACGCGCAGGCGCCGATAGACATCGCCCGGTTCGACGCCCGCCGCGGCGTACAGATCGCGTTCGAGGCCGATCAGGGTGTCGGCCATGATCCAGTAGACGCGATCCCACGCGGCGGCGACCTCGGCCGTCACGGTCTCGGCGCCCAGGACTTCCACGATCGCGGCGAACAGGTTGTCGTGCACGATCGGGTACTGGTCGGCGGTGATCCCGAGCGACGCGTGCTTGTGCCCGATGCGGGACAGCAGCGCCGCCGGGTGCGGCAGATCGGGGTTCACCAAGTGCGTGGCGAATGTCGCGATCGAGGCCGCCAGCGCGCGCTGTTGCGCACCTTGGGCCTGGTTGCCGCGGTTGAACAGGTTGCGCAGCAACTCGGGATGGTTCTCGAACAACCGCCGATAGAACGCCGAGGTGATCTCGTCGATGTGAGCGCCGACGAGAGGCAGTGTGGCCGAGACGATCTCGGCGTGCTGCGGCTCGAGTTCGTCGCGGACAGCCGACGGCTCGGGGCTGGTGACGGTCATTGCGGATTCCTTTCTCCGGTGAGTTGCAGAACGATCGGCAGGCTGGTGCCGGCCGTGAGATCGGTGACGGTGTAGCGGTCGAGTTCGCGGTAGAACGCCTCTTTCGCGTCGGCCAGGACGCGGCGCAGCCGGCAGGCCGCGATCAGCGGGCACGGACTGTCGCCCCCGCACTCGATGACCTCGCGATCGCCTTCGAGTTCGCGCACGAGCCAGCCGATCGAGGCGGTACGGCCGGCTTCGGTGAGCACCAGTCCCCCGACCCGTCCGCGCCGGGCATAGACCATGCCCAACTCCGCCAGCCGCGAGACCGCCTTGGCCACATGATGTTCCGACGCGTTGGCGCCCTTCGCGATCGTGCGGGTGGTGACGCGCCGGTCCTCGGACTCACCGGAGGCCAGCAGCATCAGCGTGCGCAGTCCCAGGTCGGTGAATCGGGTCAGGTGCATGACTCAAACGCTAGTAATTCCGCATTGTCGATGCGACTTTTCCGCGTGTGCCGTTAAACACCCCGTGACGTGCGGTTTTTAGACCTGCGGGTATGGCTCGGCAGGCCCGGCCAATAGTGTGGGCGCATGGCCGACCGCTTGTATTTCCGCCAGCTGCTGTCTGGCCGCGACTTCGCGGCCGACGACATGATCGCCCAGCAAATGCGCAACTTCGCCTACCTCATCGGCGATCGCGAAACCGGCGACGCCGTCGTGGTCGATCCGGCCTACGCGGCCGGCGATCTCGTCGATGCCCTGGAAGCCGACGGCATGCACCTGTCAGGTGTGCTCGTCACCCACCACCATCCCGATCACGTCGGCGGCTCGATGATGGGCTTCACGCTCAAAGGCCTGGCCGAGCTGCTCGAGCGCGAGAGCGTGCCGGTACATGTCAACACCCATGAGGCCGATTGGGTTTCGCGCGTCACCGGTATCGCGATGAGCGATCTCACGCGCCACGAACACGGCGACAAGGTGAGCGTCGGCGCCGTCGACATCGAACTGCTGCACACCCCGGGCCATACGCCGGGCAGTCAGTGCTTCCTCCTCGACGGCCGCCTGGTCGCGGGCGACACCCTGTTTCTCGACGGCTGCGGCCGTACCGACTTTCCTGGCGGCGACGTCGACGACATGTTCCGCAGCCTGCAGGCCCTGGCCCAGCTTCCCGGCGACCCGACGGTCTACCCGGGGCACTGGTACTCGACCGAACCGAGCGCCCCGCTCGACAAAGTCAAGCGCAGCAACTACGTGTATCGCGCGTCGAATCTCGAGCAGTGGCGCATGTTGATGGGCGCATAACGCACACTTGACGGCGTTTAATTGCGGAATCCGTTCTTCGGCCGCGCCGACAGCGGGGTAATTCCTCCGCCTATCGGCGCTACTGCCACGGAATTCGTTGTTCATGCCGTTGACTAGGCAAAAATCCGTGGAGATCAGCCAATCGAGTAGTGCAATACTCAGGACACTCTCGCTCTCGCCCGGCAAACTGTTTCAGTAAGCCTTTTTGTCCGACCGCCGGGGGTCGTCGTGAAGAACATCGTGCTGTGCTTCGACCACGCAGATGAACATCCGGGCTCGCGTGACGCGACCAACACGCAGGCACTGTTCGGGTTGCTGGACAGTTCCGATCAAATCAACTGGTACCACCCCGGGGCGGGCGCCACGGCGCGGACAAGACGTTCGTTACCTCGCCGCGGCAACGCGGTCACCGAAGCCCGCTCGGCGATCGTCGAGGCCTACGACTTCCTCCGCGACAGTTGGGAGCCCGGCGATCACCTCTTCCTGTTCGGCGGCGGGTACGGCGGCCACCGCGCCTGCGAACTCGCCGCCCTCCTCGGGACGGTCGGACTATTGCCGAACCGTTCCGATGAACTGCTCGACTACGCACTGGCCACCTATGTACTGCCACGCACGACGCGCACGGCACAGGATTGGCAACGCGTCAGCAAGCTCACCGCTCAACTGCTCGGCGACGACGAAGCCGTCGTCCCCGTGCGGTTCCTCGGGATGTGGGACGCGAAGGCCATTCCCGGCGTGCGCGGTAGCGCGGGTCTGTTGTCCAACGTCGAGACGGGTCGTCACGCGGTTGCGGTCGGCGGCGGCCGACGGGCGATGCGCCGCGACAGCCGTCTCGACGAGGTGTGGTTCCGCGGTGCGCACTGCGATATCGCCGGCGGAGCAGGCGCATGTTGGCCGCTTGCCGACATCGCGCTGGACTGGATGATCGACGGCGCGGTCGAGGCGGGTCTGCAAGTGTTCGAACGCAACTCGTCGCCGAGCGATGCGGACGCACTCGCCGGTTCGGCCCAGACCTTCGGAGTGCGCCGGCCGCCTCTGGACGCCAGGGTGCACGCCAGCGTCGAGGTCTATCTGCGTTCGCATCCGCAGTACTGGCGGCGATTGCCGGCCCGCATCGAGTGGGCCGACACCGATTGGCTGTCTCGCGGTGAGCGGCTGGTGCCCACCGCGGTCGAGGCGCCTGCCGAGGGAGAGGTTTTGACCGCGGCCGCCTCGTAGCCCGTCGAAGTTTGCTGCGCATGACCACTGCCAGGGGTCTCGGTCCGTGATATAAGCCTTTGGTGGGGATTTTCGACTCAATCGCGGATCGGGGGCGCGAGTTGGCTAGTTTTGACCCGGGCGCGTGGACAGCGCTCGCGGCATGGGTTGCCATTGCAGTCGTGATCGTCGCGCTGATCTACGCGTGGCGGCAGTTTCTGAAAGCCAAGGAACGCCGGGCCGAACTCACGCAGCCCAACGTCGCGATGTTCATGGAACCGAGCAGTTCCGACTGGCATCTCGTCGAGCTCGTGATCCGCAACTATGGCCAGCGGCCGGCGTACGGCCTGCGGTTCGAATTCGCGAACCCGCCCACCGTCGGCAAGTACGAAAGTTCCTACGACGACAACTATGTCGACATCGTCCCGCTGAACCTGCCCGCCGAGATCCCGTACCTGGCGCCGTCGCAGGAGTGGCGGATCGTGTGGGATTCCGCGCTGGATCGCAAGCAGCTCGGCGAGGCGATCGCGTCCCGGTTCGACGGCGCGATCACCTACTACGACGAGCCCGTCACCGGCGGCAAATCCACCGGCAAGAAGTTCCGCAACACCGCGGTGCTCGATTGGGCGACGCTGCCGCCGGTCGACCGCATGGAGTTGCTGACGACGCACGATCGCGCGCGCCAGGAGAAGCAGAAGCTTGAACTCCTGCGCGGTGTGCTGGCGTATTTCCAGTACGCGGCCAAGGAGACCGACGAGCAGACGTTGCGTTCCGAGATCAACCGGATCAAGGCGCTGGGCGCGGAGGTGCGCGAGCGGTGGAAGAGCCGCTACGACGCCACACATGAGGAAGACGACGAGGACTTCGACGACGACGATCCCGAGACCGATCTCATCAACCCCCCGCCGGTGCGTACCGGGCGTCGTCACCGCGCGGAATGAGTCCGTACCATCTGTCCAATGAGCAGCCTGGTGAGCTATGCGCTGAATGAATCCGTCGCCACCGTCACGCTGGACGATGGCAAGGTCAACGCACTTTCCCCGGCCATGCAGACCGAGATCAACGCCGCGCTCGACCAGGCCGCGCAGGCTGCCGGCAGCGGTGAGGTGAAAGCCCTTGTTCTGGCCGGCAACTCGCGGGTGTTCAGCGGTGGGTTCGATCTGAGCGTGTTCGCCTCGGGCGACACGGAGGCCGCGCTCGGAATGCTGGCAGGCGGTTTCGAGCTGGCCGTACGCTGCCTGACGTTCCCGGTCCCGGTGATCATGGCCGCGACCGGGCCGGCGATCGCGATGGGGTCGTTTCTGCTGCTGTCCGGTGACCACCGGGTCGGTTCGCCGAAATCACGATGCCAGGCCAACGAGGTCGCGATCGGCATGACGCTGCCGGTCGCCGCAATCGAGATCATGCGCATGCGGTTGACGCGTGCGGCGTTTCAGCGGGGGATCTCGATGGCTGCGACGTTCGCGGGCGACGCGGCGATTGCCGGTGGTTGGCTCGACGAGATCGTCGAGCAAGGTGACGTGCTCACGCGCGCTCAGGAGGTCGCCGCCGAAGCCGCGGCCACCTTGCACACCACCGCCCACGTGGCCAGCAAGCTCAAGGCGCGCGCCGACGCCGTGACGGCGATTCGGGCGGGAATTGACGGGCTGGCAACCGAATTCGCCGGCTGAGAGCCTTCGGTCCGCGTCGCCAGCTCTCCGAAGGCCAGGTGCCTCTGCGCCCGCCTATGCGCGACAATGTCGCTCGATTCGCCTCTGGAGCATCATGTGTATCGGGTGACCCACCGGCCGGATCACACTGCTCCCCTCCGGCTCATCAGGCACTCCTATCACAGCATCAGGGCTGCCCGATTGTCAGCGACAAAGTCGCTCGCATGCGGGCACGCCGAAACCCGTTGCACGAGAGGCTGTTGCGCTTCCAGTGCCGCACGTGACTGACCCGCTGTTACTGGAGCGCACAGCGAGACCCCTGTGCCGATTTCCGCGACTTTGTCGCGCAAAGGCGGGAACAGCACCACCTGATCCATTTTCTCCGAGATATATGCATGTGCTATGCATATAACGTGCCTCGCTACAACCGACTCGACGAACTGTTGGTGCGCGTGCACACCGTGCGGCAGCGTCCCGGATGGCGACGCCGTCTGATCGATGCCGCGACCACGGTGCCGACTTTGTCGACGCTGCGCGTGCTCCGCGCCGTCGAACAACGCGAGAAAACCGGCCACGGCGCCTCGATCGGCGAGGTCGCCGAATACATGGGCGTCGAACATTCCACCGCGAGCCGCACCGTCACGTCTGCTGTCACGGCCGGCCTGCTGACCAAGACCTTGTCCGCCGAGGACCAGAGACGGTGCGTGCTGATGCTGACCGATCGAGGCCGTGACGCGCTGGCCGAGGTGACCGCGCGGCGCCGGGACATGGTCGCCGAGACCGTGGCGCATTGGTCCGATGACGACGTCGACACCCTCGTCGACTTGCTGGAGCGGCTCGTCACCGACTTCGAACGGAAAGTCGCCTCGTGACGGCCGACGTGACCTTGCGACCGCGGGGCGCGTTGCGCCTCATGTTCGACCCGGTTTTCGGGGCACTGTTCTGGGGCAAGATGTTCTCGGTCGTCGCGGTGTGGACGCACGGCATCGTCGCGGCCATCGTGATCTTCAACGCGACCAGCTCGGCCGTCATGGTGGGCCTCGTGGGCGTCGCGCAGTTCCTCCCCCAGCTCATCTTGAGCCCGACGAGCGGCAAGTGGGCCGACGTCGGCAATCCCGCCCGCCAAATTCTGTTGGGGCGGGTGTTGTGTATCGCCGGTTCGGGTTCGACGGCCGTGTGGTTGGGCGTCGCACCTGATCTGCAGGGCAGCGCCGTGGCGATACCGGTGCTCGTGGGCTCGACGCTCGTCGGCTTCGGGTTCGTCATCGGCGGCCCGGCCATGCAGTCGATCGTGCCGAGCCTGATCCGCGAAGGTGAGCTCCCAACCGCGATGGCGCTCAACAGCATTCCGATGACCATCGGCCGTATCCTCGGCCCGGCCATCGGCGCGTACCTGGCCGCGCATCTCGGTGCGGCGCCGGGCTTCGCGATCAGCGCGGGCCTGCACCTCGTGTTCGCACTCTTCCTGGTGCTCGTGACCTTCCCGACGCGCCCGGAGCGCAGCCCCGACGGCGACTACCGGGTCCGAGCGGCCCTGCGCTACGTGTGGCGCGACCGGCCATTGCTGCTCGCGCTGATCGCGGTGACGACCGTTGGGTTCGCCTCCGACCCGTCGATCACCCTGACGCCGTCGATGGCCGAGGACCTCGGCGGCGGTACCCGCCTGGTCGGGTGGTTGTCGGCGGCCTTCGGTATCGGCGCGGCCCTGGGCATGGCGGTACTCGCCGTGCTGCGTGGTCGGCTCGAGTCGGCGCGGGTGTCGTCGATCGGGTTGTGGCTGCTCGTGATCGGATGTGGACTGCTGGCCGCTGGCTCGGTCACCGCGGTGGCGCTTGCCGGGTTCGCGATCGCGGGTCTCGGCTTCGGCTGGGCGATGACGGGCCTGAGCACCGTGGTGCAGGAGCGTGCCCCCGACGAATTGCGCGGACGCATCATGGCGCTGTGGCTCGTCGGGTTCCTTGGGTCGCGCCCGTTCGCGGCGGCCCTGCTCGGCGGCGCGGCCGACCTGTTTAACGTCCGGGTGGCGTTCGTCATCGCCGCGGCGTTGACGTTGGTGGTCACGCTGGCCGTACAAAAATCGTGGCACTCCTAGGCCGGTCTCATAGGGTGGGTGTCGATGGCACTGCACCTACACCGGGCCGAGCGCACCGATCTGCTGGCCGACGGGCTGGGTGCGCTGCTCGCGGATCCGCTACCTGATCCCTTCGCGCAGGAACTCGTGCTGGTGCCCGCCAAGGGCGTCGAACGCTGGCTCAGCCAACGGCTGTCGAATCGGCTCGGCGTGTGTGCCGCGGTCGAGTTCCGCAACCCCCGCTCGCTCATCGCGGAGCTGACGGGCACGGCCGACGAGGATCCCTGGTCCCCCGACGCCATGGTGTGGCCGCTGCTCGCGGTGATCGACGAGAACCTCGACGAACCGTGGTGTACGACGTTGGCCACGCATCTCGGGCATTTCGAGATGGGCGAGGAGCACGAGCTGCGGCAAGGCAGGCGATACGCGGTCGCGCGCCGACTGGCGGGGCTGTTCGCGTCCTACGCCCGGCAGCGTCCGCATCTACTGGTCGACTGGGCCGGCGTGCCCGACGACTTGTCCTGGCAGGCACCGCTGTGGCATGCCCTGGTGGAGCGCGTCGACGCCGATCCACCTCATGTCCGGCACGCGAAAGCCCTTGCCCGGCTGCAGGAATCACCATCCGAGCTGCCGCAGCGGCTGTCCCTGTTCGGGCACACCCGCCTTCCGGTGACCGAGGTCGAACTGCTGACCGCGCTCGCCACCCAACACGATCTGCACCTGTGGCTGCCCCACCCCAGCGACAACCTGTGGCAGTCGCTGGCCGGGCGTAAGGGCGCGCTCCCCCGCCGCGAGGACACGAGCCATCGCGATGTCGGCCATCCGCTGCTGGCCACTCTCGGCCGTGACCTACGCGAACTGCAGCGCACCCTGCCGGTCCCCGACACCGACGAATTTCTCAGCGGCACCGACCATCCCGACACGCTGCTGGGCTGGTTGCAGTCCGACATCGCGGCCAACGCGGTCCGCCCGGCCGGGCGGGTGCATCGCCCCGATGACCGGTCGGTGCAGGTGCACAGCTGTCACGGCCCGGCCCGGCAGATCGACGTTCTGCGCGAAGTGCTGCTCGGCCTGCTGGCCGATGACCCGACGCTCGAACCACGCGACATCCTCGTGATGTGCCCCGACATCGAAACGTATGCACCGTTGATCACGGCCGGATTCGGGCTCGGCGACGTGGTGCACGGTGCCCACCCGGCGCACCGATTGCGGGTCCGGCTCGCGGATCGCGCACTCGTGCAGACCAATCCGCTGCTGTCGGTGGCCGCACAACTGCTCGTGCTGGCCGGCGGACGGGCGACCGCGAGCGAAGTTCTCAACCTCGCCGAGTCCGGCCCGGTGCGCGCCCGGTTCGGGTTCACCGACGACGACCTCGACGCGATCACGGCGTGGGTACGCGAAGCCAACATCCGCTGGGGCTTCGACCAGGAGCACCGCCGCCCCTACGGGGTGGAGTTCCTGCACAACACGTGGCGTTTCGGCATGGACCGCGTGCTGGCCGGGGTCGCGATGTCCGACGACTCCCACGCCTGGCTCGATACCACGCTGCCGCTCGACGACGTCAGCAGTAACCGCGTCGAGCTTGCCGGCCGGTTCGCCGACTATGTGGAAAAGCTGCGCCAAGCGGTCCATCAGCTCAGCGGTAGCCGCCCACTCGGCGACTGGCTCGCCGCGCTCACCGCCGGTATCGACGCGCTCGCGCTCGCCGACGAGGAGTGGCCCGCGGCTCAGGTGCAGCGCGAGTTCGCCGAGATTGCCGAGAATGCCGGAGCCACACCGACATCGTTGCGGCTCAGCGATATCCGCGCACTGCTCGACCGGCATCTGGCTGGCCGCCCCACCCGGGCCAACTTCCGCACCGGCACGCTCACCGTCTGCACGATGGTGCCGATGCGTTCGGTGCCACACCGCGTGGTGTGCCTCATCGGATTGGACGACGGGGTGTTCCCGCGGCTCGGCGCCGTCGACGGTGACGACGCGCTCGCGCGCGACCCGATGACGGGTGAGCGCGACATCCGTTCCGAGGATCGCCAGTTGCTGCTCGACGCGATCGGGGCGGCCACGCAGACGCTCGTCGTCACCTACACCGGGGCCAACGAATACTCCGGCCAGCCCCGTCCACCCGCGGTGCCGCTCGCCGAACTACTCGACACGCTCAGCATCACCACCGAACGGCCCGTCGACGTGGTGACCGAACATCCGTTGCAGCCGTTCGACATTCGCAACGTCATTCCCGGCGAGATGGTGCCAGGCGAACCGTTCACATTCGACCCGACCGCACTCACCGCGGCGCGCGCCAGCAGCGGTCAGCGGGCCGAACGGCCGCCGTTCTTCTCGGGCCCGCTAGCGCCTCCCCCTGCCGATGACGTGGCGCTCGAGGATCTCACCCGCTTCTTCAACGATCCCGTCAAGGGCTTCTTCCGGTCGCTGGATTACACGCTGCCATGGGATGTCGAAGGGGTGTCCGACGAGATGCCCGTCGACATCGATGCCCTGGAGGAATGGACCGTCGGCGACCGGATGCTCGGCGACATCCTGCGCGGCATGACGCCCGCCGACGCCCAGCAGGCCGAGTGGCGCCGCGGCACCCTGCCGCCGGGTCAACTCGGCTGGCGCCGGGCCATCGCCCTGCGTGACCAATGCGCACTGCTGGCCACCGAGGCGTTGCGTTACCGCGATTCCGACGGCCAGGCCTATGACGTCGATGTCGATCTGGGGACCGGGCGCCGGCTGACCGGAACGGTGTCGCCCGTGTTCGGGGAGCGGCTGGTGTCGGTGACGTACTCCAAGCTCGACGGCAAACACTTGCTGCAGTCGTGGATTCCGTTGCTGGCGTTGGCCGCCTGCTATCCGGACCGCGACTGGTCGGCGGTGTGCATCGGCAGGCCCAAGCGCGGTAGTTCACCGCGGGTCGAGGGGCTGGGGCGTCCGGACGATCCGGTCGAGCTGCTGGCCGATCTGGTGACGATCTATGACGCGGGCCGGCGTGAGCCGCTGCCGTTGCCCGTCAAGACGTCCTATGCGTGGGCGGCAGCCCGGCATGCCGGCGACGACCCGCAGCGGGAAGCCGAATACCGCTGGCGCAGCAACAGGTATCCCGGCGAGGACGAGCAGCCCGCGCATGTGCGGGCGTGGGGCCGTGGCGCGCCGCTGAGCCGCCTGGTCGGATTGGGTGAGTACGCCGAACGCCTGTGGTTGCCGATGCTGCGCGCCGAAAGGTCGCCCCGGTGAAGACTTTCGATCTGCTCGGGCCGCTGCCCGCCCGCAATACGACGACGGTCCTGGAGGCCAGCGCCGGTACCGGCAAGACGTTCGCGTTGGCCGGTCTGGTGACGCGGCTGGTGGCCGAGGGCGCCGCGACGCTGGATCAGATGCTGCTCATCACGTTCGGCCGGGCCGCGAGCCAGGAGTTGCGCGAACGCGTGCGCTGCCAGATCGTCGACGCGCTCGCGGCATTCCAGGATCCGGCGCGCGCCGCCAACGATCTCGAGGTGTACCTCGTCGCCGCCGACCAGCAGGCCCGCAGGCAGCGGCTGCGTGACGCCCTGGCGGGTTTTGATGCCGCGACCATCGCGACCACGCATCAGTTCTGCCAGATCGTGCTCAAATCGCTTGGCGTGGCCGGGGACAGCGACTCCGGGGTCACGCTCGTCGATAGCCTCGACGACGTGGTGTGCGAGATCGTCGACGACCTCTATCTGTCGCATTTCGGGGCGCAACGCGACGATCCGGAACTCGGCTACGCCGAGGCACTCAAGCTCGCCCGCGTGGTGGTCAACAACCCGGCCACCGAACTCCGCCCGCTCGACCCCGACCCCGACTCGCCGGCCGCGGTCCGGCTCGCGTTCGCACGCAATGTGCTGTCGGAGTTGGAGATCCGCAAGCGCCGTCGCGGCATCCTGGGCTACGACGACCTGCTCACCCGGCTGGCCGATGCTTTGGCAGATGAGGACTCCGCGGCCCGCGTACGGATGCAGCAGCGCTGGCCGATCGTGATGGTCGATGAGTTCCAGGACACCGACCCGGTGCAGTGGCAGGTGCTCGAGCGGGCGTTCTCCGGGCACGCGACGTTGATCCTGATCGGTGATCCCAAGCAGGCGATCTACGCATTCCGCGGCGGGGACATCGACACGTACCTGCGGGCCGCCGCGACCGCGGGGGACAAGCAGACGCTCGGCACGAACTGGCGCAGCGACAGCGCGCTGGTGGATCGGCTGCAGGCGGTGCTGCGGGGCGCCGAGCTCGGTGGCCCCGACATCGTCGTGCACGACGTACAGGCCCATCACCAGGGCCACCGGTTGGCCGGTGCGCCGCGCAACGATCCGTTCCGGCTGCGCGTCGTGACGCGAAAACGCGGCGGCACCAGGGTGATTCCGATCGCCGACCTGCGCACCCACATCGGCAAGGACCTCGCCGCCGACATCGGTGCGCTGCTGACCAGCGGCGCCACGTTCTGTGACCGGCCCGTCGCAGCACGCGACATCGCCGTCATCACCGAGACCCACAAGGATGCCCGCGCGTGCCACACCGCACTGATCGAGGCCGGCATCCCGGCGGTCTACACCGGCGATTCGGATGTGTTCAACTCCGAGGCCGCCGAGGACTGGCTGTATCTGCTGGAGGCGTTCGACCAGCCCCACCGGCCCGGCCTCGTCCGCGCCGCAGCGGCCACGATGTTCTTCGGCGAAACCGCCGAATCCCTTGCCGCAGGCGGTGACGCGTTGACCGACCGTGTCGCGGACACGCTGCGCGCGTGGGCCGGTCATGCGCGGGAGCGTGGGGTCGCGGCGATCTTCGAGGCCGCGCAACTCGCGGGCATGGGCAAGCGCGTGCTGTCGTGGCAGGGCGGGGAACGCCTGATGACCGACCTCGCGCACATGACGCAGCTGCTGCAGGACACCGCGCACCGAGAGGGCTTCGGGCTGCCCGCTTTGCGGGACTGGCTGCGAACCCAGCGTTCGGAAGGTGGCGGCGAGTCCGAGCGCAATCGCCGTCTCGACAGCGACGCGGCGGCCGTGCAGATCATGACGGTGTGGGTCAGCAAGGGCCTGCAGTTCCCGATCGTGTACCTGCCGTTCGCGTTCAATCGCTATGTCCCCGAACCGGATCTGGTGCTGTTCCACGACGAGGGCAAACGCTGCCTGCATATCGGCGGTGTGGATCCGGCGGTCGCACGGGCCGGCCGTGCCGAGGCTGCGGCCGACGACAGCCGGCTGACGTATGTGGCGATGACGCGCGCGCAGTCCCAGGTGGTGGCGTGGTGGGCGCCGTCGAACGACGAACCCAACGGTGGCCTGTCGCGGCTGTTGCGGGGCCGGGCGCCGGGCGAGTCCGCGGTTCCCGACAGGTGTGTACCCGCCAAGGTGCCCGACGAGGAGGCGCTGGAGCGGCTACGGGCGTGGGTGGGTGGGCCCGTGGTCGAGGAGTCCGTCATCGGCGCCTTCACGCCGGTACCACCCGAGGCCCCACGAGAAGACTTGGATGTTCGGCATTTTCACCGCGCGATCGACACCGCGTGGCGGCGCACGTCGTATTCGGGCCTGCTGCGGGCCGCTGAAACGTCCGGGGTGTCCAGTGAGCCCGAGGTCATCGAGCTCGACGACGAATCCGACGACATACCCGTCGTCGCCCCCGCCCAGGGTGCGGATGTGCCGTCACCGATGGCGTCCATGCCCACCGGCGCGGCGTTCGGATCGCTCGTGCACGCGGTGCTCGAAACGACCGACCCGTTCGCACCGGATCTCGCCGCCGAACTCGAGCATCAGATCAAGGTGCACGCGGCGCGCTGGCCTCTCGAAGTCGAGGCAGCCGAGCTGGCCGCGGCGCTCGTGCCGATGCACGGCACCCCGCTGGGTCCGCTGGCACCCGGCGTGACACTGCGCGAGATCGGCCTGCGGGACCGGTTGCGCGAACTGGATTTCGAGTTCCCGATGGCCGGCGGTGATCTGCGGGGCGGGTCGTTCGCGCGCTTGTCCGATGTCGGTGCCCTGCTGCGGAAGCATCTGCCCGCCGGCGATCCGATGGCGGTGTACGCCGACCGGCTGTCGGCCGGTGTGCTGGGCACCCAGCCATTGCGTGGGTATCTGTCCGGTTCGGTCGACGCGGTGCTGCGGCTCGACTCCCGGTTCGTCGTCGTCGACTACAAGACGAACTGGCTGGGTACGGGTGATGCGTCGCTGACGGCCGCGGATTACGGCCGGGAGCGCATGGTCGAGGCCATGCTGCATTCGGATTATCCGTTGCAGGCGCTGTTGTACAGCGTTGTGCTGCACCGTTTCCTGACCTGGCGGCTGCCCGGGTATGACCCGGCCGCGAATCTGGGCGGCGTGATGTATCTGTTCGTGCGGGGGATGTGCGGGGCGGCGACGCCCGTCGTCGACGGACATCCCGCCGGCGTGTTCAGCTGGGAACCGCCCGCGGCGTTGGTGGTCGCACTGTCGGAGCTGCTCGATGCTTGACGCGTTCACCGAGATTCTTGAGCCCGCCGATGTGCATGTGGCACAACGGTTGACCGCGCTGGCCAAGGAGCCGGACAAGTCCGTCGAGCTCGCGGTCGCATTGGCAGTGCGCGCACTGCGGAGCGGTTCGGTATGCGTGGATCTGCGGTCGGTGGCAGCGCAGGTCGAATTGCCGTCATTGCCGTGGCCGTCGCCCGATGCCTGGTTGGCAGCGGTCAAGTCGAGCCCGCTGCTGGGTACTCCCCCGGTGCTGCGACTGTTCGGCGATCTGCTGTACCTGGACCGGTACTGGCTCGAAGAGCAGCAGGTGTGCGATGACGTGCTGGCCCTTGTCGGCGCACGCACGGAGAGTGCCGCACCGGACGTGACGCGGTTGTTCCCCGCGGGCTTCGAGGAACAGCGCGCGGCGGCGAATGTCGCGCTGTCACAGGGGTTGACGGTGCTGACGGGTGGGCCCGGCACCGGTAAGACGACGACGGTCGCGCGCCTGCTGGCACTGCTCGCCGAGCAGGCCGCGCTGGCGGGCCGGCCGTCACTGCGCATCGCGTTGGCCGCGCCGACAGGCAAGGCCGCGGCCCGGTTGCAGGAAGCCGTGCAGTTGGAGGTGGACCGGCTCGATGCGGTCGACCGATCGCGGCTGTCGGGTCTGCAGGCCACGACGTTGCACCGGCTGCTCGGCCCGCGGCCCGATACGTCGTCGCGGTTTCGGCATCACCGCGCGAACCGCCTGCCGCACGACGTGATCGTGGTCGACGAAACGTCGATGGTGTCGCTGACCATGATGGCGCGGCTGTTGGAGGCCGTGCGCCCGCAGACGCGGCTGCTGCTCGTCGGCGATCCCGATCAGCTGGCTTCGGTCGAGGCCGGCGCGGTGCTGGCCGACCTCGTCGACGGCCTGGGTTCGCGCGGCGTGGCGGCGCTCAAGACCTCGCACCGGTTCGGTGAGTCGATCGGCGCGCTGGCATCGGCAATCCGGGCTGGCGACGCGTCGTCGGCAATCGAGGTGCTGGCAGCGGGCGGTGAAAACATCGAATGGGTGCGCGACAACGCGACCGAACAACTCCGGGGTGTGCTTGTGCCACACGCCCTTCGGTTGCGTCAGGCCGCGATACTCGGTGATGCGCGCACCGCGTTGTCGACGCTTGACGAGCATCGCCTGCTGTGTGCGCATCGGCGTGGACCGTTCGGCGTCACACACTGGAACCGCCAGGTGCAGCGTTGGCTGACCGAGGAGACCGGCGAGCCGCTGTGGAGTTCGTGGTACGTCGGGCGCCCAATCCTGGTGACCGCCAACGACTACGGGCTCAAGCTCTACAACGGCGACGCCGGCGTCACGGTCGCCACGCCCGACGGCATGCGTGCCGTCGTCGGCGGGTCCGGATCGTTCGCGACCGGCAGGCTCACCGACGTCGAGACCATGCACGCGATGACGATCCACAAGTCCCAGGGCAGCCAGGCCGATGAGGTGACCGTGTTACTGCCGTCGGAGGACTCGCGGTTGTTGACGCGTGAGCTGTTCTACACCGCGGTGACACGGGCGAGGACGCGGGTACGCGTCGTCGGCGCCGAGGCGGAAGTGCGCGCCGCGATCGACCGGCAGGCCGTGCGAGCGACCGGCCTGCGGGAGCGGTTGAGGCTTTAGACGGCCTTCCCCGCGAAGAACGCGCCGGAGATCAGTCCGATCGCGATGGCCAGGGTGGGCAAGCCCATCGCCACGGCCACGACAACACCAGCGATCGCACCGATGCCGAGCACCAGCATCATTACGCCTACAAATGCTCCGACCATTGACCTGCCCTTTCTATGACTGCGGTCACAATCTACATCGTTTGTGCGCTGAACCACAGGCAGATCGCGCGTCAGTTTGGTTAACAATTTCGCGGCAAAATGTATAGCTCAGCTTGATGAATCCATTCAGCTGTCGATTTCGGCGCATCGCTTGCACGATTCGGGCGGTTCAGATGCGAACCCGCAGGTGAGAGCGGAATGGCCGCTAACAAGCATCGTCGCTGAATTTGATCGCCCGTTCAGGCGTGGGCTGTTAGTTAACCCAAGCGACGCCATCAGTGCACACCCGAGTGCCAGTATTCGGGACGTGGCCCCTGACAAACCGTCATCTATCGCCTATCCGGCTCCCGGTTCCCGCCCGTTGCGGCACGACAACGAGGCGCTGCCGCCGCACGTCATCGTGTTGTTCGGCGCGACGGGCGACCTGGCAAAGCGCAAACTCCTGCCCGGGCTCGCGTACCTGGAGCAGTCGACGTTCAGCCCCGACATCCGGGTTGTCGCGACGTCGCTGGAGGATTTCACCGACGAGCAGTTCCTCAAGCACGCCAAAGAGGCCATCGACCAGTTCGCCTCCCGCAAGCCCACCGATGAGCAGTGGGCAAGCTTCGCGAGCAAGGTGCATTACGTGCCGCAGAGTGCAGGCCCGCAGGCGCTGGCCGCTGCCGTCGCCGCCGCAGAAGCCGAGCTCGGCGCCGATGCCCGTCGGCTGCACTATCTTTCGGTGCCGCCCAAGGCCGCCCAGTCCGTCATCACGATGCTCAAGGACGCCGATCTGGTGAAGCGGGCCAAGGTGGTGATGGAAAAGCCGTTCGGCACGGATCTCGAAAGCGCGGTGCTGCTGAACGCCTTCGTGCACAAGACGTTCAAGGAATCGCAGATCTTCCGCATCGACCACTTCCTCGGCAAGGAGGCCGCGCAGAACATCCTGGCGTTCCGGTTCGCCAACGGGCTGTTCGAGCCGATCTGGAACCGCAACTTCATCGACCACATCCAGATCGACATACCCGAGAAGCTCGGGCTCGACCAGCGGGCCAACTTCTACGAGAGCACCGGCGCCTTCAAGGACATGGTCGTCACGCATCTGTTCCAGGTGATGGCGTTCGTGGTGATGGAGCCGCCGACCGCGCTCGAGCCGAGGGCCATCAGCGAGGAGAAGAACAAGGTCTTCCGGTCGATGCTGCCCATCAACCCGGCCGAGGTCGTGCGCGGGCAGTATCAGGGTTACCGCGACGAGGTGGGGGTCGCACCGGATTCGGAGACCGAGACGTTCATCGCGCTCAAGGTCGGCATCGACAACTGGCGGTGGGCCGGCGTGCCGATCTATCTGCGAACCGGCAAGAAAATGGCTGAGGGGCAACGGATCATCTCGATCGCGTTCAAAGAGGCCCCGCGCACCATGTTTCCGGCGGGGTCCGGTGTCGGGTCGCAGGGCCCCGACCATCTGACGTTCGATCTGGCCGACGAGTCGAAGGTGTCGCTGTCGTTCTACGGCAAGCGGCCCGGGCCCGGCATGCGGTTGCAGAAACTGTCCATGCAGTTCTCGACCGAGGAGAGCGGCGCGGCCGCCGACGTACTCGAGGCCTACGAACGGCTGATCCTCGACGCGATGCGCGGCGACCACACGTTGTTCACGACGGCCGAGGGCATCGAATCCCTGTGGGAGCGGTCGGCGCCGCTGCTGGAGGATCCGCCGATCGTGAAGATGTACCCCGTCGGGACGTGGGGTCCCAATGCCATTCATCAGCTCATCGCGCCGAATGCGTGGCGGTTGCCGTTCGAGCGCGTGTGGCGCGAGTAGGCCTTACGACAGGTACAACGCGACGACACCCAACACGGTGACGGTGACGAACAGCAGCATCGCGATTCGCATACCCCGGGCCCGCAGCCGTTTCGGCAACGCCAGCGGAAGGGCGAGCACCCACGCCAGGCCGAACGGTATGTACGCCAGGACGCCGAAGATCAAGCCGTAGCCGTGCGGATCCTCCGCCGGGTCCGTCGCGTACGCCGAACTCAGGACGGTCCACACGATCAGCAACCAGATGACGAGCGCGGCCACTCCGAACGCTCCGGCCAGGCACCGACCGACGATCGAAGCTGCTTCTGCCCATTTGGTTTTGGGCGGCTGCTGGTAGACCATCTCACCCCCGGTGTCAGCTCAAGCGTAAGCGCTGCACCAAGGGGCTGGACGCGGCAGTTTCCTGCGACGCCTACGCAATCAGGCGAGCGCGCTGCCCTTGCGCCACTGGTCCCACGGGATGGTCCAGTCGCCGTTGTTGTCGGGTTTGAGCGGGTCGCCGCCGGTGTTGCGGATCTCGACGATGTCGCCCGGCACCGAGAAGTTGTAGAACCATTCGGCGTTCTCGCCGCTGAGGTTCAGGCAGCCGTGGCTGACGTTCGTGTTGCCCTGCGCCCAGATCGTCGAGTTGAGCTGGTGCAGGTAGATGCCGTCCATGCTGATGCGCGTCGCGTACGGGATCGTCGTCTTGTAGCCGAGGCGGGAGTTGACGGGCAGGCCGTACGTTGAGGAATCCATGACGACGGGGTTGGCCTTATCCATCACGGTGTAGATGCCGCGTGGGGTCCAGAAGCTCATCGTGGTGCCGCCGACGGTTTCGGTGCCGCCCATGCCCATCGAGGTCGGCATGGTGCGGACCAGCTTGCCGTTCTCGAACACGCTGACCTGTTTGGTCTTGTCGTCGGCGATCGACACGTGTGAGTCACCGATCGTGAACGAGATCTTCTCGTCCTGTGCGCCGTAGACATCGTCGCCGAGCCGGGCACCGTAGATGTCGGCGTTCACGGTGACCTTCGTGCCGGGCTTGTAGTACTTCTCCGGGCGCCAATGCGCGGTCTGGTCGTCGATCCAGTTCCACGCGCCGACGGCCTTCGGCTCGGTGGTGACCGTCATCCGTCGTTCGGCGCTGGCCTTGTCGGTGACGGGCTCGCCGAAGCGCGCGACGATCACCATCCCGACGCCGTACTTCGCGCCGTCCTGCAGTGGTGCGCCGGATGTGCCGTTGAGGTAGACGCGGGCCTGGTAGCCCGGGGTCAGGGTCGTGAACGTCGAGGTTTGCTTCGTCGGCATCCCGCCGGGGCCCTTGGCCGTGACGGTCAGCGTGTAGGTGCGGCCATAGCCGAGCGACGTCGTCGGCTTCCACGTCTTGGCGTCCGGCGTGAGGATCCCCGGGATCTCCTTGCCTGCGTCGTTGACCATCTTCACGCTCGCGACGGTTCCGGTCGTGGCCGTCACCATGACGCGCGCCAGCGGATCGACTTCGGCGTTCGGCTTCGGGGTGATGGCGAGTTTGGCCGGCTCCGTCGGCGACGGCTGCGGGACGCCCTGCGGAGGGCTCGCCACCGTCTGGCAGTGCTCACCGCAGTCCGGCAAGGCCGTGACGGCGACTCCACCCAAGACCGCGAGCACAGCGAGTGCGGCCGCAAGGCAGGCACGACGAACAGACGACAACATCACTCCAATGTGGTTCGGCGAAGGCCAGTTTGATCGGGATCCCGATCGGTGGCTCAATCGTAGCCGGGTCGTCGGTTCGTCGGCGTAACGCCTCCGCGCTGTGGGCGAGTCGTGATCGGGTCGTTGTGCGGCCGACCTCAACTTTCACACCAGCCTCCAGAAGGGAGCACACAGACGGTCTCAAAGTGCGATATCACCCGCGATATCACACTTCAAACTCATGTGGCCCCTCAGATTTACGTGCACGCGGCGCCTTCATCACCGCTCATCAAGAGCGGACGGCACCCCCGTGTGCCAACGCTCCAAGTACGCGAGGGCCTCGGCCGGCTCATCGGTGACGTACACCAGCTCGTCGAGCGCCACGGGCAGAAAGCCGTCCTGCTCCATCCGCCGCAGCTGGATCACCAACCCGTCGTAGAAGCCGGCCGTGTTCAGCAGCACCACCGGTTTGTCGTGGTGCCGGTGCTTACGCAGTTCGAGGATATCGGTGGCCTCGTCGAGCGTGCCCAGGCCGCCTGCCATCACGACCATCGCGTCTGAGCGTGCCAACAGCGTGGCCTTCCGTTCGCCGAGATTCGCGGTGAACACCATCTCATCCGCCTCAGCCCGCGCCTTCGTCCGCAGGAACTCGACGGAGATCCCGACCAGTCGACCACCGCTCTTCTGAACCCCGTCTGCAACGACCTTCATCAGCCCGACGTCTGATCCGCCCCAAACCAGAGTGTGGCCGCCCTTGCCGAGCAGCTCGGCGAACTCCCGCGCCGGCTCGGTGTAGCGGGCGTCGAGGTCGGCGGCGGACAAGAAGACGCAGATGTTCATGAAGGCTCCGGACTGGTACAGGTGATATCTCAGGTAACCACAATGGTCACACCAGCACCTGCCAGCAGATGCGTATGTGGTTGCGAAGTGCGATATCACCGGCGATATCAGTGGAGAGTGGTATCAAATCGGTATCATGGGCGGTCATGGGTATGACTCTGCGCACGAGCGACGAGCAGACCGAGGCGTTGCGTCGGCAGGCTGCCGCCGAGGGACGGTCGATGCAAGCGGTAGCGCTGTCGGCGATCGATGAGTACATCGCCCGACGAGCGCACAGAACGAAGGTCGATACGGCGCTACAGCGCGTGGTGGCCGAGGAAGCCGGGGTCTTGGAGCGTCTCAAGGACGCATGATCGAGTACCTCGACCTCGACGACCTCCTGCAGATCGCCCGCCGCGCAGTTGGCGAAGATGTCAAGGTCGGCGACTACGGCCTGTTGGAATCTGCTCTGGCACGGCCACGCGCCTCGGTGTTCGGCGAGGACGCCTACCCGGATTTGCATCTCAAGGCCGCCGCCCTGATGCACTCGTTGGCCCGCAACCACGCGTTGATCGACGGGAACAAGCGACTGGCGTGGACCGCATGCCGCACGTTCCTGGCCATCAATGGGCAGTGGATCAGCGCACCGGAAGACGACCGCTTTGACTTCGTCATCCGGGTCGCCACGGGGGCCGAGTCGGATCTCGATCAGATCGCCGGGCAACTACGCGAGTGGAGCTACCAAGAATCCGATTACTGATTTACCCCTGGTCGCCCATACCATTTCTGGCGAGATGACCGACAATGCCCTCGACGCTGCCCTCGACACCCCCACCACGTCCGATGCCCGGTCCGCAGGCCGGATCGCTGCCGAAGGGCAGCGCCGCCGCACCTTCGCCGTCATCAGCCACCCCGACGCCGGTAAGTCGACGCTCACCGAGGCGCTCGCGCTGCATGCGCGGGTGATCACCGAGGCAGGCGCAATCCACGGCAAGGCCGGGCGACGTTCGACGGTGTCGGACTGGATGGAGATGGAGAAGGCCCGCGGCATCTCGATCACGTCGACGGCGCTGCAGTTCCCGTACCGCGACTGCGTCATCAACCTGCTCGACACCCCCGGCCACGCCGACTTCTCCGAGGACACCTACCGGGTGCTGACGGCCGTCGACTGCGCGGTGATGCTCATCGACGCCGCGAAAGGCCTTGAGCCGCAGACCCTCAAGCTGTTCCAGGTCTGTAAGCATCGCGGCATTCCGATCATCACGGTGATCAACAAGTGGGACCGCCCCGGCCGCCACGCCCTGGAGCTGATGGACGAGATCCACGAGCGCATCGGGCTCCGCACCACTCCCCTGACCTGGCCGGTCGGTATCGCCGGTGACTTCAAGGGCGTGATGGACCGCCGCAAGGGCCACTACATCCGGTTCACCCGGACGGCCGGAGGTGCGACGGCGGCTCCCGAGGAGCACATTCCCGCGGCGGACGCGACGGCCGCCGCCGGTGTGGACTGGGAGACCGCGGTCGAGGAATCCGAACTGCTGTCGGCCGACGGCTCCGACTTCGACCGCGACGCGTTCCTCAGCGGTGAGTCATCGCCGGTGCTGTTCACGTCGGCGGCGTTGAACTTCGGCGTGAACCAGCTGCTCGATGTTCTTGTCGAGCTTGCCCCGGCGCCCAGCGGTGCGGTCGACGTCGACGGCGTCCGGCGTGCCACCGACGCGCCGTTCAGTGCGTTCGTGTTCAAGGTGCAGGCCGGTATGGACTCCGCGCACCGCGATCGCATCGCCTACGCGCGGGTGGTGTCGGGCACGTTCGAGCGCGGTGACGTGCTCACCCACGCCGCGACCGGCAAGCCGTTCGTCACCAAGTACGCGCAGTCGGTGTTCGGCCAGCAGCGCTCGACCCTCGACGGTGCCTGGCCCGGCGACGTCATCGGGTTGGCCAACGCGGCAGCCCTTCGCCCCGGCGACACGCTGTATCGCGATGTGCCCGTGCACTATCCGCCGATTCCGAGCTTCTCCCCCGAGCATTTCGCGGTGGCCCGCGGAACCGATCCCAGCAAGCACAAGCAGTTCCGCCGCGGCATCGAGCAGCTCGAGCAGGAAGGCGTCGTGCAGGTGCTGCGCTCGGACAAGCGTGGCGACCAGGCGCCGGTGTTCGCGGCCGTCGGCCCGATGCAGTTCGAGGTGGCGTCCCATCGCATGGCGACCGAACTCAGCGCGCCGATCTCGTTGGAGTCCCTGCCGTATCAGGTCGCGCGGATCGTCGACCCGGAGGACGCCGACTTTGTGAATCGCCAAGTGTCAGCGGAGGTTTTGACGCGTACCGACGGTGTGATGCTCGTGCTGTTCTCGACGCCGTGGCGCCTGGAGGGCTTCCAGCGCGACAACCCGAACATCAAGCTGCGATCATTGGTGGCCGCCGAGGGATAGCCGCCCGGAATCGGCGGGTACTTCACGCCGCAGCAAAACTGAAAAGCGATGCTGCGATTTCGCTCACGTCGCAATCCCTGGTCGCCACCTCGTTCATGAGGTCCTCGGCCCGATCGACGTCAAAGTCCGCGGCCAGCTCGAAGCCATTGATATGCAGGAAGGTCCAGGCCGCGGCCCACGCGGTGCGCTTGTTACCGTCGACCAGCGCATGATTACGCGCCAGCGACTGCAACAACGCAGCGGCCTTGTCCCATATCTCCGGATACGCATCAACACCGAACACAGTTGTCTGCGGACGAGCGACCGCGGCATCGAGCAAGCCGTAGTCGCGCACCTTCAGCTCCCCGCCGAACGCAATCGACCCCGCGGTGAGAACGTCATCGCGGTCCAGGTATTCGGTCACGCCAAGCGTCGGTTGAGTTCAGCTGAACGCTCAGCCACGAGGCGGGCCGCCTCTGCGACTCTGCGCTTATGCATGCTCGCGCGTTCCATCACAGCTGCGTGCGCGAACTTCTTCAACGACAGATCATCGGCCTGAGCAGCCGCTCGGATCTGCTCCATCTCCTTCTCGTCAAATTCGATGTTCAGCGAAGGCATACATCGACAATACCGCATTTGGTACCTAAACAGGTACCAAAATTCGACGCCGACCGGCACATGCGACGATGCCACCATGTCTGTCGATTGGTTCGAGCGTCTGACGGGATTCCGCGAGCTCGGTTACCACGCAACACGCGAACGCCTCACCGTTGAGGGCTCCACGTTGATCTCCCTCGTCAACGAAAAGCGCTATGGCATCGGTGAACTCACGCTGCCGTCGTTGGCCGAGCTGCGCCGCCGCGCACCCGTGGCGACCCGGCGACGCAGTACCGTCAGACCCCTGATCGGCGACGCCCGCGCGCTGCATGCCGCGCCCGAGTTTCGGGGCGCGACCATCCAGGTCGCGTCGCAGTTCAACGCGCTGGAGATGACGTCACCACATATGACCCCCGACGACGGCGTCACGCGGTATGAGCACGACCACACGCAGGGCCCGGCCTGCGCGATGGCGGCCGGCGCGGCGACCATCTTCCGCAACTACTTCGCCGATGTCGACGGGCAAGCCGGGCAGACCCGTGACCGCCAACTCGACACACTGGCTGGGCTCGGTGCGGCATTCTCAACCCGGCTGGGCCGGCCGGTTGCCGACCTGTGGGAGATGCGCAACGGGTATGCGCTGTGTACGCCACAAGGCCTCGGCGCTGTCGCCGACTTGCTGACCGACTACTCGGATACCGAACGCGACGAACTTCGCGGCATGCTGGCCATCGGCCTGCACCGCGATGTTGAGGTCACCGACGTCTCGGACGGCAATCAAATTGTGTCCCAGGCGTTCTGCTCCGCGCTGCCCGTCGCCTACGGTGTGCCCAGCCCGGACTGGGAACCATTCGCGCGACTCGTCCTCGAAGCCACCTACGAGGCGACGCTCCTCGCGGCAGCCGAACAGGCCGCCGCCGGTGGTTCGAATGTCGTGCTGTTGACCCGAGTGGGCGGTGGTGTGTTCGGGAACCACGATGCGTGGATCGACGACGCGATCGCGCGTGCATTGCGCATCGTCGAACACCGCGGGTTGGACGTCCGCCTCGTCAGCCGCAGCGCCGTGCACGGTTCATTCGCGCGGATCGCGAGGGAGTGGTGAGGCGGGCGATCAGACGGTGGTACGTATCTGCTCGTTTCTGATGTAGAGACCGATAGCAAAGGCTACCTCTAGATCGAGCGGAGTTACGTCAACAGATCGCGAGATCGGTATCGACTGTGTAGCTTCTGCTTTGACACGCCTAGAATCTCGCCGATCTCGCCCCATGAGAGCCCGGCCTTTCGGCCGGCGAGTACGGCGTTGTCGTAACGCTCTTGAGCTCGTTCGAGATCGTCTCGCGCATGGGCAAGTTCGCGCAAGCTTGCCCCACTCAGCAGATCTGCGATGACGGGATCTGGCCCGAGGTCCGCCGGCACGGGTTCACGGGCGGCAACTTCGCACTCGAATTCCTCGTACGACTGACGCAGGAACCCCTGCAGCTCGGGATCCGTGGCCCACCACGGTGCTTTCTTCGCTGTCCCCATCGCGTCCTCTTTGTCGCACCGTCAAATTTTTTGACGGTTTTCTGGGCAGTATGTCCCCAGAGACCGACAAGTCGGCGGTGAGCAGCTCCAGCCCCGTTTACCCGACGCCCGTTCTACCCCTTCAGCGCCTCCGCGGCCGGGCCGAGGTCGAGGAACTGCGTCTCGCCGTTGGCATCGTCGAGTCCGTCGTTGTCGGTGACCACGTACAGGTTCTGATTCCCGGCGATCGCGAACCCTTCGACCTTCTCCTGCACGAAGCCGTTGGGCGCCTGCAGATCGGGCAACAGGTTGCGGGCCAATGTCTTCTGCAGGACCTGTGGGGCCTGGCCGGCTGAGGTCAAGCCCACGCCCTCCGGGATGGCGACGCGGTAGATGGCCTTCACGCGGGCGTCGGGACCGTTGAGCTTGTCGCGTTCGAGCACCAGCAGCTGACCGTCGTGAACGGCGATCTCGGACAAGCCAATCCAGTCGCCCTCGGCCTTCGTCTCGTCGAGCGGATAGCCGAACCACTCCCACTTGTCGCCGTCCGGGGTGTAACGGCCGATCCGCACCACGCCCTTCGGATCGGTCTTGGTTTCACGCTGCACCGCAACCCACACCGAATCACCGTCGACGGCAACGCCTTCCAGGCCCTGCCCGCCGAGTCCCGCCGCGATGTCCTGCGGCAGCGGCACCCGCTTCTCGATCTTGCCGTCTGCGGCGACGTAGACCAACTGGTTGCCCGGGCCTTCCTCGCCCTCCACGGCCAGCACGAATCCGCCGTCGGGGCGTGCGGACACACCTTCGGTGTCGAGCGTGACGGGCTTGCCATCCTCGGTGATCGCCAACTCGGTGTCGATCAGAGCCGGCTTCTGCGACACATCGATGCCGAGAATGCGAGCCGGGCCATAGGCAATGTCGGTGGCGGTGTAGAGCCGGTTCTCGTTCTCCGGATCGGCCGAGAGCGCGCCGAGCGCACCCCAGCCGATGGGCTTACCGTCGACATCGCCGGAGACGATGGACGGGAATGCCGGCTTGCCGTCGGCGGCGAACTGCTCGCCGTACCCGTAGACGTTCACCGAGGCCCGCACCCGCGCCTCGGCGTCGTCGGCCTCCGAGGAGATCGCCAGCAGGTTTCGCGACGGGATCGGCAGGACGCCCTCCGGTCCTGGCGTCGTAGGCAGGATCTGCCGGAACACCGGATTCTTCGGATCGCTGACGTCGTAGACGGCGACGAAATTGCTTCGCTCCGAAGCGATCAGCGCTGTCGGCTTGCCGCCGAGCTCAGTGATGGCCAAGCCTTCCGGCTCCGGGCCCTTGGCCTCGGCGCGGCCTTCGATGTGCAGGCCCGTGCGCACCGCGAGTTGCTCGAAGGAGTTGCCG
Source organism: Mycolicibacterium wolinskyi str. Jessa 2025 (assembly GCF_049241375.1). Taxonomy (NCBI): domain Bacteria; kingdom Bacillati; phylum Actinomycetota; class Actinomycetes; order Mycobacteriales; family Mycobacteriaceae; genus Mycobacterium; species Mycolicibacterium wolinskyi. The sequence continues at coordinate 6,040,993 of NZ_CP185960.1, forward strand.
GCATCCCAGACGGGCTCACCACTGTTGGCATCGAAGATCGTCCAGCCGCGGGTGCCGCCCTTCCAGTCGCCTTCGTTGGCGGTTGCGACGTGATCGTCGCCGATCCAGCCGATGGCGTCAGGCTCGCGCGGCGTGTCGGAGATCGAGCCGCTCTGATCGAGGTTGCCGTCCTCTTTGGTGTCGATGCCTTCGACGGATTCGCTTCCGGCGCTGAAGATTTTCTGCACCTGCCCGGTGCGACCGTCGATGATCGCGAAGCCGTTGTTCTCCTGCAGCGTCACCGCGACCTGGCCGCGGGAGTTGATGCTGACGTATTCGGGTTCGAGATCTTCGGGCGTGTCCAGGCCGGCTTGCCGCGCCGCTTCGACATCGAAGTCGACCTTGCGGGGTTTCCAGGTGTTCGGCGCACCCTTGAGATCGATGAGTTGCACGAATCCCGTTGGCGGCTGCGGAAGGTCGCCTTCCTCCTTGCCGGGCGGGGTGAACTCCTCGTTGCGCTGGTTCTCCATGGCGATCGCGGCGAACGAGCCGTCGGGGCTGATGGCGATAGAGTCGGGCTGCCCGCCAAGGTCGATGCTGTGCACGCGGGTGCGGTCGGCGATCCGGACGATGTCGACGCGGCCCTTGGGGTTCGCGAAGTCACCGCCGGTGGTGTCGACGACGACCAGGACGAACTCCCCGACCGCCGCCACCGAGGTGGGCTGGTCGTCTTTGTGGCCGAGTTCTTCGAGTGAAAGCGTGCCCTGGCCAACCGGTTTGGCGGGGTCTTTGATGTCGACGAAGCCGATGCGCTTGGCGGCGGCGTCGGTGTAGATGACCGTGTTGCCGTCGGGGGTGACGGTCGAGATCTCGGCGACGGTTTCTTTGTCGACCGGGTCTTCGGCGGGCTTGTTGAGGTATACCGGATAGGTCGCGGTGCGGTGGTAGCGGTCCGCGTCTGGGAGGTTCCAGTCGATCGGCGACGTCGCCTTCGGGGTGTCCGGCTTCGTCTCGTCGGCCTTCTCGCCCTCGGTGGAGCATCCCGCCAAGATCAGCGCTACTGCCGTGCTGAGCGCTGCAGCGCGAGCCGCGTCCTTCCTCATTCGTCACCCTCTTCAGTTGTGCCGATGCGTCGGCTGAGCTTTGCGTGGGCAGGTGACGGGTTGGGGGTCTGCGGGTGAATTCTCGGAAACAGGTCGGTGGTGAACCAATGGGTCCCATTCGTCACATCAGTAACGCGGGAGTTTCGGCCACACGGTTTCGAAGTGCGATATCACATGCGATATCGCACTAATGCCGCAAACGGGAGCGAACCTGCGTGAGCCAGGGCGACAAAGTGCCTGCGATCGGGCACTCACCGGGCGTACCGTTCCCACGGTGTACGTCGACGCGATGACGACTCCGCAGCCGTTGAACAAGATCGGCGACCTCGCCCGGCGGACACAAGACGCGGGCTTTTCGGGTCTGCTGTTCACCGAGACCGGTCGTACCGCCTATCTCAACGCCGCGCTGGCGTCGCAAGCCGCACCCGGTCTTGAACTTTCGACCGGCGTGGCGGTGGCGTTTCCACGCAGCCCGTTCGTCACCGCGGCCACGGCGTGGGAGCTCCAGGAGGCGGCCGGCGGGAAGTTTCGGCTCGGGCTCGGCACGCAGGTACGCACCCATGTCGTCCGGCGCTACGGTGTGGACTTCGAACATCCGGGCCCGCGGTTGCGTGATTACGTGCTCGCGGTGAAGGCGTGCTTCGCCGCGTTTCGGACCGGCACCCTCGACCACCATGGCGAGTTCTACGACCTCGACTTCATCACCCCGCAGTGGAGTCCCGGACCGATCGACGCGCCCGATCCGAAAGTCGATGTGGCCGCAGTGAATCCGTGGATGCTGCGGATGGCAGGTGAGGTCGCCGACGGAGTACACGTCCACCCACTAGGCGAGTCCGGCTATATCAAGCGCCATGTCCTGCCGAATATTGCTGCCGGAGCATCGAAGTCACGCCGATCGTCGTCCGACATCGCGGTGATCGTGCCGGTCATGACGATCGTCGGCGACACCGACGAGGAGCGTCACAACGAACGCGAGCTCGTGCGCGCCAGCATGAGCTTCTATGGCAGCACTCCGAACTACGCGTTCATCTGGGATGAGGCCGGTTTCGAGGGAACCACCGCACGGATCCGCGAGAAACAGAAGGCCGGCGACTTCAAAGGCATGGCCGCGCAGATCACCGACGAGCACATCGCGGCGTTCGCCGTCGAATCCACGTGGGAAAACTTGGCCGACGCACTCATCGAGAAGTACGGCGGAATAGCCACGCGCATCGTCCTTTACAACGCTCTCAGCGACCGTGACCGCTTCGAACGCTATGGCGCCGTCGCGAAACGGTTAGGCGAACGGTTCGAAGAACTGAGGTGAGTACTCACCGCAGGAGAGCACGAGGGTAGCTGCGGGACTGCGAATATCCACATAGTGGTGGCCGGACTCGGCGCCGTCACCGAATACAGCAAGTCTCTCAACGATCTCGACGGCTGCGGCACGGTCGACTCGCCACATCACGCCGTCGTCGCTGATCTCAATATCGACGCCTTCTTGCCGTAACTCGAATTGGTGTGTGACGCCGTTGCTTTCCACATGCGATGAACCACGTGCGGTCGCTTCGGTCAACGCGGCACCGACGACTGCTGCACCGGCAGTATCCATCGCCAGCAACACGACATCGTCGCCCCACAGAAACTCACGCATGACTTGCGCATGCAAAAAGGGCATCGACCTCCGCCTCCAACAACAGATGATGCTGCCTGCAAAACCGGATATCCCACTATGTCCGCGTGTCTGTGAATCGATTGCACCGACACACCGCAGTTCGGCGCCTACCGTTAGCTGAGAGGTTGCGGAGGCAGGCAAACCTAGCGCTCCCGACCGCACACGGAAGCGAGAGGATGCCGAGTTGGCCGTCACAAACCGCACCACACCGACGCTGCGCGAACTGACCGTCCGCGGAATCCTCCTCGGCGGGGTGATCACGCTCGTGTTCACCGCCGCCAACGTCTACCTCGGCCTCAAGGTGGGCCTGACGTTTGCAACCGCCATCCCGGCTGCGGTGATCTCGATGGCGATCCTGCGCAACTTCGCCAACCACTCGATCGTGGAGAACAACATCGTGCAGACCGTCGCCTCGGCGGCGGGCACGCTCTCGGCGATCATCTTCGTGCTGCCCGGGCTCATCATGATCGGCTGGTGGACCGGGTTCCCGTACTGGATCACGGTGGCGGTGTGCGCCGTCGGCGGCATTCTCGGCGTGATGTACTCCATCCCGCTGCGCCGCGCCCTGGTGACGGGCTCGGACCTGCCGTATCCCGAAGGGGTGGCAGCCGCCGAGGTGCTCAAGGTCGGTGACAGCAGCGGCGGCGCCGCCGAAAACCGCGTCGGTATCCGGGTGATCGCGTTCGGTGCACTCGTGTCGGCCGCATTCGGGCTGCTGGCCAACCTCAAGGTGCTCGCCAACTATGTGGCGGCCTATTTCCGCGTCGGATCCGGCGGTTCGATGTTCGGCGCCAGCCTGTCGTTGGCGTTGATCGGGGTGGGGCATCTGGTCGGGATGACGGTCGGCATCGCGATGCTCGTCGGGTTGGTCATCTCGTTCGGGGTGATGCTGCCGATTCGCACGATCGGCGCGTTCGGAACCGGTGAACCCATCGCCGACGTGATCGACAGCGTCTTCGCCAGCGAGGTCCGTTTCATCGGGGCCGGGGCGATCGCGGTGGGCGCGGTGTGGACGCTGCTGAAGATCCTGCGCCCGATCGTCAAAGGCATCACCGAAGCGCTGGCGTCGGCTCGCGACCGGCGGCAGGGCCAACTGGTCGACATCACCCAGCGCGACATCCCCTTCCCCATCGTCATCGCGACCGTGGTGGTGATGCTGATTCCGATTGCCGTGCTGCTGTGGGACTTCAGCCGCGGTACCGCGTTGCAGGGCAGCGCGGCCGCGATCATCGTGGCGAGCCTGGTGTTCATCTTCGTCATCGGCCTGGTGATCGCCGCGGTCTGCGGTTACATGGCCGGCCTGATCGGCTCGTCGAACAGCCCCATCTCCGGTGTCGGCATCCTGACGGTGCTCATCGCCGCGCTGGTGATCAAGGTGGTCTTCGGTCAGACCGACGACGGCCAGTCGACCGCGCTCGTCGCCTTCACGTTGTTCGTCGCAGCCGTCACGTTCGGGGTGGCCACCATATCCAACGACAACCTGCAGGACCTCAAGACCGGCCAGCTGGTCGGCGCGACTCCGTGGAAACAGCAGGTGGCGTTGGTGATCGGCGTGTTGTTCGGCTCGGCGATCATCCCGCCGGTGCTCGACCTGATGCAACGCGCGTTCGGGTTCCTCGGTGCGCCGGGTGCGACCGACAATGCGTTGGCCGCACCCCAGGCCGCACTGATCTCCTCGCTCGCCAAAGGGGTGTTCGGCGGGTCGTTGAACTGGTCGCTGATCGGGCTGGGCGCGGCGATCGGGGTTGCGATCGTCATCGCCGACGAGATTCTCACCCGCACATCACGTTTCGCCCTGCCTCCGCTGGCCGTCGGCATGGGCATGTACCTGCCGATGAGCCTGACGCTGATCATCCCGCTCGGCTCACTGCTCGGCTTCTTCTACAACCGCTGGGCCGACCGCACCGGCGGCAATGTGGAGCGCAAGAAACGCCTCGGCGTGCTGCTGGCCACCGGCATGATCGTCGGCGAGAGCCTCTATGGCGTCATCTTCGCCGGGTTCGTCGCCGGCACGGGAAGCGACGAACCATTCGCGATCTTCACCGGCAACGACGGCACGCTCGCCGAAGTCATCGGCATCGCGGGCTTCGCGGCGGTCCTCCTGTGGCTGTACACGCGGGCTCGGACCATTTCCGCGCGCGAAGTGGTGAAGGAGTGAGCCCTCCCGCGTGTCGTTTGTCACTCACGTCGCAGACGTTACTCACGGGGCAGTGACAAACCGCTGCGCCGTTCACAGGCCTTTCGCGTCAAGGGCTTTCATCAAAGCCGGTCGCCTCCCGTAGCTCTGGCGGATCTCCGCGATGTACGACGCGAAATCCGCGCTGCGACCGCCTTTCTCATAGAGTTCTTCCATCGTCGCCAGTGTCTCGGCGATATCTGGGTACAGCGCGGAGTTGGGATACTGCAGATCCTTCTCGAGCTGCGGCCGGTACAGGTCTGCGGCGGCGACGGGCCGAGCTTCGGCACCGCGGTCGGCCAGTTCGCGCCACGCCGGGCCTGGGCCGTAACGGTCGGCGGCTTGCCACGCAGCATCCACGTCATCCTCGCTCAGCAAGAGTTGAACGAGGACCGCGCCCGCAGCGAAGCGGTCAGTTGCCAGTTGTCGGGCATGCTCCAAGGCCCAGCTGCGTTCGGTACCGGCGCGGTCGATGCCGGCCGCGAAATCGATGAGAACTCGGTAGTTCTCAACTGACGGCTGTCGGACGAAGTCGGCACGGAGAACACCCACGGCATCGTCGATGCGGCCGAGTTCCAGATACGTCCTGGCAACGTCGTCGGGGTTCAGCCAAAATTCGTTGCCGCCGCCGTAGCTGCTGATTCGTCCGTCGGCGACCGCACGATCAATCCACATAACGGCTTCCTCGTTGCGTCCCGCGGCGCGTAAGCGGTCGATGATCGCCCCGTACTGAGGGTATTCCCGCTGACTCAGCAGGGTGATGGCGCGGTCGAGGTCGCCGTCGTGATCGGCGAGTTCCAGCAGCATGGCATTGATCTCGAACCGATCTAACTCCTTGCTGTCCTCCAGCTTTCGGTCCAGAGCGGCCACCGCGCGGCGGTATGTCGCGAGTGCCTGCTCGTCGAACGCGTCGACAAAGTCTGCCAGGACCACGTGCGGCCAACCCGGGGAGTCAGCGCGGAATTTGACCAGCCACTTAGCGAGTTTGACGCGGTCGGGTTTACCGAGCCGGCAGGCGAGGGCGTAGAGGTCGGCAGCCCGCTGGCATTGATCGGCGATTGAGCCCGAAGAGTCGTCGACGTGTCCAATGATTTTGCGCAGCCGGGTGACTGCACTCAACAGTGCCGGCCGCACGACTTCAGCCGCACCACTGTTCACGTGGATCTCGAGTTCGTCGAGCATCTCACTGGCCACTTCCGCGACCTCAAAAGACCGTCGATAGTCGATATACCCGCGGAAGGACAACATGTCTCGCACATAGGTTTCGAACTCAGCCTGGGCCTGCTCGATATCGCCCGACGTAGTCGCGGCGCGAATCTCCAGCATGCGGCGGACGCCGTCATCGCGCTGGGCCAACGCCAGGACGAGGTCACGCAGTTCGTCGACACCCATCGCCTGGACAGCGGCTTCCAACTCCGTATCTCCAGTACTGGGTGTGTCGTCGACAGCGACCCGTCCCGTGTCGATCGCGGCGAGCCCGGTCGCCACCAGATGCTTGCAGAAATTGCCCTCGGCATTGTGCGGACAGGTACAGACCCCATCGGGCAGCGGACCTGACCAGTCGAGCTCCACGGTGTAGACGCGTTTGGCCTGAACCGAGGCGTACGCCTTGAGGTCGGTGATACGGAGCCCTCGCACATAACGGACGTAGTCTTCGCCTCGGGCGAAGATCAGATCGCCGGCTGCCTGGAGCAGTGTCGTTTCAGAGAGCGGCATATCGCCATGGTGCCCGATCGGTGGGCCGGACTCGGTGAGGCTGGCAGCATCCGTCAGAAGAAGAACGGTGCGACGAGGAAAGCGCCCGAGACGACCACGGCGTAGGCGATGAACAGTGTGAGCAGAAATCCCATGACGTCGCGGAATCCCAGGCGAGCGATCGCGAGGAGCGGCAGAGCCCAGAAGGGTTGGATCGCGTCGGTGGCCATATCACCCCAGGCGTAGGCGATCACGGTCAATTCCGGTGAGACGCCCAGATTCTGCGCCGCCTCGGCGATGTAGGGCGCTTCGATCGCGAACTTGGATCCGCCGGACGGCACGAAGAGGTTGACCAGCCCGGAGTACCAGTAGGTCATTACCGGGAAGGTGTGCTCGTTGGCAATGGCCGTGAACCAGCCGGCGATGCGTTCGCTGAATCCGGTGGCCGTGATGATGCCCAGAATCCCGGCGTAGAAGGGGAACTGGATGATGATCCCCCAGGCGAAGGCCCCACCGCGCTCGGCCTGCTTGAGCAAGGATGCGGGCGTGCCGTGCAGGAGGACGCCGATGAACAGGAAGATGAAGTTGACGGTGTTGAGGGTGATGCCGGAGAGGATGCCTCCCTCCAGTCCGGTGAAATAGATGGCCAGGTAGATCAGCCCGACGCCACCGATCACCATGTTCACCCAGTGCGAGTTCTCGATGCGCATGGCCGGGGTGAGGCGGGCCGGAGCGGTCGCCGCGCCGGGGCCCTCGGCACGAACGCTCTCCTCGTCCACGTCGTCGGCCTCGGCGATACCCTCGGGCGGGGGCACGGTCTGATCTTCCCGCGGGTGCAGCAGTGGCGTCATGACGACCCATAGCACGATAACCACAAGCGTGAGAACCACATTGAACGGCGAGAAGATCGTCTCACTGACGGGGATCAGGCGGCCGTAGAATTCCTCGGCGAAGTTTCCGGGGGTGGCGACGAGCAGTGGTGCGGACGCCGAGAGTCCGGCGTGCCAGGTGCCGGCCATTCCGAGATAGGCAGCCGCCACGAGAAGTCGGTAGTCGACCTTTGGTTGACGAGCGGCCATGTAGCGCACCAACACTGCCGACCCGATCAAGCCGAGTCCCCAGTTGACCAGCACCAGGATCATGCTGGTCGCGGCCATCACCGCAACTGCGCTCTTAGGTCCTTTCGGCCGGTCGGCCACCCAGGTCAACACGCGCCGGAACGGCGGTGAGGTGGCCACCACAAATCCGGTGAGCATGATCATGGCCATCTGCATGCCGAACTCGAGCAGCTCCCAGAACCCGTCACCCCACCCGGCGATCAGGTCTCCGGCTTTGCCCAGACCGAGCTCGCCCGGGCCCAGAAAGAACGCCAGGAGGAACACGACGAACGTCAGCAGCACCACGACCACCCACGCGTCGGGGACCCACCGCAAGCTCCATCTGCTCAACCCACCGGCGATGCGCTGGAGGAACGTCTCCCGTTGCTGCGTTGCCTGCGACATGGTTTTACCCTCTCGATGTGCCGGTGACGGATCGATAGACGACGGTGGCGGCCGCCACGTCGGTCAGCGCGGTACCGACCGACTTGAACACGGTGATCTCCGCGGCGTCCCGTCGACCGGCATGCTGCCCGCGACACAGCTCGGTCAGGGTGGCGCGGACGTCGTCGGGACTCAGGGCGCCGTCATGCAACGGCTGCGTCAAGTCGCCCGATTCCTCGATTGCGTCGGGTGTGTCGATGAAAAGGCTTCCGGCACGGATCAACTCGTCGTCGGCCTCGCGCATGTCGGGACGAAAGCTGCCGATGAGGTCCACATGGACACCGGGGCGCAGCCACGCCCCCCGCAACAGCGGCGCCGTGGCCAGTGTCGCGCAGCTGATGATGTCTGCCTCAGCGGCTGCGGTCCCCAGATCCGTCGCCACCCGCGCGTCGAGCCCCTCGCCACGAAGCGTCGCTGCCAACGTTTCGGCACCGGCAGGGCGGATGTTCCAGACCAGCACGTCTTTCACAGGACGGATCGCGGAATAGGCGTGCGCGGCCAGCGACGCCACCGCTCCGCTACCGACGACGAGCAGGGTGTGCGCATCGGGCCGGGCCAGGTAGTCCGCGGCCAGCGCGGCGGTGGCGATGGTGCGCCGACGGGTCAGCTCGGCACCGTCGAGAACTGCCAGCTGCTCGCCGGTGCTCGCGTCGCAGAGCAGGTAGGTCGAGTGCAGCGACGGCTGGCCGTGGTCACGATTTCCGGGGAACACGCCGGCGATCTTTACGCCAAGATAGCCGCCGTCGACCCAACACGGCATCAGCAGAAGGGTTCCGGCAGTGCCGATGTCGTGGTGATGACGGGTCGGCACCTCGGCGCCGGTCACGAACGCCGAGCGCAGCGCGGGTATCAGACGATCGAAGGGCAGGCGCTCGGCGATCTCGGCCGCAGGGATCATCTGCACGTTGTCTGCTCCAGGATTTCAGGCGTCGATGGCAAGGTCGGAGATGGGCACCGCCTGACACGTCAGGCAGCGGCTATCGTCGGCGGGGTCGGCTTCGGGAACCAGGTAACGGACCGCCCCGGAAAGCACTGATACTTCGCAACTTTCGCATTGACCGGTGCGGCATCCGCTGCCAATTGCGACGCCGTGCGACTCGGCAAGGGAGAGCAGACTCCCGTCGGTCGGTGTCCATGTCACGTCACGGCCACTGCGGAGGAACCGCACCGCGTGGGCGGCGTCGGGCGGGGGTTTCCATGTCGGTACGGGCGAGCTGAACCGCTCCTCGAAAATGTCGAATCCGGGGACCCCACGGCTGACCAACCCGGCGCGCAGCTGCCGGATCATCTCGTCCGGTCCGCACAGGTAAAAGCGGGCCCGCTCGGCGAGCAGCGTGGCGGCGACGTCGTCGGCGGTGATCCGGCCTGCGACGTCGTAGTCCAGACCCAGCCGATCGCTTGACTGTGGCCGGCTGTAGTAGGTGTGCATCTGGAGCCCGGGCAGCACCGTCACCAGTTCGGCCAGCCGCTGCTTGAACACGTGGTGGGCGCCGTCGCGGCTGACGTAGTACAGCGAGATCCGGTCGCGGGCATGGCGTGTGGCCATGGTCTCCAGGTAACTCATGAACGGCGTGATGCCGATACCACCGGCAATCAGCACCACCGGCAGGTCCGGTTCGGTGGGCAGGGCGAACCGACCGGCCGGAGCGGTCACCCGCACGGTGTCCCCGGGGCGGAGCGCGCGGGTCAGGTGGTCGGACACCGGTCCGTCCCCGCGCTTCACCGTGATCCGGTACCCGCGCCGGTCGGTCTGAGTGGCCGGGCCCGACAACGAGTAAGACCGGTTCGCGGTGCCGTCGGGCATGCCGTCGAGGTGCAGGGTGACGTGTTGACCGGGGCGGAAATCCGGCGGGACAGCGCCGTGCGACGGCTGCAGGTGGATAGAGACGGAGTCGGTCGCCTCCGTCACCACACTCGTCACGGTGAACGGCCGCCCGCCCGGCCAGAACGGGCGAGCGTCGGCCACCTTGCGGATGTCGCAGACCAGCGAGCGGTGCGGCACCGAGCCGCTGACCGGGTCGGCGTCATCGGCGGAGACCAGCAGGTTGAAGTTGCTGCCGTCAGCGGTGAGCGGGTCGTATCCAGGCAGGCCGACGTCGGGAGCGGCCTCCCACCAACCGTATTCGGCGACCACCACCCTGTCGTGCAGCGCCGGGTCGAGGTCGGCGCGCAGCCTGATCCGGCCGTGGCGGGTTTCCAGCTCCACCCAGTCCCCTCCCGCGATCCCGCGTTGAGTGGCCAGTTCGGGGCTGAGATACACGGTGGGTTCGGCCGCGCGGGCACGCAGCGACGCGAGGCCACGGTGCTGCGTATGGCAGAAACGGCTGGACTTGGTCGAGGTGAGCACCAAGGGAAACCGCGGATCGGCACCGTCGCCCACCGGTGAGTCGGCGGGTTCGACGTACCCGGGCAACGGGGCGTAGCCGTGGCGCGCCAAGCGCTCGGAATACAGCTCTGCCCTGCGGGTTTCGGTGGCAAAGCCCCGCACGCTGCCATCCGGAAGCCGGTCGGCGTACTTGCGGTAGCGCCGCGGCAGCGGTATCCGCATGCCCTCCGGGTGCTCCCGCAGTTCGGCCACGGTGATACCGAGCGGGTCGAGCACGTATTGCCATCCCTCCACGACGTCGCCGCCGAAGAATTCCTCGCCCAGCCCGAGCCGCGTCGCCAACGCGAAGACAATCTCGGTGTCCGACCGGCTCTCCCCCACCGGCGGCACCATCCGGCGGCGCAACTGAATCCGCTCCTGCGCCTCGTGACTGATCTCGAAGCCGGTCTTGAGCGCTTCGCGTTCCCACGGGCTGTTCACCGGCAGCACGATGTCGGCCAGCTCAGCGGTCGGGTTCATGAACAGGTTGGCATGGACGTGGAAGTCCAGGCGCTGCAGCGCCTCGCGGCCGCGGATCGGATCGGACTGGGAGACAAGCAGGTTCGAACCAAATCCCATCAACGCACGGACCGGATAGGGTTCTTCGTCGAGGATCGCGGTGTACAGGTCGCGGGCCGTCACCCAGCCCTGCGACGGAGGACCGAGGGGACGTTCGTCGATACCGAGCGCCTTGGCCCGCTGCGCCCCGAGCTGGTCGAAACCGGTGATCGCGTTGACGGGCAGCGCGGGGTGAATCACGTTGCCGCCCGGGTTGTCGAAGGATCCGGTGAGCGCGTACAGGCAGGCGATGGCCCGTTCGGTCTGCGTCGCGTTGGTGTGCTGACCTACGCCGGACCAGCTGTGATAGGCCACCCGCTGCGCGTCGGCGATCGCGTCGGCCAGGGCGGCGATGTCCGCCTCCGGCGCCCACGTGACCGCCGCGACCCGCTCCAGCGGCCACTCGGCGCAGAGCTGCCGATAGCGCTGAAACGCCGTGCTGCACCGCATATCTCCGTCCCGGGTGGGCACGACGACTGTGCCGTCCAACGCCAATCCTTCCGGTGCCGGATAGCGGGTGTCGTAGGGCACCACCTGCCGGCCGTCGAATCCGACGTACGACTCCGACGGAAGCCCGTCGGCCACCAGATCGTCACCCCGCAGGAACCGGCCGGTGTCGTCGCGCACCAACAACGGGCCGTTGCTCCAACGTCGGACGAACTCCTCGTCGAGCCGGCCGGCTTCGATGAGCCGGTTGGCCACGCCGAGGGCCAGCGCCCCGTCGGAGCCGGGCCGCACACGTACCCACAGGTCGGCCTGCGCACCACTGCCGGCCGAGCGCGGGTCGACCACCGCCACCCTCGCCCCGCGCGCCCGGGCCGTGGCGATCGCGGTGGACTGGGCCAACCAGACCCGGGCCGGGTTGTGCCCCCAGAGCACAGCCAGGTCGGTGTTGGCGTAGTCGGCGGCGGGAATGCCGCGGCCGAACGTGAAGGCGTGCGCGTGATCCTTGTGCCAGTTGCAGATTTCGGTGGCGTACGCGATGTTCGGGCTCCCGAAGAGCCGGATGAACCGCTCCACCCAATCGATCCCGTCGGAGATCGGGGTACCGCTGGGCGAGGTCACGGAAAACGCGACGGCCTCCGGTCCGCTCTCTCGGCGAATCTCGTCGAACCGGGTGGCAATCTCGGTCAGCGCCTCGTCCCACCCGATCTCGACCCAGCCGGGGTCGTCGGCGGTCTTCGGTTTGGTACGACGCAGCGGCCGGGTGAGCCGGCGTGGGCTGTGCACGATCTCGGGGGCGGCCCGGCCTTTCGGGCACAACGCGGCGCCGGTCGGATGGGCCGGATCAGGCGCGACAGAAAGGAGCCGATCGCCTTCCACGGTGTAGAGCGCACCGCACCGCGAACGGCACAGCGTGCAGTATCCGTGGCGGATCGGCATCCCTCTCCTCAGTGGCCGGTAATCGATTACCGATAACCGGCTATAGTTGTGCCTTGGCGATACCCTGTCAAGCGGGCAGCGATCGGAGGGGTCTATTGAGCACGGCTCTGCGTCGAGTAAGCCTGCGCGAGCAAGCGCTCGACGTGCTACGTCAGGCGCTGGTCTCCGGCGAGATCAAGCCAGGCGACATCTATTCCGCGGCCGCCCTGGCCGAGCGGCTCGGCGTCTCCAACAGCCCGGTGCGCGAGGCGATGCTCACGCTCGTGCACGAGGGATTGATGGAGGCGGTGCCCAACCGGGGTTTCCGGGTGGTGCCGCTGTCCGATGCCGATCTCGATGACATCTACCAGCTGCGGCTGCTGCTTGAGGTGCCGGCCATGGTTCAGCTGACTGAACGCGGAATCGCGGGCGAGCGGGAACGATTCGAGTTGCTGGCCCAGGACATCGAGCAGGCCGCGGCGGACCGTGACGTCATCCGGTTTCTGGAAGCCGATCGGGCGTTCCACCTGGAACTCCTGGGCTTGCTCGGCAACGCGCGACTGGTGTCCATCGTGGCGAATCTGCGGGACCAAACCCGCCTCTACGGACTGAAAGCGCTGGCGCGGCAAGACAAGCTCGGTGCGTCGGCGGCCGAGCACCGGCTGCTGCTCGCCGCGATCGACGCGGGTGACGCCTCCGCGGTGGACCGGCTTGTGCGGGCACATCTCGAACACACGCGCGGCGAATGGGCCGGAACCGATCAGCAGTAACGCTATCCGTCTAAAGGACAAGAAGGCCCGGCGCTACGCGGGATGCATTGTCCGCACACAGCGTTCGTTACACCGCGTCGTCGAGGCCCAAGTATTCCGCCTGGCTCAGCATCTCGCGCTTGTAACTCGACCTGAGCTCGTCGAGCACGGCGACGGTCTGCGACGTCAACTCGTCTCGAATCCCACTCTGCGCGTGAGCGAATGGGATGAACGCGCGCAACAAGTCGGGGGCGTCCAGCGCTACCTCCAACGGAATCCAGTCGTCGAAGTACTGCGTGCCGCCGATCGCTCGTTCCACACGCGCCGCACTCCACCGAGACGGATCCCGATCATCATCGAGGAGTTCTAGCAGCAAGTCCCGATGGCTGTGGTCGGTGAACGGCGCCGCGGCATCGGTCGCGAAGAACGCGTCGCACAGCTCCTCGGTCGCCTTCCAGTCCACCGCCCGTGACCGGTGCGTACCACCTTCCGGCAGTCGCTGCACCAACCACTGCACCAGTGGCCGGTACAGCGGCCAGTTGTCGGCCGTCGGCATGAATGTTTGCTTGATGAACGCATTTTCGATCCACGCTCGCGCGTCAGCCAGGCTCATCTCGACAACATCGGTATCGGTGCTGGATTCGGCCACCCGCGCGAGTGCCTCGTCGATCGGATCCGGTACCACGCCGCCATCGACAATTCCCGACAACATGTTGTGGTCGATCGCAACCGCTACCGTCAACTCATGGTGACCGTCGAGGCGCGCACCGATGACGAGTTCGTCGGCATCGCCGAGCACATGGGTTCGGCGCACCGCCCGGTACGCCTCGACCCGTGGTAGGGCACTGATCCATCGCGGCAGATGATCGTTGCGTTCCGCGAGCTCCTGTCGGCATCGGAGCTGTGCCGCTGGTTCGTCGACGAGAAGTTCGGCAACTACGGCCAGCAACGCCGACGTCTCCCGGTTCCGCATGCCGATCAAGTTGGTCAGGATGTTGTTCAGTCGGCTCGTATCCCGCTGCGCCGCGTGGATCGCCCTGCTGGCCAGGTCCAGCAGATAAGCAGGATGCCCACGCGCCATGGCGCGGCGCACGATGTCCGTGAGCGTCGGTTCGGTACGGTTTTCCAGGTTGCGCTTCTTCGCGCGCCGCGCATCTCGGCGGACCTGTTTGGCCCGGCGCGCGCGTCGTTTGTCACTCATAACGCGGACGCTACTCAGGGGCAGTGACATGTCGGCTGACTCGCCCCACGGATCAATGTCGCAGCGGTATCGATCGATGCCGGAAAGGGATTAGACCGCCCTCCGAATCACGCGTAATTTCACGCTAACAATCAGGTCGGAGCCAATACTGGCCCTACTGAAAGAGATTCGATGTACACCACACGGCGCAACCTGCTCCTGGGCGCGGCAGCTACCGTGGCCGCCGCCATGGCCACGAGCGCGTGCTCGGAATCGTCCCCACCGCAGTCGTCGCCGCAGCTGCCCGCATCGCCGCCCGAGCCGTCCTCGTTCCGACCGAACCTGCGCTATCCCGACCCGGCCGTCGAGATCCTCGATCCGAGCTTCGCGAAGTACCGGATCTATTCGAGCACACTCGAGCAGGTCGGCACCGGTATGCGTTGGGCCGAGGGCCCGGCCTATTTCCCCGACGGCAGATACCTTCTCTGCAGCGACATTCCGAACAACCGGATCATGAAGTTCGACGAGAAGGACGGCACCCTCTCGGTGTTCCGCAGCCCCGCCAACTATGCCAACGGCAATGCGCGGGACCGCCAGGGCCGGCTCGTCACCTGTGAGCACTCGGACACGCGCCGTGTCACCCGCACCGAGGAGGACGGCGAGATCACGGTGCTGGCCGACAGTTTCGAGGGCAAGCGCCTCAACGCACCCAACGACATCGTCGTGAAGTCCGATGACACCATCTGGTTCACCGATCCGCTGTTCGGGATCAATGGCGAATGGGAAGGCAGCCGCGCCGAGCCCCAGCAACCCACCACCAACGTCTACCGGCTCACCCCGGACAAGCAGATCACGGCAGTCATCACCGACCTGGTCAATCCGAACGGCCTGGCCTTCTCCCCCGACGAGAAGAAGCTCTACGTCGTCGAATGGAAGGGCACCCCGAACCGCAGCCTGTGGAGCTACGACGTCGCCGACGACGGCACCGTCTCCAACAAGACCAAGCTGATCGACGCCGCCGACCAGGGCGCGCTCGACGGTTTCACCGTCGACCGCGACGGCAATCTCTGGTGCGGCTGGGGCAGCAACGGTGCGCTCCAGGAACAGCCGACCGACGTCGGCGGCCGTCAGGTCTACCAACTCCGCGGCAAGCCCGATGATCTCGACGGCGTCAAGGTGTTCAACCCACAAGGCAAGGCGATCGGATTCATCCGCCTGCCCGAACGGTGCGCCAACCTCACGTTCGGCGGGCCGGAGAACAACCGGCTGTACATGGCGGCGTCTCATTCGCTCTATGCGCTGTACGTGGAGTCACACGGGGCCGTCTAGAGTTTCTTCGCGTCCAGCGCTTTCATCAGGGCGGCTCGTCGGCCGTACTCCTGGCGGATCTGGGCGATGAACGACGCGAACCCGTCTCTGCGGCTGCATTTTTCATACAGTTCAGCCCTCGTCGCCAGTCGCTCGGCGATGTCCGGATACAACTTCGAGTCGGGGTAACGCAATCCTTCTCAAGCCCCGGCCGGTACAGATCGGCCCCCGCCACCGGCCGCGCATCGGCGCCTCGGATGCCCAGTTCCTTCCATGCTCAGCCGGGACCGTAGCGGTCGGCGGCCTGCCACGCGGCTTCGATATTGCCGTCGCTCATGTGGAGCTGCGCCAGGACCGGGCCGGCGGCGAAGCGGCCCGGTCGACATCGCCCTCGTGGTTGGCGAGTTCCAGCAACGTTTGGTCGACCTCGAACCGATGCAATTCCTCACGGTCTTTGCGGCCAGCACCCAGAACGCCAGCACGAGCAGCGCCGCGGCATAGTTCACCCAGACGAGCAGCCCGAACCATGTGGCGACACGTATCGCAAGATCGAATGCCAGGCCGTAGATGAGCAGATGCGCCGCAATTGTCTGCGCCCTCGACGGTCCCCAGTTGCCGTGGATCCCGTGCCAAACCTCATGTTTCGCCAGTTCCCTCACGGGGATTCCGGCGGCATGTATTGGCCATGGGTTCCGCGAGGATCACCCTCTTGGTAGAGCCGGTTTTCGTAGTCCGCGCGGTTCGCGATCATGTCGCGTTGGAATTGCTCGTGACGCTGCTGCTCTTCACGGGCTTGCGCAGACTTCAGCGCCCAGAACCCCACGCCGGCCAGAATCCCCAGGACAGCGAAAACAACGAGCAGCCAAGGATGCTCGGCGACAACACCGAGTAGGAGCAGCCCGCCGATTACCGCTGCCACGATCAATGGCCGACGGTTCGATGTTCGCGCGATCGCACCGGCACCTGTGCCGACAGCCACCGACGATGATGATCCGCCGCCGAAGATGGCGGCCAAGATCCAGATCGGTAGCCACAAGCCGCAAGTCAACACCGTGAGGACCAGGTGCAGTGCGTGGTTGGTTCCACCCCCTGCGGATACCGCCACCGCGACCGCCGGCGCTGCGGGTGCAGGCACAGTCGGCGGTGTGGGTACGAAGTGTTGAGTCCACCGTCGGCCGTCGTGATAACGCTGGCCGGGCTGGCCGCCCGGATCGGGATACCAGCCCGGCGCCGGTGTGGAAGGTCGGTTCTGATCGGTCATTGCTGACTCCTTTCATGGCTGAGGCGAGCCGATCAGAATGACAGGGGGCACCGACAACATTCAGTTTCGTCGGGAGGAGTCCGAGAAGTATCCGGCTCGCTGTCGGCACCGGCTGACAACATCATCTGCATGGACCATGGACTGTTTGATTGCATCGGGCTACCGCTGCGCGACTGGGACGCCGTCACCGGGTTCGTTCGCGAACACTGGGATGAACTGCGCGGGTACTCGACGCCAAACGGGTGGTTCAATGCGATCTGGCGAGACCCCTCGGGCGCCGAGGTTGTCGTGAACGTCAATGACCGAGGAGAGGTGGAGGCGGTCCCCGGGTTCGCCGGTGATCCTGCCGCGTCGCTTACCAACATCATCCCTGTCGAGGGCACTGAGTCCATGGCCGCGTATGTGGTCGACGATCAAGGTACGGAGATCACGCGCCTCTGTGCCGACTTCGGTCAGTGGCGCTTCCTCGCGAAGGTCAGCCAAGAGGAAACGTTCGAGGCTGTCATCACGGGGCTCGCGCGAGAGGTGAGTATCTACGCGAACCAGAACGCGTTCGACGCCTCCCCCGAGGCCGATATGGGCCCACTTTCCCGGCCGCAGACGCTGCCGAACGGAACGGTGATGGACCGGTTACGGTTCGGGCCCGAGAGTTTCATTCCCGCCGGGATGTTCCAGAATCCCTGGAATCCGATGGCGACATTCTCGGGCACGGTCGAGCGTTCATGGACCAAATGCGTCGAGGCAACGGGAACCTCTTTCCACGTTGCCAAAGCGACCACGGTCGGCGTCCTTGGCGTATACCTCTGCTGGCCAACCGAACTCGCGCCACCTGCCGAGCCTGGCAACACTGTCTACACGAAGGCGTACCTGACGACGATGGTGCCCGAAATCTGGCGTCGGCAACAGCAGGCTTCCGGAGGAACGTGATGGGGTCAGGACAGTCCTCGTGCTAGTGGCGGGGTAGAAGCCACGACCAGAGTGATGACGGATGGCCGAGAAGAGGTCTTGCTGACTACGAAAAGTCGGTTCACGGCAGCAGCGAAGCAACGGCACCGCACAAATGCTCGATCTCGGCAGTGGATGGTTGCATCTCGAATGCGTGCACATGGCAGGCGACGCTGAGCCGGTTCCAGGCCAGCGCCGCGCGGTAGGCGGCCTCCGTGTCGTCGAGGGTCTTGAGCACGATCAACTTGCTGCGCGCATTGGCCCACGGTGCGTGCGCATCGAGGGCCTTGCATCGCTGGTCGATGATCTCCTCGAGTGCTTGGCGGGCAAGGAAGGCGGCCAACCGCGATGACAACCCCTCGGCGCATGGCGTGCCCAACACACGTTGTGCCTGACTGAGCAGTTCCAGCGCGCTCACCGCAGAGCCAGCACTTCCCGCACGGTCTTCTCCAGGTCGCGGGCATCG
This sequence comes from Mycolicibacterium wolinskyi str. Jessa 2025, assembly GCF_049241375.1. Classification (NCBI taxonomy): domain Bacteria; kingdom Bacillati; phylum Actinomycetota; class Actinomycetes; order Mycobacteriales; family Mycobacteriaceae; genus Mycobacterium; species Mycolicibacterium wolinskyi. The sequence continues at coordinate 6,059,335 of NZ_CP185960.1, forward strand.
TGGATCGACACTTGGTCGGCGGTGCCGTGGGCGCCCGCATTGCAGATCCGCAGGGCCCGCTTGCGTTCCGGTTTGAGCCATGGCGTCAGATCGGTCGATGGATCACCGTGCACCGCGAGCGCGAGCCGACTCGACGTCTTCTTCGCCGATAGCCACGCCTGTTCGGAATCGGTGAGTAGCTCCCCTGCCATTGACCTCCTGGCGTAAAACGACTGCTTTGCAGCGGCTTCCAACGCCATCCGGAACAGAGCGGGTGCTGCGCGACGCTTGATATCGTCTGGCATCCGATCGTCCTTGATCAACGCGAAGACGTCGCTCACATGACGCAGAGCGGGATTGACGTTGTCCCGTACGGTTACTCGCGACCCGGTCTCCCGTATCACTTCGATGAGCCGGGCATCAACCCCGGTTTCCCGGATGACGGAAGCGAGCCGGTCGTCGTGAGAGAAGACGATGACCTGATGGGTTTTCGCGATCTCGGTAAGCACCTGTACGAAGCCGTCGATCTTCGATGGATCCATCGCCTGGATCGGGTCATCGAGAACGACGAACCGGAACGGACTCTTGACCGACGTTGCCCGCGGCAGGAACAACGCCAACGCCAGGGCGTGCAGCTCGCCCTGGCTCATCACCGACAGCGCCTTGGTGGGCTTGCCATCGACAGACCCTTCCAGTACGGCCCGCCGTCGAGTCGAAGCCCCCTCCAGCGAGATATCGGCGAGATCGACGTTGCTTTCCTGACGCAGCTGCTTCCAGATGTTACGTGCTTGCGCGGCAATCGGTTTCAACCGCAAATTGCGGAACTCCGCAGCATGGTCGCCGACCCACTTCTTCGCCGCGGTGGTGGCTTTGAGCTCGTCGTCGATATCGCGGGCTTGTTCTTCGAGGCGGACCCAGCCGGCCAGTTGTGCAGCTACCGGCGCCCACGTGCCTTCGCGTCGGGCGAGTTCGTCGGCGGCCTGCTCACGAAGCGTTTCCGCGGCGGCGATCACCTCGCTCAGTGCCGACTCGGCATGGCTCGCCAATGCGTCGTCGCCGACCGGGATCTGTCGCGCGGCGGCCACGGCGTCGTTGTAGACAGGCAACGCCTCCAGTTCCACACCGGTCAACTCCGCAACGGGAAGATCCTGGACCAGAGCGATCAACGTCGAACGCGCAGCCTTGAGTTCTTGTGCCGTGGAGCCGTATTCGGCCAGCTGGTCCTCAGTGCGTGCGATGCTCTCCTGCGCGGCGGCTACCCACTCGTCGTCAAGGCGGCCCTGCGCGCACACCGGGCATTCGGTGTCGCCGGCCAGGTCATGAAACCGCAGCGCGGAACGCAATAGGTCGGCGCGCTGGTCCGCGAGATCGATCATTGCAGTCGCCGCGCCGGCCGCCGCCTGCGCCGCCCTCCGCAATCGCTTCACCGCCGCGTCGACCACATCGAGCGTCGGCGTCTCCAACTGGGTCAACGCACGCAAGGCGGGTACGACGTCGGACTGCAACTCCCCCGCCCCGGTCGCCAACGCGAGGACCTCATCCACGGGCACCGGGCGCTTGCGCAGCAGCTTGAGCGCACGCGCGGCACGTTCGTCGGTGTGGTTACCTAGCTCCGCCAGCACTCGTTTGCGTTCTGCGTCAGCGACTTCGCGCGCAGCTTTGATGTCTTTGAGCCGCGCAGCGAGCCTCTTCTCTGCATCGGCCAGAGCCTCCAAGCCAAGGAGTTTTGCCAGCGCGTCGTACAGCGCCGACGGTCCGCCGTCGAACAACCTGCCAAGCTCCTCGTAGGACAGCACCGGGCGGTACAGCTCGAGCGGGCGCGACCAGCCGAGTGCGTCGTTTCCTTCGACGCGTTTTCCTGTCCCGGCCTGCGTCCACGTCCGACGGTCGGCAAGCGCCGCGCCATCACGCCATTGGATACCGACGGTGAACGGGCCGGCCGCTTCCCTCGTAAATCCGACCTCGATTTCGCAGGGCTCGGGGTGGTGCAGGTTCTGCCAGGTCTCGGCCCACAACGACTCCTTCTTGAGCCACCGGTAGCTAGTGCCCGTGAGCGTGAGCTCCAGCGCCTCCGCAAAGCTGGACTTGCCGGACCCGTTGCGCCCGCTGACGACCATCAGCCCCGGAGCGGGATACAGGTCCAACTGCGCGCGTGGCCCGACGCCCCGGAACCCCGCCACCGCGATGGAGGTGAGAAAGGTTGCAGCCATCTCATTCTCGGCTGCGGAGGCGTTGTGCCCTTCCACCTCTGCGAGCGTGTCGAGCACGACGCTCTTGACCGACGTCGACAAGGCCTCGTCGTTGTCGAGCAGCTCCAAGATCACGTCATGGATAGACTGTTCGGCCTGCGTGGCGACATCGATCGTCGCCCCATCCTCCTGCGGCATGCCCACGATCTAACAACGCTCGGCCGACAAATTTGTCGCGATGGTCATTTCGGGCGATCAGGACGGCGCGAACCTGACTTGTCACATCCGGATGCGATCATCTCCCGTTACCTCGACGCAGGTCGGGAACAGCGATGAGAGGAGCCACGCGATGCCCACAGCCACCGTGCAGGGTTACGACATCATCGGCGACGTCCACGAATGTGGCACACAGCCGGAGGCGTTGCTCGCTGCGTTGGAGTCCCACAGCCGCACGCCGCCGGTGGCGGCGCTCTACGGCGCACGGTTGCGGGGCATCGGTACCGATGAGGCGTTGGCCGATGTGCTGACGGTTCTGCCCGACGCGAACCCAGAATCCGGTGTTTCGGTAGGCGTTGCGGCGGTTGACGCTACAGGAATCCACCTGCCCGAATTGAGGCCGTGTGCCCGAGCCGACGCTGTGACGAATGTGCGGCTTTTGCCGCCCCTATCCGCAGGGTTTACTTCGCGAGAACTGCACATTCGCAGCGCCCCATAGGGAAGTGGGTCCAGCTGGGGCGTGCCCCCAGACCTCCGAAGCGGCACAGTGTGCGCGTGGCACAATCGCAGAATATTTTCATGCGCCGGGATCGAAGTGACGATCAAGCGATGGACAAGGGCGCGATACGTTCGACGCCGGTGCTGTTACCAGGGTTGGAGGTAGCTCGCTAATGGAACCACCGCCTTACGAGGGCTCTGGGTGGTACCAAGACGATGGACAAGACACCCCTTGTGTCCCGTACCCCGGCGAAATCCTGATCCTCGGAGGGTTCAGGTGGCTAGGTCAGGACGGCAGCATTATCACCGTCCCGGCAAGCGAATCCGGGTGGGCAGCACAAGAAGCGGAGCTCGCCGTCTCCCACGGAGAAGACCCGCAGAGCGTGGTGGGCAGTAGGTGGGGCGGGCCGGCGTACGTCAACTGGCGCACACGGGCGTACTGGGAAGGCAGGGCCGCCGTGTCCGGCCACACGTTGGACGAACTCCTGGCCGAGGCGCCCACCGAGTAGCGGTTGGCTTTGAAGCGGACAGCCTATCCCAACCCACCGCGCCCCGTATCCGGCGGACATAGGCCCTCGGTCACAATCCAATTCGGGCGGAACTTGCCGATCCGGAGTCAACGTCCACAGCTTGGTTCGGTCGACGTTTGCCTGGGCTTCCTGCTGGCTGATGGCCGGTCACTGGAGGCTGCCATCGTCGATGCGATTGAGCCGCCAGTATTCCCTCCCAGCCGTGCCTGGGCGTACGAATCGTGTCCTTCTTCTTCGGGCGGTGATCCTTTCCAGGACGGTCGGACGATCTTGCACCACCACGACATCAGGGAACTGGGCGAGCAACGCACAAACGAAGGCAGAACGTTTGACGTTCAGATCGTTCAACAACTCGATCTGACTGAGACTTCCGTTCTTACACAACTGTTCCCAGGCCACGACGATCATCCATGCCGTGTCGGTTCCGGTCGATAATTGAGCAGGTAGTTCCGGTCGAAAAGTGAGCACCCTTCAACGATTGGAGAGTGATCACTGTGGAGGATTGGGCTGAGATCCGCCGGTTGTACCGGTCGGAGAAGCTGTCGCAGGCTGAGATTGCCCGGCGGCTGGGCCTGGCCCGCAACACCGTGGCCAAGGCGGTGCGTTCGGAGTCGCCTCCGCGCTATGAACGTCCGCCGGTGACGACGTCGGCGTGGGCGCAGGTGGAGCCGGCGGTGCGGGCGCTGTTGGCGCAGTATCCGACGATGGCCGCGACGGTGATCGCCGAGCGGGTCGGATGGACTGGTGGGCATTCGTGGTTCGGCGAGAACGTGGCGCGGATCCGCCCGGAGTACGCCCCGGCTGATCCGTGTGATCGGCTGGTGCATCGACCGGGTGAGCAGGTGCAGTGTGATCTGTGGTTTCCTGGCCGGCTGGTGCCTGATCACGCCGGGGTGCTGCGCTCGTTTCCGGTGTTGGTGATGGTGGCCGCGTACTCGCGGTTCATCGCCGCGGTGATGATCCCGTCGCGGGTCACCGGGGACCTGCTGGCGGGGATGTGGCAACTGCTGTCCGGCCACATTGGGGCGGTTCCTCGAACTCTGTTGTGGGACAACGAGTCCGGTATCGGTCAGCGTGGTCGCCTGGCTGACGGGGTGGCCGGGTTCTGCGGGGTGCTGGGCACCCGGCTCATCCAGGCCCGCCCCTATGACCCAGAAACCAAAGGGGTGGTGGAGCGGGCCAACGGCTATCTGGGGACCTCGTTTCTGCCCGGCCGGACGTTTCGCTCACCACAGGATTTCAACGCCCAGTTGGGCGACTGGCTGACCAGGGTGGCCAACCTACGCCGCCACGCCGCCACCCGATTGGTGCCTGCCGAGGCGCTCGGGCTGGATCGGCAGGCGATGGTCGCGTTGCCGCCGGTGGCCCCGACCACGGGCACCATGGTCAGCACCCGGCTGGGGCGCGACTACTACGTCAGCCTGGGTGGTAATGCTTACTCGGTGCATCCCGAGTCGATCGGCCGGATGATCACCGTGACCGCCGGCTTGGACCGTGTCGTGGCCTGCTGCGGCGATCGGATGGTCGCTGATCACCAACGGCTCTGGGGGACAAACGGATTGGTATCCGACCCAGCGCATCTTGCGGCGGCCTCGGTGCTGCGCGAGCACTACCGCAACCGTCCAGCAGCCAGTAGTCATCTCGACGTCGAGGTCCAGGTCGCTGATCTGAGTGCCTACGATGCGGCGTTCGGAACCGGCGAGGAGGTCGCTTGATGGCCGCCATCAAACGCGCCGCCGCCCCGGGTGAGGCCGACAAACTGATCACCCACCAAGCCCGGCTGCTCAAAGCGCCGCGCATCGCCGCGCACTACCACCGGCTGGCCGAACAAGGTCGAGCCGCTAACTGGTCACTGGAGGATTACCTGGCAGCCGTGCTGGCGGTGGAATCCAATGCCCGCGCTGAATCCGGTGCCCGCCAACGCATTCGATACGCAGGATTCCCCGCCATCAAGACGATCACCGACTTCGACTTCACCGCTCAACCCGCCGTAGACCGGGCCCAGATCGCCCGGTTGGAAGCCGGTGGATGGCTGGCCGAAGCTCGCAACATCGTGCTCCTCGGCCCGCCGGGCACCGGCAAAACCCATCTGGCGACCGCGCTGGCGATCGCTGCTGCCCAGGCCGGGCATCGGGTCGCGTTCGCCCCGGCCACCGGCTGGATCAGCCGGCTGGCCGAAGCGCACCGCATCGACCGCCTCGAGGCCGAACTGCGCAAGATCTCGCGCTACGGGTTGATCGTCATCGACGAGGTCGGCTACATCCCCTTCGACACCGAAGCGGCCAACCTGCTCTTCCAGCTGGTCTCCACCCGCTACGAGAAATCGTCGATCATCTTGACCTCCAACCTGCCGTTTTCCCGCTGGGGACAGGTCTTCGGGGAAGCCACCATCGCCTCAGCCATGATCGACCGGATCGTGCACCACGCCGACGTCATCGCCCTCAAAGGCGCCAGCTACCGCATCAAACACACCGCAATCGAGTCACTGCCGTCCGTCGAAGCCGACCGTCAGGCAGACTCAACCCCGTAACACCTGCTCACTTTTCGACCGGAAGAAACTGCTCAAGATTCGACCGGAGCCGACAATGCCGGAACCAACTGCGGCGCGGGTCCACGGGCCCTGGACCGCTCGGTCTCAACCCACACGCCCCTACGGTCGAACTAACAACACCATTCGCCATCGGATTGTCGGCGCGCAATGAGACGATGCACCGCATGTCACAACAGCTCAATGCGCTTTTGCGGTTCATGAAAGGACTGTCTCCGAAGGCACTGACAGACGGTGACGAACCATGAGCGAACAGGACTCCGCCGCGGATGTTCCTCCTTGGCCCAAGTTCGCCAGGCCCATCCTCGAAGTGCTCAGCGACGGGCAAGTCTGGAGGACACGTGACCTGAAACCCGCGGCGATCGATCGCTTGCGCCTGTCCGATGCACAACGCGCGGTGGCGTTGCCGTCGGGGCAGGGCCAGGCCGACAACAGAGCCCGGCTGGGCCCTGTCATTTCTCACTCGTGCGCAGGCCATCGAGAAGGTCAAGAACGGCGAGAGCCGGATCACCGACTTCGGCAGGCAGATGCTTGCCGATCATCCTGTGGAAATCACCGAGGCCGACCTGGAAGCCGTCCCGGCCTTCCAGGCATACGTGCCCAAGAAACGTACCTCGACGGCCATCGCGGTTGACACGGAGCATCTCCCGTCCTATTGGTTTGTCGGTGCGTTCTACACAGTCACCGAAGACAACTACGACGGTCCCGTAGGCGACCAGACTGAGCAGTTCCTGGAGAGCGGACGCTGGGTCAACGGCAACCAGGGCAAGTATCTCGACATGGTGAAGGCCATGAAACCGGGCGAACGCATCGCCATCAAGGCGGCTTTCACACGCAAGCATGATCTGCCCTTCGACCCCAAGGGAAACCGTGTCTCGGTGATGGCAATCAAGGCCACAGGCACCGTCATCAATAACCACGGTGATGGCTACACCGTCGATGTCGACTGGGATGAGCAAGAACCAGTTCGAGAGTGGTACTTCTATACGAATCAGCAGACCGTTTGGCGCGTGAAGCCGACCGATTGGAAATCCAAGGCGCTCATTGACTTCACGTTCAGCGGGGCAGACCAAGACTACAAAGAGTTCCGGAACTCCACGTACTGGGCGGAGCGATTCGGCGACGACGCGCCCGAAGTGGTCGATGAAGGCGAGGACGAGACCACCGAAGAAGAAACCCCCGGTACACCCGCTTACGGAGTCTCCAACATCATCGAAGACGGCTGCTTCGTTACAGAGGAGACGCTGCTCGGCTACCTCGATGCCCTGGAACGCAAGAAGAACCTGATCCTGCAGGGGCCGCCTGGAACCGGCAAGACCTGGCTGGCCAAGCGCCTGGGGCGAGCACTCATCGGAGCAGGTTCCGCCGGTCTACTCCAGTCCGTTCAGTTCCATCCGACATTGTCCTACGAAGACTTCGTGCGGGGATGGCGCCCAAGCGGCGACGGCACGCTGACCCTCGTCGACGGACTGTTCCTGGAAGTCATGAAGAGGGCGGAGAGTACGCCCGGCAGCAAGCACGTCTTGGTGATCGAAGAGATCAACCGCGGCAATTTGGCACAGATCTTCGGCGAATTGCTCACGCTGTTGGAAGCAGATAAGCGTGACCTTGCCGAGGCATTGACCCTCACCTACCGCAAACCCGGCGAAGATCCCTTCTATATCCCGGCAAACCTCTACATCATTGGAACGATGAATCTGGCGGACCGGTCGTTGGCAATAGTCGACTTTGCGCTGCGCCGAAGGTTCGCCTTCGCCGACCTGTCACCGCAGTTCAATGACGCCTGGCGCAAATGGGTTTCGGTGCGGAACGGTGTCGACACGACGATTCTCGCAGCGTTGGCGGATCGGATCGGTGTGCTCAACCAGCGGATCAGCGACGATCGCTCGTTGGGTGAGCAGTACCGCATTGGTCATAGTTTCTTCACTCCGGCGCACGCTTCCACGATCGACGACCCCACGGGCTGGATCCGAGGCGTTGTCGCACAGGAGATCCGGCCGCTGCTCGCCGAGTACTGGTTCGACGACCCGGCGAAAGTTGCAGCAGAGACGGCAGCGTTGATCGGCTCGCGGTGACCCAACCGGGTGTCATCGCCAGTGGCAGCACCGGTATCCCGGTGCGAAACCTCTGGCTGCTGATGCTATATGCGTCGCGGCTGTATCAGCGCAGCGATTTCCTCCGGGACCGGAGCGTGGAGGACAACCCCGACGACCTGTTTGAGTTGGTCTCCGAAGTCCTGGTGACCGCCGTCGAACGGCGGCTGCAACGCAGCCTCGGCCGTCAGTACCGCGAACGTGTCTCCACACTCGCCAGGGTTCGTGGCCAGATTGACCTACTAACGACCGAGTCGAAAAAGCTGCTCGCCCAAGGCAGGGTGGCCTGCCGCTTCGATGAGCTGTCGGTCGACAACCTGCGCAACCGGGTCCTGCTCACGGCCCTGATGATCGCCGCACGACGGGTTGATGACCACACCCTGGAGCGGCGCGCCCGAGGACTTGCCGAGGCACTGACCCAGTATGGGGTCACACCGCGGTTGGTCACCTCCCGCGAAGCCGGCCAGCTCACTTTGGGCCGCAACGAACAAGACGATGCCGAGGCCGTGAACGCCGCCCGCCTGTTGTTACAGATGGAGATCCCCGCCGAAGATGCCGGCAGAGCACAAGGTCGCGATCCCGAACGTGAGGCCGCCGAAGTGCGCCGGTTGTACGAGGCCGCAGTGCGAGGGTTCTATAAGGCAGCGCTGCCGCCGCAATGGTCGGTGGCCGGTGGCCGGTGGCGAGACACAACATCATTGGCCCGTTGTGAACCCGACGGACGGTCTGATGGCAGTACTTCCGATCATGAAGACCGACACGCTGCTTGAGACAGGCGACCGTCGCATCATCGTCGAAACCAAGTTTGCGGATGCCCTCAAACCGAATCAGTATGGCTTACCCAAGCTCTCACGCGATCACATCTTCCAGCTGTACGCCTATGTGCAATCACAACATGGTCGCGACGAATTATCTCTTACTGCTGAGGGTGTGCTGTTGTATCCCGTTGTGCGGCAGCAGCTGGACGAGTCGGCGATCATCCAGGGCCACCGGTACCGATTCTTGACGGTCAACCTCGCTGGCGACGCCCATGAGATTCGAGAGACACTACTGAGCGTCCCGCATCCCAAGTCGTGACAAGCTAACTAATGCGTCATTTATCCGAGGAGACAGCACTTTTAGGAGCTGCTACGGCATCACGACACCGGTTCGGCTGCGTGGATCTCGCCCGACAACGACCACTTGCTCTCATGTCCTTGGCGGCACACAATCTGCGCAGCCACAACCAAGTGGTCGGCCGGATTCCATTGCACTCCGCTTCCCCGCAGGTAAACGAGCCGGCCGGCGGCGCCCAGGACGGCATGGCTGTCGTCGAGCAGCAGGGGTTTGATCAGCCCCACCGGCTTGCCGGTGGTGTGGGCCAGACGCGAGCCGATGTCATCGACAGATGATGTGTCGCGGTGGCACTGGAACGCGGCGATGGTGCCGTCGATGAGCGCTTTGACAAGTCCGGGGTTCGCCCCTGCTGTGTGTGACCATGGGTGGCTGAGGGTAAGGCGGACCACAAGCCGCTCCGACTCAGCGACGGGCTTCTCGGCGATATGGACGTCTTTCGTGTGGTGAATGGCGAGCCAAACCTGTTCTAATCGCTTGTCGGACGGGAACTTTCCAAGATCTGCTTCCGTGAAGTGAGCCAGTGGCCGCATGGGCCGCCAATGAGTGAAAAGGCTGTCCGGGCTCGTCAGTGCATACTCATATGAGCACGCATGTGATCGACCAGATGGCGCGTTGCCGTGTGATGCATTTGCCGTTTCAATGCGGACTCCGTGCTGGGTGGCGAGTTGGAAGCAGCCTCCTGCGGTGTCGTCGATGTTGTAGAGCACCAGATTCTCAACGTCCGCGCCCTCGGGCTTTAAGCCGGCGAAACTTGCGTGCAGTATCTCACCGGGCTCTGCTGATAGGCATCGGACGGATTCGCGGAGCGCTGCGCGAGCGGCCCGCTGATCATCGGTGAGCCGCTCGTACGGGAGGTAACGGTCGGTCCACAACCGGACCCACCGGCTGCCGGCGTCAGGTCCTTCGATCTCCCACCCATGCGCTGCCATCGTTTCCGGCTCAGCATCAGTGGTGTCGGGCACCGGCACAACCAGGTGGGCCGGTGCCGAGCCCGGGCTGGAAGCGATGTACCCGGGTGGTTGGCACGTCCCGCACTGCGACAGGGCGATGCGTGGGTAGCCCAAAACCCATTCGTCGAGGTCACGAAGCGCCGTTGAGCAGACCTTGATGTAGGACTCGGTAAAAGGTGGCGTGCTGATGATCGTGCGGCACGCGGCGTTGTGCAGCTTGGCCACACCGCTCAAGCTGCGGCCGACGTTGATCACGTAACCCGTGCTGTGCCCATTTACCCACTTCAGGTAGTCATCGTCCCGGTCCTGAAATATCTCGACGCTCATATACTCCTCCACCTCGGCGTTGTTAGAGACGCCGTCGCGGACTTGTTCGGGTTGGTCGCCGACGATCGGCTTGCGAAGCAAAGGTCATCCCCCCTTGCCTCCATGGGCAAACAGCGCGTACTCGACCACGTCGGGTTCTTGTTTCCACAACGGGTCCTCAGCCCACTTCTCGGCAAGTTCGAGATAGCGCAGATAATCTGCTTGGCAGACAAGCCCTTTCGCGGGCACTGTGCCAGGTGCGGTAACCGCCAAAGCGGCACGGACCCGTTCGTCGAGCACCAGCGGCCGTGGGGGCTGCGCAGTGGTGTATCCGGCATAGTAAAGCAGTTTTGTCCCGAAGGACATGCCAAATCCGGTGATCTTGTGGGTGTTCAGCAATGCGTTCCACCCGGCAGCTGCACCTTCGCTGCGAGTCAGTTCGACGATCGCCCTGATGCTGTCGGCCGCACCATCACGCCTCAGTACGGCCGCCGTGCGCTGAGGGCCATAGTCTTTCGGTTGATATCCCCACGCCATCGTCATCAAGAACAGATCGACAGGATCTCTCGCAGCCTGAGCATGGAGGAATCTACGGGCGATACCTCCAGCCTCCTGCACATGCGCCGTCAGGTCGGCGTGCGCGTCTTCGTGACCGGAGAAGACCTCGATCCAACGTTCAGGGATCCAGCGATTACGCTGCCGCTCGACGTTCTTCGTGGTGTATTGGCGTACTGCCCGCGGAACATCGCTGACCAACCAAGTCCCGGAACCAAATCCACCACGCTGCCGCGTCTTTGCCGCAGCTGCGTCCGCGACCTCCTGCTCCTCGATCCCGTGACATTTCAGCAGTGTCGACAAAACTTCCGTGACATCAGCCAACTCGTCGATCAACCTGTTACGGTCGTTAACCACCTCGGCTGCTTCTTGAACTTCTTCCAGGAGCTTGTCTACCAATGCGTGCGCCAGTTCGTGCCCGGCCAACTGGCGAACTTCCACCATCCGACCCGACTCGCGGATGAGATCCGGAATTAAGTCGCGGACGAGTTTGCCGTCACTCATCGTGTTGTCCTCCTATAGGCGATCGAACTCTCGCGAATGGGTCGATGAAACCACCGTCGCATCATGGTCAGTCAGTTAGCTGTAGCTCCCAGGCGACCGGCCGATCCGCCAGCTGCTTGGCTTGTGAGAACGCATCGTGTGCCGCGCTGCTTCGTCAGCCCACTTCTCGGCGACACTCTTTGGCCGTTGCGGCGCAAGCATTTCCCGAACCCTCTTCTGCACAACTTTCGGGTCAACGAGACGTCCGCGGGTGTTGCGGGTGACCTGTGGAGTCGCTCGCGCCTGCTTTCTCGGTTGCTTGACTCGGGTTGCTGACTTCTGCCTCGTGTTTGTCTTAGATGCCTGGTGAGGCTTCGGCTTCTGCTGCAGATTCTGTTTCGATCTCTGGATCTCTTGCTGCAGCTTCGAGAGGAGTCTCTGTTGCGCCTTGCAACGCGCTTCGAGCTGCCGGTACTCAGTGCGAAGTTGCGCCAGCTCGGCGGTGGCCTCCTGAAATCCTGCGCGCCATCACTTTCGTGATACTCGGGCAGCCTCACCCGGCAGGCTTCGCATACCTGCGATGGGTCGACCTCCGGGGGCACGCTGGGCCGGGCGCATTGATGGCCGCACAGCGCTCGGTCATTGTGGCCGTTGAGGTAGTCCCGATGGTGAACGACAGAAGTCGTAGCGTCGCACATGTAGAGATACGTTGGCTCTGGCGTCGTCCGTACAGATTGAGACTGGCCACCTGAACATCGTTCAGCTCCTGCAGATTTCGGTTCGTCATTATGCCCCTGACTTCGCTCGACCGGATTCCGGACCGGTTGGAACCTTTGACGTAGCTTGGTGGCCAGTTGCGGCGTGACTGCGGTATCCGAAGTGTGCACATCAAACCCGAGGTGGCGAAGATAGCCGAGCACCGCCTTATCGGGGACGCCAAGTTCGGGCGCCAGCTTCTCGACAGTGGTTACGTAGGACTCACGCAGCCGACGTACGACTGGAGCGTTGAGGATCGACGAAGCAGACTTGACGACCTCACCCTCCTCTCCGAGCCGCGCCAAGAGCTCCTTGCTCGTGACGCCCAGTTCTTTGGCGAGCTCGTGAACGCGCTTTTTACCGGCCATCGCCATTGCCATTGCCCTCATTGCGCGAATGATTGACGGTAATCATTGTCAACGCCTCTGACTTCATGGCCTCGTGCGGACGGCCGCCACCCGCCTGACGTAGCACGAGAGGTTGGGAAGAGGGTCCGACAAATTTGCCAGCACATGTAAACATGCGCCGACGATCCTCGCCAGAGTTTTCGGCATTTCGACCGCGTCGCGGTATTGAAACGTCATGGTTGCCGACGCGTTGGGTGTTGAGCAGCCCCGGCGGAACCAAGGCGCACATCACAGGACAGTGACCTCATCGATCGCCTCCATATGTCTGTTCCGATCAACCGCGGACGCGAGCCGAACAGAATGACAAAACCCACCGACAAGCGGCTCCCAGGCCGGTCATACAAGATTAGGAGTACGGACCCCTACCCATGTCCTAATCACGGGGATAGCCGACGTCTTCGGCATCCAGGCCAAGGTCGAGTGCATGGCAGTGAATGGTGACGCCGGCGGGCCGCACGGTATGAACGCGCACCTGTTCATTTCCTTTGGCGTACACCAGGTGCCCTCATCGAGTCCGAGTACCGTGCAGTAGGCGAGCATCTGGTAGAGGTCGGCGTTGGGAAAGCCTTCCGGTTTTTCGGCCTTGTACTTGGCGTCGACGACCGCCGCGACCGTCCCGTTACGACGGCACAGCAGGTCTGGTTGCATGTCGACTTGCTTCGCGTCGTCGAGGTGCAAGGGCGCTTGGGTCTCGCAGTGCCAGCCGTGTTGATTCAGCGTTTCGCTCAGCGCGGTGGTGACGAAATCCTCGAAGATGCGCCACATGTCAAACACGTAGCCGGTCACGGTGACGCTGCCCAGGTGATGTTCGAAAGACTCGGCGGCCAAGATAATTTCGGCGAGCCGCAAGGCCGAACCGTAGCGGGAGTTGAGGCGGCTAGGCTGCCACGTCAGGATCGCTGTGCCCTGCGGAGTCACGGAGACGTCGGCCAATGTGCGACGCAGCCTCAGGAGCAGCCGCCGCGCGGGTTCGCTCACCCGGGGCACGGTCAACAGCCGCAGCGTCGCCATCGCTAGCAGCTGATTTTCAGCTATGTCGGTGGTGAAGTCGTCGTACTCGACGGCGATCGGCACTGGAAGCCCGTAGAACCGGCTCATCTGCTCGTCGGCCAGAATCCGCCCGCGCAGCACCGGCAGGGTGTCAGAGATCGTCCGGTAGCCCTGCAGCAGTCCTCGTTCGTCGGCTCGGGTGGCGATCCGGGCGAAGCCTCCGCAACGCCCGGTAGCAGCTCGTCGGCCCCCATCAGACCGATCGGGTCGTCACGCCAGATCCCGGATTCCGGGCGTAGCCGAGGAGAAACAGGAGGCGGTTCAGATCGGTGATCTTCGGACGCACGGTGAGTTGGCGCTCACCGATGGCTACGGCCCCCACCTTCCGGCCGGCGATCACGTCATATAGGCCCTCGGTGACGGTCGGTGTGACGGTGACGATGCCCAACGCGGTCAGGACTCGGCACTCCGTGTCGGTCAGGGATGCCTGGAGGGCAGGACCGCCCTCAGCGAGGATCAGCGGCGGTGGAGTAATCGTCGTCTGAATCGGACGCTGGTACCGTTTCCGCCTCGGCTGTAGCACCGACCGGGTGGGCCGCCAAACTCTTGGTCAGCGCGTCCAGACCGTAGCGGGCGTTCACGTTGATGTTACGGTCGCCGTATTGGTGCTCTTCGAGCAGCGGCAGGATGTCTGTGCGCCACATCAGTTTCAGGGCGGCCCCGGTGGGGTCATTGGCAATCTTGTCCCGCATGAAATACGACGGACCGATCTTGAAATCGGTGTCGGTGATGCGGGCGTTTAGTTCGTCGTGCAGGTCGGCGAGCGTCGAGGGGTAGCCCTTCGCCGTCAGCCAGCTCCGGAGGATTCCGTTGGTGGGCGGCGTCAGGGTTATCAACTCCCAGTCGGCGGAACGAGCCGCCCGATCGAGGGCTCGCTGCTTCGACTCTCCGACAACGCGGAAGTTGGCGTGAGACAGTCAAACCTAGGTTCGAGCGCATCGCGGTAATCTCTAAGAGCCGTACTGAAGGCCGCGACCGCGACCGTGTCGAGCGTTGGAAGACCGGCGGTGTAGCGCGAACTGATCAGCTTTGACGTCAGGCTGCCCCCTGACAGGATCGTCTCACATCCGCCAACGAACTTATCCAGGTACTTGATTCGCCTGCGAAACCAGCTGTCGTCGGGCTCGAACGTCGCCACGCGGTCTGCCGACAATGTTCGACCGTGAGCGGGCGGATGAAGCTTCGCCCACGCGTACTCTGTGTAGGGTCGCAGTCGCCGCGGTACCCGGCCACGTGCAAACAACGCGATGCTTGTCCGCTGCAGAATCTGCTGCACTTCCGACGACTGGCGGTCCGTCAATGGAGCAATCCACGAGGGCAACCAGATCAAGTTCGGCATGAACGAGTACAGCCATGGATCAGCTCCGGCTAACGTCCCGTCAGGCATATCGCGCCAGATGTGACAAGCAGTGAACCCACGCCACGGCCGACCGCCGCGGTACGGATGCCCCAGCGGGGCCGTTACAGCGCACGTAAGCGGTAGCTTCTTAATGATGGAGTTGTCGTCACGAAAGTACGCATCCGCACGTGGGGCGCCCCAAGATTCAGGCCCTTGATCGTACCGGCACGAACGGTCCCTGACACACCACGGGACCATCACCGGCATTCGGCTGTATGCGTCCTGAGACCACCAAACCCCTAGCCTCTCAATAAGTTCGGTCGCAAGCTCAATAAATTCAGTTCGAGCCAGCCCCGACGTAGCTTGCGGCTGCATTCCGCGGGTCAGGTAGGCGTAGAGCGCTTTCGACCTCGGAGCATGCTTAGCCACGGCACTTGTCCGGCCCAGGCGGTCAAGCTCTCTGACCAGCTCTACCGACGCATCAATTCCCGTCATTGTCAGAAGTGTACGAAGCGTTGGGAATTGCGGTCGTGTTCCAGCGCGAAGGCCGTTCGCGAAACGTGATCCCATCCCACCGCACGCCGACAACGCGTATCTAGTACATTCCGCGGGTGACTGGAGACCACGCGCATCAGAAGGACCAGGATTCCGCCATCGAAGAGGTCGCGGACGAAATACTTAGACTCGACCCGACCGGGCAACGTTGGGGCGCTGTTCTTCGGCATACCTACGACATGATCTACAACGGTCCCGAAACTGGCCGCTTCCGCTGGTCGCAACTGATGAAGACCGAGAAAACCCACTTCGGCACCGTCTTCGAGATCAACGCACAACGTGAGTTCGAGTTCGAGGGCGGCGACCAGACCGACTACCGCATCGCCGGCCATCAAGTCGATGCCAAGTGGAGCCAGGCCGATGGAGGCTGGATGCTTCCGCCCGAGATATTCGACGAGATCGCTTTGGTCGCTACAGCGAGTGACCCCGACGCAAAGTTCTCACTCGGCGTGGTTCGCGTCACTTCAGCTCATCGACGCGAAGGGGCGAATAGAGACAAGAAAAGTTCCCTCAACGCGGCAGGCCGCGGCGCCATCAAGTGGCTGTGGCGCAACACTGCGATGCCCGCGAGCATACTGCTGCAGTTGCCGGACGACGTCGTCGCTCACATCTTTGACAACCGATACGGTACGCAGCGCGTAAATCGGCTGTTTCGGGCGGCCGAGGGACGACTCGTCCACCGCAACACCGTGCGTACCGTAGCCATGCAGTTAGACGACCAGAAGCGGGTTCGCTTCAACGGCGGTGCGCGCAGCGCACTCAAGCCCGAGGGCTACGTCATTCTGAGTGGCTACCACGCTCACCTCGCGGAAGCGCTGGGAGTTCCTGTGCCGGATGACAAACACTACATCTCAGTCCGTGTTGCGCCGGGCGGCGAAGGTGATCCGGTGATCTCCGGTAAACGTTGGAGACGCGCAACACACGACGACCTTACCTGCGAGGCTCCGATCCTTCCAGAAAGGGGAGTTAGAGAGGAGTAGCCAGTCAGGACGATTGAGTCGCGCATGCATCCGGATCGAATAGTCCTTGCGGAAACGGTAGCCCAGACGGTGTAAAGATGCCCGTTGGGCTACCCTCCCGCTCGGTGTTCGACCGGTGGATAGCAGCCATGCTGCACGATCGTCCCACTGAAGTCGCAGCCCGCCCTCCCCGGCGTGGGTCCGCAAGCACTGGTCGTCGCGTCGCTAACCTACGACGAGGCGGTGCTTCCTTGTCAGAGGAGTACGTCATGATGACAGTCACATCGAACGTACGTTCGATAGGAACGGAGATGGACACATGACGAACACCTTGAGCTGCTTGGAGATCTGCGCAGGCGCGGGCGGGCAGTCGCTCGGCTTGGAAAACGCGGGATTCACGCATGAACTCGCGGTAGAGATCGAGCCCGAGCCATGCGAAACACTGCGAATCAATCGACCGCAGTGGAAGGTGCACGAAGGCGACGTTCGGGAAATCGACGGCCACCCTTACCGTGGCATTGACCTACTCGCGGGGGGAGTCCCCTGCCCCCCTTTCTCCATCGCGGGAAAACAACTCGGGGCAGACGACGAACGAGATCTCTTCCCGGAAGCTCTCAGGCTTGTCGCGGAAGCTAAACCCACAGCGGTCATGCTGGAGAACGTTCGGGGACTATCAACGGCGAAATTCGAGCCGTATCGCAAATCGATCCTTGATCGACTGCAGCGCCTCGGCTACGCGGCAGATTGGCAAGTCATACAGGCAAGCGACTTCGGTGTGCCCCAGCTGCGGCCGCGATTCATCCTGGTGGCGATAAAGCGCAAATTATTCGATCAGTTTCGTTGGCCGGACCCACAACCGACCACCCCGACGGTAGGTGAAGTATTGCACCCGCTCATGGCTCGCGATGGGTGGTCAGGAGCTGCAGCTTGGGCAAAGCGGGCTAGCGGCATTGGCCCCACCCTTGTCGGCGGATCACGCAAACATGGCGGCCCCGACCTGGGTCCCACTCGCGCTCGCGCCGCTTGGCTTGAACTCGGCGTAGACGGAAAGGGGCTTGCAAATACTGGCCCCGATGCACACACTCCCGTCAAACACATACCTCGGCTGACACTTGAGATGGCCGCAGCGATCCAAGGGTTTCCGCCGACGTGGCGCTTTTACGGGCGGAAGACGGCGGCTTACCGCCAGATCGGCAATGCCTTCCCGCCGCCGGTGGCGGAAGCCGTAGGGGCATCGATCGCGCATGCGCTCGGCGGCAGCTCACTGCTTCAGCACGAGGCAAACGACGGGCCAGCTATCGCCCGGAGCGCATAGGTGTTGTCGCCGCGGACGTTCGGCTAGTCGGTACACTACGGCCGGGCTCCGAAGTTCTGGCCGCACGGGATCAGCGCACCGCAGTGCGCTTGCGATCGCCGGAATGACACCCTCCGGCACCGCCGCCTACGTCACCCATGACCTCGAGAATGTCGGCCGCACCGACACCTTGTTGTCCGATTACGCAATACGTTGATCCACAAGGCTGCCCGCCGATACCCGCGCGCCAAGGTTGCGTCGTCGCCACGCCAGTTCTTCGGATTCTGTCGGAGGCCCTCGCTACACTCCCGCTAACAGCAGGCACCGAGGTCAAAGGGGGAATACCTGACCATGGCGTCTCCCGGGGGTGGACGCGTCCAGCTTGCGCTGTCAGAGTCTGCCGACGAGCCAGGTCGAGCGGCACCGTGGATTGGGCCGCTCCTGGCACTGGGAACGCGCGCCGCTCGCTGTTCGCGGAAGTTCACCGGTCGACAGTTGGTTATCGCTCTGTCAGTACCTAAGCGAGATTTTGCAGCGTCTCTGATCGGTTGCGGTTGGGTCCTCGCAAGCGAGGCACCGATTCTCAAGGAGCCCGTGGACACTCTGCGTGAGATGGAACCGGGACAACCACTCAGGGCTGTCAACAGCCGTGAGGTGATCACCGGGGTTTTCTCGTCCCTAGACGAACGAGTCCAACCCCCCCGGGCTCGATTCGCCGGGTCGTCTTGGAGGGTAGACGGGATCCGAGCGCTTGCCCCAATCAACGAGTTTGACCAACCCGAACGTGTACTACGTCCGGAGCCAGGCAGCGTTGAGCGAATGGCAGGGCTCGATCTGGCCTGGGATGCTCGCCTGGCCAAGCCAGCCGCGGACCTGGCGATTGTCGGCACGTTGGCATGGCTGAGGGAGGACTTCGAAGCATACCTTGCTCGGGAGAACGACCAATTGCCGTCAAGCCGAATCGGGTCTTTGCTCATGCCGCAGAGTGGGCAGGCCGCAACTTGGTTCACCAGGGTCTATGCCTCAGCCAGGCTCGCAGACCATCTGCCCATCCCGGAAGACGTGACTGCAGTAATTCTCGATGGGAACGGAGCGATCAAGTACCTGGCCCAGACTGAAGCACTGGTCGTGATCTGTGTACTGGATCGCTCCGTTGCGGATGAGACAGCAGCAGAACTCGTGATTCAGCTGCGCAACACTCGTGGCGAGCCCTTGTCGCTCTCGGACGACCTTGCCTGGCGCCCGCCTGCTGGAGTCGAAGCCTTGGCATTCACGGTGGCGCTATGAGCCGAATCGATGCGGTGAACCACCTCTACGCCGCCTCTGCCTGCCTCCTTCGTAGCGGTGTTGAGATCGTCGCCGTCGGGGATCTCGTTGGAGCACAATTCAACGCTGCTGTCCGCCGTCTCATGGTGCTGCTCAAAGAGGAAGGTAGCGGCTACCTCGACGACCTGGCCGGCGCCGCAAGGGCCCTCCGGTGGCGGCACATTAGCCAGCCCCAGCCTCTGGAGTTCAACCCCAGCCTGCTCTATTTGGCTGAACAGGTCACCAAGAACGCCGCACGTCTACGTGGGGCCATCGGTGACCAGGGGCTGCTTGACGAGATCTCTGCCGCAGCCGAATTGGTGGCTTCGACCGATCCTATGGTCGGGAAGGTGCTGCTTTGTTCTATCGAGGAGGTTGGTGCCAGTTCCACCGTCGTGATCGCTGCCAACAAACCCGCCGCGGCAGGGCTAGAGGCATGGTTGCACGAGTGCGACGTACTGGTGCTCACTGCAGGCGAACTCGACCGGGACCAGCCCCGGCGTGAACAGGCATATGTCGTTGGACCGCCCCGGTTCTTCCCGTCATCGCTGGTAACGGCCCCGGCCACCAGCGGGGTCAGCTTCCTGCTACCTGCCTGGTTCGGTGACCGCAACGTACCCCGGTCAGCCATCGCGGCCTACGCCGAAGGGGCGATTCGAATCGAAGCCAAGGTTTTCACCGAAGGCGACACGACCACGCCGGAGCTCGGCCCGCCGGATGAGCCCGAGTATGAGAGTGACTACCTTCCGCAGCCGGTATGGGGGAACCGCGGGGATGCCGAACGTGAGCCGACCAGTGAGGAGGTCGAGGCCCGCAAGGTGCTGCTCAGTGGCAACCTCGCTATCTGGCTCGACGACGGGGAAAGAATCCGCTCCCTGGACCCGGCACAGCCCGCCGGCGAGCGTGTCACCTACACAGAGGTCCCAGCAGTACGGGCGGGCACATATCTACTGCTGCGGCAAGGTGAAACCGAGCGCAACGCGCTGCACCAGGCTGCAATTGCCCGCCTGGCCCGCGGTGCAGTGATCAACGAGGCGCAGGAGACCTGGAAAAACCTGCTGACTCAGCAAATTCGTCGCGCCGGATACCGGCAGGTCGTGAAGCAGCTACGGGCAGTAGGAGTCAAGGCCGCCGACCGGGCGCGGGCTTGGACCAACCCCAACCTGATCCGCCCGCATAGCGACCAGGACTTCGAACGACTCCTGCAGTGGCTCGGCATTCCGGTCCAGCCCACCTTTGGCTACGCCACCCTTCTGCGTAAGACGCTCTACCAAGTAAGCGCCGAGATCGGGAAGCAGCTCGAAGATGCGGTGTCCGCCGCCGACCTCTCACAGCTGGAGGCGAAGGGTCATCTTGGCCTTGACGTGGAGACCGAGGGGTTCCGGGGCATCCTGGCGACCCGCGTTCTGGCAATTGCGCCTTTCTCATCGATCGTGTCTCAGCACGATGCGAGGGTGCCCTTTGAAGATCGGAGTGGGAAGTGGCTCGAATGATGCCGGCATTCTGCCCGGACGATTCGCCCCCAGGCGAGAAGGCCGTGTATGCGGCGCTGAAAGCGGGAGCCCAGACCGACAACTGGATCGTGCTCCACTCCCTGGCCATCGCGGATCATGTGCGTCAGGTCGAAGGCGAGGCCGACTTCGTCGTTATCGTCCCGGATACCGGCATCCTGGTCATCGAGGTCAAGTCGCACCAGTCGATCGACCGCCGCAGCGATGGGACATGGAAACTCGGAAATGATGCACCAACCGCTCGGGGCCCTTTCCAGCAGGCCCGCGAAGCGATGCACAGCCTTCGTGAGTACCTGGAGAAAAAACGTGTCGACCTGCGCTCGGTGCCTATGCTCTCAGCTGTCTGGTTCACCGGCGTCCGCGCCCGCGCCATGCTGCCGACAAACCTAGAGTGGCACGACTGGCAAGTGCTGGACTCCGAAAGCCTGAAAGCTGCACCGGCAGCGGTCCTCAGGACGCTCGCTGCGGGGACCAAGCACCTCGACGACAAGATTAAGTACTTCTCCTATGGCGGCGTCGGCCCCGACGGTGAAACTGCCGAGCGTATCGCTGGACTGCTGCGCCCAAAGTTCGAGCTGGTAACGGTCGCAAAAGATCGGCGACGGGCCCGTGAGTCCCAGCTGATGTCCTTCGTGGAGGAGCAGTTCCTAGCGCTCGATGCCGCAGCTGAGAACCGCAGCGTGCTGTTCTCGGGGCCAGCGGGCTCGGGCAAAACGTTCCTCGCCATGGAATCAGCCCGCCGCGAGCTGGCGAGCGGGAAGCGGGGACGCCTGATGTGCTTCAACCGCTTTCTCGGCAAGCGCCTGCGCGGGGAGATGGGACACCTCGACGGCCTTGCGGTAGGCACATTCCATCGGGAGCTGCTTCATCTCGCCGGGCTGTCCTATGCCCAGGCTAATCCGGCACCTGAGTTTTGGAGCGAGGAACTGCCGGAGCGCGCAATGGAGGCACTCATCGACGGCTACATGTCGCTGACGAGCGATTTCCTGATCGTCGACGAGATCCAAGACATCGCCACCGATCCATACCTCGACGTCCTCGACCTCATGGTCGACGGCGGGCTGAAGGAAGGAAGGGTGCTGCTGTTCGGCGACTTCGAGCGCCAGGCGATCTACGAGAACGAGACCGGACGCGAACGACTTCGCGCCCGTGCGCCCTACTTGACAAGCCACAAGCTAATGCAGAACTGTCGCAACCGTCCGCGCATTGGCTACCAGGTGAACCTCCTAAGCCACCTCCAGCCGGGCTACCAGCAGTTTCGTCGTCTCGATGACGGCGTCGACCCAACCTTTCTGCAATACCACGCAGGTCAGGACCAGTCGGCGCTCCTCGTGGCCGCCATCCGGGGGCTTAGGGACGAGGGCTACGAGCTGAACGAGATCGTCGTACTTAGTCCTCAGCGTGAAAGTGCGACTGCTGCCACGACCGAAGACCAGTGGCTACGGCAGATCCTGAAAGCCGCCGACGGACTCCCAGCCCGTCCCGGCCAGCTGCAGTACTCCACCATCCATGCATTCAAGGGCCTGGAAGCGCCGGCCGTCGTCGTCACCGACCTCGACCAAGCAGCCCCCACCGACAATTTCGACTCACTGCTCTACGTCGGAATGACCCGCGCCACCGACCGGCTAGTCGCCCTCATTGAAACGAACACACTCCGGAAAACCATAGGAGGCAACGTATGAGCGGACTTGAAGCCCGCGGCATCATTGAGGCCGAGCTGCGGCGCGAACTGTTTGGTCCCCTCGGCGAGGAACCCATCGGGAAGCCCCTCGACTGCGCGAGTGGCACGATCACCTTCGCTACTGCCGAGGAGAGTAGAGGACAGTTCCATGACGCGACCACCAAGCAGGAGATCCTTACCATCGGGACTCCGCTGTCGCGTTACGGCATCGGCGTTCTTTACAGCGGTGGTGCCAGGGGAGGCACCACACTCGAAGCACCGACAACAACGGATGGCGGCGACGTCGACCTGACCGGCGTTCCCGGCCTAGCGACCAGCGAGGATGACCCTGCTGGCCCGCCAGTCGAGATCAAGGGATCGCTGCGTCATGACGAGGCCGACTCCGATGACTTCGACCTGGCCGACGCAAACAGCTTCAAACCGTCCGCCATGGCGATGTCGTTCCAGTGCCGTGTCGCTGGGGTCGGTTCGCTGCGAATCCGGGTGACTGGCGCACATTATGAGAGGCTTATTGTCCACATCCCAGGTGTCAGCAAGCCCGTCGACTGGTGGCGTCGCCGCCCCTTCACGCTGGTGGGCACCGTCCCGGGAAACATGCTTCGGGACGAAACGAACCGGCTCAAGGTCGTGCCCACAGTCCATGAGGGCGACCCGCCCGGCATCACTCCTACGACGCGGGTGTTCAGCCGACCGGTGCCGGGTGTGGACAATCCGGAGCTACGGCTCGTCACCGTTGCCGTGGTCAACAATGTGGTGGGCACCGGACCCCGAAGCGCCTTGTTCCAGATGGGCTTCACGGTTGCTGCCGAGGGTCTGGTGATCGAGCCCTATCCAGAAGTTGAGCTGCCTGACCGAGACGACGAAGAGCAGTCCATCGACCTGCTTTACCGCAACAAGCGCACCTACGCGATCGGCCACGGCTGCGCCGCCGAGTGGGATGGCGGTGCGGGGTCCCCCGTGCCGTTCGTGAAGGCAGTCGCGTTGCCCGCCTACGAGGTGGTCAGCCTGACTCCGAACATCTACAGGACCGACGACCACGGCAATTACCTGTTGGACGCCGAAGGACAGCGCCAGGCCATCACGGTCAGTATGAAGGAGCTTGCTAACGGCACCGATGAAGGTAAACAGCAGGTCGAAAACGTACTTCGGCTCTACAGCGAGTGGATTGCGGCCCGGACATCAGAGATAGACGACCTTCCTGAGCGCTTCCGCCCCGCAGCGACTCGGCACATGGAGTTAGCTCGCGACGCTCTCAAGCGGATGCAGGAAGGTTGGGCGCTGGTGGGGTCGGACCTCAGGGCGACCTGGGCATTCCGCTGGGCCAATGAGGCCATGCTCTACCAACAGGTGCGGTCCAACTTCCCGCTACGCGAAGTTGAGCGCGGTAAGGATGATGTCCTCCGCGTCAACGGAACACATCCCACGCCGGATATCCCCGAGGGCAGAGGCACCTGGCGACCCTTCCAAATCGCCTTTATCCTCGCCAGCCTGCCCGAACTGGTTGACCAGACCCTGAAAACGCGCTCGCTCGTTGACCTAATCTTCTTCCCGACTGGTGGCGGTAAGACCGAGGCATACCTCGGTGCCAGCGCAATCAGCTTGTTGGCTCGGCGGCTCCGCAACCCGGACGATGCGGGGACCGACACCCTGATGCGGTACACGCTGCGGCTACTCACCGCCCAGCAGTTCCTCCGTGCTGCCTCGTTGGTGTGCGTACTCGAAGACATCCGCGACAACAACCAGGACTCGCTCGGAGCCTCGCCGTTCGGGATTGGAATCTGGCTTGGTGGATCATCGACGCCGAATAGCTGGAAGACGGCCGTCGACGTACTCGGGAAGCTGCGCCGTAACCCGCATGAGCAGAACCTTTTTCTCCTTCTGCGCTGCCCCTGGTGCGGTACCCAAATGGGCACCAAACCCAAGGGCAGGGGCGGGCAAGACGTCATTGGGTACGAGCAGGTCGGGCAGAAGGTCGTCTTGCGGTGTGTTGACTCCCAGTGCCGCTACTCCCGCCGAGCCGGACTACCCATCCACGTCGTTGACGAAGACATCTATGCGGTACGTCCCTCGATCGTCATTGGGACTGTTGACAAGTTCGCCATGATGGCGTGGCGTCCCGAGGCACGGAACCTCTTCGGTTTCGGCGAGCGGGGCGTGCGCGAAGTTTCGCCGCCCGGCCTGATCATCCAGGACGAACTACACCTCATCTCGGGGCCGCTGGGCTCGATGGTCGGGCTCTACGAGCCAATTATCGACGAGCTGTGCACAGACCGCCGCGGCGAGACCCCCCTCCCACCCAAGATCATCGCCTCAACCGCCACGATCCGACGTTACGAGGATCAGATCAAGGGACTGTTCGGTCGCGAAGACGTCGCCCTATTCCCGCCGCATGGGCTGGAGGAAGGCCGCTCATTCTTCGCCGAGCCCTCCCGGCTGCCCAGTGGGGAACTGGAACCGGGACGGCGTTACTTGGGGATCATGAGTGCCTCGCTCGGGTCGATGCAGACCGTCCAGACTCGGGTCGCTGCCGCCACCCTGCAGGGCGCCACGAAGGTGCCCGAGGATGACCGTGACGGCTACTGGACCAACCTCAACTTCCTGAACTCGCTGCGCGAACTCGGCAACACCGTCTCGCTGCTGGAGTCCGACGTGCCTGACTACCTGACGGGTCTGGTGCGTCGCGATGGCATCGATCCCCGCTGGCCGAACCGGACCATGGAGCTGACGTCCCGCCGCCGCTCGGACGAGATTCCCAAGGCGATCGAGCAATTGCAGGTCCGCTACGCGCCCGGACAGGAGCGTCAGGCGGCGATCGACATTTGCCTCGCATCAAACATCATCGAAGTTGGGGTCGACATCGACCGCCTTGGTTTGATGACCATCGTCGGCCAGCCGAAGACCACTGCGCAGTACATCCAGGTCTCTGGCCGCGTCGGCCGCCGGGCCGACGTTAGCCCTGGCCTGGTCATCACCATTTACGGTGCCGCCAAGCCTAGAGATCGCAGCCACTACGAGCGCTTCCGCACCTACCACCAGCAGCTCTATGCCCAGGTTGAACCCACGTCGGTTACGCCGTTCGCCACGCCGGTGCTGCGCCGCGCGCTCCACGCCGCCGCTGTGGCGTACGTCCGCCAGGTCTCAGACGGAGACCTTGCGCCGTACCCGTTCCCGGCGCAGGCGTTCGATCAGGCAATCGGGCTGCTCCGCGAGCGCGCCCTCATCGCAGACGAGGGTGAGGTACCGGTATTGGAGAAGATGGCTGAGAAGCGCGCCCGTCAGTGGGACGGCTGGGAACGGACACAGTGGGAAGCCAACCCGCCGCCGTGGGGAGACCCGAAGCAGGGCCTCATGCGGTACGCCGGCACGCTGCCCGACCTTGACAGCAAAGCGACCATCTGGGATGTGCCCACCAGCATGAGGAACGTCGACGCCGAGTGCCGTCTGGCGATCTCCCTCGCCTACGCCCACGCCGATGCCCACACAGAGGACGGATTATGAGTACCGGAGCAATGCGGCGAGCCCAGCTCGTCACGCCGTTCGGCGTGGGTGCGATGAGCGTGCTCGTTAACGGCACGTCGGTCATCACGGCGGGTCTCGACCATTGGTATGAGCCCAACGACGCCAGCACGCTGGCACTCGAGGAATATCAGGAGCACGACTGGCGGCTTGAGGCACGGTTGCGGGTTTCGGAGTTTCGGCTGCCGCCCGACTTCCGCTACCAGGGACAGGGCAACGACAACCGCAACGTCAAGCTGACCGTGCCGGTGCTCCGCTTCCCTCGTTGGTGCTTCTGCATGTTCTGCAAGCGGCTCGAACTCTCTACGCTCACTATGCGGCAATCGGTCTTCTGCAAGGACAGAAAGCACGCCGACTGGA
This sequence comes from Mycolicibacterium wolinskyi str. Jessa 2025, assembly GCF_049241375.1. Classification (NCBI taxonomy): domain Bacteria; kingdom Bacillati; phylum Actinomycetota; class Actinomycetes; order Mycobacteriales; family Mycobacteriaceae; genus Mycobacterium; species Mycolicibacterium wolinskyi. The sequence continues at coordinate 6,085,531 of NZ_CP185960.1, forward strand.
AGTACAAGCCGCGGATGTCGCAGGTGCCATTTGTTGCCGTTTGCGACGCTGGCCACCTCGACGACTTCCCTTTTGAGAAGTGGGTGCACCGCTCACATCGGCCGACCTGTACAGGGATACTGCGCCTTAAGTCGCTTGGCGGCGGTGGTCTGGAAGGGCAGCGGGTCGTTTGCGACGCCTGCGGCAATGAGCGCAACCTCCGGGGCATCACCGAAGCGCGCTACGTCAACGGTGAAGAGCACACCACCCTCAGCGACCAGCTCGCTTCGCCCGACGACCCGTACCTCTGCACTGGTGCTCGCCCGTGGCTAGCGAAACTCGACGGAGCATGTGACCAGCCAATGCGCGGTGCCCTGCGCGCCGCCGGCAACGTCTACTTTCCGAAGGTCGAGTCCTCGATCTATCTGCCGCGGAAGGAAGGGGCAGTCAGTGAAGAGATGCATGAGCTGATGGGGCATCCAGCTGTTAGCGGCACCATGCGCACGCTGCACAGCATCTTTGGCGCCGAACTCGACGTGAACATGCTCCGAGAACAGCTCCTTAAGAACGTGCCGCCGGAATTGTTTGGCCCCATTTCCGATGAGGAGCTCATCGCCGGGTACCGCGACCTACTAGGGGTTGGCGAGGAAGAACCGGAGTCCGGCGAAGAAACCGACGCCGAGCTTCTCACCGGCGACGACGAGTGGCGTTACCCGGAGTTCAAGCACATCCGCGAGACGCCGAAAGATGATTATTTGACGGCGACCGACCCCGGTCTCCACACCGACCTCGATGCCTATCTGGAGCGCGTCCGCTCCGTCGACGTGCTTCGTGAGACCCGAGCAATGCGCGGCTTCACCCGCGTCAGAGACGACGTGCTGAAGTTGAGCGCCGGAAAGGCATTGCTACGCCGACACCCGCTGCCACCGGTCCAGGACTGGCTGCCTGCCTACGTCGTCAAGGGTGAGGGTATCTATTTCGAGCTCGACCCAGCGCGCCTCGCTGTGTGGGAGGCTCGCGCCGAAGTCCAAGCCCGCGCCGAGAAGATGACCGATCACTACGGTCAGGTCGCCTCGCAGCGCGGTCTTCAGGACCGCACCCTTACCCCGCGATTCGTGCTATTGCATACGCTCGCGCACCTTCTCATCAACGAGTTGGTTTTCGCCTGCGGCTACAGCTCCGCGTCGCTCCGTGAGCGGCTCTACGTCTCCACGACCAGCAGGCGGGAGATGGCGGGGCTCTTGATCTACACGGCAGCTGGGGACTCAGAGGGCACCATGGGCGGTCTGGTTCGCATGGCGCGTCCTGACAACCTGCGCTCCGTCTTCGCCTCGGCAATCTCAGACGCCCGCTGGTGCTCGACCGACCCAGTCTGCATGGATGCCGGCGAGAAGGGGCAGGGTCCAGACTCGTGCAACCTGGCTGCCTGTCACGGCTGCGCGCTACTTCCAGAGACCAGCTGCGAAGAGTTCAACCGTTTCCTCGATCGCGGACTCGTGATCGGGACGTTTGCGGACCCCACTCTTGGCTACTTCTCTTCGTTCGCCTAGGGGAATCGGGTTTTCGTTCGGACGGCCTCCCGGATGTTCTCGACGATCTTGATGGCGTCCTCATGTTCCCAGTACCGCAAGACGAGCCAACCGGCTTCACTCAGGCGCGCGTTCGTGTCTGCGTCACGAGCCGCGTTGGCGGCAATCTTTGTGGGCCAGTAGTCGGCGTTGTGGTTGAAGTTAGATCGGCCATGCTGAGGGCATCCATGCCAGAAGCAGCCGTCGATGAACACGGCGACACGTGCACGCGTGAACACAATGTCTGCGCGGCGACGCAGACCGGGCTCTGGGGCGATTGCCACCCGGTAACGAAGACCGAGGCGATGGAGACGTCGGCGGACTTCGAGTTCTGGTTTGGTGTCTCGCGAACGGTTCGCCTGCATATTGCGTCGTCGTCCCGGACTCGAGGCCCAGGAGCCCGTCGGTGACACGCGTTAAGCATACTCCGGGGCGTCGGGCCTGCATTTTCAGTCCCGCGATGCTTGGACAGTGTCCGATGGAGTATTGGACGCCGAAATCAGCGTGATTCAGGCGTGGTGATCACCGAGTCATGTTGGATGTTGGGCGATTTGGACTCATCCACCAGCGTGGCAGCGGCTTCCGCCAGATCTGCGTAACAGCGAATTTCTTCGATGTTGTTCCAGTCAGGCACCGGCACGTTGTGGGCTGGTGCGATCAGCGCTCCGCCGCAAGCTGATCGCCCAGGGGCCCTTCGCGCTGGGCCACACCGGTGGGCCAAGCCGTACCCGCCGCGCTTCCACCGCAGCTCCACCAGATCGGTGCCGTCACGGATGCCGAAGTACTGGCGATCTTGCCGGTGGCGGCGACGATCAGCTTGCGGTGTCGGTCGCGCAGGCCCGTTCGGCGTCGAGGTGTTCGAGCAGTTCGGCTTGATACGGCTTGGCGGTCATCTTCTATGATTTTTCTGAGGAGGTCGGTCCTGACGAATTTCTGCACTATCCTATTCTTCGAAGCCCAGAAAGGGCCTCTTGTCGCACGGTAAAGGCCGCACCAGCACGGTGATCGGATGACTGCTCGCCGAGACCGGCCTCAGCTATGAGCAGGTCATCGCTCGCATTGCCGAACTCCGCTCAGGCACAAGGAAAGCCGCATTCCCCTGCCCGGAGTCCGTGGCACAGCACAACATCCTTCGCGAACGTTGCGTGGACTGCTGACCGCTAGTCGCAGCTTTCGCAGACGCCGCTGACCGATAACTGCATTCCACATCTACAAAACCCCGCTGCGCGTCGGACATCGCGGGACCGCTCGTTTCCTCGGTGCACCCGGGTCACCGGATGCTCCACCTACCCCCCTGTCCGCGGCTACACCAGATGAACGCGAGTTCTTGGAGAAAGCGCGCGCACTCTCGATGGCGCGATAGCCAACACGCTCAAGGCCGAAACTGCAGAATCCGATCATCACCCGCACGCGCGCTCCCCCGGCCGTCGCGATTGCTCGTCGAGAACCACAACGTCCCGTCGGGCGCCGGAACGACTGTGCGCAACCGCCCGTACTGTCCGACGAACAACGGAACCGGGGCACCGACGGAACCGTCACCCGCGACCGGGATCTGAAATAGCCGCTCACCGCGGAGCGCCGCGACCCACAGTGAGCCGCCGAAGTACGCCAACCCCGAGGGCGACGCTTCGTCGGTGCCCCACTCGATCACCGGGTCCTCCAAACCCTCAGTCCCGGCACGACCTTCGGCCATCGGCCAGCCGTAGTTGACTCCCGGCCGGATCAGGTTGAGTTCGTCGACCCGATTCGCGCCGTACTCCGTGGCCCAGAGTCGGCCGGCGGAGTCCCATGCCAATCCCTGAATGTTGCGATGGCCGTATGACCACACCGGCGACGCCGGATCCGGGTTGCCCGCTGGTACCGAACCATCGGGATTGATGCGAAGTATCTTGCCGCCCAACGATGCTCGATCTTGGGCGAGCTGTGGATCGCCAACTTCGCCCGTCGCGACATACAGCTTGCCGTCCGGGCCGAACACGATTCGTCCGCCGTCGTGGCGGGAACCCGCGGGAATGCCGGTGAGAATCGGCGATTGAGCACTCAACGTCCCATCGTCGAAGCGCATCTGCACCACCCGGTTGTCCTCACCGGTCGTCAGATAGGCGTACACGGTCGCACCCGCAGTGGCCAGCCCGAGCAGACCGCCTTCGCCACGCGCCGCCACCCCGGCGACGGAGCCAACGTCGCGAACCACACCAGCCGCCAGATGCTTGATCGCGGCACTGTCCCGCTCGGCGATCAACGCACTGCCATCGGGCAGAAACGCGATACCCCACGGCACATCAAGATTCGTCGCGATCTCAGCAAGTCCGCCAGCAGGCTCACCGCGCGACTCGACGTCGTTGCCGCACGCGATCACCAACATCACGCTGCAGGCAACCGCGACCACCGCGCGGGCTAAAGATCTGCGGACAGCCACACACGCAGTATGACCCCGAGACGCGTCACAGCGCGTGCAATGCGCGCTCTCGGTCGGGCACCACGAACGACGCCCCGGTGTGCACCGCAGCGTCGGGCCGTGTCACGTAGGGCAGCTCCCGGAAATCCGCACGCAGTTCGTCGGCGGAAATGCGCGCACGGATGTAGCCGCGCCGGTCGGCGAAGTACCGGATGTGCGGATTCTCCGCACGCACCGCGGCGCGCGTATCGGCTGACCCATCGCCGCCGGAGCTGATCGAGGTGGTGACGAACTCGGTCGCGACCGTCGCCCCGGACCGGTCCCGCACCTCGGCGGCCCAGTGAGAATGGATGTCGCCGGTGAGGACGACGGCGTTGCGCACGGGCGAGTCGACGAGCCCCGCGACGATACGGTCACGGTTGGCGGCATAACCGTCCCAGGCATCGGGATTGACGCCGCGGCCGGGCCCGGGCGTCAGATCCACCTGTGAGAAGAAGACCTGTTGCCCAAGCATGTCCCAGCGTGCCCGGGATTGCTGAAAACCGTTGAGCAGCCATCGTTCCTGCGCATCACCGGTGAGAGACCGAGCCGAATCCAGACCAGCTGAACAGTCAGAGATCCTGTCACCACACGCCTGATCGGTGCGGTATTGACGGGTGTCGAGCATGTGGAACGTCGCGAGCGCGCCCCAGTGCACGCGCCGGTAAAGCTGCATGTCGGCACCGTGCGGCAACGACGACCGGCGCAGCGGCATGTTCTCGTAGTACGCCCGCAGCGCTGTGGCTCGGCGGTCCAGGAACCCAGCCTGCGATTTGGCGGGCACATCACCGGCCCAGTTGTCGGCCAGCTCATGGTCGTCGAACACCACGAGCCATGGCGCCGAAGCGTGCGCGGCCTGCAGATCCGGGTCAGTCTTGTATTGCGCGTGCCGCTGCCGGTAGTTCGCGAGCGTCGTAGTCTCGGGCCCGGCGTGGCGCCGCACACCGCCATCACGGGCGGCGTACTCGTACTGGTAATCACCAAGGTGGACAACGAGATCGGGACGTTCCTCAGCAAGCCTGCGATAAGCCGTAAACCAGCCCTGCTCGTAGTTCGAGCATGAAGCGACACACAGGCTCAGCGGCACAAGCGATCCGGGCTCGGGCGCAGTGCGGGTACGCCCGGCCGGTGACAGGTGGCCGACCGCGCGAAATCGGTAGAAGTAATCGCGGCCGGGGCGTAAGCCGGCCAGCTCAACGTGCACGCTGTGCGCGTATTGCGGTGCGGCCGTCGCTATTCCGCGTTGCTCGATGCTGGTGAACCGCTCGTCGGCAGCCACTTCCCATTCCACGTCGACGGCCCGTGCCGGCATACCGCCGAGCCCGTCATCGGCGAGGGGGTCGGGCGCCAGCCGCGTCCAGATCACCACGCCATCGGAAGTCGGCTCACCTGAGGCGACACCGAGCGTGAAAGGGTCTCTGGAATGGAGCCGACGATCGGCGGTGAAGCCGGCGACGGGCAATGCCGCCAACGCCACCGCACCCCTGAGCACGGTGCGACGAGACAGCGACACGGAGAAGTGTCTGCGCCGCACCTTGCGCGCCGGTGACGCGGAGCCGTATTGAGCCCTCCTGTCGCGATGCCAGTACGCGAACAGTTGGTGTACGTATCACCCGTGATATCGCGTTTCGAAAGCATGTACCACTTCTCCTCCGGATACGGAGGTGGCTGATGAGGCGAATGTGACGAACGCCCAAAACCGAAATCACCGCACGAAGGACCCCGCGAGCGCACCTAGGATCAGAAACAGACCTGAGGAGGCCGCGGAGTGCACCGACGCCGTGGATGACGACGTGATCGCGCGCCTGCGCCGCGGCATATCCGAGATCGAATCCACCGGCACAGTCGACAAAGAGGCGGCAGCCGCCGCGCGCAAGGCCCGCAGGGATTTGCCACCGCCACAACCCATTCCGAGGACCTACCCGGGATTGCCCGAAGGCGACGACTGGCTGGACAACGTGCCGGCCAAATACCAGCACGGCGAGAAGGGATTTGATCGGCGCCTGATGGAAGACCTCGCAAACGCCGGATTCCGTTGCTACACAATCAATCAAATCCCCGAGCGCACCGCCCCGAAAGCCATTCCCATCGCAATCGACTGGCTCGAGCACCTGGAGGAACGAGTCCCGGGGCCGGAGACCCGCCACCGCGACGTCATGCGCTGTCGGCTGATCCACCGTCTCCACGATTCGGCGGCCCGTGGCAACCAACGCGCCATCGATGTGGTGACCACACAGATCCGGCGCCGGCCGCCGCGCTCCACCGCGTCGGCGGGCATGGCCGGGCAGGTACTGGCCCGCATCGCGACAGCTCGACATTTCGACGAGATTGTCGAGTTGTTCAACGAACTCGACGACGACAGCAGCGACAAGTTCTTCCTGACCGCATACTTCGGCAAGGTCAAGACCACGCAGTCGCGCGACATCGTCCTGCCGTACCTCGACCACTGGGCCGTGATCGTGATCCCCGCACTGATCAAGATGAAGGCCACCGGGGTGCGCCACCTGATCGAGCCGCACCTGAAGAACAGTTGGCCACCGACCCGAACATATGCGCGACGAGCGATGGCGCGACTCACCTAGCCAGAGCCCTTGAAAACGCAAGTATCACGCACATTTTCACAACGACCCCACAGCCACACCAAACCGATCAGCGCGTGTACTACCCGGACAATGGGTGCGAGGAGTAAGGTCCGAGAACGACGTATGAAGAAGCGGTACGTCAGTTCAGCTAGCCGACCGAACGTCATACGGGGCGGAAATTGACTGATACTTCACGCGAAACGAAAACCGCAACAACGTTCATCGGAGCCCGTCCCGGCGAACGCCACGGATCGACGGCCGATGAGGTCCGCTCCCATTACGACCTGTCCAACGAGTTCTTCCGGCTGTGGCAGGACCCCACGCAGACCTACAGCTGTGCCTACTTCGAGCGCGACGACATGACACTCGAAGAAGCCCAGATGGCGAAAGTCGATCTGGCACTGGGCAAGCTGGGCCTGCAACCTGGCATGACTTTGCTCGACATCGGTTGCGGCTGGGGTTCGACGATCATGCGCGCGGTCGAGAAATACGACGTCAACGTCATCGGGCTGACGCTTTCGCACAATCAGCTCGCGCACATCGAACAGCGCTTCGCCGAGTCTGACAGCAAGCGCAGCAAAGAGGTTCGGCTGCAGCCGTGGGAAGAGTTCGACGAACCGGTGGACCGCATCGTGTCGATCGGCGCGTTCGAGCACTTCGGCTTCGAAAAGTACGACTATTACTTCAAGAAGACCTATGAGCTGATGCCCGATGACGGCGTGATGCTCCTGCACACGATCGTCTCGACGAGCAAAGAAGAAGTGGCCGAGATGGGGCTGCCGACGACGATGTCGCTCATGCGGTTCTTCAGGTTCATCGTCACCGAGATCTACCCGGGTGGCCGGATCCCGCTGATCAAGATGGTGGAGGACTCCGCCGTCGGCGCGGGCTTCCACGTCACGCGCAAACAGCGCCTACGCCCGCACTATGTGAAAACGCTCGACACCTGGGCAGCCAACCTGGAAGCCAAGAAGGACGAGGCCATCGCGATCACCTCCGAAGAGGTCTACGAGCGCTACTTGAAGTACCTGACCGGTTGCGCGGACCTGTTCCGCAAGGGCTACACCGACGTATGCCAGTTCACCAGCGAGAAGACGGTATAGCTCAGAGGGAGGTCACCGCACATGGCTAACGGGGGGACGGCCGAGATGCGGCCGTATTTCGAGGACGTGCAAGCCCACTACGACCTCTCCGACGAGTTCTTCGGGCTGTTTCAAGATCCGTCACGCACCTACAGTTGCGCGTTCTATGAGCGCGACGACATGACGCTCGAAGAAGCGCAGATGGCCAAGATCGACCTGGCCCTCGACAAGCTGGGTCTACAGCCGGGTATGACGCTTCTCGACGTCGGCTGCGGCTGGGGTGCGCTGATGAAACGCGCGATGGAGAAGTACGACGTCAATGTCATCGGTCTGACGTTGAGCAACAATCAATACGCCTTCTGCCAAAGCCTTTTGGAACAAACCGGCTCAGACCGCCAGCACCTCGTGCACCTGAAGGGCTGGGAGCAGTTCGACGATCCGGTGGACCGTATCGTCAGCATCGAGGCGTTCGAGGCCTTCGGGAAGTCGCGCTATGCGGCGTTTTTCGACATGGCGCATCGGGTGATGCCCGCCGATGGGCGCATGGTGATCGAGACGATCTTCACCCATCCGATCAACTACTGGCGTGAGCACGGCATCCCGGTGACGTTGACCGACATGAAGTTCATGCGGTTCATCGGCAAAGAGATCTTCCCCGGCGGGCAGTTACCGTCCGACGTCGACATGGTCGAATTCTCGGACAAAGCAGGCTTTTCCACCGACGAGACGCAGCTCATGAACGAGCACTACGTCCGCACGCTCGACACCTGGGCGGAAAACCTGACGGCCCGCCGCGACGAGGCGATCGCCACCACGTCGCAGGAGGTCTTCGACCGCTATATGCACTACCTCACCGGCTGCGCGGACTTCTTCCGGCGCGGCATCTCCGAAGTCGCCCAGTTCACGTTCAACAAGCGAAATCAGTAGGCGCCGAAGGCCAACACCACGTTGTGCCCGCCGAACCCGAACGAGTTGCTGATCGCATAGCGGTAACTGCCGCGGCGTGGCTCGTCGGCCACCACGTCGAGGTCGATCTCGGGATCGCGGTTCTTGAGGTTGAGCGTGGCCGGTATGACCTGATCGCGTAGCGACTGCACCGTCACCACAGCCTCGACCGCACCGGCCGAGCCCAACGAATGTCCCAACGCCGCTTTGGGCGCATACACCGCGGGTGCGTGAGTGCCGAGCGCGGTATGGAGTGCGCGGGCCTCGGCCTTGTCGCCGGCGAGCGTCCCGGTCGCGTGAGCGTTGACGTAGTCGATGTCGGCGGGCGTGATTCCGGCGAGGTGGATGGCGCGGCTGATGGCGTCGCTGGCCAGTTCCCCTTCGGGATCGGGTTCGACGAGGTCATAGCAATCCGACGTGATGCCGACGCCCATGAGCCGGGCGAGTATTGGCGCGCCGCGCGCCTTGGCGTGCTCTTCGGTTTCGATGAGCATCAGCGCACCGCCTTCGCCGAACACCATGCCGTCGCGGTCCTTGTCGAACGGGCGGCACGCGGCCGCCGGATCGTCGTTGTAGGTCGACATCATGCCCATCTGCAGAAATGCCGCGACGGGCACGGCCTCGATCCACGTCTCGACGCCACCGCAGATCGCGATGTCGGCGTCGCCGAGGATGATCTCGCGCCACGCATGCGCGATGGCGGCCGCACCCGAAGCGTCGGCCATCAGCGGAGAGATGATGCCCGCCTTGGCCTTACGCTCCAATCCGACCGCGGCGGCCGGCGCGTTGGGCATGTACTTCTGGATCGCGGTCGGCGGTACCGCGCGCAGGCCCTTCTCCTGCCAGGTGTCGTACTGAAGAACGATCTCCTCGGTGGTGCCCAGCGCCAGCCCGATCGAGACGAGCAACCGCGTGGTGTCGATGTCGGGAGATCCGGCGCTTTCCCAGAGCCGCCGGCCGAGCACCGTCGACATCTGCTCCATATACGAAAGCCTGCGCCGCTCAACGCGGCTCAATGTCTGGTCGAAGCTCTCGGTGAGCTGTCCGCCGATCCGCACCGGTGATTCGAACTCCGTGACGAATGACTTGTCGAGGGTGCGGATACCGCTCCGCCCCTCGAGCAGCAGCTGCCACGTCTCCTCCGCCTGCGGCGCAAGCGAAGTGGTCGAGGTGACCGCGGTAACGACGACGTCGGCCAATCCATCGCCGGTGGTCTTCGCAACCATGATCTGTGCTCTCGTCTCTCCGTTCATGAGCCATCTGTTGCGGTGACAGTTTCCACTTTAGGACTGCACAGCCCGGCTTAGGTCGGATTCGTCAGCCGAGAACAGCAGCCGGTGCAGCGATGCCGCACCGACCACGAGTTCGCGTGATCGTCTACCCAGATCGGCATCGCGTGAAACCAAGGTGGCGCGGACCGAGTCCCAGTCCCGACCCGCGCGTAGCTGGGGCATCAGCGCACGTAGCGGGGCAATCCGATACCCCGCCTGCCGCAGCTGGTGGATGATCCGTACGTCGCGCACATCCGTCGGCGCATACCGCCGGACGCCGCCCGCGGCGCGGCCCGGCCGGACAAGCCCCTCGAACTCCCAGTGCCGCAACGTCGACACTCGAATCCCCAACGCCCGGGCCAGCTCTGAGATCGACATCGAATCGGCAGCCACGGCATCGTCGACCGGCTCGTCCGCGATCACGCCAACCGCCTCCTGTGCCAGGCGCAAATCCTGGCGCTCGCCGTGCAACCGCGCATGGGCCTCGTCTACCAGCTCGAGCGCGGTAGCGGACTCATGGTGAACGGCCCGCAGGATCCGTTTGGCGTCGACCGGTCCGACCGCCGCGGCGAACGCCCGGTACGCGGCAGCCGCCTGGACGTGCACGTCTCCGTACACCCGATACCCCGACGCGGTGCGTCGCGCGGCAGGCAGTACACCGTCGCGCTCCAGATTGCGGATCTGCTGCACCGAGTAACCGGTCAGCCGTGACACATCGGCGGTCCGCAAACCCGAGTTGAGACTTTTCACCTGATGCTCCAGTACAACGACGCCTAACCCCACATAAGCACATGAATGTGACGCTTGAGCCTATGACGATCCGAGAACTCATCGACCTGATCAGCGCGATGGACGGCGTCCTGGTCCTTCAGCCGCGCGCGGGTGACGGCTCGCCCGAGATCGCGTGGGGCGATGTCTTCTTCTACTACGCGCCCGACGGCGTCGTCCCGCGGACGCAACCGTTCGCCACCATCATCACCAAGGACTATCCGGACGACGCCTCGTGCCGCCTCGACCGGCCCGGCGCATTCCGGCTGAATATCGCCACTGGGTCAGCCGAGACGGCGGAGCCCCAAGACGACACCGTCATCGTCCACCCCGTCTACGGTCGGCAGGGCTGGGTCGCCATCGTCAATCCCGGACCTCGCACGAGCACTACGGTGATCGAACTGCTCCACACGGCGCACCGGCGCGCGCGAACACGCCACGCCACCCGGAATCAGGCAGGGCGAGCTTGAAGATGATCCGGACGGTTTGCAGGTACTGCCGGGGCAGCGGCCCACTGGTGTACGGCACGCCGTATTTCTCGCAGAGCGCGCTGACGCGTTCGCTGATCTGTGCCAGGCGGTTGCTGGGCAGGTCCGGAAACAGGTGGTGCTCGATCTGGTAGCACAAATTCCCGCTTGAAAACGCAAGTATCGGACCGGCTTTGAAGTTCGCCGCGCCGACCATCTGGCGTAAGTACCACTCAGCCTTGGTCTCCTGCTGCAACGTATCGGGAGTGAACTTCTCGGCGCCGTCAGGAAAATGTCCGCAGAAGATCACCACGTACGCCCAGAGATTGCGCAACAGATTGGCGGTCAGGTTCGCGACGAGCGTTCGCCGCCAGCGCCGCCCGCTCAGCGCGGGAAGAATCACGTAGTCCTTGGCGAGTTGGCGGCCGATCTTCGCGCGCAGCGTCCGCCGCGCCGCATTCTTGCCTTCCTCGGTGTCGGCTCGATCACGCGCGGAGTAGAAGTCGTGCAGGGCGATGCCCCACTCGAACACGAGTGCCAACAACATATTTCGCAGCGGCTGCACAAGATGCTGCGGCTCCCACTGTTGATCGCGGGTCATGCGCAGTATGCCGAAGCCGAGATCGTCGTCCACGCCGATCACATTGCTGAACACGTGATGGTGGTAGTTGTGCGAGTAGCGCCACTGCGCGGACGGGCCCACCATGTCCCATTCCCAGGTGGTGGAGTGGATCTCGGGATCGTTCATCCAATCCCACTGGCCGTGGCCGACGTTGTGCCCGATCTCCATGTTCTCAACGGATTTCGCGTAGGCCAGCGCCGCGGTGCCCACCACCCAGCCGGTTTTCGACTTCGTGCCGGCGAGCACAAGCCGCGCCACCACGTCGAGCGTCCGTTGGAACAGGATGGTGCGCCGGATGTAAGCCGCGTCGCGCTCGCCGAGAGTTTCCTCGATGTCGCTGCGGATGGTGTCGAGTTCGGCGCCGAACGCCTCGATCTCGGTAGGACTCAGTTGCGCGTAAGCCGCGATGTCGCTGATTGCCACGTGGTTTCCGTCTGTCGATGTGCGTCGGCAGGTCGGGGCCACCTCGGCGTGAGTCCCCCAGCGTAGGTGCGAACCCGGATCAGTGCCACAACGCGACGACGATGGGCAACACTGGTCTGATGACCGAGCCCACGCCGACCCGAGTCGCGGTTTACCTCGACTTCGACAACATCGTGATCTCCCGGTATGACCAGGTCAACGGCCGCAACTCGTTTCAGCGCGACAAGGCCAAGGGGCTCGAACCGGACAAGCTGGAGCGCTCGACGGTAGACGTGGCCGCCATCCTGGACTTCGCGTCGTCGTTCGGAACGCTGGTTCTCACCCGTGCGTACGCCGACTGGTCAGCAGATGTTAATGCGGGGTACCGCCAGCAGTTGGTGGGCAGGGCCGTCGACTTGGTGCAGTTGTTCCCGGCGGCGGCCTACGGCAAGAACGGTGCCGACATCCGGCTCGCGGTCGACGCCGTCGAAGACATGTTCCGTCTCCCCGACCTGACACACGTGGTGATCGTCGCCGGCGACTCCGACTACATACCGCTCGCTCAACGCTGCAAACGGCTGGGTCGTTATGTGGTGGGTATCGGTGTCGCGGGGGCGTCGAGCCGCGCGCTGGCGGCCGCGTGCGACGAGTTCGTCGTGTACGACTCGCTGCCCGGCATCCCCACCCCAACCCCTGAGCCCGAACCGAAACAACCCAAGCGCACCCGCAAGAAAGCCGAGCCCGATCCGCAACACGAGGCCACCGCGCTCCTGCGCCGCGCGCTGCAGATCGGCCTGGAGAAAGACGACGTCGAGTGGCTGCACAACTCGGCGGTCAAGGCGCAGATGAAGCGGATGGACCCGTCGTTCAACGAAAAGTCGTTGGGGTTCAAGTCTTTCAGTGATTTCCTGCGGTCCCGCTCCGACATCGTCGAGCTCGATGAGAGTTCGACGACGCGGATGGTCAAGCTGCGTAGCCCGGAATAGCCCGTTCGCAACGGCGCTAACACCGGTGATAGCGCGTTTCAGAACGATTTGCCCACCGCCTTGGCGGTACTGGTGTGGCCTGTGTGACTTCCCAGACCCGAACCGAAAATGGAAAGAGCCCGGAGCACGATGGCGTCCGGGCTCTCCCCTCGGTTACTTGGCGTGGTTGCGCTGGTGGTGGTGATGCACGGAGGTGCCGGGCTGGGGCACGTGGGACTGGTTCGGGAAGGCCTCGTGATGGGTGACCGTCGGGCCGGTGGTGGTCGGCGAGGTTTCGGCGTTGGCCGTGGCGACGCCCAGGAAGATCAGCGCGGGGGCGGCGGCGAGCGTGAAACCGGCGGCAACGCGGCGGGTGATGGTCATGTCGACTCCTTGGTCGGGTAAGGCTTTTCGTTTGTCCGGTGTGTTCCGGCGTTGAAACAAGAATGCCGCGCCACGAGCCCGGGCAGTATCGGGCGACCGGCCCATCCACGGGTCCAACTGCGTGTCCCCCGATCGGGGGAACGCACCCGGAAAAACTCGTGTCGAGGCCGACCCCCACCGCGAAATAGGATTGGCACACAGTTCGAAGGGGGTGCCATGGCCGTCAAGAAGGCCGTCGCCGGGCTCGCGGTTGCGGTGCTCGTCCTCGGCGGCTGCACGCGCCAAGCCGAGGAGCCCGACGGCAGTCCAGAGGTCGACGTCCTGGGCAGCATGCTCGCGAGCGAGTCCGAGGTCAACATCATCCTCGGCACCGACTCCCTGCGCCCCAAGACCGCGCTGCGGGTGCCCGCGAAACTCGACCCGGGCGAGCACGCGTCGCGCCCCGAATGCGTCGTCGTCATCGGCAATGCGATGGACTGGGTGTACCGCGACAGCGACTACCGGCAGTTCCGCGAAACGCTGCTCGCCGACGAGGAAGGCAACCTCGAGGTCGATCAGGCCGTCATCAAATTCGACAGCCCGGCCGCGGCGCGGGCGGTCGTCGCTCGCACGGTGTCGGTGTGGCAGCAATGCGCGAACGACACCTTGACCATCACCGAGGACGGCGACAAGTCGCCCGATCTGTTCCAGCTCGCGGCCCCGGACGTCGTCGACGGCATCGACGTGACGCACGATGTCTCGCCGGACCTCCCGGGTTACGGCAGCCGGCGCGCGATCCTGGCGGTCGACGACATGGTCGTCGATGTGCGGCTCACGGGATACGACCTCGACGACGGCAAAGCCGTCCAGCTCGTCAAGACCATCGCGGGCCGCAACTCACTCTGACTACCGAAACGCCCCATTGATCACCGGCTGGGTGATCATGCCTTTCTCCACGCCCCACATGGTCGCGATCGTGCGGTACTCACCGGTGCCCATCACGTGTTCGAGCGCCAGCCGCAACCACTCGGCAAGCCCGGAGCCCTTCGCGACCGGCCACCCGTACGGTGCGGAGTCGAACACCTCGCCCGCGGGCTGCAACGCCCCGCCGCTCAACTTGATCGCGAACCCGGTCACGGGCGAATCGGCCGTCATGGCATCGACTTCCCCGGCGATGAGCGCCGCGGTCACCTCGTCCTGATGGGTGTGCACGACCTTCTCGATCGGCGGCAGCCCGGCCGCCACGCACGCATCGGATTTCGCCGGGATTTCCTCGGTTTCCTGAATCGTGCTGTACGCCACGCCGACTCGCAGCCCGCACGCCGCGGTGGGGTCGACGGCCGACCCGGTCTTTTGCGCCCACAGCGTGCCGGCCTGAAAGTAGGTGACGAAGTCGACGACGGCTTCGCGCTCGGCGGTGTCGGTGATCGACGACATCCCGACGTTGAAATTGCCGTCCTGCACCGACGGCAGGATGCCTTCGAAGCCGGTCTCGCGGAAGTCCGGCACCAACCCGAGCGTGCGCGCGACGGCTTTCATCAAATCGACGTCGAAGCCCACGATCTCACCGTCGGAATTCTTGAACTCGTTGGGCGCGTACGGCACATTCACGCCGATCACCAGGCGCCCGGTCTCGCGGATCTCGGCGGGCACGGTCGCCGCGATCTCGGGCACCGCACCCGTCGGCGCCTCGACGGGCCCCGTCGTCGACGCCGAATCGGCCAAGCTCGGATCGCGGCCGACACCGCCGCCGTCCCGCAGCTGCCACACCCCGACCGCGAGCAACGCCGCCACCAGAACCGTCGCCCCCGCAATCGCGGCCACGCGTCGTGGCGCCCGCACCCGGGGACGCGCCGCCGAATGCCGGCCCGACCGCCCCGTCGTACGCACGGGCACCGAAAGCGCCGCACGCGCGGCAGCCGCCAACTCGCCCGCGGACTGATACCGCTTGGACGGCTTTTTCGCCATCCCCTTGGCGATCACGTCGTCGAACGCCGCGAGCCGCGCCTCCTTCTCGGACGGACGCGGGGGCGGCGACACCATGTGCCCGGCGATCTGCTGCTCGAGGCTGTCGGCGGGATAAGGCCTTGCGCCCGTGAGGCATTCGTACAGCACGCAGGCCAGCGCGTAAACATCGGAACGAGGGTCGACCTTGCCCGCGTCGAACCGCTCGGGCGCCATGTACGCGAGCGTGCCGAGTGTGCTGCCCGCGGTGGTCATGCCTGCCTCGCCCGCCGTACGGGCCAGGCCGAAGTCGATGAGGTACACGAAGTCGTTGTCGGTGATGAGGATGTTCGACGGCTTCACGTCGCGGTGGATCAGACCGGCGTGATGCGCGGCGTCGAGAGCCATCGCGACCTGCTCGACCATGTTGACCGCGAACGCCGGTTCCAGCGGCTTGTCGGTCTTGGTCAGCATCGCCCCGAGATTGCGGCCCTCGATGAGTCGCATGTCGAGGTAAAGGCGGCCGTCGATTTCGCCGAAGCCGTGGATCGGCACCACGTGCGGATCGTTGACGCCGGCCGCGGCGTGCGACTCCCGCTTGAACCGGTCCTGGAACGACGTGTCCTGCGCGAGGTGCGGCGGAAGGACTTTGAGCGCGACGATGCGGTCGGTTTTGGTGTCGTAGGCCTGGTAGACCTCGCCCATCCCGCCGCGGCCGATCAGCTTCTGCAGCTGATAGTGCCCGAATGGTGTCGCGTCCACCGTTAACTCCTCGGGGGCGGCCTATCCGGCACGTCAATTGTGTCGATCGAAGTTACATCACTTTTCTTATGTGTGTAGGTCTCGATCACAACTGTTCGCGGAATTCGCTGGTTCTCCGTAAGAACTGATTCGCACACGCTGTGGCTGATGGGACCGATGTGATTTCGTAACTGCCGAGATCGCCGCCAATGACCGACAGAGCACATCTGCCCGGCTACCTTTGTCGCGAGCAGCGAAAGGGGGAACATGCGCGTCGACGGACGGGACATCACTGTCACCGGCAGATTGCTGCAACCGTTGACCCGCCGCACCAACGACATCCTTCGGCTGGCGCTGGCGACCCTGTTCCTCGCGACGGTCATCACGAGCTCGCTGATCACACGCTACGAGTGGGTGGCGCTGGAGCGGTCGATCTCCGAGATCGTCGGCGTGCTCACGCCCACGCAGTCCAACCTCGTCTACCTGGCCTACGGCATCGCGATCGTCGCGCTGCCGTTCGTGATCCTCGTCAGCCTGATCCTGGGCCGCCAGTGGAAACTGCTCGGCGCCTATGCGGCTGCCGGAGCCATCGCGATTCTCTCGCTGTCGATCACCGCCAACGGCATCGCCGCGCCGCGCTGGCATTTCGACCTCGACGACCGGCTCGATACCCAGTTTTCGCAATTCCTCGACGACCCACGCTGGATCGGCATGCTCGCCGCCGTGCTGACGGTGTCAGGGCCCTGGCTGCCGCGACGTCTGCGCCGGTGGTGGTGGACGCTGCTGCTCGCGTTCGTCCCCATCCATCTCGTCGTGAGCGCCGTCGTGCCGGCCCGGTCGCTGTTGGGGCTGGCGGTGGGCTGGTTCGTCGGCGCGCTGGTGGTCTGGGTCGTCGGCACCCCGGCCCTTGAGGTTCCGCTCGACGGCGCGGTGCGCGCACTCGCGCGGCGCGGTTTCCAGGTCTCGGCGTTCACGGTGGTCCGGCCCGCCGGCGCCGGACCGCTGCTGCTCGACGCCGCATCGCTCGATCCCGACGCCACCGCCGTGGTCGAGCTGTACGGCCCCAATCAGCGCAGCGGCGGCGCGGTCCGTCAGCTGTGGCGCAAGTTCCGGCTGCGCGCGAACGAAACCGCGCCGCTGCAGACCTCGATGCGCCGCGCCGTCGAGCACCGCGCGCTGATGGCGATCGCGATCGGCGACCTCGGCCTGGCGAGCACGTCGACGATGTCGGTCGCCGCGCTCGACCGAGGCTGGACGCTGTACGCCCACAACCACAAACGCGGGACGCCGCTGGACCAGTGCACCACCGAGACCACGGTCGGCCGCGTCTGGAATGCGTTGCGCATGCTGCACGATCACCAGATCTCGCACGGCGATCTGCGCAGCAAGGAAATCACCGTCGACGACGGCGCGGTGCTGTTCGGCGGTTTCGGCAGCGCCGAGTACGGCGCCACCGACGCCCAGCTGCAGTCCGATATCGCCCAGCTGCTCGTCACCACGACCGCGCTGTACGACGCACCATCGGCGGTCACCGCGGCCATCGAAGCGTTCGGCCGCGAAGCCGTGCTCACCGCGTCCCGCCGGCTCACCAAAACCGCCGTGCCGGCACCGGTTCGGGATTCGGTCGCCGACGCCAAAGAGGTCATCTCCCGCGCCCGCGACGAGGTGATGCGCCAGACCGGCGCCGACCAGATCAAGGCCGAGACGATCACGCGGTTCACCCGCAACCAGGTGATCCAGCTGGTTCTGCTCGTGGCGCTGGTCTATGTCGCCTATCCGTTCATCAGCGCGGTGCCGACCTTCTTCTCCGAGCTGCTCACCGCGAACTGGTGGTGGGCGTTACTCGGACTCGCGGTGTCGGCATTGCGCTATGTGGGCGCGGCCGCCGCCCTGTGGGCCTGCGCCGACCGGCTGGTGAGCCTCCGCAACCTGTCAATCATGCAGATCGCCAACACTTTCGCCGCGACCACCACCCCGGCAGGCGTGGGCGGCCTTGCGCTGAGTACCCGGTTCCTGCAGAAGGGTGGCTTGAGCACCGCGCGCGCCACCGCTGCGGTGGCCTTGCAACAGTCGGTGCAGGTGATCGTGCACGTGCTGCTGCTGATCTTCTTCAGTACCGTGGCCGGCGCCTCGGCCGACCTGTCGCATTTCGTCCCGAGCTCGACGGTGCTGTATCTGATCGCCGGCGTCGCGCTGGGCCTCACCGGTGTGTTCCTCGCGGTGCCCAATCTGCGCCGGTGGTTGGCCTCGGCCGTACGGCCCAGGCTTCAAGAAGTCACCGACGATCTGGTGAAGCTCGCACGCGAACCGCAGCGGCTCGCGCTGATCGTCCTCGGCGCAGCGGGCACGACTCTCGGTGCGGCCCTGGCACTGTGGGCCAGCGTCGAGGCGTTCGGCGGAAACACGTCGTTCGTCACCGTCACGGTCGTCACGATGATCGGCGGCACGCTGGCCTCTGCCGCACCAACCCCCGGCGGCGTCGGGGCGGTGGAGGCGGCGCTGATCGGCGGCCTCGCGGCGTTCGGCGTGCCCGCCGCGATCGGCGTGCCCGCGGTGCTGCTCTACCGCGTGCTGACGTGCTGGCTACCGGTGTTCATCGGCTGGCCAGTGATGCGCTGGCTCACCAAGAACGACATGATCTGAGTATGCGCCGAGACCGACACAAAGGTCGGAATTCGACTGGCGCATCGACCTTTTCGTTGATTTCGAGGCACCTCAACCCTTGAATCGGGGCAATTCCTCAAGCGCTTGGGTGACCAGCTCCTGCACAACGGCTTCGTCCACATCCTCGACCGAGCGATACCGTAGTTTTCGCACGTACTTCGATTCCGATGGTTCGAACCCCACTTCGGGCTCACGCAACAGACTGCCGAAGTGAAACGCCAGATGCACCTGTCGCTTGGTGGCGGCGACAGCGCAGACCCAGTGGTCGAAGTCCCCGTCGACCGCGAACGTCAGCTGCCGCCACTTGACGGCGGCGTCGAACGGCGCGTGTCCGGCAATCGTGGATATGAGTCGCTCGGCGATCGGGCGAGTGTCAGCGGGCAGGCCTGCCAAGAACTCAGCTGACGGGCTGTCACTCATCACACCACGCTACTCAGCGTGCACCGCAAACACGAGGTCGCAGCGCAACAGTTCCTGAGCAGCCCGTCCCGACGGAATTCGCGGGCCCGGCGATCACCGCGAGATGAGATGATCGACAGTCATGGACCGCGCAGACCTCGTGCGGCGAGCCGATGGCCTGCTCGCCGACATGGGCAAGCTCCGCGCGGAGATCGCCGCGAGCGTCCGGTCCAACACCGATGTCGTGGTCGACCAGGCGCTGAAATCCGCGCCGGTCGACAGCCTGCGCCCCTATCTTCCGCGCGGGGCCCGCATCAGCGCGCTGATCAATTCGCAGTACCGCACGGTCGCGGACATCCACGGTGTCGCGCCGCGCATCCTGACCCAGGTTCCCGGTGTCGACATCGCGACCGCGCAGGCGGTTCAGTCCGCGGCCCAGGCCAAGGCCGACCACATCCGCTCGACCACCCGGCCCCGGCTGGACCGGGAATCTGAGGCCGACACCGCGCTGCTGACCAACCTGATGGTCCTCATCCGCGCGGATGCACCGGTCAAACAGTTGCGCCGGCTACTTCCCCGGTTGCGGGCGCGCGTCGGGATGCAGAACGGATCCGGACGGCGCCGACGCGACGACGCCCCACCGGTCGCGCCCGATCCACTGGTCAACAAGGTTGCAGAGCTCATCGACCGGATCGAGGACGCCCGCAGGCCCGAGCCCGATAGCTGGAGCGTGTATGGGCGCGACGCCGCGACCGTCGACCGGCTTCTCGGTGAATTCTCCTCGGGGACAACCGATGCGGACGCCGCACAAGGTTTCGTCGGAGCGCGCGTCGCTGTGCAAGTCGAACGAACGGGTCTCGACCGGTCACTGCTGCGGACCGAGCTGCGCGACTACCAGTTGTTCGGCGCCCAGTACGCGGTGGCACGCCGGCGGGTGTTGCTTTGTGACGAGCTGGGTCTCGGCAAGAGCATTCAGGCTCTCGCCGTCGCCGCACATCTGGCGGCCGCCGACAAGATGCGCCACACACTCGTGATCTGCCCGGCCAACGCGAGCATCCACTGGGCCGACGAGACTGCGAAGCACACCGCACTGACCCCGATCGAAATTCGTGGCAGTCAGCGCGAAGCCCGCTTGGTCGAATGGAAAGACAAGGGCGGCTTGGCCATCGTCACGTTCGACATGCTGCGACGGATCACCCTGCCAGAACGGCCCGGGCTGGTGATCGTCGACGAAGCGCATCTGCTGCGTGACCCCAAATCCGACCGTGCCCGCGCCGTGCGCAATGTCCTGACCTCCGACGACCGGGTTCTGTTCCTGTCCGGCGTCGCGATGCACAACCGGATCGAGGGATTCCGCCACCTCGCCGACTTTCTGCAACCCGACGTCGCCGGCGAGGTGACTCCGGCGACGGGCGCGCAGGGCTCGGTGGCGTTCCGGCGGGCAGTGGACCGGGTGTATCTACGCCGTGACTTCCGCGACGTGATCGACGAACTGCCACAGCGTATTTCGACCGAGGAGTGGGTGCGCCTCACCAGCGCCGACCGGGACCGCTACCGGCGTGCGGTGTCGAGCGGGAATTTCACCGCGATCCGCCAGGCGGCGTGGCCATCCGGGGCGCCTGCGCCGGGCGCCAAGCTGGACCGGCTGATCGAGCTCACCAACGAGGCACACATCGACCGAGCACACGTCGTGGTCTTCTCTCACTTCCCGGCGGTGCTCGACGTCATCCGGAAGGCGTTGCCGGGCAATATGTTCGGTCCGCTCGACGATTCCGTGCCGGATCGCCAGGCCGCGGTCGACGCGTTCGCGGCCGATCGCGGTCCCGCGACGCTGCTGGCGCACATCGACGCCGGCCCTCTCGATCTGCGGCGGTTGACGGTACCAGCGGTGTTCATGATCGCCGAGCCGCAGTGGGAGCCGCGAGCCGAGCAGCGGGTGATCGGGCGAACACAGCGCATCAGTGAACTCCACACGGTGCGGGTGCACCGGCTGCTGGCACGCGGCAGTATCGACGAGCCGATTCGCCGGCTCGCACAACGCCCCGACCAGGCGCCGCCGCATCAAGATGAGATGGTGCGCGCCGAGCAGGCTCGGTTAGCGAGGTAGGGGTCACCCCTTCGCGAGTGTGCGGTGGGGGCGACGCCGGCGCGGTTTCGGCGACCTCAGCGCACGGTCGAGTGTGTGAGCGCACAGTCGGATGCTCAACCCCACGGCTTCGGCTCGTGGAACCGGTTGATGATCGGGATGCGCTCGATGATGCGGTCGCGCAACCGCGGCTGCGGGTAGGTCACCGGCGGTGGGGCAGGCGGCGGCACGAACGCCGGTGGCGGTGGCGGTGGCACGTACACCGGTTCCGGCGGGGGTGCGGGCGGCACGTACTCGGGCGGCGAGTAGGCGGGCGCATTGTCGACCTCGGCCACCGGGGCAGGAGCGGGCGCCGGGGCCGCCGGCTCAGGCGCGGGCGGTTTCGCCGCGGGCCGGGCAGGTGGCTTCTCGGCAGGCGGCGCCGGTTTGGGGACGGCCTTCGGAGCCGGCTCCTGGCGCGCAGCGGGCGCGGGTTCGCTGATGTTGGCGACCTCGGCCGACGGCGCCACCGCGCCGGGATGCAGCTTGATGCCGACCGCGGCCGACGTGGCGACGACGAAGGTCACCACGGCGGCGGCGAGGACCGAGCTCAGCGCGCCGACCTTCGTCAGGTGCAGGCCCCACCTGGACCGCGTCGTATCGGCAGGCGTGTTCACCGCGAGCGCCGCCGCCAGGCCCGCGCCACGCGCGTAGGCCAGATCAGATTCGGCGGCGGAGATGACGGGAACGGTCGCCATGTCGGTGAGCGCCGCGACGATCGACTCGTCGCAATCGGAGCCGAGCACGAAGATCGCGTCGGTGTGCCCGCCGGTGGACTCTTCGAGTACGGCCTTGATGTTCTCGATCAGCTCGGCGGCTGTTGTGTCCTGCGGAGACCGGTCGATCCGGTCCGCCGAGACCGCGTCGGGTGTGACGGTTGCCGCGACGGCGGCATCCGATTCGATGATGCACACCGCGATCTCGTCGTAGCCCGCGATCTCGGCGATACCGCCGGCCAGGACGCCTGCGGCCTCGACCTCCGAGACTGCGACGACGTTGCCGAACCCGCGGTCCTCCAGCGACTGCAGGACATGACCGGCCAGCGGCGCGGCGTCAGCGGTCCAGGTGACGCCGATCGCGTGAAGGCGGTTGCCTGCGGCTTCGGTGTCTTCGACCAAGCCCTTCAGCAGACCCGCAGGGTCGTACGTCTCGACGTCATCGATCGTGATCGCACCACGGTCGACGGGATCGCCCTCGCCCGTCGTTCCGTCGACGAGCACCCACCGGACGGCTCTCGACGTCATCGCGAGGCCGAGCACGAGGTCCATATCGATCCCCCGTTCTGGCTGATACTCCAGAGTTGAGGTTACCGGTGTGACGGCGCTTACTCTCGATTGTGGCTCGTCTTGATGCGGAATCTCACGATCTTCGAGCCCTACAACTGCCCTCCCGATGCCCTCCGAATTTGGTGCATCAGTGGCCTCCTGAGCGGTCTTACGATCGATTTCTACGTCCGAATCCGACGTCTCGGCACCCCTGGTGGGAGACAGACATGACGGTGATGACACGCCGACGATGCCCCGCAATCCTTGCGGTCCTCGTACTCCTCATGGCGCTGGTGTCCGGCCTTGTTCAACCGGCGCCTGCCCGCGCGGACGGCCAAGGGTGCCCCGCCCAGGTCGCCGCCCTGGACGACAATCAAGCCAGGATCGCCGAGCACAACGCGCGCGGCGGCGGGCCCGGGCCGCCCGAGATCGTCATTCCGTACAACCGCGAGGCCGATCAGCTCAACGCCGAGAAGGACGCCCTGGTCGCGAGCCTGCAGGCCTGTCAGCTCGCCATCGGCAAACTTCGCGACAACGGCCCCGCGCCGAAGGCCCTCAAACCCACGGTCCTCAGCGATCTCGGCAAGGCCGCGGCCGCCGCCCGCCCGCAGTGGACGTCACCCACGCCGCCGGTCAAGCTCGGCGACGGCCGGGTCACCGTTCCGAAGGACCACGCGCTGCGGCCGGTCTGGGACGTCGTCAAGAACCAGGTCACGCCGCTGAAGCCATACCCCAACGTGCCATTGCAGGGCGAGCGGCGACCCAGTGTCGGCGACAGCCATCCGTCCGGATACACCGTCGGCTCGAAACCCAACGGTGCCCCGGCCGTATCGGCCGACCACATCGTTCCCAAGGTGGAAATCCTCTACCTGCCCCGGTTCTTGGAACTGACACCCGAGAACATGTGGGAAGTGCTCAACGCCGCGTCGAACCTGCAGTGGCTACCGTCGGAGGTCAACACCAGGAACAAGAACTCCAAATCAGCCGCGGACATGCAGGACGTCGACCCGGACTGGCAGAAAGAGCAGGTCGCGCTGCAGGACCGCAAACGCCGCGAACTGACGGACATGATCGCCCAATTGGCCGACAGTCAATTGCCCAACCCATGAGCGACGAGGACGGTTTTGCCTGAGATGGCCGGTATCGACGAGGCGGCCCTTGCCGCCGCAGCGAGTTGGGACACCAAGCCCATCAGCATCCTGACGCCGAGCGCACAGACCCGCACGGCGGTGCACGAATCGTGGTGGCCTGTGGTGGAATCGTCCGATCCCGAGGAACGCAAGCGCATCGCAATACAGCAATGGGACGCCGAGTTCCTCGATCTCATACCGCGATTCGCCGACGCGTTGCACAGCCAGCTGGTCGACGTGCGGGCGGCCAAACACGATTGGCTGGATGCGCCCTCACTCGATTACGTACTGCGCACCGAGGAAGGCGAGCTCGCGGTGTGGGTCGGTGAAGACCCACGAACGTTCGGCGCCACCACCCCGCCGTATTTCGAGTCTCTGCCCGAGCCGGCGCGCGGGTTTCTGCGGCAGACCCATGCCGGCTTCACGACGTGGGACGGCGAGTCGTGCGGGTTCATCGCACCACGCCATATGACGACCCTGGCCGCGCGATGGGGTGACCCCGACAGCAACGACATCCTGGAATGGGAAGAGGACGACTACGAGTTCCCCGGCACGCAGCGGCTGCTGTTCGTGACCGAGGGCGGGTCGGATGCGAGCCTGTGCACCTCACCGGATCTGCCTGCCGGCCTTGCCATCACATATTTCGAACCCGACTTCGAGGTGAAGCCGTTCGGTGAAGCGCTCGACCAGTTCATGAACCTACCGCTTTAGGGGTGCGCAGTGAGCTATCCCGGACCCTGGCCGCCCGTCCCCCAGTCCCCGCCACCCGGCTGGGGCCCGCCACCCGGGTGGGGCCCGCCGCCGCAGCCACCGCAGCCGCCTCAGTGGGCACCACCGCCGGGTCCACCGTACGGGTGGCAGCCACCGAAACGCTCACGGCGCAAATGGATTCTGACGGCAGTGGTGGTGGTGATGCTCGTCGCGGGCGTCGGCGGCTTCCTCGGTTTCCGCCACCACCAGAGCGAGCAGCGGCGCGCCCAGATCCGTGCCGCGGTCGACGAATTCGCCGAAGCCTCCGACACCGCCGATACCGAGAAGATGGCGACGTTGATGTGCCGGGCGGAAGCCGCCGAGTTCACCGAGGGATTCGAGGGCGATCTCGACAACGGCGGGCCGATCGAACCGGCCAGCCGCCGCCCGGTGAACATCGAATCGATCACCGTGACCGGCGACGAAGCCACGGTCGAAGTGACGCGGCCGCCGGCACCGACGAAGACCTTCAAGCTCAAGCGTGAAGACGAATCCTGGAAATTGTGCAATCCCGAATAGCGGGGAAGGCCGGGGCTGACGGTCGAATGACCATCACCCCCGGCCTCCGCCGTCAGATGTCGCCGCGCGAGAAATCCGCGAGCAGCGTCGGCACCGCCGAGTCGAACCCGGAGATGTCGAGCTGACGCGGGTCGGCCGGATCGGCGATCGAGTTGCGGGTCGCGGTCATTGCCACAACCACGAGCCGTGCATCGATACCCATCTTCTGGCGGTACCGCTCCAGCGCCTGGTGCGGGTGAATGTTTCCGTACCAGGTCTCGTTATCGGTGTAGATGTGGAACGTATCCACCTTCACCCGATTCTTGAGCGCCCAGATCATCGGCTGCGCGCAGTCCGTGGCGCCCATCGGGAGCGCCTGGGTGTACGCGCACACATCGTCGAGACGACGACGCGGGCTGATGTCCAGCTCGGTGATGGCCGTGCTGGACCAACCGCCGGCACCGGCGGTGAACCCGACGATCCGGTGCTGCCGCTCGGTCGCCGCGGTCACCATCGCGAGCGCTGCCGACGCCTCACGGCACGTCACCGGTAGACCCGACACGCGCGAGCTCATCGAGCCCGAGATGTCGAGCGCCAGCAGCGTGCGCTTGTTCGCCGGTCGCACCGCGCCGTAGGCCGCGTAGAACGCGGCGTCGAGCGCATCGGAGATCCGCGCGACGGGCGTCCAGGTGGCCTGCCCGCGCGCACCCTGGCCGGAGGCGTAGGTACGCTGCGCCACAAGCACATTCACCGGGTGGACACGAGCCTTCTTGAGGCGCTCGGCGTCGGTCAGCTGACCGGCCACGGTCTCGCCGACCGCACCGGACAGCAGCCCGAGCCGGGTGAGCCGCGGCAGCTGACGCATCAGTGCCGTCTGCGGCATACCGCGCGCGATCAGCGCCTCCCACACCGCCGGCTCGGCCAGCGCTGCGTCGGGCAGCATCTCCCACGACAGACCGTGGCCGCGGCCGACGATCTCGGCCCACTGGGCCGCCGTCGACGCCGCCTGCGCGTCCTCGAAGTCGGCGATGATCGCGAGCTCGTCGGGCACGAAGTCGGCACGCAGAACCGGCCGGACCGCGGTGCGCTGCCCGGCCTTCAGCTGCTCGCCGGTCAGCCGGACCGGCGCCTCGGTGTAGTCACCGAGACCCTTGCCTGCCGCCCAGTTGAACGCCATGCGCCGGGCCGGATCGCCCACGCCCGACGGGCTGGCCAGCCGCAACATGTCGCGGTGGCTCCACCCGCCGCGCTGCCGGTACTTGACGAGCTGGTGGGCCAGCGCGTCGACCGGCCGCTCGGTGTACCACTGGCCGACTGCGCGACGCAGCGTCGGTCCCCAACCACGGAACTGCTCGACGTAACCCGCGAACAGGAACAGGTGGGTACCGGTGCGCGCGACCCGCGGCAGTGCCGCCAGCGCCGCACGCCGACCGTCGACGTTGTCTGCCGACGCCGCGATGGCCAACGCGAACAGCGCCGGGTTCTGCTTGGGCGCACGGCCCGCTTCGGAAACCTCGACGATGCGGTTCACGAGCCCGATCGGATCGCGGTTCGCAGCACGCAACACCACGTCGGCGTTGTCGCGCGTCAGTTCACGGTCTGCGGTGTAGTACGTCCCACCGTCGGTACCGAGCGTCAGGAAGCGGTGCACCCGCGCCCAGTCGTCGACCGAAAAGGTGTAGCCGCCAGCGGCATTGGGCACCTGCTCCGGCTTGGCGGCCAGCGCCTGTGGTGTCCGGCGCAGGCTGATCGTCTTCAGAATGTCCATGGGGCTACTCCTTTCGTTGTCGTGGGTCTTGCGGGGCCGCGAGCGTGTGAGACGTCGACCGGAAACGCAACAGTCGAGCTGTCACGTCAGGAGTCGAACCTGAATTGCACCGGATAACCGATCGACTGCCGGCCCGCGGCATTGAAGTTGTGCGCCAAGCGATGTGGGCGTGTGAGTCATCGACCGGAAATAAGTGCTCTACCGACTGAGCTACCGCCCCGTGTAGGGCGGGCAGGATTCGAACCTGCGACCTCTCCATCCGTAGTGGTAACCGATCAACATCCGGCTCACATCACCGGCCCGCAGAACGGTACGCGGGCAAACGTGGTCGCGCCATTGATTATTCGCCGCCACGTCGCGAGACTGCACCCAGGGCTGCTATCTCGCGCTCTCAGCGACCGTGTGCGCAGTCTCAGCGGGCGCCTCGGTCGGTACCGTAGAGAGAGCACATCCCCGTTCACCGAAAGGAAGTCTGCAGTGGCCAAGAAGCGCTGGAGCGAGCTGTCCACCACCGCCAAAGCGGCGATCATCGGCATGGCCGCGGCAGACGCCGGCCTGCGCGCCTGGGCACTGCGCGACCTCGCCGGCCGCAAAGCGGATCAGGTGAACGGGCCCAAGTGGCTGTGGGCCGGCGCATTGGGCGTGTTGAGCACGCCGGGCGTGATTCCTGCCGCGTATTTGGTGGTCGGGCGCAAGCACTAACCCTCTGACGACGGTCCAAGCGGGCCCGAGCTGGGCCTGCGTTGGATCCGCAGTGTGGGCACCTGAAGCTCCGTCGTCGGCGGTGCAGGCAGGACTGTCGTCGAATCCTCTTTGAGCCGAACGATTCTCGGCACCGCCGCGGCCTGCGGCCGGCGCACGATTGTCGGCGGGGCGGAGAGGTCCTCGGTGGGTTCGGGCGCCGCGGGCGGCACCGGCGCAGCCTTGGCGGCGCGCGTGTCACGGCGGACCAGATACCCCGCAAGCGGACCGGTGAACAGCATGACGACCAGGACGATGAGGCTCAGCGCGCACACGGTGACGTCGAAGGTGCTGGTGATCTGCTGGGCGAGGTTGTTGCCGTAGATCGCGTCGGGCGCAGGCGCGGCGTAGCGCGGCGCGAGGGCGACACCGATGGCCACATCGGCGACGGCGAACACGAACAACACCGCGCTGAACGCCGCGGTGACGCTCGTCGCCATCGCCCCGTTGCTGAGCTGTCGGTGCAGCCACCGGGCGATGACGGCCGTGATGAGGCTGAACACCGTCATCGCGACGCTGTCGTACAGCGCCCTGGGCAGGTCGAGCGACAGGGCGATCAGGTAGTCCACGACGCGCAGGGCCGCGGCCGCGAACGACCAGAAGGCGATGAGCGTCAGGCACTTCTGCGCGGCACCCCGGTACGCGCCGATGGTCGGCGGCTTGATCAGGAAGACCGCGTACAGCGTCGTCGGCGCGACGATCGCCGCGGCGGCCGCCCACGCGAGATAACCCTCGTAGCCGACGGCGGCGGTCGACGTGTTCTGGGCGATGCCGTGGAACGCGTCGATGTCGCGGCCGATGCCGAAAACCCACACCACCGCCGCCGCGAGCGCACCCGAGATGCCGATCGCCGTCGTGGCGAGCCGGGCGGCAGCGGTCCGTTCGGTGAGCCAGCGCGACGCGATGACCAGCGCGATCATCGCCTCCGCGCCGTAGAGCAGCGTCGTGACGATCACCGCGACGTCGTGGCCGCCGAAGTCGACCTGCGTCACGAACAGATAGCGCAGGCGCCAGTACAGGTTGAACGCGACCGACAGCGTCGCAAGCGCGATCGAGACGAAGCCGATCACCCGCGACACCGCATACCAGCGGCGAAACTTGTTGTCCTCGATCGTGATCGACGTGATCGGCGGCTGCGCTGCCAACAGGGCCCCCGCGATGCCGAGCAGCATGCCCGGCCCGACACCCGGCGCGACCGCTCCCGTACCGCCGTCACCGACGGTCTGCACCAGATGGAAGCCGACGAAGCCGATCACCACGACGAGGTAGGCCAAGCTCAGGACAAGCCGGATCCGGCCGGTGCGCCGCACATCGGGGTTGGCAGCCGTGAGCCGGAACGGTCCGAGGTGCGGCGTCAGCGCGGCGACGATCGCCAGCAGGGTGACCACGGCCAGGACGGCGAACAGTGACCCGTCACTGGAGGGGACACCGACACCGAACTCGAGGTTCCACGGGAGCAGCAGCGCCAGGACGAGCAACGCGACCGCGCTGCCGTCGCGCACCCGGTTCGTCCGGGTGGGCACGTAGCCGACCCGCGGCGACTTCGCCACGGTGGGCGCAGCCATGGTCGCCACCTGGACAGTGGCGGGCGCGTCGTAACGCTGGTCGGTCACCTACCGATTCCTCTCATGAGTGATGTCGCGAGACGTCTCAACCAGCGTGCTCATTTTTGCTCCGACGCACAAGCAGCGTCGGCGGTAGCTTGGACTGAACCGTCGGAGCGCGTACAACATGCGTGAGGCAAGGAGTGTGGAAACCGTGGACGTTGTCCTCGGGGTAGCGGTCACCGGGCGGGTGGCGCGCCTGGCGATGATCGGCTCGCCCGCCAGCGGCGGGCAGCTACTTGACCAGTACGCGCTGGACCTGTCCGACGACGGATTGACCGAGCTGGCCGACACCATCATCGGCACATTCCGCGCGGTGACCGAATCGGGCAACCAGGTCGCGGCGACTCGGCTGTGCCTGCCCGACGCGTCCGAAGCCGACACGCTGCGCCAGACCGTGCAGAGCGCGGGTGTGCCGAACGTCGAGGTGGTGGCCGAGGCCGAGGCCGCCGCGGCCCTGGCCCGCAGCGCGGGCGCCGATGCGGCGTTGCTTCTGTCCGACGACGACACCGCATCGTTGACCGTGGTCGGCGAGAACGACGAGGCGACCTCGATTCTGGCGACGGTGCCGGTCGGTGCCGCCGGTGCGGCTGCCGCCTGCGCCGCCGTGCTGCAGCAGGTGCCCGCGGCTGACGCACCGATGCGCGTGATGCTCGTCGGACAACGACTCGATCTTGATTCTGTTGCCGCAGAGCTTCGTTCGACCGCGCCGGTCGAGGTGCCCGCCGACGCGGGGTATGCGATCGCGCGCGGCGCGGCTCAGGCGGCCGACGGTTTCGCACCCGCCGGTGCGGCCACGCAGATGGCACCCGCGGCCGACGCGACACAGCTCGCCCCGGCCGCGGAAGCGACACAAATGGCCCCCGCCGCCGCGGCAGCAGCGGACGCGACCCAGATGGCCCCCGCAAGCGAGGCGGCCACCGAGGGCGCGGTGGGCCCGGACCTCGCGTATTCGCAGGAGACCGAGAGCGAGCCCTGGCCCGACGAGATGCCGATGGACCCGCTCAACGAGTTCGTCCCCGAACAGGCCGACGAGGCGGAGTACACGACCGCCATCGCGCCGCCACCGCCCCGGATGCTGCTCATGGGCAGCGCCGTGATGTTCGTCGTGGTGAGTTTCGCCACGCTGGCCGTCACGGTCGTGACCAACGTCCGGCCCGCGGCCGACGTCAGCGCGCAGCCCGTGACCGCGACGCAGGCGAACACCGTGCCCGGCAATTACCTCCCGCCCGTTCCGCATGAGCCGGATCCGGTCGCGTTGCCCGTTGCCGTACTGACGCCGCCGCCTGCCGCTCCTGCCGCACCGAGCGTGCGCTCGGGCACCGGCGATCGCCCGGCCAACCAGGCACCACGCGTGCAAGCGCCGGCACCTGCCGCGCCGCCGGCAGCGCCGGCTCCCCCGCCGGTGCAGGCTCCGGCGCCGGTTCCCGTGCCGGTTCCGGTCCCTCCGGTGATCGTGTTGCCGCCGCTGACCCCGTGGACGCCGCCGTGGGTGACACCGACGACGCCACCGACAACGCCGCCGACCACGACGCCACCGACGACGACTCCGCCGACCACAACACCACCCACAACCACCCCGCCGACGACTACACCGCCCATCACGCCACCGACCACGACGAAACCGCCGACGACGACTGCGCCGCCGACCACGGTCGACCCGACCACCTCGGCACCGCAGACGCCGCCGTCCTCGGAGCCTTCGGTGCCACCGGTGGAGGAACCGTCCTATACGCCGCCTCCGACCTACACGCCGCCGGTTGAGCAACCAGTGGAGCCGGCACCCGAGGTCCCGGCCTCGCCGGTGTACCCGGAGGCGCCGTCGGGTGGCGATTCATCGAGCGGCGGCGACTCAGGCGGCGGCGACTACGGAGATTCGCCCGTGACGACGGTGCCGCTCAGTCCGTAGATCGCGGTCTCTTGACCGACGATCACGCGAGCGGCGCGACCGGCTGCGGTTCAGCCGGTGCCGCGGGACCGGGCAGCGGACCCCTGGGCAGCGGCGTCGTGACGATGTGCTGTGCGGGCGGCGGCGTGGCGGCAGGCCCGGAAAGCGGTGCGGGCGTGGGTGCTGCCGGTGCCTGCGGCGCGGCGGGTGCCGGGGTCGCCGCGGGATCCTCGGCCCAGCTGGCCTGAAGTTTCCGCGCGACGAACGCCGCTCCCTCGGCCACGAGACCGGCCTCGGAGTACTGGTTGTGCGCGGCGAAACTCCTGCCCTGCGGGTCGCACACCAAGTCGTTCTGGACGCACAGATCGATGGCCTTGGCCTCGTAGTGCGGGCCGACGACGACCGGCGGGTCGTTGAGCACCCGCATGAAGCGGTTGGACGGTTTTCCGAACAATGCGACGGCCGCGACGTGGTCGGCGATCTCAGGCGGCATCGGCGTCGGCACGTCCACCGGCGAAACCCCGTCGGGCACAACGCTTGCCGTGACGAATCCCATTACCGCCGCGCCCTGGGAGAAGCCGCCGAGCACCATCTTGGTGTCGGGGCAGTTGGCGGCAGTGGAGACGATGCGGGCCCGCGCGTCGGAAATTCCTTGGACGGCGGTGGGGAAATCGGTTGTCGCAGGGTAATTGACGGCATAGACATTGACCGTCTTCGCGCCGAGCTGCGAGCGCAGCGATTCGACGAACGCGTCGCCAGTCGGTCCGACGCCGGGCAATTCGGTGGTACCGCGAGCGAAGATCACCTCGGCGTCCGGGCAGGGCGCGGCATTCGCAGACGGCATCATTGCGTTTGGCATCAGGGAAGTCGCCGCTGCCGCAACGGCAACCACCCCTGCGATTCTCAGTCTCCCCACCGACTCATGCTGACACAGCGCCCCATTGAGCGCTCCTTGAGAAAGTGGAGGCACAGAGCTTTCACAAGATCCAAAGGAAACCTTCAATATTGCAATGCCTTTGAGGGCCGGATGCGCGATTCGCCAGAGTCGTCAGTGCGGCACATTGTGACACGACACCGGCCCCACGAGGCGCGCTCAGCCTTTGCTACCCCATTCGTCCCGCTCGGGGTCAACACCACGCGATGAGCTGCCGGATACCGTGCAGCACAGCGAAATTCACGGATGGCCGTGGGCCCTACCGGAATTCGCGAACATTGACGGGAAAGCACCTCACCGGTCCGCCTGCCCCTGGAGCGCCCTCACGACATCCATCAGCGAGACGTGACGAAGAACGCACCAGGTTAATTAGGTTCTCGTAGTTTTAAAAGTCATACTAATTGCCCGTGGACGTCCAGTTTCTTCTGCTTTGCATCGTTGTGATCACCGCTCTTGTGTTCGACTTCACGAACGGTTTCCATGACACCGGCAACGCCATGGCCACGTCGATCGCGAGCGGTGCACTCAAGCCGCGGACGGCGGTCGCGTTGTCGGCGGTGCTCAATCTGGTTGGCGCGTTCCTGTCCACCGCGGTGGCGGCCACGATCGCGAAAGGCCTCGTCGACGCCAACCTCGTCACGCTGGAACTGGTGTTCGCCGGACTCGTCGGCGGCATCACCTGGAACCTGTTGACCTGGCTCCTCGGTATCCCGTCAAGCTCATCGCACGCGCTGATCGGCGGCATCATCGGCGCGATGCTCGCCGCGGCCGGCGGCCACGGCGTGATCTGGCAGGGCGTGGTGTCGACGGTGATCGTGCCTGCCGTGCTGGCCCCGCTCATCGCCGGCCTGGTCGCCGGACTCGGCAGCTGGCTCGTCTACCGCATGGTGCGCGGCATCCCCGGCGCCCGTACCGAGACCGGATTCCGGTACGGCCAGATCGGATCGGCATCACTGATCTCCCTCGCACACGGCACCAACGACGCCCAGAAGACAATGGGCGTGATCTTTCTGGCACTGATCTCCTACGGCGCCGCAAGCTCGTCCGACACCATGCCGCCGTTCTGGGTCGTCGTGGCGTGTGCCGTCGCGATCGCGCTCGGCACGTACTCGGGCGGTTGGCGCGTCATCCGCACTCTGGGCAAGGGCCTGGTCGACACCGAGGCACCGCAGGGCATGGCCGCCGAATGCTCGTCCGCCGCAATCATTCTGCTTTCCAGCAGCTTCGGCTACTCACTGTCGACCACACACGTCGCCACCGGTTCGATTCTCGGCAGCGGCGTCGGCCGCGGCGCCGAGG
The DNA here is from genome assembly GCF_049241375.1 of Mycolicibacterium wolinskyi str. Jessa 2025. NCBI lineage: Bacteria > Bacillati > Actinomycetota > Actinomycetes > Mycobacteriales > Mycobacteriaceae > Mycobacterium > Mycolicibacterium wolinskyi. Next base: position 6,118,732 of record NZ_CP185960.1, read on the forward strand.
TGCGCTGGGGAGTCGCCCGCAGCATGGTCACCGCCTGGCTGATCACGCTGCCCGCCGCGGGCCTCGTTGGAGCCCTCACCTATTTCGTCGTGCACGGCATCGGCGGCTTCGCCGGCACCGTCACCGGCTTCGTGCTGCTTCTCGGGGCGGCAGTGCCGATCTGGCTCAAGTCACGCAAACCACCGATCGACCACACCAACGTCAACGACGAATGGCAAGGCAGCCTCACCGCAGGCGCGGGCACTGCCATGGACCGCGTGTAGGAACGGGAGAACCACCATGAATGCCTGGATCAACCTCGCCGCAGTCGGCAAGATCTTGCTGTTCGGCCTTCTCGTGGGCGCCGCGGTGCCCGCCGTATTCGCCGCGGGTGTCCGCCTCAACGCCATCGGCGCGGGCTCGTCCTCGGGCTCGCCACGCAATCGAGTCTTGATCGGCGTCAGCTGGGTGCTCGTCGCGCTTGTGCTCGCCGTCGTGGTCGTGGGCGTGTTGTTCATCGCCCGTGACTTCATCGGCCACCACACCGGCTGGCACATTCTGGGCGCGAAATCGCACTAGGGCGACCGCGCCGCGAACGCACTCACGCCCCCTCGGATGAGGGGGCCTGAGTGTTCTTGTGGCAGGTGCAGGATTCGAACCTGCGTAGGCGTAAGCCGACGGATTTACAGTCTGTCCTTCTTGGCGTTTGTGTTGTTGGTGTGCGATGGGGTGTCAACAAACCGGCAGGTCAGCGCGTTGGCGTGGTTGGCGCGCAACGGTGCGTCACAGGAATCCTGCGGGCGGTCTGCGGGCGATCGGCGTACTTGTCGGTGCCCTGTGAGAGGTTCGCGGCATGAGCACCCAGCACCCGTTCAAAGAGGACCGACCGGAAGACCTCCCGGTGTCGGCTGAACTGTGGGACGCCGCGCAGAAGTACAGCGGCCCAGGCCTGATGATCGCCATCTACCGGGCGGTCAAGCAGCTCGAGAGCGAAGTAATCGCCCTGCGGAACGACTGTTGACGCGGGTTCGGGCAGATCGGCTCACCCGCATGTCGTGGCCTGATAACAGGCATGGCCGGAAGTAGCGTCAGCAGTCATGGCCGACCCCGAACGCAACCCGACCTACCTCCGCGAACTCGCGAAGCACGTCGAAGAGTTCCGCGACGCGTTCAGTTCATTCCTCGAGCTGCACACGCCGACCTACCGTGGCCCCGGCATGGGCATGGTGCCTGCAATCTCGCCCCTAGACGGCACCGATCCCACCAAGATTGAGGCGCTCCGGGCACGCGTGTCCGAAGCCGCCGGGCGAGCCCGGCGGGCACCTCACATCACCGGTTGCGTGATTGGTGTCGCTCGCCCCGGCAGCGAAACCCAAGTTGTTGATCCGATCGCAGCGTGGCAGACCGTCACACAACCGAAGCCAATGCTCGAACCGTCGAACATCCTCGACGCGTGCAATCAGATGATCGGTTCGCTTGAGGAGATGGCCGACAGGGCACTTGCCGAGTTACCGCCGACCGTCGACGTCTCTGAAATGCATCCGGCGGTGTGGGGTCAAGCGGCCCGATTGTGGCGCGACGAGCACTATCGGCAAGCAGTGGCGGCGGGCGCAGAGGGCGTGCTCTCGATGGTGAAGTCGCGGACCGGCCGTTACGACATCCCCGACACCGCGTTATGGCAACAGGTGTTCTCCGACCAGAAACCCGAACCGGGCAAGCCACGTCTCCGTTGGCCAGGTGACCCGACTCACCAAACCGTGGTTTCAATGAATGCCGGGTTGCGCCAATTCGCGCCCGGTGCGCAAATGACCATCCGCAACCCCGCCACCCACGGGTTAGGTGAGATGACACCGCAGGAGGCCGCCGAGCGCCTGTCGACGCTCAGCCTGCTTGCCCGGTGGGTCGACCAATGCGATCTGCTCGAAGCCGACCCGCCAGCGGGCACGCAGTGACCGTCGCCGCGCTTGTTCTCGGCATCGTCGGCACCGTGCTCGCCGCGCTGTCGCTCGGTTGGAACGTCGCGCAATACCTCCTGTCCGGCGCACGACCGCGACTCGTGCCGGTCATTGGCGCGCACTACGGCGGCGGCGCGTTCCCGGTCGACGCCACCGTGGACGCGCGGCCAACGTTGCTCGCGCTCGAGGCGCAGTTCGACGCCGACCCCGACGACCGGATCGTCGGTGTCAGAGTGGTCAACCGGGGTCGAGCCGATCTGCGCGTGACGGGGTGGGATTTTCGTGTGCTGCCCGCCGGGCCGCGCCAGTTTCCGGCCCTAGCGCCCGGCTCCCCCGCAATACCGTGCACGATCCCGCCCGGCGGCGAGGAGACGTTCTTCACGTCGGCGGCGACCGTGCGCGCGGCTGCCGTGGTCACTCAGGCGGTCGACGGTCGATCACAACGTCTGGTTGCCACGATCACCAGCGGTGGCCGCACCTACGAATCCGCTCCGATCTACACGCCGATGCTCACCGACCTCGATAGATAGTGGATTCAAAGGCGTCGCCCGTGAGGCCAAATTGCATGTCGCGGCATCGACCGGCGCGCATACGTGGCTATCGTCGGACGCCATGACCGAGCAGGCTGCTGTACAGCGCCGATGCATGTTCTGCGACCGGGCCAAGGGGGACCTCGTCGACCCCAACGACCCGGCATCACAAGCAGTCATTATGACCCGCGAACACATCTTTCGGTCATCCTGGAAAGACAAGATCGTGGTCAGCCCACTACCTAACAATCAACCGATGGGCGATCGGGAATTTACGCGTTACGGGCGGGATTTCACACCCAAGTCATCACGGCCGGAACCGCTGTTCGAAGTTGTAGTGAAACCCGTGTGCGACTACTGCAACAACGGCTGGATGAACGACCTGGATTCCGCCGTGGAACCGTGGATACTCGACCCTTACAACGGCGAATGCGACCCCGTCGACCTACGGCGCTGGGCCATCAAGGTCGCTGTGTTGCGGTCACGGCACGAACACCCCAGGGTGCCCCAGCCGGAGGATTTCACCTCGCTCTATAGCGGCGACGACATCGCCGACTGGCATATTTTCGTTGGGCGCACGCTTTACCCAAGCCACAGCCACACGTTCGCTGGCGTCGGGCCAATCACACCGGCCGGTGGACGGGGACTTGGCCTAACGCAAGTATCCTGGTCGCTCGGTCACGTCGCCGTCGTTGCGATCCGGCTTGTGGGCGAGGAAACCGGTAAGGAACTATTCAAGGCCTTCAAGTACCACAACCGGTCGGAGGGAATCATGGTTGCCGAGGTATCACCAACGGCCAAAAGGATTCCCAACCTGGCGCAACTGCCCGAGCTCACCCCGATCAAATGGGAAAGCATCGTGTGGTATTACAGCACCCACCCGCTATCCCCAATCGCAGCCGGGCTCGCAGAGATGGACGACGGATTCCGGAGCGTTCTGGAGCAGCACGGCGCACCCTACAACGATCTGTGAGTCGGTCCGCGACCCCCGCACTTCACGAAAATCCCTGCGCCACAATAAGTCTCCTGCTTCGAGGGCCCCGACACCCCGTCGATCGCGGTTGCGGCCGTTCAATCACGCCGCGCAGAAAAAAATTGCGACTACCGCGTGGTTAGTCGTCGGGGGGGGCGTGGCCGACAATATCGGGGTGGCCTGCCGGGTGCCGCTAGAAGCCGCGCTGCCACTCGGGCTGTTGGTCGGCGTGCGCATTCGGGTTCGTCGACACCAGCCGGGACGGGCCGAGTGGGCAACTGTTGGCGTGTTCTTCGGGTTGGAACGACGGTGTGCCGCACTGGCACCGGGACAGACCGCGGGGGAATTCCGGCGGTTCAGTGGGGACCGTTCGACGGCGGGCCAGGGTCCGTTAGGTCGAGGGTGGGTGGACGGCCGCCACTGCTGCGCTGTGACACCACGAAGCTTCTCCTTGGGTGTTGGTGCGGTGCGCCCGGCCCGGACGAAGGAGACATAACCGGGCGCACCGCGTGCCGGACCGTGACCCGGATGGCAACCGTGACGGTCCGGCGATCCCTGGGGCGCGCGGTCCGCCTTCCGCGCGTGGTCCCCGGAGCGTCTATCGGTTAGTAGAACCAGGCCGCGGGCTTGTCGAGGTCGGCGCTGTTGTCGGCGGCGTGACCGACCTCCGACAATGGCACGGCCATCTCGTCGGGGTAGCTGGCGAGTACGTCGGCCATGCCGGGGTCGGCTTCGATGACCGACACCCAGTGCTTGCGGCGGCCGTGCGTGATTTTGCCCTTGCTGATCGCGTCGTCGACGGACGCCTCCACCTTCGCCTTCGCGGCGGCGGCGGCGGCGACGCGTCGGCCTTCGGCGGCGTCGCGGCGCAGCGCTTCGGCGTCGGCGGTTGCGAGCACCTCCATGCCGTTACGCCGCGCCGCAGCTGCGACGGTGGACGGCTGGGCCGGGTCGAGTGTCTCGACCTGGGCGGCGAGGTCTACGGCGGTGTCGACGACGAGTTGCGCGTCGGTGGTGTCGGCGGGCAGCCCGAGCGCATCGAGTAGTGCGGTGATCTGTTCCGGCGTGAATTCCATTGTTGAGCAATCCCTTCCGCGCGCTACGCGCTGAGTCCGTTGATCTTCTTGGCGGCGTACGGCCGGTCGATCGCCATCGCGGGTACGGCGTAGGCCTGCACCCACTTGCCGCGCTTGTGGCGGTCGTCGATGACCTCGGTAACCAGCCCGGCGGATTCCCAGCCGACGGTGCCGACCATGTCCTGCTGCACGGTGTACGCGACGCCAATCGGTACGCGCGGATTGGCGAACATGCCGTTGGTGAACCCGGCAGATTCGAGCATGGCGTCGAGGTCTTCGGCGTACGCCGTGCGCAGCTGCCGGGCCTCGGGGTGCACGATCAGCAGGTCGTGTGTCACGCCGAGTTCCTCGAGGTCGGCCATTTCCTGCACCTCGGCGAAGTGCGCGGTGGGTCGAGCCGCCGACGGGGTGAGGTCGGTGAGCGGCCCGACGAACGTCAGGTCACCCCAGCCGGTCGCGGGTGTGAGGGTGGCAATTCCGGCCGCCGCAACCTCCGTCATGAGGCGCGTATCCAGTTTGCGCGCAATGGTATTGGCGAGCTGGGTGGTCTGCTGGTCGAGGTAATTCGCCAGGTTGCGGGTGATCTGTTCGTCGCCGATGAAAAACTTGCCGCCCCAGTCCTCGACGACGGCGAGCTGCGGGGTCGGGTCGACGCCCTCAACGACCCGGTACTCAGCGCCGGGGGTGCGCATCTCCACGTCGGACGAGTAGAAGTCCGACGCCTGCACGGCGTGGAACAGGATGCTGCCGCCGGTCACGGGTGTGCCGAGCTGGCGCAGGAATTTCGGCAGCAGTAGCACCTCGTCGGCGAGGCGGGCGATCTGGGCCTGGATGATGGACGGCTGTCGGAGCGCGGCATCGACCGACAAGACGCGGCCGTTGAGCTCCGGGACGAGTGCGCTAGGCATGGGTGTTCCTTCCGGTGGACCGAAGGTGGTCGGCAGGGTGAACGGGAAACGTGGCCATCGGATCGCTCCCGGGGAGTCAGGCGGGCCAGGCGATTTCGGCGATGCCGCCCGCGGCGGCTCCTGTGACGGCGTGCCCGACGACGGTCCCGGTCGTGGCTGTGACCACCCCGGCAGCGGCCCCGACTTGCACGGCGGCACCGGCGGTGATCGCGGCCTCGGCGATCACGCGCACCACGCCGCCGCGGGCGACGCGGACGAGCTGCCCGGTGGCGGCGTCGTTGGCCGCGACGCCGAGGCCGATCGCACCGGCACCGGCGGGGCCGACGGCTAGGTTGCCGTTGGCGGTGCGGTTCCCCGACACGCGCACCACGCGCCGGGCCGCGACGGGCGCGGTGGCTTCGCGGTGATGGCCTCGCCCGGGCTGTAGACCCAGGGCTGCTGAATGACGGTGCTCACGAGGGTGTCCTTTCGTGGGAAACGAAACGTGCGGAACGTGTTCGGCGGGCGCGTGCCACGGCGACAGCACGGGCGCGGTGGTTGGCCGGCCTACCAACGAGCGGTGCGGATGCAACCAGTACGACGCGGCGGCCGGATGCGGCGACGTCGTACAGGGCGGGAAGGTCCGCGAGGGTGGAGACACCGGGCATGGTGTCGCCCAACAGCGCGACAGCGGTGAGGACCAGCGGCCACACGCGGCCGTCCTGGCCTTCGATGTCGAACCAGCACTCCACCGAACGCTGCGGATAGCCGGATGGCAGTAACGGGGCAATGGCTGCCACATAGTCGCCGACGAGGGTGTTGCCGCCGTCGGCGAGCCGAAGGTTGTCGACCCGCCCCAACGCCGGGCCGCCGTCGAAGCGGGGGTCGGTATGCCCGAGCTTGAGCCGCGGCGGCGGCAGAACCCGCGCCTTGTGGGCTGCGACGATCGACCGCAGACCGTCCGCGGTGACGGTCCATCCGTCGGGGTGCGACACGGTGTTCCATGTGCCGACCTTCATCAGCTCGACGCCGCGGATCGTGCGGAGGTCAGGCACGACGCTCACCCAGCCCGGCGTGCCGCCGTACGCGCCGCGTGCGCGTCGACCGATGCGGCGTCGACCAGCCACCGGCCACCGGCCCGGCGGCCAACCAACCGGCCACGCCGCATGAGGTCGCGCACACCGTTGGCCGTAATACCGAGCCGCCGGGCCGCGTCTGCGGTGCCGATGTCATGCGCGCCAGAGTGACCGGATTGCCGCTGTGCCGCACGGACACTGGCGCTTCGAGCTGGCGGTTCAACGCATTGCTCGTGATCAGCGGTCGTATCGTCAGCCGCCAGTGCATGAGCCGAATCGACAGTACGGCGCAGCTTCGCGGTGAACGCCACGAGCCGGGCCGACGGCTGCGACGGGGTGGGATTGCCCCCGGCGTCGCGACGTTCGGCCATCAGCTGCGCCAGGGCGTCTCGATCCGAGACGGAAGGACGATCGACCGCTCCCATACGAGCTTCTCCTCGTCGGTGAATCGGCGGCCCCCCGCCGCAACTACATATGACCGCCGACTGCGCACGGTCGCGCCGTCGCGCATGTATTCGCGGACGATCAGGCGGCCGTCCTTCTTGGCTCTCTCGATTGCAGCCCGCGCCCGCTCCCGGTTGCGCCCCCAGCCGAACTCATCGGATATGTGCGACGCCGACGTCTCCCATACGCGTCCCGCGGCCCCGGCCGGTGTCGCCCATGACAGCAGAAAGGCCATCACCAGGAATCCATCGGACCCGAGCGCCCGGTCGTGCGCGCCCGCGCGAATAAGCTCATCGGATATCCACGTCACCCCTTTTCGCATCGGCTCACCGATCACGTGGATAGGGTTTCTGTGCCCCACTGCCACACCACCCTGTCACCTTGGTCCATTTCGATTGTGGTGCAGGCTTATTCGATGCTCCCTACCCGCGTCGCTTCCTCCTGCGCTGCAATCCACGCCATGACGGAGGTGCGGCGGTATCGGACCGACTTCTGGCCGAGAACCAGCGACGGCGGCCCTTGCTTGCCTCCCTGCATCCGCCACCACCGGAGCGTCGACTCGGACAAGCCAGTGAGTTGGGCGACCTCGCGGGTGGTCATGGACAGGGTGCTGACGGGTGGCATTTCGCACCTGCCTTTCGGACGGTTGTGTTGGCGTGGTTATCGCCGGTGGTGTGTGCCAATCTGGCACACCACATAGCTATTTCGGAAGCGTCGGCAATTGCGATACCTGTTGTATTGCAACCACATTCCGGCATCTTTGCCACTACCTCGCATCCGCGACCAGGACCGATGTCTGAAATCACGGAGTCGACGTACGCACGGAAGTATGTCGAGGGTGCAGTAGGCGATGACCTGCTACCGCCGACGGCTATCAAATAGCTTGGCGCAGAGCATGTTAGGCGCGTTGGCGACGTGAAATGATGTCCGCACGCACCTCGCGCATCCGACAGAGAGACCAACACATGACCGCACCACGCAATCGCCGTGCAGGCGTCGAGGACCGCTGGACTCGCACCGTCCGCCAACCCGACGGCACCGCTAAGACGGAGCCATCGGCCAACCACGGCAAGGGATCACGGTGGCGTGCGCGCTACGTCGGCGACGACGGGCGCGAACGCGAGAAGCTGTTCGGCCGGAAAGCCGACGCGCAGACGTGGCTCAACAACCAGGTCAGCGACCAGGTAACCGGCACGTGGACGGACCCGGCGAAGTCGGCGGTGACGTTCGGCGCGATGGCCGAGCGGTGGATCGCCACGAAAGCCACCCGATCGCCGAAGACCGTCGCCGGGTACCGGTCGATCCTGGACACCATCGTCTTGCCGCGTTGGCGTATGTGCCGCTGCGGGGCGTCCGGTACGACGATCTTCAGGTGTGGATCACAGGCCTGTCCGCTGACGGGTCAGTGCGGTTCGAGGGCAGCGGGTTGTCGGCGTCGCGGGTGCGGCAGACCCACCAGCTCGTCGGCGCGGTGCTGAAGTTCTCCGTCCGCGCCAAACACCTATCGGTCAACCCGGCCGACGGCATGGACCTGCCCCGTCTACCCGAGACCGAGCAGCGGTACCTCACCCACGACCAACTCCACCGCGTCGCGGTGGCATCCGGCCACCTGCGCACCCTCGTGTTTCTGCTCGGCTACTGCGGCCTGCGGTTCGGCGAGGCGGCCGCGCTCCAGGTTGCCGACGTCGACGTGGCAGCCCGGCGTATTCGGGTGCGCCGATCGGTGACCTACGTCCGCAAGACCGGGTTGGTGGAGGGCCCGACGAAGAATCACAGCAGCCGGACGGTGCCGGTGCCCGAGTTCGTCGCCCGGCTGCTCGCGACAGAGATCGACGGCCGGGACGGCCAGGCGTTGGTGTTCACGTCGGCGCGCAGTGGCGGGTACCTGACCCTCGGGCAGGCGCGGTACACGTTCCAAAAGGCGGCGGCGGTAGTCGACGGGTGCGCGGGCGTGCGGTTGCACGATCTGCGGCACACGTGCGCGTCGTTGGCGATCAGTGCGGGCGCGAACGTGAAGGTGGTGCAGCGGCTGCTCGGGCACAAGACCGCGGTGCTGACTCTCGACCGGTACGGGCATCTGTTCCCGGACGACCTCGACGCTGTGGCGACCGCGTTCGACACGGCCGCGGAAGCTACTGCGGGCGGTCTGCGGGCGGTCGGGTCCTAGAAAGCAGTCAGCCCCACTCGAAAGTGGGGCTGACCTGTGTGGCAGGTGCAGGATTCGAACCTGCGTAGGCGTAAGCCGACGGATTTACAGTCCGCTCCCATTGGCCACTCGGGCAACCTGCCGGGTTGGTGCTCCGCCCCGTTCCCGGTTTGGTGCGAATAGCAGGGTACAACGAGGATGTACCTAAGTTACAAACCGGCAGCACCACAGCGAGGAGAGGAGAGGCATCCAATGGCGGATTCCAGCTTCGATGTCGTCAGCAAGGTCGACCGCCAGGAGGTCGACAACGCGCTCAACCAGGCCGCCAAGGAGCTGTCCACTCGGTTCGACTTCCGTGGTACCGACACCACGATCGCGTGGAAGGGCGAAGAGGTGATCGAACTCACCTCCAGCACCGAGGAGCGCGTCAAGGCCGCGGTCGACGTGTTCAAGGAGAAATTGGTGCGTCGTGACATCTCGATGAAGGCGTTCGACGCGGAAGACCCGCAGCCCAGCGGCAAGACGTACAAGGTCACCGGGACCATCAAGCAGGGCATCAGCAGCGAGCAGGCCAAGAAGATCACCAAGATCATCCGCGACGAGGGCCCCAAGGGCGTCAAAGCCCAGATTCAGGGCGACGAGATCCGGGTGAGCTCGAAGAAGCGCGATGACCTGCAGGCCGTGATTGCGCTGCTGAAGGGATCCGACCTCGACGTGGCGCTGCAGTTCGTCAACTATCGATAGAACCCGCGCGGCAGCGTTGAGTCTGCGCTGAGGGCGGGGTGTTCTCGATGTTTTGCGCCCTCACCGCAGACTCGATGCGGTGCTAGTCGACTGCTCAGCGGGTCAGGCGCTCGTTTCGGCCGCTGTCGGCGTATATCTGCTCGGCCGGTGCGCCAGGCCGTAGTGGCCGCGCAACGTGGTCGCGGTGTACTCGGTGCGGAACAGGCCACGCTTCTGCAGGATCGGCACCACGTGGTCGACGAAGTCCTCCAGGCCGCCGGGCAGGTATGGCGGCATGACGTTGAATCCGTCGGCTGCACCGGCCTCGAACCATTCCTCGAGATTGTCGGCAACCTGCTCGGGAGTTCCGGCGAACGTGCGGTGGCCGCGGCCGCCACCGAGCTTGGCGATCAGTTCCCGGACCGTCAACGACTCCCGGCCGGCCAAGTCCTTGACCAATTGGTAGCGGCTCTTGTTGCCCTGGATCTGTTCGATGGGCGGCAATGATGGCAGTGGCGCGTCGAGGGCGTGTGAAGTGAGATCGACGCCGAGCATCTGCGACAGCTGGCGCAGTGAGTACTCGGGCGAGATGAGATCGGTGAACTGCTGCTCCAACTCGCGGGCCGCCTCCTCGGTCGGCGCGAGATACGGCACGATTCCGGGCAGGATCTTCACCTCGTCGGGGCTGCGGCCGAACTTCGCCGCGCGCGCCTTGACGTCGCGATAGAACGCCACCCCCTCCTCGACCGACCGCTGCGCGGTGAAGATCGCCTCGGCATAGCGGGCCGCGAAGTCCTTGCCTGCTTCCGAGGAGCCGGCCTGCACCAGCAGCGGCATGCCCTGCACCGAGCGCGGCGAGTTCAGCGGGCCCGCGACCTTGAATTGCTCACCCGAGTGGTCGATCGGATGCACCTTGTCAGGGTCGGCGAATATGCCTGTGGTGGCGTCCAGGACGAGCGCGTCGTCCTCCCAGCTGTCCCACAATGCCGTTGCGACGTCGACGAATTCGGTAGCACGCCGGTATCGGCCGGCGTGGTCCGGGATGCCGTCGAGCCCGAAATTCGCGGCCTCGTCCGCGCCGGCCGAGGTCACGATGTTCCACCCGGCGCGACCGTTGCTGATGTGGTCGAGTGAGGCGAAGCTACGCGCCAGCGTGTACGGGTTGAGGTAGCCGGTGCTGGCAGTCGCGATCAAACCGACGCGCTCGGTGACCACCGCCATCGCGGTCAGCAGTGTGATGGGTTCGAAGATCGCCTGCGTGTTGTGCTTGATCCTGGCCCCGACCGCGAGCCCGTCGGCGAAGAACACCGAGTCGAGCCTGCCGCGTTCGGCAAGCTGCGCCAACCGCTGAAAGTGTTTGACATCGGTCAGCTTTCGCGCATCGGTGCGCGGATGTCGCCACGCCGCTTCGTGGTGGCCGACACCCATGAGGAACGCGTTGAGATGCAGTTGTCGCGACATGTCGTCCTTTACTGGGCCGTGGCCCGCCAGCCGGACAACCGCCCTTCGATCGCGACGAGGATGCCGTTGAAGACAACACCCACAAGTGCGATCGTGACGATGCCGGCGTACATGTTCGGGATCTGGAAGTTCAGCTGCGATGCGGTGATCAGATAACCGAGCCCCGCTTTGGCGCCGACCATCTCGGCGGCGATGAGCACGAGGATCGACGATGCGGCCGCCATCCGCAGACCCGTGAATATGGTCGGCACCGCGGCGGGCAGGATCACCTTCTGGAACAGCCGGATCGGGGAAAGCCCCAGCGAACGCGCCGATTTGATCAGCAGCGGGTCAACCGTGCGCACCCCCGAGATCGTGTTGAGCAGAATCGGGAACGACGACGCATAGATGACGAGCGCGACCTTGGAGGTTTCGCCGATCCCGAGGATGAGGATGAACACCGGCAGCAACGCCAGCGCCGCGGTGTTGCGGAACAGTTCGAGCAGCGGGTTCAGAAACTCGGCGACCGGCCGATACCACGCGATCGCGATGCCCAGCGGGATACTTGCGACGATGGCCACGGCGAGCCCGGCCAGGGCACGCGACAGGCTTGCCGAAACGTGTTCCCACAGCTGCCCGTTGCCCGCGATCGTGAGCCAGGCGGTCACCACGTCACTGAACGGCGGGAGGAAGACCTTGTCCACCAATCCGATTCGAGGTGCCAGCTCCCACACCGCCAGGAACGCGGCGATGACGCTCGTGGAGCGCAGCACCCGCCACGTCAATGCATTGACACGCCGGGGCGCGGCGGGTTCCGGAACCGTGGCTACGGGGGTGTCGATGTCGGCGACCGCGAGCGCACTAGACATGCGAAACCTCCTGTGATCGTGCCCGTTCGACCTCGTCGTGCAGCAGCGTCCAGATGTGGTGACGTTGTTCGCGGAAGCCCGCGCTGGAGCGGATGTCCTCGCCGGTGCGGTCGATGGCGACATCGACGATCTTCTTGATTCGCCCGGGACGCGACGTCAGCACCGCGACCCGCTGCCCGAGGTACAGCGCCTCGTCGATGCCGTGCGTGATGAACAGGATGGTCTTGCCCGTCGCTTGCCATATCTGCAGAAGCTCGTCCTGCAGCGACTCTCTGGTCTGGGCGTCGAGCGCGGCGAAGGGCTCGTCCATCAGCAGCACCTCTGGATCGAACGCCAGACTGCGCGCGATCGCGACGCGCTGCTTCATCCCGCCCGACAATTCATGCGGATAGCGGTCTGCGAACGCCTGCAGGCCGACCAACTCGAGGTAGTGCTCGGCGCGTTCTCGCCGTTCTGAACCCGGTAAGCCCTTTGCCTCCAGGCCGAATTCGATGTTCTTGCGCGCGGTCCGCCACGGCAGCAAGGCGTACTGCTGGAAGACGATGCCGCGATCGAGCCCCGGGCCGGTGACCGGTGTACCGTCGAGCAGAATCTCGCCTGATGTCGGCGTGCTCAACCCGCCGAGCAGGTCGAGCAGCGTCGACTTGCCGCAGCCGCTCGGACCGACCAGCACCAGAAATTCGCCGTCGGCCAGGTCGATGCTGATGTCCTGCAGCGCGGTGAAACTCGTCTTCTCACCGCGGATCTCGAACTGCTTGGTGACGTTGCGCAGGCGCAACTTGGGCGTGGTGCTCATTTCTTCGCCAATGCCCGGCCATCGGGACCACTGCCCTCGGGGTATGTGCCGTTGGCGTAGGGATTGAACTCGTTGGTGTAGAGATCTGTCGCCTTGAGTTTTCCCGATTCGAGTTCGCCGTTGCGCACGAGCCAATCGATCCACGTTTGTAGTTCGCGTTCGGCGATCACCGCGCCGGGCACCGGGATACCCGGGCTGCGCCAATATTCGATGGTCTTGGTGTCCTCGTTGCGGTTGCGCTTGTCGATGATCTCGCGGAACTTGGCCACGACCTCATCGCGCGGCGTCACTTGTGTCCAGCGGATCGCGCGTGCGGTGCCCTGGACGAAATCCGCTGCGGCGTCGCGGTTCTTTGCGATGAAGTCGTCGCGCATGACGTACGTGCCGTAGCTGAAGGCACCGAACAGCGACTTGTCGGTGAACAACGGCCGGATACCGCCACGCTCGGTGGCCGTCTCACGCCAGATGGTGTTGAGCGCCGCGACGTCGATCTGCTTTTCCCGCAGGGCCTGCTCGGTGTTGACCGGTGGGACCACGGTGAGGGTTACCGTCTTGATCTCCTCGTTGGTAAGCCCCTCTTTCGCCAGCCATTCGCGCGTGAGGAACTCGTGATGGGCACCCAGTGTGTTCATCCCGACCTTCTTGCCGATCAGATCGCGCGCGGTCCGAATGGGGCTGTCCTCCAGCACGTAGTACCCGGTGTATTCGGCGTCGTCGGCACCGTAGGAGCTGAGCACCGAGGTGATCGGCGCGCCTGCGGCGTTGAGCTTGACCACCGCGCCGTTGAATGCGGAGCCCACGTCGATGTCGCCGGTCGCGACCGACTGGATGTCCTGCGGCCCGCTCGTGGTGTTGCCGACCCAGTTCAGCTTGATCTTCTGGTAGTAGCCGAGTTCTTCGGCGAGTTCGGGAAACTCGACTTCACCGGCCCAGCCTTGGTACCGCACCACGGTCTTGCCGTCTACGCTCGGCGCCTCACCTCCGGAGCACGCGGTCAGCACCAGTACCAGCGCACCGAGCACCGCGACGATCGATCTCATTGGGCGCACGACGGCCCACCCCCTGTGGAATCGCTTGATGACCCGCCTCATGTTGGCAGCGAAGCGATGTCCCGTAACCCTTTAACATCGGGCCGAGTCGAATGCGATGCGGCTCGCTAGGCCACCGGCGTCTGTCGCGCGGCGGCCGGTATCCGGGATGGCTTCGCGCGGACATCGCCGGTGCACGGCCGTAACGCGGCGACGGTCCGGCCGTGGTATTCGACGGCGATCGTCTCCCCTGCCGCGACCCGGTCGAACACGCGGGCGGCGCGCGTACGCAATTCGTTGAGCGGCACGGCGATGAGCATGTCGTGGCAGCCGTGTGCGGCCTGCAGTCGAGCGATGCGTCGCCCGCGGCGCAGCACCTCGAATGTCTCGCCGGCCGCGACCCGTTCGACGTAGTTGCGGGTATCGCCGCGTAGTTGGCCGATCCCGATGGTGCGCACCATGTCGATACTCGTTACGCGACCAGATCGGAGGGCATACTCAGACGCCGCCGAACTCGGGGCGCAGGACGGGGCTCAGCGCGCTGAGCGGAATGTGCGCTTGTACGGTGCCGCCGTCCATCGACCACTGCATGAGTCCAGGCGTGAAATCGATCGGGCTGTCACGCCCGACCGGATAGTCCGGCATGTAGAGGATGAGTTCGTCGGGCGTCAGCGCCCAGGCCTTGTAGCCGCCGGAAAACACCTTGTCCGGTGTCCAGCGGTCCGGGGTGAACGGATACGTGCCTGGCTGGTGCGGCGGCGGTGCGGCATCGAGCGCGGCGACGATGAACGGCGCACCAAGGCCCGGGATTTCGGCCCGGTGATCGACATCCGGCTTGAACAGATCGGCCAACTGCAACTGTCGCCCACCTGCGAAGGTGAAGGTGCGGTAGGCATCACTGAGGATGGGTGCGTTCGGGTGCGCGAGGGCGTCGGTACCGAAAGTACCCGAGTAGATCTCATGGAAGACGACGCTCATCGCGTCACCGCGATGGAACACCTGGAAGTGCTGCTCGCCGAAGCTGTCCTGGACCATCTTCTTCGCGGCGTTGCGCCAGTTGTTCATCAGGTTGGTCAGATACTCCCGGATGACGGGGTTGTCCACCAGATCGCCGGGCAGCGCCATCTTGATGTTTCGGACCGCTTTTCGCTCCGACACCACCGACGTGGTGCAGAAGTGGCCATCCCAGTTGCCGCCCAGCTCATCACAGAACGTCGGAGCCGACGCGGCCGCGGACGGCGCGGTGGCGAGTGCCACCGCTACCGCCACCGCCCCCACCATCGTGCGACGCATGGCTGAGTCCATCAAGGCAACTCGACTTTGCTTGCCCGCCAGCGGCCGTCGACGTTCTCCATCGTCATCTTGATCCGGCTGCGGTCGATGCGCGGGTCGGGCACATGCGTGTTCGACACCGACTGGTCGACGAACAGCAGCACCACGACCTTGTCCTTGGTCGCTGACTGCACGGCCGATTCCAGCACCACGCCGTGCGCGGAGGCCTTGTTGTCGATCAGCAACTGGCGCAGTTCCGTGGCGGACTTCGAGTACATGTCCTTGAACTCACCCGTCGCACCGTCGAGCACCTGTGTGAAGTTCTCGTCGACCTTCGCCGTGTCGATGCTGGTGAGTACCGCCGCATACGCGACGGCGGCCTGCTGCGCGGCCTGCCCGGCACGCTCGACCTGTTGTTGTTGCCACAGCTGCCAGCCGAGGTACCCCGCACCGGCCAACGCGGCGATCAGCACGGCGGCAACCGCTCCGATCAGAACCCTGCGTGGTGACCGGCGCTCGGTCACCCGCTTGTCGTCGGATTCTTCTGCGGGGTCGGCTTTCTCGTCAGTCGAATCGACCTCTTCGGACGTCTCGTCGACCTCTTTGTCGTCGAGTTCGGTGTCCTTGTCGGTGTCATTGTCAGTCGTCACAGACAACGTCATCTCCTCGTTCAGCGGGGCGGCTCGATCGGCAGTGTCGGGCCGCCGTATGGGGTGGGAATCGTGTACCGGCCCTTCGGGGTCGGGTCAGTCTGCCTGCCGAGGTCGGCGCCCGGCGGCGGTCCGGCGGTGTCGTCGCCGGCCGGCCGCGGCGCGTTCTTGGCCCCGCGGATCAGGATTCCGGGGTGGTCGTCGCGGCAGTACGTGTACATGAACGGTTCGGGGTAGTCGGCCGAAGACGGTGGGAGGCGCGGTGTTCCGTAGTCGCAGGAGTACCGCGGGTAGATGTCGCCGGTCGCCCACAGCCCGTGGTCGTGCATCGTCGTGCCGAGCGCGTCGAGCAGCGACGTGCGGTAGCTCGGGAACAACGCGTTGAGCGCAGGCACCCGCAGATAGAGCAGCCGCGACGTCGTGGTCAGGTTGCCGAGCAGCTGCACCATGGTGTCGGAGTTGTCGATGAACAGGTTGTCGACCGAGGTCAGTGTTCCCGGCGCCTGGTCGGTGAGCCTGCGGTAACCGTCGCGCATTTTGTTGATACCCACGAACGACTCGGTGAGATTGTCTGACGCAACGTCGATTCCGGCGTTCTTGTCGGCGATGAGCGTGAACACCGAACGGCTGCTGCGCAGCAGGCTGCTGGTCTCCGGCAACACCGAGTCGAGCGTGGACAGCAGGAACGTGCCGCCGTCGATGATGTCCGCCAGCTTCTGGGGTCCGGCGTCGCTGAGA
The DNA here is from genome assembly GCF_049241375.1 of Mycolicibacterium wolinskyi str. Jessa 2025. Taxonomy (NCBI): domain Bacteria; kingdom Bacillati; phylum Actinomycetota; class Actinomycetes; order Mycobacteriales; family Mycobacteriaceae; genus Mycobacterium; species Mycolicibacterium wolinskyi. The sequence goes on from NZ_CP185960.1 coordinate 6,135,314, forward strand.
CTCAGCTCCCGTCTGATGAGTTCGAGCTTGGCCGTGTCGGTTTGGGCGAGCGCCCCGTCGGCGTTGGCCAGCAGCTCCGCGAGACTGACCGGCACCGTGGCCTTACCGAGTGCGATCACACTGCCGTCGGCGAGGAACGGCCCCCGATCCGACTCGGGCACGAAGTCGATGTACTGCTCGCCGGCCGGCGACAGGCCGGAAACCCGGACGGCGCTTGACTCCGGGATCTTCACGGTCGATTTGACGTTGACCAGAGCGTTGACGCCGGACGGGGTGATGTCGAGTTGTTGCACGCGCCCGATCGGCACACCGCGCAACGTCACGTCCTGATTGGGCAGCAGGCCGGCCGACTCGGGCAGTTGGACGGTCACCTTGTACTGCGACGCGAACGGGTTCACCCGAAGCGCACCGAGCAGCAGATAGCCGGTCGCCACCACCAGGACCATGACGAGGCCGGCCGCCGACAGCCACGCCCGGCGCCGGTAGCCGTACCGGACGAGGCCGACGAGTCGGTCCGCCGCGGTGCCGATCATCGCGGCGCCTCGGCAGGAAGCGGACCGGGCACCGGGGCCGGTTCCGGTGGCGGCGCCGCCGGAACCGGTCCCCCCGCATGCGGTGCGACCTCGAGTTGGCCCGGCTCGGTCGGGCTGGGTATGACCGGCACCTGCGGAACGGCGGGCCCCCTGCCGACGACCTTTTCCTGCAGGCGCAACAGCGTGTACCTGAATGCGCCAACCAGCTGATGCCAGTTGTGCCACTTGGGGCCGTGCAGGCCCGGGTCTCCGGCGAAACCGATGTCCGGGATGCTTCCGAGAATCAATCGATCGATGCTCGCATTCACCGCGATCGCGTTGCTGGTCGTGCCCTTGACGAACGGCGGCATCAGCCGGTTGAGCGCATACAGGGTGGCGTCGGGGGTCAGCACGACGTCGTTCCACGCCCCCGCGACCGTGTTCGCATCGGCGATCACGCTGCGGCCGCTGGTGTCGGTACCGGCGATCGACGGGAACTTCCGCAGCTGGTCGGAGACGTCGCCGACCTGCTCCACCAGATCGGCGATCTGCGTGGTGTGGGCGGCCAGCGTGTCGGTGGCCGGGCGGGCTTGCGCCATCACCTCACTGATCGTCTGGTTCTTGGCCTCGAGCTGTTCGACGAGCAAGGAGGTCTCGGTGATCGCCGTCGAAATCTGTTCGGATCTGCCGTTGAGCGTGCCGAGAGTGTGGTTGGTCTTGCGGATGAGGTTGCCGAAGGCCTGGCCCTGGTCGCCGGTCGCCTTGCCCAAACCGTTGATGATGTTGGTGAAGTTGCGCACCGCACCGCCGTTCACCAGAACTGCCGCCGAGCTCAGCACCGATTCGACGGTGGCCGCCGCCGCGGTCGATTCCAGCGGGATGGTGTCGCCGTCCTTCAGCAACGGCGCATCGGCGTCGGCCGGGCTCGGTGGCTTGATGGCGACGAAGACGTCGCCCAACGGTGTGGCAGAACGCAGTTCGGCGGTGCTGCCCTGCGGCAACCGAACCCCGTCCATGATCCGCAGGGTGGTCACCGCGGTGTAATTGCGCGCCACCATCGACTCCATCTGGCCGACGTCCGCGCCGGCCAGTTTCACTTTCGCGTTGGCGGGCAGGTTGAGCGCATTGGAGAACACCGCCGTCACCCGATAGCCGCCCGACCCGACACCCGGTGCGGGCAGTGGCAGGCTCGCCAAACCTTCCGTCGCACACCCCGAGACCGCGAGGCATGCAGTCAGTGCGAGCACCACGGGCGCCCGTCGCATCCGATCTCTACCCATCACCGCTGCCCCATCGCCGCAAGCCCGTCGAGCATGTTGGAGATTCCGAAATCCGGCCCGAAGTCCTGCAATGTGCCGGTGCTGCAACCCAACTGCCGCAGCCCCATGACGTTGCAGATCTCTTTGATGAACTGGTTGTCGAACAACACCCGATCGGTGAGCACCTTGACCCGCAGCGCGCCGTTCTTCTGGTCGACGACGTTGTACAGGTTGTCCAGCGTCATCGGCGCGACATCGAGGAACTCGGCGAGATCACGCTCGTGATCGACCGCGGTCGTCAGAACGGTGTCGCCGTTGGCGACGATGTCCTTGATCGCATCCCGGTGGGTGTTGAGAACTTCGGCCGTATGCGTCAGCACCTCGTTGATCTTCTTACCGGTGGTCCCGGTGCCCAAATCCTCATCGGCCAGGATCTGGCTGAGCGCACGCACCGACGAACCGAATTCGCGCATCGTCGCGTCGTTACGGGCGGTTGCCTCCGACAACGAACTGAGATTGCGGATGATCGTGGTGAGCTGGTCTCTCGTCACGGTGCCCTTGTCGGCGCTCAGCCGCAACGCATTCGACAGCTCGCCGAGGGCGTCCTTCATCCGCTGGCCGTTCCCGTCGGCGATCGCGGCGCTGGCGTTGACGACGTCTGCCACCGGGCCGTTGCCCTTGCCGTCGCCCCGCAGCGAAACCGAGAGCTTGTCGAGAACGTCGAGCACCCGGGCGAATTCGACCGGGGTCTGGGTACGGTGCAATCCGATGGTGGCGTGATCGGCCAAGACGTCGCCGCCGCGATAGGGCGGGGTCAGTTCGATCTGCCGGTCGGTCAGGATCGAATTCGAGATGGTGACCGCCTGCGCGTCGGCCGGGATCTTGACGTCCCGGTCGACGGTGAAGTCGACTTCGACGTAGCCGCCCTTCGGGGTGATCTTGGTGACCTTGCCCACGGGCATCCCGAGCACCGCCACGGTGTTGCCTTCGTAAAGGCCTGCCGCGCTGTCGAACTGGGCGGTCACCGAGATGGTGTCGAGCTGATCCTTGGTGTAGATCACTGCCGCCGTGACGGCCACTGCCGCCGCGGTGAGCGTGGCGATACCCAGGACCACGAGCCGGGACTTTCCGATTCTCATTTGCAGTCCTTGAAGTACTGGAGCATGTTGAACTGCTTGGCCCGACCGCTGATCGCGCACATCCAGGAGTCGATCAGCAGGCCGTTGGTGGCGTTGAAGTCGACGGCGTTGCCGGTGCCGGTCGCATTGGCAAGGCCGCGCAATGCGATCGGGGCGGATTGCAGGATGCTGCGCAGCAGATCGTCGTGTTGGCCGAGCATGCCGGACAGCTCACGCAGATTGCGCAGCAGTTCCTCCAGCTCGGGGCGGTCGTCGATGACGATGTTGCTCAACGTCTGGACGAGATTGGTGAGCGCGTCCATCATCGCGTGGAACGTGGCACGTCGTGCGACGAACTCGCCGAGCAGCGAATTGCCTTGGTTCACCAGGTTTCCGATCGTCGCCTGCTGGCGGCGGAGCGTGTTGCTGATGAGTTCCGTGGTTTTGAGCAGCTCACCCAACTGGTCGCGGCGCTGCGCGATGATCGTCGACAGCGTGTGGGTGTTCTCCAGCGCCTGCGGTACCACTGGCGGCAGAGTCTTCATCTGTTCCCCCAGGATGGCCAGCGACTGGGCGAACTTGTCGGTGTCGACCTGTTCGTATGTTCTGGTGACGTCGGCCAGGGCTTCCTGCAGGTCGTAGGGCACCTCGGTATGGGTGAGGCCGAAGGTGTTGTCCGGCAACGACCCCGGCCCTCCGGGGTACAGCGCCAGGTAGCGTGATCCCAAGATCGTGGTGATCTTGATGGAGGCCCGCGAGTCCTCGCCGAGCGCAACGTCATTGCGGACCTTGAGAGCGGCTTCGACATGATCGCCCGCGAGCTTCATGCTCATCACCTCGCCGACCGGGATTCCGGCGACGGTGATGGGGTTGCCCGGCCGCAGGGCCGCCGCCTGAAGGAACTGCGCGGTGTACTCGCGATAGCCGATGTTGGCGACCTTGATCAACAGCAGTGTCGCCACGAGCACCGAAACGACCGCTACCGCAATGACTCCCAACAACGTCCGGTTGCGGTTCTCCAGGGGCGGGCGCCTGCGCCGCGGCTTGGGTGTTTGATCAGCCATTGGCCATGTTCCTGCACTTGGGGGTGTACTGCGCCTTGTTGCCGGGGGTTGCGGCGTCGACGATGATCGGCACGACGTCGTTGAGCCCCGGGAAGAAACCCTGGATGTTGAGGTCACACGCGTAGGCGTTGGCGTAGGTGCCCTCACTGGTGATGCGCGCGAATCCCTTGAGCAGCAGCGGAAGGTTGGCGCCGGTGAACGCCAGCTGCGGCTCGAGGCCCACCATGTGCGCGGCGAACCCCGGCTCGCGCGTGACGAGCTCGTTCAGCGACGGGTACACCTCGTCGGAGATCGTCGACAGTTGGCGCACCACCTTGGCGATCGAGCCCATCGAATCCACCAACTGCGGGCGCCGGGCGTCGAACGTGGACACCACCGTTCGGGCTTCACCGATGATGTGGTCCAGGTCGTCGTTGTGGCGGGCGAGGTTGGCCGTCACGACGTTCAGATCGGTGATCACCTCGCCGAGTTGCTCGTCCTGCCCCGCGAACGATTCGGTGAGCTTGCTGGTCTGATCGACCAGCGCCGTGATGGAGCCCTCGTCGCCCTGCAGCGATTGGATGACGCCTTTGGTGAGGTTGTCGGCGTTCTGCGGGTCGAGCACGCTGAACAACGGCTCGTAGCCGTTGAGGAGCGTATCGACGTCGAACGACGGATCGGTGCGCTCGACGGGAATCACACTGCCCGGCGGCAGGTGTCCCGGGTCGCCGAGCTTGCCCAACGACAGTCCGAGGTAGCGCTGCCCGACGATGTTCTGGTAGGTGACCGAGGCGACGGTGGTGCCCAGCACCTGCTGGTCGCTCTGCACGACGAACGATACCTTGGCCAGATCGCCTTGGAGCTCAATGCTTTCCACCCGGCCGACCCGAACGCCCGCCATCCGGACGTCGTCGCCTTCGCGCAAGCCGAACACGTCGGTGAACATCGCGGCGTACGGCACCGTCTTACCGGCCACGTCACGGCGCAGCGTGACGTAGACCAGCCAGGTCAATGCCACCGCCACCACCATGAACAGCGACAGGCCGATCAGTGCGCCGCGGTACCTCATCGGGGCTCCTCAGAAATGGACACGGTCATGCCCCGCGCCACCGGGCCGAGCAGCAGCTGGGTGGCCGTCGAGGCCGGCTGACCGGTGATGACGCTGAGTTGCGCACGTTCCTGCACACTGCCGACCGGGCCGACGTTGCCGCCGAACGACGCGGGTGCGGCCTCCGCCGGAAGTAGGGGCGGTGGACCGGGTGGCGGCGCGGGTGCGGGTGGGGGCGGGTTCCACGGATTGGGCGCGACGGGCGCGATCGGGGACTGGTTCACCGGGGGCGGCGGGGTGGGTACCAGTGCCGGGTTCGCGGTCCCGGGCACCGGTGGCTGCGGCGTCATCCCCGGCGGCAGTGGCGGATTGGGATCCGCCAGGCTCGGATTCGGGTTGATCAGCGGCGGACCGACGGCGATGAGGTTGCCGTTCTCCCCCAGCACCGTGCCCGGCGGTGGGGCCAGATCCTTCGGCGGCTGATAGTTCTGCGGTAGCAGCACGTCGGGCAGGGCCGGTCGGGTTCCCACCAGCGGCGCGGTGTAGCAACTCGGGCCCTTCAGCTCCCCGTATTGCGGACAGTCGGCGCGGGTATAGGTGTAGCTGGGCGTGAACGACAGGTTCACTCGCATGTTGCCGGTGTCGCGATCATGCATCCACACCTCGTCGAAAAACTTGTCCGACAGCTGATTCAGCTTGACGAAGGCAGGCACCCAGTGCCGTGAGGTCTGCGCCAGGTTGCCGAGCACCGGGGTCAACTCGGAGGTGATGTTGACCATCCGGTCGGTATGGTTGTTGAGCGCGGTATGCGTGGTGTTCATGGTGTGCATGCCGCCGCTGATCAAGGTGTCGAGTTGCGAACGTTGCTCGACCAGCACACGCATCGGTTCGACCGCTTGATGCAGCGAGTCGAGCAGTTCCGGTGCGGTGGCCTGCAATCCACGGGTGGCATCGATGAGCGCCGAGACCGTCGTCCCGTCCGGTTCAGCCGCCACGATCGCGTTGGTTTCGTCGATGAGCCGGTTCAACTGGGCGCCGCTGGCGAGGAGTTCGGTACGACGATCCTCGGTCGCCGCGTTGACGGCGGCCAGAATGCCGACCGTCGTGTCCTCGCGGCCGCGTCCGGTCGCGGCCAAGATGTCACGCAGCTTGCTGATGGTGGTCTGGAACAACACCGTCGGCAACTCGGTGTCCTCCGGGATGTGCGCACCGGCCTGGATGGCGGGGCCGGGCCCCTTATCGACCAACTGCACCGACGACACCGCAAACACGTTGCTGGGCACGACGCGCGCGGTGACGGTGGCCGGAATGGACTTGGCGTATTGCGGATTCAGGTCGATGTGCACGTAGTTGGGGTTGCCGTGCGCAGCCGGGGTCACCTCCTGAACCATGCCGACCAGCACGCCGTGGTACTTCACGTCCGATCGCTGGGGCAGCCCGTCGCCGACGTTGACGAGGTTGGCCACCACTCTGACGTAGGGGTCGAGCCGGCCGGTCGACTTGACCAACAGCAGCGCCGTCACGATCGACGCAACCGCCAGCAGCGCCACCCCGCAGCCCAGCAGTTGGCGGTCTGACGGCCCGCGTCCGTCCAGCTCAATGGAATTCGGCAATGTGGTTGTTCACCCCCCGAACCTCGCCCCGGAATCGACGCTCCACAGCGCCATGGTGAGCAGCATGTTGACCATGATCACGACGGTGATGCTCGCCCTCATGGCATGGCCGGCCGCTACGCCGACCCCGACCGGGCCGCCGCTCGCGTAAAAGCCGTAGTAGCACTGGATCGTCGACGCGATCCACACGAAGACGATGGCCTTGAGCAACGAGTAGAGGATGTCCTGACCGGACAACATCATCGTGAAGTAGTGCAGATAGGAACCGGTCGAACCGCCGCTGATCGCGAAGACCACGAGCTGGCTCGTCAGGTAACTCACCGCCAGGCACGCGACGTAGAGCGGCACGATCGCGACCACCGAGGCCATCAACCGCGTCGTCACCAGATACGGAATCGGCCGAATTGCCAAGGCGTTCAACGCATCGATCTCCTCGGCGATGCGCATCGAACCCAGCTGCGCGGTGAACCGGCAGCCCGCCTGCGTCGCGAACGCCAGCGACGCCGCGATCGGCGCCAGCTCGCGGGTGTTCACCAACGAGGAGATGATGCCGGTGGCAGGCCCGAGCCCGAGCAGGTCCAAGAAGTTGTACCCCTCGATGCCGACGAGCGCGCCGACGGTGACGCCCAGCACGATCGCCACTCCCGCGGTGCCGCCGCCGACGACGAGAGAACCGTTGCCCCAAGTGATATCGGACAGCAGCCGGACGAACTCTTTGCGGTAATGGCGCAGCGCGATCGGGACGGCCACGACGGCCTGGGCGAAGAACACCAGCATGTGCCCGAGCCGGATGACCGGCGTCGAGGTGCTCCGGTAGAGCCGGACCAGCGGCGCCAGCAGTGGCGGCACGAACGTCGATGCCGTCATGTCACAGCCCCACTCGCGGGAACAGCATGATGTAGAGCTGGCTGATCGCGACGTTGACGACCATCAGCACCAGGATCGATTCGACGACGGCCGCGTTGACCGAGTTCGCGACACCCGTCGGCCCGCCGACGGTGGACAGCCCCTTCTGGCACGACACCACGGCGACGATCGCGCCGAAGATCACCGCTTTGATCAAGGCGACGATCATGTCCTCGGTGGTCGCGAACGACGAGAAGGTCGCGACGAAGCTGCCTGGCGCACCGTTCTGGAAGTAGACGTTGAAGAGGTAACTGGCCAGGAACCCGACGAAGCACACGACGCCGGTGAGTGCGACGCCGACCATGACGGCCGCGGCGAACCGCGGCACCACGAGACGCCGCACCACGGAGACGCCCATGACCTCCATCGCGTCGGTTTCCTCGCGCATCGTGCGCGAACCCAGGTCGGCGGTGATCGCCGATCCGACCGCGGCGGCCATCAGGATCGCGGCCGTGAGCGACGCGGCTTGCCGGATGACGGCAAGACCGCTGGCGGCGCCGGCGAGCGATGTGGCGCCGACCTGCCCGGCCAACAGTGCGAACTGGATCGACAGTGTCACCCCGATCGGCAGCGCCACCAGGATCGTCGGCAGCACGGCCGTGCCCGACATGAAGGCGCCCTGCCGGATGAACTCCTGCCACTGGAACCGGCCGGTGAACAGGTCGGTGAACAAGTACTGCAGGGTGCGCACTCCGAGGACGAACTGGTCGCCGACCGTGGTGAGCGACGCGATCGGATGGCGCCTGACGTAGCCGGTGGTCCAGTCTTCGATGGCATCGAGCCCGCGATCCCGCCCGACCTCGTCAGACACGCGCTCAGACGACGCGGTCATCCTCTCTCTTTACGAGATTGAGTAGGCACAGTTGAATCCCTCCCGACGCCCGCGGAGCCTTAACTCGCAGTGGTTGGCACGGTATAGCCGTCGCTGTACCGTCGTCAACGTTTTGCCGAATTCTCATTCACTTAATGCGTCGAACCCGGGCGATTCAGACAAGAAGGCACCACGCCAGCCGTCAGTGGCATCGCCGCAGCGGCCCGGCCGCTGCGGCTGAGATCGCGCGGAAACCGGGATCAGTCAACATATTCGAACGAATGGGCACACGATTGAGCACGAGCCGGGCACCCAGCGACGAAAGGCGCACCGAACGCCCCGGTGCGCCTGCCCCATGCCTCGCGGTCAGTATGCACGTTAACTTTACTGGCGTAGGGGAAACGCGCGAAAATGCGAGAAAAATGCCGGGGCCGACTCAGCCGGCCTGGCCGGCTTCCCGGTTGGCTTGCCCGACAATCGAATCCAGCAGACCCGGGATCGCGGCATCGACGTCCTCGGTCCGCAGCCGCTGGTGCGTGTGCCCGTCGGCGGGCTCGCGCTCGATGAGTCCGGCGTCGCGCAGGATGTTGAAGTGGTGGGTGGCCGTCGATTTGTTGATGCCGTCGTAGAGGGCCGCGCACCTCACCGGACCGCCGGCGTTGTGGAGGCGGCGCACCATCTCCAGTCGCACGGGATCCTGCAGCGCGCACAGCACCTGGTGGATCGACGCGACAGGACGGCGGACCGCCCCGGCTACTGACGCCTCTCCCATGTGCCCTCCATCACCGGTAAATAAGTTTGATGACGATCGAACCCGGCGTACGCTCGGTGAAGTTCGATCATCATCAAACCTACCCCAAGAGGAGTGACGATGACGCCCGTCGCGGTGGATGGCGCGCTCGGTCTGAAAGAACAGCGCACGCAGCGCTGGGCCTACCCGCTGCTGCTTGTCCTCAGCGGCGTCGCACTCGGGGTATCGGGTGTGCCCGCACCGCTGTACGGCATCTACGAGACGGCCTGGCACCTGACGCCACTGGCCACCACGATCGTGTTCGCCGTCTATGCCATCGCGGCCCTGGCGGCCGTGCTGGTGTCGGGCCGGATCTCCGACGTCATCGGCCGCAAGCCGGTGCTGCTCTTCGCGCTCGTCGCGATGATCGTGGGACTCGGAGTGTTCCTGGTGGCCGACACCATGGCACTGCTGCTGGTCGCCAGGACCATCCACGGTGCCGCCGTCGGCTCGATCGTGGTGGTCGCCGCGGCCGCGCTCCTCGACCTGCGGCCGCACCTCGGGGTGCGCTCCGGCCAGCTCAGCGGTGTCGCGTTCAACATCGGGATGACGGTCGCGATCGTCGGCTCGGCCATGCTGGCGCAGTACGCCCCGCATCCGTTGCGCACACCGTACGCCGTGGTGGCTGTCGTCTGCGTCATCGTCGGCGTCGGCGTGATCGCGCTGCGGGAAACGCACACCACCCGGTCGTCGGGGCCGATCCGGATCTCCAAACCCGCGGTGTCCCAAGAGATCCGGTCCGACTTCTGGTTCGCCGCACTCGGCGCGATGGCGTCGTGGTCGGTGCTCGGGGTACTGCTGTCGCTCTATCCTTCGCTGGCCGCGCACCAGACTCACATCGACAACCTGGTGTTCGGCGGAGGCGTGGTCGGGGTGACTGCGTTCTCCGCGGCGCTGGTCCAGCTCGCCGCAACGCGTATCCCGGCCCACCGCGCCGCGATCCTGGGCGACGTCGGTATGGCGATCACGCTCCTGCTGACGGTCCCGGTGCTATTGACGCACTCCTGGCCGCTGGTGTTCGTGGCCGCGGCGCTGCTCGGCGCGACCTTCGGGCTCGGGTTCGGCGGGTCGTTGCGCCACCTCTCGCACGTCGTCCCCGCCGACCAACGCGGCGAGACGATGTCGGCGTTCTACGTGCTGGCCTACACCGCGATGGCCGTTCCCACGCTGCTCGCGGGCTGGGCCGCCACCCGGTGGAACCTCGCGACGGTCTTTCCCTGGTTCGCCGCGGCGGTCGCGCTGGCCTGCCTCACCGCGGCGGCGATCGGCTCGCGCTCGATCCGCGCCGCCAAACGCGGCTGAGACAGTTCAGCAACTTGCGGTCAAGGGCCGCATCCCGGCAATACGCTGATCGCCATGGCACCAGCGCAACGCGAACCGAACGTCGTCGTCCTCGGTGGCGGCTCCTGGGGCACCACCGTGGCCTCGATCTGCGCGCGGCGCGGCCCGACGCTGCAGTGGGTGCGCTCGGCGGAGACCGCAAAGGACATCAACGACAATCACCGCAACTCCCGGTATCTGGGCGACGAGGTGGCGCTGCCGGAAAACCTCAAGGCCACCAACGACTTCTCGGAGGCCGCCAACTGTGCCGACGTGATCGTGATGGGTGTGCCGTCGCACGGCTTCCGCGGTGTGCTCATGGAGCTGGCGCGCGAGCTCCGCCCGTGGGTGCCGGTGGTGTCGCTGGTCAAGGGATTGGAACAAGGCACCAACATGCGGATGAGCGAGATCGTCGACGAGGTGCTGCCGGGTCACCCGGCGGGCATCCTGGCCGGGCCGAACATCGCGCGCGAGGTCGCCGAGGGCTATGCCGCCGCGGCCGTGCTCGCCATGCCCGACCAGCACTTGGCGGCCAAGCTCGCGGAGTTGTTCCGCACCAAGCGTTTTCGCACATACACCACCGATGACGTGACCGGTGTCGAGATGGCCGGGGCGTTGAAGAACGTCTATGCCATCGCAGTCGGCATGGGCTACTCACTCGGCATCGGCGAGAACACGCGCGCCATGGTGATGGCGCGGGCGGTCCGCGAGATGGCCAAGATGGGCGAGGCGGCAGGCGGGCACCGCGACACGTTCGCCGGCCTGGCCGGCATGGGCGATCTCATCGTCACCTGCACCAGCCAGCGCAGCCGCAACCGCCACGTCGGCGAGCAACTCGGCGCGGGCAAGAAGATCGACGAGATCATCGCCTCGATGAACCAGGTCGCCGAGGGCGTCAAAGCCGCGAGCGTGATCATGGAGTTCGCCGACAAGTTCGGCCTCAACATGCCGATCGCCCGCGAGGTCGACGCGGTGATCAACCACGGCTCGACCGTCGAGGAGGCCTATCGCGGCCTCATGGCCGAGAAGACCGGCCACGAGGTGCACAGCTCGGGATTCTGAGCCTCAGTCGCCGCGCACGGCGGCGCGGAAGTCCTCGGCACCGACGGGCGGGGCGATCGTCCACAGCACTTCGGCCTCGCCGTCGGTCGGATTGTGCCAGTCGTGCAGCCGCGTCGCGTCGAACGTGAGGCAGTCGCCGGTGTCGAGGACGGTGTTCTCGCCGTCGACGGCGATGCTGAGCCGGCCCCGCAGCACGTAGACGAAAACCGTTGCGGCGTCGAGTCGATAGGCTCCGCCCGAACCGCCGCCCGGGCGCATCACGGTGTGCATCACCTGCACGTGCCGCTCGGCTTTCGGGGTCAGCAGCTCCTCGCGTACGTCGACCCCGCCCATCTCGAGCGGTGCGCCGGCCCCACTGCGCACGACCGGCGCGGAGGGGTACTCGAACAGGTCACCGATCCCGATCTCCAACGCGTCGCAGATCCGCATCAGCACCGGAACCGACACATTGGTCATGCCGCGCTCGGCGAGGCTCAGGAAACCCTTCGTCACCTCGGCCCGCGCGGCCACCTCCGTCAGGCTCAGCCCGCGCTCGCGGCGGAACTCGCGCAGCCGGGCCCCGGCACGGCCCATCCCCGTCTCTGCGCTGTCCGGCACAGCAGTCCTCCCCCGTGTGTTGACGGCCATTCGTTTAGTGGTGTAAAACACGTCGCAGCGTTTTATGGCATTGAACCCTACACGCGGTCATGCCCCCCCGATTAAAGAAAGGCACGGCGGTGTCCGCACCTCAAACCGACCAATCGCAGGACACGACACAGATCCGGGCCGCCGTCTTCGACGGCGACGGCACCATCACGGTCGAGACGGTCGACCTCGCCGCGCCCGGCCCGGGCGAGGTCCGCGTCAAGGTCGCCGCCGCGGGCGTATGCCACTCCGACCTGCACGTCACCACCCGCGCCTGGGACGTCCCGGCACCGGTCGTGCTCGGGCACGAGGGCTCCGGCGTGGTCACCGCGGTGGGCGCGGGCGTCGACGACCTCGAGCCCGGCGACCATGTGGTGCTGAGCTGGGTTCCCGGCTGTGGCGAGTGCCGGGCATGTAAGGCCGGCCTGCCGGCGCAGTGTTCGCTGGTCGCCTCGGTCGTCGCGGCGGGTGGCACGTTGTACGACGGCACCACGCGGCTGTCCAACGAGCGCGGCCCGATCCACCACTACCTCGGCGTCTCGTCGTATGCCGAACAGGTGGTCGTCCCGCGCAGCGGCGCGATCAAGGTCCGCAAGGACGCACCGCTCGAGGACATCGCCATCGTCGGCTGCGCGATCGCGACCGGCGTTGGTGCGGTCCGCAACACCGCCGGAGTCCAGCCCGGTTCGACCGTAGCGGTGATCGGCTGCGGTGGCGTCGGCCTGGCGTGTGTCCAGGGCGCGCGGCTGGCCGGTGCGGAACGCATCGTCGCGGTCGACGTCGTGGCCGAAAAGCTCGATCTGGCACGCAAACTCGGTGCCACCGATGTGGTGGACGCGTCCGCGACCGACGATGTCGTGGCTGCGTTGCGCGATATCGTCGCCGACGGCTTCGACTATGTGTTCGACGCGATCGGCAAGATCGTCACCACCGAGCAGGCCATCGCCGCCCTGGGCCTGGGGGGCGCGGCGGTCATCGTCGGCCTGCCCCCGGCAGGCGAGCGCGCGACCTTCGACCCGCTCGCGCTTGCCGAAGGCGATCAGCGAATCCTCGGCTCCAATTACGGATCCGCCGTGCCCGAACGTGACATCCCCGCGCTCGTCGACGAGGTCATGGCGGGCAACCTCGACCTCGCCTCGATGATCTCCGGGCGCAGGCCGCTCGACGAAGCCGCGGCCGCGCTCGACGACCTCGCCGCCGGACACGCGCTGCGCCAACTCCTCATCCCCTCCGCCTGATCAGAATCGAGAGACTCAGTGTCCGAAGACCTTCAGACCGGCACCGCGGCCGGTGACGCCGGGCTGCGGCGCGGCGTGATGGGCGGCGGCGAACTCGCCGCGCAGGCCATCGCCAACATCGCCCCGAGCGCTGTCATCGCGTTCACCGCCGCCGCCATCTACACGACCGCGAGCAATGGCACCTGGATCTCGTTCGCACTCGCGACGGTCGTGATCCTGTCGGTCGGCTACTGCATATCGCAGTTCGCCAAACGGCGGTCCTCGGCCGGATCGCTCTACAGCTATGCCGCAACGACTTTGGGCCCGTTCGGGGCTTACCTGACCGGGGTGAGCCTGCTGATCGGCTGCTTCGGTATCGCGGCCGGATCGCTCAGCGGCTCGGTGGCCTACACCGCAACGCTGCTCAACCAGCTCGGCATTCCGGTGCAGGGACTCGTCGCCCAGATCGTGCTGGCCATCGTCCTCGGTGCCCTCGCGACGCTGTTCACCATTCGCGGCATCCGCCTGTCGGCCCGCGTTTCGCTTGTGCTGGAACTGATCTCGATCTTCATCATCGCGCTGCTGCTCGTCGTGACACTGGTCCATCTGGGATCTGACGCGTTCGACGCCGACCAGTTCGACCTGACCGGCGCCCAGCCGTCGGGCATCGCGGTCGGCATGGTGCTGGCGATCCTCGGGTTCGTCGGCTTCTCGAGCTCGGACGCCCTGGCTCGCGAGGCCAAGGATCCCTACCGTGCGGTGCCGCGCGCGATCATGTGGAGTGCGGCCGGCGTCGGCGTGCTCTACATCTTCGCCGCCTACACACAGGTCGCCGCGCTCGGGCCCGCGCTCGGCGAATCCGCGCAGCCTCTTGACGACATCGCGACGCTGGTCGGCATGCCGACGTGGTTCAACCCGATCCTCAACTTCGGTATCGCCGCATCGTTTTTCGCCGTCGTCGTCGCACCCATGAACGTCATCGGGCGCATCCTGTACGTGATGGGCAAGGAAGGCGTGGTGCCGTCCGCGATCGGCCGCACCCACCCCACACACCTGACCCCGCACCGCGCGCTGCTCACGGTCAGCCCGTTCGTCATCGCCGTGTCGATCGTGATGTACCTCAACGGCGTCGACCCGATGAACGTCGTCACCTGGGTGGACACCTACGGCACGTACGGCTACATGGTGGCCTATGCCGCCGCGGCCCTGGCCGCGGTGAAGTTCCTGCGCAGCATCGACGCTCGCGTACCGCTGGTGTGGCCTGCCGCCGCAGTGGCCATCGCATCGATGGCATATGTGTTCTACGCCAACGTCTATCCGGTCCCGGCCTACCCGCTGAACGTCATCCCGTGGCTGTTCATCGCGACGGTGATCGTGGCGCTCGCGTGGTACCTGATCCTGAGTCGCCGTTCACCGCACGTGATCTCGAAGATCGGGACCAGTGAGGTGGAGACGCTGGAAGGGATCGGCTGAACTAGCCGATCTGGAAGGTGGGCTTGAAATCCGACGGCTGTTCGCCGATGACGAAGCTGCCGGCCGGGCTGATCACGAACCCGGCCTGGTTGCGCCCGTCGATGCACGCGGTCATCACGCCGTCGGTCCCGCAGCTCACGGTCTGGTAGCTGATGCGGCTGTTCGGCGGCAGCGGCTTGGCCGCCCCGGCCGCGGCGAACACCGGGGCCGGGGAGCTGGCGAAGCCGGGAACACCCGGCCCGCCGCTCACCAGGTTGGCCCCGTTGGGTGCGGCGGGAATCGGTCCGCTGCAGCCGTAACCACCGGAGCGCTGCAGGACGCACGTGACACCCTCAGGTGTGGCGAAGGCGTACCAGTTGTTGTCCATGACCGCGTATTCCGACGTCTTCACCGGTGCGAACGCGTTGACGTTCGGCACTACCGGCGGGGGTGGCGGCGCCGGCTCTGCCGCCGCGACTCCGGGAACGCTCATGAAAGCCGCCCCCGCGGCGCTTACCAGGCCGATCAGCATTCTGCTCCGCACGCGGTAACCCTAACCCGGCCCCAACAGCGGGGCCAACCGCTCTGGCGTCAATTACGGGACGCTCAGCCGCACTTCAGATCGACGTAGACCGTGGTGTAGCGGACCACTTCCTCGGTGTTGCCGCGCGGGGCCGCCCGCAACTCGGTGATGTCGCGGCCCGGACGGACCGCGCTGACGGTGCAGTTGTCGATCGAGCCGCTGCCGACCTTCGTCTGGATGACGCGGTAGCCCTCGGCTTGCAGATCCTTGATGGTCTGCTGCGCCGAGGTCTGACCTGTCGGTGCGGCGGCGGCCGGGCCGGCGAGTGCCAGTCCGGTGAGCGCCAGGCCGGCGGTGAGCGTCGCGATAACCGTTTTTCTCATGCTGCGAATTGCCTTTCTTATTCGACTGAACTTGCTTTCAGCCTAGGCGGATAATTCAGGCAATTCCATCAATTCATATCGAACACACACGGTTATGCGGCAATCGAATTCAGGCCGAATTCAAAGAATTCACAGAGCCGGCACCTGCGGCGTCGAAACCCGCACTGACATGGGGATACGCACGGTAAATACCGTCTCGTCCGCGTCCGAGGCCACAGTCACGCTGCCTTTGTGAGCTTGAACAATCGACGCGACGATCGCGAGCCCCAGGCCGGTGCTCCCCAATTCACGCGAGCGCGATTTATCGGCCCGCACAAAACGCCCGAACAGGTTCGGTAACAATTCGGCGTCGATGCCCGGCCCGTCATCGGCGACGGTCAATTCGGCGTATTCACCATCGACGGCAAGCGTGATGGTGACGGTCACACCGGGCGGCGTGTGCATTCTGGCGTTCGTCAGCAGGTTGCTCACGACCTGATGCAGGCGGATGTGGTCCCCGCGGACCCAGACCGGTTCGTCGGGCAGCCGCGCCACCCACGTGTGCGTCGGCGCCGACACCGCGGCGTCGTTGACGACGTCGACGATCAGATCGCTGAGGTCGACGTCGTCGGTCTCCAAGTCCTGGCCCTCGCCGAGCCGCGACAACAGCAACAGGTCGCTGACGAGCACCGTCATCCGGCGCGCTTCCGCTTCGATGCGGGCGAGCGCGTATTCGGTGGTCGGCGGAAGGTTCGCGCTGTCCTGCCGGGTGAGTTCGGCGTATCCCTGGATCGCGGCCAACGGCGTGCGCAACTCGTGGCTGGCGTCGGTGAGGAACTGCCGGGTGCGCCGGTCCGAGGCGGCGAGTTCGGCGAGCGCGCTGTCGACGTTCGCGAGCAGCTGGTTCAGCGTCTCGCCCACGATGCCGACCTCGTTGTCCGGATCGGTGTCCTTGTCGCGCACCCGAGCCGTGATCCGGTGATCGTCACCGTCGAGCCGCAGCGTCGCCACCTTGGCCGCGGTGGCCGCCACCCGGCGCAACGGCCGCAACGCGAAGCGCACCACCGCGATGGTCGCGACCGCCGTCACGATGAGCGCGACGATGATGATGACGGCAACCGTCACGGTCTTGCGGGCGATCATCAGGTTTGCGCTGTCCAGGGAAACGCCCGAGACCAGCACGTCCCCGTCGCCGGCGGGCTGGCTGCACACCCGGTAGGAACCCAGCACCGGGAGCTTGATCGTGCGCGGCTCGTGCTGATCCCACGACTGTGCGTCGAGCGCCTTGACGACCGCATCGGGCGCGGGGTGCGGCTCGCCGTCGGAGAACATCGCCGATTGCACGACCTCGCCGTCGTGCAGCACCGCGATCAGGTTGCCCGGCGCCTGGCCGACGAACGCGGTGAGCGCTTCCTCGTCCTTGGTGATCTGGTGCTTTTCCTCTTTTTCGCGGAGCTTGTCGTAGGAGTGACTGAACGCGGCCAGCGACCGCGACACCTCGGTGTCGCTCATCGTCGACACGTAGGTGTGCAGGCTGTAGACCGACAGCACGCCGACGGACAGCAGCACCACCGACACGATCGACGTCACCCCGAGCACCAGTTGCCTGCGCAGCGAGCGCGGCCACCATCGAGGGCCTGTCATTGCACCGTGTCGGCGGGGCGCAACATATAGCCCACGCCGCGCACGGTGTGGATCATCGGCTCGCGGCCGGCGTCCACTTTCTTGCGCAGATAGGAGATGTAGAGGTCGACGATGCTCGACTTGCCGCCGAAGCCGTAATTCCACACCCGGTCGAGGATCTCGGCACGGCTCAGCGCCCGCCTGGGGTTGCGCATGAGAAAGCGCAGCAGCTCGAACTCTGTGACGGTCAACCCGATGGGCTCACCAGCGCGCGTCACCTCGCGGCTGGCCCCGTCGAGCACCATGTCCCCGACCTTGAGCACCTCGTCGGCGGGCGGCGTGGTGTGGCTCGACCTGCGCAGCAGACCGCGCAGCCGGGCCACGAGCTCCTCGAGGCTGAACGGCTTGGTCATGTAGTCGTCGGCGCCGGCCGTCAGACCGGACACGCGGTCCAACACCGAATCGCGCGCGGTGAGAAACAGCGTGGGCGTGTAGCCGTCGGCCTCACGCACTCGTTGCAGAATCTGCAGGCCGTCGATATCGGGCAACATGATGTCGAGCACCACCACATCGGGCTCGGTCTCATCGAACTTGGTCACCGCGTCGTGTCCGTTGTGCGCGACGTCGACGGTCCAGCCCTCGTAGTGCAGCGCCATCTTGACCAGATTGGTCAGTGCCGGCTCATCGTCCACCAGCAACACCCGGATCGGCGAACCATCGGCGCGATGGATCCGCGGCAACTGGCCGAGGATGGCCTGCCGCGGTTGCTGAGAACGCGGGGATACCGACATCATCGTCATGATCCCATTGTGCGGAGCGCATAGATGCCTGTCACGAAGTTCATATCGAGTTCTCAGGTAAACCCATTGAATACAAACGACTATGACGTGTATCACCTTCAAGATCACTACGTGAGCCGACCCAGATTTGTTGCGATACAGAGCTTTTCATACGTATCCGTTAATTCTTGGTAACCACCGGTATTTCCGCGTGGGATGTTTTGCCTGCATAGCACCCTAATTCGCACCCTACGGGGTAGGCGCGAAGATTTGGGTTCTCTATGTGTCCGCCACGCTTCCTTGACGGGTTCAGAAATCGATAAATACTCTCGCCCACAGCAATTGGATGTTGTTTTACCGCAGCGGACCATAAGTCGACTTGTGTCGCGCTGTCGTGCAACGTCTTTCAACCACGTATCAGTGACAACGGTGTCAGCACACTGACCGGGCCCGCGACGACGCCTGCCCGGATGCCCACCCCACCCCGGACGGGAGCACGAGATGCAGCAAACGATTCCATTAAAAGACAGAGCCGAGGCGGTGCTGCGGTACGACCTGCCCGCCTCGCTCGTGGTGTTCCTGGTCGCGCTCCCGCTGTCGCTGGGCATCGCGGTCGCCTCGGGCGCACCGGTGCTCGCCGGCATCATCGCCGCGATCGTCGGCGGCATCGTCGCGGGCGCACTGGGCGGGTCCCCGCTTCAGGTCAGTGGACCCGCCGCCGGGTTGACCGTCGTCGTCGCGGGACTGGTGTCGCAGTTCGGCTGGGCCGTCACGTGTGCGATCACCGTGTGTGCGGGCGTGCTGCAGGTGCTGTTCGGCCTCAGCCGGGTGGCGCGTGCCGCGCTGGCGATCTCGCCCGTCGTCGTGCACGCGATGCTGGCCGGCATCGGCATCACCATCGCGCTGCAGCAGGTGCACGTCCTGCTGGGCGGTAGCTCCAACAGCTCGGCGTGGGCGAACGTCACCGAGCTGCCCGGTCAGCTGATGTCCGCGCACGGTCCGGGGCTGTTCCTCGGCGTGCTGGTCATCGCGATTCTGGTGGGCTGGAAACGGATGCCTGCGGCGGTGCGCAAGGTCCCCGGCCCGCTGGTCGCCATCGTCGGCGTGACGGCGCTGAGCGTGCTGTTGCCGTTCAGCTCCATCCAGAACGTGCCCCGCATCCAGCTGGACGGCTCGCTGATCGACGCCCTCGCGCTGCCGAGCCTGCCCGACGGCAACTGGAGCGCGTTCGCCGCGGGTGTGTTGACCGTGGCGCTCATCGCAAGCGTCGAAAGCCTGCTGTGCGCGGTGGCCGTCGACCGCATGCACACCGGGCCGCGGACGAACTTCGACCGCGAGATGCTCGGCCAGGGTACGGCCAACATGATCTCCGGCGCGGTCGGCGGCCTGCCCGTCACCGGCGTCATCGTGCGCAGCTCGTCCAACGTCGCCGCGGGTGCCCGCACCCGGGCGTCGGCGATCATGCACGGCGTCTGGGTCCTGGTGTTCGCGTTGCCGTTCGCCGGGCTGGCCCAGTTGATCCCGACCGCGGCCCTGGCCGGCCTGCTGATCGTCATCGGCTGCGAGCTGGTCAAGCGCGCGCACATCGAAACCGCCCGGCGTACCGGCGATTTGGTGGTGTACGTGGTGACGGTCCTTGGCGTCGTGTTCCTCAACCTGCTGGAGGGTGTGCTGATCGGGCTGGCCCTGGCGATCGCGCTGACCGTGTGGCGCGTGGTGCGGGCCAAGATTCACGCCGAGCCCGTCGGTGAGAACACCTGGCGCGTCGTCGTCGAAGGCTCGTGCACGTTCCTGTCGCTGCCCAAGCTGACCAGCGCGTTGGCCACCGTGCCAACGGGCGCCAACGTCACCGTCGAGCTGTGCGTGGACTTCATCGACCACGCCGCACACCAGGCGATCGACGAATGGCAGCGCCAGCACGTGGCCACCGGCGGCACGGTCGACATCCATGACGTCGGCGCGGTTGAGATGGCCAGTGCTGTTGCGGGACCGCCGATTCGGGCGTTCACGCCGTTCGACAAGCGGTCCGGTGTGGTGCCGTGGAGCTCGTGGCAGCAGCAGGAGAACTCGACGTCGGTGCTGGACGGGCTGGCGACGTACCATCGCCGCACCGCGCCGGTGCTGCGTCCGCACATGAAGGAGCTCGAGCACGCCCAGCGGCCGGAGACGTTGTTCATCACGTGCACCGATTCGCGCATCGTGCCCAACGTCATCACCAGCAGCGGCCCCGGCGACCTGTTCACCGTCCGCAATGTCGGCAACATGATCCCGGCCGGCCAGACCGACGCGTCCATGGAGGCCGCGATCGCGTTCGCGGTCGACCGGCTTCATGTCAGCTCCATCGTGGTCTGCGGGCACTCCAGCTGCGGAGCCATGAATGCCCTGCTCGGCAACATGCAACCTCGCGGTGCCAGTGACGAGTATCTGAAAACCTGGCTGGCCGAGGGCAATCCGACGCTGGAGGCCTTCGACGACGGGCGGCACCCGGTCGCTCGGTCAGCTGCGGCAGCCGGGTTCGGGTTGGTGGATCAGTTGTCGATGGTCAACATCGCGGTCCAGGTGCAGACCCTGCGCGAACACCCACTGGCCCAAGGCGTCAACGTGATCGGGCTGTTCTACGACATCCCCAGCGCCGGCGTCCTGCGCGTGACCCCGACCTACGTCGAAACCCTGGCCGACGCCGCGTAGCGGGTCCACTTGGGTCCCCTTGGGTCCCCTTGCACCGCGAGCGACCGTGTTTGTACAGCGACACTCCGTGAATCGCGTACAAACCCGGTCGCTCGCGCAGTGCCGTCAGGACTCCGGACGCCAGTCGAACGGGAAGTGCTTGCTCGACCCGCCGCGATACTCATGCGAGAAGTCGAAACCGACAGCCTCGTCCTTCTTGACCACGCCCCATGTGGCCACCTGGCCCGGGCCCACCTCGGCGCCCGGCGCGTTGACTGTCGTCACCCGCTTGTTCGGATCGGCCGTCGGCCCGGTCAGCGCCTCCACACGAACGTCCACCTTGCCCGGGATCTCGGCCCGCCAATACGCCAGATCCTCAGCCGCATCGAACGTGATCGGGGCGTACTCGATACCCCGCAATTCACCGATGAGACTGCCGAATTCGCCGGGCCAGCCACCCTCATACCCGGTGAAGATCTGCTCAAGCGCATGACGCTGGTCCGCATCGGCCTTGTCGTCGATGTAGAACATCAGCGACATCGTGGCGTCCGGGTCGCCGACCCACATGTTGCCCTTGAACTCGCCGATCGCGACCACGCCGAGGTCGCTGAGATCCGTTGCGCCGTAGTAGCCCTCGTGGATCTTCCAGACGAGCGTGAACAGGCAGTCGCCATGCGTGGGCTCCTGGGCAAAGCTGCACGGGCAAGGCAACTTGCAGCTGCACACATCGAACCATTCGCCCCGCAGAGACCAGTCCGTCGTGGTCGTCACCGTCATCGCTCGCTCCTCTCATGTATACCCCTAGGGGGTATCTGACGTAGCTGACGCTACGCGGGTCAGGCGATGGGCACAAGTACCCCCAGGGGGTATCTATCGAGGGCGCTGAAACGGTACGAGCGACCGCGTAGGTACGCAGATCACGGTGTGTCGGCGTACAAACACGGTCGCTCGCGGTGCAAGAGGGGCAAGAGAGGTCAGAGGCCGCGGCCCGCCATGTCCTCGAGGCGGCGGATGCGGTCGGCGATCGGCGGGTGGGTCGAGAACAGCTTGCCGATGCGCTCGCCGGCGCGGAACGGGCTCGCGATCATCAGATGGGCCTGGTCGGCGAGCTGGGGCTGCGGCGGCAGCGGCGCGGCCTCTACCCCACCGGAGATCTTGCGCAGCGCCGAGGCGAGCGCGAGCGGATCGCCGGTCAGCTCGGCACCGGACTGGTCGGCCTGGTATTCGCGCGACCGTGACACGGCGAGCTTGACGACCGTGGCCGCGATCGGGCCGAGGAACGAAACCAGCAGCATCGCAAGAGGATTGCCGCCCTCGCGGTTGCCGCCGAACATGCTCGCGAACATCGCCATGTTGGCGAGGGCCGTGATCACCGACGCCATCGCGCCTGCCACACACGAAATGAGGATGTCGCGGTTGTAGACGTGGGAAAGCTCATGGCCCAGCACCGCACGCAGTTCGCGCTCGTTGAGGAGTTGCAGGATGCCGGTCGTACAGCACACCGCGGCGTTGCGCGGATTGCGGCCGGTGGCGAACGCATTGGGGTTGGCGGTGTCGGAGATGTAGAGGCGTGGCATCGGCTGATGCGCGGTGGTGGCCAACTCGCGGACGATCCGATAGATCTCGGGCGCCTGGACTTCGGTGATCGGCTGGGCGTGCATGGCCCGCAGCGCCAGCTTGTCGCTGTTGAAGTAGACGTAGACGTTCATGCCGACGGCGAACAGCACCGCCAGGCCAAGGATCGCGCGGCTCTGGAACAGCGCACCGATGAACACAATCAGCGCCGACATGCCCACCAGGAGCAGGAATGTCTTGAGCCTGTTCGCGTGCGGATTCCAGGTCATCGGAGTTCCTCGCTTTACAAACTAGGAAAGTTGACGCCGATTCAACGCTCAGCAACCCCTCCTGGGTTCCGCATCAGCCGTGGCGGTTGACCGTGTAGTCCACCAGGGACGCGAGTGCGTGGCGACCCGGCCCCTCGGGCAAGTTGGCCAGTTCCTCGCGCGCCTGGGCCGCGTAGGAGGCGACGGTCTCCTTGGCCCGGGCCATGCCCGGCGACCCGCGCAACAGGCTCAGCGCCTCGGCCACGTCCTCGTCGCGCTCAACCGGCCCGGCCAGCAGTTCGCGCAGCCGGTCGGCCTCCGGCCCGGTCTCCCTGAGGGCGTACAGCACCGGCAGCGTGTGCACGCCTTCGCGCAGGTCAGTGCCGGGAACCTTGCCCGACTCGTCGGGGTCGCTGTCGATGTCGATGATGTCGTCGGAGATCTGGAACGCCGTGCCGACGATGCCGCCGAGCCGGCTCAGCCGCTCGATCTGCTCATCGTCGGAGCCCGAGAACGTCGCACCGAAGCGGCCCGACGCCGCGATCAGGCAGGCCGTCTTCTCGTAGACCACCTTGAGGTAGTGGTCGATCGAGTCGACGTGGTCGGCCGCGCCCCGCGTCTCCCGCATCTGACCGGTGACCAATTGCGCGAATGTGTCAGCAATCACACGCACGGCGTCCGGTCCGAGCCGCGACACGAGCCGCGACGCGGTCGCGAACAGATAGTCGCCTGCGAGGATGGCGATGTTGTTGCCCCACCGGGCGTTGGCGCTCGGGGCGCCGCGGCGCACCTGCGCCTCGTCCATCACGTCGTCGTGGTAGAGCGTCGCGAGATGCACGAGCTCGATCACCGAGCCGGCCACCGTGACCTGCCAGGCATCGGGCTGCGGCCCGAGCTGCGCGGACAGCACCGTGAACAACGGGCGGAACCGTTTGCCACCGGCCTGGAACAGATGCTGGACGGCTTCGGCCATCAACTCGTCGGCTTTGCCCAGTTCTTCCGACATCATGTCTTCGATCCGGGCCACACCGTCGCGGACATCGGCGGCGAATGCCGCATCGCCGAAGTCAACGCCTGCCACCACGGTCGCTGGTGTCCTCACCCTGCCAACATACTGGGAAGCGTGAGCACCAATGCGGATGTGGTCGTCGTAGGAGCCGGACCAGCGGGTTCGGCGGCCGCCGCGTGGGCGGCGCGCGCCGGCCGCGACGTGCTTGTGATCGACGCCGCGCAATTCCCCCGCGACAAGGCGTGCGGTGACGGGTTGACGCCGCGCGCGGTCGCCGAGCTCGAACGGCTCGGGATGGGGCCGTGGCTCGACACCCGCATCCGGCACCGCGGTCTGCGGATGTCGGGTTTCGGCGCGGACGTCGAAGTGCCGTGGCCGGGCCCGTCGTTCCCGTCGACCGGGAGCGCGGTGCCGCGCACCGAGCTCGACGACCGGATCCGCTCGGTCGCCGCCGACGACGGCGCGAAGATGCTTCTCGGCGTCAAAGCAGTTGGGGTACAGCACGATTCACAAGGGCGCGTGGACACCGTGTTGCTCGACGACGGCAGCTCGGTGAGCTGCACCGAGTTGATCGTGGCAGACGGGGCCCGCTCGACTCTCGGCCGCGTCCTCGGTCGGACGTGGCACAAGGAAACCGTCTACGGCGTGGCCATCCGCGGCTACATCGCCACGCCGCGCGCGAACGAACCGTGGATCACGTCGCATCTCGAACTGCGCTCCCCCGAGGGCAAGGTGCTGCCGGGCTACGGCTGGATCTTCCCGCTCGGCAACGGCGAGGTGAACATCGGCGTCGGCGCTCTGGCCACCTCGAAACGACCGGCCGACGCGGCACTTCGCCCCCTGATGTCCTACTACGCCGGCCTGCGCCGCGAGGAGTGGGGTTTCACCGGTGAGCCGCGGGCCGGGCTGTCGGCACTGCTGCCGATGGGTGGCGCGGTGTCCGGAGTGGCCGGGCCGAACTGGATGCTCATCGGTGATGCCGCGGCATGCGTGAACCCGCTCAACGGCGAGGGCATCGACTACGGGTTGGAGACCGGCCGGCTGGCCGCCGAACTTCTGGGATCCGGAGATCTGTCACGCGCGTGGCCCGCCCTGCTGACCGAGCACTACGCACGCGGGTTCTCGGTGGCGCGGCGATTGGCGCTTCTCCTCACTCTGCCGCGGTTCCTGCCATTGACGGGGCCGGTTGCCATGCGGTCGACGACGTTGATGCGGATCGCCGTGCGGGTGATGGGCAATCTGGTGACCGACGAAGACGCCGACGCGATCGCCCGAGTGTGGCGGACCGCCGGCCTCGCGTCGCGACGGCTGGATCAGCGCAAGCCGTTCAGCTGAGGCGGGTGAAGGCGCTAGCGGCCGCGGTTGAGCATCCAGATCCGCGTCGAGAGCGCGGTCGCGAACGCACACCACAGCGGATAGGGCGCGAGTACCGCCGCCCGCGGGCCTTGGGCCTGAACCGCCCGGCACGTGAGGTCGGCGCTGCTGACGGTGAGCGCAGCCGCGGCCACCGCCGCCGTGCCCAACCGCCGCTGCGAGAAGAAGATCCACGACCAGCCGGCATTCATGACGAGGTTGGCGCCAAGCGCCGCGGTGAACGCCCGCGCTTGATCACTCCGGTTCTCGGCACGCATCTTCTCCAGCGTCGAGGCCGACACTGCCGCGATGTCGGCGTAGAGAATCGGCCAGACGATCGGGAACGCCTGCCGCGGCGGCTGGAACCACGGCTTGCGCAGCGCGGCGTACCACGACGACTCCGCCGGGCGGCTCGCCAATCCACCGACCAGCGCGGTGGCGAGCGCTGCGGATGCGGTCTTAACCAGTGTGTTCGGTCGCATGAAGTACTTGTTACCCGAATTCGCGCCCGGCACACCCATACGCGGCCTAACGTGTCAATTCGTGAATCCGAACCGGTATCGCCCCGGCAGTCAATTCATCGGTCGCGTCGGCGGGTTGGCAGTCGCGCTCGGCATTGGAATCGCGGTGGCCAACAGTCCGGGTATCGCGTCTGCCGACACCGGAGAATCGACTTCGTCAGAGTCGTCGGAAACCTCGGCCGGGCCGTCGGTCAAGTCCGCGGAGAAGGCCAAACCGGCAAAGCCGAAGAAGAACTCCATTCGGGACGCGATCAAACGCTCCGCGCAGCGTGATTCGTCGGAGTCACGTTCGGCCGACGGCGAAAACGTATCTTCCGCAACGGATTCAGAACCCACGGACCGGCCCCAACGAACAACGCCCCGGCGCACCGAGCGGCCGGCCGCGAAAGTGCTGTCCACGCTTGGCCTGTCGGCAGAGGCGAACAAGGATCCGGTCGAGCCGCCGCCAACACCGGCCGAGTGGGTCAAGGCCGCGATCGTGCGTCGTGAGATCGGGCATGACGCCGGCCCCGCCAAGACCGTGAAGACCGCTCCGGCAACGACTGTCGCAGCGCAGACTGTATCCGTGTCCACCGAGGACAGCCCGCTCAAGACGCCGGAGCAGTTGGAAGCCGAGCAGATCGCCGCCAGGACCGTGAAGACCCTGCCGGTGCGGCTCATGAAAGTCGTTCTGAAAGCCGGGTTCCTGGTGGCCGGCCACCAACAGTTCCCGGGCGGTCCCGACGCTGACAACCTCGCCGCGCTGGACAACGCCGTCGACGAATTCGTTTTGGCCGCAGCGTTTCAGCAGCAACTGCTCAACCCGATGAATCCGAAGTTCGTCACGCAGGTCGCGCCACCGCACACGTGGAACGGCCAGAGTGCGGGCGGTACGCGGATCCTCTACGACAATCCCGACACCATCTACCGCTTCACCGGGGTCAGCGCATCGTCGGAGTACGTGATCAGGGGCCAGTTCTACGACGTCGACGGCGACGGGGACTTCCGCGACGACATGCCGGCCGACACGAGCTTCAGCGTGCTGGAGGGCACGGCCGGGACAACATCGCAACTGCTGACGGTCGACGACGAATTCGAGATCGACGATGACGGCACATTCGAGATCACGGTGAGCGCCGAACCGGCCGACGGTCGGCCGAACCACCTGCAGCTCACTCCGGGCTCCACCATCATCGCGTCCCGAAACACGTTGGGCGACTGGAACGCCGAGAAGCCGATGGGCCTGGAGATCCAACGCGTCGGCGGCCCGCCCGACAGCCTGTTCGCTCAGCTGGGCGGCTTCACGTTCCTCGGCTCAGTGGTGAATCAGAGCCCGGTGCTGACGTCGATCGTGTCGGCCATCCCGCCGCTGCCGAATATGCCGCCCGCGGTGCGTGGCACGGTCACGGCGCTGATCCTGATCGTGCGAGGCGCCAACGAGCAGGCCAAGTACATGGAGTTGGCGACCGCGGGCGATCCCAACGTGATGAGTGAGCCGGCCAGCAACGCGGAGTTCCTGGCGAACCAGAAGCAGAGCAACGGCCAGTTCCAGCTCGACGACGACGAAGCCTTGGTGCTGACGATCGATCCGGGCGACGCGGGCTACTTCGTCGTACCGACCTACAACGACTGGACCATCACCGACAACTACTGGGACCAGCCGACCAGCCTGAACAACGACCAGATGACGGCGAACCCGGACGGCACCTATACCGTCGTCATCTCGCCGAGCGATCCTGGTGCGGCGAACTGGGTTTCGACGGGCGGCCTGAACCAGGGTCTGATCTCGATCCGATTCCAGAACCTCGGCGGCGATCCGAACAACGCGCCGCGGATCGTCAATCAGCAGGTCGTGTCGCATGACGAGTTGGACGACCTACCGAACGTGGAGTTCGTGACACCCGAGCAGCGCGAGCAGCAGCTCGCGGAGCGCAGGGCCGGCTTCGACATGCGGTGGGTGTAGAACTCACGCATCGACTGCTCAGCATCACCCGACGTAGCGCAGCACTCCGAGAATCCCCTGCTCGTCGTTTTCGCCTGGGACACTCACACATTCGGCCAACGCGTCGCGCACGGAATCGGCGCACATCTCCGTGCCGATGAACACCAGCGCTGTGCGGTGCGGCTCGCCGCTCCCCCACCGCTGCTTTTCGAACCGCAACGACGAGCCGACCAGCTGCATGACGAACTTGCGGCCCGATCCGGCGGCGCCGAAGTCGACGAAGCCTTTCGCCCGGTAGAGACCCGCGGGCCGGTTCTGCAGGAACGCCATGAACCGGCGCGGGTCGAGCGGAGTCTCTGAGATGAACTCGACGCTCTGAAACGCGGCGTGCTCGTGCTCGTGGTGATCGTGGTCCGCCCACAGCATTTCGTCGAGACTCAGCTGCCCGGCGCGCGGTGCCTGCTCAGACGGGTCGATCAACAGAGCGGGGTCCAGCCGGCCGAACTCGGTCGGCACGATGGGCACGCGCGGGCTGAGCGTGGCCACTTTCGCCCTTACGGCCGCGAGCTCGTCGGCGCTCACCTGGTCGGCCTTGTTGAGCACGACGAGATCGGCGACCCGCACGCTGTGCCCGAGATCGCCCCGCGCGGATTCCACGGCGTCGACCATGAGCACGAGCCCGGCGTAGTGATAGCGCTTGTCGTCGGCGGTGGCGATCGTGCGCGCGAGCGCGGCGGGCTCGGCCAGGCCACTGGCTTCCACGACGATGAGGTCCAGACGTGGCTTGACCGCGGCGAGCTTGCCGAGCATCTCACCGGCTTCCTCGGCGTCGACCGCACAGCAGATGCAACCGTTGGAGAGTGACGCCATCGCGTCGACCTGGCCGGCCACGAGCATGGCGTCGATGTTGACGGCGCCGAAGTCGTTCACCAGAGCGCCGATGCGCACGCCGCGGCTGTTCCACAACAGATGGTTGAGCAACGTCGTCTTGCCGGCGCCGAGGTAGCCCGCGATCGCCAACACAGGTACCGATTTCACCCGGCCATCCTAAAGTTGTTGGGAATTGTTTTCAGTAAGCGGGTTCACATCCAGCCGCTCGCAGATGCCGGTGAATGTTCACATCACCGCGCAGGCCATCATCGTGCGCTGGAGGAGGTTGCCGCACAGACCCTTTCATTGGACGCGACCGTTGCGCCCGCCTATGCGCGACATTGTCGCTGAGATCGCCAACCTGGCACCGTCTGTCACGCAGGCACCAACTTTGCGATTCACATCTGACTCCGGCATCGCATTGGCAACAGTCGCAACATATTTCGGGGTGCCCGCCTACCAGCGACAAAGTCGCTCGCAATCGGGCAGGCCAGATCGTGAGACTCACGTGGCCGATGAGGGCGCTGGGCTTGATGTGACTCGGCGCTTGGTAACGAAGGGACAAGTGTTGCGCCAGAGGCGTTTTCAGCGACATTGTCGCTCATAGGCGGGCACGGGCATACCCCGCTCCAGGTGCCGACAGTTACAACGGTTTCGTCGCCGCATGCAGCGCGACGATCCCGCCGGTCAGGTTGCGCCAGCGCACCTGGGACCACCCGGCGTCGGCGATCTGACGTGCCAACTCTGCCTGCGTCGGCCAGGCTCGGATCGACTCGGCGAGATACACGTAGGCGTCGGGATTGCTCGACACCGCGCTCGCCATCCGCGGCAGCGCCTGCATCAGGTACTCCTTGTAGAGCGTCGCGAACATGCGATTGGTCGGCGTGGAGAACTCACACACCACCAGGCGCCCACCCGGCCGCGTTACGCGGGCCATCTCGCGCAACCCCGCCACGTGATCGACGACATTGCGCAGCCCGAAGCTGATCGTCACCGCATCGAACACGCCGTCGGCGAACGGGAGCCGCGTCGCGTCGGCACCCACCTTGGGCACCGGCCGCCCGGCACCGGCGGCCAACATGCCGACCGAGAAGTCCGCGGCGACGCACCACGCCCCCGACGTCGCGAGCTCAACCGTCGACACCGCAGTGCCTGCCGCCAGGTCGAGCACTTTGTCACCAGGCCCGATGCGCAACGCGGAGCGGGTCTCGCGGCGCCAGAACCGGTCCTGCCCGAGCGAGAGCACGGTGTTGGTCAGGTCGTAGCGCCGCGCCACGGCGTCGAACATCGACGCGACTTCGTGGGGGTTCTTCTCCAGGCTGGCTCGACTCACGTCGCCGACGCTACCTGTGAACTTCCGTAATCCGGGAATGGGGAGAGCCGCAGGCCCGCTGTAGCCCGATATGAGTGCAAAAGTCTGGTTCATCACTGGTGCGTCACGCGGCTTCGGGCGGGAGTGGACGATCGCGGCCCTCGAACGCGGCGACAAGGTCGCCGCGACCGCCCGCGACACCTCGACCCTCACCGACCTGGCCGACAAATACGGCGATGCGCTGCTTGCGCTCAGACTCGACGTGAACGACCGCGAAGCCGACTTCGCCGCGGTCACGCAGGCCCATGATCATTTCGGCCGCCTCGACATCGTCGTCAACAACGCCGGCTACGGACAGTTCGGGTTCATCGAGGAGCTGTCGGAGGCCGAGGCCCGCGAGCAGATCGAAACCAACGTGTTCGGCGCACTGTGGATCACCCAGGCCGCGCTGCCGTATCTGCGCGCGCAGGGCAGCGGGCACATCATCCAGGTGTCGTCGATCGGGGGGATCACCGCGTTCCCGCTCGTGGGCATGTACCACGCGTCGAAGTGGGCGCTGGAGGGTTTCTCACAGTCGCTGGCTCAGGAGGTCGCGCCGTTCGGCATCCATGTGACGCTGATCGAGCCGGGCGGGTTCGACACCGACTGGGCCGGATCGTCGGCCAAGCACGCCACGCCGCTGCCGGCGTACGACGAGGCCCGCGAAGCCGCCCAGCGGGCCCGGGCACAGCGCACCGCGAAGTCCGGTGATCCGAAGGCATCGGCCGCCGCGGTGCTCAAGATCGTCGATGCCGAGAATCCGCCGCTGCGGGTGTTCTTCGGCGAGCTGCCGCTGCAACTGGCCAAGGCCGACTACGCGAGCCGGCTGAAGACCTGGGAGGAATGGCAGCCGGTTTCGATCGAGGCACAGGGGTAGGCCGGGCGGCGTAGGTTAAGCGCCATGCCCACCATCACCACCTCTGACAACGTCGAGATCTTCTACAAGGACTGGGGTTCGGGCCAGCCCATCGTGTTCAGTCACGGCTGGCCGTTGTCGTCCGATGACTGGGACACCCAGATGCTGTTCTTCCTGCACCACGGCTACCGCGTGATCGCCCACGACCGGCGCGGGCACGGCCGTTCGGAGCAGGTGGCCGACGGTCACGACATGGACCATTACGCGGACGATCTCGCCGCCGTCGTCGAACATCTCGACCTGTACGACGCGATTCACGTCGGGCACTCGACCGGCGGCGGCGAGCTGACGCATTACCTGGCCCGCCACGGTCAGGACCGGGCGGCCAAGGCCGTGCTGATCAGCTCGGTCCCGCCGTTGATGGTGCAGACCGACGCCAATCCCGGTGGCCTGCCCAAATCGGTGTTCGACGATCTGCAGGCGCAGCTCGCGGCGAACCGGTCGGAGTTCTACCGGAACCTGCCGTCAGGCCCGTTCTATGGGTTCAACCGGGACGGCGTCGAACCGTCGGAGGCGATCATCGCCAATTGGTGGCGCCAAGGCATGATGGGCGGCGCCAAAGCTCACTACGACGGCATCGTCGCGTTCTCGCAGACCGACTTCACCGAGGACCTCAAGAAGATCACGATTCCGTCGTTGGTGATGCACGGCGACGACGACCAGATCGTGCCGTACGCGAATTCCGGGCCGCTGTCGGCAAAACTGCTGCCCAACTCGACGCTCAAGACTTATCCGGGCTTCCCGCACGGCATGCCGACAACGCAGGCCGAGACCATCAACGCCGATCTTCTGGAGTTCCTCCGCTCCTGAGGTCGTTTCA
The DNA here is from genome assembly GCF_049241375.1 of Mycolicibacterium wolinskyi str. Jessa 2025. Classification (NCBI taxonomy): domain Bacteria; kingdom Bacillati; phylum Actinomycetota; class Actinomycetes; order Mycobacteriales; family Mycobacteriaceae; genus Mycobacterium; species Mycolicibacterium wolinskyi. The sequence continues at coordinate 6,166,627 of NZ_CP185960.1, forward strand.
CCCGGTAGCAGGCCGGGAAGCCTATGTGAATGCCCGAGAGCGTCACGCAGAAGTTGATCGGTTCCCATCTGGTGTCCGGGACGATGACACCCGGTGAAGAGATCGCCATCCACATCGATCAGACGCTGACGCAGGACGCCACCGGCACGTTGGTGATGCAGGAACTCGAGTCGCTGGGTCTGGACCGGGCCCGCACCGACGTGAGCGTGCAGTACGTCGACCACAACCTGTTGCAGACCGACGAGAAGAACGCCGAAGATCACGAGTATCTGCGTACCGCCGCGCAGCACTTCGGCCTGTGGTTCTCCAAGCCCGGCAACGGCGTATCGCATCCCACCCACATGCAGCGGTTCGGTGTGCCGGGCAAGACCATGGTGGGTTCGGACTCCCACACCCCGGCGGCCGGGTCGCTGGGGATGCTCGCGATCGGCGTCGGCGGCCTGGAAGTGGCGTTGGCCATCGCCGGTGAGCCATTGCATCTGCGGATGCCCGAGGTGTGGGGTATCCGGCTGGAAGGTGAACTCCCGGAATGGTGTTCGGCCAAGGACGTCATCCTGGAGATGTTGCGACGCCACGACGTCAAGGGCGGCGTCAACCGGATCATGGAGTACTACGGACCGGGACTCGCCGGGTTGTCGGCCATGGACCGGCACGTCATCGCGAACATGGGTGCCGAACTCGGTGCCACCACAACAGTGTTCCCGAGCGACGAAGCGGTGCGTGAGTTCCTCGAAGCCGAGGACCGCGGCGGCGACTGGACCGAGCTGCTCGCCGACGACGGCGCCGGTTACGACATCGACGAAGTCATCGACCTGTCGCAACTCGAACCGCTGATCGCCAAGCCGTCGTCGCCGGGCAACGTGGTTCCGGTGTCCGAGGTGGCCGGTGAGCCGGTGTCGCAGGTGGTCATCGGGTCCAGTGCCAATCCGGGGTTGCGCGACTTCGCGATCGCGGCGGCGATGGTGCGCGGCCACCAGACCTCACCCGAGGTCAGCTTCGATGTGAATCCGACCTCACGCGAAATCCTGACCGACCTCACGGAAATGGGTGCGACGACCGAACTGGTCATCAACGGCGCGCGGATCCATCAGGCCGGCTGCATGGGCTGCATCGGCATGGGGCAGGCCCCGGCGACGGGACGCAACTCGTTGCGCACGATGCCGCGAAACTTCCCCGGCCGGTCTGGCACCAAGGAGGATTCGGTGTGGCTGTGTTCGCCGGAAACCGCTGCGGCATCGGCGATCACGGGCGTCATCACCGACCCTCGGCAATGGGCCCGTGACGAGGGCATCCCCTACCCCACGCTGAAGCTGCCGTCCCATCACAGTGTCAACACCGCCATGCTCGTCGCCCCGCCCGAACCCGAGCAGGCCCGCAATGTGGAAGTGGTCAAGGGCCCCAACATCTCCAGCCTGCCCGACCTCACCCCGCTGCCCGACGACATCGAGGCGCCCGTGCTGCTCAAGGTGGGCGACAACATCTCGACCGACGAGATCTCCCCGGCAGGCGCGCGGGCGCTGCCGTTCCGGTCGAACATCCCGAAGCTCGCGATGTTCAGCTTCACCCAGGTCGACGAAAGCTATCCTGAGCGGGCACAGGCCGTGCCGGGCCATATCATCGTCGGTGGCGACAATTACGGCCAGGGCTCGTCACGTGAACACGCTGCCATCGCGCCCCGCCACCTGGGGCTGCTCGTGGTGATCGCCAAGTCGTTCGCCCGCATCCACTGGCAAAACCTCGCCAATTTCGGTGTGCTGGCATTGGAATTCGCCGACGCCGCCGACTACGACACCGTGGCGCAGGACGATGTGCTGACCATCGCCGGTGTGCGCCAAGCCCTTTCGGACGGTCAGCCGATCACGGTCACCAACACCACGCAGAACACGTCGTTCGATGTGCGGCACCGGCTTTCACCGCGTCAGGTCCAGCACGTGCTCGCCGGTGGGCTGATCCCCTGGCTCGCGACCCAGCAGTAGATCAGGCCGCGCGCAGCCGGCGCTGGCCTTGCACGGCCTCGTAGTGGCCGATCAGCTCGTCGCAGATCGCCGGCCAGGTGCGGCCGAGCACGCTGCGGCGGGCCGCCACGGAGTACCGCGAACGTTCGGCGATCAGATGCTCGACCGCGGCGGGCAGCGCGGCCTCGAATTCGGCGACGGGCAGCAGTAGCCCGGTCCGGTACGGCGACACCAGATCCCGCGGGCCGCCTGCGTCGGGTGCGATCACCGGCAGACCCGAGGCCATCGCCTCCTGCACGGCCTGGCAGAACGTCTCGTGCTCGCCGGGGTGAACGAACACGTCCATGCTGGCGTATGCCGCCGCGAGCGCCTCACCCCGTAACTCGCCGGTGAAAACCGCTGAGGGCAGCACGGATCCGAGCTTTTCCCGGTCGACGCCGTCACCGACCACCACGAGCTGCAGATCATCACGACCGGCGAGCGCGGCCAACCGCTCGACATGCTTCTCGGGTGCGAGCCGTCCGACGAATCCGACGATCGGCCGACCGTCGGGCGACCACGCCGCACGCAGTTCCTGATCGCGGGCCGACGGCGCGAAGCCGGTGATGTCGACGCCGCGTCCCCACTTGTACACGCGTGGAATCCGATGGGCGGCAAGGTTTTCCATCGCCGACGTCGACGGCGCCAGGGTGCGGTCGGCTTTGCTGTGCAGGCGGCGGGTCCACGCCCACGACGCCCGTGACAGCATGCCGATCCCGTAGCTCTCGGCGAAGCCGGCCACGTCGGTCTGGAACACCGCCACGGTCGGCACGCCAAGGTACCGGGCGGCGTGCACGCCACCCCAGCCCAGCAGCGCAGGCGACGCGAGGTGCACGACGTCGGGATCGAATCCACGCAGAACGCTCACCATCCGCGGCCGGGGCACGCCCAGCGGCAGCGAGGTCACTTTCGGGAACATGCGCGACGGCACGCGATGCACCCGCACACCGTCGTGCACGCGGTCGGCGGGCGGCTGGCCGCGTGGCGTATCCGGAGCGATGACGAGAACCTCATGACCCGTGCGGCGGAGATGCTCGATCACCCGAAGCACCGAGTTGGTGACGCCGTTGACATTCGGGAGGAACGACTCTGCGACGATTGCAACGCGCACGTCAAGATAGTCTCCCCGAGAACTGTCGAAGAGGTTGCCTGCGGGGATACGACACGCAAAAACCTGATGCCCGCGAACGGATCAGGCAACCGGGCTAATGTTGCCGACATGCGGTTATCGCGCGGTCTCGGTGCGCTGCTGGCAGCGGCGATGTTGACCGCTGCCGGCTGCAGCCAGGTGGTCGACGGCTCCGCACAGCCGGATCCGAACAAGCCGCCCAGCGAGATCACCGAGGACGGGTCCGGCATTCTCATCGGCTTCCCGAAGGCCACTGCGCGCATCGAAGTGTTCACCGAACCGCAGTGCCCGCACTGCGCCCAGCTGCAGCACGACTTCGGCGAGGAGATGGCCAGCTACGTCAACCTGGGCCAGCTCGCCATCACGTATCGCCCGATGACCTTTCTCGATGACGGCACCGACTATTCGGCCCGGGTGAGCAACGCGCTGTTCCTGGCCGCGGGCCCCGGCACGGACGGCGTCGCGTTCCAGGCTTTCGTCGAGGACCTGTGGGGTCATCAAGACCAGGGCGGGGACGGGCCATCCGACGAGGAACTGGCCGACATGGCGCGCGAAAGCGGGGTCGGCTCCGAGCAGGTGGCCAAGATCGCTGCCGGTGAGCAGGGCGTCGACGTGGTCGAGATGGCCGATCAGAACACCGGATTCCTCATGGACATCGACAGTTACGGCGGGACGCCGACGGTCTATGACCTCGCCGGGGACGAGAAGGTCGACATCTACGACAACAACTGGTTGTCGAAACTCATGTCGAAGGCGAAGGGTTGAGCCGGCGCTGGACGACCGCCAAACCCATGAGCGCCGCGCCGGCGACCACCCAGCCCACGACCGCGATCGACCCGGCCGGGATGATCGCCAGTGACGCGTCGCGGTCGCGCACCCGCACCAGATCGGGATCGTTCTTGTCGTACTCGACGTAGATCCGCATGCCCGTGTCGAGTTCGGACGGGTACAGCACGCCGAGCTCGGGGCGATAGGTCACCCGATCGGGCGTCACGAATTCGATCGTCGAGCGTCGGGGCCCGGCACTGAGCACTTCGGCGGCCGCGACCCCCATGTTGCGCTCGATCTGGCGGTCGTTGCGCCAGGCACCCAGAACCAGCAGCACCGACTGCAACGTCACCAGGCACGCCACGACCACGATCCCGATGCGGACGCGCCGGATGATGCGCTGGGAACGGGTCTCACCGGGCTCTCCGTACAGATGCGGAAGCAACGGCTGCGCGGCGGCCTTGAGCCGCTTGACGACCGCGGGCACCCTCACAGGGCTGCCTTGATCGACGCGTGCAGAGCACGCAGCGACGACCGGTCGGCCTTCACCTCCAGCACCCGCATGCCCTCGAACGGTTCGTTGAGCGCCGCGCTCAACGCGTCGACCTCGATCTGGCGGCTTTCGACGTGGTAGGCGCGGCACAGCGCACCCACGTCGACGTCGTGCGGGGTGCCGAAGACGCGCGACGACACGTCGGAGAACCGCGGGTCGCCCTGTTCGAGCAGCTCGAAGATGCCTCCGCCGTTGTCGTTGGACACCACGATCGTCAGGCTGCGCGGCATCGGCTCGGTCGGCCCGATCAGCAGGCCCGAGCTGTCGTGGACGAACGTCAGGTCGCCGATCAACGCCACGGTCCGGCCGTCGTGTGCGAGCGCGGCGCCGATGGCCGTCGACACCGTCCCGTCGATCCCGGCCACCCCACGGTTGGAGCGCACCTTCACGCCCTGCGGGTTCAGCCCGACCAGCGCGGCATCGCGGACGGGATTGGACGCGCCGAGCACGAGCTGGTCACCCGGGCGCAGCGCGTCGGCGACCGCGGCCGCGACGTGCAGACCCGTGGTCAGGGGGTGAGCCTTGAGTTGATCGCGGACGGCCGCGACCGCGTGGTCGTTCACTTCGGCGCACCGGTGCAACCATGCCGCGCTCGGGGCGCCCGTTGTGACCGCCCGGGTGCCGGTGGCCTGGGAGTTTCCCGAGACATCGGGCCAACGCGGGCCGGTGGTGAGCGCGAACACCGGAACCGACGGATCGGCGAGCAGCGCCGACACCGGGCGATGCAGCGTCGGCCGGCCCAACATGATCACCTGCTGCGGGTGCACGAGGCGCAACGCCATCGGATGCAACGGGTTCGCGGCAGGCGGGGCGGTCGGCTCGGCGACGGTCGGCAGTTCGGCCAGGTTGGGATGCACACCGGCCCCGTGACCGGCGATCACGACGGTGTCGGGGGTGAGGTCGATGTCGAGCGGCTGATCGAACGTCACGGGCGGGGTGTAGGTCCACGGCTTGCCGTCGGGGCGGCCCGGCGGAAACGAGTTGTCCTCGGTGTCGGGCACCAAGGGCTCACGCAACGGGATGTCGAACTGCACCGGACCGGCATTGGCGCTGCGTGATCCGGTGGCGGCCACGAGCACCCGGCACGTCGCCGAGCGCCACTGCGCGTTCAGCGTGTCCCACTTGTCTGGCGCATCTTCCGCGAGCCCGAGACTGATGTTCGCCCGCACCTGGGTTCCGAAGTAGCCGAGCTGCTCGAAGGTCTGGTTGGCGCCCGTGCCGAGAAGTTCGTAGGGCCGGTTGGCGCTGAGCACGATGAGCGGCACCCGCGCGTAGTTCGCCTCGACCACCGCGGGGCCCAGGTTTGCGACGGCCGTACCCGAGGTCATGGCCACACACACCGGGGCGCGCTCGGCCACCGCGAGCCCGATCGCCAGATAGCCCGCGGTGCGCTCGTCGATGCGCACGTGCAGCCGGATCCGCCCGGCGCGATCGGCGTCGGACAGCGCGAACGCCAGCGGTGCGTTGCGCGAGCCGGGGCACAGCACGACGTCGCGGACGCCGCCACGAATGAGTTCGTCGACGACGACGCGGGCCTGTGCCGTCGATGGGTTCACCACTCCACCTTATTCGCCGACCTGGCGGGTCCTACTGGGCACTGAAGAACTTGAGGATCGCGGCGTTGACTTCCTGCGGTTTCTCGATGAAGCCCAGATGCCCGGTGTCGGGGATCTCCAGGTATTGGCCGTTCGGGATGGCGTCGGCGACCTCACGGCCCAGATGCGGAGGTATGACGAGATCGTCGGCAAAGCCGATCACCAGCACCGGGACCTTGATGTGCTGGTAGGCCGGCAGGCGGTTGCCTTCGGGCGCGACCGCAAGCTGGCTGCGCAGCCCCGGCGTGTGCTTGGTGGGCCACATCGTGAACATTTCCGCCCAGTCGGTGACCGCGCGGTCGTCATTCAACGTCTTCGGCGAAAAGCTCTCCAGCAGGCGGATTTTCGCGTCATAGGCAGGCGGCAATGTCACCTTCGCGTCGATGATCGCCCGCTCGGCGTTGTTGAAGAACTCGCGGGCCTTGTCATGGCGACCACGCGTGGCCATCAACACGGCCTGGCTGACCAGGTCTGGCCGAGTGACCATCAACTCTTGGGCGATGTAGGAGCCCATCGAGACCCCGACGACCCGGACCGGCCCGCCGATCACCTTGTCGATGAGCGATGCCGTGTCACCCACCACCTGCTCGGTCGTGAAGCCGCTGGCGTTCTCGGTGGCGCCGATCCCCCGGTTGTCGAACGTGATGACCCGGTACCCGGCCCGCTGGAACTCAGGCACCTGATGCAGATGCCACGTGCGGCCCGCACCGCCCCGTCCGGCGATGAACAGCACCGGGTCGCCCTTGCCTCGGTCGTCGTATGCCAGATTCACCCGGCCGACGCTACTTCATGGAGCTAAGTGCATCAGATCACGTGGTACGGCGACCTTGCCGCCGGTTTGTCGCCGTGTGATCGCGCACTGCGGCAGAGCGCGAGCGACCATATCTGTACGCAGTTTGCGGCGTGTCGGCGTACAAACACGGTCGCTCGCGGTGCAGGGGAAGGTCACGCGGTGCGGCGGCCACGCACCTTTGCGATTGCGCGGTCCCACGCCAGCAGGACACTGTCCTTGAGCAGCTCGGGCTTGATCATGTCTCTACCCAGCAGGGCGGTTGCTGCGGCCTTCGTGGTCGCCGACGCCTTCGACATGTGTCCGGAGTCGAATGGCGGCTGCGGGTCGTACTCGATCATCAATTGGATTGCCTTGGCCTTGGCCTCGCCGCCGATCTGGCCGGCCAGCCACATGCCGAGGTCGATGCCGGCCGAGACTCCGGCAGCGGTGATGACGTCTCCTTCGTGCACGATCCGCTGATCGCCGACCGGCGTGACGCCAAATGCCTTGAGCGCGCTGAGCGTTGACCAGTGCGAGGTCGCACGCTTGCCGTCCAACAGACCCGCGGCCGCCAGCACCACCGATCCCGAACACACCGACGCGGTCCAGGTGGCGCCGGGATGGACTCGCCGCAGCCAGTCGAGCACCTTCTCATCGCGGGCCGTGGTTACCGTGCCGGGTCCGCCGGGCACCAATACGACGTCGGGTGCCGGGGTTTCGTCGAAACTGTGCGTGGCACCGACGAGCAACACGCCGGAGTCGGCCGTGATCGGCCCTGGCTCGTGCCAGACGAACCGCACCTCGGCGTCGGGCAGGGCGCGCAACACTTCATAGGGTCCGATGAAGTCCAGCGCGGTAAAGCTGGGGTACAGCACGATGGCGATCTGCATGGTGTCTCCTCACGCGAAGGTTTTCCGGTATTGATCGGGTGAAATGCCTAGTCGCCGAACAAAGTTGCGACGCATGGTCTCTGCGGTTCCGAATCCGCACCGGGCGGCGATGACGGTCACGGTGTCGTCGGATTCCTCGAGCTGACGCCGGGCGGCATCGGTACGGATCCGCTCGACGTACGCGCCGGGCGCCTCACCCACCTCGTCGGTGAACACCCGAGTGAAATGCCGTGGGCTCATGGCGGCTCGCTCGGCGAGCGCGGAAATGCTGTGGGCGCCACCGGGTTCGGATTCGATGGCTTCCTGCACTTCGCGGATCGGCGCACGTTTCGCCCGGGGCATCCACACGGGCGCGGCGAACTGGGTTTGCCCGCCCGGTCTGCGTAGATAGAGCACCAGATAGCGGGCGACGGTCTGGGCGACCTCGGTGCCGTAGTCGTCCTCGACCAGCGACAACGCGAGGTCGATTCCGGCGGTGACCCCAGCGGCCGTCCACACCCGTTCCGAACTGCGCACGAATATCGGCTCGGGATCGACTGCCACCGTGGGAAATTCGTCGGCCAGCCGACTGGCCGACGCCCAGTGCGTGGTGGCCGGGCAACCGTCGAGCAGACCGGCCTGCGCGGCCAGGAACGCGCCGGTGCATACGCTGACGACCCGTCGGGCGTGGCCGGCCGCGGTGTTGATCCACTCGATGACAGCGGGATTCTGCCGCGCCGCCTCCGCACCCATACCGCCAGGTATCACGATGGTGTCGATCGAGCCGTGGGGGTCGGGTGGCGGCGCGGCCACGAACTCGAGACCGGTGAGGGTTGTGACGGGCTGGCCGTCGACGGAGGCGAGAGTGACGGCGTAGCCGCCGTCGGAGTTCTCCTTGCCGGCCAGGCACAACGTCGCGCTCGTGAACACATCGAATGGCCCGACCAGATCCAGCGCCTGCACGCCGGAGTAGCCGAGGATCACCACCGATCGCGTCACGTCTCCAGTGTTGAGGACATCCGGCGATGTCGTCTACGCCATGCACCCCACAAATTAGGACATCGGCCGTTTCGGAACGCCTAATGCCCTTTGAAGTGCGCCATCACGGGTGATATCAGTGCTCGGGTTGTCGGAGTCCCCCGCGATGATCGAGCCATGACTCAGTACACCTACCGCGCCGAGTGGCTTCCGGACGAGAAGGAGTACATCGGTCGGTGCCTCGAATTCCCCTTGCTGTGGTCGCGCGGTTTGTCTGCCGGGGCGGCGATCGCCGATATCGAAAAGCAAGTCGAGCAGGAGGTGGCCGATCGACTGGCCAGCGATATGGATCCACCCGAGTCGCTGACCGACCGCCGCTACTCCGGCAAGTTCATGGTCCGCGCCTCGCCGATGCTGCACGCTCGACTCACCGTCGAAGCCAGCGAACAAGGAGTGTCGTTGAACCAGTGGGTGATTCAGAAGCTCGCGGGCCGTCCGCCGGTGTCACTGAGTGACTTGTATTAGTTATCACCGGCGATATCGCTCTTCTGACCCATACCTGCCGGACCTCCCAGGTGCCGAAGTGACGCGTGATTCACCGGGCCACTACGCGCAAATCAGCGGGTAACACGATCGCACCCGCTCGATCCACCACTGCCGCCGCGGCGCGGGCGCCGCAAGCGTCGACAACCGCGCCGGATCAGGCACCACGGCGGAAACGGTCAAGCATCCGTCGACTGGAACCCGGGGCTCGGCAACATCTTCGACGAACAGTCCACCGGTTCCCAGCCCACACGCATGCCGTAGCTCCGGCAACGCCGCGGCGGCCAACAACCCCCGGCCGATCCCGACGGCCGAATCGAGTGCGCTCGACACCACGATCGGCATATCGATCTGGGCCGCGATGTCGAGCATGCGCGCCACCCCGCCCAACGGCGCGACCTTCAGCACGGCCACGTCGGCGGCCCCCAGCGCGACCACGCGCAGTGGATCGTCGGCCTTGCGAATCGATTCGTCGGCGGCGATCGGAACCTTTACGTGGGCCCGCAACTCCGCCAATTCTTCGACCGTGGCGCACGGCTGCTCCAGATATTCCAGCTCGCCGTCGGCGGTGAGAGCCTCAGCCGCCGAGATGGCCTGCGAAACGCTCCACCCACCGTTCGCGTCGACCCGGACCACCGGAACGTGCTCGCGGACAGCGTTGACGCGCGCGACGTCATCGGCCAGCGTCTGCCCCGGTTCGGCCACCTTCACTTTGGCCGTCCCGGCCCCGGGAAACCGGGCCAGCACCGCAGGCACCTGCTCGGGCTCGACCGCGGGCACGGTCGCGTTGATCGGAATGCGGTCGCGACGGGCTTCGGGCGCCGGTCGATAGGCGGCCTCGATGGCGGCGGCCAGCCATGCCGACGCCTCGGGCGCCTCGTATTCGGGGAAGGCCCCGAATTCTCCCCAGCCGGCCGGCCCGTCGATCAGCGCCACTTCACGCACAGTGATGCCGCGGAAGCGCACGCGCATCGGCAGCGCGACGACGTGCAGACGGTCCAGGACATCGTCGAGCGCGGGCACGCAGTCAATGATGCCTAACCGGCACCCAGCACCCGCTGAATGTCGGGTTTCATCGCCTGCAGTTGCGCACCCCAGTAACTCCACGTGTGGGTTCCGGTCGGCGGGAAATTGAACACCGCGTTGTTGCCGCCCGCCGCGATGTACTGGTCGCGGAAGTTCAAATTGCTCTGCAACGCGGTGCCTTCGAGGAAGGTCGCCGGAAGATCCCCGCCGCCCAACTCGCCTGGCGTCCCCGACCCGCAGTAGACCCAGATGCGCGTGTTGTTCGCGACGAGCCTGCCCACTTGCACGGTCGGATCGTTGCGCGCCCAGGCCGGATCACCCGGCGGACCCCACATGGCATTGGGGCTGAAGCCGCCGGAGTCGCCCATCGCAAGGCCGATGAGCCCGGGCCACGGGCCGGCGGACGGATTGAGGAACGCCGACAGCGAACCCGCGTAGATGAACTGCCCCGGGTAGTAGGCGGCAAGGATCATCGCCGAATTGCCCGACATGGACAGGCCGACCACCGCGTTGCCGGACGTGGACACATCCTTGTTGGCGGCAAGCCATTGCGGAAGCTCGCTGGTCAGGAACGTCTCCCACTTGTAGGTCCACACCCCGCCGTTGCCCGCGGCGGGCTGATACCAGTCGGTGTAGAAGCTCGACATGCCACCGACCGGCATGACCACCGACAGACCCGATTGGTAGAACCACTCGAACGCCGGAGTTTCGATGTCCCAGCCGTTGAAATCCTCACGCGCACGCAGGCCGTCCAGCAGGTAGACCGCGCGCGGCCCGCCGCCCTGGAACTGCACCTTGATGTCGCGGCCCATCGACCCCGACGGCACGGAGAGCATCTCGACCGGCAGACCGGCTCGCGACCAGGCCTCTGCTTTCTGCGGCGGCCCGAGCAGTCCGACCGTCACCGCGACCATCAGGGCGGTCAGAATCACCGTCCCGCGGGAAAACCTATGCACTCCATGCGCATCCGCCATGTCCGCACCCCACCTCTTCGCGCACACGTATGGGGCGAACCTACTCCGCTCGGGACGGAAAAGGTAGAAAACCGCACACTCGGTTCCTACACGGTGGCGCGGTCGCGGCCCTCCCAGTACGGCTTGCGGAGGTCTTTCTTGACGATCTTGCCGGTGGGATTGCGCGGCAACGCATCGACGATGTCCACCGACTTGGGGCACTTGTAGCCGGCCAGCCGCTCCCTGGCGAACGCGATCAATTCCTTCTCGGGCACGTCGTGGTCAAGAGCGACAACGGCTTTCACCGCCTCACCCCACTTCTCGTCGGGCACGCCGATGACCGCGACCTCGGTGACCGCAGGGTGTTCGGCCAGCACGCGTTCGACTTCGATCGAGTAGATGTTCTCGCCGCCGGAGATGATCATGTCCTTGAGCCGGTCCTCGACGAAGATGTAGCCGTCTTCATCGATCCGGCCGATGTCGCCCGTCCGGAACCAGCCATCGGGTGTGATCGCCTCGGCCGTGGCATCCGGACGATTGAGATAGCCCTTCATCAATTGCGGTGTGCAGAACCACAATTCGCCCTGTTTTCCAATGGGGACATCCTGGCGGGTGTCCGGGTCGACCACCCGCACGCGGGCTTCGGGGATCACCGTGCCCGCGCTCATCAAACGCTCCTCGTCGGCGCCGCGGTGGTCTTCTGGGCCGAGCAGGCTGATCACGCCGCACACCTCCGTGAGCCCGTACACCTGGATGAAGTCGGTGTTGGGCCGGACATGCCCAGAGCGTGCCACGGCACCCGGGCCGTCAACCGGCTTTCGGATAAACCTGCCTGCCCGCGAGGAAAGTGGCGTGTATTTCGAGGTCGGCGATGGTCTCGGGGGCCACATTGCGTGGGTCGTCCGACAGCAGGACAAGGTCGGCGTACTTGCCGACCTCGATCGACCCGATCACGTTGTCGGCGAACAACTGCCACGCCGCGTCGATGGTCTGCGCCCGGATCGCCTGCTCGACCGTCAGCCGCTGCTCGGGCGCCAGCACGCGCCCGCTCGGGGCGGCGCGCGTGACGGCGACGCTGATGTTGCGCAGCGGTTCCTCCGGGGTGACGGGCGGATCGTTGTGCAGTGAGATCCGCATCCCGGTTGCGACGGCCGATCCGGCGGGCATCCACTGTTCGCCGCGTTCGGGTCCGAACAGTCCGTCGACGATGATGTCGCCCCAGTAGTGGATCTGATCGACGAACAGACTGCACGTGACACCGAGATCGTGGGCGCGCTGCAGCTGCTCGGGCGTGATGGCGCCGACGTGTTCGAGCCGCAGCCGGTGATCGTCGCGTGGGTGTGCTCGCAACGCCTCTTCGTAGACGTCGAGGATCGTGTCGACGCCGGCGTCGCCCTGTACGTGGCAGGCCATCTGCCAGCCTTGCGGATAGAAGGTGCCGACGATCTCGGCGAGCTGTTCGCGGGTGTAGTTGGCGTGCCCGCAGGACCCGGGCACGACGCCGATGGTCCGCGTGGCGTCGGTGTCGAGGTAGGGAAACGTCAGGTCGATGTTGCCGATCCAGGGCGAACCGTCGACCCAGATCTTCATGCCGACCTGCCGGACGATGTCGTCGCCCTCGAACGGTTCGGCGTCGGTGTGCAGGGCTGCGGTCGACATCTCGTAGGTCCGCAACCGCACGGTCAGGTGATCGTGCATCTGGTCGAGCAGTGGCCGGAACATCGGGTCGAACGCCATCTCCGAGCACGTCGTCAGCCCGGCCCGGTTGAGCCGGGCGCATTCGGCCCGCAGCATCGCGGGATAGTCGCTGATCGAGATGGCCTCGCCCAGCAGCGGGAACACCGCGGCGGTCTCCTCGGCGGTGCCGTCGAGTTCGCCGTCGGCGTCACGTCCGTACTTGGCGCCCTTCGGGTCCGGGGTGTCGCGGTCGAGCCCGGCGACTTTGGCCGCAGCGCTGTTGAAATACGCCTTGTGACCGGAGTTGTGGGTGATCACCAACGGGGTGTCAGGTGCGACGCTGTCGAGCCAGGCCAGTGTCGGCTCGGGTAACCCCGGCTGCAGCAACGGGTCCCAGCCGTTGAGATACGCACCGGCCGCGCCCCTGGACGCCACCTCGGCGTGGATGGCCTCGAGGACGGCGTCGGCCGTGCCTAGCGTGACGGGCCGGATGTCGACGATCCGGTCCGACACCGCAACCGCTTCCATCAGCGGATGCCCATGTGCCTCAACGAAACCCGGCATGATGCAGCCGTCGACCGAGCGCACCTCGGTGCCGGCCCCGACCCATTCTTCAACGTCGGCACGGCCACCGACCGCGACGATCCGGCCACCGGCGATGGCGAGCGCCTCTGCGGTGGGTTGCGCGGAGTCGACGGTGAGGACGGTTCCGAAGAGAACCAGATCGGCACCTCGGGGCGGAGGCGCAGAATCACTTGAGGCCATGCCCGGATGCTATGGCGTGGTGGCGTCGGCCTGGGCGTGTCGCCGGAAATCCGTGTCGCCGGCCGGACCGGACGGATGCGTTCCAAAAAAGTTTTGGGAGTCGTGTCGATTTCGCGGGGGTCTCGTTCGACGTACTTGCGAGGGGCAACCTGAACAAGAATGGACGCGCCCCTTCCCGACACCAGAAGGAGACACACAATGTCGCGCTACATGCTGATCATGCGGTCCACCCCCGAGGCCGAGGCCGCGATGGCCGAGCAGGAGATCGACTTCGACCAGATCATCGCCGATATGGGTCGATTCAACGAGGAGCTCGTCAAGGCCGGGGTGCTGCTGGCCGGAGAGGGATTGACCGATCCCGAGGAGGGCTTCGTCGTCGACTTCAACTCCGATCCGCCGGTGATCACCGACGGCCCGTACACCGAGGCCAAGGAGTTGTTCAACGGGTTCTGGATGCTCGACGTGTCCTCGAAGGAAGAGGCCAAGCAGTGGGCGCGCAAGTGCCCGCTCGGCACCGGGGTGAAGCTCGAGGTGCGCCGCGTGAGCGAGACCGAGGAGTTTCCCCAGGACAACGAGTGGATTCAGAAGGAGATCCAGTGGCGGGCCGACCTCGCGGAGAAGGTCGCCGCTGAGGCACGCAAGGCCGCCGGTCGCTGACGCCGGCGATATCGGCGCAGTCCCCGGCGGTCCCTAACCCGCCGGGGACTGGCCGCCCCCCGCCCTCTACAGATGGCACCGTCCGCCGAGTTGCGGAATGTCGACCGCCTGCGGGTGCGTCCAGTCATCGGCTGAATCGGCTGGTAGCAGGGCACGGCGTTCGTCGAAATCCGAGTGGTAGTGCGCGCACTGCGCGCCGGTCAGAGCCGGCATGGAGTCGGGCGCGGCGACGACGTATGCGGCCGCCGCGAGCGCACCGAAAGCCACGCACAGCAGCGCGTACGACGGAGTGATCGTCGTGTAGGTGCCGGGATGGCGGGCCATGGTGTGACTCCTGCGGGTGGTCGATGAACTGGATACGACGCTAGGCAGGTCTGCCTGCCAAAACGCGAGTAGTCCACTACCTGACTTCCGTCAGGCGGGGTACTTGCCCGCGCACACATGAGGGGATCCCCTGCAGCATTTCTGGAACACGTTCTAATCTGATGGGCATGCGTGATGATCTGCTGCACCATCCGATCCATTCCGGCCACCTCACGGTGGGTGCGCTCAAGCGCAACAAGGACAAGCCCGTGCTGTTTCTGGGCGAGACGACGCTGACCGGCGGGCAGCTCGCCGAGCGCATCAGCCAGTACATCCAGGCGTTCGAGGCGCTGGGGGCAGGCACGGGCGAGGGCGTCGGCCTGCTGTCGCTGAACCGGCCCGAGGTGCTGATGATCATCGGCGCCGGCCAGACGCAGGGTTACCGGCGCACCGCACTACACCCTCTCGGCTCGCTCGACGACCACGCTTACGTGTTGTCCGACGCCGAGGTCACGACGCTGATCATCGATCCGACGCCCGCCTTCGTCGATCGTGCGCTGGGCCTGTTGGAGAAGGTGCCGTCGCTGCGGCAGATCCTGACGATCGGCCCGGTGCCCGCGGCGCTCGAGGGCGTGGGGGTCGACCTGGTCGCCGAGGCCGCCAAGTACTCGCCGCAGCCGTTGCAGGCCGCCGAGCTGCCGCCCGACCACATCGGCGGTTTGACCTACACGGGCGGCACCACGGGCAAGCCCAAGGGCGTGATGGGCACGGTCCGGTCCATCACCACGATGACCACGATCCAGCTCGCGGAATGGGAGTGGCCGGAGAATCCACGCTTCCTGATGTGCACACCGCTGTCGCACGCCGGCGCGGCGTTCTTCGTGCCGACCATCGTCAAGGGCGGCGAGATGATCGTGCTGCCCAAGTTCGATCCGGCCGAGGTGCTGCGCGTGATCGAGGAACGTCGCATCACCGCGACCATGCTGGTGCCGTCGATGATCTATGCGCTCATGGACCACCCGGATTCCCACACCCGTGACCTGTCGTCGCTGGAGACGGTGTACTACGGCGCCTCGGCGATGAACCCCGTGCGGCTGGCCGAGGCGCTCAAGCGGTTCGGGCCGATCTTCGCGCAGTACTACGGCCAGTCCGAGGCGCCGATGGTGATCTCGTATCTCGGCAAGAAGGACCACGACGAGAAGCGGCTGACCTCATGTGGGCGGCCGACGCTGTTCGCGCGCACCGCGCTGCTCGATCCGGAAGGCAACCCGGTGCCCCGCGGCGAGGTCGGCGAGATCTGTGTGTCCGGGCCGCTGCTGGCGGGTGGCTACTGGAAACTGCCCGAGGCCACCGCCGAGACCTTCAAGGACGGCTGGCTGCGCACCGGCGACATGGCGCGCGAGGACGAGGACGGCTACTGGTTCATCGTCGACCGCGCCAAGGACATGATCGTCACCGGCGGCTTCAACGTGTTCCCGCGTGAGGTGGAAGACGTTGTGGCCGAGCATCCTTCCGTCGCGCAGGTGTGCGTCATCGGCACCCCCGACGAAAAGTGGGGCGAAGCCGTCACCGCCGTGATCGTGCTGCGGCCCGACGCCGACTCCAGCGAGGATGCGGTTGCCCGGGTGACGGCCGAGATCCAGGCCGCGGTCAAGGAGCGCAAGGGTTCCGTGCAATCGCCCAAGCAGGTGATCGTCGTCGACTCCGTTCCGGTGACCGCACTCGGCAAGCCCGACAAGAAGGCAGTGCGCGCACAGTTCTGGGAGGGTGCTGCCCGCGCGATCGGGTGATGCTCACGTTTGTCACATTGGCCACACCAGCACCCCGGAGTGTTGGCACATATGAGTCCGGAATGCGATATCGCGGGTGATATCACGGCACTGGCCTTAGTGCCATTGAGACCCTGAGATCCGCGTGTAGCGGGCGACTACTGTGCGATGACGTCTCGGATGAAGGCCTTGATGGTCTTGCGTGCTGAGGCCAGGGTGACGTCGGCCGAGCCGAGCAGGATTTGGACCGCCAGGCCGTCGAGCATGCCAATCAGCATGTTGGCCAACGACACTGCGTTGCCGGGCCGGGCCGTCCCCTCCTCCTGAGCGGCGCGGATGACGTCGGCCACGACTTCGCGCCACTGCCCGTACAGCTTCTGGTTGACGTCCTGCAGCACCTGGTCGCGCGTGGCTTCGGCCCACAACGCGAGCCATACCTTCCACGCCCGCTGTGATTGCTCGTCTTTGGGCAGATACGACTCCACCAGGTCGTTCAGCTTCGCCAAACTGCCCTTCGTGGAGTTCAGCAGCTCCTGTCGCCGGCGCAGCGATTCCGCGAGGTTGAACTCGAAAGCGGCGTTGATGACGTCTTTCTTGGTGTCGAAGTAGTAATGCACGGTGCCCGAGCTCACCCCGGCGGCGGCTGCCACATCCGTCAACCGCAGATCTGGAACTCCCACTGTCGCAATGACTTCGCAGGCGGCCGCAAGAATCTGCGGCCGCCGCTCAGCCTCGACACTCGGACGCGGCATAACGGACTCCTCCGGATCGCTCAACGCTGCTCAGCCGAACCGCGATCATACAAGTCGTTTAACTGTCCAGTCGATTAACAACGCCGCCCCTGTGAACTCCGATGTCAGAGGTTGCGGGATATCACGAGCTTCATGATGTCGGAGGTGCCTTCCTCGATCTCTTCGAGTTTGACGTCGCGCATCCACTGCTCGACGGGGTACTCGCGGGAGTATCCCCAACCGCCCAAGGTCTGCACGGCGGCGTGCGTGACGAACATCGCCGTCTCGGAGGCGGTCAGCTTGGCCATCGCGGCCAGACCGCGGGCGGACGCGCCGCTGTCGATGACGCGGGCGGCGTGGTGCACCAGCAGCCTGGCGGCCTCGATGCGGGTCGCCATGTCGGCGAGCCGGAAGGCAACCGCTTGATGCTCGATGATCGGAACACCGAACTGCCTTCGCGTGCGCGCGTATTCGAGTGCGTACTCGTATGCGGCCCGGGCCGCTCCGACTGCCGCCGCCCCAAGCACCACCCGCGAGATGTCGAAGGTGCCCATCAGCCCGTAGAAGCCCTGACCCTCGTCGCCGAGCCGGTCCTCCTCAGGGACGAAGGCGCCGTCGAAGAAGATCTCGCGGCACACGATCGCGCGCTGCCCCATCTTTTTCATCGGCTCACCGAACGTCATGCCCTCGGTGTCCTTGCGCAACAGGAACGCCGAGACGCCGGCCGAACGCTTGGCGGGATCGGTCTTGGCGAACACGACATAGAACTCGGCCGCCCCGGCGTTCGAGATCCACGCCTTCTGTCCCGAGAGCCGATAGCCGCCGGGCACGCGGGTGGCCGTCGTGGAGATCGACGCCGCATCCGAGCCCGAGTCGGGTTCGGTCGTGGCGAGCGCGGTCATGGGGCTCTTCGGCCCGGTGAGCGGGGTGAGCCACCGCTTCTTCTGCTCATCGGTGCCCAGCACCATGATCGGGTCGGAGAAGAAGCCGTTCGAGCACACGAGGTTGCCGATGCCCGGGTCGCCCCAGCACAGCTCCTCCTGCACCAGGCACTGCGTGAACACATCGGTGAATCCGCCGCCGCCGAACTCCTCGGCGATCATGAAGTCGGTGATGCCCACCGCCGCAGCCTTTTCGAAGATGTCGACGGGGGTCACGGTGTCGGCCTCGTCCACCTCGCGGCCGCGGGGCCGAATTTCCCTGGCGGCGAAATCCCGGCACAGCGCGATGATCTGGCGCTGCTCGTCGGTGAGCGGCCAGGCCGGAATGTTGGTGGTGCTGATGGTCATTCGGGTCTCCTGATGGTTCGGTGGGATGGTGGCGGCGGTCAGCCGCGGTTGTCGGTGTAGATCGCTTTGCCGAGCCATTGGCCGCCGTCGGCCACCAGCACGTCGCCGGTGACGTAGGCAGCGCGGTCGCTCAGCAGGAATGCCGCCGATTCGGCGATCTCCTGCGGCGTGGCGAACCGCGCCGCAGGCACACTGGCCAGAACGCCCTGGCGGGCCGCCGGTGTCGGCCACAGCGCGGCGCCCGCGCCGTCGGTCTCCGTGGGACCGGGGGCAATACAGTTGAGCCGGACGCCGCGGGCACCCCATTCCACGGCCAGCGTGCGTGTCATCGCGACGACGCCGCCCTTGGCCGCCGCACTGTGCACCGTGCCGGGATGACCGTGCCAGGCATAGCTGGCCACCACGTTGACGACGGCGCCGCGACCCGCGGCGAGCATGTGCCGCCCAACCGCGTTGGTGCAGTAGAACGTGCCGTTGAGCACGATGTCGGTGACGGCCTTCCACCCATTGGGCGACAGGTCTTCGGCCCGGGCGATGAAGTTGCCTGCGGCGTTGTTCACCAACGCATCGATGCGTCCCAGTCGTTCGACGAGACCGTCGACCGCACGCGACACGCTCTCGTGGTCACGCACATCGCAGCTGATCGCCTCGGCGCGGCCACCGAGGTCGGCGACCTTGCGGACGGTGTCACCTAGGGCATCCGCGCGCCGCCCGAGCACGGCGACGGTACCGCCGGCGGCCGCCCACCGGACCGCGATGGCCTGTCCGATGCCCGATCCACCGCCGGTCACCAGCGCGACGCGATCGGTGAACTCGGTCGCGGTGTCGATGACAGTCATGGGTTACTCCTCTGCGCCGCAACGTCGTTGCGTCTCACGGCGAGTCCGTCCACGGCGAGGGGTCCGGTGGGCGTCACCCGCACTGGGTTCAGTTCGATCTCGTCGATGTCGGGTCGCTCGACGATCAGTTGCGACACCGTCGCCACGAGTTCGGCGAACGCCTCGGTGTCGACCGGCGGTCTGCCGCGCCACCCTTTCAGCAGTGGGGCACAACGCAATCGATCGAGCATCACGATGACCTCGGCGGGCGACACCGGCGCCATCTCCACCGCGACATCACGAAGCAGCTCGGTCTCGGTGCCGCCGGCACCCACCACCACGACAGCGCCGAGCGCCGGATCGCGGCGCGCCCCGACGAGAATCTCGACGGCGTCGGGACGCATGTCCTGTTCCTCCACGAGGTAGTCCCCGGGGCCGAGGCGATGGCGCATGTCGTCGAAGGTGCGGGTCAGTTGCGCTGCGTCAGTGAGGTTCGTGACGACACCGCCGACCTCGCTCTTGTGGTCGAGCCAGCCCACCTTCAGCACGAATGGCGCCGACAGCCGTCGGGCAGCGACGATCACATCTTCGCGGCTGTGCACGACCTGTGCTGCCGGAAACTCCACACCCACCTCGGCGAGCAACGCACGGGCGCCCCAATACCCTGGCGTGAGTTCAGCGTTGCTGACCACGCCGCCTGACCGGACGACATCCCGCCGGTCCAGAGTGGCGAGCGCGGACATGCCACGCACAGCCGATTCGATACGGCCGAACGCCGGAACACCGCTGCGCCACAGCGCATCCGCCGTCGCGGTGCCCTCGCCCATGGTGTGGGCGACGACCGGCAGACCGCCGCCATGCGCGAGATCACCGATGCGTTGCGCGACGGCCGTCTCGGCTTGCGCGAGCGACGGGATGTCGCGACCGTAGCAACCGAAGTAACCGGTCAGGACGACACCGTCGACCTCACCGGACTCGACGACGGTGCGGGCGATGGCGGCGTACGTGTCGAGGTCCGCTTCGCCGGCACCGGCGAGATCGACGGGGTTGCTGCACGCCGCTCCCGCGGGCAGCCGGCCGGAGAGCCCTTCGGCCAGAGTGTCGGAGAACGCCACCACGTCGAGCCCGGCCGCGGCGGCGACGTCGGCGGCGATACCGCTCTGCCCGCCGCTGTCGCCGATGATGGCGACCCTGCGGCCGCTCGGCCGCGGCGCCGACAGGGCGGTACGGACGATGTCGATGACCTCGCCCGGCGTGTTGGCGCGGATGACGGCTGCCCTGCGGCAGGCGGCATCGACGATGTCCTGCGGAGAGGTGAGCGATCCGGTGTGCGAACGGGCCAGCCGGGTGCTGGCACTGCTCGCTCCAACGGTCAGCAGGACCGTTGGCTTGCCGGCTGACGTCAGGCGCGCGAGGGCATCGAAGAGTGCCTGCCCGCCGGAGAAACTCTCCAGGTACACCGCTACGGCTCGGGTGGCGTCGTCGTCGACGAGGTCGGCCAGGAGTTCGGTTGCGGTGACGTCGGATTGGTTACCGATCGACACGAACCGGGATATGCCGACACCATGCCGTCGGCCCAACTCGGCGAGTTCGGAGCCGAGTTGTCCGCTCTGCGAGACGACCGCCAGGGGTCCCGGTGTCGGGCTGCCCCACATCAGCTGCAGATCGGTCGAGGCGTCGAAGATGCCGAGGCTGTTGGTGCCGAGCAGCCGCGCGCCGTGCGAAGTGATGCGCTGCACGAGTGCCGGTTCGTCGGGAACGCCCGCGGTGATGCCGAGGAATCCCCGAACCCCGAGGCGCAGGCCTTCGTCGACCACGTCGGCGACGTGAGCTGCCGGCACGCACAGTGCGACCAGTTCGGGAACCTCGGGCAGATCACCGAGCGCGGCCCGGCACGGCTCGCCGAGAATCTCGGTCGCGCGGTGGTTGACCAGGTGGACACGCCTGCGGTGCTTGCCACGCAGCGCCCCGGACGCGAGCCAGTATCCCCACTTGGCGGGATCGCCGGAGGCGCCCACCACGGCGACCGACGCGGGATCGCGGAACACGTCCAGGCCGGATGCGGCCCGTTGCTGGATCAGTTGCATTGGGATGAAACCTGATTCGTGCGTCCCGAGAGGGCGTGGGTAACTTCGCCCGCCGCGCGGTACCCGGACGAGATCGCGCCGTCGATGTAGCCGTTCCACACCGATGCCGTCTCGGTGCCCGCCCAGTGGATGGGACCGCATGGCCGGCGCCAACCGTCTGAACCGTGCTCGAACCACACTCCGGGCGCCGGATTGGCGGCATAGCCGCCGAACACCCACGGATCGAGTGGCCAGACCTTCTCGGTGTAGCCCGTCGGCGACGCCGCCCGATCACCGAAGATCGTTGCCAACGTGGCCAGAACCTGGGCCTTTCGCTCACCGGCGGGTAGCGCTGCCCATCGACGCATATGGTCGCCGTAGACGAAGCACACGAGCACGCCGCGATCAGCGTTCGACGGCGAGTTGTCGAAGACGACACCTACCGCATGCTCGCCGTACACGGTGGCCTGGCCTGACAAGCCCTGCTCACGCCAGAACGGATTGTCGTAGAGGACATGGATTTTGGCGACCTCGCCCATCGGGCTGCGCTCGATCCACCGGTTTCGTGACAGCGGAAGCGCGGGATCGAATGCGA
The DNA here is from genome assembly GCF_049241375.1 of Mycolicibacterium wolinskyi str. Jessa 2025. Classification (NCBI taxonomy): domain Bacteria; kingdom Bacillati; phylum Actinomycetota; class Actinomycetes; order Mycobacteriales; family Mycobacteriaceae; genus Mycobacterium; species Mycolicibacterium wolinskyi. The sequence goes on from NZ_CP185960.1 coordinate 6,188,477, forward strand.
TGCGCACGGTTGCCGCAGGCGGGGTTGCCACGATCACCCACGACGCCTTGATCGAGCCCCGGTCCGTCGTCAGTTCGGCACCGTCGTCGGAACAGGCGATACTCCGGACGGGCGCGTCGAGGTGAACACGGTCGCCCAGGTGGGCGGCGATCGCCAGCGCGACCGATTGCGCACCGCCGGAGAAGCGCAGTTCCTGCGCGCATCCTTCGGTCTCCATGAGTTGCTCATAGCCGCCGGCGGCGGCGACGTAGAACAGGAAGTGGAACAGCGAGATGTCGCGCGGTTCGGTGGACCACACCCCCTGCACCGACAGGTCCAAGCGGCGACGCGCATCCTCGTCGGCCACGGCGGCCGAGAAGAACGAGTGCACCGTTTGGCTGTCCCACTCCTCCAGATGCGCGCACGCTGCCGGATTTTCGACGTCGATGGTCCGTGCCATGTCGTCGATGAGCGCCGTCGCCTCGTCGTAGGCCGCCACGCCCGCGCCATCGGCCGGGCCGGAGCCCCGGAAGGGCCGGCAGACGCCGTCCACCCACAGCTCGAGATGGTTTCCGTCGTCGAACGTCGGAAACGTCGGGCAGCCGAAACGTTCCGCGAGCGCAAGCAGATTCTGCTGCGTCGGCCCCACCCACTGGCCGCCGTGGTCCACGATGAGCCCGTCCTCGCGAACCTCGGAATGCACGCGTCCACCGACGCGGTCGGAGCCCTCAAGGACCACCACGTCGACACCGTGATCGTGCAGCGTCAGCGCGGCTGACAGTCCCGCGTATCCGGCGCCGACGACCACGACAGTCGCTTCCGATGGGAGATCGCGTGGCGGCGGCGCGCCGCTTGTGCCCTGAGTCACCATGGTGGTCGAGCTTAACTTAATTGGCCCGTCAGTCAACTATTGATTTCGAACGGTCCGGCCTTGACAACGCGTGACCCCCGCCACACACTCTTTTAATCTGGCCCGCCAATCAGAAATGAGGTCACTCGGTGGACCCTCTCGCGCTTGAGAGCGAGCTCCAAAGTCGTCTCGATCTACTCGAATCAGACTGCGGTAGTTCCTATTTGGTAGACGATCTGCCGCTCCGGGATTTCGTTGCCGTCGTGCTGATACTCAGCATCGTCACGGTCGCGTTGGTTTGGTGGGCGTACTGATGGCCGGCGCCGAGCAAGTGGACGCGACCGTGCGCACCACAGCCGTCGAGCCGCAGGGGCGGTTCGACGCGACGGTGACCGACCTTCCGCTGCTGCCTGCGGAGCGGATCTGGAACTTCTGGCAGCATTCGTCGGTCAACGTCGGGCTGGCGGTGGCGACATGGGCGTTCCTGCAGGGTGCCGCGGTCGCCTATTACGTCGGGGTCAAACAGGCGATCGCGGCGATGATCATCGGTTACGGCATCAGCGTGCTGCTGGTCGCCCTTGCCCCGTGCATGCCGTCGGTCAAATACGGAATCGAACAGTTCGTGGGCATCAGAAGCACGTTCGGTGAGCGCGGTGCGCGCATCGTGATGGTGGCGGTCTCGACGTTGCTCGCGGCCGCGTGGTCGGCAGTGCTTGCGATCATGTTCGCCCACGGCCTGGTCACCGTCATCAACAACGTGTTCGGCGTCGCACTTCCCCAAACCGGCGTTGCCGCAGGGCTACTCGGGTTGAGCGCCATCATCGTGTCGTGGCTGATCCTGGCTCGCGGGCCGGTATCCGTCGAGGCGGTATGCCGGGCGATCGCACCGCTGCTCGTGGTGATCGTGGTGGGCATCATCGTCGTCATCTTCTGGCGCCATTCGTGGTCGGAGCTCACCCAACTGGCCCCACTCGGCGGTGTCAGCGACGATCCGCACCTGAGCTTCATGCTGGCCGTTGAGCTCAACCTGGCCGGCGGCTTCGCGTGGTGGCCGAACCTGGGCAACCTCGCCCGCCTCACCAAGACCTCCCGGGCGGCGTTCTGGCCGAACTGGGTCGGCGTATTCGCCGCCTCCGTCGCCGCTGCGGCGGTCGGTGTGCTCGCGGCGTTGTCGCTGCAGGTGGAAGAGCCCACGCAGTGGCTGATCCCGCTCGCGGGCGTCGTACTCGGCGTCATCGCGCTGGCGATCGTGTGCCTGGCCAACGTGACGGCCATCCTCTCGCAGGGCTACGCCTCGATGGTGGCGCTGAAGGGCGGCGGCGGGGCGTTGCTGCGCAAGGCGGCGTGGCCGCTGCTCGGAGTCGTGATCCTCGGGCCCGCCGCCGTGCTGGTGTTCTTCCCGGCCGTGGTCTACGAGAACTACGGACGTTTCCTGTCGTGGGGCGCGATCCTCCTGGCGCCGCTGTGCGCGGTCCAGCTCGTCGACTACTTCGTGCTGCGCGGGCGCCGGCTCAGCGTGAAAGACCTCTACGAGCCGATCGGGACGTCGGCCTACACATACTGGAAGGGCATCAACGTCGCGGCCGTGCTGGCCGTCGCCGCCGGTGCGCTCACCTACGTTCTGCTCCTCAACCCGGTGAGCTACGAACCGGCCGGGCTGTTCCGCTACACCACGGCGTCGCTTCCGGCCTTCGCCGTCGCCGCCGTCACGCACTACGCGCTGACGTGGATCATCAACGAGCCCCGCGGGTTGGGCGGCTATCCACGACGCGCCGGTTAGCGCCCTTGTCACGCGAGAGTGGCTCCCGAACTCGAGTGCCACTCTCGCGTGACAGTCGGCACAATGGCGGCGTGGCGGAAACGGTGACGGACATGCGCGAGACCCTCGACGCGGTCTGGCGTATGGAAGCCGCAAAGATCGTCGCGACGATGACGCGCGTGGTCGGCGACGTGGGGTTCGCCGAGGATCTCGCGCAGGAGGCGCTGGTCGACGCGTTGACGCAATGGCCGCAGACCGGTGTGCCGCGTAACGCCGGGGCATGGCTCACCACGGTCGCCAAGCGCAAGGCCATCGACCACTGGCGCCGCCAGGAGAACCTCGACGCCAAGTACGGCGAGCTTGCCCGCGAACTCGCCGATCACGTCGACGAGGCGTGGGATCCAGACCGCATCGATGACGACGTGCTACGGCTCATCTTCATCGCCGCCCACCCGGTGCTGTCACGTGAGGCGCAAATCGCGCTGACCCTGCGGATGGTCGGCGGGCTCAGCACCGAGGAGATCGCCCGGGCGTTTCTCACGTCGAAGGCCACGATGGCCGCCCGTATCACTCGGGCGAAGAAGGCCCTGTCGGCGGCCAACGCGCCGTTCGAGGTTCCGCCCCGCGAGGAGTACCCGCGGCGACTCACCGCGGTGCTCGCGGTCATCTACCTGATCTTCAACGAGGGCTATTCGGCGTCGTTCGGGCACCGCTGGGTTCGTGACGAGCTCTGCACAGAGGCGTTGCGGCTGGGCCGGGTGCTGGCCGCACTCGTTCCCGACGAACCCGAAGTCCACGGATTGTTGGCGCTCATGGAGTTTCAGTCGTCGCGGTTCGGTGCCCGCACCGACGCCGATGGCAGGCCGATCCTGCTGGAGGACCAGAACCGGGCCCGCTGGGACCGGGCCCAGATCGGGCGCGGCGTCGCGGCTCTTGAACGAGCGAATACGGCACGGCAGCAACGAGGTTCGGGATGGGGGCCATACGCGCTGCAGGCCGCACTCGCCGAATGCCATGCCGTCGCACCGACTGCCGCCGACACGGACTGGAACCGCATCGTGGCGCTCTACGACGCGCTGCTGCAGATCGCGCCGTCGCCGGTCGTGCAACTCAACCGTGCGGTGGCGGTGGCGATGAGTTCGGGACCTGCCGAGGCATTGGCCATCGTTGACGGGCTGGACGGCCTCGACGACTCGTACTTGCTGCCGAGCGTGCGCGGTGAGCTGCTGTCGCGGCTGGGCCGACCCGATGAGGCGGCCGCCGAGTTCAGCCGGGCAGCGTCGATGACGGACAACGAACGGGAACGAGAAGTTCTGCTGGACAAGGCGTCACGAGCCCGATGACCGCGCCGATGGCCGTGCGCAGCGCACCGCCGTCCGACGCGGCGATCCGCACGGCCCACCCGGCCGAATCGGGCAGGTCGGTGACGCCCACATACACACGGCCGAGGTCCGCGATCGATTCGAGTGCCGGGGTCCGGGCCGTCATCGCGGTGTCGAGACCCGCTCCGACGATGTAGACCGTGCCGAACGCGGTGGGGGCACGACGCACCAGGGGCATCGTGGCGAGCACCTGCGCGTCGAGGGCGAGTAGCGCGCCGTCCGCCGCCGTGATCGCCACCCGTGACGCATAGCTGCCGAAGACGTCATCGGTCAGAGCGGGGTGCAGCACAACGGCATCGCTGAACACGGCCTGCCCGCCGGGCTCGACACAGACCTGCGTGCGCTGGCGGTAGCGGGCATGCGCGGTGAGGATGCGCGGTGGCGGATCGAGCAGCAGTCTGCTGCCTGCGCCCACCCGGACGCAGACATCCTCGACCGCCTCGCCACGGCCGGGCACGCCACTGACCACGGTGGCGCCTTGACCCCGCACCACCGCCCACCCGGCATCGACGACGCTGATGCGTTGCCGGACCACGTCACCGGGAATGATCGTGCCCGCGGCGTTCTGGACGGTCACCGAACCCATGCCGGGCTGTGCGGGCTCGTCGAACACCCGCCCGATCAGCAGCGGCCAGCGGTAGCGCCGCCTGGTCAGCACGGTCCGGCCGCCGACGCGGGCGAAGACCAGATCAAGAGCCGTGGTCACACGAACAACACGTCCCGCTCAAGCACGTTCATCACCACGTCGACACCCTCGCCGCCGCGCGCGCTGATCGCGACAACCGGTCTGCCGCAGCGAACTTCGTCGGCCTCCTTGCACATCAAAGCCAGGTCGACGCCGACGTGCGGGGCCAGGTCGACCTTGTTGATGACGAGCAGATCGCAGCGCAGCACGCCGGGGCCGCGTTTGCGCGGGATGTCGTCGCCACCGGCGACGTCGATCACGAAGAGCCAGTAGTCGACGAGGTCACGCGAGAAGGTCGACGCCAGATTGTCCCCACCCGACTCGAGCAGGATCATCTCGGTGTCCGGGAATTCGGCTTCAAGCGCGTCGGCCGCGGCCATGTTCAGCGACGGGTCCTCCCGGATCACCGTATGCGGGCAGCCGCCGGCCTCGACGGCCCGCACGCGCCTCGGGTCGATCAGCCCCGAGCGGCGGATGCGTTCGGCGTCCTCCACGGTCACCAGATCGTTGGTGATGACCGAGACCGACCGGCCACGCTGGGCGAACCCGGCGAGCAGGGCCTCGACGAGCGCGGTCTTACCGGACCCGACGGGGCCGCCGATACCGATTCGGGCGGCCTTGAGCGCAGTTGTCATCGCAGCATGTACTTTCTCGAAAACGGCAGGTTCACAGCGGGTTCGGTGATGAGCAGCTGCCCGTCGGCGCGCACCTCGAACGTGCGGGGGTCGACCTCGACATGCGGCAGGGCGTCGTTGCGCACCATGTCTTTCTTCCGCAATCCGCGAACTGATTTGATCGGCAACACGTTCTTGCGCAGGCCCAGCCGTTCCGGCACACCGGCGTCGACCGCGAGCGAGGACATGAACACGAATCCCAACCCGGCGGCCGCGTCGCCGAGCGCACCCCAGTTGGGACGTTGAATGATCGGTTCCGATGACGATATCGAGCCCGCCGCGTCGCCGAGCGCCGCCCACGCGATGAAACCATGCTTGAGCACCACCCGGGGTTTCACACCGAAGAAGGCGGGATCCCAGATCACCAGATCGGCGACCTTGCCTGCCTCGACCGAACCGATGTGGGCGTCGGCACCGACCGAAATCGCCGGATTGATGGTGAGTTTGGCGATGTATCGCTTGACGCGTTCGTTGTCGGCGGCGGCGGTCGTCTCCTCGGGCAGGCGCCCGACGCGCTGCTTCATCACCGCGGCGAGCTGCCAGCAGTTGGCGATGTTCTCGGCGACCCGGCCCATACCCTGGGTGTCGCTGCCGAATATCGAGATCGCGCCCATGTCGTGCAGGAGATCCTCGGCCATCATGGTCTGCGGCCGGATCCTGGCTTCGGCGAACGCGATGTCCTCGGGCGCTTCCCAGTTCATCAGATGCGCGACCATCGTCATCGGCACGCCCTCATCCAGACCGCCCAGCGTGTAGGGATTGGTCGGATTGGTCGTGCCGGGGATGACGTTGTCGTAGCCCACGCAGCGGATCAGGTCCGGCGCATGCCCGCCGCCCGCACCCTCGACGTGGTAGAGGTGAATCGTCCGCTCGCCGATGGTCGACATCGTCGTCTCGGAGAAACCGAACTCGTTGATCGAGTCGGTGTGCAGGTGCACCGCGAAATCAGCGGAATCGGCTGCCTGCAAGGTCTTGTCGACGATGGCCGGTGATGCCCCGAAGTCCTCGTGGATCTTGACCGCCCCAGCCCCGGCCGCCACCATCTCGAGCACCGCCGCCGGATCCGAGGAGCCGCGTCCGAACGGCACATAGTTCATCGGGGTGTAGTCGCCGGCCTTGAGGAACAGCCCGAGGTTGCGCGGGCCACCGGTCGCCACCTCGAACGAAGGGCCGAGGGATCCGCCGATGAGTGTGGTGGTTCCCGTGGACAGCGCGTGCTCGGTCTGTTGCGGTGAGATCAGGTGGGCGTGCGTCTCGATCGCGCCTGCGGTGACGATCATCCCCTCCGCCGGGATCGGTGTCGTGCTGGTACCGACAACAAGGCCAGGGGTGATGCCGGGCATGGTGTCGGGATTGCCCGCCTTGCCGAGCCCCACGATCCTGCCGTCCCGGATACCGATGTCGCACTTGGTGATTCCGGTGATCGCGTCGATCACGACCGCGTTCATGATGACGTAGTCGAGGGCGCCGTCCGAGTGTTTCGACGACGGTCGATAGCCCTCGCCGTCGCGTACGGACTTGCCTGCCCCACTGAGCAATTCGAACCCGGGCACCGTGTGGTCGTGCTCGACTTCGACGAACAGCTCGGAGTCCGCCAGCCGGATGCGGTCACCCTTGGTCGGCCCGAACATGCGGGCGTATGCGTGGCGATCGATACTCGTCACAGCGCCGCCTCCAACGCACCATCGGCGTCCAACGGTCCGTTGGCCGAGCCGGAGAACCCATGAATGATCCGGTCCCCCGCGATCGGCACCAACGTCACCTCGACCGGAATACCCGGCTCGAACCGCACCCCGGCTCCGGAAGCCACGGCCAGCTTGTGGCCCCACGCCGCGCGACGGTCGAACTCCAGAGCGGCATTGGCCTCGCAGAAATGCGACTGGCTGCGGACCTGGATATCGCGGTCGCCGCGATTGACGACGGTCAGCGTGACCCGCTGAGCGCCGCGGAACAGCTCGATCGGCTCGTCGCCCACAATGATCTCGCCCGGTCGGGCGTCGCCCCCTCGGGCCGCGATCGGATCGATGAGGGTGACCAGCTTGGTACCGTCGGCAAACGGCGCGTCCAGCATCACGATGCGCACCATGTCCGGCACGCCGGGCTCACACTGGTCGGCGTCCAGAAGACCCGTGACGTGATCGATCACCTCGTCGTAGGCCATGTTCTTGCGCGCGGCGAGCATCGCCTCGTCGGTCAGGAACGCCACCGCTTCCGGGTGGCTCAGCGGAATCCCCTCGCGCAGGTTACGTCTGGCGAGCTCGGCCGCGGTGAAGATCGTCAGGCGCTCGAGCTCGGTGGGCGTCAGGTTCACATACTCTCCTTCGGTTCGAGATCAGCTCGCGAACAACCGCACACCGTCTCCGCGGCGCTGGGCCGCGATGTCGGCGAATGCGGTGAACGCGGCGGGCTCGTCGGGCGGCTCACGGCGCAGTACGTCGAGCAGCGCCGGGCTCAACGCGGTCAGCGCGCGCTGCGCGCCGAGGTGCCCGCAGATGCCGAGACGCAAGGCGGCGCTGGTGATTCCCGACACCACCTGCCACGCGGAAACCGCCTCGGCGGTGTCGAGGCTCAGACCCGCGGCGCGAAAGCACACGGCCTGCGCGACCGGCAGGTGCCCGGGCGCGGAACCGGCGAGCACGCGCGTGCGGTAGTCGGTGACACCATGGTCGACCACCGCCTGAAACGTCGCCAGAGTGGCCGCACCGGCCCGGCGGGACGCTTGCCGTAGCACCGACATCGACGCGAGCGCCTCGGCGAGTTCGTCGGTACCCTGCGGATCAGGCTGCGGCCAGGCCAGCCGCATCAACACGCGGTCGCACGAATGCCACCTGCCGCTGAGCTGTTCGGCGGCGAACGCCGTCACATCGCCCTCGTCGCATACGAGCCCGTCGCGATGCGAGCCCTCGAGACCGGAGGAGAACGCGAACCCGCCGGACGGAAAGGCGCTGTCGCCGAACCGAATTCCGGCCAGCAGCTGGCCGAGGTCGGTCATAGCACCTCGACGCGGCCGGTAGCCAGCAGTTCGGCGATGCGGGCGGTGTAGTCGGATCGGGGCCCTTCCGCATGAACCACCAGGGTGTCGTCGTGCTGGTCGACTTTCCAATGTAGATGGCCGGCAAGAAAACCCAGCCGGAGTGCGGCTGCGAGGTCGTTGGCGCGCAGGGTCAGGGTCTGCGGCGCACCCGCCCGCACGACCACCGCCCGATCCGCCTCGAGCAGCAGGACCGCGCCGTCACCGAGTGTGCTGTCTCGCGTAAGGATCACGGCGTAGTCCGTGCCGGCGTCCGAGGTCACCCGCAGCCGCCTGCGGTCGAGGTCGTGCGCATCGAGATGCACGTACTCGACCGCCTGATGATGCCGCAGCTCGTGTAACCGGCCTGCGACGGCATCGTCGGTTGCCCAACCGACGATGCCGTCGAGAATCCGTGGGCCGTCGGCCACGACCGTCACGCCACCTCGGCAAGCACGGGCGCGATCTTGCCGACGACGTCGGTGCTCTGCTCCAGCGCGTAGCCGAACTGCAGGATCTCGGGCTCGGCGAACGGCTTTCCGAGGATCTGAACGCCCAGTGGCAGCCCGTCGGCATTGAACCCGGCGGGAACCGACAACGACGGCAGGCCGGTCACGTTCGCCGGTGCCGATAGGCGCACGTAGGCAGCGGTGGCCGCCTCGACGGACCCGTCGGCCCACTGGACGAACGGGTCTGACCGCAGTGTCGCAGGTGCGACGACGGTGGGCGCCAACAACACGTCGATCGAGGAGAACATGTCCTTCCACGCGGCCTGGATCAGGGTGCGCAGGCGCAACGCGTTGACGTAGTCGGTGGCGGGCTGGGCCGCCCCCGTCTCCAGCAGAATGCGCACCTCGTCGGTGTACTTGTCGGGTGAATTGCGCAGGTAATCCAGGTGATAGGCGGTCGCCTCCGGCATCATGATGGCCCACTCGGTCGGGACGATGTGCTCGGCCATCGGGATCTCGACCTCGATCAGCTCGGCGCCGAGCGCCTCGAATTCGGCCGCTGCCGTTCGCGCGGCCTCGGCCGCCTCCGGCGCCACCTGGTCGGTGTAGTAGTTGACGGGAATGCCGATCTTCTTGCCTGCCACGCCCGCGTCGATGCCGGTCACCATGTCAGGCACCGGCACGTTCGCCGTGCCGGGATCGCGACGGTCGAAGCCCGACATCGCGGCCATCACGAGGGCCGAATCGATCACGTTGCGGCTCAGCGGTCCGACGTGGTCCAGAGACCACGACAAGGACGCGACGCCGACCCGTGATGCGCGGCCGAACGTCGGCTTGAGCCCGACGGTGCCGCACAGGGCCGCCGGGATCCGGATCGAGCCGCCGGTGTCGCTGCCGAGCGCGACGTGCACGACGCCCGCACCGACGGCCGCGCCGGAGCCACCGCTGGATCCACCGGGCGTCCGCTCGGGTGCCCACGGGTTTCCGGTCGTGGGTGTGGTTGCACCATAGGCGAATTCGTGGGTGTGGGTCTTGCCGATCAGGACCATTCCCGCGTCGTACAGCTTGGCGACCGACGCCGAATCGGCGTCCGGTACGTAATCGGCCCGCTGGGCCGAGCTCGAGGTGGTCTTGACGCCGGCCGTGTCGTAGAGATCCTTGACCCCGAGCGGGATACCGTGCAGCGGGCCACGATAGTGACCGTCGCCGATCTCTTTCTCCGCGAGCTTGGCCTGCTCGAGCGCGAGTTCGGGTGTGACGGTGACGAATGCGGTGAGGGTCGGCTCGACCGCTTCGAGTCGGGCCAGCGCCGACTGGGCGACCTCGACCGGTGAGACCTCCTTGGTGCGGATCTTCTCGGCGACCTCGATCAACGGAAGTTCGTAGAGTTCCATGGTGGTTTTCGGTGTCCTCTCTCGCGTTGGCCGGTCAGTCCCAGTGCGCTTTGAAGCCGACAGCGGGGACCGTCTCACCCAGCCCCGGTGCCGAGGCCTTGCGGATCAGCGCCAGTGTCGATGAATAGGTTTCGTAGTTGGCTGCGACACGATCAGCGGGGACGGTCACCCCGGCGAACTCGAACGCCGCCGACACTTGTTCTTGCGACGGACTGAAATCGTTGTTGGCCATGACATCTCCTTGCGGTTGTTTCACAATGCGGGGGTTCTTGCCACACAGTCGACGAGTGCCTCGAAGGCTCGTCCGGCACCGAGCACGGTCGCGTCCGCGCCGCGCGGTCCCATGAGCTGAAGACCGACGGGCAGACCGTCGCTTCCGAAGCCGGCCGGCACGGTGAGCGCGGGCATGCCCGTCACGTTGGCCGGCACGGTCAGCGCGTTGATGCCGGCGAGGACCGACACCGTCCGGCCGCCGAGTTCGACCTGAGTCGACCCGTATGGCGGTGCGGTCATCGCGATCGTCGGCGAGATCAACAGGTCCGTGCCCGAGCCGAACAGCGCGTCCATGCCCGCGATCACCGCGGCGCGGGCACGCAGTGCCTCCACGTACTCGACGCCGGTGTACGCCGCGCCGACCCGCAGCGCGTCGCGCACGTCTGAACCGAACTTGTCCGGCTGCATTCCCAGTTGCATCGCGTGCCAGGCCGCGGCCTCGACCCCGCACACCACATCGACCACGCCAGGGCACAATTCGACGTCGGTGAACTCGACCGACTTGATGGTGGCGCCGGCACCCTCGATGGTCCGCACCGCGTCGTCGAACACCGCGGCCACATCGGGAGCCAGCCGATCACAGAAGTACTTCTCCGCCACGCCCACGGTCAGACCGTCCAGCCCGCGATCGTATTCGGAGCGGAGGTCGCCGACGGGCGCGGTCGAGCTGTACGGATCGGCGGGGTCGTGGCCGGCGATCGCCTCCAGCAGTGCCACCGTGTCGTCGACGGTCCGTCCGAGCGGGCCGGTGTGGTCCAGGGTGGAGCTCAACGCGCTGACCCCGCTGCGGCTCACCAGACCGAATGTCGGTTTGTGTCCGGTGACGCCGCACAGCGCCGCCGGGATCCGGATCGAGCCACCGGTGTCGGTGCCGAGCCCCGCCGTGGTGATACCTGCCGCGATCGCCGCGCCGGTCCCGCCGCTGGACCCGCCGGGGATCCGGTCGAGCGACCACGGGTTGCGGGTCGGCGGAGTGTTGACCCCGTAGGCGTATTCGTGCGTTGTGCTCTTGCCGAGGATGATGGCGCCCGCGGCGCGCAGGCGCCGGACGGCCTCGGAATCGCGGACCGCCAGGTGGTCCGGTGCGCCGAGCGATCCGTTGCCGGTTCGGTAGCCCGCGACGTCGTAGATGTCTTTCACCACGACGGGTATGCCCCACAGCGGTGCCTGTCCCGGTGGCCCGTCGGGTTGAGGCTGCTGGGCGACCGCGAGCGCCTCGTCGGCGAATATCGCGGCGAAGGCCTGGATCTTGTCCTCCACCTGCGATATCCGCGCCAGGGCGCTGCGGACCAGCCCGACTGGGGCGAGGTCTCCGCTGTCGATGAGGGCCCGCAGCTGCGGGATGGTCGGGCTGACAAGCGATTCGGTCATCGGGCGGCTCCGGCGAGTTCGGGCTCGAGCACGGCGTCGACGAGCTTGCGGGTGATGTCGGTGGCCGGTGCGGTGAGCAGTCGATCGACGGGCCCCACTTCGACCAGCTTGCCGTGGTCGAGCACCCCGGCGTGTTCACACATGTGCTCGACGAGCGCGAGATTGTGGGTGATCAACAGCATCGTGAGTTTGCGTTCCCGCTGCAGATCCTTGAGCAGGTTGAGTATCTGCGCCTGCACCGACACGTCGAGTGCGGCCGTCGGCTCGTCGAGGACGACGAAATCCGGATCGGTGATCAGCGCCCTGGCGATGCCGAGGCGTTGGCGCTGTCCGCCCGAGAACTCGTGGATGTAGCGGTCGTAGTGGGACGGCAGCATGCCGACCCGGTCGAGCAGTTCGAGTACCTTCGTGCGTGCCTCCGATGGCGAACACGTGCGAAAGAGCTTGAGCGGGTATGCGATCTGCGAACCCACGCTGCGCCTCGGGTTGAAGGCCGAACCGGAATCCTGGAACACGATCTGGATGTGGCGGCGGTAGCGCCGCATGTCCAGGTCCGACAGTCCGACCAGCTCGTTGCCGTCGAACGTGACCGAACCCGACGTCGGCTTCTCCAGTCCGAGCACCATCCGTCCCGTCGTCGTCTTGCCCGAGCCGGATTCGCCGATCAAGCCGAAGGTCTCGCCGCGCTGGATGTCGAAGCTCACCGAATCGACCGCGACGAATTCACCGCGCTTGCCGTCCTCGCCGCGGACGGCGAACACCTTCCTCAGGTCGGTGACCGAGATCAGGGCCTCCCTATGCGACATCTGCTGTCTCCTTGGTCGTGTCGCCGTGGAACTCGAACAGGCGGCGGTCCGCGCGCGGTATCGCGCGGGTCTGGTCGTCGAGGTGCAGCCTGGGCACCGCGCGCATGAGCCCCTGCGTGTAGGGATGCTGCGGGTTGTTGAGGACCTGGTCGGCCGTCCCCGACTCCAGCACGTCACCGCGGCGCATCACGGTGACGTCGGTGCACACGTGGGCGACAACACCGAAGTCATGGGTCACCAACAAGATCGACGTGCCCAGTTCGCGGTTGATCGTGACCAGCAGATCCAGAATCTGCTTCTGCACGGTCGCGTCCAGTGCGGTCGTCGGTTCGTCGGCCAGCAACAGCTCGGGCCGGCATGCCAGCGCGATCGCGATCACCACGCGCTGACGCTGGCCACCCGACAGTTCATGGGGATAGGCCTTCATCCGGCGTTTCGGGTCCGGCAGTGCCACGAGCTCCAGCGCCTCAAGCGCTTTCGCGCGAGCGGTCGCCTTGTCCACACCCTGGTGCAGCCGGATGACCTCGACCAGCTGCGAGCCGATCGTGAACGACGGATCGAGCGCCGACAACGCGTTCTGCGACACCATCCCGATATGCGAACCCCGGATGGCACGCATCTCCTTGTCGGTCTTGTCGAGCAGGTTCTCACCGCGGAACAGGATCTCGCCACCGGTGATCCGCGCTCGCGTGGTGCCCAGCAGCCTCAGCACGGCCAGCGAGGTGACCGACTTTCCCGAGCCCGATTCTCCTACCAGACCGAGGATTCCGCCTTCGCGCACACTGATGTCAGCGTTCTTCACCGCATGCACCACACCGTTGTCGGTGTGGAAGTCGACCGACAACTTCTTGACGTCGAGCGAATTAATCATCAGCTGGTCTGCTTTCGCGGATCGAGCGCGTCACGGATGCCGTCGCCGATGAGGTTGAACGCCAGCGAGACGACGAGGATGACGAGGCCGGGGATGGTGGCGACGTGATAGATGCCCTCGAGCAGGACGTTCTTGCCGTCGGCGGTCATGATGCCCCAGTCGGGCGTCGGCGGGATGACACCGACGCCGAGAAAACTCAGGCCGGATGCCACGACGATCATCAAGCCGCACAACGTGGTTGCGTACACGAGCAGCTGCACCACGACGTTGGGCATCAGTTCGCGGGACATCAGCAGCAGCGGATTCGCGCCGTAGGCCCGGGCCGCCTCAATGTAGTCCTTCGACGCTTCCTGGACGGTTGCGGTGTAGGCAACACGGGCCATGTACGGGATGAGGGTGATCCCGATCGCGAGCATCACGTTGCCCAGGCCGGCGCCAAGCACCGCCGACAGCGCAATCGCCAGCAGGACGAGGGGAAACGCGAACAACACGTCGAGAACGCGCATCAGAACCTCGCCCGCCTTGCTGCGTTTGAACCCGGCGAACAACCCGATCATCAGGGCCAGCGGAAACACCACGAGAATGGGCACCACGGCCACCATCAACGAGTTGCGACCGCCGTAGAGCAGGCGGGTCCAGATGTCGCGGCCCTGACCGTCGAGTCCGAGCAGATGCCCCTCTGTGCCGATACCGGCGAGCCGGTCGACGGGGTCTCCCGCGGTGGGGCTGTACGGCGTGAGCAGCGGCGCGAAGATCGACGCGAGCGCCACAAGCACGAGGACGACCAGCGACACCACGGCCATCTTGTCGCGGCTGAAGGCGCGGACGGCCAAGCGCCACTGGGGTTTCGGCGTATCCGACTCGACCGGCGCATGGCCGCCCGCCGAGGTGCGGCGGACTCTCGGAAATGCGCGGCGACCGGCGGCCGCGGCAAGGGCGTTCATGCTCCGACCTTTCTTCTGGTACGCGGATCGAGCAGGCCGACCGCGCCGTCGGCGATGAGGTTGATGATCACGAAGGCCAGCGCGATGAACAGCACACCGGCCTGCACCACCGGGATGTCGCGCTGGGTGATCGAGGTGTAGAGCTGCTGACCGAGACCAGGCCAGCCGAACACGACTTCGACGAACACCACACCGCCGAGCAGATAGCCCACCTGAAGGCCGATGATGTTGACGATCGGCGGCAAGGCGTTACGCAGGGCGTGCCGCCACAGCACCGACGTGGTCGACAGGCCGGAGGCGCGCAACGTGCGGATGTAGTCCTGCTGCAGGATGTCGATCATCACGCTGCGCGTCATCCTGGCGATCACCGCGAGCGGCACGAGTGCGGCCGCGATCGCTGGGAGGATCAAATGGGCCAGCAGATCTCCCAGCCCCCCAGGGAAACGCGGGTTGTACATGCCCGAGGTCGGCAGCCAACCGAGGGTGATCGCGAAGACGCCGATCAGCAGCAGGCCGAACCAGTACACCGGCACGCTCGCACCGGCCAGTGAGATGACCATCGAGGCACGGTCGAAGATGCTGTACTGCTTGTGCGCCGCGATCACCCCGAGCGGCACCGCCACCACGATGCACAGCACCAGGGCGGCCACCGTGAGGATCATCGTGTTCGCGAACCGGGGCACCATGATGTCGGTGACGGGCGCGTTGACGGTCAGCGACCGGCCCAGGTCGCCGTGCAGCAACCCGCCGAGGTAGTCGAAGAACTGCACCGGCAACGACCGGTCCAGCCCGAGCTCGGTTCGCAGTGCCGCCACTGCCTCTGCCGTCGCACCCGAACCCAGGATGGTCACGGCCGGATCGCCGGGAACCAGTTGCAGCAGCAGGAATACGATCAAGCTGACGCCGAACAGTACGAGAACCGTTGACAGCAGCCGACTTCCGATCACTCCGGTCATTGTTCGCGCCTCACTGTTCCAGCCGTACGGAAGTCAGGTCGTACCACTCCTCGCTCGCCGAGACGAATCCCGAGACGTAAGGGGCGAGGACATACGGGGCCTTGTCGTTGACGATGGGAACCAGCGCGGCGTCGTCGCTCACGATGTTGTTGGCCTGACGCCACCACCGGTCGGCTTCATCTGGATCGAGCGCGGTGATCGCGTTGTGCATCGCCGTGTCGAGTTCGGGGTTGGCGTAGTAGCCGACGTTGGGTCCGTTGGGCGCCTGCAGTTCCGAAGACGTCACGATGTAGAGCCAGTACGGGCTGGTCATGCCCCACGACATCTGGGCCATGCCGACCCCGTCCTGCATACCCCGCGCCCACACACCCAGGTACGAGATCCACTCCTGGGTTTGGATGTGCAGGTTGATGCCGATCTCGGCGAGATTCTGCTGGATGAACTCAGCCATCTGCGCCGGCATGATCTGGCCGGAACCGTCGGTCGAGGTGATCAGCGTGGTCTCGAACCCGTCGGCGAGGCCCACCGATGCGAGCAGCTTGCGGGCCTGGTCGAGATTGCGTTCGTAGGCGTCCCTGCGCTCGACGTAGCCGCCGGCCGACAGGGCCTGCACGCCGTATGCCGGATTCACCGAGCCGCGCAACAGATCTCGTGCCATGCCTTCGCGATCGACCGCGAGGTTGATCGCCTCGCGCACCTCGGGAATCGAGGTGTAACGGTCCTTCATGTTGAACGACAGATACCACGTGTGCGGCGGTGTGCCCTCCGAGAGCTGATAGCCCTCGTTGACGAGGTTGTCGATGCTGTCGGGGTTCGGCACCGCGATCATGTCGACGTCGCCGGACCGCAGTGCCGCGGTCCGCGCCGACGGGTCGGGCAACGGCCGGAACACCACGCCGTCGATCGCCGGGACGGTGCCCCAGTAGTCGTCGTTGCGTACGAGGTCGATTCGTTCACCGCGGATGCGTTCTTTGAACTTGAACGGCCCGGTGCCCACCGGATGGTCGGCGATATCGTCACCGTAGGTCTGCAGTGCGGTCGGGCTCATGATCGCCGTCGAGCCGTTGCCGCCCTGGGCGAGCATCCGGAGAAACTCCGAGAACGGTTGCGTCAGGCGTACTTTGACGGTGTGCTCGTCGACTGTCTTGACCGACTCGACGAACTTCCAGACGAAGCTGGTCTGGCCGGCCGCCCGGGCCGAGTACATCGGGGCGTTCTTGTCCCACATCCGGCGGATGTTGTATTCGACCGCTTGCGCATCGAGTGGTGTGCCGTCGTGGAACTTGACCCCGCGGCGGATGTGGAAGGTGTATTCGAGACCGTCAGCCGAGATATCCCAGGATTCGGCGAGACCAGGCCGCAACGGCGGAACCGTCGCCTGCTCGGACGGGATGCTCAGATCCTCGTCGACCAGTGGTTCGAATATCTGGCGATTGATCCGCCACGTCACCCAGCCGCCGGCCACCTGCGGATCGAGTATGTCGGCCTCCGACTCGATCGCGATCACGAACACGTTGCCCGTGTGAACCGGTCCGCGTGAACAGCCGACCAGTGCGGCGACACCGACGATTGCGCTGACACCAACTGCCAGTAACCGTAAAGCCAAGCGCCGCATGCGTCGTTGCGGCTCGTCCGTCATCCGTGGATCCTCCGGGCGTGGGCAGAAAGGCCGTCGGAATACGTACTGCACCACGGCGAGCAGTGGTACCCAACGAGTTCGATGTCAACGGTAAGGACTGCGACGGCCTCGGCGGAATACGTCATCCGACGTAATTGTCGCCAAACCCTTAGGTATGCAGTGCATTACGAACGCACGCCAAAGGCCCGGACGGTCCCGTCGGACCGTCCGGACTGAGGGAACCGGCTAGAAGCCGGCCATGCCGAGGGGCGGCGGCACCGCGGTCAGGGCTCGTTCGGGACTGACGAGCTCGAGCTCGGTGGCCTGCACGGCGGCCGCCACGCGGTTGGCCACGCCGAGCTTGCGCAGCACGCGCTCGACGTGGGTGCTGACCGTCCGCGGCGACAAATAGAGCCGATCGCTGATCTCCGCGTTCGACAGCCCGCCGCGCAGCAGTGCGAGGATCTCCTGTTCCCGGGGTGTCAGGCGGGCGTGCGCCCTCGCCCGCACCCGAGCCACGTACTTGGTGAACAGCGGCCGCACCTTCTCGACCAGGTCTCGGCTGCGCACGGTGAACTCGGGGCGCTCCATGTTGGCCTGGCACATTCCGACCACGTCGCCGGCCCCATCGTGCAAGACCATCAGAAAGCCGTTGCTGAAGCCCTCGGGGCGCAGGACCTTCGCGCCGCTGTACGAGTCGGCGAACTCGGGCACGTCGACCCAGTCCCACACTCGCGTGTGATCGGCGAACTGCCGGGAGAACTCCGGTTTGGCCTGGATGTCCGAGGTCAGATACCCGGCGACGGCATCGGAATATCCGACGGATTTGACCAGGCTGAACCCTTTCGAACCGGGCGTCCGGTAGGCGAGCAGGAACGTGTCGAAGCGCGCCTCCATCCGCAGGAAGTCGACGGCGCCGCGGACGCGCACACCCGTGTCGGTGGAAGCCATGTCAGCGGCAATCGCGGCGAAGTCCCTTGGCTCGATGGCCGCCATCGTCATGTCGTCGCTCTCCTCCCACGTAAAAGCCTGCGTATACGTAGTCGACTACGACCGAGGGTCGATAACGTTCAGGGGCTGTTTCCGCGCCGTTACGCCCTACGTGACATGCCCCACACGGCTTTTTCGCCCGGTTCACCGTCGAGCGCCCGAATCTGATTGGAACAGTGCGCTTTACGCAGCCAACCCGGAAACACTGGCGCGTGTTCGTAACATGGTTGTCATGATCAAGGCAGTGTTGTTCGACTTCTCGGGGACGTTGTTCCGCCTTGAAGAGGACGAGAGCTGGTTCGCGGGGATCGCCGTCGACGAACGCGAAGTCGACGGGCATGTACAGGCTGAGCTGATGCGACGGCTCACCGCGCCGACCGGACGCTCGGTGCAGATGAGCGACGAGCAATACCACGCCTGGGTCAACCGCGATCTGGCGCCACACCTGCATCGCGAGGCCTACCTGCACGTGTTGCGGGAATCCGGGCTCGCCGATCACCACGCCGTAGAACTGTATGAACGGGTGATCGACCCGGACAGCTGGACCGCCTACCCCGACACCGCGACGGTGCTGAAAACCCTTAAGCGACAAGGCATCAAGATCGCCGTTGTGTCCAACATCGCATTCGACATCCGGCCCGCGTTCGCCGCGATCGGCGCCAAGGACGATGTCGACGAGTTCGTCCTGTCGTTCGAAATCGGCGCGGTCAAACCCAACGCCGCGATCTTCACCACGGCGCTTGACCGGCTCGGGGTCGCCGCACCGAACGCACTCATGGTCGGTGACAGCGAGGAGGCCGACGGCGGCGCGAAGGCTGTCGGTTGCCGGTTCGCCCTGGTGGACCCACTGCCGACCGCCGAGCGGCCCGACGGACTGCTGACGGCCCTGACAACCTCAGGAATCCCGGCCTAGGCTGACCGCATGGCTGCCGACCGTATCCGGCCACCGTGGTGGCTCAAGTACGTCAACAAGGTGATGATCGGACTGAACAAGCTCGGCGTCGGCGGTGACAAGGGACCGATGGTCCTGACGGTGCCGGGCCGCAAGTCGGGTAAGCCACGGTCGACCCCCGTGACGCCGATGACCGTCGACGGAAAACGCTATGTCGTCGGCGGGCTGCCGGGCGCTGACTGGACAGCCAACGTGCGCGCCGCCGGTGAGGCGACGGTGCACCAGGGTCGCCGCGCCCAGCGGGTCAGGATGGTCGAAATCCCCGCTGAGCAGGCACGGCCGCTCCTGCGTGAATTCCCCATCCTGGTCCCCACCGGCGTCGGCTTCATGAAGAACGCCGGGCTGGTCACCGGGCCGCATCCGGACGAGTTCGAAGCCCTCGCCGGCCGCTGCCCGGTGTTCCGGCTCGATGCGGTGTAGCTGCGCCTATAGGTGCGGCGCCTCCTTGATCTTGCTTTCCTGCTTGCCCGCCGTCTGACAGAAGGTCTGCACCGACAGCCGCGTCCCGGTGATCTCGAGCTGCGCGGCGTCGGTGCCCTTCTCGTCCTTCAGCATCTTGGCCACCGCATCGTTCTGCGTCTTCTCGTCTTGGCCGAGGAAGTCCTCGCAGGTGGTGTCACCGCCCGTGACCGCAGGGGAGCAGCCGGCGAGCAGGACGCCCGCGACCAATCCCGAGAACAACACGCCTGCTGACTTGCCGCATCTGGTCAACGTGACCCCTCTTCTCGTCTGGTGGCGCGCGATACGCACCATCGCGGCCCGTTTCATACCCGCCAACGGTGCCGATGAAACGTCGTCCCGTCGCCGCTCTACAGTCGAGCAGGTGAGCAGCAACCCGTTCGACCCCACGGTTTGGGAGCCGGTGCCCGGCTTCGACGATCTGACTGACATCACCTACCACCGCCACATCGCCGACGGTGCGAAGAAGCCGACGGTGCGGGTGGCCTTCGACCGGCCCGAGGTACGGAACGCTTTTCGGCCGCACACGGTCGACGAGCTGTACCGCGTGCTCGATCACGCCCGCATGTCCCCCGATGTCGGCGTGGTCCTGCTGACCGGTAACGGCCCGTCACCGAAGGACGGCGGCTGGGCGTTCTGCTCGGGCGGCGATCAGCGCATCCGCGGGCGCACCGGCTACCAGTACGCCGCCGGGGAAACCGCCGAAACGGTCGACCCCGCCCGCGCCGGGCGGTTGCACATCCTCGAGGTGCAACGGCTCATCCGGTTCATGCCCAAGGTCGTGATCTGCCTGGTCAACGGGTGGGCGGCCGGCGGCGGGCACAGCCTGCACGTGACGTGCGACCTGACCCTCGCCAGCCGCGAGCATGCACGCTTCAAGCAGACCGACGCCGATGTCGGCAGTTTCGACGGCGGCTTCGGCAGCGCGTACCTGGCGCGCCAGACCGGCCAGAAGTTCGCGCGGGAGATCTTCTTTCTCGGTCGCGCCTACGACGCCGAGACGATGTATCAGATGGGCGCGGTCAACGAGGTCGTCGACCATGCCGACCTGGAGAAGGCCGGCCTACAGTGGGCCGACGAGATCAACGGCAAATCACCGCAGGCCATTCGAATGCTGAAGTTCTCGTTCAACCTCATCGACGACGGACTGGTGGGCCAGCAGGTATTCGCCGGTGAGGCAACGCGTTTGGCGTACATGACCGACGAGGCCGTCGAAGGCCGCGACGCGTTCCTGGAAAAGCGCGATCCGGACTGGAGCAGTTTCCCGCGCTACTTCTGAGGAGATTTGTGCACCTGCCGTAACGGCGGGCGTTACGGCAGGTGCACAAATCACTCAGAGGCGGAACCGGGTCTGGCCGTGCGGTGACTTCGCGAACGCCAGCACCTTGTCGGGCGTCACCCGATACACGATGGCCGCCTCGCCCTCGGGGTCGAAAACCTCGTCGTCACAGTCGAAGTCCCAGTCGTCGCCGTATTTTGCGCGATAGGCGTCGGCCAGCGCGGTCAGTTTCTCCCGTCCGGTGACCCGGCCTGCCGATCCTTCGACGACGACGTCGAGCCCGGCGTCCCAGGTGTTGGCCCCGGTCGTGACGACGACGGCTGCGCCGCTGCGCAGATTGCGTGCCTTCTGCTCGCCGGGCCCGGTGCAGAACACGAAGGTGTCGTCGACCCAGACCCCGACCAGTGGCGTCACGTGTGGCCTGCCGTCGGCGCGGACGGTGGTGAGCCAGTACAGGCCCGCTGTGGTGAGCGCCTCGGCGGCAGCGGGCCATTCGGTGGGCTGGGTCGCTTCGCTGAAGCGCGGGTCGAGCGTGCCGGTGATCGTCATACCGGTAGAGACTGCCCTGACGGGGCGAATTCATCGCCGCGAGCAGACGCGGCGGTACCCGCAAACGGCGTGTGAGCGGTACCCCCGCGTCTGCTCGCCGGGGGAAAGGAAGGCAACCTAAACTCACCACATGAGCAAGAACCCGCTGCGCGCGCTGGCCGACCAGGTGTTGCTGACCAGCATGCGTCCCCCGTTGACCGAGCGTCTGCAGGGCCGCGACGACATCCAACTCGCAGGCAAGCGAATCCTACTGACCGGCGCGTCGTCGGGCATCGGTGAGGCCGCGGCCGAGAAGTTCGCCGCCCGCGGCGCCACGGTGATCGCGGTCGCGCGGCGTCAGGAACTGCTCGACGCGCTCGTCGACCGCATCACCGCCAAGGGCGGAGATGCCCGCGCGCGCGCCGTCGACCTGTCCGACCTCGACGCCGTCGATGCGCTCGTCGCCGACGTGGAGCAGGACCTCGGCGGGGTCGACATCCTCATCAACAATGCCGGCCGCTCGATCCGGCGCCCGCTGGCCGAATCGCTGGAACGCTGGCACGACGTCGAGCGCACCATGACGCTGAACTACTACGCACCGTTGCGGTTGATCCGTGGTCTGGCGCCCCGCATGCGCGAGCGCAGAGACGGCCACATCATCAACGTCTCGACCTGGGGCGTGATGAACGAATCGTCTCCGCTGTTCTCGGTGTACAACGCGTCGAAGGCCGCGCTGTCCGCGGTCAGCCGGGTCATCGAAACCGAGTGGGCCGCGGTGGGCGTGCACTCCACGACGCTCTACTACCCGTTGGTGAAGACCCCGATGATCGCACCCACGCGCGCCTACGACGGCTTGCCCGGGCTGTCGGCCGATGAGGCCGCCGACTGGATGGTGACCGCCGCCCGCACCCGGCCCGTGCAGATCGCCCCGCGGATGGCGGTGACGGCCAAGGCCATCAACAGCGTGCTGCCGGGTGTCGTCGACGCGGTCATGAAACGCCAACGCGTCCAACCTGTTTAGGGGCGGGTGATCGTTCGCGGCGCCAGCTTGAGGGTGCGGACGTGCTCGGCGATCGCGCCGAGATTGGTCGTCCACACGTCGGTGTGGTCGAGCACATAGCGCATGAGGCTGTCGAGTTCAGCTGCGCGCGAGGCTCTTCCGGACAGGAAGGGATGGTTGGTCAGCACCCAGCACGCGCCGGCCCGCCGTAGCGCGTCGAACTCGAGCTGCCAGAGCTCGCGTGCCTTGCGGGGGCTTTCGATCAGCCCGGACCCGGAGATGTCGGGCAGGTAGCAGTACTGCTCCCAGTCGTCGAGGGCCCACTGGATGGGGATCTCGACCAACGAGCCGTCGCCGACGGCGAGCTCGTAGGGATGGTCGGAGTCCATGAGGCTGGAGTCGTAGAGAAAGCCGCGCTCGGCGAGCAAAGCCGGGGTGTGCCAGGACAATTCCCACATGGGTGCGCGGTATCCGGTAGGTACCACACCCGCGACCTCGGCCAGTGCTCGAAGGCCGCGGTCAAGCGCCTCGACCTCTTCTTCGAGCGTCAGCTGCGCGGGCGGTTCGTGAAGATAGCCGTGGTGGGCGACCTCGTGTCCGGCGGACACGATGCTGCGCACCGCCTCGGGATAGCGGTGTGCGGTGTGGCCCGGCACGAAGAACGTCGCGGCGATCTGATGGCGCTCCAGCAGATCGAGGATGCGCGGCACACCCACGAGCGGTCCGTACGCCTGATGCGACACCACGCTCATGCGGGCCGCGACGGCATCGTTACCCCACAGCACCGCCGACTCGGCGTCCACGTCGAAGGTGAACGCGGCGGCCGCCGCTTTACCGTTAGGCCAGGTGAATTCAGACATCATCGGCCATCAGGGTAATCAGCTCGTAGGCCAGATTGGCCGCGGCGACGGCGGTGGTTTCGGCGTTGTCGTAGGCCGGCGCCACCTCGACGACGTCGGCGCCCACGATCCGCAGGCCGCGCATGGCGCGCAGCACCGCGACCAGCTCGCGGCTCGTCATACCGCCGATCTCGGGAGTCCCGGTGCCCGGGGCGAACGCCGGGTCGAGCACGTCGATGTCGATCGACACGTAGACCGGATGCTCACCGACCCGCTGCCGGATGCGGTCGATGACCCCGTCGACGCCGATACGGTCGATATCGCGGCAGTGCACGATGGTGAAACCGAGCGACTCGTCGTCGAGCAGATCGGCCCGGTCGTAGAGCGACCCGCGAATCCCGATGTGCGCGGAGTGGTCTTTGACGAGCAGACCCTGTTCTGCGGCAAGGCGAAACGGCGTGCCGTGCGTGCACGGCGCTCCGAAGTAGGGGCCCCAGGTGTCGAGATGGGCGTCGAAATGCACGAGCGCGACCGGACCGTGCACCCGGTGCATGGCCTGCAACGCGGGCAGCGCGATGGTGTGGTCACCGCCGAGCGCGACCACTCGCTTCTCCGGTGTGGTCACCAGGCCGGCGATGCCTTCCCGCACCTCGTCGACCGCCACACCGATATCGAACGGATTCGCGGCAATGTCACCGGCATCGACAACCTGGGCCGAGGCGAACGGACTGACGTCGAGCGCCGGGTGGTACGGCTTGAGCAGACGCGACGCCTGCCGGATCGCGGCGGGGCCGAACCGGGCACCCGGGCGGTAGGTGACGCCGCTGTCGAACGGCACCCCCACGACCGCGATGTCGTAGTGCTCGACCTCATGGCGCTGCGGCAACCGCGCGAACGTCGCGATCCCCGCGTACCGCGGAACCGCTTGCGCATCGACCTGTCCGACATTGCCCGTCGCCGACCGCGCATACGGCTGGCTTTCCACCTGATCCCCTTTCGTCATCGCGTCATGCCCGCGCCCGGGTCGAGCCGCCGTTGCAGGAGATGACCTGACCGACAACGGCTTCCAAGTCGAAGTCGGACAGCAGCTCCACGGCTGCGGCGATCTCATCGGGAGATCCGATGCGGCCCAGCGGGATCGACTTCGCATACTGCTGCTGCACGGTCGCGAGGTCGACCCCCGCGGCGTCGGCATCGACCTGAAGCTGAGGCGTGTCGGTGACACCAGGAGCCACCGCGTTGACGATGATCCGTTCCGGCGCGAGCTCGCGACCCAACGCCTTCACCAGCGAGATCAGCCCCGCTTTCGACGCCGCGTATGCCGTTGCCTCCGGCCAGCCCGTGACACCCCATTCGCTCGCGATCACCACGATGCGCCCCTGGCCCAGCCGTCGCATATGGGGCAGGACGGCCTGGATCAACTGGAACGTGCCGCCGAGATTCGTGTCGATGACCCGCCACCAGTCCCGCTCGTCGTGCTCGAGCAGCGGAGCCATCGTCATGTAGGCGTGGTTGGCGACGAGGATGTCCAGGCGCCCGGCTGCCGCGGCCACACCGTCGACGATGCGCGCGCACGCATCCGGGTCGGACACGTCGCCGATCGCGGTCATGCCGCCGATCTCGGCGGCAAGTGCGTCGAGCTCAGCGCCGCCGCGAATGTCGTTGACCGCCACCGTCGCTCCCGCGGCGGCCAGGCGGCGGGCATGCGCGGCGCCCATCCCCTGCGCGGCGCCGGTCACGAGCGCGACGCGGCCGTGAAGTGAGGTCATATCACCGCTCCCGAGTTCACATTGACGACGTCGCCGACCGAGAACGTGGCATCACACACCAGATACTCCACGCAGCGCGCCACCTCGGCCGGTGACGTCAGCCGTCGCAGCGGCAGCGTCACGAGATATTCGTCGGCGCGCCACGGTGAATCGGCGGCCAGCAGGGGTGTGTCGGTCGGCCCGGGCGCCACGGCGTTCACGCGGACCCCGCGGCCGGCAACCTCACCGGCCAGGCTGCGGACCAGCCCGATGATCGCGCCTTTCGCGGCGGCGTAGTGCGCGGCCTGGTCACCGCCGCCGACCGCGAGTTCACTGGTCACCGCGACCACCGCGCCGGATCGGCGTTCGAGCATGTCGGGCAGACATGCCCTGGCGGTGTTGAACAGCCCGCCGACGTGCACGCGCAGCATGCGGTGCCACGCCGGTGCGGTGATGTCCGAGACCGGAGCCATCTCGTAATGGCCGGCCGAGGTCACGAGTGCCGCGATCGGGCCGAGCTCGCGGCGGATCTCCGCCACCGCGCCTGCGACCGCGGCCCCATCCGAGACATCCACCCGGATAACATGTTCTGCGGACGCCTGGCCGCTGAGGTCGAGCGCCCCGACCCGGTACCCACGACGCTGCAGCGCGCCGACGACGGCCGCGCCGATACCGCTGGCGCCGCCCGTGACGACCGCGACCGGTGCCGTACTCATCGACCGGCCACCGTGATGTCGGCGTGTTCGTCGGCCGCCTCGATGTCGTCGATCACGGCGGCACTGACGATCCGGTGCCGCACGGTCAGCAGGATCGCCAACCCGACGACGAACAGCACCGCCACGGCGATCCACACGGACCAGTCCAGATACCGCTGCTCGTAAACCGCACGCGGCCAGGAGATGTTGAGCATCTGCAGAACCGCCCACACCGCCGCCACGACGGCAACGGGAACGGTCGCCCGTCCGAGCGAGAAGGCTCCGTCCGTCCAGCCGCGGCGCAGCACGACCACGACGAAGCCGATCAGCGGGAACAGGAACGCCAGGTAGAAACCACCGGAGGTGAAGTTGACCATCAGCGAGTAGATGTCGCCTGCGACGATGCTGAGCAGGAAGAGCGCGCCGCCGATGACGGTGGTGACCAGGATGGCGACGACGGGGATGCGGGCCGTGCCGCGCAGCCTGGCCAGCGCGGCCGACGCCGGCAGTGCACCGTCACGGGCGTACGCCCAGATCACTCGCGAGGCCGACGTCTGCAGCGCCAGGAAGCTGGCGAGGAAGCCGATCACGAACAGCACCTCGACCGGCTTGGCTATTCCGTGTCCCAGTGCGGCAGTGAGGGTTTCGTACACCGGGTCGGCAACCGAGCCGGACACGACCGCGTCGAGGTCGGGGATGGCGAGGATGATCGCCAGGCTCGAGTACGCCACCACGAGCGCGATGAACGCCAGTGAGAACAGCACGGCCTTGGGAAGGTCGCGCCGCGGTTCGTGAACTTCCTCGGCGATGGCCCCCGCGCTTTCGAAGCCCACGAACGAGAACCCGATGAACGCCACCGCGATCAGGAACGGTCCGCTCAGGTACGTCCACATGTCGATATCAGGCCCGCCGCCGTCGAACAACACCGACAGCGAGTTCTGCCGGTGGAACAGCAGCAGCCAGGTGCCCAGGCCGATCGAACCGATGACCTCGGCCACGATGCTGGCGGTCATGAACGCCTTGAGTGCACCGCGCCCGACGAGGTTGATCGCCGTCCCGCCGATGAGGATCACGAGCGCGATGACGGCCCGCAAGCCACCCGACGGTGACTCGACGCCGGCGATATTGGCGACGAACCCCGCGGCGCCGAGCGCGACGGTCGCCATCGCGATCACCAAGGTCCACATGTAAGTCCAGCCGGCGAACCACCCGTAGGACGTGCCGAGCAGGCGCCGCGACCACTGATAGATCGAACCCTCGAGCGGCCAGCGCGACACCAGCATCGCGAACACGAGCGCCACCAGCAGCTGGCCGGCGAACACCAGGGCAAAGCCCCACCAGAAGCTGGGGCCCGCGGCGGCCAGTGCGAGGCCGAAGATCGCGTAGAGCGCGACGATCGGAGAGATGAACGCAAATGCGAACGCGAACGCCGACCAGAGCGAGAATTCGCGGCGCAGAACCTGCGAGCCGTCGGGTGAGGACATCGGGTGCTCCCTTGATTCGGTTGGAGGAACTATCACGCCGGCACCGCGCGCCCGCCAAGCGTTTGGAGCGAAGACGCTGCGAACGCACCATCGCCGAACCCCGCCATTGGAGGATCGAACAACGGACCGGGGCACACACGTGACGACGGCGTTACGCTCGGTCCATGTCGGACCGCAGCGACGTCGCGCCGACGCTGCGTGATCTGCTCGAATCGAATCTGGGATTGCTCGCCCCCGAGACCGGCACCGGTGACCTCGACCGGCCGGTCAGCTGGGCGCACACCACCGAGTTGCGCGATCCGACGCGATATCTGCGCGGCGGCGAGTTGGTGTGCACGGTGGGCATCAGCCTCCAGACACCGCAGGACTGCCAGGCGTTCGTGGAGGCACTGGGGCGGGCCGACGTCGGCGGGCTGTGTTTCGGCGTCGGCGATGTCCACGACACGGTTCCCGACGCGCTGATCGCCGCGTGCGCCCGCCAGCATCTGCCGCTGCTCATCGCCCCACCGAACGTGCCGTTCGCGACCGTCAGCCGGTATGTCGCCGACTTCCAGGTCGGCGGCGAGATCGCCGTCGCGCGGGCGACCAACACCCTTGTGCCCGAGCTGCTTTCGTCGCAACGTCGGCGTGAGTCGGTGCGCCAGCTGCTGGACCGGGCCGGTCAGGTGCTGGGCTGTTACTTCCTGCTCGAACCCGATGGTGAGCCTCAAGCCGGCGCCACCGCGGTAGCGGTCGACGGCCTCGGCACGTTGGTGTGGGTCGGTAGCGGTGAGCCGCCGGAGAAGGCGCTGCTGGAGGTCATCGCCCGGTTCGCGCAGGCCGCACAGGGTGAACGTGACATCGAATCGGCCCTGGCCCGCGAACGTGTCGGCCAGCTGCTGTCGTTGGTCGAGCGACGCATGCTGCTCCCCGACGCACTCAGCCAACTGCTGGACTGGCCCGGCCTCTCGGCCCGCGAGGTGGCGTGCTCGGCGTGGCCTGCCGGTGCGGGCGCCCTGCTGTCGATGGCGTTTCCGACCGCGCTCGTGGGCGATGCGCCGGAGGTCTGCCTGGTGCTGACCGACGAGACCGATGGCCTGACCGCGATCGCCGCCGAGCTGTCGCTACCGTCGGGGCATTCGGCCACCGCGCCGCTGGCCGACCTCGGCTCGGCCATCACGCAGGCCCGCATCGCGCTCGATCTGGCCCAACAACACGGCGGCAGCATCGGGCCCGATCAGCTGAGCACGTTCGACAGTCTGCTGGAAGGACTGCCGCTCAATCGGCTCGCCCCGTTCAAGCATCAGCTCATCGATCCGCTGGACCAGATCGATCACGACCGCGGCACTCAGCACGTCCGCACCTTGCGGGTCTTCCTCGCCACCAACGGCTCACTGATCGATACGGCCCGTGAGCTTTTTCTGCATACCAACACCGTGCGGCACCGGCTGTCGCGCATCCACGAGATCACCGGACGCAACCCGCTCAATTTCGACGATCAGGCCGCATTCGCCATCGGCCTCCGGGCCAGCGACCGGGCCCGCCGGATGCCGGGCCGCCAGGACTGATCCGTGTCGCGACCCCGGCCGGACGGTGCGCGATGGTAGACAGGCAGCTATGGAGATACTGGCCAGCCGGATGCTGATCCGGCCGGTCGACTACCCGAAATCGCTGGAGTTCTACCGCGACGGGATCGGCCTGGCCATCGCCCGCGAATACGGTGCGGGCACGGTGTTTTACGCCGGCCAATCGCTCATCGAGATCGCAGGCCACCACAGCCCCACCAAATCCGGCTCCTTCCCGGGCGCGTTGTGGCTGCAGGTGCGTGACGTGTATGCCACACAGGCCGAACTCGAGAGCCGAGGTGTGCCGATCGCGCGGGCCGCGACGCAAGAGCCGTGGGGTTTGCACGAGATGCACGTGATCGACCCCGACGGCGTCACGCTGATCTTCGTGCAGGTGCCCGCCACGCATCCGTTGCGCCGCGACGTCAGGGACTGACGGGAAGACCGTCGTGGCGAAATCGGTACTGGGCCGCGGCACGGCGCGCACGCGGGTACTGGAGGCCGCGCTGACACTGTTCGGTGAACACGGTGTCAGCGGCACCACGCTGCAGATGATCGCCGACAGCATCGGCGTCGGCAAAGCGTCGGTCTACTACCAATTCCATTCCAAGGAAGACATCGTGGCTGCCGCGGCGCAACCGATGTTCGACGACCTCGCGCGCGTGGTGGCGATCGCCGACGCCGTCCCCGACCCGGCCACCCGCCGGGAGATCAGCATCACCGGCCTCATCGAGCTGAGCGTGCGGCACCGCAGGCTGGCCGCGGTGCTCACCGGCGACCCGGCGCTGGAGAGCCTGATCCAGTCACGCGAGGACCTCGCCGAGACGACCCAGCGCTTCATCGACCTGCTGCTCGGCGGGGCACACGGGCATACGGGCAGAGTCGTCATCTCCATGGTCACCAACGGCATCTATGCCGCCGTGACCGACAAGAGACTCCGGGACGTCAGCGACGAAGACCTGCTCCGGACGCTACTGGAGGTGGCACAGCAATTGTTGCGCACCACTTCGTATTTCGAGTGAGTGCTACCAGGTCCAGACGGTCGGATCGGCGGCCGGGTAGGTCGCGCAGTTCTTGGTGCCGTGCGCGACGACGCCCTTGTTGTTGAAGAACAGCTTCGCCCAGTTCGGCCAGCGCCACGACATCTGCTCGTAAAAGGCGTTGGTGGCCATGTTCTCCGAGTACTGGCGGCGGCCTGCGTAGTCCAAGGAGAAGAACCAGTAGATGCGATCGCGGGCGCCCTGCTGATCGGCGGCAGGCTTGTTCTTGTAGTCGATCATGTAGCGCTCGTAGTACACCGGATTGGTGTCGCGTACCGCGGCCATGTACTGGTCGACGGTGCAGGTGGTCCTGAGCATGTTGCTCGGGATCGGGTACTCGTCGGTGGCATCGGCGGCCGCGACGCCCATCGGCCCCACCGCGACGGCGGCCACCGCCGCCGCGGCTGCGGCCGCCGCGATTGCTCCGCGCTTCATCGAAGAGATCGTCATCAGACCAGAGACTCCTGTGGGTGACGTTGAATCCGGGGCCACGACTGCGGTTTCGGCCGGGACCGCACCCGCTGCGGCCACCAGAACCACCTGCCGAGCAGCGCGGCGATCGACGGCGTCATGAACGAGCGGATCACCAGGGTGTCGAACAGCAGGCCCAGACCGATCGTGGTACCGACCTGGCCCATGATCGTGAGGTCGCTGACCGCCATCACCATCATCGTGAAGGCGAAGACCATGCCCGCGGCGGTCACCGTCGAACCGCTGCCGCCCATCGCCCGGATCATGCCGGTGTTCAGCCCGGCACGTATCTCCTCCTTGAGCCGCGAGACGACCAGCAGGTTGTAGTCCGCACCGACGGCCAACAGGATGATCACCGCCATCGGCAGCACCATCCAGTGCAACTCGATGCCCAGTATGTGCTGCCACAGCAGCACCGAAACGCCGAACGACGCTCCGAGCGAGAGCACCACCGTGCCGACGATCACCGCCGCGGCGACGATCGCGCGGGTCAACAGCAGCATGATCAGGAAGATCAAGCAGATCGCGGCGATCCCGGCGATCAAAAGGTCGTACCTCGTCCCGTCGGCCATGTCCTTGAATGTGGCCGCGGTACCACCGAGGTAGATGGTCGAGCCCTCGAACGGCGTGCCTTTGATCGCGTTCTTGGCGGCCGTCTTGATCGCGTCGATCCGATCGATGCCGTCGGCGGACATCGGATCACCCTCATGGTTGATGATGAACCGCACCGCGTGCCCGTCCGGGGAGAGGAACTGTTCCAGACCCTTTGCGAAATCCGGGTTCTCGAACGCTTCGGCCGGAAGGTAGAACGAGTCGTCGTTCATCGCCTCGTTGAAGGCCTTGCCCATCTCGGTCGAGGTCTCGGCCATGATGCGCTGCTGCTCCTGCATACCCTGCTGGGTCTGCTGCATGGTCAGCATCATCTCCCGCATGCTCACCATGGTCTGCTTCATCTCGGGCATGATCGCGATCATCTGCGGCATCAACTCGTTGAGCCGATGCATCTGCGGCATCATCTCGTTCATGTCCGTGGTCATCACGTCCATGCCGTCGATGACGTCGAAGACCGACCGCAGCGACCAACACATCGGGATGTTGAAGCAGTGCGGTTCCCAGTAGAGGTAGTTTCGGATCGGCCGGAAGAAATCGTCGAAATTGGCGATGTTGTCGCGCAATTCCTCGATGTTGGCCACCATGCCGTCCATGGACGCCACCATCTGGCTGGTGGTGTCGGCCATCTGCTCGGTGATCGCCTGCATCCGATCCATGTTGTCGATGGTCTTCTGCATGTCCGCGACCTGTTTGGTCATATCGGCGGTGCGGTCCGTGTTGTACTTCTCGTTCAGCCGCTGCAGGGTGCTCTGCTGACTGATCATGTACGGGATCGTCGTGTTCTCGATCGGCGCACCGTCGGGCCGCGTGATGGTCTGCACCCGGGCGATGCCGTCGACCTGGAAAACGGCCTTGGCGATCTTCTCGATGACCAGGAAGTCCGCCGGATTCCTTAGATCCCGGTCACTTTCGATCATCAGCATCTCCGGGTTCAACCGCGACGGCGAGAAGTGCCGCTCGGCCGCCGCGTAGCCCTGATTGGAACTGATGTCGTCGGGCAGGTACAGACGATCGTTGTAGCTGGTCTTGTAACCGGGCAGCGCCAGCAGTCCGATGAGCGAGACCGCGATGGTGGTGATAAGGATCGGGCCCGGCCATCGGACCACCGCGGTACCCACCGAGCGCCAACCACGCACGCGCATGGAGCGCTTGGGGTCGAGGAACCGGCCTGCGATCGTGACGATGGCAGGACCGAACGTCATCGCGGTGACGATGAGCACCAGCATGCCGATGGCAAGCGGCACACCGAGTGTCTGGAAGTACGGCAACCGGGTGAAGCTCAGACAGAAGGTGGCGCCCGCGATGGTCAGGCCGGACCCGACGATCACATGGGCGGTGCCACCGAACATGGTGTAGTAGGCCGACTCTCGATCCTCGCCGCTACCGCGAGCCTCCTGGTAACGGCCGACGAAGAAGATCGCGTAGTCGACGGCGATGGCGATCGCCAACGTGACCAACAGCCCGGTCGCGAAGGTCGAGAGGCCGATGACGTTGTAGTAGCCCAGGAATGCCACCGCACCACGGACCGTCATCAGGCTGACCACCACCATCAACAGGATCAGCACTGTCGTCATGATCGACCGGAAGATGACGAGCAACATGATGATGATGACCAGGAAGGTCAGCGCCTCCACCAACCGCATGCTGCCGTGGCTGGCCTCGGTCTGCTCGGCCGTCATCGGCGCGGATCCGGTGACGTAGACCTCGACACCGGCGGGCGCGGGGATGCTCTCCACCATGTGCTTGACGGCTTCGACCGATTCCAGCGACAGCGACTCGCCCTGATTGCCCGCCAGGTTGGCCGAGACGTAGACGGCCTTGCCGTCGCCACTCTGCACACCGGACGCGGTCAGCGGATCGCTCCAGAGGTCCTGCACATGCTCGACATGCTTGGTGTCGGCCCGCAGCTTCTCGATCAGCTCGGAGTAGTAGCGGCGGGCGTCGTCGCCCAGCTTCTCCTGCCCTTCCAGGACGATCATCGCCGAGCTGTTGGACTTGTACTCGTCGAACACCTGACCGATGCGCTCGGTGGCGATGACGGCGGGCGCCTCCTTCGGGCTCATCGACACCGACCGCATCTCGCCGACCGTCTCGAGCTGCGGCACCGCGATGTTCAGGAACGCGGCGATGGCCACCCAGATCAGGATGATCGGAATGGAAAGCCTGCGAAGTACGCGGGCGATCCGTCCGAAGTGTGCGCCCTCGTGCGGCGCGTTGGTGGTGATGGGCCCGGTGGGCGCGTCCGCGTGCGCGCTCATGCGGACTTCACGATGCAGAAGGTCTGGACATTGGTACCGGTGGCGCTGCGCTCGTCCTTGACCTCACCATCGACGATCACCCGGCACCCCAGAAAGTCGGTCTTGCCCTGTGCCACGATGTTGGCCGCAGCCGACGGCTCGGTGGTCTGCAACGTGATGGACCACGGCAGGATGGCGCTGTCGACTCGCTGCGGCTCGCCCTCCAGATCCACATAGTTCACATCCACGGCAGCCCCTTCCGGACCAAAGATCTCGTACGTCAACACTTTTGGATCAAACGGTTCCGGATCGTTCGCGAACTCCACCGGTGTGGTCAACGGCGGATCAGATGCGAACACGCCGCGGACACGATCGACGGCAAACCCCGCTACGCCGATCACCGCCACGGCAACCAGGGGCAACCACACCCGCTTGAGCAATTGCATCGCCGCTTCCTCCCGCACTGCCGCCGTCAGCCATCAATCGCACTCAAGTTATACAAGCGGCCCACTTGAGACAAGCCGAACGGCTAACTGATCTTGACTACATAGCTAGACAATGCTTAGCCTTCTGGTGAACTGGATCACGGCGCCGCGACCGAGTCGGCCAGCACACACCGGTCGGCGGCCACGGATTGATCAGCGTCGCGGCGTGCCGGCACAAAAAAATCCCGGCCCTTGCGGGCCGGGATTCAACGGAAAAGTGTGGTCAGCGCACCGGGGTGGCCAGCGGCCAGCCGACCGAGGCCAGCCGCGACGCGACCTGGTGGATCTCTTCGGGATTCGGTTCTTTCTCGATGATCTTGTGCACGGCGTCGCGGATCTCGCCGTCGGTCACCGGGGTATCACCGTCGTTGGACCGCAGGATCGCCTGGGCGGCCTGCACGACGTCGTCCTCGGACAGCGAGCGCTTCAGCAGCGCCAACAGCGCGAAGTAGTCCTTCGGCGGCACACCCTCGGGGTAACCCTTGTGCAGCCACGCCAGCACGTTGTCCATGTAGCTCTCGGTCATGGCATCAGCTCACTTACCCGGAAGGAACGGGACGGGGTTGAATCCGAAGTGGTGCATGATCGTGGCCTTGGTGATCCACAGGATCGCGATCACGATGACTGCGGCGACCGACGCGAACAGCACCAGACCGAGCACCTTGAGCGCCGGGTTGGCCGCCTGAACCGTGCCGTCCTCATGGGTGCCGCCGGCCCCGTTGGAGTAGGCCACGAGCCCGAGGGCGAACACCGCGGGCAGCCCGGCGCCGAGGATCAGGCCGACCACGAGAACCTTGAAGATGGATTCCAGATAGATCATCAGTGATTCCTTATGTCGGGGTGATCTAGACGGCGGCTTTGTCGGCCTTGGTGGCCTCGCGGACATCTGCGGGCACGACCGAGTTGGTGGTGTCGTCCCAATCGGCGTTGACGTTCTTGTGGTCGACCTTCTGCTGCTGGGCGCGCCACCACATGTAGAACGAGAGTCCGACCAGGATCAGGAAGATCAGACCGTCGCCGGCGAGCGCGGCACCGGTGATCGACTCGACGCCGTGGGACAGCCAGAACGACAGCGCACCGACGAGGCCGGCGGCGGGCAGTGTGATCAGCCAGGCCATCGCCATGCGCCCGGCCACGGCCCAGCGCACCTCGGCGCCGGGCTTCCCGACACCGCTGCCCAGGATCGAACCGGTGGCGACGTGGGTAGTCGACAGCGCCATACCGGCGGCGCTGGAGCTCAGGATGATCGCGGCCGAGGAGGCCTCGGCGGCGAGGCCCTGCGGGGACTCGATCTCGACCAGGCCCTTGCCCAGGGTGCGGATGACGCGCCAGCCGCCGATGTAGGTGCCGAGGCCGATGGCCAACGCGCAGGACGCGATGATCCAGAACGGCAGGCCGTTCTCCTTCACGTCACCGGTCAGGTGGCCGGTGGTGATGAGCGCGAGCGCGATGACGCCCATGGTCTTCTGTGCGTCGTTGGTGCCGTGCGACAGCGCGACCAGTGAGGCGGTGGCGATCTGGCCCCAGCGGAAGCCTTCCTCACGACGCTTCTTCAGCACGTTGCGGGTGATGCGGTAGACCAGCCAGGTGCCGCACGCCGCCACCAGGCAGGCGATGAACGGCGCGGCGACCGCCGGGATGAGGACCTTCTGGACGACACCCGACCAGTTGACGCCGGCGAGACCGATCGCGGCCAGGCCCGCGCCGATCAGCCCGCCGAAGAGCGCGTGCGACGAGCTGGACGGGATGCCGAAGAGCCAGGTCAGCAGGTTCCAGAGGATGCCGCCGATCAGGCCGGCGAAGATGATCGTCAGGCCCGTGGAGGCATCGATGCCGGATACGAGCGACCCCGTCTTGCTGTCCTGGATCTTGAGGACCGACGTGGTCACCGTCACCGCGACCTCGACCGAGAGGAAGGCGCCGACGAGATTGAGGATGCCCGCCAGGATCACGGCGGTCTTGGGCTTCAGCGCACCGGTGGCGATCGACGTCGCCATCGCGTTTCCGGTGTCGTGAAAGCCGTTGGTGAAATCGAAGGCCAATGCTGTTGCTATCAGCAACACCAGAATGATCAGCTCTGCGCTCATGGCGCTAATTTTGGGGCCATCGATGCATTTTTGACTAGCCGGAAGCTTGTCTAAATGAGGCTTCTGACCAGGCGCTTTAGCTGACCAGGGCATGAGTTCATCCAGTGTTCATCCATCTGATTTCGCATGTTCGCCCGAGTTGTGCGCGGCCACGGCTAAAGCCTGGGAGTTGGCTGTGAGCCCCACTCGCGGCGGGCATTACGATCTATGCAGTCTCCGGTGCTCCAGGCACATCGATATGACCGCTCCCCGCGCTTCTACACCAGGAGTTTTCGAGTGAACGCATTTCTGGCCAAAATTGCGGCCTGGCTCAATGCCGGCTACCCGGAAGGCGTACCCGGCCCCGACCGGGTGCCGTTGCTCGCCCTGCTGACCCGGCGTCTCACCAATGACGAAGTGAAAGCCGTCGCACAGGACCTCATCGATCGCGGGCAGTTCGACCACATCGACATCGGTGTGCTGATCACCGAGATCACCGATGAGCTTCCCCGCGACGAGGACATCGAGCGGGTGCGCGAGCGCCTGGCCGCGCAAGGCTGGCCGCTGGACGATCCGCGCCCCGACGAGGGCGAGAGCCAGGCCGGAGGCCAGCGATAGCCCTCCTGCGCCCGGTCCCCGTCACGGGCGACTCGCTGTTGCCCGACCTCGCCGATCTGCTCGCCGGCCGCGGATCGGCGATCCTTCCGGTTCCCGCCGACGACGAACGTCAAACTTCGCTGTTGACAACGGCTTTACGCATCGATGAGCCGATCGACGACGATGTCGCCGTGGTGGTGTCGACGTCGGGTACCACCGGCGCGCCCAAAGGGGCGCTGCTCACGCGCGGGGCGTTGATCGCGAGCGCCGAAGCCACCCACCGGCGCCTCGGCGGGCCGGGCCGATGGCTGCTGGCGCTACCCGCCTACCACGTGGCGGGGCTTCAGGTCCTGGTGCGCAGCGTCGTCGCGGGCAGCAGTCCCGTCACCGTCTCCCCCGCATTCGACCCCGCCGAATTGCCCTCGGCGGTAGCGGCATTGGGAACCGGGCGCCGGTACGCCTCATTGGTCGCGGTGCAGCTCGACAAGGCCCTGCGCGACCCGGCGGCCTGCGCGGCATTGGCCGAACTCGATGCGGTGCTGATCGGCGGAGGGCCGATGCCCGCCGGTGTGGCCGAGCGCGCCGCGGCCGCCGGGGTGACGGTGGTGCGCACCTACGGGATGAGTGAGACCGCGGGCGGCTGCGTGTACGACGGCGTGCCGCTCGAGGGCGTCGCCGTGCGGTTGGAGGATTCCCGGATCGTGCTGGGCGGTGCGACGATCGCCAAGGGTTACCGCAACCCCGTCACCCCCGACCCATTCGCCGAGCCGGGCTGGTTTCGTACCGATGACCTTGGTGCCGTGGATGATTCAGGGGTGTTGCGCGTACTGGGCCGCGTCGACGACGCAATCAGCACGGGCGGTCTCACGGTCCTTCCGCAGCTGGTGGAATCGGCTCTGGTCACCCACCCCGCGATCGCGGAATGTGCGGTGTTCGGCGTGGCCGACGAGCGGTTGGGGCAGCGCGTCGTCGCCGCGCTGGTGTTGACCGCAGGCACCGAACCCCCCGAGCTCGCAGACCTACGAGCCCACGTCGCACACACCCTGGACGCCACGGCCGCACCACGCGAGATCCACGTCGTCGACGAGCTTCCCCGCCGGGGCATCGGCAAGATCGACCGCCGCGCGCTCACCACACGATTCGGCTAAGTGCAGCAATTCGGGTCGAGCACCACGCACAGCGCTCGCAAGGCGTCGGGCCGTGCCCGGTGGAAGACGTTCATGCCGCGGCGATCCGAGATGACCAGCCCGGCCTTGCGGAGCTGGCCGAGGTGGTGGCTGACGGTCGATTCACTCAGGCCGAGCACCACCGCCAGGTCGCCGCTGGTCTCCTCCGCGGCGGCCGAACTGAACAGGTAGGACATGATCTTCACCCGAACCGGATCGGCGATCGCCTTCAGCCGCATCGCGACGTGAAGGGCGTCCTCATCGCTGATCGGGCCCGCCGCGACCGGCGCGCAACACACCGGGGCGGACATGTCGATCACGGGCAACGCTTTCGGCATGAACCCATCCTGCCAGCAGTCTTGACATATATCAAAAAGGTGGCAGTCTGAGCTCGGCACCGAATTCGATATATGTCTCATCAGCCCGGAGGTCCGCTATGTCCCGCGTCCAGCTCGCCCTCAATGTCGATGACCTCGACGAGGCAATCGCCTTCTACTCCAAGCTGTTCAACACGACCCCGAACAAGGTGAAGCCGGGCTACGCCAACTTCGCCGTCGCCGAGCCACCGTTGAAGCTGGTGCTGCTCGAGAACCCCGGCAACGGCGGCACGATCAACCACCTCGGCGTCGAAGTCGAGTCCAGCGAGCAGGTGCACGCCGAGATCGCCCGGCTGACCGACGAAGGGCTGTTCACCGACGAGGAGATCGGCACCACGTGTTGCTTCGCCACCCAGGACAAGGTGTGGGTGACGGGCCCGGCCGGCGAGAAATGGGAGGTCTACACCGTGCTCGCCGACTCCGAGACCTTCGGCACGAGCCCTTCACTGCTCGACGACTCAGCCGACGGCGCGGCGTGCTGCGGCGGGCCCGCCGAGGTACCGGCGTGACCGACACCGCCACAGCCGCGCCCGCGGTCGTCGGCAAGCTGTCCACCCTCGACCGCTTCCTGCCCGTGTGGATCGGCGCGGCGATGGTCATCGGCCTGCTGTTGGGCCGCTGGATCCCTGGACTGAACACCGCGCTGGAAAGCATTGAGATCGACGGTATCTCGCTGCCGATCGCGCTGGGACTGCTCATCATGATGTACCCGGTGCTGGCGAAGGTGCGGTACGACCGCCTCGACACCGTCACCGGTGACCGCAGATTACTGCTGTCGTCGCTGGTGCTGAACTGGGTACTGGGCCCAGCCCTGATGTTCGCACTGGCCTGGCTGCTGCTGCCCGACCTGCCCGAGTACCGCACGGGTCTGATCATCGTCGGCTTGGCCCGCTGCATCGCGATGGTCATCATCTGGAACGACCTGGCGTGCGGGGATCGCGAAGCCGCCGCCGTGCTCGTCGCACTCAACTCGATTTTTCAGGTCGCCATGTTCGCCGTCCTCGGCTGGTTCTACCTCTCGGTGCTGCCCGGCTGGCTGGACCTCGAGCAGACGACCATCGAAACCTCCCCGTGGCAGATCGCCAAGTCCGTGCTGATCTTCCTGGGCATCCCACTGGTCGCCGGCTACCTGTCGCGCCGCATCGGGGAGAAGACCAAGGGCCGCGAGTGGTACGAGTCCAGGTTCCTGCCCCGGATCGGGCCGTGGGCCCTCTACGGCCTGCTTTTCACCATCGTGATTCTCTTTGCCCTGCAAGGAGATCAGATCACCGGCCACCCGTGGGACGTGGCGCGCATCGCGCTGCCCCTGCTCGCCTACTTCGCGCTCATGTGGGGCGGGGGTTACCTGCTCGGCACCGTGCTCGACCTGGGGTACGAACGCACCACGACGCTCGCGTTCACAGCCGCGGGGAACAATTTCGAACTCGCGATCGCGGTGGCGATCGCGACCTACGGCGCCACCTCCGGCCAAGCCCTGGCCGGTGTCGTCGGCCCCCTCATCGAGGTACCGGTCCTCGTTGCCCTCGTGTATGTGTCCTTGGCGTTGCGGCGACGCCGCACCGCCCCCAGAACGGAGTGATCAAGATGACTGACGGCCGCAAACCCACCGTGCTGTTCCTGTGCACGCACAACGCCGGCCGCTCCCAGATGGCCCTCGGATTCTTCACTCACCTGGCCGGCGACAACGCGGTCGCCGGGTCCGGCGGCTCCGAGCCCGGCAACGAGATCAATCCTGCCGCGATCGCCGCCATGCACGAGGTCGGCATCGACATCACCGGCGAGTACCCCAAGCCGTGGACCGACGAAATCGTCCAGGCCGCCGACGTCGTCGTCACGATGGGTTGCGGCGACGCCTGCCCGGTCTACCCCGGCAAGCGCTACGAGAACTGGGAACTTCCCGATCCGGCCGGCCAGGGCCTCGAATCCGTGCGGCCGATCCGTGACGACATCGAGAAACGCGTCCGCCGGCTACTGGCCGACCTGAGCGTCCCGGTGAGCCGGTAACCGCACCCGACAATTTCCTTGCGGGGACAGGCATCATGGAGGCATGGGCCGTGAAGTGAAAACCGTGGAAGAGCTGCGTGCCATCGTCGGGCACCCCAACAAGTACGTTGCCAACAAGGTCACCAAGCAACTCTCCGCGGTACAGCAGGACTGGCTTGCGGCTTCCCCGCTGTGCTTCATCGCCACCACTGACGACCACGGACGCGTCGACGTCTCCCCCAAGGGCGACCCGCCCGGTTTCGCCCACGTGATCGACGACACCACGATCGCCATCCCCGAACGGCCGGGCAACAAGCGCGTCGACGGCTATCTCAACGTGCTGCAACGTCCGCACGTCGGCACGGTGTTCGTCATCCCGGGCCGCGGCGACACGCTGCGCATCAACGGGACCGCGCGGATCCTCTCCGATGCAGACTATTTCGACGCCATGGCGGTCGGCGACAAGCGGCCGATCCTGGCGTTGGAGATCGCCGTCGAAGAGGTGTTCTGGCACTGCGCCAAGGCTTTTCTGCGGTCGGACACCTGGAAGCCAGAGACCTGGAATCCAACGGCCGTCCCGTCGGTCGCACAACTGGCCAAGGCTTTCAAGCCCGACCTGAGCCAGGCCGAACTGGACGCCTACTACACCGAGGACAGCTTGCGGAAAATGCTGTACTGAGCGGCTGTCTATACCGCCTTCACCAGAATCGCTCGGGTGTAGAGCAATTGGAACCCGCGCCGCTGCACGTTCTGCTGTGACTTCGAACCGGGCGCTGTGGTGACGACGGCGATGTCGCAGCCCGCGGCGGCAGCATCCGCGAGCCGCGCCGCCAGGAGGGCGGTTTGCACACCGCGCCGACGATAGGCCGGTGCGGTTGCGGCACCGCACAACTGGGCGATGCCGTCGGTGAACCGCACGGCGCCGCCACCGGCCACCGTCCCGTCGACGACCGCGATATACGGTGCCGCTCCGGCCTTTTCCATGTCGAGTTCGGCCCGCTCGATGACGTCGCGGGGAAACTCCTCATGGCTCGGCACCCCCTCGGCGTCCGGATGCGCGAAGCCGTCGACCACCACGTCGACCCAGGCCGCGACATCGGCGGCGCGCCGGACCTCGACGCCGGCGGGGGCCGGAAGGTCCTCCGCACCGACCGGCCGGCCGAGTACGTTTTCGAAACCGGCGAGCCGATAGCCGCGCCCGGTCAGCAGTCCGGCGACTTCCGGGTCCGCGAGGTTGGACAGCTCGACCTGGGTTGCCGCGCCCCGGCCGGCCAGTGCGCGCTCGATCTCGCCGAGCACCGCTTCGTCCGGCACCCCGTCGAACCCGAGCCCGACCACCTTGTTCATCGGCGATCCGGCGTCGGCGAAACACGCGAAGCCGCCGGCCACCGGCAGCACCAGGCCCTCCCCGCCACGGCCTTTGGCGGCCTCCGTGGCTGCGACGATGAGTTGTGCCTCAGCACGTTCGATACGACGGGCCAGGGTCGTACCGCAGAACAGTTGCTCGGCATCCACGCCCGACATTGTGCCCACCACAACCGTCACCGAAACGTCAGGGTCACCCACACGCCCGACCCATATGGTGGAACCCATGCAGATCGGGCGCCGGGAGACGGTGGCGGTAGCCGTCGGGGGGACGCTGGTGGTCGCGGCGTTCGTGGTGCCCCACCTCGATCTCGGCATCGTCACGCCGTTGATCAACAGCACACCCGGCCAGATCTACAGTTTCGCCGACACCGCACCCATCTTCGGATGGTGGAACACACATGTCGGCTGGGGTACCGTCCCGGCCGTCCTCATCGGCGCGGCAACGGTGTGGTGGGGACAGACGGTGGCACAGCGGTTGCCATGGCGGACTTTGACATTGGCGACGTGGGCGACATCGTGTGCCTGGGCGTTCTCGCTCGCGATGATCGACGGCTGGCAGCGGGGATTCGCCGGCTGACGGCTCGGCACGAGTACCTGCGGCAGGTGCCGACGGTCACCGACATACCCGAGGCGGTACGGACGTTCTCCAGCAGAATCCTGGATTTCCAGCCGGATTCGTGGATAACCCATGTATCGGGTCACCCTCCGGGCGCGCTGCTGACGTTCGTCTGGCTCGACCGGATCGGGCTGGGCGGTGGGGCCTGGGCCGGATTGTTGTGTCTGCTGGTCGGTTCCAGCGCGGCGGCGGCGATCATCGTGGCCGTCCGCGCGCTGGCCGACGAACACACCGCGAGACTGGCCGCGCCGTTCGTCGCGGTGGCACCGACGGCGATCTGGATCGCGGTGTCGGCCGACGGCTACTTCGCCGGGGTGGCCGCCTGGGGTATTGCCCTGTTGGCGCTCGCCGTCAGTGGTTCGACGCGGTGGACGACGCTGACCGCCGTCGGATCCGGGCTGCTGCTCGGCTGGGGCATATTCCTCAATTACGGCCTGGTGCTCATGGCACTGCCCGCGCTCGCAGTGCTCGTGACCGCCGCCAATTTGCGGGCAGCGCTCCGCGTACTCATCCCGGCCGTCCTCGCCGCACTCGCGGTCGTGGCCGTGTTCGTCGTCGCAGGCTTCTGGTGGTACGACGGCTACACCCTGGTCCAGGAACGCTACTGGCAGGGCATCGCCAACGACCGGCCATTCCAATACTGGTCGTGGGCGAACCTGGCCTCGGTGGTGTGTGCCGTCGGCCTTGGCAGTGTGGCCGGTATCGGCCGGGTTTTCGACGTCACAGCGATCCGCCGGCGGTCGGGTCTGGTGGTGTTGCTGATCGGCGCGTTGCTGGCCATTGCGTTCGCCGATCTCAGCATGCTCAGCAAGGCGGAAACCGAACGGATTTGGCTTCCCTTCACCGTGTGGCTCACCGCCGCGGGGGCGCTGCTGCCACCGCGGTCACACCGCGGGTGGTTGTCGCTCAACGTCATCGGCGCGCTCGTGCTCAACCACGTTATCCTGACGAACTGGTAACCGGCGCGTCGCCGCGTAGTAAGCGGGCACGCACAGCCAGACCACTGCCAGCGAGATCCACAGCCCGAGTGGGTAGTCACGATCGAGCACCGTCGGATTGTCCGGGCGCAGACCAGGCTTGCCGTACACGGGGATGGCCAAGAGCACAAGCACCACACTGCACAATCCGGCCACCGCGACCGGGGACTGCCAACCGACCGGCAGTAGGCGTCGGCCGGCCAGTCCGAGCGCAGCACATACCGGAGCGAACACCAGATCGTGCACCGCCACGCCGACCACCGCCCACACCAGGATCCGCGTGATGATCACGGGCGGGTTGTCCCACAGCAGCACTGCACCGTAACCGGCGACGGCGATGCCGGCCAGGCCCAGCACAATCCGCGTCACGATCACCCCACCACCTCGATTCGCGACAGCCATTTGGTCTGTAACACGCCGGGCCGGGTCGGGGCGATGAGCCGGCACGGGTAGCCGTGGTCGAGGTCGAGGGTCTCACCGTTGAGCCGCAACGCAATCAGCGTCTGCGCATCGCGGGCATGACGGGCAGGAAGCGTCGTGCGGGAGTACGGTCCCGGTGGCTCGAGGGAGATCATCCGGACGTCGCTGTCGGATGAACCCCCTACCGCGGCGACGAGATCGGCCAGCGCGACGCCGGTCCATTCGGCGTCCGCACTCCACCCTTCCACGCACGCGATCGGCAACCGATGTGTGGCCTGCGGCATCGCGCGGAGGTCATCGACGGTGAACTCGCGTTTCACCGGACCGTTGGTGACGGTCAGCCGGTACTGCGCTGAGCGGGCGCTGCGTACGACGCCGGCGGCGGCTGCCGAACGGTTCACCGGGACACCCTGGGGCCCTTGGCCGGAACGCGGCGCGAGTACGGAAACGCGGCGCAGCAGCGGAATCGTCTGGCCGGCGGTCACCACGGTCGCGAGCGTCACCGCCAGCCAGGTGCCACGCAGCACGGTGCGCCTCGTGGGGCCGGTGAGTTGAGCGGTGGGTCCCTCGTCGAGCGGTTCCCCGAGGGCGCGTCGGATCACCGGAAGTTTGACCGCGATGTGTACCAGGACGGCACCTGCGGCCACGTAGGCCATCGCGTAATGACTGGTGGTGAAGAAGAATTCGAACGCGTACCACTGCGCGGTGTTCAGCAGGCCGGTCGACAGCTGAAACAGCATCGAACCCACCAGCACGAGGATGGATGCCCGCTCGAGTTGCCGAACCGGTCCGCCGATCAGTGGGCGTTCGAACAGCTTGGGCCACACCGACCACAGCTTGACCACGATGAGCGGGATGGCCGCGATGCCCGAGATGACATGCAGGCCTTGTGTGAAGCGGTACAGCCCGACCGGGCGGGTTGGCCAGTAGAACCATGGTTGTGGATGTTGGATGAAGTGGCTGATGAGCCCGGTCACGAAACACACGGCCACCGCGACACCCAATGCGACGCCGACCCGGGCGGTGACCGCGGTGCCACGCAGCGTGGTCACCGCGCCACCAGGCTCGCGATGACACGGTCGCCGATCGGGTGGACGGCTCCGAGCACCAGGCCCACGTCGGCCGCGATGCGGGCCGCACAGTCCAGCCCCACCGAAGCCCACCGGAACCACGGCCCGACGGACCGGACGGTCTCCAACCGCACCCAGCAGGACTCGATTCCGGTTGTCGCCGGGTCGAATTCGGCCAGGCATTCGCCGCCGCGGCGCAGCAGCTCACCCGCCCGTTGCAGTACGCGCCACGGATCGCCGCCCAACCCGATATTGCCGTCCGCGAGCAGCGCGGTGTGCCAGCGCCCGGTTCCCGGCAGCGGCCCGAACAGGTCGCGGCACAGCACCGGAGCGCCGCTGCTGCGGGCCATCGCGACGGCGGCGGCCGACTGGTCGACGCCCAGGGCAGGTACTCCGCGCCGCACCAGATCGGCGACCAGACGCCCTGGGCCGCAACCCAAGTCGATGGTCGGGCCGGTGCACAGGTTAACGATGACGCGGTCGAAGTGGAGATCGGTGTGTGCCCCGCCCAGCCAGCGGTGTACGGGCAACCGTTGCACCCGGCCGTCGTCGTGGCGTATCCAGCACTGCTCGCCGTCGAGCGCCTGGTCGTAGAGGTGGCCGTGCACGTCACACCCCTGCCGCACGGGTGGCGCAGGAGAATCGGCTGTCCGGCGCGCAGGCGTTACGCACCACGTCGATATCCGCGAGCGTGTCGACGTCTGCGAGTTCGGTGACAAGGTTCACGGCTATCCCAGTGCCGCGTAACGCGGCGAGCGTTACAGCGCCGGTATCCGGACGC
Organism: Mycolicibacterium wolinskyi str. Jessa 2025; assembly: GCF_049241375.1. Classification (NCBI taxonomy): domain Bacteria; kingdom Bacillati; phylum Actinomycetota; class Actinomycetes; order Mycobacteriales; family Mycobacteriaceae; genus Mycobacterium; species Mycolicibacterium wolinskyi. The sequence continues at coordinate 6,233,282 of NZ_CP185960.1, forward strand.
GACATCGGCACCGTCCCGAGGCACGCCGCCGTCGTCGCCTCGTGCACACCCAGGACCCACCACCCGCCGTCGAACGCCATACCGAGTACCGCATCGGTATCCATCAACGCCTGGGCACAGTCGGCGAGCAGCCCGGCGCTGATCTGCGGGGTGTCCATACCGATCTGCAGCACGGGGACTCCGTGGCATGCGGCGTCCTCATGGGCATGGACCAACCGCTCGGCGAAGCCGTCGCCGCGTTGCGCCACGACGATGAAATCGTCCAACCGCCTTTTGATCTCGTCTTCCCGGCGAGCCTGTCCCAGATCTCCGGTCAACGCCACCACGCGCCGCGATACCGGGGCACGCGCCACCGCGTCGAGCGTGTCGAGCAGCGCGGCCGCCGCGATGTCGGCGGCCGCCTCGGCACCGACGCCCGCCGCCAACCTGGTCTTGGCCACCCCGGGAACCGGGGCCTTCGCGACGACCAGAATGGTGACCGGCAGAGTCATATCGCCCGCCAAAAATCCAGCGCGGCAATGAGACTGCCGCGTATCGAACCGCTCACCTTCGACTTGCCGCCGGTGCGGGGACCGTATGCGACATCCCGTTCGACCACCCGCCACCGCGCTTGCGCTGCTCGCACCAGCAACTCCAGCGGATACCCCGACCTACGATCGGTCACGCCGAGGCTCAGCAGCGCATCGCGGCGGGCCACCCGCATCGGCGCGATGTCGTGGACCGGCAGGTGGTACCGCTGCCGCAGGCGCCAGCAGACCGCGGCCGTTCCGAGCCGGGCATGCCAGGGCCAGCGCAGGCCACGCACCGCCCGGCGGCGGCCGATCACCAGGTCCGCACCGCGGTCGAGTTCGGCGACCAACGCGGGCAACTCACCCGGGTCGAGCGATCCGTCGGCGTCGAGGACCGCCACGATCGGCGTCGTCGCCGCGACCACGCCGGCGTGCACCGCCGATCCGTAGCCGGGCCGGGGTTCGGACACCACTGCAGCACCGTGTCGCCGGGCCACGGCCGCGGTGTCGTCGATGCTGTTGTTGTCGACCACGAGAGCCTGATACCCGCTGGGTATGGCGGCCAACACCCCGGGAAGGGACTGCTCCTCGTCGAGGCAGGGCAGCACGACGGTCACCTGGGCCGGTTGGCGGGCCATGTCAGCGACCGTAAGCCGCAACCGGCGTCGGGCACCATGGGCAAGCGGTGACGAAACCGTGACACCGGCGCTGGTAGCGGCCCCGCGCGGCTAGCCTCGATGGTTATGACCCGCGTGCTGATCGCCGACGACGACACCGTCGTGCGCGATGTCGTGCGCCGGTACCTGGAGCGTGACGGCCTGGACGTCTCGATCGCCGAGGACGGGACCGAGGCGTTGCGGTTACTCGGTAGCGAGCGCATCGACGTCGCAGTGCTCGACGTGATGATGCCCGGGTCGGACGGGCTGTCGCTGTGCCGCGAACTCCGCAGGCACGGCGACTACAGCATGCCGGTGATCCTGCTGACCGCACTCGGCGAGGAGGACGACCGCATCGCCGGCCTCGAAGCCGGTGCCGACGACTATCTGACCAAACCGTTCAGCCCGCGTGAGCTGGCGTTGCGGGTTCGGTCGGTGCTGCGCCGGACGACGGGTTCGACCGCGCCTGTGCCAATGGAACTCGCGGTGGGCGAGCTCAACGTGTCGACGGCGGCCCGCTCGGTCACCGTGGGCGGGCAAGCGATCAACCTGACCAACCGCGAGTTCGATCTGCTGGTGTTCTTCCTGACGCACACCGACACCGTGTTCACCCGCGAAGACCTGCTCAAGCGCGTGTGGCGGTGGGACTTCGGCGATCTGTCCACCGTCACCGTCCACGTCAAACGGCTGCGCGCCAAGCTCGGCGACCACCACCGGGTGCAGACGGTGTGGGGCCGGGGCTATCTGTGGAGCAGCTCGTGACCGACTTCTGGGAGATCGTCGGGTGGGCGCTGGCGTGTTCGGTTCCGGTGGTCGTGGCCGGGGCGATCATCATCCGGCTGGCGCGGACCTGGTCGCTTGCCGTCAGCATGGTGGCGCTCGTGTTGATCCCGACGCTGGCGACGTTCGCCGGTGTCATCGGCGCCAGCGGCTTCATGATCACCGAGAACTTCGAGCGGATCGCCGTAGTGCTCGTGATCGTGTCGGTGGTGACGATCCCCGCGGCCGTCATGCTGGCCCGCTATCAGGCCCGGCGCACGGTGTGGGAGCAGGAGATCCGCGATTCGGAACGAGCCGCCGAACAGTCGCGGCGCCGACTGGTCGCGTTCGTCAGCCATGATCTGCGCACGCCGCTCGCCGGCATCCGTGCGGTGTCCGAGGCCATCGCCGACGGCGTCGTCACCGACGACGAGGTCCGCGTCCAAGCGAAACACATTGAACAGGAATCGATCCGGCTGTCCGAAATGGTCGACGACCTGTTCGAGATGTCGAAGATCAACGCCGGCGCGGTCCAGCCCACACGCGAGCAAGTGGCCCTCGACGAGGTGGTCGACGATGTGTTGGCCGCCCACCGGATACCGGCACAGCGCGCGGGCGTTCAGTTGACCGCCGGGCTGCCCGACAGCGCGGTCCACGTCTTCGGCAGCGACCGCGCCCTGGTTCGCGTGCTGTCGAATCTCGTGGCCAATGCCATCGCACACACTCCGGAGGGCGGCAGTGTCACCCTGACCGTGGGATCCGATGACGGCACGGCATGGGCCCGGGTCGACGACACCGGTGTCGGCATCGACGAGGCCGACCTGCCACGGGTTTTCGATGTGGCCTACCGCGGGTCGAACGGCCGTGTGCCACGCGCGGATTCATCGCTGCCCAGCGGGTCGGGCCTGGGTCTGGCGATCGCCGCGGGCCTGGTACACGCACACGGCGGATCACTGTCGGCCCGCAATCTCGACACCGGTGCGCGGTTCGAGGTGCGGCTGCCCTTGGCGGCCTAGCGTGCGCGTCGCGCTCACAGACCGCGCGCGTCAGTCCGGCAGCGAGTTGCTCAGCCGTTCGGTCGCGGCCAGGTAGTCCTCGATGAACTCGCGCACGACCTCACGAGCCGGCTTGACCTTGTTCATCAGACCCACGCCCTGGCCGACGAAGTAGGTGGCCAGCGCCTGAGCTCCCGGATGCCCTTGTGCGGCAAGCACGTCGACGCGCCGGATCACCGGTTCGGCCAACATGTTCTGCAGCGGCAGCGGCAACGGTTGACGCCCGCCCTGATTCGGCAGCCAGGCGTCGGTCCATTCCGAAACGAGCTGGCGCGCAGGTTTTCCGGTGCGCCCGGCCGAACGCACGGTGTCGCGGGACGTGGCGGCCAGCATCTTCTGCACGGTGTGCGGCGCGGTTTCGGCCTCCTCGGTGGTCAGCCACACCGATCCGGTCCACGCCCCGGCAGCGCCCAGCGCCACCGCTGCCGCCATCTGCCTGCCGGTGACGATGCCGCCCGCAGCCAGGACCGGCACCGCGCCGTCGATGGCCTCGATCACTTCGGGGATCAGCACAATCGTCGTCACCTCGCCGCAGTGCCCACCGGCCTCGGTGCCCTGCGCGATGATGAGGTCGACACCGGCCTGCACCTGTTTGACGGCGTGCTCACGCGCACCCACGAGGGCCGCGACCGGAACCCCGTGCTCACGACCGGCTTCGATCATGTAATCCGGCGGCACCCCGAGTGCGTTGGCGATCAGCTTGATCGGATGGCTCATCGCCACCTGCAACAGTTCGGCGCCGGTGTCACCGGACAGCATCGACCCACCCGTCCGCTGCTTGGCCTCCGGTTCGATGCCGTGGTCGACGAGCAGTTGGGTGACGAACTCGCGGTACTCGGCGGGAATCCGGTCGACGAGCTCACCGCGAGACAGGTTCTCCCCTTTGCCTTCGAACTTCGCCGGCACGATGATGTCGGCGCCGTACGGCTTGCCACCGACCTGCTCGTCGATCCAGGACAACTCCCGGTCGAGTTGTTCGGGGGTGTAGGCGGTGGCGCCGAGGACACCGAAGCCACCGGCATTCGTCACCGCGGCCACCACATCACGGCAATGGCTGAAGGCGAAGAGCGGAAAGTCGATACCGAACTGCTCACAGATCGCGGGTTTCACCCCGTCAGTATCGACCGTATTCGTTCATCGAGACGCGAGTACGTATTCGGTTTTTTATCGACGTCGTCGCGGAACCGGCGGCCGCGTGGATTCAAGGTTTCGCTTGATCGCCACACTCGCCGTGAGCAGGAGCTTGGCGATGTCGTCCACCCGGTGAATGAGCCGGGAGGTCGGGCCAGAAACATTGATGACGGCAACCAGTGTGTCGTTGGGGTCGCGGACCGGGGTGCTCACCGAGGTGAGCCCGATCTCAAGCTCTTCGCTGGCGACCGCATAGCCCCGGCCACGCTCGATGCGCAGCCTTTCGAGCAGCTCGTCGAGATCCTTCGGCGCTTCGCGCGTGGAGATCGGACTCGTGAGATCGTCGGCGGTGAGGTCGGCCACCAAGGCGTCGTCGCTGTCGAACAACAACGCCCGTCCTGAAGCAGAGCAGTGCATCGGCGAACTGCGTCCGACCCATCCCCCTGCCCGGAGCGACTGGTGCGACTCTTCCCGCAAGACCGTCAGCGATCTGTTGCCTTGCTGCACGGATAGCAGCGCCACTTCGCTGGTCCGTGCGACCAGCGTCTGCAGGACTGGCCGGGCGGCCCGCAGCAGAGGCGTGTCTCCCGCGCCCGCGGCGAGGACCAGCAGCGCCCAGCCCAGTCGGTAGGCCTTCGACTCTGCGTTCTGCTCGACAAGCCCGCCCCTTTCGAGTGCTTTGAGCATCCGCGAGACCTGACTGCGTTCACGTCCGACAGCGCGGGCGAGGTCACTGACGGTGTGCTCGACGTTGGGTCCGTCACCGTGACCGAACGCGCGTATCAGGGCCGCCACTCTCTCCGGGCCCGAGTCACTCATACGAGTAAACACCTGTTGCTCTCACAACAACACCATTCTGACCCCAAGCGTGAAATACCGCAGATAACCAAGTCTCAGTGTTGCTGCCATAGCACGGATTGTATGCAGCAGTGCCTTGGCTGCATAACGTCGTCCCGCACAGGCCACAGCGATTGTGGGCCGCGTCACTCGGGAGGAGTCGAACTCAATGCCGTCAACCGACCAGACACCGAAGGCGGATCAACCGCTGTACGGGCAGCAGACGATTCTGGCACTGGCGAATTTCACTGCGCCGGGCCGCACGTTCGGCGACGTGCTGGCGTTCGTGCGCAACTATGCCCTGGTGAAACTCGCCGCCGCACAGGCGAACCACTCCCTCGGCGTACTGGCCTCCGCGCAACGTGACGGCATCGTCGCAGCCTGCGAGGAAGTCGCCGCCGGGCATCATGCGGACCAGTTCCCGTCGGCGCTGCTTCTCGGCGGCGGTGGCACGACGACAAATATGAACGTCAACGAGGTCATCGCAGCCCGTGCCAGCCAGCTGGCCGGTACGGAAGTGCATCCGAACGACCACGTCAACGCATCCCAATCCACCAACGACACATATCCCACAGCGATGGCTTTGACGGTGCTCGACCTGGTCGAGCACCCTGTGCAGGCGCTCGACGAGCTGGCGCGCGCCCTGGATGACAAGGCCGCCGAATTCGATGTCACCCCCCACCTGGGACGCACATGCCTGCGAGACGCGGTCACCCTGACCGCCGGCCAATCACACCGGGCACAAGCCGCGGCGATCCGCCGCACCTGCGAGGACCTTCGCTCGGCAACCGCAGCCATGAGTTCCGTACCGCTGGGGGCGACCGCGATCGGAACGGGCGTGGGCGCGCCCGACGGCTATCGGGAACTCGCCATCGGCGAACTCGTCTCCCTCACCGGCCGGCAGCTGGAGCCGGCCGTGGATCCCTTCGACGCCCTCGCGCACCTGGACCCGTATGCAGCGGTGGCCGCCGCCGGGGCCCGTGCCGGGCTGACGATGGCCAAGGTAGCCGCCGACATCCGGTTGCTCTCGTCCGGCCCGGCGGGTGGACTGGGCGATCTGAACATCCCTGCGGTGCAGGCTGGTTCGTCGATCATGCCGGCGAAAGTCAACCCGGCGATCCCGGAGTACGTGATGCAACTCAGTTATCGCATCCGCGGTGCGGCCCACACGGTGGAATTCGCCGTCGCTGCAGGTGAACTCGAGCTCAACGTGATGGAGCCGGTGATCATCGACGCTCTCATCACCATCTTCGATGACCTTGCAGCCGCGGCAACAACTTTCGCTCGCCGCTGCATCAGCGGAATCAGTTGGGACGGCCAACGCCGAGAAGAAAACCTATCCGCCGCCCTCGACAGTTGGGTGACACTCGCCGCAGCCAGGGGGTATGACGCCGCGACGCTCCGGTACCGCAACAACGACCTCTCCACCAGCGGACTGAATGGAGATCGACATGTCTGACGTTGCGGCACAAACGGTTCGGCTTGTCGACTACGAGGATGCGCCACTCACCCGTTTCCAGATCCGCGTGACGATCGCAGGCACCGGCGGACAATTCAGCGACGGTTTCATCCTCGGCATCATCGGGATCGTCATCACTTCGGCCACCGGCGCCCTGGGATTGACGCCCTTGTGGATCGGCCTCCTCGGCGCCGCGACCCTGGCCGGCCTGTTTCTCGGCGCCGTTGTCACCGGTCCGATCGCGGACCGCCTCGGGCGCCGGCATATCTTTGCCTGGGACATGCTCGTCTTCGCGGCATTGTCGGCAGTCCAGTTCTTCATCGAGTCACCGTCCCAACTGTTGGCTCTGCGCTTGCTGATCGGCGTGGTGCTCGGCGCCGACTACGTGGTCAGCAAGTCCCTCGTCACCGAGCACGCCCCCCGCCGTTTTCGCGGCAGACTGATGAGCCTGCTCGCAGTCGCCTGGGCCGGCGGTTACGTCGCCGCTTACCTCGTCGGCTTCCTGCTGACGAATATCGAAGGCGAATCCTGGCGATACATGCTCGCCGCAAGCGCAGTGCCCGCACTGCTTATCCTCGGCTTCCGACTCGGCGTCCCCGAATCTCCCCTGTGGCTCACCCAGCACGGGCGCACCGCGGAGGCCGCCGCCGTCGTCTCGCGCCATCTCGGTGCCAATGTTCGCCCACCCGCGATCGAGCCGAATCCACCGCGACGAAATATCAGCGCCCTGTTCACGCCGAAGTACCGCAAGCGCACCATGGTGGGAGCCTTGTTCTATATCTGCCAAGTCATCCCATTCTTCGCACTCGGGACGTTCTCGCCTCAGGTGATGGAGTCGCTCGGGGTTACGAGCAAACTGGGTGCAGGCGCCGCCTACAACATCTTCCTGCTCGTCGGCGCGGTTCTTGGACTTCTGGTGATCGATCGGATCACACGGCGTTCGTTCTTGATCGGAACATTCTTCGTGGGTGCCGGTCTACTGGCCGCGCTCGTCATTTTTTCTGACACCAACTCCGCGGTGAAGGTCGCCCTGTTCGCCCTTTTCGCACTCGTACTCGCCGCCGCAGTGAACCTGGAGTTCGTCTATCCGCCAGAGCTGTTTCCCACCGATCTGCGGGCGTCCGGGGTCGGGATCGCCGTTGCGGCCAGTCGGATCGGGTCAGCAGTCAGCACCTTCCTGTTGCCGATCGTCGTCGCGCAGTACAACGTCAATGTCGCGCTCATCGGATGTGTCGTCGTCCTGGCGATCGGTGGATTCACCTGCTGGGCATGGGCACCGGAGACTCGCGACGAGTCACTGAACGAAGTCGACGGCAATGTGGCACCCTGACGAGCCGCATACAGGCCGGAAGTACCAGACTGAGATCCGCCTGGACCGATAGGTGCGGATACGCCTTCGGCGTCGGCGGATCTAGTTCAAACCCGACGCCGACAAGAACCGCTCGATCTCACCTACCATCCGGTGCCCGTCGAGCAACTCGGGGTCGTTGTGACCGGCTCCCGGCACCAGGACCCAACGCTTGGGTTGGGGCGCAGCCTCGTACAGCTGCCTGCTCAGCGCGGTCGGCACGATGTCATCGTGATCGCCGGCGATGACCAGCAGCGGTGCCGCCAGTGACGGGATCCGCTCGATCGACGGATAGCGGTCCAGCAGAAGGCGCCGCACCGGCAGCCATCGGTAGTGGACTGCTGCGACATCGCCGAGCGAGGTGAACGGCGATCGCAACACCAACGCGGTCGGCGGCTTTTCGACCGCAAGCCCGAGCGCCACCGCCGCGCCCAGAGATTCACCGAAGTAGGCGACTCGGTCGACACCCGGCTGGGCCGTCAACCATTCGTGCGCGGCCCGCGCGTCGGCGGCCAGCCCGTCCTCGGTCGGGCGGCCCGGGTTGCCGCCGTAGCCGCGATAGTCGAACAGCAGCACCGAAAGCCCCATCCGGTTGAGGGCGACGGCCAATGGCGCGCGCATCGACCGGTCGCCGCCATTGCCGTTGAACACCAGCACCGCCGACCGCGCCGGGCCCGGGAGGTACCAGGCTCCCAATCGTTTTCCGTCGGCGGTGGTCAGCTCGACATCCTGGCCGCCCGGCAACACCGTCGCGGCGGACGGGACCGGGCCGGGCGACGGGAAGTAGATGAACCACCGCTGCGCGGAAAACAGCACGGCGAGCAGGCCAGTCGTCACGAGCGCGACGATAGCGACGACCGCGAGCCACCGGCGCATCAGCCCCGCGGCCGCACCTCAGGCGGGGTCATGCTTGAAACTTACCTTCACCACGCCGTGATCTCCGGTGCCGACATCCTTCTGATTGTCGAAGTTGAGGTGATCGTTGTTGATCACCAGACCGTCGAACAACCAGCGGCGCTTGCGGCTGTTGTCGTAGAACTGCTCGCTGACGAGGACGTGGTCGAGCGATTCACGCAGATCCTGGTGCACGTGCGTGTAGTAGACGTCGCGGGTGTCGCGGTACTCCTGCAACGTCTGGGCGGTGTAGAGGCCGACGTCCGCGCCGCCGACTGCCTCGCCCACGAGATACCGGGGCTGTTCGGTCAGGATGTTCGCGGTATTGCTGTGCTGGCCGTCATTGATGTCGCCCAGCACGATCACCGGAGTCGTGGAGTCCTTCATGACAGACGTGAGCATCACCCGCACCGCGGTGGCTTCCGCCGTCCGGCGAATGGTCGAGATCGCCTGCCCCAATACGGTCTGGTGAGGGCGGTAGACGTCCGGGTCGGCATCGAACCAGGCTTCACCGCTGATCGCCGTCGGCAACTTGGACTTCAGATGCACGACATAGATTTCGGTGGCCGGTTCGTCGTCGCGCAGCTGGACCTGAAAGTTCAGCACCGGCCGGGAGAACCGGTTGATGGTCACGTTGATGCGTGGGGCCTGCGGATCGTTCGCGTCGTCGGAGGACTGTAGCTTCACCGCGTCGGGAAACTTGTCCTCCCAACGGGGTTCGCCCTTGAGCAATCCCTTGCGCACCAGCGCGGCACAGACGATCTTCTTGCCGGTCGCCGGTTTGGCCAGCACGTCGTAGCGGTCTTTCAACACGCCGCTACCGGCGGCCAGCACCTTCTCCAGCGCCGTTTTGCTCCAGAGTTCCTGCAAGCCGACGATGTCGGGGTCCAGCGTTTCCAGCTGCCACGCCGTCCACCACGCCTTCTTCTTGAACTGCTCGTCGGTCCATACGGCGCCGTGGTGCATCTCCTTGCCCGCATCCTGCAGATTGAACAGGTTGAAGGTCGCGACGCTGAATCGCTTGAGGTCCATACTCATTGCCTACCCGCGCCGTCGTCACTCGAGTGCGCGAGAACGGAGCGGTGGAGAAACATTCCTCCACCCGCGGCGTGCTGTTCACTCGGCGCTAACCGCGCAGCGGGGCGAACGCGAACTCCGTCAGCCCGTCACGGGGATCCACTGCGGCCCGGAAGCCGAGGACTTCGGCGGCGCGTGCCGGATCGGCCACGATGTGGCGGACGTCGCCGGTGCGGTACTGGCCGGTGACGACGGGTGCGGGCGCGCCACGCACCTCACACAGTTGTGTGGCCACCTCCATGATCGAGATCGGCCGGCCCGAGCACACGTTGAACGCGTTGAACCCGTCCATGGTGGCCTCGACCGCGGCAACGTTCGCCGCCGCGACGTCGTCGACGTGGACGAAATCACGCATCTGCCCGCCGTCTTCGAAAACCCTTGGCACGTCGCCGGATTCCAGCTCCGATCGGAAGATCGCGGCCACCCCCGAATACGGCGTGTCGCGCGGCATCCCCGGGCCGTACACGTTGTGGTAACGCAACGCGACGACCGATGCGCGGGCGGCATCCGACCAGGCCAGCGCGTAGTGTTCCTGCGCGGTCTTGCTCGCCGCGTAGAGACTGCGCGGGCGCAGCGGGGCGTCCTCGCCGACCAGCCGCCACCGCAACGGTTCCCCGCCGACGGGGCAACGATGTTCGAACACGCCGTTGTCCAGATCCGTGCGTGACCGCGGCAGTGGTTCGACCGGGCCGTGCTCGGGGCAGTCGTAGCCGCCCTGCCCGTAGACGACCATCGACGACGCCAACACCAGTCGCGCGCAACCGGTTTCGAACATCTCGGCGAGCAGCACTGCGGTGCCGAAGTCATTGTGGCTGGCGTAGGACGGCGCGTCGGCCGCATTCACCCCGGCGCCCACCACCGCGGCCTGGTGGCACACGACATCGACGCCCTCCAGCAGCGGGGCCAGCGCGGTGGCGTCGCGGATGTCGACCACCTGACAATCGTCGGGCGGCTCGGTGCCGGCACGATGAGCCGCGGCCAGCATCGCGTCGACCGCGATCACCTCATGCCCGGCGGTCCGCAGCGCGGCGGCGATACGGGTTCCGATGAACCCGGCCGCACCCGTCAGCAGAACTCTCACGGCAACTCGAACGGCAGCTTCACACCGTCGTGGGCCAGGCAGTGCGTGCACGTGCGCTCGACCTCGACCGCCTCCAGCGCCTCGTGCACGAGCTTCTTGAACGGCACCATGTTGCGTTCGAACTCGGCGAACACATCGACAGTCGTCACACCCGAACCGGCCTCGATACCCGCATCCAGATCGGTGACCAAAGCGATTGATGCATAACACATCTCGAGTTCGCGAGCGAGAACAGCCTCGGGATATCCGGTCATGTTCACCAACGTGAAGCCCTGGCTCGCGAACCAGCGGCTCTCCGCGCGGGTGGAGAACCGCGGCCCCTGGATCACCACCATCGTGCCGCCGTCGACGACATCGGGCAGCCCGGCCGCGGCAGCGCGCAACGACGGGCAGTACGGATCGGCGAACCCGACGTGGATGCCCCCGGAGTCGAAATACGTGTCGCTGCGGCCCCTGGTGCGGTCGACGAGTTGGTCGGGCACCACCATCGCGCCCGGGCCGAGCTCGGCGGTCAGACTGCCGACCGCGCACGGGCCGAAGATCCGCCGCACCCCGAGCGCACGCAACGCCCACATGTTGGCGCGGTAAGGCACGGTGTGCGGTGAGTACTCGTGCTTCACCCCGTGTCGAGGCAGAAACGCCACCTCGTGCTCGCCCACCGTGCCGACGGTGACCGGTGCGCTCGGTACGCCGTAGGGGGTGTCGAGGTTGATGGTCCTGGCGTCGGACCCGAAGAACGAATAGAAACCGCTACCGCCGATGACTCCGAGCATGCAGCGTTATTCGGTCTCGTCCTCGAGTTGCGCCTCACGGGCTTTTCGGGCGCTGTCCCGGATTTCGAAGACATCCGTCGCCAGACCACCGATTGCCGACGCCACGTCCTTCACCGCGGTGGTGATGATCGTGGCGACCTCCCCCACCGTCGAGGCCACCGCCTCGACGGACTCCTGCAGCACATCTTTACCGATCTCGGTCTTGCTGAGCTGGTCCTTCATGAGGCTCAGTGTAGGTCGGCTCATACCCCGGCTCATACGATGGCGGCGTGGCCAGTTTCGCGCAGTGGATCGAGGGAGCCCGTCCACGCACATTGCCCAACGCGATATCGCCGGTGATAGCCGGGACCGGCGCGGCCGCCTGGCTGGGCGCGGCGGTGTGGTGGAAGGCGTTGCTGGCACTGGTGGTCGCGCTGGCATTGATCGTCGGCGTCAACTACGCCAACGACTACTCCGACGGCATCCGCGGCACCGACGACGTGCGGTCGGGGCCGTTGCGGCTGGTCGGCTCGCGGTTGGCGTCACCGCGCGCGGTGTTGACCGCCGCGCTACTGAGCCTGGGCGTCGGCGCCGTGGCCGGCCTCGTGCTGGCCGCGGTGAGCGCGCCATGGCTGATCGTCGTCGGGGCGGTGTGCATCGCGGGAGCCTGGTTGTACACCGGAGGCAAGAAGCCCTACGGGTATCTGGGTCTCGGCGAGGTCGCGGTGTTCATCTTCTTCGGCCTGGTCGCGGTACTGGGTACGCAGTACACGCAGGCGCTGCGCATCGACTGGGTCGGCGTGGTGGCCGCGGTGGTCATGGGTTCGCTGTCGTCGGCGGTCCTCGTGGCCAACAACCTGCGCGACATCCCCACCGACGCGCAATCCGGCAAGATCACGCTCGCGGTACGCCTCGGCGACGCCCGCACCAGGGTGTTGTTCCAGGTGCTGATGGCAATTGCCTTCGTGCTGACGTTGGTGCTGATCGCCGCGACCCCGTGGTGTGCAGTCGGCCTGCTGGCTCTGCCTCTTGCGCTGCGGGCGATCCGGCCGGTGCGCACGGGCCTCGGCGGCGCGGCGCTGATTCCCGTGCTGCGCGACACCGGGCTGACGATGTTGGTGTGGGCCGTTGCGGTGGGTGTGGCACTCGGGGTGGCTGGCGGCTTCTAGCGCGAGCAGACGCGCGGGTACCCGAAATCCACCGTTTTGGGGTACTGACGCGTCTGCTGGCGGAGTGAGTTTCAGCAGTTATCCACAGATTGCGATTGCCTACTTATTTTCCGGCGGGTCGGCACGCCACCATCGAACTCGTGTTGCTCGACGAGATATTCGCCGCCAACGGCGGGGTGGCGACCACGGCGCAGTTGAGGGCGGTCATGACCCGCAAGGTCCTCGCGTCGCGGGTACGGTCAGCAACCTTGTTCAAGGTCTGCCGCGGCGTCTATGCACAGCAGCCGCCCGGCTCGTTCGAGCGACTCGCGGCATTGGACCTGCTGACGTCGACTTCGATCGTGGCCTGCATGGGCACGGCGGCAGCACTCTATGGTTTCGACACCGAGCGAGACGAGCGCCTTCACATCCTCGACCCGGGCGTCCGGATCCGACCGGACGAGCGCCTGATGGTGCATCAGCGCGTCGAAGCACCGTTGCAACGCGTGGCAGGCCGGCTCGCGACCTCACCGGCGTGGACAGCTGTAGAGGTCGCACGTGCGCTGCCGAGGCCGCGCGCACTGGCAACGTTGGACGCAGCATTGCGCGTCGGCGCCTGCACCGCCGCTGAATTGGATGACGCGATCCGTGAGCAGAAAGGGCGCAGAGGCATTGTCGCAGCGCGTGATCTGCTGCCTCATGCTGATGGCAGGGCGGAGTCCCCGATGGAGAGTGAAATGCGCCTGGTGTTCATCGACTGGAGCGTGCCGATGCCGGAACTGCAGTACGAGATCATCGATCGCGGCGGCAGACGTTGGCGGGTCGATTTCGCTTGGCCGGACGCGAAAGTCGCGGCGGAGTACGACAGCGTGGAATGGCACGCCGACCCGCTCGCATTCAAACATGACCGGCTCAAGACCGCGCGGCTACAGGAATGTGGCTGGACCACTATTCCAGCCGTGGTCGACGACATTCGCCGACATCCAGAAGAGCTGGTACGAGGCGTCATGCAACAGCTGGACCGGGCACGAGCAAGTTAACACCTCGCGAGCAGACGCGTGGGTACCCGAAATACAAGGTTTCGGGGTACCCACGCGTCTGCTCGCCGGGAAAGTAACTAGGCAGCCTTGTCGAGCAGATCGACGATGCCGGCACGCAAATCCTCCGCGCTGACGTGTTCGGTCACCAGGCTGACGGTGTAATCGTCTCCGCCGCGGAGAATGCCGAGCAGGATGTGCTCGCATCCGATGACATTGTCCTTGTGCACCAACGCTTCCCGGAGCGCGAGCTCAAGAACTTTCTTGGCGGGCTTGGTGAACGGGATGTGCCCGCGACGGCGACTGCGGCGCCCGGACCGGCGCAGCGCATTGTCGAACGCATCGGCCCCGAACGTCTGATTGATGTTGTCGCGCACCGCCCGCAGGTCGATCCCGATCGAGCGCAGCGCCTCCGCGTCGGCATCGAAGGACTCGTCACCGGGTGCGTCGGCGGCGACCAACTTCCCGCGCACGACATCGGCCGTGAGCCCGAATCCGGCCAGCAATGCCGACAATTCGCGACCTGAGCTCTGCAGCACGCCGACCAGGATGTGCTCGGGCCGGATGTCGTTGGCCGCGAGCTCGCGGGCCTCCTCTTGCGCCAGCACCACGGCGACACGGGCGTGCCGGCTGAACCGTTCGAACATGTCACTTCCTCCGGTTGTGTTTCTGATGCACGGCCTGGCGGCTGACCTCGAGCGCATCGGCGATCGCCTGCCAGCTCCAGCCCTGTTCGCGGGCATTCGCGACGTGGATGGCCTCCAACCGCTCCTGCAACCGCTGCAGCGCCCGCACCGCGCGTAATCCGACGGCGGGATCCGAGCTGCTGACCCCGTCGGTGATCAGTGCATCGATTTCACTCACGTTGTCAACGTACCTCGCGTGTCAAGAAACCTTGACAGCGGATGATCAGTCGCCCTGCCGAGCAGACGCGTGGGTACCCGCAGACGACGTTTTTCGGGTACCCACGCGTCTGCTCGCGAGGGAACGGAGCCTGCTGCACCGACCCAACCGCCCTCACTCGCCGTTTTTTACGCAGATGCGGAATGATGGGTCGGCCTGGGATAAACCGGGCGAACCGGCGCGGGAAGGACCGTGATGAGTGCGCTGCGAGTCGTCGTTGCCGACGACGACGTACTTCTGCGTGAAGGGCTTGCCAGCCTGCTCGACCGATCTGGGTTCGAGGTCGTCGGGCAGGCGGCCGACGCGACGGAACTGCTTGCGCTGGTGCGTGATCATGCACCGCAACTCGCGGTCGTGGACATCCGGATGCCCCCCACGCACACCACTGAGGGCCTCGACGCGGCCAAGGTCATCCGCACCGAGTCGCCCGACACCGGAATCCTGGTGCTCTCGGCCCACGTCGAAGTCGAGCACGCGACCGAACTGCTCGCCAGCGGCCACGGCATCGGCTACCTGCTCAAGACACGCGTCACCGACGTCGGCGATTTCGTGGAGACCCTCGAGCGGATCGCCAAGGGCGCGTCGGTGGTGGACCCGGCCCTGGTGTCCGAGCTCGTGTCGGCCCGGCGCCGCGACGACCCGTTGGCCGCGCTGAGCGCCCGCGAGCACGAAGTGCTGGTGCTGATGGCCGAGGGCCGGTCGAACGCCGGCATCGCGCGCCGCCTGTGGGTCACCGAGGGCACCGTGGAAAAGCATGTCCGCAGCATCCTGACCAAGCTGAATCTGAACGAAGAGGCCGACGATCACCGCCGGGTGCGCGCGGTGATCACGTATCTGGAAGCGCGCTAGCACGCCGCAACACGAGGTGCAGGATCAGCGCCACGACCAGGAGCCCCGCTCCCACTGCGATCGTCACCGGATGCAGGTAGAGCAGCAGCGCCGCCGCCGGCGCACACAGGATCCGCTCGGGCCACCCGGCCTGCCGGATCATCCACCCGCCCGTCAACACCGCGAGCGCGGCAACGGCCAGCGCGGCGACCGCCCCGGTCCACACCATGTCACCGAACGACCGCAACCCGAGTAGCCCCTCACCGTTGTCGGTCAGCACGAACGCGAACGGCACCAAGAACGCGGGCAGCGTGTACTTCCAGGTCTGCATCATCGTGGCGATCACCCGGCCGCCGGTGATCGCCGATGCCGCGACGGCGGCGAGCGCGGTCGGCGGCGTCACCTCGGACAGCACCGCGAAATAGAAGACGAACATCGCCGCGGCGGGCGCGGCGACACCGAGATCCTGCAGCGCCGGGCCGACGATGACCCAGCTGATGACGAACGACGCCGTCACCGGCACGGCCAGACCGAGGATCGACACCGCAACGGCGGCGAACAGGGCCGTGAAAATCAGTACCGTCGTTGGGTTTTCACTGATGAATCGGGCGGTGTTGACGAGGATCGAGTTCAGCTGCAGGCCGAGGCCGGTGCGCGTGATCATCGCCGCGATGACGCCGGCGGCAGCGCACACGGCCGCGACCGAGAGCACGCCCCGCACCCCCGTCGCCAGCGCCGTGTACAGCCGGGCCGGGGTGAGCCGGTGTTCGCGATCCAGATACGACAACACGATCTGGATCAGCGTCGCGTACACGACGGCACGGACCGCCGAGATGTCCATCGCGAGGAACACCACGATCAGCACGAGCGAGATCAGGTGGTAACCGAATCTGCCGAGTAGACGCAGGCTCGATGCGGCACTGACCTCGACATCGCGCGTACCGTAGCGCCGCGCGTCGATCTCGACGGCGAGCAGGATGCCGAGGTAGTAGAGGATCGTCGGCACCACGGCCCACAGCAGCACGGTCAGGTAGGACACCCCGAGGTACTCGGCGATGATGAACGCCGCCGCGCCGAGGGTCGGCGGCGACAGGATTGCGCCGATGCCCGCGGCGGCCAGCATGCCGCCCGCGTTCTCCTTCGGGTAGCCGGCCTTCTGCAGCACCGGCCAGCACACCGAGCCGAGGCTGACGGTGGTCGCGGTGCCCGACCCGGACACACTGCCCAGGAGAAACCCGGCCAGCGTGACGGTGCGGCCCGGGGCGGCTCGCGATCGGCGGAACGCGGCGAACGACAGGTCGATGAAGAACTTGCTGGCCCCCGACGCGTCGAGCACCGCACCGTAGATGGTGAACAGCACGATGTAGGTGGCCGCGACGTCCAGCGGCACCCCATAGATGCCGGTTGCCTGGATGAACGACGCACTGATGATCTGGTCCCAGTCGACGCCTGCGTGGGCGATCGCCGCGCCCTGCGGCAGATATCCCCCGTAGTAGGCGTAGGCGAGCGCGAGCAGACACACGATCGGCAGTGCGGCCCCGGTGGTGCGCCGGCACGCCTCCAGCACGAGCAGCAACACGATCGACCCGACAATCACGTCGAGCGCGGCGGGGGTGCCCTGCCTGCTCAGGAACTCATCGAAACCCCCGCCGGCACCGGCGATCTCGAACGGCAACACCGGATACAGGCAGGCCACCAACGCCACCGCGGCAAGCAACCAGTCCACCGGCGTCGGGTTGTCGGACTGGTCCTGCGGTGCCGCGTCATCGCGCGACCGCCGACGCAGCCGCACCCCCGAGCGGTAACACAGCAACGTCAGTGGCAGCACCGCCGCCAGGAACACGATCAGCGAGAACTGGTTGCCCTGCGCGAGTGGGAAGAACACCTGCACGGCCGCGAACAGTCCGAGCAGCACGCAGCCCGCGGCCACGGCGTGCCCGACCCAACCGGTCAACCGCCGGGCCGGCTTCTCGTCCTCGTATGCCGCCGACGCCGTGACGTCAGGTTCCCGCGTATCCCGTTCTGCCACGGTCAATTTGTCGCACCGAGCTCGTCGAGCGCCTTCTGGGCTCCCGGATGCAACGGCACCGGGCTGGTCTCACGAGCGGTGTCGAGCGCGATGTTGTCGGCGGCCTTGTTGGCCTTGACCAGATCGTCCTTGTGCTCGAACAGCGCCTTGGTCAGCACACACGCGGTGTTGCCGTCCATATCGTCTTTGACCAGAAGCACATTGGGCACCACGACGGTCGACACGTCCGCCGGAGTCTGATAGGTGCTGGCCGGGATCACGCCCTGCTCGTAGATCGAGTTGATCTCCTGAAGCTTGGGCAGCGTGTCGGTGACGTCGATGAACTTCACCTGGTCGCGGCGGCTGACGAACAGGTCGGTGATGCCACTGGTGGGCAGGCCGCCGGACCAGAACATCGCGTCGATGGAGCCGTCTTTCATGCCCTCGACGGTCTTGCCGAGTTCGGTGCGCTGCGCGGCGACGTCGCCGGCCGGGTTGAGACCGGCCGCCTCGAGCATGCGATTGGCGATCACCTCGGTGCCCGAGTTGGGCGCCCCGGTGGAGACACGCTTGCCGCGCATGTCGGCGATCGTGTTGATGCCGGCGTCGGTGCGGGCGATGACCTGGGTGTAGTTGGGATACAAGCGGGTGAGCGCGGCGATCGGCTGCTTCTCGGTGAAGGACGCCGTGCCGTTGACGGCATCGGCGGCAGTGTCGGCGAGCGAGAACGCGATCTGATGCGTGCCCGCGACGAGTTGCTGAATGTTCTGCAGCGAAGCCGACGTCTCGGCTGCGGTCGCCTTGAGTTTGCCGTCGGTCTGCTGACTGATCGCTTCGGCATAGGCGCCGCCGAGGGTGTAGTAGACGCCCGTGGTGTTGCCGGTCGCGATACTGAGCCGGGCATCCGTGGTGACCTCACACGATGTCGGCTCCGACGCGGCGGCCCCGTTGTCGTCGCTGCGCTGACCACCACAACCGGCCAGTACCAACACCATTGCGCCAAGTGCGACGCCCAGCTTGGCGGCCGTCGGCGTGGTGAATGATGCGCTGGCGTTGTTTCCCATTCTGCTCCCCTTCAGATCAGCGGCGCCGTCGCCGCCTGCCGGTCGTGTGCCGATCATGGCCCCGATCGACGTCGTCGCGGAACAAAATGGGCGCCTTGGGCCGACATTTCTCGCACAAACACGTGTCTCGGCGGACCACGCCGGCCGGGTTCGAGACGACTTCAACTCCGAACCCGTTGTTTCCTAGCAGGATTCACAAACCTGGCAGGGCTTCAGGTCAACACCGCGCCAACAGGTACTCGATCGCCGCGACCGACAGCGCGAACTTCGGAACGAATCCGACGGCCGGGCTGCACGCGATCATCTCGTGCAGATCCTGTTCGGCGTATGTCGAGATCAGGATCACCGCAGGCGGCGTCGGCAGCGCGCTGCCGTCGAGCTCGTCGGCCAAGTCGAATCCGCTCTCCGGGCCGAGTGCGACATCGACCAGAACGACGTCGGGTTGAAGCTCGCGACACATACGCAACGCCTCGTCGCTGTTGGAGGCGGCGCCGACGACATCGACGCCGCCGCGCCCGAGCATGGCGCTTGCGGCGGTCCGGAAATTGGCGCTGTCATCGACGATGAGGCAGCGCACGTCGCCTCCGGAAGCCACTCATGTCTCCAGGGTGTCAGTGACAGGACGCCGTTTCATTACCGCTAGCCGGAATTTGCCGGGACAGTGGGCATGATCGGCCGGTGTGAATCGTTCATAGAGGTCAGATGAGTGACACCCGTGCTGTTCCGCCACCGCCCGGCCCGCGCCGGCGGTCTGTGGGCACGCGCCTGCTCGGCCTGGTGCTGCGTCCGACGGCTCCGCCGGTGAGCGTCGGCATTGTCGTCGCGGTGGTGTTGATCGCGGCCGAGACGGTACTGGTCTACCTCTTGCGCCGGGTGGCGCCCGAAAGCACGTTCGGCGCGGTGTTCCTGCTCGCCGTGCTCGTGGTGTCCGCGGGGTGGGGCCTGCGCCTGGCCCTGGCGACGTCGGTGGCCAGCGCGCTGGTGTACGTGCGGTTCCACATGGAGACCCACGGAGGGCTGCTTCCGACGCACCCGCGCGATATCGCGGCCATCGCGATCTTTGTGCCGGTGGCGCTGCTGACGAACGTGCTCGTCGGGCAGGCGCGGCTGCGTGCCGCCGAGGCCGAGGAGCGCAGACGCGAAGCCGACCTCGCGGCAGCCACCGCCCGTGAGGCACAGCACCTCATCGCCGTCAGCCACGCCGAAGTGAGTGCGCTGGCCGAACAGCAGGCCGCGCTCCGCCGAGTCGCGACCCTGGTGGCGCTAGGGGCGGCGCCCGACGAGGTGTACCCGGCCGCGGTCGACGAGCTCGCCGCCGGGCTGCGCATGGATCACGTTTCGCTGCTGCTGTACCCCGGTGACGGGTCCGCACTGGTTCTGGCTTCGCGCGATCCCCACGGTGTGCCGAAACTGACCATCGGAGAACGCTTGCCGCTCGACGGCGACAGCATCCCCGCTGTCATCGCCGCGACCGGGCTGCCGGCCCGCGTCGACGACTACGCCAAGCAAACTGGAGCAACCGCGGCTCGAATCCGCGACATCGGCATCCGGTCCGCGGTAGGCGCCCCGATCATGGTCGACGGGCTGGTGGGCGGGGCATTGTGTGTCGGAGCAGCCGAACCCGCCGCGTTCGGACCCGACACCGAGGTCCGCGTCGGTGACTTCGCCGATCTGGTCGGCACCGCCATGACAAATGCCCGGACGCGTGCCGCCTTGACCGCGTCGCGCGCCAGGATCGTCAATGCCGCCGATGCGGCGCGGCGTCGGTTCGAGCGCGACCTGCACGACGGGGCCCAACAGCGGGTGATCTCGCTGGGCCTTGCGCTGCGCGCGGTCGAGGCATCGGTGCCGGCGGAGCAGGTCGAACTGCGGGCACAACTCAATCGCCTCGCCGCCGGGCTGTCTGCGCTATCCGACGAACTGCAGGAGTTCTCCCGCGGGATTCACCCGGCGATCTTGTCGAAGGGCGGTCTGGGACCCGCGATCCGATCCCTGGCCCGGCGCTGCCCCGTCGCGGTCGACGTTCATCTCGACCTCGGCGCTCCGGTACCCGAGTTCGTGGGTGTGGCAGCCTATTACGTCGTGGCCGAGGCACTCACCAACGCCGCCAAACATGCCCGCGCCACCGTCATCGATGTCACTGCCCGCGTCACCGATGACGCCTTGCACCTGGCGATCCGCGATGACGGAATCGGCGGCGCCACCGCGGGATCCGGATCGGGGCTCATCGGCCTCAAGGACCGCGTCGAAGCGCTGTCCGGGCAGCTGACGATCTCCAGCCCGTCCGGCTCCGGCACCACGCTCACCGCCCGGATCCCGCTCAATTGTGGTTAGCCCCACGGTGTCAGCGGTGATCGCCACCGTGGTGGAAGATCAGACCGTATTCGCCGAAGAACGGGTATTGAGCCTGATAATCGACGGCCGGTGGGGTCGCGGTGAACTGCGCGTTGCCGTTGGACTGGCACAGCGTCGAGGTGACCGCCGAGGTACAGGTCGGCCCGCTCGGTGCGGCTTGCGCGGCGGGGGCGACGGCGATGGCCAGCGCACCCGCGCCGAGGGCCAGCACCGTCGAAATACGTGTCCGGTTACTCATGATCAGCACTACTCCTTTGTCGGCCAGCTCAATTCGAGCAACTCCAGCCTCGCGCTCCACGCGGCCAAAAGCCTCAACGCTGGCACCCAATGCCGATTACCGGTTATCCCCCAACGCGTCGAGCAGCCGCTCGAGATCGTCTTCGGTGTTGTACAGGTGAAAGCCCACGCGGACCGCGCCCGCTCGTACGGCGGCCCGAATACCGGCGCGCTGCAAGCGTTCTGCGGCATCCGTCACAGGTAGGGACACGATCGCCGAATCATGCTGCGGCAAGCCGATCTCGGCCCGCAGCCGGTTCGCCAGGCCCACTGTGTGCGACTCGAGCACCGCCGGGTCCAGCGAAGCCAGCCACGGCAGCGTCAGGCCCGCGCCGAGCATCGGGAACCACGCCGGCGACGCGTCGAACCGGCGGGCGTCGGGCGCCAGCCGCAACGGCAGACCGTAGATGGATTGCCATGGATCTTCACCCGCGTACCAGTTTGCGGCATGCGGAGTCATGCGGGTCGCGACTCTGTCGCTCAACGACATCCATGCCGCACCGCGCGGGGCGAGCAGCCATTTGTACACGCCCGCGACCGTGACGTCGGCCCACGCCATGTCCAAGTTTTTCCAGCCGACCGCCTGCGTGACATCGACCACAGTGAGGGTGTCGGTGCCCGTGACCGCGGCGCGCAATGCCGCCGAATCCAGCACGGCCCCGGTGGCCGACTGCACGAGACTGACCGCGATCACGTCGTATTCGGCGGCGCTGCCGACGAGTTCGTCGGGCGCGAGCTCGGTGACGGTCACGCCGCGAGCCGATTGCGCGGCGAACGGGAAAGTGGTGCTGGTGAATTCCCCTTTGAGTACCGCGACGCGACTGCCGTCGGGCACCGCTGCGGCCACCAGTCCCAGCGCGGCCGACACGTTGCCTGCGAACGTCACCGACTCGACAGGAACTCCGGCCAGCGCCGCGTAGCCGGCCCGCCCGCGTCGAACCGGTTCATCGAACGACGCGGCGTCCATCGTTCCGGCTTGCCAGTCGGCGATGCACCGGTGGAGCGCGTCGACGAGAAACTGCGGCGGCAGCCCATAGGTCGGTGAATTCAGAAAACCTTCGGCGCCCGCGAATTCCGCGCCGAACGCCTCTCTCACTGCTGCGCGGGCGGCTCGTCGCCGCGCAACCGGGCCTGCAGTTGTTCACGATCCTTGCGCCTGCGTTCGTCGAACACCGCGATCGAGGCGGTGGCCCGCTCGCGCAGCGGCCGGAACAACCAGATGCCCAACGGCAGAGCGATCACCAGAGCGAACAACAACGCCACCACGAGCGGGAAGTCCTCGATGAACAGCTGCCCTACCCCGAAAATCACTGCGGCCAGCACCGCCACGAGTACGAGCCTGGCCACCAGGTAGGCCAGCACATCGGCAATCATGCGGGAAGCGGGACGACTTGCTGACACCCACCCGAGCCTACCGACGACGCGTATATTCGGAGCAAGGAGGTTTCGAGTGGCGTACCTGCTCCTTATTCTTGCGGTGGCCTGCCTGGTCTACGTCGGCTGGCGGCTGGCACGCGTTGCGGGCAACCAGCCGCGCACGCGCGTCATCGGTCCCGACGACGACCCCGACTTCTTGCGGCGGCTCGGGCACGGCGACAACAACCCGCGGCCCTAGCGCGGCCTAACCGCGCGGGCCGGCGGACCGGCGCGCCCCGCCGAAGTCGCTGGCCACAACGGCGGCCAACTCGATGAGCGCTTCACGTGTCTTGGGCTCGAGCCGATCCAGGCTGATTTCCGCGCCTTCTTCGAGGTGCGGGTCGAAAGGCACCAGACGGACCGCGCGGCAACGCCTCGAGAAGTGATCCACGACCTTCGCCAAATCGACCTTGCCCGACCGTGGCCGCACCGCGTTGATCACCGCGATCGAGTTACGCACGAGGTCCTGATGTCCGTGCGCGTCGAGCCAGTCGAGAGTTGCTGAGGCGCTGCGTGCTCCGTCGACCGACCCCGAGCTGATCACCACCAACACATCGGCCTTGGACAGCACCGCCGACATCGCCGAATGCATCAAGCCGGTGCCACAGTCGGTGAGCACCAGGCTGTAGAACCGCTCCAGTACCTCAAGGGCGTGCAGATAATCCTCGGAGCTGAACGCCTCCGACACCGCCGGGTCGCTCTCGGAGGCAAGTACCTCCAGACGGCTCGGCCCCTGCGACGTGTATGCGCGGACGTCGCTGTACCGCTCGATACCTTCGGCGTCGCGCAGCAGGTGCCGCACGGTGGCGGCGGTCTCCAACGGCACCTTCTGGCTCAGCGT
Source organism: Mycolicibacterium wolinskyi str. Jessa 2025 (assembly GCF_049241375.1). Taxonomy (NCBI): domain Bacteria; kingdom Bacillati; phylum Actinomycetota; class Actinomycetes; order Mycobacteriales; family Mycobacteriaceae; genus Mycobacterium; species Mycolicibacterium wolinskyi. Next base: position 6,256,716 of record NZ_CP185960.1, read on the forward strand.
GCCGCGGTCCGGGTTGGCGTCCACCGCGACGACGCGGTCGCCGCGAATCGACGCGAACGTCGCACCGAGCGTCGCGGTGATGGTCGTCTTGCCGACGCCACCCTTGAGTGACAGCAGCGCGATTCGGTAGCAACCCTGCAGCGGCTGACTGACCTCCGCGATCAGGCTGTTGCGGTGAGTGACCTTCGGGCTCTCCCCGACGTTGATTTGCTTGAACGACGCGAGATACAGCCATTTCCGCCAGCCGGCCGACGGCGGAGCCTTGCGCGGACCCAGCAGTGCGGTGGTGGAGAGGTCGCGATAGGGCGTGGCGAAGTCACCAGCGGCGGGCATCGGCGACGCCGGTGGTGCGGTTGGCGCGGGTGATGCGGTTGGCGCGGGCGGCGGGGTGATCACCGGGATACCCTGCGGCGGTGTCGGAGCTGTCCACTCCGCGGGCAACGGCGTCGAGACACCGGCCTTGGCGGGATCGCTGAACCGCTGCTGACCACGGAAGCCCGGTACCGGGGCGAACACCGACGGGACGGCGGGCTGTTCGATTGCAGGCGCTTCGGCGACGGGCTGGTCGTCGATGGCCGGCTCGGCGGGCGAGGTTTCCGGTCCGGTCGTCGACTCGTCCACCGGGTGCTCGGATGACTCGGACACGAAATCCCCTCTGCTCGGACAACCCTCGGGCCTGACCATAGCGCGCCACCGTGTCGGGGCGCGCAGTCACCCGACGTACTTCCGGGCGGTCCGCATCACGCGCCCAGCGCGTCCCAGAACGGATCGGCATTGCTGGCGCTGAGCTGGGCTGCGGACTCGCGCAGCGCCAGAACCCGCTTGCCGATCCGGTACTCGGTGGAGCGCGGCATCGACGCCGACCGGTACTTGCCATACCGAATCCGGTAGACGCGGCCGTGCTCGATCTCCCACCGCAAAGCGTCAGAGACCGTCTTCGACGGCCTGCCCTTGGTGGTGAAGCCTTGCTCGCGGAGCGCCTCGACCAGATCGGCCACCGATTGAGGCCCATGCTGAAGCAGTTGGATGGTCAGCACGTACCGCAATTCGGTACCTCTGAGCAGGTATTTGTCCGGCATGGGGCCACGATGCCACGTGGTACCGACAGGTGCGCGAGGCCTGCGCGGACGAGGAAGCAGGTGCCGTGCGGCCCGCCTAACAGCGACAAAGTCGCTGAAAGCGCCTCCTGGGCAACATAATTCACTCAGGCATCACGCCGCGAGTAACAGCGGACACTCACGGCCCTCTGGCCACTTGGGTCACGCGATTCGGCGTGCCCGGCTTGCAGCGACAATGTCGCTGAATCAGATTCTTCCAGGGCAACGCGGCTCGCGTTCCGCTGCATAGCTGCCGGATCAACGTGACGACGCCGCCCTTGGGAAGCGCGATGGCGGACAACCGGTGTTGAAACCGCCATCACGCTACGAACGCAAACGTGTTCGAACATCCGGGCATCCGCAGTTGAGGCAACGAATCGTTGCGCGGTCTTCACAGCGACAATGTCGCGCGCAGCCGGGCACGTAACTGCCGAGGTCCCTGCGACAGCAGAGGCTGAAGGGGGCCACGGGATTTGACGTGTGAGGCTGCCGATGCCCAGGGGGCCGGTGAGGCGGTTTCCGCGACTATGTCGCTAGCAGGCGGGCACAGGGGCACCTGCCCAGACGCCTCGCGGACCGAGCCCTAACCGACCCCGGCGTACGAATGAAGGCCGACGGTGACCAGGTTGATGAAGAACAGGTTGAAGACCATCGCGACGAAGCCCACGACATTGATCCAGGCAGCCTTGCGATCACGCCAGCCCGCGGTCGAGCGGGCGTGCAGATAGGCGGCGTAGACCACCCACGCGATGAACGACACCGTCTCCTTGGGGTCCCAGCCCCAATAGCGTCCCCACGCTTCCTCGGCCCAGATGGCGCCGAAGATCACGCCGAAGCCGAACACCGGGAACGCGAAGATCGTGGTGCGGTACGCGATGCGGTCCAGCGTCTGGGCGTCGGGCAACCGTTGGATGACCCGGCCGAAGCCGTTGTCGCGCTCGGCCAGCGGCGACATCTTGACGAGGAACAGGATGCTCGCGACACCGGCGACCAGGAACACCCCCGACCCGAGGCTGACCACCGACACGTGGATCGGCAGCCAGTAGGACTGCAGCGCGGGCATCACCGGAGCGGCGTGCGTATAGAGCCAGCGGCCCGACACGGTCAGCAGGATCAGCACCGGCAGAAGGACGAACACCCACAGAGTGCGGTACTGCGGGCGGCGCAGCACCACGGCGGCCGCGACCAGCCCGCAGAAGCACGTGAGGTTGATGAACTCGTACATGTTGCCCCACGGCACGCGTGAGGTCGCCAGGCCGCGCAACACGATGCACACGAGCAGCAGGCCGATCCCGACATAGGTCAGCGCCAAGCCGGTTTTGCCGATGCGCTCGTCGAATGACCGCTTGGGCTCGTCGAGAACGACGCCGGGGGTGGCACTGTCGGCTCCGACGGTCGCGCCGACGAGTTCACGCGTTTCCACGCGACGGCTGCGGCTGTAGGCCAACTCGACCGCCAGCAGTAGCAGGCCGCCCACCAGAACCAGAACCGACGAGGTGAACGCCCAGTCGGAGTATCTGGCCAGCCCTATGTCGATGTGCTCGGTATTCACTGATCCGCCTTCTCCTTGGCCGGCACCTCACAGCCCTCCAAGAGCCGCTCGGTCAACCGCTCGAACTCGTCACCCCATCCGGAGTTGTCGGTGCGGGCCAGCCCGCCGAACTCGACGCTCACGGTACCCGCCCCGCCGGGCTCGATCCGAACCCAGACTCGGCGTCTGCGCACCACCAACGACACCAACAGCCCGGCCATCATCGACAGCGCGAACACCAGCACCCAGATCTGTGCGGGGTCGTGGGACACCTGCAGGTTCACGAAGGGCTTGGCCTCGTCGAAGCGGACGGTCGTGCCGTCGTCGAGCCGGGTTTCCTGGCCTTCCTCGAGGTTGACCCGGGCCACTTTGGTGAGCCGGTTCTGGCCGATCAGCCGGGGGTCGAGGGAGAACAGGGACTGCGGGCGGCCGGTGTCCAGGCCGGTGTCGCCGCGGTAGATGTCGACCGCGACGGCGGGGTCGTTGAGGGCCGGGAAGCTAGACGACAGCAGGGTGCCGTCGAGTTGCTTGGTGGGCGCGAACAGGCCCTGGATCGCGATCTGGTTCCTGCGACGCTCGTCGGGGTCGGGGTAGGTGCCTGCGGGCGGGTCGATGCGCACGACGCCCGACGACAGGAACGTGATCTGTTCCTCGGGCCGCCACTGGATCGTCTGGCTGCGGGTCTGGCCGTCCGGGAAGGTGACGGTGAACGACGGCGCATAGCCGCGGCCCTGCAGGTAGACCCGGTCACCGCCGATGCGGAGGGGGTGGTTGACCTCGAGCCGGTAGGGCCGCCACGTGTTGTTGGTCAGATCGTCGCCGGCCTGGTAGTCGATGTCGGCGGCGAACGACAGCGCCTGGCCGGATGGCAGATAGTCCGCTTCGAAGTTGTTGACGCGCAAACACATCGGGTTCAGCGAGGTGCCGTCGACGGTGTTGCCCGCCCGGAACGAGTCGAACGCGGCCGGCGATGCCGTACAGAAACCCGGGCCGCCGTCGGCGATCACGATGACGTTGCCCTCGTAGCCGAACAGCTTGCCCGCGGCGACCGCGACCAGCAGACCGAGGAGCGAGAAGTGGAAGACGATGTTGCCGAACTCGCGCAGGTAGCCCTTCTCCGCCGAGATTTCGGTGACCTCGTCTTGTCGGCGGGTGACGGTGCGCCAGCCTTTGAGCCGCCGTGTCATGGTCTGCGCGAGCTCTGCCGGGTCGCCGTCGACCTGCTCGGCGTGGTGTTTGGGCAGGCGGCGCAGGTTGCGCGGCGCCGCGACCGGAACGGCCCGCAGGCTGCGGACGTGCTCGATGAGCCGCGGCGTCAGGCAGCCGACGAGCGAGATGAACAGCAGCACATAGATCGCGGTGAACCAGAAGCTCGAGAACACGTCGAAGGCCTGCAGCCGGTCCAGCCATGGGCCCATGGTCGGATGCGCGGCGAGATACTCGTCGACCTTGGATTCGTTGAGGCTGCGCTGCGGCAGCAGCGCACCCGGGATGGCCGCGAGGGCGAGCAGGAACAGCAGCACCAACGCGGTGCCCATCGACGTGAGCGTGCGCCAGGTGTTCCGGATCAACGCGAACAGACGCTTGTGTACCCCGGGGCGCCGTTTTTCGGGTACCTGCGTGTCTGTTCGCTGGGAGACGTCGGTCATATCGGCAACCTGACGTCGGACACGAACGCGTCGCGCACCCAGGACACGAACTCGTTCCACAGGCCGGTCACCAGCGCCGTGCCGACGAGGATCAGCAGGACGCCGCCGAAGATCTGGATGTTCCTGGTGTGGCGGCGCAGCCAGCCCAGCCCCTGCACGGCGCGGGCCGAGCCCAGCGCCAGCAGCACGAACGGTATGCCCAGCCCGAGGCAGTAGGCCAGCACCAGCGCCACACCACGCGCGACGGTGGAACCGTCGGTCGCCGAGGCGACCGCGATCACGCCCGTCAGCGTGGGGCCGAGGCACGGCGTCCAGCCGAGCGCGAACACCGCACCGAGCAGCGGGGCGCCCGCGACGGTCGACAATTGCCGTGGCGTGAACCGGGCCTGGCGTTGCAGCGCCGGGATGAAGCCGACGAAGACGAGCCCCATGACGATCGTGACGATGCCGCCGATGCGTTGCAGCAGAAGCTGATTGGCGATCAGCGTGGTGGTCATCCCGAGCACCGCGACGGCGCCGAGCAGGAAGACGACCGTGAACCCCGCGACGAACAGGGCAGCCGCCCCGGCCACCCGCAGCCGGGCGGTCTTGACGGCCACCTGGCCGGGTTGGTCCTCGGCGACACCGACGACTGCCGCGAGATACGACAGGTAGCCGGGGACGAGCGGCACCACACACGGCGACGCGAAGGACACCAGGCCGGCCAGCACGCTCACGGCGAGGGCCAGCAATACCGGCCCGGCCGCGGCGATCTCGGCGAATCCGGTCATGGCTGCGACTCCTGCGGGGCAGGCGCCTCGGCCGGCTCGGCGGCGAGCCGCAGAACCAACGGTTGCAGATCCTCGGCCAGCAGCTCGCGCAGGAACACCGCCGCGACGCGGTGCTGACGATCCAGCACGACGGTCGACGGGATCACCGTCGTCGGGTACTTGCCGCCGAACGCGATCATGGTGCGCATCGGCGGGTCGTAGATCGACGGGAATGTCACCTTGCGGTCGGTGACGAAATCGACGGCGGCCTCGCGGTTGTTGTCGCGGACATCGATTCCCAGGAATGCGACGCCGGCCGACCGGGTTGCCTCATAGACCTGTTGCAGCTCGGTGATCTCGGTGCGGCACGGACCACACCATTGTCCCCACACATTGATCACGACCACCTTGCCCGCAAAATCGTCGAGCGAGATGGTCTTCGTCGGGTCCAGCAGATCCGGGCCCGTCAATGCCCCTGGGCGACCGCGCTTTTCGGGCGGATCGTAGAAGATGTCGGTCTTACCGCCCGGCGCGACGAACTCGAACGTGCCGCCCTGGGCGACCGCGTCGTCACCCGTCGAGCATCCGGTCAGCAGCGCCAGCAGCGCTGCCAACACCCCGATGCACGCCCGGGCGACAAACCCACGCATCAAATTCCCCAGGGCTCCGTGTAACCCCACCGGATCAGGCGGTCGCCGTCGAACGTGAACGACGTGACGGATGCCAGATTGCACAACCGGCTGTGCGGCAACGGCAGATGAGCCAGCTTGCGCCCGATCATCGCGCGCCGCAGTGTCTCGACCGGAAGCTGATGGCTCACACACACGGCTTCGTGGCCGGCCGCCTTGAGCCGCGCCCGGTGCAGCGCGGCCATCATGCGCGGGGCGATCTCGGCGTACGGCTCACCCCACGACGGCTTGCTCGGATTACGCAGCAGCGGCCAGTTCCGGGGGTCACGCAGGGCACCGTCACCAGGCGATACGCGCTTGCCCTCGAACGTGTTCCACGACTCGATGAGGTCGTCGTCGGTGTCGATCGACAGACCGTGGGCTTCGGCGATCGGCGCTGCCGTCTCCTGCGCCCGCTCCAGCGGAGAGGCCACCACGTAGACGATGTCGTGGTCGGCCAGCCAGTCCGCGGTGGCCTGCGCCTGCGCACGCCCGCGCTCGGACAAGTGGTAATCGGGCAGCCGGCCGTAGAGCACCTTCTCGGGGTTGTGCACCTCGCCGTGCCGCATCACGTGCACTGTCGTTCTGACAGGCACCGCGCTCTCGGTCACGCCGTGGCCTCCGCTGCGGCACGCGCGGCCGCGGGCAGCGCGTCGGCGATACGTGAGAACGCGTCGTCGTCCAAAGCCGCTGAGACGAACCAGGTTTCGAAGGCGCTGCACGGCGGGTAGACCCCGGCTTCCAGCAGCGCGTGGAAGAACGCCGGGAACCGCCAGGTTTCGGTGGCCTTGGCCGCGGCGAAGTCGTTGACCGGCTCGTCGGTGAAGAACACGCTGAGCATGTTCCCGGCGCGCTGGACGCGGTGGGCCACACTCGCCTCGGTCAACGCGCCGGTGAGCAGATCGGCCAACCGGTCGGCATTGGTGTCGACCCGTGCGTAGGCCGCGTCGTCGGCGTTGCGCAACGTCGCGAGCCCGGCGGCCATCGCCACCGGGTTACCCGACAGGGTGCCCGCCTGGTAGACGGGACCCAGCGGCGCCAGGCGGCCCATGACCTCGGCGCTGCCGCCGAACGCCGCCGCGGGCAGGCCGCCGCTCATGACCTTGCCGAACGTCAGCAGATCGGCTTCGACGGGATCGAGCCCGTACCAACCTGATCGGCTGACCCGGAAGCCCGTCATCACCTCGTCGAGGATCAACAGCGCCCCGTGCTCGGCGGTGATGCGGCGCAGCGCGGCGTTGAAACCGGGCAGCGGAGGCACCGTGCCCATGTTGCCGGGGCTGGCTTCGCTGATGACACAGGCGATTTCGTCGCCGAACCGGCCGAAGACCTCTTCGACGGCGGCCACGTTGTTGTACGGCAGCACGATCGTGTCCGCCGCGGCCGCGCCCGTGACGCCCGGCGACGACGGCAGACCGAGGGTCGCAACACCCGAGCCGGCGTCGGCCAGCAGCGCGTCACTGTGGCCGTGGTAGCAGCCGGAGAACTTGATGATCTTGGCTCGCCCGGTGTAGCCGCGGGCCAGCCGGATCGCGCTCATCGTGGCCTCGGTGCCCGAGTTGACCAGTCGCAGCATCTCCACGGGGGCCACGCGGTCGATGATCTCGGCGGCGAGTTCGGTCTCCGACGGCGTCGGGGCACCGAAGCTCAGCCCGTCGACGGCCACCTTCTGCACCGCCTCGACCACGGCCGGGTGGGCGTGGCCGAGCAGCATCGGCCCCCACGAACACACGAGGTCGACGTAGCGGTTGCCGTCGGCATCGGTCAGCCAGTAGCCGTTGGCCGACGTGATGAACCTCGGAGTGCCGCCCACCGAGTTGAAGGCACGGACCGGCGAGTTCACTCCACCGGGAATGACGGCGCAGGCGTCGGCGAACAGTTGGGCCGAGCGCTGGGTCTGCGCAGAATGTGCACGCATGGCCACCAGTGTCCCAGTCGCCGCAACCTCGTCAACTACAGGGTGTAGTGGTTCGGCTTGCGGGCGCGTACGCGGGCCCTGATCGGACCCCGTGCGACGGTCGTGAACGGCACGTCGACGGGAAAGTCCGCGTCTATCGACACGACCTCGACCGACCGGATGATGGTGGCCAGCGCAAGCGTCGTCTCCAGCCTGGCGAAATGCTCACCGATGCACGACCGCGAACCACCCGCGAACGGGATGAAATGCCAGCGGTCACGCCCCAGCGAGTTCTCCGGGCTGAACCGGTCCGGGTCGAAGACCTGCGGGTTCGGCCACACCTCGGGGTCGTGGTGCACCGCGTAGATGCCCAGCGCCACGAGGCTGCCCGCCTCGATGCGGTACCCGCCGACCGCCATGTCCTGAAGCGCCAGCCGGCCCACACCGGCAGCCGGCGGGCACATCCGTAACGCCTCGTCGAGCACCTGCACGGTGTAGCGCAGGCTCGGCACGTCGGCCGGGGTCAGCTCACGGTCGCCCAGCACAGCGGCCTCGGCGGCCACGCGGTCCTGGATCTCCTGATGGTGTCCCAGCGCCCACAGCGCGTACGTGAGTGCCGTCGCGGTCGTGTCGTGACCGGCCAGCATGAAGATCAACAGGTCGTTGCAGATGTCCTCGTCGGAGATCGCCAGCCCGGTCTCCGGGTCCGTCGCGGCCATCAGCGCCCGCACCAGCGGCGCGTCATGGGTCTCATCGACACGGCAAGCGTGCAGGATCTCCGCCGCGACACCTCGCATGGCCGCCACGGCGGCCCTGGCCCGCTTGCGTGCGGGCGTGGGCAGCCACCGCGGCGCCCGGACCGGGCGCAATGCACGGTCCGTGGCATACGAAGAGGCGACATGCATATGTTCGACGATGACGCCGGCGCGTTCGTTGAGGTCGATGCCGAGCACCGAACGGCCCAGCGACTGCATGGTCACCCGGCGACATTCGGCGTCCAGGTCGATGTCGCCGCCGTCCGCCCAGCTGTCGACGGCGGTCTGCGCCGCCCCGGACATGTGGCCGCCGAAGGCCCGCACGTTCTGCTTGGTGAACACCGGCTGCAGCGCACGTTTGCGGGGCCGCCACTGTTCGTTGGGCAGCACGAAGAGGCTGTCCCCTGCGGCGTGGCGCACCTCGTCGTGCACGATGCACCGCTCGGCGAACGCGTCGTTACGGCCCAGCACGTCGCGGATGCCCTCAGGCGAGAACACCGCCACCAACGGCGGCACGAGCCACTTGGGCCCGAGTTGTACCCGCGTGACGGGCCCGCCCGCGGCACGGATCAACTCCTGCCCGGTGTCGAGGTCCCGCACCGCATTCGCCAGCTGCCGGATCGACAGCGGGTTGCGCGGCGCGAGCGGCAATGTGCTGACGTCGGGTACCGGAGCCACGGCATTACCGCCGTCGGTCGCCGGTCTCACTCGGCCACCGGCGTCTGCGCGAGGACGCGGATTGGCTGCGGCGGTTTGCTGACCAGCGCAGTCCGGTTGAACACCGCACGCACGACCCGCGGCGGCTTGAGATCGCCCATACGCCATAGTGTCGACAAACTTCGCGCTGAGCGCCAGCTCAGCAGGATCTGGGTGGGGCAGCCCTCATTCGCGCATGATGGGGGCCATGCAACTACCGCAATGGCTGGCCCGGTTCAACCGTCACGTCACCAACCCGATCCAGCGGCTCTGGGCGGGCTGGGCCCCCACGTTCGGGATCCTCGAACACGTCGGGCGCAGATCCGGTACGCGCTACCGCACCCCGCTCTCGGTCTTCGGCACCGATGAGGGCGTCGCGATCCTGTTGACCTACGGGCCGAACCGTGACTGGCTCAAGAACATCACCGCTGCCGGCGGAGCCGAGATGCGCAGGCACGGCAGGACGATCCGGCTGGCCGAGCCGCGGGTGGTGACCAGAGAAGAAGCGGCGGCCCACGTGAAAGGCCAGGCGCAGAAGGTCTTTGCCCGCCTGCCGTTCGAGCAGGCCGTGCTGTTGCGGCGCGTGTGACGCGGTTCGCCGACCGGTGCGGCATGGCGCTTCGGCGGTAGGCCGGCTCAGCGCTGCGAACGCGTTGCTCATGTGCAATTTTGGCTAGTCAACAAACCCCTGTTCACCTGCGTATTTCAGGCATAGAGTGAATATGGGCCGAGCCACCGGGAGGTCGCCATGAACCGCTTGTTCGCCATCGGTTACGGGGTCGCGAGCTACCTGGTGTTCCTGGTTGCGTTTCTGTATGCGATCGGTTTCCTCGGCGGCTTTCTCGTGCCGCGTACGGTCGACTCCGGAATCACGGCCGGGATCGTCGAGGCGGTGATCGTCAACCTGGTGTTGCTGTCGGTGTTCGCGTTGCAGCACAGCGTGATGGCCAGGCCCGGCTTCAAACGGTGGTGGACCCGGTTCGTGCCGCAGCCGATCGAACGCAGCACCTATGTGTTGTTGGCCAGCCTCGCGCTGTTCCTGTTGTATTGGCAGTGGCGGACGATGCCGGCCGTCGTGTGGGACGTGGAATCCACTGCGGGCCGGGTGCTTCTGTGGGCGTTGTTCTGGTTGGGCTGGGCCACTGTGCTCAGCTCGACGTTCATGATCAATCACTTCGATCTGTTCGGGTTGCGTCAGGTGTTTCTGGCCTGGCGCGGCGAGCCGTACCGTGAGCCCGGCTTCCGAACTGTGCTGCTGTACCGGCTGATTCGCCACCCGATCATGCTCGGCTTCATCGTGGCGTTCTGGGCGGCGCCGACGATGACGGCCGGCCATCTGCTTTTCGCCGCGGTGAGCACGGCCTACATCCTGGTGGCGATTCAGCTCGAAGAGCGGGATCTGGTCGGCGCCATGGGCCGCCAGTACCGCGACTACCGGGAGCGGGTTCCCATGCTGGTGCCGTGGCCCCACCGCGACCACACCGAACCGACGCCGAAGATCCGGCGGCGGCCGGCCTGAGGCGACGGATTCTGCGCTCGCACAATGCGACCGCGGGCGATGAGCTCGATGGTGATCGCCACCGCACAACTCTGTGAAAGCAGCAGCGCCACGAGGACGAGGATCTGCACCGCGCCGGCCTGAGCCGCCGACCCGGTACTGAGCAACACCCCGACGAATGCCCCGGGAAGCGTCACCAAGCCCACCGTCCGGGTCGAATCGAGGTTCGGCAGCAAGGCATTGGTCGCCGCTCCACGGATGACCTCCAGGCGCGAATCCCGGTTGCTCATACCAAGACTCAGCGCCGCCTCGACCTCACCGGCGCGTAGGACGAGGGTGTCGAGGGCCAGGCGCGCCGCGACGGCGACGGCGGTCATGGTGCCACCGAGGACGATCGCGACGATCGGTACCACGGCGACACCCGTCGAAGGCACCACACCGGACAGCAACAGCGCGGGCAACACGCAGAGCAGTCCGGCAGCCAAAGCCATTGCGATCCAGGCTGATCCGCGGGCCGCCTGGCTGAGGCGGGCGGCCGTGAGGCTCGCGACCGTGAACATCACCGCCAACACGAGCACCGATGACCACAGCCGGGTGATCGCTGCGGCGAGGATCGCGGCCACGGCCGCCAGTTGCACCCCGGCGCGAAATGTCGCCCACGGGACCGTGGCCGGCGACCGAGGCCGGCCAGTCGGTAGATGACCGCAGCGGCGATCGCCATACCGACGCACAGCCCGATCAGCGGCGCCCCCAGGGTGGGTTCGTTCGACAGCATGCTGTCAGCGACTGTCGTCGGGCATATCGGAACTCGGGCCGAGCAGTGACATAAGGGCTACGTCGACGGCCCGCGATCGGATGGCGACGAGTCGGCGACGGCATATCGCCGCGGCGACCAGGATCGTCGTGGTCAACACACCCCATACAGCAAGCCCGGCAACCAGACAATCACGTAGGGCACGACGCGCCGGGTCGCTGATCCGAACATAATTCCCGTTGTGGTCGGTCCAGATTGACAGCCGTTGGCCAGCCGCGACAGCGCGTTCTGTGTCGACGGTGTCACAGCGCGTGCGACCGAGAGCGGGCCAGCAGGCGGGCGCAGACCAGGCGAACCTGCGACTGTCCGGTGCCACGGCGCTGGAATCCATCGCGGTAGCAGTCACGACGTGCCATGTGGACTGGACGGCGGCGTGGTGGGCGGTACGGGCGTTGTACAAGCCGATGCCCACTGCGCTGCCGACGAGTGCGGCGGAGATCAGCGCCACGACAGTCACCGCCGCCATCCATGCCTCGACCCGATCGCTGCGTCGCACGAGGGCATCTCGTCCAGCGGCGCGCCGCCACCACGACGACAGTCCACGAGTGACGAGGTTCATGACGGCTCCCGTCCGAGCATCAACGCCCGACGGTGAAACTCATATAGCCCGGCGAACACCGCATCGCTTACGGCCAGAGTCTGGTCATCGGACCCGATCATCGACAGTCCGCGCATCACCGTGTCCAGCCCGGGTGCTTCCGGCGCGTCAAAGCGGCCGTCGTCGAGATCGGCCTCGTGCACGATCTCAGCGATACGCCACAGCACCGGGTCGTCGAGTTCGTAACGGCGAAGGATGGTTTCGAAAGTGCAGTCCCCGCCGTGGTGGGTGAGATCGACACCGCGCATATCGAACGGCGTGGCGTCGTCGGGAACATCATCTGGACCTGCGACGAACACGAACTCGGCCGCTGGATCGACGAATCGGCGGATCAGCCACGCGCACGCGGCCCGGTCTATGTGCACCCCTGCACGCGTCGCCCACCTCATTGCGGCACCTCCGCAGTATCGCCGATCCGACCGGCCAGCTCTTGCAAAGCAATTCGCGCCTGTTCGCGTTCAGGCGGAGGGAAGAAGTCACGCCGGGTGACGTGCCGCCATTGGGTGCGCAGCCGACGCAACGCGGCCGCGCGGGCAGACGGGCTGAGTGTGGAGGCTTCAGCCGCCGCAGCTGACAACGCCCGGTACTCGACCGCCCTGGCCTCCGCCAGTGTGGCCGCCAAGTCATGTTCCTGGCGCACGATAGTCGGGTGCGCCAGCCATACCCCGGCTTGTCCACCGGCCTCGATCACCTCATCGGCCAGCCATTCCAACTGCTCACGGGTACGCGCGTCGGCGGGGAGCGCAACCAATCCGTCGGCCAACTGAGCGACGCCAAGCTTCTTCAGCTTGCGCCACACCGCAATCCGGGGCGTCGATGGCTCCCGTGGCATCCGGTAGTTCAGCAGCACCCACTGCCTGCTCTCGCTGGCCACCTATTAATTGTAACCATGGTTACATACGCAATCCAGCTGCACGCGGATGCATATAAGTGCGCAAGTGCGCACATGACGCAATAATGAGCGGTATGACAGACCGCTCCCAGCCGACGCTTCGCTCCGGCGCGCTGGCGAATGCGGTGTTCCGCAGGCTGTTCGCCGCGCAGGTCGTCGCACTGCTCGGAACGGGCCTGCTGACGGTGGCGCTCGGCCTACTGGCCTACGACTTGGCGGGTAGCCGCGCCGGCGCGGTGCTCGGCACGGCGTTGGCGATCAAGATGGTCGCCTACGTGGCGGTGGCGCCCCTGATGTCGGCACTGACCGACCGGTTCCCGCGCCGGAGCGTGCTGGTGACCACCGACGTCGTGCGCGCCTCGGTCGCGCTGATGCTGCCGTTCGTGGACGCGGTATGGCAGGTCTATGTCCTGATATTCGTGCTGCAAGCCGCCTCCGCGACGTTCACCCCGGCGTTCCAGTCGGCCATTCCGTCGGTCCTGATCGACGAGGACGATTACACCCAGGCGCTGTCGATGTCGCGGCTCGCGTACGACCTCGAAGCGTTGCTGAGCCCGATACTGGCCGCCGCACTGTTGGCCGTGACCTCGTATCACTTGTTGTTCCTCGGAACCGTCGGCGGATTCACGGTCTCGGCGGCCCTCGTTCTGGCGAGCCGGCTTCCCCCGATGCCGGCTGCGACGCGGCCCGAGCGGTTACGCGATCGGCTCCTGCTGGGCGCCCGGGTGATGGTGTCGGCGACCGAGTTACGCGCACTGTTGGCGCTGAACATGTCGGTGGCCGCCGCGGGCGCACTGGTGGTGGTCAACACCGTCATCTACGTCGGGGATCTGCTCGACGGCCCGCAATCCGGCATGGCGGCGATGCTGGCCTGCTACGGCGCCGGATCCATGCTCGTCGCGCTGACGATGCCCCGAACCCTCCGCAGGTTGAGCGATCGCACCGTCATGCTCGCCGGCGCGACGGTCACGGCCGCAACTCTGAGCGCGACGACGGTGTTCATCGCGGTGCCGCCCGCGCCGCCGGCCGGATGGATTGTGCTCGGCGCGCTGTGGATGACACTGGGTGCAGCGACCTCGCTGATCAACACCCCGTCGGCGCGACTGCTCCGGCGGGGCTCGACCGTCGACGACCGGACAGCCGTGTTCACCGCTCAGTTCTCCCTGTCGCATGCCTGCTTCCTGGTGGCCTATCCGATTGCCGGCTGGGTCGGCGCCACGCTGGGCCAGACCGTTGCCGCCCTCGTCCTGGCCGGCGTGGCTACACTCGCCGCAGCGACAGCGATCTCAACCTGGCGGCCGACCGGATCCCCGTCACGGCAGCGAGAAGGTGGTGCACATGACCCGATCGGCACCCGGGAATCCGCCGTCGCCGGCCAGCCTGCGCCATGACGTCGAGCCGGATCAGCTGCGTCTGGAGACGGCAAGTGACATCTTCCGGATGCTCGCCGACCCCACCCGGCTGCACGTCCTGTGGTTGTTGAGCCAGGAGGAAGCCGACGTCGCCGCCCTGACCGCCGCGACCGGCGCTTCGCGCACCTCGGTCAGCCAGCATCTCGCCAAGCTACGTTTCGCCGGCCTCGTCGCGACCCGCCGCAATGGCAGGCACATCGTCTACCGACTCAACGACGGCCACCTCAGTCGCCTGGTCCGGGAAGGCCTCAATCACGCCGACCACCGCGTGACCGGGGAACCACCGCATCCCTGACCGCGAAGCGGGACGCATCAGCTGTCTAGCTGTGCCAGCTCAGCACCTCGCCGGCACCCTGCATCATGACCGTTCCCGGCATCACCCGTAACCGGTACGGCGTCAGCCGCAGCGCGGCGAATTCCGGCGAAGTCGGCCCTTCGCTCCACTGCGGAATGATGCGCGGGTCGTAGCCCACGGGCGCCGGGCCGTTGGCGAACTTGTCCCATACCTGCGTGCAGGTTTCGTCGTCGGTGTACCACTCGACGAGGCAGTCAGCCGAGCACGTGTCATGGCTCGTCGTCCAATAACTCACGGACACATACGGATTCACTGCGAGGTGGGCGCGCTTGACCGGGCTCGGCACCGTCGCGACCCAGCCGAACAGATCGGTGCCGTCCCACTCCCAGATCGGGTGCAGGATGCGGGTGCGGGGCCGGCCGTCGGCGTCGACGGTGGCCACCGAGGCCCACACGATCGCGTGGGCCACGTCGACGAAAGCGGGCGCAGCCTGGTCCAACGGAGTCACGCCTGCCACCCTAGGCGACCGGCCACGCCTTGAGCGCTTGGTCAGCGACGGCATGGAGTTCTTCGCGGGTCGCGCCACTGCACGCCTGGATCGAAATGCCTTGGCACACCGCGTTGATCCAGCGCGCGATGATCCACGGGTCGGCGCCGGCAAGTTCGCCCGCCTGCTGCGCCATCGCAAACCGTTCGGCCAGCAGCTTGACTCCGGCGGCGCGGCGGTCGGCCAGGTCTGCCTGCACTGGTGCGGCGTCGGCGCCCGAAGCCAGCGCGCCTTGGACGAGCAGGCAGCCGCGCGGACTTGCCGGATCGGTGTAGGCGTCGGCGGCACCGTGCGCCATGGCGTGCGCGACGTCCCAGGCGGTCGGTTGGGCCATGGCCGCGGCCACGAACCCTCCTGGGCCGGCCAGATATCGGTCCACAGCCCGGTAGAACAACTGTTCCTTCGAGCCGAATGTCGCGTACAGACTGCGCCGGTTGATACCGGTTGCCGCGGTCAGATCACTGATCGAGACGCCGTCGTAGCCGTGCTCCCAGAACAACGTCATGGCGATCTCGAGCACGTGGTCAGGATCGAATCCGAGCGGTCGGCCGATCGCCATCCCTACACCTCCTGTGATGCGCGACACATCCTGGAATCAAACGCTGCATTACCCGCTTTACCACAGCATACTTAGTAACCAATCGGTTCGAAATGACTGGATTCCAGGAGCGGAGACCCTGATGGACACGATCGCCAGCACCACCACCACCGCAAGCCAGTTCCTGCCGCTGGCCGGCCGCCGGGCACTGGTGACCGGCGGATCCCGCGGTATCGGCGCCGCGATCGTGCGCCGCCTCGCCGCCGATGGTGCCGCAGTGGCTTTCACCTACCATTCCTCGGCCGAGCAGGCCGAGAAACTCGCAACCGAGGCGTCGGCGTCCGGGGCGACCGTGATCGCGTTGCAGGCCGACAGCGGCGACGTCGACGCGATTACCTCGGCACTGAGCCAGGCGGCCGAGCGCTTCGGCGGCCTCGACATTCTCGTCAACAACGCCGGGGTCGCACACGGCGCGCCGATCGAGCAGTTCCCGCTCGACGAGTTCGACCGTTTGGTTGCCGTCAACGTGCGCGGTGTCTTCGCTGCGATTCAAGCCGCGGTTCCACATTTCGCCACCGACGCACGCATCATCACGATCGGCAGCGTCAACGCTGATCGAGTTCCGGTCCCCGGCCTCTCGGTCTACTCGATGACGAAGGCCGCCGTCGCGGGTCTGACGCGAGGCCTGGCACGTGAACTCGGGCCGCGCGGGATCACCGTCAACAACATTCAGCCCGGGCCGACCGCGACAGACATGAACCCGGACGATGACGGCGAGTTCGCCGACCACATGCGCAGCTTGACCGCGGTGGGACGGTACGGCCGGCCCCGCGACATCGCCAGTGCGGTGGCATATCTCGCTTCGCCCGAGTCGGGCTTCATCACCGGGGTCACCTGGAACGTCGACGGCGGCTACACGCTCTGACACCGAACGCGCATACACCACAACCGAGGAGAGCACCTCATGAAGATCGGATTCATCGGCGCAGGCGACATCGCCAAAGCCGTCGGAACACAGCTGGCCAAAGCAGGACATGAGGTCGTGGTCAGCAACAGTCGCGGCCCAGACTCGCTCGCGGCCATCGCGGCTCCTCTCGGATTGACGGCAGGAACGGTAGAAGAGGCCGCCGATCATGAAGTCGTCTTCCTGTCGGTGCCGTGGAGCAAGGTGCCTTCTGCGCTACGCGCGGCGGGTGATCTGACCGACCGCATCCTCGTCGACACAACGAACCCGCTGGAGGCGCCCACGTTCGCGAAAGCCGATCTAGGAGATCTCACGTCAAGTGAGGTCGTGGCCGGCCTCGCCCCCAACGCCCAAGTGATCAAGGCGTTCAATCACATGACGCCCGAAAGCTACGGCGAGGGGCCCGGCCTCGCCGGCGGACGCAAACTGCTCTTTCATTCCAGCGACCACCCCGACGCGCACGTCGTGGTCGCCGCACTCATCGAATCGCTCGGATACGTACCCATAAACCTCGGCACGCTCGCCGGAGGCGGTGCCCTCCACGAGTTCCCGGGCGGACCGCTACCGGCCCGTACATTTCTCGAGATCGCGCCGACCCCATAGCGGGCGAGCTACTCGTCGCCCTTCGCTTCGCCGTAGACCGGCTTTCCGTCGTCGTCCACCCAATCGTTGACCATGGTTCCGGAAACGGTCCCCCCACTGCCCGGCAGCGTCGTCGTAGGACGGTCATCCTCGTACGCTTCCATGATCTTCTTGGCCTTCTGCCGATGTTCGTCGGTGACTTCCGGGGCCTCGGTACTCCGGTTCTCTTCGGTGCCCTGCTGTTCTGCGTCCATGGGTATCGGGCTGCCCCGAAATGTGACGTACCAAACAGTGCACCGACCTCAGCGTCGCGTGCGGCCGGCATGCAGCCGGGCGTTCTCGGCCCTGAGGTGGACGTTGTCGGATTCCAGTTCGCTGTTGCGTCGTTCGAGTACCAAGATCTGGGCGATTCCGGCGATGTTCACGCCTTCGCCGACGAGTTCGGCGATCCGTCGCAGCCGAACAAGATCATCGTCGCTGTAACGACGGGTCCCACCGCCGGTGCGTGCCGGAGTCAGCAGCCCGCGCCGCTCGTACAGCCGCAGGGTTTGGGGGTCGAGCCCGGTCAACTCGGCGACCACCGAGATGGCGTACACGCCTCGGGCGGACCGCTCGCCTGAATCAGTGGACACTGAGTCGCCTTCTTCTCCCACACCCTCGGTTGGGCCTTGCACACACCTTAATCCAGTGCTATAAGAAAACTATGTCGACAGACACAGATCTGTCGACATCGCGGCGAAACGCCTACTCCTGCATGTGGATTCGACAGCATCCGGGAAGGAGGTGAGCGAGTTGGCAGCCTTGACCCGACAGCCCTCTGCCGTGCTCGACGAGGCAGCGGCGATCGTGGAGGCCGAGTGGAAACGCCTTGTGCACGAGAGGGATTCAGGGAAGGGCCCGGCGGTTGTCGCGGAGATGCCCGCCAGCCGCCGACCGCGCCGTCGCGCCGGTCTCCGCACCGCGATCCTTCGACCGGTTACAACACGGCCGCCGCGGGCACGCAACGGACCCGGGTGGCGAGAACTCGCACAGCAGGTGTGGGCGACTCAGCGCTCACCTCCGGCGTGTTCGTCAGACCTCGAATTTCCCTGTGAGTCAAGGAGTGATGCACCTGAAGCAATGACCGCTGATCTCGACCCGCGTGAGCCCAGTTTTGCGACATGATGCGACATCGGCCGACTCGAGCCTGCGCATATCGCCACTGACGGTGGCACAGATCGGTGGGCTACACGCGCAAACCCGGGGCGGCCGAGCTCTGGGTGCCATCCCTTCTCGGCCGCCCCGATCTTCTCGGAAACGCCCGGTGAAGGTGGCTGTCAGCCTGCCGACTCTGCGCGGTAGCGCTCGACGAACTGCTCGTACCCGCAGGTCGCGGCCAGCTCCAGTTCGCCTTCGCGATCGGCTTCCTCCAATTCGTGCATCCATCGTCGCAGTAGGTCAACCCCCTCGCGACCGGCACGGCCGCCGGCGAGCAGACCGAGCCGGCGGATGTAGTGGTCGGCCAGCGCCAGCCGGTGAACGGCGGCGACCACATCGATGGCCTCGCCTGCCCACAACCGGATCACCCTGCGATATGCGGTGATCTCGCCGGCAGGCAGACCGGCGCCGGCCAAACCGGACCGGGCGTCGGCCACCTCACCGAGCAGACGCCGCAGCCCGGCTTTCAGACTCTCGCGCACCGTGTGCAGCTGCGTTTCGAACGACCCGCCGGCGACCACGCCGTCGGATGTCGCGGCGTGGAGACCCGAGCCGACGTCGATCGGCAGCAAGTCGCCGAAACTGTCGAACCACAACGCCAGTTCACCGATCGCCACGTTGAGCTCGGCGCGGTGCTCCTCAAGGTGCGCGGCGTACTTGTCGTAGGAATTGGCGCGCAACAACGCTGACGCCTGGGCAACCTGGTACGCCAGCGCGCCGTGCGCGGCAACCACTGCCGACACGTGATCTCGTGGCGTTCTGCTGCTATGCATCGTCAGCGGTGTTCCGCCCCTTGGCTTTCGGTGTCCGTCGACGTGATTGTGCACCCTGCGGTCGAGCAGAGCACCGGCAGCCGGTCACCACAGCGGCGCGACCGCGCACACATGTCCAAGGCACGCCGCACCCCTCGTTGGCGCAGTCGGCTCAAACACGCCATAATTGGCACTCGTCGGATGAGAGTGCTAACGCCGCTGCGACAACCGTGAAGGAGGTAAATCCATGAGCGGCAACGACTTCGCCAATTCCAACGAAGCCATCGAACCGCTGCGCATCGTGCTCGTCGCACCCCCCTACTTCGACGTTCCACCCAAGGGTTACGGAGGTACCGAGGCCGTCGTCGCCGATCTGGCAGACGCTCTGGTCAAACGCGGCCACCGCGTCACCCTGCTGGGTGCCGGTGAGCCCGGCACCGCGGCGTCGTTCAAGCCGCTGTGGCGCCAGACCATGGCCGATCGGCTCGGGCAGCCCTATCCCGAGATCATGCATGCACTCAAAGTGCGCCGCGCGATCGAACACATCGCTTCGACCGACGGCGTCGACCTGATCCACGACCACACGTTCGCAGGCCCGTTGAACACGCCCGCGTACCGGAACCTCGGGTTGCCCACCCTCGTCACGGTGCATGGCCCGATCGACGACGACCTTTACCCCTACTACCGCGAACTCGGCGACGATGTCGGCCTGATCGCGATCAGCGATCGGCAACGCGAGCTGGCTCCCGATCTAAATTGGGTTGGGCGCGTGCACAATGCGTTGCGGATCGACGACTGGCCGTTCCGGTCCGACAAAGGCGACTACGCGTTGTTCCTCGGCCGCTACGCCCCCTACAAAGGGGCCCACCTCGCACTGCAGGCCGCACATGAGGCCGGCATGCCCCTGGTGCTGGCAGGCAAGTGCAGTGAGCCGTCGGAACAGGCTTACTTCGACGAGCAGGTACGGCCGCTGCTCACCGAGAACGATCATGTCTTCGGACAAGCCGACGCCGTCAGCAAGCGCAAGCTCCTGGCCGGTGCCCGCTGCCTGCTGTTCCCGATCCAATGGGAGGAGCCGTTCGGCATGGTGATGATCGAGGCGATGGCGTGCGGCACGCCGGTGGTGGCGCTGCGCGGCGGCGCGGTGCCCGAGGTCGTGGTCGACGGCGTGACCGGTGTGCTGTGTGACCGGCCCGAAGAGCTCGCCCCGGCCATCGACAAGGCACAGGCGCTGGATCCGGCGGCCTGCAGACGTCATGTGGCCGCCCACTTCGCCGTCGGCCAGTTCGGATCCGGGTACGAGCGCATCTACCGCACGGTGCTGGGCGCACCGCAGCCGATCACCCTGCGCCAGCTCGTCGAGCCCGGAATGCCGGAACGAGCCAGCGCATGAGCGCTCCCAACGCACTCAACAGCGGCGAGCCCGCCGGCATCGGGTTCGACGGCGACACAGTGACTCTGGTGGAAGGCGCCAGCTTCTGCCTATCTGATCGGCACGGCGACGTGACGGCGGGCTGCTCGCACGGACTGTTCTTCCGCGACGCGCGCGTGCTGTCCCGGTGGGAGCTCCGTGTCGACGGCCGACCGCCGGAACCGCTGTCGGTTCAGATTCCGGAAGCGTTTGCCGCCCAGTTCATCTCCCGCCGCGCTCCCCGCGCCGGGCTGGCCGACAGCACGCTGCTCGTGGTCCGGGAGCGGCTGGTAGCCGACGGGATGCGCGAGACCATCACGTTGCACAACCTCGACGGTGAGAGCACCGTCGTGACCCTCGAACTGCACGCCGACGCGGATTTCGCCGACCTGTTCGCCGTCAAGGAAGGCCGCGCACCGGTGCGCGGCGCCGAGCTCACGGTCGTCAACGACGAACTCGTCCTGCACGACCGCGCCGACTACATCCGCGGGTTGACCGTGACGGCCACCGGAGACCCTGCCGTGCTGCCCGGTTCGTTCACCTGGCGCGTCGTCGTCGGCCCCCACGAGCGCTGGCAAGTCGACGTGGTCGTGCAGCCGACGCTGGCCAATCAGAGCGTCAAGAGCCGGTTCCGCAGTGGCGAACAGCTGGAGTCGAGTGCGCCCGCTCAGAAGATGGAGGCATGGCGCGACACCGCGACCAACGTCGAAGCCGACCACGCCACCCTCGCAGAGGTGTTGCGGCGCACCGAAAGTGACCTCGGGGCGTTGTTGATCCACGACGAGACCGGCGACGGCCGACCGTTTGTCGCGGCCGGCGCGCCGTGGTACATGACCCTGTTCGGCCGGGACAGTCTGCTCACGGCATGGATGGCGCTGCCGCTGGACTGCGGGCTTTCGGTGGGCACGCTGCAGCGGCTTGCCGAGGTGCAGGGCCGCCGGATCGATCCGATCACCGAGGAACAGCCCGGCCGGATACTGCACGAAATCCGGCGCGGACCGGCCAGCGAGGACGTTCTCGGTGGGACCGTGTACTACGGGGCGGTCGACGCGACACCGCTGTTCGTGATGCTGCTGGCCGAGAGCTGGCGATGGGGCGCCGATGAGGGATCCGTGCGTTCCCTGCTACCGGCGGCCGATGCGGCGCTGATGTGGGCGACGCGATTCGGCGACCGCGACGGCGACGGGTTCATCGAGTATCAGCGTGCGACCGACCGCGGGCTGATCAACCAAGGCTGGAAGGACAGCTTCGACGGCATCAACGACGCGACCGGACGCACCGCCGAGCCACCGATCGCGCTGTGCGAAGTCCAGGGTTATCACTACGCGGCGCTGCTGGCACGTGCCGAGCTGGCCGAAGCCTTCGACGACGCCGCGATCGCGCAGCGCCTCCGCGACCGGGCTCGAACTTTGCGCAGCCAGTTCCTCGACGCCTTCTGGCTGGACGACAAGGGCTGGTACGCAATCGCACTGGATGCCCGAAAGCAGCCGGTCGATGCACTGACCAGCAATGTGGGCCACTGTTTGTGGACCGGCATCGCCACCGACGAACACGCCGCCGCGATCATCGACCGGCTGTCCGACACCGAGATGAATTCGGGGTTCGGTTTGCGCACCCTCGCGACCACGATGGGCGCCTACAACCCGATGAGCTACCACAACGGCTCGGTGTGGCCGCACGATACGGCGATCGCCATCGCCGGGCTCATGCGCTACCGGCACGTACCGGGGGCCGTGCAATTGGCCGAACAGCTCGCGGCCGGTCTGCTCGATGCCGCCGATGCGTTCGGCGGTCGGCTGCCCGAGCTGTATTGCGGGTTCCCGCGGACGGAATTCCCGTCGCCGGTGCCCTACCCCACGTCGTGCTCACCACAGGCGTGGGCCAGCGCTGCCCCGCTGCTGCTCGTCCGCGCGTTCCTCGGCTTGGATCCGCATGTGCCGAAGCGCCAGATCGAAGTGTCGCCCGCATTGCCCCAGGACTGGGGGCGCCTGGCGTTGACCGATCTGCGACTGGGCAACGTCGTCGTCAACATCGACGCGTACGGCCACGACGTCAAGGTCAGCGGCGTGCCCGACGACTGGGACGTGGTCACCGCGCCGCGCTGAAACCGTCAGGCGGGTACGGCGCGCAGCGACACCGGCAGGCTGGGCAGGAAGTGCCGGGTGGCGAATGCCCGGATGTCGTCGGCGGTGTCGAGTGGCTGGACGCTCGGGAGCAGCAGGACCATCGCCGCATAGCGCAGGATCGTGTCGGCGAGGTCGTTGACGGTCTGCTCACCGATCTTGTCGGCGAATCCGGGCGGGAAGATCACCCGCAGCGCGGCGGCCATGCGCTCGACCGCCGCGCCGTAGTGACGGTGCATCAGCTCCATCACCAGAGCCGGTTCGTCGCCGATCATCTGGTTGAGCACGCGGTGCCTGCGGAACCGCAGGATCGACAGCGTGAACGCTTCGACGTAGTAGTTCGACTGTGGCCCTGCGGCTTTCAGCTCGTTGGCGATATCGGCGAACAGCGCCACATTCTCGCGCTCGATCACCGCACCGACGAGTTCGTCGCGGTTGGCGAACCTGCGGTAGATCGTGGTGCGGCTGACCCCGGCGCGTCGCGCGACGTCATCGAGCGCGACCCGGCGAAAGCCGTGCCGTTCGAACTCGACGAGTGCGGCGTCGAGGATGGCCTCACTGGCGGTGTCAGCCCCTGGCATAGCCCTTTTGCGCGAATTTGTTGTAGCGCACGCTCATCGGCAGATGATCCCACACCCAGTTCACCGGGCGGGACCTCCAAAACGCAGCGAACCGTTGATAGTTGCGTTCCTGCCGCTCGGTCCACGGTAGTTCGAGCAGGTCGCGGGCGCGGGGCGGCAGGCCGCCGGTGGTCAGGAACGCCGCGACCGGGTTGAACACGAACGCGATGACCCGCCAGACCGCCGGATGCACCGCCTTCGGGCACGGGAAGCCCTTGGTCACGTAGCCGACGCCGTAGCGTGCGGACTTGTGCGGCACGGCCACCTCGTCCATCATCCGGTCCCAGTACTGCACGAACTCGGCGTAGGTGGCCGGCATCGGGCGGTCGCTGACGCCGTAGCGCCGGTACCACGTCTTGGACTCCAGGTAGATCTGTTCCTTCTCGGCGTCGGTCAGGCGCTTGACGAAGGTGTCGGCGAAGTAGAGCACCTGCTCGACGAATGTCGCGTGGGCCCAGAAGTAGGTCTCGGGATCCAGTGCGTGGTAGCGGCCGCCGTCGGGCATGTCGCCTTTGACGTGGTGGTGGAAATCGCGCACCTGAGTGCCCGCGTTGTCGTCGTCACTGCCGTACACCGTGCGGAAGATGGGCGGGATCGTGCGCTTGAGCCGCTCGGCGGTGTCGGAGAAGAACGTCGAGTGGTCGAGCACGCCCTGGCCCAACTCGGCGAGCATGTTCTGCAGCACCGCGGGGCGCGGCCCGATCAGGTACATGCGGTTGTCGCCGAAGTACTTCCACACCAAGGATTCGGGGCCCAACGGCAGGGCGTCGAGCTGCTGCGGCTGCTCAGCCAGTTCAGTCATGGACACAGTGTTACAGATTTTGCACTTTGTACCAACAGGAGTGTGACGACACTCACCCCCAGGTCAACGGGTCGAGGTCGAGGTAGTACGTGAGCCGGTCGTCGTCGATAGGCGCTGGGTACTCCGCGGCCAGAAGCGCGGCCGCTTCGGCACCGAACCCGGGGAACGTGTCAGCGGTGTTCGCCAGCAGCAACGCCAGATCGGCATGCCGGTCGGCGCGGCCGAGGCGGCCGAGGTCGATGAAGCCGGTCACCGCCGCGTCGTCCACGAGGATGTTGGGCAGGCACAGGTCCCCGTGGCAGACGACCAGATCGTGCGCCTCCTGCGTGCGCCGCACGGCGGCGTCGCGCTCGACCCGCGCAAGCAGCTCTGTCGCGGGAACGGCCTGGTCCTCGTCGGGCAGAAAGTCGGGGTTCACCGCGTCGGCGGCCACGACCCGGCGCGCCCGCGCCAGCATCGAGTCGAGCCCGCGACGGTACGGGCAGGCGTGGGCCGGAACGACGTGCAACGCGCGTACCGCGGCGACGATCGACGGCCACGCGGCGCGCAGCCCCGCTTCGGTCAGCCGATCCGCGGGCACCCCAGCCACCGCGGTGGTGACGAGGTAGGCGCCACCGCCGTCGGTGACACCCCAGTCGATCACGGCCGGTGCGGGAATCCCGTGCACGTTCGCCCAGGAGACCCGGTCCCGCTCGGCGGCGAGGTCAGCGACCTCGGCCGCGGCGACCATCTTGGCGTAACGCGTGCCGTCTGGGCTGCGGAACACCCCGGCGCCGGACTCACCGTGGGTGACGGGCAGCCAGTCGAACATCCTCAGCGTCGCAGCCGGGCGATGCCCAGCACGGCCAGCACGCCGGCGGCGATCGCCAGCAACAGCGACAGCACCAGAAGCGGCGCGTAGTAGGTGACCGATGTGGTGGCCGGTTCGCCCGCCAGCACGGGCGCGACCTCGATCGTGGAGCCGGCCGCCAGCCAGCTCAGCACGCAGCCGACGGCCGCCAGGAGCGCGACCACGAGTTCGATGACGGCGCGACGCTTCACGGTGTCCGCTCCTCGACGAGCGCGCTGAGGGCTTCGCGCAGACGGCGGTGCTTGCGCGCCCAGGCCTGGGCCGAGCGGTCGCCGGTGAGCTTGAGGCCGATCCCGGTGCGGCCCCTCGGCACCCCGGTCAGTTCGCCGAGTGCGCGGAACGACTGCCACTTCAGCGCTTCCGACCCGGTGGCCTCGGGATAGATCCGCACGATCTCGTCGATCGAGATCCGTTCGGTGCCCTGCCGCAGCGTCTGAGCAGTGAGCTCGACCGAGGTGTGTATCCGGGCCGCCTTGATCTGGATCGCGATGAACCCCGATACGAGCACGAGGAACGCCAACGGGATCCACAGGTCGTGGCCGTATCCGCCGGTTCGCTGCAGGATCGCCATGCTGATGCCGGCGGCAGGCCCGGCCAGCAGCCACGCCCAGCTCGCACCCTGCTCGTAGAACAGCACCTCGGGCGCCTGCGCTTGCGCTCCGCTCTGTCCCTCGGCCTCAGTCAACATCTCTCCTCGGCTTCGGCAGCGCGTTCAGGATCGTCCCGATGATCAGCAGGATCACCCCGAACAGGGTGAGGATGTGCACCACGCCGAACCGTGCCGTCAACGCCACGATCACCACGATCGCGAGCGACAACGCGATCGCGGCCCGGCGGAAGCGGGGATCGCCGCTGCGGCTGCGCCCGGCCAGGAATGCCATCCCGATGCCGGCGAGCGCGGTCAGCACACCGGTGCCGCGGAACACGAGCGTGTCGAGACCGGGCAACGAAACCGACGCCGCGATCATCCCGCCGACCATCAACAACACCGCGGCGACCAGCCAGAAGCAGAACCCGACGGTCGTGACGAGCGAGCGCTGTGGCGGCGGCGGTGAAGACGGCGTTGAGGTCGGCATTGTCGGCAAAGCCTAGCGAATCAGCGCGTGAAGTATCCGTTCGCGTCCTTACGGTGCAGCAGATAGATCCCACCGACGATCAGCACCGACCCGACGATCGCCGTGACGGCATACGCGACCGCGACGGCGGCCGGCCGGTCCCCGGACAGCAGGCTGCTGACGGCATGTACGACCGACACCGCACCGCCGCTGGTCAACAAGGTCCGCGCCCACCGATAGCCCTGCCGCAGCAGCACCAGGAACGCCCCCACGATCGAGGCCAGGACCACCATGAACATCACCGAGAATACGATCAGGAGCAGCCGCTGATCTCCGCGCGCCCCGGTGACGACGTCGAGCAGATAGCCGATCACCAGCAGCGGCAGCGCGACGGCCCACAACCAGAAACCGGTGTCGACGTCTTCAGGGCGGGGGCCCGGACGCTCGCCGGGCTCCCTGCGTTGTTCGGTCACGGGTTCGGTCACGCGAGCCAGCCGGCGACCTCGGCGGCCCAGTACGTCAGCACGATGTCGGCCCCGGCCCGCCGGATACCGACCAGTGATTCGAGCGCGGCCGCCTGGAGGTCGATCCAGCCGTTGGCCGCGGCGGCACTGATCATTGAGTACTCGCCCGAGATCTGATAGGCCGCGACCGGAACCGGCGATATGTCGGCTGCGGCCCGGACCACGTCCAGATAGCTCATGGCGGGTTTGACCATCACGATGTCGGCCCCCTCGTCGAGATCGAGCTCGACCTCGTGGACCGCTTCGCGGATGTTGCCCGGATCCTGTTGGTAGGTGCGACGATCGCCGACGAGGCTCGACGACACGGCTTCCCGGAAGGGGCCGTAGAACGCGGAGGCGAACTTCGCGGCGTAGGCCAGGATGGCCACATCGGTGTGCCCGGCGGCATCGAGTCCGTCGCGGATGGCAGCCACCTGACCGTCCATCATCCCGCTCGGGCCGACCACGTGCGCGCCCGATTCCGCCTGCGCCACAGCGAGTTTCACGTACTGAAGATTGGTGGCGTCGTTGTCCACGCGGCCACGCGCGTCGACGATCCCGCAGTGCCCGTGATCGGTGAACTCGTCCAGGCACGTGTCGGCCATCAGCACCGTTGCGTCGCCGAGGTCTTTCGCGAGGTCGCGCAGCGCCACGTTGAGGATGCCGTCGGCGTCCACCCCGGCAGACCCGGTGGCGTCCTTGTCCTCGTCGCGTGGCACGCCGAACAGCATGAGGCCACCGACTCCGGAGTCGACCGCGTCAGCGGCGGCCCGCCGCAGCGAATCGCGAGTGTGCTGAACCACGCCCGGCATCGAGTTGATGGGCCGCGGTTCGTCGATACCGTCCGCCACGAACATCGGCAGAACCAAATGCCTTGGCTCCAACGAGGTTTGGGCCACCAGCCGGCGCATCGCCGGAGTGGACCGCAACCGGCGCGGACGGTGTCTCGGATAGGACACGGTAAAGCCTCCGCATCTTCGGCGTTAGCGTCGACGGCTCTTCTTACGCGGCGGCGGCAACGCACCCTCGGCACGCAGCCGGGCGGCATGCTCGGCGAGCGCCTCGACCAACGGTCCGACCGCGGCCGTTTCCGGCTGGACGTCGACCCGCAGCCCGAATTCGGCTGCCGTCTCAGCGGTTTTCGGGCCGATGCAGGCGACGATGGTACGAGCGTGTGGCTTGCCGGCGATGCCGACGAGGTTGCGCACCGTCGAGCTCGACGTGAAGCAGACCGCGTCGAACCCACCGGTCTTGATCATCTCGCGAGTGTGCGCCGGCGGCGGGGCCGCCCGCACGGTGCGGTACGCGGTGACATCCTCGATCTCCCACCCGCGCTCGCGTAGACCCTCGGCCAGCGTCTCGGTGGCGATGTCGGCACGCGGCAGCAGCACGCGGTTGACCGGATCGAAAACCTCGTCGTAGGGCGGGAATTCGTCCAGCAGACCGAGCGACGACTGCTCACCGGACGGCACCAGCTCGGGGTTGATCCCGAACGCGCGCACCTTGTCCGCGGTGGCCTGGCCGACGCAGGCGATCTTGACCCCGGAGAACGCACGTGCGTCCAGGCCGAACTCGTTGAACTTCTCCCACACCGCGCGAACGGCGTTGGTCGACGTGAACACCACCCACTGGAACCGGCCGTCGACCAGACCCTTGACCGCGCGCTCCATCTGCGCGGGGCTGCGCGGCGGCTCGACGGCGATGGTCGGCACCTCGATCGGCAGTGCGCCGTGGCCCACCAGTCGATCGCTCATCTCGCCGGCCTGGTCCTTGGTGCGCGGCACCAGGACGGTCCAGCCGTACAGCGCGCGGCTCTCCCACCAGTTGAGCTTGGCGCGGTTGGCCACGGTCTTGCCGATCGTGACGACCAGGGGCCCGGCCAGCGGTCCGGCGGGCTCGCTGCCGGCCAGGGTGGCCTTGTCGATCAGGCCGCTCAGCGTGGTCTCGACCGAACGCTGCTGGCACGTGGTGCCGTTGGCGGTCACCACCGCGGGGGTGCTTTCCACCAGACCGTGCTCGATGAGGGTGCGCGCGGCGTCCGGCAGGTGCGAGGCCGTCGCGTGCAGGATCAGCGGGCCCGGCGCGGCGGCCAGCGCCGCCCAGTCGACGTCACCGCGGACGTCGGCGACGGTGTGCGACGAACCCAGCGGCAGGCCGGCGTACGTCGGCACCGCCGTCGTGTCGGGCAAACCGGGCACGATCTCGAAGTTCAGGTGTGTCTTGGCCAGCGCGCCGATCTCGGTGATCACCGCGTCGACCGACAGCGGGTCACCGGCGACCAACCGCACGACGTCGTAACCGTGGCGGGCCTCGCCGGCCAGCGTCTTGGCCACCTCGGCAGGATCGCCGAGGGCGGGCCGCACCTCGGGTCCGCCCGGGATCACGGCCGGCTGCTCGGCCTCCGGCGTGGCGGCGTCGGCCCCGCCCGCGGGCTTGGCCGCGGGGGCTGGACCGGAAGCCGGGGGCAGATCGGTGCCGACGAGGGCCAGCACCGCTTCGGGGACGTCGGGATCGGTGAACACCAACTCGGCGTGCGCCAGCACAGCTTGCGCCCGCGCGGTCAGCAGTCCCGGGTCTCCCGGGCCTGAACCCACGAAGGTGATGCGACCGGGCTTCACCTTGCGGCCTCGCGCCCGGACCGGATGGTCGGCGCCGCCGTGCACTACGTTGTCGGCACCGCCGACGCGGGCTGCGTTGTCGGCACTACCGACGGTGTCCTGCCGGGTCATTTCTCACTCCCACGCTCTTCCAACAGCTCGCGTGCGCCCAGTTCGAAAAGCTCCGCGGCCACCGAGACACCAAGGTCAGCGGCCCGCTCCGGAGTTCCGATGCCGGACGCACGGATCACGTCGGATCCGTCCAGCGTCGCTGCGCAGCCGCGCAACGACAGCTCTTCGAAGACGTTGCCGTCCTCATCGATAGACTCGACCACTTCGGCGATCGCGCCCACCGGTGCGGAACAGCCCGCCTCCAGTTCGGCGAGCAGGACCCGTTCGGCGATGACCGCGGCACGCGTGTCGGCGTCATCCAGCTCCGACAGCACCGCGACCAACTCGGTGTCGCCGGAGCGGCATTCCACCGCGAGCGCACCTTGAGCCGGCGCTGGCAACATCTGCACCGGCTCGAGCGTCTCGGTGACAACGTTCAACCGTCCGATGCGGGCCAAACCCGCCCGGGCGACCACGATGCCGTCGAGATCACCGCTCGTAACCCTGTTCAACCTGGTATCTAGGTTGCCTCTTAGGGGGCGGATTTCCAAACCGAGACCCAGTGCTCTAAGCTGTGCCGCCCGTCGCGGGCTCGACGTGCCGATCACCGAACCCGCCGGCAACTCCCCCAGCACCAGGCCGTCGCGGGCGACCAGCGCGTCACGGGGGTCTTCACGGCGGGGTATCGCGGCGATGGTGAAGCGCTCATCGCGCGCGGTTGGCAAATCTTTGTAGGAGTGGACGGCCATATCGACGCGGCCGCCGTGGATCGCTTCCCGCAATGCCGCGGTGAACACTCCGACGCCGATGTCGGCGATCGGCCCCTGATTGCGGTCGCCCTCGGTGGTGATGATGACGAGTTCGCAGGGATGCCCCGCGGCCAGCAAGGCGTCTCTGATGGTCCCGGCCTGCGTGGTCGCCAGCAAGCTACCCCGGGTTCCGATCCGGATCGGAGTGTCGCGCGTCCTAGAGGAGTTTGCCAATCTCTACTCAGTCTTATCGAGATCTGTTGCCATGAAAGGCAATTCGCTGGCGGCCACAGCCTCGACGGCCTGCGGGTCGAGTTCGAAGAGCTCGCGCAGCGCCTCGGCGTAGCTATCCCCACCCGGGGCGCTTGCCAGCTGTTTCACCCGCACGGTCGGGGCGTGCAACAACTTGTCGACCACCCTGCGTACGGTCTTCGCGACCTCGTCGCGGTGGGCGGCGTCCAGCCCGGGGAGCCGGTTGTCGAGCCGCAGGAGCTCCGCCTCGACCACGTCGGCCGCGCGTTGCCGCAGCGCGGTCACGGTCGGGGTGACCTCGGCCATGCGTTGCCCGGCGAGGTAGTTGGCAACCTCGGTGGCAACGATGGTGCGGGCCGCGTCGGCGTCCGTGGCCGCGGCGCGTGCCGACGGTTCGCGCTGGATGCGGTCCATGTCGACCACCCAGACACCCGGCAAACCGGCCACCGCCGGGTCGACGTCGCGCGGCATGCCGAGGTCACAGATGACCAGTTGGTGCTCGGTGCCCGACGCGTTGCGTTGAGCCAGCGCATGGTGCACGTCGGCCAGCGACACGACGGGGCGCACCGCGCCGGTGCTGCTGACGATGACATCCGCGTCGGCCAGTGCCTGCGGCAGGTGTTCCAGCGCCACCGCGTCGGCCACGATGCCTTGTTCGGTCAGGTTTTCCGCGAGCCGCCGCGCGCGCGGCAGGGAGCGGTTGACCACGTGCACCCGCTCGACACCGGCCCGGACGAGGTGGGCCCCGGCGAGCGCGCCCATCGACCCGGCTCCGACCACGGCCGCGGTACGGCCGGCGAGCCCGCCGCTGAGTTTCGCCTCGGCCATGCCCAACGCCACGGAGACCACCGACGCGCCCGCGGCGTCGATACCGGTCTCGGAATGCACGCGCTTGCCGACGGAGAGCGCCCGCTGCGCCAGCTCGTGCAGGGTGCGGCCCACGGTGTGGTTGGCCTCGGCCGATGCATACGCCCGGCGAACCTGGCCCAGCACCTGCGCCTCGCCGATGACCGCCGAATCAAGACCGCTGGTCACCGCGAACAGATGCTCGACGGCAGCTTCCGCGTAGCGGACGTATGCGTATTTGGTGAGGTCGTTGAGCCCCATGCCGGAGTGCTCGGAGAGCACCTGCCCGATCACCGACAGACCGCCGTGGAACGCCTCGACAACCGCGTACACCTCGACGCGGTTGCATGTGGACAGCACCATGGCCTCGGTGACCAGTGACGATTGGAGCACCTGGTCGATGATCTTGGCCTGCTCGGCCTCGTCGGTGCTCAGCTGTTCGAGAACAGACACCGGCGCGCTGCGGTGCGAAACCCCGAATAGCAGCACACTCACGGCTTCATCACCACGTCAACCAAGGTAATCGTTTCCCTGCCCGGCCACCAAATTTCACCTAGTGATCTATGCCGTCGGCGAGGTCGCTGCGCAACTGCTGCTCATCGACCTCCCAGTAACTGTGTTGGGTTCCGTTCAGCAAAACGACGGGCAACAGGTCGCCGAACTCGGCCCGCAAGGCCGGGTCGCCCGCGGCGGCCTCGACGTCGACATCTGTGGTGACCAGCTCGAAGCCGAGCTCGTCGCGCAATGCGGCCAGTTGCTCCGCGGCTCGCGCGCACAGGCTGCACCCAGCCCTGGTCAGCAACGTCACGGTGTGCCGATCCGCCGGACCGGACTGCTGGGGCTCCACGCCGCCAGTATCCCGCCACCGTGACTTAGGGTGAATTCGTGTCCGAATCCGGTAGTGCCGATGCGCCCGCTCAGGAACTCGGCGGCGAGGCCAGCGCCGAAGCAGCGGTCACCGATCTGGCCGCCGACCTCGAAGCCGACGCGTCCGCCGGCCCCAGCGCGCCGCCGCCCGACCTGACCGCGGCTGCGTTCTTCGACGTCGACAACACGCTGGTGCACGGTTCGTCGCTCGTGCACTTCGCGCGCGGCCTGGCCGCCCGCAAGTACTTCACCTATTCCGACATCCTCGGCATCGTTTACGCACAGGCCAAGTTCCAGTTCACCGGCAAGGAGAACAGCGACGACGTGGCGGCGGGCCGCCGCAAGGCCCTGGCCTTCATCGAGGGCCGGTCGACCGCCGAACTCGTCGAGCTCGGCGAGGAGATCTACGACCAGATCATCGCCGACAAGATCTGGCCGGGCACCCGGGCGCTGGCGCAGATGCACCTCGACGCGGGCCAGCAGGTCTGGCTGGTCACCGCGACGCCCTACGAGCTGGCCGCCACGATCGCCAAGCGCCTGGGGCTGACGGGCGCGCTGGGCACCGTCGCGGAATCCGTCGACGGGGTGTTCACGGGCCGGCTGGTGGGCGACATCCTGCACGGCACCGGCAAGGCCCACGCGGTGCGCTCGCTGGCCATCCGCGAAGGGCTGAACCTCCGCCGCTGCACGGCCTACTCCGACAGCTTCAACGACGTGCCGATGCTGTCGCTCGTGGGTACCGCGGTGGCGATCAATCCGGACGCGGCGCTGCGCGATGTGGCGCGCGAGCGGGGCTGGGAGATCCGCGATTTCCGCACCGCGCGCAAGGCCGCGCGGATCGGGGTCCCGTCGGCGTTGGCGCTCGGTGCCCTCGGCGGTGCGCTGGCCGCGGTGGCCTCGCGTCGCCACGACATTCGCTGAGCAATCCGGACGCGCTGATAGGCTTCCGCGGCGGGCCGCGAAATGTCGGCACCGGGCGGGCCGCGAAATGTCGGCACCGGGCGGGCCGCACGCACGTGCCCGGCAGCAAGGGACGGTTCATGCGGAGAGCACAGGGAGCAGTACAGGGCACATGAGTATCGCCGCAGACATCATCGGGACTCACTACCGCTACCCCGACTACTTCGAGGTCGGCCGCGAGAAGGTCCGCGAATTCGCCCGCGCGGTCAAGGACGACCACCCCGCCCACTACAGCGACGAGGCCGCCGCGGAGTACGGGCACGACAGCGTGGTGGCGCCGCTGACGTTCCTGGCCGTTGCCGGCCGCCGGGTCCAGCTCGAGCTCTTCGACAAGTTCAACGTCCCGATCAACCTCGAACGGGTGCTGCATCGCGACCAGAAGCTGATCTTCCACCGGCCGATCGTCGTGGGCGACAAGCTGTGGTTCGACTCCTACCTGGATTCGGTGATCGAGTCGCACGGCACCGTGATCTGTGAGATCCGCGCCGAGGTCACCGATGACGACGGCAACCCGATCGCGACCAGCATCGTCACGATGCTCGGCGAGGCGGCCCACCCCGACGAGGCCGACGAGATCAGCTCGCAGATCGCCGCGGCGCGCGACGCCGCGATCGCGCGGATGATTGCTGGGCAAAAGTCCGGGAGCTGACCCGCCGCTGCGCGAGCAGTCGCTTGGGTACCGCAGAACTGGTGTTTTCGGGTACCTGCGCGTCTGCTCGCCGAAGAAAGGTGCGGCTAAAACCTCAGCCGAAGAACATGTTCCGGCGGCCCGCCAACAACTGATAGAGCGTGTGCTGGATCGTCTCGCGCACCTGGTCGGTGAGCTCGAACGTGACCATCGGATCGTCGGCCGCGCCCTCTTCGTAGCCCGTGGTGTCGATCGGCTCACCGAACCGGATGTGCCATTTCGACGGCAGCGGGATCATGCCGGCCGGGCCGGCCAGCGGGAAGAGCGGCGTCACCGGGAAGTACGGCAGGCCGAGTAGCCGGGCCAGCAGCTTCACGTCGGCGATCATCGGGTAGATCTCCTCCGAGCCGACGATCGAGCACGGCACGATCGGGGCCTTGGCCCGCAGCGCTGCCGAAACGAACCCGCCGCGGCCGAATCGCTGCAGCTTGTAGCGGTCCTTGAAGTGCTTGCCGAGGCCCTTGAAACCCTCCGGGAAGACCGCGGTGAGCTCACCGTTGGCCAGCAGCCGGTGCGCGTCGGTCGTGCATGCCATGGTGTGGCCGGCTTTGCGGGCGGCCTGGCCGACCATCGGCAGGTCGAACACCAGATCGGCGGCCAGCAGCCGGAGATGGCGGTGCGAGGGATGGTGGTCGTGCACGGCGACCTGAGCCATGAGTCCGTCGAACGGCAATACGCCGGCGTGGTTGGCCACCACGAGTGCCGCACCCGTGTCGGGGAGGTTCTCGATGCCGGAGACCTCGACCCGGAACCAGTTCTGGAAGAACACTCTCAGCAAAGGAAGAAAGATAGCGTTGGTGAGGTGCTCGTCGAACCCGAACTCATCGACGGTGTAGTCGCCCGCCATGCGTTTGCGCGCGAATTCCGATACGGCCGCAATGGCTTTGGCAAGCTCGGTCGGGCTGTCCTCGACGGGCGGCGCACCCGATGCGGCGCTGCGCCGCTGATCGATCTCACGCACCACCGCGGCGATCTGCTCGGCCGAGGCCCTCGTCCCCGGATCCGCGAGCAGCGAAGGATGTCGACGCGCACTCTCGGTGCGCTGGGCAGCGCGGCGGGTGGCCGATGCACGGCTTGAATTCCCGTGTAGCGGAATGACTTTCGCCTTAGGTTCGCCCGCCACGTCGATACCTTCTCCCCACCCCGGATCGAGTCAGTACTAGTGTCCCCAACGCTGCGCCATCCCCACGGCGCGACTCTCCATTGAGCGTACCCATCGTGGGTCGATGATCGGAGTCAATCCACGACCACGTACATAATCGTCGAAAGCCTCCGCAGTCGTCCACTTCGGATGGTATCCCAGATCGTTGAGCATCCGCGTGGTGTCCATGACCCGGCCGTAGCTCAGGTAGTTCAACTGCTCGCGATCGAGTTCGGTGTAGCGAGTCGCCCGGCTCAGCGAATCGACGACGGACAGCGCCGAACGCGGCACCGGAAGCCGGATCCGGCCCGAGCGGCGGATCGCCTGACTCATCATGATGATGCCGGCGGCCCCGATGTTGAAGGTGCCCGCCTTGCCCGCCACGGTGGCGCGCTCGAGCGCGCCGAGCGCGTCCTGTTCGTGCAGCAGTTGCAGCCGGGCATCGTGGCCGACGACCGAGGGCACGACCGGCCCCGCCAGATAGCGCGACAGCGCGGTGTCCATCGCCGGGCCGATCATGTTCGCCAGCCGCAGAATGGTCACCGCGATGTCGGGACGGCGCCGGGCCAGCCCGCGCGCATACCCCTCGATGTCCATGCTGTCGCGGGCGAAACCCTCGCCCGGTGGCCGCCGCGCGCTGCTCTCCTCGGTGAACATCACCGGGTCACGCGAGCTCGAGCCGTAGACCTCCGAGGTCGACTTGAGGATCACCCGGCGAACCGACGGCGTCTTCTGGCAGGCCGCGAACAGCTGGATCGCGCCCATCACGTTGAGTTCCTTCAACGTGGCCCGCCCGCCGGACCGCGGCGCGTAGGAGGCCGCCGCGGCATGCACCACGGTGTCGACGTCGCCGTTCCGGATCACCTTGGCGATGAACGGATTGCGGATGTCGGCCCGGACGAACTCGGCCCGCCCCATGCGGCGCAGCAGATCCTTGCTCGGTGCGATCGCATCCACGGCGATGACATGGTTGATCAGCGGGTTCTGTGCCAGTCTCGCGGTCAGATAACCGCCGAGAAACCGGCACGCACCCGTGACCAGAACCACTTTCGGGTAGGGCGCCGCATCCGCGGATTCCGTACCTCCGGCATTGCCGGGGACTCCCGTCGGGCGTCCCCCAGAACGTCCATCAGAATCCATCGGCTCAGCCTAGCGGCCGCGGCTGTCGGCTACTTGCCGAGTTTTCTGCGCTGCACCCGGGTGCGTCGAAGCAGCTTGCGGTGCTTCTTCTTCGACATGCGCTTACGCCGCTTCTTGATGACTGAACCCATAAACCCCGGTGACTCCGCTACCTAGACAGCTAGTTGATTGACCTGGTTACTTTACCCGGGCCTGCCTGGGAAACGGAAAACGCCTGCCTACACCGACGCCCGGTGCCACCGTGCGCCTAGCCCGCGTCGAAGTACGAGGTCTCCAGCAGGTCATGGACAGCCTTGGCGTGCACCCGGAACGATCGGCCCACCCGGACCGCAGGCAACTCGCCGTTGTGCACCAACCGGTACACCGTCATTTTCGAGACCCTCATCAAGCTCGCCACCTCGGCGACCGTCAGAAATTGAGCTCGGGGCTGGCCGTCGCCAGCATCCCGCGCCGATGGCCCGTTCATAGACGTCATCGCAACCCAATCAATCAGGCACGGGCAGTTCCAGCGGCTTCCCCACCGCTGGCACCAACCCGCGCATACAAGGGGAGAATAGCGTGGCAGGTGGGGTTACTGCGACGGGTGTGGGCTAATCCATCGGAATTTCTCTAACTACTCTGATGTAATTCCGAGCTGCTCAGAGCGCGTTTTCGCAGCTTCCACGGCATTCGCGACCGCGGCGCGCAAGCCGCCCCGCTCCAGTTCGCGCAGCCCAGCGGCGGTCGTTCCGGCCGGCGACGTGACGGTGGCGCGCAGCTGCGCCGCGGTGGTGTCCATCGCGGCGCCCCCGGCCTCGTCGACCTCGTCGAGACGTTCGAGCAACATCGCGGCCGAACCGGCCATCGTCTGCACCACCAGATCGGTCGCCACCGCGCGCGACAGGCCGGACGCGACGGCCGCGTCCACCAAGGCCTCCACCATCAGGAAGAAGTAGGCCGGGCCCGAACCGGACACCGCGGTCACCGCGTCGAGTTGCGATTCGGCGACCGTGATGACCCCGCCGACCGCGTCGAAGATCGCCGAAACCTCCTTGAGTTGCTCGGCGGTGGCGAACCGGCCCGGCGCGAGCGCGCTGACACCGCCGCCCACGACGACCGGCGCGTTGGGCATGACCCGGATCACCGGCGCACCGGCGGGCAGCTTCGACTCGTAGAACGACGTGCTCACCCCGGCCGCGATCGTGACGAACACCTGCTCGGCGGAATCGGTCTCGGCGCGCGCGGCGGCCTCGGTGACCTCCTCGACGATGCTCGCGACGTCAGCAGGCTTGACGGCGACGATGACGTAGTCGGCGTTCTCGGCCGCATCGACGACCGAGGTGACCCGAACCGAATACTTGTCGGCGAGGTACTTCGCGCGCTCGGGGAACTTCTCCGAGACCACCATGTCCTTGACCTGCCTGCCGGCCCGTAACAGCCCGGACAGCAACGCTTCACCCATGCTGCCGCCGCCGATGATCGCGATTCTCGACATGGCGCACAGCATTACACGACGCGGCGCTAGGAGCCGGGGGCGGGCACCATCGCGAGTTGCCGGGTCTGCACGATGATGCGGCCCTCGCAGTCGACCACGATGTGGTCCTCGTCGAACCAGTCCTGACCGATCTGCACCGAGGTGCACATGACGCGCAGCCACCCGTCGGCCGGCAGCGCCCGCATAAACGCCGTCAGCTGGACAGTGGGCGCCCAACCGGTGCGCTCGACGGCGAATGTCACCGGAGCCGACACGTCGCCGCACAGGAGGGCGAACAGGACGTCGGGAGCGACGCCCTTCGGACGCACCCAGTACTCGAAGACCGGCGGACCGCCGTCGGTGCGGGGCCCGAGCGTGTGCAGGGCCGGCCGGATGTCACAGCCGTGCGCGAGGTGCACGATGTGCTCCATCGGATGGCCCGGGCCGATCGGTTCCAGGCCGGGCGGCGGCTCCGGTGTCATCAGCGGCACGACCGGGTTGAACGACAACAGCGGCGGCACATGGTGTTCGGGCTCGCCGAGCGTCACCGAAGCCGAAACGGCCGTGCGGTCACCCTGGTTGAGCTCGACGTCGACGACGCTGATGCGGCGGCCGCGTTTGCGTATGGTCGTGACGACCCGCATCGGGCCCGGATCGGGCGCCCACAGGAAATTGCCCGATACCGCGATGGGCTGAGCTCCTCCCCCGGCCTCGGTCCTGGCCGCGTTCGCGCACAGCGCCAGCATGGCCCCGCCGTGCACCTTGGGGCCGATCGTCCAGTGCTCGTTGAGATGGCCGTCATAGACGCCGTCGCCGGCCGCAGTGAGCGCCATGGCATCGGTGAACAGGGTGGATTCGGGCATGCGGGTATGTCCTCCGGTCAGTGGCAGCCGCGCTCAGCGCAGCAGGTGCTTGCGGGCGAACTGCAGAGATTCGGTCAGCAGCGCTTCGCGCTCGGAGGCGGTGCGCGCACCGGACGTCGTGACCTCGAGGATCACGTGCCCGGCGAAGTTGCCGGTGGCCAGCATCTGGCAGACCTCGGCGGTGGGCTGCGTGCCGCGACCGGGTACCAGGTGCTCGTCGGTGGACGCGCCGTTGCCGTCGCACAGGTGCAGGTGCACCAATCCGTCGCCCATCCGGCGGGCCATGTCCAGCGCGTCGGTGCCCGCCGTCGCGGTATGGCTCAGATCGAGCGTGTAGTGGGCATGGTTGCCGTCCAGCGGGTCGTAGGACGGCGCGAACGCGGAGATGCCGGGCCCCGGCCTGCCGCCACGTTTGCGCATGCGCTCGATGGACGTCTGGCCTGCGCCGTAGAACCGGTCGGCCCGGAACGGAAACATGTTCTCCACCGCGACGAGCACGTCGCTGTCCGCTTCGAGGGAAGCCACCTGTTCGGTGAAGCCCTCGGCGTAGCGGCGCTGCCACCGGAACGGCGGGTGGACGACGACGGTCTGCGCGCCCAGCTGCTCGGCGGCCCGCACGCTGCGCTCGAGCTTGGGGATCGGGTTGGCACCCCAGACCCGCTGCGAGATCAGCAGGCAGGGCGCGTGCACCGAGAGCACCGGAACCCCATAACGGGCGGACATAGCGGCTACCGCTTCTACGTCCTGGCTGACCGATTCCGCCCACACCATGAGCTCGACCCCGTCGTAGCCGAGCCGGGCCGCGTATTCGAAGGCAGCCTCGGTCCTCAGTGGGTAGACCGAAGCCGTGGACAGGCCGACCTTGATGGCAGGGCGCACAGGGCGTTGATTCTAATTGTGTACCGGTGTACTAACTCGCCTGCAGTAGCGCCAGAGGTCCGAACGTGACGAGGGCTCCGACCGCGACCGCGGTCAGGGTGCTGCCGATGTCCTCGGTCTTGCGCACCACGCGCACACCACCGGCCAAGCCGAGGATGACGAGCACGCCCAGGATGAGCGCGACGATCGTGTTCCACTTCCACAGCTGATCGAACGCGATGAACAGGCCTGCGCCGAACGCGACCGCGATGATGCACTGCCCGACGATCCACGCGCCGCGCACGAGCGGCGAACCCTCGGTGTCGTCGTCCTCGTCGAGCTCGTCCAGATCGTCGCGGTCGTCGACCGCCGCGGCGGCGACGGTGCTCGCATCGTCGTCGACGTCGTCGTCCACACCGGGACGGCCTTTTCGGGCGAGATCGTCGGCCACCGTTTGGCCGCCGAACAGCGGGCCGATCGAGGAGCCGAGGTAGGACTCCCGATCGTCGTCGGTGTCGACGTCGTCATCGGCCGACTCGACGAGCTTGGCCGAACCCTTGGACGTCGCCGCATCGTCGTCGTCCAGATCGTCGAGGGGATCCGGGCTCATCCGCTCCGCGCCGGATCCCGTCGGCGTGTAGTCGCGCGGACCGGAGTACTGCTGGCGGCGCGGGCGCGGACGGAATTCCACGGGCTCCGGGTCGGCGTCGCGCGCCTGCAGGTGCGCGTCGTAATCGGCCTCCACCGGGTCGATCTCGGGCTCGGGTTCCGGCTCGACCTCGGTGCGGGTCGCGGCGCCGTTGCGACCGCTGCGCGCGGACGGCTCGGCATCGACGGCTGCCACGATGGTGGTGTCGACCAGGGCCGGGTCCGGCTCGCGGCGGGTCTCGGGCTCGCTTCGCGTCTCCGGCGCCTCGTCGGTGACGATCGGGATCTCACCGGTGAGTTCGGCCACGGTCACCGAGTCGCTGTTGCCCCGCCGGCGTCGACGGCGGCCGCCGACGGGCGGTGCGCCGATCGTTCCGTTCTTTGCCAGCAACTCCGCGACCGAGATCGGGCGCGTGCCGGTGTGGCTATCTTCTGGTCCAGTCATCCTGTGTTGCCTTTGGGGCTAGCTATCTCTTATCGTCCAGCATCCCGTGCCGCTGTTCCTACCAGGGCGGTTCCGTCGGCCTCGCTGTCGAGTTTCCGCAGGATCAACCCTTCCCGCAGTGCCCAGGGGCAAATGTCGACAGATTCGACCTCCAGTGCTCGCATACTAGCCTCAGCTACCAACGCACCGGCGACGATCTGTGGGGCCCGCTCGGCACTCACCCCTTCCAGTTCAGCACGGTCAGCCGCCGTCATCCTAGAGATGAAAGCTATGAGCTGTCTTAATCCAGTGGCCGTCAACGTCCGTTTGACGCGCGGACCTGCCCCGGAGGGCGCCGCGCCGGTCAACCGGGCCAGCGACCGGAAGGTCTTCGAGGTCGCGACGGCCAGGTCCGGTGGGCCGGGCTTGAGCATTTTCGCCCCGGCGTCGGCCAGCTCGGTCGACAGCCAGTCGCGCAGCATCGCGACCCGGCGCCGGCCCGGCGGATCGTCCGGCAGCCACTCGCGGGTCAGCCGTCCCGCACCGAGCGGTAGCGACAGCGCCACCTCGGGTTCTTCGTCGACGCCGTTCGACAGTTCCAGCGAACCACCGCCGATGTCGATGTTGATGATCCGGCCCGCGCTCCAGCCATACCAGCGGCGAACCGCGAGGAACGTCAGCCTCGACTCGTCGACACCGCTGAGCACCTGCAGCGAAACGCCGGTTTCGGACCGCACCCTGGCCAGCACGTCCTCGGAGTTCGTGGCGTCGCGCACCGCCGAGGTGGCAAACGCCATGAGCTCGGCGCAGCCCGAGCTGGTGGCGATCTTGGCGAACTCGTCGACCGTCTCGACCAGCTTGTCGGCGCCCTTGCGGGT
Source organism: Mycolicibacterium wolinskyi str. Jessa 2025 (assembly GCF_049241375.1). Taxonomy (NCBI): domain Bacteria; kingdom Bacillati; phylum Actinomycetota; class Actinomycetes; order Mycobacteriales; family Mycobacteriaceae; genus Mycobacterium; species Mycolicibacterium wolinskyi. The sequence goes on from NZ_CP185960.1 coordinate 6,297,686, forward strand.
GAGCTTGCCGGAGTTGTCGATGGCTTCGGCCAACCGCAGCGCGGCCTTGGTCGAACTCATCGGGGTCGGATGGCCGCCCCTGCGGGCATCCACCACGAGTAGATGCACCGTGTTACTGCCCACGTCGAGCACGCCTAACCGCACGTCCCCAACCTAATGGGTCGTGCGGTCGGTAACGTGGCCGGACCCGGGGTCTGTGGCGCGGCACACCGCACGATTGGGAAATGCCTTAGGGCAGATGCGAGTACCGTTTGCGGCGTGACACGTGTCGCGATTGAGCACTTGCGCGAAGAGCAGACCATGAAGTCAGGTGAAGTGGAGCTCGACTTCGCCCGCGAGTGGGTGGAGTTCTATGACCCCGATGACGCGGAACATCTGATCGCCGCGGATATGACATGGCTGCTGTCGCGCTGGACCTGTGTGTTCGGCACGCCGGCCTGCCAGGGCACGGTCGAGGGCAGGCCCGACGACGGATGTTGCTCGCACGGTGCGTTTCTCTCCGACGACGACGACCGGGCGCGGCTCGACGACGCGGTCAAACAGCTCACCGACGACGACTGGCAGTTCCGCGAGAAGGGCCTGGGCCGCAAGGGCTACCTCGAGGACGACGAGTACGACGGCAAGCCCAACCTGCGCACGCGAAAGTACAAGGGCGCGTGCATCTTTCTGAACCGGCCGGGGTTCCGTTCCGGCATCGGCTGCGCACTGCACAGCAAGGCGCTCAAGCTCGGCGTCGAACCGCTGACGATGAAGCCCGACGTGTGCTGGCAGTTGCCGATCCGGCGCAGCCAGGATTGGGTGACGCGGCCCGACGGCACACAGATACTCAAGACCGTCATCACCGAGTACGACCGGCGCGGCTGGGGTGAGGGCGGTGCGGACCTGCACTGGTACTGCACCGGCGATCCGGCCGCCCACGTCGGCACGAAGCAGGTGTGGGAGTCCTACGCACCGGAACTGACCGCGGTGCTCGGCGAGAAGGCCTATGCCGAACTGGCCGCGATGTGCAAGCGGCGCAGCAGCTTAGGGCTGATCGCCGTTCATCCGGCGACCCGTGCGGCCGAGTGAGCCCCGGTCAGCCTTCCAGCTTGTAGCCCAGCCCGCGCACGGTGACGAGGTGCACCGGATTGGCCGGGTCGGCTTCGATCTTGGACCGCAGCCGCTTGACGTGCACGTCGAGCGTCTTGGTGTCGCCGACGTAGTCCGCACCCCACACCCGGTCGATGAGCTGGCCGCGCGTGAGGACGCGCCCGCTGTTGCGCATCAGGTACTCCAGGAGGTCGAACTCCTTGAGCGGCAAGGTGATCTGCTCGCCGTTGACACTCACGACATGGCGTTCGACGTCCATCCGCACCGGGCCTGCCTCCAGCACGCCGTCGCTGAGCCCGGTCTCGTCGGTGTCGGCACCCCGCCGCAAGACCGCACGGATACGGGCGATGAGTTCACGGGCCGAGTACGGCTTGGTGACGTAGTCGTCGGCGCCGAGCTCGAGCCCGACAACCTTGTCGATCTCGCTGTCACGGGCGGTGACCATGATCACCGGCACGCTGGAGCGGGCTCGCAGCTGCTTGCAGACGTCGGTTCCGCTCATCCCCGGCAGCATCAGGTCCAACAGCACGATGTCGGCACCCGAACGCTCGAACTCCGCAAGCGCGGACGGGCCGTCGCCCACCACGGTGGCCTCGAAGCCCTCCTTGCGGAGCAGGAATGCCAAAGGATCGGCCAGCGACTCCTCGTCTTCAACGATCAACACGCTGGTCATAGGTCTCGCTAATCCTCTCGTTCGTCTGGATCTTTTGAGGGGTCGTCGGGATAGGGATAGGCCGGGATCGACAGTGTGAACGTCGATCCCGTTCCCGGCTGACTCCACAGCCGGATGGTTCCGTTGTGGTTGGCGGCCACGTGTTTGACGATCGCCAGGCCCAGCCCCGTGCCACCGGTGGCGCGCGAGCGAGCCTTGTCGACCCGGAAGAACCGTTCGAAGACCCGTTCCTGGTCGGCCTTGGCGATCCCGATGCCGCGGTCGGTGACGGCGATCTCGACGCTGCCGCCGCGCCTGCGCCGGCTGATGGAGATGCCGGATCCGTTGGGCGAGTAGGCGATTGCGTTCGACACCAGGTTGGCGATGGCCGTCACCAGCAGTGCCTCGTCGCCGAGGACACGGTAACCGGTCGGGGCGTCGGTGGTGATCCCGATCTCGGCGTTGTCGGCGGCCACCTTATGCCGCGAGAGCGCCTCGGCGACAACGGTGTCGACGTCGACCGCCTCCAGATCGGGCAGCCGTTCGCCGCCTTGCAGTCGCGAGAGTTCGATGAGTTCGCCGACCATGTCGGCCAGCCGATGCGATTCGGCGACCATCTTCTCGGCGAAGCGGCGCACGGTTTCTGGATCGTCGGCCGAGGCCAGCAGGGCTTCGGCCAGAACGCCCATGGCGCCGACGGGCGTCTTCAACTCGTGGCTGACGTTGGCGACGAAGTCACGGCGGGTCGCTTCCATGCGCGCGTGCTCGGATTGATCGTCGGCGTACACGACGGCGAAGCGGCGGTCGTCGTCGGTGAGCAGCCGCACCTCGCCGCGAACCGAGATGCCCGACCGTCCCGGGTTGGCCACCTTGCGCGGCGACAGGTCCACCTCGATGTTCTGCCCGGTGGCAAAGACCTGCTCGGCGGCGCGCCAGGCCCGGTCGTCGAGCAGTCGGTCTTTCACCACCCCCAGCTCACCGGCGCGGTCGTTCGCGTAGACCACGTCGTTGAAGGTGTCGACGACCACGATGCCCGTCGGCGACAGCGACACGACGAGCTGCAGCATCTGGGAAACGGTCATACCCGCTTCGTCCGCGGCGCGGCGCTGCCGTCTGGCGATGACGCGGGGGGCCACTGCGGCGCCGACGCCCGCACCGACGATCAGCGCGAGCAACGCCACGACCGCCGTCAGCAGTAACGCCGACACCAAGCTCACGCGAAAATCGTACGCATCCGGTGAACGTCATCCCAGCAGCGTGCGGCCAAAACGGGACATGTCACACGGCCAAAGACAGGAGTTTGGTTGCTGTTAACCCCGTGTAACCCTGCGTTCGCCGAATAGCCCGGGTGACGGCGGCCGGCTACTTCGCGCCCTGTGCAGCTACCGCGGCCGCGCCCGCGGCGGCGGCCTCCGGATCGAGGTACTGACCGCCGACGACCAGCGGCTTGAGGTTGTCGTCGAGGTCGTAGCGCAGCGGGATGCCGGTCGGGATGTTGAGGCCGACCACGTCCTCGTCCGACATCTCGTCGAGGTATTTGACGAGCGCGCGCAACGAATTGCCGTGCGCGGCGATCAGCACGGTCTTGCCGGCCTGCAGATCGGGGATGATCGTGCCCTCGTAGTACGGCACGAACCGTTCGACGACGTCCTTGAGGCATTCGGTCAGCGGGCCGCCGTCGATGTCGGCATAGCGCGGATCGGTGTCTTGGCTGAACTCGCTGCCCTTCTCGATGGGCGGCGGCGGCGTGTCATAGCTGCGCCGCCACGCCATGAACTGCTCGTCGCCGTACTTGGCCTTGGTCTCGGCCTTGTCCAGGCCCTGCAGTGCGCCGTAGTGGCGCTCGTTGAGCCGCCAGTCGCGGTGCACCGGGATCCAGTGCCGGTCGGCCTTGTCCAGCGCGAGGTTCGCGGTGTTGATGGCGCGGCGCAGCAGCGAGGTGTAGACGACGTCGGGCAGCAACCCCAGCTCGGCCATCAACTGGCCGCCGCGCACGGCCTCGGCACGGCCCTTGTCGGTGAGGTCGACATCGACCCACCCGGTGAACAGGTTCTTCTCGTTCCACTGGGACTCGCCATGGCGAAGCAGGATCAGGGTCGGCATGTCAGCGATCCTCTCATGAGTCGTCAGTCCTCGATGAGGTGCTCGAACGCCTTGAGGTTCTTCAACGACTCGCCGCGCGACACCCGCCACTCCCATTCCTTCTGGATCGACGAACGAAAACCCAACTCCAACAACGTGTTGAAGTCGGAGTCGACGGCTTCGAGCACCTGCCCCAGCACGCGGTCGATCTCGTCGGGGGTGACGGCGCTCAACGCCATGCGGCCCACGAGATAGATGTCGCCGACGTTGTCGAGCGTGTAGGCGACGCCGTAGAGCCTGCGGTTGCGCTTGAGCAGGAACCGGTAGACGCCCTCGAAATTCTCGTCGGGCTTGCGGCACACGAACGCCTCGACGCGCACCGAGTGTTCGCCGATGCTCAGGATGGTGTTGGTCACCAGGCGGCGCTCGCCGGGCAGTTCGACGACGATGCCGGGCAAGCCGCCGTGGGCGCCCTCGTGGTGGTGGTAGACCAGCTCGTGCTCGTCGAGCGTGGCGACGATGACGTCGCGGATGTCTCCGATGCCCGTCACGTGCGCACACCTCGCCGCATCGAGAAACGCCGCCCGGCGCGGCGGGCCGGCCTGCGGTGGCGGGACCGGTAGTCGGTCATCGCACGCGAGTAGCTCGCGAGCAGCGCGTCGACGGTGTGGGCCCACGAGAATCCGGCGGCATGTTCGACGGCGGCCCGGCTCATCGCGCCAGGGTCGGCCTGTAGCACGGAATCGATCGCGGCCGCCCAGTCGCCGACGTCGTGGCCGTTCACCAGGGCGCCGCTGACGCCGTCGGCCACCGCGACGGGCAGACCACCGACGGCGGCGGCCACCACGGGAGTGCCGCAGGCCTGGGCCTCGACCGCGACCAGCCCGAACGATTCCGAGTAGCTCGGCACCGCAACCAGGTCGGCGGCGCGGTACACGTTGACCAACTGCTCGCGCGATTGCGGAGGTAGGAACGTCACGCGATCGGTGATACCCAACTCGCCGGCGAGCCGAACCAGGGTGTCGGGCTCGGCCAGCCCCGAACCCGACGGCCCACCGGCCACCAGGACCCGCACCCCGGGCAGCTTGGCCGCCGCCCGCAACAGGATGTCAGGCGCCTTGAGCGGCTGGATGCGGCCGACGAAGGCCACCACCTTCTCGTCGGCGGCCAGCCCCAGTACCGCCCGTGCGGCCTCGCGCGAACCGGGGGTGAACATGTCGAGATCCACGCCCGGGTGCACGACGTCGATGCGGGCAGGATCGGCGCTGTGCAGCGAAACAAGTTGGTGCGCTTCGTGTTCGGTGTTGACGATCAACCGGTCGGCTTCGTCGATCACCTGCTGCTCCCCCACCGCGCGCAGCGGCGGTTCCGGCGAGTCGCCTTCGGCGAGCGCGGCGTTCTTGACCGCCGCCAGCGTGTGCGCGGTGTGCACGAGCGGCACGGCCCAGCGGTCCCTGGCCAACCAGCCGACCTGGCCGGACAGCCAGTAGTGCGAGTGGACGATGTCGTAGTAGCCGGGTTCATGGGTCGCCTCGGCACGCAGCACGCCCGCGGTGAACGCGCACAGCTGCGTGGGCAGATCGTATTTGTCGAGACCCTCGAACGGGCCTGCCACCACGTTGCGCACCAACACGCCGGGGGCGACCGGCACCACGGGCGCGTCGGCCGACGAGGTCGCCCTGGTGAACACCTCGACCTCGACGCCGCGCCGGGCCAGCTGCAGCGCGGTCTGGAGCACGTAGACGTTCATGCCGCCGGCGTCCCCGGTGCCCGGCTGCGCCAATGGTGAGGTGTGCACGGACAGCACTGCGACACGGCGAGGAGCCTCGGGCCGGTGCCTGTTCGATGAGACGTCGGACCCGTCTGTTGCTAGGCGCACACAGACATGTCTACACCGCTGCCGATCGGCGGGTTTGAGCGCGGCGCATGGCGCCGATCGGATCGGCGTAGAGCCCGCCGAGCGAGACGATGCCCGCACCGGCTTCCTGCACACGATTGCCGAACGCCGCGACGCGCAGATCACGCGGGCCGAGCACGGTGCGCTGCGCGAACGCGGCCTCCACCAACGGCATGCTCTCGGGATACTCGGTGAACGCCTGGCCGCCGACCACGAGGTCGTCGGGGTTGAGCAGATCGCGCAGCAGCGCGACGGCCTCGCCCAGCACACGGGCCCGGTCGGCGAGCAACTCGCGGGCCTTTTCGTTGCCCTGCCGGGCGGCGCGCAGGACCGCGGGCAGCGTCGACGCCGGACCTTCCGCCGGGATGATCCGCAGCTTGCGGGCCGCCGTCAGCACCGCCTCGTCACTGACCGTCGACTCCAATTGCCCTGTGCCGCCGAGCAGTTCGGACTGCGCGGGCAGACCCGCGATCGTGCCGGGGCCGCTGGCCGGCGTGTGCACCCGGCCGTCGATCGACAGGGCGTAGCCGACGGTTTCGCGGGCGTAGACGTAGAGGCTGGTCCTGGCCTGGGCACCGCCCGCGTCGGGCCGCCTGCCGCTCAGGAGTAGTTCGGCGCCCGCCATCGCGTCCACGTGCGAGGCCAGCGACACCGGCAGGCCGAGCGCCTCGGCCAGCACCGGACCCACCGGGGCATCGCTCCAGCCCAGCCGCGGATGGTCGAGATAGCCGGTGGCACTGTCGACCACGCCGCCTGCCGCGACGCCCACCCACAGCGGCCTGCGCCGGTGCCAGCGGCTCAGGTAGCGGCGTGCGCTGGAGGCCAACGTCGCGAGCGCCGCGGCCTGCGGCCCGGACGGTGTCGGGGTCTCGACGACGTCGAGCGTGCGGCCGAACAGATCGGTGGCAACGATGCTCGTGGTGCGGGCGCCGATGTGGATGCCGAGCGTCAGGAACGGCTCGTGGTTCACCTCGACCGGAACGCGGGGCCGCCCGATCGCGCCCGATACGGCGAGATCGGCGCGCTCACGCAGGATTCCGGCCTCCAGCAGGGCCGTGACCTGCCGGTTCACCGTCGCGATGCTCAGCTGGGTGTGTTGGGCGACCGCGTCACGTGCGATCGGGCCACGCATCCGCACCGCGCTGAACACCGCGGCGGGCGCGGCGTCGGGAACCTTGAGCGACGGCGCGACGATGTGCAGCAGCCGCGACTGCGGGTAGCGCGCGCCGGTCGAGGTCAGTGACCGATTGGCGCGGGGGGCGGTCTTGCCGGGGCGACGGATGGGAGCGGCGGTGGCGGTGGTCACGTGAATTGTCCTTACTGGTGGTCGGTAGGTGGGTCGAGGCCACACCTGGCGACTCAGCAGGACAGCGAATTATGTCCGGGTGCAGTCAGGCGCGGCGGTGTGCGCAACAACAACACGCACGCCGCACGAGGCGGGACTGAGAGCTCTGGGACACACGACGAACTTAGCACGCCAACTAAAGTTGGGCAGATGACGACACCACAGTCCGACCGTCGGGTCGCGGTGGTCACCGGCGCCAGTGCCGGAATCGGCGCCGCGACCGCCAAAACCCTTGCATCCCTTGGCTTTCACGTAGTCTGCGCGGCCCGGCGGGCGGACCGCGTCGAGGCACTGGCCGATGAGATCGGCGGCACCGCCGTTGTGGCGGACGTCACTGATCCCGATTCCGTGGCGGCCCTGGCGGCCGGTCTGGACCGGGTCGATGTGCTGGTCAACAACGCTGGCGGGGCCAAGGGCCTGGAGCCGGTGGCCGATGCCGACCTGGACCACTGGCGCTGGATGTGGGAAGCCAACGTGCTCGGCACGCTGCTGGTGACGCGGGCGCTGCTACCCAAGCTGATCGACTCCGGCGACGGCCTGATCGTCACGATCACCTCGATCGCCGCGGTCGAGATCTACGACAACGGCGGCGGCTACACCTCGGCCAAGCACGCCCAGGGGGTACTGCACCGCACGCTGCGCAGCGAGCTGCTCGGAAAACCGGTGCGGCTCACCGAAGTTGCACCCGGCATGGTCAAGACCGATTTCTCGCTGAACCGGTTCGACGGCGACGAGGAACGTGCCGCCAAGGTCTACGAAGGTGTGACTCCGCTCGTGGCCGAGGACATCGCCGAGGTCGTCGGGTTCGTCGCGAGCCGGCCCTCACACGTCGACCTGGACCTGATCGTCGTGAGGCCGCGGGACCAGGTCACCGGGGCCAGCGGGTCCCGGTTCAACCGAAGGGTCGACGGACCCTAACCGCCCGGCGCGGGGCTGGGCGCAGGCGTCGTGGTGGTCGGCGTCCCCGACAGCGTCGGGGCGTCGGTCGGCGTCGCGGGGGCCGAGGCGGGGATGTCGGCGGGCGGCTTCTTGTCCGAGATCGCCGACATGGCCGTCCACTCGTCCCAGTCCACCGCCCAGTCCCAGATGTCGCCGTCGGCGTAGGACAACTGGATGCGGGTGCCGGTGACCTCGACCGGATCGCCGTACATCGCGGTGTTGAAGTACTGCTGCGCATCCTCGATCGACAGGTTGATGCAACCGTTGGTCACGTTGCTGTTGCCCTGCGCGCCCGAGCTGGCGGGGTTGGCGTGGATGAACTCGCCGTTGTTGGAGATGCGCACCGCGAACCGCTCCCGCACGTTGGCGTATCCCGCCGCGGGGTTGGTCATGTAGAAGTCCTCGTACTTCTCGGTGACGACGTGGATGCCGCTGCGCGTGACGTTGCGGTCGAGGTCGCCTTCGCCGTAGCTGCACGGGAAGTCCATGATCACCGCGCCGGACCCGTCAAGCACCTGGATGCGGTGTGACGACGCCTCGGCCTTGACGACCTGGCGGCGGCCGATCTCGAAATCGAGCGTCGAATCGGCGGCGCCGTAGGCTCCGTCGCCGAAATCCACGCCGTACAGCGGGGCCTTGACGCTGACCTTGGTTCCCGGCGGGAAGTACTCGCGGCTGCGCCAGTGCACGCGCGAACCGCCGACCTCGTCGGGCAGCCATGCCCAGCTGCCCTCCACCGACGGCTCCGTGGTGACTTTCAGGGCCTTCTCGACGATCGCCTTGTGCTCGTCGTCGATCGACGCGTCGAACTGCAGGATGACCGGCGCGGCCACCCCGACCACCTGGCCGTCGGCGAGCTGGAACTGACCGCTGACCTGGGTCTGCGGCGCGACGGTGGTGAACTTGCCCTCTACGGGAACGGACTTGCCGTCATGGCCAACGACCGTGCCGGCCCACGTGTAGGTGGAGTCGTAGCCGAGCGGTTCGGTGACGCTGAACGCCGTGCGGTCCTGGTTGAGCTTGCCTGCGACGACTTTGCCGTCCGGATTGGTGAGGCTGATGCGCTGGAACCAACCGTCGCTGACCTTCACTTCAACCGGTGCCGTGGGGAGCACGTCGGCGCTGTCGGCGACGGGCTCGAAGGTCAAGGTCGGGGCGGCCGGGGCCGCCTCCGGTTCGGCCTGGCCGGGCGTCTTACCCGAGCACGCAGCCAGGGCACCGGCGCCCACTCCGACGGCAAGCGCCGTCAGGGCGCGCCGCCGGTTGATCAGCGGCGCAGAGGCCTGATTATCACCGGCTGGGCTCACGTGGATCTAGGGTACCGACAGCGAGCATCCAATCAGAATCGGTTCGGGTGTGAGTTCGATCCCGAACGCCTCGCGCACCCCGGCCTGCACCGTCCTGGCCAGCGCAATCACGTCCGCGGTCGTCGCCTGGCCCCGGTTCGTGAGAGCCAATGCGTGCTTCGTCGACAACCGCGCGGCAGCGCCATCACCCGGAAATCCTTTTCCGAAGCCGGCGTGCTCGACGAGCCAGCCTGCCGCGAGCTTCACGCCGTCCGGGGCGGGATAGTTGGGCACGGGCCCGTCGACCGCGGCCCGCAGGCGGTCGAACTCCGGCTGCGACACGACCGGGTTGGTGAAGAACGATCCGACGCTCCAGGTGTCGTGGTCCTCGGCGTCGAGCACCATGCCTTTGCTGCCCCGCAACCGCAGCACCGCCTCGCGCACCGCGAGCGGGTCGGCTCGTTCGCCGGGTTCGGCGCCTAGCGCGGTGGCCAGTTCCCGGTATCGCAGCGGCGCGCTGCGGCCATCCGGGTCGAGCGCGAACTCCACCTCGAGGACGATCACCGCGTCGGAGTGTTTGAGCACACTCGTGCGGTAGCCGAACCGCAGTTCTTCGGGCCGCGCCCAACGGTCCTCGCCGGTGCGGCGGTCCAACAGCCGGACCCGGCTGATGGTGTCGGCGACCTCGGCCCCGTAGGCGCCCACGTTCTGCACCGGGGTCGCCCCGGCCGAACCCGGTATGCCCGAAAGGCATTCGAGCCCGCCGAGGCCGTGTGCCAGGGCGGTGACCACGACGTCGTCGAACACCGCGCCCGCCTCGGCCCGGACCAGGTTGCCATCGACGGTGATCTCGGTGTTGGCCACGCGCACGACCGTCAGATCGGTGGCGTCGTCGGCGAGGACCACGTTGGACCCGCCCGCCAGCACCAGGACCGATTCGTCGTCCAGATCGAGCGCCCGCAGCACACCGACGAGTTGTTCGGTGCTGGTGCAGGTCAGCACCCGGCGAGCGACAGGGCCGACGCGCAGCGTGGTCAGCGGAGCCAGGGGAACCGACTCGGCGACTTCCACGCCTGCGACATACGAACTGACCACGGCCGGTAACGGTAGCCTGGCCAGCTATGCCGCGATCATTCGACATGGCCACCGAATACGACGGCAGCGTCGAACAGGTCCACCGCGCATTCGCCGACGAACGGTACTGGCTGGCCCGCCTCGCCGATTCGGGCGCCGACGACGCGAGCCTGGACCGGCTGACCATCACCGACGACGGCGGCATCGACGTCGTCACCACCCAGGTTCTGCGGTCGGACCGGCTGCCCGGGCTGGTGTCGCAGTTCCACCAAGGCGATCTGAGCATCCGCCGCGAGGAGACCTGGCAACCGATCCGCGACGGTCAGGCCGACGGGACGGTCAGCGGCGTGATCCACGGCGCGCCCGTGTCGCTCGCGGGGACCGCGGTACTGGCGCCGTCGGGCGCCGGGGCAAAACTCGCGGTGCACATCACCGTCGAGGTCAAGATCCCGTTGGTGGGCGGCAAGATCGAGAACTTCATCGGCTCGCAGCTCGTCGACCTGTTGATCGCCGAACAGCGGTTCACCACGGTGTGGATCAGCGATAACTCCTGATCGGTGACGTAGCGTCGAAAGCTATGAGCCCGGCCGGTAAGCCCGTCGGGGCGATCACCCGGGGCACCACCGGGTACAACCGACTGCGCCGCAGCGACCGCTGGTTGGTGCACTCGGCGCGGGTCCGCAGCGCGCTGCGCACGGCGGCCGACCCGCTCGTGGTCGACCTCGGCTACGGCGCGCTGCCGGTCACGACGCTGGAGCTGGCCGCGCGGCTGCAGGTGGTGCGCGCCGACGTCCGCGTCGTCGGCCTGGAGATCCACCCCGAGCGGGTCGCGACGGCACGCCAACTCGCGGGTGCCAACGGTGTCGAGTTCGCGCTCGGCGGGTTCGAGTTGGCGGGTCGGCGGCCGGTGCTGGTGCGGGCGTTCAACGTGCTGCGCCAGTATCCGGTCGAGGCGGTGCCCGACGCCTGGGCGACGATGCAGCGCCAGCTCGCGCCGGGCGGGCTGATCGTCGACGGCACGTGCGACGAGCTGGGCCGCCGATGCTGCTGGGTGTTGTTGGACGCGTCGGGCCCGGTGAGCCTGACGCTCGCGTGCGATCCGTTCGCGATCGAGCGGCCGTCGGATCTGGCCGAGCGTCTGCCCAAGGTGCTGATTCACGACAACGTCGCGGGCCAGCCCATCCACCGGCTCCTGGCCGCGGCCGACCGGGCCTGGGCCAGCGTGGCCGGTCACGGGGTGTTCGGCCCGCGCGTGCGCTGGCGGGCGATGCTGGAGCTTTTGCGCGCCGAGGGGTTCAGTGTCGAACCGCCACGGCGCCGGATGCGCGACGGGGTCCTCACGGTCCCGTGGCAGACCGTGGCGCCAGTAGGCTGAGATCCATGCGAATTGCCCTGGCGCAGATCGCGACCGGCACCGAACCGTCGTCGAACCTCGAACTCGTCGAGGACTACACGCGGCGCGCCGCCGACGACGGCGCACAGCTGGTGTTGTTCCCCGAGGCCACGATGTGCCGGTTCGGGGTTCCGCTCGGTCCGGTCGCAGAAGAACTCGACGGTCCGTGGGCGTCGGCCGTCCGCGCGATCGCCGCCCGCGCCGGCGTCGTCGTGGTGGCCGGGATGTTCGCGCCCAGCCACGACGGCCGGGTCACCAACACATTGTTGGCCACCGGCCCGGGCGTCGAAGCCCACTACCACAAGATCCATCTCTACGACGCGTTCGGATTCGCCGAATCACGGACCGTCGCACCAGGTTTCGAACCCGTGACCATCACCGTCGACGGCGTGCCGGTCGGCCTCACCACGTGTTACGACATCCGGTTCCCCGAGCTCTACGTCGCGCTGGCACAACGCGGCGCCCAGCTGATCACCGTGCACGCGTCGTGGGGTTCGGGACCGGGCAAGCTTGAGCAGTGGACGCTGCTGGCGCGGGCCAGGGCCTTGGACACCACCGGCTTCGTCGCGGCGGTGGATCAGGCCTACCCGGGCGAGGAGATCGCCAAGTCGGGGCCGACGGGCGTCGGCGGCAGCCTGGTGGCCTCCCCCACCGGCGAGGTGCTCACCACGGCCGGCGCGGATCCGCAGTTGCTGCTGGCCGACATCGACCTCGACGCGGCGAGCGGGGCCCGCGACGCCATCGCGGTGCTGAGCAACCGGTCGTCGCTCGCCGAGCTCGGTCGCTCACATTTTGCCCAGTCCGGTAAGGCACAATCGCTGGGGTGACCGATCCCTGGGCCCGCCCCACCGACCAGGCCCCACCAGCACCGCCTGCATCGCCCCAGCAGTTGCCTCCGCAGGGACCTGCGCCCGATTACCCTGCCGCGCCGCCCCCAGCCGCACCCGCGCAGAAGGATTTGTCGCCGATGGCGAAGATCAAGAAGCTGCTGTCCGATCCGCTGTCGATCGTCCTGGTGGTCGTGATCGTGCTGGCCCTGGTCGCGGCGGGCCTGCTGGGCGGTGAGCTGTATGCCCGCAACCGCGCCGACACCGTGGTGGCCGGGGTGGTCGAGTGCATCGTGGAGGACAGTGCGACGGCGTCGTTCGACCCGCTGCCGCCGTTCCTGCTGCAGCACATGTCCGGGCACTACACCAACATCAACATCGAGACGGCGGGCAATCAGATCCGCGACGCCAAGGGCATGAAGGTCGCGCTGCACGTCAAGGACGTCCGGCTGGAGGACACCGCGGACTCGGGCGGTTCGGTCGGTTCGCTGGTCGCCAACATCGCGTGGTCCACCGACGGCATCCGCCAGACGGTCGCCGACATGGTCCAGCTGCCGTTCATCGGCTCGGCCATCTCGGACGTCTCGACCAATCCGTCGGCAGGCACGATCGAGCTCAAGGGCCTGGTCGGCACGATCATCGCCAAGCCGCGCGTGGTCAACAAGGGCATCTCGCTGCAGATCACCGAGCTGAACGCGATCGGCCTGTCCTGGCCGCGCGAGACGCTGCAGCCGATCCTCGACCAGTTCACCTCGCAACTCACCGAGAACTACCCGATGGGCATCCACGCCGACAGCGTGCAGGTGACCGACAGCGGTGTGGTGGCGCAGTTCTCGACGCAGAACGCCTCGATGCCGAAGGCTGCCGAGGATCCGTGCTTCGCGGCGCTGTGAGCCGCGCTAGCTGAAACCGTCGAGCACGGCTCGGGTGCCCGACAGCCCGAGCCGGGTCGCGCCCGCGTCGAGCATCGCGACGGCCTGCTCGGCGGTGCGGATGCCGCCGCTGGCCTTCACACCCAGCCGGTCCCCCACGGTGCGGGCCATGATCTCGACGGCCTGCACCGAAGCGCCGCCGCTCGGGTGAAATCCGGTGGAGGTCTTCACGAAGTCGGCGCCCGCCTGCTCCGCCGCGCGGCACACGTCGACCAGCAGTGCCTGCCCGGAGAACTCCAGTAGCGCCGCCGATTCCACGATGACCTTGAGCGTCGCGTCTGCAACCGCCGCCCGCACGGCGGCCACGTCGGCCGCCACGGCGGCGAGATCGCCGGAGAGCGCGGCACCCACGTCGATCACCATGTCGATCTCGGATGCGCCCGCGGCGACGGCCGACCGTGCCTCGGCGGCTTTGATCTCGGGCAGGTGCTTGCCGGACGGGAAGCCGGCCACCGCGGCCACCGCGAGCCCGGCCGGGCACTCCTTCGCGGCGCCCGCGACCATCGGCGGCGACACGCACACCGAGAACACCGCGAGGTCGGCGGCTTCGGCGACGAGGGCGGCGACATCGGCCGCGGTCGCCTCGGGTTTGAGCAGCGTGTGATCGACGAGCGCGGCGACCTGTCCGCGCGTGTAGCGGCCCATCAGAAGGGTTCCTCCGTGCCGCCGGGGTTGCAGCCGGCGGCCAGCATCATCTCCGGCGGCACCTCGGGGCGCCACGGCTCGAGATTCCAGCTGGTCTTGCCCGGTTCGGCGAGTTCGGCGAACGTCCAGTGGCACAGGAACTGCTCGCGCATGCCCGCGATGTCGGCGTCCGGTGACAGCGCCAGGACCTGCGCCCAGGCCTCGTCGGCCTGCGCCGAGGTGCCGGGCTGGGCGGCCAGCCGGCGCGCGGTGTCGGTGGGATAGACCCGCAGGCTCGACAGGTCACCCCATTTGGCCCATTCGACGTGGTCGACATAGGGCGTGGCGGGCTCGGCCCACGCAGCCGGTGTCACCGGCGACACGCACGTCAGAGCCGCGGCGAAACCCACCGCGCCGAGCGCGGCCTTGGACAGGCGCATCGATTCAGCGCGACTTTCCTTGGATCTCAAGCAGTTTCGGTCGGACGTCGACGAGGTAGACACCCGTCGCGCAAGCCGAGATCGCAGCGCCGAACGCATCGCGCAACAACAGCGCCAGCAGCAGCCCCACGCCGATGATGGCGAGCCATACCGGTTTGGTGAGCTTGCCCGTGGCCGTGTAGGCGTCGGGACGCTGCATAGCCGCATGCACGAAGGCGTAGACGCCCACGATGAGGACCAGGACGACGAGTACCGCAACAATGACGCCCGCAAGGTTGGCAAGTATCACCTCACCAGCCTATGCGGGCGCCATCGTCGACGTCGAATGACGGGTTGAGATACCCGTCCTCGGGATTACTTCTGGGTGACCTTCTTGGCCGGAGCAGCCTTGGTCGCCGCCGGGGTGGCCTTCTTGGCCGGAGCGGCCTTCTTCGCAGCCGGGGTGGTCTTCTTGGCCGGAGCGGCCTTCTTCGCCGGTGCGGTGGCCTTCTCGCCGGCCTTCTCGGCCTTCTTCGGCAACTCGACGCCCACCAGCTTGGCGGCGCGCTCACCGACGGCGCGGGTCTGGCTGGCCACGGTGCCCAGAGCCTCCTGGGTCAACTCGACGGCTTGGTCGGTGTAGCCCTCGACGCGCGTGGCGGCCTCTTCGAGAGCCGGCTGGTTGCGCAGGCGCTCCAGGGCGGCCTCGCCGCGCTCGACGAGCTTGTTGTAGGTCGCGGTGGCCTGGTCGGCGTAGCTCTCGGCTGCCCGGCGCAGTTCGTCGGAGCTCAGCTTCTCGCGCAGCTCACCGAACTGGACCGGCAGGTCCTCCTGCAGCCGGTTCAGGCGGGCACGGCTCTCCTCGACGCGCGTCTCGGCGTCGGTGCGGGCCTCTTCGGCGCGCTCACGCAGGCTCGCGACGATCTCGTTGACGGTGGCCAGGGCCAGGTCGGCGGCGCCGACGGCGGCGAGCAGCGGGGCCTTGAGGTCTTCGATGGTCGGCTGATTCTTGGCGGTGGTCTTGTCGGCCATTGTTGAATTCCTTTCCAGGGATGAAGTTCTGGTTGTCATCGGACAGTTCGAAGGGTGTTAGTCAGTTGAGTCAGACGTCGGCTCCTCACCTGCAGCGGCTTCGTTCTGTTGGCGAAACGACGTGTAGATGTCGAGCAGCACCTGTTTCTGCCGCTCGGTGATCCCGACGTCGTTGACGATGGCGTCGCGGACCTCGCTGGGTTCGCTGGGTTCCAGGATCCCGGCGCGGACGTAGAGCACTTCCGCAGACACCCGCAATGCCTTCGCGATCTGGTTGAGCACGTCGGCAGACGGTTTACGCAAACCCCGCTCGATCTGGCTGAGGTAGGGATTGCTGACGCCGGCCTTCTCGGCCAGCTGCCGCACCGATACCTGTGCCGCCTCGCGCTGGGACCGGATGAAGCTTCCGATGTCCTGCGCAGCGTTGGACACAACAGCCGCGAGATTTTCATCTTGCGCCATGCGTGACCCCCTCGTAGGTCGGGTATCCGTTACCGACGAATACCACGCTACGACGGGGTGCTAACTTTTGCAAGCACTAGTTAGCGCAGGTCAGAAGAGTAGTTGAGCTATCGAATAGATCACGAGGCCGGCCAGCGCACCCACGACGGTGCCGTTGATCCGGATGAACTGCAGGTCACGGCCGACATGGAGCTCGATGCGCCGGCTCGCCTCGTCGGCATCCCAACGTTCGATGGTTTCGGTGATGATCGCGGTGATCTCGACGCCGTATTCGGACACCAGATGCTGGGCCGCCCGGATGATCCAGTTGTCGACCTTGTCGCGGAGCTCGGCGTCGTCGCGCATCGATTCGCCGATGTGCATCACCGAGTCGGCGATCCGCGTCCGGAGCGCCGACGACGGATCGTCCACCGATTCGAGGATGATCCGCTTGGCCGCGGTCCACGCCGTCTCGGCAGCCCTGGCCACCTCGTCGCGCGCCATGATCTGTTCCTTGACGTTCTCGGCGCGCTGGATCGTGGCCTCGTCGTTCTGGAGGTCGTCGGCGAACTCGAACATGAACCGCGTCGCCGAACGGCGCAGCTCGTGGTCGGGATTGCGCCGCACCTTGTCGGTGAAATCCATGAGCTCGCGGTGGATGCGATCTCCGACCAGATGGTCGACCCAGCGCGGCGACCAGGTCGGTGAGTCCCGCTCGATCACGCGCTCGATGACCTCGCCGGCATTGAGCGACCACTGGAACGCGCGATCGCACAACAGCTGGATGAGCGCCTCCTGGCGCCCCTCGGCCAGCAGCGAGGCCAGCACGCGGCCGATCGGCGGCCCCCACTGCGGCTCGGCGATGCGCTTGACGATCATGCGGTCGAGCACGTGCTGCACGTCTTCGTCGCGCAGCATCTCCACCCCGACGCGCAGCACGGTCGACGTCTCGGCCGCCACCCGCTCGGCATGAGACCGGTCCGAAAGCCACTTGCCCACCCGGCCCGCGACCTCCGCGTCGCGCAGCTTGGTCTCGACCACCTCGGGCGACATGAAATTCTCGCGAACAAAGGTGCCGAGCCCCTCGCCCAGCTGATCCTTCTTGCGCTTGATGATCGCGGTGTGCGGGATCGGAATGCCCAGCGGATGCTTGAACAGCGCGGTGACAGCGAACCAGTCGGCCAGCGCGCCGACCATCCCGGCCTCGGCGGCCGCGCGCACATAACCCGCCCATCCCGGGGCCCCGTTCGACTGCGCCCACGTGCACACCAGAAAGACGATGGTGGCGCCGACGAGAAAACTCAGCGCCACCAGCTTCATCCGCCGCAAACCCCGTCGGCGTTCGGCGTCGGCAGCGCTGTCCGCACCGGCCAGCGTCTCGGCGAAACTCGCCCGCGGCGCCGGCAACGCGCGGTTCTCCGCATCGAATCGATGTGCCACACGTCCATCATCCGCCATCCCGCGAGTGGCGGGCCGATCCGCGAAGCCGACGGGCGCCGATCCGCCGTAGTATCAAGTGGACCTAGGGATTGGAATTACTGCGAAAAGTGGCACAGCAGACTCCGCAGGCGGCGGTGAAAACCGATGGACGTAAGCGGCGCTGGCACCAGCACAAGGTGGAGCGTCGTAACGAGCTGGTAGACGGCACCCTGGAAGCCATCCGGCACCGGGGCAGCAACGTCAGCATGGACGAGATCGCAGCCGAGATCGGCGTGTCGAAGACCGTCCTGTATCGCTATTTCGTCGACAAGAACGACCTCACCACCGCCGTCATGATGCGATTCGCACAGACGACGCTGATCCCGAACATGGCCGCGGCGCTGTCGTCGAATCTCGACGGGTTCGACCTGACCCGCGAGATAATCCGGGTGTACGTCGAGACCGTGGCCGCCGAGCCGGAGCCGTACCGGTTCGTGATGGCCAACAACTCGGCCAGTAAAAGCAAGGCGGTCGCCGATTCCGAGCAGATCATCGCGCGGATGCTCGCGGTCATGCTGCGCAGGCGCATGGCCGAGGCGGGCATGGACACCGCGGGCGCCGAGGCGTGGGCGTTCCACACCGTCGGCGGCGTGCAGCTCGCGACGCACTCGTGGATGTCGAACCCGCGGATGACCACCGACGAGCTGATCGACTACCTGACCATGCTGTCCTGGTATGCCCTGTGCGGCATCGTCGAGGTCGGCGGGTCGCTGGAGAAATTCAACTCGCAGCCGCATCCGTCGCCGGTTCCGCCGCGACGCCTGCTTGACTAGGGCGCGTGAGTAAAGACTCCGACTCCGACCTGCCTGAGCTCTGGACGCACGAGCCGCACATCCACCTGGCGTTCCGGCCCGGCGACAAGGTCGCCGACATCAAGACCGGTCACACTCCGGGTTTCAGCGGCTCCAAATCCGACGCCCCCGAGCTCCAGGCCGAGCGCAACAACCGCTTCGCCGAGCTGCAGGAGATGCTCTACGCCCGCAACAAGAGCGGCGACGACAACCGCTCGGTACTGCTGGTGCTGCAGGGCATGGACACCGCGGGCAAAGGCGGGATCGTCAAACACGTTGTGGGAGCGGCCAACCCGCAGGGTATTCGGTACACGAGCTTCGGCAAACCGACCGAGGAGGAGCGCGCCCACCACTACCTGTGGCGGATCCGCAACGCCCTGCCGCCCGCGGGCCACATCGGCGTGTTCGACCGCTCGCACTACGAGGACGTCCTCATCGTCCGCGTGCACGACCTCGTACCGCCCGACGTGTGGGGCGCGCGCTACGACGAGATCAACACGTTCGAGCGCGAACTCGTCGACGCAGGCACGACTTTGGTGAAAGTGGCGATGTTCGTCTCACTCGACGAGCAGAAGGCACGCCTGGCCGAACGCCTCGAACGGCCCGACAAGTACTGGAAGTACAACCCGGCCGACATCGACGAACGCCTGCTGTGGCCCAAGTACCAAGAGGCCTACCAGGCCATGCTGGACCGCACCTCAACCGACTACGCGCCTTGGCACATCGTGCCCAGCGACAAGAAGTGGTACAGCAGGCTGGCCATCACCGAACTTCTCATCGAAGCGCTCAAAGGTCTCGACATGACCTGGCCGCCAGCCGATTTCGACATCGAGGCGGAGAAGAAGCGGTTGGCTTCCGCTTGATCTCTCAAGCGCGAGCAGACGCGCAGGTACCCCGAAATACCGGATTTCGGGTACCTACGCGTCTCAGTGTCATTGTGAGTGTGCCGGGTTTACGGCGGGTCTGCGTGACAGCTGCTGTGGCGCGGTGGTTGGTTACGTTTCACCTGGTGTCTGGCTCCCTACGCGTCTGTCGCCCTCGGGGTTGGCGTTGAGCAGTAGTGCCGGCATCAGGTGAGACGGACCGGCCGACCTGACTTGATAGGAGCGTGGCATCGCCCCGACTGAGATGTGTCGGCCGACCGGTCCAACCTCAACACCCTCTCCACAGAGCGAAGGAGGCAACTCTCATGATTGTTGTTGGCGCCGATGTGCACAAGCGCTCACACACCTTTGTCGCCGTCAACGAGGTGGGCCGGCGGCTGGGCGAAAAGACCGTCAAGGCCACCACCGAGGGCCACCAGGCGGCGTTGATATGGGCACGCGAACAGTTCGGCACGGATCTGATCTGGGGTATCGAGGACTGCCGCAACATGTCGGCACGGCTCGAACGTGACCTGCTTGGTGCCGGGCAGAAGGTGGTGCGGGTACCCACCAAACTCTCAGCCCAGACACGCAAGTCCGCACGCACCCGGGGCAAGTCCGATCCCATCGATGCCGAGGCGGTCGCGCGGGCGGTATTGCGTGAACCCGACCTTCCAGTGGCCTGCCATGACGAGACCTCACGCGAGCTCAAGCTGCTCACCGACCGCCGCGATATCCTTGTCGCCCAACGCACCTCGGCGATCAATCGACTGCGCTGGCATGTCCATGAACTCGACCCCGAGCAGGCCCCAGCCGCGCGCAAGCTCAAATTGACCACACACCAGCAAGCCCTACAGGACTGGCTGCAGACCCTTGCCGGGCTCATCGCCGAGATCGCGCGTGACGAGCTGGCCGACATCATCCGACTCACCGCTGAGATCAACGCCCTCGAAAAGCGCCTGGCCGCCCGCATCCGCGACCTCGCTCCCACACTGCTGGCCATCGACGGCTGCGCGGAGCTGACCGCGGCCAAGATCGTCGGCGAGGCCGCCGGCATCGAACGGTTCACCGGCGAGGCCGCCTTCGCCTGCCATGCCGGCGTGGCACCCATCCCGGCATGGTCGGGCGCCAACGCCGGCCAAATGCGGTTAAGCCGCTCAGGCAACCGCCAACTCAACACCGCCATCCACCGCATCGCCGTCACCCAGGCCCGGATGGAAGGCAGCCAAGGCCATACCTACTATCACCGACTGATCGCCGAGGGCAAAACTAAGGCCAAAGCCCGACGCTGCCTCAAACGCCGCATCAGCCGCCGCGTCTACCAAGCCCTGCTCACCGACCGCCAAATCCCACACCACACCCAACAATCAGCTGCCGCTTGACATAGGAGCTATTGCTCGTCAGACCTACTTGACCAGCGTGAACTGGCCGATGTTGGTGATGCCGCGACGGAAGAAGTCCGCGCAACCGGTGAGGTACTTCATGTACCGCTCGTAGACCTCTTCACCCTGCATCGCGATGGCCTCGGCCTTCTTGGCCTCGAGGTTGGCCGCCCACATGTCCAGCGTGCGCGCGTAGTGCGGCTGCAGCAGGTGAATGCGCTCCAGCTTGAAGCCCGAGTCGTCGGCGAGCTTCTCGATGTCCTCGACCGCGGGCAGCTGCCCGCCGGGGAAGATCTCCTCGCCGATGAACTTCATGAACTTCAGGTCGCTGATGGTCAGCTTGATCCCGTTTTCCCGGAAGAACTTCTGGGTGTGAGCCAGGATGGTGTGCAGCAGCATCCGCCCGCCGTTCTCCGGCAGGATGCTGTAGGCCCGCTCGAAGAACACCGGGTAACGCTCGGCCTTGAAGGCCTCGAACGCGCCGATCGACACGATGCGGTCGACGGGCTCGTTGAACTCTTCCCAGCCCTGCAGCCGCACCTCGACATGGCGCTGGGTGTCGATCTTGGCCAGCCGCTCGCGCGCGTAATCAGACTGCGCCTTGCTCAACGTGATTCCGATCACGTTCACGTCGTAATTGATGAGTGCGCGCTCCAGCGCACCGCCCCAACCACAACCGATGTCGAGCAGCGTCATACCCGGCTTGAGGTCGAGCTTGCCCAACGCGAGGTCGAATTTCGCGTTCTGCGACTCGTCGAGCGTCATGTCATCGCGCTCGTAGTAGCCGCAGGTGTAACCCATGGTGGGTCCGAGGAACAGCGCGAAGAAATCGTTTGAGATGTCGTAGATCGACTGCGACTCTTCGTAATACGGCGCGAGTTCGGACTCGACTTGTGACATGCGACTAGTAACCCTTTGCGTTTCTCTTCTGCTGACGCCCAACGGTTGGGCCGACGCGTATCCGCGCAGACTCAACGACCCAGCCAGCAGGCCCTTCGGTGGGTAGACTAGCTAAGACAAGCGTCAAGTGCCAGCTCGGGTGGGTTCAGTACTTGTAGAAGCCCTGACCCGACTTCTTACCGAGCTGCCCCGCCTCGACCATGCGCAGCAGCAGCGGCGGCGCGGCATACAGCGGCTCCTTGAACTCCTCAAACATCTTGTCCGCGATGAGCTTTAGCGTGTCGAGTCCGACGAGGTCCGACAGCCGCAGCGGGCCCATCGGATGGGAGAGCCCCGCCACAACGGCCTTGTCCACATCTTCGATCGTGGCGAAGCCGCCTTCGACCATCCGGATCGCTGCGAGCAGGTACGGAACCAGCAACGCGTTGACCACGAAGCCGGACCGGTCGGCACAACGGACGACCTGCTTTCCGAGGACCGTGCTGGCGAACTCTTCGACGCGGGCCGCGGCGGAATCGGTGGTGACGAGCGTGGTGACCAGCTCGACCAGCGGCAGCACCGGGACCGGGTTGAAGAAGTGCAGGCCGAGCACCCTGCTCGGGTTCTTCGTGGCCGCGGCCAGCTTCATGATGGGGATGCTCGACGTGTTCGACGCCAGCACGGCCTCGGGATCGGCGATGACCTCGTCGAGCTGGGCGAAGATCTTGCTCTTGACGGCCTCGTCCTCGATGACCGCCTCGATCACGAGCTGACGGTCGGCCAGGTCGGCGACCTTGGTGGTGAACGTCAGCTTGGCCAGTGCGGCGTCCTTCTCGCGCTCGGTGACCTTGCCCGCGCTGACACCGCGCTCGAGCGACTTGGTAATGCGGTTGCGCCCGGCCGTCACGAGCGCGTCAGTGGTCTCGAAGACGAGGACGTCGACGCCGGCACGGGCGGACACCTCGGCGATACCCGCACCCATCTGCCCGGCGCCGATAACGCCTACTCGTTCAATTGGATTGCTCACTTGCTCCGTACTCCCCTTCAACACGGCGACAGGCCCCGCCCAAGAATTCTGAGCGGGGCCTGCGCTGTCAACTCCTGACAACCGCGACCGTGGGGGCTGCGCGCGGACTATCGGCGATATCCGTACACAGGACCCACGCTCGGCGGATGCGGCCTAGTGGCTCCGGCCTAGTGGAACTGGCCCTCTTCGGTCGAACCGGCCAGCGCGGTGGTCGAGCTGGTCGGGTCGACCGTGGTGGCGATGCGGTCGAAGTAGCCGGCGCCGACCTCGCGCTGGTGCTTCGTCGCGGTGTAGCCACGCTCCTCGGCGGCGAACTCGCGCTCCTGCAGCTCGACGTAGGCGCTCATCTGGTTGCGGGCGTAGCCGTAAGCCAGATCGAACATCGAGTAGTTGAGCGCGTGGAAGCCGGCCAGCGTGATGAACTGGAACTTGAAGCCCATCGCGCCCAGCTCCTTCTGGAACTTCGCGATGGTCGCGTCGTCGAGGTGCTTCTTCCAGTTGAACGACGGCGAGCAGTTGTAGGCCAGCATCTGGTCCGGGAACTCGCTCTTGACGCCCTCGGCGAACTTCTTGGCCAGCTCCAGGTCCGGGGTGCCGGTCTCCATCCAGATCAGGTCGGAGTACGGCGCGTAGGCCTTGGCGCGGGCGATGCAGGGCTCCAGGCCGTTCTTGACCCGGTAGAAGCCCTCGGCGGTGCGCTCACCGGTGATGAACGGCTGATCGCGCTCGTCGACATCGGAGGTGATGAGCGTGGCGGCCTCGGCGTCGGTGCGGGCGATGACGACGGTCGGCACGTCGGCGACGTCGGCCGCGAGACGGGCCGAGGTCAGGGTGCGGATGTGCTGCTGGGTCGGGATCAGCACCTTGCCACCGAGGTGGCCGCACTTCTTCTCCGAGGCGAGCTGGTCCTCCCAGTGCGAACCGGCGACACCGGCGGCGATCATCGCCTTCTGCAGCTCGTAGACGTTCAGCGCGCCACCGAAGCCGGCCTCACCGTCGGCGACGATCGGGGCGAGCCAGTTCTCCACCGACGTGTCGCCCTCGACCTTGGCGATCTCGTCGGCGCGCAGCAGCGCGTTGTTGATGCGGCGGACCACCTGCGGCACCGAGTTGGCCGGGTACAGGCTCTGGTCGGGGTAGGTGTGGCCGGACAGGTTGGCGTCACCGGCGACCTGCCAACCCGACAGGTAGATGGCCTTCAGGCCGGCGCGGACCTGCTGGACGGCCATGTTGCCGGTCAGCGCGCCGAGCGCATTGACGAAGTCCATGTCGTGGAGCTGCTCCCAGAGCACCTCGGCGCCGCGGCGGGCCAGCGTGGCCTCCTCGACGACGGAACCCTGCAATGCGACGACGTCGGCCGGGGTGTAGGTGCGGGTGATGCCCTTCCAGCGGGGGTTGTGATCCCAGTCGTGCTGGATCTGTTCCGGTGATTTCGGGGTGCCCACGGTCGACATAGGACTTCTCCTTCGGTTGTTAAGACGCTGCGGCGCCGTACGCGTCGTTGGTTGTTAACGCCGCAGCAGCTTCACTGTTGTGCTAATCCGACCATGGCACAGCACATATCCGCAGGTCCACCCGTTTCAGTTGCCAACTTTCGCCAAACCGCCGCGTTAACTTGCAAAGTTTGCGAAGAAATATGATGGCTGTACCGGTTCAGAAGCTACCGCCGAGTAACCAGTTTTCGCTGGTCAGTACGCTCGTACTGTTAAACCTGATGGATTCAGATCGAGAAGAGAGCTGCGACGGCTTTCGTCTCCTCGCCGACCGCATATGTGAGCGTTGTAACAGTCCGATCCGTGAGCTCCGGGCCGAACTTGTCGGTCGAACCGGGCGGGTGCGTGTGCGAGATGATCTCGAGTTTGTCGCCAAGCGCGACCGGAGCGTCGTGTTCGATCGTCACCCGCAAGGGCTCCTCAAGGAGCTCGGGATGGGTGTGCAGGTAGTCCTCGATCACCGTCCAGTAGACGGAGTTGTTCATGTGGTCGAACAGGTCGATGTCGGACACCCGGACCGGGTATTCGCGGATCTCGTCGGCGTCGTCACGACTGCCGGCCTTCAGGTAGGCCTTCCATCTCAGCCGGGCCTCGTCGGTCGTCCGTCGCAGGCCCTCGAGGAAGTCGTCGGAGATGCGGGCGGGCCCCTGCGTCTCGCGGTTGATGTTGATCCAGAACGCCTCGGACTCCATGAGCCCGCCCTTGCGGCCGTCGATGCGCACACGCATCTCACACCACCGGTTCGACGTACCCGAACACCACCGGCGCATCCGCAGCATGTCCTGAAACTCGATGGGCCGGATCAGGTCGATCATCGTCCGCCGGACGATCCACAACGGGTGGGTCTCCTCGAACCCCATCTCCCGCAACTGGTCGGAGCCGATGTCCTGGATGTGACGGCACGCGGCGTCGAATCGCAGCCGGCCGACCCGGTTGATATCGCCCACCCGCAGTGGCCACTGCCGGTCGAAGACGTCGGGATGGGGATCGGGCACCGGCATCATCGTCTTGCCCAGCCCGGTCGTCGGTTTGCCTGCGGTGCCCGTCATCTAAATCTCCCCCAATCGGTGGCCTAGGGCGATCATGCCAGGCGTCTCTACGCAGCCCTAAGCACCAATCTGCCAAGAATGCGAAGTCAACTCTTTGCAACGTTGTTAGCCTGTTTGACGTGGCAAAAACCTTCGTCGGCTCACGAGTGCGGCAGCTGCGAAGCGAGCGTGGGTTCAGCCAGGCGGCGCTGGCGCAGATGCTCGAGATCTCCCCCAGCTACCTCAACCAAATCGAACACGACGTCCGGCCGCTGACGGTCGCGGTGCTGCTGCGCATCACCGAGGTGTTCGGTGTGGACGCGACCTTTTTCGCATCGCAGGACGACACCAGGCTGGTCGCCGAACTGCGCGAGGTGACGATGGACCGCGACTTCGGCGTGGACGTCGAGCTGAGCGAGATCGCCGACATGGTTTCCGCGCATCCGAACCTCGCCCGCGCGATGGTCAACCTGCACCGGCGCTACCGCCTGACCACGACCCAACTCGCGGCGGCCACCGAGGACCGGTACTCCGACGGCAGTGGCAGCGGATCGATCACCATGCCGCACGAAGAGGTGCGCGACTACTTCTACCAACGGCAGAACTATCTGCACGAGCTCGACACCGCGGCCGAGGACCTGACTGCCCGTATCCGGATGCACCGCGGCGATCTGGCCGGCGAGCTGTCGAATCGGCTGACCACCGTGCACAACGTTCGCATCGTGCGGCGCATCGATCTGGGCGACACCGTCCTGCACCGCTATGACCCGGCCACCAAGACGCTGGAGATGGGCAATCACCTCTCCCGCGGTCAGCAGGTGTTCAAGATGGCCGCCGAGCTGGCGTACCTGGAGTTCGGCGACCTCATCGACAAGCTGGTCGACGAAGGCATGTTCACCAGCGACGAGTCACGCACGCTGGCACGGCTCGGGCTGGCCAACTACTTCGCCGCGGCAACGGTGCTGCCGTACCGCCAGTTCCACGACGTGGCCGAGAACTTCCGCTACGACGTCGAGCGGCTCTCGGCGTTCTACTCGGTGAGCTACGAGACCATCGCGCACCGGCTCTCCACGCTGCAACGCCCGTCGATGCGGGGCGTGCCCTTCTCGTTCGTGCGCGTCGACCGCGCGGGCAACATGTCAAAGCGGCAGTCCGCCACCGGTTTTCACTTCTCATCATCGGGCGGTACGTGCCCGCTGTGGAATGTCTACGAGACGTTCAGCAACCCGGGCAAGATCGGCGTGCAGATCGCCCAGATGCCCGACGGCCGCAATTACATGTGGGTCGCGCGCACCGTGGAGCGTCGCGCGTCGCGATACGGGCAGCCGGGCAAGACCTTCGCGATCGGGCTGGGCTGCGAACTGCGCCACGCCCACCGACTCGTCTACTCGGAAGGCCTCGACCTGTCCGGTGAGGTCGCGACCCCCATCGGGTCGGGCTGCCGGGTCTGCGAACGCGACAACTGCCCGCAACGCGCGTTCCCCGCCCTCGGCCGGGCCCTCGATCTCGACGAGCACCGATCGACCGTGTCGCCGTATCTGGTGAAGCAGTCCTGACGGCCTCGCTGTGCCAGACTCGGTTGAGTGAGCGCATTAGAGCCCGCCCGTATCGCACCGGGCGGATTCCGGGAGCTGGGACCGATCAACTGGGCCATCGCCAAGCTTGGCGCGCGGGCCATCCGGGCCCCGAGGTTCACGCTGTTCAATGTGCTCGGACAGCACAAGCTGCTGTTCCTGGCCTGGCTGCCGTATTCGGGCGTGCTGCTCGGCAAGCTCGGCAAGCTGCCCCGCAAGGATGCCGAATTGATCATCCTGCGGGTCGGGCATCTGCGGGATTGTGAGTACGAACTCCAGCAGCACCGCAGGCTCGCCCGTAGCCGCGGCGTGGACGCCGAAACCCAGGCCAAGATCTTCGAGGGGCCCGACGCCGCGGGTCTGACCGACCGTCAGCGCGTACTCATCACCGCGACAGACGAATTCGTCGTGACGCGCTCCATGTCGTCGGAAACCTGGGCCACGCTGACCAAGCACCTCAACAAGCAGCAGCTCATCGAATTCTGCATGCTGGCAGCGCAATACGACGGCCTGGCCGCCACGATGGCCACGCTGCGAATGCCGCTGGACTTCCCGGACTGACGAGTGATTTGTGCACCTACCGTAACGGTGGGCGTTACGGTAGGTGCACAAGTCGCCGGACTAGAGGTAGGTCACCCCGAGCACGGCGAGTGAGAACAGCACGGGTGAGACGGGCAGGCACCACAGGAACGCCGCCCACACAAGTGACTTGTTCTGATATTTGCGCCAGCCGAACCACGCGGCTGCCAGCGCACCGGCGAACGACAGCCCGGCGACCACCAACACCCACCGGGTGACTCTCGAGCTGTCGGTCGCCAACGTGATGGCGGCCAGCCACAGGATGTGGCCGACCACCAATCCGGCTATGCCGGCGACGATTTCGTTTCTCAAAAGTTGATCATGTGGCCGGCCAGGCCGTGGAAGCACTCCTGCAACGCCTCCGACAGTGTCGGGTGGGTGTGCACGTTGCGGGTCAGCTCGTTGACCGTCAGGTCCCATTTCTGGGCCAGCGTCAGCTCGGGCAGCAGCTCGGAGACGTCCGGCCCGATGAGGTGGCCGCCGAGCAGCTCACCGTACTTGCTGTCGGCGATCAGCTTGACGAAGCCGGTCGGGTCGGCCAGACCGTGCGCCTTGCCGTTCGCGGTGAACGGGAACTTGGCGACTTTGACGTCGTAGCCCTCTTCCCTGGCCTGTTCTTCGGTGAGGCCGAAGCTGGCCACCTGCGGCTGGCAGAACGTGGCGCGCGGCATCATCCGGTAGTCGCCGAGCGGCAAAGTCTCTGCGCCGCCGATGGTTTCGGCTGCGACGACACCCTGCGCCTCGGCCACGTGGGCGAGCTGGAGCTTGCCGGTGACATCGCCGATCGCGTAGATGTGCGGCACGTTGGTGCGCATGTAGTCGTCGATCCCGATGGCCTTGCGATCGGTGAGCGCGACGCCCGCCTTGTCCAGGCCGAAGCCCTCGACGTTGGGCGCGAAGCCGATGGCCTGCAGCACCTTGTCAGCCTTGAGCTCTTCGGACTTGCCGTCCTTGCTGACGGTGACCTTGACGCTCGAGCCCTGATCGTCGATGGCCTCGACCTTGGTACCGGTGAGGATCTTCACGCCGAGCTTCTTGTACTGCTTCTCGATCTCCTTGGAGACCTCGGCGTCCTCGTTGGGCAGTGCGCGCGGCAGGAACTCGACGATCGTGACGTCGACGCCGTAGTTCTTCAGGACGTAGGCGAACTCCATGCCGATCGCGCCGGCCCCGGCGATGATGATCGAGCCGGGCAGCTCGCGCGACAGGATCTGGGTCTCGTAGGTGACCACGTTGTCGCTGAGCGACGTGCCCGGTACGAGCCGAGTCGACGATCCGGTCGCGATGATCGCGTTGTCGAACTCGACCTTCTCGGTCCCGCCGTCGTTCAGATCGACCTCAAGGCTGTTGGGCCCGGTGAACTTCCCGTACCCGTGGATCTCGGTGATCTTGTTCTTCTTCATCAGGAAGTGCACACCGGCGACGCGGCCGTCGGCGACCTTGCGGCTGCGGTCGAATGCCGCGCCGTAGTCGAACGTGGCTTCACCACTGATGCCGAAGGTCTTGGCTTCCTTGTTGAAGATGTGGGCGATCTCCGCGTTGCGCAGCAGTGCCTTCGACGGGATACACCCGACATTGAGGCACACGCCGCCCCAGTACTTGGGTTCGACAATGGCGGTATTCAGCCCCAGCTGGGCGGCACGAATGGCCGCGACGTATCCACCGGGACCGGCTCCGAGAACGACGACGTCAAAGTGGGTCACGCTCCCACCCTAGTGGGCGGAGTTGTCCGCCCACACGGTCCGGTGCGAACTGGGCCGCTCATGCGGCAGGCAACACCTGTGTGCGGGTGCTCAACGCACTGACCAGTTCCGCGTCATGACTGACCAACACCAGGCTGGCGCCTTCCCTGGCGATGTCGTGCAACAGCTTGGCAACGTCGTCGGTCGCGATCGGATCGAGCATCGCCGTCGGCTCGTCGCACAGCAAGAACTCGGGCCGCTGCACGACAACCCTGCCCAGGCAGGCCCGCTGCAACTGACCGTCACTCACCTGCCCGGGATAGCGTTCCAGCAACGATTCGTCGAGCCCGACCCGACGCGCGACGGCGGCGACGGTCACGGTCTCCCGCCGGATGGTCGCCGGTTCGGCGATGATGCGGCCGAGTGTCCAGCGTGGATTGCACACCAGCCGGGGATGCTGGGCCACCAACGCGACCGCTGCCTGCCGGGGCGGGGCGAGGCTCCCGTGGTAGCGCACCTCACCTTCGTCCGGTCGCCGCAATCCGGCGAGGACTCGCAGCAGTGTGGTCTTGCCGCACCCGGACGGTCCGGTGACACCGACGATCTCGCCGCCACCGACGGCGAGTCCGACAGCGTCGAGAACTCTCCGCCCACCGAACGAGACGGTGACGCCGCGCGCCTCCAAGCGAGCGCTCACAGCGCGACCGCCGCGAAGAACCGCCGCACATAGTCGTCCGCGTCATCGAGCAACTCGGCGGCTGCCGCCTGCCGCAGGACGGTTCCGGCTCGCATCAACGCGATGTCGTCGCAGGCTGCCGCACGTAGCAGCGACGGCAGATCGTGGGTGACGACGAGCACGCCCGCGCCGTCGGCCGCCGCGTCTGCCAGCAGCCGCCACACCATGGCCGCGTTGTCGGGATCGAGTGCCGATGTCGGCTCGTCGGCGATGAGCAGCCGTGGTCGTCCCGACAGCGCGGCGGCGATGGCCATCCGCTGCGCCATGCCGCCGGACAGTTCGTGCGGATAGCGATCAGCGACGTCGGCGGCCAGCCCCACCGCGTTGATCAGTTGCCCGGGTGTGCGTTCGGAATCGAGGAGTTCGCACACCTCGGCGAGCTGCGATCCGATCGTGCGCACCGGTGTGAACGATGTGGCCGCCGACTGCGGCACGAACCCGACGTGGCGGCCCCTGAGCGGACGCCAGCCGGACTCTCCGGCGAGGGTCATGTCCTGGCCGCTGACCAGGATGCGGCCGGAAACCCGCGCCGCCGGCGGCAGCAGCCCACACAGCGCACCGGCCACCAGCGACTTTCCGCACCCGGACTCGCCGATCAGCGCGGTCACCCGGCCCTGCTCGACCACCAGGTCGACTTCGTCGAGCACGCGTACCGCGCGCGCATCGCGACCCCGGCGGGTGGCGATGTCGACGGTCAGTTCGCGCAACTGTGCGGCGTGAGGTGCCATCACCACACCTGCCCGCCCGGCGGGGCGTTTCGTCGGCGCACCGCCGCGCCCGCCGAGGCGAATGCCAACGCCGTGACCATCAGCGCGAAAGCCGGCACCGCGAGCGTCCACCATGCTCCGGTCAGCACGTCGCCGCGGGCCTGACCCAGCATGGTGCCGAGGCTGGCCCGGTCCGGTGACAGCCCCACCCCGAGAAAAGACAGCGTCGATTCGTGCCACACGGCATGCGGCAGCAGCATGACCATCGCGACGAGTGCCTGCCCGGTGACGGCCGGAACCAGGTGGTGGCGCGCGATGAACCCGTGCGACGCGCCGGCCAGCCGTGCCGACTGCACCCAGCCGGCGTCGGCCAGCGACAGCAGCTCGGCGCGAACGACGCGCGCGACCGCGGGCCAATGCGTCAGCGCGATCGACGCGATGATCGCCAACGGAGCGCCGCGCCACATCGCGGCGATGACGATGCCCACGACCAGATGCGGCAGCGCATTGAAGCCGTCGACCACGCGCATCACGGTCGCGTCGATCCACCCACCGGCCAGGGCCGAACCCACGCCGATCACCAGACCGAGCACCGTCGCAGCCAGCGCGCACACCGCGGCGATCACCAAGGAGATCCGCAACCCCTCGGCCGATCGCACCAGCAGGTCATACCCCGAGTGGTCGGTCCCCGCCAAATGGTCCGCGCCCGGCGGACGAAGCGCCGCACCGAAATCGGCGACCTGCTCCCCGGCGAACACCGGAATGATCACGGCGGCGGCGACGATCGCCCCGATCACAAGCCAGGGCCGGCCCACCCGGTCTCGCGCATCCTGCAGCACGGTCATGCCGTCAGCCCGATCCGAGGGTCGAGCGCGACGGCTGCCGCGTCCGAGAGCGCCGACCCGGTCAAGACTGCCAGCGCCGAACCCACCGTCAACGCCGCCAGCAACCGGAAGTCCAGCGCCGCAGCCGATTCCACGAGTACCGCGGCCATACCCGGCCAGCCGAACACGGTTTCCACGATGGCGGCCCCGGCGATCAGCTCAGGAAGCCGGGTGCCGAGCAACGCCAATGTCGGCAACACCGAAACCGGTGCGATGTGACCACGCAACAGTGCCCAGCCGTGGATACCGCGCGCTCGGGCGGCACGCACCGCGTCGGAACCACAAGCCTGCACCACCGCTGTCCGCATGGTCAGCAGCAGCCAGGGAATCTGTGACACGGTAAGCGCAATCAACGGCAGCACACCGTGTGTGAGCACACCGCCGACTGTGTAGTCGTCCCCGGGATCGCTGGCTCCCGAGGCAGGCAGCCATCTGAGCCCGACCGCGACCACCGCGACCAAAGCCAGCGATATGACGAAGGGCGGTACCGCGGCGCAGATGACGGCAAGGCCCGTGCAGAGCCGGTCGAGTACCCCGCCGCGTCGCATACCGGCTATGCAGCCCAAGAGAATTGCCGAGATCGCCGCTGTCATCAGCGCCAGGCCGGACAGCGCCAGCGTGAACGGCATACGCTCCGTCAGTACCGTGGTGACCGCCTGCGACTGAGTCGATGACCAACCCAGATCACCGCGGAGCACGCCCGACATCCAGTCGATCCACGCCTGCCACCACGGTTGTTCGGTGTCGTAGGCGGCGCGGACCGCGTCGCGCTGCGACTGGGTGGCCGTCTGGTAGTTGGCACCGAGGTGGGCGACCAGTGGATCGAACGGAGACAACGACGCCACCGCGAACATCGCGGCCGAAACCGCAACGGTCACAGGCACGGCGATCGCGGCCCGCACACCCAACAGTCGCACCGCGGCCCGGACTCGACGGTCGACGTCCGGCCGTGGGAACGTCAGCGTGTCCATGCGGCGACGTCCCACCACGGGCCCCAAGAGACTCCGTGGGAATGCGGTTCGAGAATGGGCTGGGCCTGTTTCCAGCCGAGGTCACGGTATCCGTATGTGTGGTGTAGGAAAGCCAGGAAGACATACGACGGCTCAGCGATGTATGCCGCTTGAATATCGCGGTACAGCCTGTCTTTCTCTGCTCCCGGCGCGGAATCGCGTGCTCGCTCAAGGAGCCCGTCGAGGTTGCGTGCCGTGAAGTCACCGGGATTGGAGTACGGGGACGAATCGGGGACGCGGGTGTGCAGGGTGTCGTACACCTGCGAATCGATGCTGTAGGGAGTCGATCCGCCGCCCAGGAGAACCGCGCAGTCACCGAAGCGGGTGTCGATCTCGTCCCAGCTCGTGCCGCGTGGGCGCACTTCAACCCCGAGCGGTTTCATCGCCGCGGCGAATGCGACCGAGAGGTCGCGCCGCAAGCTGTCCTGCGCGTTGTAGAGAAGCTCGAAAGATGCTTTCGCACCGTCCTTTTCGCGCACACCCTGGGGACCCGGGCGCCAGCCGGCCTGATCGAGGATCGTACCCGCCTTCGTCAGGTCGAAGCCGAACTGCGCATCGGGATTGAATGCGGACCCGTATACGGCGGCGATCGGAGTGCTCGCGGGACGGCCATGCCCCGCCAGCACGTCGCGAACCGCCGCGTCGCGGTCCACACCGAAGTTCATCGCCAAACGTGCTCGCGGGTCGGCGGTGAACGGATTTCCGGCCGGCAGGGCGACGCCACGCCAGTCGGCCGACTGGGCGGCCACCGTGCGCACGGTGTCACTGTCGATCGAGTCGATCAGCTTGGGCGGCAGGTTCACACCGTCGACTTCGCCGGCCACGATGCGTTGTGCGCGCACGTTGTCGTCGGGGGTGTAGGTGTAGACGATGCGCCGGACCTGGGCCGGGTGCCCCAGTAATCGTCGCGGGCCACCATGACCGCCTGGTCGGGGCGCAGGCTGTCCAGCCGGTAGGGGCCGGTACCGACTGGCTGGGCGTTCACGCTCCACTCGGCAGCGGGCTTCGACTCGATCTTTTCGGAAGGCAGGATTCCCAGCAGGAGAAAGGGCGTCACGTCGGCCGCAGTCGTCGTCTCCACGACGACGGCGTTCGGACCGTCGGCCGTGAGGTTGACGATGGGTTCGACATGCGTCGAGATTTCCGAAGCCACGTCGGGGTCCTTGACCGCGGCGTAGGTCGCGACGACGTCGGCGGAATCGAAGGCGCTGCCGTCGGAGAACCTGACACCGTCGCGCAGCGCTACTCTCCATCGCCGCGGCCCCACCGGTTCCGGACGCGCGATCGCCAAGGCGGGCACCAGGTCGGGTACCGCCGCGTCGGTTGTGCTGCGCGGGCGGTACAGCCCCTCGTAGAGGGGTGATACACCGAGCTCACCGTATCCGGAGACCGGGTTGTAATTCCCGAGTTCCTGCCCGTCGGCCAAGACGATCTGGTCGGGTTCGCCCGGTCCGGAAGACGTCGCACAACCGGCGAGCACCAACACAGCCGCGGCGCAGGCCGTCGTCGTCAACCGGAACAGCCGGGGAGCGCCACACCGCAGCAACATCTGTCTATCTGAACATATGAACGGAAGTTGTGCAGCGTTGAACTATCCGGTCGATCGATTCGTACCCATCCACGGCACCGCCGGCTACGAATCCGATGTGTGGGCGGCGACGACCCGGGTATCCCTTCTCCGCGGTCGTCGGGTGGCTCTCCCCTGCCCGCAGACGATCGACCCAGCAGAAAGGTGTCAATATGCCAGAGTTGACCCCCCACTTCGCCGACGTCCAAGCCCACTACGACCTCTCCGACGACTTCTTTCGCCTGTTCCTGGACCCCACCCAGACGTACAGCTGCGCATACTTCGAACGCGACGACATGACGTTGGAAGAGGCGCAGCTCGCCAAGATCGACCTGGCGCTCGGCAAGCTCGGCCTCGAGCCGGGTATGAAGCTGCTCGACATCGGCTGCGGCTGGGGAGCCACCATGCGCCGCGCGATCGAACGCTACGACGTCGACGTCGTAGGGCTCACGTTGTCGAAAAACCAAGCCGCGCACGTCAAGCAGATGTTCGAGGGCATGGACACCGAGCGCAAAAGGCGCGTCCTACTGGAGGGATGGGAGCAGTTCGACGAGCCGGTCGACCGCATCGTCTCCATCGGCGCGTTCGAGCACTTCGGCCGCGACCGCTACGACGCGTTCTTCGCCAAGACCTACCAGGCCCTGCCGCCGGACGGAGTGATGTTGCTGCACTCCATCTGCGGGATCCATCCGAAGGACGCACAGGAGCTCGGCATCCCGGTCACCTTCGAGCTGGCCCGGTTCATCAAGTTCATCCTCACCGAGATCTTCCCCGGCGGGCAGCTACCGTCGGTGCCGATGGTCGACGAACTCGCCACCAAGGCCGGGTTCACCGTGACCCGCAAGCAGTCGCTGCAGCCGCACTACGCCAAGACGCTCGACATCTGGGCGGCCAACCTGGAGGCCAACTGGGAGCAGGCCGTCGCGATCCAGTCCGAAGAGGTCTACGAGCGGTACATGAAGTACCTGACCGGGTGCGCGAAACTCTTCCGGCGACGCCAGGTCGACGTCGTCCAGTTCACGCTGCAGAAGGTTCCGTGAGCGCGTCAGCGTCCCGGAATCGGGCACGCCTCTTCGGCTTCGGCGACGATTAAGCTGCCCTCCCGCACCGGGCGCGCGCCATCGGCATACTGCGCCCCGGTGATGGGTGGCTGCCCGGCCAACTCCTGATTTTCGGCTTCGGTGAATGCCCGGCCCCGCGACAGGAAGCGCATGCCTTCGGGAGCTTCCAGACTGAAGCCACCGCCGCGGCCGGGAACCACGTCGATCACGAGTTGGGTGTGCTTCCACGCCTCGAACTGCGGACCCGAGATCCACACCGGCACGCCGTCACCGACGTCGAACACCGCGAGCAGGATGTCGCGGTCGCCGACGATGAAGTCGCCGTCGGGGTAACACATGGGCGACGACCCGTCGCAGCACCCGCCGGACTGGTGAAACATCAACGCGCCGTGGCGATCCTGCAGTTTGGCGAGGAGGTCGGCGGCGGCCGCGGTGATCAGAGCTCGACTGGTCATGTTTTCCTTTCGAACGTTGGCTTGCGTGCGAGTTCTGCGCGATTTCTCGCACACAAGCCGACGCTGGGCACTTTAGAAGAAACCCTGGGCCTTGTTGCTGTAGCTGACGAGCAGGTTCTTGGTCTGCTGATAGTGGTCGAGCATCATCTTGTGGTTCTCGCGGCCGATGCCCGACTGCTTGTAGCCGCCGAACGCCGCATGTGCCGGGTAGGCGTGGTAGCAATTGGTCCACACCCGACCGGCCTTGATGTCACGACCCGCACGGTAGGCGGTGTTGCCGTCGCGCGACCACACGCCGGCGCCGAGGCCGTAGAGGGTGTCGTTGGCGATCGAGATGGCGTCGTCATAATCCTTGAACGACGTCACGGCCACGACGGGGCCGAAGATTTCCTCCTGGAAGATCCGCATCTTGTTGTTGCCCTCGAACACCGTCGGCTGCACGTAGTAGCCGCCGGACAGGTCACCCCCGAGGTCGGCACGCTCGCCACCGGTCACGACGCGGGCACCCTCGCTCTTGCCGATCTCGATGTAGGACAGGATCTTTTCGAACTGGTCGTTGGACGCTTGCGATCCGATCATGGTCTCGGTGTCGAGCGGGTCACCCTGGCGCACCGCCTTGGTGCGGATCGCGGCCAGCTCCAGGAACTCGTCATAGATGTCGGCCTGGATCAGCGATCGCGACGGGCACGTGCACACCTCACCCTGGTTGAGGGCGAACATCGTGAAGCCCTCAAGAGCCTTGTCCTGGAAGTCGTCGCCGGCCGCCATCACGTCCGAGAAGAAGATGTTGGGGCTCTTGCCACCCAACTCTAAGGTCACCGGGATCAGGTTCTGGCTCGCGTACTGCATGATCAACCGGCCCGTGGTGGTCTCACCGGTGAAAGCGATCTTGGCGATCCGATTGCTCGATGCCAGCGGCTTGCCCGCCTCCACCCCGAACCCGTTGACGATATTGACCACACCCGCGGGCAACAGATCACCGATCAACGAAATCAGATACAACACCGAAGCCGGGGTCTGCTCAGCCGGCTTGAGCACCACCGCATTACCAGCGGCGAGCGCCGGCGCCAGCTTCCACACCGCCATCAGGATCGGAAAGTTCCACGGAATGATCTGACCGACCACACCCAACGGCTCATGGAAGTGATAGGCGACCGTGTCCTCGTCGACCTGGCTCAGACTTCCCTCCTGCGCGCGGATGGCTCCGGCGAAGTAGCGGAAATGATCGACCGCCAACGGGATATCGGCATTGAGCGTCTCACGGATCGGCTTACCGTTGTCCCACGACTCCGCCAGCGCGATCGACTCCAGATTCTCCTCGATCCGATCGGCGATCTTGTTCAAGATCACCGCCCGCTCGGCAGGCGCGGTCTTACCCCACGCCGGCGCCGCCGCATGCGCGGCATCCAACGCCTTCTCGACATCGGCCTCCGTCGAGCGCGCCACCTCACAGAACACCTGACCCGTCACCGGTGTCGGGTTCTCGAAATACCGGCCCTCGGCGGGAGCCACCCACTCACCGCCGATGTAATTGTCATAACGGGCCTCGAACGACATCAAGGCATCGGCCGCACCCGGCCGGGAAAAGACGGTCATTGTCGACTCCTCGTCAGCGGTGTTACGCAGCTCACACTACGCCCACGGCCACAATGGGGTGATGGCAGACGACCCGTATCTGTGGCTCGAGGACATCACCGGCGAGGACGCGCTGGAATGGGCGCGCGCCCACAACGACGCGACGCTCGCAGAGCTCGGCGGCGAGCGTTTCGAGGAGCTGCGCGCCGAAGTGCTCGAGGTGCTCGACACCGACGCCCGCATTCCCTATGTGGGTAGGCGGGGGGACTATCTGTACAACTTCTGGCGCGACGAGGCCAATCCACGTGGTCTGTGGCGACGCACCACACTGGATAGTTACCGCACCGACGATCCGGTGTGGGAGGTGCTCATCGACGTCGACGAACTCGCGCGCGCCGAGGACGAGAACTGGGTGTGGTCGAGCCCGGAGGTGATCGAACCCGAACACACGCTCGCGTTGATCAGCCTGTCCCGCGGCGGCGCCGACGCCACGGTGGTCCGTGAATTCGATATGCGGACAAAACAGTTCGTCGAAGGCGGCTTCGAGCTGCCGGAGGCAAAGTCCTCGGTGTCCTGGGAGGACGAGGACACCGTTTTGGTGTGCACCGATTTCGGTGAGGGCTCGATGACCGAGTCCGGTTATCCGCGCATCGCCAAGC
This sequence comes from Mycolicibacterium wolinskyi str. Jessa 2025, assembly GCF_049241375.1. Classification (NCBI taxonomy): domain Bacteria; kingdom Bacillati; phylum Actinomycetota; class Actinomycetes; order Mycobacteriales; family Mycobacteriaceae; genus Mycobacterium; species Mycolicibacterium wolinskyi. The sequence continues at coordinate 6,335,149 of NZ_CP185960.1, forward strand.
GCTGGCGCCGCGGCGAGCCGCTGGAGAATGCCGAAACGGTGTTTGAGGCCGAGCCGACGGATGTACGCGTCATCGCCGGCGTGGACCGCACCCCCGGCTTTGAACACACCCGGCTGGGCCGGTACACCGATTTCTACAACCGCATCCGCTACGAGCTCCGCGACGGCGAACTGATTCTCATCGATGTCCCGACCGACGCGACGACCGCGACACATCGCGAGTGGATGCTGATCTCGTTGCGGACGGATTGGCAGGTCGGCGATGTCACCTACACCGCGGGCAGCCTGTTGGCCACCAAGTTCGAGGACTTCCTTTCCGGTGCACGCGATCTCACCGTCGTGTACGAGCCCGACGAGCACAGCTGCCTGTCGGGCGCCAGCTGGACGAAAGACAAGTTGGTGCTCGTCACGCGGCGCGACGTCGCGAGCCACATCGAGATCGTCACACCGGGAAGCTGGGAACGCGTGGACGCCCCTGGCATCCCGCCGTCCGACGAGACCGTTGTGGTGGACACCGACCCATTCGGCGACGAAGTCTTCTACGACACAAGCGGATTCACGACGCCGTCGCGGCTCCTGCACGGAACCGCGGGCGGCGCACTGGAACAGCTCAAGTCCGCGCCGTCGTTCTTCGACGCCGACGGAATCAACGTCGCCCAGTACTTCGCGACGTCGGCCGACGGCACCGCGATCCCGTATTTCGTGGTCGGGCAACGCGCAGAGCCTTCACCGACGTGGCTGTACGGGTATGGCGGATTCCAGAACTCGCTGACACCGAGCTATGCCGGTGGTCTCGGCCGGGCATGGCTGACGCGCGGCGGCACCTACGTGATGGCCAACATCCGCGGCGGAGGCGAGTACGGTCCACGGTGGCATACCCAGGCCATGCGGGAGAACCGGCACCTGGTGTACGAGGACTTCGCCGCCGTCGCCGCCGATCTGGTGCGACGAGGCATCACGACGGTCGAGCAGCTCGGCGCGTCGGGCGGCAGCAACGGCGGGCTCCTCATGGGCGTAATGCTCACGCAGTACCCGGAGTTGTTCGGCGCGCTCGTCTGCAGCGTGCCGCTGCTGGACATGAAGCGCTACCACCTGCTGCTCGCGGGCGCCTCCTGGATGGCCGAGTACGGCGACCCGGACAACCCGGCCGACTGGGAGTTCATGTCGAAATACTCGCCATACCAGAATATTTCGAGCGACCGCCGGTACCCGCCCATCCTGATCACCACGTCGACCCGCGACGACAGGGTGCATCCGGGCCATGCCAGGAAAATGACCGCAGCGCTCGAGGCGGCCGGTCATCGCGTGTACTACTACGAGAACATCGAAGGTGGGCACGGCGGCGCCGCAGACAACAAGCAGGCCGCGTTCAAGGCAGCGCTGACCTACGAGTTCCTGTGGCGGATGCTCGGCGGGTAACCGGCGCCGAACAAGACGCCGCAGCATGCCGACGACGTTATGCTGACGCCGATGCACGCATTCCGGCGTTATCTCGCGATCCAGGGCATGACCCTGATATTCGGCATCGTCGGGCCGATCTTCCTCGTGGTGTACTTCGCCGTCCAACCGGAACCGGGCCTCAAATGGATGTACTGGTTCGGCTTGTTCATCACCGCGGCAGACGTCCTCATCGCCTTGGCCGTCACCGAATCGAGCCTCAAAGAGGACCGCACACCGACCGATGTCCGCCTCGCGGTCGCATTCCAGAACTTTCGCCGGCGCCACGACGACTCTTGACTTCGCGGTCCGAAGTGACTCGACTGCTGCCATGGCCCACGAGTTCGAAACCCTGCTCTACCGCACCGCCGCGCCGGTCGCGACCATCACGCTGAACCGGCCCGATCAGCTCAACACGATCGTGCCGCCGATGCCCGACGAGATCGAGAAGGCCATCGGCCTGGCGGAGCGCGACCCGGAGATCAAAGTGATCATCCTGCGAGGCGCAGGCCGCTCGTTTTCCGGCGGATACGACTTCGGCGGCGGCTTCCAGCACTGGGGCGAAGCGATGAACACCGACGGCCGCTGGGATCCCGGTAAGGACTTCGCGATGGTCAGTGCCCGCGAAACCGGGCCGACCCAGAAGTTCATGGCCATCTGGCGCGCATCCAAACCGGTGATCGCGCAGGTGCACGGCTGGTGCGTGGGCGGTGCGAGTGACTATGCGCTGTGCGCCGACATCGTGATCGCCAGTGACGACGCGGTCATCGGGACCCCGTATGCCCGCATGTGGGGTGCCTACCTCACCGGCATGTGGCTGTACCGCCTGAGCCTGGCGAAGGTGAAATGGCATTCGCTGACCGGTGAACCGCTCACCGGAAAAGAAGCCGCCGCAGTCGAACTCATCAACGAGTCCGTTCCGTTCGAGCATCTTGAGGCCAGGGTTGCCGAGATCGCCGGCAAGTTGGCGCGGATCCCGTTGTCGCAGTTGCAGGCCCAGAAGCTCATCGTCAATCAGGCCTACGAGAACATGGGTCTGGCATCTACCCAGACGCTCGGCGGCATCCTCGACGGTTTGATGCGCAACACGCCCGACGCGCTGAGTTTCATCGACACCGCCGCCCACGCGGGTGTGCGCGCGGCGATCGAGCGCCGCGACGGACCGTGGGGCGACTACAGCCAGGCTCCGCCGGAGCGCAGACCGGACCCGTCGCACATCATCGAGCCGTAACCGGCATCTGTGCTCCGCGAGATCAGTCCCGGCGACGCGTTGATGTACCGGCCTGCCCCCTTGACGGCCCACCCGGACGGCGGGAAGGTGGAGTCATGGCTGATCTGGCCAAGAACTGGGCCGGCCCCATCGGCAGGTTCGGCGGAGCGGTGTACGACAGCGGCGTCGAGCGGGAGTGGCTGGCCCGGCCGGCCGGGCTTGCGCTGTGGGGCACCGACACTCGGCTGCTGTTCGAAAGCATCGCCGAGCTGGGCGAACTGCCCGACGGCACAGTGGTTTTGGATATCCCGTGTGGGGGTGGTTTGGCGCTCCGCGGGCTGCGCCCGGATCAGCGGCTGCGCTATGTCGCGGCCGACATCTCACCGGACATGCTGGCCAGGGCCCGGGCCAGGGCAACCGCATTGGGACGTTCCGACATCGAGTTCGCCGAAGCCGACATCGAGCACCTCCCCTTCGCCGACGGCGAGTTCGACCGATGCCTGAGCTTCAACGGGTTGCACTGCCTACCCAATCCCGCGGCAGCCGTGCGTGAGATGGCCCGCTGCCTGAAACCCGGTGGCCAGATCGTCGGTGACGCCGTGGTTCGCGGCGCCGGCATCCGGCAAGATCTGCTGATCGCCGCTTTCCAACGCGCCGGGGCGTTCGGGCCAGGCGGCACGGCCGATGACCTGCGCGGCTGGCTCACGGACGCGGGGTTACGCGTCGAACGGCTCGACCGATCCGGCGCGGTCGTGCATTTCACCGCGACACACGGCGACGACGAGCATCGCTGACGGCCAACCACACCGCCGAGATCAGGAAATAGAACGCGCCGAAGGCGGCATAAGGGGCGATGGCGGTGATGTGCGGTGACTCTGGTGCATTCGACGTGATGAGGAACATCACTCCCGCGCAGGTGGATTGGGCACCGCTGAGAATCATGGGCCACTGCGCACCGACGCTCTTCCAGCGCCGCACACCGGTCGCAAGCTGCAGGGTGCCCGACAGGGCGGCCCACACTCCGAACACACCCAGCACCGCATTCATGCTCTGAGTCAGGGCGATGGCTACCGCGCCCGTTGTCAGGAGGCTCACGGCGGTGTTGAAAGCCTGGGTGCGATTACGCCGCAGCCCGCCGTTGCGCTGCGCATCAACAAGATTGGCGACGGCGTCCCACGCCGGATAGATCAGCAACAGCGCAGCGACAACGGCCGCCGGGCCGTCGCCGAAGCCGAAGGCGGCACCGACCCACGCAACGGAGAAGGCCGCTCGGGTGAAGTAATACCGTTTGAGCCACGTGTCGCCCCCGACAGTGGTGCCTCGAAGTTCGCGCGTCGTCGTCATATCTGTTCCTGTCGTTTCGAATGAGGGCACGGGCAGCCACGGCTCCGGGTTCGAGACCTTGCTACCTACTGGATGGTCGTTTCAGGTGCCGCTTTCGTCCGGTGAAGTACGTGATCGGAGTCGGTCGATCACCGGTCGAGTAATGGCAGCGAAGGCCTGCGGATCGCCGTAGGCCCGCGCGGACAACATCGCGCCGTGGACGGCAGCCATCAGCGTCTCAGCTTCGGAATGGGCCTCATCGGTCAAGGTGATACTGCCCAGGCGCACGCCGCGCTCCAGTACAGATGTCAGCCAGGCCGACAAGGTCCGGAAGTACGCACGCAGCTCCACGACGATCTCATCGGGCAACATCGGAATCTGTGTGGCCAGCAATGCGCATAGGCAGTAACTGGTTTCGGGATCGCCGATGCAGGACTCCCAATATCCGGCATAACTACGGAGTTGGTCGAGCGGATCCGGGACGTGCCGCTCGATCTCGGCGATACCCGCTTCGGCTTCCGCGCGGTACTGCCTCACGAGCGTCCGCACGAGATCGACCTTGGTTGGGAAGTGATGGTGGATGCTCGCCTTGCGGATTCCGACAACCGCGGCGATATCGGCGTAACTGAAGCCGTTGTAGCCGCCGGCGACGATGGACGCGCGTGCGCAACGGAGAATCGCTTCCGAAGTCGATGAGGCAGCAGCCATATCCTGAGCCTACCTATTGGTAGGTAGGCGTGCAAGCGGTGACATCTTGTCGTGATCGAAGCCGACTTCTGCCACGCATATCAATCGTTGAACAGCCTGTCGGCCAAGGTATTACGAGCTGTCACACGGGTCGGGGACGGAGAGCACCGAGCGCTATGAGTTGACGATACGTCGATTTATACTTGACACTATGTCGAGTAGTTCGAAACAAAGTTCTCGATCGACGGGGAGGCGCAGTGCGAACCATCTTCATCACCGGAGTGAGTACCGGCTTGGGGCGCGCCTTCGCGACAGCCGCCCTGCAATCCGGTGACCGGGTGGTCGGCACTCTGCGAAAACCGGCCGAGGTCGCGGCTTTCGAGGCACTGGCGCCGGGACGCGCACATGCCCGCTTATTGGACGTGACGGACGATGCGGCGGTGTTCCGCACAGTGGCCGACATCGAATCGGAGATCGGCCCCATCGATGTCGTCATCGCCAATGCGGGGTACGGCCTGGAGGGCATCTTCGAGGAGACGCCTCTGTCGGCGGTCCGCGCCCAGTTCGCCACCAACGTGTTCGGAGTCGCCGCGACGTTGCAGGCGGCACTCCCCTACATGCGGCAACGCCGCGCCGGCCACCTGATGGCGGTCACCTCCATGGGTGGCCTGATGGCGGTCCCCGGGATGTCTGCGTACTGCGCAAGCAAGTTCGCGGTGGAAGGTCTGCTGGAGAGTTTGCGCAAGGAGGTCGCGGGATTCGGCATTCACGTCACCGCGATTGAGCCGGGTTCCTTCCGCACCGATTGGGCCGGCCGCTCGATGACGCGCGCCGAACGTTCCATCGCCGACTACGACGCGTTGTTCGATCCGATCCGAACTGCCCGCGTCAACGCGAGCGGTAACCAGTTGGGCAACCCGGCGAAAGCCGCTCAGGCGGTGTTGTCGATCCTTGATACCGACGAACCACCCGCACACCTGGTGTTGGGCTCCGACGCTCTCCGATTGATCGCCGCTGCCCGCAGCGCGGTCGACGACGACATCCGGCGGTGGGAGAGCCTTTCCCGCAGCACCGATTTCGCCGACGGAGCACAGCTTGCAGCCGACTAGCACCTACAAGAGCCAGACGTGGTCGCGATGAGCAAGTCGTGGCCTTCCCGCCGGGGAACACCACCCACGGTGCGCAAGGGGGACCTCCGCGAGCAGCAGATACTCGATGCTGCCGAGACTCTGCTCACGACCCGCGGCTACGTACGCATGACGGTCGGCGACATCGCGGAGACGGCCGGTATAACCCGCAGCGCGTTGTACTTCTATTTCGCCTCCAAGCAGGACATCTTGATCGCCCTGGTGGCTCGGACCGTCTCTGCGCTGCAACAGGATTCAGTGTCAGCACTCAGCCGCGCCGCGCCCATCCATGAGGTGATCGAGGCCGCGCTGGAACATACTGCCCGACAGTGGCGCGAGCACGGTGTCGTGATGCGCGCGGCTGTCGACTTCGCGTCCACCATCCCCGAGGTGGACCGCTTGTGGACCGACACCGCGTATGCGATCTCGGAAGCTGTTACGGCACTGCTGGTCCGAGGTGGGGTACCGCTCGGTGACGGGCCCGACGATGCTCGTGCGCTGGCACGCGTGCTGTGTTGGATGGTCGAACGCAGCTTCTACCAGGCCTCCAGGATCTCGGCGCATGAACTGGACCGGACCAGAAAATCCTGTCAGTCGGCGTGGCTGCGATTCGTGACTCCTGCCTGACGCCAGAAACAGTAGGAGGCGGTCGTCGCGCCGAGCCTGGCGGCAGCGCGGCGGCGCACATCTAGTCCCGCCGGCGCAGCCCACCCAACATCGCCACGATCACGCCGAACACCACCAACACTCCACCGGCCGCGAGCGTGAGATTGAGCCACTGGTGCAAGCTGCCGATGGCGTGGCCGACCATCGAGTCGGCGATCTGGCGGATGTCACCGCTGGTGTGATTGAGCGCATCGTTGATGTACCGACGCGCGGCCTCCATCCCGGCCCACCCGGCCGCGCCGACGAGAAGTGCTGAAACACCCAACGCAGCAAGGGTTTTACCGCGCGAGCGGGCAGCGGCCAGCGTCAGCAGGGCAAAGACTCCGGTGAGGACGGCCGCCGCCACACTGACCCACGGCCCCCACACCGCCAGCAAGCGTAGTTTCCCCGGTTCCAGACCGGCCGGTGGCGATGCCGTGATCGGCACCGTAAGCGTCTGCGGCACTTCGACATCGAAGTTCGCCAAGGTCTGTTGAAACGACGTGTCAGACAGCATCGGGGCCAGATCGATCACCCATCCGCCGTCCGCGTCGCGGGCCACCCGGTCGGTGAACATCCAGGTGTGGGCGATCTCGTTGGCCCTGGCGAACTGTCCGGGAAACGCCTCCCCCGCGGTGTAGGCGTTGGCCACCCCGCGCACCATGCCGGCGTTGACGTCGGCGCCGCGCTGAGCGGCGAGCGCGGTCACCTGCGTGGTGAGCTCACCCGCGACCGCCTGCTGAAGCTGTGGGTCTTTGGCGGCCGTGGCGGCGAACGCCGAGTAACCGTTTCGGTCGATGACGTTCTTCTGCGCCCACGCGCTGGGTACCGCGATCGCGAGCAGGGCCGTCGTCAGCACCCACAGGAACAGCGTCGTCACAAACCGCACGCCGTCCTCCTAGCCGGGACGGCACCGGAGATCAATCCGACAGCGCACGCCCCACGATCAGTGGATCGGCATGGCCGACCACCTCATGGTCTTTGTTGTCGTAGTCGAACTTACCGAGCACGTAGCGCATGGCGTTGATACGGGCGCGTTTCTTGTCGTTGCTCTTCACCACAGTCCACGGCGCGATCTCGGTGTCGGTCCAGGCGAACATGTCTTCCTTGGCCGCGGTGTAGTCGTCCCATTTGTCCAGCGACGCAAGGTCGGTCGGCGAGAGTTTCCACTGCCGCACGGGATCGACCTGCCGGATCGTGAAGCGTGTGCGCTGCTCGGACTGCGTCACCGAAAACCACAGCTTGGTGAGGCTGATGCCGTCGTTGACCAGCATCTGCTCGAACAGCGGGGCCTGGCGGATGAACTCGGCGTGCTGCTTGGGCGTGCAGTAGCCCATCACACGCTCGACACCGGCGCGGTTGTACCAGGACCGGTCGAACAACACGATCTCACCGGCGGCGGGCAGATGGCCGACGTAGCGCTGGAAGTACCACTGAGTGCGTTCCTTCTCGGTGGGTTTCTCCAGCGCGACGACGCGTGCACCGCGCGGGTTGAGGTGCTCCATGAACCGCTTGATGGTGCCACCCTTGCCCGCGGCGTCGCGGCCCTCGAACACGATGACGTGCCGGTGGCCGTTCGCCTGACTCCACTTCTGCAGCTTCAGCAACTCGATCTGGAGCAGTCGCTTCTGCTCCTCGTAGTCGTTGCGCTTCATCCGCTCGTCGTACGGATAGCCCTCACGCCAGGTGTCGACGACGTCGCCGCTCGGGAGAAGCAGCAGCTCAGGGTCGTCGTCATCGTCGTCGCGGACGGCGTAGCCAGTGGAGTCCAAAGTCACCGGCCGAAGGTATCGGCCCCGGCAAAATCCAAGGTGACGCCGCAGTGAACGGCCGGTGGCGAACCCCTACTTGGCCTTCCGCCGCGGCCGGGCCAATGCCATCTTGGTCATGAGCTTGTTCATCCGCGCCAACGCTTTGTGGGAGTTGTTGTAGTAGTTGCCGCCGGCACCGACATTGGTGCGTGGCAACACGACGGTCTCCTGCCTGCAGAACTTGCGCACACCGTCGATGCCGCCGAACCGCGCGCCGATGCCCGAGGTCTTCCAGCCGCCCATGGGTGCGGTGGTGCACATCAGGTTCGAGATCACGTCGTTGACGTTGACCGCACCGCAATCCAGTTGCAAGGCAACGGCTTTCGCCCGATCGACGTCCTTCGAGAACACCGACGCACTCAAGCCGTATTGGCTGTCGTTGGCCAGCCGCACGGCCTCCTCGACCGAGGACACCTTCATGATCGGCAAGGTCGGCCCGAACGTCTCTTCGGTCATGCAGGTCATCGAGTGGTCGACGTCGACGAGAACCGTGGGCGGATAGAAGCTGCCCGGGCCCTCGGGGCGCTTGCCGCCGGTCAACGCCTTGGCCCCGGCCGCGATCGCATCCTTGACGTGCCGCTCGGTGATCGCCACCTGGTTCTCGTCGATCTGTGCGCCGAAGTCGTAGCCCTCTCCCGCACCCATCTTGAGGTTGTTCACGGCTTTCACGACAGCCGAGACGAACTGGTCGTACACGGGCTCGAGGACGTAGACCCGCTCGACCGACACACACGTCTGGCCGGCGTTGAACATCGCGCCCCACACCGCGGCGTTCGCGGCGAGCTCGACGTCGGCGTCCTCCAGCACGATCATCGGATCCTTGCCGCCGAGCTCGAGGCTGACGGGGGTGAGCCGACGCGCGGCGCGCTCCATCACCTTGGCACCGGTCGCGCAGGACCCGGTGAACTGGATGTAGTCGGAGTTGTCGATGACGGCCTCGGAGACCTCACGGGCACCCTGCGCGAGCGCGAACACCTCCGGGGCGCCGGAGTCCAACCAGCCGCGCAGCAGCACCTCGGCCGTCAGCGGGGTCCGCTCGGACGGCTTGAGCAGCACCGAGCACCCTGCCGCGAGCGCGCCGATGGCGTCCATCATCGCGTTGGCGACGGGGTAGTTCCACGGGGCGATGATGCCGACGACCGCACGCGGACGGTAGTGCACGGCGATCTTCTTGATCGACAGGAACGGCAGCGGAGCGGGCCGGGTCTCCGGCTCCATCGCCTTCTCGACGGTCTTGATGTAGTACGACAAGATCATCAGCAGCAGCGGGACCTCCTGGGCCGCGTCCACTGCCGACTTGCCGGTCTCGGCGATCAGCAGCTTCTCGATCTCGTCGCGGTGATCGCCGAGCCACACGGCGTAGCGGGCCAGCACCTTGGCCCGGCCCTTCGCGCCGCGGGCTTCCCATTCCTTCTGCGCCGTGCGCAGACCTGCCGCGATCCGCGGCACGTCGGCGGGATCGGTCCAACGCACCTGGCCGGCGACGGCGCCGGTCGCAGGGTTGTGAATAGTGCCGGTCTCCGGCAGTTCAACTTCAGGCGTCGCTGTCATGGGCCTATGTTAACCACCGTTTGTGACCCACGTCGCACCGGGGTTGACACCTGTCAAGTGTGGGACGAGTCAGGACGTACGCCACACACACCACCGACGTCGCCAGCAGCGCCGCGCCGACCGTGTCGGTGAAGTAGTGGTGGGTGATCGCCTGCCCGAACATGCCAAGGACGCTGATGGTGACCGCCACGACGACGGCCCATGCGGCGAAGCCCGCCGCGATCAACACCATCCCCATCACCACGACGACGAAAGTCGCGTGGCCGCTGGGATAGGCCAGCGCACCGCCCTTTTCCCGGCCGAAGAGGTGTTTGCACAGCCGCGCGACGGCAATCGCGAGTGGCGGGCTCACCGCCATCGCGGCGGCGAGCCACCACTGTCTGCGCCACAACACCACAACGATCGCGACCAGAAGCACCGGCGTCAGCCATCGCCAGTCGGTGAACAGCAGGAACGTCCGGCGATATGGACCCAGCTCGCGGCCGAGCGCCTGAAACCAGCTGTCGACCCGGGTGGGACCATGGCGTACCGCCAAGCCGAGCACCAACATGGCGGCCATCGCGACCGGTGGCCACCAGCGCGTCATTTCCCGATGATTCCTCGCAGATAGGCCGCCTGGCCGAGATGCTGTGCGCAATCGTCGACGATGCTGACCAGCCGTGCGCTCGCCGTCACGGGCGGGTCCCAGTTGGTGTCGACGACTCGCTCCAACTCGTCCGCCGTGACCGTGGCGATGTACTCGAGCGTGACTTTGTGGACCGCTCGGTAGTAACCCGCGAGCAGGTCAGCGGGCGCCTGCACCTTGGCGACGTCGTCGGGCCGGTGACCGTATCCGATGTCGTTGCGCGGCAAGTCGAGGCCGAACCGGTCCACCCAGCCATCGCGGGTCCACACCTGCTCGACACCCGCGATGTCGCACAGCTGCAGGTCCTGACACCGCGCGCTGTGCCAGATCAACCAGGCGATGCTGTTGGCCTGCGGAGTCGGCCGATAACTGGAGACTTCCTCGGTCAGGCCCTCGGTGAGGTCGTCGACATGCTCGATCAGCCGGGTGAACGCGTCACGCAACAGTTCCCGGACGGCTTCGGAATCGGCGGCGGTCATGATCCCGACGCTACTCGCGGTGGAAAGGTCGCCGGTCACCGCTACTATCACGGCCATGCCGCTGAACACCGGTGACGTGTTCGCCGGGTACACGATTCAACGTTTGCTCGGCTCCGGCGGCATGGGCGAGGTCTACCTGGCGCAGCATCCGCGGCTGCCCCGTCAGGACGCGCTGAAGATCCTGCCGATCTCGCTCACCGGCGACACGCAGTACCGGCAGCGGTTCAATCGGGAAGCCGACGTCGCCGCCCTGTTGTGGCATCCCCACATCGTCGGTCTGCATGATCGCGGCGAAAGCGACGGCCAGCTGTGGATCGCCATGGATTACGTCGACGGCACCGACGCGTCCCGGTTCGTCCGCGAACACCATCCCAAGGGCATGCCGCTGGCCGATGCGATCGAGATCGTCACGGCGATCGCCGACGCGCTCGATTACGCGCACACCCGCAACCTGCTGCACCGGGATGTCAAGCCGGCCAACATATTGCTGACCGGATCCGGAGATGTTGCCGATCCGGCTCCCCGGGTGCGCACGAAACGGCGAATCCTCCTCGCGGACTTCGGCGTTGCGCGCCGTGTCGACGACATCAGCGGGCTGACCGCCACGAACATGGCCGTCGGATCGATGGCCTATTCCGCGCCCGAACAGCTGCTGGGACAGGACATGGACGGGCGGGCCGATCAATATGCCTTGGCCGCTAGCGCATTTCATCTGCTCACCGGGCGCTCACCGTTCCATCACTCGAATGCGGCCGTCGTCATCAGCAAGCATCTCAGCGAACCGCCACCGCGCCTGAGCGCATCTCGTCCCGAACTCGCCCATCTCGACGACGTGATGGCCAAAGGTCTCGCCAAGGACCCCGCCGCGCGCTACGCCCAGTGCAGTGATTTCGCCAATGCACTCGGGAGCGCGGCCCCCAAGCCCGCGCCACGTCCGCCCACCGTGACCCGGCCGGTCGTATCGCCACCACCGCCGCCAAAACCTGCGCCGCAACCGCAACCGCCCGCACCGCACATCAGCAGCCCGTCGATCAGCACGCCGCCCCCGCCGGCGGCCTGGTCGTTCACACCACCCGTATTGCAACCCCGTCCACGCCAGAAGCGCAGTGCCGCACGGGTTCTCGTTCCCGCCACGCTCGCGGTGCTGCTGGTGTGTGCGATCGGTTTCGCGGCAACCCAGTTCATGCGCAGCGCCCCGGCGACGAGCACGACCCCGCAATGGCAGCCCTACGTCGACGCGGCGAAGACTCTCGCGGTCGATCTCGTCACCGTGAATGCCGACACCGTCGACGCCGACATCGAGCGGGTGATCGACGCGACGACCGGCGAATTCCAGGACCGGCTGCGCAGTGGTTCGGCGAAGATGAAGCAGGGCACGGTCGACGAGGGCAAGGAGACCGAGGCCGATGTGACCGGCGCCGGTGTCGAGTCGTTCACGTCCGATGAGGCCGTGGTGTTGGTCAGCGTCACCACGAAAACCACGTACAACACCAACGCCCCGCGGGAGGACGCGGTTCAGCGGCTCGCGATCACCATGGTCAAGGTCGGTGACGAGTACAAGGCCTCGAAGATGGAGTTCGTGGACTGATGCGTAGGACGGGGTGGGTGGTTCTGGTTGTCGGGCTCGTCGTGGGCACAGCGGTCGCGCTCGGGCTCGGTACGTGGCAGATGACCGAGAAGAACCGACCCGCACCGACCCTGGTGGCCGACCAGACCGCCGCCCGCGACGAGGTGGTTGAGCTGACGACGGCAAACCTCGAAAAGCTGCTGAGCTACACGCCGAGGACCGACGACGACGACGTCGACAACCTCGCTGCGCTGCTGACCGGCGAAGCCGTCGACAACTACCGCGAACAGATGCGCTCCAAGACGGCCATCGCGAGGTCCAACGGCGTCACGCAGACCTCGAACGTACGGAACGCCGCCATCGAGACGTTGTCGGCCGACAAGGCTCAGGTGCTGACGTTCGTCGACCAGATCGTCGAATCGACGGGCAACAAGACCCGGACGGAGGCGCAGCTCGCCATCCGGGTCGAGCTCGCGCAGATCAACGGTGCGTGGCTGATCACCGCGATCAACCCGTTGTGAGCGCTACTGCGGCGGGGCTCCGTGAAACACGGCCTCGACGTTGTTGCCGTCGGGGTCGCGGACGAACGCGCCGAAATACCCCGGGTGATACTCCGGCCACAGGCGAGGTGCATGCAGCGACTCGACACCCAGCTTCAGTGCGGTCTCGTAGAACTCGGTGACCGCGTCGACGCCGGACGCGTGGAACGCCACATGGATCTCGCGGTTGGGCCCGGCGGCGTCACCGGCGCTGGCATCGGCGATCCAGAAGGCGGGATGCCCGTCCTTGCCGTAACCGATGGCCACGCCGAAGTCCATCTGACGCGTGTAGCCCAGGACGCCCAGGACCGCGTCGTAAAACTCCTTCGCTTTGGCGAAGTCTGCGCAGTTGATTCCGAAATGATCGATCACGCGCTCGATCCTGGCACGTCCCACCGACACTTCGTCGTACGTTTGTCAGATGACCCACGACCCCGAAAGTGCGGCAACGACGACGTTCGATCTGGTCATCCGTGGCGGTCTGATCGTCGACGGGTTGGGCGGCGAACCATATGCCGGTGACGTCGCCGTGCGCGACGGTGTCATCGCCGCGGTCGGATCGGTGCCGCAGCGCGGTGCCCGCGAGATCGACGCGACCGGACTGTTGGTGACGCCGGGTTTCGTCGATCTGCACACCCATTACGACGGGCAGGCGATCTGGTCCGATCGGCTCAATCCTTCTTCGGCACATGGCGTCACAACCGCCGTGATGGGCAACTGCGGAGTGGGTTTCGCGCCGTGCCGGCCCGCCGATCATGACGTGCTCGTCGACGTGATGGCGGGCGTGGAGGACATTCCCGGAGTCGTGATGGTCGACGGTCTGCCGTGGCACTGGGAGACGTTTCCCGAGTACCTCGATGCGTTGGCGGCGCGACGCCTCGACATCGACGTGGCCGCATACCTACCGCACTCACCGCTGCGCGTGTATGTCATGGGGCAACGAGGCGCCGACCGCGAACCGGCGACGGCCGAGGATCTGGCCCGGATGCGGGCTTTGGCCAAGGAGGCGATCGAGGCAGGCGCCCTGGGATTCGCGTCGTCGCGGCTGGCCACCCACCGCACCGAGGGCGGCCAGCAGATCCCCAGCTTCGAAGCCGGCGACGAGGAGATCCTGGAGATCGCGCGTGGCGTCGCCGATGGCGGCGGCGGCCTGATCCAGTTCGTGCCCGACATCCCGGCCGGTGGCTATCAGCCTGTGTTACAACAGGTTTTCGACGCGGCGGCCGACACCGGGCTGCCGGTCACGTTCACGCTGCTGGTGCTCAACGCGGGCGACCCGCTGTGGGTCGAGGCCATGACGATGGTGGAGAAGGCCAACCGGGAAAGCGCGGCCGGTGGTCCGATGATCACCGCACAGGTGTTCCCGCGGCCGATCGGCTTGATGATCGGCCTGGAACTGACGGCCAACCCCTTCGTGCTGTATCCCAGCTACCAGGAGATCGCGGGGCTGCCGCTGGCCGAGCGGGTCGCACAGATGCGCAAACCAGAAGTGCGGGAACGCATCCTGTCCGACAAGCCGGGCGGCGCGCCGGCCAATCCGCTGGTGTACCTGGCCCAGGCGTGGGACTGGATCTTCCCGCTCGGCGAGGACGCGAACTACGAACCCGACCGGTCCCAGAGCATCGCGGCCAGAGCGAAGGCCCGCGGCGTCAGCCCCATGGAGGAGGCCTACGACCGGCTGCTCGACGATGACGGCCACGCGATCCTGCTCGGCGCGATGGCCAACTTCGAGAACAACTCACTGGACACCGTCGGCGATCTGATGCGCCGCGAAGACGTCGTCCTCGGCCTCGGCGACGGCGGCGCGCATTACGGAATGATCTGTGATTCAAGCTTTCCCACGTATCTGCTCGCGTATTGGGCACGTGACCGCGCGACCGGCAGACTGTCGGTCGCACAAGCCGTGCGTGAGCTGACGTCGGTGCCGGCACGGGTGGCCGGCCTGTCGGACCGCGGGCGCATCGCCGTCGGCTACAAGGCCGACCTCAATGTCATCGACCATTCCGCACTGCGGCTGCACAAGCCCGTCATCACCTACGACCTGCCAGCCGGCGGGCGGCGACTCGACCAGACCGCCGACGGTTACGTCGCGACCGTCGTGTCGGGTGAGGTCATCGCCGAGCACGGCGTGCCGACCTCCGCGCGGCCCGGCCGGCTGGTCCGCGGCCGCCAATCTGCACCGGTCTGACCGGTCCGGCCCGACGGCGGGCAAACCGCACTATCCTCGCGTCATGAGCGTGAAAGTGGATCTCAACCAGCTGGCCGCCAAGCTGACGGACTACACGTTCGCCTATCTCGTCACCGTCGACGACAACTACCACGCACACACCGTGGCGGTCGAACCCCAACTCGTCGACGGCGTCATCGACGTGGGCCCGGTCGGCGGGCACACCCGCAGAAACCTGGCCTCCCACGACGGCGTGACCCTCATCTGGCCACCACGCCGGCCCGGCGGTTTCTCGCTGATCGTCGACGGCCGCGGTCAACCCGCCGCCACCGACGACGACACGCAGCAGATCGTGCCGAGCCGCGCGGTCCTGCACCGCAAACGGTCGAGGCACTCAGCGAACCCCGGCACCAACGACTGTGTCGTGCTTTCCGAGAACTGAGTGCCCGTCGAGTGTGGGAATTCATACGCAACGCGCCGCTGAATGCGTATGAGAACTCACACTCACCAGGTCTTGGGGCAGCCCCTCGCAATCAGCGCCGCGGCCACGCGGTCAAGGAATCGCTGCGGATCGTTGTGCAGCATGCCGCTGGTCAGCTTGAAATCGGTCCAGCCGAGTTCGGGAAGCCTGGTGAAGCGCTCGGCATCGCGTGAGCGTTGCCGCGGATCGGTCCAGTGGTGTGCGCCTTCGAAATCCACGCCGACCTTGTATCTGCGCCACCCCATGTCGATTCGAGCGACCACACATCCGTACTCGTCGAGGACACGGATCTGAGTTTCCGGCCGAGGAAAGCCCGCCTTCAGCAAGAGCAGACGCGTCAACGATTCGTATGGCGATTCCGCTCCGCCGTCGACAAGCAGCAGGGTTTCGCGGAGTTGCCGTAGTCCCCGGATACCGGGATGACCGGCGATCACGGCCTCGATCTCGTTGACCTTGACGTCGGTCGCATTCATCAGGGCATCGATGCGCTGAACACCCGCTTCCAGCTCCAGCCGCCTGCCAAGGTCGAATGCCGTGCGGGCCGGCGTCGTCACGGGCAAGCCCGAGATTGTGCAGACCTCTGCGGGCAGCAGGGTGTCGGTATAGACGGTGAGCAGTCGCGGCGGACGCCTGTTCGTGTGAATGAGCTCGGCGGGCATACTCGCGTCGCCCCACTCGGCGCCCAACATCGCCGAGGCCGAGAGGCCGGCGATCACACCTTCACGCCTCGACCACAGCCATGCCGCATGAGCACGCTGCTTCGTCGACAACTCCACGCCCCGCGGAGCCCACACACCCGGATAGATCCCGGCATGGAAACGGCGCAACTCGCGGAACGTCAGCAGCCCGGCGTCCAACGCCTCCGCTGCGAGAAACGGCCATCGAAAGGTGTGCATGCCCGCACAGTGGCATCGCCACCCGACACAAAAAGCCTTGCGCGAGGCGGTTATCCACAGGCTCCTCGTCGCGAGTGTGCACCCTGATCCGCCTAACACGGCGCGTCGCGGATGAAACCGCGCATTCGGGCACATAAACGAAAAGGCCCGGCTCGCCAAGCGAGCCGGGCCTCCTCGTAAGCGGGACTTAGAAGTCCATACCGCCCATGCCACCGGTCGGGTCGCCGGCGGGTGCGGCGGCCTTCTCCGGCTTGTCGGCGACGACGGCCTCGGTGGTGAGGAACAGCGCCGCGATCGAGGCTGCGTTCTGCAGCGCCGAGCGGGTGACCTTCACCGGGTCGGCAACGCCGGCCTTGAGCAGGTCCTCGTACTCACCGGTGGCGGCGTTGAGGCCGGTGCCGGCGGGCGAGTTGGTGACCTTCTCGGCGACAACGCCAGGCTCGAGCCCACCGTTGAAGGCGATCTGCTTCAGCGGAGCCGACAGCGCGACCTTGACGATGTTGGCGCCAGTGGCCTCATCGCCGGTGAGCTTGAGCTCGTCGAGCGCCGGAGCCGACTGCAGCAGGGCCACGCCGCCACCGGCGACGATGCCCTCTTCGACGGCAGCCTTCGCGTTGCGGACGGCGTCCTCGATGCGGTGCTTGCGCTCCTTGAGCTCCACCTCAGTGGCAGCGCCGGCCTTGATGACCGCAACACCGCCGGCCAGCTTGGCCAGGCGCTCCTGCAGCTTCTCGCGGTCGTAGTCGGAGTCGCTGTTCTCGATCTCGGCGCGGATCTGAGCCACCCGGCCGGAGATGGCGTCGCTGTCGCCTGCGCCCTCCACGATGGTGGTCTCGTCCTTGGTCACGACGACCTTGCGAGCCTTGCCCAGCAGCGCGACGTCGGCGGTCTCGAGAGACAGGCCGACCTCTTCGCTGATGACCTGGCCACCGGTGAGGATCGCCATGTCCTGCAGCATCGCCTTGCGACGGTCACCGAAGCCAGGGGCCTTGACGGCGACGGACTTGAAGGTGCCACGGATCTTGTTGACCACCAGGGTCGACAGGGCCTCGCCCTCGACGTCCTCGGCGATGATCAGCAGCGGCTTGCCGGACTGGATGACCTTCTCCAGCAGCGGCAGCAGGTCCTTGACGGTCGAGACCTTCGAGCTGACCAGCAGGATGTAGGGATCCTCGAGGACGGCTTCCTGACGCTCGGCGTCGGTCACGAAGTAGCCCGAGATGTAGCCCTTGTCGAAGCGCATGCCCTCGGTGAGCTCAAGCTGCAGGCCGAAGGTGTTGCTCTCCTCGACGGTGATGACACCCTCGTTGCCGACCTTGTCCATGGCCTCGGCGATCAGGTCGCCGATGGACTGGTCACCGGCCGAGATACCGGCGGTGGCAGCGATCTGCTCCTTGGTCTCGACCTCCTTGGCGCTCTTCAGCAGCGTCTCGGTGACCTTCTCGACGGCCTTTTCGATGCCGCGCTTCAGGCCGAGCGGGTTGGCGCCGGCCGCGACGTTGCGCAGACCTTCGCGAACCAGAGCCTGCGCCAGAACGGTGGCGGTGGTGGTGCCGTCGCCGGCGACGTCGTCGGTCTTCTTGGCGACCTCTTTGACCAGCTCAGCGCCGATCTTCTCGTACGGGTCCTCCAGCTCGATCTCCTTGGCGATGGACACACCATCGTTGGTGATCGTGGGGGCGCCCCACTTCTTCTCCAGGACGACGTTGCGACCCTTGGGGCCCAGCGTCACCTTTACCGCGTCGGCGAGGCTGTTCAGGCCCCGCTCAAGGCCGCGACGGGCCTCTTCGTCATACGCAATTGTCTTAGCCATTGCGAAGTGATTCCTCCGGATAGGGGATCGCACGTTCGTTGGCCGGGTTCAGTGCCCGCGACGGACGACCAGGGTGTGCTCCCGCAGGTGCGGCCCCGGTCTCACCGTCCCGACCTAGCACTCACGAATCGAGAGTGCCAACTGCATTCTTAGCACTCGACCAGGGCGAGTGCAAGGTTGTTACGCAGCGGATTGGTAGTGCTCGACGCGCGCGGCGAATTCGTCGAGCAGCCGCAGCGACTCATCCGTGCCGACCGACGGCAGGAACAACCCGAGCTGACCGAAGCCGAGATCCTCGGCGGCCCGCCAGTAGTCGGCGTCGATGGGCGTCCCGAACATCGCGAGCGGTACATCGTGGCCTGCGCCGTCACGCATCTGCCCGACGCGTTGAGCCAGCACATCCCGCGGCAGCGGATTGGAGATCCAGCCGGAGCCGTGGCGGATCACGCGCTTGACCGTCGCGTCCGAGTTGCCGCCGATATAGATGGGCGGATGCGGTTTCTGGACCGGCTTGGGACGGCAGTAAGACAGTTCGAAGTCGACGTGCTTGCCGTGGTACTCGGCGGGTTCGGCGGTCCACAGCGCCTTGATCGCCTCGATGCTCTCGTCCAACCGTGCGCCGCGGGTTTTCGGGTCGGTGCCGTGGTCGCGCATCTCCTCGAGGTTCCAGCCCGCGCCTACACCGAACACGAACCGGCCGCCGGAGATCAGGTCGATGCTGGCGGCTTCCTTGGCCGTGTGGATGGGATCGCGCTGGATGAGCAGAGTGACGCCGGTGAAGAGTTCGATCTCGGACGTCACCGCGGCGGCCGCGGCGAGGGTCACGAAGGGATCGAGAGTGTTGTAGTAGTACGACGGCAGATCGCCACCGCTGGGATACGGGGATTCGCGGCTCACCGGGATGTGGCTGTGCTCGGCGACGACGAGCGAGACGAAGCCTCGTTCCTCGATCGCACGCGCCAACGTTGCCGGGTCAATGGTGTCGTCGTCGACGAACGTCGAGATCCCGAACTTCACCCCGCCGACGCTACCCCCGGCGCGCGCAACCCGTCGAAGACGACGTCGGTCGTGTGGCCGGCCAGGTCGGCGTTGTAGCTCTGCATGGCCTGGCAGCCCACCATGAGCGCTTTGACGCCCGCAGCGTCGATATCGCCTCGTACCGCGCCCGATTCCTGCCCGACCCGCAGCAATTCGCCAAGCACCGCCATGTACTCATCCTCGGCCTCGGGCACCACGGTTTTGATGTCGATCCCGGCGCCGGCGAACGCGTCGACCAGGCCGCGGTCTTCTGCACTCCACCGCACCATCGACCGCAGGAACTCGAACAGCGCGTCGGCCGGATCCGCCTCGGCCAACAGCGTGCGGCCCTCGTCGACGATCGCGTTAATGCGATCGGCGATCACCGCACGAAACAGGTCTTCCTTGGCCGGGAAATGCCGGTACACGGTTCCGGCACCCACCCCGGCCCGGCGCGCGATCTCATCGATAGGCACCGCGAGCCCCTCGGCCGCGAACGTTTCGTAGGCAACCTCCAGCACCCGGGCACGGTTGCGGGCCGCATCCGCGCGCATCGACACCACCTCACAAATCGGGGATTGACAAAACGGGGCGCGCGTTCCGTATATTCGGAAGCAACCGGAGCGCACACTCCGTTTAACCCTCACCAGGAGTCTCTCATGACGAAATGGACCACCGCCAGCATTCCCGACCAAACCGGCCGCATCGCCGTCGTCACCGGAGCCAACACCGGGCTCGGGCTGGAGACCGCGAAGGCCCTCGCCGCCAAGGGCGCACACGTCGTACTCGCCGTGCGCAACCTCGACAAGGGCAAGGCCGCCATCGACTGGATCGCCAGGACCGTCAGCGAATCCGATCTCGAGTTGCAGCAGCTCGACCTTGGCTCGCTCGAGTCGGTGCGCACCGCCGCGGCCGAGATCAAGGACAAGCACGATCGCATCGATCTGCTGATCAACAACGCCGGCGTCATGACCCCGCCCAAGCAGACCACCGCCGACGGCTTCGAGCTGCAGTTCGGCACCAACCATCTCGGCCACTTCGCCCTCACGGGCCTGCTGCTCGACCGCCTGCTGCCGGTGACGGGCTCGCGCATCGTGACCGTCAGCAGCACCGGGCACCGCTTCGCCCCCGGCATCCGCTTCGACGATCTGCACTGGGAACGCAGCTACAACCGGCTCCAGGCGTACGGCCAGTCCAAGCTCGCCAACCTGCTGTTCACCTATGAGCTGCAGCGCCGCCTGACCGGGCACCAGACCACCGCGCTGGCCGCACATCCCGGCGGATCCGACACCGAACTGGCGCGGCATCTGCCGCGCGCCTTCCAGGTCGCGTTGCCCGCAGCGCGCGTGCTGTTCCAGGACGCGGCCATGGGCGCCCTGCCGACACTGCGCGCGGCGACCGACCCGGGCGCGCTCGGCGGTCAGTACTACGGGCCCGACGGATTCGCCGAGCAGCGCGGCTACCCCAAGCTCGTGCTGTCCAACCAGCGGTCCTATGACCTCGACATGCAGCGGCGGCTGTGGACGGTGTCCGAGGAGCTGACCGGCGTCACGTTCCCGGTGCTGCAGGGCGCGACTGCTTGACCCTGGTGTCGAGTACTGCGGGATAGGCTGGGCGGCGTGTCACTCTGGGACCCCAGGAATGTGCCGCCCTATCCCCCCGCTCGCTACACCAAAGACGAGCCGGAGGTCAGCGCCCGGTTGCGGCGCGCCGACGAGCCCGCCGACTACGACTCGTTCGGCCTCGTGAAGTACCACTACCTGGCCAACCAACAGCAGACCGATGGCGATTACGGCTTGTATCGCGTCGACATCAGCCCGCAGGGCGGCGGCCCCGGGCCCCATTTCCACCGGGCCATGTCGGAGGCGTTCTTCGTACTGTCCGGCACGGTGAAGCTATATGACGGCAATGACTGGATGGACGGCAACCAAGGCGATTTCCTCTATGTCCCGCCCGGCGGCATCCACGGGTTCCGCAACGAGGCCGACGCGCCGACGTCGCTGTTGATGCTGTTTGCTCCGGGCGCCCCGCGCGAGGCCTACTTCGAGGGTTTCGCCCAGCTCGCCGATCTCACCGACGAAGAACGCGCCGAGTGGTTCATCAAGCACGACAACTACTTCGTGTAACGGCCTAGTGCCCGCGGGACAACACGAACAACTCCACCTGCCCGCCGTTGTGCACCACCAGGACGGTCTCGGTGTCCGGCGGCGTCCCGTGGTAGTGGTCGGCCAACACGTCGACACCGTCGAGTGTCCGCGTGGTCACCGCGAGTTCGGTGCCCGCACCGCACGTGAAGCCAGGCGCCTCAAGGAAATCCGCACGCACGATCTCATCGGTGCACGCCGCGGTACGCAACTTCGGAAAGTCGGGATTCGCTTCGGCGAGCAACTTCACGGCATCCGCGAACGGCACGTCGATCGAATACCTGCCCGCGTAGTCGTCGGCGCCGACGAACTGATTCAGCTCGGTCATCTCGATGAAGACGAACCCGTCGGGTATCGCGATCCCGCGGTCCCGCATCGCCGCGGCCGCCGCCGTTTCGTCGATGGGGTGCAGGCCGAGATCGTCGCTGTCGAAAGCACGATCCAGCGCGTACTCGAAGACGACGAACGCTGTTGCGATGAGCACGACGCCGGCCGCGAGCATGACGCCAACCACGATGAGCAACACCCGCAACCCGTTGGATCTGCTCGTGGCGTTCCAGCTCATCGTCCGAGCGTAATCAGCCGGTTCGGCGGTGAACCGCAGCAATTTCACAGCGGCGGACCGACCGCCGCGTGTTTGCCGAGGATCACGAAGACACCCGCGATCCGAAAGTTGACACACGCGGCACCTTGTGCCGTCCACGAACTTCGGACCGAACGCGCGCGAGCGACACGCCCGGCCCACTCGCGGGAAGATGCGCCGACGTAACGCGCTGGCCTAGACTGCATCTCGACTGAGAGGAGTCCTCGGGTGCGGGCTGACGCAGCGCCCAGCACCCAGGCATTGCGGGGCTGGCAGCGCAAGGCGCTGGTGAAGTATTTGACCACCAAGCCTCGTGATTATCTGCTGGTCGCTACCCCTGGCGCGGGTAAGACGACGTTTGCGCTGCGCATCGCCGCAGAGCTGCTGGCCGACCGTACGGTCGACGCGATCACCGTGGTGGTGCCCACCGAGCACCTCAAGATCCAGTGGGCGCAATCGGCGGCGCGCAACGGTATCGCGCTCGACCCGAAGTTCAGTAACTCCGATTCCCAGACGTCGTCGGAGTACCACGGCGTCGTCGTCACCTATGCCCAGGTGGCCAGCCACCCCACCCGGCACCGGGTGCGCACGGAGAACCGCAGGACCCTCGTGATCTTCGACGAGATCCACCACGGCGGTGACTCGAAGAGCTGGGGCGAGGCGATGCGCGAGGCGTACGACGACGCGACGCGGCGCCTCGCCCTGACGGGTACGCCGTTCCGCAGCGACGACAGCCCGATCCCGTTCGTCAAGTACGAGCCCGACGAGAGCGGATTCCAGCGCTCGCAGGCCGATCACGTGTACGGCTACTCCGATGCGCTGGCCGACGGCGTGGTCCGGCCCGTGGTGTTCCTGGCCTACTCCGGCGAGGCCCGCTGGCGCGACAGCGCCGGCGAGGAGCATGCGGCGCGGCTCGGCGAACCACTGACGGCCGAGCAGACCGCCCGCGCGTGGCGCACCGCGCTCAACCCGGCAGGCGAGTGGATGCCCGCGGTGATCGCGGCCGCCGACAAGCGGTTGCAGCAGAAGCGCCAGCACGTGCCCGACGCCGGCGGCATGATCATCGCGACCAACCAGACCACCGCGCGGGCCTACGCCGATCTGCTCACCAAGATCACCGGCGAGGTGCCCACCGTGGTGCTCTCCGACGATCCGAGCGCATCGGACCGCATCAGCCAGTACTCGGCGTCGACGAGTCGGTGGCTGGTCGCGGTGCGCATGGTGTCCGAGGGCGTCGACGTCCCTCGGCTCTCGGTCGGGGTGTACGCGACGAGTGCTTCGACGCCGCTGTTTTTCGCGCAGGCCATCGGCCGGTTCGTGCGGTCGCGCCGCCCCGGCGAGACCGCCAGCATCTTCCTGCCGTCGGTGCCCAACCTCCTGCTGCTCGCCAGTGAGATGGAGGCGCAGCGCAACCACGTGCTCGGCAAGCCGCACCGCGAATCCAACGGGCTCGACGACGAGGCGCTCGAAGCCGCCGAGAAGCGCAAGGACGAGAAGAGCGAACTCGAGAACGGTTTCGAGTACCTCGGCGCGGACGCCGAACTCGACCAGGTCATCTTCGACGGCGCCTCGTTCGGCACCGCAACCCCGGCAGGCAGCGACGAGGAGGCCGACTACCTCGGCATCCCGGGCCTGCTCGATGCCGAGCAGATGCGAGACCTGTTGCGCCGCAGGCAAGATGAGCAACTCACCAAGCGCTCGGCCGAAGCGGCGGCCTCGGGTGGCCCGCCGCCGCCGCGCACGACGCACGGGCAGCTGCGCGAACTGCGCCGCGAGCTCAACGCTTTGGTGACCATCGCCCACCACCGCACGGGCAAGCCGCACGGCTGGATCCACAACGAGTTGCGGCGGATCTGCGGCGGCCCGCCGGTGGCTGCGGCGACGACCGACCAACTCAAGGACCGCATCCAAGCGGTCCGGACCCTGCAGGCCTAAAGGCCCAACAGCTCGGGAAGATCGGCGACCGAGTCGATGACGAAGTTGGGCTGCATCGCGAATTCATCTGCGGCCCAACGGTCCAGCGTGCTCTGACGGAACTTGCCGGTCCGCACCAGCACACCGGTCATGCCGACCACCTGAGCGGCGAGCACGTCGTTGTTGAGATCGTCGCCGATCATGTACATCTCGTCCGGGTCGACGCCGAGACGGTTGGCGGCCGCGACGAAGCCTTCGGGCGCCGGTTTGCCGACGGCGGTCGCCTTGCGACCCGAGGTTTCCTCCATGCCGATGAGGTACATGCCGGTGTCGACCCGCAGCCCGTCGGTGGTGTTCCACGCCGTACTGCGGTGCATCGCCACCACCGGGACACCTTGTGCCATCCAGTCGTACACCCAACTCAATGTGAGGTGGCTGTACTCGGGTCCGGCCCCGCCGAGCAGCACGACGTCGGGTGTGTCCGGGGCTCGCGGTCCGGTGAAATCGCTCGAATACACGACGTCGACGCCGGGCATGTCCTCGCCGATCTGCCCGCTGTTGACGAGGAAGCACCGCGCATCCGGATAGCGGTCGCGCACATATTCGGCCGTGAGCACCGCGGCGGTGATGACCTCGTCGGCCGCCACCGCCATACCCGCCGCCGTGAGCAACTCGGCGATCTGTGCGCGCGTGCGAGTCGTCGTGTTGGTCAGGTAGGACCGGGCAATCTGGTTGTCTTCCAGCACTCGCAGCGTTTCAGCCGCACCGTCGATGGGCTGCCAGGAGGTCACCAGCACACCATCGATGTCGAACAGCACCCCACCGATAGCCATGCAGCGACAGTAAACGCCTGAAGGTTCAGCGCAACTCGGACCCCACCCCATCGGCCCACTGGTTGTCGGCGACCCACGGGGACGCGGCAGCGACGATCGACCAGGCCTGGGCGGCAGGCACGTCGATCACCTGGTAGTGCTTGTCCCCCGCCGCGGTCGCCGCGATGAGCGTGGCCACGCCGGCGCGCCGCTGTAGCAGCGTCTGGCGCACCGTCCAGCCGATGATGCCCGCGGTTTGCAGGCAGTCGCGGCGGCGTTCGAGGCTGCCGTTGCGGGCCACGAGCCAGCCGGCGTCGACGCGGTGCCCCAGCGACCGGGCCCGGTCCGCGGCCAGCAGTGCGGCCGCAAGCGCGACCACGGCCCACAGCACCCACGCCCACACGGGCGCTCTCACCACCGCGAGCGGCACGAGCGCGAGCGCAGGCCACATGAGCGCCCTGGTCCACCGCCGCCGTGTGGCCGCGGGCCCGTGCGTGCGGAGCGGGCCGGTCACGGCGTCGGGCTGCTCGATGAGGTCGGCGAGCACCGTCGTTGCGGTGGCGGACGGGCATGGTGGAAGCAGCAGTGACGCCTCGCCCTCGCCGCCGACCCCGGTCATCACCGCGTCCAGCCGGGCCCCGCCGAACAACCGCACGAGCAGCGGCTCACGCAGGGAGCCACCCCGCAACCGCCGCATGTCGTAGGTGTGTTCGCGAACCCGAAGGAGCCCGTGCTGCAGATGGAGCACGTCGGAATCTCTTCGTAGGACGAGGTTTCCGTACGTGACCAGCGACCGCAGCACCGACAGCACGACGGACAGGACCAGCACGGCGAGCACGATGAACGTCACGCTGACGAACACGCCCATCCGCTCGGCGAAGGCCAGCCCGGACCGGGCGAGCTGCGAATTGCCAAGTAGCGCACCAGCTCCCGCTTGGTACACCAGGCCGACGGCGGCGGCGATCATCGCGAGCCCGGTGAAACTCAGCGGGCTGTAGCGCAACCAGGCCGGTTGCCAGCGCGCCAGCACCCGGCCGGGCGGTGTGTCCGCGACCGGCACCGCGTCGGCCAGCAGAATCGCCCGCAATCGCGGCACCTGCTCGGCCTGGACCGCGTCGAGTGCGAATTCGGCATCCCCCTTGGCTTCCTGGCCGGTGCTGATCCGCAACACCGTCAACCCGAGCGCCCGGTGCAGCAACCGCGCATCGGTAGATACCGATCGAATCCGGTTGCGCGGCACCGACAGAACCTTGCGTTGCAACACCCCGGTGCGCAGCTGAACCTCGGTGGGCTCGATGCGGTACGTGGTGGTGAACCACCGCGCCAACCCGAACGCGACGGTCAACGCGATCGCGGCGACCGTCCACAACGGATTGCCGGTCGCCGAGCCGAGCACCACCGACCCGACCAGCAGCGGGATCTGTTGCAGCACCTCGTGGACCGGGTGCACGAACAGCATGCGTGGGCTCAGCCGCTGCCATTGCGGCTGAGCAGCAGGCACCTCGGTCACGTCGCGTCCTGTTCACCGATCGCGGCGATGTCGGTCAGCTGTGCCACCACGCGGTCGGCGACGTCGGCATCCAGCGCGACGATGCGGACCGCACCGGCCGACGATGCCGTCGTCACCGTCACGTTGGCCAGACCGAACAGCCGGTCCAGCGGACCGCGATAGGTGTCGACGGTCTGCACGCGTGAGATCGGGGCGATGCGCCGCTCCTGCACGAGCCAGCCGGTGCGGGTGTACACCGCAGGCGTCGCGCTGCCGACGCTGATGTCCCAGCGGTGCACGCGGTACCGCCACATCGGGACCACCACGACGAACAGCACGATGCCCAGCACCGTGACGGCCGCGGCGAGTGCGTGCAGCCACAGCATCCGCCGGTCGACGACGACCCACACGAGTTGTGCGAGCACCAGCAGCGCCCATGGGATGGCCGCGCCGAGCGCCCACACCAACGGCGCCTTACGGCTCGGTGGATGCGCGGGATCGAGAAGGGTCAATCCCGAAGCGGTGCCGCCTGAAAGCTCCTCACGTCCGCCGTCCATGATTCGAGCATGCCCGACGAACCGTAGAGTTCGAACCATGAGCGCCGACACGAAATGGACCGAGGCCGACGTCCCCGATCAAACCGGCCGGATCGCCATCGTCACCGGATCCAACACCGGGCTGGGTTATGAGACCGCCCGGGCACTGGCCGCCAAGGGTGCGCACGTGGTCATCGCGGTGCGCAACCTGGACAAAGGCCGCGAAGCCGTCGATCGCATGCGTGCGGCCGCACCGAAGGCCGACCTGAGATTGCAGGCGCTCGACGTGGGCTCGCTCGATTCGGTCCGCACCGCAGCCGATGAACTGCGGAGCGCCTACCCGCGCATCGACCTGTTGATCAACAACGCCGGCGTGATGTACCCGCCCAAGCAGACCACGGTCGACGGCTTCGAGCTCCAGTTCGGCACCAATCACCTCGGACCGTTCACGCTCACCGGGCTGCTCCTCGATCATCTGCTGCCGGTCGAGGGGTCACGCGTCGTGGCGGTCGCCAGCATCGCCCACCGCATCCAGGCCAAGATCCACTTCGACGATCTGCAGTGGGAACGCGGTTATAACCGCGTCGCCGCCTACGGGCAGTCCAAACTGTCGAACCTGCTGTTCACCTACGAGTTGCAGCGCCGCCTCGCCGCGGCCGGCAAACCGACGATCGCGGTGGCCGCCCACCCGGGCATCTCGAACACCGAACTGATGCGCCACATCCCCGGTTCGACACTGCCCGGGTTCAGTCAGCTGGCGGGCCTGGTGACCAACAGCCCCGCGATGGGTGCACTCGCCACGCTGCGGGCGGCGACCGAGCCCGGCGTGCGGGGCGGCCAGTATTACGGCCCGGATGGCTTCCGCGAATTGCGCGGCTATCCCAAACTCGTGAATTCCAGTATTCAGTCCCATGATTCGGACCTCCAGCGGCGGCTGTGGTCGGTCTCGGAGGAACTGACCGGCGTCACGTACCCGGTGTAGCCATGCGGACCGTCGAAGAACACCAGACCGTCGTGGCCGGGCTGATCAAAGCCCGTGCGCCACAACAGTTGCCACTATCCGACACCCTGAGCCTCGTGTTGGCCGCCGATGTCGTCGCGCCGTTGTCGCTTCCCGGCTTCGACAACTCCGCGATGGACGGCTATGCCGTCGTCGCCGAGGATGTGGCAAGTGCGACCCCAGAAGCCCCGGTGCGATTGCCGGTCGCCGAGGACATCCCGGCCGGCCGCACGGACCCGTTGACGCTGAAACCCGGTACCGCGCACCGGATCATGACGGGTGCACCACTACCGACGGGGGCCACCGCGGTGGTACCGGTCGAGGCCACCGACGCAGCCACCGACACCGTGGCCATCCGCGCGGCGGCCAAGCCCGGCCAGCACATCCGGCGGGCCGGCGAGGACGTCACGGCGGGCACCGCCGTGCTGCACACCGGCCAGGTCGTCACCCCGGCGGCGCTGGGGCTGGCCGCCGCACTCGGGCTGGCGGAGCTGACCGTGCTTCCGCGCCAACGCGTACTCGTGATGTCGACCGGCACCGAGCTGGTGGCGCCCGGTTCGCCGCTGCAGCCGGGGCAGATCTACGAGTCGAATGCGGTGATGCTGTCGGCGGCGATCCGCGACGCCGGGGCGGAGGTGCTGGCCGCGCCGATGTCGGGTGACGACGTGGACACGTTCCGCGCCATCCTGGCCGAGCATGCCCGCGACGCCGATCTGATCATCACCACCGGCGGTGTGAGTGCGGGCGCCTATGAGGTGGTCAAGGATTCACTGGCCGATCAGGTCGAGTTCGTCAAGGTCGCGATGCAGCCCGGCATGCCGCAAGGGTCGGGCATGGTCGACGGCGTCCCGATCGTGACGTTGCCCGGCAACCCGGTGAGTGCGCTCGTGTCCTTCGAGGTGTTTGTCCGGGAACCGTTGCGGGCCGCGATGGGACACCGGGGGCCGGGCCGGCCGCGGCGTACCGCGGTGCTGACCGAGAACCTGACCTCGCCGCGCGGTAAACGGCAGTTCCGCCGCGGTGTGCTGTCCGGCGATACCGTGACTAGCTACGGCCCACCTGCCTCACATCATCTGCGGTGGTTGGCGTCGGCGAACTGTCTGCTGGAGATTGACGAGGACGTCACCGAACTGGCGGCCGGGTCGCCCGTCGCGGTGTGGGACCTGAGCTAGCGAATCCGACCCGGCACGCACGTAGAATCCAGCCGATGGCCAGACGCCCCGACCTCCAATCCGGTCCAGAACGCCTCGCGGCGCTGGTGCGCTCCAGCATTCCGCCGATGCATTCCGCGGGCCTGCCCTTCGTCGGCGCGAGCCTCGCCGTCGCCGCCCTCGGCCGTAACCGCCGCTGGGTGCGACGCGCGGGCCTGCTCGCCGCGGGCGCCAACGCCGCGTTCTTCCGGCACCCGCCGCGCGTGCCACCGACCCGCCCGGGTGTGGTGGTGGCGCCGGCCGACGGCCTGGTGTGCCTCATCCAGGACGCCGTCCCGCCCGCCGAACTGGGGCTGCCCGACACGCCCATGCAGCGGGTCAGCATCTTCCTGTCGGTGCTCGACGCGCACGTGCAGCGTGCCCCGATCGGCGGTGAGGTGGTCGCCGTCCAACATCGGCCCGGCCGGTTCCACTCGGCCGAGTTGGAGGCGGCCAGCGAGGACAACGAGCGCAACAGCGTCGTCATCCGCACCCCGGAAGGCGTGCACGTGATCGCGGTGCAGATCGCCGGGCTCGTCGCGCGCCGCATCGTGTGCGACGCGCACGTCGGCGACAAGCTCGACATCGGCCAGACCTACGGACTCATCCGGTACGGCTCGCGCCTCGACACTTACCTGCCCGCCGGTTCGCGGCTGATGGTCTCGCGGGGCCAGCGGGCGCTCGCCGGCGAAACCGTGCTGGCGGAGTTGGCGTGAGCGCGGGGTTGTCATGATCAAAGCGCGGATCCGGCCCCCGTCCTTCACGGTGCGGATGCTGCCGAGCGCGATGACGGTCGCCGCCATCTGCCTCGGACTGACCGCGGTGAAGATGGCGCTCGACGACCGCCCGACGGAAGCCATGGCGTTCCTCGCGATCGCGGCGATCCTCGATGCGCTCGACGGCCGCGTGGCCCGCATGCTCAAGGCCACGTCCAAGATGGGCGAGGAGATCGACTCGCTGGCCGACGCGGTGAATTTCGGTGTGGCACCGGCATTCATCATCTACGGGACTTTGCTGTCGCAATCGCGGGTCGGCTGGATCGTGGTGCTGCTCTACGCGGTGTGCATCGTGTTGCGGTTGGCCCGGTTCAACGCGCTGCTCGACGTGGATCAGCCCGCGTACGAGAAGGAATACTTCGTCGGTATGCCGGCACCGGCCGGTGCGATCGGGGCGATCGGACCACTGGCGGCCAAGATGCAGTTCGGCGACGGCTGGTGGACCTCGGAATGGGCGGTCTCGCTCTGGATGATCGGCGTATCGCTCTTGGTGGTCAGCCGAATCCCGATGCGCAAGATCCATACGTTCGCGGTGCCGCCGAACATGGTCGCTCCGTTGCTGGTTCTGGTGGCCATCGGCGTCGCGGCCTCGGTGTTCTACGGCTACATCGTGATCATGGTGATCATCGTGGCCTACGTGATCCACATACCGTTCGCGGTCCGCACGAAGCACTGGGTGGCCAACCATCCGGAATCCTGGGATGAGCAGCCGCGCCAGCGCCGCGCCGCGCGCCGCGCGATCCGCCGCGCGCAACCGCACCGGCGTTCGGTAGCCCGCCTTGGACTGCGCAAGCCGGGTCGCTGACGTGACGCAGATGGAAGACGCCGGCGGCGACGTGGCCCTGAGCCACCTGAGATTGACCGCCCGGCTCAACACCTCCGCGCTCGACTCGCGCCGTGGCGTCGTCCGGCTGCACCCCGAAGTTCTTGCCGCACTCGGCATCCGGGAATGGGACGCGGTGTCGCTGACCGGCTCGCGCACCACGGCCGCGGTCGTCGGCATCGCATCCGCCGGCACACCGGCCGGCACGGCCCTGCTCGACGATGTCACGTTGTCCAACGCGGGATTGCGCGAGAACGCCACGGTGATCGTCGCGCCGGTGACGGTGTACGGCGCCCGCGCCGTCACCGTGTCGGGGTCGAGGCTGGCCACCGATTCGATCTCGTCGGCCACCCTGCGCCAGGCGCTGCTCGGCAAGGTCATGACGGTCGGCGACACCGTATCGCTGCTGCCGCGCGATCTCGGCCCGGGAACGTCGACCTCTGCTGCGACCAGTGCACTGGCGTCGTCGGTGGGCATCACGTGGACGTCGGAGTTGCTGACCGTGACCGGGGTCGATCCCGCCGGGCCGGTGAGCGTGCAACCCAATTCGGTGGTGTCGTGGGGTTCGGGCGTCGAACCGGCCGAACCGGTGCCGGGCACTCAGCACACGGTCAGCGCCACGCGCGACGAACCCGCCGTCAGCTTCGACGACCTCAAGGGCATGCACACCCAGGCGGGCAAGCTCACCGAATGGCTCAAGCTCTCCCTGGACGAACCTGAACTGCTCAAAACCCTCGGTGCGACAGCCAGTCTCGGCGTCCTGGTCTCCGGCCCGGCCGGAGTCGGCAAGGCCACGATGGTGCGCGCGGTGTGCGCGTCGCGCCGCCTCGTCGAGCTCGACGGTCCCGAAGTCGGCGCACTGCATGTCGAGGATCGCCTCGGCAAGGTGTCGGCCGCCGTGCAGACCGTCAAGAACGGTGGCGGCGTGCTGCTGATCACCGATGTCGACGCGTTGCTGCCTGCCGGTGCCGGCGATCGCCAGCCCGATCCGGTCGCGACGCTGATCCTCGCCGAGCTGCGTGATGCGGTCGCGACTCCCGGCGTCGCGTTCATCGCGACCTCCGCGGTGCCGGAGGGGGTCGACCCCCGGCTGCGCAACCCCGACCTGTGCGACCGCGAACTCGGGTTGAGCCTGCCCGACGGCGCGACGCGCAAGGCGCTGCTGGAGGTGCTGCTGCGCGACGTCCCGACCGCCGATCTGAATCTCGACGAAATCGCCGACCGCACACCTGGATTCGTGGTCGCCGACCTGTGTGCGGTGGTTCGTGAAGGCGCGCTTCGGGCCGCCGCGCGGGCCAGCGCCGACGGTGCCGACCCGGTGCTGCGTCAGGAGGATCTGACCGGAGCCCTCACAGTCATCCGGCCGCTGTCGCGTTCGGCTTCCGAAGAGGTCTCGGTCGGTTCGGTAACGCTCGACGATGTCGGTGACATGGTGGAGACCAAGCAAGCGCTCACTGAGGCCGTGCTCTGGCCGCTGCAGCACCCCGACACGTTCGCCCGGCTGGGCATACAGCCGCCCCGCGGCGTGCTGTTGTACGGCCCGCCCGGCTGCGGCAAGACCTTTGTCGTGCGGGCCTTGGCCAGTTCGGGCCGGCTCTCGGTGCATGCGGTCAAAGGCGCTGAGCTGATGGACAAATGGGTCGGCTCGTCGGAGAAGGCCGTCCGCGAACTGTTTGGGCGGGCCCGGGATTCGGCGCCGTCGCTGGTGTTCCTCGACGAGATCGACGCGCTGGCGCCCCGGCGCGGGCAGAGTTTCGACTCCGGGGTGACCGATCGCGTGGTGGCCGCGCTGCTGACCGAGCTCGACGGCATCGAACCGCTGCGCGACGTCGTCGTCCTCGGCGCCACCAACCGGCCCGACCTCATCGACCCGGCGCTACTGCGACCCGGCCGGCTGGAACGCCTGGTGTTCGTCGAGCCGCCCGACGCCGAGGCTCGCCGCGAGATCCTGCGCACGGCAGGCAAATCCATCCCGCTGGCCGACGACGTCGACCTCGACACCCTGGCCGGTGAACTGGACGGCTACAGCGCCGCCGATTGCGTGGCACTGTTGCGCGAAGCGGCCTTGACGGCCATGCGCCGCTCGATCGACGCGGCCGACGTCACCGCGGCCGATGTCGCGAAGGCCCGCGAAACCGTCCGCCCGTCGCTGGATCCCGTACAGGTGGATTCACTGCGGGAGTTCGCGGCCGGGCGCTAGGTTCTTCCGCCCAAACCGACGAATTGGTCGAGAAATCGTTGGTGAATCGACCA
This sequence comes from Mycolicibacterium wolinskyi str. Jessa 2025, assembly GCF_049241375.1. Taxonomy (NCBI): domain Bacteria; kingdom Bacillati; phylum Actinomycetota; class Actinomycetes; order Mycobacteriales; family Mycobacteriaceae; genus Mycobacterium; species Mycolicibacterium wolinskyi. The sequence goes on from NZ_CP185960.1 coordinate 6,368,043, forward strand.
TTTCGTCGGCCTCGACGCGGTTTTCACTCGCGCGACAGTCAACGTCCCTCTGCTATCGCGGCCAGCCGGTCGATCGAGCTCTGCAATTTCTCAGCCGTGGTGGCGCGAGCCCGCACGAGGCGCTTCTCATCGGTCAACTGCGACCAGTCGTAGGTGTGGGTGACCAAGGTGCGCCCGGCGTCGAGCGGTGCGAGCTCCCAACGCCACAGATGCCCCGGCGGCTGAGCGCCCGGTTCGGATGGGCGCCAGGCGATCCGGCGGCCCTCCTCGAATTCCACGACATGGTTCTCTCGCGCGCTGCCCTGCGTGATGTTCATGGTGAAGACGTCGCCGACCGCATGTACACGCTGCCCGGCGGGCGCCTCGGCCAGGTTGTCGTTGCCGTCCCAGCGCGGCTGCTGCGCCGGATCGGCGATCAACTCGAAGATGGCGCCGGCCGGGGCGGCGATCTCACGGCTTGCGGTGACGATTGTGTTCACGCTCAAGAGCTTACGGACCGCGTCGGCCAGATCCTCTTCCAACCAGGCCGGCAGTTCGGCGTCGTGAGCGTGCCTGCGCACGACGGCATACGGCAGGTCGACGACCGCGCGCGCCATGGCGTCCATGGTCCGCGGCCCGTCGTCGCCGTATATGCCCCGGGCCAGCTCGCGTAACCGCTCGATGAGCGGCGCGTTCATCGCCGCGAGCCTGGTCTGGAAGTCGGCGTCGGGTTCGCCGTCGAGCAGATCGGCGGGCCGGATGGTGAGCAACAGCCGCGCATCGTCGGGCACGTCGCGGGCGAACCGCACGGCGGCGACCGCCATGGACACCGCCGATTCCAGCGCAGGCTCCGATGCGCCTGCCATGGCCCGCGACTGGAACCGCTCGAGCGACCGCAGCCAGGCGGCCGTCAGGATTCCGTTGCGATTGCCGAATCGGTGGTACAGCGTTCCCGCCGGGGCGCCGCTGACCTTGGCGATCGCCGCGACGCTCGCGGCACGCGGGCCGTCGGCGAGTACCAGCGCGCGCGCCGCGTCGAGGATCACATCGGTTTCATGCTTCCGCGGAGGTGCCACGATCTAGTACGGTCCTTCTATATGGAGCGATTATCCTATATCGATGAGCATGCCATAACCGTCGAGGCCGACGTCGCCACGACATGGGCCGCCGTCCTCCGCACGTTGTGCAATGACCCGGCCGATCCCCGTCCGCCGTACGGCTTCACGATCGGCGAATGCCGCCCGCGCGAGCGTCTCGCGCTGAAGGGGCGCCATCTGTTCTCGGTCTACAAGTGGGTGTTCGAACTCGACACCCTCGGCCCGCACCGCACCCGCGTGCGCTCGCAGACCTGGGCGGCATTTCCGGGTTTGCACGGCAAGGTCTACCGCGCGCTGGTGATCAGCTCGGGCGGCCATCGCGTAGCGGTGCACTGGACACTCAATCGCATTGCGGGACAGCTGCGTCCACGCCCGGAGGTGATGGCGTGATCATGAACTGGGGCGCGACAGCGGATGAGCGGACCGCCGCCCTGCCGTGCGACGCGCTCGCCCCCACCGCGCGCACCCGCGCGGACCGGGCGATCACCATTCACGCGCCTGGACCCATCGTGTTCGCCTGGTTGTGCCAACTACGGGCCGCGCCCTACAGCTACGACCTGCTCGACAACTTCGGCCGCCGCAGTCCGCGCACGCGCAATCCGGAACTGACCCGGCTCGCGGCCGGCCAGCGGTTCATGGGCACGTTCGAGCTGCATTCGTTCGCCGCCGATCAGCACATCACCCTGCGAGCAGGCCGGGTCACCGTCACGTATGCGCTGCGTGCGGTCGACGCCGGAAGCCGCCTGCACGTTCGCGTGCTGTTCGACGGGCCCCGACCGATCGGCTGGGCACTTGCCGTCGGCGACCTCGTGATGATGCGCAAACAGCTGCTCACGCTGCGTGAACTCGCGGAACAAGAGGTCACGACAATCGGATCTTGACGGTGACAAGTTCGGGTGCGATAGTGAACTTGTCACTGCCTAGTTAAAGGGAGTCGAGATGCCTGCCACCGTTGAAACCACTCGCGTCGGCGATCCCGAACGTGAGAAGACCGCCAACGCACTGGGTCAAGCACTCACGCAGGGCTACCTGACGATGGCCGAGTACGAGGTCCGACTGGACGCCGCCTTCCACGCTCAGACCACCGGCGAACTACAGCAGCTCCTGGCCGATCTGCCCGTCGCGCAACTGCGCCGCAACGACCCGCGCCGCCGCGAAGCCAAACTCAGAGCCGCGCGCCTGAGCGTCCGCATCCACGCCGGCATCTATCTCGCGGTCTCGGTGCTGATGATCGGCATCTGGCTCGCCGTCGGCCTCGGCGGTGGCGGCTGGTACTTCTGGCCGGTCTGGCCGATCATGGGCTGGGGCATCGGTGTTGCCTCCCATGCCATTCCGATCTGGACTCACGGCTCGATCAAACCCGCCCGAATCGCGTAGCGGGTCAACGCCAATCGGTCCCGCAGGCCCAACTTCGACAGAATGTTGGTGCGGTGCCGGTCGACGGTTTTCGCGCTGATGGTCAGCGTCGCGGCGATCTCGCGTGTCGAATAGCCCTCGGCGATGAGCTTGAGCACCTCTTCCTCGCGTGGCGTCAGGATGTTGTCGGGCATCTCCCCGCCCTGCCGCGCCCGGTGCAGGTAGTCGCGGATCAGCGCCGTGATGGCGCCCGCATACAGGAACGGTTCACCGCGCAGCGTCGCCCGGCACGCCTCCAACAGGTCCCGGTCGGCCACTGATTTCAACACGTAACCCGAGGCGCCCGCTTTGAGTGCCTCGAAGAAATACTGCTCGTTGTCGTACATCGACAGGATGAGGATGCGCACGTGCGGATGCGACCGGTTGATCTCACGCGCGGCCTGCAGACCGGTCATCCTCGGCATCGCGATGTCGAGGATCGCCAGGTCTGCGGGCGTCCGGTCCAGCGCCGACAACGCCTCATACCCGTCGGCCGCCTCGGCGACGACGTGCAGATCGGGTTCGGCGTCGATGATCATCCGCAGCCCGGCGCGGACGAGCGCGTGGTCATCCGCGAGCAGGATCTTTGCCGACATTCAGCCACCCCGCAGCGGGATGACCAGGCGCACCTCGGTGCCGCCGCCCTCGGGTGAGGTGATCGCGAGCTCGGCGTTCACGAGCAGCGCCCGTTCCCGCATGCCGTTGATGCCTGCCCCTTCCACCGCGACGCCGCCACGACCGTCGTCGGCGATCCGCAGCGTGAGTTCGTTCGCCGACGTGTGCAGGTCCAACCACACCTTGCGGGCACCGGCGTGCCGTGCGACGTTCGTCAGGCTCTCCTGCGCGATCCGGTAGCACACCAACTCGATATCCGGCTTCAGCCGATCTAGTTGCGGTGCAATGTGTTTCACCACTGCGATACCGGAGGCTTGCGCGAAGTCGGTGCAGAGCGCGTTGAGCGCACTGTGCAGGCCGAGATCCTCCAGGGCGTCGGGCCGCAACCGGCGGGCGATGCCGCGCACCTCGTCGAGGCTCGCACGCACGATCTCCTGGGCGTCGGCCAACTCGCCGCGGATCGAATCCGGCGCCCGGTCGACGGCACGCTTGAGGGTCAGCAATGCGACGGTCAACGTCTGGCCGATCTCGTCGTGCAGTTCCCGCGCGATGCGCTGACGTTCGTTCTCCTGCGCGGCCAGCGCCGACGCGCTCGCGGTGGTGCGCTCCGTCTCGAGCCGGTCCAGCATGGTGTTGAACGACGCGATGAGGTGGTGCAGGTCGCCCGTGCCGCGGTCGTCGACCCGGTCGCTGCGCTTGGGCGGATCGACTCGCCGCATGGAAGCGGCGAGCCGATCCAGTGGGGCAAGACTAGATCGCAGAAGCAACGCGTTCGCCGTCAAGATAATCGCCAAACCCACGACCAAAACTGGGATTTCGGTGAGTTTTATCCGTGAACTCACGCTCGCCGGCGACAGCGCCAAGATCAATGTGCCCAGCGTGAAGATCAGGCCGTTGATCAGGAACACCCGCCGGAACAGCGCGGCCGCCGGGGTGCGCGCCGGTTTCACCACACCAGCGTGGCCTGCGACGACGGCGTTTGTCCATACAGGCAACAGCCCCCGCGGAATGGGTGTCAGCCCCGATGGTCCCTGACCCGTCGGGCTCACACACTGGCTGCACCTGTTTTGGAGGTAGCCGCGATGCGCATCGACCGGCGCGCTGCCGAGATTCTGCACAGCCGTCCCGAACTGATCGGAGAACGAGGACGATGACAATCACCGCCCCTGCCCAAGGGAACCAGGACATGCAAGCTCACGAGATCGCCGTCCACCCGCCGACCGTGCGTATCGACGACCCCGTGTCCAAAGCCGTGCAGTTGATGGTCGTCAACCGGTTGCCCGGCCTGGTCGTGGTCGACGACGACGACCGGCCCGTCGCGGTGCTGCCGGGAACGCAGGTGCTCCGGCTGACGATTCCCGAGTCCTACCGAGACGACCCGGCGCTGGTCCGCACGGTGGACGAGATCCACGCCGACCTCTTCTGGCACGGGCCGGGCAAGCTCACCGTCGGTGACTGCCTGCCCACCCCGGTCGCCAAACCGGCGACCGTGGCTCCCGACGCGACGCTGCTGGAGGTCGCGACGGTGATGGCCAACAAACGCAGCCCGCTCATCGCAGTCGTCGACCGCAGTGGCCGGCTCACCGGAGCCGTCACGCTGGAACGACTGCTCACCAGTCTCGCGGTGGCCGGCCCCAGCGACTGATCGCCGCCGCCCGTGCTCGCACCGGTACTGGCGCTGACGATCTTCGTCGTCGCCTTCTGGTTCATCGCGACCGAGCGGGCCGACAAGGTCAAAACCGTCCTCATCGCCGCCGGCCTGATGGCGTTGCTCGGCCTCATTCCCGGCGAGAAGGTGTTCTACTCCGAACACGAGGGCGTCGACTGGAACGTCATCTTCCTGCTGCTCGGGATGATGGTCATCGTCGGCGTCATCAAACAGACCGGACTGTTCGACTTTCTCGCCATCTGGGCGGCCAAACGCTCGCGCGGCAAACCGTTCCGGCTCATGGTCATGTTGATGCTGATCACCGCGATCGCCTCGCCGGTGCTCGACAACGTGACCATCATCCTGCTCGTCGCGCCGGTCACGCTCGTGATCTGCGACCGGCTGCGGATCGCGCCGCAGCCCTACCTGATCGCCGAGGTGCTGGCCTCCAACATCGGCGGCGCGGCGACGCTCATCGGTGATCCGCCCAACATCATCATCGGTAGCCGCGCGGGCCTGACCTTCAACGACTTCCTCGTCCACATGGCCCCCGCGGTCGTCATCATCTTCGCGTTGTTCGTGGTGTTCACCCGGGTGCTGTTCCGCAAGGATCTGCGCGGCGACGACGTCCACATCGATGACGTGATGGCACTGCAGGAGCGCCGGGCGATCAAGGACACTCGCCTGCTGGTCCGGTCCCTGGTGGTGCTCAACGTCGTGATCATCGGGTTCGCGCTGCATTCGGTGCTGCACGTGGCGCCGTCGATCGTGGCGCTGCTGGGTGCGGGCGCGATGCTGCTGGTCACCGATGTCGACGTCGCCGAGATCCTGCCCGAGGTCGAGTGGCCGACGTTGGTGTTCTTCATGGGTCTGTTCGTGATGGTCGCCGGGCTTGTGCATACGGGCGTGATCGGTGCGCTGGGCTCGGTCGCGGAGTCCGCGTTCGGGGACAACTGGTTCGGCGCGGCGACGGCACTGTTGTTCGGTTCGGCGGTGTTCGGCGCGTTCGTCGACAACATCCCCTACACCGCGACGATGACGCCCGTGGTGGAAGGCATGGTCGCGCAGGCTCCCGACGCCGGAACCGGCCAGGCCCTGTGGTGGGCGTTCGCATTGGGGGCTTGCTTCTCCGGAAACGGGACCGCGATCGCGGCGAGCGCGAACGTCGTGGCCATCGGCATCGCGAAACGCGCCGGCCACCCGATCAGCTTCTGGCGGTTCACCCGCTACGGCATCGTCGTGACGCTGCTCAGCACGGCCTTGGCGTGGGGGTACGTGTGGCTGCGCTACTTCTGAGTCCAATGCGCGATCGCCGCACGGACCTCATCGACGTGCGGCAACCGTTCACTGGCCCACGCCACATAGCCGTCCGGCCGCACCAGCACCGCGTCGGGCAGTTCGGGCCGGTTGTCGATCGCGTGGATGACGTCGTCATCGCCGATATCGACGGGCTCGGCGGTGACGAGCACGAACTTGCCCGCCCGAAGCAATTCGTAGAGCCGCGTGCCGCCACAGTCCACGTCGGCCATGCGGCGACCCACCAGCCAGTCCTCGTCCTTCGACCGCGGGTACGCGATGCCGATCCCGCTGAGCCGCTCGGCCAGCAAGCGTCGCGTCCGCGGGATGCGCAACACCGCGCCGAGCACCAGCACCCGCAGCCGACGCGTGGCCGCCGAGCTCAAGACCACCTGGTTGAACGCATCGGTGAGCCGCAACACCGCAGCACCGACCGGATGACGCTCGCGTTCGTAACTGTCGAGCAGCCACGGCGGCGCCGGCCCGCGTACCGCTGCCGCGAGTTTCCAGCCCAGGTTGATCGCGTCGCCGAGCCCGGTGTTCACGCCCTGCCCGCCGAGCGGGGAATGCACGTGCGCCGCATCGCCGGCCAAAAACACCCGGCCCGATCGATAGTGGCGAGCCTGCTTTCGTTCGCTGAGGAACCGCGAGCTCCATCGCATTTCGCTCATGCCGAAGTCCTGGCCTGCAATGCGCTGAAACGCATCGCGTATCTCGTCGAGCGTCACCGGTTCGCTCAACGGCGCCTGCTCGCGCAGCCGGTCCCACGCGATGGCACGGAACCAGCCGTCGCCGAACGGAACGAACAGCACGACACCCTCCGTGTTGGTGCGGGCGAACAACGTCTCCTCCGGCGGGGACGACAACCAAACGTCGGCGAGCAGGATGTGCGTCTCATACTGTTTGCCGACGAAGTCGATCCCTACCGCCTGCCGCACTTTGCTGTGGGCGCCGTCGCAACCCACCACGTACGCGGCGTCGAGGCTCTGCCCGCCGGCCAGGTCGACCGTCACCGAGTCGGCGTCCTGGCGCAGGCCCACCACTTCCGCCCCGCGCCGCACCTCGACCCCGAGTTCGATGGCGCGCTCCTCCAGCAGATGCTCGGTACCGCTCTGCGGGACGATCAGCACCATCCCGAACCGCGTCGGCAACTCGCTCAGGTTCAGCGTCGCCCCACCCGGCGGAGCGACCTCACGTACCGGGAGCCCGCGGCTGAGCAGTTCGTCGGCCAGCCCGCGCCCGTCGAGCAGTTCGAGGGTCCGCGCGTGCACGGCGAAAGCCCGCGTGATGTTGGGCGCCGACGTGCGTTCCTCCAGCACCGTCACCTTCGCACCGCCCAGCGCGAGCTCGCACGCCAGCATCAAACCGGTGGGCCCGGCCCCGACCACAAGAACCTCGTTAATTGCCAAGAGAATTCACCCCTTCGCCGCGCGACGGCTCTGCACGCTGATGCTAGCCACAACTGCGCACGTAGAATGGACAAAAGTCATTAGCCACTCATGCCGATGCTCTTCGCGCAAGCGCTCATCGGTAGCCGACACCCCGACCCCAACCCGATCGGAGTGCCATGCTCGCCGTCCTTCTCGCCCACGCGGTCGCCACCGCGGTGGCGCCGCTTCTCGTGGCCAAATGGGGTCGGCTGGCGTTCTATCCGCTTGCGCTCGTGCCGCTCGGCTCGCTCGGGTGGGTCGGTCTGAACTGGCCGAGCCACGACCGGGTCCCGACGCTGCACCTCCCGTGGGTGCCCGAGCTGTCGATGGACATCACGCTGCGCTTCGACTCGCTCGCCGCCATCATGAGCGTGCTGGTGCTCGCCATCGGGGCGTTGGTGTTGTTCTACTGCGCCGAGTACTTCCACCACCACGGCGGAAAAGTCGAGAAACGCCTGCCCAGCTTCGCCGCCGAGCTCGTCGCGTTCTCCGGGGCGATGTTCGGCCTGGTGATCAGCGACAACATGCTCGTGCTGTACGTGTTCTGGGAAACCACGACCGTGCTGTCGTTCCTGCTGGTCGGCCACTACGCCGAACGCGCCACGAGCCGCCGCGCGGCCACCCAGGCCCTGCTCGTCACGACGTTCGGCGGGCTGGCCATGCTGGTCGGCATCATCGTGCTCGGCAACCTCGCCGGCACCTACCTGCTGTCGGAACTCATCGCCGCACCGCCCACCGGCGTCGCGGCGTCCATCGGCATCGCGCTCATCCTGATCGGCGCACTGTCGAAATCGGCGATCGTGCCGATGCACTTCTGGCTGCCCGGCGCGATGGCCGCACCGACCCCGGTCAGCGCATACCTGCACGCCGCAGCCATGGTGAAGGCGGGTGTCTACCTGGTGGCCCGCATGACGCCCGGGTTTGCCGAAACCCCGCTCTGGCGGCCGATGGTGATCGGGCTCGGCCTGCTCACCATGTTGCTGGCCGGCTGGCGCGCGGTCCGCGAATACGACTTGAAGCTGATCCTGGCGTTCGGCACGGTCAGCCAGTTGGGCCTGATCACGGTGATGGTCGGCGCGGGCGGCTCGGACATGATGCTGGCCGGCCTGGCCATGCTGTGCGCGCACGCGATGTTCAAAGCCTCGCTGTTCATGGTCGTCGGCGTCATCGACCACGCCACCGGCACGCGCGACATCCGCAGGCTGGCCGGTCTGGGCAGGCAGAACCGCCCGCTGCTGATCATCGCGTGCGGCGCGACCGCCAGCATGGCCGCGCTGCCGCCGTTCTTCGGCTTCGTCGCCAAGGAAGCCGATCTGGAGACGGTGCTGCACAGCGCGGCGCTTGGCACGGCCGCGCCGTACGTGCTCACCGGCATCGTGGTCGGCTCGGTCTTCACCACGATGTACAGCCTGCGGTTCCTCTGGGGCGCGTTCGCCGGCAAAGGATCACCGAAGCCGAGCGTCCGCGTCGCCGAGATGCACCGGCCCCCAATCGCTTTCCTGGCGCCACCGGCTGTCCTGTCGGCGGCCGGCCTGCTGTTCGGGCTGTGGCCGGCCGGATTGGACGCAGTGCTCGACGAATACGCCGACACCGTCCCGGGCGGATCGGGCTACCACCTGGCGTTGTGGCACGGTTTCGGTCTGCCGTTGCTGCTGTCGGTTGTGGTGCTCGCGGTCGGCATCGCGCTGTTCGTGGGTCGGCGCAGGCTTCCCCGCACCCGCTGGGCCTACCAGCCGCTGGGCAACGCCGACCGCATCTACGACGCGGTGATCCGCGGCCTCGACGTGGTGTCGGTGCGGCTCACCGCGCAGACACAGCGCGGCTCGCTACCGCAGACGCAGTCGGTGATCCTGCTGACCCTGGTGTTCCTGCCCGTCGTGACGCTCGTGCTCGGCGGTGCCCGCAACCATCCCGACTTCGCGCTGTGGGATTCGCCGCTGCAGGTGGTGGTCGGCTTACTCATGCTGGCCGCGGCGCTGGGTGCCGCGGTGATGCGCAACCGCCTGGCCGCGGTGCTGCTGGTGGGGGTCACCGGCTACGGCTGCGGCGCGATCTTCGCCTTCCACGGCGCACCGGACCTGGCGTTGACCCAATTCCTCGTCGAGACACTGGTTTTGGTGATTTTCGTCCTGGTGTTGCGGACGCTGCCCGCCGAGGCCGACGCGACGAAGATCAACAAGAACCGCCTCCCGCGCGCGTTGCTGGCGCTTGCCGTCGGTGCGGCCGTCACGTCGCTCGCGGTGTATGCGATGGCCGCGCGCACCGGGGCGGGTATCGCCGAATTGTTGCCGGACGCCGCCTATTACCGCGGGCACGGCGCCAACACCGTCAACGTGCTGCTGGTCGACATTCGTGCCTGGGACACCATGGGCGAGGTCATGGTGCTGCTCGTCGCGGCGACCGGCGTCGCCTCACTTGTGTTCCGGCACCGCAGGTTCGGCTCGGCACCGCGCGTCAGCACGGCCGTCGGCCAGCCCGACATCGGCCCGGTCGGCGCGTACAGCCCCGCGGTCGGTGACGTCACGTGGCTGCGCGGCAGCGAGCTGCGCGACCCGCGGCACCGCTCACTCGTGCTGGAGGTCGCGACGCGCGTCATCTTCCCGCTCATCATGGTGCTGTCGGCGTACTTCTTCTTCGCCGGGCACAACACCCCGGGCGGTGGCTTCGCCGGCGGCCTCACCGCGGGCCTGGCACTCGTGCTGCGCTACCTGGCCGGTGGCCGCTACGAGCTGGGTGAGACGCTGCCGCTGGACGCCGGCAAGATCCTCGGGACCGGGCTCGCGTTGTCGGCCGGAACCGCGGTCGCCTCACTGCTGGTCGGCGCGCCTGCCCTGTCGTCGGCGCTGGTGCAGTTCGAACTGCCGGTGCTGGGTTCGGTCAAGTTCGTGACCGCCCTGTTCTTCGACCTCGGGGTCTATCTGATCGTGGTCGGGCTCGTGCTCGACGTGCTGCGCAGCCTCGGCGCGCGGGTGGACTTGGACCTGGCGGAGACGCCCGCACCGGCGAAGGCGGTGGCACGATGACGACGTTTCTGGTTCCCCTGATCCTCATCGGCGGCCTCACCAGCGCCGGGGTGTATCTGCTGCTCGAACGCAATCTCACGCGAATGCTGTTGGGGCTGTTGTTGATCGGCAACGCGGTGAATCTGCTGATCCTGACGGCCGGCGGACCTGGCGGCAATCCGCCGATCCGCGACCGCGGCAGCAACGGCGCCACCACCACCGCCGATCCGCTGGCCCAGGGCATGATCCTCACCGCGATCGTCATCAGCATGGGCATCGCGGCGTTCGTGCTCGCGCTCGCGTACCGGTCCTACCGGTTGACCACCGCCGAGGAGGTCACCAACGACCCCGAGGACACCCGAGTTTCGCAGCTGTCGGCTGCCGAGGAGGACGTCATTCCGCTGCCCGACGCGAGCCGCGACACCGACGCGCCGGACGAACTCGACGCGCTGCCCGGATTCGAGGGCTCGAAGTGACCGCACAGACGCTCATTCCGCTGCCGGTGCTGATCCCCGCGATCGCCGCCGCGATCACGCTCGTCGCCGGGCGGCGGCCGCACCTGCAGCGCATCATCACTCAGGTGGCGCTGACCGCGGTGGTCGGCGTGTGCGCGGCGCTGCTGTATCTGGCCGACCGCGACGGGACCCTGGCGCTGCATGTCGGCGGCTGGAGTCAGAGCGTCCCGGGCATGGGTCCGCTCGGCATCACCCTCGTCGTCGACCGCCTCACCGCACTGATGCTGGTGGTGTCGTCGATCGTGCTGCTGGCCGTGGTCGTCTACGCGATCGGCCAGGGTATCCGCGACGGCGACGAACGACAGCCCGTGTCGATCTTCCTGCCCACCTACCTCGTGCTCTCCGCGGGCGTGTGCACGGCGTTCCTCGCCGGTGACCTGTTCAACCTCTTCGTGGGGTTCGAGGTGCTGCTCGCCGCGAGCTTCGTCCTGTTGACGATCGGGGCCAGCGAGGAACGCGTGCGGGCCGGCATCGCCTACGTGATGGTGTCGATGGTGTCGTCGCTGATCTTCCTGATCGGCATCGCACTGGTCTATGCGGCCACCGGCACGTTGAACATGGCCGAGCTCGCCGTGCGTCTCGACGATGTGCCCGAGGGCACGCGTTCGGCGTTGTTCGCGGTGCTGCTCGTGGCATTCGGCATCAAGGCCGCCGTGTTCCCGCTGTCGACGTGGCTGCCCGACTCCTACCCCACCGCGCCTGCCCCCGTCACCGCGGTGTTCGCCGGCCTGCTGACGAAAGTCGGTGTGTACGCGATCATCCGCGCCCATTCGCTGCTGTTCCCCGGCGGCGGGCTCGACGCTGTCCTGCTGGTGGCCGGGCTGCTGACGATGGTGATCGGCATCCTCGGCGCCATCGCGCAAAGTGATATCAAGCGACTGTTGTCGTTCACGCTCGTCAGCCACATCGGCTACATGGTGTTCGGCATCGCGCTGGCCAATGAGCTCGGGATGTCGGGCGCGATCTACTACGTCGCGCACCACATCGTGGTGCAGACGACACTGTTCCTGGTGGTCGGGCTGATCGAACGCCAGGCGGGTGCGTCGACGCTGCAGCGGCTTGGCGGGCTCGCCGCGGCCAGCCCGGTCCTGGCATTCGTGTTCGTGGTTCCCGCCCTCAATCTCGGTGGGATTCCCCCGTTCTCGGGATTCATCGGCAAGGTCGCGCTGCTGGAGGCCGGTGCCGAGAACGGCTCGGCATTGGCGTGGACCCTGGTGGCAGGCGGCGTCGTCACGAGCTTGTTGACGCTGTACGTGGTGGCCCGGGTCTGGACGAAGGCGTTCTGGCGGGCCAGGGCCGACGCTCCGGAAGGACATCTGGCCGCGGCGGCGCCCGCGGTGCTGCTCGACGACTCCGAGGACATCGAATTCGCCGACCGTGACAACGTGGGACGCATGCCCGTCGGGATGCTCGTGCCGACCGGCGCCCTGATCGCGGTGGGGCTCGTGCTGACGGTGGCGGCAGGCCCGATCTTCGCCTACAGCGAGCGCTCGGCCGCCGAGGTGATCGATCGCGGGCAGTACGTCTCGGCGGTGTTGGGAGAGTCTCGATGAGAAGACTCGTGCTGCGCGCGTGGGTGCTGTGCTTCCTGATCATGGTGTGGACGTTGTTGTGGGGCAACGTCTCTGCAGCGAATCTGATCAGCGGGCTGGCCATCGCGCTGTTGATCACGGTGTTGCTGCCGCTGCCCGCGGTGCCGGTGGAAGGCAAGCTGCATCCGTTGTCGCTGGCCAAACTGGTCGCCTTGGTCGGTTATTACCTTGTGCTGTCGTCGATTCAGGTGGCGTGGTTGGCGGTGCGGCCGGGCCCGCCGCCGCTCACCGCGGTGCTGCGCGCGCACATGCCGCTCAAGTCGGATCTGGTGCTGGCGCTTGCGGTCAACATCATGAATCTGACGCCGGGCAACATCGTCCTGGAGATCGACCAGTCCAGGCGGATGCTGTACGTCCACGTTCTCGATGTCGGCTCCGAACGCTCGGTGAACCGGTTCTACCGCCAGGTCGATCAATTCCAGCGGCTGCTGGTCGCGGCATTCGAACGCGAATCCGATTGGCAGCCATCGTCCGACAAGGAGGTCGACGCCTCATGAGCTGGGTATGGATCATCGCGGGGATCATGCTCACCGCGGCCGCGGCCGTCACGATGTTCCGGTTGTTGGCCGGCCCGAGCACGCTCGACCGACTGGTCGCCCTCGACACCCTCGTCGCGGTCACGTTGTGCGCGATCGGCACATGGGCCGCGTTCAGCCTGGACACCACGGTCACCTACAGCCTGACCGCACTGGCGTTGATCAGCTTCGTCGGTTCGGTCAGCGTGGCCCGTTTCCGCGTGCCGGACACCGACAATCCGCGGCCGAAACGGAGGCTGCTGTGAACGTTCTCGACATCATCACCGCGATCCTGATTCTCAGCGGCTCGACGCTCGCACTCACCGCCGCGATCGGTATCGTCCGTTTCCCCGACACGCTTTCGCGCATGCACGCCGCGACCAAGCCCCAGGTGCTCGGCCTGCTGCTGGTGTTGGCGGGTGCCGCGATCCGGCTGCGTGGCCATGCCGACGTCGGCATGGTGATCCTGACCGGACTGTTCACCCTCATCACCGCTCCCGTGATCGCCAATCGCGTCGGCCAATTGGCCTACCGCGAGCAGAACATCCGCGACGATCTGCTGACCCGCGACGAGATTGCGGAGTTCGAGGGTCGCGACTGACCGTTCTGCACCCAGGCCGACGATCTCGGGCCCGCGACCGCGAGCTATTCCGAAAGCTGGAACTCGACCATCGCGGTGACGGTGTCGACCGCTTCGCTCAAGGCTGCCAGCCGCGCGGCCTCGGTCGGCGCGGACAGCACGGAGTAACGGTCGGCCTGCCCCATGGGTAAGCGAGCAGCCAAGGCGTACAAGTGATTCGCCGGGTCGAGCCGGGCGGCGGCCACGATCTCGCGGCTGTGCACGGTCATCCCCTTGGCCTCCCCGATCCGGTCGAACAGCGCGACCATCCGGTCCTCGATCCCCGCGATCTGCGCAGCATCGACCGGGTCACCGGGTTCGTCGGGCCAGAGCTCGAATTCGGCCCGCGGGTATGGGTCGTCGTCGAGCCAGCGCAGCACCCGGATTCGCTCACCCATCACGCAGGCGAGCCGAAACCGCTCCGCTCCCAGGTTCTGGCAGTCCACGATCCGGGCGAGTGCCCCCACGTCGCACCGTTGATCGCCACCGCCCACCTCGCGGCCGGCGGCGATCAACACCACCCCGAAAGCCGGTTCCGGCATGGCCATGCAGTCGCCGACCATCGCCACGTACCGGGGTTCGAAGATCCGCAGCGGCAGTTCCTCACCGGGCAGCATCGCCACCTCGAGCGGGAACATGGGTGTGACAGGCACAGCTCAGCCCGGAACCTTCTTGTTGATCGCTTCGACCACGGTCGCGTCGCGGTCCGAGAGTGCGCACATCGCACCGATGAAGCTGACCCAGATGAAGGGGTTCTTCTTCATTCCCGGGTAGCCGTTCTCGCTGAGGAGGTCGACCATGCCGCGTTGGGTCGCCTCGTCGAGCGACGCGTATTCGGTGCAGGTGGTCGACATGCCGTTCGGCGGCGGTGTGCTGGCCCCGCTCGGGCCGCCGCTGCCGGGCGATGGTGGCGGCAACAACGGTGTCGACGGCGACGCGGTGCGGGTCGGGGTTCGCTTCGTTGTGGTCGTCGTGGATATGCCGGTCTGATCGGGATCGGCCATCGGCGTGCCGGCCGTGACGTTGCTACAGCCCGCCAGGCCGATCGCCGCGGCGGCGAGCCCGGCCACCATCAAACGCTGCATGCGCCCACCCTATAGCTCAAGTTCCCCGATCAAGGCGTCAACGACTTCACGGAGGTCACCGTCGTTTTCCTCGGCCACGCGGCGTTGCCGTTGATACGAGGCCCCGGAGTGGTAGATGTCGGCCACCGCCGCCAGTTCGTCGCTGCAGTGCAGCGACGCCGCCACCGGCTCGAGGCGGTTCAACAGCTCGTCGAGGTCTTCGGTGACGAGCCGCTCGTTGCTCTCGGCGTCGAGGATGATCACGGCGTCCAACCCGTAACGCGCGGCGCGCCACTTGTTTTCCTGCACATGCCACGGCGGCATGGTCGGCAGTTGCGCCCCGGCGTCGAGCCTGCGGTCCAAGTCGACGATCAGGCAGTGGGTCAGCGCCACGAGCGCCCCCAGTTCGCGGACGTTGGACACGCCGTCGAAGATCCGCACCTCGACCGTGCCCAGATGCGGGGACGGCCGGATGTCCCAACGGATTTCGTTGAGGTGGTCGATGATGCCGGTCTTCTTCTGATCGTGGACGAACCCCTCGAACTCCGGCCACGTCTGGAACTGGAACGGTAACCCCGCCGTCGGCAGTTGCTGGAACATCATCGCCCGGTTGCTGGCGTAGCCGGTGTCCTCGCCCTCCCAGAACGGCGACGAAGCCGACAGCGCCAGCAGATGCGGGTACTGGTTGAGCAGTGAGGAAATGATCGGCATCACCTTGTGGGCCGACGAAATGCCGACGTGCACGTGCACACCCCAGATCAGCATCTGCCGACCCCACCACTGCGTGCGCTTGATCAGCTCGGCATAGCGCGGCGCGTCGGTGAGCTGCTGGGCCGACCATTTCGCGAACGGATGCGTTCCGGCACAGAACAATTCCATCCCGCGGCCGCGCACGATATTGCGCACGGTGCCGAGCGTGCCGCGCAGGTCGTCCATCGCCTCGCCGGTGTTCTCACAGATCCCGGTGACGATCTCAACGGTGTTGCGCAGCAGCTCTTTGTGGACGTGCGGGTTCTCGCCGATCTCGGCGATCACCGCCGCGGCCTCATTGCTCAGTTCACGGGTGTCGGCGTCGACGAGAGCGAACTCCCATTCGACGCCGACGGTTGGCCGGGGCGACCCGGCGAAATCGATGCGGCTGTCAGCCGGCGCCGATAACACCGCACGCCACCCGACTTCCGGCGTCGCCGGTGGCCATAGTCGTCTGATCGGGACCCGGGGTGCCGTTGACCTGCTGGTAGCGCTCCGGCGGGATGTTGGCGAAGTTGTCGGACTTCTCGTGGATGATGATCGCGGTCTTGGTGCCGGCCTGCAGATCCTCAGCGGTGAAGGCGTCGGTGGTGGTCACGAGCTTGCCCGAACCGTCCTGACGGATCTGCAGCGAGCTGAGATCGCCACTGGCCGGGTGTGCGGTGTGTCCGGGGACCTGGAAATGCCCGCCTGCGGAGTTGAAGTCGGCAGGCGCACCGCCGGTCGGGGCCACCGAGTTGGCCTCGCACTTGCCCACCGAGTGGATGTGCAGACCATGGAATCCGGGAGCCAGCAGACCGGGCGCGGTGGTCTCGACCGTCACGGTGGCGAAGCCGTCGGCGAACTGGAAGTCGGCGGTTGCGACGGACGTGCCGTCAGCGGTCTTGATGTCGGCCGTCAGCGTCTCGCCACCACTGGTCGCACCCGAGCCGTGCTCACCGCCGTGCTCCCCGGCCGGGGCCGTGGGCGATGGGGATCCGGTCCAGATCGCAGGAGTGGTACCGGGCTGGGTGGCCACCGGTTCGTTGGGGGCGCATGCACTCAACGCAACAACGGGGGCGGCGAACAGGACGGCGACACCGACGGACTTCAGCATGGCCAAAGCCTAACCGGTGACCACCACGATGACGCCCGGTGGTTGCTCGGCAAGTTCGGGACGCCGCGGTTCGACCGGAGCATCGAGCAGCTTGCCCACTTCTTCGGCCGATTCCTGCTCACCCGGCGCCTCGCCGAAGAACACCGTCGTACCCGCGACACCCTCCATCGTCAGGTTGCCGGTCTCGGTGACGTTCCACTGCGCGTCGCGTAACCGGGTGGCGGTACCTTCGGCCGCGCCTGCGACGTCGGAGATGTTGTAGACGCGCACTTCGGCCTTGGCCGCGGGTTCGGGCTCGGCTTTCGGCGAGGACTTCGGCGGTGTGGTCGTCGTCGCGGTCGCGACGGTCGACTGCTGATCCGAGGAGTCGTCGTCGGATCCGATCGCCTGGAATCCGACCAAGAGAAACACCACCCCGAGGAACAACAGCACCATCACCATGGCGCGCAGGGGTAGCCCGGACGACTCTCGCTGATTCATTGCGTCCACTGTATCGAGCGCATGGCCCGAACCGTCACACCGGCCATCTGTCCTCCTCGCGTGCGGGAGCGACCGTCAGGTGTTGATATCGAAGCCGAGTCGCCGCGCGGCCCGCGCCTTCTGCCGCGTGGCCCGCATCCGGCGCAGACGCTTGACCAGCATGGGATCGGCGGCCAACGCCTCTGGCCGGTCGACGAGTGCGTTGAGCACCTGGTAGTAGCGCGTGGCCGACATGGAAAACAGCTCTTTGATCGCGTCTTCCTTGCTACCTGCGTACTTCCACCATTGGCGTTCGAACGCCAAAATATCGTGTTCGCGCCGGGTGAGCCCATCGGTCAGATCAGAGTCGTCCCCGGATTGCTCAGTCCGCGCCATGGCGCCGTCCATATTGCTCCCTGGACCCTTCCGACACTCGAAAAATTACATCGCTGTGGTTCGGGCAGTATTCAACCACGGCTTGCTGGCTTGAGGTGACACCTGAGCCCGCGAGTCGGACGTGAAGGATTTCCGCCTAAGCTTCCCCCGTGCCCGTCGTACCGATTCGCATTGTCGGAGATCCCGTTCTGCACACCCCGACCGAGCCGGTTCCGGTCGGGGCGGACGGTTCGCTGCCGCCGGACCTGCCGGAGCTCATCCAGACGATGTTCGACACCATGGACGCCGCCAACGGGGTTGGCTTGGCCGCCAACCAGATCGGTGTCGCCAAGCGGTTGTTCGTCTACGACTGCGCCGAAACCCGGGGCAGCCGGGCGCGCAAGCGCGGCGTGATCATCAACCCGGTGCTGGAGACCTCGGAAGTTCCCGAGACGATGCCCGATCCCGATGACGACGAGGAAGGCTGCCTGTCGGTGCCGGGCGAGAATTTTCCGACGGGCCGGGCCGACTGGGCGCGCGTGACGGGTCTCGACGCCGACGGTTCCGAGATCACGCTCGAGGGCACCGATCTGTTTGCCCGCATGCTTCAGCACGAGACCGGACATCTCGACGGTTTTCTCTACATCGACCGGCTCGTCGGCCGGCATGCGCGCGCCGCGAAAAAGGCCGTGAAGCGCAACGGCTGGGGCGTTCCCGGCCTGTCCTGGATGCCGGGCGAGGATCCCGACCCGTTCGGTCACTGATGCCCGCCCTTCCTGCCGTCGGCAGCCGGGTGAGCCTGCGTTATCGCCTGCCGGCCGGCTCGGGCAAACCGCTCACCGACGTCATCGGGCACATCGAACGAACCGAACCGACGGTTCGCGTGCGCACGAAGTCCGGCGAACTCGTCGATGTCGCACCCGCCGACATCGTGAGCGTGCGCGAGCTCTCCCACACCCCGGTGCGCGCGTCGGAGATCCGCGCCCTCGAACACGCGGCCGCACTGGCCTGGCCGGGCACCGAACAACGGTGGCACCGCGGCTGGCTCCTGCGCGCCGGTCTCGGCGCCACCAGCCGCGCGAATTCGGCTGTCCCCCTTGATCTTTCGGCACAGATCGCCGATGTGCCCGCGATCGTCGACTGGTATCGCGAGCGTGGTCTGCCGGCCTGGCTGGCGCTGCCGGAGCGGCTGCTGCCGATCCGGGCCGCACGCATCAAACCGACCCGCGTGATGGTGCGCGACACCCCCGCGACTGTCCCGTTGCCCGCCATTGTCACGCCAGCGCACCATTCGACGCCGAATGTCACGCTGGCGTGGCAACCGGACGAGCAGTGGCTGCGAATCTACGAACGCGACGTACCCGTCGAGGTGTTGACCGCCGTGGTCGACGGCACGCTGACGTTCGCCTCGGCCGCCGACCGCGCGGTGGGGCGCGGCGCGGTGACGGCTGCACCGGATGGCACGAAGTGGCTTGGCATTTCGTCGGTGCGGGTCGCACCCGACTACCGCCGACAGGGGCACGCCCGCGCGGTGTGCTCGGCACTGCTGGACTGGGGCGCCGAGCTCGGCGCTCAGCATGCCTATGTCCAGGTCGAGACCGACAACGCGCCGGCCATCACGCTCTACACCGCATTGGGTTTCCGGCTGCACCACCACACCAGCTACGTGGCCGCCGAGGACGTGATCACGCCGCAGTGATGCTGCCGCCGCCGTCGACCCGGATGATCTGGCCGGTGAGATAGCCCGCGTCCTCGTCGAGCAGGGCGCAGATGGCATGGGCGATCTCGCGGGGTTTGCCGACGCGACGCATCGGGATCGTGTTCAGAAAACGCTGCTCGCGTTCGGATCCCTCGGGGCTGCGCTGCCGGTACATCTCGGTCTCGGTCGGCCCGGGCGCCACGGCGTTGACGGTGATGCCTTTGGTAGCGAGTTCGCCGGCCCAGATGCGGGTGGCCGCTTCGAGCGCGGCCTTCGATGCGGCGTACGGGGTGCGCTCGGCTGTGCCGAGGGTGGTCAGACTCGTCACGTTGACGATGCGCCCCCAGCCTTTGGCCAGCATCCCCGGAAGCACGGCCTGGACAACCTGCACCGCGGTCCGCACGTTCACGTCGTAGTTGAGGGACAGGTCGTCGAGGTCGATGCTGCCGATGCGGGCGAACGTCGCCAGACCGACGTTGTTGACCACCGCGTCGACCGGTCCGTCGGCGATGACGGTGGCCAACGCGACGTCGGTGGCCGCACGGTCGCTCAGGTCGACCTCGATCAGCTTGCCGGGAAAGCCCGGCGAGGCCGATCGGGCGAATCCGACCGGTTCATGGCCGGCCGCTGCGAGCCGGTCGGCCACCGCTCGGCCGATGCCTTTCGATGCCCCGGTGATCAGAACTCGTCGTGCTGTCATGCCCATTCCCTTCGATGTGGTCAATGCGTATTACGTAAACGTTCTGCATGCCGGCTTCTTCCATGTCATATCTGGTATAGCTGCATGTAGATTGCGCATACCGGAGGTTGTCGTGCCGACCCTGCTTCAGCTCAAGGCGTTCCTCGCGGTCGTCGACGACGGTGGATTCACCGCGGCCGGCCGTCGGCTCAACCTGTCTCAACCTGCGGTCAGCCGGGCTGTCGCAAGCCTCGAGAACGAACTGGGTCTGCCGCTGCTGCGGCGCCATCGCGATGGTGTGTCGCTCACCGCCGCGGGTGATCGCGCCGTGGTCCACGCCCGCCACGCCGTGCAGCACATGGAGGCGATGCGCCTCGAGGTCGCGGCGCTGGCCGGTGAACTCACCGGCACACTGCGGGTGGCCAGCCTGCCGTTTGCGACCGGGACGGCGGTCGCGCCGTGGCTGCGTGTGTTCCGCGATGCCCACCCCCGAGTCACCGTGCACCTGTTGGAAGGCAGTGAACCCGAGATCCGCAGCTGGCTGGATCGCGGCGCTGCCGACGTCGGTGTCGTGAGTCTGCCGGCACCCGAGTTCGAGACCGCGCTGCTCGGCGTGAACGAGATGGTGGCGGTCCTGCCGGCGGGCCACCGGCTCGCCGGGCTCGACGCGATCACCTACGCCGACCTCGCGGGCGAACCCTTCATCCGGTCGACGGGCGGCTGCTCGGCGGTGTTCACTCCGGTCGCCGAGAAGGTGGGCGTCGCACTCGGTGCCGACTTCGAAGCGCACGAGATGACCGCCGTCATCGACATGGTGCGCTCGGGTCTCGGGCTGAGCATCCTTCCTGAGCTGCCGGGCCCGGTGCCCGGAATCGTCACCCGCCCACTGGTGCCCGCCACGACCCGCACCCTTGCGCTTGCGGCGCCGGCCACCGCCGGCCCGCCCGCCCGCGCATTCCTGCGACAGGTCGCCGCCCGTACGCTCTAAGGCCATGCGGCTGGCCACCTGGAACGTCAACTCGATCCGTGCCCGCGTCGACCGGGTCACCGACTGGTTGGCGCGCGCCGACGTGGACGTGCTGGCGATGCAAGAGACCAAGTGCGCCGACGACCAGTTCCCGACCATGCCGTTCGCCGCGCTCGGTTACGACGTGGTCCACCACGGGCACAACCAGTGGAACGGTGTCGCGATCGCGTCCCGCGTCGGCCTGGAGGACGTGCAACTGGGCTTCGACAGCCAACCCGCGTGGGAAGCCGCCGCCGAGGCCCGGGCACTGGCCGCGACCTGCGCCGGCGTGCGGGTGTGGAGCCTCTACATCCCCAACGGCCGCACCGTCGGCTCCCCGCATTACGCGTACAAGCTGGAATGGCTTGCCGCACTTCGCGACAACGCACAAAAGTGGTTGGCCGACGATCCGCAGGCACAGATCGCGCTGGTGGGCGACTGGAACATCGCGCCCACCGACGAGGACGTGTGGGACATCGAGGTCTTCAAACACTCGACCCATGTCACGGCGTTGGAGCGGTCGGCGTTCGCCGCGATCGTCGAGGCGCAATACGCCGACGTGGTGCGGCCTTTCACGCCGGGTCCGGGCGTCTACACATATTGGGACTACACCCAACTGCGGTTTCCGAAACGTCAGGGCATGCGGATCGACTTCATCCTCGGGTCGCCCGCATTGGCGCAACGAGTGACGCACGCCGAAATCGTGCGCGAGGAACGTAAAGGCAAATCCCCCAGTGATCATGCGCCCGTTCTGGTGGACCTGAACTGACGCGCGAACGAAACAGAAAGTAAGCGAAGGTTTCGCCAATAGTGCGCAATCGAATTCTTTTCGTTCATCGTTGCCGCAGCTCTTGTTCACGAGCGTCGACCTGAAGAGCAGGCAACGCCGCAGTACCCCTTCCATCTGGACAAACAGGACTCCCGCAACCTTGGTCCCGGCGATCTTCCCGTCGCGCGGCCCGGCGATTCGCCGCCCGGAATTGGCGTCCGATACGGCGTTAAAGGTTTCGTACCATTAATTCGACTGCTAGCTTCGCTGGCAGGTGACCGCCCAGTTCGGGGGAAGCCGTCAACCGACGACTCAGGGAGTGACCGCAACATGAAAATCTCGACGTTGACCGCGGCCGTCGCCGCAGCGCTGGCCACAGCCGGAGCGGCAGGCACCGCGGGTATGGCAACCGCATTCGCCGACGCCGCCGCAACGGCCAGCAGCCAGCTCGGCAGCCAGGCCAAGTTGGAAAACGGTGCCGTGGTGCAGGCCTGGACGATCAGCGACCTCAAGCCGAGCAGCGACACGATTCCCTACGCGGTGCGCGGCACGCTGTGGGAGGCCACCGCCACCGACGAGGCGATCCAGGGCTCCGTGACGCCGATCGTCTCCAATCTGAACGCGCGGGCCGCAGACGGTGAGAACTACCGCGTGCTGTTCCAGGTCGCCACGCCGCAGGGCGTCAACCCGGCGACCCTGGCCCAGGGTCAAAAGACCACGGGCAAGGTCTATTTCGACGTCACCGGCGACAAGCCGACGAGCGTCGTCTACAACGCGGGTGGCCAGGATCTCGCGACCTGGACGGCACCTGCCCCGTCGGCACCGGCACCGTCCGGGTCCCGATCGGTTCCGATCCGCTCCGCACCGGTTGCGACCGCACCTGCCGCACCCGTCGCCTCGACTCCCGCGCCTGCCGCCCCGGCTCCGGTGCCCGCGGCGAATACTCCGGCGCCGGCCGCCACGGCGCCGGGCGCCGGAACCCGGGCGACCGACCTGCCGGGCAGCACCGTGGACGCACCGCTGCCGGAAGGCAGCCAGGGCACACCGCTGCCGGCAGACGCACCGGGCACGCCTCTGCCCGCCGATGCGCCGGCACCCGAAGGCAGCCAGGGCACCCCGTTGCCCGCAGGCGTCCAGGTTGCCCCCGCTCCAGCGGCACCCGCACCAGCGGCGCCCGCGCCGGCCGCCCCTGCCCCGGGCGCGCCCGCTGCTCCGGCTCCCGCGCCCGCTCCCGCCGCACCGCCGGCGCCTGGCGCTCCCGCGCCGACGACGCCGGTTCCCGCGGGCACCGAGGCACCGCCGCCGCTGACGGCCGGTGGAATCCCGACGCTCGTGCCTGCGGCAGTTCAAGGCACGCCCACCCCCTGACGACGTGAGCTGAATGCCGGTGACGCCGCGGCGCCACCGGCATTCATGCGTCTACGAGTGCGACGACCACCACGCATACAACTCGGGGAAGGTCGGGCCAGCCTCGTCCGCGTGGACCTGGCTCAGCACCATGCTGGCCTCATCGGTCCAGGCCACCATCGGGCGCCCCTGCTGCGTACCGCAGAACAGGATGCCGCTGACCTGATCAGGTGTCGCGTTGCGACGCCACGGGCCAGGCGATTGGATGCGGCCCGGGCACACGACGGTGGTCGATGATGCGACGACCTGATCGAAAGCGTCACTGAGAGCGGCCTTGTCGCTCAACAACGTGTACGTCGCCCGCGGTGGGCCGCTCGGGTCGGTGTTCTCGCCACACGTCACCGACGCGATTGCATCCGGCGCGGACGGCGCCGCGGGGGTGCACGCGTCCGGCGAGTAGCCGGCAGGCAGCAGTTGCGCCAAGCGGCGCTGCGCTTGCGGATCGGTTGTCCCGGTGGATTCGGTTGCCCCAGAAGTGGTTTCACTCGGCGGTTCCGGACGCAGCAGCCACACCACGAGTGCCACGATGGCGACCACGACCACCAACGCCGCCGACGCGATGAGCGCGGGCTTAAGCCACCGCCTGCGTTTCAGCCCCCGCGGCAGTACCGAGGCCCGCCGGGCCTCGTCGAGTTCGAAGAGTTGATCCCACATCGGCTCGGGCCGCCACGGGTCTGGCGGCGGGGACGTACTCATCGCTGCACCTCCGTCGCACCCCGGTGCCGCCACCCGTCGGCACCATGCAAATGGTAGGTGACGCTTGCAAACCCGGACACGGCTCGATGTCGGTGCACCCCCGTAGCGTGCACCCCATCCCGACCGTGGAGGTACCCGTGAAGATTCTGGTGGCAACCGAGTTCACCCAAGGCATGGAGCCCGACGACTATCACTACTGCGTGGAAGGCGAGCTCGTGTGGGTACAGGAACCATGTACGCGCGACCGCGACGACGCTCGCGGGTCCTGTGGTTGCGGCCGCGCATTCGCCGGTGCCGCCTCACACCGGGCCACCACGACGGCGCTCGTCACGGAGTCCGAGATGACGCGCGACGACGTCGTGCTCGCCTTTCAGACCAGCCTGTCCGACGGCGGTTGGCCGGTCGAATGGGCCGAGGCCGTCACGGACGAAAACCTGGAGATCGCCGCGCATTTCCCGGCGGAGTCGGTGATCGGACGCCGGCTCGACGGATTCCTGCTGCGTGCCGTCACGATCGGTGGGGCGAGCTAGGCCTGATTGTCGGCTCCCGCCTCTCAGGCCTGATTGTCGGCTCCTGCCTCTCAGGCCTGATTGTCGGCTCCCGCCTCCGTCCCATAGCGGCCCGCGTTGAACAACGACGCCACCGCGCCGATCACCATCATCACCGCGGCCGCGACGAACACCACCGTCAGCCCGGCATGGAACGGCTCGGTGATGAGCTGCGGGAAGAACTGCTGACCGGTCAGCACCTCGACGTTGACGCCGGGCTGCTGAAGGGCGTGCGACGGGGCCAGCAGTTCGGCGATCGGGTTGTAGCCCAGGAACGCCGCGAACAGGCTGCCCACGGGTGGCAGATTCGCCACATCGTGGGCGACCGCGGCCGAAACACCCTGCTGTTCAAGGCCGGAACTCATCGCGGTGGGCAGGCTTCCGGCGAGCCCGACGATCATCAGCGAGAAGAAGATGCCGATGGAAAGCGATGAGCCGGCGTTGAAGAACGTCGCACGCACGCCGGACGCCGACCCGCGTTCGGCCGCCGGCACCGCCGACATGATCGACGCCGTGTTGGGCGCGGTGAAGATGCCGCCGCCCAGGCCGTTGAGGAACACCAGCAGCGCGAACAGCCAGTAGTCGAAGTTGACCGGGATCATCACCAGTGCAACGAAGGTGACCGCCATCAACAGCATGCCGCCGACGGTGAACGGCCGTGCGCCGTACCGGTCCGACAGGGTGCCGGCAAGCGGACCCGACACCAGGAACCCGACCGTCATGGGCAGCATGTAGATCCCGGCCCACAGCGGTGTGGACTCAAAGCTGTAGCCATGCAACGGAAGCCAGATGCCCTGAAGCCAGATGATCAGCATGAACTGCAATCCGCCGCGGCCCACCGAGGACATCAGCCCGGCGAGGTTTCCCATGCCGAACGCCGTCGACCGGAACAGCCGGATGTTCATCATCGGGTTCGGCACGCGAAGTTCGATGGCACAGAACAGCACCAGCAGGCCCAGCCCCGCCGCGATCGACCCGAATACCCACGGGTTGGTCCAACCGGTCGTGGAATCGCCGTAGGGCTGGATGCCGTAGGTGATGCCGGTGAGCAGCACGGTCAACCCGACGCCGAAGGTCAGCGTGCCCGCCCAGTCGAGCCGCCCCGGGGTGCGCACGCCGAGTTCCTTGAGCGAGCGGTAACTCCAGATGGTGCCCAGGACCCCGACGGGAACACCGACCCAGAAGATCGCACGCCAATCCCATTCGGAGAGCACGCCACCGATCAGCAGGCCGAGGAACGATCCGGCGACGGCGGAAACCATGTTGACGCCGAGCGCCATACCGCGCTGGTTGGCCGGGAACGCGTCGGTGAGGATCGCCGACGACGACGCCATCAGCATTGCCCCGCCGATCCCCTGCACCACGCGCCACGCGATCAGCCACACCGCGCCGCCACCGAGGTCGAACGGGTCCACCGACAGCGCGACCGCGGCGACCGTGAACACCACGAAGCCGAGGTTGTAGATGCGGACCCGGCCGTACATGTCGCCGAGCCGGCCGAACAGCACGACCAGCACGGCCGTCACGACCAGGTAGCCCATGAGCATCCACAGCAGATAGCTCACGTTGGCAGGCGCCAGCGGGTTGAGCCCGATGCCCCGGAAGATCGCGGGCAGGGAGATCAACACGATCGAGGCGTTGATCGTCGCGAGCAGGGTGCCCAGGGTCGTGTTGGACAACACGATCCACTTGTAGAAGGGGTGGTCGCGATCCATCCGCATGCGTCGGGTCGCGGTCACGGCCTGGGCCGCGTCAACGCTCCCGGCAGCTTTCGTCGTCTCAGTCGTCATTCCGTCTTCGCTTTACGTATCGCAATCCAGGGACAGCGGCGGCCCATACATTCAAAACACATATATTAGCTATACAAACCATCGAGGGGCAATCCGTCGCGCCCCGGTTCCCCATCGCCGACCGACTGCGCTACGTTGGGACACGCACAACCAAATCCACGCGGGAGCGCGCACCGAGCGCGCTGAGAGGACGGGTAGGCCCGTCGACCGTACGAACCTGACCGGGTAATGCCGGCGTAGGGAGATCTTTCATGAGTGATGTCTTTGTCAACGGCACGGTCGATCCGTCGGTCACGATCGGTCCGATCACCGGAAGCGTCAAGTCCTACCGTGAGGTCGGCCATGATGGGGCCGCCATGCGCGTGCCGTTCCGTCGGGTGCTGTTGACCGACGGCGATCATCTCGACCTCTACGACACCTCGGGCCCGTACACCGACCCCGAGGCCGCGATCGATCTGAATGCCGGGTTGCCGCCCCGCACGGGCGTCGTGCGCGACCGGGGCACGCAGCTGCAGCGCGCCAGAGCCGGCGAGATCACCGCCGAGATGGCGTTCATCGCTGCGCGCGAAGGTGTTTCGGCCGAGCTGGTGCGCGACGAGGTCGCACGTGGGCGGGCGGTCATCCCGGCCAACCACAATCACCCCGAGAGCGAGCCGATGATCATCGGCAAGGCGTTCGCGGTGAAAGTCAATGCCAACATCGGCAATTCGGCCGTCACGTCGTCGATCGGCGAAGAGGTCGACAAGATGGTGTGGGCCACCCGCTGGGGTGCGGACACCATCATGGACCTGTCCACCGGCCGCGACATCCACGTCACCCGTGAATGGATCCTGCGCAACTCCCCCGTCCCGGTCGGCACCGTGCCGATGTACCAGGCGCTGGAAAAGGTCAACGGCGACCCCACCAAGCTGACGTGGGAGATCTACCGCGACACCGTGATCGAGCAGTGTGAGCAGGGCGTCGACTACATGACGGTGCATGCCGGGGTGCTGCTGCGCTACATTCCGCTGACGGTCAACCGGGTCACCGGGATCGTGTCCCGTGGCGGCTCGATCATGGCCGCCTGGTGCCTGGCACATCACACGGAGTCGTTCCTCTACACCAACTTCGAGGAACTCTGCGAGATCTTGGCCCGCTATGACGTGACGTTCTCGCTGGGCGACGGTCTGCGGCCGGGCTCGATCGCCGACGCCAACGACGAGGCACAGTTCGCCGAGTTGCGCACCCTGGGCGAACTGACGAAGATCGCCAAATCCCATGGCGTGCAAGTGATGATCGAAGGGCCCGGTCACGTGCCGATGCACAAGATCGTCGAGAACGTCAAGCTCGAAGAAGAGCTCTGCGAGGAGGCTCCGTTCTACACGCTCGGGCCACTCGCCACCGACATCGCACCCGCCTACGACCACATCACCTCGGCGATCGGCGCGGCGATCATCGCCCAGGCCGGCACGGCGATGCTGTGCTACGTCACCCCGAAGGAACACCTGGGCCTGCCCGACCGCAAGGACGTCAAGGACGGCGTGATCGCGTACAAGATCGCCGCACACGCCGCCGACCTGGCCAAGGGTCATCCCCGCGCCCAGGAGCGCGACGATGCGCTGTCCAAGGCCCGCTTCGAGTTCCGGTGGCACGACCAGTTCGCGCTGTCGCTGGACCCGGACACCGCACGCGAGTTCCACGACGAGACGCTGCCCGCCGAACCGGCCAAAACCGCGCACTTCTGCTCGATGTGCGGCCCGAAGTTCTGTTCGATGCGCATCACGCAGGACATTCGCGACGCCATGCAGGACAAGTCGGTGGAGTTCGCCGAACACGGCAACCGCGTGTATTTGACCTTGGCAGAATCGTCGAAGTGAACTACTTGTCCTTGCCCCCCGCCGGCCACACACCGCTGCGGGTGATGACCATCGCCGGGTCCGATTCCGGCGGCGGTGCCGGCATCCAGGCCGACATGCGGACCTTCGCGATGCTGGGGCTGCACGGTTGCGTCGCGCTGACCGCAGTGACGGTGCAGAACTCCGTGGGCGTCAAGGGTTTCCACGAGATCCCGCTCGACGTCGTCGCGGGGCAGATCTCTGCGGTGACCTCTGACATCGGTATCCAGGCCGCCAAGACCGGCATGCTCGCGTCCTCGGACATCATCTCCACGATCGCCGAGACGTGGCGCGGCGAGGGGCTCGCCGGGCAGGTGCCGCTTGTGGTCGACCCGGTGTGCGCGTCGATGCACGGCGATCCGCTGCTGCATCCCAGCGCCCTGGACGCCCTGCGCACGGACCTGTTCCCGCTGGCGACGCTGGTGACGCCCAACCTCGACGAGGTACGCCTGCTCGTCGACATCGAGGTGGTCGATCCGGCCTCGCAGAAGGAGGCGGCCCGCGCGCTGCACGCGCTGGGACCGCAGTGGGCCTTGGTCAAGGGCGGGCATCTGCGTTCGTCGGCGGCAAGCCCCGACATCCTGTTCAACGGCAGTGACTTCTACGAGTTCGACGCGCCGCGCGTGGACACCGGCCATGACCACGGCGCCGGTGACACGCTGGCCGCGGCCACGGCATGCGCTCTGGCACATGGCTATTCGGTTCCCGACGCGGTTGAGTTCGGCAAGGCCTGGGTGACCGAGTGCATCCGTGCGGCCTATCCGCTGGGGCACGGCCACGGCCCGGTGAACGCACTGTTCCGCCTGCAATCATGAGCCTCGACGACATCGCAGGCATCGAGCACCGGCCCCCGGGCAGCCCGAAAGGCACAGTCGTGCTCACCCACGGCGCAGGCGGCAGCCGCGAGTCGCCGCTGCTGATCAGGATCTGTGACGAATGGGCTTCCCGCGGCTGGCTGGCGATCCGCTACAACCTGCCCTACCGGCGGCGCAGACCCAAGGGACCGCCGTCGGGTTCGGCGGCCGGCGACCGCGAAGGAATCGCGGAGGCAGTCGCGTTGGCGCGCAGCCTCAATGACGGTCCGGTGCTCGCGGGCGGGCACTCATACGGGGGCAGGCAGACATCGATGGCGGTCGCCGACGAAGGCGTCGTCGTCGACGTCTTGACCCTCTTCTCGTATCCGCTGCATCCACCCGGCAAGCCCGAGCGGGCCCGCACCGAGCACCTGCCCCGCATCACGGTGCCGACCGTGTTCACGCACGGCAGTGCCGACCCATTCGGCACGCTCGACGAGATCGATGCGGCAGCGGCATTGATCACCGGCCCCGCCGAGGTGGTCGCGATCACCGGCGCGCGGCACGATCTGGGGTCCAAGACCCTCGACGTCCCGGCCCTTGCGGTCGACGCGGCGTTGCGGCGGCTCGATATCGTCGGATCATGAGCACTCCCCCCGGCCCTCCGCCGTACGGCCCGCCGCCCGGCCACGGCTACCCGCCGCCCCCGCCGCAGCCGTACTCGTCGGAGTCCGGCCAGTTCCCGGCACCGCCCAAGAAGTCCTCGGCACTCAAGTGGGTGCTGATCGCAGTGGTTGCCGTGATCGCACTGGTCGTCGCCGCCGGCGTGGCGCTCTATGTCTTCACCCAACGCGACTCGACCGAGGCATCCGAGGTGAAGAGCGGCGACTGCCTGGTCGAGATTCCCGACAGCAGCCGCGTGCTCTACGTGCAGACGGTGCCGTGCGATCAGCCGCACAAAGGTGAGGTCTTTGCGGTGTTGCCGATGCCCGACGGCGACTTCCCGGGTGAGGCAGAGGTGATCAAGTACACCGACAAGTGCGCCCCCGCGCTTGCGGAGTATTCGCCGGCGACGGCGGAGGATTCCGCGATCAAACTGTTCGTGCTCTACCCGACCGCGGACTCCTGGCAACGCGGCGACCGGGTGGTCACCTGCATCGCCACCACCGAGAGCCCACGTACCGGAAAGCTCGGCTAGCAGGCGATCCCGTCCTTCGACGGGTGCGCGGATCGGCGCGCGGCTAGGCTTCGACATATGACTTCTGCCGACAACGGCTGGCCGGCGCTGCGTGTCGCGGATTGGGGGCCGACCCGCGACACGCTGCACATGTGGACACAGATCGTCGGCAAGATCCGGCTCACGCATTCGCCACTGCTCAACCACTGGTGGCAGGTCACGTTGTACGTGAGTCCGCGTGGCCTGACCACATCGTCGATTCCGTACCGAAACCGTTTGTTCGACATGGAGTTCGACTTCATCGACCACGTGCTGCTGATCCGCACGAGTGACGGCGAGTCACGCACCGTCGCGTTGGCACCGAAATCTGTTGCCGAGTTCTATGCCGAAACACTCGCTGCCCTGGACCAATTGGGCATCGAAGCGCGAATCTCGGCTCGGCCCAACGAAGTCGAACCAGCCATCCCGTTCGCCGAAGATCACGAACACGCGTCCTACGACCCGCAGGCCGCACATCTGTTCTGGCGCCAACTCGTGCAGGCACACCGGGTGATCAGCGAATTCCGTTCGCATTTCGTCGGCAAGGTCAGCCCGGTGCATTTCTTCTGGGGCTCATTCGACATGGCCTGCACGCGGTTTTCGGGCCGCCCGGCGCCCGAGCACCCTGGCGGAGCTCCCAACTGCGCGGATTGGGTGATGGTGGAAGGGTATTCGCACGAGTTGAGCAGCTGCGGGTTCTGGCCGGGTGGCGGCGAGGAGGGCGCGTTCTACGCCTACGCCTACCCGGAGCCGAAGGGCTTCGCCGACTTTCGAGTAGGCCCCGACGCCGCCTTCTACAGTTCCGAATTCAGGCAATTCCTGTTGCCGTATGAGGCGGTTCGGACATCCGCCGACCCTGACCGTGCCCTGTTGGAGTTTCTGCAGACGACCTACGCCGCCGCGGCCGACCTCGCCGGCTGGGATCGGGCGAGTCTGGAGGACGATCCACGACGCTGGGACCAAGACGATGACTGACGATCTGCGCAAGCGGTCGACCCAGGAGGTTTTCGATGACCACCTGCGACTCGCTGGCGAACATCGCTTCGACGACGATATCGAGCGCAACGTCTCGCCCGAGTGCGTCGTGCTCGAGCGTCGCGGCATCTTTCGTGGCCGCGACGGTGTGCGGCAGCTCGCTGAACTGTTGGCGCAGGAGCTTCCGGACGCGCCGTACACCTACACGAACCGACTGTTCGATGGACGAGTGGCATTTCTGGAATGGACCGCCGAAGCCGACCATGCGCGCGTACGCGACGGGGCGGACTCGTTTCTGATCGAGGATGGCTGGATCGTCGCACAGACCATCCATTACACGGTCGAGTCGACGTGAACGGCAGCTCTCGGCAACCGACGCGACACTTATCCACGGCGAACCTAGCAGCGAAAACCGCCGCATCGGGGAAATAGGGTAACGCCATACTCTAAGCAGGTGACCTGCCCGGGGACACACTCGACTAATCGATGTGAGCCACCACCAAGAGGAGGTCACCATGAAGTTCATCGTGCACTGGACGCAGAGCCAGGCCAATTACCGCGAGGCGGTCGACAAGTTCAAGAAGACCGGCGCGCAGGTGCCTGACGGCGTCACGATGCTCGGCCGCTGGTGGGGCATGAACGGCCAGGGCTTCGCGATTGTGGAGACCGACGACGCCAAGGCCATGTTCGAGTCCGCGGCGGAGTGGGGCGAGTTCTTGACGATGGATATCACGCCCGCGGTCGAGGACGCCGAGGCCGGCGAGGTCCTCGCCAAGCTGTACTGATCGACCTCTCGACAAAGTACCCGGTACCTGCGGTACTGTTTGCCGCATGAGTCCGGGTAGGTACGACGCGGTCATCGTCGGGGCGGGTTTCGCCGGGATCGGCGCCGGCATCCAGCTCAAGCGGATGGGTATCGACAATTTCGTCATCGTCGATCGCGAAGACGATCTCGGCGGAACCTGGTACGTCAACCACTATCCCGGCCTGGCCGTCGACGTGCCCACCACCACGTACTCGTACTTCTTCGAACCGAACCCCAACTGGTCGCGTCTGTTCTCCACCGGTGCCGAGATCAAGAAGTATGCCGACGACGTGGCCGACAAGTACGGCATGCGCCGCCACATGCGCTTCAACACCACGGTCGAGGGCGCTCGCTGGGATGAGGAATCGGGTCTCTGGCGGGTCGCTGTCGCGGGTGGCGAGACGCTGAACACGCGATTCCTGTTCACCGCAACCGGATTCCTGTCCCAGCCCTACACCCCCGACATCCCCGGCATCAACGACTTCGCGGGCAAGGTCATCCACACAACCGACTGGGAAGACGGCTACGACCTCAACGGCAGGCGGGTCGCGATCATCGGTACCGGCGCGACGGCGGTCCAGCTCATCCCCGAACTCGCCAAGCGGGTCGCCGATCTGACCGTCTACCAGCGCACACCCATCTGGGTGGTGCCGAAGGTGGACCTGAGGTTCTCGCCGCGCGCCAGGGCGCTGTTCGCGCGTGTGCCGCTGACGCAGCGGGTCGTTCGCGCCGTCACCGACAGCCTGTACGCGTTCATGGTCGACACCGCGGTGCTCAAGCACCGGTACTTCCGGCGGCTCAACATCGCGGCGGCCGACCTCGCGAAGCTGCACCGGTTCGCGTCGATCCGCGACCCCGAATTGCGCCGGAAACTGACCCCGGACTACGACTTCGGTTGCAAGCGCCCGACGTTCTCCAACGGCTACTACCGTGCGTTCACCAAGCCACACGTACACCTGCAGGCCGACGGCATCGAGCGCATCGAATCCGACGGCATCGTCAACGCCGACGGTACCAAGACCACGATCGACACGTTGGTGCTCGCGACGGGATTCGACCTGTGGGAGGCCAACTTCCCGGCGATCGAAGTGATCGGCCGGGACGGCCGCAACCTCGGAAAGTGGTGGCGGGAAACGCGATTCCAGGCCTACCAAGGCGTCTCGATGCCGTACTTCCCGAACTACCTGAGCCTGGCCAGCCCGTACGCGTTCCTCGGGCTCAACTTCTTCAACACCATGGAGTACCAGATGCGGCTCATGGACCGGTTGTTCGCCGAGGTGAAGCGCCGCGGCGCCACCACATTCGAGGTCACCGAGGAGGCGAACAGCCGATACCTGGACCGGATGACCGAGGCGCTCGGCGACTCCTTGTTCACCCTCGGAAATTGCGCATCGGCACGGTCGTACTATTTCAATCCGAGTGGCGAGGCAACGCTGCTCAGACCGATGACGACCCGCCGGGCCGTCGCGGAAGCGTCACGATTTCCGTTGAGTGACTACACGTTTGCCTGATCAGAGAGGATCACACATGGCAGAGGGCAACAATTCCAAGCTGGTCAAGCTCGTCGGCCTCGGTGTCGCGGGCACCGGTGTTTCGCACTTCGTGAAGCCGCAGCTGTTCGAGTCGATCACCAAGTCGGCGTTCCCCAAGGACACCCAGAAGCACATCTACACCAACGGCGGGATCGAAACTGCGATCGGACTGGGTCTCCTGCTGCCCAAGACCCGCAAGCTGGCCGCCGTCGGAACCCTCGGCTACCTCGCCTACCTGGCCGGCAACGCCGTCCGTAACCGGTAGCGGCCCAACAACGTCAGATCGACCATGGCCGCGACAACGGCCCGGGCCTGCACCGAATTCTGGTATTCCATCAGCCGGCCCAGGTCGATCACCAAAGCCATCGCAGCATGAACCGCGAACCGCGCCTGACCGGCAGACCACTGCGGACGCACCGGCGTCACCAAGTCGACCCACGACTCGACGGCCGACCGTTGCAGGTCGCGCAGGATCTTCTGGTCGGCCGGGGCCATGTTGAGGCGTTCGGTGTAGTAGACGTAATCGAGTTCCGGACGCTCGAACGAGCGGGCCACGTACTTGTCGATCAACGCCACGAGTGCCTGCTCGGGATCCTCGATGGAGCTGAGCAATTCGGCCATGTCCGCCGAGAGCCGATCGGCCGCGCGGCGGAATCCCGCGGCCAGGATGTCGGTCTTGCCCGAGAAGTACCGGTAGATACCGGAGGCCGGCATGCCGACGGCCGCGGCGATGTGCTCCATGGTGGTGTCGCGGTAGCCGTTCTGGTTGAACAGCCGCATCGATTCGGTCAGCAGCGCTTCGTATTTGGTTGCGCCCACACCGGCCGGCGCCGGGGCCGGTTCGGCGTCGTCGGGATCGGGAAGCTCCGGCAGTTCGGCGGCGAGCACGGTTTCGGCGATCTCGGCCAGCACTTCGCGGATCTGGCCGGCGGGCAGCTTCGCCCGATGATCGACGATGCTGCCGACGACGCTGAGCACCGCGGTGGACAGCGTCCAGCGCTCGTGCGAACCGAGGTCCGGCCGCAGCTCCTGCAGGGGCCGGTGAATGCGCTGATGCACCGTGCGGACCTGGGCGTCGAGCGTGGTCTGATCGTCTCCGGTCAGAAACCGCGCCTCCCAGCGGTACAGGCCACCGGATTCGCGGTTGGCGAGGGAGGTGTCGGTCAGCGCGGAGACGAGACGGCGGAGCTGCTCGCGCGGGTCGACAGTGCCGACTGCGGAGTCCCCGTCCGCGAACGCGGTGTTGTCGACCAGTTGCTGACCGAGATTGAGCACCGCATCGCGAAACAACTCGTACTTGCTCGAATAGTGCCGGTACAACGCGGCCGCCGAGATCCCGACGCGCGAGGCGATGGACTCCATGCTGACGCCGTGGTAACCGAGGGAACTGAATGCCTCGGCGGAAGCCCGCGCGATCTGGGCTTTACGGTCCTTGGGACGGCGTCGCACACCAGATGCGCCACTGTCGCTCGGGCCGGGCGTGGTGCGCGCCATGTCGACACGATAAACGGACCTACCGATCCGGTCAAAATGGTAACGCCATGCAGAATGGCAATTAACATAATCGAGGTTGAGGCCGGACGGGGGTCGTGTGCTTGTCAGATTGCGACGATTGCTGGCGTACCGTATCGCGGTCGGCGAACTAGTGGTGGCCGGCATCATCCTCGGAGCGCCCTACCTGCTGATCGGCGCGATCTGGTCGAGTACCCACACGGACCATCTCGAGCAGATGGCGCCGCTGGACGCGACAGTGTCGTTCCTCGGCTCGATCGTGTCGTGGCCGGTGCTGTTGTTCACCGACGTCTGTATGACCTGAGAGGGAGGCATGAGTTATCGCGCTGTCTACATCGGGATCGCCGGTGCCATCATCGTCGCCATCGGCCTCTACCTGATGAGCATGTCGGTCTACCTGGACGATTTCGACCAGTACGGTATGCAGATTCCTTGCGGGACAGGATTTTCGGCTCACCTGGACCAGGCCGCCGCGGCCGGCGGTGAGTACGTCGACAAGTGCGGGTCGGCATTGGTGACGCGCCGGCTGTGGACCATCCCGGTCGTGGTGATCGGTGGCCTCGCCCTGCTCGCCGTGTTGTTTCGGGCCGCGACGACGTCGGCTCACGAATCGCTCATGCCGAACCGCGACACGCACTGATCTAGTATCGCTGGCGTGACCACGCCAGAGGGTCTGCAGCGCAGGCTCGGCACCGTCGACGCAGTGACCATCGGCTTGGGCTCGATGATCGGCGCGGGCATATTCGCCGCGCTTGCCCCGGCAGCGGCGGCCGCCGGAACCGGGCTTCTCATCGGACTTGCGGTGGCGGCGGTGGTCGCGTACTGCAACG
This sequence comes from Mycolicibacterium wolinskyi str. Jessa 2025, assembly GCF_049241375.1. Lineage (NCBI taxonomy): Bacteria > Bacillati > Actinomycetota > Actinomycetes > Mycobacteriales > Mycobacteriaceae > Mycobacterium > Mycolicibacterium wolinskyi. The sequence goes on from NZ_CP185960.1 coordinate 6,403,622, forward strand.
CCACATCGTCGGCGCGGCTGGCGGCCCGCTATCCGCAGTCAGGCGGTACCTACGTGTACGGCCGGGAACGGCTCGGCGAATTCTGGGGCTATACCGCGGGTTGGAGTTTCATCGTCGGCAAGACCGCGTCGTGCGCGGCGATGGCGTTGACCGTGGGCCTCTACGTGTGGCCGGATCAGGCGCACGCCGTCGCGGTGGCAGCGGTCGTGGCGCTCACGGTGGTCAACTACGCCGGCGTCCAGAAATCAGCACTGCTCACCAGGATCATCGTCGCCGTCGTGCTCGCGGTCCTCGCGGCGGTCGTGGTCATCGTCCTCGGATCGGGCGCGGCCGACACTGCCCGGCTGGAACTGGCAGGCGATGTCACGGCCGGCGGCGTGCTGCAGGCGGCAGGTCTGTTGTTCTTCGCGTTCGCCGGCTACGCGCGTATCGCGACCCTCGGTGAGGAGGTGCGCGACCCGGCGCGCACGATCCCCCGCGCCATCCCTATCGCGCTGGGCATCGCGTTGGTCGTGTACGCCGTCGTCGCCGTCGCGGCGCTCGCGGTGCTCGGCAGTGCCGAACTGGCGTCCGCACCGGCACCTTTGGCTGACGCCGTGGCCGCGGCGGGTGCCGGGCAATGGCAGCCCGTGGTGCGGGTCGGGGCCGCGGTCGCCGCGCTGGGATCGCTGCTGGCGTTGATCCTCGGGGTGTCCCGTACGACGCTTGCGATGGCCCGCGACCATCACCTGCCGCACCGGTTGGCCGCCGTGCATCCGCGGTTCGGCAGCCCGCACCGGGCCGAGATCGTCGTCGGCGTCGCGGTGGCGGTGCTCGCGGCGTTCGCGGATCTGCGTGGCGCCATCGGGTTTTCGTCGTTCGCGGTGCTGATGTACTACGCGATCGCCAACGCCTCGGCCTGGACCCTCGGCCGCCGGGTGATCCCCGCGCTCGGGTTGGTGGGCTGCCTGGTGCTGGCGTTCACCCTGCCGCTGTCGTCGGTGCTGACGGGGCTGGCGGTGGTCGCGGTGGGCGCGGCGATCTACGGCGTGCGCGCCCTGCGCTGAATCAGTCGTGCCCGTCCACCAGAACCGATGCGGCCGTGCACATATGCTCGCGTACGGTCGCGGCCGCCGCCGCGTCGTCACCGGACTCGATGGCCTCGACGATCTCCAGGTGACGTTTGGCGTCCATGTTCTTCAGGGCGCGCTCGACCCCGGCGTACATGATCGACATCCGGATACTGCCCTCCAGCGACGACCACGAGTGCAGCAGCGTCTCGTTGCCCGACAGATGACACATCGTGCGGTGGAACTTGAGGTCGGCCTCGATGCGGTCCTCGAGGTTGGAGGCGGCCCAGCGCTCCATGTCGGCGACCGCCACGCGCAACTCCGCGACGGCCGCGGCGCGATCCTCGCGCCGGGCCAGCGCGCTTGCGGCCAACGATTCCAGCGCCGCCCGCACGTCGAAGATGTCCTTGATCTCCTTGGTGTCGAGATGGCGCACCGAAAGCCGCCCGCGCGCCCCCGCCGAGATGAGGCCTTCCTGCTGCAGCTGGCGCATCGCCTCACGCAATGTGCCTCGGCTGATCTGCAACGCCTCGGACAGGTCGGTTTCCACCAGATGCGTGCCCGGCTGCAACTGGCCGGTGGTGATCGCCCGGCGCAGCGCGGAGAGGGCCTGCTCCCGCAGACTCGTCTTCTCCAGGCGCAGCAGTGACGGGGCATCCCCAGACACGGTGGTCATCGAACCTCCCCGGACTGTCAACATCTGATTGTCGACACTGATGCTACCGCCGCTCGGCGCCTCACGCCGCGAGCGCGTGCGCGTTCGCGGCGGCCTTGTCGGCCAAGGCGCGTTCGCGCGGACCCCAGGTCTCCCTGGTGACGATCGCCGCCCACAGCCCGATCGCGGCATACGCCGAGAACAGCAGCGCCGGACCGACCCAGCCGAACGCCTCGTACAGCAGCGTCGTGATGAAGGGCGTGAAGCCCGAGACCATCGCCGAAATCTGGTACGCCAGTGAGGCTCCCGATGCGCGCGTGTTGGCCGTGAACAGTTCGGGGAACCACGCGCCCTGCGCACCGGCCAGCGCGTTCTGGGACACGCCGTAGGACACGATGAACGTCGCGACGATCAACAGGAACAGGCCCGTGTTGACCAGCATGAACATCAGCACACCGAACGGAATGCCGAACGCGCAGACCCAGAGGTAGACGGGTCGGCGGCCGACCCGGTCGGTCAGCCTGGCCCAGGCCACCGTGGCGAAGATGCCGACTGCCGACGCAATGCACAGGGCGACAAGGGTTTCGGTGGCCGTCGCCAGCTTCGCGCTCTTGAGGTAGGAGATCATGTACGTGATCGACACCGCGTAGCCGGCCGTCTCGGCGACGCGAAGACCGATGCCGCGCAGGATGTTTCGCCAATCGGTCTTGAACACCTCGACGATGGGCGCCTTGACGATCTTGCCGGTCTGCTTGACGTCTTCGAACACCGGGGACTCGGGGACCCGGGCTCGGATGATCAGGCCGACGATGACGAGCACGATGCTGGCCAGGAACGGCACGCGCCAGGCCCAGTCACCGCCGAGGTGGACGCTGACCAGGAACACCAGGTTGGCCAGCAGCAGGCCGACGGGGAAACCGGCCTGGACGATTCCGGTGTAGCGGCCCTTCTGTTTCCACGGCGCGTGTTCGTAGCTCATGAGGATCGCGCCGCCCCACTCCGCACCGAATGCCAGGCCCTGGACGATGCGCACCGTCACCAGCAGCACGGGTGCGAGCACGCCGACGGCTGCGTACGTGGGCAGCAGGCCGATGGCGAACGTGGCCAGGCCCATGATGATCAGCGACGCGACCAGGACGGGCTTGCGGCCCACCTTGTCGCCCAGGTGCCCGCCGATGATGCCGCCGAGCGGGCGGGCCGCGAACCCGACGCCGAGCGTGGCGAATGCGGCCAACGTGCCTGCGACCGGGCTCGAGTTCGGGAAGAACGCGGTCCCGAAGTAGAGCGCGGCCGCGGTGCCGAAGCCGATGAAGTCGTAGGTCTCGATGACGGCGCCGACGCCGGAGCCGATCGCGACCCGCTTGGCCTCCGGGGTTCCGTGTACCGGCCCCCGCATCGAAAGAGCATCGTCGCTCATGAGCAGATCCTTTCAAAAGCCCTAGTCCGCGTCACTGTCGACGGTCAACAGTGCTTCAGGTCACCCAGTGTGAGCGCGCACACAACTCATTGTCAACAGTCGACATAATTTAGGCGTCGCCAGTTGACTGTTGACAGTCAACTTGGATACTGTGGCCGCCATCACGCACTCCACCTGTGAAGGCACTACATGACCGGCGAAAACCGACCGCACGCTCGCCTGGGCTGCTCGACCATCAGCTTTCGGCACCTCGATCTCGAGATGGCGCTGACCTGGATCGATCAGCTGGGATTCCGGGCGATCGACCTCGGCGCGCTGCCCGGGGTGTGCGACCACGTGCCCTATGTGCTCGACGAAGCCGCCGTCGCCACGGTCTCCGCGACCGTCGCCGCCTCGCGGTTACGGGTCCGGTCGATCAACGGTGACATCGGCGATCTGAACCATCCGCTCAGCGACGAAGCCCGCGCGGACCGCCGCAGGCACCTCACCATGCTCCTGTCCCTCGCCGCCAACACCGGAGCGGACGCTCTGGTGCTGCCATGCGGCGCGATCGACCACACGCCGGTACGCACCCTCGACGAGGATCTCGACCTCGTCGCCGCCGAACTGGCCTCGGCAGCAGAGCTGGCCGCCGAGTACGGCGTCGAACTCTGGACCGAGTCGCTGCACTACTACCGGTTGTGCCACGACATGGACCGGGCACAGGCCCTCGCCGACCGACTGCGGGGCACCGGCATCGGCATCGTGATGGACTTCAGCCACGTCGTCGCCTCGGGCGGCGATCCAGTCGACTTCGTCGGCCGCTTCGCCGACCGCATCGCCCACGTCCACATCCGTGACGCCGTACCGGGCAACATCAACCTCTCCGTCGGGCGCGGGCAGGTCGACTTCGCGACGGGTCTCAAGAGCCTCGCCGCCGCCGGCTACACCGGCGAGTTCGCCCTCGAACTGGAAACCCGCGATGTCACCAACGACGAGCGGCCGGCCGCCACTGCGTCAGCCGCACAACTGATTTCAGAACTCATCTAAGGAGCGATCCATGAGCACGATCCAACGCACCGCCGTCGTCACCGGCGCGACCTCCGACAAGGGCATCGGCGTGGCCGTCGCGGCGCGCTACGCCAAGGAAGGCTGGGCCGTCGTCATCCTCGATCTGGACGGCGAGAAGTCCGCCAAGGTCGCCGCCGAGATCGGCAACCAGTACGCCGTGCCGGCATTCGGCCACGCGGTCGACGTCACCTCCGAGGAGTCGGTCACCGCGGCGCATGCGGCCGTGGCCGCCGAGATCGCCTCGGGCAACCTGCCCACGGTCGGCGCACTCGCCAACATCGCGGGCATCACCTCGCCGGTCGGATTCCTCGACACCACGCTCGAGCTGTGGAACAAGGTCATGGCCGTCAACGCGACCGGAACCTACCTGGTGACCAAGGCCTTCCTGCCGGACATGATCGAGGCCGGCTGGGGCCGCATCGTCAACATGAGCTCGGTGTCGGCGCAGCGCGGCGGCGGCGTGTTCGGCAAGGTGCCGTACTCGTCGGCCAAGGCCGCGATCCTCGGCTTCACCAAGTCGCTGGCCCGCGAGATCGCCGACACCGGCGTCACCGTCAACGCGGTCACTCCCGGCGCGGTCGACACCAACATCCGGGTCGGCTCGACCGACGAGCAGGAGGCCAAGCTGGCCGCCGACATCCCGGTCGGCCGCACCGCCACGACCGACGAGGTCGCCGCCGTCATCACCTTCCTGTCCAGCCAGGACGCCAGCTACCTGACCGGCACCACCGTCGACATTAACGGTGGCAGCCACATGCACTAACCCCACCCCGCGAGCGCCCGTGTCTGTACACCGACACGCCGCACAACGCCGTACATTCGCGGTCGCTCGCGGCGCGTCAGGAGCGCGCCCGGAACGCCTCGACGGCTGTCGGCAGGGTCGGAAAGATCCGGTCCTCGCCCACGCGGTCGACGAACCCCGCCGCGACGAGGTCATCGAGCAGGTCCTGTTTGACGCGCGCCATCGCGAACACGATGCCGCGTGCCGTCAGATCCCGGCGCAACTGCTCGAGCGCGTCGACGGCGGTCAGATCCGGGTCGACGTTGGCCTCGGCATTGAGCACGAACCACTCGACGGGTCCGTCGGCCTCATCGACCGCGGCCATCGCACGTTCGCGAAAGTTCTCGGCGTTCGCGAAAAACAGTGGGGCGTCATAGCGGTAGACCACGAGCCCCGGCACCGGCTCCGCTTCGGGATAGTCGTCGACGTCATGCATACCGGCCATGCCGGGCACGTAACCGAGCACGCTGTCGTGGGGCCGGGCCACCCGCCGCAGCATGTCGAGCAGCGACAACCCGATCGCGACCAGCACGCCGTAGAGCACGCCGAGCCCGAGCACGGCCACCGTCGTGGCCACCGCAAGCACCAGTTCGCTGCGACGGAACCGGGCCAGTCGCCGGAACTCCGGGATGTCGACCAACCGCAGCGCCGCGTACACCACGAGCGCGCCGAGCGCGGCCATCGGGAAGTGCTCGAGCAGGCCGCGGCCGGCGAGCATCACCACCACGACTGTCGCGAGCATCACCAACGAATACAGCTGCGTGCGGCTGCCGAGAACATCGCCGAGCGCCGTCCGGCTGCCGCTCGAACTCACCGGAAACCCTTGTGTCACACCGGTGGTCAGATTGCAGACGCCGAGTGCGCGCAGTTCGGCGTTGGCGTCGATGGTCTCACCGCGGCGGGCCGCGAAGGTCCGGCCGGTCAATGCGTTGTCGGAGAATGCGACGACTGCGATGCCGACCGCGGGAATCGTCAACGCGGCGAGTTCGGCGAACGTGACCGCGGGCAGGCTGGGCACCGGGAGACCGGCCGGGATGTCGCCGATGACGCGAATGCCGTTGTCCTCCATGCCGAACAGCCACACCACGGCCGTCGCGGCCAACACCGCGACCAACGGCCCGGGGAACAGCGGAGACATCCGGTAGAGGATGAGCAGCATCACCAGCACCGCACCGGACAGCGCCACGGTGGGCCAGTGGACGTCACCGATGCCGGCGACGAAAGACCCGACCTCGTCGATGAACTCGTCGCCCTCGACCGTGGTCCCGGTGACCTTGCCGAGCTGTCCGCTGATCATGATGACCGCGACGCCCGTCATATAACCGATCAGGACCGGCCGCGACAACAGGTCGGCCAGAAAGCCCAGCCGGCAGAAGCCGGCGAGCAGACAGATCGCTCCCACGAGCAGCGCCAGCACAGCCGCCATCACGGCGTACCGCGCGGGATCGCCGATCGCCAACGGCGCCAATGCGGTGGCCGTCATCAGGGCGGTGGTCGATTCCGGACCGACCGACAGCTGACGTGACGAGCCGAGCATCGCGTAGACGGCCATCGGCACCAGCGAGGCCCAGAGCCCGGCGACCGGCGGCAGGCCCGCGACCGTGGCGTAGGCCATGACCTGCGGCACGAGATACGCCGCGACCGTCACGCCCGCCACGACGTCGCCCCGCAGCCACGACCGCTGGTAGTGCACGATCTGCACCAGCCCGGGAGCCACGGTCGCGGCGGTCAGCTTCATCGCGCTCGATTCTTGCGCGAGTGCGGGTGCACGGTGGCCGTTCATGGTGTGTAGTTCTCAATCGTGACCCTGCTGAGTTGGAAGTATGTCGAGGCCCGCGCCGACGATGACTTCGTCGTCGCCCCGCACGAGCGGCTGGACTGGGCCCGCACCATCGGAATCGGCGCCCAACACGTCGTGGCGATGTTCGGTGCCACGTTCCTGGTGCCGGTGCTGACGGGGTTCCCGCCCGCCACCACCCTGCTGTTCTCCGGCGTCGGCACCATCCTGTTCCTGCTCATCACCGGCAACCGCCTGCCCAGCTACCTCGGGTCGAGCTTCTCGGTGATCGCGCCCGTGACCGCGGCCGTCGCCGCCGAAGGAACCGGCAGCGCGCTGGGCGGGTTGATCGCGGTCGGCGTGCTGTTGATCCTCATCGGCGCGGTCGTGCATCTGGTCGGCACGCGATGGATCGATCTGGTCCTGCCGCCGGTGGTGACCGGCGCGATCGTGGCGCTGATCGGGTTCAACCTGGCGCCTGCCGCCAAGAACAACTTCGAGAAGGGTCCGCTGGTCGGCCTCGTCACGCTGGTTCTGCTGGTGGCCACCCTGGCGTTCTTCCGCGGAATCATCGGCAGGCTGGCCATATTCGGCGCCGTCGCGGTCGGCTATCTACTGGCGTTGATCCTCGGCGAGGTCGACACGTCGGCGATCGCCGCCGCGCCGTGGGTGGGCCTGCCCGAGTTCCAGGCGCCGACATTCACGATCAGCGTGCTGCCGCTGTTTTTGCCCGCGGTCATCGCACTCGTCGCCGAGAACATCGGCCACGTCAAGTCCGTCGGCCAGATGACGGGCACCGACATCGACCCGCTCATCGGACGGGCGCTGGCAGCCGACGGCGTGGCGACCGTGCTGGCCGGCGCCGGCGGCGGTTCTGCCACGACCACCTACGCCGAGAACATCGGCGTGATGGCCGCGACACGGGTCTATTCGACCGCCGCGTACTGGGTCGCGGCGGCCGTCGCGATCGGATTGTCGTTGTGCCCCAAGGTCGGTGCGACGATCTCGGCGATACCGCCGGGGGTCCTCGGCGGGGCCACGATCGTGCTCTACGGGCTCGTCGGCATCCTCGGTGTCCGGATCTGGCTGACCAACCACGTCGACTTCGCCAAGCCGATCAACCAGATGACCGCCGCGATACCGCTCATCATCGGCATCGCCGACTTCACCTGGCAGGCCGGGTCTTTGACGTTCACCGGTATCGCGCTCGGCTCGATCGCGGCCCTGCTGATCTTCCACGGCATGCGTTCGCTGGAGTTCCTGGGCGGCCTCGGCAGGCGCAAGAACTCACTCCCCGAGCGCGTTGACCACCCGGGTGAACACTGACGGCAGGGCCGCCGCAGCCGGCGTGATGGCCGTCCGCACCGGGCGAAAACCGCTGCCGTGCAACAGCGCTGCCGTCAGGAACCGGTAGCGCCGGGTCATCGCTCGCCACTGCCGGTCGTAATCCTCGGGCCGGTCGGCCAGCACACAGCCCACGAGCAACTCCGCCCCGCCGAACGCGAGACCCATCCCCTCGCCGGTGAGCGCGTCGATGTAGCCGGCGGCGTCGCCGACGAGCAGAACCCGGCCTGCCGTGCGGTGGCGCACCTTCTGCCGCAACGGACCTGCCGCGCGGTCCTGGCCGTGGGGCAGGCCGTCGATCCGCTCGGCCAGTTCGGGGAACTGCTCGAGGTGTTCGCCGAACCCGCCGCGTGTGGATTTGAGGATCGCGATGCCGACACAGTCGTCGTTGACCGGCGTCACGTACGCCTCGGTGTCATGCGCCCAGTACACCTCGACGCAGTCCGACCACGGGGCGGTCTGCACGTGCCGCCGGATCCCCCACCGACGGCGCTGCGCGTCGCCGCTCGCAAGCCCCAACGACCGGCGGATCGGTGAGTGCAGCCCGTCGGCGGCGGCCAGGTACCGCGCACGAAAACCCGCTGCGCTCACCGATGTCGAGTCCTGCGTGACCTCACCGACCTCGCCGTGTACCACCCGCACGCCTGCCGCCGCCGCGGCTTCGGACAGCGCTGCGTGGAGCACCGTACGACGCACCCCGCGCCCGGCCCCGTCGCGGAACCGGGCCTCCGCACAGCGGCGACCGTCGAGGTAGCGGATGCCGTAGAAGTCCTTTCCCTCGACTGTTGCACCGAGGCGCTCCAACTGGCGGACCGAATGCGGCATCAGACCCTCGCCGCACGCCTTGTCGATCGGGCCGCGCCGGTGCTCGACGACGACGGCTTCGAGCCCGGCCCGCGCCGCGTACACCGCGGTCGCCAGCCCGGCCGGGCCGCCTCCCGCGACGAGCAGATCGATCACGTCAAGCCCTGCAACGCTTCGTTTTCCACGCGAATGCGGGTCCGCAGCAACACCGCGTTGGCAATCGAGAACACCAGCGCGGTGATCCAGCCGCCGCGCACGAGGGGCAGGGCCGCGCCTTCGGCGACCACGGCCACATAATTGGGGTGCGGGATCACGCGGTACGGCCCGTCGACGACCCGGCTCGCCCCGGGCACCACCACAACCCGGGTGTTCCACTGGCGGCCGAGCGTCGTGATGCACCACCAACGCAGCCCCTGCGCCGCCAGCACGACCGCGAACATCGGCCAACCCAGCGCGGACCGGAACGTGCGCCTGCGTCCCTCTGCCAGCGCGCCGACCAGCAGCCCGGTGTGCAGTGCCACCATCACCGGGTAGTGACCGGCGCCGAACTCCTTGCCGCCGTTGGCCTTACTCCATTCGAGGTTGCGCTTGGACACCACCAGCTCGAGCAGCCGTTCGGCGGCGACGGCAGCGATCAGCGTCGTATAGCTCTTCACGCCCATCAACGCCAACGCAGCAGAACCAGCTCGGAGCAGAACCCCGGGCCCATCGCCATCAAGACTCCCGGGCTGCCCGCGGGCGGTCGCTTGCGGATCGTGTCGCGCAACACGTGCAGCACCGAGGACGAGGACAGATTGCCGACCTCGGCCAACGACTGCCAGGTGAGATCGAGTGCGTCGGTGGGTAATTCGAGGGTGTCGATGATGGCTTCAATCACCTTCGGCCCGCCGGGGTGGCTCACCCACGCCCCCACGTCGCCGACCGTCAGCCCGTGGTCGCCGAGGAATCCGGTGACGTCGTCGCCCAGGTACCGCCCGACGAAGGCGGGCACCTCGGCGCTCAGCACGATCTCGAATCCCTGCGTGCCGATGTCCCAGCCCATCGCGTGCAACGAGTCCGGGTACAGGTGGCTGCGGGAGTCGAGCACGTCGGGTCCGCTCGGGTCGAGCTCCTGCGCGCGCTGCTCCCCGACCGCGACCACCGCGGACGCGCCGTCACCGAACAGCGCACCGGCCACCAGTGTCGGCATCGACGGATGGTGCTTGCGCGTCAACGAGCACAGCTCGACCGACACCAGCACCGCGACCTTGTCGGGCGCGCCGCGCAAGTAGTCGTTGAGCCGGGCGATACCGGCCGCCCCGGCCACGCAGCCAAGCCCGAAGATCGGGATGCGGCGCACGTCCGGCCGCAGGCCGAGCCGGCCCGCGATCCGCGCGTCGAGGGACGGGACAACGGCGCCGGTGACGGTTGTGGTGACGATCAGATCGACGTCCTCCGGACGCAGCCCGGCCTCGTCGAGCGCACCGGATAACGCCTCACACCCAAGATCTGTTGCGTGTTCGATGAATAAATTGTTCGTCTCGCCGAAATCACTCAACCTGGCGTATTCCTCAATGGGTCTTACCAGGTACCTACTGTTAACTTTTGCGCTTTTATGCAGGGACCGGACGATTTCCTCGTGCTCGGCGTATCCCGGCAGGTCAAGAAGGGTCTCCGTGACCTCTTCCTGGGTGTATCTATAGGGCGGCAGGACGCCGTGAACGCCGGCAATAGTGCAGTATCGAGACATTCCCGCGACATTAATTCCCATACCCGATATACGGGGGCCTACGTCTTCTGGTTCAACGGTTCGTCTGTGAATCCGAGTCGGTCATGGATAAGCACCAAAGGCCGCGGTGCCCACCAATTCCACCGGCCCATCACATGCATGAATGCCGGTACCAAAACCATTCTGACCAGCGTCGCGTCCATCAGGACCGCGAGCGTCAGACCGAGGCCGAACATCCGCATGAACGACACGTTCGCGGCGATCAGCGCCGCGAACGAGATAGACATCACAAGCGCCGCCGCGGTGACGACGCGGCCGGTCCGGGCGAGCCCGAGCGCCACGCTCTCACCGACGTCGGCCGACGTGCGGTCCGAAGCCAGCCAGTACTCGCGGATGCGCGACAGCAGGAACACCTCGTAGTCCATCGACAAGCCGAACGCGATGCAGAACAGCAGCACCGGAATGTTGGCGACGAGCGTGCCGGTCGAGGTGGTTCCGAACGCGCCGAGGTGCCCGTCCTGGAAGATCCACACCATGGCGCCGAACGCCGCGGTCAGCGAAAGAACATTGAGAACAAGCGCTTTCGCGGGCAACACGACGCTGCCTGTGAGCAGGAACAACAGACAGAACGTGATGACGGCGATCAGGCCGAGCACCAACGGCAACCGGGAGGTGATGGCGTTGACGCTGTCGCGGTCGGTCTGCGCGAGTCCGGTCATCTCGACCGGCCTGCCGCCCGGACCGGCGACCTCGTGCAACCGGTCGAGTTGCGCGTCGGAGGCGTCCGAGAACAGCGGCGCTGTACTCGACACCGTGAGGAACGTCGAGCCGTCGCGTTCATCGGCCGCGGCGCTCGGCGGGCCTGCCTGCCGGCCGTCGACGAACGTCGCGGTCGGCGTGGAGACGGCCGAGACGTCGACGACGCGCGAGAGTTCGGCTGCGTAACGGTCCATCTCGGCGCTCGGCACGCCCCGCGAGTCGGGGATGACGACTTTGACCTCGGTGGCGGAGTTGTTCTCGAAGTCGTTGCGTAGCTGATCGCCGACCTGGTGCGCCGACGCGGACGTCGGCAACACGCGATCGTCGGGGAAGCCCCATTTGACGTTGAAGAACGGCAGGCCCAGCAACACCAGGAGGGCCACAACGGCCAAGCCGATCGGAATGGCCCGCCGCAGAACGAACTTCGTGGAGCGATACCAGAACTGCCGTTCGACGGGTTTGGATGCGCGTTCGGGGCCGTCGATCCGGCTGCCCAGCAGCACGATCGCCGCCGGGGTGACGACGAGCGCCGCGATCGCGGCGAACACCACGGTCGCGACCCCGGCATACGCGAAGGACTTGAGGAAGTACATCGGGAACAGCACGAGCACCGACATCGGCAACGCCACCGTGGTCGCCGAGAACACCACGGTGCGGCCGGCCGTCACCATGGTGCGCACCAGCGCGTCCTCGCGGTCCAGACCGTCGGCCAACTCGTCGCGGAACCTGCTGATCATCAGAAGCGTGTAATCGATTGCGAGCGCGAGGCCCATGGCCATGCAGAGGTTGAGCGCGAACACCGACACGTCGGTCAACATCGTGATGGCGCGCAGCACCGCGAGCGATCCCAGGATTGCCATCACGCCGACCACGACGGGCACCGCGGCGGCCAGCAATCCGCCGAACACCCATACGAGCACCAGGAAGCTGAGTGGGATGGCGATCGACTCCATCAACAGCAAATCGCGTTGCGATTGTTCGGTGATCTGGGTGTTGACCATCGCCACACCGCCGGCACGCACGCTCACCCCATCGCGGTCGTGGACGAGGGCCTCGGTCAGTTCCTCGGCGTGGTTCTGCGCGTACTTCTCGCCGCCGGTGATTCCGGCGACGATCAGGCCAGCACTGCGGTCCTTGCTCAGCAGCTCGGCCACCGCGGGCTGCGGCGCCGTCCACGCCGAGGTCACCTGCGCCACATGGGGCGAACGCTCCAGCTCGTCGACGATGCCGACCGCGACCTCGCGCGCCGCCGGACTCATCGCGCCCTCCGGCGCGGACACGATGATCAGCAGCTGTTGATCGCCGCGGTTGAACTTGCCGGCCAACATCGCCTCGGCCCGCGACGATTCGGCATGCGGATCCTGGAAGCCCCCGGCGGAGAGTTTCTGGGTTACCGGTATCCCGAAGATCGCGGCCGCGACCGTGACAAGCACGGCGATACCGATGATCCGGCGGGGCGTGGCGATGGCCAGTCGCGCGAGACGTTCGAGGGCGCCGGGGTTTTCCACCGGCCTATCGTGCCCGACAGCGCTCAGCCGTGGTGGCGTTGGTCACGGGGCGGGACCCCGTTGGGCCCGTCCGTCGACAACGCGTAGGTACCGACCACGAACCCGACGGCAGGTCCCATGATCGACAGCGCTTTGGCGTCGACGTTGTCGATCGTGTCGCGCGCGGTGTGGTAGTTCGGGTCGAAGGCCACTCCGGCGCGGCCACCCCAGAGTCGGGCCTGCACTTCGGTTTTCCGCTGTGACGATCCGGTGGTCGCGCCCCCGATGGGGACGCCGGCCGTCACGAACGGACCGTAATCGGTGTTGGCGCTCAACGGCATGTCGGCGGGCCGCACCCCGGCCAGGTTGAGATATCCGGCGATGGTTCGCTCGATGCCCGCCGAACCCTCTGGGACCGGTTTGGCGTCGCCGGCCTGCGCCGACTGGTCGCCGTCGTACGTGAAGTAGCCGGCGTTGGCCGAACCGAGCATGTCGAAGTTGAGGTAGAGCGCCAGCTCGTCGAGCTGTTCGGGCTGCAGGCCGCGGACGTACTGCGTCGACCCCTCCAGTCCCGTCTCTTCGGCGCCCCAGAACGCGAACCGGACGGCGTTGTGGATCTGTGGTGAACCGCCGAGCTGCAGCGCCGTCTCCAACACCGCGGCCACCCCGGTGCCGTTGTCGTTGATACCCGGCCCGGCGGCGATGCTGTCGAGATGCGCCCCGACCATCACCACGTCGGTGGTGGATCCGGTTTTGGTCTGCGCCAGCAGGTTTCGCGACTTCACCATCTCGGCCTTGCTGTCGAGCGTCAACCGGACCGGGGCGGAGGTGCGGCGCAGTGCGGTGTCCGCGGTTTTGTCGATGACGCCGACCGGCACCTTGAGCTGGCCGTAGTAGCCGGACGTGAACAGGCCGGCCGGGCTGGGCCGCGTGGTGCTGACCACGAGCAGCCCGACGGCGCCTTCGGCGAGTGCGGTGTTCTGCTTGACGACGATGGAGCATCCGGTGTCGTCGACCACCGCGATGGCCCCGTCGATGTCCACGCCCGAATAGTCGGCGGCCGCACAGCCGGCCGGTTTACCCGGGCGCAGGGTGGGGGCGTTGAGCCCGCCGGGCGCCGTGGTGACGAGCAGCGAGGCCTGGTCGACGGGATAGCGGCGACCCGATACGGTCAGGTTGGGGCTGCCGCCGCGCATCGTGCCCAGGCGCTCGAACTCAGGCATCGAAACGTCGAAACCCTTGTGCCGCAAGAGCTGCGCGACATAGTCCAGGCTCGCGTCGTAACCCGGTGTGCCCTGCCCCCGATTGCCGTCGTTCGCGTCGGCGATCTCGGCGAACTTGCGCAGATGCGCGAACATGCCGTCGACGGTGATGCGCTGCGCCAGATCGTGCGGCAGCTCGGTCGGCGGTGGCGTCGGCGCGGAGGAACACCCCGCCGCGACCGTGGCCGCCAATGCCGCCGCGGCCAGCCAGCGCGATCTCACTGCGGGCTGATCTCGTGGCGCGTGCGGTCGGACCGGATCGGTATCCCGTTGCGGCCCCGCTGATCCTGTGCATACAAGCCGACGGCGAACGCCACGCCTTCACCATGGATCTGTAGCGCATCCCGGTCCACGTGTTCCAGGGTATCGGTGTTCTTGTGGTAATTCGGGTCGAATGGTTGGTCGGCCTGCCCGCCCCACTCCTGCGCCTGCTCAGCGGTCATCTTGTCCTCCGCCCCGGAGAACAGGCCACCCGCGGGGATGCCGGCCAACGTGAACCCGTCATAGTCCGAGCGCCCGTCGAAACTGGTGTCCTGCGGCATCTTTCCCGCATCGGCCAGATAGGCCGCGAGTGTCCGCTCGATACCGGCCGAGCCCTCCGGAACCCGGGGCACCCCGCGTCCTTCGATCGGCGCGGACTGATCGCCGTCGTAGGTGAAGTAGCCGGGGTTCGGTGAGCCGAGCATGTCGAAGTTGAGGTACAGCGCGATGTCCTTGAGGCCTTCGGTGTCGAGCGACTCGACATAGTTCGTCGACCCCAGCAGCCCTTCCTCCTCGGCGCCCCAGAACCCGAACCGGACCGCGTTGTTCACGTCGGGGGAACTGCCGAGCTGCAGTGCGGTCTCCAGGACGGCCGCGACGCCCGAACCGTTGTCATTGATACCGGGGCCCTCGGGGACGCTGTCGAGGTGCGCGCCGACCATCACCACGTCCGACGTCGAACCGGTCTTGGTCTGCGCGATGACGTTGCGGGTGCGCTCGGTGCGCACCCCGGCGTTGAGCCGGATGGTGGTCGGTCCCGGGTTGGCGCGCAGACGTTCGCCGTCGTCCTTGGTGACGCTGACGACGGGGATCTTGACGTCGGTGCGGCGCCCGAGGGTTCCGCCCATCTCGTCGCCGTCGACGTTGTTGGCGACGATCATCGCGACGGCGCCGCGCTCGGCGGCCGCGGCCTGCTTGGCACCGAACGGGCAGGCGCCCCGGTCGACCAGCACCACCGCGCCTGCGACGGGCAGACCGTCGTAGTCGCTGGCTTCACAACCGGGCGAGTCCTCGGTGCGCGCCGCGACGAGCGGGCCGGACACGCCTTCGGGCCGCGTGCCGATCGTGAACTCCAGCGGCCTGGCGGTGACCGCTTGACCGCCCACGGTGACCTGCGGGTCCTCCGAGAACGGCAGGCGCACCTCGAACTCGGGGGTCTGCACGTCAAAGCCCTTATCGCGCAGCGCATTGGCAACGAACTCGACACTGGCGTCGTAGCCCGCGGTGCCGAGCGCGCGGTTGCCGTCGTGGGCGTCGGCGATTTCCTGCAGTTTGGTCAGATGGCCCATCATGGCGTCGGCCGAGACGCGCTCGCGCAGTTGGTTGGCGAACTCCGTCGCCGCGGGTGACGACGTCTGCGTCTCCTGCGTCGGCGTATCACTCTGCAGTTCGGTCTTCGCATCACAACCGGCCAGTGCCACGGTCAGCACGACCGCGCCAAGCACTGCCCCCGTCAAACTACGTCGCATTGCATCCACGGTAGCCGGTGCCGGCAGCGGCCCGGCGATAAATCGATTGCGGGAGGCTTTGCTGACATGCGATGGTTTTGCCCGGAGTCATCGAGGAAGCAGGCACAGCGGGGTACCGCGATGTTTCTGTGAGTTGCTCGTGACGCCGTGGCACGGTCAAGGCCTGAGGTTCGAGTCCTCTCCACCCTTCGATACCCGTCGTCCGGGACTCCGTGGCCAGCGGCCCTGTGGCCCACACCCGCCGGCACGGGGGTGTGACGCCCCGCCGTTGGTTGCGCCCGGCCGGCGGTATCCCCGTGCTGCGCAGACAGATACGCCCGAGAGGAGGACACGCATGTTCAAGAACCGGATCACGGTCACCGCAGGCCAGTGCGCGCTCGAGTACCGCGACGGCACGCTCGCGCGTGTCCTGTCGCCGGGCAGGCACCGGATCGCCCGCGACGCCGCGGTGGTGCGCGTGGAGATGCGCGAGCAGGTGTTGACGCTGGCCCCGCAGGAGGTGCTGACGTCCGACGCGGTGTCGCTGCGCGTCACGGTCGCGCTGCGGTTCGCCGTGACCGACGCCGCGACCTATACCGAGGCGGCGGCCGATCCGATGGCCGCGGTGTACCTGGCCGCACAGATCGCGCTGCGCGACAACGTGTCCGGTATGACGGCCGAGGAGGTCGTGCAGCGCAGTGCGCGTGTCGACGCCGCGGCGATCACCGCCGCGGCGGCAGCGGCGGGTGCCCGCACCGGTGTCGCGGTCACCGAGGTGTTCGTCAAGGACGTCATCGTGCCTGCCGAGATGCGCACGGCCGCAATGGCGCTGGCGACGGCCAAGGTCAACGGTGCGGCCAGGCTCGAGGCCGCGCGCGCCGAGACCGCGGCGCTGCGTGCGCTGGCCAACGCGGGCAAGCTGCTCGACGCGCATCCTGCGCTGGCTCAGCTGCGGCTGATCCAGCACGTCCCGTACGGGTCGAAGGTCGTGCTGTCGCTCGGCGCACCGACGGATGTGGCGTCTGACCCGGAGTGATTCCGGGTCAGGCGTCACGCCTGTTCAGCACCACCACCGCGGCGATGAACACCGCGGCCACCCAGGCCAGGAAGTAGACCAGCGAGCCCACCTCGCCCCACGGCATGTCGTAGGTCGGGAACAGCCACTCCACGCCGAGGAACCGGAACATGTTGGCGAACGGTAACCACGGCCCGGCTTCCAGGTTCGGCATGTTGCCCAGCAGTGGCTCGGCCACCAACGGCCACAGCAACAGCGCCGCGACCGCGCCTGCCGCGAATCGCACGAGCGCACCGACCCCGACGCCGAGCACCGCGGCCAGCGCGGCGTACAGCGCGAATCCCCCGGCCACCGACCACGTGGCGGGGTTGGTCGGCGACAACTCGGCACCGATGACGGGTTCGGCGAACAGGCGCGCCACCAGAACCGCACCCAGCACCATCACCACCGCGCACACCGAGGAAAAGGCAGCGCACACAACGGCTTTTGCGATCAGCATCTTGGTCCGGTTGGGGGTGGCCAGAAATGTGGTCCGGATCAGGCCGGTGCGGTATTCACCGGTGACGGTCATGGATGACAACACCATGAGCACCGGGACGCCGAACACCGCCACACCCAGGGCGGCCTTGCCGGGAGCCAGCGGCGTGTAGCCGTATGCGGACCAGCCCTGCAGGGCGGCCACGCCGAAGCTGAGCACGGCCACGCCGACCACCGACCACAGCGGCGAGCGCGTGGTCGACAGCTTGATGCGTTCGGCGTCGAGCGCCGCGAGCGCGCTCATGGCCGGGCCGCCCGGTAATCGACCGCGTCGTCGGTGAGTTTCAGGTAGGCCTCCTCGAGCGACGCCTGGCGCGTGCTCAGCTCATGCAGCGTGATCGAGTTACGCCCAGCAAGGTCGCCGATCACCTCGATGGCCACGCCGTGCACCGTCAGCGCCGATCCGTCGGGATCGGCGATCACTTCCAGATCGGCGTCGGACAGCACATCGCGCAGCGTCTCGAGCTGGGGGCTGCGCACCCGCACGGTGTCGGCCGCGGTGCCGTTGACGAATTCGGCGACGGTCGTCGACGCGATCAATCTGCCCTGCCCGATCACCACCAACCGATCGGCGGTGTTGGCCATCTCGGCCAGCAGGTGACTGGAGACGAACACCGTCCGGCCCTGCGCCGCGAGCTCGCGCATGAGCGTGCGCACCCAGTGGATGCCCTCGGGGTCCAGGCCGTTGACCGGCTCGTCGAACAGCAGCACCGGCGGATCGCCGAGCAACGCCGCCGCGATACCGAGCCGCTGGCTCATGCCCAGCGACAGTGCCCCGGCGTTGCGTTCGGCTGCTTCGGGGAGCCCGACCATCTCCAGAACCTCGTCGACCCTGGCGGCCGGGATGCGGTTGGCCGCGGCGATCCAGCGCAGGTGATTGCGTGCGCTGCGGTTCGGGTGGGCCTGGCGCGCGTCGAGCAGAGCACCGACGGTCCGCAGCGGGTCCCGCAGTTCGCGGTACCGCTTGCCGTCGATGGTCGCGGTTCCCGCGTTCGGGTGGTCGAGGCCAAGGATCAGCCGCATGGTGGTCGTCTTGCCTGCGCCGTTGGGCCCCAGGAAGCCCGTCACCACGCCGGGTTCGACGGTGAAGCTGAGGTCGTCGACAGCGCGATGGGTTCCGTAGAGCTTCGTCAGCCCGGCCAGTTCGATCATCGACCCCATGATCTCAGCCCGCGTGGGCTGCCACCAGATCCGCGACCGCCCGCATGCCGGCCGCGTTGGGGTGCAATGGTGCCGGGCGACCGGGCATCGGCAAACCCGGCCGAGTCGTCCACGGCTCAGCTGACCAGGCGTGATGAGCCACGCTCGCCTGCGCCGCGCGCACCCATCCACAGCCGGTCTCGGCCGCGGCCGCGCCGGTGTGCCGCTCCAGCGTGTCGGCGATGTGCCGGCCGAGTTCGGCATGGTCGTCGCTGAGGGGAGCTGCCCCGCCGGTGGGCGGTAGCAGCGTCAGATAGTCGACGAACAGCACGGTGGCTCGCGGTGCGCGTTCGCGGATGGTCCGGCCGACCTCGGCCAAGGATCCGGCCACGTGTGTCAGCGCGGCTTCCCGCGCGTCGGCGTCGAGCAGATCACGCAGTCGCGGCCCGAGCACCGGCACGGCGCGCAGCACGCGCGGCAGACCGGCGGCCATCAGCAGCGGCACATAGCCGACGTCGTTGCCGCCGATCGTGACCGTGACGAGGGCTTCGGAGCCGTCGAGCGCGTCGATCTGCGGCGGCGCGCCGTTCTGCTTGTCGCGCAGCACGTGTGCGGTGGTCGCCCCGGAGTAGGTGACGTCGACGAGATCGAGTCCCAGGCGGTCGGCGACGAGATGCGGATAGTTGCGCGCCGAGCGGCCGGCCCGAAACGGCGCGCCATCGGCCGACGGTTTGATGCCGGGCCCGGCGGCCATCGAACTGCCAAGGGCTACATAGCGTTTACTGCCCACGTCGAGCCTGCGCACAGATCGTGTTTCCGCGCCGATTCACGCTCTCCCCGCAGTCTCGGCGCACCGTCACAGCGCCGGGCTCGACGCCTGTGCCCAGAACCGTTTCGGGATGCGGCCGGCCTGACGCGCCAGATACCCGGCGGTGACGGCGGCCGACATGGCCGCGGCCATGGTGGGCGGATCGGATGCGCGGGTGACGGCCGTGGCCAACAGCACGGCGTCGCAGCCCAGTTCCATGGCGAGCGCGGCATCGCTCGCGGTGCCGATGCCGGCATCGAGGACCACCGGGACGCCGGCCTGCTCGACGATCATCTCGATGTTGTGCGGGTTGGAGATGCCGAGCCCGGTGCCGATCGGCGAGCCGAGCGGCATGACCGCGGCGCAGCCGGTGTCTTCCAGCCGACGGGCCAGCACGGGATCGTCGTTGGTGTACGGCAACACGATGAACCCGTCGTCGACCAATTGTTCGGCCGCCTTGACCAATTCGATGGCATCGGGCAGCAGTGTGCGTTCGTCGGCGATGACCTCGAGCTTGACCAGGTCGGTGCCCAGCGCCTCGCGGGCGAGCTGCGCGGTGAGCACGGCCTCGGCCGCACCCCGGCAGCCCGCGGTGTTGGGCAGGGCCGCGATGCCGAGCCGGTTGAGGAGGTCGAGCACGCCGGTGCCGGTCTCGGCGTCGATCCGGCGCATCGCGACCGTCGTCAGCTCGGTGCCGGAGGCCACCAGAGCCTCTTCCAGCACGGCGAGATTGGGTGCGCCGCCGGTGCCCATGATGAGGCGCGAGCCGAATTCGCGGCCGCCGATCGTGAGTTTTGAAGCCGATGAGCCGCTTGCGCGAAGAGCAACAGCACTAGCCACCCTGCACCGCCGTCACGACCTCGACCCGGGCCCCGTCGGCCAGGGTGCGGTCCCACTCCGACCGCGGCAACACCGACCAGTCGAGCGCGACGGCGATGCCCTTGTCCGGGAACCCGCGGGTCTCCAGCAGCCCCTCGATCGTGGTGGCATCGTCCACCTCGATGATTTCGTCGTTGACCGTGATGGTGATCATTTGGCTCCCACGCTCACCTCGAGTTCGGCCGCGATCCGCTCAGCGGTCCACGGCGCCAATAGAAATCCGTTCCGGCCATGCCCGGCCGCGACGAGCGTGCGATCGTCGAGCCGTTCGACGATCGGCACCCCGTCGGGGGTCATCGGCCGCAGCCCGGCCGCGGTCTCGGCGAGCTCGTACTCGCCGAGCGCCGGCATGACCGCGCACGCGTCGTCGAGCAGATCGCGGACACCGCTCACCACGGGCGCGGTGTCGCGGCCGTGCTCGTACTGGGTGGCTCCGACAACGACGCCGTCCCGGCGCGGCACCAGATAGACGGGGCGCCCGTGCACGCGGGCGCGGACCACCCGGTGCGGCACCGGCATGCAGCCCTTGCGCCACCGCAACCGCAGCACCTCACCCTTGACCGGGCGGATCGGCAAGTCGGGCCACAACCGCGGGGCGTCGATGCCGTTCGCGATCACCACCGCGTCGGCGTCGACGTCGGACAGGTCGTCGACGCGACCGGCCCGGCGCACCGAAAGCTGTGCACACTGCGCGGCGAGCGCGTCGACCACGGCGCGGTTGTCCACCGCGAGTTCGGTGGTCGCCAAGAACCCGTGCCGGATTCCCTGCGCCAGGAGCGGTTCGACATCGCGCGCCGCGGTGGTGAGCTCGACGGGATGACCCTGGCCGGCCAGCCACTCGGCGACCGTGCGCAGATCGGCGGCATCGGCCCGGTCGACGGCGACCACGAGCGACTCCCTGGCGGTCACGACCTCGGGCGGCATGCCGTCCAGGAATCCCGAGTGCCACAGCCGCAGCGACTCAAGGCCCAGTTGCAGCAGCCGCTCCTCGCCGGGCCAGCCTTCGCTGTGCGGTGCGAGCATGCCGCCGGCCACCCACGACGCGCCGTGTTCGGTGGTGGAGTGCAGTTGCACGGTCCAACCGTCGAGCGCGGCGCGACGGGCGATGGACAGCCCGATGACGCCGCCACCGATGACGGCAAGTGTGCGTGCCATTCCTTGACTCCCTTCGCCGGCATGACCCGGATCAGGTGTGACGGTAAGGGCTGGTGCTCGGCGTCTCGTAGCCCACTCTCAGTCCCCGTTCCCCGGGACTCCCGTGTGTTGCCAGTCCAGGGTACTCGGCGCGCACACGCTACCGTCGCGGTGTGGAATCACCCGTCGACCGACTGCAGCATGCCGCGCTGTACCTGTGCACCGACGCCCGCCGCGAGCGCGGCGACCTGGCCGAATTTGCCGACGCCGCGCTGGCGGGTGGGGTGGATCTCATCCAGTTGCGCGACAAGGGCTCGCCCGGCGAGCAGAAGTTCGGCCCGCTGGAGGCACGTCAGGAACTCGACGCGCTCGCGGTGCTGGCCGACGCCGCCCGCAGGCATGGTGCGCTGCTCGCCGTCAACGATCGGGCCGATATCGCGCTCGCGGCCGGAGCCGACGTGCTGCACCTCGGCCAGGACGATCTTCCGCTGCCCGTCGCGCGCGGCATCATCGGTGACCGGCCGGTGATCGGCCGGTCGACACACGACGCCGAGCAGGTCGCCGGGGCAATCGACGAAGCCGTGGACTACTTCTGCGTCGGGCCGTGCTGGCCCACCCCGACCAAGCCGGGACGGCCCGCGCCCGGCCTGGATCTGGTGCGCCACACCGCCGCGCTGAACCCGGCCAAGCCGTGGTTCGCGATCGGCGGAATCGACGCGCAACGGCTGCCCGAGGTGCTCGCCGCGGGCGCGCGCCGCATCGTGGTCGTGCGTGCGATCACCGCCGCCGACGATCCCCGCGCCGCGGCGCACGACCTCAAGAAGGCGCTCAGCGCTGCCGGTTGACGAGTAGCGGGATCGTGGCGGTCACGGTCCGCAGGTGCTGCCAGCTCGCGGCGAAACCGGGGTGCAGCGGCAGTTCGGCGACCTGATCCTCGACGACCCAGCGCAGCTCCGAGCTCTCGCGGTTCGGGATCGTCTCGAGGAGCTCGGGCGCGTCCGCGATGACGGTGGTGTACGTCCATTGCGTGCCACCCATGCCCGCGACCTCGGCGGTGATCACGGTGGTCCGCACGGTCAGTTGTTCGGCAGGCAGCCCGGCTTCCTCGTGAGCCTCGCGGACTGCGGCCTGCTCGGGCGTCTCATGGCTGTCGCGGGCGCCGCCGGGCAACGCCCAGGTTCCGCCTTGATGGCTCCACGGCGCCCGATGCTGCAACAGCACGGCGGCCGAGCCGTCCGGCCACGGAGCCCGCAACAGCAATCCGGCCGCACCGTGACGGCCCCAGAACCGGGCGCCGTTGTCGGAAATCACCCAGCCGTCACCGTCGCCACGCACCCGTACAGAATAAGGAACACCGCTGAAATTGGTTGGGCCCCGAATCAACGCGAGCCATACCCGGAGCTCTTAGAATTCTTTTATAGAGTTGACGCAGCCGTACCAGACCCGACCCAAAGCCGAAGACACCGAAACTAAATGAGGTCCGCGCGCAGGTGACTGTGGAGTTGGCACATCCCTCGACCGAACCGCTCGCGTCCCGGTCGCCGACCACCCCTGCCCACCCGCGTTGGTGGTTTCTGTGGACCACGCCCGGCCGCATCCTCACCATCGGGGTGGTGCTGTGCGCGCTTGTCGTCGCGAGCGCGTTCGCGACATCGACGACGATCAACGACCGCCAGCAGGCGTTGACGACGGTTCTCGACCACACCGAACCGCTGTCCTTCGCGGCCGGCCGGCTCTACACCACGCTCTCGGTCGCCGATGCCGCTGCGGCCACGGCGTTCATCGCCGGTGCCGAACCCCGCGATGTGCGCCAGCGCTACGAACAGGCGATCACCGACGCGTCGGTCGCGGTCACCCGGGCGTCGAGCGGGCTGACCGACGAGGAACTCGTCCAGCTGCTCGGCCGGATCAATGCCCGGCTGGCGGTGTACACCGGGCTCGTCGAGACCGCCAGGACCAACAACCGCGCGGGCAATCCGGTCGGCTCGTCCTACCTGTCCGAGGCGTCGGCGATGATGCAGACGCAGATCCTGCCGGACGCGCAACGCCTGTATGAGCAGACGTCCGCGCGCGTGGACGCCGAGACGACGGCGTCGGCCCAGATTCCGACGCCGGTCATGCTCGTGGTGCTCGCGACATTGTTGTTCGGGGCGTTCGCGAACCGCTGGCTCGCGCGGCGCACCCGCCGCCGCGTCAACATCGGGTTCGTGGCGGGCGGGCTGGCCGTGCTGATCATGTTGATCTGGGTGAGCACCGCGCTCGTGATATCGACATCGGACAGCCGCAGCGCGAAAGAGACCGCCGCCGAATCCTTGAAGACCGTGACGAACCTGGCCATCACCGCCCAGCAGGCCCGCGCCGACGAAACCCTCGCCCTGATCCGGCGCGGCGACGAGAACGTGCGCAAGCAGTCCTACTACCAGCGCATCGACATGATGCAACAGCAGCTTTCGGACTATCTCGCGCGCGACACCGGAATCGACACGAGTGATCTGGTCGGCGCCGAACAGCTGCTCACGAAGTGGCGTGCGGCCGATGACCGGATCAACGCCTACATCGCGGTCGGCAACTATCAGGCCGCCACGCAGGTCGCGCTCGGCACCGGCGAGGACGATTCGACACCCGCGTTCGACAAGCTCGACGCCGCGCTGTCGAAGGGCATCGAGCAGAGCCGCAGCCAGCTCCGCAACGACATCGCCAACGCCCGCCGCGTGCTGTCGGGCGCGACCGTCGGCGCCGCGCTGCTCAGTGTGGCCGCGGCGATCGCGGTGGCGCTCGGGCTGTGGCCGAGACTGAGCGAGTACAGATGATGCAGATGAAGAAACTTCTGATCCTGCTGGCGGCGGTCCTCGCGGTGGCCGGCTGCAGCCAGACCGCACCCGCGTTGACGTTGCCCGCGTTGACGCTCGCGCCGCCAACCCCGGCCGGCATGGAGGAACTCGCGCCCCAACCGGTGCGGGTCCCCATCGAAGAGGACGACGACTGCAACCGCACCGCGAGCCTGCGCCCGTTCAGCAACAAGGCCGAGGCCGACGCCGCAGTCGCCAACATCCGCGCCAGGGGCAGGCTCATCGTCGGCCTCGACATCGGCAGCAACCTGTTCTCCTTCCGGGATCCGATCACCGGCCAGATCAACGGATTCGACGTCGACATCGCCGGTGAGGTGGCCCGCGACATCTTCGGCACCCCGTCGCAGGTCGAGTACCGCATCCTGTCCTCGGCCGACCGCATCGCCGCCCTGCAGAACAACCAGGTCGACATCGTCGTCAAGACCATGACGATCACGTGTGAGCGCAAGGAGTTGGTGAACTTCTCGACGGTGTACCTGATGGCCAATCAGCGCATCCTCGCGGCCAGGGACTCCAACATCACGCAGGCCTCGGATCTGTCCGGCAAGCGCGTGTGCGTGGTGGACGGCACCACGTCCCTCGAACGAATCCAGCAGATCAGCCCGTCCCCGATCATCGTGTCGGTGGTGACGTGGGCCGACTGCCTGGTGGCGCTGCAGCAGCGCCAGGCCGACGCGGTCAGCACCGACGACTCGATCTTGGCGGGCCTCGTCGCCCAGGATCCGTATCTGCACATCGTGGGCCCGAGCCTGAGCCAGGAACCCTACGGCATCGGCGTGAACCTGGAGAACACCGGGCTCGTGCGTGTCGTCAACGGCACGCTGGAGCGGATCCGCCGCGACGGCACGTGGAACACGTTGTACCGCAAGTGGTTGACGGTGTTGGGCCCGGCGCCGGCCCCACCGGTTGCGAGGTATGTGGATTGATGAACCAGCCCGACGACGCAGAATTCGCGGGATCACCCGATACCGACGAGGGGCCGGGCACTCAGCCGGCCAGCTTCGATGACCTCGACTTCGATTCGGCGTCGACCATGCGCCCGATGGCGACCCAGGCTGTGTTCCGGCCCGAGTTCGACGACTCCGACGACATCTCCCTGGGTTCGGGCGACACCGAGCCACACGAGCATGCGACCATCGCCACCCGCATGCTGTCGCCGATCCGCCGGCTCGGTGGCGGGCTGGTGGAGATTCCCCGCGTGCCCGAGCGGGACCCGCTGACCGCGTTGATGACGAATCCGGTGGTGGCCGAGTCGAAACGGTTCTGCTGGAACTGCGGCAAACCGGTCGGCCGCTCCTCCCCCGACGGCCACGCCCTGTCCGAGGGCTGGTGCCCGCATTGCGGCAGCGCCTATTCGTTCCTGCCGCAGTTGTCCCCTGGCGACATCGTGGCCGATCAGTACGAGATCAAGGGCTGCATCGCCCACGGCGGGCTGGGCTGGGTCTATCTGGCCTTCGACAAGAACGTCAACGACCGGCCCGTCGTGCTCAAAGGCCTGGTGCATTCCGGCGACGCCGAGGCACAGGCCATTGCCATGGCCGAGCGCCAATTCCTGGCCGAGGTGACCCACCCCGGGATCGTCAAGATCTACAACTTCGTCGAACACAACGACAAGCACGGCAACCCCGTCGGCTACATCGTGATGGAGTACGTCGGCGGGACGTCGCTCAAGCAGGCCAGGGGTACGAAACTGCCGGTGGCCGAGGCGATCGGCTACATGCTGGAGATCCTGCCCGCGCTGGCCTACCTGCATTCGATCGGCCTGGCCTACAACGACCTCAAGCCCGAGAACATCATGATCACCGAGGCCCAGCTCAAGCTGATCGACCTCGGCGCGGTGTCGCGGCTCAACTCCTACGGATACCTGTACGGCACACCGGGTTACCAGGCTCCCGAGATCGTGCGGACCGGTCCGACCGTGGCCACCGACATCTACACCGTGGGCCGCACGCTCGCCGCGCTGACCCTGGATCTGCGCACACGCCGGGGACGTTATGTCGACGGCCTGCCGTCCGAGGACCCCGTGCTGGCCACCTACGACTCGTTCGGCCGGTTGCTGCGCCGGGCAATCGATCCCGACCCGCGGCGCCGCTTCGCCAGTGCCGACGAGATGTCGGGACAGCTGCTCGGCGTGCTGCGCGAAGTGGTCGCCGCGGACAGCGGCGTGCCCCGGCCCGGCCTGTCGACGGTGTTCAGCCCGTCGCGGTCGACCTTCGGGGTGGACCTGCTCGTCGCGCACACCGACGTATACGTCGACGGCCAAGTGCATTCCGAGAAGCTCACCGCGCAAGAGATCGTGCGGGCGCTGCCCGTGCCACTCGTCGACCGCACCGACGTCGGAGCCCCCATGCTCGTGGCCAGCGTGCTCAGCCAGCCCGTGCACACGCTCGACCAGCTGCGGGCGGCCCGCCACGGCGCGCTCGACTCCGACGGTGTCGACCTGTCGGAATCCGTTGAGCTGCCGCTGATGGAGGCGCGCGCGCTGTTGGATCTCGGCGACGTCGCCAAGGCCACCCGCAAGCTCGACGATCTCGCCGCACGTGTGGGCTGGCGCTGGCGGCTGATCTGGTTCCGCGCGGTCGCCGAGATGCTGTCCGCCGACTATGAATCGGCGACAAAGCATTTCACCGAGGTGCTGGACACGCTGCCCGGCGAGCTGGCGCCGAAGCTTGCATTGGCCGCGACGGCCGAACTCGCCGGTACCGCCGACGAGCTGAAGTTCTACAAGACCGTGTGGAGCACCGACAACGGGGTGATCTCGGCGGGGTTCGGGTTGGCGCGGGCCGAGTCGGTCGCCGGCGAGCGTGACAAGGCCGTCCAGACCCTTGACGAAGTGCCGCCCACGTCAAGGCATTTCACGACGGCGCGGCTCACGAGCGCGGTGACCCTGTTGTCGGGACGGTCGACCAGTGAGATCACCGAGCAGCACATCCGCGACGCCGCACGGCGCGTGGAGGCCCTGCCCGATTCCGAGCCACGCGTGCTGCAGATCCGCGCGCTGGTGCTGGGCACCGCGATGGACTGGCTGGCCGACAATTCGGCGAGCAGCAATCACATCCTGGGCTTCCCGTTCACCGAGCACGGCCTCAAGCTCGGTGTCGAGGCGTCACTGCGCGCCCTGGCACGGGTCGCCCCCACGCAGTCACACCGGTACGCGCTCGTCGACCTCGCCAACAGCGTGCGCCCGATGTCGACGTTCTGAGCGGTCATGCCGCCGAGCGTGCGTTGACGGCGACCACTGTGCACAGACGGCGAATTGTGGATAGATTTCGCGCCCTGGACGCACACTCGGCTGAACCTGTCGGGTCATCATGTCAACCTCCCCTCCATGACCCCGTTATCGACGCCTTTCATCGGCAGCGAGGCACTGACCAGTGCCATGGTGAACCGTCACCAATTACGGACGCGCTTCACGGCCATCTACCCGAATGTGTACGTGCCTGCCGATCGAGTGCCCAGCCTCCGCGACCGCACCGTCGGCGCGTGGTTGTGGTCGCGGAGGCGTGGCGTGGTGTCGGGACTTGCGGCGGCCGCGATGCTGGGCTCGAAATGGGTCGACCCGAGCACGCCCGTCGAGTTGGTGCACACGAATCCACGGGCGCCAAAGGGCATCATCACCCGCCGCTACAAACTCCTGGATGACGAGATTGTCGACCGCCGAGGCATTGCGATGACCACCGCAGCGCGAACGGCATTCGATGTCGGGCGGCAGATCAGCGTCGCCGCGAGCGTGCCACGTCTCGACGCCTTGTGCAGAGTGACGG
This sequence comes from Mycolicibacterium wolinskyi str. Jessa 2025, assembly GCF_049241375.1. Classification (NCBI taxonomy): domain Bacteria; kingdom Bacillati; phylum Actinomycetota; class Actinomycetes; order Mycobacteriales; family Mycobacteriaceae; genus Mycobacterium; species Mycolicibacterium wolinskyi. The sequence goes on from NZ_CP185960.1 coordinate 6,431,550, forward strand.
GGTGCACAGTCGCCGAAATCGAGGCGCTCGCGGCGAAACACCCCGGCGCGCGTGGCGTTCGCCTGCTCGAAACAGCTTTGACCCTGGTCGATCCGGGCGCGCAATCGCCCAAGGAGAGCTGGCTACGGTTGCTGCTGATCCGTAACGGGTTCCCGATGCCCACCACCCAGATCCCCGTCACGGTGGACGCGGCGCCGGTCGCCTACCTAGACATGGGGTGGGAGGAGTGGATGGTTGCTGCGGAGTACGACGGAGACCAACACCGCACCGACCGCTGGCAATACGTCAAGGACGTCCATCGTTTGGAGATGCTCAAGGAACTCGGCTGGATCGTGATCCGCGTGGTGGCCGAAGACCGTCCGGCCGATATCGTCCGCCGCGTGCGAGCGGCATTGGCTCAACGACAGTTGAGTGTGCGTTCAGGGCGAAAAGCCGGCTGAAACACGACCATCAGGACACACTCGGCGCCCTACGTGCACCGTCGCGCCAGGAAACTACACGACCTCCACACAGGCCTGAGCGATCGCCAACTCCTCGTTGGTCGGGACGACCAGGACGGTCGTCGGCGAGTCGGGCGTCGAGATCCGCCGTGCCTCTTTGGATCGCACGGAGTTGACCGTCTCATCGATCTGGATGCCGAGGCCGCTCAACCCCGCAAGCGCGTCACGGCGGACCGCGGCATCGTTTTCCCCCACCCCGGCGGTGAAGGTGATGACGTCGGTGTGGCCGAGCACGGCGAGGTATGCGCCGATGTATTTCCGCAACCGGTGGATGTAGACGTCGTAGGCCAGTTGAGCTGACTCATCCCCGGAATCGATGCGCTGGTGGAGTTTTCGGAAATCGTTCTCGCCGCCGAGTCCGAGGACACCCGAGCGGCGGTTGAGCATCGACTCGATGTCCTCGACGCCCATCCCGGCCGTGCGCCACAGGTACATGATGATGCCGGGGTCGATGTCACCGCTGCGGGTGCCCATCACCAAACCCTCCATCGGAGTCAGGCCCATGGAGGTGTCGACGGGCCTGCCAACGGCGATCGCCGACGCGGACGCGCCGTTACCGAGATGCAGCACAATCTGATTCAGCGATTCGTACGGTCGGTCCAGGAACGCCGCGGCTTGCTGGCTGACGTACTCGTGCGACGTGCCGTGGAAGCCGTATCGGCGGATCTTCCACTCCTCGGCCAACTCGTCGTCGATCGCGTATGTCGCGGCGGCGGCAGGCAGATCATGGAAGAACGCGGTGTCGAACACCGCCACGTGGGGCAGGTCGGGCAGCAGCTTGCGGGCCACCTTGATACCGAGCACGGCAGGCGGATTGTGCAACGGCGCCAACGGCGCGAGCTCCTCGACCTTGGCGATCAGGGCGTCGTCGATGATGGTCGGGCGGTAGAACATCTTGCCGCCGTGTACGACACGATGGCCCACCGCGACGAGTCCGAGGGCGTCGAGGTCGAGCCCGCCGGCGGCGAGTTCGTCGAACGCGGCCCGCAGCGCGGCGTCGTGATCGGGTACCGAACCCGAACCGATCTCCTCGATGATCCCGTCCGCCAGGAATTCTCGCGAACCCGGCTGCACCACGGCGTATTTGAGCGACGACGAACCGGAATTGACAACGAGAACGGTCACGGCTGCCCCTGCGCCTGAATCGCCGTGATCGCCACGGTGTTGACGATGTCTTCGACGAGTGCGCCGCGCGACAGATCGTTGACCGGTTTGTTGAGCCCTTGCAGCACCGGGCCGATCGCGATCGCACCCGCACTGCGCTGCACGGCCTTGTACGTGTTGTTGCCTGTGTTGAGGTCGGGGAAGATCAGCACCGTGGCCCGCCCGGCCACCTCCGAATCCGGCATCTTCGTCTTGGCCACCGACGGTTCCACCGCCGCGTCGTACTGGATCGGCCCCTCGACGAGAAGCGACGGTTCCCGCTGACGCACCAATTCGGTTGCCGCCCTGACCTTGTCGACATCGGCACCGGTACCTGAGGTTCCGGTCGAATAGGACAGCATCGCGACGCGCGGGTCGATGCCGAACTGCGCGGCCGTGCGGGCCGAGGAGATCGCGATATCGGCGAGCTGTTCGGACGTCGGGTCGGGCACGATCGCGCAGTCGCCGTAGGCCAGCACGCGATCCTCGAGGCACATCAGGAAGATGCTCGACACGGTCGAGACATCGGGCAGGGTCTTGATGATCTCGAACGCAGGCCGGACGGTGTGCGCCGTGGTGTGCATGGCCCCGGACACCATGCCGTCGACCATGTCGTTGTGCACCAGCATGGTGCCGAAGTACGACACGTCGTGGATGATCTCGCGGGCCTGCTCGACGGTCACGCCCTTGTGCTTGCGCAGTTCGGCGTACTGGTCGGCGAACTGGTCGCACAGCTCGCTGGTACGTGGGTTGAGCACCGTGGCGGCCGCCAGGTCGACACCGAGTTCGGCTGCCCGGGAACGGATCTGGCTCTCGTCGCCGAGGATCGTGAGATCGGCGACGCTGCGCTGCAGCAGCCGCCCGGCCGCCTTGAGGATGCGGTCGTCCTCGCCTTCGGGCAGCACGATGCGCCGGACGTCCGAGCGTGCCCGATCCAGCAGCTGGTAGGTGAACATCTGCGGCGTCGTGACCGTGGGAATCGAGATGCTCAGCTGTGCGAGAAGGTCATTGACGTCGACATGGTCGTCCATCAACGCCAGCGCGGTGTCGATCTTGCGTTGCGACGCCGCGGTGACGCGTCCGCGCGTGCCCGCCACGCGGCTCGCGGTCTCGAACGTGCCGTATTTGGTCGCGACGATCGGCAACCGGAGCCCCAGCCCCGACACCAGCGACGCGATGGCCGGGTGCAGTTCGAGCCCACCGTTGAGGATGATGCCCGACAGCGACGGAAACCCTTCGGCGGCATGGGCGCTCACCACCGCGAGCACCACATCGGAGCGATCACCCGGCGTGATCACCGCGACGCCTTCGGTGAGGCGTTCCAGCACGTGCTCGGCGGTCATGCCGGCCACCAGCACGCCCATCGCCTCACGGGACAGCAGTGCCGGGTCTCCGGCGATCACGGTGCCGTCGACGGCCTTCTGCAGTTCGGCCACCGACGGCGCGACCAACAGCGGCTCCTCGGGCAGCACGTACGCCGGTGGGCCGAGCGGTTTGAGGGCGTTGGCCATCGCGGTCAGCTGAGCCGGGTCGCACCGATTGGCGACCACGGCCGCGGCATGCGCGTGCTGTCCGGCGAGTTCGGCCAGGCACACCTCGACGACGTGCGCGACCTCGTCGGGGGTTCGGTCGGCGGCCTTCACCGCGAGCACGACGGGTGCACCGAGGTTCACCGCGATGCGCGCGTTCATGCTCAGCTCGCTGGGCGTGGCCACGTCGGTGTAGTCGCTCCCGACGATCAGCACCGCATCGCACTGGTCGGCGACGCGGTGGAACCGGTCGACAATCTCGGTGATCGCGGCGTCGGGGTCCTCGTGCACCTGCTGATAGCCGACGCCGACGCACTCCTCGTAGGCCAATCCGGCTGTTGTCCCGGCGAGCAACAGTTCGAGGATGTAGTCGCGGTCCTCGCCCAACCGCGTGATGGGCCGGAAGACCCCCACCTTGGGCACCGTCGCCGCGAGCCGGTGCAGAATGCCCAGCGCAATGGTCGACTTACCGGTGTCGCCTTCGGGTGAGGCTATGTAGATCGCGGTCGCGATGTTTCCATCCGGCACGACTACAGCATTCCCTAGATCAGGGCAGCTCCGCCAGCGCAGCCCCGAACTCGGTGCACAACCAGTCGACGTCGGCCATGGTGAACACGAGCGGCGGCCGGATCTTGAGCACGTTGCCGTCCGATCCGCACACCGAGATGAGGACCCGGCGGTCGCGCATCGCGTTGACCAGATCGTGGGCTGCGGCCCGGTCCGGCAGCGCGGTTTCGGGATCGGTGACAGTCTCGACCCCGACATATAGCCCGCACCCACGGACGTCACCGATACGGGGATGGCCTGCGGTGATGCGGGCGAGTTCATCCCGCAGTGCCGCCCCCACCCGGTCAGCGTTGGCGATCAACTGCTCGTCCTCGATGACGTCGAGGACCGCGGCCGCAGCCGCCATCGACACCGGGTTGCCGCCGAACGTGTTGAAGTAGGGCACGCCGCGGGCAAACGCCTCAAGCACCTCGCTGCGGGCCGCCATCGCCGCGACGGGAAGCCCGTTGGCCATCGGCTTGCCCATCGTGACCAGGTCGGGGACGACGCCGTGGCGGCTGAACCCCCACATCGAGTCGCCGGTCCGGCCGAAACCGGGCTGTACCTCGTCGGCGATGAACACCCCACCCGCGGCGCGGACGGCCTCGACCGCGGGACCGAGCACCGACGGATCCGGATAGATGCCGTCCGACGAGAAGATGGTGTCGACGATGAGGCAGCGCACCCCTTGACCGGCCGCCTGCAGGTCGGTGATCGCCGCTTGGACGTCGGCACGGAACTTCGCGGCCACGGCCGTGCCGGTGCGATAGCTGTCGGGGGCAGGCACCGTGCGGACATGCGGGCCGACGGTTGTGTCACCGCCGAGCGACGGTGAAATCGCCGTCACGGCTTCGGTATTGCCGTGATAGGCGTCACGGGTCACGATGACACCCGTTGCTCCGGTGTACATCTGGGCGACTCGCAGGGCGAGGTCGTTGGCCTCCGAACCGGTGCACGCGTACATCACCTGATCGATGTCGTCGGCGCCGGAATCGGCGAAAGTGCCCAGCAGCCGGGCCGAGTAGTCGACGATGCCCTCGTGCAGATAGCGGGTGTGGGTGTTGAGGGTTTCGAGCTGTCGGGTGACCGCGGCTACGACGTGCGGATGGCAGTGCCCGACGCTGACGACGTTGTTGTAGGCGTCGAGATACCGCACGCCGTCCGCGTCGAACATGTGGCTGCCCCGGCCACGGACCAGGTGCACCGGCCGTTCATAGAACAGCCGGTACGCCGGTCCGAGCAGGCGGGTGCGGGCTGAGATCAGTTGTTCGGTACCGGGATCGGTCGCCAGACCACCCGTGTAGCTGTTCGAATCCATGATGTTGGAAAAACTCATGCCCGCATCCCCCTTACTCAGCGTTCGTGTGCTTCCTCCAACACCGTGCGGCCCAGGTCGGAATACCGCTGCGGATCCCGGTATTTCAGGAACAGCGCCAACAGCACACCACCGATTCCGACGATGCCAACAACATACGGGATCGCGGTGAAGACCCAGTCGGATGCGGCAGCGCCCGCGGCGAACGACGCGTTCTTGGCCAGCAGGTAGATCACATAGAGCATGCCGGTTCCGCCGAGCAGCGGAGCCAGGAACGTGGTGAACCAGTTGGCGGTCTCCGGGTGGCGTTTTTGCACATGGAAGTACGAGATCACCGAGAACGCCGCCAGCGCCTGCACGATCATGATGGCCGTGGTGCCGAGGAGCGCCATCAAGCCGTACAGCCCGGTGTAGGGGTCACGCCCGGTGAGGTCGAAGAACAACACCACCAGGGTCGCGAAGCCGGTCTGCACGAATCCGGCGATGTGTGGTGAGCCGTGCACCGGATGGGTCGCGCCGATCGTCTTGCGCATGCCGGGGATGATGTTCTCGCGCCCGAGTGCATAGAGGTAACGCGCAGCGCAGTTGTGGAACGCCATGCCGCAGGCGAACGATCCGGTCATCAACAGGATCTTGAACAGATCGACGGCCCACTGCCCGAGATGCTCGTGTACGGGATTGAAGAAGATGTTGCCCGCGGTCGACGAATCCTGCGCCAGCGCAACAGCATTCTGCGGTCCGGTGCCGACGATCGCCAGCCATGAGACGAGCACGTAGAACACGCCGATGCCGACCACCGAGCTGATCACCGCGATCGGGATGATCTTCTTGGGGTTACGTGATTCCTCGCCGTACATGGCGCTCGACTCGAAGCCGACCCAGGACCAGAAGGCGAAGAACAGGCCGACGCCTGCTGATCCGGCGACCGCGATCATGCTTCCGTCGGCGCCGGCAACCTCACCGGACAGACTGTGAAATCCGTTGAGCGGGTTGAGTGATCCGAGAGACCAACCCTGCGGGCCACCGCCGGTGAAGACGACCGAGAGCGCCATCATCGCAAGCATCACGATCTCGGTGATGAGGAAAACACCCAGCACCTTGGCCGCGAGATTGATGTCGAAGTACGTCAGCACCGCGTTGACGGCGAGCATGACGACCGCGAACACGATCCACGCCACGTCGATGCCGAAGAACGATTTGAACAGATCGTTGCCGAAGAACGAGAAGATGCCGATGAGCGAGGCCTCGAACACCATGTACGCCAACGCTGTCAGGAAACCGGCACCCAACCCGACGATGCGGCCGAGCCCGTGGGAGATGTACCCGTAGAACGCACCGGTCGCGGTGATGTGCTTGCTCATCGCGGCATAGCCGATCGCGAAGAGCGTCAACACGATCGTGGCCACGAAGTAGCCCGCGGGCGCGTAGGCGCCGTTGCCGAATCCGACCGAGATCGGGACGTTGCCGACCATGGCGGTGATGGGTGCGGCGGTGGCCACCGCCATGAACAACACGCCGACCAAACCCACCGCGTTTGGCTTGAGACGTTGGATGCCGCTGGACGGCGTTTGAGATGGAGATGGAGGATCGATGATCTCGCTCATTGTGGACCCACTTTTGGTCTGGTTTCAACGCGTCGACGACAGCGTTGTGGTGCGACGGAGGCCATTTCTACCGTTCGCAGAACGCTTGGTCAACTTGGAAATCCCTGGCTGACAAGGCTTTTGTTGCGGCCATGTTTCGAACCTGGCAATCATGCAACAGCGAGGTTAAACCGGCTCATTTGGTCTGCTCGTGCTGCTCATTTGGTCCACACTCGACGCATGCCGGGACTGCCTGCTGATCACGAACTGTTCGCCAGGGCCGCCCTGCCGTCGTACCGGCGCGACCCCGAGACGCCGCTGCGCCTGCTGAGCCTGTCCGAGAACGCCACCTATCTCGTCGCCGACGACGACCCGATCGTGTTGCGGGTGCACCGGCCGGGCTACCACTCACTGGCCGGCATCGGCTCCGAACTCGACTGGATGGCCGCGCTCCGGCGTGAAACACCGGTGAGGACACCACAACTCGTGTGCTCGTCGACCGGCGCGCACGCGGTGACGGCCGCTGTCGGCGATCGCGAACTACACGTCGATGCGGTGAGCTTCGTGCCCGGGTGCACGGCCGAGGAAGCCCCCGACGCCGTCGGGTTCGCCAAACTCGGCGAACTGACCGCGATCATGCACGAACACACGCAGCGCTGGACCCCACCGGCCGGTTTCACGCGCTTCAGCTGGGACCTCGACGCGATTCTGGGGCCGCACGCCCGCTGGGGGAACTGGCGCGCCGCTCCGGCTCTCACCACCGAGGACCGCGCCTCGATCCAAGCCGCGGTGACCGAGATCACCGAGCGGCTCGACGAGTTCGGCACGGGCCCGGATCGCTTCGGGCTGATTCACGCCGACCTGCGGCTGTCGAACCTCATGGTGGACCCCGCCGCACCGGGCACCGACATCACGGTGATCGACTTCGACGACTGCGGGTGGTCGTGGCATCTGGCCGATCTCGCCGCCGTCCTGTCATGGATCGAGGACGCACCGCAGGCCGACGCCATCGTCACCGAGTGGCTGCGCGGCTACCGGTCGGTGCGCCATCTACCCGACGATCACCTGGCGCTCGTGCCGACGTTCGTGATGTTGCGCCGGGTGCAGTTGACGGCGTGGATCGCGTCGCATGCCGATGCCGACGCGGCGATCGCCGTCGGCGCCGACTATGCCCGCGGCACCGCGCGGCTGGCCGACCGCTACCTTGGCGATCAAACCTGGCTGCAGGACGCCGTTTTCACAACCGCTTAGGAGCGACAATGTTTGATCTGGAGAACCGCTCGGTGCTGGTCACCGGAGGCAGCAAGGGCATCGGCCGCGGCATCGCGACGGTGTTCGCACGTGCCGGGGCGAACGTCGCGGTGGCGGCGCGATCGTCGACCCATCTCGACGAGTGCGTCGCAGACCTCGACAGCCTCGGCTCGGGCAAAGTCATCGGCGTGGTGACCGATGTCAGTGACCGCAAGGCGTGCGACGAGCTCGCCGCGGCGGCACTCGAGGCGTTCGGCGGGCTCGACGTGGTCTGCGCCAACGCCGGCATCTTCCCCGACGCACCGCTGGCCACCATGACCCCCGAGCAGCTCACCGAGATCTTCGCCGTCAATGTCAACGGGACGTTCTTCGCAGTCCAGGCCTGCCTGGACGCGCTCATCGCGTCGGGCTCCGGCCGGGTCATCCTGACGTCGTCGATCACCGGACCCATCACCGGATACCCCGGCTGGTCGCATTACGGTGCGACCAAATCCGCCCAGCTCGGGTTCATGCGGACGGCCGCAATCGAGTTGGCCCCGCACAAGATCACCGTGAACGCGATCCTGCCCGGCAACATCATGTCCGAGGGCATGATCGAGAACGGCGAGGAGTACATCGCGAGCATGGCCAAGTCCATTCCCGCGGGCGCACTCGGCACGCCGGAAGACATCGGCCACCTCGCGGCGTTCCTGGCCACAAAGGAGGCCGGCTACATCACCGGGCAGGCCATCGCCGTCGACGGCGGACAGGTGTTGCCCGAGTCCCTGGACGCGATCGTCACCTGACATGGAGGAGTCGTCCGGGGGGCCGGTGGCCGAAGACGTGCGCCGCCGCATCCTGTCCATGCTGGCCCAGGGCACGCTGCGGCCGGGCTCGCGCCTCGGCACCGAACGCGAGATGGCCGACACCTTCGCGGTGTCGCGGTCGACGCTGCGCAGCGCGCTGCTGCCGTTGAGTCAGGCCGGCGTGCTGGAACGTCGTACCGGCAGAACCGGCGGCACGTTCGTGCGCGCCGACATCGTCGAGCGCAACGCCGCCGAACTGGCCGGGCTGCCCGCGCGCCTGCACAGCGGCGGGCACACCAGCACGAGCCGCGTGCTGGGGACCGATCGCCGCCCGGCCACCCCGGTCGAGGCCCACGCACTCGAAATCAGCGAGACCACAGACATTTTCACGATCCGTCGGCTGCGCTTCGCCGACGGCGTGCCGTTGTCGGTCGACCTGGCCTGCTTCGTCGCCGACCATATGGAGGACCTGCTCGAACAACCGCTCGGCGGCTCGCTCTACGAATTGCTACGCGTGCGGTACGGGCTCGTGCCCGCCACCACGACCGAGACCATCGAGGTCGTCAGTGCAAGCCAGCGCGAAGCCCAATGGCTGGAGATCGCGCACCGCAAACCGCTCCTCGCGATCACGCGCGTGACCCGCGACAACACGGGCACGCCGTTCGAATACGCGTATGACCTCTTCCGCGCCGACCGGGTCCGGCTGACGGCAACGAGTCACGGCACCGTCGGCGCGGTCGAACGGTCGGTGAGCAGCGCCTGACGCTCAGCTTCCCTGCTGAGCCGCGGCGACGTCCTTCAACGCGACGATCACGCTCTTGAGGTGGTCGCGCATCGCGGCCTCGGCCCGCTCAGGATCCTTCGCGCACACCGTGTCGATGATCGCGACGTGCTCGGCCAGTGACACGGTGATCCGGCCCGGATGCATCGCCAACCGGAACTGGTGGCGTACCAGCTGCCCGCGCAGGCGTTCCAGGATGTCGGCCGCGGTGTGCTGGGCTCCGATCTCGCGAACCCGCTTGTGCAGCAATTGATTCAGCTTCGAATAGCCCATGACGTCGCCGGACTCGACCGAAGCGGTGAGCTCGGCGCGCAGCTCGGCCAGTTCAGCGATCTGCTCATCGGTGATGTGCTGTGCTGCCTTGGCCGCACAGAGCCCCTCCACCACCATCCGGACCTCGGTGATCTCGACGGCTTCTTCCAGCGAGACGGAGCGCACCCGCGCACCGCGGTTCTGGATACGTTCGATGAGGCCCTGGGTGGCGAGTTCTTGCAGCGCACCGCGCACCGCGCTGCGGCTGACGGCGAACTGCTCGCACAGATCGGCCTCGACCAGTCGCTGATTCGGCGCGAACTCCCCGTCGAGGATGGCCGCGCGGATCCGGCCGGCTACATCGGCCGACTCGCTGCCGCGCCCCCGCTCGTCAACCAGCATCCCCACCCCAGATCGTCGCCAAGATCGTCGACGAGATTCTACCGTCGCCCCCGGGGCGACGCGCCTACCTGGCGGAACCTCCCGCGTCGTCGCCGTCCGGCGCCCACCGGGACAGCCGCGCCGACACCAACAGGGTCGCTCCCGTGGCCGCGAACACCACCGATGCACCGCCCAACGCCGAGATCCCGGCCACGGCAAGCGGTATCCCCGTTTGCCCGGCGCGATTTCCGACCAGACGCAGCGAGGCCGCGACGCCGCGATCGGGCCGCGGCGTCACGAGCGTCATCCACGACATCGTGAGGGGTTGGACCGTCCCGGCCGCCAGGCCGTAACACGCCATGCAGACCACGAGCACCACAGCAGGCACCGGTAGCACCAGCGCGATAAGCGACACGGCCGCGACGGCACCCGCGACCACGAGGACGCGTCGCCGGCCGAACGCGTTCGTCATCCGCCCGAGGGTCAGGCGCGAAGCCATCGTGGCGACCCCGCGCGTCACCAGAAGCGCCGTCAACCAGGCCGGGCTGAGGCCGCGTTCCCGTGCGAGTAACGGCAGGTAGGCGAGCACGATATCCAGCGAGGACAACACCAGGCTGCTGGTGACCAGGGCGGGCACCACGCCCTTGGTCCGCAGCAGACGCGACGCGACCGGCCACATGGCCGTGGGCTTGTCCGTCGTCGCGTCAGGACGCGCCGTCGACGGAATCACCAGCGAAAGCACCAGTCCCACAAGGGCAATCCCTAGCGTTGCCCACGCGATCGTGGTGAATGCCGGCGAGTGTGCCTCCGCGGACGGCAAGAGCAGTAGTGCGGGCCCCAGCATCTGTCCACCCGAGGTCGCGAAGGTGTAGACGCCGAACACGAAGTCGAGGCGTCCGGCGGCCGCATCGCGCATGACCCAGGCCTGTTCGGCCACAACGGAAAACAGCACGCCGAGGCCGAGCAGGACCGTCGCGGCCAACAGCCCGGCCAGGGTGGCCCCGACGGACACCAGGACGGCCGCCGCACCGACGAACGCGAGCGCGCCGAGCACCATGCTCGCTCGCTCACCGACGCGGTCGACGAATCTTCCTGCCGGCACGGCGAGCAACAGCGGCGGAACCGCGAAGGCGGCCGTCGCGACACCGAGCCAGGCCGGGCCGTGCCCGAGGTCGAGGATCGCGTACGAAATCGCCGGGCGCAGCGCATATGAGACGATCTGGACCCCGACCGCATGCACGAGCAGCAGCCCCAGCGCGAGGTTGCCGGGCCGAGGTGTCGATGGCGGCGTCAAGATCGAGGAAAGACGGTGCCGTCGAACAACTTTCGGGCCGTCCGCACGATCGCCGTCCGGCGGACGCGCTCGCCGTCGAGTTCCACCTCGACCTCCAACGCACCGGTCGGGTGCTCGATGCGCATTCGTGGGCCGCCGGAAGGATCCGCAATCCCGGCCGCGACGCTGTCCGGAAGCGCGGCAGCCACTGCGACGCTCGCGGCCCCGAGCACGCCGATGGATGCGTGCACCCGATGCGGTATGAACGTGCGCGTCGCGATCACGCCCCCGGAGCGGGGTGGCGACACGATCGTCAGCTTCGGAACGGTGAGATCGCTGACATCACCGAGATTCATCCGTTTGCCGGCTTCCAGTCGGATACGCTCCAGCAGTTCGCGCAGCCGCTGATCGGATTCCAGTTCGGTCGGCGATTCGTCGCCCCGCACACCGAGATCCGCGGCCCGCAGCACGACCGTCGGCATCCCGTTGTCGACGCACGTGACCGGGACCTCGGCGATCACGTCCCTGACCTGTCCGGTCGGCAACAGCGCGCCGCAGCTCGACCCCGCGGTGTCCTCGAAATCCAGCACGATCGCGGCGGCGGTACCCGGAACCCCGTCGATCGACGTCGTGCCCGCGTACTCGACCACGCCTGCGGGCGTCGGCACGTGGGCGATCGCGCGGCCACCGGTGTTCGTCATCCGGATCGGCACCGCGGTCTGGCCGTCGGCGGCTGCGACCAGTCCTCGTTCGATCGCGAACGGGCCGACCCCGGCGAGCAGGTTCCCGCAGTTCTGCCGGTCCGACACCAGCGCCTGGTCGACGCTCACCTGCAGAAACAGGTAATCGACGCCGGCACCATTGCGGCTGACCACCGCGACCTTGCTGGTCAGTGGATGACCGCCGCCGACCCCGTCGATCTGGCGCGGATCGGGCGACCCCATGATCCGCAGCAGCAGATCGTCGCGTTCGCCGGGATCCCGCGGAAGATCGTCGGCGAGGAAGTACGTCCCCTTCGACGTTCCGCCGCGCATCAGCATGCACGTCACTCCGGGTGCGCTCATGCGACTGACGTGGGTTGCTGGGCGTGCACTTCGCGCATCGCCGCCACGACGCTGTTGAGGTGCACGGTCATCGCATGCTCGGCGGCGGCCGGATCGCGGTGCGCGATCGCGTCGATGATCGCCAGATGCTCTCCGAGCGAGACGCTGGGCCTGCCCGGTTTCATCGCGAGCGCGAACTGCTGGCGCACACTCTGCGCACGCAGGCGCTCGATCAGCGACAGCGCAGTACGCTGCCCGCTGATCTGATGGATGCGTGCGTGCAGTTCGCGGTTCTTCGCCGAGTACCCGCCGAGGTCTCCGCCGGCGACAGCCTGTTCCATTGCCTCTCCGATTGCTTTGAGTTCGGCTATCTCGTCGTCGGTGACCACCGCCGCCGCCTTACCCGCGCAGAGGCTTTCGAGCGCACGGCGCACCTCGGCGATCTCGATCGCCTCGTCGAACGAGATGACGCGCACCCGCGCACCCCGGTTCTGTTCGCGTTCGACGAGCCCCTGCACCGCGAGCTCGCCGAGCGCGGTGCGCACCGCGGCCCGCGACGCGCCGAACTGCTCGGCGAGATCGGCCTCGACCAGCCGTTGATTGGGCACGAGCTCCCCTCTGAGGATCAGCGTGCGAATCTCTTCTGCGACAGCCATGTCAGCCCGTGTAACCGAAGATCTGCCGCCACGTGCCCGCATCGGGTTCGAGGTTCTTCAGCGATTCGTCGATCGTGGCGCGATGCAGGAATCCGGCATCGGCCGCGGGCAGCTCGATCTCGCCGATCGTCGGGCTCGGCATGTTCTTGTGCACGGGGTAGTCGCCGATCGAGGCGGCCAGCTTCTGCCCGGAGGACGACAGCAGCCAGTTGATGAATACCGTTGCGGCATTGGAATGCTCGGTCTTGGCGGCCTGGCCGAGGTAGAACGGATAAGCCGCGGCACCTTCTTCGGGCGTCGCGATGGTGATCGGCGCACCCTCCAACGTCGACGCGTACGCGGTCGCGATCGGCACCGGACCCACCGCGATCTCGCCGCGGGCCAGCGAATCGGTCAGTGCGGCGGACGAATCGAAGATGCGCGGATGGTTCGCGGCGTAACCCTTGAGGTAGTCGGTGCCCAGCTCACCGAGCTGGAAACGGGTCAGCGCGGTCGTCGACCCGCCGGCGCCGACCTGAACGATGCCGAGTTTTCCGTTCCACTTGGGGTCCAGCAGGTCCGACCAGTTCTTCGGGGCGTCCTGCTCGGACACGACCTGGTTGTTGTAACCGAAGCTGTAGACCCGGTCGTAGCTGTTGAAGTACAGCCCGTTCTCATACGTGGCGGCCGGGTCGAGTGCGTCCGCGATGCCCTGGCTGATCTGCGTCGGCTGGAATGCCCCGGAGTCGGCGATCGCCACGATGAGGTCCTCACCCGAGATCCGGATGACGTCGGCACCGAGCTTGCCCGCGGCCTGCTCGCTGAGGATCCGCTCGCTGAGCCGGTTCGGGGCAAGCCGCACGATCTCGACGTTGATACCGGTCGCCTCGGTGAAGGCGTCGGCGGCCTGTTTCTCCGATTGCTCACTGCCGCCGGTGTAGAAGACCAGGCTGCCTTCCTGCTGCGCCTTCTGATACACGTCGGCAGTGGCGATCACCTCGCCCTCGATCACCAGATCGCCGTTCTCGTTGGTCTCCGCCGAGCCGCTTCCGCCGCCGCTCGAGCAACCCGTCAGAACGAGCCCGACGGACGCGACCGCGGCGACCGCGAGGCGCCTCACTTTGATGCGCATGGTCCTTCTCCTTCGTGTACGTGGTTCAGTGGGATTGTTTGGCGTCGGCGCCGAATCGCCGCGCCAGATAGGCCAGCGCGAAGATGACGACGCAGTACACCAGGCTTGTGGCGGCGCTGCGCTGCATGATTCCGTTCTCGAAGTCGTCGAAGATGACGATCGACAGCAGCCGGGTGTCGGTGGTGAAGAGGAACAGCGGCACCGTGAGCTCGCGCATCGAAAGCATGAGCAGCAGTAGGAATGTCGAGGTCAGCGGGACGCGCAACAGTGGCGCCGTCACCCGCCACACCGCACGCGGCCGGTTGGCGCCGTGCATGACCGCGCTGTCCTCGAGGTCCCGGTGGATCTGCAGGATCGACGATGACGCGCCCTGGTAGCCCTGCGGCATCTGCGCGGCCACGAACGCGATCACCATGACGAGCAACGTGCCGTACACGGGCACCGGCAGCATGAGCCACGTCCACAGCAAGCCGAGACCCAGCACGATCGCGGGCACTGCCAGGGGCAGCATGCTGAGGTAGCCGAGGCCTTCGCGGCCGGGCAGTGTCGTCCGGTTCACCACGTACGACACGATGAACGCCAGCACGGTGCCGACGACGGCCGCCGCGACCGCCACGACCACCGAGTTGCCGGTCGCCTTGATCACGACATCGCTCGTGATCGCCTCGGTGATGGCGTCCAGACCCATGCGCCCGTTGGTGAATGCGCCGATAACGCTGTTCACATAAGGCGATTCGTGCAAGGCGACGAACGCGAGCGCGAGCAGCGGCAGCACCGTGGAGAGCGTGAAGTAGCCGATTCCGATCACCAGAGCGGGTGTGCGGAACTTCCCGAGATCGAACTTGCCGAGCTTCATGCCCTTGCCCGCGACCGTGGTGAACGACCGCCGGGCGACTACCCGCCGCTGCAGCGCGGTCACCGCGAGCACGATGACGACCAGCGTGATCGCCACCGCCGCAGCCTCATTGCCCCGCGCGGGCGCAGAGTTCATGAGCCGGAAGATGTAGGTGGGCAGCGTGTCGAGCCGCCCGCCGCTCGTGATCTGGGCGACCGGGAAGTTCTCGACCGTGAGGACGAAGATGAGGATCGCCGAACCGAGCAGGGCCGGTGTCGCCAGCGGCACCGTCACCGTACGCAACACCGTCAGCGGCTTGGCGCCATGGGTGCGTGCGGCTTCCTCGAGGTCGGGGTTCATCAGGCTGAACGCCGAGTGGGTGAGCAGGAATGCGTAGGGGGCGTAGTACAGGGCGAGCACGAAGATGAGCCCGCCGATGTTGTAGATGTTGACGACGTCGGGAAGGCTTATGTCGCGAGCAAAGACGTTGAGCAGGCCTGCATTCGGGCCGCCGAGCAGCGACCAGGCCAGCGCCCCGACGTACGAGGGCAGGAACATCGGCACCAGACCGACGAAGTACAGGAACCGCGCGCCCCGCACATTCGTGCGCGCGGAGACGAACGCGAGGAACCCGCCGATCGCGAGCGCGAGCACCGACGCCCCGATTCCGATCAACAGCGAATTCAGCGCGGCCTGGCGTGCACCCGGGCCGAACACGGCCGCGAAGTTGTCGAACGTCAGCGACGACAGGTCGATGTTGCCGGGCCTCGGCGTGGTTGTGGTGAAGGCGGACAGCACAACCAGGGCAACCGGTAGCACGATGAGTATCGCCAGGATCGCGTACAGCGCGATCGGCAACAGCGACCGCCGCAGCCTCGGGGCGCTGCGGGCCACACCCGGGTCCGGCGGCGGTGCCACCGGGGCTTGAATCGTCGCAGTCATGACGCGGCCTGAACTGGCGTCGCGGCCTGCGGTTGCCCCGTGGACTGCCCCACCTCGTGGGGCAGCACCTGCACGGCGTCGGCGGGTATGCCGATGCGCACGGTGTCGCCGGGCGCGGCGGTCAGCTGCCGGTGCTTGCCGCCGATGATCTCGAGCTCGGCGGTATCGGCGATCGCAACGCGATAGGTCGCGCTCGCACCCAGGAACTCCTTCGTAAGGAGCTTTCCCTCAAGCACATTCATGCCCGGTTCGACGTCGTCGCCGACGGCGATGTCCTCACCGCGGATGCAGGCTTTGAGTTCACCGGCGCCGTCGTACGGCGCCACACTGAGCGTGACCGCGCTGTCGGCGATGCGCACGCCCGTGGAATCCAGCGCCTGGACGGGCAGTATGTTGCCCACCCCGAGAAAATCGGCGATCGAGGCGCTCAAGGGTTTGGCGTAGATCTCGTTCGGCCTGCCGATCTGCACGATGCGGCCGTGTTGCATCATCGCGATCCGGTCCGCCAGGGCCAACGCCTCTTCCTGATCGTGGGTGACGTACACCGACGTGAGGCCCAGCCGCGTCTGCAGTTCACGGAGGTCGCCGCGCAACCGGTGCCGCAGCCGGGCGTCGAGGTTCGACAGCGGCTCGTCGAGCAGCATCACCGACGGCTGCATGACCACGCTGCGCGCGAGG
The DNA here is from genome assembly GCF_049241375.1 of Mycolicibacterium wolinskyi str. Jessa 2025. NCBI lineage: Bacteria > Bacillati > Actinomycetota > Actinomycetes > Mycobacteriales > Mycobacteriaceae > Mycobacterium > Mycolicibacterium wolinskyi. Next base: position 6,448,154 of record NZ_CP185960.1, read on the forward strand.
GCGACGCGCTGCATCTGGCCGCCCGACAGCATGCTCGCGCCGCGGTCGGCGAACTCCGCCAAGCCGACCAGTTCGAGTGTTTCGCGCACCCGCCGCGCGATGTCGGCCTTGCCCACGCGCTGCATCGTGAGCGGGAACGCCACGTTCTCGAACACCGTCATGTGCGGCCAGATCGCATACGACTGGAAAACCATGCCGATGTTGCGCTTGTGCGGCGGGCGGTCGATGTTCCGTTCCCCGTCGAAGAGCACGTCCCCACCGATCGTGATGCGGCCCGCGCTGGGCCGCTCCAAACCGGCGATACAGCGCATCGTGCTGGTCTTTCCGCAACCGGATTCGCCCAGCAGGACCAGCGATTCGCCGTCACCGACGGTGAGATCGAGGTTGCGTACGGCGACCGCCTCCCCGTAACGCAGGGTCAGGCCTTCGACACGGATGTCCATCTCAGGTGTTCCCTTCGTCCTCGGCACGGAAGCCGTACAGGTCGTAGGAGATGTGCCCGGCGAGGTATTCGGCCCGCGATGCGGCCTCCTTGTCCTCCCGAGCACGTGCCAGTTCGACGGCGCGTTCAGCCTCGGCGGCCGGCACGACGGCGGCACCGTCGGAGTCGAGGATCACGATGTCGCCCGTGCGGATCGTGGCACCGCCGACTACGACGCTCGCGTCGACCTCGCCGCGCGTGTCTTTGGACGCGCCACGCACCCGGATCCATCGAGTCCAGATGGGCAGCCCCATCTTTCGCAGCTCTTCGGCGTCACGCACCGACGCGTCGACGAGGATTCCCGCCGCACCGCGCTCTCGGATCTGGGTGACGAGCAGATCCCCGATGAGCGCCACCGGCGCGGGCTCGGGCATGGTGAGCACCGCGATCTCACCGGGCTGCAGACGCGCGACGAGTTCGTGCACGCCGCGGTTGTCGTTCTGGGCACACCGGACGGTGCGGGCCGGCCCTGCGGCACGGCTGCCCGGGATGAGCTGGATGAAGTCGGCGTCGACGAGGCCTTGCCTGCCGCGGGCCTCGTACACCGTCGCCACTCCGGCCCGGCGCAGTTCCGCGATGGTGTCGGCGTCGATCGCGAGGTCGGTCACAGCGCCGCCACCACGTTCGGCACCAGCCGCTGGAACGCCTCGGCCTGTCGGATCTGCTTGCGTCCGGTCACCTTTCGTGCGTGGTTGCCACGGTGATCGGCACGTTCGGCGTAATACTGCTGCAGGTAGGACTGTGCCCGCATCGCCGCCATCGCTTTCCGCTTCAACTCGAACACGTCGGTGATGTCGACGAAAACACTCGGCGTGAAGCCGCACAGCTCGGGCTGGTGCGGCTCGAACACAAGGAACTCGCTCGGCGGCGCGGTACGGAAACCGGCCTCGACCACCGCGCCCGCGGTGAGCAGACGCGCCTTGGAGACAGCCACATTCGCGACGGGATGGTCCGGGTTGAACGGGTCTTTGTCAGGATGGGTGAGCACGACATGCGGGGCAAAATCGCGCATGAGTTCGGCAAGCCGATCGATCGCGTCCGGTCCCACTTCCAGCGGGTAGTCCCCGAGGTCGAAGCACTCGAACGTGGCGCCGACCGTCTCGGCGGCCTCGGTGGCCTCGGCATGCCGGTGCCGCTTGACGTTGTCGACCGTCTGACCGGGCTCCTTCCACAGCTCACCCGATTCACCGCGTTCGCCGTACGACAGCGCGACCACCCTGGCCTCGCCGCCGGCAGCAGTGTGCTTGGCGATCGCACCGGCCGAACGCCAGACGAAATCGGCGCTGTGCGCTCCGACCACCAAGAGCCGCTTGGGTTCTACTTCACTCACGGGTGGGTTATCTCCTTGTCGTTAAACGTTCGCGCGGTCCAGGCTGGAGAGCCAGGAGCGGGCGGCCTGCATGGTCCAGGTCGGTTGGTCGATGCTTTCCAGGTAGTCGCGGGCGTCGGTCACCTCGTGCACCCGGCGCGCGGCGTGGGCGCGGGAACCGTCGATGAGCCGGTCGATGAGAGCGTGTGGGTCACCGGCGAGTTCGGCGGCGACCTGTTCGCGCAGCCATGAGGCACAGCCCGCGACCTCGGCCGCCCCGAAGCTCTCCAGGACCGCGGCGGCCAGCCCTTTCATGAATACGCTGCGAATCAGCTTGCGCGCGGCCGCATCTCCCGGTTCTCCGCCGATGGATTCGACCGGCGCTCCGGTGGCCGCGAAGAGGTCGGCGAATTCGTCGGCCCCGGCGCCGCTCGCCATGAGCGGAGTACGGACACCGGCGCGGGGCACCGGGGCGAGCACCGCGACGTCGACGAAGCGCACACCACGCTCGGCCGCGGCCGCACCGAGCCGCCGCTTGAGTTCTGGCCCACCGGTGTTCAGGTCGGCGATCATCGCACCGGGCTTCAGATGCGCGAGGACCGCCTCGGTAACACCTTGCGCCGCAGTCGCTCCCACGAGCGTGATGACGAGTTCGACATCGGCGAGCGCATGTTCGAGCCGCTCATGCTGGGCGATACCTGCCTCGTCGAGCTTGGTGTACGGGTCATAGCCGCTGACCTCGAATCCGGAATCACGCAGGCCGCGCGCATAGAGCGCACCGGCTTCCCCGAGTCCGACGACAGCGACTTTCGGCATGTGACCTCGCTTCGAGTGAGCAGGAAGTGTGATGGGAGCCACCGTACAAGATTGTCGCCAATTTAGTCAACGACTTTGCTGACGATATTGTGAAAGACGCGGGCACGTCGATATAGAGGCCCGTAGCAGGCCACGCGAGGTTCGTGTGGTTTGCCGCCTCAGGCCGACGGGTCGACGATCGTGCGAGTTCATCCGCGACTCGCCGAGGTGCGCGTACGAACCCGCACACTCGGCGCCGCGCCGCGTTAGTTCGGGATCTCCACGTCGGCGATCAACGCCATGTGGTCGGCGCCCGGTATGAATTCACGCCGTACGGCGGTGGCGTTGGCGTTGCGCAACAGCACGTGGTCGATGCCGATGGCGGGCACCCGCCGCGGGCCGACCGGAAACGTACGCGCCATCCCGGCGCCGGCCTGTTCACCGGCGTCGCGATAGCCCGTATCGAGGAGCTTGCGGAACGGAAGCATGTCGTGGGTGGCGTTGAAGTCGCCCGCGACGATCACCGCGCCGCTGCCGGCTTCGTGCGAAAGTTCGCGCAGCAGCGTCGGGAACTTCTCCATGTCCTGGGCCCACGGGCCGATCGGGGCAGGCCACGGTGCGGCGAAATGTATGCCCAGCACGATCGGGTTCACGGCCACGTCGGGCACCTGCAGCCGCGCCCGCACCATCGCCAGGGAATAGCCGGGCACGTGAGCCGTGTCGACCAGGGGGAATCGGCTCCAGATGCCGATGCCGCCTGCCAACGGTTCCGGATTGCTGATCCGGTGCGGGAAGGTGTCGTCGAGGCCGGCTGCGGCCAGCCCGTCGGCCGCCTCCTGTGTCAGCTCCTGCAACACGACGACATCGGCCGACTTCCGCGCCGACGCGACCACGGCCGCCGGATCACCCAGTCCCATACCGAGATTCGACGTGAGTACCCGCACCGACGCGGACGGCGCCGCGGCCGGTTCTGGGCCGAGATATTGCGGCGTCTGAATACCGACGAACGCCAGTGCCAGCAGCACCGCGAGCGCCGTCAGCACCCATCGGCGGCTCAACGCGAGCAGCAGCACGGCCATCGGGGCCGCCAGCATAAGGTACGTCGAAGCGGTCGCCGCGAGCAAGACGCTGTGGCGGCCCAGCGGCAGATAGCGCACCGCCAGGCCGACAGCAGCGATTCCGAACGCGACCACTCCGAAGAGGGTCGCGATCAGCCGGATCATCAGCCGAGCTTGCGCAGCCGCGGCTCCAGGTCGTTCTTGAACAGGTCGAGGAAGCGGCGCTGATCATGTCCGGGTGCGTGGAACACCAGGTGGTTGAGACCCCACGTGACGTACTGGCCGACCTTCTCGACGGCCTCGTCGGGATCGGACGCGACGATCCACCGCTTGGCCACCTGTTCGATGGGCAGTGCGTCGGCGGCCTTCTCCATCTCGATCGGGTCGTCGATGCTGTGCTTCTGCTCGGCCGTCAGCGACAGCGGCGCCCAGAACCGCGTGTTCTCCAGTGCCTTCGCGGGATCCGGGTCGTAGGAGATCTTGATCTCGATCATCCGGTCGATGTCGTCGGCGTTGCGGCCGGCGGCCTCGGCGCCCTCTTTCACTGCCGGGATGAGCTTGTCCTTGTAGAGCTCCTCACCCTTGCCCGAGGTGCAGATGAACCCGTCACCGGCCCGGCCCGCGTACTTGGCCACCACGGGGCCGCCGGCCGCGATGTACACCGGGATGCCGCCTTCGGGCACGTCGTAGATCGAGGCGCCCTTGGTGTTGTAGTACTCGCCTTCGAAATCGACGCGGTCGCCGAGCCACAGCTCACGCATGAGCTTCACCGACTCGCGCAGCCGTGCGAACCGCTCCTTGAACTCGGGCCATTCACCGATGTAGCCGGTGGCGATCTCGTTGAGTGCCTCGCCCGTGCCGACGCCGAGGAAGATCCGCCCCGGGTACAGGCAACCCATAGTCGCGAAGGCCTGTGCGATGACCGCCGGGTTGTAACGGAATGTCGGTGTCAGCACCGACGTGCCAAGCTGCAGCCGCTCGGTCCGCTCCCCCACCGCCGTCATCCACGCCAGCGAGAACGGCGCGTGGCCGCCTTCGTGGCGCCACGGTTGGAAGTGATCACTGACTGTCGCGCTGTCCATGCCGGCCGCTTCGGCGGCGACCGCCAACTCGACCAGTTCCCGCGGGGCAAACTGCTCCGCCGATGCCTTGTATCCCAGTTTCAGTTCAGCCACGAGTTCGTTTCTACTCCTGTGCCTACACTCGCGGCATGGCAGCAGCCCTCAGTGCGATCACCGAGCACGTTCACTTCGCGCAGACCGACCTCGTGAACTGGACGTTGGTGACCGACGGGGACGGTGTCCTGCTGATCGACGCGGGCTTTCCCGGGCAGCGTGAGGACGTGCTCGGCTCGGTGCGGCAGCTGGGTTTCGGCGTCGACGACATCAAGGCCGTACTGCTCACCCACGCCCACATCGACCACTTCGGCACCGCCATCTGGCTCGCGAAAACCCATGGCACACCGGTGTTTTGCCACGCCAACGAGGTCGGGCACGCCAAGCGCGAGTATCTCGAGCAAGCATCACCGGCCGATGTGGTGCGACACATCTGGCAGCCCCGCTGGCTCAAGTGGTCGGCCACCATCACCGCCAAGGGCGGGATGAACCATGCCGGTATCCCCACCACACAGCCGCTCAGCAACGAGGTGGCGGCCGGACTGCCCGGTTCACCGGTGGCCATTCCCACCCCGGGACACACGGGCGGGCACTGCTCGTACATCGTCGACGGAGTGCTCGTCAGCGGCGATGCGATCGTGACGGGCCATCCGCTGTTGCGCGGGATCGGACCGCAGCTGCTGCCTTCGGTGTTCAACCACGACGAGGACGGCTGCCTGCGCAGCCTCAGCGCGCTCGGCATGCTCGACACCGACGTGTTGCTGCCCGGCCATGGGTCGGTGTGGCGAGGCTCGATCGCCGACGCGACCCGGCAAGCCACCGCGCGACACGGTTAGCCACCAAGAAATCTGCGCATTCCAGGCCCGTATCGCGGCACGATACTGAGCTGGTGTCTCAGTTGATTCAGGGTGTGCTCGGTGCCGTCTGGATAGCGAGCGGCTGTTTGATGGTGTTCAATCCGCCACCCGAGGACTACGACCGGTCGGCGCAGCTGCCGTTCATCGGGTGGATGGTGCTGGCCGGCGGCGTCTTTTTAGTCGGAAGGGCGTTGTTCGCTTCCGGGAAAGTCAAACGTCAGCAGGAAATGAGCGCCGGCCGTACCGCTGCGGTGCTTTTGTCGTGCGCTGTCTGCTTCGTCGGCGGTGCCGCAGCCGTCGCAATCGGTGTCAACTCAGGTCTGCTGTCCATCGTCGGTGGCGGAACCGCCATCCTGGGACTGTCCATCCTGGTTCCTCCGCTGGCTCTTGCGGGAAACCGACAGCGGAATTGACCTGGCTCTTAGTCGAGGACTTTGTAGCCGAGCAAGAAAAAGCCCGTCAGGCACAGACCGCACGCGAGCACGATCGTCGGCATCAGCACCATCTGATCGAGTTCGTCGGGGTCGAACACCTCGTCATCGTCGATCTGCCCGAAGAACACCCGGGCCACCGCGGTTCGGCGGAACGCGAACATCCGGCGCCGCATGCGGTCGGAATCGGCCCTGCGTCCGATGAACAGCCGCAGCGCGATGCCGAAGACGAACACCAGCACAGCCGCTGCCAGCAGCAGCGATCCGACGATTACCTGCGGACTCGGCAAACACACCCCCAGCCGGTGTCTGACACCTTCGGGTCAGCCTATAGGTCAAAGCTGTCAAAGACCCCAGCGCTTGGCGATCAATTCGTGTGATCGCAGCCGATCCTCGTGGTGGTGTGTGACCGACGTGACGACGAGTTCGTCGGCATGGGTAACCCGTTGCAGCGCTTCGAGCCTGCCGGCCACCTGGTCCGGATCGCCGACGAATTGCGTTGCCGTGCGGTCTCTCACCACCTCGCGTTGTTCGTCGGTCAGCGGTGGTAGATCGGCCGAATCGGGGTACGGCACGGCGCCGTCGCCGGCGCGGATCGAGTACACCCAGTGGCCGTATCCGGCGGCGAGCCGGCGTGCGGTGGATTCGTCGTCGGCAACCACGATGTCGGCCGACACCACGACATACGGCTCGGACAGGAACGGCGAAGGCGTGAAACTGTTGCGGTACACCTCGATTGCCTCAAGCGCGGTGGCCGGCGTGATGTGATAGCTCGCGACGAACGGCAATCCCCGCGCGGCGGCGACCCTCGCGCTCTGCCCCTTGCTGCTGCCGAATACCCACGGGGTCAGTCCGGTTCCCGCACCCGGAACCGCCGTCCCCACTTCGTAATCACCGTTCAGCATGGCCAGAATGTCGTCGACCTGATCGGCGAAATCCGGTGCGACCGCTTCAGGTTGCTGCAACACCGCCATCCGGGCCCGCAACCGCGGATTGCGCAACAACGCTCCGATGTCGAACGGCGCGGGAACCACGACACCGTCGATTTCATGCCATTCGCGCGGTGGTTTCGGCTCTTTCGGCTTCTCGCGCGCGGCCTCGGCGCGGCGCTGACCGGACCGGCCCACACCCAGATCGATGCGGCCGGGATGGAACGCCGCAAGCGTGCCGAAACTCTCGACGACGGCGACCGCGGTGGTGTGCCCGAGTTGGACTGCGGCGGTACCGACGCGGATCCGTTCGGTTGCCGCCGCGATCTGACCGACGAGGACCGCCGGAGATGAACTCGCGACCGCGACGAAGTGATGCTCGGCAACCCAATACCGTTTGTAGCCCCACTGTTCGGCATGCTGGGCGAGGTCCACGGTATTGCGTAGCGCGGTCGCGGCGTCGCTGCCCGCACTGATCGGGGCGAGGTCGAGGATCGACAGCGGCACGTTCGCGGTCATGCCAGCACCTTCTCGAACGCGATCGGAAAGACCGTGCCCTCGCCCTCGGCCGGCAGCGGCTCACGGAGCCGGGTGTAGCCGGCAGACGCATAGAGCGCCTCGGCTTCTGGCTGGAGATGGCCCGTCGTCAGATACACGCGCCGATAACCGCGCGCGGCGATCTCGGCTTCCAGGTGGCCGAGCAGCGCCTTGGCCAGACCACGCTGCCGATGACCGGCCGCGGTCCAGATCCGTTTGAGTTCAGCCGTCTCGTCATCGAACCGCTGAAACGCACCGCCGGTTACCGGGTCGCCGTCGAGCAGCCCGATGAACAGTCCACCGCCGGGCGGCGCGAACTCATGTGCGGGCTGGCTGTCCAGCCACGTCCGGACCCGCTCGACGGTGCCGCCGTAACGGCCCGAGTACTCCACGGCCAGCTCGGCCAGCAGCGGTTCGGCCAGTGGATCGCCCAGGCCGACCGCGACAAACTGCACGGGTCCAGACATCACCACCGTTTTTATACCCACGGCACATTCAACGCCGAGCAATCGTCGGTATGCCCGACAAGCTCAGCATGATTTGAAATTTGCCCAGGTCGGGTCAGAATTGTTGCTGATGGCCCGATCGGTCTGGGACGGAAAGCGTCCGCGCACCCCGCGCACGATGCTGTCCAACACCGGGTTCACTGCGGGAGGCGTGGACTTCCGGTTCGTGTCCGAGCGCATCGCGGCACCCACCGACTGGTGTTTCGAAGAGCCCCACCACGTCGTGGTCGTACACCGCGGCGGCCGGATGCGATCCATGGAGATCGAGTTCGAGCGTGGCCCATCGGGCCGCACCGTGCCGCAGGTCGGTGACGTATGGGTGATTCCCGCCGGGCACCGCTACGCGGCACTCGCCCAGGGCAACACGGTGCAATTCTGCGAACTCAGCATTCCGACGGCACTACTCGGCGACCGCGAGCTCACGCCACGCATCAGGCATCGCGATCCGCTCGTCCACCAGCTGATCGAACGGATGGGCACCGCCGTCGGCCGCACCGATGTCTTCGCGCGATTGTTCACGGAATCCTTGGCCGAGACGTTGCGGCTACACCTGACCGACCAGTTCGCGGTCCTTCGTCCCACCCGGCACGGCGGCCTGAGCCGGGCGGCCCGCAGCAGACTCATGGAGTATCTCGACGACAGCCTGGATTCCGAGATCACCCTCACCACACTGGCCGAGCTCACCGACATGACGGTCGCCGATTTCACCAAGGCGTTCACGGCGGCCTTCAACACCACGCCGTACCAGTTCGTCCTCGACCGCCGGATCGCGCGGGCGAAGACAATGTTGGCCACCACCACGGTGTCGGTCACGGATATCAGCACCGCAGTGGGCTTCTCGACGCCAAGCCACTTCGCCACGACGTTCAAAAATCGTGTCGGTGTGACGCCGAGCGACTATCGCCGCAACGCCTGACGTCAGAACGGCGGCGGGTCGACGTCGTCGCGCGGTGGCGGCAATGCCGCGAAATACGCGTAGTGAAGTTCGCGATCCCGCCGATTGTCGCGCCGTTCGGCCTCGATTCGCGCAGCGCGGTTTTGGGCTCGGGTGCGGGTGCGACGCGGCATCATCGCGGTACGCGGCCGGACATCGGGAATCACACGTTCGGTGACCGGCGCAGTCGGCGCACACAGCGTCGGGAACAACAGCGCGGATCCTGGTGTGGTGACGTAGATGTCACCCGACGGCGACCTCCAAATGATGGTGCCGTCACGAAGTTGTTTGTCGCGCCACCCGCAGAACGTTTTCAACAGATGATGCCGTCGGCACAGGCATTTGAGGTTCGCCGCCTGAGTCGGTCCACCGTCGTCGTAGGGAATCGTATGGTCGATATCGCAAGTCTCGGCGGACTTGTCGCAGCCGGGGAACCGGCACGTCAGATCCCGGCAGCGAACGAATTCGGCCAGGGCCCGCGACGGCGTGTAACCAGGCTCAGCTGGTGCATCGCCTGGGTGGATCAGGGGTCGTATCTTGGCCGATTCCGCCAATGACGGCAACTGTTCAGCCGGTATCAGTCCGTCGGCTTCGACGAACGAGCCCGGTACGTCACTGTGTCCCTCGAGCGCGGCCTGCTCAGCAATCACATGAATGACCACCGGCGACGCCGGTGGTGCGCCCACCGCGGCGCAGTCCGGCTGACCGCATTGGCAGGCGATCCGGTCCGCTCCGATCGACAGGGCACCGACAGCGTCGGAGCGACGCTGATCCTGCGTTCGGGGGTCGCGTTCGCAGACCGTCGCCGCCAGTGCCGCCAACCGCTGATCGAATGTACGGCCGTCGGTAGCCGAGACGGTACCGCCGATATCAGCCAGCCCGTCGAGGCGCTCGTGAATCCAGATCTCACGCTGTGCTGCGGCCTCACGCCTGCGACGTACGGCGTCGGAATCGTGGCGCTTCACGATTCGGTCCACCTTGGCCGCGAGGTGTCCGCGCGAGACCATCGACAGCCAACGCGGGACCGCCGCGGCCAACTCGGCATCGACGGCAGCGAGCACGTCGGCATCGGTGATGAGGTCGGTGCGGTAGACCAACGTGCGGAACATTGCGAGGTCCAGATCCCCGGCCTCGAACAGGGCACCGATCTTCGGGAGCCGCTCTCGCATTGCGCGGGCGTAGCCGATCATGCTCACCGCGAGTTCCTGGCTGATCCGCAGCGCCGCGGCGATCTCGGCGGCGACGACCTCGGTGGTATCGATCGCCCAGTCCTCGGACTCCGTACTCCGGCTCAGCCGGTACGCGAACAGCTCCGCGACGGCGGCGAGGCGGCCGGCCGCCTCACAGTTCTCGCGGCGCGACGACGAACAGATGCGCTCGATCATGGCCGACGACTCAGGGGTCTCCGTCGGATCGCATTGTTCGAACATGTGTTTGATACTACCCAGTCCGACCGACAAGTGACCCAGGCCTCACCCGCCCCTTCCCTGCAAAACTTGACACGTGTAAAGTTCGCCGCCATGGACAACATCAGGGGCAAGACCATCGCGATCACCGGCGCCGCTCGCGGTATTGGTTATGCCACCGCCAAGGCCTTGCTGGCCCGCGGCGCCCGTGTCGTGATCGGCGACCGCGACGTGGCCCTGCAGGAGTCGGCCGTCGTCGAACTCACCAAGCTCGGCCAGGTCTCGGGTTACCCGCTCGATGTCACCGACCGCGAATCGTTCGCGACGTTCCTGGACAAGGCCCGCACCGACGGCGGCGGCCACATCGACGTACTGATCAACAACGCCGGTGTCATGCCGGTCGGCCCGTTCCTCGAGCAGAGCGAACAGTCGATCCGGTCCAACATCGAGGTCAACGTTTACGGCGTCCTCACCGGCTGCCAGCTGGCGCTGCCGGACATGGTCAAGCGCCGCAGCGGCCACATCATCAACATCGCCTCACTGTCGGGTTTGATCCCGCTGCCCGGTCAGGTGGTCTATGTCGGCGCGAAGTACGCGGTCGTCGGGCTGTCCACCGCGCTTGCCGACGAGATGGCACCGCACGGCGTCGACGTGTCGGTGATCATGCCGCCGTTCACCAACACCGACTTGATCGCGGGCACAAAGTCCGGCGGGGCGATCAAGCCCGTGGAACCCGAGGACATCGCCGCGGCCATCGTCAAGACTTTGAACAAGCCCAAGACCCACGTCTCGGTCCCGCCGCCACTGCGATTCACCGCGCAGGCCGCGCAGATGCTGCCGCCGAAGGGACGCCGCTGGCTCAACAAGAAGCTCGGCCTGGACAACGTGTTCCTCGAGTTCGATGCCGCCAAGCGCAAGAGCTATGAGGATCGCGCGCAGGCCGCCCTCGGGGTTATCGACTCGGACGGTAAGAACTCACCAGCTCCGTAAGGCGTTGCGCTGACGGCGATCCGGTGTCTGCGGTGTAGAGAATCACCGAAAGCCCCGGATCGGCCGGAAGCCGCAGTGTTTCGTAGTTGAGCACCATGGTGCCGACCTCGTCATGATGAAATCGCTTGGGCCCGTAGGTGTGTTGATACACCCGGTACTCGGCCCAGCACCGCGCGAATTCGGGCGATTGTGCCGTGAGCTCACCGACAAGCTCGGCCAGGGCCGGGCCGTTGCCGGCGGCCCGCAGGATCGCCACCATCTGCGCGGCGATCTCGGCCCAGTCCGGATAGACCAGACGAGCGTTGGGGTCCAAAAACATCCAGCGAACCATGTTCCGTTCGGCCGCGGGCATCGCCTCGAAGTCCGCGATGAGGGCCTTGCCGGCCCGGTTGATCGCCAGCACCTCGAGCAGCGGGCCGTGCAGGACGGCGGGCACCGGGTCGAGCGCGTGCACCATAGACCGCAGTGCGGCGCGAACCTTCGGCGTGGGACGTGCCGCAGCGCCGCTCGGGTGTGCGAGGTCATTGAGGTGACGACGTTCCACGTCGTCGAGCTGCAGCGCATCGGCCACCGCCGTCAGGACCTGTTCGGACACGTTGCGGGCCCGGCCCTGTTCCAGCCTGGCGTAATAGTCAGCGCTGACGCCTGCGAGCATCGCGAGTTCCTCGCGACGCAGCCCGGCGACCCGGCGGCCGGTGGCGGCGCCGCGCAGCCCCACCTCGGCAGGGTTGAGCCTGGCCCGACGCGACCGCAGGAATTCGCCCAACTCGTTCGATGCCGTCATGGCGATCATTATCGAACCTAGGACTGCCAGACCTAGGTTCATCGGGGCGCGCTCACGGCAATCAGCCGCAAAGATCGCGATGTTGACAGGTGCGTACCACCCAGAACACATCGAACGGAGAGCATCATGAATGTCTGGTTCATCACCGGCGCCTCACGCGGATTCGGCCTAGAGATCGCTCGCGAAGCGCTCTCCCGCGGCGACTCCGTGGTCGCCACCGCCCGCAACCCGCAAGCCGTCTACGACGCCATTCCCGACGCGGGCGATCAGCTGCTGGCCGTTGCGCTCGACGTGCACGACGCCGCTCAGATCGACGCCGCCGTGCAGGCCGCGGTCGAGAAGTTCGGCCGCATCGACGTGCTGGTGAACAATGCGGGCCGGGGCCTGCTGGGCGCAGTGGAAGAAGCCACCGACGAAGAAGTGCGTGCGGTCTACGACGTCAACGTATTCGGACTGCTGGCCGTGACGCGCGCAGTGCTGCCGACCCTGCGGGCGCAACGCTCCGGCACGATCATCAACCTGTCCTCGGTCGGCGGCTTCGTCTCCGGTCCGGGCTGGGGCGTTTACTCGTCGACAAAGTTCGCCGTCGAAGGGTTGTCGGAGGCGATGACTCACGAGCTCGCGCCGCTGGGCATCAAGGTCGTCGCGATCGAGCCCGGCCCGTTCCGCACGAACTTCCTGGACGGTTCGAGCCTCGCCATCGCGGCCAACGAGATCGCCGACTACGCCGAGACCTCCGGCGTCACCCGCAAATGGGCCGACGACACCAACTACGCCCAGGACGGCGATCCACTCAAGGCGGCCAAGATCATCGTCGACCTGCCGTCCTACGACACGCTGCCCGAGCGGATTCAGCTCGGCCGCAACGCGTTCGACCGGATCGCCGCCAAGGTGGAGCGCACCGCTCGCGACCAGGAGGCCTGGCGCGAGATCGCGCTGTCGGCCGACTACGAGCCGGCCGGCGCCTGATAGGCAATGCCCGGGGATGGACGTCGGCTCAGGTGTCGACGTCCATCTCGACGAGCACGCGGCGCAGCAGCTTTCCGGTGGCGTTGCGGGGAAGCTCGTCGATGAACACGACGTCGCGGGGCACCTTGTGGCGCGCCAGGTTGTCCTTCACGTACTGCTTGATGTCGGCGGCGTCGTGCGCGGCGCCCGGCTCGGAAACGATGAAGGCGCGCAACCGCTTTCCGAACTCGACGTCGTCGACGCCCACGACTGCCGCCTCGGCGACGTCTGCGCGCTCCTCGAGCAGATTCTCCACTTCCTGCGGGAAGACGTTCTCACCGCCGGACACGATCATGTCGTCGTCGCGGCCGTCGACGAACAGCAGGCCGTTCTCGTCGAAGTGGCCCATGTCGCCACTGGTCATGTAGCCGTCGATGATCTGCTTGCTACGACCATCGGTGTACCCCTGGAACGGTGCGCCGTTGCGGATGAACAGCCGGCCACGGCGGTTGGTGCCTTCGATGCGCTGATCGTTCTCGTCGTACAGCACCACTTCACAAGTCACCGGGGCGCGCCCCGCAGTCCCGGGTGCCATCCGCAGTTCGGCGGGGGTCGCGACGCTGGCGATCGCGCACTCGGTCGAGCCGTACATGTTGTAGAGCACGTCACCGAACGTGTCCTGCACGCGGTTGGACAGTTCCGGGCTCAGCGCCGACCCGGCAATCAGGATCACCTTCAACGAAGACGTGTCGTACTTGCCGATGATCTCCGGGCCGAGCTCGACGATTCGGTGCAGCATCGTCGGCACCGCCACCAGCATGTCGGCCTTGTGCTTGGCGATGAGCTCGAGCGTGCCCTCGGCCTTGAACCGCCGCGCCGTCACCACCTTGTTGCCCAATGCGGCACCGACCGTGTACGTCGCCCAGCCCGTGCTGTGGAAGATCGGTGAGACGATCACCATTGTTCCCTTGCGGGGAAACGGGATTCGGTCGATGATCTGCGCGGTCGCCAGCGGCGACACCGTATCGCGGGGCGCGCCCTTGGGCAGGCCGGTGGTCCCGCTCGTGAGGATGACCGATCCGCCCGCCTTGCTCGGTGGTGGCAGCGACTCGGTGGAGTTCGCCGCGATGATGTCGTCAAGGGTCTGCGCGCCCTCGGGCAGCTCGGCGCCCTCGTCGACCCAGGTGAGGATCCGCGGCAGGTCGGCGGGCAATGCGTCGAGCAGACCGACGAATTCGCTGTCGTGCAGCACCACGCGCACGCCCTCGCGTTTGCACACCTCGGCGAACTGTGGCTTGGCGAAGCCGGTGTTCATCAACACCAGCCGGGCGCCGAGCTTGCCGCACGCGGCCATCGCGATGAGAAGGCCCCGGTGATCGCGGCACAGGATTCCGACGACGGAGCCCGCCGATACGCCGAGGGACTTCAGGCCGTGCGCCAACGCCCACGACTGGTCGTTCACCTGTTTGTAGGTCAGCGTGCCGCGTTCGTCGACGACCGCGGGCAGATCCGGGAACCGGCGGCCGCCCTGGATGGCCATCGTGGCCTGCGGTCCATAGACCTTCACGAGCTTCGCACCCTGAACAGTGCCGCCGAGATCCTTGAGGTCGAGCATGCCGGTTTCGACCAGTCTCTTGATCGCACGGCCCGACTCGGACAACTGCTGCAGGTTCTTGCGAATGCCGGTCAGTAGATCAGCCATGACGCCAAGACTAGGGCGAGCAGACGCGCCGGTACCCGGGAATGCCGTTACCCGGGTACTTAGGCGTCTGGTCGCGGTGGGTTCAGTATTGGATCGCCTCGATCAGCGGCGACGGCTCATCCATCAACGCCCAGAACCGGTCCCGGATCGCGACGGTGAGGGGTCCTGGCGCGCCGTCTCCGATGGGCTCGCCGTCGAGGCTGTTGATGGGTGTGACCCCGCCCGCGGTGGTGACGGCCATGAGCTCGTCGGCGTCGTAGAGCTCATGGCTCGTCACGTCGCGCAGTTCGGCCTCGATGCCCATGGCGTCGGCGATCTCGAACACGGTCTTGCGGGTAATGCCCGGCAAGGCATTTCGGGACGGCGACGCCAGCTTGCCGTCTTTGACGATGACGACGTTGAAGCCCGGCCCTTCGGCCACACAGTTGTCGGCGTCCATCAGGATGGCGGTGCGGGCGCCACGGTCCTTGGCCTCGAAGCTGGCTGCGGTGAGGTCACCCCACTGGTAGTTCTTGATGGTCGGGTCGACGGTGTTGCGCCCGGCGCGACGGACGTGGCGCGGGACGATCGCGGTGGTCCCGAAGATCTGCTCGCTCGGCGGAAACGCCCACAGGTACGGAATCGCGTAGATGTAGACCTGGTGGGTGAGCTTCGACAAATCCTTCTCGCCCTTGCGTTTTCCGTAGCCACGCGTGACGGTCAGGTTCACGAACGACTCCCGCAGCTGTGACAGCGAGACGCATTTCTTCGTGATCTCGGCCAGCTCGTCCTTGCTCATGCCCGGGTCGAGCCGCAGCTTGCGCGCACCGTCGAGCAGCCGGTCGAGATGATCGCCGAGCCGGAAGATGTTGCCGTGCCACACATGTGCGACGGTGTAGGTCAGATCGGAGTGGCCGAACCCGGTGTCGAAGATGGAGATCTTGGCTTCGGAGGCCGGCAGGTACTCCCCTTCGATCCACGCCACGCCCCCGGCGAACGGGCTCGTGGTGTCGAGTTCGTAGTCGCTGTACTGGATCACCGAACCGGGCGGGGTGTCCTCACGGATGGCGCCTGGTTCGACGGCGACGAGATTGCTGGTGCCGAGATCGGTCACGGTCATTCGATTCCCTTTCATAAATGTGCGTTGGCGCTGCGCTCACGGCGCGGAAGTGCGAGTAGCCGCCGCCGTGGACGCAGACTCAACGCGGGTGGTCAGCTGAGATGGGTCTTGGCGTAGTCGGATCCGGCGTCGCCCGACCGCAGCCGCGCCTTGAGGCCGGTGGCCCACCAGATCGCGGCCAGCACAACGACTCCGAGGAACACCCACTTGTTGCTGGTGAACTGCGGCAGGAAGAGCAGTGCGATCGCGACTGCGCCGAACACCACGAGCGAGGTGACGTAGAGCGGCAGGCGCCAGCGGCCGAGGTCGAATGTGCCGGGCTCGCCTTGGGGGATCGTGCCGTTGCGATACCCGACCAGCAGGCCGACGGTCTGCAGGATGTAGACGAAGAAGAACAGCAGCGACGCGATGCCGATGATGTAGTTGAACGCCTTCTCGTTGACCAGCGCCGAGAGCAGCAACAGCGTGGACAGGCAACCCAGGCCGATCACCGCGTAGGTGGGCGCCTTGGTCTTCGGCGAGACGTGGCGCCAGATGTGCGACAGCGGCAGCATGTTGTCGCGCGCCATGGAGTAGGTCAGCCGCGTGGCGACCAGGATGTTGGCGAGCAGGCACGCCAGGATGTTCGTCAGGGCCACCGCGACAACGATTTTCGTGACGACGGGGCCGGCCTGCTGGTTGATGATCTCTTCGATCGGCGCGGCCGAGTTGGCCTCGACCGCACTGACGTCACGGATCGCCAGCACGTAGACGATGTACATCAGCAGCTCGATGACGATCGAGGTGACCAGGGCGTAGAACATCGTCTTCGGCACCACCCGGCGCGCGTCCTTGGTCTCCTCGGCGACATCGGCACCGGACTCGACGCCGATCAATCCGAAGAACGGTCCGAGCGCGGCCGCCAGCCAGGCCAGCAGATACGAATCCTTGTCGCCGGCTTCGCCACCGGTGAACAACACCGAGATCGGCTGATGGTTCTCGGGCGCCGAGAACGCGATGATCGCGACGAGCGCGGTGGCACCGACGGTGATGACCAACTCAAGGCTGACACCGATGTTGTTGACCATCGTGGCGAACCGGACGCCGTAGATATTGATCAGCACGCACAGGAACACCACGCCGATGGCGACGAGGATCTGTTCGGACTGGCTCATGTTCCAGCCGAACAGGCCACCGAGATAGCCGGACAGGATGAACCCGACGCCGGTCATGCCGCACACCCAGCCCATCAGGGCGATGAACCCGGTGAACCAGCCGAGGCTCGGCCCGTTGATCCGGCTGATCCATTGGTAGGAGTATCCGGCCAGCGGGATCTTGGCCGTCAGGTCGGCGGCGATGAAGGCCCACAGCGAGAACACCGCGCCGGCCAGCAGCAGCGTCCACACGAACGGCGCGCCCGCGGTGAAGTAGCCGGCGCCGAACCCGGTGAACACCGCGGTGGTCGCGCTGATGGTGGCGAAACCGATCGCGAAGGACGCGAGCTTGCCCACCGAACGGTCCAGCTTCTGCGTGTAACCGAACTGGGCGAGCTTGGCGTCCTCGGCACCGAGTGCATCCGGGTTGGCCGAATGAGTGGGTGAAGCCGCGGCATCTAACGCGTCGGTCATGATCACTCCAGGTCAGGCGTAAGGCACAAACGATTGATGTAAGGAAAGCGCCACCGGCCGGTCACCGGAAGTTCCATCTTTTGATGGACTGATAACCGTGGTTTATCAGTACTGCGTGGCGGGCACGGCCACATCCTCGCCGTCGCCGAAACTCCACTGCTGCTGCACGTGCTTGACCAGCGCATCGGCCTGCGGGCTGAGCGTGCCGGGATGCCAGGCGAGCGCGACGTGGCTGAGCGGCCGGTCGACGATGGGCACGTAGGCGATGCCGGGCCGGTCGTAGAACCGCGACACCGATGCCGTCGTGAAGCTGATGCCCAGCCCGCGCGCGATCGCCGTCGTCTCGGCCTCGTACGTCGCGGCCACCGCGGCGATCGTCGGCGGGCGGTTGCCGCGCACGTCCATCGCCATCCAGTAATCGCGCCACGGGCCCGCGGTCAGCGGCGCGCACACGATCGGATCGTCGAGCAGCTCGGCGATCTCGACCTCACGACGACCGGCCAACCGATGATCCCGGGGCAGGCAGGCCACCCATGACTCGGAGTCGAGGATCAGCATTCGGTGTTCGGGCAGATCCACGGGTGGGCGGATCAGCGCGACCTCGGTACTGCCATCGGCAAGCCCGGCCGTGGGGTCGGCGAAGTCGTACTCGATCGGCTCGACACTGACGTCGGGATAGGCGGTTTCGAAGTGCCGCACGATCCGGAACAACAGATCGGCGCCCGTTCCGATCAGATAGCCGAACCGCAGCCGCCCCTGCCTGGTACCGGAGAGTGTCACCAGGTTCTCCACCACCGCGTCGACTCCGCTGAGCGCCTGCTGCACCTGAGGCAACCAGGCCGCGCCGAGGTCGGTCAGTGCGACTTCGCGCGTGTTGCGGTTGAGCAGAACCACGCCGAAGGCCTGCTCGAGCTGCTTGATCGCGGTCGACAGTGCGGGCTGCGTGATGAACAACCGTTGCGCTGCACGGCGATAGTTGAGCTCCTCCCCCAACACGGCGAAGTACCGCAGCTGGCGCAGCGTCACCTCGGTCATGGCGGCGGGCTACCCCGCCGAGCAGACGCGTCGGTACCCGGGAATGCGCGTTCCCGGGTACCTGCGCGTCTGCTCGCGCTAGAAAGGAGTGGGGTCACCGACGCGGTACGCCTCGATCGCGTCGAGGTTTTCGAACAGGTCCTCGTGCGTGAACGTGATCTTGTCGACGGTGCCGACGAACGTCACGTGCACCAGTTCGCCGTCCTCGGCCGCATCGAGCCACAGCGATGTCACCGGGACACCGTCCTCGACCTCGCTTCCGGACGGTTCATAGAACCAGATCGCGAAGTTGTCGTCGGACTCTTCCTCGTCAAAAGTCCAGCCGCGCTCGGTGATTCGCTCATCGAACTCGGCGAGGTCGGCGACGACGGCATCCTGGATCGCCGACAGCTGCTGCACCACCTCGTCCGGCACCCAGCGCGCGTCGCGACTCGCCTGCCGCTTCTTGCGACGGGCTTTCTTGGCCGCACTCTGCTTGGACACGGGCTAACCCAGTGCCTGGTCCAGATCGGCGATCAGATCCTCGGTTCCCTCCAGGCCCACCGAGATACGGACCACGCCGTCGCCCAAGCCGATGGCCGCGCGGCCCTCGGGCCCCATGGCCCGGTGCGTCGTGGTGGCCGGATGGGTGATGAGCGTCTTGGCGTCGCCGAGGTTGTTGGAGATGTCGATGACGCGCAGCTTGTCGAGTACCTCGAACGCGCGGGCCTTTCCGTCACTGGCGTCCAGTTCGAACGTGACGACGGTGCCGCCGCCCCGCATCTGCCGCTTGGCGAGGTCGTACTGTGGATGTGACTCCAGGAACGGGTATTTCACCCAGCGCACCGCGGAGTGCCCCTCCAGGAACTCGGCGACATGCTGCGCCGAACGGTTCGCGTAGTCGACCCGAACCGACAGCGTCTCAAGACCTTTCAGCAGCGTCCAGGCGTTGAACGCGCTGATCGCCGGGCCCGTGTGCCGCATGAGTTTCTGCACCGGACCGTCGATGTACTCCTGGTCGCCCAGGATCGCTCCGCCGAGCACCCGGCCCTGCCCGTCGATGTGCTTGGTGCCGGAGTACACCACGACGTCGGCGCCGAGCGGCAACCCCTGCTGCAGCAGCGGTGTCGCAAAGACGTTGTCCAACACGACTTTTGCACCCGCGGCGTGGGCAAGGTCGGAGAC
Organism: Mycolicibacterium wolinskyi str. Jessa 2025; assembly: GCF_049241375.1. Taxonomy (NCBI): domain Bacteria; kingdom Bacillati; phylum Actinomycetota; class Actinomycetes; order Mycobacteriales; family Mycobacteriaceae; genus Mycobacterium; species Mycolicibacterium wolinskyi. Next base: position 6,467,841 of record NZ_CP185960.1, read on the forward strand.
CGCGGCGATGTCGACCAACGACTGCATCGGGTTCGACGGGGTCTCGAAGAACACCGCCTGGGTTGGCTTGCTCAGCGCCTCTTCCCACTGCGAGAGGTCGTCGCCGTCGACGAACACGGTCTCCACACCCCAGCGCGGCAGGATCTCATTGCACACCACGAAGCACGAACCGAACAGGCTGCGCGCGGCCACCAGCCGATCGCCCGCTCCGAGAAGCGCACCGAGCGCGGTGAACACCGCGGCCATACCGGTCGCCGTCGCGAAACAGGCGGGCGCACCTTCGATCAGGCGAAGCCGCTCCTCGAACATGGTGATCGTCGGGTTGCCGTAGCGCGAGTAGACGTACCGGTCGATGTCACCGGTGAAGGCCTTCTCCGCGTCGCCTGCCGTCTCGTAGACGTAACCCGACGTCAGGTACATGGCCTCGGCGGTTTCCTCGAAGCCGGACCGCAGCAGGCCGCCGCGCACACCGATCGTGGCCTGGCTGACGCCGTCCGGCAGGGCTGCCGGGATCCGAACCGACGGAACCTCACTCATGACTGCCCCTAGCTCTGTTTCCAAGGCAGGCCGACGGCCTTCCAGCCAGTGCCACCACGATGCCGGTTCTCGTCCAGGTTGCCCTCGAAACCGTCGAGCACGTTGTACGACGGCCCGATACCGGCCGCCGTCGCGGCTTCGGCAGCACCGATCGAGCGGTTGCCGGAGCGGCACAGGAACACCACCGGCCGGTCGCCTGGCGTGACACCCGATGCCTGCAGATCGTCGACGAACGCGTCGTTGTGGCTACCGTCGGTGCGGTTCCACTCGATGTACACGACGTCACGCTGAAGCGAGGTCAGGTCCGGGACGCCCACGAAGCGCCACTCGGCGTCGGTGCGACAGTCCACCAGTACGGCCTCGGGATTCTCGCTCAGAAGTTTCCAGGCCTCCTCAGGCGTGATATCTCCGGCATAGCTCACGGGCGTGAGTCTCCCATACTCGAGCAGACCCGCCATTCGCCGTCCTCACGCACGAACGCGGTCTCCACGTTGATCTTGTTGTCTGGCTGATTCTTGAAGTGATAAACGACGGTCGCGCTCGCGCGTTCACCGTCGATCTGAACCGTCGTCACGCCGTCGATGTAGCGTTCACCGTTCTGGTCCACCGAATCCTTCTGGCGGGCAAGGAAATCGGCTTCGGTACCGCGCTGCTCGGCACACGTGTAGTCGGTGAAGGCGGCGAAATCCTCGCGCTGCATGGCGTCGTTCTGCCCGACCGCCGCGCGACCGACCTGCTGCTCGTCGGTCAGCCCGTCGCCCTGGAAAACGTTGACGAGCGCAATGCCGATCACCACGAGCACAATGATCACCAGCGCGGCGAAGAAGGGTGTGGTGGTGGGCCGGTCGGCCCCTGAATTCTCCGTGTCAGCCATGTCCTACCAGAGCTTGCGCAGTGCGGTGCCGACCCGGCGGGCCCGGTCCCGCGCGACGATCACGTCGGGGGCGGTGGCCAGCGCCACGCCGAGGCGGCGCCGGGAGTCGGATTCGTCGGGACGGCCGAACAGCCGCACGTCGCTCTCCGAGGTGGCCAGCGCCTCGGCCAGCACCGCGGTGACGTTCGTGGACAGCTCGTCGGGGGTTTCGGCGTCGGCGCCGCCGTAGCTGACCTCGGCGGCGGCCGGCGAGATCATGATCGTGTCGACCGCGAGCCCCAGAATGGCCCTGGCATGCAGCTCGAATTCGGAGAGCCGTTGTGAGCGCAGCGTGACCAGGCCGCTGTCGTGCGGCCGGATGCGGACGTCGGAGAAGTACACGTCGTCGCCCTGCACCAGCAGCTCGACGCCGAAGACGCCACGCCCGCCGAGTGAGTTGACGATGCGCGCGGCGATCGACTTCGCGGAGTCCAGCGCAGCGGGCGGCATCTGCTGAGGCTGCCAGGCCTCGAGCACGTCACCGTCGACCTGGCGATGGCCGATCGGCTCGCAGAAGTGCACACCCGGCCCCGCCGGACCGGTGGTGCGGATGGCCAGCAGCGTGACCTCGTAGTCCACCTCGACGACCGATTCCGCCAGCACCCGGCTGTGCGCGATCCGGCCCGCGGTGGTGGCGCGCTGCCATGCCGGTTCGATGTCGTCGGGACGCAGCAGCACCGACTCGCCGTCGCGCAACGCGCCCACGACGGGCTTGACCACCAGCGGATAGCCGGCGTGCTCGGCGACGGCACCGAGTTCCTCGACCGAACCCGCGAACCAGAACGGCACGGTCGGCAGCCCGAGTTCGTCGGAAGCCAGCCGGCGCAGGCCCTCGCGGTCCTGGCTGAGCCGGATACTGCGCGGCGTCGGCAGCACCTCGATGTCGCCCCGCTCGGCGGTCGCGACCAGTGCGTCAGCCGCGATGACGCCGGACTCCGCCACGACGTAGCGCGGTTTCTCCCGCTCGATGAGCGCCGCGAGTTCCTCGGCGTCGTTCATCTTGATCACCGCCGACCGGTCCGCCACGCCGTGCGCGGGCGCGTGGTACCGATCGACCGCGACGACGACGCCACCCAGCCGCTGGAACGCCAACGCGAGCTCACGGCTCAGCTCACCGGCGCCCAACAACATCACGGTCGCGCGCGGATCGGTCGGCTGCTCGTCGTCCTGCGGTTCCTGGACTGCCGCCTCTGGTTCCGGCGTGGTGTCCTCCGGTTCCGCGGCTACGTCGGCCTCTTGTACGGCGTCCTCAATCGATTCACTCATCGCATCCCCCAGCCTGCCAGATCGTCAACCAACGCGATGGTCGATATAACACCACCGCCAGCTCTCGCCGGGTTCGGCCGAACGCATGACGGCGTGACCGGTGTGCTGGAAGTGCTTTGTGGCGTGTTGGTGGGGACTGGAGTCACAGCAGCCGACGTGACCGCAGGTCATGCACATCCGCAGATGTGCCCAGCTACTCTCGCCGAGTTGCTCGCACTCCTGGCATCGGCCCGGGGTGAGGGGTTCTGGCTCGGCCCCAGCTTCACGGTCGGCTAAGAGGTGCTCACAGGTTCGCGGCGCCGAGCTCTGCTCGCGCCGGCGTGATCTCCTCAACATGTTGATCAAGGATAAGGACGGCACGCGAAGGAGGTCTGACGACGTGGGTGCCTCACTGCTGGCTGCCCTGGTGGCAGCGGTGCTGCTGGCCGCGTTGGCCCGCCGCTTCGACGTCTCGGCGCCGCTGGCGCTCGTGGTGGCGGGGCTGGCAGGCAGCGCGATCCCGGGTTTCGACGACGTCCATCTCGAGCCCGAACTCGTGCTGTTCGTGATCCTGCCGCCGCTGCTGTGGTCGGCCGGGCTGGAGAGCAGCTATGTGGCGCTGCGCCGCAACGTCCGCCCTATCGGGCTGCTCGCGGTCGGGTTGCCGCTCGCGACGACGTTCGTGGTCGGCGTGGTGGCCTTCCACACCGTTCCCGAGCTGACGATCGCCGCGGCCCTGACCCTCGGCGCGATCGTGGCCCCGCCCGACGCGGTCTCGGCCACCGCGGTCGGCCGCCGGCTCGGCCTGCCGCGCCGCACCATGACCCTGCTGGGCGGCGAAAGCCTGCTCAACGACGCCACCGCGCTGACGGCCTACAAGGTCGCCCTGGCCGCCGCGATCGGCGTCGGCGCCGGGTGGGGCACGGCGCTCGGCACGTTCGCCCTGGCCGCGGTCGGCGGTGTGGTGGTCGGCGGCGCGCTCGGCATGGTGGTCCATTTCATCCGCTCGCGGCTCGACGACCCGCTGGTCGAGAGCGCCATCGGCCTGGTGGCACCGTTCTTCATCTACCTCGTGGCCGAGGAGGTGCACGGCTCCGGCGTGATCGCGGTGGTTGTGGCCGCGTTGCTGCTCGGCCAGCGCGAAACCCAGGCCAGCTACGCCACGCGGCTGCAGGACAAGGCCGTGTGGAAGGCCCTGCAGTTGGTGCTGGAGTCGTTCGCGTTCCTGTTGATCGGCCTGCAGTTGCCGAAGGTGATCAGCGAACTGCGCGGCATCTCGGCGGCGACGCTCGCGATCTCGTCGGCCGCGGTGCTCATCGCGGTGATCGGCGTGCGCATCGTGTGGGTGTACGTCTCGACGTATCTGCCGCGGCTGCTGTCCAAAGAGATCCGCAGGCGTGAGCCGGAGCCGCCGCGCGCCCAGGTGTTCGTCGTGGCGTGGGCGGGTATGAGGGGCGTTGTGTCGTTGGCGGCTGCGTTCGGGGTTCCTCTGACGACGCTGTCCGGCGACGCCTTCCCGGGTCGGCCGCAACTGGTGTTCCTGACGTTCGTCGTCGTGGTCGGCACCTTGCTGCTGCACGGACTGACGCTGCCGTGGTTCATCCGGGTGCTGGGCGCGCAAGGCGACGAAGCGCACAGTGACGCGGTCGCCACCGCGGCCGCGCAGGACAAGGCGGCCAGGGCAGCGGCCGAACGGCTCGACGAACTGCTCGCCGCGCAGCCCGCCGGGGCGGACGTGCCCGAACGCGCGGCCGAGGTGCTGCGGGCCTGGAACACGCGCCGCCGCAACGCGGCATGGGAGCGGTTGGGCCGCGACGACGAGGACATCGGCGAGAGCCCCACCTCGGCCTTCCGCCGGCTGCGGCTGGAAATGCTTGCCGCTGAACGCGAGACATTCATCGCCGAGCGCGACGCCGGGCACATCGACGACGAGGTGCTGCGGACCGTCCTGCACGGGCTCGACCTGGAAGAGGCGACGCTGAACCGTGATTAAACGCTTGGGCTGGCTGGCCGTGCTGGTCGTGGTGGTCTCCGGGGGTCTGCTGGGCTTGCTCAGCGGTGGGGACGCCGCGTCGCAGTCGCCGGTGGCGGTTCCGGCGAGCGCCGAATCGGCCAGGGCCGACGGGCTGCGTGCCGAATTCCCCGGCGGCGACCAGGTTCCGGCGATCCTGGTGGTGACCCGGTCCGACGGTGCCGACCTCACGCCGGCCGATGTCGACACCGCATCGCAAGCCCGCCAACGCATGAGCGGCGCACCCGGCCCGCCGGTTCAGCTCTCCGACGACAACAAGGCCGCGCTTGCCATCGTGTCCCTCGACGGCAAGCTGTCCGGGTTCGCGCTCAACGACGCGGTGCGCGAGCTGCGCACGAACGCCGCCGACGGACTGCCGGACGGTTTGACGGCCGCCGTGACGGGCGGGCCGGCCTTCGGCGCCGACATCGCGAATTCCTTTGCCGGAGCGAACATAACCCTGCTGGCGGTCACCGCGACCGTGGTCGCGCTGCTGCTCATCGTCACGTATCGATCGCCGGTGCTGTGGCTCGTGCCGCTGCTGGTGATCGGGTTCGCCGACCGTGTCGGCTCCGTCGTCGGCACCGCCGTCGCATCTGGCCTCGGCCTGAATCCGGACGGGTCGACGTCGGGCATCACGAGCGTGCTGGTGTTCGGGGCGGGCACCAACTATGCGCTGCTGCTGATTTCGCGCTATCGCGAGGAACTCGCGAGGGAAGCCGACCACCGTTCCGCCCTCGTCACAGCCGTACAGGCGGCCGCTCCCGCGATCGTGGCCAGCAACGCCACCGTGGTGCTCGCTCTGTTGACGCTCGTGTTCGCGTCGGCCCCCAGCAACCGCAGCCTCGGTGTGCAGGCGGCATCCGGTCTGGTCGTCGCGGCGGTGTTCGTCCTGGTGGTGTTGCCGCCGCTGCTCGCGCTGTGCGGCAAGCGGCTGTTCTGGCCGTTCATCCCGCAGGTCGGTGCGAAAGCCCTTACCGACAGCGGTATCTGGCACCGCATCGCCGACTCGGTGGCCCGCAGGCCTGCCCGCGTCGTGGTGGTGTCGCTGGCGGGCCTTGCGATCCTGTGCACCGCGGTGTTCACCACACCCATCGGTCTGACCCAGACCGAGCAGTTCCGCGTGCAAGCCGAATCGGTGACCGGCTACGAGACGCTGGCCGCCCACTTCCCGAGCGGGCTGACCGACCCGACGCGCGTCATCGCCGCCACCGACAAGGCCGCCGCCGTCCAACGGGCCATCACCGACACCGAAGGCGTCGTGACGGCCAACCCGGCCGGTGAGTCGCCGAGCGGATTGAGCCAGTGGTCGGTGATCCTGCAGGCCGAACCGGCATCGGACCGCGCGTTCGAAACGATTGATGCGCTGCGTGATTCGGTGCATGCGGCGGATGCTGACGCGCTGGTCGGCGGTTCGGACGCGCAAGCCAGGGATGCCGCCGCGGCGGCTCAGCGGGACCGGCTCGTGGTCATCCCGGCCATCCTCGCGGTGGTGCTCGCGGTGCTCTACATCCTGCTGCGGTCCGCGCTCGCACCGCTGCTGCTCGTGGCCGTGACAGTGCTCAGCGCGCTCGCCGCGCTCGGCCTCGGCGGGTGGGCGAGCGTGCATCTCTTCGGATTCCCCGCGCTCGACAACAGCACGCCGTTGTTCGCGTTCCTGTTCCTGGTGGCGCTCGGCGTCGACTACACGATCTTCCTTGTGACCAGGGCCCGCGAGGAGACACCGGAGTACGGCAACCGGCAGGGCATCGTACGTGCGGTGTCGGCGACCGGCGCCGTCATCACCAGTGCGGGCGTTGTCCTGGCGGCGGTGTTCTGTGTGCTCGGCGTGTTGCCGCTGATCGTGCTGACCCAGCTCGGCATCATCGTCGGGCTCGGCATCCTGCTCGACACCTTCATCGTCCGCACGGTGATCATCCCGGCACTGTTCACCTTGATCGGGCCGCGGATCTGGTGGCCGGGCCGCGCGCCGAGCCGTAGGCGGCTGATCAGCCTTTTTCTTGCACGCAGGTAGCGTCGAGACATGACTGGGCAGGCCACGCTGCCGCCACTGCACATGCGGCGCAACACGTTCGACCCCACACCGGAACTCGGCGAGATCCGCGAGACCGCAGGCGTGCGGACCGTCGTCAACGCGTTCGGCATGGAGATCTACCTCGTCACGCGCCACGACGACGTCAAGGCCGTGCTGTCGGATCACGAGCGGTTCTCCAACACCAGGCCACCGGGTTTCGTGATGCCAGGAGCGCCGCAGCTTTCCGAGGAAGACCAGGCCAGCGCCCGGGCCGGCAATCTGCTGGGCCTCGACCCGCCCGAACACCAGCGGCTGCGCCGCATGCTCACCCCGGAATTCACGATCCGTCGCATGAAACGCCTGGAGCCGCGCATCGTCGAGATCGTCGACACGCACCTGGACGCGATGCAATCCGCCGGTCCGCCAGCGGATCTCGTTGCCGATTTCGCACTGCCCATCCCCTCGCTGGTCATCTGCGAGCTGCTCGGGGTGCCGTACGAAGACCGCGAAGACTTCCAGCAGCGGTCGGCACGCCAGCTCGATCTGTCCGCACCCATCCCGGAACGGCTTGAGCTGCAACGGCAAGGGCGCGAGTACATGCGTGGGCTCGTCGCGCGGGCCCGCCGCGAGCCCGGTGACGACATCCTCGGCATGCTGATCCGCGAGCACGGTGACGAGCTGAGCGATGACGAACTTGTAGGAGTCGCCGGGCTTCTGTTGCTCGCGGGCCACGAAACCACGTCGAACATGCTCGGCCTCGGCGTACTGGCGTTGCTCCGCCACCCCGATCAGCTAGCGATGGTCCGTGACGACCCGCACGCCGTCGGGCCCGCGATCGAGGAACTGTTGCGGTGGCTGTCGATCGTGCAGACCGCGATCCCCCGCATCACGACGACCGACGTCGAGCTGGCCGGCGTGCCGATCCCGGCCGGGCAGCTGGTGTTCGCGTCGCTGCCCGCGGGCAACCGCGATCCCGGATTCGTCGAGGCGCCCGACGTGCTCGACATCCGGCGCGGCGCACCAGGACACCTCGCATTCGGCCACGGCGTGCACCATTGCCTCGGCGCCCCGCTGGCCCGCATGGAGATGCGCACCGCGTTCCCCGCGCTGCTGCGCCGCTTCCCCGGCTTGCGGCTCGCCGAGCCCTTCGAGGATGTGCAGTGGCGGTCTTTCCACTTCATCTACGGCCTGAAGTCACTGGCGGTAGCGTGGTGAATGCCATGAGAGTAGAAGCAGATCGCGACGCCTGCATCGCGTCGGGCAACTGCGTGATGGTGTCGGACGCGGTGTTCGATCAGGACGACGACGGCGTCGTCGTGGTTCTCGTCGACGACATTCCCGACGAGGAGATCGACCACGCGCGCGAGGCCGTCAAGCTGTGCCCGGCGTCAGCGCTCAAGCTTGCCGACTGACTCAGGTTCGTCACCGCCCGGCAGGTCGATCACGCCTGCCCGCACCAACAGCCAGATGCTGACGGCGAGCACCCAGCACGGGAACACCAGCACCAGCCACATGCTGACGTCGCCCGCGATCAGAAGCGCCAGTGCGGCAACGTAGGTGCTGTAAACCAGCGGGCGCGGCATCAGCCCCGTCTTCAACCAGATCGTGGCCAGCGAGATCATGAACACTGCCGCCATGCGCACGCCGTAGGTCTTGCTCAACGCCATCAGCAACATCTGGCCGAACGCCACGACCTCGGCGTGTGCGTCGGCGTCGACCATTCCGGCCTTGCTCGCGATCAGACCGGCGCCGACCGCACTGGACACGAACATCATCGCCAGGAACAGGATGCCGCTGCCAAGGAACACCGACGCGAAGAACCGGTCCTCATAGCGACCGAACCCGTCGCGCACCACGCCGATGAACCACAGGAACGCGATACCCGCGAACGGCATCAGCACCGCCGCCAGCCGCAGCCGGTCAGCCGCGCCGTCGGCCCACTGCGAACCGGGTTGGGCGCCCTCGGGCAGGGCCGTGCGGATCAGAATCAGTGCCGCGCCGAACAACAACGCGAACAGCACGCCTGCGAAGGCGGCCGCGCGCGGTGTCGACAGGCGGTGCAGATGGCGTTCGACCACTGCGCAATGTTCGCACGGGTCAGGGCTGGCCGGGCAGCAATCTGATCATCAGGCCGTTGGCCTCGGCGAGCAGATTCTCGTCGGCGTCACGCAATTCGGCGTTGACGAACGCCTTGCGGCCCTCGGCTTCCCGCACCCACCCGCGAGCCGTCAGCACCGTGTCGATCGGCGTCACCTTGCGGTAATCGACATGCAGGAACGCGGTCCGGCTGATCGGGCGGCCCGCGGCGTGGATGACCATGCCGAACACCGAATCGAACAACAACGGCAACACTCCGCCGTGTACCGCGTAGTTTCCGCCGACGTGGAAACGGCTGAACTGCACGTGCAATTCGACGCCGTCGGCCTCGAATTTCGACACCGTCCACGGCGGCATGAGCAGGCTGCCTGCACCGGGCAACGACGGCACCCGGTTCGCCGGACCGACACCCTCGCCCGCCTCGTACGGGTCGAGCAGCTTGACGAGTTCCTCGGCGCGGTCGGCGGCGTCGTCCCACGTATCGCTGTCGGGATTCGCCGACACCGCAAGGTCTTGCACGCGGCGCATCGCCGCGACGAACCGCCCGAATCCGGGGCCCGGTTCGGCGGCCTCGAAAACCGGGAAGCCGCCGTGCCTGTCGTAGTCGGGATCGCTCGATTCGGTCACTTGGCCGCCAGGATGTCGCGGCGCACGATCGTCTGTTCGCGACCCGGGCCGACGCCGATGCACGAAACATACGCTCCGGCAAGCTCTTCCAGCCGCAGCACATAATCGCGCGCCTTCGCGGGCAGATCGTCGAACTCACGTGCCCCGGAGATGTCCTCCCACCAGCCGGGTAGTTCTTCGTAGATCGGCTCGGCCCGGTGGATGTCGGACTGCGTCATCGGCATCTCGTCGGTGCGCTTGCCGTCGACCTTGTAGCCCACGCACACCGGCACCGTCTCCAGGCTCGACAGCACGTCGAGCTTGGTCAGGAAGTAGTCGGTGATGCCGTTGACCCGGGTCGCGTAGCGGGCGATGACGGCGTCGAACCAGCCGCACCGGCGCGCCCGGCCGGTCGTCACGCCGACCTCGCCGCCGGTCTTGGCGAGGTAGGCGCCGTGCTCGTCGAACAGCTCGGTCGGGAACGGACCCGAGCCGACGCGCGTGGTGTAGGCCTTGAGGATGCCCAGCACGGTGGTGATGCGGGTGGGCCCGATGCCCGAGCCCACCGCGGCCCCACCGGCCGTCGGGTTCGAGGACGTCACGAACGGATACGTGCCGTGGTCGACGTCGAGCAGCGTGCCCTGCGAGCCTTCCAGCAGCACGGTCTCGCCGTTCTCCAGCGCTTGGTTGAGCAGCAGGCGGGCGTCGGCGATGCGGTGCTTGAAGCCCTCGGCCTGAGCCAGCAGGTTCTCGACCACCTCGGCGGGCTCGAGCGCCTTGCGGTTGTAGATCTTGACCAGCACCTGGTTCTTGAATTCCAGTGCGGCCTCGATCTTTTCCGCCAGCAGCGTCTCGTCGAGCACATCGGCCACGCGGATCCCGATCCGGGCGATCTTGTCCTGGTAGCAGGGCCCGATGCCACGACCGGTGGTGCCGATCTTCTTGCTGCCCGCCCAGCGCTCGACCACCTTGTCGATGGCGACGTGGTACGGCATCAGCAGATGCGCGTCGGCGGAGATCAGCAGGCCGGACGTGTCGACCCCGCGCTCCTCCAGCCCCTTCAGCTCAGTCAGCAACACGCCTGGGTCGACCACCACACCGTTGCCGATGACGTTGGTGACCCCGGGCGTGAGGATGCCCGAGGGAATGAGGTGCAGTGCGAAGTTCTCCCCGGTCGGCAACACGACGGTATGCCCGGCGTTGTTGCCCCCCTGGTAGCGAACTACCCACTGCACACGTCCACCGAGTAGATCGGTGGCCTTACCTTTGCCCTCATCGCCCCATTGGGCACCGATGAGCACGATTGCCGGCATGGCGTAATCTCCCGCCTATCTCCGCGCCTAAAGTGGTGCAGCCGGTAGGTCACCTTATCCCAGCACACGCGAGGAGCACATTTTGTCCACCTCAGGTGGCGTCGTGGTGGTCGGATCGGGCCCGGTGCCCCGCCCACTGCGGAACCTGCCGACGGCCGGAGTCGACGAGATCGAAGCCCATCGCCGGATCATCGTGACCGGCCCGAGCGCTGATCTGGCCGCGGTCCTGACCAGGTTGCTGAAGGCCGACCGCCTCGACATCGAGGTCGCGCACGCCCGGTCGAGCTGGTCGGCGCGGCGCGCGGTCAACGGCGCGGCGCAACGGGTGCCGTTGATCCGTGACGAGACCGGAACCGTGATCGTGTCGGCCGCGGAATGGCGTGGTCTCGACGGTGCGCCCCTGCATGGCGAGGCCGTCGTGGACGATGCCGTGTTGTTCGACGGCGACGCGCCCGGCGTGCGGATCGAGCCCACCCTGAGCCAGCCAGGACTGCGCGCGGCGGTGCTGTCGGCGCGCGGCCGCCCCCGCGGCTGGGTGAGCGGACGCGCCGCGCAGCTCGGCACCACGGGAGCCCGGGTGATCCGCGACGGGGTGCCCGCGGCCCGGCAGGTACGCCGGTCGACGTTCTACCGTCACACCGAGGGCTGGCTGCGGGTCGGCTGAACAGGGCGCATGCCGGTAGCGTCGAATCGTGAACATCCGTCCGCTGCATCAATCGGTACGGCCGAGCCCGGTCTTCCTGGCCGTCGTCGCAATCACGATCGGCGGCGGTGTGCTGGCCTGGCTGGCCGCCGACAATGTGCGACCCCTGTCCTACGTCGGGGTGTTCATCCTGGTCATCGCGGGCTGGCTGGTGTCGCTGTGCCTGCACGAGTTCGGCCACGCCTTCACTGCATGGCGGTTCGGCGACCATGACGTCGCGGTGCGCGGCTACCTGACGCTCAACCCGCTCAAGTACTCCCATCCCATGCTGTCGCTGGGCCTGCCCGTGCTGTTCATCGCGCTCGGCGGTATCGGGTTGCCCGGCGGGGCGGTCTACGTACGCACGTCGTGGATGACCGCGCGGCAGAAAACGTTGGTGAGCCTGGCCGGGCCTGCTGCGAACCTGGTGCTTGCGGTGGTGCTGCTCGGGCTGACCCGCATGTTCTACGACCCGGCGCACGGCGTGTTCTGGTCGGGCGTTGCGTTCCTGGGCTTCCTGCAGGTGACGGCCTTGGTGCTCAACCTGCTGCCGATCCCTGGGCTCGACGGCTACGGCGCACTCGAACCGCATCTGAAGCCCGAGACCCAGCGCGCGCTCGAACCGGTCAAGCAATGGGGCTTTTTCATCCTGCTGATCCTGCTGATCGCGCCCGCGCTCAACCGCTGGTTCTTCGGTGTCGTCTACTGGTTCTTCGACTTCTCGGGGGTGTCGAGCTATCTCGTGTCGGTGGGCGGGCAGCTCACGCGGTTCTGGTCGGCCTGGCTCTAGAGCTCGGCCAGCACCGCGCGCAGGTCGGCACGCAGATCGCCTGCGCCCTGCCGGTAGAACGGGCCCGCGCCGTTGGACAGCAGCATCCGCAGCCGGGCGATCCCGTGTGCGCGCACCGGACGCGACGCTTCGAGGCGTTCCCTGATCTCATCGATGAGCGTCACGGCCGATCCGACGGTGCCGTCATCGAGTGGGACGCGCGACGAATACAACGTCGGGTCGCGGTGCAGTTCCCGCAGCACAACCCGCAAGATCAACGCGATCTGACGGCGCTGGCCGTCGGACGTCGACCGAGCCACATGCACCGCCAGCGCGCTACCCGGTTCGGGCGCCGTCCCGGCCAGCAGCTGGCGGTCGTACCGCCCCGGGGCCAGCCGCGCAGCAAGCCGCGTCAACGGGGTGCCGGGCTCACGCAGACCGGCCGGCGCCGCGTCATCGGCGGGCCAGACGGGCGGCGGAAGTGCGGGGCCGCCGTCGTGTGTCATTCCGTCGTGTGTCATGCCACTTTGGGCAACCTTCCACGCGTCCGGGCCATTCCGGCGGCCGGGTGACACTTGCGACATATGCGAACTTCCGCATATATTGCGGGCATGGGTGCCGGCCACGATCACAGTCATCACGCCGATACACGCGTCAGCAGGATGGTCATCGCCGCCGCGATCCTGACCGCGTTCTTCGTCATCGAGCTGGTCACCGCACTGTGGATCAATTCGATCGCGCTGCTGGCCGACGCGGGCCACATGCTCACCGACCTCGTCGCGATGTTCATGGGCTTGACCGCGGTATTGCTGGCCCGCCGCGGCAGCACCTCGCCGGCGCGTACCTACGGCTGGCATCGCGCCGAGGTCTTCACCGCGGTCGCCAACGCCGCGCTGCTGCTCGGCATGGCGGCGTTCATCCTTTACGAGGCGTTCGAGCGGCTCGGCAACGCACCCGAGGTGCCGGGCGTCCCGATGATCGTCGTGGCGCTCGCCGGGCTCGTGGCCAACGCCATCGTGGTGATGATGCTGCGCTCGCACTCGAAGGACAGCCTCGCGGTCAAGGGCGCTTACATGGAGGTCGTTGCCGACACCGTCGGCAGTATCGGCGTCCTGATCGCCGGCATCGTCACGGTGACCACGAGGTGGCCCTACGCCGACGTGGTGGTCGCCGTGCTCGTGGCGCTGTGGGTGCTGCCCCGCGCGATCGCATTGGCGCGCGCGGCCCTGCGCATCCTCTCGGAGTCCTCCCCCAGCCACATCGACGTCGAAGAACTCCGCAGTGCGCTCGGTGAGGTGAACGGCGTGACGGGCGTGCACGATCTGCACGTGTGGACGCTGGTGCCCGGCAAGGACATGGTCACCGCACACCTGACGAGCAGCGGCGACACCGCACGGGTGCTCGACGACGCGCGGGCTGTGCTGACCGCGCGCGGTCTCGAACACGCCACGGTGCAGGTTGAGCCGCCCAGTTCGGCAGGCGACTGCAAGTGCGAAGCGAAGTTCTGAAAGCTAAGCCAACCCGAGTTCGGCGCGAGCCGCGGGATCGCAATCGTCGAGCAGGTCCAGGCACCGCTGGAATTCGTCGGTTTCGCCGATGTCGTCGGCCGCCCGGGCCAGCGCGGCCACACAGCGCAGGAAGCCCTGGTTCGGCTCATGACTGAACGGGACGGGGCCGAAGCCCTTCCATCCGTTGCGACGCAACTGGTCGAGCCCGCGGTGGTAACCGGTGCGCGCGTATGCGTATGCGGTGACGGCCTTGTCATCGTCGAGCGCGGACTCGGCCAGTACGGCCCACGCGATCGACGCCGATGGGTGCGCGGCGGCAACCACGGCCGCCTTCTCGCCAGCAGCCAGTTCCTCCTCGGCGGCAGGGTCACCCGGGAGGTACACCGGCTCCGGTCCTAACAGATCACCCATGCGTGTCATGCCCCTATTCTGCACGGGCCGATCGCACGCCGACCGATAAGCTCCACCGATAGCGACGTACGGGAGGACCGCAGCAGGGATGTCGAACCCATCGGGACGTGACGAGGACAACACGCCACAAGGAGTAGACGAGCCAACGGAGCCGACCAAGCCGACCGCCGAGCAGGCCGACGCGCCGACCGAACACTTCGTGGTGGACGCCGAGAACGAGCCGGCCACCGAGATCATCGGCTCGCCCACCGCGGTCACCGAGGCGGTGCAGCAGGCCGATGAACGTCGCTACACCGCGCCGTCCGGATTCGACGGATCCACGCAGAAGATCGACACCCCACCGGATCCCGAAACCGAGGTGTTCGCGCCGCCTTCCGACGCGCCAACCGTCCCGGAGTCGTCGAAAAACGCTGCACCGCAAGTCATCCCGCCACGCGAGGACGCGCCCAAGCCGCCACCGCCGCCGACCGCCCGGCGCAGCTGGGGCTGGGTCGTGGCGGTCGTGCTGGTCATCGCGGCCCTGGTCGCGATCGCGGTGCTCGGCACCGTCCTGCTCACCCGCAACTCCTCGCCGCTGTCCTCACAGGAGGACAAGGTCCGCGAGACCATCGAGAGCTTCGACGTCGCGATCCAGAACGGCGATCTGGCGACGCTGCGTTCGATCACCTGCGGCAGCACGCGCGAGAACTACGTCAACTACGACCAGCGCGCATGGGACGAGACCCACGCCCGCGTCGCGGCGGCCAAGCAGTACCCCGTCGTCGCCAGCATCGACCAGGTGGTGGTCAACGGCGATCATGCCGAGGCCAACGTCACGACCTTCATGGCCTTCGCGCCACAAACCCGCTCGACCCGCAGCTTCGACCTGCAGTTCCAGGACGATCAATGGAAGATCTGCCAGGCGCCGGTTGGCTAACCTGAGGCGGTGACCAAGGGGGCATCCAGACTCGCGCTCGCGCTCAGCGCGGTGTTCGTGGTCGTTGCGGTTGGCGTGGCGGCGGTTCTGTTTCGCGATGCGCGCGTCAGCGTGGTGAGCGTGAAGCCGGACTTCCCCGCGCTCGACCGCACCGCCCTCAGGCCCGTTCAGCAACGCGTCGTCGACATCTTGCGCACGCAGTACGACGCGCAGCCGGCCGGTACGGCGTTCTCCGAGGGCGTCGACGAGCCCTGGTGCGCCGACTTCGTCAGCTGGGTGCTCAACGAAGCCGGGCAGCCGCTGTCCAATCCGCATTCGGGGCACTGGCGCATCCCCGGCGTCTACACGCTGCAGGAGTACTACCAAGCGGCGGGACGCTTCGAGGCACCCGGTGGGTATCGGCCGCACACCGGCGACGTGGCACTCTACGCCGACGGCAGTCCCCTCGGCCTGCACACCAATTTCGTTCTGGCCGTGGATGACAACGTCATCACCACGGTCGGCGGCAACGAAGAGGGCGATATCAAGGTGCGCACTTTCGAGCCTGGGCCGTGGCTCCTGGGCTACGGGCGACTGGCCTGAGGCGTCGTTTTCCGCGCGCTGTCCTCACGTAGTCGGTATGCCCGCCTATTAGCGACAATGTCGCTGAAACCGTCTCTTGCGTAACACCATTCGCAGCTACCCCACGCCGAAGGCATCACCTGCCACACGATCCCCGGGTACCACTTGGGTAACGCGTTTTTCGCTGCCCGCCTTACAGCGACAAAGTCGCGCGCGGTGGCCATCCGACATTCGTTGGACCGGAACGTCAAAAGCACCTCCGCGGGCCAGCTGTTCACTATGCCGAGGATCCCAGCCACCACGTGGCAGCAGCCCTAGGCGTAGACGCCGCAACGAATATCGTTGACGACCAAGGTCATCCGTTATCCGCCCGCGAGCGACAATGTCGCTGATAGGCGGGCAGGCCGAAAACCGTTGCGCAAGAGGCTCTTGCGACCGACGTGACGGACGAGGTCCGGACTGTGGTGCCTAAGTGACCCACGCGACTGACGAGGCGGTTTCCGCGACAATGTCGCTCAAAGGCGGGCAGGACGAGAACTACCCACCGGTGACGCTGCGACCGGCGCTGTGCAGGTCATTGCACGCCTCGACGACACGCTCGGACATCGACGCCTCGGCCTTCTTCAGGTAGCTGCGCGGGTCGTAGGTCTTCTTGTTGCCCACCTCGCCGTCGACCTTGAGCACGCCGTCGTAGTTGGTGAACATATGCGCGGCGACCGGCCGGGTGAACGCGTACTGGGTGTCGGTGTCGACGTTCATCTTCACCACGCCGTACTTGAGCGAATCCTCGATCTCGGACTTCAGCGAGCCCGAGCCGCCGTGGAACACGAAGTCGAAAGGCTTTGCGCTGTCGCCCAATCCGAGCTTGGCCGCAGCCACGCGCTGCCCCTCGGCGAGCACCTCGGGCTTGAGCACCACGTTGCCGGGCTTGTACACGCCGTGCACGTTGCCGAACGTCGCCGCCAGCAGGTACTTGCCGTGCTCACCGGCGCCCAACGCGTCGATGGTCTTCTCGAAATCCTCGGACGACGTGTAGAGCTTCTCGTTGATCTCGGCCTCGACACCGTCCTCTTCCCCGCCGACGACGCCGATCTCGACCTCGAGGATGATCTTGGCGGCCGCGGCCTGCTTGAGCAGTTCCTGCGCGATCGAGAGGTTCTCGTCGATCGGCACGGCCGAGCCGTCCCACATGTGCGACTGGAACAGCGGGTTGCGACCTGCCGCGACACGCTCGGCGGAGATCGCCAGCAGCGGACGCACGTAGGTGTCGAGCTTGTCCTTCGGGCAGTGGTCGGTGTGCAGGGCCACGGTGATCGGGTATTTCTCGGCGATCACGTGCGCGAACTCGGCCAGCGCGACCGCACCGGTCACCATGTCCTTGACTCCGAGGCCCGAGCCGAACTCGGCGCCTCCGGTGGAGAACTGGATGATGCCGTCGCTGCCCGCGTCGGCGAAGCCCTTGATGGCGGCGTTGATGCTCTCGGAACCCACACAGTTGATCGCCGGGAACGCGAACGAATGCTCTTTGGCCCGGCCCAGCATCTCGGCATAGACCTCAGGCGTGGCGATAGGCATGTGAAATTTCCTTCCGAGGTCTCTTATTGCAGAAATTGGCCGGTGGCACGCCCCAGGTACCCTTGGGAGTCGTGATCGACACCGCCCTCCCAGAGGTTACGACCAATCTGGCGCTCATGCCCGATTTCATGGACCCGATCAACCTCATCGGTTACTTCGGGACATGGGCCCTGGTGGGCATCCTTGTCGTCGTCTTCGTCGAGTCCGGTGTGCTGTTCCCGATCCTGCCCGGCGACTCGCTGCTGTTCGTGGCGGGCATGCTCGCCGCAGGTACGGCGGCCCAGGGCGAGGCCGTGCAAGCCAACTTCGAGCTGTGGCACCTGCTGGTGGGCATTCCGATCGCGGCAGTCCTCGGTGGCCAGGTCGGCTACTTCATCGGCCGCACGATCGGCACCTCGATGTTCAAGCCGAACGCCAGGGTGCTCAAACAGAAGTACCTCGACGAGGCCCACGTGTTCTTCGAACAACGCGGCCCGTTCGCGATCGTCATCGCGCGCTTCGTCCCGATTGTGCGCACCCTCGCGCCGATCACCGCGGGCGCCGCCAAGATGCGCTACCCGGTGTTCACGTTCTTCAACGTCCTCGGCGCGGTCATCTGGGGTGTCGGGCTGACCCTGCTCGGCTACTGGCTGGGCAGTTTCGAGATCATCCAGAAGCTGCTGGAACCGATCTTCATCCTCATCGTGGTGGCATCGGTGGCCCCGATGTTCATCGAGTGGTACAAGCGGCGGCGCGCCGCCAAGCGGGCCGCGGCGACCGAAGCCACCGCGGCCGAGGCGTCCTAGCTGTCGTGACCTGACACGTTGTTGTCAGGCGGCGAGCCGGCTGATGGGTGGTTGACCGCCGAGGGCGGAGTGGCCTCGTTGAGTGTTGTAGCGATGCAGGAATCGGTCAAGGCCTTGTGCGCGCAAGCTGTTGGAGGTCCAGGGGCGGGCGTAGGCCCATTCGGTGAGCAAGGTCCGGTTGAAGCGTTCTGCTTTGCCGTTGGTCCAGGGCCGGCCGGGTTTGATGAATCGGCGTTTGAGCTGCCACGCTGAGCACACCCAACCCCAGTTGGTGCCGCGCCGGTAGACCAACGCGTTGTCGGTCAGCAACCGCCGCACGCGCACGCCGTGAGTGGTGAACCAGGCCAACGCTCGGTGCAGGAATCCCGCGCAAGTCATGTCTTTCTCGTCGGGCAGCACTTCGCTGTAGGCCAGGCGGGTGTGGTCATCGACAGCAGTGTGGACGTAGTCGTAGCCAATCTTGATCTTCTTGTGCCGGTTGGCCACCGATACCGCGGCGTCGCGGCCGTGCAGGCGCCACCCGCCTCCCTTGGGGATGCGGCCGAGCTTTTTGACGTCGACATGGACCAGTGAGCCCGGGGTGCGGTGTTCGTAGCGGTTGGGAGTGCGCCGCGAGCAGCGCACGGCCTCGCCGGTGATCGGATCGATGGCAGACAGGTGCGGCACCTGGTGGCGGGCCAGGATCCGTCCGACCGTGGACGGATTCAAGCCGAGTTCACCAGCCAAGACGACAGCGCCGCGCTTGAGGCGGCGTCGGGCGTTGAGCACTTTCTGCTCGACCCGAGGACTGGTGCGCTGGGGCATTCGGATCGGGCGCGAGGATCGGTCGGCCAACGCTTCCTCGCCGCCCTCGGCATACCGGCGCAGCCACTTGTAGACCGTCGCTCTCGAAATGCCCAGTTGTTCAGCGACATGCGCCGGCGGCCAACCGGCCGCAACACGCTCAACGATCAGGCGACGAGCGAACAGATTGGTACGGGCGTTAGCGTGAGACACGAGGACCTCCTACGGGTGAATGCCAGACACATCCACTCCGTCAGGAGGTCCTCCCAGTTTCAAGCAGGCACGCCGTCAACAACCTCACAGGTCACGACACCTAGCCGAGGCCGAGCGCCCCCGCGAGTTCCCGCAACGCCGGGCGCGGGTCCGCGGTCGGGTTTTCGCCGAGCGCCTGCACGACGACGTGATCGGCGCCCGCATCGAGGTGTGCGGTGATCGCCGCGGCGGCCTGTTCGGTCGAGCCCATCCCGACGAGCCCGCGGGCCAGCCGGTCCGAGCCGCCCCGCACCAGATCCGACTCGTCGAAGCCCTGACGCAGCCACGAGTTCCGGTAGTTCGGCAGCCCGCTGTAGACCTCGAGGTGGGTGTGAGCCCGGGCGAGCTGGTCGGCCTCGTCGCCGCCGATGGCGACGGCCTGCTCGGAAACCACCCAACGGTCCTGACCGAGGATCTCCCGGGTGGTCGCGGTGTGTGCGGGCGTGACGAGGTATGGATGCGCGCCATCGGCGTGGGTGCCGGACAGCTCGATCATCTTCGGGCCGAGTGCGGCCAGCAGTCGCGGCGGACGCCCGACGCCCGGCTCGATCTGTTCGGGCACCGCGGCCATACGGTCGAGGTAGGTGCGCATGGTGGCCAGTGGCTTGGCGTAGGTTCCGCCCAACCCGTGTTCGACCAGCGGGCCGTGGCTGACGCCGAGGCCGAGCACGAACCGGCCCGGATAGAGCGCCGTCAGGGTGCGTGCGCCCGATTCGGCGGCCGACGGCACCCGGACGTGGATGTTCGCGATGCCGGTGCCGATCACCAGCCGGTCCGTCGCGGCCAGGAAGGCCGCCGATTGCGTCAGGGCTTCCTTGCCCACGACCTCGGGCAGGAACAACGACCCGTAGCCGAGTGCCTCGACATCCCGCGCGACCTGCTGCGCTTCGGGCATCGACCAGGTGTCACTGGCCCACCACACGCCGATGCGGGCGGGAAAATCGATACGGGCGCGTTCGGTCACTGACCACTCCTCAATTCGTTGGACTCGTTGTGTTCGTGATGAATGCGGCCACCGGTGTCGGCGAGTGGCCTGCCGGTGCCGCCCCAGCGCTGCGCGATGATCTCCGCCGCGATCGAGACCGCCGTCTCCTCGGGTGTCCTGGCGCCGAGGTCCAAGCCGATGGGGCTCGACAGCCGCGCGAGTTCGTCGTCGTTCAGGCCGGCCTCGCGCAGCCGCGTCAGCCGGTCCTCATGTGTGCGCCGCGAGCCCATCGCACCGATGTAGCCGACCTCGGGCAGGCGCAGCGCCACCTCGAGCAGCGGCACGTCGAACTTCGGGTCGTGCGTGAGCACGCAGATCACCGTGCGGCTGTCGATGTCTCCTGCGGCCTGCTGTGAAGCCAGGTAGCGGTTGGGCCATTCGACGACCACTTCGTCGGCGGTCGGGAACCGGGCCGTGGTCGCGAAGACCGGGCGCGCATCGCACACCGTGACGCGGTAGCCGAGCAGGGAACCCTGCCGCGCCACCGCCGCGGCGAAGTCGATGGCGCCGAACACCAGCATGCGCGGGCGCGGGGCGAAGCTGGCGACGAACACGTCCATGCCCTCGCCGCGCCGCTCACCGTCCGGCCCGAACGTCAGCACGCCGCTGCGGCCAGTGTCGAGCAGGCCGCGCGCATCATCGGTGACGGCGGCGTCGGCCCGCGCCGATCCGAGCGTGCCGGTGACCTCGTCGGTGCGGATGACCAGTCGACGGCCCACCCACGCCGGGTCGGGATGGGCGACGACGGTTGCCGCCGCCGCGGGCCGGTGTGCGTCGATGTCGTCGACGAGCGCTTCCAGTTCGGGGAACGTCCGCCGCGACACTGCCTCGACGAACACGTCGAGCACACCGCCGCAGGTCAACCCGACCGCGAATGCGTCGTCATCGCTGACGCCGTAGCGCTGCAGCACCGGCGCGCCGTCGGCGATCACCTCGCCGGCGAGCTCGTACACCGCGCCTTCGACGCATCCGCCCGACACCGATCCGCTGACCGTTCCGTCGGGTGCGACGACCATCGCGGCGCCCGCCGGTCGCGGCGCCGACCGGAACGTCCGCACCACCGTCGCCAAGCCCGCCGTGTCGCCGGCACGCCAGACTGCCAACAGCTCGCTCAGCACGTCGCGCACGGTGACAACCTAACCCGCCAGGGTGTGCGCGGCCTCCATCAGCATCCAGCCGGACACCTGCACCGACATGTCGCGTTCCGGTATCGCCGACGCGTTGACCGCGCCTTCGACGAACTCGGCCTCTTTGCCGGCCGCGCTGGGCAATTCAGCGGTGCGATCCCAAAACGCGCTGAACAGCGGCAGGCCGTCGACGGTCTGGCGGTTGTCCCACGCCGACTCCGCCGACTTCAGCACGATCGAACGGGCGGTATCGCGGGCCGCGGCGTCCTCGGGTGCGTCCCCGGGCAGCGTGGTGGCCACCAATGCGAGATAGCGAGCCGTGATCGCGTTGAACAGGCCACCGTCACCGCCGCCCGCACCCTTGATGACGCCGTTAGTGGTCATCTCCTTTTCGACCGCGGCGACCAGGCGGCGCACCCGCTCGGAATGGCGGGCGTCCTTGGTCCGCACCGCTAGTTCGGTTTCCAGCCCGAGCACCACACCCTGGCAATAGGTGTACTGCGCACGCACCATCGATCCGGCTTTGATGCCGTCGAACACCAGGTGGGTGTCCGGGTCGATCAGCGTCTCGTCGATCCAGTCCGCCATCTGCTGGGCGCGGCGCAGCCGATCGTCGTAGCGGGCCAAGAAGATCCCGGCAGGACCGTTGGCGGGGGCGTTGAAGAACTGATCCTGTTTGCGCCACGGGATGCCGCCGCCGTCTTCGGGCACCCACGCGTTGACCAGCTGGTCACACAGTGTCTTGAGTGCACGGGGCTTCTCGACACCGGCGAGCCGCCCGGCCCGTTCGATGGCCAATGCCAGCCAGGCCATGTCGTCGTAGTAGTCGTTGGTCCATCCGGTGTTGCGCAGCCAGTGCGCCCGAATCTGCCGTTCGATTCTGACCTTCCGCTCCGGTTGCGGATCTCGCACCTGCGCGTCGATCAGGCAGTCGAGCAGATGCGCCTGCCACCAGTAGTGCCAGGTCCCGAAATTGCGGTACTTCTTCGTCGACGGCCAGGCCACCACACCGAGCTGAGTGCCGGGCAGGCCCCAGAGTTTCTTCAGATGCCGTTGGGTGATCGCAGCTTCTGCGCTGGCCGCACGGTTAGCCCATAGCTGATCCATATGGACGATCCTGCCCTACCAGGCCTCCGAAATGTCGGCATGTCGAGTGATCCAGGCGTGCATGGCGATCCCGGCCGCGACCCCGGCGTTGATGCTGCGGGTGGATCCGAACTGCGCGATCGACACCGTCACCGCCGCGCCGGCCTGCGCCTCGGGCGTGATGCCCGGGCCTTCCTGACCGAATACCAGCAGGCAGTCCCGTGGCAGCTCAGTCTCTTCCAGCCGCACGGCACCAGGAACATTGTCGACCGCGACGACCGTGAGCCCGGCGTCGTTCGCGAACCCGAGCAGTTCGGCCGTGGTGTCGTGGTGGCGCAGCCGCTGGTAGCGGTCGGTGACCATGGCGCCGCGCCGGTTCCAGCGCCGCCGGCCGACGATGTGGACGGTGTCGACGGCGAACGCGTTGGCGGTGCGCACCACCGCGCCGATGTTGGCGTCGTTGCCGAAGTTCTCGATCGCAATGTGCAGCCGGTGCCGACGCTGATCGATGTCGGCGATGATCGCCTCGCGACTCCAATACCGGTACGCGTCAACGACATTGCGCGTGTCACCGGATCGGAGCAGCTCGGGGTCGTAGCGCGGATCGTCCGGCAGCGGGCCGACCCACGGTCCGACGCCGGGACTTTCGCCCCACTCGGTGGGGCCGACGTGTTCAGTCACCGGTGGTCCACAGTGCCGCCTGCGTGCCGATCAGCGACACCGTCGCGTACAGCAGCGCGGCGTTGATCTCGCCCTGCGTGCACAGCGATGCCCGTAGGTTCACCGCGTCACGCGATGCGTCGGGCAGCACGAGCACCGATGCGCCGTACACCGAGCAGGCATGGCTGAGTCCGGGCGGAGGCAGGGTCGGGGCCGCGACCACCATGAGCGGGCCCCCGCGCCGGGCCGAATCCTCGCGGTAACGTGCGGCGAGACCGTCGATTTCAAGTCCGAGCAGCATGTAGCCGTTGCCGGTGAAAGCGTCGGGTTCACCGAGAGCCGTCGGCGCCAACTGCGCACCGTCGGCGCTGAAGCCGTCGACGCTCGACGTCTTGATGGTCAAGCCGGTGTCGTTGACGTTGGTCGGCAGGACGCCGACCGGGAATGCCGCGGCGTAGGCGACGGTGGTGCCGGCGATCCGCTCGCGCGGTGAATACGTGTAGACGCCACGCACCTGGCTTTGATCCCGCAGCGGACCCAAACATACTGTGCCGCTGAGCTTGTCGGGCGATGGCGCCGAGAGCGGTCGAAGTGCCAGGCTCGTCACGCCGGCACATCCGCCGATCGCGTTGGCCTCGATCGGATGCGCCAAGGCGCCGTACAGGCCGAACCGGATGTCCTCGGGTTTGGCGTGTTCGCCGCCCGATGCCGTGGCTTCGACGTCGACGAGCACGTGCTCGGCGTCGAAACGCAGGTTCGACGTCGTGATCGTCCAGCCGAGCAGGTTCAGCGATTCCCCGAGCGATGCGGTCTGCGCCTCGTATGTGCTCTCGGGTTTGTCGTCGGACGAGCAGCCGGTCACTGTGGCGGTGACGACGAGAAGCATCGCCGTCACCGCTCCGATCAGCGCCCGCACCGGTTGCGGGGTTGTGCCTCAGGTTCTCTCACGGCCCTTGCCCACCACCTTCGTTATTGCGCGCACCAGGTTTCGCGGCACCATCCGGCCTCCGGTGGTCAGCGCTTTGTATTGCAGTCCCGGCACGATAACGACCTTGCCCGCGGCTACTCCCGCCAGGCAGTCGCGTACGACGTCGTCGACCTCAAGCCACAGAAACGACGGCGTTCCGGCCATGTCGATACCGGCCCGGGCGTGGAACTCGGTGTGTACGAATCCCGGGCAGAGCGCGTGCACGCCGACGCCGGTGCCACGCAGTCCGTTGGCCAGCCCTTCGCTGAATGCGATCACCCACGCCTTGGACGCCGAGTACGTCGACCCCCGGCCGGGAAGGAGCCCCGCGACACTCGCGACGTTGATGACGCTGCCGGACCGAGCGTCGATCATGGACGGCAACGCGGCATGCGTCAGCTCCATCACGGCCGTCACGTTCACGTCGAGCTGAGCCTGCAATCGCGCGAAATCTGCCGTCCAGAACTCACCCGACGTTCCGAAACCCGCGTTGTTCACGAGCACCTGCACCCCGGCCCGCAGCCGGTCGGCGACCTTGGCGCGGTCGGCGGCGACCGCCAGGTCGGCAGGTATCACCTCGACCGTCGCGCCGGCCTCATGCTGCAGTTCGCCGGCCAGTTGTTCGAGCCGCGCCGCGTCTCGCGCGACCAGGACGAGGTCATAGCCTTCGAGCGCATACCGCCGGGCGAAACCGGCGCCGAGCCCCGATGTCGGTCCGGTGATCAGGGCGACGGGGCGGGACATGACCTAGAGGGTACTGAACCCCCGATGCGGCCCGGCTAGCGCTGGTAGTGCGGCGCCTGACGCATGTTGCGGGCCGGTGGCGGAGGCCTGCGGATCGAATCCGACCGGCCGACGTCAGGGCGCTGTTGGGCGTATCGACCCACGTCACCGCGGCTCGGGGGCATGTCGGTACGTCCCGGCGGCAGCTCGCGGCGGCCCGCCGGTGTCGGTGCCAGCGGACGGCTGGGCGAGCCCGCACGCCGCGCGAGTGGCGACTGGCCGGGCTGGCCGGCCGGCGCGGCGCCGTTCTGCGGAACCGGCGGCAACACGCGGAGGAGGTCATTGAACTGCCGCACGGTGCGCAGACCCTCGTCCCATTGGGCGCGGGTGCTCGTGACCGGCATGCTGACGAGCGTCCAGTGCTGCTCGTTCCACATGATCTCGGCGCAGTCGGGCGCGGTGTGGGCGAATGTCACCATCCGGCGATCGCACGCGCGGCGGGCCGCATCGAGGTTGGTGGAGTACACCATTCGCGGGCCGATCGCGCCGAGCAGCCAGATGTCGTTCTCGCGCGGCTCCTTGATGCCTTTGAGCCGCAGGTCGACCACGACATTGGTGCCGACCTTGCGGTGCAGCGCGATCACGGTGGCGACCTCTTCGATGTCGAAGATGAACACCGCCTCGCCACGAATCTGGCCGAGCACGACGTTCTTGGCCGTGACATCGCCGACGGTCGACATCACCCCGCGCTTCCAGCGCTTGAGGATCTCGTCCGACTCGTGCTCGTAGTCGAAGCCATGCGACTTCGCCCACGACTTACGGCGACGCCCCAGCCCGCGTCGACGATCGATGTCGACATACAGCAACACGGCCGCACCCACGAAGCAGAGTGCGGACAGCGTGAACCAGAGCGGGACCATCGGGCCTAGCCTACTTGTTGGTAGCGCAAATGCCTCAACTCTATGAGGTCACAACCCGATTACTGGTTGCTCAGATCGCCCTGACCCGGAGTCCTCCAGGTACATCACAATCGCGTTCGTGAGGCCTCGCCGCGCCAGGTCCAGGTCGGAATAGGTGCCGAGTTGCCGCTCGGAGGCGATGCCGCGCATCGCACCCGGAATGAGCGACGCGACCTCGCGCACCCGTTCGGGGTCAACATCAAGATCGGCGAAAGCTTGCTGGCAGGTCTCAAGCCAGCCCTGGCCCCAGGACTGCAGTTCGGCGGCCGTCTTGGGGTAGAGCCGCTCGAGTTCGGCCCGGTCCCGCGGCAGCGCGGCCCGCAGGTTCTCGATCGCGCGGGAATCGCTCGCGGTGAGCCCGTCGTAGAGCAGGTCGATGATCCCGGCGACCCGTTGCCGCAGCGGCGCACCGCTGTCGTGGCGTCCGAGCACACCTGCGCGACGTTCGGCGGTGCGGTGCAGCACCGCGGCCCAGAAGCCGTCGATATCGCCGAACTGGTATTTCACCGCACCCCAGGTCGCGCCGATCTCCTTGGCGATGCGGTTGGCCGACACCGCTCCCGGATCGCCGGTGGCCAGCGCCTTGAGCGCGGCCTCCAGCATGTTCTCGCGGGTCGCGAGGCCGCGCCGATTGGTGCGACGCGCGGTGACCTCGGTCATCTTGGAAGGCTACCCCAGTTTCGTAGAACCCTCTTCCAAAGTTTCACAGATGCTCCTACGATTCAGGTCATGGCCAAGCCACCGCTGTCGATGAAACCGACGGGCTGGTTTCAGGTCGCCTGGTCGGACGAGGTCGGCGTGGGCGATGTCCACGCGATGAAGTACTTCGGCGAGGAAATGGTCGCCTGGCGGTCGGATTCCGGTCAGGTGACCGTGATGAACGCCTACTGCGAACACCTCGGCGCACACCTGGGTTTCGGCGGACACGTCGTCGGCGAGGTCATCCAATGCCCGTTCCACGGCTGGCAATGGAACGGCGAGGGCCGCAACGTCTGCATCCCCTACCAGGACCGGCCCAACCGCGGCAGACGCATGAAGACCTATCCCGTCGTCGAGCGCAACGAGGCCATCTACATCTGGCACGACATCGAAGGCCGCGAGCCGTTCTTCGACGCACCGGACGTGTTCGCGTCCTTCGCCGACGGCAGCAGCGCCGCCGACTACTACCCGCAGCAGCGGCTGTATCGCGAAGCGCTCGAACTGCATCCGCAGTACGTGTTGGAGAACGGCGTGGATTTCGCGCACTTCAAGTTCGTGCACCAGACGCCGATCGTGCCGGTGTTCACGCGCCACGACTTCGCCGATCCGGTGTCCTACGTGGACTTCACGATCACGTTCGAGGGCGACGAGAACCAGACCATCGACGACGTGCGCAGTGGCGTCGAGGCCATCAACGGCGGCTTGGGAATCGCGGTCACCAAGAGCTGGGGCATGATCGACAACCGCACCATCTCGGCCGTCACCCCCGTCGACGAGTCCACGTCCGACGTTCGGTTCATGGTCTACATCGGACGCACACCGGGCAAGGACACTGCCCGTGCCGCCGCGAAGGCCGCCGAGTTCGGCGACGAAGTGATCCGACAGTTCACCCAGGACATCCATATCTGGTCACACCAGCGCTACTCCGATCCGCCCGCGCTGGCGACCGCCGAGTACGAGGGCTTCACCGCAATCCGCAAGTGGGCCATGCAGTTCTATCCAGACGGTCGTGGTGGAAGTGCCGCAGACCTTGCGCGTGTACGAAAGGCAGACACCCTGTGACTTCGAAGGTTCGCGTATTCCAGGTCGCGACGGGCAACGTCGGCACCGAGATGATCAAGCGCATCGTCAAGCGCCCCGACCTCGATCTCATCGGATTATATTGCTACACACCCGAAAAGGTCGGTCGTGACGCCGGTGAGATCGCCGGTATCGAACCCGTCGGTGTCACGGCCACGGGCTCGATCGACGACATCATCGCCGCACGCCCCGACGTTATGACGTTCCACGGCGTGTTCCCCGACGAGGATCTCTACGTCAAAGTCCTTGAGGCAGGCATCAATATCGTCACAACCGCCGACTGGATCACCGGCTGGCACCGCGACACCAATCATCCCCACCCGTCGGGCAAGCCCGTGTCCCAGTTGCTCGCCGAAGCGTGCGAGAAAGGCGGGTCGACGTTCTACGGCACCGGCATGAATCCCGGGCTCAACCAGATCCTCGGCGTGGTCTGCTCGGCCGACGTCGCCGAGATCGAGAACGTCACCACGATCGAATCCGTCGATGTGTCATGCCATCACAGCAAGGACACCTGGATCGAGGTCGGCTACGGGCTTCCGGTCGGCGACCCGTCGATCCCCGGCAAGCTCGAGAAGTACACCCGGGTTTTCGCCGACAGCGTCCTGATGATGGCCGACTGCTTCGGGCTGACGCTCGACGAGGTGAAGTTCACCTACGAGCTCGGCGCGTGCACCAAGGACGTCGACTTGGGCTGGTACAAACTGCCGAAGGGATCGCTGGGCGGCAACTACATCAAATACCAGGGCATGATCGACGGTGTGCCACGCGTCGAGACCCACCTCGAATGGCAGATGACCCCCCACACCGATCCGAGCTGGGATATCAAGGGCTGCTACATCGCTCAGATCAAGGGCGATCCGTGCGTCTACAACAAGCACATGATCTTCCCGAAACCCGGTGTGGACCTTTCCGATCCGGATTCCTTCGCCTCGATCGGCATGACCGTGACGGGCCTGCCCGCGCTCAACGCGATCGCGTCGGTGGTCAAGGCCCCGCCCGGGCTGCTGACGAGTGCCGACGTTCCGCTGCGTGGCTTCGCCGGGCGGTTCGCACTGTGAAATAGGGCTAGATCTCCAAGGCCTCGGCAAGCGATTCGTACAGGTGCATGGCGGCCTCGTCGTACACCTGCAGCAGCACCTCGGGCATCTCCGGGTGCGGTGCCGAATTCGCACTGACCAGCTGGATCTGAACGTGATCGGCTCCGGCATCGAGATGCGCTCGCAATCCCCGGGCGATCTCGGCGGGTTCGCCGTGAACGGCAAGGGCATCGACCAGGCGGTCACTGCCGTCACCGGCGAGATCGTCATCGGTGAATCCCAGCCGGCGCAGGTTGTTTCGGTAGTTGACCAGGCCCAAGTAAGGGTGCTTGATTCGCGGCCGGGCCAGCGCGCGGGCATGAGCGGCATCCGACTCGAGCACCACTTTCTGTTCGGGAGCCAGGAACTTCTCCGGACCGAGCGCCGCCCTGGATCGGCGGGTGTGCTCGGGTGTGACGAGATATGGCACAGATCCGCCCGCGCGCTCGCGCGCCAGGTCCAGCATCTTGGGGCCCAGCGCGGCAAGCGCGCGTCGCTCAGCGGGCAATCCGCCGGTGTCGAGGTCATCGAGGAACGCCTTCAACGTCGCCAGTGGCGGGCCATAGCCTTTCGTCTGTTCCGGATGGCCCACACCGATACCGACCAGCAGCCGCTCAGGGAATTTGTCCTCGATCCGCCGATACGCGTCCGCCAACGTCGCCGCGTCACCGCGGTAGATGTTGTAGATACTGGTGCCTACGACGAGATGGTCGGTGGCCGCGAGGAGATCGTCGATCCCGGCGAGGTCGGCTTCCGGGCCACCGAGCCACAGCGCCGTAAACCCAAGACTCTCCAGATGTTTGGCCATGTCCGGTGTGGTCGCATACGCCGGCTGCCACACGCCGTATTTTCCGAGTTTCATCGAGCGCCTCCGTGTTGTTCGCCGTTACGGCCATGGTGGCGTGACTTTATTGGACCAGCAAGTCCATTTTCTGTCGGAGCGTCGAGTGTGCGCACACGGCGGGCTCACGGCTTCATGGCCGTCCCTGACGCACGCTCGGCGCCATGCGTGCACACTCGTGGTTATGCCTGCGTCGACCACTGTCACGAGGTTGGGTCCGCGCCGTGTCGCGATTCTCGTCTACGACGGAGTAACGCTGTTGGATGTCGCGGGTCCTGCGGAGGTGTTCAAGACGGCGAACCGGTTCGGTGCCGACTACGAGATCGTGCTGTTGTCGCCGTCGGGTGAGAACGTCACGTCCAACCTGGGTTTCGGAATCGCAGTCGATCACGACGTATGCGTCGAGCCTGCTGCGGACACGTATCTGGTGCCCGGCTCCGACAACTATCCGCGCACATCGGTGCCTTCGACTTTGGCCGAAGCCGCAGGGGTTCCGGCCACCGGAGCCCGCCGCGTTGCGTCCATCTGCACGGGCGCGTTCATCCTCGCCGCCGCCGGGCTCCTCGGCGGCAAGCGTGCGACCACGCACTGGAACGTCGCGCGCGAACTCGCCGCCCGGTGCCCGACGTGCCAAGTCGAACCCGATGCGATCTACGTCCGTGACGGCAACACTTACACGTCGGCGGGCGTGACGGCCGGGATCGACCTGGCCCTCGCACTCGTCGAAGAAGACCACGGGCCAGAGCTGACCCGCGACGTCGCCCGCGCGCTGGTGGTGTACATGCAGCGTTCCGGTGGCCAGTCACAGTTCTCGACTCCTCTGCAAGGTCCGCCGCCTCGTTCTCCAGCCCTTCGACAGGTCATCGACTTGGTGACGGCGGACCCGCAAGGCATCCATTCGCTCGCTGAGCTCGCGAAGCATCTCAACGTGAGCACGCGACATCTCACCAGGCTCTTCCACGATGAACTGTCCACCACACCGGCGCGATACGTCGAGACCATCCGTTTCGACATGGCCAGAGCACTGCTTGACCAAGGGCATACCGCGACCCAGGCAGCGGCGCGCGCCGGCTTCCCGAGCTACGAGAGCATGCGACGGGTGTTCGCGAGAAAGCTGTCGATCAGCCCGGCGGCCTACCAACGCCGGTTCAGTACCGCTCGTCGCG
Organism: Mycolicibacterium wolinskyi str. Jessa 2025; assembly: GCF_049241375.1. Lineage (NCBI taxonomy): Bacteria > Bacillati > Actinomycetota > Actinomycetes > Mycobacteriales > Mycobacteriaceae > Mycobacterium > Mycolicibacterium wolinskyi. The sequence continues at coordinate 6,498,188 of NZ_CP185960.1, forward strand.
CCAACTCGGGCACCTAACCCTGTGGGTCATCGACCTTGAGTTGTTCACCGGTGGTGGCGATGAAGACCACCAGCAGCTTCGCTGGATCGGTTGAGCTGACGTTCTCGGTGGCGACGTGGTGGGCGCCCGGCTGCTCGGACCAGTTCTCGCCTTTCCGGTACACATGCCCGGGTTCGCCTTCGAGCTGGCTGCTCACCGCGCCTTCGAGCACATAGGCGTAGACGAACGCGTCACCGTGGCGGTGGGGCGCCGCGTGTGCGCCCGGCGGGAACGTGACGATCGCCGACGTGAAGGTCTTGCCCGCGACGTTCGGTAGCGCTTGTTGGAGGAGGGGTGACAAGGTCTCGGAACCAGCCGGAGCAGGCTCCGAGTTCGCTATGGGAGCACTGCCGACGATCGTGACCGCTACAGCGGTGGCCAGCAGGCCCTTGGCGATCATTTACCGGCTCCTTCGTGCACCTGGATGATCGTTTTGCCGGGATTGCGCCGATGCCGGGCGAACGCATCGGCCGTGTGGGCGAGGGGACGCACCGCACCGACGATGGGCGTGAGCCGTCCGCCCCGCACTCGCTGAGCCAGATCGGCAAGCTGCGCGCGGTCGGGTTCGACGACGAAGAAGATCGCCCGCCCGTCCTTGGGCTGCACCGTCGGCGGCTCGGCGATGGTCACGACGGTGCCGCCGGGACGCACCAATGCGGTTGAGCGCATGAGGATTTCGCCTCCGATGACGTCGAATACGAGATCCACGTCGCCGATGTCCTCCAAACGGTCGGCCTCGAGATCCACGAAAGCCTGGGCCCCCAGGCCAATTGCAATATCACGGTCGTCAGACCGCCCGGTGCCGATCACCTGGGCGCCGACCTCTCGGGCAAGCTGGACGGCGATCGAACCGACTCCCCCGGCGGCTCCGTGAACAACGACCGTTTGACCTGCCGCGAGTCCCGCATGGACGAACAACCCTTGCCATGCCGTCAACCCGGAAATCGGCAGCGCCGCTGCCACAGTGTGGTCGATATCCGCGGGGAGAGGGGCCAGGTTACGCGCCTCGACCGCGGTGTATTCGGCCAGCGAGCCGTCGCGAGCCCAGTCGGTGAGGCCAAAAACACGTTGTCCGACAGTGAGTCCCGTGGTGCCGTATCCCAATTCGGCTACGACACCCGATAACTCGTGACCGGGAACAGATGGCGTGCGGTCACGGCCGGCGCGATCGGCCCACGTGGCGGGCCAGTCGAGTTCGCCGGGCGTGAAGCCGGCCGCGTGAACTCGGACGATGACGTCGTTCTCGGCGGCGTGAGGATAGGGCAAGTCGGTCAGGGTGAGTCCATCGATTCCGGCGTCACGGTCTCGGATCGTGATGGCTTGCATACTGTTTCCTTCTTTCGAGCGAGGTGCCGTGGCTCATGCGTCGGCGAACAGACCACGCAGGAGCTGGGCGAGTGCTGCGGGTTGAGACAAAAACGGGGAGTGCGACGTGTTCATCCGATAGACCTCATCGGCGTGCTCAGCCATCCGCTCCTGCGCGGTGACAGGGATCGAGTTGTCGGCTTCGCAGACGATGTAGGCGCTCGGTATCGTCTTCCACGCCGTCTCGGTCAGTGGCTGTCGCATGGAAGAGTAAGACTGGTAACCCATCTCGCTGACGGCGAACTCTGCGGCGGCGTCGTCGAGATCGTTGTAGAACACCTCCTGTGGCGTTAAGACCTCGACGAAGTCACCTACACCATCCCGGCGGCGCAGTTCGGCCCAAGGCCACAGCACACCATCCGGGTTCTGCGAGAGCAGCGATTCGCCGGCCTCCAGTTGAAATGAGGCGAGATAGACGATCTTTCGGACATTCGGCACGTTGGCCAACGCCTGTGTGGTGGGTATGCCGCCGTAAGAATGAGCGACCACGACGACGGGCCCGTCAACAGCTGTGACGGCTTGTGCGATCACCTCGGCGTCGGCGTACATATCGCCGAGCACGGCGGGATCGTCGCCGCTGCTTGTCAACCGCACGGTACGTACGTCGAGATCCGAGAGTTCGTCGACGAGGAGGCGAAAGTGCTCGGGCTTGTGCCAGGCGCCGTGCACGATGAGCACCGAAGGAAATGAACCGTTCATCGTGGGCTCCTCAGGTTGAACCGGTCAGCTCGGCCAGGGCGAGCCGAGAATGCGCTCGACGGTCGTGACGCGCCGGAAGTCGGGGATGAAGTGCTCCAGGACATCGGAGTTCACCGTTCCGAGTGTCGTCTCCGGGCGATTCTTGAACCCGTCGAAATACGCGCTCAAGAACTCGTTCTTGAAGTCGCCCCGCGGATGAACGGCCAGTATTTCGTCCACTTGGTCCTGGTGCAGACAATCCAGACCGAACCCGACCACGTCGGTCAGCACCCCGAGGTGTGTCGCGGCGATCTCGGGGCCCATTCGGCCAGGGATGCCTGGCGTCGTGTGCAGTGCGATGGCCGTCCACACGGTATCTGCAGCCGCGGCGGAGAATCCGCGGTCAAGCAGGAACTTGCGCCCATGATCGGCGCCATCGACCTCGAAACGCTGTTCGGTATCGGAGAACGGCGTCACAAGACCGGTGTCATGGAACATGGCCGCCAGGTACAGCAGTTCGGGATCCGGTGTCACGCCGAGCCGCTGAGCGTGAATCTGGCCGAAGAAGTACACCCGGCACGAGTGGTGGTAGATGAGCGGCGTGATGGTCTGCTGAACGAGACGTGTCGCCTCGGCGACCGCCGCGGTATCCGGGACTTCAATGCCGGCAATGGTTTCTGACATGGTTTTGCGCTTCCTGGTTGGCGAACTGTCTGGCATCCATGCTTCTCGCCGCCATGTGTGGTGCGCCGCCTTCGTTCGGCCAGGAATCCCTCAAAAGTGGACAGCGGGTGCCGAGCGTGCGCTCAGGGCGGACTTACGGCTTCATGGCCGACCCTGACGCACACTCGGCGCCGCACATGCACACTCGTGACGCGGACGCACGAAAAAGCCCCGCCACACGGGTGTGGCGGGGCTTCTCGCTACCGACTCAGCCCAAGACCAGGCTTTCGCCGTCGGGGCTGAGGTTGACGGGCACGATGTCGCCGTCATGGACGTCACCGGCCAGCAGCATCTTGGCCAACTGGTCGCCGATGGCCTGCTGCACCAGGCGGCGCAGCGGGCGGGCACCGTAGAGCGGGTCGAAACCGCGCTCGGCCAGCCACTTCTTGGCCGGCAGCGACACCTCGAGGGTGAGCCGTCGTTGCGCGAGCCGCTTGGCCAGCTGTCCCAGCTGGATGTCGACGATCGACACGAGTTCTTCGGGGTTCAGCCCGTCGAAGATGATGACGTCGTCGAGCCTGTTGATGAACTCGGGCTTGAACGCCGCCCGCACCGCCGCCATCACGTGTTCCTCGGTGCCGCCGGCGCCCAGGTTGGACGTCAGGATGAGGATCGTGTTGCGGAAGTCGACCGTGCGGCCTTGGCCGTCGGTCAGCCTGCCCTCGTCGAGCACCTGCAGCAGGACGTCGAACACGTCCGGGTGCGCCTTTTCGATCTCGTCGAACAGCACCACCGTGTACGGGCGCCGCCGCACGGCCTCGGTCAATTGACCGCCCTGGTCGTAACCGATGTAGCCCGGAGGGGCACCGACCAGCCGAGCCACCGAGTGCTTCTCGCCGTATTCGCTCATGTCGATGCGGACCATCGCGCGCTCGTCGTCGAACAGGAACTCCGCCAAGGCTTTTGCCAGCTCGGTCTTACCGACGCCGGTCGGGCCCAGGAACATGAACGAGCCTGTCGGCCGGTTGGGGTCGGCGACGCCGGCGCGGCTGCGGCGCACCGCATCCGAAACTGCGACGACGGCCTTCTTCTGTCCGACAACGCGTTTGCCGAGCTCCTCCTCCATGCGCAGCAGCTTGGCGGTCTCTCCTTCGAGCATCCGGCCGGCCGGGATACCGGTCCACGCCTCGACGACCTCGGCGATGTCGTCGGGGCCGACTTCTTCCTTGAGCATGACGTTCTCGCGGGCCTCGGCCACCGGCAGCGCGGCGTCGAGCTTCTTCTCGACCTCGGGGATGCGCCCGTAGCGCAGCTCCGCGGCCTTGGCGAGATCACCGTCACGCTCGGCCCGATCGGCCTCGCCGCGCAGCGTGTCCAGTTGCTCCTTGAGCTCGCGGACCACGTCGATGGCGCCCTTCTCGTTCTGCCAACGAGTGGTGAGCTCGGCCAGCTTCTCCTTGTGGTCGGCCAACTCAGCGCGCAGCTTCTCGAGGCGGTCCTTGGACGCCTCGTCGGACTCCTTCTCGAGCGCCATCTCCTCGATCTCCAACCGGCGGACCAGCCGCTCGACCTCGTCGATCTCGACGGGGCGGGAGTCGATCTCCATGCGCAACCGCGATGCGGCCTCGTCGACCAGGTCGATGGCCTTGTCCGGCAGGAACCGTGCGGTGATGTAGCGGTCGGACAACGTCGCCGCCGCCACCAGCGCGGAGTCGGTGATGCGCACACCGTGGTGCACCTCGTAGCGGTCCTTGAGACCACGCAGGATGCCGACGGTGTCCTCGACCGACGGCTCACCAACCAGCACCTGCTGGAACCGCCGCTCCAGCGCCGCGTCCTTCTCGATGTACTTGCGGTACTCGTCGAGCGTGGTCGCACCGACCAGCCGCAACTCGCCGCGGGCCAGCATCGGCTTGATCATGTTGCCCGCGTCCATCGCGGATTCGCCGGTGGCGCCGGCACCCACGATGGTGTGCAACTCGTCGATGAACGTGATGACCTGCCCGGCCGAGTTCTTGATGTCGTCGAGCACGGCCTTGAGCCGCTCCTCGAACTCACCGCGGTACTTGGCACCGGCCACCATCGACCCGAGGTCGAGCGAGATGACGGTCTTGTCGCGCAGGCTTTCCGGTACGTCGCCGGCCACGATGCGCTGGGCCAGGCCCTCGACGATCGCGGTCTTGCCGACGCCGGGCTCGCCGATGAGCACGGGGTTGTTCTTGGTGCGACGGCTCAGCACCTGTACGACGCGCCGAATCTCGTTGTCGCGTCCGATGACCGGGTCGAGCTTGCCCTCACGGGCGCGCGCGGTCAGGTCGGTGGAGTACTTCTCCAGTGCTTGATAGCTGCCCTCGGGGTCGGGGCTGGTGACCCGCGCGCTGCCGCGCACCTTGGTGAACGCCTCCCGCAGAGCCTGCGGAGACGCGCCGTTGTTTGTCAGCAGCTTGGCCACCTCGGAACTGCCTGTGGCCAGACCCACCATGAGGTGCTCGGTGGAGACGTACTCGTCGTCCATCTCGGTGGCCAGGTGCTGTGCCGTGGTGATCGCGGTGATCGCCTCCGGCGACAGCTGCGGTTGCGAACTCGAACCGGTGGCACTGGGCAGCCGGCCGATAAGCCGTTCCGCCTCGGTGCGGATGGTCGCGGGCTCGACTCCGACCGCTTCCAGCAGTGGCGCGGCGATGCCATCGTTCTGCGTCAGCAACGCCATCAATAAGTGAGCGGGGGTGATCTGTGGGTTGCCTGCGGCAGTGGCCGCCTGCAACGCCGAGGTCAGCGCCGCCTGGGTCTTCGTGGTCGGGTTGAACGAGTCCACGACACCTCCCTTTCCGTGTAGAGAAAATGCTTGTCGTGATGTTCAACGCAGTCAAGGTTGAGTCTGTTCCGCTCAACTTTGAGAATTTTTGGCGGGCACAATCGGCTGAGTGCACATCGCGATAGTTCCCGCCTCCGCACCCAGCCACATGTACCCGCACCTGGCGGTGGTCCGCGAACTTGTCGACCGAGGTCACCGGGTCAGTTACTTGGTCAGCGGGCACCTGGCGTGGCTGGCCCGGCCGACGGGCGCGGACATCGTCGAATGCGGCTCGGTGTTGCCGGGCGCGCCGGGCGCACCTGAGTCCTGGGGCGATGAGAACGATCCGGTCACGGGCATGAGGATGTTTCTCGACGAGGCGATTCACGTCCTGCCCCAACTGCACGCCCATCTCGACCAAAACCGCCCCGACCTCGTCCTGTACGACATCGGCGGTATGGCCGGCCCGGTCGCGGCCGCCCAGTGGGGTGTGCCGTCAGTTCAGCTGTCGCCGAGCGAGGTGGCCTGGGACACCTACCACGAGGACATGGCCGAAATCCTGGATCCGATCCTGAACAGCCCGATGGGCGTCGCCTACCGGCAGGCCTTCGAGGACTGGCTCGCGGCGTCGGGATCGGGTTTGACGTTCGACGAGGTCACCGGGGTTCCGCGGCGTTGCCTGGCGTTGATACCTCGCGTGATGCAACGCCACGCCGACCGCGTCGGTGACCGTTATCGATTCGTCGGGCCGTGCATCGACCCGCGCCGTGAAGATCCACGCGACTGGACCCCACCGCCGGGCGACGGGCCGATGGCACTGCTGGCGTTCGGGACGGCCTACACCCAGCGAGCCGACATATACCGCAACGTCATTGACGCACTCGACGGGCTGGACTGGCGGCTCACGTTGGCAACCGGCCGGACCGGAGCGGACGAGCTCGGATCCGTGCCACCATGGGTTCAGCTGTGCCCGACCGTGCCTCAGCCTGCAGCGTTGCGGCTCGCCGACTGCTTTTTCACCCACGCAGGCATGGGCTCGTGCACCGAAGGCCTGTGGTACGGCGTGCCGATGGTCGCGTTACCCCAGGCGGTCGATCAGCCTGCCAATGCGGCGCGGCTCGAAACCCTCGGTGTCGGGCGGCATCTGCAGGCTTACCTGCCTGCTGTCGCCGATATTCGCGACGCGGCACTGGCGGTAACGTCCGACGAGCAGATCAGATTGCGTCTCAACGCCATCCAGGAGGAGATCCAGGCGAGCGGCGGACCGGTCCATGCCGCCGATGCGGTGGAAGATGTGGCCGCCGGACGCTGGTGACACCGGATTACCGCTGCTGAAACCCGCGTCAGACGCTGACGTGTGACATCCGGCGGGCTACCGTCTACCCATGTCCGACTCCGGCGCCGGTGATTTCGAGTTCGAGCGGAAGTTCTTCGTCCGTGAAATGCCTGCCGTAGCAGCATCGGATCCCTCGCCTGTGCTGATCGTGCAGGCATACCTGTTCGCCTCCGACGGGTACGCGGTCCGGGTTCGTGTGCAGGGCACCGCTCCGGCCGAATTGGACACCGATCCCGGGCGGCTGGTGGAACTCTTGGGCGAGGAGTCGATCGGCACGATGACGGCCAAGGGCCCTGCCGTCGGAGGTACGCGCTACGAGGCTGAGCGGGATCTCGATCCGTTGGTCGCCGCGCAGATCGTGCGCCGCGCCGATCACGTCGTCGCCAAGATCCGGTATGCGATGTGGCTGGGCGAGGACGGCTGGATCATCGACCGCTTTCTCGGCGGCAACGCACCGCTGGTGCTTGCCGAGGTCGAACGGGGCGGACCCGTGGTCGATCTCGCGATACCGGCGTTCTGCGCGACGGAGGTGTCAGAGGACGACCGCTTCCGCAACGAGTACCTGGCACACCAACCGTTCGGCACGTGGGCCGATTCCTACCTGACCGAACTCGACCGCCTCGGCCCGACGTTCGTCGACACTCTCGGCCGAAACCAATTCGAGGGCGGCTGACGAACGGCGCGCGCCCGGATTCTGCTTGCTAGGTTCTGATCGATCGATACGAACGGAAGGGTCCGGGCATGTCTGGCATCTTGGGTTCAGTGCTGACGGAGCTCATTCCGCTGGCTCTCGTGGTCGCACTCTCGCCGTTGTCGATCATTCCGGCGGTGCTCGTCCTGCATTCGCCGCAGCCGCGGCCCACCGGCTTGGCGTTCCTGGCGGGCTGGCTGGTCGGCCTGGCGGCGCTCACGGCCATCTTCGTCGAGGTCTCGAACCTATTCGGCGCGCTCGACGAGCCGCCGACGTGGGCGTCGTGGCTGCGCATCGTGGTCGGTGCGGCGTTGATCGTGTTCGGCATCTACCGCTGGTTCACCCGCGCGAAGTCCGAACACAGCCCGAAGTGGATGCAGAGCCTGAGCAAATTGACTCCCCCACGGGCCGCCGCGGCGGGCGCGGTGTTGACCGTCGTCAACCCGAAGGTGTTGTTCATCTGTGTCGCAGCGGGTTTGGCGATCGGATCGGCGGGCCTCGGACAGCCCGGCGTTTGGGCGGCCGGCCTCTATTTCGTCATCTTCGCGGGATCCACGGTGGCCCTGCCGATCCTGGCCTACGCGGTGTCGGGCGAGCGCCTGGACCCCGCACTGGCCCGGCTCAAGGACTGGATGGAGCGCAATCACGCCACGCTCGTCGCCGCGATCCTCATCGTGATCGGCCTTCTGGTGCTGTACAAGGGGATTCACGCGCTGTAGGCGATCAACGACTGTGCGTCCTGGGCGGCGAGTGTGCGCACACGGCGTCCCGAAGACCGTTTCCGCGCCCTCGATACACACTCGGCGATGGCCATGCCTACAGCTCAGGCAGGCCCAACTCGTCGGCGTCGGCGGTCAGGTAGCGCGTGACCGTCGGCCCGATCAAGCGCATCACCTCGTCGCCGGTCAGCGTCGCCAACGGCGGCACCGCCATCACGTAGCGCAGCATCGCCGTGCCGACGAGGCTCGAGGCCGCCAACATCGCGCGTAGCCGGGCCTGTTCACCGCCGCCCAGCACGCCCGACACCGCGGTGAGGACATAGTCCTGCATGAACGACCGGAACGCTTCGTGGGCATCGGTGTTCGAGGTGGCCGACTGCAGCATCGCGCGCATGCTGGCCGCGGTCTCGGGTGACTCCCAGATGTGGAGATAACGGCGCACCATCCTGGTGCCCACGTCGTCGGCCGGGCCCTCCAACGCCTCGACCAACAGGGCAGGGTCCAGGATCAACTGCAGCGATTCCCGGAACAGATCGGCTTTCGACCCGAACAGATACAGCACCATCGACGGGTCGACGTGGGCGTCCGTCGCGATCGCGCGCAGCGTCGTCTTCTCGTAGCCGTCGGTGGCAAATCGTTCTTTGGCAGCGGCCAGCACGGCCTCCCTCGACACGGGTTCGCCTTGGCGTCGCCCCCGCTTCCTCGCCGTTTGCGCTGGTGGAGCCATAGTCCGACAGTATCATTTCAATAGCTGTTGAAATACAACGCGCGCAGCGCTACGCTCAGCGCATTCGTAATTCAACATCGGATGAAAAGGCGACGAGCATGGCAACGCACACGCTCCCCACCCACCACGCCGCACCCGTACACGAGCCGCCCGCCGCATTGCGCGCCACCGGCATCATCGCCGTGCTGACGATCGCGATCGCGCTTGTCGCAATCGCCTTCGCATTGCCCGCGGCGCGTTCCAAGCCCCATAACGTGCCGATCGGCGCCGCCGGGCCACAGGCCGCCAGCAGCCAGGTCGCGCAACGCCTCGAGCAGCAGGCGCCCGGCGCATTCGCGGTGACCTACTACCCCGGCGAGGCGGCCCTTCGCGATGCGATCCTCAACCGAAATGTCTACGGCGGCATAGCCTTCACCCCAGACGGCCCGGTCCTGCTGACCGCGACGGGCGGTAGCCCCGCTGTCGCCCAGCTGCTCAACCAAGTCGGGTCAGGGATCGCCGCCCATTCGGGCGTGGCGCTACGGACGGAAGACCTGGCCCCGCCCACCAAGGACGATCCGCGCGGCGCCGGGCTGGCCGCGTCAGCACTGCCGATCACGCTCGCCGGCATCCTCCCGGCAGTCGCACTGGTGATCGCACTCCGGCGCGAGGTATGGACTCGCCTGACCGCCGGCATCGTGTTCTCGGCCGTGGCTGGTATCACCATCGCCGCACTGCTCTATTACGTCTTCGGGTCCATCGAGGACAACTTCTGGGGCGTGGCGGCGGGGCTCACGCTCGGGGTGGCCGCGGCGGGCCTGTTCATGCTCGCGCTGGGGTCGCTGTTCGGCCGGACCGGGCTGGCCATAGGTGCACTGCTGGCACTGCTGCTGGGCAACCCGTTGTCGGGGCTCACGGCCGCGCCGGAAATGCTGCCCAGCGGCTGGGGCGTACTCGGCCAACTGTTACCCCAGGGCGCAAACGCCACCCTGCTGCGGTCCACGGCCTACTTCGGCGGCGCCGGCGCGACGTCCGCGATCATCGTGCTGGCTTGCTGGGCCCTCGTCGGAACATCGATGGTGGTCATCGCGGCTCTGCGGCAGCGTCGGCGCGGGCACGCATAAGATGCAGCGGCGTGGGACTCGATGACCGTGATGCGCTGCAGGTACTGCGCGATGCGGTCGACCCGGAAAACGGGTCCGACACCCTGATCCGCGATTTCTACACCCATTGGTTTGCCACCGACCTCTCGGCCAGGGACCTGTTCCCGCCGGACATGGATGTCCAGCGCAAAGTGTTCGCGAGCGCGTTGGCCTGGCTGTTCGGTGAGCTGATCGCGCAGCGGGCCGAGGAGCCGGTGGCGTTTCTGGCTCAGCTGGGCCGCGACCACCGCAAGTACGGCGTCCTGCAGAGCCACTACGACACGATGCAGGACGCGCTCTACACCACGCTGCGCACGCATCTGACCGCCGCCTGGACCGACCGGCTCGCCGAGGCGGCGCGCGACGCGGTCGCGCTGGCCATCGGAGTGATGCGCGGTGCGGCCGACGCCGAGCAATCGCCGGCGTACTGCGACGGCACCGTCGTCGAACACCATCGCGTCACCCGCGACGTGTCGGTGATCCGGCTGCAACTCGACCAACCGCTCTTCTACCACCCGGGCCAGTACGTCACGGTCCAGGTGCCGCAGTGGCCGCGCCGCTGGCGCTACCTGAGCCCCGCGATCCCCGCCGATCGGTCGGGTGCCATCGAGTTCCACGTGCGGTCGGTCACCGGCGGCATGGTCAGCACCGCGATCGTCGGGGAAACCCGGCCCGGCGATCGCTGGCGAATCTCCAGCCCGCACGGCGCGATGCAGGTGGACCGCGCCGGCGAAGACGTGCTGATGGTTGCGGGCAGCACCGGCCTGGCCCCGCTGCGCACGCTGATCATGGACATGACGTTGCACGGCGTGAACCCGCGTGTGCATTTGTTCTTCGGCGGTCGCTACCCGTGCGATCTGTACGACCTGAAAACGCTGTGGCAGATCGCGTCCACGAATCCCTGGCTCTCGGTGACCCCGGTGTCGGAGTACAGCAGCGATCCGCCTTGGGCGCGTGACTATCCCGACGTCCAGCCACCCCGCGGGCTGCACGTCCGCCAGACCGGCAAACTGCCCGAAGTGGTGACCAGATACGGCAACTGGGGTGACCGCCAGATCCTCATCTGCGGTGGTCCGGAAATGGTCGACGCGACGAAGGCCGCACTCATCGCGAAGGGCGCGCCGCCTGAGCGCATCCAGCACGACCCGCTCACGCACTGACGTCGCGGAGCCGTGACAGACTTGCGCAATGGCTGACCAAAAACCCGTCACCTTGCAGGATCCGTCGTCGTCGCTGTCGGCGACGTATGTGCCCACCGCCGGCATGATCTGTACGTCCCTGGCCGACGACGGTGCCGAGTTTCTCGGTCAGCGGCGTGGATTGCAGGCCTACATCACCAACGGCAAGACCATGGGCATCCCGATCCTCTACCCGTGGGCAAATCGATTGGGCGCCAACGAATACAACGTCAACGGCACGGTGGTGAGCTTGACGACGGGTGTCGCCGGGGTCCGTGTCGACGAGCACGGTTCGCCGATTCACGGTGTGCTGGCCGCCAATCCGGATTGGGTGGTCACCGAGCAGTCCGGCAACAAGGTGATCGCGTCCCTCGACTGGGGTGGCAAGCCGGAGCTGATGACGACGTTCCCGTTCGCGCACACCCTGACCATGACGGTGACGCTTGCCGACCGCACCTTGACGGTCGACACCACCGTGGTGGCGTCCGCCGCGGCATCGGTGCCGTTGTGCTTCGGCTATCACCCGTACTTCCAGCTGCCCGGTGTTCCTCGCGCAGACTGGCAATTGGAAACGCCGAGAATGCGGTACCTGCCCGTGGACAGCCGGGGCATCCCGACCGGCGAGAATTCGGAATGGGCAGGCGGCACAGAGCAATTGGGCTCCACCGAGCTCGACCACGGGTTCGATCAGGTCGGTGACGGCGCGCAGTTCGCGCTGTCCGGCGGCGGCCGACGCATCGAGGTCACCTTCGACGACGGCTACGGCGCTGCACAGATATTCGCGCCGGGCAGTGACGACGTGCTGTGCATCGAGCCCATGGCCGCGCCCACCGACGCGCTGTGTCGCGGGAACTACCGGATGGCGGTTCCCGGCACGCCGGAAACCGCCACCTTCTCGATCAGGGTCACATAGCGCGTTCAGCCCGTCACGCGCAGGCCGCGGCGCTGCAGTTCGTCCGCCAAAGACGAGTGGCTGCTGTAGAAGTCGTCGGACACCCCGCTCACCCGTGCTTTCCACCGGGCGACCTCGTCGTCGGGTAGAACGCGGTAACTGCCGCCGTCCGCCACGGCCTGGTTGACGACGGCCTTGTCGTCCTCGGCCATCTGCACCCACTGCTCGGTGAGCTCGGCCCCGGCAGCGGCAACCGCATCGCGGTCAGCGTCGGGGAGGCTGTCGAACCAATCCTTGTTCGCGATCAAGGCATAGCTGATGTACATCAACCCGGGAACCTGCACGGCATGTGGCGCGGACTCGAACACCTGCGTCGTCCAGCCGGCCGGCGAGGTGAACACCCCGTCGACCTCACCGCGCTGCATCCTGTCCTTGATCTCGGGAATGGGGATGGCCACCGGGACGGCTCCGAGATCGCGCATCAGGCGCTCATAGATCCCGCCGCCGGCGACGCGTATCCGCTTGCCTTCGATATCCTCAACTCGCTCAACGTCGTCCGCCGGGAACGCCAGCAGCTGGTCGGCGCCCCGCATGTACCCGAGGAACTCCACCCCGTGCGGGCGCACCAGGCCGGATTGCACTTCGTACACCGCTGTTCTGTTCTGCTGTGCGGCCATCGCGGTGTCGTCCAGGGCGAATGGTAGGTTCATGAACCCCGCGGCGGGCTCCATGGCTTCCACGTGAGTCATGTTGACCAGCGCCAGGTCGGCTCGACCGTCGCGAACGGCGTCCAGTGACGCGCGCCCGGCCAGGATCTCGCCGTTGGGGTTGATCTCCACCGCGAGCCGCCCCTGCGACGACGTGTTGACCGATTCCGCGAAGTCGTCGAAGTACGGGAGTCGCGGGTGACCGGACGGTATGTCATGGACGAGTGCGACGGTGGTGGCCGGCGACTGCTCGTCGGTGATCGTCTCCGGCGGGCTCGCGGGTGGCGATCCGCACGCACTCACGACGAGGGCCACTGCTGCAATGCCACTGAAGAATCCTGTATTGCCAAGTGCCACAATATTTCCCTTCTGGATGTGCGGAATGCGGGTTGTCACCGTGCGGCGCGCAGTGCCGAACGACGCAGCTTGCCGAGCTCGGTGCGGGGTAGATCGCCCACGAAATCCACGACTTTCGGCGCGGCATAGCGTCCGACATGCTGAGCGACAATGGCTTTGAGTTCTTGAACCATCGCTGTCGTGTCCTCCACGGTTTCCGCGGGGACGATGACCGCGCGCACGACGTTGCCGTACGAGGCATCGTCGTGTGCGACTGCCGCGGCCTCCACGACACCGGGATGCTGCAACAGGGCGTTCTCCACTTCGACCGGGCTGACATTGTGGCCCGATGCGACGATGATGTCGTCGTCGCGGCCGAGGACCTGCCAACGGCCGTCGCCGTCGCGCACGGCGCGGTCTTCGGTGAGAAAGACCTCACCGCGCCATCTCTGCGCCCACAGGTCGGGCGCGTTCTCGTAACCCGCCGACATCTGGTGCCGGGGCCGGCGCACCGCAATCAACCCCGATTCGTCCTCGTCCACCGGCTCACCGTCCCGATTCGCCAGAAAGACCTCGAAGCCCGGAATCGCGCCCGACAGCTTCCCCGGATGTGACGGTGCATCCGGACCATGGGTGTCGCCCAACAGCATTCCCACTTCCGACAGCCCGTATCCGTTGCGCACGGCGGGCGCACCGGTGGCAGACCAAGCACTGGCCACCGCGCCGGTGAGCGGCTCACCGGCCGCGGCGACGGCGCGCAGGCTCGGCGGCACACCGTCGTCCATCAGCGTGTCGGTCCACCGCCGCAACGCGGCCGGCGCGGTGGTGACGACGGTCGGCCGTTCTTCGCGCACGACGCGCTGCCACTTCTCGGGCACGAACGGCCCGGAGTACATGATCCGGGGCACGCCCAACGCCATCACCGCCGCCCCGGTGGTGTACAGCCCGTACGCCCACGCCGGGTCTGCCGTCGAGAACACGACGTCGTCACGGCCCAACGCCAGAACACCGGTGGCATAGGGCATTACGGACAGAAAGGCCGCGTGGGTCATCAGACATGCCTTGGGTGTTCCCGAGGTACCGCTCGTGAACAGCACGGTTGCGGCGTCAGTCACAGTGGTGGGCACGACGGGACCGTCGGCGTCGGCAGCGTCCAGCTCGGCCCAGAACGACTTGTCGGCGAATTCACCTGCAGCTTCGCCCTTTCCGGTCGTGAATATCGTCAGGTCGAGGTCTGCGAAGCCTTGCGCATCCGCCAGGGTTTCGCGATAGCGGGGATCGACGACAACGGCTTCGGCACGGGCCGCGGCGAGGCGTGCGGCGATCGGTTCGGCCCCGAACCCGCCGAACAGCGGCACATACACGAGCCCCGAGCGCCAGGCCGCCAGCGCGGTGATCCAGCTCTCCACTTGCCGCGAAAGCAGGCCGGCCACCCGGTCTCCCGGCCGCAAACCGGCTCGCGCGAACACCCGCGCCGCCTTGGCCGCCTGCCTGTCGAGCTCGTGATACGTCCACCGATCCGCGGAACCGTCCTCGTGACGCACCGTCAAGGCCAACCGCCCGGCATCGCCGGCGTACCGCGTGCAGGCTTCGTGCGCGGTGTTGAAGTCGTCACCGAACGGATTGCGGGCGAGACGGGATTCGATGGCAGCCCAGGCCTGATCGGTCGCCGAAGGATTGTCAGCGGACATCAGTGGCTCACTTTCGCAGTCTTGGAGAAGGTCAGAACCAGCACCGTCGCCGCGCACGCGGTCGCGAGGTAAGCCGCCAACGCCCAGTAACCCGGGATCGACGACGCCAGCGTGACGGCGATGAACGGTGCGGGCGCGCTGAACACGACACCGCCCATCTGGTAGGCGACCGAAGCCCCGGTGTATCGGACATCGGCCGGGAACAGACCCGCCACATACGCGGCGACCGCCGAGTACGTCACGGCATGGCCGATCGTGACGATCAATATCATCGCGAGCAGGACTGCCCACCCGTTGCCCGTCTGGAGTAGCCAGAAGAACGGATAGCCGATGACGGCCATGTAGACGGAGCCGTAGATCAACATCTTTCGCGGCCCCACCCGATCCGCCACGATCGAGGCATAGGGCACCGTGACGATGTCGAGAACGCATGCGGCGAGCAGGCTCAACAGAATCGTCTCGCGCGACAGGCCCAGTTCCTTTGGCCCGTACGACAGGACGAACACCGTCACCAGGTAGAACGGCACGAGCGACGCGGCCTGGGTGAAGACGCCCACCGCCAACGGACGCCGCTGGAAGCGGAGGACGCTGACGATCGGCCGCTGCACGATCTTCTCGCTGCGCCGAACCCGCTCGAACTCAGGGGATTCCGTCACTTTCAGCCGGACGTACATTCCGACCAGCAGCAGGGCCGAGCTCGCGAGGAACGGCACGCGCCAGCCCCACGCCATGAGGTCCTCGTCGGGTAGGCGCTCGACGATCAGGAATGCAAGCGTGGCGAGCACGAGGCCGGCAGGCACACCGGCTTGCGGAAAGCTCCCGTAGAACGCACGCCGCCGAGGGGGCGCGTGTTCGACGGCCATCAACACTGCGCCGCCCCACTCTCCACCCACGGCGAAGCCCTGCAGCAGACGCGCGATCACCAGCAGAATCGGTGCGGCCAAACCGATCTGGTCATAGGTGGGGATCAGCCCGATCATGACGGTGGCCGACCCCATCAGCACCAGCGAGAACACCAACATCTTCTTGCGGCCGATCCGGTCCCCGAAATGTCCGAAGACGATCGCACCGGCGGGACGCGACACAAAGGCAACACCGAACGTCGCGAATGCGGCCAGGGTCCCCGACAGCGGGCTGAGGGTCGGGAAGAACGCCACCCCGAACACCAGGGCCGCTGCCGTCCCGAAGATGAAGAAGTCGTACCACTCGATTGCGGTGCCGACGAAGCTCGCGAATGCGACTTTTGCGGGTCGGACAGTGCCGACCTTGCTTCCGTCGTCGATGACTGTCACGTCCAAACACTCCCTCACTGGGTGCACTCATGTGTGTTGCCAGTCACATCTCTAGCACAGCCGCCAATCTCGACGCAATAGGTCTTGTACTGATCAGTCCAAGTACGTCCATAACCGGATCTGGGCTTGTTTACCGAGTAAAAGGCCTACTTATCTCCACCTGTTGCCAAATTCTTGGATCGATCAGTACAGTCGCGCTCGTGGAGCAGAACGATGACGGACCACCCCGTGTGGTCCTGGTTTCAGGCGGCTCGCGAGGTATCGGCGCCGCGATCACCGCGAGTCTGGCCCGGCGGGGCGTACGGGTGGGATGTACCTACCGCAGCAGGCGGGACGGAGCGGAGAAGCTGGCCGCCGACGCGCCCGAGCACGTGCTGCCGGTGCATTTCGACATGTCCGACGAACGGTCGGCGGTCCTCGCGGTCGAACGCGTGGTGTCCGAATGGGGTCGGCTCGATGCCGCCATTCTCAATGCCGGACAGTGGGCCGGTGGGCTGCTGACCGACGTCGACCCCGCAGCGTGGTGGAACGTCGTCGAAACCAATATCCGGGGCACCGTGTCGCTGACCCGCGCGGCACTGCCCCATCTCGCACAAGGCATCTCCCCCAGTGTCGTGCTCGTCTCGTCGGTCGTGGGCCTGATCGGACATGCCGGTGACACCGCCTACTCCAGCGCCAAGGCGGCCATGATCGGCTTCGGGCGCTCGCTCGCGAAAGAAACTGCCCGCGACCAGATCCGCGTCAACGTGCTGGCGCCGGGCTTCGTCGAAACCGACATGACCGATGCCGTACCGCCGGCCGCCCGCAAGCGGATCGAGAACGCCACCGTGCTGCGCCGGTTCGGCACCGCCGACGAAATCGCAAAGGCCGCAGTGTTTCTGAGCGAAGACGCGACGTTCTGCACCGGATCCGTCCTCACCGCCGACGGCGGCTGGGCCCTGTGATAACCACCGAGACAAGGAGCCACACGATATGACCGCAACCCTCGATCACACGATCGGCCTGCCGGACGCCGAGTACCGAGCACTGCGAGACCAGATCTTCGATGCGATCTGGTCGGAACTGGATCCCCTCGAACAACGCATCGAGGACGAGGAGCGCGTACCGAACGAGATCGTGCTGCCCATCCTCGAGCGGGTGGGCGCGTTCGGCCTCCTGGTGCCGCGCGAATACGGCGGCAGCGGTCTGTCGATCGCCCAGTATCTGCCGATCATCGCCGAGTTCGCGAAAATCCAAGGCGGACTTCGCGTCATCGTGCACGTGCACAATTCGTTCGCGCATGCGCTGTCGGAGATCGGCAACGACGAGCAGAAATCCGCGGTGTTGTTCGGTGCCGCGACCGGCCGTCATTCGGTGGCGTTCGCACTGACCGAGCCGCTGCACGGGACGGGCGCCGACCTCGGGACCACGGCCGTGCGGAGCGGTGACGAGTACATGATCAACGGTGAGAAGTGGTTGATCACCAACTCCGACATCGCCTCTCACTTCATCGTGTTCGCCAAGACCGACGCCACCGAAGTGTCGGCGTTTCTGGTTCCCCGCGACACCGAGGGGCTCTCGATCCAGCCGCTTCCGGAAACCATGGGCTGCAAGGGTGGTGAGCACGGGCACATCACGCTGTCGTCGGTGCGCGTTCCGGCAACCGCCCTGATCGGGGCGGAAGGCGAAGGTGGCCAACACCTCGAACGCGCCCTCGAGATCAGCCGCGTCTTCATCGCCGCGAGTTCACTCGGAACATCCGAGCGGGCGCTCGAGCTGTCCATCGCGCACGCAAAGGAGCGCGTGACCTTCGGCAAGCCGATCGGCACGCGCCAGGCCATCCAGCGTTATCTCGCGGAGATGGCCACGGATGTCTATGCGCTGCGCGGACTCCTGGCCGATGCCGCGCAGAAATGGGACAGCGGCCGGCGCATTCCCGCCGAGGCGAGCATGTGCAAGTTGTTCGGCCTGGAGGCGGTGGGCCGGGTGACCGACCGGGCCCTGCTCATCCACGGCGGCATCGGATACACGCGGGCACATCCGATCGAGCGGTTGTACCGCGATGCCCGGCTCAACTGGCTTGAAGAGGGGACGCCCACCATTCAGTACCTGGTGACGGCAGGCCAACTGCTCGACGGGTATTCGTTCGCCGACGCCTTCGACGCCGGCAGCCGATGATGAGGCATGCCGATCCCCGGCGTCATCGTCGCCGGAGCGAGCTGGCGCGGCGTGGCGGTGGAGTCGGCGTAGCGGCACTGTGCGAAGGCGGCGGCCAGGGTCAGGCCCTCGGTCTCCGCGTCGCACCGTGACCCAATAGGCTTGTTGGTCAGGATGTACGAGGGAGCACGACGGCGATGAGCAAGAAATACGACTCGAACAGGGATGAAATCCTGCGTATTTCTGCGGAGTTGTTCGCGAAGTCCGGCTATCACGGCACCGGGATCTCTGACCTCGGTGCCGCGGTCGGTCTCGGTCGCGGTGCCCTGTACCACTACATCGGCAGCAAGGAAACGATCCTCTACGAGATCAGCAGCCGCCAGCTCGCGCAGATGAACGAGCTGGCTGACGAACTGGCACTGACGGAGAAGGACCCCGAGAAGCGGCTGCGCGGGCTTGCGCGGGCGCTGCTGCGCAACATCGCCGAACACCGGGCCGAGTGGACGGTCTTCTTCCGCGAGTATCACGCGTTGACCGGCGAGCGGCGCGACCGCGTCATCGCCGCTCGCGAGCGGTATGAGGCCCACTGGCGCAACGCGTTGGATCAGGCGGTGCGCGAAGGCCAGTTCCATCCGTTGCCGACCCTGATGGTCAAGGGCCTGCTCGGGATGTTCAACTACAGCTATCTCTGGCTCACGCTGGACGGGCCACGCAGCCCGGAAGAAATCGCCGACGACTTCCTCGACACGGTCATCGTCGGCATGAGCGCCCCGCCTGCCGGGGCCTGACGGCTGCCCCGGCTACTGCGAATGCCGCCGTCGAGCGGCGGGCTGCCACAGGACGACGGCCTTGGACGACACCGACACATCGCGGTGTTGATTGGCGGCGGTGAGCTGCTCCACCTGCTGTGTCAGCTCTGACACCCGGGCGCGCAGCGCGTCGACCTGATTGGTCAACTCGATGATGCGTTTGATGCCGGCGAGGTTGACGCCCTCGTCCTGCGAAAGCCGCTGCACCTCACGCAGCAGATCGACGTCGCGCTCCGAATAACGGCGCCCGCCACCGGAACTGCGTTGCGGGCTGACCAGGCCGAGTCGGTCGTAAGTGCGCAGGGTCTGCGCATGCATACCGGCCAGCTCGGCGGCCACCGAGATCAGAAACGTACGGGCTTCCTCTTTGCGTTTGCTCATAGGTTGCCTGCCCATCCAGCACGCGGGTCAAAACCACTGGCCCGCTCGGCTTTTGCGTAGGCCTCCAACGCCTCGGCCGCTTCACCTTCGAGGTTCGGCGGCACGGCGACCTTCACGGTGACCAGCAGGTCCCCGTGGCCACCCGACCGCTTGGGCACTCCACGTCCGCGCACCCGCAGGATCCGGCCGTCGGACGTGCCCTTGGGCACCCTCACGCCGACCTTGCCTTCCAGCGTGGGCACGGAAAGTGTTGTTCCGAGCGCCAATTCGTGAAAGCTCACGGGCACACTGACCGTCAGGTCGTCACCGTCGCGTCCGAACACCTTGTCCGGCCGCACATGCACGGTCACGTACAGGTCGCCGGACGGCGCACCGCGCAGACCGGCCTCGCCCTGACCGGCCAGGCGAATCCGCTGGCCGTCCTCGACACCGGGAGGTATCCGCACGTTGATGGTGCGGGTACGGGTCGTGACGCCCGTTCCTTGGCATTCCGCGCACGGATGCTCGATGATCGAACCACTGCCCCGGCATTCGGTGCACGGCTCGGAGAACCCGAAGGCCCCCTGATTGCGGTTGATCACACCGGAACCGTTGCAGTTCGGGCATACCTTCGGGCTGGTGCCCGGCCGCGCACCGCTGCCATGACAGTTCGTACACGGGGCCGGGCTCGTCAGCCGCAGTGGCATGGCCACGCCCTTGGTGGCTTCCAGGAACGACAGTTCGGTCTCGGTTTCCAGGTCGTTGCCGCGGCGCGGCCGGCTCGGCCTGGCTTGCGCACCGCGGCCGAACAGCCCACCGAACAGATCGCCGATGTTCGCGCCGCCGGCCTGGCCGGCGGCGTCGAACAGGTCTCCGAGGTTGAATTCGGCTCCGTCGGAACTGAATCCACCACCACCACCGAAGTTTCCGCCGGTGTTGAATCGGCGACCGAAGCCGCCACCGGCGAACAGCCGCCGGGTTTCGTCATACTCCTTGCGCTTCGCGGGGTCCGACAGAACACTGTTCGCCTCGGACACCGCCTTGAACCGCTCCGCGGCTCCAGGGTCGGAGTTCCGGTCGGGGTGCAGTTCGGAGGCCAGTTTCCGGTAGGCCTTCTTGATCTCGTCGGCGCTGGCGTCAGAGGAGACGCCGAGTTCTTTGTAGAAATCCTTTTCGACCCACTCGCGTTGGGCCATGCTGCGCCACCTCCTTACCTCATCTCTCTAGTTGTTCTGTCTATTGGTCTGATTCTGCGGCCTGCGCGCCCGTGGCGTCAGGGTTATCCGCTGCTTCGGCATCCGGCACGGTGTCCACCACGCCGACCAGGGCGTGCCTGACCACCTGCTCGCCGACCTTGTACCCGCGGCGCATGACGGTTCCGACGATGGGGTGGGTGCCCTCGCCCTCGTGCTGCACGGCCTCGTGCAACGACGGGTCGAACTCGTCGCCCTCCTCGCCGAACCCGGAAAGGCCGAGTCCTTCAAGGGCGTTGACGAGCTTGTCGGCAACCGACTTGAGCGGACCCGATTCCAGGTCACCGTGGCTGCGGGCCCGGTCCAGGTCGTCGAGGACGCCCAGCAGCTGGGTCACGACGGCGGCCTTGGTGCGGTCTGCGGTGAGCTGCTGATCGCGCAGCGCCCGCTTGCGGTAGTTGTCGTACTCGGCCTTGACGCGTTGCAGCGTGGCCTTCAGCTCGGCGACCTCGTCGCTATCGCCTGCCGATTCCGCGGCGCCGGCCGCGGCCGGGGCCGGCCCGCCAGGGGCCGGCTCCGGCTCACGTACCTCGCCGGTTTCGGGATCGATGCGCCGTTTGTCGGTGATGGTCACCGGCTCGTGCGAATCGCTTTGGCTCACTTGTTCTCCCGGTCATCGTCAACAACTTCGGCGTCGACCACGTCGTCATCCGAGCTGGCGGATCCGCCTGTGCCACCGGCGCCGCCGGCAGCCTGCTCGGCCTGCGTGGCCTCGTAGATCGCCTGGCCCAGGGCCTGGCTCTCGACGCCCAGCTTCTCCATCGCGGACTTGATCGCGGAGATGTCGCTGCCTTCGAGCGCCTTCTTGGCGTCGGAGATCGCGGCATCGACCTTGGTCAGCGTGTCCTCGGGGACCTTCGACCCGCCTTCGGCCTCACGCTGCTCCTTGACGAACTTCTCCGTCTGGTAGACCAGCGACTCGGCCTGGTTGCGAACGTCGGCCTCTTCGCGACGCTTGCGGTCCTCCTCGGCGTGCGCCTCGGCGTCCTTGATCATCCGGTCGATCTCTTCCTTGGACAGGCCGGAGCCTTCCTGGATCTTGATCGTGTTTTCCTTGCCGGTGCCCTTGTCCTTGGCGGTCACGTGCACGATGCCGTTGGCGTCGATGTCGAAGGTGACCTCGATCTGCGGCACGCCACGCGGGGCCGGCGGGATGCCGGTCAGCTCGAAGCTGCCGAGCAGCTTGTTGTGCGAGGCGATCTCGCGCTCACCCTGGAACACCTGGATCTGCACCGACGGCTGGTTGTCGTCGGCGGTGGTGAAGGTCTCCGACCGCTTGGTGGGGATCGTGGTGTTGCGCTCGATGAGCTTGGTCATCACGCCGCCCTTGGTTTCGATACCGAGCGACAGCGGGGTGACGTCAAGCAGCAGAACGTCTTTCACCTCACCCTTGAGCACACCGGCCTGCAGGGCAGCGCCGACGGCGACGACCTCGTCCGGGTTGACGCCCTTGTTGGGCTCCTTGCCACCGGTCAGTTCCTTGACCAGATCGGTGACGGCGGGCATACGGGTGGAACCGCCCACGAGCACGACATGGTCGATCTCCGACACCGAGATGCCGGCGTCCTTGATCACCGACTGGAACGGCTGACGGGTGCGATCGAGCAGATCCTGCGTGATGCGCTGGAACTCGGCGCGGGTCAGCTGCTCGTCGAGGAACAGCGGGTTCTTGTCGGCGTCGACGGTGATGTAGGGCAGGTTGATCGAAGTGCTCTGCGAGCTCGACAGCTCGATCTTGGCCTTCTCGGCCGCCTCACGCAGCCGCTGCATGGCCATCTTGTCCTTGGTCAGGTCGATGCCCGACGTGCCCTTGAACTTGTCGACGAGCCACTCGACGATCCGGTCGTCCCAGTCGTCACCACCGAGGTGGTTGTCACCCGATGTGGCGCGGACCTCGACGACACCGTCGCCGATCTCCAGCAGCGAGACGTCGAACGTGCCGCCACCGAGATCGAAGACCAGGATGGTCTGTTCCTTCTCGCCCTTGTCCAGGCCGTAGGCCAGGGCGGCCGCGGTCGGCTCGTTGACGATGCGCAGCACGTTGAGGCCGGCGATCTGGCCGGCTTCCTTGGTGGCCTGACGCTGGGCGTCGTTGAAGTAGGCGGGCACGGTGATGACCGCATCGGTGATGTCCTCACCGAGGTAGGCCTCAGCGTCACGCTTGAGCTTCATCAACACACGCGCGCTGATCTCCTGCGCGGTGTACTTCTTGCCGTCGATCTCCACGGACCAGTCGCTGCCCATGTGCCGCTTGACCGAACGGATGGTCCGGTCGACGTTGGTCACAGCCTGGTTCTTGGCGGGCTGGCCGACCAGCACCTCACCGTTGCGCGCGAACGCGACGACCGATGGGGTGGTTCGGGAGCCCTCGGAGTTCGCGACGACGACGGGGTCGCCGCCTTCCAGAACCGCCACGACGGAGTTGGTGGTCCCGAGGTCGATACCGACCGCACGAGCCATGGTTTTGCCTCCTGATAGACATATAGGGGTCTGAGCGGACTGCGCTCAAGCCTGCTCCTGCCAACCATCGGTTGTCAACCCAGACTTGAGTCGATATCACTCAAGTTGTTGTCGATCTGCTCAACGGGCGCCGCTCGCGTTTTGTTCCCGGGTCGCCCACATTGCGTACTGAGGCGATATGTATTGCTCTCCGCTTAATATGTACATATGACGGTGAAGCGCACGACTATCGAACTCGACGAGGAACTCGTGAAGGCTGCCCAACGCGTCACGGGTCAGACGTTGCGCTCGACCGTGGAAGAAGGTCTACGGCGATTGATCGCCACCGCCGAACATGAGCGCGAGGCGAAGCGGGCGCGGCTCGCAACTCACCTGAACCGTGCTTCCGAGGCCGTCGACACGGATGTTCTGCAAGCCGACGAGGCTTGGCGATGACGGTGTGGGTGCTCGACAAGAGCGCCCACATTCGGCTGATGGCCGGCGCATCGCCGCCACCGGACATCGACCTTGCCGACCTCGCCATGTGTGCGATCGGCGAATTGGAGTGGCTGTATTCAACTCGCTCTGCGGCCGATTACGAACAGCAGCGGTCATCGATACGTGAGGTATTTCCGATATTGCCCGCACCGCCGGACATCTTCGACCGCGTACGACAGTTGCAACGCGACCTTGCCCATCACCGCGGCATGTGGCACCGCACCGCAATTCCCGACCTTTTCATCGCCGAGACCGCACTGTCACACAATGCGGGTGTGCTGCACCATGACCGCGACTACGCGCGGATAGCCCAAGTTCGGCCCGCGTTGGTCGAACGTCAACTGTCATGACGAGACCCGGCATCCGCCCAGGTCAGGTTCGGACTTCCCCTTGCGGCGCACTGTGACGAACGTGCAGGCTCTTGTGCCCGAAAGCCAAGAACGGCACGACAAGTCGCACGCTCGTCACAGGGATCGACACACCACATCAACCCCCAAGTCGGCTACTGCCTCGCGTGACTCAACGGGACGTCTTCGGCATGCAGATCGATCTTCGATGTCTCGGGCGCGATGAACACGCAGATGATCGTGATCAGCAGCATCGCCACGGCGTAAACCGACACGACTATCGAGGTGCCGAACCGGTCGAGCAGGGCGACCGAGATGATCGGCGCCAGGGCGCCGCCGAGAATGCCCGCGAGCTGGTAGCCCATCGACGCGCCCGTATAGCGCACCTTGGTCGGAAACATCTCGGCGATGAACGACGCCTGCGGCCCGTACAACGACGCGTGCAGGATGAGCGCGACGATGACCGCAAGCACGATCAATCCGAATTGGCCGGTGTCGAGCAAGGCGAAGAACGCGAAAACCCATACCGCGGCACCGATCGCGCCGATCAGCATGACGGGCCGCCTGCCGAATCGGTCGGACAGATGACCGAAGAACGGGATTGCGACGACCTGTAGCGCTGCGGCGATGAGTACGGCGTTGAGCGCGTACTGCTCGGGCAATTCCAGGTAGGTGGCGATGTGCGTCGTAACGAACAGCACGAAGGTGTAGAAGGCCACGTCGACTCCGACCCGCGCACCGATGGCCAGCAGTATGTGCTTCGGATAGCGGCGCAGCACTTCGACGATGGGAGCGCTCGACTTGGCGCCGGTTTCCTCGACCTCGGTGAACAATGGGCTCTCCGAGATCGTCAACCGGATCCATAGACCGACGACCACAAGCAGTCCGCTGAGCAGGAACGGCACTCGCCAACCCCATGACATGAAGGCCTCGTCCGACGTGAGCGCGCCCATCAGTGACAGCACACCATTGGCGAGCAGAAGACCGATCGGCACACCGACCTGGGGCCAGCTGGCATTGAGCCCTCGTCGCGTGCGGTCTCCGGACTCCAGTGTCATCAGTACGGCGCCGCCCCACTCGCCGCCGAGACCGAGGCCCTGCAGGAAGCGCAGGAGCACCAAGAGGATGGGCGCCCACACCCCGATGGCTGCGTGCGTCGGCAGGAGCCCGACCAGCATCGTCGCGATGCCCATCAGCAGCAGGGTCGCCACCAGAACGTTCTTGCGGCCGATCTTGTCGCCGTAGTGCCCGAAGACGATGCCGCCGAGCGGCCGGGCGACGAAGCCGACGGCATACGTGGCAAAGGCCAGCAGGGTGCCGACCAACGGATCGAAACTCGGGAAGAACAGCTCGTTGAAGACCAGCGCGGCGGCGGTTCCGTAGATGAAGAAGTCGTACCACTCCAGCGACGTACCGATCAGGCTCGCGACGATGACCTTGCGAATCGACGAGTGCCGACCGGCGGGCGGGTTATGGGACAGCTCGGACATCGTTCGCGACCTCCTGGTGGGGCATGCGTACCCAGCCGAACGGGAGCTGAACCACGAGCGCGGTCAACATCCGCACGTATCCCCCACCCGAAGCGACGGCTCCAGGTCGTCACCGCTCGCACCGTCGTCGAGCAGCAGGCCCAGCGCCCGTCGGACGATCGCGTCGACCGGCTGTTGTGCTGCGGTCAGGCGCAGCTGTGCGTAGTCGTTGGCGGGTCCGTCGAAGCCGACCACCCGAACGTCGCCGGGAACGTCGAGCCCGGCGTCGACGATGGCGCGGACCACGGCGGACGTCTGCCCATAGGTGCCCACGACGAACCCGCGCGGGACCTGGTCGCCTTCGCGCAGGAACGTGCTCACTGCGGTGTAGGCGCCGCCGGGAGTGAGATCGGTACGGACAAGCGGGATTCGAGAGCCGGCGACCGCACTGACTCCGGCGAATCGTTGTTCGACAGTCTCGCGGTCGCCGTGGTGAACGTCGGCCTCGGTGAAGCCGCCGACGAACGCGATGTCGGTGCAGTCGTGTTCATCGGCCAGGTGCCGCGCGACGAGTTCGCCTGCGCGGGAATGATTCACACCGACGATCTCGGCCGCGACGTCACCGCGGACGTTGTGCATCCAGACCACCGGGATGCGTTCCTGACGGCACAGCTTCGCGGTGTGCGGCGCATTCGCGGCGCCGATCACCACGAGGCCGTCGATGCCGACCTCGGCGAATGCGGTCGCGAACTCGAGCTCACGTTCGGCGTCGTATCCGGTGTTGCCGATCAGGGTGAGGTGGTCGCGGGCCCGGGCTTCGACCTCGAGGCGCCCGACGAACTCGCCGAACAACGGCAAGGTCAGATCGGGAACGAGCAGGCCGATCTGCCGCCAGCGGCGCGGCCGGCGCAGCGCCCGTGCGCGTAAGTCCGGTCGGTAGTTCAACTCGTCGATGGCACTGATCACCTTGGCCCGCAATGCTTCCGACACCGGCCGCGGCCCGTTGTTGAGCACGTAACTCACGACGGCCGTCGATGTGCCTGCACGGTTGGCGACGTCGGCCAACGTCGGGCGCTTACCACTCACTCGAGGTGACACTCCGCTCCTTGAACTCGCCGTCGCCAGCTTTTCGATCACGTCGATTCTGACGGTTCCATCGTCGTTCGCTCTCATTACGCTAATCGATTAGAACCGTTACGAGGAGGACCCGTGGTTGTAACACGTCGTTGGTGGAGTAGCTGACATGGCTTTTGTACGACTCTCCGGAGTCACCTACCTGGACCCCGAACTCGCCTACGACAGCTACGTCCTGTTCACCGGCGCCGATTCGGTCACCCGTCTGATCGACCTCAACGGAACCGTCGTGCACGAATGGCCGTACGCCGGGGTACCGCCCCGCATCCTCGACCCGGCACTCAACGGCGGACGCGTCGGCGATGTGGGTGTGCAACTGTCGGATAGCGGCGACGCCCGCGGCGGCATCTACGCCAACGGCACTGTCGGACAATTGGACTGGGACGGCGAACGTGTGTGGGAGTGGGGCACTCAGGCACCGGGCGGTGCCGCGCGGCAGAACCACGACTGGGAACTACTGCCGAACGGCAACCGCCTGATCCTCGTGACGGTGCCGCGCGTCGTCCCCGGACTGGGCGAGCATGTGGTCGGCGACCAGGGGTTGTACGAGGTCACCCCGGATGGCGAGATCGCGTGGCAGTGGCTGGCGGGCGACCATCTCGACGAGTTCGGATTCTCCGAGTCCGGTTGGGCGGCATTGCGCCAGACCGTGGCTCGCGATCCGAATGACCCGTGGGGATATCTGGAGATGAACAGCGCGAAATCCCTCGGCCCGAACCGGTGGCACGATGCCAAGCCCGACACGGTGTTTCAGCCCGACAACATCTTGGTAAGCTTCCGCAAGGCCAACATCGTCGCGCTCATCGACAAGGCGTCGGGGGCGATCGCGTGGAAGGTCGGGCCCTATTACGACGACGAACCCGGTTCGCAACATCAGCGGATCAACGTGCACAAGGTTCCACGGCCGCTCGATCAGACCTCCGGTCAGCACAACCCGCACATGATCGCCGCCGACCTGCCCGGCGCGGGCAACATCCTGGTGTTCGACAACCAGGGCGGCGCGGGCTACCCGCCCGCACCGATCGGCATCTACGCCGGCTCGCGCGTGCTCGAGATCGACCCGGCCACGAAAGAAATCGTGTGGCAGTACACCGCAGAGGACTCCGGCCTACCGTCCTGGACGTTCTTCAGTTCGTTCGTGAGCAACGCGCAGCGCCTGCCCAACGGCAACACCCTCATCACCGAAGGCATGCAGGGCAGGCTCTTTCAGGTCACGCCGGACGGTGACGTCGCGTGGGAGTACCACAGCCCCTACCAGGGCTACGGCGTGGCCGGTGAGCCCGAGGTCAAGCAGACCAGGGTCCCCGGCGTCGACCGCCTCACGCTGACCGCACTGGTGTATCGCGCACAGGCCGTGCCGTTCGAATGGACGCCGCCCGGTATCGAGCGGTCTCCGCTTCGGGAAGTCGACCTGCGGCCATGACATCGGGCGTGGCAGTTCGAACTCCGGCGGTGCGCGTACCCCCGCCACCGGGCGCAAAACGGCTGCGGGCGGCGGCCGTACGGTTGGGCGCCCTCGGCTGGACCGTGGCGGGGCTTGTTCTCGCGGCGGCGGTGTGGTCGCTCGTGGTCGCCACCGGACGCTTCCCGCGGCAGCTGTTCCCCAGCGTTCCGGAGATTCTCGCGGCCGGACAGACCCTGTGGGCCGAAGGCTTGCTGGCCGACGACATCAGCGCCAGTTTACGCAGGGCCGCAGTGGGTTTCGCGATCGGAGCCGCAGTCGCCGTCATCGTCGCGGTGTTCACCGCTACCACCGCGGTGGGGCGTAACCTGCTTCAACCGGTGTTACGGGTGTTCTCACCGATCCCGACGATCGGCCTTGTCCCGCTGGCCATCCTGTGGTTCGGCCTGGGCGAGAACAGCAAGACACTCGTGATCGCGCTCGGCGTGTTCGTCCCGGTGTGGATCAACAGCCACTCCGGGATCGCGGGTACGCCGATCGACTATCTCAAGGCCGCGCGTTGCCTCGGGGCGGGCCGGTGGCAGACATTGCGCAAAGTGGTGCTGCCGGAGGCCGCACCGGACATCGCGGCGGGCCTGCGGGTGGGCGCCGCGATGGCCTTCGTGCTGATCGTGGTCGCCGAGATGACCGGCACCACAGCGGGTATCGGTTACCGGATCTATCAGGCGCAGTTGTTCTCGCAGGCCGACCGGTTGATCTTCTGCCTGATCGTCCTCGGGATCGTCGGCGCGATCTGCGACCTGCTCGTCAACGCCGCGACGTCGCCCTTCACGCGCTGGGCCCGCGAGGAGCACTGACATGGCACTCGAAACTCGTGATCTCGTCATGCAATTCCCTGGCAAGCAGGAGCCGACACTCAAGAGCATCTCGATGACCATCCCCGACGGGTCGTTCGCCGTGCTCGTCGGCGCGTCCGGCAGCGGGAAGTCGACCCTGCTGCATTGCCTGGCCGGACTCATCACCCCAACGTCGGGCATCGTGACGGACAGCGGCGAACCCGTCACCGAGCCGAATCCCCGCCGGGGCGTCGCCTTCCAGCGCGATGTGCTGTTCCCGTGGATGAGCGTCGCCGACAACATCGACTTCGCCCTCGCCGCAAGAAAAGTACGCAGACCGGAACGCCACGACCGGATCTACGAGCTTCTCGACCTCGTCGGCCTGCACGCCGAAGTCGCCAGGCAACGCCCCACCGAACTGTCTGGCGGTATGCGCCAGCGCATCAGCATTGCCCGCGTGCTCGCCGGCGAGCCGACGGTGATGCTCATGGACGAACCGTTCGCGGCGCTCGACGCGCTCACCCGCCTGCGCATGCAGGACCTGCTGATCGACCTGTGGACTCGGTTGAACCGCACCATCGTGTTCGTCACGCACGACATCGACGAAGCGATCCGGCTCGCGGACTCGGTGAGCGTGCTGCGCGACGGGCAGATCGTCGACCACATCGCCAACCCGTTGAGCCGGCCCCGCCCGGCCGACACGCTCGCCGACCAGGCCGGCTACAGCGAGATCCGCAAGACCCTCCACCACCAGCTCGGCATCGACCACGCCGTGCACTGAACGCGAAGGACCGATCACGTGAAAACTCCTGTACGGCGGTTCATCACCGCCGCGATGACCGCGGTGGCGCTCACGACATCCGTCGCTGCCTGCACGGACTCCGGCAGCGCGAACGCCGACGAGCTGACGGTCGGGTTCGTCGTCGACCCGTCCTGGGCGCAGATACCCGTCGCCGCCGACACGGGTCTGTTCACCGAGCACGACGTGAAGGTGAAGGTCGTCAACTTCCAGTCCGGAGTCGAGGCGCTGCAAGCCGCCGCGGCCGGCCAGGTCGACATCACGACCGCCGCCGATGTGCCGACATCTGCCGCGCTGACCCGGACCCCGGCGCTGCGCGTCGTCGCCGACGGTTCGCGGTGGGAAGGTTCGCGCATCATCGCCCGGCGCAGTGCAGGCATCAACACGATCGCCGACCTCGCGGGCAAGTCCATCGGAACCCCACTCGGCACCAGCGCGGCCTATTACATCTCGAACGCGCTGGCCGAGAACAACATCGAGGCCAAACTGGTTCAGGTGTCGCCGTCGGCCATGGTGACGGCAGCCACCCAGCACAACGTCGACGCCGTGTCGATCTTCCAGCCCTACCAGGCGCAGACCGTCCAGGCGCTCGGCACCGATGCCGTCGAGTTGGCCGGTGGCACTTACAACCAGCACAGTCTCTTCATCGCCACCCCGACCGCGATCTCCGAGAAGTCTGGCGCGATCACCGCATTCCTCGCCGCACTCAACGACGCCGGAACCGCGCTCTCGCAAGGAGACGACGCCGCGACACAGGCCGTGGCCAAAGCCACGCAACTCGACCACGACCTGCTGCGCACGGTGCTCACCGAATTCGACTTCACGCTCCAGCTGAATCCGGACCTGGCAACCAAACTGACCGAACTCGGCGAGTGGGCCAAGACGCAGAAGTCGATCGATCCGTCGGTCCAATTGCCGGACTACACCACGTTCCTCGACAACCAGTTCCTGCCGAAGTCGCCGTCCTAGGAGTTCAGTAGTCCAGGTTGGCATCGCCGCGGCGCATGATGCCGGACCAGATCGCAAGGCCCGTCGCGAATCCGAGTGCGATAGACATCATCGACACCAGCATCACGATGATCGCGTTGCTGCCCTGCCCGCCGGCGAGCTCGGCTATCCCGATCAAGCCGACCGAGCTCGGGACCAGAAGCCAGAAGCCCGGTGCCAAGATGACCTGCGCGGCCGGCGTCATCGGGAGCCGCCCGAGCGCCAGCGCGCAGAGCATGAGCGCCAGGCCGCCGCCGAATCCGCTTGTGTAACCGCCGAATGCCGCGGCGGTCGCAAGCTGGGCGCCGTAGGTGATGAACAGCACCAGGACAAGCCATTTCGCGAATCCGGGTGGCGGTCCGAGGTGGAGCACGATGCCCACCGCGTACACCGCGACGCCCAGCCACGGGGCCCACGGCCCCAGGGTGTTCACCGACGCATCGGTCAACTCCGGCGAGGACAGGCCGAGCAGTTGGATGGCGATCACGATGCCGAGGGCCAGTTGGGCCAGCCGCAGGAATCCCGCCATGAGCCGCGCGGATCCCGAAACCATGTCGCCGGTGGAGGATTCGATCACCGACAACGTGATCGCCACACCGGGCAAAAACAGCGTCAGCGGCGGGATCAGCACGCGAAGGCTGTCGTGCCCCATGTGAAGCAATCGGCCGAGCGTGAACGCGATGTAGGTGACCAGGAACGCGCTCAGCACCGGCAGCAATTGCCGAAGGCCGGAGTTATGGCGCGTCGCCCATTCCAGAAGGCCGACGAGCAGCCCGAAACCGCTGGCCGCCACCAGCGCGACCAGCGTGGGCTGCAACATCAGCGCGTATGCCGCGCTTTGCACGGCGTACCCGAGGATGCCCACCCATGACGGGAAGCGCCGTGACAGCGTGTGGATGCGGTCGAGTTCGGCCCAGCCCTCTTCGGGTGTGACCTGTCCTGACGTGGCGCGCCGGATGAGTTCGCCGAGCGGGAACGTCTGGTCGTACCGCAGTGGGTCCTCGCGACGCAGAACCGTGGTCTGGCCACGATCGCCGGCTTGGATGAAGTTCGGGAGCACGAGCAGCGGGCAGTCGATGCGGTACTGCTCGGCGATGGTGTCCAACGTGCGCCGGACGATCGGAACCGGATAGTCGGCGCCGAGCATCGCCGAACCGAGCCGGGCGATGAAGCGGACGGCCGCCGAGCGCTCGTCGAGCGGTTCCGCCATCTCCGGTTTCACGGGCCGGCGCCTTCAGGTGACCGCGTCGTACCCCGCATCAGGATCAGTACCGCGACGATCGCGGCGACCGGCACGGCGGTCAGGATCCAGCCCATGGTGTGGATCGCGCCGAGCATGCCCGCAGTCGCTCCTTCGACGACTTCCCTGGCCCGTTCGGGGTCAAGCACATTGGTGCCTGCCGACGAACCGGCACCACCGTGGGCGACCCGCAACGCCTCGCGAGCCTCCTCGCCGGTGACGCCTGCGCCGGCGAGCCGGTCCCGGCTGGAGTGGACGAACAGCGTGGTGCCGAGCAACGCGAACACGGCAGGCCCCAGCGAGTACGCCGCTTGGCCCACAGCGCTTTTCACCGCGGTGACCGCACCACTCAATTCAACGGGTGCCGTTCTCAACATGACGGTGGCCTCGATGGTTTCGGTGACCGCGGCGCCGACCGCGTTGAGGCCGACAACCGCGAACAATATCCACATCGGGCTGTCCTCGCCGAGCACGGTGAGGACCAGCAGCGCACCCAGCAGCAGAAGAAGCCCGCCGACGAGCGCCGCGCGTTCACCCAGCCGCGCCGCCGCACGGCCGGCGGCCGCCGCCGCGACCGCCGACAACAGCGCGGCGGGGGCCATGAGCAATCCCAGCAGTGTCGGCGACTCGCCGCGGATCGTGACGAGGTAGAACGCACAGAGAATCGTCGATCCGCCGGAGAGGAAGTTGAATGCGACGCCGGCGAACACCGCGGCGTTGAACGGGCCGGAGCGGAAGATCCGAAGATCGAGAGCGGGGTCGGGCGTGCGGAGCTCGAAGACGACGAAGGCGGCCGCCGCCATCACGCCGACGACGATCGGCACGACTGCCGCGGCGTGCAGTCCGGTCTGCAGCCGCGACAGGCCGTACACGACGGCGAGCAGTGCGGTGGCGATCAGCAGCAGGCCGGGCACATCGAGCCGACGGGCATTGCGCGGCGTTTCGGGTACGTACCGCAGCACCATCGCCAAGGCGATGAGCGCCACCGCGGGGGCGACGAGAAAGCATGCGCGCCAACCGACATGCTGCGCCAGCAGACTTCCGACCGCGGGCATCGGCACCGCGGCGACGAATCCGGCGCCAAGGTGCAGTGAGATCGCACCGGCCCGCTTCTCCGGCGGGAAAACGACATTGACGATCGCCAGCGACAAGCCCAGCAGGAGCGCGAAGGCGACGCCTTCGGCGGCGCGGCACAAGATCAACACCGGCGCGTTGGGGGCCGCGGCGGCGAGGACACCGAACACGACCGTGCCGAGCAGCCCGAGCGTGTACATGCGCTTCATCCCGAACTTGTCGCCGAGGGAACCCGCGCCGAGGACCGCTGCGGCCAGCGTGAGCGTCGCGATGCTGGCGACGAAGCTCGCGGTGCCCGCAGTCATGTCGAGCCCGGCCCGCACCGACGAGATGTTCGCGGACAGGATCACCGGATCGGCCGCCGTGATGCTGGAGGCCAACCCCGTCGCGAGAATCGTCATGGTTGCGGCCGTGCCGGACACCCAGTTGGGGCGATCGGTGATCTCGATCTCGGCCATCGCAGCAAAATCCTGCCAGCCCGCTGCCGGGCTCGCGAAGTTTTTCCGGAGTTGTCATGCCGGATTTGCCAACCCGCCGCGCGCAGCGTCGCCGCGGCGAACGATGGGCCCATGGACACCACAGTCGATGAGATCGCGCCGGACATCTACCGGTTGTCCACCTGGGTTCCCGGCATCACCGAACACGGCTTCACGTTCAACCAGTTCCTTCTGACCGGCGATGAGCCGTTCCTGTTCCACACCGGTATGCGGCACCTGTTCGGCTCCGTGTCGGCAGCGATCGAGCGCGTGCTCCCGGTCGAGAAGCTGCGCTGGATCTCGTTCGGCCACCTCGAGGCCGACGAATGCGGTGCGATGAACGAGCTGTTGGCCGCGGCGCCGAACGCCGAAGTGATCCACGGCCCGCTGGCGATCATGCTCTCGCTCGCCGACTTGTGCGACCGGCCTCCCGTGGCGGCTCCCGACGGCGTACACGACATCGGCGGGCACCGGCTGCGGTTCATCGCCACCCCGCACATCCCGCACAACTGGGAGTCCGGGCTGTGGTTCGACGAGACGACCTCGACCCTGCTGGCCGGTGACCTGTTCACCCACACCGGGCGGTGTCCGGCGCTCACCGAATCGGATTGCGTGGCGCCCGCACTGGACGCCGAGGGCTTGTTCCACGCGACCGGCCTGACGACAAACCTCGTGCCGACGCTCAACGAGCTCGCCGAACGGAACCCGACAACTCTGGCGATCATGCACGGTGCGTCCTACCACGGCGACGGCGCCGCGCAGCTACGCGCACTTGCCGACGGTTACGCGGGGCTGCTCGGCGCGTCATAACCCATCACGCCCCCACCCGTGCGTAGCCTTGATCCCGATGAACGGGCGGCTGTTGCTGGGATGCCTGCTGACGGCGAGCGTGGTGCTCGCCGGCTGCCAGTCCGACATCGAAGGTTCGCCCGTCACCAGCCCGCAGTCCCCCACCGAGCCGAGTTTCCCGACGGCGCGACCGACCCGGTCCAGCCCCGCCCCGCCACCGAGTTCCACGGTGGCCGCGCCGCCGAGCGCCAAACCGCCGGCCGGGGCCACGCCGCTCGAACCGCAGAACGGCTACGTCTTCATCGAGACCAAATCGGGGAAGACCCGCTGTCAGCTGTCCACCCAGGACATCGGCTGCGAGTCGGACTTCAGCAACGCACCCGACATCGACGGGCTTCCGGCGAACGGTGTCGAACTCAGCGCCGACGGCAATATGCGTTGGGTACTCGGCAATCTCGGCGCGATCCCGGCGGTCACACTGGACTACCGCACATACACCGCCCTCGGCTGGACGATCGAGGCCAGCAGCGACGGCACCCGGTTCACCAACGACGCCAGCGGGCACGGAATGGTTGTCGCGGTGGAGGGTGTCGAGAACTTTTAGACTCGGGTGACATGAGTAGTATCGCGCAGCGCGAACGTGCCGCACTGGTCGAGTCCATGCGGGCCGCAGGCCCTGATGCTCCCACGCTGTGCGAGGGCTGGAACGCCCGCGACCTGGCCGCCCATCTGGTGGTCCGCGAACGGCGACTGGATGCCGCCCCCGGGATCCTGGTGCCCAAGCTCGCCGGATACACCGCCAAGGTGCAGCAGCAGGTGACCGACTCCACCGACTGGGCCACGCTCGTGAATCAGATCGCGTCGGGCCCTCCGCTGTTCTCCCCGTTCAAAGTGCTCGATCCGTTGGTCAACGTCGCCGAGATGTTCATCCACAACGAGGACGTGCGCCGCGCTCAACCGAATTGGGAGCCAAGGGTTCTCGACGACGCCACCGTCAACGCGCTGTCACGGCAGGTCGCCACGATGGCCCGCATGGCGATGGCGAAATCGCCGGCACGGGTCAGTTTGCGAACCCCCGAAGGCAAAACCCTCGCCACCGTGGGCAGCGGCCCCGCGGTGACCGTGACGGGCGAACCAGGGGAACTGCTGATGTTCGCCGCCGGACGCGAGCAGGCGCGGGTGACGTTCAGTGGACCCGACGACGCCGTCGCGGCCCTCCGGTCTGCACACCGGGGGCTGTAGCTCTTAGGGTGGGTTACGTGGATTTCCGTGTCTTCGTCGAACCCCAGCAAGGTGCTACCTACTCCGACCAGCTCGCCGTGGCCAAAGCCGCAGAAGCCCTCGGCTACTCGGCCTTCTTCAGGTCGGACCACTACCTGGCGATGAGCGGTGACGGCCTGCCCGGGCCCACCGATTCCTGGGTCACGCTGGCCGGGATCGCCCGCGAGACCTCGACCGTCCGGCTCGGCACCATGGTCACCTCCGCGACCTTCCGCTACCCGGGACCGTTGGCCATCGCCGTGGCGCAGGTCGACGAAATGAGCGGTGGCCGTGTCGAATTGGGCCTCGGCGCAGGCTGGTTCGAAGAAGAACACCAGGCCTACGCCATCCCGTTCCCGCCGCTGGGCGAACGGTTCGACCGGCTGACCGAACAACTGCGCATCCTGACCGGACTGTGGAACACGCCCGTCGGTGAGACGTTCGATTTCTCCGGCACGCACTACACCGTCGTCAACTCGCCCGCACTGCCCAAACCCTCGCAGACGCCCCTGCCGATCATCATCGGCGGGCAGGGAGCCAAACGCACACCCGCGCTGGCCGCCGAGTTCGCCGCCGAGTTCAACGTTCCGTTCGTGCCGCTCGACGCGCTCAAGACGCAGTTCGAGCGCGTGGCCGCCGCGGTGGCCGGCGCGGGCCGCTCGCCCGACTCGATGACGTACTCGGCCGCGTTCGTGGTGTGCGCGGGGCGCGACGACGCCGAGATCGCCAAGCGTGCGGCCGCGATCAACCGTGACGTGGACGAGCTGCGCAGCAATTCGCCGTTCGTCGGGACGCCCGCGGAGATCGTCGACAAGCTGGCGCCCTTCACCGAGGCCGGTGTGCAGCGGGTCTACCTGCAGCTGTTGGACATGGCTGATCTCGACCATCTGGACCTCGTCGCGAGCGAGGTCGTTCGCCAGCTGAGCTGACCCGAGCCGGGCTGATCGGCCGGCGTTAGTATCGGTGCCCGTGACCGGTGACCAGAATGACCCTGGGCAAACAACCGAGCCGCCCTGGCATCATTCGACACCGGCGGTGCTCGGGGCCAGCGTGGCTGCGCTCACCGTGATCGCGCTGGTCGTTTGGGGTGTGGTGGCGCTGACGAGCAGTGCCGACAAGCCGCAGGACGCACCGATCGAGTTCGTCGACCCGACGTTCGCGCCGGCCTCGTCGGGGACCTCGACAGCGACCACGACGCCGACCATCACGCGCACGAGCCCTCCCGTCACCACCGAGTTCGGGTTGCCGACCGATGTGTCCGGTACGACGGGAACCTCGCCGTCGGACACGTCGGGGTCCTCGACTCCGGAGCCGTCGGGTCCGACGGAGCTCCCGCGCACGCGGTCGGAGACCGACGACGACGAAGACGAGTCGCCGACGAGCCGGAGCCGACCACGCACCAACGTGACACGCACGTTGTATCCCGTGCCGGGTAACTGACGCCGCCTACTATCTGCGCGTGTCGAACTACTACTCCGACGACGAGCCCACCCAGTACTCGCAGAGCTACGGCGATCACGAGGCGTACCCGCCGCCGACCGAACCGCTCGAACCCGAGCCGGTGCCGTGGTACCGCAAGCCTGCTGCGCTGATCGGGTTCGGCGCGCTCGGCGCGGTGATCGCAGCGCTGGTCATCTATGCGCTCGTGCAGCTGTTTTCCTCGGATACCCCGTCCACGACGACCACGACGACCACCACTCCGACCACGACATCGGCCGTGGCGCCGGTCGCGCCGCCGCCGACTCAGACCGTGACCGAGACGGCTCCGCAAACGACGACTACGACCGTGCCGACCACGACCACAACCACGACAACGCCCAGCACGACAACAACGACGACGACCACCACCACGACGACCACCACCACGACCACGACGACGACCACCGACACGACGACGCCCGACGAGGGCGCGTAGGGGTTGGCCAGTGGCCAGTTATGTCACGTGAACATGCGTTCGGCGTGACACAAGTGGCCACTCACGGCGACGGCGGAGTAGACGTCGCCGTGGGTTCCGGCATGGGTTCGGGAGCGGGCTCCGGCATCGGTTCCGGGGCGGGCGCCTGCGTCGGCTCGGGTTCAGGCGCCTGCGTCGGCTCCGGCTCTGGCGCCTGCGTCGGTTCAGGTTCAGGTTCAGGTTCTGGCGCCTGCGTCGGCTCCGGCGTCGGTGTGGGCTCGGGCTGCGGCGCAGGAGTCGACGTCGGCGGCACGAACGTCGGGACCGGCAGCTGCGGGATGGGCAACTGCGGTACCGGTAACTGGGGCACCGGGAACCGCGGAATCGGCGCTGGCGGTGGCGCGGCCGGGCGCGGTGCGGGCCGGGGCGCTGCTTGCGGTGCCGGGCGCGGCGCGACCCGCGGGGCTGGCGCGGCCTGCCCGCTCTGGACCAAGCGGGGCGCGGCGGCCGGGCGCGGCGCCGCCTGCGCGGGTGCCGAACCGGCCGGTTCCTGGACGACGACGGTCCGCGTCGGCGGGGCGGGCAGCGACTGTGCGAGCGGCGATTCCGCGGGCACGGTCTGCGGCGCCAACGATGCGGCGCTGGCGGCGGCGTCCATCCGGTCGGCCCGCGCCGACAGGAGCCAGCCGACCGTGCCGACCAACGCCAAGAATGTCGCGGCGTAGAGCACCACGCCGCCGCGCCGGTACCACGGCGCGCTCCGTTCGGGGGCGGGTTCGGGCGCCGTTTCGGCGAACACGAACGCGGGCCGGGCCGCCTCTTCCGAGACCGCTTCTGGCACGAACTCGGCGACCTCGGGCACATCGTCGACCGCCGACCAGGCCAGCACCGACGCCGCCACGGTTCCGGTCAGCGATGCGGGCGCCACCGCGGCTTGCCGCGTCGCGGTCTCGTCCTGGCCGCGGCGCGCGAGCAGGCCGGCCCCTACCGCGCCGATCACCTGCGCCTGCGGAACCGTCGTGACCGGCATCCGGAGCGCTTCGGAAAGCCGTTGGGTGACAACGGGTATCCGCGCTCCCCCGCCCACGGTGACCAGCGCCGCAAGCTGGGCCGGGTGGATACCGGTGCGCCGCATCAGGTCCAGCAGCGCGTCGATCACGCGGTCGAGCGGCTCGGCCACGACGGCCTCCAGCTCGGCGCGGGTGAGCCTGATCGTGCGGCCCGGCTCCGGCCCGACGAGACCGGTCGCGCTCTGATAGCTCAAGCGCTCCTTGGCGATTCGGCATTGCTCACGCAGCCGGATCAACGTCGCGACGGCCGCGGTGCCCGACGGCTCGGCGTCCAGGTCGGCCAGCACGTGCCGAAGGATCTCCTGATCGATCAGATCGCCGGAGAAGTCGTCGAACCGCACGGTCTGTCCGACGGTCGCGAATCCCGCGTCGGCCAGCGTCAGGCTCGTTCCGGTGGCACCGAAGTCCACCAACGCGACGACGCCGCGGGCGGGCAGGCCCGGATGCGCCTGGATCGCCGTCAGCGCCGCAACCGAGTCGGGCACGACGCGCACGCCGGGCAGCGCGGCACGCACCGCGTCGAGCGCCGCCGGGCGCCAGTGCGCGGGCACCGCCAGCACCGACGTATCGGGCCTGCGGACCGGGCTCGCGGCACGGGTCATGGCCTCGACGGCCTCGGCCAGCAGATCCACCCCGCGGTGTGCCGAACCGTCCGGCGCCACGAGCGGCACCGGATCACCGACCCGCTCCACGAAGTCGGTGATCACCAGGCCGGGCTCGGTGAGCTGCGGGTTCTCCCCCGGCACACCGACCTCGGGCCTGCGATGCCCGAACAGCGTGAGGACCGTGCGCCGCAGGATCGGCGCTTGGTCGGTGATCGCCACCAGATTGGTCGTCCCAACAGACAACCCCAAGCAATCACGCATACCTATA
This sequence comes from Mycolicibacterium wolinskyi str. Jessa 2025, assembly GCF_049241375.1. NCBI lineage: Bacteria > Bacillati > Actinomycetota > Actinomycetes > Mycobacteriales > Mycobacteriaceae > Mycobacterium > Mycolicibacterium wolinskyi. The sequence continues at coordinate 6,537,562 of NZ_CP185960.1, forward strand.
TGTCGGCGCTCGGCCTCGATTCGTTAGTAGCGCGTCGAGTATTCAGCAACCAACGCCTCGGCGCTGCGGACCGCGGCTCGGCACGCACGGGTGGTGAACGGGTCGTTGAGCGGGTGTTCGGCGCGCCTGCGCCAGCGCTGCGCGGCGGCGAACGCGGCCCGCGGCCCGTCGTAGGGCGTGTCGGGCTGCAGACCCAGCCGGCTCGCGGCGTCGGTGCCCGACCCGCCGATGATGCGACGCAGCGAGGCCATCTCGTCCTCGTTCAGCGTCGTCGGCCGTGACCGCAGCTGGCTGAGCAGCCGCAGTTCCTCGAACGCGTGCGTGTCGGCCAGCAGTGGGTCTATGTCGGCCAGGATGTAGGGCGTCGCATAGATCGGGTTGTGCTGCACGAACTGACGCAGCGACAGCAGCGCGGTGTGGGCTTTGAGCAGCTCCGACCGCTGCGCGAACTGCTGGTCGATCACGTCACGCAGCGCGATCAGGCCGCTGCGGTCCAGAAGTTCGTCGGCCAGCGCCACCGAATCCGACACTCCGGCGCGCAACACCGCGATCGAGATCCGGATGCCGAACATGCCGAACCGGTCCAGCAGTGCGGCGCGGGTGGCCGCGTCCACCGGCAGCGAGCTGTCCTCCCGCACGAAGCGGTCGACCGAGAGCATGGCCTTGGCGAGCTCGCCCGCGTCGACCCCGGCCAGTTTCTCGAGCGCGACGAACTCGCTCTGCCGCAACGTCCGCGCGGTCAGCGCGAGCAACCCGGACACCGGCACGACGGCCTGGCAGATCCCGGTCTTGTCCATCTCCGCGGTGAACCGCTTGGCGACGTCCTTTGCCGACATCATCGCGTCGATGCGGCCCGCGCCGATCTCGTCGGCCCGCGACGCGACACCGATCACCCCGAGCGCACCGGCCGAGCCGCCGACGAGTTCGCCGATCTGCTTGAGCAACGCGATGTCAGCGGCATTGAGGGTGCGCAGCAGGAACACCACCGCATCGACGCGGGGCACGCCGTCCTCGGGCACCAGCAGCCGATGCGTGCGTTCGGACACATCGCGCGACAGCGACGACGTGCCGGGGGTGTCGATGATCGTGGTGTCGATGAGCTCGGCGGCCGGCCACTCGACGTCGAGGTCCACCACGTCGACCGGATCCAGGCCGGCGAAACTGAACGTCAGGCCCCGATCGTGCGGGTCGCGGGCGATCGGGACGTTCGAGCGCCTGCCGCCGCGATGGTTGGCCGTCACCTTCGGCGTCGGACCGTGGCGAAACCACGTCACGATGCGCGTCGCCTCGGTCGCGTCGGTCGGCGCGATGTCCTCCCCGACCAGCGCGTTGACGAGCGTGGACTTACCGGCCTTGAGCGTGCCGGCCAGCGCGATGCGGATCGGCTGGTTGAGCCTGCGGCCGATGCGGTCGAGTTCGTTGTGCACATCGGGGCGATCGCGGTATGCCGGGTCGCCCCGGTACGCCTTGATGGTGCCGCCGAGAATCGCGCGCACCTGATCGCCCGTGCTCACGCTGCGGAGTCCAACCCTTTCGACCGGCGGTTAACTCCTCGAGCTTAGTTGCGGTTGGTTCGCCAGGTTCTGGGCGTGGTCGACGACCTGTTTGAGGATGTTCTGCTGGCGCTCGAGTTCCTTGACCCGGGTGTTGCGTTCGTTCTCCTCGACCTTGGCCGCGGCCAGCGTGGCCTGCAGCGATTCGTTGAGCGAACGGGTCGTCTGGTTGGCGATCTCGCGGTAGTGGTCGCGGAGCTGACGCTGGATGCCCTTGAGCCGGTCCCGCGATTCCTTGCCGACGACGAATGCGACGTCGTCGACGAACTTGCGCACGTTGGTCTTGGCCTCGTTGCGCACCCGCAGCATGCGGTTCTCCATGTCCTCCTTGTAGGCCTTGCGGCCCAGCACCAGGCCGGCACCCAGCGACAGCGGGTTGAACATGCCCAGACCCGCGAACGAGGTGAGCATGCCGAACATCAGCACGCCGCCGTAGGAGCCGCGCATACCCGTGACGACCTTGTGGCCCGCCTTGATCGGCTTGGCCTCCAGACGCGCGAGCGATTTGAACTCGCCGAATCCCGCGCCCATGTCCCGCGCGTCGATCTGGGGCATCTGCACCGCGTCGAGACCGGCCTCGGTGAAGGTCCTGGCGACCTCGGCGGCCAGCGCTTCGGCCCGTTGATACGCCCAGACGAAGTTGTCGCCGACCGCGGTGGCGACCGCGTCCTCCAGTTCGGCACCGATCTCGGCCCAGTGCAGCGTCGGATCGCAGCTGTCGATCACCTTCTCGGTGTGGGCCGAGATGTTGCGGAACCGGTGGCGGAGGTCATGGTCGACGTCGGCGGTCAGGTCGGCGATGCCGTCGCTGAGTACCTGTTGCCATAACGCGGTGTGCTGCAACGCATCCTGGGCCTCCTGCTTGCGGCGCTCCAGATCGGCGGTGAGACGCTCGCGGGCGTCCGGATCGGTGAACGAGGACAGCTCGGAGTTCACCGCGAGCAACAGATGCTCTGCGGCCGAATGGATCTCGGATACGACATGGTCGCGGACGCGATCGTTCTCGCGCGACAGCACGCGATCGGAGAGGAACTTCACGATGGCCGGGAAGTTCGATTCCTCGTTGAGTTCTTTGTCGTTGAGCTGGATGGCGTGGCTGCGCAGGGCCGACGAGACCGGAGTGATCGGGACGTTGAGCCCGGCCCGCTGCAGGTGGGCGGTGTTGGCGTCGACGATCTGGCGCCAGTACGGGTAGAGGTCGGTCTTGGTCGCGACAATCGTTGCCAGCGGGCATATTTCGAGCGCTTGACGGATGAACGTCATCTCCGGCTCGGTGAACTCCTGGCTGGTGTCGCTGACCATGAGCATGGCGTCGGCGTCGGGCAGCAGGCCCAATGTCGCCGACAGATGCGGCTGGCCGTGCCCGCCGACGCCGGGGGTGTCGACGAACGCGAGCCCGCCCTTGAGCAGCGGGCTCGGAGCGGTCACCTCGACGCGCAGCACCTCGCGGCCGCCGGCCTGCGGGGCCCGGCGCAGGTCATTGGTGACCTCGGACGGCGGAATCTCGATCAGCTCGGGCTCGGCACCGTCGGGCCGGGCCACCACGAGCCGCGCCGACGCCTGCTCGCCGTAGGACACGACCGTCGCCAGCACCGTGCTCTCGTCGTCGCCGACGCGGGCCACGGGGATGTTGAGCAGCGAGTTGAGCAGCTGGCTCTTGCCCTGCTTGAGCTGGCCGGCGATGACCACGCGAATCTGCGGGTCGTTGATGCGCACCTTCGCCGCCCGCAGCCGCTCGACAAGGTCGTTGCGGTCCTTGGCGGCCGCGATCTTGCTGGCGTGGTCGATCAGCTCGACGATCACCTTTACTTTGCGCGGGTCGTTCGGTTGCGTCATGGATTCCTCCTGCCGGGCTCAACGGTAGGCGCACGAACGGGGCGGGGACCACCCGCGTATGAGATGGTCCCCGCCCGTTGCGTTATGCGGTTGTTCGGATCAGAACGCGTCGAATCCGGTGTTGTTGTTGGAGGCGACGTCGGTGTCGGTTTCGTAGCTGTTGCCCGACGCGAGAGCCGTGTTGGTCTCGTTGCCCGACGCGAACGCCGTCTCGTTGCCCGAGGCGATGTCGTTGCCCGAGGCGAACGCGGTGTCGTTGCCCGATCCGATGTTCGACTCGTAGGACGACGAGTTGTCCTCCCAGCTGGTGGACGTGTTGGTCTCGACCGCGGTGTTCACCGAGTTGTCCTGGGTGTTGTCGCTGCCGTAGTCGCCGCCGACCGAGGTCTGGTTGCCACCCACCGCATTGGTGTCGTTGTCGGCGATGATGATCGAGCCCGCGTTGCCGCCGTCGCCACCGGACGCGTTGCCGCTGCCGATGCCGATCAGGCTGTCACCGCCGCTGGCACCGCCACCGTGGCCGCCGCTCATGTCGACGTCGCTGATGACCGGGCCTTCGTTGTCGGAGATCAGGTCGCCGCCCGCGGTCTGCGAGTTGTCCTCGACCTCGTTGTCCTTGCCGACCACGACATTCGAGCCGGATCCGGCGAGGATGTCACCGTTGTTCATGGTGTTGCCGTCGCCGAGCACGGCGCCGTCACCGCTGACGATGTCGCCGTCGTTGTCCCCGTCGACCACCACGCCGCCGTTGGTGGCCGTGTTGGTGGTCTTGTCGCCGAGGGTGATGTCACCGAAGCCCAGGTTGAACGCACCCTGCTGGGCGTTCGCGCCGGCGTCCTGGTTGGGGCTCATGATCGGGACATCGTTGTGGCTCGCGAAGTCGGTGTTGTTGTGGCTGGCCACATCCGGCGCGAACTGCGTCTGCGGTGAGAACGGCGAGGCGATCGGTGCCGCGAACTGTGCCGGGATGTTGTGGTGGTCGGCGACCGCGCGCTGCAGACCCAGCACCGGGTTGCCACCGCCGAGCAGCACACCGGCCGGAGCCGCGGTGGCCGCGACGGCGTGCAGCTGAGCCGCGGTGACGTTCGGCAGGCCGGCGTCACGCAGGCTCCCGTCCGGGTCGGCGATGAACGATGCGGCAGAGGCCGGGCTGCGGAACAGGTCGAGGATGAAGTCGATCAGAGAGATAGCCATTGCTCCAACCCTTTCGGTTGTTGTTGGGAAGTCTTTTTCGAAGTCCCCCGCCGGGCTCTCCGGCGATCTGGAGACAACGTTATGGATTCGCCAACCCCCCGGAAACGGGGCCGGTTCCCCTCCCCGCACGGGGCCCGTCCGGGGTAGGGATCATGACCCCGATAGGGGATTAGGGGGTCCATAGGGGGTTTGCGTTTGCGCAGGTGAAAAGCACAAAGCGCACGACCATACGGTCGTGCGCTGTGCGAATCGCGGACGTGATCAGTCGAAGATGTCGAAACCGCCCACCCCGTCAGTGTGGTGCTGGTCGTCGACCACCGGCTGTGCCCAATCGTCGGCGATCACCGGGTCCGTGGTGATGGCATCGTCGATGACCGGCTCAGTGACCTGCAACGACGCCTCGTCGAACGGATCGGACACGAGCCCGGAGTCGGTCAGGGCATCGAGACCCGACGCCACGGTTTCAGTGGGCTGCTCGATGACCTGGCTCACCACATCGGGTCCGGCGTCGACGGGCACATGGTCGCCGAACGCGTCGAACGCCGCGGTGGCCGCGCCGCTCGCCCAGACATTGCCGGCCGATTCAGCGCCGAAGGCGTCGAGCCCGCCGGTGGGAGCCGTCATCGACAGCGATTCCGACACCACCGGAATCAAGTTGTTCACGTCTGCGCTGGTCACGTCGGTCAGATGTGCGTCGGCGATGGCCTGGGCCGGATCGGCCGCGTAGCGTGCGGCCGCATCGGGATCACGCACGAGCGACATGACGAAGTCGAGCAACGTATTTGCCACGGCACACCTCCTTCCCGGTCGTCAACGGGCTCATGTCGGCCACGACTCGATGCTATCCAGCGGGACCCCAGCCGGGATCGGTGCCGAACCCACCCCTCTCGCGACGCCATTAGGGGACTCACCATTAGGGGATTGACGCCACTAGGGGAACAATGACGGGCCGTGGGGGATCGAGCCGCTATGGTGAGGGACGGCCCAGACAACAGGAGTGACGCCTGATGACCGACTCACTGGGGTTGTCGATCGGGGTGACCAACCTGGTGGCAGCCCGCGAAGGCCGCACACCGGTGGTTCGCCGATCGATCCTCACCCTATTCAACGACCGCGCACCCGAAGTGGGTGAGTTCAGCGGCGACGGTTTGGCCTTGACCGGGTTCGTCGAGCGCGTCGGCGATCCCGTGCCGATCGTCGCCGCGGACGGATCCCATCACCGCGGCGAGTTGGTGTTGGCCGAGGCGCTCGACGTGATGGCCCGCGCGGCCGGCGGCGGCGCGCCCGTCACGATCGCGGTCCCCGCCTACTGGGGCCCCGGCACCGTAGGCGCGCTACGCGGCGCGTTGCGGGGCAAGCCGGCCCTCACACCGGGCGGTGCGCCGCCGGCACTGGTGCCCGATGCTCTTGCCGCGCTCGCGGCATTGCGCGCCGATCCCGGGCTGCCCGCCGAAGGCGTGGTGGTGCTGTGCGATTTCGGCGGCAGTGGCACGAGCGTGACGCTTGCCGACGCAGGCGCCGACTTCGCACCTGTCGGTCAAACCGTGCGCTACCAAGACTTCTCGGGCGATCAGATCGACCAGGCGCTGCTCAACCATGTCCTCAGCGGCATCGCGGCAGCCAACGACGCCGACCCCGCGGGCACCGCCGCCGTGGGTTCACTCGCCCGCCTGCGGGCCGAGTGCCGACAGGCGAAGGAACGACTGTCGGCTGAAACCGCGGCAGTGATCACCGCCGACCTGCCGGGGTTCAACTCCGATGTCAGGGTCACCCGGCCCGAACTCGAGCAGCTCATCGCCGAACCGCTGGCCGGATTCGCCAACAACGTCGAAGACACGTTGCAGCGCAACAACATTGCGTTGTCAAGTGTCGCCGCCGTCGCGACCGTCGGCGGCGGTGCCGCGATTCCTCTTGTGACGCAACAGCTCTCGCAACGGTTACGCGCGCCGGTGGTCACCACACCGCATCCGCAGCTCATCGTCGCGGCCGGGGCGGCCCTGGTCGCCGAACATGTGGCCGAGGCCGGCGCGCCGACCGGCATGGCTCCCGAGGTCGCCGCTGCCGACGCGCCGACCGGGCTCGGGCCCACCGCCGCCTGGGCAGCAGGTGCGGCGGGCGTTGCCGGCGCGGCGGGTGCCGCGGCTGCCGCCGATGGCCCAGAGTCGGCGACCTTCCGGGCGCTGGCGTGGTCGCAGGACGACGCTCCGCCGAACGAGCCCGTGCCCTATGCCGGTGGCGACTACAGCTATGAGACGGAGCCGGGGGCGACAGCGGCGCGCCCGCCCGTCGAGTTCAGCCACGAAGAGGAGATGTACGACGCCGAACCGGCGCCACTCCCCTGGTACAAACGCCCGCCGATCCTCTTCGGTGCGGCCGCGGCGGCCGTGCTGCTCGCGGGGGGCGGTCTCGCCGTGACGCTGACGGGCACGTCTTCGGATTCGACGCCGGTCACCGAGACCAGCACGACGTATTCGATGGGCCCGTCTCCGGAAGGCCCACCGCCCGAGCCGATCACGACCGTGACCGTGGGCCCCGACGGCCAGGCGACGAGCACCGTCATCGTGCCGCCACCACCACCGCCGACGACCACGACGACGGCTCCGACGACGACGAGCCCGACCACCACGACTACGACGACCACGACGACCACCACGACGTCACCGACGACGACCACCACGCGCACGACCACGACGACACAACCGACCACCACACAGCCCACGACGACGCAACCGCCGACCACGACACAGGCACCGACCACGACGACCGTCGAAATCCCCGACGTCCCAGTCGAGGACGGCGCCTAGGCCGGCATGTCGAACCCGGCGCCGGAACGCCTCACGGATCTGCCGCCGGCCGTCCGCGAGGCCGCCGGCCGACTGCTCGACGCGCCGACCGAGCCGGCGAAGCTGTTGGTGTCCGGGGGAATCGGGACGGGCAAGAGCACCGCGCTCGCAGCCATCCGGGCCGCGTTCCGCGAGGCCGGGCGCACCGTCCTCACCAGGCCGTCGCGGACCACCGACGCACCCGACGTGGCGTTCGTCGTCGATGATGCGCACCTGCTCGACGATTCCGAAATCGACTGTCTCACCGAACAGGTCGCACATCCCGGGGCCACGGTGGTGGTGGCGGCCGAACCGCTCGCGCATCGGCAGGCACTGCGCGCGCTGGTGACCGCACTGGAGCGGGAGAACCCGGTGGTGACGTTGGGCGCGTTGCCCGCCGCCGAGGTGAACCGGATCATCACGGCAGCGCTCGGAGCGCCCGCACCGCCCGAGACGGTCCGGTCGGTAATGATCGCGACCGCGGGCCTGCCGTTTCTGGTCCGGGCTGCGGCCGGTGCGGCCACCCGTCCCGACGAGGCCGCCCGGTTCGCATTGATCGAGCGGCTCCGCCGGGTGGACGAGCAGACGCGCGACACCCTGCTCATCACGTCGCTGAGCCTGGAACTGGGACCCGACGACGTCGCCGCGGCGCTGCGGCTGACCGGCCCCGACGCGTTGACCTTGGTGGACCGGGCCCGCGCCGGCGGCCTCGTCGAGCCTTCGCACGACCGCAGGTTCCTGCGGCTGGTGCACGACTGCATCGCCCAGATCGCCGGCGCCGCAAGGCATCACGAGATCGAGTCGGCGCTGCTGAGCTCGCAGCTGGAACTGTCCACACTGTCGGCAGAACTCGCGGTGCGCCTCGCCGAACACGGACTGCGCGACGATCGCCTGGCCGAGGCGCTGTCCGACCACGCCACGCACGCACAGGGTCAGCCGGCGCGGGCGGCGCGTCTGTACCGGGCCGCGGTGCAAGCGGGATCGGCCGCGCAGACCACGCCGTTGGCCGATGCACTCGCCCTGGCCGGCGACTGCGGCACCGCCGGGCGCATGGCCGATGAACTGCTCAGCTCCGACGATCCGGCCGAGCGCGCGGCGGCCGTGCGCATCGCGGCCAGTATCGCGGTGCACGACGGAAGCGCGGCCCAGGCCGCCGATCTGTTCCGGTGGCTCGGGCCGTATCCGGATGCCGCGATCAGTTCGGCCGGGGCGGTCGTGCAGTTGGCGGTGGGTGATGGCGCCGCCGCGCGCACCGCGCTCAGTGCCGAACTCGCCGGACCTCCGACGTCGACCGCGCGCGCCGCCCGCAACCTGGCCGACGGGTTGCTGATGTCCCTCGACCAGCCGTTCGCGGTGACCATCGCGAGACTGGGGCAGGCCGTCACGACCGAGCACCAGACCGTCGGCGTCGCACCCGACACCCCGGCCGCCCTCGTCACCCTCGCGGCGCTGCACGGCGGCGACCCGGTCCGGGCCCGCAGCGTGATCGGCCGGGCCGTGCGCGCCGGTGATGACGGCGCTGCCGCGTTCACCGCGTACCGGCATCGGCTACTGCTCGGCTGGGTCAAGATGCAGGACGGCCAGTTGGCCGCGGCCGCCGCCGATGTGTCCGCGGTCGAGGCCGGGCCCGCCCTGCACCGGCGCGACGCACTGTGGGCGGCCGCGCTGCGCACCGCGATCGCGCGGCGCAGCGGGGACAGCGGCGCCGTGCAGAAGCACTGGTATGCCGCCATGGAGGTGCTTGCCGAGTACTCGATCGACCTCTATTCACTGCTGCCGCTCGGCGAGCTGTGGGTGGCGGGCGCCCGGATGCGCCAGATCGACCGGCTGCAGCACACACTGACCGAGGCGTTCAGCCTGTTGGATGCGTTGGGCCAGCCGGTCTTGTGGTCGGTGCCGTTGCATTGGGCCGGTGTGCATGCCGGGATCTTGGCCAATTCCCCGGCGGCGGTCGCGCCGCACGGCCAGGCCTTGACGGCGGCGGCGGGCCAGAGTGCATTCGCCAGGGCGCTGGCCAATGCGGGACGTATCTGGCTGCGGGTGCTGGCCAACCACGTCGACACCGATGAGGTCACCGCGGCGGCACGCGGGTTGTCCCAGTACGGGTTGACCTGGGACGGAACCCGCCTGGCCAGCCAGGCCGCGCTGCAGACGCCCGACCCGCGGGTGTCTCAGGCCATGCTGCAACTGGCGAGGGATCTCAAGCAGACGAGCGCCGTCGATGACGCGCCCGCACCGATCGCCGCGCACACCCCGGCCGCCCAACATTCCAGCTCGGGGCCGGCCCGGCTGTCCGATCGCGAACGCGAGGTCGCCGAGCTGCTACTGCTCGGGATGCCTTACCGCGACATCGGCAGCCAGTTGTTCATCTCAGCGAAGACCGTCGAGCATCACGTGGCGCGGATCCGCCGGCGGCTGGGCGCGGAATCGCGTTCGGAGATGCTGTCGATGCTGCGCGCGATGCTCGCTCCGAAGCCCTAGCGACTATTTGCCAGGACCATCGCAGGCGGCCGTTGGCCTCCGTCGATGCGGTGAGAGCTATCCCACAGTGGCCTCCAAGTTAGGTAAGCCTCGGTAGCGGGAGGAAACTCTCAAATGTCACTATGAGCTGAAGGAAGCTAAGTTACCCACGGGTAACCATGCTCAAGTTACCGACCGGTAACACGCGAAATGGAGGCGTTTCGGTGGAGAGTCTCGAACACACGCTCGTTCTGTCGCGGCTGATTCTCGGTGTGCTCGCCACGCTCGTCGTGCTGGTGTTCGCCGCCAAGCGCATCCTGTGGCTCACCAAGCTGATCAACTCCGGGCAAACGGTCGGCGACGAGCGCGGACGCAAGGACCACCTCGTCCAGCGCTTCTTGAACCAGAACAAGGAAGTCTTCGCCCAGTCGAAGCTCCTCAAGTGGTCGATCCCCGGCATCGCGCACTTCTTCACCATGTGGGGCTTCTTCGTCCTCGCCACGGTGTACCTCGAGGCCTACGGCGTGCTGTTCGATCCCGAGTTCCACATCCCGCTGGTGGGCCGCTGGCCGGTGTTGGGCTTCCTGCAGGACTTCTTCGCCGTCGCGGTGCTCGCGGGCATCATCGTGTTCTCGATCATCCGTATCCGCAAGAACCCCGAGCAGCTCGGTCGCGAGTCGCGGTTCTACGGCTCGCACACCGGTGGCGCCTGGCTGATCCTGTTCATGATCTTCCTGGTCATCGCGACCTACGCGGTGTTCCGCGGCGCAGCCGTCAACGTGCTGGGTGAGGACTTCCCGTACCAGTCCGGCGCGTTCTTCTCCGACGGCATGGCCGCGCTGCTGGCGCCGCTCGGACACACCGCCAACGTGTGGCTGGAGACGATCGCGCTGCTGGCCCACCTCGGCGTCATGCTGGCCTTCCTGCTGATCGTGCTGCACTCCAAGCACCTGCACATCGGCCTGGCCCCGATCAACGTCACCTTCAAGCGCCTGCCCGACGGCCTCGGCCCGCTGCTGCCGATGGAGCACAAGGGCGAGAAGATCGACTTCGAAGATCCCGCCGAGGACGCGGTGTTCGGCCGCGGCAAGATCGAGGACTTCACCTGGAAGGGCTACCTCGACTTCACGACATGTACCGAATGTGGCCGCTGCCAGTCGCAGTGCCCGGCGTGGAACACCGGCAAGCCGCTGTCGCCCAAGCTCGTGATCATGAACCTGCGCGACCACATGTTCGCCAAAGCGCCCTACATCCTCGGCGAGAAGCCGTCGCCGCTGGAGAGCACGCCCGAGGGCGGGCTGGGCGAAAAGGTGGGCGGCGAGAAGCACGACGAAGAGCACGCACACGCCCACGTTCCCGAGTCCGGCTTCGAACGCATCATGGGCTCGGGTCCCGAGCAGGCGCTGCGCCCGCTTGTCGGCACCCTGGAGCAGGGCGGCGTCATCGACCCCGACGTGCTGTGGTCCTGCACCAACTGCGGCGCGTGCGTCGAGCAGTGCCCGGTCGACATCGAGCACATCGACCACATCGTCGACATGCGCCGCTACCAGGTCATGGTCGAATCGGAGTTCCCCGGCGAGCTCGGCGTGCTGTTCAAGAACCTGGAGACCAAGGGCAACCCCTGGGGCCAGAACGCCAAGGACCGCACCAACTGGATCGACGAGGTCGACTTCGACGTCCCGGTCTACGGCGAGGACGTGGATTCGTTCGACGGCTTCGAGTACCTGTTCTGGGTCGGCTGCGCCGGCGCCTACGAGGACCGGGCCAAGAAGACCACCAAGGCCGTCGCCGAACTCCTGGCAGCCTCGGGCGTGAAGTTCCTGGTGCTGGGTACCGGTGAGACCTGTACGGGTGACTCGGCCCGCCGCTCCGGCAACGAGTTCCTGTTCCAGCAGCTGGCCGCGCAGAACGTCGAGACCATCAACGAGCTGTTCGAAGGCGTCGAGACGGTCGATCGCAAGATCATCGTGACCTGCCCGCACTGCTTCAACACGATCGGCCGCGAGTATCCGCAGCTGGGCGCCAACTACACCGTCGTGCACCACACGCAGCTGCTCAACCGGCTGGTCCGCGACAAGAAGCTGGTGCCGGTCAAGTCCACCGGCGGACCCGAGGTCACCTACCACGACCCGTGCTTCCTGGGCCGCCACAACAAGGTCTACGAGGCTCCGCGTGAGCTGGTCGAGGCCTCGGGCGTGACGCTCAAGGAGATGCCCCGCCACGCCGACCGCGGCCTGTGCTGCGGTGCCGGTGGCGCGCGGATGTGGATGGAAGAACACATCGGCAAGCGCGTCAACGTCGAGCGCACCGAAGAGGCGATGGACACCGCATCGACCATCGCGACCGGCTGCCCGTTCTGCCGCGTGATGATCACCGACGGTGTCGACGATGTCGCCGCGGCCCGCAACGTCGAGAAGGCCGAAGTGCTCGACGTGGCCCAGCTGCTGCTGAACTCGCTCGACAAGAGCACCATCACACTGCCCGAAAAGGGCACGGCGGCAAAGGAATCCGAGAAGCGGGCGGAGGCCCGAGCCGAAGCCGAGGCGAAGGCCGAAGCCGCTGCCGCACCCGCGGTCGAGGAGGAAGCCGCGCCGCAAGAGGCGCCGGCCGCGACCACCGCGGAAGCCAAACCGGTCACGGGTCTGGGCATGGCGGGCGCCGCCAAGCGTCCTGGCGCCAAGAAGGCCGCGCCGGCCGCCGAGGCATCGGCCGCACCGGCCGCGGCTCCGGTCAAGGGTCTGGGTATGGCCGGCGGCGCCAAGCGTCCCGGCGCGAAGAAGACCGCAGCCGCACCCGCGGCCGAAGCGCCTTCGACCGAGGCTCCAGCCGCACCGGCGGCACCCGTCAAGGGCCTGGGCATCGCAGGCGGGGCCAAGCGCCCCGGCGCCAAGAAGGCCGCTCCTGCCGCGTCCGCGGCCCCGGCAACCGCGCCCGAAACCGAGGCACCGGCCGCGGAAGCACCGGCCGCCCCGGTCAAGGGGCTGGGCTTGGCCGCGGGCGCGCGTCGCCCCGGAGCCAAGAAGACCGCCGCTGCGGCCGCTCCTGCCGCACCCGCCGCCGAGGCGCCTGCCGCCGAGGCACCGGCCGAGCCCGCCAAGCCCGAACCTCCGGTGGTCGGCCTCGGCATCGCGGCCGGTGCCCGCCGTCCGGGCGCCAAGAAGGCCAAGCCGGCGGCTCCCGCCGCGCCGGCTCAGCCCGCTGCCGAACCGGCACCGGCACCCGCTGCCGAACCGGCCGCTGAGCAGGCTCCGGAACCGGAAGCCGAACCGGCCAAGCCCGAGCCGCCCGTCGTGGGCCTGGGCATCAAGCCGGGGGCGAAGCGTCCCGGCAAGCGCTGAGCAAGCTCTGCACGCAAGCGGGCGGCCACTTCCGAGTCGGAGGTGGCCGCCCGCTTGTATGTCGGGCCGACGTGCTAGCCGCCGCCGTAGGGCGGCGCCTTCACGGCGGGCTTGGCCACCACGGGGGCGACCGTCCCGGTGTAGGTCACCGTGGTGGTCTCGCCGATCGTCATCGACCCACCGGACGCCACCACGGGCGGGCCTGCTTGTGCGCCACCGACCGCCGCGGCGATCACACCCATCGAAACGACGGCGCCACCCCCGAATATCGCCGCGATCGTATTGATGCGCAGCCCTGCGAATTTCGTCATTGCAATTCCAATCCTGTTCGTCGGGTCGATGCCCTCAGACGCCCCTGGCCTGGGGAAATCGTCGGCCATCTGCTGATTGGCAGCCATCGTCGCGCAACGCCGAACAGGCGCGCTGACCGGTCAAGGCAATCCACAGCCGCTTCGCACGCAAACCCCAGAATCAATTCGTATGCCAATTCCCGGCGGTCCGGGGAATGTGGTTATGGACACTTCAACAATCGGCAAATTCAAATTCAGTGGACGGTGATGAGACCATGGTGGACGTGACTACCCATCAGTTGCCGTGGCACACCACCGGGCACCACCCGAAGCCGCGTACGTTCGCCCAGTCCACGAAGCTGCAGGACGTCCTGTACGAGATCCGCGGGCCGGTACACGAGCACGCCTCACGGCTGGAAGCTGAAGGGCACCGCATCCTCAAGCTGAACATCGGCAACCCCGCGCCGTTCGGTTTCGAGGCCCCCGACGTGATCATGCGCGACATGATCCAGGCCCTGCCGTACGCGCAGGGCTACTCCGACTCCAAGGGAATTCCCAGCGCCCGGCGCGCGGTGTTCACCCGCTACGAGCTCGTCGACGGTTTCCCGAAGTTCGACGTCGACGACGTCTATCTGGGCAACGGCGTCTCCGAGCTCATCACCATGACCCTGCAGGCGCTGCTGGACAACGGCGACCAGGTGCTCATCCCGGCCCCGGACTACCCTCTGTGGACGGCGTCGACCTCGCTGGCCGGCGGCACCCCGGTGCATTACCTGTGCGACGAGACGCAGGGCTGGAACCCCGACGTCGCCGACCTGGAATCGAAGATCACCGAACGCACCAAGGCGATCGTCGTGATCAACCCGAACAACCCGACGGGCGCGGTGTACAGCCGCGAGACCCTGGAGCAGATCGCCGATCTGGCCCGCAAGCATCAGCTGATGCTGCTCGCCGACGAGATCTACGACAAGATCCTCTACGACGACGCCAAGCACATCGCCCTGGCCTCGGTGGCCCCCGATGTGCTGACCCTGACCTTCAACGGCCTGTCCAAGGCCTACCGCGTGGCCGGATACCGCTCCGGCTGGCTCGTCATCACCGGCCCGAAAGAACACGCGAGCAGCTTCATCGAGGGCATCAGCCTGCTGGCCAACATGCGGCTGTGCCCGAATGTGCCCGCACAGCACGCCATCCAGGTCGCGCTCGGCGGACATCAGAGCATCGACGACCTCGTGCTGCCGGGCGGCCGGCTGCTCGAGCAGCGCGACGTGGCGTGGGAGAAGCTCAACGAGATCCCCGGCGTGTCCTGCGTCAAGCCCGCCGGTGCGCTGTATGCGTTCCCGCGGCTGGATCCCGAGGTGCACGACATCCACGACGATGAGCAGCTCGTGCTCGACCTGCTGCTGCAGGAGAAGATCCTGCTGACCCAGGGCACCGGATTCAACTGGCCGACACCGGATCACCTGCGCATCGTCACGCTGCCGTGGGCACGTGACCTGTCCAGTGCGATCGAGCGGCTGGGCAACTTCCTGGCGAGCTACCGGCAGTAGGCCGGTGCGCCGAGAACACGCTTTCTGACAGGTTCGGCGTAGATCCGTCAGAAACCGTGGTCTCGGCGGTTCAGGGGGTCCCAGCCGTGCCCTCTACCCTGTCCGGGTGGCGCATTCGCATTCCCACTCGCATTCGCTGAGCGGCCCGTCTCCCCTCGGCCCGCTGGCCGCCAAGATCGTGGTCGGGCTGCTGATCGCCATCGGTGTCGCCGTGATCGCCGGAGCGGCTCTGCTGTGGCCGAGCCAGCAGAAGGTCGACATCCCGCTGCCGTTCCAGAACGCCGAGGGCGGCGCCGTGACGACCGAGGCCGGGCATGTGGTGGCCACTCGGGCGGCGAGCTGCGGTGACCAGTCGGTCGGCACGGTGTTGACGTCCGTACCGCAGCCCGCCGAGGGCGACAATGTCAGCTGCGTGCAGTCGATCATCTCGATCGATTCCGGCCCCAACGAGGGCGCCAACACGCTGCTGGAGTTCAGCGGCGGGCCGGGCCAGCCCAATCTTCTGGTGGGTGAGCACATCAGGATCACCCGCCAGGTCGACCCGACCGGCGCGACAACCTACTCGTTCTACGACTACGAGCGGAGCTGGTCGCTCATCGGCCTCGCGGTGGCGTTCGCGATCGTGGTGGTCGCGGTGGCCCGCTGGCGTGGGCTGCGCGCACTGATCGGCATCGTGGTCGCCTTCGTCGTCCTCGTGGTGTTTCTGCTGCCCGCCCTGCGCGACGGCGCCTCGGCGGTTCCGGTGTCGCTCGTGGCGTCGGCGGTGATCCTCTACGCGGTCATCTATCTCGCCCACGGCGTGAGCCTGCGCACCAGCGCGGCCCTGCTCGGCACGCTGACCTCACTGTTGCTTGCGGCGTTACTGTCTTGGGCGGCAATCGAATTGGCCCATCTGACGGGCCTGTCGCAGGAGGAGAACAACGCCGTCGCCACCTACCTGGGCAACGTGTCGATCACCGGCTTGCTGCTGGCCGGGTTCATCATCGGCTCGCTCGGTGTGCTCAACGACGTCACGATCACCCAGGCCTCGGCAGTCTTCGAACTCGCCGAGCACGGCGGTACGCGGCGGTCTGTCTTCGTCGGCGCCATGCGGGTGGGCAGCGACCACATCGCGAGCACGGTCTACACCCTCGTGCTGGCCTATGCCGGCAGCGCGCTGCCGCTGTTGTTGTTGTTCAGCGTGGCCAACCGGTCGCTGGGCGATGTGTTGACGAGTGAGAGCGTGGCCATCGAGATCGCCAGGTCCGCGGTGGGCGGCATCGCGCTGGCCCTGTCGGTGCCGTTGACGACGGGGATCGCGGCCGTGCTGGCCACGCCGCAGCACACCGCCCGCTGAGTCGCCACGTTTGGTCACCGGGGCCACGGGTACCCGGCGACCGTGAGCCAGCCCCGTCACGCGCACAGCACTGAAGTGACCCTTGAGGTCGACGGCACGAGCCACCGCCTGACCGTCGACAACCGCGTCACGCTGCTGGACGCCCTACGCGAGAGACTCGGCGCGACAGCCCCGAAGAAGGGCTGTGACCACGGCCAGTGCGGATCGTGCACCGTGCTGGTCGACGGCCGCCGCGTCACCACGTGCCTGACGTTCGCGGTCGCCGCGGACGGTGCACACGTCACGACGGCCGCCGGTCTCGGACACGGCGACGAACTGCATCCGGTCGCCCAGGCTTTCTACGACGAAGACGCGTTCCAGTGCGGTTACTGCACACCCGGCCAGATCTGCTCGGCCGTCGGGATGCTCGACGAGGCCAAGTCGGGCGCGCCGAGCTACGTGACCGACGACCTCGAGGTGACACCCGTGCTCACCGACGACGAGATCCGCGAACGGATGAGCGGCAACCTCTGCCGGTGTGCGGCGTACCCGAACATCGTCACCGCGATCGAACGGGCGGCCACGCAGTGAAACCCTTTGACTACCACCTGGCGACCAGCCCCGCCGACGCGGTGGCCACGCTGGCCGAACATCCCGACGCGGCGTTTCTCGCGGGCGGCACGAACCTCGTCGACCACATGAAACTCGGTGTCGCCGAACCGGATCTGCTGGTCGACGTCAGCCACCTCGACCTGGCCGAGACCGTCCTCACCGACAGCGGCGTGCGCATCGGTGCGAACGTGCGCAACAGCGACCTGGCCGCCGACCCGGTGATCCGCTCGCACTACCCGATGCTGGCCCGCGCGTTGCTATCCGGGGCTTCGGGCCAGTTACGGAACTCCGCGACCACGGCCGGTAACCTGCTGCAGCGCACCAGATGCGTGTATTTCCAGGACGTCACCACCCCGTGCAACAAACGCGAACCCGGTAGCGGCTGCTCGGCGCTCGGTGGCTATGTCCGCTACCACGCGATCCTCGGCGCGTCCCCGCAATGCATCGCCGTGCATCCGTCGGACATGGCGGTCGCGATGTCCGCATTGGACGCCCATGTCGTGGTACGAAACACCGAGGGCGAGCGGCGGATTGCGCTCGACGAGTTCTATCGGCTTCCCGGTGACGAACCACACCGGGACACGGTCCTGCAGCACGGGGAGCTCATCACGGCCGTCGAGTTGCCCGCTCCGCCACCGGACGCGGTTTCGGACTATCGCAAGGTCCGCGACCGGGCGTCGTATGCGTTCGCCCTGGTTTCGGTGGCCGCCGAGCTGTCGTTCACCAGCACGTTCCAGATCGGTTCGGCCAGAATCGCTTTGGGCGGCGTCGCGCACAAGCCGTGGCGTGCGCGTAAGGCCGAAGCGGTGCTGATCGGCGACCAGCCGTCCGACGAGGTCTTCGCCGCCGCGGCCGATGCGGAACTCGCGCAAGCAGAGCCGCAGCCGGGCAACGAGTTCAAGGTCGACCTCGCCCGCCGCACGTTGATCGCCCAGTTGCGCATGCTGACCGCACGGAGGCGGCCATGACCTTGCTCGAACCGCAGGTGATGGGACATGCGGTGGGCCGCAAGGACGGTCGCGCCAAGGTCACGGGCACCGCGCCGTACGCATTCGAGCAACAAGTCGATCACCCGGCGTATCTGCATCCGATCCAGGCCACCATCGCCCGTGGCCGCGTACTCACCATGGACACCACCGCGGCCCGCGATCTCGACGGCGTGCTCGACGTGCTGACGGTCTTCGACGCGCCTGAGCTGGCCGACGCCTCCGACGGCGAGCTCGCGATCCTGCAAGATGCCGACGTGCACTTCCGCGGCCAGCTCATCGGCGGGGTCGTCGCCGAGACCGCCGAGATCGCCAGGGACGCCGCGGCTCTCGTCGCGATTGAGTACGCGCAGGAACCGCACGATGTCGAACTGGCCGCCGACCACCCGCGCCTGTACACGCCGGAATCGGTCAACCCGTCCTATCCGCCCGACACCGACGACGGCGACGTCGAGGCCGCCCTGGCCGCCGCCGAGGTGACCGTCGACGAGACGTATACAACTCCCATCGAGCACAACAACCCGATGGAACCGCACGCATGTGTCGCCCGGTGGACCGCATCCGAGGGTCGGGCTGCCGTGACGCTGTACGACTCCACACAGGGCGTGCACGTGGTGCGCAAGACCCTCGCGCCGATCTTCGGACTCGAACCCGAGCAGATGCGGGTGATCGCCCCACACGTCGGCGGCGGGTTCGGGTCCAAGGGTGCGCCGCACGCACACGATGTCCTGGCCGTCATGGCCGCCCAACGCAGCGGCGGCCGTCCCGTGAAGCTCGCGCTCACGCGTCAGCAGATGTTCGCGCTCGTCGGCTATCGCACGCCCACCATCCAGCGGCTGCGGTTGGGTGCCGACCGCAGCGGGCGGCTCACCGCGATCGTGCACGACGTGATCGAACAGACCTCGGCGGTCAAGAAATTCGCCGAGCAGACCGCGGTGACCACGCGCAAGATGTATGCGTCGGCGAACCGGCGGACGTCGCACCGGCTGGCCGAACTGGACGTGCCGGTGCCGTTCTGGATGCGCGCACCGGGCGAATGTCCCGGCACCTACGCCGCCGAGGTCGCGATGGACGAACTCGCGGTGGCCTGCGATGTCGATCCGATCGAACTGCGGATCCGCAACGAACCCGACGTCGATCCGGAGTCCGGCAAACCGTGGTCGGGCCGCCACCTCGTCGAGTGCCTGAGAACCGGCGCCGACCGGTTCGGCTGGGCCTCGCGCGATCCGCGGCCCGCGAAAAGCCGTGTCGGCCAATGGTTCACCGGGACGGGCGTGGCCGCCGCGACCTATCCCGGCATGGCGATGCCCGGCAACTCGGCACGGATCAGCTACGGGCCGGAAGGCCACTACACGGTGCAGATCGGGGCGGCCGACATCGGCACCGGCACGTGGACGACGCTGAGCCAGATCGCCGCCGACGCGTTGGGATGCGACCTGGCCGCGGTTGACCTGCAGATCGGTGACTCGACCCTGCCGGAGGCGTCGGTCGCGGGTGGCTCATCGGGTATCACGTCCTGGGGTTCGGCGATCGTGGCCGCGGCCAAGCAATTCCGTGCCGATCACGGGGACCCGCCCGCCCTCGGCGCGACGACCGAGGCCCAGGCCCCGGAGAATCCCGACGCCGACAAGTTCACCGTGCAGTCCTTCGGCGCGCATTTCGTCGAGGCCCACGTCAACGCCGACACCGGCGAGATCCGCATACCCCGGATGCTCGGGGTGTTCTCGGTGGGCCGTGCCATCAACCCGCGCACGCTGCGCTCGCAGCTGATCGGCGGGATGACCATGGGCCTGTCGATGGCACTGCACGAGGAGAGTGTCCGTGACCCGCGCTTCGGCCACGTCGTCACGCAGGATCTCGCGACGTACCACATCAGCGCCCACGCCGATGTGGCCGACATCGACGCCATCTGGCTCGACGAGGCAGAGGAGCACTTCAACCCGATGGGCTCACGGGGCGCCGGGGAGATCGGCATCGTCGGCGCGGCGGCGGCCGTGGTCAACGCCGTCTACCACGCCACCGGTGTGCGGGTCCGCGACCTGCCGGTGACCTTGGACAAGATCCTCGCCGGCCTCCTCTGACTCAGCGGTCGAGCAGCTCCAAAAGGTATGCGCCGTAACCCGATTTGAGCAAGGTGTTGGCTCGGGCCGCCAGCTGATCGTCGTCGATGAACCCGACGCGCCAGGCGACCTCCTCGGGCACGCTGATCTTGAGGCCCTGCCTGCGCTCGATCGTGCGCACGTAATCGCTTGCGTCGAGCAATGAGTCGAACGTGCCGGTGTCCAGCCACGCGGTGCCGCGGGCCATCACCTCGACCGCGAGCCGGCCCTGGTTGAGATAGGCCTGGTTGATCTCGGTGATCTCGTACTCGCCGCGGGCCGACGGACGCAGTGACCGCGCGATCTCGATGACGTCGTTGTCGTAGAAGTACAGACCGGGCACGGCGTAGTGCGATTTGGGCGTCGCGGGCTTCTCCTCGAGGGACAACGCGGTGCCGTCGGCACTGAACTCCACCACGCCGTAGGCCGTCGGATCGGCCACCCAGTACGCGAAAATGGCTCCGCCGCTGACATTCTGGAACCGGCGCAGGCTCGTGCCCAGGCCCGGCCCGTAGAAGATGTTGTCGCCCAGCACGAGCGCGACCTTGTCGGTGCCGATGTGGTCGGCGCCGATCACGAACGCCTGCGCCAAACCGTCCGGGCGGTCCTGGACGGCATAGCTCAGGTTGATGCCGAAACCCGAACCGTCGCCGAGCAACCGGCGGAAGGCCGGGGCATCCTCGGCGGTGGTGATCACCTGGATGTCGCGGATGCCCGCCATCATGAGCGTGGACAGCGGGTAGTAGATCATCGGCTTGTCGTACACCGGCAGCAACTGCTTGCTGACGCCCATCGTGATCGGGTACAGCCGCGTGCCCGACCCGCCGGCCAGAATGATGCCACGCATCAGCCGGTGAGGTCCTGCTCGGTCAGATCGGTCGCGGCGAGCGCGGAAGCCAGCGTGTCGTGGCGGAACACCGACGTGACGTGGTCGCGCACGACGCGGAACGCCGACGCGCACGTGATCGTCTCACCGTCGGCGGTCGTGATGGTCTGCTCGGCGACGACGATCCCGTCGTGCACATACATCCGGCCGGGCACTGCGCTGGCGCCCACGGATTCGGCCCAGTCCCGCAGGGCCGCATGGCCCTGGGCGGCCCCGGCCTCGTCGCCCACCTCGATGTCGTCGCTCGACAGCGAGATCAAGGTGTCGAAGTCCTTCTCGTTGAGCGCGTCGTGCCAGGCGAGAACCGTTGCGATCTCCGATGTGGTCATGAACGAAACGTACGCCACTCAGAACGGCGTGCGCTCAAGCCATGCGTCCCATACGGCGGTGTCGCCGAACACTTCGAGGCCGAGATCGGCCGCGGTGCGGCGCCGGGTGGTCACCATCAGCAGGTCTTTGGCCGATCCACGCACCGCGGCGCTGCCCTTGCCGTGGTCGTGCGACCACCACACACCGTCCTCGTCGTTGACGACGGTCCACTCCCCCGTGGGCCCGAGTACGTCGTCCGTGGCGTGCAGGTGCACGCTCTGCCCGGACTCCAGCGGAACCCGGTGGTACTTCTTGGCCTCGATGCACACGCGTTCGAGCCATTCGCTGATCGCGTCGGCGGCGAGTTCCGGGTCCAGGTCGTAGTCCACACCCAACGCCATGGCGGCGTCGGCCCGGTGCACTGTCGCCTCGTGCAGACGTCGCCGGATCCACCAGCCCGCGGGTCGTGGCCCCAGAAAGGTCCACACCCGCGCGTCGGAGCCGACCTGATCGACGGCCTTGGCGACCAACGCGGCACCCGAGTTGAGCCATTCGATGGCGCCGTCGAGATCGTCGGGTGGCTTGCCGTCGCGTACGTCGCGAGGATCCAGCTCAGTAGACCGGCGGTCGGCGATTATTTGTGCAGCCCAACGGTTTCCGCGTCCCACATGACGGAAGAGCTGTTTCAACGTCCAATCCGGGCAGGTCGGAACGGGCGTTGCGGGATCGCCGGAGGCGATCAGCTCTCCGAAGGCACGGGTCTGGTCGAGCAGCGCGGCTCGGAAATCCACATCACGAACCTACCGCCGCGCGCGCCTTCCCGAGCGCGATCGGCAGAGTCGACCACCCGCGCAGCACTCGGGTGTCACGGCGGACCCCGTCGCCCGCCAGGCGCGCATCCGGATACCGCTCGAAGAACGCCCGCAGCCCAACCTCACCTTCGGCCCGGGCCAGCGCCGCGCCCAGACAGAAGTGCCTGCCGCCGGAGAACGACAGGTGCCGTCCGGCGTTGTCGCGTTCGATGTCGAAGCGGTGCGGGTCGGTGAACACGTTCGGATCTCGGTTGGCCCCGGCCAGATGGATGACGATCAGCTCGCCGCGTTCCACCCGCGTGCCCGCCACGTCGGTGTCGCGGGTGGCGACCCGGGCGCTCAGCTGCACGGGCGAGTCGAGCCGCAGGATCTCTTCCACGGCGGTGGGCCACAGATCCGGGCGCGCGGCCAGGGTGTCGAGGTGTTCGGGGTGCTCGAGCAGCATGCGGATGCCGTTGCCCAGCAGGTTCACCGTCGTCTCGAAGCCCGCCGCCAACACGAGGCCGGCCAGCGCCTTCATCTCGCGTTCGGTGAGCGGCTCGCCGGCCGCGCCCTCGTCGGAGGCCGTGATGATCTGGCTCATCAGGTCCTCGCCCGGGTTGCGGCGCAGCTCGCGCAGATGCCCGCCGAGCCAGTTGTCGAATCCGGCGATGCCCTCGTTGACCTGCTGATACTGGGCCCAGGACAGGCCGATGTCGAGACTGGGCGCCCCGAGCTCACCGAAGTGCAGGATGCGCGGCCGGTCGACCTCGGGCACCCCGAGGATGTCGCCGATCACCGCGACGGGCAGCTTCGAGCAGTAGCGGTCGACGATATCGACGGCGCCGGGATCGCTGCCGAGGCCGTCGAGCAGTTCGGTCGCGGTTTCCTCGACCCGATCCCGCAGCCGTTTCACGGCCCGTGTGGTGAACACCGAGGACACGAGCTTGCGCATCCGGGTGTGCTCGGGAGGTTCGATCGACAGCAGCGACGGCGGTTCGATCGGGTGCAGCATTCCGGTGCTGGTCTTGTCGATGACCCAGCGCAGCGGTTTCGGCAGGTTCGAACCGAGCGAGCTCACCCGGAATTCCTCCGAGCGCAGCAGGTCGTTGGCGACGCCGTAGTCGAACGTCAGCAGCACTGCGCGGCATCGGATCACCGGACCACGGTCCCGCAGCTCATCGGCGAACGTGGCCGGGTCGGCGCGGACCACCGGATCGGCGATCAGCCGGGCTTGCGGATCCCCGTGCCGCATCCCGATCGCGGACAAGCCGCGTACCACCCCGTGCAGGGCCAGCCAACGGATCCGTTCCCGCATGTGGCCGAGCCTACGACCGGCCCAGCTGTTCTACAAGTGTCAAACAGTGCTGTTGGCTTCGCGGAGAGGGCTGTTGGCCGCGCGGCCGAGCGCATACACGCGCCACCCCGCGCTCTCCCAGCGCTTCGTATCGAGGCAGTTACGGCCGTCCACAATGACTTTCGCGCGGACGGTATCGGCCAGGACGGCGGGATCGAGATCGACGAATTCGGCCCACTCGGTGAGCACGAGGACGGCGTCGGCGCGGTCACACGCCTCGACGACCGACGTGGAGTAGTTCAGCGTCGGGAACACGCGCTGCGAATTCTCCATCGCCTTGGGGTCGTAGACGTTGACCGTGGCGCCGTTGAGCTGCAGCATGCCCGCGACGTTGAGGGCGGGCGAGTCGCGCACGTCGTCTGATTCGGGTTTGAACGCCGCGCCGAGGACGGCGATGTTGGAGCCCAGCAGAGATCCGCCGCAGACCCGCGTGGTCAGCTCGACCATCGCCGTGCGCCGGCGCATGTTGATGCTGTCGACCTCCCGCAGGAACGTCAGCGCGTGGTTCGCGCCGAGTTCGCCGGCGCGGGCCATGAATGCGCGAATGTCCTTGGGCAGGCAGCCACCGCCGAAGCCGAGGCCCGCGTTGAGGAAGCGGCGGCCGATGCGCGGGTCGTAGCCGAGCGCGTCGGCCAGCAGCGTCACGTCGGCGTCGGCGGCTTCGCACACCTCCGAGATCGCGTTGATGAACGAGATCTTGGTGGCCAGAAACGCGTTCGCCGAAACCTTGACGAGTTCGGCGGTCTGCAGATCGGTGACCAGGAACGGCACGCCGTCGTCGAGTAGCGGTGCGTACAGTTCGCGTACCGCCGCCTCGGCGCGTGAGTCTTTTGTCCTCCTCGCGTGCGGGCCTGAATCCTTCTGCACCCCAACAACGATCCGGTCCGGGTGCAGCGTGTCGTGCACGGCGAAACCTTCGCGAAGGAACTCCGGATTCCAGGCCACCTCGACGTCGACATCGGCCGGGGCCAGCCGCCGGGCCCGCTCCGCCAGGTCGGCGGCCGTGCCGACCGGCACGGTGGACTTGCCGACGATCACGGCCGACCGGCGCAGCGCCGGTACGAGCGCGTCGACGACGGCGTGCACGTGCCGAAGGTCGGCGCCGTACTCGCCCTTCTTCTGCGGGGTGCCAACGCCGAGGAAATGCACATCGGCGAAGTCGGCGGCCTCGGCGTAGTCGGTGGTGAACCGCAGCCGGCCCGCGGCGAGGTTGTCGTTCAACACTTTCCGCAGGCCCGGTTCGTAGAACGGGATATCGCCCGCGGCGAGCTTGGCGACCTTGCCCGGGTCGATGTCGACCCCGATCACCTCATGGCCGAGTTCGGCCATGCCTGCCGCATGTGTCGCGCCCAGATAGCCGGTGCCGAAGACGGTGCATCGCATACTGCCTCTATAGGCAGCCCCCATGAGCTAGCCGCTACGCGACACTGAGCGGCAGACCAACGCCAGGTGACGGTTCGAAGCTAGTGCCCACCGCCGAACGGGAATGGCCACATGCCGCCACCGTCACCGCCCGACGAACCGCGGCCACCACCCGAACCGCCGCCCGGGTTCCAGCCGCCGGAGTCACCCGGATCCCAGCTACCCGAGCCACCGCCCGAACCGCGGCCACCACCCGAACCGCTGCCGGGATTCCAGCCGCCGTTACCGGAACCGGAACCCGGCCCCCAATCGTCATCGTCCGAGCCACCACCCGAACCGGGGAACGGCCACTGCGGGCTCTCCGGCTCCTCATGCGATGGCGGCTGCCACGGCGGGGTCTCGGGCTCCTGATACGGCGGACGCTGCGGTTCCCACGGCGGACGGAAGATCGACGGGATGCGTGGCACGACCACGACCGGCGGCCGGTAGCCCGGCGGTTGATAAATCGGTGCCGGCGCGGGCAACACCGGGGCCGGCGCCACCGGCGCCGGGGCAGGCGGCGGAGCCACGGGAGCGGGAGCCGGGGCAGGTGCTGCCGGCGCGGGGGCCGGAGCAGGCGCCTGCGGTGCCTCGACATAGACCGTGCGCGGCGGAGCCTGCGGCGCCTCCTGCACCACGGGCACCGGGGCCTTGATGGTCTCCGGTGGCGGCGCGGGCGGCGGGGCCTGCTGTACCGGCTTGGCCTCGGGAACCGGTGCGGGCGCCGGGGCTTTCGCCGGCGCGCTCGGGACCACCGCACCTTGCGCGGGCGCCGGGCGCTGATCGACCGTCGGGCGGATGCTCACCGCCAGCGAAATGACCAGTGCGACAACGCCGACGACGAACACCGACGTCAGCGCGCTGCCGACCAACAGGAACGGCTTGCGGCCCTCGTCGGCCGGAACCGCGTCGAACGCGGCGGGGTCCAGGTCGTCGACCGCGGAGTCGCCGAGCGGCGCGAGCTGGGTGTCGAGCCCGGCCAGCCCCGCATACGCGCTGCCCGCCGTGGGACCGTCGGGATCCTGCGAGTACGCGAGCCCGACCGTGGACGCCTCGAACGCCGGTGCGTTGGCCGACGCCAGCGCCGCGCCGCGGGCCAGCGCGAGCTCGGGCTCGTCGGGCGCGCTCACCGGCATCGACACCAGGTTTTCCAGATGCGACTTGACCGAACTGACGTCGACGCCCGAACCGACGACGAACATCGCCTGCGGGGCGGCGTCCTGCGCGTCGACCGCGGCGACCATCTCAGTCAGCACGGCCATCGCGTCGGAGCTGTGCAGGCTGCGGTCGAACACCTTGACGACCGAGCCGTCCTCGGTCTTGACGACAGACAGCGTCGCCGTGTCACGGTCGATGAACATCAGCGCCGTGGTGTCGTAACCGACCGCACGGCCGACCGCCTGCGCGAGTGCGGCGGCGGCATGGCCTTCCGACACCAGCATGACGTTTTCGATGCCGTGGGCCGTCAGTGCGTCGCGCAGCGCGGACGCGTCCGAGTGGTCACTCCACGTGACCCCGATCGACTTCAGATGATGCCCGCCCGCAGCGGCGCTCTCTTGGGTTCCGAGGACGGCAGCCACCACCTGTTCGGCCGCGCTCGAAGTTGCCGAACCATCGCCGGCGGTGACGTCGAAAGCGTCGTGATCGACCGTGACGCCGTCGGCTTTCTCCCCCTCGACCAGCACCATGCGGACCGTCGTAGGTGTCATCGACACACCCAATACGATGTCCACCAAGTCCTCCAAAACGTTTGCTACACTGCCTAAGTCGCCATTGGGCACGCATGTGACACGAGCCGACAACTAGAACCTTCATCGTCGCAACCAGCTCGATCGTTACAACCGAACGCGTTAGCTGATGGCGCGTAGTTCTGGTCGGACCGCGACGGCACGGTGCCCGCCGACGCCGGTAGTTAGACCCTACTCGGCAATACGACAAAAGGCGTCCACCGGTTCATCCCGCCTGGTCGTCCTCCAGTGATTTAGGCCGTTCTCCCAGCGGGCCGTCGAAGAGCCCGGGGCGGCGCAACGGCGAGTGGCCGTGGACGCCCTCGGCGTAGGCGGTCTCGGCGTGCTGGGTGAAGTCGACGCCCGTGGTTTCGTCCTCGGCGCTGACGCGAAAGCCCATGAACCGGTCGATCACCTTGGCCACCGCGTAGGACATCGCGAAGGCGTAGACGGCGACGACGAGCGCGGCCAGCAGCTGCTTACCCAACTGGGCCAGTCCGCCGCCATAGAGCAGGCCTTCGGGGCCCGCGGTCATCACCTCGGTCGCGAGGAATCCGATCAGCAGCACCCCGACCACACCGCCGACGAAGTGCACGCCGACCACGTCGAGCGAGTCGTCGTAGCCGAACCGGAACTTCAGGCCGATCGCGAAGGAGCACACGATCCCGGCCGCCAGCCCGACGACGACCGCGCCCAGGGTGTTGACCGTGCCGCACGACGGGGTGATCGCGACGAGGCCGGCGACCACGCCCGAGGCGGCGCCGAACGTCGTGGGCTTGCCGTCACGGATCTGTTCGACGGTGAGCCAGCCCAGCATGCCCAGGCAACCGGCGACGAGCGTGTTGAGGAAGATCGCCGCGGCGGTGCCGTTGGCGGCCAGGGCCGAGCCCGCGTTGAACCCGAACCAGCCGAACCACAGCAAGCCCACGCCGAGCAACACGAACGGCAGGTTGTGCGGGCGCATCGCGTCCTTCTTGAAGCCGATGCGCGGGCCGAGCACCAGCGCCAGCGCGAGCGCGGACGCGCCGGACACGATCTCGACGACCAGGCCGCCCGCGTAATCGAGCACGCCGAGCTCGAACAGCCAGCCGCCGGGGCCCCACACCCAGTGCGCGACGACGGCGTACACCGCGACCGCCCACACCGGGACGAACACCATCCACGCGGCAAACCTCGCGCGGTCGGCGATCGCTCCGCTGATCAGCGCGGCGGTGATGATCGCGAACGACAACTGGAACGTCGCGAACAGCAGTTCGGGGACCGAGCCGCGCGCGGTCGTCGGATCGATGCCGAGCATCCCGAAGTGGTGGAGGCCGCCGATCAGGCCGCGACCGGCGTCCTCGGAGAACGCGAGCGTGTAGCCGACGAGCAGCCACGCCACCGTGACGAGCGGGATCGAGATGAAGCTCATCATGATCATGTTGAGCACGCCGGTGGTGCGGACCATGCCGCCGTAGAAGATGGCGAGGCCGGGGGTCATCAGCAAAACCAGCGCGGTGCTCGCGAGCAGCCAGGCGGTGGCGGCCGGATCGATCTCTTGCATTCGGCGAGAATGTCGGTCTCGCGTTTCAACCGCGCGGCAAAGGTGTTTCCGAATTGTTTCGTGTTGCGTGCGGATTACCGAAAGTTCACACCCGCCGACCGTGGGCCCTGCGCACCCATATCCGCGGAAATCCGTCCATAAGGCCCACGCTCGGGCCCGCCACCTAGGACTTGAGGAAGTTCAGATGTGAGCGCGACGGCGTCGGCCCCCGCTGGCCCTGGTATTTCGAGCCGACCTTGTCGCTGCCGTACGGGTGCTCGGCCGGGCTCGTGAGGCGCAGCAGGCACAGCTGACCGATCTTCATGCCCGGCCACAGCGTGATGGGCAGGTTGGCGACGTTCGACAACTCCAGCGTGATGTGGCCGGAGAACCCCGGATCGATGAACCCGGCCGTGGAATGCGTCAACAGACCCAGACGGCCCAGCGACGACTTTCCCTCGAGCCGGCCCGCGAGATCGTCGGGCAGCGTGCACAGCTCCAGTGTCGAGCCCAGCACGAACTCGCCCGGATGCAGTACGAAGGGCTCGCCCTCGGCGGGTTCGACCAGGCTCGTCAGCTCGTCTTGCTGGATCGACGGGTCGATATGCGTGTACCGGGTGTTGTTGAACACCCGAAACAGGCTGTCGAGTCGGACGTCGATGCTCGACGGCTGCACCATGGCGTCGTCGAACGGCTCGAGGGCAAGGCGCTTCGCGGCGATCTCAGCCCGGATATCGCGATCGGAGAGCAGCACCCGACGAGACTATCCGCCCCCCGCCCGTCGATCAGACTGCCGGCGGGGGTGGCGTCGGTAAAGGCGGCAATCCGGGGACCGGCGGTGGCGGCGGAGCCCCGGGCGGCGGCGGTGCCAAGATTCCCGGCGGAATCGGCAAGACCGGCGGCGGCGAGCCCGGCGGCGGTATCGGGGGCGGCCCCGGCGGGATGTACTGCGGCGAGTCGGGCACCGGGATATGTGGTCCGGTGTGGCCGTAACCCTCGCGATACGGCGCGATGAGGTCGGCCGGCGCAGGCGCGTTGATGCCGGTGTTGGGCACCGTGATCGGCCGCTGATAAGCCTCCAAGGCCGGCGGCAGCACTCGCTGCGCGACTTGCAGGGCAGCCGCACTCACCTTCGGATCGTTGAGCGCCTTGACAATTGCGTCGGGCGACAACTGCGCGACCACCGGGGACTGCGGCACCTGGGCAGCGGCGGCCGCCACGAGCTGCGCCAGCTGAGGCAACTGTGGCGCAGGCGCCATCGGCGGCGGTGGGAAGCCGGCTGGCATGGCATTCGGGGCAGGTGCCGGGAGTGCCATCAGCTCCGGCGGTTTCTGGTCAGCCGGCGGGGCGGGCGGCAGGGGGTCGGCCGGCTCGGCACGCGTCGACACCGACGGCTCGACGTCATCCGACGAGAAGTGTTGCCTGATCGCGAAGAACACCGAGGCGGTCAGGGCCAGCACGCCCGCGACGAGCACGACGCTCAATGTGCGGACCAGCAAAGCACTTTTGGGCGAGGAGTTTTCGTCCTCTGCCTCGTCGACCACGCCTGGCACGGCCGCCACCTTGGCGGAGCGGGGCACGAACACCGACAGCGTCGGCGTCTCGGCTTCCTCGACGTCTGCTTCGGCGGTGTCGTCCACCACCGCCGTGCCCTCGGTGAGCTCGCGCAGTGCGGTGTCCGCACTACACAGCAACGCTCCGCGCACCAGCACCAGCGCCGCGTTGTCGGACAGTGTGACGGGCAGCGAGGTCTCCGAATTCACCTCGGCGGCAAGGCTTCCCAGGTCCGCGGCGGCGCCCCCGAGGACGACCGATTGAATCGGCTCGGAGAAGGTGTCACAGGCCCGGCGTAGCGCGTGGACGGCCGCCTGCTGGTCGATCACGCCGAGGCAGCGGCTGCGCATCTGGCGAATCCCCGTCGCGTCGCCATGCAGCACGGTCAGCATCGTCGCGTCGGGTTCGACGATGCACAGCGCGACCGAACGCTCGCCGCCGTAGCGCACCAGATGCTCGGCGGCCGCCTCGACGGCGTCGGGCGCGGTGACCGTGGCGATGTCGGTGATGCCGCGCTGGTCGAGTGCATCGAGGACCAACTCGGCCTCGGTGGCGACGACATCGGTCCAGGTCAGCACCACCCGACGGACGGTGTGGCCGCACGCCGCGACGGTGGCGTACGTGCCGAGGATCGCGCTCACGACGTGCTCGCTGAACCCGGGCACGCCGACGCCCACGCCGGCGTAGGCGTCGAACGAATCGTGGTCGAGCATCGCTCCGTCACCGCGGCTGCCCTCCACCAGAACGAGTCGGGCGTCGACCGATGTCATGGCAACGCCAAGCACAACGTCCATAGTTGAACTCCCTCGACTGGTAAGGCCTGATGAATCCCCCCGGCCTCCACCCCGCGCCGGATGGAGAAGAACTCGGTCAAACGCTAACGGCTGTCTTTGAGAGCCATTGGGTGCCGCTTTACGGAACTCTCAGAGTTCACAGGTGCCCGTCGGGGCCCGCCAATCACGTTCCGCTGCCCGAGGTTTCGCGGCGGTAAACGTCGCACCAAGACGGCCCATCCCAACCGGCCCCCGCTGGCAGGTATGGTGTTCGCCAGCTACAATGCCATCGGTCAATGGCACTATCCGGCAAATTCTTAGAATCACGACGCTCGAAGGCCACACCGCGTTCCCTCACCGTCCGCCGACTTGCTATCCTTCGTCGGCAACCATGCCGATGTAGTTCAATGGCAGAACATCAGCTTCCCAAGCTGAATACGCGGGTTCGATTCCCGTCATCGGCTCCACATCTACCTCGGGTTTTACCCCGATGGAGCCGCCCGGTCGGGGCGGCGGTCCCGTAACGGTCCCGTATACCGATTTACCATCTGGGCATGCCCATCAAGGCCTGGCTCGATGGCGAGCAACCCGACCTCCAGCGGCTTGCCGTACTTTTCGCAGACGGAGACGTGCGGGTTTTGCGCGACGAAGCGAGTGGCACCTACTACCTCACCGCGATGGAACTCAACAGCGCGCATGAAGCTGACCGCGTCTACGTCACTGTCGAAGCTTTGCTCAACCGGATCAATGGCTCAGCCCGCACGCTGACGTCAGACTTCCGACCCGTCAGGTATGCCAGGAGGTACACCACCGACGACGGCGAAGTCATCCAACCGGCTGCTTTCCAGCTGACGCTTCGCGTAGGCATCTCGGCCTCGGCAGTCGTAAGGGGGCCGGACGGAGAACCTCTGCCGACATCACCGCCGCCAGCACCGACCCACCTAGCCCTAGCCGCGTCTGACGTGACTGTCGATAGGGTGTTGGCGCGCATGGCAGGTGACTTGGATTGGTTCAACCTCTTCAAGGTCTACGAGCTGGTCCGCGACGACCCAGCGAAGCCATCCTCAATCGCCGGGATGGGCTGGGCTACGGAGAACCAGCAGTCTGCTTTCAGAAGCTCCGCGAATCGGCCCGACGTCAGCGGTGACGACGCTCGGCATGCAGTGTCGCCGAACACAACGCCTCCAAGGAGGACGATGACGCTTGCCGAAGGCGAGACTTGGATCCGCAACCTGGTCTCGAAGTGGCTGGCGTGGAAGGCGGGGCCGACGCCGAACCCCTAGCCGAGCCCCCGGTATCACATTGCCGCGCTATCGCTTTCGGACGACCCAGCCGTCGCGGTGCCACTGCACAATCATGGCCGCGAGCGTCACGACGGCGCGGGCCTCCGGCTCGGATGGCGTTCGCCTGGGCCCGGTCCCGCCGTGCCGGTCGTGGTTCGGCCAGATCAGCTCAAGCATCGTAACGAGCGGTCCAACGTCGTTCGACTGGTCGGCCCGCGGCAAGGTCATCTCCCATACTGCGCCCTGACTCCGCAGGTGGCCTAGGACGTGGCCGAGGTTCGGCTTCGTTTGGTTCGGTACGACGACTGGGATCAGGATGTCCTCAAGCGCCTTGATGGCGTGATCCCAGGCATCGGACGGGTCACCGTTACGACCGAATGCATTCGCCCACGCCTCCCGCAACTCTGGTGTGGCTTCATCCTCAACCTAGGTCGCTGACTCGTAAGCGGCTTGGACTTCTTGCACAACGACACCTGTCAATGACTTGAAGTCATCTGAGACCGTCCAGACCGAGCCGCCAGCGTCGAGCAGCGCAGCCAGTCGCGCGCCGTTGTGCTTGTCACCCACGAACTGGAGCGTGCCGTCGATGAGATCAAGAAAGTAATCCTCATCCGCGCGAGCATCACCCAGGAGGAATTGCAGCACCGTCCCCGCCGTCCAGTCCGGTTCTACCGGTGCGCGCATGAATCCGGCCAACTCGAGCACCTTTTGTTCGTTGATCTGACCATCCTGGTATGGCCGCAGAGTCTTGTTGATCCAATTCGTCAGTCCGTTCGGGAGGTGTTCCGGCACACCCTCATACGGCCCGTCGGGCGTGGCCCTACCCCGGCGCTGCGATAAACGCTGTCCCACCATGCGGACACAATAGTGCTTGCCTCCGACACATCCTGGCTAACCGTGCAGCTGGATCACGTTGCCGCCGTACGCCGGTGCCGCCAAGGCTCCGAGGGCGGCCATGCTGCCCGCGTGGTCGTCGGTGTTGATGAGGTGGGCGTAGGCTGAATACGCGGGTTCGATTCCCGTCATCGGCTCCATGAAAACGTCACCATGAACAGGTGACGACGACGCTCGACCTATCTCTCTTACGACGTCAACTGGACCGCGTCCTGTCGCTGGTCGAGGAGCGCCATGGCTCGACCGTTGAGTTCGATGCCGATTTCTACTGGCTTCTGGAGACGGCCGACATGTTCAGCCGTGAGAGCGTGCCGGTGCCCAACGCCGGGCAACTCTCAGACGACGTCGCCGAGTTGACCGCCATGGCGTCGCGGCCCGATGACGAACTCGTGCCGTGGCATGACCTCAAACACTTGATCGGACTGCTCGAAGCTGTCGCGCACCGAGACCTTCCGTGAGCCAAACAGGTTGTGCCGACGTGGTTACGGCGCAGCGCAGATGTCAGCGATCGACTTGTTCGCCGCATCGGCATTGCGGAGCCGTTCGGCTTGCTGGGGATCGTCGTTGCCGATTCCGGTGAGTGAGTGCATTGCGATGTCTTGGAGACCACCGGCGAATTTCTGGATCGCATCGGCAAGTTCCGGTGGCGTCGCCGGGCCGGTTCGTTCAAGCAGATAGGCGCCGCCGCCGAGCATGGACAGCCGCGCATTGGCCGCGACGGCTTGCGCACCGGCGGGCCCTTCGCTGGTGGCGTGGGTCTGGATCGACACGGCCGACCTGACGGTCTGGAACGCGCTGCAAACGTCAGCCTTGGAACCGTGCTCGGCCGAGGCATCGACCGCTGCCGGCGCGGCGTCGGCCGGGCCGCCCGCGGGCCGCAGCAATGCGAACACGGCTAGGCCGACCGCTGCGAGCGCAACCACCAACGCCACGGGGGCAATGCGGCTGGACCCCGGGCTCTGTGCTTTCTCCGACGAAGGGCGTTCGTCGCTCTGGTCGTCGAGAGATTGCTCGATGGTTTGCTCTGCCACGGCGTGGATCGTATCGGCGGCGCCGCCCGATAGGTGGGCCACACAAACGTGCCGCCGCACACCATAATGTCTAGCTCGATTTTTGATCTTGATCCCCGGAAGCTGAGAATCGTTCCGCCGCAACGCGTTCCGGCAAATCTTTTTTCGGCGGACTTTCAAGCAGCCGCGTCGCACTCGGCAACCATCTGAGATTCTTTGCTACCCAGCACATTTGACCTGATCAGCCTGAGTAGCCGCAGTGCGCCAGAACTACACACACGCGACGCGCGAGAACACCGAGCCGATGGCATTGACCGACGAGAACCCGAAACGTAGGCATTGACGCCCCGGTAAGAGAACCTGAGAATTCGGCTTGCTTTCTCACAGCAAACGTTAAGCCAACGATCAGTTTTAGCTGGCGCTTACATGAAGGGACCTGCATGTACGTGAAACCCGGACGGCATCGCGCGGTAGCGCGATCCGCACCCAAGTACGCGGCGACGGGAGTCGCGGGTGCGGCGTTGGTCGGCCTCGGTGTGCTGACGGCCGCGGCCGCCATCGCCGAGGAGCCGTCGACGAGCACCGCCCACAAGGCCCAGGTGAAACTGGTCAACAGCGAAGACTCGCTGCTGCTGTTCGGAACCCCGGGCGGCAATGACAACCAGCTCATCAGCGCGGCCGCGCTGAGCCCGAATGCGATGAGCACCGCGGCAATTCGGCCGATCGTCGGTGATGGCGG
Organism: Mycolicibacterium wolinskyi str. Jessa 2025; assembly: GCF_049241375.1. NCBI lineage: Bacteria > Bacillati > Actinomycetota > Actinomycetes > Mycobacteriales > Mycobacteriaceae > Mycobacterium > Mycolicibacterium wolinskyi. Next base: position 6,571,863 of record NZ_CP185960.1, read on the forward strand.
CTGGCTGATCGGCAACGGCCTCGACGCCGCTGCCGACTGCACCGGCGATGCCTGCAACGGCGGCGCGGGCGGCTTGCTGTACGGCAACGGTGGCGCCGGCGCCAACGGTGGCAACGGCGGGCACGCGGGCCTGTTCGGTGGCAACGGCGGCCAGGGCGGCGCCGGTCGCGACGCCGTGTACGACGCGAACGGCAACCTCGTCTCGGCTGCCACGGATGGCGGCATCGGCGGCAACGCAGGGTTCTTCTCCGGTGACGGCGGTGACGGCGGCGCGGGCGGCAACGACTACAACTCGAGCGCGGCCGGTGACGGCGCGAACGCCACCGGCGGCAAGGGCGGCGATGGCGGCTACGGCGCGAGCTATGCCCCGGGCCGGGGCGGTAACGGCGGCGCCGGCGGCAACGCCTCGTCGCTGTTCGGCAACGCCTTGGGCGGTGCCGGCGGCCAGGGCGGCGGCACGAACTTCGGATTGCCGTTGCCCAACGAGGTTCCCGACGAGAACTACGGACCGGGTGCCGGTGGCACCGGCGGCTCGGCCACGGTCGGCAACGCCGACGGAACCGGCGGAACCTCCGGCCAGACCGCCACGGGCGGTCGGGGTGGCGACGGCGGCTTCGGCCTCGTATCGGGCGGCAACACGCCTGACCTGACCGGCAACGGCGGTCGCGGCGGAAACGCCACCGGCCACCAGAGCGGCAACGCGGTCGGCGGTGCGGGCGGCGACGGCGGCAGCCGCGTCATCTCGCGCTCGGCCAACGGCGGCAGCGGCGGATCCGCCAACACCGAGGGCGGCAACGCCACTGGCGGTGCGGCCGGTTCCGGTGGCACCAGCATCGTTTCGGGCCTCGGCGGCCGGGGCGGGCGCGGTGGTAGCGCGACCTCGACCGAGGGCGGCAACACCACCGGCGGTCGCGGCGGCAACGGCGGCAACGGCGGTGCCATCGGTGGCAACGGCGGTGCGGGCATGAACGGCGGCGCCGCGACGGGTGGCAACGCCCGCGGTGGCAACGGCGGCACCGGCGGCAAGGGCGGCAGCTCCGTCCCGACGAACGACGGCACCAGCACCGGTGTCGGCGGTAACGGCGGCAGCGGCGGCAACGCCACTCCTGGCGCAGGCAAGACCGGCACCGGCGGTAACGGCGGCGCCGGCGGCCAGGGCGGTGGCGGCAACGGCAACCAGGGCAACGACGGCAGCGACGGGCCCTCCGGTAGCAGCACCTAAGACGCTAAGCAGCGTCGAGCGTTAAGGCGGGTACGGATCCGACTGCACAACAGTCGGATTCGTACCCGCCATTCTCATGTCCAAGGGTCGGTGATCTCACGCAGCGCGACCAGCGCGCGGCGCAATTCGCGATACGCCTTCGCGCCCAGGTGTTCCCGCCATTCGGCCTCGATCGCCTCGACTTCGTCGGCGGCCACCCGACACACTGCCGCGCCGCGCTCGGCCAGCATCACCAAGCGGGCACGCGCGTCGGTGGGGTCGGGTTGGCGCACGACGTACCCGGCCCGCTCGAGCTCGTCGACCAGGGCGCCCGCGGTCTGTTTGGTTACCTGCGCTTGCTCCGCCAGATCGGTGAGCCGGATACCCTGCGGGCTCAACCGCTGCGCGATCCGGCACTGCGCCAGGGTCAGATCGGTGAAACCGGCCTGGTGCACGACATCCAGGATCCGGTTCTCGGCAGCCCGGTAGGCGATGAACATCATCACCGCAGAGTTCGGCGCCTCATCCACACCTTGACTTTAGTACGTATTCCTGACTAATTTTTAGTCAGGGATCCTGACTATAGGAGCGGACATGGAATCCGACGCGATCTGGCGCACGGTCGATGAGCAGCGTGGACAACTCGCCGATCTGCTCGACACCTTTGAACCGCACCAGTGGTCGACACCGTCGCTGTGTACGGCATGGACAGTGCGCGACGTCGCCGTCCACCTGACGCATTCGCAGGTAAGCAGCAAGGACGCCGCACTGGCGGCACTCAAGTCCGGCTTCCGGTTCGACACCATGATCCGGCGAATGGCCCTGGCAGACAAAGCGTCTCCACACGACATCACCGCGCGACTGCGCGCCATGGTCGGCTCGCGCAGGCGTCCGCCCATGACCAAGGAAGTCGACCCGTTGATGGACATCCTGGTGCACACCCAGGACATCTGCGTTCCGCTCGGCATCGACCGTCCGATGCCCATCGACGCGGCGATCGCTGTCGCACAGCGCTTGTGGCACATGAAGTTTCCGCTCAATCCGCAACGGGACCTGCCGGGGTACCGGTTCGTCGCGACCGATGCAGACTTCGCGGTCGGGCCGCAATGGGGAGGTCTGCGGGAGTTGCCCATGCGCGACATCGTGATGATCCTCGCGAGACGGCGCAACGCACCCGACGCACCAGATGCCCCCGAGGATTGAGCGCTAGTCCGCTCACGGCGCGGGTGCGTCGTCCTCGAAGAACTCCCGTATCGCGGCGAACCCGCCGTGCTTCGCCGCCTGGTATGCCCAGATCGCGGCAATGATCGGCACGGGCCCGAACGCGACCAACCACCGCGCCCCGGGTGGGACGAGTTCGGCGATCACCTCGGTGCTCGGCACGCCGTCGACGACTGCGGGTAGCCATTCATGCAACAGGATCGTCAACATGCGGGTGGCCTCGAACGGTCCGGCGATGGTGGCCAGCACCCAGCTCAGCGACGCGATGATCAGCGCCCACGGCCACGCCAGCATGAGCGACTGGTCGTCGACGATGTCGGCGGCCGAGCGGATCGACTCGGCGATGAACGCGAATGCCAACGCCACCAACAGGACTCCGACCTGAGCCGCGAGCAGGTCATCGAGCACCGAGTTGGCCAGTTCGTCGGCCGTTCGCGTCGGCAGGCCGAACGCGAGCGACAACAGGCCGGCCAGCAGCGCGAGCAGGGCCAGTGCCGACGTCGAGTCGTCGATGCGCATGAAGGAGTCGGTGAGGATCCGCACCACAAGGCGGGACGACGCCGCCGGACGCGTCCGGTACAGGATCATCACAACGAGCCCGGAGATGACGATCGAGGTCAGCCAGGCCACGACGGCCGCACAGATCACCACGAGCGCGAAAGACCCGATGATCGCGACGAGCTGCGAGTTCTCGCTCTCCCCGTTGCGCACCACGAGCAGCGGAACCACGCCGATGGCGATGACGCCTGCTACGCGCACAAGAATCGGAAGGGTGAAGCCGGCGATGTCGCTCGCGTCGAGGTCGGGATCGCGGCTGCGGATCGCGGCGACCTCGGCACTCATCACCGATCGGGCCCGGCGAAAAGACAGCGCCACATCGCGAATCTAGAGGTCAGCGTCCGTCCACCGGTCGCGACACGCTTTAGCGGAGGTAGACCTGCCCCTTGGAGGGATAACCGCCTCCGGTCGTCGTGATGTGGACGTGGTCGTAGTGGCCGTACCCGCCGCTGCGGGAACCGCCCGGCGTGTAGTACGTGCCGCGCCAGATGCAGTCCTGCAATCCGAACCGCTCGGCGTTCTTGAGTGCGTACGCCACGATCTCGTTGCCGAGCGCGATACCCGCGGCGCTGCTGGGGTTCGGGATCATGACGTCGAGGGCGAGCCCGTCGGGATGCCAGCGCAGCGCATCCGGCCGGACACCGCCGATCTGTTGGATCTCGGGGAAGTCCGCGCTGATGCTGCGCGAGGCCAGGATCGTCTTGACCTGCAAACCGCTCTCCGGGGCGTCCCCGACCGGCAGAGCCTCGGGGATGTCGATGACGCGCCAGCGCGACGCCGTGGCCGCGGACACGAAATTCACGCCTTCCGGCTGGACGACGGGAGGCGCCGACGACGCGGCAGGCGCCGAGACGATCTCCATGCAGCAGGGTGGCGCTTCCTCGGCGACGGGTTTGGCCACGGGTTTGGCGGGTAACTTCTGGACATCACTGCCGACCGCGAACAACACAGCGGCCGGGGCGATGATCGCAGCCGCGACAGCCGACTTCTTCCGTCGGCCGGGGCTGGCTAATGCATGTCGGCCCACACGGGCACCATACGGGCAGGTCAGAGCGATTGCAGCAACCGAGCGCGGTCTCTGAGAGTTCCCTTAAAATTCCGTCAGCGCCCCCAACACGGCGTTTTCGCAGGTCAAAGGTCACAAAATAGTCACGAAACGATTGCGTTATGAGGCATGCATCACAGCGGTAAAAGTCATCCGATCGCCACGATACAACGACCGCCGCTGCTCGATCGGAACACCGTTCTGGTCATAGGACACCCGGTTGAGCAGAAACATGGGCGTGCGGCTGTCGACGGTCAGTAACGCGGATTCCCGCGCGTCGGGCAGCGCGGTGTCGATGGTGTCCACCGTCCGCTCGAACTTGATCCCCCGGCTCCGGATCTCGGCGTACAGCGAGACCCGGTAATCGAACGTCTCGCGCAGCCCGGGATAGCGGGCGGCGGGCAACTTCGTCGTCTCGAGACCGACCCGCACACCGTCGGTGGTCAGCACCCGCTCCAACTGGATGATCGGCGCGCCCGGCTCGATGGCGAGTTGGCCGGCAAGCGTCTCGTCGGCGGTCAGGTCGGTCCAGCCGACCAGGATGCGCCCAGCGCTCAAGCCCTTGTCCTTGGCAGCCTCGGTGTAGGAACCCATCGCGAGCGGAAGCTGAACCTTCGGCTTGGCAACAACCGTCGTCCGGCCGCGACGTTCGACACGACCGTCGAGCAGCAGCTCACGTAGCGCCTGCCGGACGGTCTCGCGTGCGACGTCGAACTGTTCGGCAATCTCGCGTTCGGCCGGAAAAGGGTCGCCGACCTCCATGTCGTCGAGCATCCGATCCAGTTGTGCGCGAACCACCTGGTGCTTGAGAACTCGATGCTCTGCACTCGCAGTCACGAGACCACCGTACCAATTCCTGGTATAGACCATGGTATAGACCAAGAAGTTTCGAGTTGTTAACCTTCCGTTCGCCTTAGCTGAACCTGTTGGTATAGACCAACGCACAGGGTGTGTGGCGGATCAACCCCGCCCCCTCGAAAGGTTTCCGCGCCCATGAAGATTCGTACCCGCCGGCCGATCGCGGCCGCCGCAGCAGCTGCCAGCATCGCCCTGGTCATGTCCGGTTGTTCGGGCTCCGACAGCTCCGAGACCACCACCGAACAGGGCTTCCCAGAGACCATCACCCTCGCCGCCATCCCCGCCGAGAACTCCAGCGATCTCAAGGCCAGCTACGACCCGCTCATCAAGCTGCTGGAGAAGGAAACCGGATCCAAGGTCGAATTCGTCCAGGCCTCGGACTACGCCGGCGTCGTCGAGGGCATGATCGCCGACAACGTCGACCTCGCCTTCTTCGGGCCGTTCGCCTATGTCGTGGCCGGCATCAACGGGGCCAAGATCACCCCGATCGGCGCCGTCATCAAGGACGAGGGCACCCAGCCGGGCTACCAGTCGTACGGCCTGGCCCGCTCCGAAGAGGCAAACATCAACGGCCTCAAGGACTTCGCGGGCAAGAAGGTGTGCTTCGTCGACCCGGGTTCGACGTCGGGCTTCCTGTACCCGAGCGCGGGGCTGATCGAGGCCGGTGTCATCAAGTCCGGTTCGGAGGCCGACATCTCGGCCGCGATGTCGCCGATCTATGCCGGTGGCCATGACTCGTCAGCCCTCGCGATCGCCAACGGCGACTGCGACGCCGGATTCGCGTTCGACACCATGGTCGACAAGACGATGATCGAGAAGGGCGACCTCAAGCCCGGCCAGCTCAAGACGGTATGGAAGTCGGAGATGATCGCCGGCTCGGTGTTCGCCGCCAACGACTCACTCGGCACCGAGGCCATCGACAAGCTCAAGAAGGTGTTCGCCGACAAGGCCAACGTGACCAACTTTGAGGCAGAAGGCTTTTGCGAGGGTGACGCGTGCCGGATCACCGACGAGCGCGCGTGGGGCGTCGTGCCGGTCAACGACTCCGATTACGACGGCGTCCGCCACGTCTGCGACGTGACCGGTTCCGAGAAGTGCAAGGGCTGACATGAGCACCGTCGGACCGGACCATCCCGTTGCGGGCGACGACCTGGTCGTCGTCGCCCGCAACGTCACCAAGAAATTCGGTGACACCCTCGCACTGGACGACGTGTCCCTCGACGTGCACCGCAGCGAGCTGCTCGTGCTGCTCGGCCTGTCCGGGTCGGGCAAATCCACGCTGCTGCGCTGCCTCAACGGGTTGCATCCCGTCACGTCGGGTGCCGTCGACGTCGGCGGCACCCGGGTGGACCAGGCCTCGAGCGCGCAGCTGCGCGCCCTGCGCAGGCGGGTCGGGTTCGTCTTCCAGCACTTCAACCTCGTCGGCCGGCTCAGCTGCCTGGAAAACGTCCTCATCGGCGGCCTCGGCCAGCTGCGTTTCCCGCGCTATGGCGCGCTCACCTACCCCAAGAGCATGCGCGTCGCGGCGCTGGCGCACCTGGACCGGGTCGGGCTCGCCGATTTCGCGGAGCGTCGCGCCGACACGCTGTCGGGCGGCCAACAGCAGCGCGTCGCGATCGCACGCACGCTGATGCAGCGGCCGGCGCTCCTGCTGGCCGATGAGCCGGTGGCCTCACTCGACCCCGAAAACGCCGGCGTCGTCATGGATCTGCTGTTCCGCGTGTGCATCGAGGAGAAGCTGACGGTGGTGTGCACGCTGCACCAGGTCGACCTCGCGCTCGGCTGGGCGCACCGCCTCGTCGGCCTGCGCAACGGGCAGAAGGTTCTCGACCGACCCGCCGTGGGCATGACCCGCGACGACGTCATGGCGATCTATCAGCGCGTCGACCCCACAGTCACCTCGACCACCCGTCCGTCATGACCATCGAAGTCACCGAGCGGCCGGCGGCCTCCGGGCCGTCGGCGCCAAATCGCAAGCCGCCCTTGCCCGGCCTGCTTCAGCTCGTCGCGATCGCCGCGGTCCTCGCCACGATCGTCTCGGCGTGGTCGATCGATTTCGCCCCCACCGCGCTGATCGACGGATTCGACGAGGTCGTCGCACTACTCGAACGCATGGTTCCGCCGCGGCTGGACGACCCGGGCCGGATCGCCGGACTCGCCGTCGAGACGTTGTTGATGGCCGTGCTCGGCACGGTTCTCGCCGCCATCGCGTCGGTACCGCTGGCGTTCATGGCCGCCCGCAACACCACACCGCACCCAGCCGTGTACGCGGTGGCACGCGCGATCATCACGTTCTGCCGGGCCATGCCGGATCTGCTGTTCGCGGTGCTGTTCGTCCGCGCACTCGGAATCGGCGTGCTGCCAGGCATTCTCGCGCTCGCCCTGCATTCCATCGGCATGCTGGGCAAACTGTTCGCCGACGCGATCGAGCAGACCGATCCGGGTCCGCGCGAGGCCGTGCGCAGCACCGGCGCCGGATACTTCCGCGAAATGCTCAACGCCGTCGTCCCCCAGGTGATGCCGGCCTGGATCGGCACCTTCATCTACCGGATCGACATCAACCTGCGCATGTCGGTCGTGCTCGGCTTCGTCGGCGCGGGTGGTATCGGCTTCGCACTGCAGGATGCGTTGCGGGGCTTGATCTATCCTCGTGCTCTCGGCATCGTCTGCGTGATCCTGGCGATCATCGTGGCCATGGAACTGCTCGCGATCCTCATCCGCAGGATGCTGCTGACCCCCGAGCAGACCAGTCCGGCACGTGATCGCGCCACCCGGTTCGCCTTCTCGGGTCTCCTGATCGGCACGGTCCTCGCATCCTTCGTGGTGTTGAAGATCAATCCGGTGTCGCTGTTCACCTGGGTGCTTCCCTCGATCGAGGTCTTCACCCGCATGATCCCGCCCAACTTCGACGCGCTCGGCAGCGAATTGTTCGTCGCCGCAGCACAAACCGTCGCGATCGGCGTGGTTTCGACGGCGATCGGCGTGGTGCTGTCGATACCCGTCGGCATCCTCGCGGCCCGCAACGTCACACCGAACGCTGCGGTGTACTGGTTCGCCCGCGGCTGGATCCTGTTGGTACGGGCCGTGCCCGAGCTCATCCTGGCCGTGGTCTTCGTCGCGGCTTTGGGTCTCGGGCCCATCGCAGGCACCTGTGCGCTGGCCATCGGATCGGTCGGCTTCCTGGCCAAGTTGGTCGCCGACGCGGTCGAAGAGATCGACCCCGGTCCCATGGAAGCCGTCAAATCGGTGGGCGGCGGTTGGTGGAAGACATTGTTCGCCGCGGTGATTCCGCAGTCGATGCCTGCGATGGTGGGCTCGAGCCTTTACCTGTTCGACGTCAACGTGCGCACTTCGACCATCCTCGGCATCGTCGGGGCGGGCGGCATCGGTTATCTGCTGTTCGAGTCGATCCGCACGCTGAACTTCGATGTGGCCGGCGCCATCGTGATCGTCATCTTCGTCATCGTCTACGCCATCGAAAGGTTGTCCGGGTGGATACGCTCACGCCTCGTGTGACGCTGGCCGCGGTCTGGACCGGCGGCTCTGAGGTCGAGCTGCAGAAGGTCGAGATCCCAGAGCTCGGCGATGGAGATGTCCTGGTGCAGGTTCGGTTGGCCACGGTGTGCGGCAGTGACCTGCACACCGTGACGGGCCGCCGTTCCGCCGCGTGCCCGTCGATCCTCGGCCATGAAGCCGTCGGCGACGTCGTCGCCGCCGGTCCGCGTGCACCGGTCCAGGTGGGGCAACGAGTGGTGTGGTCGGTGACGGTCACCTGCGGTGAATGTGCGCGCTGCCGTTCAGGTTTGACCGCGAAGTGCACATCGGTGCGCAAGGTCGGCCATGAGCCGTTCGACGGTGACTGGCCGTTGTCAGGCTCGTATGCCGAGCACGCGGTGCTGCCCAAGGGCACGACGATCGCCGTGGTGCCCCCGACTCTGCCCGATACCGTGGCGGCCCCCGCGGCATGTGCGACGGCGACGGTGATGGCGACGCTTGAGGCGGCAGGCGAGCTCGCCGGCCGCCGTGTATTGATCGGCGGGGCCGGCATGCTGGGCCTCACCGCGGTGGCGGCCTGCGCCGAAGCCGGCGCCGAAGTGCAGGTCGTCGACATCGATCCCGGACGCCTGGAACTGGCAACGGAATTCGGCGGCCGCGCCGCTGACGGTGGGCCGGTCGATGTCGCGATCGACTACACCGGCTCCACCGATGCCGTCGCGCAGGCACTGGGCCGACTCGACATCGGAGGCGTGCTCGTGCTCGCCGGGTCCGTGATGCCTGGCGCGCCGTTGGCCGTCGACCCGGAAGCCGTTGTCAGGCAATGGCTCACCATCACGGGTGTGCACAACTACGAGCCCCGCCACCTGCACCGGGCCGTCGAGTTCCTCGACCGGACCAGAGACCGCTATCCGTGGCACTCGCTGGTGGGGGCGCCCGTCCCGCTCGACGACATCGCGTCGGCGTTCTGCGCGCCACCGGTCGGGAAGTTACGGACGGCAGTGGCCCCTCGGCCCTGACCCGTTCGCCGATACTGTGACGAACGTGCAACTTGTTGAGGCGATCTCGACGTCACGGCACAAAAGCCTGCACGTTCGTCACAGTGCGCCACAACGGAAAGGCCGAACCTCCCTGGCCTGGTGACGGCTGCGAACCAGGTTTATTCGCTGCTATCGCTGCCGCTGTTGTCACCGCTGTCGCTGGAGCCGGCAGCCGATGAAGACGACGACTTCTTGTCGTCGTCGGTACGCGTCGTCGACTTCGTGTTCCCGGTGAGCTTCTTGACGCTGTCACGCACGTTGGACCGGAAGTCCTTGACGCTCTGGCGGATTCCGCTTCGGTCCTCGGCCTTCTGCACACCTTTGCGCGACGGCTTCGCGACCTCGGACTCCGTCTTCGTGTCCGCCGTGTCGGCCGTGTCCGTCGCCGACGCGTTCTCCTGGGCCTCGGTTTCGGTCTCTGTTTCAGTCGAAACGGTGACTTCCTCGACCGCCGGCTTCGTGAGCTTCTCCACGACGGCCCGCAGCGGGCTGACGGTCGCGTCCTCGGTCTCGTCCGCCTCGACAACGTCTTCGACTTCTTCGACCGCGGTGCTCACCTCAGCGGTCTCAAGATCCTCGGGCGTCTTGATGTCGCGAGGAGCGGGCTCCTCACCCCACGGCGTGAGGATGCCGGGCGCGGGAATGTAATCGCCTTCGCGGCCGGGCAGCAGCGGACCGAGGTCGCCGTAACCCCCGTTGAGCAGGCCGTCCACCACGTGGAAAGGCGCGCGGACAACGGCTTCGAAGAACGGCTGAAGCTCGCCGGTGGTCATGGAGTAGAAGATCTCGGAGTGGGCCATGCCGGCTCCGCCGATCGCACTCAGCAAGGGGCCGACAAGCCGCACGGCGGTGTACTCGACCAGCTCCGGCAGCTGCCGGATCTCGGTCTCCAGCGCCGGGAACTGGCGGGCGAGAACCTCTGCGACCGCGTCGTTGAACGGACCGATCACGAGCGGTGCGATGGGCGCGAACACCATGTCGGCCACCAACGCGTAGTTCCAGTGCGTCAGGTCGGCATCGGGCCAGGTCGCCTGCACGGTCTGCCACAACTCGGGCACCTTGCGGAAGAGCGCATCGCCGCTCAGCTCGAGCGCCTCGGTCGCGCCCGCAGCCAGAATCTGTGCGTACTCGGCGAAGTTGACGTGCTGAACCTCGGTCGACACCACGCGCGGCGCGAGCGCAGCGATTTCAACGTCGGTGTCGGGCAGCGCCGCGATCGACCCCAAAGAAATGACACCAGCACCCGCCAGCGCCACCCCTGCCGTGAGCGATCGCCGAAAACCCTTGTCCGCCATAACGTTTAAAACTCCTGCGCTGCCTTGGACGATTGACAACGCAAACGTTAGCTGAGAAGTTGCTGTAAATGGGGGCTACGTCCCCCGGGGTTCAGCCCTGGAACACCCGGATCCAGTCGACCAGCATCTCGGCCGGATAGTTACCGCCCGCAGGTTCGCGACCACCCGATCCGCCGACGGCGATGTTGAACACGGGCACCATCGTGTAGCCAGGATCGTTGAACGGCCAGTCCTGCAACGAATTCGCGGGAACCTCGAAGAACGGCTCCATGCCGGGGGCGTAGTCCTTCCAGAAGTACATGCCCGCAGGCGTCCACGACATACGCCAGGTGTGCCAGTCGCTGTCGACCGGATGCGGGTTGGTGGCGAACGACGTGCCGTCCAGCCGGGCGTGCACCGTGGTGCCCGAGGGCCAGTCGCGGTTGCCGTACCACTCCACGAGGTCGACCTCGCCGCCGCGGACCGGATCGTCGTTCAGAACCCAGAACGCCGGCCAGGCCCCGTCGGTGAGGCAGTTCAGCTTGACGCGCGCCTCCCACGTGGTGCCGATGCCACCACGCCACAGTCCGACGACCTTGGCGCTCGCGTACTTCTCCTGGATCGTGGTGCCCGGCCCACGCGTCGCGCGGATGACGAGGTTGCCCTTGCCGTCCTGGAACGCATGCTCCTGGTCGGTCACATACCGGCCCATGTTGAACGGCTTGTCCCACTCCACGGGGTTCTTGATCGTCTCGCGGGCAGGCACGAGGTGCCACCATGCCGGATCCGGCGGTGAGCCCGCCGGGCCGTTGAACTCGTCCTGGAACAGAAAGTTCGGCGCGGTGTCGGCAGCAGCCGGGCCGGGCCCGGGCGGGTTGTCGCCGATGTTCGGCTCTGCGCTGGCGGTTCCGGCGGGCAATGCTGCGGCCGCCACCCCCAGACCCATCATGAACATCACGCGGCGACGATCCATTTCAGGCACAGCCACACAATAGATGGACGCCAAAGGATACGGCGTATTTCGGTGCGGTGAACGGGTGCGGCGTCGCCGCAGACATGGCAGTCAGAGACGCAAAAGCGCAGCTACGCAGCGGCGGCAGACGCTTCGCCGCGCGTTCAGAGGGTGCCGTCCGAAAGTCGCGGGTGACGACGACGCCGGCGTCGGCCGGGGCCGGATGTCACAGACTCGTCATAGTCCCAGCGTGCGACGGACTGCCCGGCGAAAACCGCACGTCTCAACACACAGATTCGCGTTACACAGTAGAAACTTCGGTCGTTTGAGTTGCAGACCGTGAATTTTCCCGAAAGATGCTCAACGGACCAACAAATGGCGTACAGCTGTATCGGGCAATCGTCCGGGTTGGAAATCAAGGGGAACAGATGAAGTCGACGCGCAGAGTTTTGACCATTGCCAGCGTCGCCGCGCTCGCGGTGTTCGGGGTGGCCGCCTGCGGTGGGGGCGAAAGCTCGACCGCGAAAGAGGGCGGTGAGATCAACGTCAGCATGACGTCGTTCCCCGATTACATCGACCCGCAGCTGTCCTACACGCTCGAGGGCTGGGAGGTGCTCTACAACACCTACACCCCGCTGCTCACCTATAAGCACGCCAAGGGCGAGGAGGGCACCGAGGTGGTGCCCGGGCTGGCCAAATCGCTGCCAGAGGTCTCCCCTGACGGCAAGACATACAAACTCACGTTGCGACCGAACATGAAGTACTCGGACGGAACCCCCATCAAGGCATCGGATTTCACCTATGCCATCCAGCGCCTGTTCAAGGCCGACTCCGGCGGTTCGGTGTTCTACGGCGTCATCGCGGGCGCCGACGACTACGCGGAAGGCAAGGCCGACAAGATCAGTGGAATCAAGACCGACGACGCGTCCGGCGACATCACCATCACGCTGACCGGGCCGAACGGCACGTTCGACCACATCCTCGCGCTACCGTTCGCGGCGCCGGTCCCACCGAGTACCCCGCTCGACAAGGACGCGACCAACAACCCGCCGCCGAGCAGCGGACCGTTCACCATCACCAAAGTCGATGCGCCGCACACACTCACGATGGAACGCAATCCACAGTTCCAGACCGTCAAGGACGCCGGTGCCGACGAGGTGGCAGATGCGCACGTCGACAAGATCATCATCACCCAGAACAAGAGCAACAGCGCCCAGGTCACCGGCGTACAGCAGAACACCATCGACTTCATGGTCGATCCGCCCGACGCCGACCGGCTGCCGGAGGTGAAGGCGCGTTACAGCGACCGCTTCCGGCTCGAGGACTCGATCAACACCTACTACTTCTGGATGAACACCCAGCAGGCACCGTTCAATGACCTGCGGGTGCGCCAGGCGATCAACTACGCCATCGACCCCGAGGCGCTCAACCGCATCTTCGGTGGCCGGTTGCACCCCACCCAGCAGATCCTGCCGCCGGGGATGCCGGGCTACGAGGAGTACAAGCTCTACCCCGGGCCGGACATCAACAAGGCCAAACAGCTCATCGCCGAAGCGAATCCGGCCGACCGCAACATCACCGTGTGGACCGATGACGAGCCGGACCGCAAGCGCATCGGCGAGTACTACCACGACGTGCTCACCCAGCTCGGGTTCAACGCGACACTCAAGGTCATCGCGGGCGACGTGTACTGGACGACGATCGGCAACCAGACCACACCCGATCTCGACACCGGGTTCGCCGACTGGTTCCAGGACTTCCCGCATCCCGACGACTTCTTCCGGCCGCTTATCAACGGCAAGAGCATCCTGCCGACCAACGGCAACAACTACTCTCGGGTCAACATCCCGGGACTGGACGCCAAGATGGATGAACTACTCACCAAGCAACTGTCCGATGACGTCGAGAAGGGTTACGCCGACCTGGACCGCGCGTTCATGGAGCAGGCCATCTGGGCGCCGTACGGCAACGAGCAGTTCACCACGTTCCTGTCGGATCGCATGGACTTCGACACGAGTTATCACCATCTGCTGTTCAACCAGGACTACACCTCCTTCGCGCTGAAGTAATGGGGGTCGCGGTCACCGGGCACAGTCCCTGGTATCTGGCCTGGATCCGGCTGCGGCGCAACAAGGTTGCGCTGGCATGTGGCGCGCTGTTCGTCGCGATCGTGCTGTTCTGCCTGGCCGCCCCGCTGTGGGCGGACCATGTGGCACACACGTCGCCGAACGAGAACCACATCACCGACAAGGTGCTGATCGACGGCGAAGAGACATACGTCGTGTCCCCCGACGGCACACCGCTTGGCCCGGGCCTGCACGGCCGCTACCTTCTCGGCGCCGACCAGAACGGTCGCGACGTGATGGTGCGGTTGATGTACGGGGGCCGTACCTCGATATACATCGGTCTGGCCGCCGCGCTGACCACGACTGTGCTTGCCGTGATCATCGGCCTGCTCGCGGGCTATTACCGGGGGTGGATCGACGCACTGCTGTCGCGGGTCATGGACGTGGTGTGGGCATTTCCGGTGCTGCTGCTGGGTATCGCACTGGGCACGGCTTTGGCCCTCGGCGGGTTGAAGGTGGGCCCGATCCAGGTGGCCGGGGACTCGCTGTGGATTCCGATCCTCATCATCGGGTGCGTCTACGTGCCCTACATGGCGCGGCCCATCCGCGGCGAGGTACTGGCCTTGCGGCAGAAGGAGTTCATCGAGGCGGCCGTCGCGATGGGCAAGGGCCCATTGCGGATCATGGTCTCCGAGTTGCTGCCCAACATCGTCTCGACGGTCATCGTGTTCTTCACCCTCAACATCGCCAACAACATGCTGCTCGAGTCGGCGCTGTCGTTTCTGGGTGCCGGAGTACGGCCGCCCAACGCATCGTGGGGCACGATGATCGCCGACGGATACCAGACGATCTACACCGCACCGCATCTGACGATCGTGCCCGGCCTGATGATCGTGATAACCGTGTTGTCGCTCAACGTGTTCGGGGACGGGCTGCGCGACGCGCTCGATCCCAAGGCCAAGATCCGGTTGGAGCACTAGACCATGGCCAGGTTCATCGTCAGGCGCGTGCTCGGGATGATCGCGGTGTTGTTCGCGATCTCACTGTTGGTGTTCGTCATCTTCAACGTGATCCCGAACTCCGATCCGGCCGCGCGGATCGCCGGGAAGAACGCGAACCCGGCCCTGATCGCGAGGGTGAGTCAGGATCTCGGCCTCGATCAGCCGTTGCCGGTGCAGTACCTGACCATGATGAAGCAGATCGTCACCGGCCAGCTCACCTCCTACGCGAGCAATCGCAATGTGGCCGAACAGATTTGGGAAGGCTTGCCGGCCACGATGTCGTTGTGCATCGGTGCGGCGGTGCTGTGGATGACGCTGGCCATCTGGTTCGGCTACCTCAGCGCCGTGCACGCAGGCAGGTTCACCGACCGCGCCCTGACGGTGCTCTCGCTGGCCGGCATCTCGATGCCGGTGTTCTGGCTCGCCGCGATCCTGCTGTACTACCTCAGCTACAAGTTGGAACTGTTCCCCGCGAGCAGTTACGTACCGCTGGCGGAGAATCCGCTGCAGTGGGCGTATCACCTGATCCTGCCGTGGCTCACGCTCGCGGTGCTCTATGTGGGCTTCTACAGCAGAGTGCTGAGGACCAACATGCTCGACGTTGCGAACGAAGACTATGTGCGCACCGCGCGGGCGAAGGGCATCAGCGAGCGCCAGGTGCGCATGCGCCACATCCTGCGCAATTCGCTGATCCCGATCGTCACGCTGTTCGGACTCGACTTCGGCGCCGTCGTCGGCGGCGGTGCGATCCTCACCGAGACCGTCTTCAACATCAACGGTGTAGGCCTGTACGCAGGTGAAGCCATCCGCACACTCGACCTGCCGCCGCTGATCGGGGTGACGATGTACGGCGCGTTCTTCATCGTGCTGTTCAACACGATCGTCGATCTGGCCTACGCCTACCTCGACCCACGGATCCGACTCGGAGAGGCGGCCCCCGCATGAGCGAAGCTCCCGAGCGAATCGTCGAGCGGGGCACCCTCTTACAGGTCACGGATCTGTACGTCCGGTTCGCCACCGACGAGGGCGTGGTCCGCGCCGTCGACGGTGTCTCGTTCAGCTTGAAACCTGGCGAAATACTGGCCGTGGTCGGAGAATCCGGCTCGGGCAAGAGCGTAACCGCACAGACGTTGATCGGCCTTACCCGCTCATCGAACGCCGCGATCGAAGGCTCGATCGATTTCGGCGGGCGAGAGATCAACGGCCTCGACGACGATGAGTTGCGGGACGTGCGCGGCGAACACATCGCGATGGTCTTTCAAGACCCGATGACGTCACTGAACCCGGTGTATCGGGTCGGAGACCAGATCATCGAGATGATTCGGGCGCATCGGGACGTCTCCAAGACACAGGCCCGCGAGCAGGCGGTGGAACTGCTTCGCGCAGTCGGCATCCCGCATCCGGAGCGGCGGGTCTTCGACTACCCGCACGAATTCTCCGGCGGTATGCGTCAACGCGTCATGATCGCCATGGCATTGGCGCTGGGACCGGAAGTGCTGATCGCCGACGAACCGACCACCGCGCTCGACGTGACGGTGCAGGCCCAGATTCTGCGGCTGGTCGACCAGCTCAATCGTGACCGCGAACTCGCGGTCGTGCTCATCACGCATGATCTCGGGGTTGTCGCCGAGGTCGCCGACCGCGTGGTGGTGATGTATGCCGGCCAGATCGTCGAGGACGGCTCGCTGGAGGAGATCTTCTACGACCCGCAGCATCCATACACCTGGGGCCTGCTGGGCTCGCTTCCGCGCGTGGAAGATTCACATCCGGATCGGTTGCCCCAGATTCCGGGGCAGCCGCCGTCACTGCTGAATCCGCCCTCCGGTTGCCGCTTCGCGCCGCGGTGCCCGCACGTATTCGATCAGTGTTCACAGCCGCCGCCGCTGGAAAGCCGAGACGGCGGAAGCCATCTGGACCGGTGCTGGCTTCAGCCCGCCGAGAAGAGAGCGCTTCGATGACAGCGCTGCTGGAGGTCACTGATCTGGTCAAGCACTTCCCCATCAAGTCCGGGGTTGTCATCGATCGGGAGGTCGCGCGGGTGCGCGCGGTCGACGGGGTGAGCCTGTCGCTCAACGAAGGCGAAACCCTGGGTCTCGTCGGCGAGTCGGGCTGCGGAAAGTCCACGCTGTGCCGTCTCATCCTGCAGTTGACCCAGCCCACGTCCGGTTCGGTGCGGTTCGACGGCCAGGAACTCGTCGGACGTTCGCAACGTGACCTGCGTCCGATGCGCAGGCAGATGCAGATGATCTTTCAGGACCCGTTCGCGTCGCTGAATCCACGCAAACGCGTCGGGCAGATCATCGGCGATCCGATCGAATTGCACGGCCTGGCCAGCGGGGCGGAGGCCAGGCGCCGGGTGCGCGAACTGCTCGATCGTGTCGGCCTGCAGGCCGAGCATTACAACCGATACCCGCACGAGTTCTCCGGCGGCCAGCGGCAGCGCATCGGAATCGCCAGAGCCCTTGCCCTGCAACCGAAACTCATCATCGCCGATGAGCCGGTTTCGGCGCTCGACGTCTCGGTGCAGGCACAGATCATCAACCTGCTCAAGGACCTGCAGCAGGAGTTCGGGTTGTCGTACCTGTTCGTAGCGCACGATCTCGGCGTGGTGCGCCACGTATCCGATCGGGTGGCGGTGATGTACCTCGGCAAGATCGTCGAAACCGCCGATGCGGACAGCCTCTACCGCAGGCCGTTTCACCCGTACTCGGGTGCGTTGCTGTCGGCGGTGCCCATCCCGGATCCGCGGCGCAACGCCGCCAGGGAGCGTCTTGTGCTCGAAGGGGATGTGCCCAGCCCGATCGATCCGCCTGCGGGCTGCAGTTTCCACACGCGGTGTCCGTGGTGCACCGAGGTGTGCAACGTCGATACGCCTGCCCTGCTCGATCTCACCCCCGGGCATGCGGCGGCCTGTCATCATCCGCGTAATCAGGGATAGGGCTGGAACGGATTCCGTGGTTGTTGCGGGTACGGATTCTGCGGCTGCTGGTTGGGCACCTGGATCGGGATGGGCACCGGCACGAACGGCACGGTGACGTAGGTCGTCGTCATCGGGTTGGTCGTGGTCGTCGTCGTGGTCGGCGTCGTCGTGGTGGTTGTCGGTGTCGTCGTGGTCGTCGTTGTTGTGGTCGTGGTGGTCGTTGTCGTTGTTGTGGTGGTTGTCGTCGTGGTCGGTGGAGTCGTGGTCTGCGTGACGACCTCGGTGTGGGTGACGGGCGGCGGAGGTGGCGGCGGCGCCTGGGTCACGGTCACCGGCGGAGGCGGCGGTGCCTCGGTCACGGTGGGCGGCGGTGGCGGCGGCGCGACGGCGCTGGGTTGCGGCTCGGGCGTGAGCGGTTTCGGCTCAGCGGTCTTGACTTCCGATGTGGGGGCGCTGCCCTCGGAACTGGTCAGCGCATACGTCACGCCACCCAGAGCAAGCAGTACACACACGCTGGCCACACCGAACACCGCGAGCGGTAACCGCTGCCACGCCGAACGCGGTTGCTCGATTGGCCCCGTCGGCGGAACGTATTGCACCGCAGGCCGTGCCGAGGTCTCGCTGCCGTAGGTGTCGACCACATCGGGCCCGCTGTAGGGCACGACGTCGTCACCGGAATCGTCCTGCGACCAGGCCAGCGCCCGGAACGTCGACGATCCCGGCTGTTCGGGCACCACAGTAGGCGCGGTTTGGGTCGCCGGGGCCGCCGCAACCCCGAGCGTGGGAGCCGCACCGGTCATGGCGTCGGCATCGGCGACGTAAGCCGCCGACAGCGCGGCGCCGATCGCGGCGTCGAGCGCCGGCTGCGGTGTCGTCACCACCACGGCCCGGGAATGCTCCGAAAGTTGTTGAGTGATAAGCGGAATGCTCGCCCCGCCGCCGATGGTCACCACCGCCGAGATCGCCGACCAGCTGATCCTGTTGCGTTCCAACGCATTTTCGAGCGCTTCGAGCGCGCCGGCGAGCGGTTGCCGCATGAGCGATTCGAGTTCGCTGCGGGTGACGCGGACGGTGGCCGAGTAACCGGGCAGCTCGACCACCAGGTCGGTGGCCGTCACCGACGACAGCCGTTCCTTGGCCTGCCGGCATTCCTCCCGCAGCCGGGCCAGCGATCCGACAGCCGCGGTACCGGCCGGATCGAGCCCGCCGGCCTGGGCCACGCCGTCGAGCACATGCGTCAACAGCGCCTGGTCGATCTGGTCGCCGGAGAAATCCGGGAATCGGACGGTCTCGTCGATCGGTTCGAACGCCGAGGCCGCGTCGGCGAGCGTGATGCTCGTGCCGCCGCCACCGAAATCCATCAGCGCGACGACGCCGCCCTGCGGTAAGCCGGGATTGGCGCGCAACGCGGTCAGCGAGGCGACCGCGTCGGGAACCAATCGGGCGGGCATACCGTCACGGGACAGGCTGGGATTCGTCCGCAGCGCGTTGCGCAAGGCCCGCAGGGTCGGCGCGCCCCAGTGGGCGGGCACCGCGATCGCCAGCTGTGGCGATGGCCCGCCTGCCGCCTCCACCATCGCATCGAGCGCCTCGACCAGCAGCGTGTCAGCGGGATAAGACGCGCCGTCGGGCGCCACGAGCGGCACCGGATCCCCGACGCGTTCGACGAAGCCGGCCAGCGTGACACCTGTCGTCGAATCGGGCACACCGACCTGCGGCGTACGGTCTGTCGACAGGGTCAACACCGATCGCCGGCTGACAGGTTGATTGCCGACTCGCGCCGCAACCAAGTTGGTGGTCCCGATCGACAACCCCAACGGGCTCGAGTGCTCAACCATGTCTAGAAGCAACCTTCGAGTCTTGGAGCTGCGCGTTTGTCCAAACTGACAGACGAATCAACCTCCCCCGTTCGGCAACGGGAACGTATCCAGTGGTGGGTACAAGGCCACCAGAGTGCCACGGTTGTGTCGATCTCGGAAGATCTGGACACGTCCGGAGCTGTAGACCTATTCAAACGCGCATCACTTGGCAAGTGGCTGACCGACACCCCTCCAGAGCCTTGGGATACACCACTTCGAAGTTCATGCCCTGGGACGTACCTCACTTCCTGTCCATTCTGCGTGGCCAGCTGAATGCCTTCGGGTGGAACCTTCCCGCGACCTCGATGACGCCCGCTACGTATTTAGGCGGAAGCACGAGAGCGACCACGGTGCAGAACGGGAGCCAAAGCAACCGCACCAACAACGGGGACAACATAGCCAACAGCGCGATTTGAACAGCATTTCCAGTAATCATGCGGGGAACGTATGCCATGAGTGCCCCGCAACTAGCCGACCAACGATCGTGCCCCGCTATTAGTTGGAAACCTAGACCCATTGAATAAAGCTTCACTTTCCGGACCCGCTGCCAGG
This sequence comes from Mycolicibacterium wolinskyi str. Jessa 2025, assembly GCF_049241375.1. Taxonomy (NCBI): domain Bacteria; kingdom Bacillati; phylum Actinomycetota; class Actinomycetes; order Mycobacteriales; family Mycobacteriaceae; genus Mycobacterium; species Mycolicibacterium wolinskyi. The sequence goes on from NZ_CP185960.1 coordinate 6,591,905, forward strand.
CCGATTGTCGACTGCCTAGACTAGGATCCCGGCGACCTTGCGCCTTGTTGCGCAAAACCGTGGCTACGTTTAGCGCTGACTACGGTGATGCCAGGTGGTCAAGCCACTTCGTGACCAGATCGCTGATGTACGCACGGCCCTGCTCGATGGTCATCGTATGTTTTGGCGCGCCTTCCATTCGGGCGTGCCTTGCGTCCGAACCGCTCACCACAGGAAGGTTGGCGGACCCGGTAAACGCCGAATCCGCCGTCTTGTCCGCCCACCCGAGGTCAGGGACCTTTCCCGGCTTGATTGATTCGCGGATGATTTCGTGGACCTTGTAAAGCTCCACCCAACCAAGTGGTTCCGGACTTCCCATGATGGCGAGTACTTCCGCTACGTCGGTGTTGGAATCGGCAAGCCTCACCCTGGCCGGCCAGGGTGAGGGCGGGCCAGAATAAACTGCGCCGTCTGGGTTGGTGACTGTGACCGTCGGTATTCCGAAGCGGGCACGTGCGATTGCGGGCATTGGCGAAATTACTTGGTGCGTGACATCGCCGTCTTGGTACTTACCGCTCAATCGGACTGCAACGAACCCCGGATCGATAAGACGGGCTAGGCCGTTGACCTTAGACAAACGGAGCTGTGCAACTTCGTAGTAGCGAGCGCCAGCAGGCGGATCGTCGATGTCCGCCGCGGTGAGAAAGTAACCGCCGCTGTCTTCAACTACCCGAACGTCTCCATTCCCAAAGAAGCGCGCCAATAATTCGAGGTCGGCATCGTCGCCTTCCAGCCAAGCTTTCACCGTCAATTCCTCACGCTCCCAATGCCGTACGTTGTCAAGGCTCAACCATTCCGACTATCAGTCCCTTGCTTTGTCGGTAGCTTCGCCGCCCTCTTTTCCGCGTGTGGTCGCAGAGGGCTGGCCCGCATCACGCGCTCGCTTGATGTGGTTCGGATCGTCGGCAACGGCATTGGCTCAGTACCACCGAGCATTACCGCCAGGCGGTGAGCAGCGTTGTGCCCATCGCTGCTGAGTTCCTCACATGCCACGGCCAACCGAGCGAGGTACTCATCTGTCATCCTGCCCCCGCCAGCCTCGTACGCAGCCGCTGCGAGCTTCACAGACTCGGAGCGCCTCGCGTTGCTTGGATGGTAACGCTCGCCGGCCTCGACAACGACCGAAGACGATCACGTCGGTTTCATGGAAGGCTACGCAGGACGACTAGTAGCACCCGACTCAGGAAGCTGGCGGACCACTACAAAGGTCTTGAGCAATTAATTGCGTTGGATAACTCCAACGGGCCAGGGCAACGCTTCCCCGAGCGCGTCGTTTCGATCGGCCGTGCGCGGGTACAGGGATGGCCATGACGTCTCTGTGGCTGGCCGACCGCACTGAACGGCCGCTTCCGCCGGAACCCCTCGATGAAACCAACCGATCCGCCGATGTCGTGGTGGTGGGCGCCGGCATCACGGGCCTGATCACCGCGGTGCTGCTCGCGCGCGCCGGCAAGGATGTGCTGGTGCTCGAGGCCCACTCCGCCGGTGCTGGTACCACCGGCAACACGACGGCCAAGATCAGCCTGCTGCAGGGCACGAAGATGTCGAGCATCCTCAAGAAGCACGGCCCCAAGATCGCCAAGCAGTACGTAGAGGGCAATCTCGAAGGCCAGCAGTGGCTCGTGGGGCACTGCAAGGCGCACGGTCTGTCTGTTCAACGCGAAGCCGCCTACACCTATGCGCAATCCGAGGACGGCGTCCGGCTCGCCCGCAATGAATTGGAGGCGTGCCGCACGGCGGGGCTCGATGTCGATTGGGTCGACAGCGACGACGCCGAAGTGCCGTTCCCGTTTCACGGCGGGGTCCGGCTGGCCGATCAGGCGCAGTTCAACCCGATGCCCTTGTTGGACAGCCTGATCGTCGAACTCGACGAGCGCGGCGGCCGACTCGCGCAAGGCGTGCGGGTGCAGCGGGTCTCCGACGACGGCGGTGGGCTGAAACTCCATGTACGGACGAATGCCGGGGCCGAGTTCGACGTGCTCGCGAGCCGGTGCGTATTGGCCACCGGGATTCCGATACTCGACCGCGGTGGGTTCTTCGCCCGACTCAGCCCGAACCGGTCGTACTGCATGGCGTTCCGGGTGCCGGGAAATCTCACGCGCGGCATGTACATCTCGGCCGATTCGCCGACCCGGTCGGTGCGGTACGCACCCACCCCCGACGGCGACCGGTTGATCGTCGGCGGTGCGGGCCATCTGGTCGGCCGGCGCGCGAACGCCGCCCAATCGGTGCAGGAGCTCGCCTCATGGGCAAAGGTGCACTGGCCCGGGGCCATGCAGACGCACTATTGGTCGGCGCAGGACTACTCCCCCGTCGACGAGTTGCCCTATGTCGGCCCGATCCTGCCCGGCCACGAGAAGATCTTTGTGGCAACGGGATTCGACAAGTGGGGCATGACCAACGGGACGGCGGCGGCGTTGGCGCTGTCGAGTCAGATTCTCGGCGGCCGCATGGACTGGGCAACTGCGTTCGCGAGCTGGAGCCCGCATGAGCTATCGGGCATCCCGGCCGCCATGAAAGTGAACCTCGAGGTGGGGCTCAACCTCGCGAAAGGCTGGATCACGCCCGTCACCCGCATCGGCAGCCACGTGCCCGACGACGGTGGCGTGGTCAGCGGGCCGCCGTGGCACATGGAGGCCTGCAGCGTGATCGACGGTGTCGAGCACCGGGTCTCGCCGGTGTGCCCGCACCTGGGCGGCATCGTCAACTGGAACGACGCCGACGAGTCCTGGGAGTGCCCGCTGCACGGGTCGCGGTTCGCGCCGGACGGCACGCTGTTGGAGGGCCCGGCGACCCGGAATCTCACTGCCGCCCGATAACGCTGTGGCCGCGACGGCAGGTGTGCTGCAATGTCGGGCATGGGTGACATCGACGACATCAAGCAAGTCAAGTACCGGTACCTGCGTGCCCTCGACACCAAGCACTGGGACGAGTTCGCCGACACCCTCACCGAGGACGTCGCAGGCGATTACGGGCAGTCTCTGGGCGAGGCGCTGCACTTCACCGACCGCACGGCGCTGGTCGATTTCATGAAGCGGTCGCTCGGGCCGGAGATCATCACCGAGCACCGGGTCGCGCATCCGGAGATCACCGTCAATGGCGACGAAGCCACCGGAACGTGGTACCTGCAGGACCGGGTGATCGCGCCGGACTTCAACTTCATGTTGATCGGCGCGGCGTTCTACCACGACTCCTACCGCCGCACCAGCGACGGCTGGAAGATCAGCGCGACGGGTTACGACCGTACCTACGACGCCACGATGTCGCTGGAGAACCTGAACTTCAAGCTGAAACCCGGCGCGGCGCTCAACATCTGACGCTATTTCGCAACCGCGATCAGCGCACCAGGGCGCAGCCAGCGCATGATCTGCACCAGCGTCGCGTCCTCGATGGCCACGCAGCCCGCGGTCGGCCCGCCGTCGGTGGTGTGCACGAAGAACGCACCACCGTTGCCGGGCACCCTGGCCTTGTTCACGCCCATCACGACGGCGTGTTTGTATTGCGGAATCTGCAGGTTCTCGGTGCCGCTGGCGGGATCGGTGTCGAACGGGCACTGCGCCTTCTTGCACACTTGCATGGTGTTGTAGGTCGGGCTCTTCATGTCGCCGTCCCACCAGTGGTCGGGGCCCACCTGGACGTACTGCAGTCCACCGCCGGGGTTGGGTGCGGTACCAAACGCGAAGTCGAGGGTGAAGATCCCCATCGGCGTCGCCATGTTGCCGTCGTGGGTCTTGGCGGCCATGCCGTTGGCCCCGATGTTGGCGGGGATACCGACGCCGATGGGTTGCCAACCGGCCGAGCCGCGTTGCCACACATCCATTTTCGCCTTGGACCCGCCCACACCGACAACGGAGATCACCTGTGTGGCCGATCCGACCGCGCGGGCGAACCACGGCGCGTTGACCGCGACGGCGGCAGGCGCACACATCAACGCCAGCACGGCCGCGCACAGCAGTACCAGCAGTCGACGCACTCATCCATCGTCGACGCCGCGGCTATCGCGGGCGTCAAGGTTCGGACACGATCAGGTCGCGGCTTTGTCCTCCGCCACGAGTTCGCTGAGCCAGCCTATCCACCTGGGCCGTTCGGTGTCCGCCGTCGCGGCGGCGTCGGGTCCGTAGAGGAATAGGGTCACCATGGCTCGCGTCTCCGCGCCGACCGGACAGCTGCCGAGAACCGCGACGCCCGCGCCGGGTTCGTCCAGCCGCAGCATCATCTCGCAGGTTTGAGCGTCCTGCTTCACGCGTTCGACGACACCGGACAGCCGAGGAGAACCCGCAGCGGTTTCGATGCGATCGCCCACGATGGCGCCCTTCGCGTTGAGCGCGGTGGTGAGTCGGCTCCACAGGGTGGGCATGTCAGCGGGGTGCCCGGCCATGGCGTGTGCCGTCGCGGCGGGTTGCCCCGCGTAGTGCTTGAGGTAGATCCGCAGCACCTCGAAGAAGCCGGGCCAACCGCCCTCGAAGCTCTCCAATTCGTCGTCCCAGTCGTCTTTTTCGGTGAACAGGCTGTGCACCATCCGTACGACGCAGCTGTCCCCGGAGCGGCTCGTGACCACCACTTCGGTGGCCACCGGCGGGGCGTCACCGTTCCATCCCGGCTCCTCATAGGCGAAGCGGACGGGCGGCTCCCAACCCGTGACGACTCCGGGTGGTGACGGGTCGCCGCAGTCGGCGTCACCGAAGTCGAATGTGATTGCGCCACCGACGTGTTCCTCGACGGTCGTGGGGGTGAACCAGGCGCTCATCCCGGGTCCGGTCGCGATGGCCTGCCACACCTGCTCGGGAGTTCCCGGGACGAGGAATTCCATCTCGACCCAACGACGTCCGGAATCGTCTTTCTTCAACGGCATTTCGGCTCCTCGGTTTTCGGTTTCGGATAGGCCGCGACGACCAGTCGGTGCTCGCGCCCGTCGGCGGCGGTGTCGTCGTGATAGCGGGCCGCCAAAGACAGGACCGCATCGGACAATTCGCGGGTGAACTCCGCACGGTCGGCAGGCGTGCGGAACCGGATCACGGTGTCGATCGACAACGTGGCCAGTCGCTTGTTCTTCGTCCGCGCGGCTCGCCACATCTCGCCGACCTCGCGCACCGCGCGCGCCGACAGGGCGATCAGATAGCTCGCCGAGAGCCGATCGCCGGTGCGGCCCGGGTCGGCGGCCGCCGGTCCGAGCGCCCCGGGTGACACGACGTAGGACGACGCGGTCGCCACGAGCAGGCGTTCGGTCAGCCCGCCCCACCGCCGTTCGCTCGCGACGGTGACCAGGTCGTGCTGTTCGAGCGCACGCAGGTGGTAGTTGACCTTCTGACGCGTGATCCCGACCCGCGCGGCCAGCGCAGCCGCCGAGGCCGGCTCGGTGAGTTCGGCCAGCAGACGGCTGCGGATCGGGTCGAGCGCGATGACAGCCGCCGACGGATCGTCGATGACCTCGAGTTCCAGCACATGTGCATCGTGTGCCTTGACAAGTTTATTTGTCAAAGCATCCGGATAGGTTGACTGCATGGACGTGCGCAAAATCGGCAGAGGGCTCGGCACGCTGGACCGCGAGGTCTTCGAGGCAGTCGCCGAATCACCGAGCCCGCTGCTCGACACCGTCATGCCCCGGCTCACCAGGGCCGCCGACCATTCGAAGCTGTGGTTCGCGATCGCGGCCGGGCTCGGCGCGGTGGGCGGCACGTCGGTGCGGCGCGGTGCCGCGCGCGGCGTCCTCAGCCTGGCCGTCACGAGCCTGGTGACCAACCAGGTCGCCAAGCGGATATGGCGCAGGCCCCGGCCGGACCGCACGCTGATCCCGGCGGCCCGCCGCACGCGCCGCATCCCGACCTCCACGTCGCTGCCGTCCGGTCACTCGGCGAGCGCCGCCGCGTTCGCCGTCGGCGTCGGGCTGGAAAGCCCGCCGGCCGGTCTGGCGATGGCGCTGCTCGCGGGGCTCGTCGGGCTGTCCCGCGTGGCCACCGGCGCGCACTATCCCGGCGACGTGTTCGCCGGCTTCGGCATCGGCGCGGGCATCGCGATCCTCGGCGCCAGGGTGGTGCCCACGCTTCCGACCGCAAGCCTGCCGACGTCCGATCCGCTGCGGTACAAGACCGAGCCCCGGCCGGACGGGGCCGGTGTCGTGCTGGTGATCAACCCCGCTTCCGGTGGCGGTACCGGCGCCCGCGTCGTCGACGAGGTCCGAAACTCATTGCCCCGCACCGAGATCGTCGAGATCGCCGAAGACGACGACATCGAGAAGGTGCTGCGCGAAGCCGCCGAACGTTGCGAGGTGCTCGCGGTGGGCGGTGGCGACGGCACAGTCGCGTGCGCGGCCGGGGTGGCCGTCGAGGCCGGCGTGCCGCTCGCGGTGTTCCCGGGCGGGACGTTCAACCACTTCGCCAAGGACATCGGCTGCGATTCGGTCGCCCGCACGGTCGACACCATCCGCCGCGGCAGCGCAGCCTATGTCGATCTGGTGTGCCTCAACGAGAAGCAGCTCGTGATCAACACCGCGAGCATCGGCGCCTACCCCAAGTACGTGCGGATGCGCGAGAAACTCGAACACCGGATGGGCAAGCGGCTGGCCGGTGTATACGCGCTGTATCTGACCCTGCGCCGCGACGAGCCGGTGCGCATCACCTACGACGACAAGACGATTCAGACGTCGCTGTTCTTCCTGGGAAACTCGACGTACTTTCCGTCGGGCTTCGCACCCGCGCTGCGCCCGCGCATGGACGACGGTCTGATCGACGTGCGAATCCTGGAGACCGGCAGGAAGTTCAGCCGTCTGCGCATCGCGACGGCCGTCGCACTCGGCCGCCTCGTCCGCAGCCCGCTCTACCACGAGATGCAGGTGCCGGAGTTCCGGTTCACCACGGTCGACGGTCCCACGGTGCTCGCCCACGACGGCGAGGTCGGCGAGACGTGCACTCAAGCCAGCTTCAGCGTTCGCTACCGAGCGCTACCGGTGTTTCGTCCGTTGCGCTGACCGCCGGATACGGCGGCGCCAGCACCAGACACACGACGAAGTACGCATAGCCCAACGCCCAGCCCGCCAGCACGTCGGACGGATGGTGGACGTTGAGCACCACGCGGCCGACGCCGATCGCGATGACCAACACCGCACCGGCAATCGGCAACCAGCGCCGCAGGGTGGGGCGCAGCGCCGGCCACGCCACCACGAGCAGCCCCAGCACGCTGACCAGCACGCCCAGGGCATGCCCGGACGGGAACGACGACCACGACGCGTAGACGAGCGCGGAGGACGGACGCGGACGATCGGCGATGATCTTGGCCAGCTGGATCACGATGCCGTTGAGTTCGACGGTCAGCAGCAGAAACAGCGCCACCCGGAAGTGGCGGCGCACCAGGGCCACCACGATGATGACGGCGCCCACCAACCGAAACGCCATGGGCCCGAACACTGTGCAGAACACATCCCACGCCATCACCCAGCCCGGATGAGTGGAGCCATACCGAAACGGCCAGTCCAGGCCGGCGTCGTCCATCCGGACCACCCAGCCCCAGGACGCGCCGTAGCCGACCCACATCAGCGCGTACACCGCCGCGGCCGCGGCCGCCGTCGTGATCAGCAATCCGGTACGTGTCCCCACTCGACCATCTCTACCAGGTCCAATAGATCTCCAACTCCGGCGAGCTACGGTGCAGAGATGGCACTGTTCCTGCGAAAGCTGCTGCGCATCGGCGGCCTACCGGGCGACCTGCGTGCGGAAGCCGAATCCGAAGGCATCCTCTTCATCGCCGAATACGTCCCGGTCACCAGACGTTTCACCGGCTCCATCCCGGGCAAACGATCCGCCGGCAGCATCGCCAGTTACGCCGGCTCACTGGTACTGACCAACCACCGCGTGCTCGCGACCATGTCCACCATTCCCAAACTGGCCGGCCGCAGCATCGACCAACCCTGGGCGGCGCCGCAGTCAGGTGCGGTCAAGGCCGAGCTCAGCACGTCGGGGCTGACGCTGGAGACCGACCTCGCCGAGGTCGATCCGCGCTGCCAGGGGCAGCTGTCGATGCACTACAAAACCGAGATACCCGAGGATGTCCTGATGCGGGTGCCCCTTCGGTCACTGGCGTTCGATGTGCCGCCCGAGTACGTGTTCCGCGCGATCGGCGTGCCGTACCACCCGTGAGGGCGCCGCGGGATAGTTGTTCTCGATGAGCCAAACGCTTGCTCGACTGCGCTGCAGCCGGTTCGGTCGGTGGGTGACAGGAAAGGATGTGACGTGACCGAGCCGCAACGGCAGAACCTGCTGATCGTGCACTGGCATGACCTCGGGCGCCACCTCGGCGCCTACGGCCATTCGGATGTGAGCAGCCCGCGGCTCGATCAGCTCGCCGCCGAAGGCATCCTGTTCACCCGCGCGCACGCGACCGCGCCGCTGTGCTCGCCGTCGCGTGGCTCGCTGTTCACCGGCCGCTATCCGCAGAGCAACGGCCTGATGGGCTTGGCCCACCACGGCTGGGAGTACCGCAGCGGGGTGCGCACACTTCCCCACATCCTGTCCCGGGCCGGCTGGCACACCGCGTTGTTCGGCATGCAGCACGAAACGTCGTATCCGTCGAGGCTGGGTTTCGACGAGTTCGACGTGTCGAACTCGTACTGCGAGTACGTCGTCGAACAGGCCACTCGCTGGCTGGCCGACGCACCGTCCGAGCCGTTCCTGCTCACCACGGGTTTCTTCGAGACGCATCGTCCGTACCCGCGGGACCGTTATGAGCCCGCAGAAGCCGAGACCGTGACCGTCCCCGATTACCTGCCCGACACCGCCGAGGTGCGGGCCGACCTCGCGGAGTTCTACGGCTCGATCGCCGTTGCCGACGCGAAGGTGGGCGAACTGCTCGACGCGCTGGCCGCGGCCGGGCTCGACGACAGCACGTGGGTGGTGTTCGTGACCGACCACGGCCCGGCGCTTCCCCGCGCCAAGTCGACGCTGTACGACGCGGGTACCGGCATCGCGCTGATCGTCCGGCCGCCACGCGGGTCCGGCGTCGCGCCCCGCCGCTACGACGAACTGTTCAGCGGTGTCGACCTGCTGCCCACGCTGCTCGACCTGCTCGGCGTCGAGATTCCCGACGAGGTGGACGGTTTGTCACATGCCAGCAACCTGACGGGCGCCACCGAAGATGTCCCGGAAATACGCACCGCGGTCTACACCACAAAGACCTATCACGATTCATTCGACCCAATTCGGGCAATTCGGACAAAGGAATACAGCTACATCGAGAATTACGCGGCGCGGCCATTGTTGGATCTGCCGTGGGATATCGCCGACAGCCCGCCCGGCCGGATTGTCGCAGCTGACGCGCTCGAGCCGAGGCCCGCGCGGGAACTCTACGACCTGATCGACGATCCTTCCGAGGCCAACAACCTGCTCGGACCGGGTGCGACGGATAAGGCAGAGGCGGTCGCCAAGGATCTCGCCTTACTGCTCAACGACTGGCGCGAGAAGACAAACGACGTCATACCGTCCGATTTCGCAGGCACGCGCATTTCCGAACGTTTCACCGAGACATATCTGCATATCCACGGCCGTCCCGCCACCAGTAGGTCGGCGATAGCGGCGGATCGCGGTATCGACGACGCCGTGCAAGCCGACCAATAGTTTCGATCACGGCGAACACAAAACCTTGACGGCTTCTGGAATAGGTACCGCAAATCAATGGCAGTTAGAGTCACGGCCATGTCCGACCATCCGACCGCCTATCTGGTGCTCGCGTCCCAGCGCAGCGGCAGCACCTTGCTGGTGGAGTCCTTGCGTGCCACCGGCGTAGCCGGCGAACCACAGGAGTTCTTCCAGTACCTGCCGAGCACCAGTCAATCCCCGCAGCCGCGGCAGTGGTTCGAGGGGGTCGAGGACGAGTCGATTCTGCGGCTGCTCGATCCGCTGGACGAGGGAAAGCCGGACCTCGCTCCCGCGCACATCTGGCGCGACTACATCCAGACCGTGGGCCGCACGCCCAACGGGGTGTGGGGCGGCAAGCTGATGTGGAATCAGACGCCGCTGTTGCTGGACCGGGCGCAGGGACTGCCGGACCGGTCGGGCACGGGCCTGCTGTCGGCGATCCGCGACGTCGTCGGCAGCGATCCGGTGCTCATCCACGTGTACCGCCCCGACGTGGTGTCGCAGGCGGTGTCGTTCTGGCGCGCCGTGCAGACGCGGGTGTGGCGGGGCAGGCCGGATCCCGCGCGCGATGCCCGCGCCGAGTACCACGCCGGCGCGATCGCCCATGTCGTCACGATGCTGCGGGCTCAGGAGGAGGGCTGGCGGGCGTGGTTCGCCGAGGAGGACGTCAAGCCTCTCGACATCTCCTACCCGTACCTGTGGCGCAACCTCACGCAGGTCGTCGCGACGGTTCTGGAGGCGCTCGGCCAGGATCCGCGACTGGCTCCCGCGCCGGTGCTCGAACGCCAGGCCGACCAGCGTTCCGACGAATGGGTGGACCGCTACCGGTCCGACGCCGAGAAGGAAGGCCTGCCGCTGTGACCGTGACAGACCTCGTACACGTCGACGAGCTTCGGTTGCTGGAAGCCGAAGCGGTGCACATCATCCGTGAGGTGGTGGCCGAACTGCAGCGGCCGGTGCTGCTGTTCTCGGCAGGCAAAGACTCGATCGTGCTGCTTCGGTTGGCGGAGAAGGCTTTTCGTCCGTCGCCGCTGCCGTTTCCCGTGATGCACGTCGACACCGGGCACAACTTCCCCGAGGTCATCGAGTTCCGGGACCGCCGCGTCACCGGTGCGGGCCACAAACTGATCGTGGCCTCGGTCCAGGAGACCATCGACAGCGGCCGCGTCGCCGATCCGGGCCCGGGGGCGTCGCGCAACCGTCAACAGACCCGCACCCTGCTGGATGCGTTGGAAGCCGGCGGATTCGACGCCGCGTTCGGCGGCGCTCGCCGCGACGAGGAACGCGCCCGCGCCAAGGAACGCATCCTGAGCTTCCGCGACGAGTTCGGCCAATGGGACCCGCGCGCGCAGCGCCCCGAGCCGTGGTCGCTGTACAACGGGCGGATCCGCAAGGGTGAACAGGTCCGCGTCTTCCCGCTGTCGAACTGGACCGAGCTGGACATCTGGCGCTACATCCAGCTGGAAAACCTTGAGCTGCCGTCGATCTACTTCGCCCATGAACGGGAAGTGTTCGAGCGCGACGGCATCCTGCTCGCGGTGTCGGACTACGCGCAGCCCCAGGGCTCCGAGGCCGCGACGGTCGAATGGGTGCGCTACCGCACGGTCGGCGACCTCACCATCACCGGAGCCGTACGGTCACAGGCCACCGACATCGAGCGGGTGATCACCGAGATCTCCGCCGCGACCGTGTCCGAACGCGGCGAAACCCGCGCCGACGACCGGACTTCCGCGGCCGCGATGGAAGACCGCAAGCGGGAAGGCTATTTCTGATGAGCGCTTGCGCGAAGAACAGAGGATTCTGATGAGCACTCGTCAACTGCTGCGCATCACCACCGCCGGATCGGTAGACGACGGCAAGAGCACACTGATCGGCAGGCTGCTGCACGATACCGACAGCCTGCCCATCGACCACCTCGAAGCGGTCACGGATGCCGAGGGCGTGGCCGATCTGGCCGCGCTGTCCGACGGGCTTCGCGCCGAACGCGAACAGGGCATCACGATCGATGTCGCCTACCGGTTCTTCTCGACCGACACCCGCAGCTACATCCTTGCCGACACGCCGGGACACGAGCGCTACACCCGCAACATGTTCACCGGCGCGTCCAACGCCCACGTCGCGATCCTGCTGGTCGACGCCCGCGCCGGTGTGCTGCGCCAGACCCGCCGCCATGCGCGCATCGCAAAACTGTTGGGGATCAAGCACTTCGTCGCAACCGTCAACAAGATAGACCTGGTCGATTTCGACAAGGAACGATTCGCCGAGGTCGAGCGGGAACTGCAGCAGGTCGCCGACCGGCTCGGCCTCGCCGCGTCCGAGGCCGAGCTCACGGTCATCCCGATCGCGGCCAAACTCGGCGACAACGTCGTGCACCGCTCGGACAACACGCCGTGGTACGACGGCCCCACGCTGTTGGAGTACCTGGAGGCCGTCGAACTGTCCGCGCCGCATCCGGAGCCCACGAGCCTGCGGTTGCCGGTGCAGTGGGTGTCCCGGCCCACCGCCGAGCAGCGCCGCCGCTACACCGGACGATTGTCCGCGGGCACGCTGCGGGTCGGCGATCCCGTGGTGAGCCTGCCGGCCGGCACCCGGTCGACGGTGACCGCGGTCGACACACTCGACGACGACCGCACGGTAGGTGTTGCGCCACTGTCGGTTTCGATCGAATTGGCCGACGACATCGATGTCGGTCGCGGCGATGTGTTCGTGAGCGGCTCCGACGATGCCGTGTTGCCGGTACTCGCCCGCGAACTCGATGCCACGGTGTGCTGGTTCTTCGACAACCCGCTGCGGGCCGGCGACCGGCTCGCGCTCAAGCAGGGCACCCGCACCGTGCGGGCCACCGTCCAGGAGTTGCACACCAAACTCGACCCGGAAACCCTCGACGAGGTCGACGGCCCAGTCGAGTTGGCGCTCAACGACATCGGTTCGGTGACCCTGCGGACCAGCTCGGTCGTCATCGCCGATCCCGATGCCGACAACCGCGACAACGGCGCGTTCATCCTGATCGACGAGGTCTCCAACGACACCGTCGGCGCCGGCATCATCCTCGACGCCCGCGAGGTCAAGCCGAGCGGCCACAACCGGTCCGACATCAAATGGCATCCGTCATCGCTGGACCGGGACTACCGCTGGAACAAGACCGGGCAGCGCGGCGCGACCATCTGGTTCACCGGCCTGCCCGCCTCCGGCAAGTCGACCGTGGCGGTGGCCGTCGAACGCGCGCTGGTCGAATCCGGCCAGGTCGCCTACCTGCTCGACGGCGACAACCTCCGGCACGGGCTGTCCGACGATCTGGGATTCTCCGCGGGCGACCGGACCGAGAACATCCGCCGCGTCGGACATCTCACGCGCCTGCTGGCCGATGCGGGCGTGGTGGCACTGGCCTCGCTCGTGTCCCCGCTGCGCTCCGACCGCGAGACCGCACGAGCGCTCAACGACGCGGCCAAGCTGCCGTTCATCGAGGTGCACGTCGCGACCCCGGTCGAGGAATGCGCGCGCCGCGATCCCAAGGGCCTCTACGCGCGCGCCAAAGCCGGCGAGCTCAAAGGCCTGACGGGCGTCGACGCACCCTACGAGGCGCCCGAGAATCCCGATCTCGTGCTCGACACCACCGGCGCCGACATCGACGACCTCGTCGATCAGGTGATCGCCTTGCTCAACACCCGCCGCTGACCTGTGATTTGTGCACTGTCAGCGGCGGTCAGCGCCGTGTGCTGTTTGGGGACATCGCTGACACATGGATGTCTCGGGACATCGCTGACACCTGAGTAGGGCTTAGACCAGCATGGTTCATGGCCCAGAAGGTGACGGCGATGGACATTCGCATGGCTGCGGCGTTGGCCGGGCAGGTGAACAACGTGGCGGAGTTCTGCCGTCGTGAGCAGATCAGTCGGCAGACGTTCTACAAGTTTCGCCAGCGCTTCCGGGACGAGGGGATCGCCGGGCTGCAGGATCGTTCCCGCCGCCCGCTGACCTCGCCGGGGCAGACCTCGGCCTACGTCGAGGACATCGTGGTGCGCCGGCGCAAGCAGTTGATCGAGAAGGGGCTCGATCACGGCGCCCAATCGATTGTGTGGTCGTTGCAACACGACGGCCTGCAGGCCGTGCCCTCACCGTCGACGGTGTGGCAGATTCTGACCCGCCGCGGAGCGATCACGCCGCAACCACAGAAACGCCCGAAGTCAGCGACGAAGCGTTTCGTATTCGATCGGCCCAACGAGTGCTGGCAGTCGGATTGGACTGGATGGTCGCTGGCCGACGGGACGCCGGTGGCCATCGCGGGCAGCCTCGATGACCACTCCCGCTATGCAGTCAGCTTGCGTGCGGCGGCCGGCGATGCCGACGGTGAGCTGGTCTGGTCGGTGATACTGGCCGGTGTCGACGAGTGCGGAATACCATCGATGTCGTTGTCGGACAACGGGATCGTCTACACAGGCAGATTCCACGCACATGAATCGGCGTTCGAGATCAACCTACGCGCGCTCGGTGTGCACACCATCAACTCGGCGCCCTTTCATCCGCAGACCTGCGGCAAGATCGAGCGGTTCTGGCAGACGCTGAAGAAGTGGCTGGCCGCCCGCGACCCGGTCTCCACCATCGCCGAACTCAACGACCTCCTCGAGCAGTTCCGCAATTTCTACAACCAGCACCGACCCCACCGAGCGCTACGCGGAGCCACCCCCGCTGAGGCATTCCACGCCACCGTTAGGGCCCGCCCAGCCGACCGTCCACTGCCAGCCCCGGTGTTCATATCCCGCCACACCGTCGACGAGGTGAGCGGAAACCTCTACGTGCCGCCCTACCGCGTCAACGTCGGACTCCGATGGGCCGGCCACGAATGCGTCAGCATCCGCGACGGCAACCACATCACGATCTTTAGCGGCAACCGACTCGTCCGCGAACTCACCGCCGACCCCACCCGCAGACACCAACGCGGCGACAAAGCCACCCGCACCTATCGCACACGTGAACCCAAACCGGCACCATGACTGTCAGCGATGTCCCGAGACATAAGTGTCAGCGATGTCCCGAGACACCACACGGCGGTCAGCGCCGGTGGCGGTGCACAAATCACTCGACTCGGGCGACCACGAACACGCGACGGAACGGAAAGAACGTCGTGCCGTCGGGCCGGGCCGGATAAGCGGCGGCCAGCAGCGGAATGATGGCCTGGCGATAGTCCTGCCACGCCTCCTCGGTGAGCCGGCTCTTGACCTGGGTGAGTGCCGTCCCCGTGATCCAGTCCAAAACCGGTGTCTCGCCGGTCAATTGGTGCACATAGGTGGTTTCCCAGGCATCGACGACACAGCCCGCATCGGTGAGCAGCCCCGCGTACTCGACCGGCGTGTCCACCTGGCCGGCGTCGCGCCACGGCATGTCCCGCAGGGCTTCGGCGAACGGCGCGCTGCGCGCCACCTGTCGCACGGCCTCATGTGATGGCGAATCGAAGTTGCCGGGCACCTGAAACGCGATCCAGGCGCCCGCAGGTAGCTCACGCGCCCACCGCACCACGATCTCGCGGTGCGTCGGCACCCATTGGAGTGCGGCGTTGGACAGCACCACATCGGTGTCGGGTCGTGGCACCCAGTCCTCGATCGCACCGGTGTGGGCATCGACGCCGCGTGCCTGGGCCGCAGCCACCATCTCCGGCGAGTTGTCCCACGCCTCGAGGGCCGCATCGGGCCAGCGTTGCCGCAGGGTCTCCGTCAGGTTGCCAGGCCCGCATCCCAGGTCGACGATCCGCTGGGGATCGACCGCCGCCACGCGCGACAGTAGGTCGTAGAACGGACGACCACGGTGATCAGCGAAGGCCAGATAGGTGTCAGGGTTCCACACAGCCCCTATCTTCCTCCTCGCGTGCGGGGTGACATCATCGCTGACGATGGACGAGTCGCAATCAGTGAAGAACATCTGGACGTCACTGGGCCTGCCGGGCATCGTCGACGTCCACACCCACTTCATGCCCAAGAACGTCATGGACAAGGTGTGGCAGTACTTCGACAGCCAGGGCCCGCTGATCGGCCGCGAATGGCCGATCACGTACCGCGCCGACGAGGAGCAGCGGGTCGCCACGCTGCGCTCCTTCGGCGTGCGACGGTTCACATCGCTGGTGTATCCACACAAACCGGACATGGCTGCCTGGCTGAACCAGTGGGCGTTCGGCTTCGCGCAGGCCACCCCCGATTGCCTGGCCACGGCCACGTTCTATCCCGAGGCGGGTGCGGCGCGCTATGTCGCCGAAGCCGTCGCGGCGGGTACCCAGGTGTTCAAGGCGCACATTCAGGTCGGCCGCTACGACCCCAACGACCCATTGCTCGACGACGTGTGGGGATCCATCGAGGACGCGGCGGTTCCCGTCGTGATTCACTGCGGTTCGGGCCCGGTGCCCGGCGACTTCACCGGCCCGGTCCGGATCGCTCGACTGTTGCGCCGCTACCCCCGGCTGGTGCTGATCGTCGCGCACATGGGCATGCCGGAATACTCGGAATTCCTTGATCTCGCTGAGCAATTCGACCAGGTGCGGCTCGACACGACCATGGCGTTCACGCCATTCGTTGAGTCAACCATGCCATTTCCTGTCGCCGATACGGGCCGCCTGCATGCCCTGGGCGAGCGCATCCTGTTCGGCAGCGATTTCCCCAACATTCCGTACGGCTACGCCGAGGCCGTGCAGACGCTCATCGATCTGCCCGGCGTCGACGACAAGTGGCTGCGCAACGTGCTGCACGACAACGCCGCGCGGCTGTTCGACCTGAACTAGCTTTCACAGGCGGTTTACAGCCAGGTCAGGCACGGTGTTGCGCATGACGACATCGCGGTGGCAGCACGCCGGCCTGCTCGCGTTGCTCACGGCCACCGCGGCGCTGTATCTGTGGCATCTGTCGATCAACGGATACGGCAACGACTTCTACGCCGCGGCGGCGCAGGCAGGCGCGCAAAGTTGGTCGGCTTGGTTCTACGGCGCGCTCGACGCCCACAACTTCATCACGGTCGACAAACCGCCTGCGGCGCTGTGGATCACCGGCCTGTCGGTGCGGCTGTTCGGGATGAACCCGTGGTCGGTGCTCGTGCCCGAGGCGTTGATGGGCGTTGCGGCGGTCGCCGTGCTCTATGCGACCGTGCGCCGGTCGATGTCCACGCAGCCGTACGCCACATATGCCGGACTGCTTGCGGGCGCCGTTCTGGCCGTCACCCCGGCCGCCGCACTCATGTTCCGGTTCAACAATCCCGACGCCCTGCTGGTGCTGCTGTTGGTCGCGGCGGCTTACTGCCTGACCCGCGCGGTGGAGACGGCATCCTGGCGCTGGCTGATCGCGGCAGGCGCGGTGGTGGGCACGGCCTTCCTGACGAAGATGCTGCAGGGCTTTCTCGTGCTGCCGGCGTTCGCGCTGACGTATCTGCTGTTGGCACCCACATCATGGCGCCGACGGCTGTGTCACCTGCTGGCCGCCGCAGGCGCGGTATTGGTCGCGGCGGGCTGGTGGGTGCTGACGGTTCAGTTGGTGTCACCGGGCAACCGCCCCTACATCGGCGGATCGACCGACGACACCGAGCTCGATCTCGCGTTCGGCTACAACGGGATCAGCCGGATCGTCGGTGGTGAACACCATGCCGGTGCCAGATACGGCCACGGCCTCGCGCGGTTGCTCAACGCAGAGGTCGGCAACGAGATCGGCTGGTTATTGCCCGCCGCGGTGGTCGCCGCCGGTTTCGGGCTGTATCTGGCTGCCCGGCACCGTCTTCGGCGTACGGAGTTGGCCGCGCTTGTGATGTGGACATGTTGGCTGGTGACCACGGCAGTCGTGCTCGGCTACATGAACGGCATGCTGCACCCGTACTACACGGTCGCACTCGCACCGGCGATCGCAGCACTGCTGGGCTGTGGCGTGGCGTGGGCATGGCGGCTGCGGGCCCACCTCGATGCCCGGATCGCCCTGGCGGTGCTGTCCGCGACCGCCGCACTCTCCGGGGTGAACCTGCTGCACCGCAACGAGTTCGGGCCGACGTGGTCGGTGTGGGTGATCGCAGCCGTCGTGGTGCTCGCGGTGACCGCGTTGGTGGTGGGGCATCGAGTGGCGGTTGCGGGCCTGATACTCGCGGGGGTGGCCGGCTTGATTCCGGTCACCGGTTTCGCGGTGGCGACTGCGGCGACGCCGCACCATGGCACACAACCGGTCACGGTGAACCAGTCGGCGGGCTGGCTGGGTGATCTCGCGGCCAACCGGGAACTCGCGGAGATGCTGGCCGCGACCCGCACCACCTGGTCGGCGGCGACCAACGGCTCACAACCGGCGGCCGCACTGGAGATCGCGTCCGGCACTGCCGTGATGGCGGTCGGCGGGTGGAGCGGTGATCCGGTGCCCACGTTGGAGCAGTTCATCGGTGACGTGCACGCCGGCCGGATCACCTACTACGTCGAGGCCGGGCGGCGGCTGCACGGTGAGGTCATCCGTGCACCCAACCGCACCAATGCCCACACCCGCGAGATCGCCGACTGGGTCGCTGCTCATTTCACGCCCGTCCCGATGGGCTCATCTACCGTCTACCGGCTGATCTGACCGTTAGCATCGGCAGCGTGGAGTCGTCCCATGCTGACCGAGTCGATCCGGTTGAACCTCCCATCCCGATTCCCGATGTGCCAGGGGCGGATGCGAGCTCGCGTGGCCTGCCCCGACGGGTCGATCTGACCGTGCGCCAACGCGCGATCGTCGACGCGTCCGCCGCCGCCGATCTCGTACTGCGCACCGGGGTGGCGTCGGTCGTCGCGGCGTCCATGGTGCCGCGCACGCTGGCGTCGATCGCGCGGCCGTCGGGTTCGCGAACCGAACACGAGCACATGCGGTTCTACGCCGATCTGGCCGCCGCGCAAGACCCCGCGGTTTCGTTCCCGGCCCCCACCGAACCGCCGCGTGTCTCGTCACGGCCGGCCAATCCGATCGCGGAATGGATTGCGCACGGTCGTGTCGAGAACATCCGGTTCGCCAGCAGCTTCACCGCCGTCAACCCCGCGCTTCGCGACCAGTGCGCGGGCTTCGCCCGTAACAACGTTGTCCGGGCCCAACATTGGCGCCACGACGACGGCCCGCATCCCACGCTATGCGTGATCCACGGGTTCATGGGATCGCCGTATCTGGCGAATGGACTGTTTCTGTCGTTGCCGTGGTTCTACCGCTCGGGCTACGACGTGTTGTTGTACACCTTGCCGTTTCACGGCCGGCGCGCCGAGAAGTTCTCGCCTTTCAGCGGTCATGGCTTCTTCGCGCACGGCTTCGGCGGATTCGCCGAGGGCATGGCCCAGGCAGTGCACGATTTCCGGTCGATCATCGACTATCTGGAGTTCACCGGTGTCGATCGGATCGCGCTCACGGGCATCTCGCTCGGCGGTTTCACGTCGGCCTTGCTGGCCAGCGTGGACGATCGCATCCAAGCCGTGATTCCGAACGTGCCCGTCGTGACGCCCGACCGCACGGTCGACGAGTGGTTCCCGGCCAACAAGCTCGTCGCACTTGAGCGTTTCGTCGCGCGCACCGATCCGGCGCTGTCGGAGGCGGCGACCCGCTACGCCTCGCCGCTGAATTACCGGCCGCTCGTCGCCAAGGAGCGCAGGCTCATCATCACCGGCCTCGGTGACCGGCTGGCGCCGCCGCAGCAGGCTGAGTTGCTGTGGGAACACTGGGATCGCTGTGCGTTCCACTGGTTCCCCGGCAACCACCTGCTGCACGTGAGCCAGCCGGACTACCTACGCCGGATGACCCGCTTCCTGCGGGATTTCATGTTCGACTGACGGCCGCGACAGCAGCGCCTTCGGCAGCGCCGTCGGGTTACCTTCGAGCCGGTGCGTCGACAACGGGTTGAGCGCCGCCAGAGCCGGACGGTGGGTGCCTCGGGCCGCGGTGAGGCCGGTCAGTGGCGCCTTGGCCGCGGGCCGGTCGGCGGTGCGGATCGCGCATCCGACCGTCAGCAGCGGATGCGTCGGGGATCCGGTGAATTCCAGTGCCGTCCAGGTCTCCTCGGATGGCAGCGCGCTGATCGCGGCGAGCGTCTGATCGAGATTGTCGTTCACCGCGACGCGGTAAGCCGCGACGTAACCCGTCTCGTCGCGCACCCCCCGCCAGGTCTCCTTGCCGGGCACCGGCAGCGGAGTGTCGACACCGTCGACGATCGTGACGGTCCAGCCGTGCTCGCGCAGATGGTCGGCCAGTCGGCGACCCACCACTTCGGTGGTGTCCTGCAACGGGATTCGCGATGACCTGGCCCGCAACGCGTCGAGGTTGTCCGTGGCGACGACGGTCAGGCTGATCCAGCTGCGCCGGGCACCGTTGGCGTCGCGGTGGCTGACCCGGACCTTGTCGCACCGGATGCCGTACCGGTCCAGATAGCCGACGACGATCGGCAATTGTGCGGGGGTGGCCGGATCGATGCGCAGCACGACCGTCGCGGCATCCTCGCGTTCCCTGGTGTCCTTCTTCGTGAGATTGCGCCGCCACATCGCGATTCGGCGGCCGATCATCGTCGTGAAGAACATGCCGCCCCACCATGCGAACAGCACGATCACGACGCCGACGGAGACCCCGAGCACCCAGCGTTCGGTGGTGGTCTGCCATGGCCGGGCCAGCACCGCCGCGACGATGAACAGGGACGCCAGCGCGATACGGGCGGTCATGTGGTCTTGTCCTTCCGACGGTATGCGACAAGGGCGGCGACAGCCACCAACGCAAGTGCTCCGGTACCGGCGAACGCGATGATTCGCGGAGTGTTGTCACGCGGCGCGGGTTCTGGCGGTGCCGCAATGGGTTTGCCTTCGGGAGCCGTCGGCCCGTCCAGCGGGATGTCGGCGACATTCCAGGTCAGTGCCGCGACCGGGTCGACCCCACCGGCACCGATGACGTTCGACGGCGACCGTGCCGCGCCCTGCGCCGTCGTCGTCAGGCGATGCACCACCTGGCGCGCGTTGAGATCGGGGTACTTGCTGCGCACCAATGCCGCGACACCCGACACGTAGGCCGTGGCGTAGCTGGTGCCGCTCAGCGGGATCAGCCGATCCTGTTCGGACGCAACAGCGTTGGACAGGCCACCGTCGGGGGCATTGCTCACCGACGTGATGTTCTCGCCGGGAGCGGCGATCCCGACCCAGGGGCCGGCCATGGTGAATCCGGACGGCTGCCCCGTCGCGTTCAGCGATCCGACGGACAGTACATAGGGCTGCCACCACGACGGTATCGAAACCGATGTGACGCCACCCCAGTTGCGCGGATCACCGGCGTTGCCCGCGTTGCCGAGCGGATTGGATTCGCAGGCCGATCCGGTGGCGACGCCACCGCGGTTGTTTCCGGCGGCCGCGACGATCACGGCGTCCTTTTCGACCGCGGCGTAGCGCAGCGCTGCGCCGAGTTCCGTTTGGTCGACGGTCTTGTCGGCGGGCAGGCACGTCACGACGGAGATGTTGATGACCCGGGCGCCCAGATCGGCTGCGCGTACGACGGCCCGCGCCAGACTGACGACGTCGCCCGCCGCGCGGGCCTCGACCGCGTCGGCCCCCGGTGTGCGGGGCGCGAACCGCGGCGAGTTCTGCCGGATCGAGATCAAGCGGGCGGCCGGTGCCACACCGGAGAATCCGTCGGGCCCTGGTTGTCCGGCGATCAGGCCGGCGACCGATGTACCGTGCCCGTCACAGTCGGTCAGGCCGTCGGTCGACTCGATAAAGTCACCGCCGCCTTCGACGTTGGGAAGCCGCGGCCCGGGCTGCACCCCGGTGTCGATGACCGCGACCGTCTGCCCTTCCCCACGACTCTGTTGCCAGGCACCGGACAGGTTGAGCGCCAACTGGTTCGGGCTGACGGCACCGGGATCGGTGCCGGGCATGGTCGTGGTGATCGTGCATTCACCGCGTTGCATCATCGGTTGCACCGGTCCAGCGGTGCCCGGCGGCGGGCCGACTTGTGGGTCGACCTCCGGCGGGCTGATGGCGCCCGCGGACGGGCAGCCCATCAGCAGTACGAGACCGGCCGTCGCGAGGACGCCCAGGCTTTTCTGGATCACCGATTCATCACCTGTCGAGAACCAGGCTGAACAGCCCGACGAGGAAGGCCATCACCGGAATCAGTGAAGCGTCGATACCGGAAGCCAGGAAACCGACGAGCCGACGCATCGGCAGCGAGTACGTCTCGGGATTGGCGATGGCCGGATTGAGCGCCGCGACGACCCACACGAGAACCAGCGCGGCGAGCACGGCCAGCGCCCACCATGCCGCCTCGTAGCGTCCGTCGATCGCGAAGGCGACCAGCAGGACGACGGTCAGCAGGTACGAATGCCCCAGCAGCCACGCCTTGCACGCCGCGGAATCCCATACCCGGGCCCGCAGGGCGGCACCCGCGGCGGCGGCCACGACGATGTACCAGGCCCACGGCGAGGCCGTGGCCGAACCGACCAACGCTAGCGACCCGGTCACGGCCAACAGCACACCGGCCGCGATCACACCGGTCTGGTGCGACTGGCTCACCCGAACCCGACGCGGAAGGTCGGCCAGGACCGACAGCGGCTGGGCGGCCGGCGTCGGATCGCCCGGCGCCGGGATGACCGGGAGCGGGAAGCGCGCCCACATCGCCGACAGTTGCGCGGCCTGGACGGTGACGAGCAGCCCGAGCAGCACCAGTGCGCAGCCGAGAATGGTCGACGAGAGTTCCCACAGCGCGGCGGCACCGGCCACCAGCAGCACGCCGATACCGGCCACCGCAGTGGCGGTGAACACCGCGATGCCGCGGTCGTCGCCGGAGCTCGCCATGCTGATCAGCGACCACGCGGCCATCCCGGCGGCGGCGAGCAGCACATTGGGCGCACCGAATTCGCCTGGCACGCCGAGGGCGAAGGCCGCCGCGACGGGCACCAGCGCGGTGACCGCGAGGGCCGTGCCGAACACCGGGAACCGGCCGCGCACCGACAGCGCACCGAGCACGGCGGCGACGGCGATCCCGCTCACGACAAACAGCCCGAGCATCTCATCGGTGATCACCCGGTGGGCGACCGCGAGGCCCGTGCCGACGAGGATCAGCCCGATCAAGGCAAGCGCGGCTGCCCGCGCGATGTGCGGGGCACCCCAGGGATGCTGCCGGGCGGCCGAGAAGATGACGGCGGCGTCGGCGATGTCTTCGACGATGCGCGGTGCCGGCGGGCCGGCCGGAACCGCCTGCAGGGCAAGCAGATCGCCGTCCACGACACCGACCGTGTCAAGCGTGGCGTCCAGGCTGAACGGTGCTCCGCCGACCGGGGCCAGGCTGAGCCGCACCGGGTCCGGGGCGCTCGCCCCGTCATCGCCGCCTGCGGGCAGCACGATGCGCTGGACCGCGGGCAGGATTTCGCGCAGCGGCAACTCGGACGGCAATGCCATCTCGGTCAGCCGGCCACCGTCGTCTCCAGCGGCCAGCACGGCCACCCGGACGATCGGCATCACAGTGTTCTCGGACATTCCTATGCTTTCTGGGGTATTTCTCGGTGAGGTGCCGCGGCTTCGTCGAAGTCGCGGGTGAGCGGATGGTCGGGGAACCACGAGCCGCTGGGCAGGGATGCGGTCAGCCGCTCGATCGCCGTGGCGATCGCATCGGCACTGCCCGCCGTAAAGGTCGAGATCCATTCCCCGTCAAAGGCTTTCGACGGTGAGACCAGGATCCGGCCCTGTGGGGTGTCAACCACGCTGACGCCCACTTGGGTAGTGACACGGTGACCGTCACGGTGCTCTCCGGCAACGATCTCGACGTAGGTGCGCCGGCCTTCGAACACCGATTCCACCACGGGGCGGGCCGATGCCGGGACTCCGAGGAATCCCAGCACTTCAGCCAGCGGGGTGCCGTTGCGGATCTGCTCGTCGGCGCGAGCGCCTGCGGCGGCCGGGAGCGCGAACTCCTCGAACCGCGCCGGCCGGCGCTGCGACAGACCCGCCGTGAGCACCGGTACCAGGGCGTGCGGATGGCTGATGTCCATCTCGGTGAACGTGACCAGCTGCGCGTTGCGCAACGCGACGACGGTACGACCGTCGCGGCGCCCCACAATGCCGCGCAACAGATCACCAGGCCCCGAGACGAAGCGCAGGTCAAGCCACTGCGCCGCCCGGCAGGTCAGCCTGACCCACTGGGCGACAAGAGGATTGACCTCGCCACCGGAATTGAGCACACCCATCCGAGTCAGTTCGGCGGTCTGTTCGGCGACAAAGCCGGACCGCTGAGCCGGTTCGCTGTAGGGCGGCGTGATCGCCAGCACCCACGGAAACGCCCCGGCCCCGAGCACATCTGCGATGTACCAGGCCTGCTCGGTGGTCAGCTCGACTGCGTTGGCTCCCACTATGTCCTATCTGAAAGACCGAACATCAGCCCCACTTGGCTCCCTCGGCCTGGTCGCGGGCGTTCATCGAGATGGTGTTGGTCTCATGGGTGGCCGCCATCGACCGGTAGGCCCGCACCAACTCCTCCATGGCCTGGTTCCACTGCGCCTGCCACGCCTGATAAGTCATACCCGTGTCACCCTGCCAAGCACTGCCCAACGCCGCCTGCTCGGCAGCGATATCGGCACCCACCGCATGCAACGCACCCGAATAGGTGTTCATCTCGGCAGCATGCGCCAGCATCGCCGGGTAGTTGTACATGATCTGAGACATGAAAACTCCTATATCCGTTCGAGACCCGGTCAGATAACGGTGTAAGTGCTGGCCGCGGCGGCATCCTGGGCCACATACGTACCGGCCGCATCACCCAAGTTCAGCTGAGCGATATCCAGCAACGCATTGACCTTGGCCGACACCTCCACAAACCGCGCATGAGCAGCCTGAAACGCCGCCGACGCCTCACCCATGTGAAACGCCTGCGACGACATCGCCGCCTGCTCAGCCTGCGCAATCGTGCTGCGCATCAACGCAGCCTTGGCCCCGAACGCCGCCTCAGAGGCAACCAGCTGGGGAATGTGAGCGTCCAACATGCTCATGGATGTTCCTTTCGAATCGATAGCGGTATGTGGTGTATGCGAAAGTGCAGAAGCGGTCCGGTCAGTTGCGCGAACCCCCTCCCGGATCGGGCGGAATCACGTTGGGCGCGTCGGGGTCCCAGGTGCCCGGCAGCATCGGACTGACCGGCCGATCGTCGAAACTATCGCCCGACAACGTCGTCAACCCCGCCGCAGCCGCATCCGACCGCGCCGCCGTACCACTGAACCCCATCGCCCCCGCACCCCGCTCCGAAGCCCGCACCCCCGTCCGCGGCTCCGACGCCGGATCAGCCCCCGGACCCTCATAGTCCATATAGGCATCGGCATACGCGTGCTCCTCGACCTCAGCCCCACGCTTACGCCGCCGCCTACGCCGCGCCGCCAACGACGCCGCCACCCCAGAAGCCGCCGCCGGAACCCCCGACGCCGGAGCCTGCACACTCGACTTGTCCCGCAACGTCGGCGTGAACCCCTCACCCGGATCGCTACCGCTGACCACGTAAGGCGCGAAGGCGGCCGCCGCGGCCGGGGCCGGGGCGGCCACCGAAACCGATCCGGACGCCGGGCTCGGGGCGGGCGCACCGGCCGACGGTCCGGGAACCCCGGCCGGGGAGATGCCTGCCATCGGCAGATTCTGATCGCCGCGAACCGGGACCGGTGTGTTCTCGTCAGCAGGGACGTCGGCGGGTGGCGCATCGGTCGGGATGAGGCCGAGGAAGCCGAGTGCCGCAAGTCCGATGCCGAGCAGCGGAACCAGGAACGGCGAGATCGCGATACCGATCCAGGTTCCCCAGCCCACCGGCTGGAATATCAATTGGTAGAGCACGCCGGCCAGGAACGGCCCCCAGGTCGTCAAGAAGGCGGACGGGTTCGTCAGCAGGGTTTCGAGCATCACCTGGATGGTGCCCAGCGGATCGTTGAGGAACTGCAGCAGCTCTTTGCCGCCGATCATCGAGGGGTTGCTGAGGTAATCCACCAGCCACTGCGGCAGATTGGGGTAGGGATTCTCCTCGGCAAGCTGTTCGGTGCTGCTGGCGTCCGCGTAGGTGAGGGCGCTGCCGCTCTGCGCGGCCTGCCCTTGCGCGGCCATCTGCTGGGCGCTCGCCGACGCCGTTCCCGCCTCGCCCACACCGGGTTTCAACAGGAAGGGGGCCGGCAAGCTCGTCGGCGTCGCGGCGACCGCCGCGCCCGACACCGCCTGATACGTACTCATCGTCGTCGCGGCCTGAATCCACATCCGCACATAGTCGGCCTCGTTGAGCGCGATCGGAATCGTGTTGATACCGAAGAAGTTCGTCGCCACGAGCACGCCGTGCACCACATGGTTGAGTGCCAGTTCCGGCAGCGTCGGCATGGCCGCCAACGCCGTCGAATACGCTGCCGCCGCTGTTTCGTGCTGAACCGCCACCGCCGCACTGTTCGCGCTCTGCTGCGCCAGCCAGGTCAGGTAGGGCCCGTGGGCCGCCACGTACTGCTCGGAACTCGGCCCCTCCCACGCACCGGCCTGCACCCCACCCAACACAGTGGTCAGTTCGGCTGCCGCCGAAGCATATTCAGCGCTCAGCGACTGCCAAGCCCCCGCGGCGGCCAACAACGACCCCGGACCCGGCCCGCTGGACAACAGCGCCGAATGCACCTCCGGGGGCAAGGCCATCCACACGGGAGCAGTCACGTCAGACCCCGCGCGCGATCAGGTACGACGACGCCGCCATCGCATCACCGGTCGCATAGCTCGCGCCCGACTCACCGACGCCGACACCGGACCGGCCCAGCTCCTCCACACCATGGGCGGCCAGCGCCGAATGCTGCGCACCGTGCGCACTGAACCCTGTGGCCGTCTGCAACGAAACCGCGTCAGCGGCAGGCGGAACCACCGTCGACACCACCGGCGCCGCCGCCGCATGCGCGGCCGCCAACCGTGCCGTCAACGCCTCCACCGCCGCGCTGGCCGCGGTCAGGCCTTCGGGGACTACACGAAGAGTCATCGGTATTCCTTTCCTATGTTGCGGGTCCCGTTGTTCACCGACAGCGCCGCATCGGCGCCGAGCGGATTGACGAGTTGGATGTACTCCGGCGAATCGCCGTCGCCGAGGAGCATGCCGCGCCCGGCCGGGAATCGGGCGAACCGGTGGCCGCGGATCTTGCCGCTGTCGGCCGGATTGCCCGACAGCATCAGGGTTGTCGCCTGCAGATCGTTGAGGCGACGCAACAGCGGCGCGGTCATCACCGCGTGTGCCGAACCGGTGGCGCGGGCGGTCACGATGACGCGCAGGCCTAGGTCGGATGCTTCGGCCAGCAGCGCGACGATGTTGGTCCACGGTCGCTGCCCGACGAAGGGCCCACTGACTGCCGGACCGTCGGGAATCTGGTCGACGTCATCGATGATCAGGTAGTGGGTGTGGCCCGAGTACGTCCACTTCTTGAGTTCCTCGGGGAACAGATCGGCCGGCGGGCGCCGCTTCTCGATGAGCGCCGACAGACCCAGCATCGCGGGCAGCACCCGGTCGATGTTCGCGGTGTACTCGTTGTCCGGGAACAACGGTTCGTCCACGAGGTGCAGCCGCCGGTCGATCACCGTGAACGCGACCTGATCGGGCTGCGAGTTCTCGCGGATCGTCCGGATGATGTGGCGCAGCAGCGTCGTCTTGCCCGACTTCGAATCGCCGAACACCGTGAGCAACGGGTTGCTCGCGAAGTCGATCGCGACCGGCGCCAGATCTTCCTCCCGCTGCCCGATGACGACCGTCTCGGGCGCCGGGTACAGCGGCGCGAGCGCCGAAGGCGCGAGGTCGCTCGGCAGCAGCCGCACCGGTGGTGCACTGACGCCCGGGTAGCGCGCGTTGATGACGGCGATGTCGCTCAGCGCCGGCTCGGCGAACAGGAAGTGCTCGGCCGCCATCGTCAGGCCGCGGCCCGGCTGGTCGGCCGGCACTGCGTCGGCAGGCCTGCGCAGCGCGCCGACCACGCGCACGATGCTGTCGTGGCTGTCGTGCAGCTTGAGTTCCAGCCGCAGCCCCAGGCCGTCGCGCATCGCCAGCGGCACCTCAAGCCAGTTCGGCGTGGTGATGACGACGTGGATGCCGTAGGCCATACCGCTGTTGGCGAGCTCGGTGACCTTGGCCAGCAACGGGTTACGGGTGTTGAACGTGTCGGTGTTGTCGCGGCTGAAGGCGTAGAGGTTGTCGATCACGAGGAACACCTCGCCATAGCCGTCGGTGTAGCCGCCGCTCTGGCGGTTCACCGCGCCCTGCCGCTGGCGCGCCCGCAGCAGTTGCTCGAGCTCGCCGAACGTTCGCCGGATCCGCTCCGGTTCCAGCGGCGTCGCGACGCTGCCGACATGGGCGAGATCGCCCAGGCCGGCCAGCTTGCCGCCGCCGTAGTCCAGGCAGTAGAACGTCACCTCGCGCGGCGAGTGCAGAGCGGCCGCCGACAGGATGAACGTCTGCAGCGCAGTCGATTTGCCTGACCGCGGGCCGCCGTGGATGAGCACGTTGGCGGCTGACGAGTTGGCGTCGAACACCAGCGCGTCGCGGCGCATCTCGAACGGCTTGTCGATCTCGCCGAGCGGCCAGCGCAGCTGCCCGGGCTCCACCTCGGTTCCGGCGAGCACGTCGGCCAGGGCGATGGCCTCGTCGAGCGGCGGCAGCCACAGCGTCGGCGCCTTCGGGCCGTAGGTGGCCAGCTGGTCGCCGATCGTGGCGATCAGCTTGCGCGGCGGCAATACTTCGACCTCGGCACCGTTGGTGGCGATGACGGTGTCGGGCTCGGGCTCGACGCGCGACGCCGTGAACACCTGCGGCTGCGGAAGTGCGCGCACCACAATGGATTTCTCGGCGCGCGGCGGATCGTAGATGCCGTCGACGTAGGTGCTGCGGAACTTGATCGGCACCGCACCCGGCGCGGGCACCAGGAAGCCTTCGCCCTTGTGCTCGCGGCCGGATTCGATGTGATAGGCGTCCTCGACCCCGATGATCTGACGCGAGATGCTCGGGCTGGCCACCTTCAGACCGATCCGGTAGGAGGTGTTCTTGTCGATGTCCTTGATCCGGCCCACGTCCAGCGTCTGTGACGCGAACAGGATGTGGATGCGGAACGAGCGGCCCTTGCGGGCAACGTAATCGAACAGGTCCGCGTACTCGGGATGATCGGCCAGCATCAGCGTGAACTCGTCGGCGACGACGAACAGCGTCGGCATGGGCGGCAGATCGTGTCCGGCAGCGATCGCGGCCTCGTACTCGGTGACCGAGTTGAAGGCACTTCCCTGTACGCGGCGGCCGGCCTCCTTGAGCAACTGCTCGCGACGGGCCACCTCACCGCGCAGGGTGTCGGCGAACCGGTCGGCGAGCGACCGCTTCTCGGCCATGTTCGAGATGACGGCGACGACCTGCGGAAAGTTGCGGAAGATGTCGGCGCCGGCCTCGCCCTTGAAGTCGGCGTAGATCACGATCAGCCGCTCGGCCGAATGGGTTGTCAACAGCGACAACAGGATCGACATCAAGGTCTGGGACTTGCCAGAGCCCGTCATACCGATCATGAGGCCGTGCGGACCCATACCGCCCTCGGCTTCGTCCTTGAGGTCGAAGTAGAGCGGCTCGCCGGTCGCGGTGACGCCGATCGGCACCCGCAGTTCGTCGTCGCGGGTACGGGGCGCCCACAGGCTCGCGACGTCGAGCGCCGACGCGTCGGGAATGCCCAGCAGCGTGGTGAAGGTCGCCCCGCCGGTCGAACTCGACCGGATGTAGCCGGGATTGGAATCCCAGCGCGACAGCCGCCGTGCGATGTGCCCGGCCTCGGCCGCCGACATCGCGTCGGCCGTGTCGATGTAGGGCTGCCATCCGCTGCTCTGCCAGCGTTCGATGCGCCCGTCGGCCACCCGCAGGATCGGGCGCTCGGGATCCGGGTACTGCTCGCGGTTGGGCAGCTTGTCCGAGCGGTGGATCACGGTCACGCCGGTCAGCCCCGGACGGCGGGCGATGTCGTCGGGATCGGCATCGGGATCGTCGAGCACCACCAGTAGATGTTTGGTGGCCTGATCCGGCTCGGACGGGAACGGCGGGCGGTCGGCCAACGCGGGCGCGAGCCGCTCCCGCAGTTCGGCGACGCTCGTCGTCAGATACCTGGCCGGGCCGACACCGTCGGCTTCGCCGGGAACGTCCACGTGCGGAAGCCATTTCAGCCAGGACCAGTCGTCGGAGTCGACGCCGGGCGCGGCCAGGGCCACCCCGACCATCGTGGGGTCGTGCCAGGTGACGGCCTGCGCGATCCACGCCCGGATCGCCGCGCGGACCTCGTCGGCTTCACCGATCACGGTGATACGGGCCAGTTTTGCGACATCGATGCCGGTGGGCGCGTCGCGAACCGTGCGCTGCACATCGAGCAGACCGCGCAACGTGCTGTGCGACACGGGTTCCAGGTCGATTTCGTCGGCGGTGTCCTTGACCTTGAGCGCCGCATCCAACGGCACGTCGTGCAGACCGGCCCGCAGCACCAGGAAGTCGCGATCGCGCGGGTCGCGCTCCCACTGCCTGCGGGTGCCCGGGATGGTGGCGAGCACCTCCGGTGCGGGGTGCGACCATTCCAGCGCCTGCCGCTGCTCGGCGGCATGGGCGCGGACGTTGTCGCGGACGACGGACAGGTACCGCAGGTAGTCGGCGCGCTCGGCATCGACCTCCTCGGTGCGCATCTTGTTGTCCGATCCGCGATACAGCGCGGTGGCGGCCAGCAGCAGCACGAACGGGAAGAACAGCGTGGTCGGTGAGATGAGCCGCATCCCGGTGGCCACCAGGGCGACGATCATGCCCACGATCAGGATGACGATCAGGTACGGCAGCACCCGGCGCAACAAGGAGGGCGGCACCAACCGCGGCAGCTGCGGCGGCGGTTCGATCGTGATGGTGCCCTTGCGGGTGGTCGGCGGAGCCAGCCGGCGCTGGTGCTCGAAGATCAGCCTGCTCATCGGGTCGTGGCCTCCAGCCGCGCAGAATTCGTATCGGGCGACAGGGCGTCGTGCGCAACCAGTGCGTCGCCACGGGACAGGGTCGGGCCGGCCGCGAACTGCGTCAGGATCGACCACGGGATGGGCAGCGCCGGTGAGGTGAGACCAAGGGCCGCAACGGCTTTGTCGTCGCCGCTGGTGTCGATGCCATAGCGGACACCGGTGTCGCTCACCCAGAACAGTGATCCGGCGGTCGGCGATCCGGGCTCCGACCCGACGGTCTGCACGAAGTATCCGGTGCCGGGAGTCAATGCGACCCGATTGGCGGTGCCGTTGCTGCCGGCGCCGACCAGGTCGACCGTGCGTAGTCCATCGGGCAGCGGCAGGACCGCGCCCGACAGCAGCGTCAGCCGGCTCTCGGTGGCGCCGGCAGGCTTGATCCACTGCGCACAGGTGATCGGGGAAGCCGACGGCTCGATGAGCGTGAGCGGTTCGGCCGGGTAGGCGGCGGTGTCGATGCCGTTGGCGGCCGGGGTCCTGGCCACTTCGTCGGCGCCGAGCTGCGGCGGCTGTTCGAGCCCGAAAGAGTTGGTGTTGCGCAAGATCGCGGCCAGCACCGGGGAGATCGGCTGCAGACCGTCGGCCAGCACGGCGTAGTGGCGGATGGTGTTGTCGGCATCGTATGCCGTGACGACCGCACCGACCGGCACCGGCGTCGACAGCGGGAATCGCGGTGGCGCACCGGCTTCGGGGATCGCAGGGGCGATCAGTGCGGGTGCCTGCGGTATGGCGTTGAACAGGCCTGCCGCGATGGGACGCGGTCCCGGGATCTGCGCACCGAATCCGAGCGCATCGGTGACGGCGCGGTTGGCCAGATCGATCGGGCTGCGCTTGCCGTCCCACAGCAGCCAGTCGCCCGGGGTCGGCCCGGCGCTGTTGTGGACGAGGACGGCCTGGCCGGGGGCGAGCGGCAATGCCCGTTCGCCGCCGTTCGCGGGCGTTCCGGCGATGACGGTGACACCGGCGTTGGTGCCCGAAACGCTTTCGCACACAGTCCAATCGGCGTCGGTCGCCGCGCTTTGCACCATGCGCTCCGGCGCACCGGGGATGCCCAGCAGGTTGCCGCGCGGGTACTTGTCGATCTCGCTGGTCTTCACCGTGGTCGGGTTGTCGGGCTGACCCGCGATCAGGCGTGCGGAGGTCAAGTTGAGCACCGGATGCAACTGCTCGCCCACGCGGACGTAGAGCGCGGCGGTCGACCGGTCGGCGAGGATCACGTCGTTGCCTGCGGCGCCACCCGGACGGATCAGCGAGAACACGAAGCAGCCGATCAGGCCGGTGATCAGGATCAGCGCACCGGTCAGCACCGCACGGCTCTGCGTACGAAGCGGGTCGACCAACATCCGGGTGTCGTGCAGCGCGACACCAGACGCGATGCGGCGCATGACGAATCGCCAGCCCGACACCTGGTGGCGCGTGACGAAGCCGCGCCGGTACTGCACCTGGTCGGGGTTCTCATTGGTGGGCGTACGGGAGGCGAATGAGCGCCGGTCCTCGTGGGTGGGGCCGGTCATGCCGGCACCGTCAGGCCAAGGCCACGCAGCAGCGGGGCAGCCGAATTGCGCACGTCACCGGCGGTGATCGTCATCATCTCCTCGTCGGTGAAGTCCTCGGCATCGGAATGGTCGAGGCGGTACTCGCGCTCCTCCTCGGAGCGTTCCACCAGGTTTCGGACGAACCGGCCGTTACCCGCGATGTCGAGGCAGCGGCGCGAAACCCCGTTGGCGTCGGGCATCGTCGCCTCGGCGAGATGGCCGAACAGCTTCTCCATGTCTTCGTGGGCGGCCTTCTCGAACACGCTGTCGCGCTTCTCGGCCATCCGCTCGGCGATCTCGACGAGTTCGGACGACGAGTAGGACGGGAAGTCGATGCTGCGCGTGAAACGCGAACGCAGACCCTCGTTGGTATCGAGGAACATGTCGAGGTCCTTGCGGTACCCGGCGACGATCACGACCAGGCGATCGCGGTCGTTCTCCATGCGGGCCAGCAGTGTGTCGATCGCGACCAGGCCGAAGTCGTTCTTGGCGCCCGTGGACACCAGGGCGTACGCCTCGTCGAGGAACAGCACGCCGTCGAGCGCACTGTCGATGATCGCGTTGGTCTTGGCTTCGGTCTCGCCGATGTGCTGGCCGATGAGGTCGGCGCGGTGCACCTCGCGAACGGTTTCCTTCTTGAGAAGTCCCAAGCCGCAATAGATCTTGGCGACGACGCGGGCGATCGTGGTCTTACCGGTTCCTGGAGGTCCGGCGAACACGAGGTGGTTGGTGCGCTGCGCGACGGTGAGCCCGCGTTCCTGTCTGCGGATCGACATGGCGACCGAGCTCTTGAGGCGGGCCACCTGGAACTTCACTTCTTCCAGGCCGATGAACTCGGCGAGTTCGGCCTCGGCTTCGATGAGCAGATGTGCCTTGCGTTCCTTGGCTCCGGGGTCGACGAACTCGGATTCCGACGGCTCGGTCTCCGGATCCCACGGGTCGGTCCTGGCCTCGATGCGCGCGGCCGTGGTGACGACGAGCCCGAATGTCGGGTCCGACAGCGCCTCTTCGACCTGTGCGTTGTCGGGATGTGCGGCGAAGAGTTCCTGCAGGACCTCGTTGGCGTCGTCGTCCTCGCCCTGACCACGCAGCGTGAGCGCCTTGGCCAGTGCGCCGTCGACGGCAGCCACCACGATGGGCCCGGACGGATCCTCCAGGTAGGACAGGGCCGGTGCGAACATTCCGAGCCGGGCCAACGCGATACCGAGCGTGACCCGGGCGGCGTGCGACGTCATCTGATCGAGCGACTCGTCGATGACGATAGGCGTCAGCAGCCTGACGACGTCCGACCAGCGCTCGGCGCGGTAGTTGATCGCGACACGCAGCCACTTGGCGCTGAGGAAGCCCGGCCGGCGTGCCAACACGTCCGCGACCAGTTCGTTGGCCTTGGCAAGCTCACCGGCCTCGTAAAGCCTTGCCGCATAAGCAAGTTGGAAGTCATCGGGCTCTGTGGCGCGGAACTGCAGGTACAGCCCCGTGTCATAGAGGAAGCCGAGCTCGCCCGCGGCCAGGTCGATCTCGCGCTGCAGCACGCCGGCCGTACCCACCGTCCGCCAGACGGCGTCGATGACGGGCGCCGACGTATCCCCCGCGGCGGCCAGGCCGATCCACGCGTCACAGTGATCGTGCGCGATGCGTGCCAATCCAGCAAAGCCCGATCGAGCGGCTGACAGATCGGCCGGACGTTGCCGGTCGTTGACCGTCAGGCCAAGCGCACGACAACATGTGGCAAAGCGGCTGACCACATCGCGGTCGAGCCGGGGCGCTCCATGAGACGGAGCGGCGAGCGTGTCACTACCCATATGCGTGCACGGGAGCCACACGGCCCCCGTCTCTCTCCCTTATGTATGGCTAAGCTAACATTTGCTGAAGTTAGCATCGCATAAGCTAAGTGTCGAGATGCACGTACTGGCCACAAAACGTGAATCGGCTCACGTTTTGGTGGCGGTGACCAGGCTGATCGTGCCCGTCATCAGGCCCGCTTCACTGTCTGCTGTGGGCACCGGCCGACCGAGCTGACGTAGATAGTCCGGCAGCGGCGTCGTCGCCGCGGTCCAGCCCCTCGACGAAAACCACTGCTCAGCCGGGGCATGCTGTTCGTTGTAGACGAGCGTGAAAAAAGCGTTCTCCTCACCGGAGGCTTCCGCTTCCGCGCGCTTGGCCTCGAACGCCTCGCGCGGCATCGGGACGGCCTCTTCCACCGCCACGAAGCTTCCCGGGGCGGCCAGCCCGTCAATCCCGGCAAACAGGCGATCCTGTGCTGGAGCCGGCAAATAGATCAGTAAGCCCTCGGCAATCCATGCCGACGGCTTGCTCGCGTCGAATCCCTTTGCCGTGAGTGCCTGCGGCCAGTCCTCACGCAAGTCCACCGCAACCTCACGACGCTCGGCGGTTGCCTTTTCGCCGCGTTCTTCGACGGTCCGACGTTTGAACTCGAGCACCCGGGGCTGGTCCAACTCGTAGACAACAGTGCCATCGGCCCATGGCAACCGATATGCGCGGGAATCCAGCCCGGCCGCCAAGAGCACGACCTGGCGCACCCCGGCCTCGATGGCGCGACGGAAGTAGTCGTCGAAGTACTTGGTCCGCGCGCCTTGGAAGTTCACGAAGTGCGCGCCGAACTCCGTCCGAAGCGGATGGTCGGGGTCCGTGCCGTCCACCGCGGCCGCCCAGTCCCCACCCGCGGCGCGGCAGAACACTTCGGCATAGGGGTCGACGGCCAGCGGATCGGGTTTTCGAGCTTCCAAAGCCCTTGAAGCAGCGACGAATAACGCTGTCTGCCCGACGCTCGTGGTGATGTCCCAGGTGTCATTGTCACTACGCACCTGCGCGAGGGTACGCCGCGAATCTGGCGGGAGACTGGCCGCTAGACCAGCGGACGCCCGGTGCGCACGCGCCAGTCCAAATCTCTGAGCAGGAGATTGAACGGGAACTGCCGCAGGACCGACGGCAGCAGATTGTTGACGGTACGCAGCACCGCGATGATCCGGTTGAACCGCTGCTGGCGCTGGGGATCCCAGGGCAGCCGCATCTCGTCGCGGAACCGCTGCGGCAGAAAGCCCGTGGTGATCAAGCCGGTCAGGTTCTCCGACCAGCGTTGCAGCGGGCCGGGCAGGGCCATGCCGCGCAACCGGCCGACCGCGATCGGGTAGAGGTACTCGCGCACGGTGTCGTCGATGTGCACGTTGTCCAGATTTTCCTGCCAGTACTTGTCGAACGCGGCCCGGTCGGCCGGCCACATCTCCGGTGGCACCTGCAGCGTGGTGCCCAGTGCCATGCCTTCTTGATAGTGGCGATCGGCGGTCTCGTCGTCCATCTCGCCGATGAACATCCGGTACACGTCCACGCCGCCTTTGTAGAGGCAGGCGGCGACCCACATCTGCAGGTCCTTGTCGAACGCGTTGTACTTCACCGGGCTGTCCTCGGTCGAGTAGACCTGGGCGTGGGCCTTGTTGACGGCCCGCCGGAAGGCGGCCTTCTGCTGGTCGGATCCGCGGGTGGCCACCGCGAGGTACGTGAACGTCGTGCGGGCTCGCTTGATCGGATGCAGGTCGACCCGCCCGCTGTCGACGCGGCTCTCCAACACGCCGTAGCCGACGCCGGGACGTGCGAGCTGCATGATGACGTTCGCCGGGCCCGCCAACAACGCCACGCCCATCAGCCCGTCATCGATGCTGGCGCCGCGCCGACGGCGCTTCTCGGCGGCCGGCGAACTCACCGACTCCCCCATCGCGCGCTCGACATGCGGAACCGGTTCGCTGACCGTCATGGCCACCCCTTCGGAAAGTGAGAACCTATGTTTCCTGATACTGGCCTGCCGCACTGACAGGTGTCAAGATGTTCGAGTGACACCGGTCCGCCCGTACCGCGGTATCGAAGCAGCCGACCGCCTCGCGCAGCGCCGAGGTCAGCTGCTGGAGGCCGGGCTGGACGTATTGGGCGCCGACGGCGCCGAACTCACGGTTCGAGCGGTATGCCAACGGGCCGGGCTCGCTGCGCGCTACTTCTACGAGAGCTTCAACGACAAGAACGACTTCATCGCGGCGGTCTACGACTGGGTGATCGCCGACATCGCCACCTCCACGCAAGCGGCCGTCGCGGCGGTCCCCGTGCCGGAACAGACGACCGCCGGCATGGCCAACATCGTTCGCATCATTGCCGACGACCCCAGGATCGGCCGGCTGCTGTTCAGCACGAAGTTGTCCAACGAGGTGCTGGCCCGCAAGCGGGTCGAGGGCATCGGGTTCTTCGCGGCGCTGTTCGGACAGCACGCCGGTGACACGCTGCGCGTGCAGGAGAACGATCAGCTCAGGGCCATGGGCTATTTCGCGGTCGGTGGAGTGACCCACACGATCAGCGCCTGGTTGTCGGGTGAGATCGCGTTCACCCCAGAACAACTCGTCGACCGGTTGCGCTCGATGCTCGACGCGCTCGCCGGCCGGCCGTACCGGAACCGGCCGTGACCGGACCCGCGCTGCACCGGCCGTGCCGGGCATTGGCTCCCTACATCGACTTCTTCGGTTACTGGCAGCGTGACGACGACGGCGAAACTCACCGCAGCCGAGCACTTCCGCGCGGTGCGGCGACTGTCATCATCGACGTCAGCCCACGTCAGCGGGTCGACTTCTATGCCGGGGACGGCGCGACCCGTCTCGACGTCGGGACGGCTTTCGTGGCCGGCGCGGGCAGCATTTCCTATGTCACACAGATCGATTCGGCCCAGACCGTCCTGACGGTTCATTTCCGCCCCGGTGGTGCGGTGCCGTTCATGGATGGCCCGCTCGGTGACCTCGAGAACGCGTGCGTCGGGCTGGCCGAGATCTGGGGCCGCGACGGTGTCGCCCTGCACGCCCGGTTGATCGAGGCGACGTCGGTCCGGCACCGGATCACGCTTCTCGAAGGGTTTCTGTTGGCCCGCATGCGGTTACGCCATCCCGCATTGACGGCGGTGCTCGAAGCTGTCGAGCGCAACCCGTCGATGCGGGTGGCTGATGCCGGCGCGCAGATCGGCTTGTCGCCGAAGCGCCTCATCGCGTTGTTTCGCTCGGAGGTGGGCGTGACTCCCAAGAGCTATCTGCGTGTTCGGCGGTTCCAGGCCGCCATGCGGCGGCTCGACGCCGGCGCCGAGGGTGGTGCCGCGATCGCGGCCGATCTCGGCTACTTCGATCAGGCGCACTTCGTCAGGGAGTTCCGGTCGTTCACCGCCATGACGCCCACCGAGTACGTGCGACGCCGCATGTGGCTGCCCAGCCACGTGGGCATCAACCGGTGAACCGCTGCGTCACGGCCTGCGGCCAACCCGGATCACCCGTGCGGGCGTACCGCACCCACGCACTGTGCATCTGCGCCGCCAGCGCGGCCGGGGGCCGGCCGGGACCGAGCAGCGCGCCGCGGCCACGCAACGTCTCGAGGTCGATGACGTCGAACACGAACGGCAGTTCCATCGCGTGGCAGGCTCCGAGCTGACCGTCCAATGCCGCTGACTGCCAGGTGAATTCGTACCGGTACGTCGGTTCGCCGCCCAACTGCGCATGCGCATCGGCCAACCGATCACTGCCGGTCCGAAACAACGCGTCGCCCAGGATCGCCGAGCGCAGTTCACCCCATCCCGCATCCGGGTAGCGGGCCCGGTAATCCCGCACCAGCGCAGTCGGATCGGCGCACACGCGCGCCGCCAGCGCATCGACGTCGTCGCGGGTCGAGGTGTCGAGTTGGCCCTGCGGCACGAGGTAGAGGTTGCCTTCCGCACTGTTCGTCCCGATGAGCAGACCGATGTCGGGATTCACCGATTGGCCTGGCTGCCGGTCCAGCACCAAGCTGAAGGGGCTGAGGCCGACCAACGGGTCGAACCGGTCGGCGGTTCGCAGATCCAGCCCGGCCAGGTCACCGACCACGTCCACGAGCTGCCGATCGGAGAGCGGGCCGAAGCCCGCGACGGTGGGCTCGACACCCAGCGCTCGGGCCGCCGCCGCTGTGACCCGGCCGGCCTGCTCCGGCGTGAACGCGCCGAAACCGTTGCCGCTCTGCATGATCACCCGCCGCACCAGACTCCCGGCCGCGGCGGTCGCGAGCACACCCGCGGTGAGCGTCGCGCCCGCGGACTGGCCGAACAGCGTGACGTTGTCCGGATCCCCGCCGAATGCCGCGATGTTGGCCTGGACCCACCGCAGCGCGGCCAGCACATCGAGCAGCCCGCGGTTGGCCGGGGCGCCGGGCAGATCGAGGAATCCGACGATGCCCAATCGATAGGTGACCGTCACCAGAACCACGCCGTCACGCGCGAACGCGGTGCCGTCGTAGAGGGGTGAGCGCGTCGAACCCGAGACGAAACCTCCCCCGTGCACGAACACCATGACCGGTGCGCGGTGTGCTGCGGGCGGTGCCCACACGTTGACGGTGAGGTAGTCGGTTTCGGGGACCCAGCCGGGGCCGAAGAACGGCGACATGTCCAGCCGCCCGAAGCCGTCACGCCGTGCTTGCGGGGCGGTGGGTCCGGGCACGGTCGCGTCGCGGACGTCTCGCCATGGCTCGTGGGGCTGCGGTGCGGCGAAGCGGCCGGCACCGACCGGCGGTGCGGCGTAGGGAATGCCGTAGAAGACGTGCGCATCCCCGATCCGGCGACCCCGTACGGGGCCGGTAGCGGTGTCGACGGTCGGCTCAGGCATGGTAGGCCAGCCGTTCGAACGGCGCCCATGCCTTGATGGCGAACCGGTCTCCGTCGCGCACCACCTCATCACCGCCGTGCCCGCCGAGATGAGCGGGGAACACGAGCGTGTTCGTGTCGGCCGCCCTGCCGAGCACGTTGTGCCGCGTGACCCGCGCGAGTTCGGGATCCTCGCAGAAGCAGCTGTTGGTGTCGGGTTCGACGAATTGCAGTGCGGTGTGCAACATGTCGCCGACGAACACGGCGCGGTCGGTACCCGACTGCAACGTCACCACCGATGAACCCGGCGTGTGCCCGGGTGCGGGTGTCAGCGCCAGATTGCCGTCGATCTGAAACTCGTTCTCCCACAACAACGTCTGCCCGGCGGCATGTACGGGGGCGACGCTGTCGGCGAATACGTCGCGCTGGCCCGCGTTGGCGTGGCGCGCGTTGTCGGGATTCCAGAACTCGAAGTCAGGCCTGGGCATCAGATAGGTCGCGTTGGGGAACGTCGGGATCCAGCTGCCATCGTCGAGATAGGTGTTCCAACCCACATGGTCGACGTGCAGGTGCGTGTTGATCACCAGGTCGACGTCCTCGGGCGCGACCCCGGCCGCCGCGAGGTTGCCGAGGAACTCGGTGTCGAGGTCGTGCCACACCGGCGAGTGCGGCCGGCTCTTGTGATTGCCGACGCCCGTGTCGACGAGGATGTTCTTGCCCTCGCTGCGCAGCAGCCAGGTCTGTATCGCCGATATGCAGATATCGGCCGCGGGATCGTAGAAATCCGGTGCCAGCCAATGCTCATGACGCTGCCAGGCGCCGTCGGGACTCTCCGGGAAGAACGTCCGCGGTGACATCTCGACCGAACCGTAGTACTCCATGACCCGGGTGACCGTCACATCGCCCAACACAATCTGGTTCATGGCAACCAGCCTGCGGATCTCCGGGCAACCGAGCCAGACCCGCGTTTGCCTACCACTGGGAGGGGCAGGCAGCCGATGCCATCGGGGCGCATAGTGGTGTGATGACCACCGGACAACTGGGCGAGTTCCTGCGGGCACGGCGCAGCCGGCTGCGACCCGAGGACGTCGGCCTGTCCCGGTTCGGCGAGCGCCGACGCGTGAGCGGCCTGCGACGCGAGGAGCTCGCCCAGCTGGCCGGGGTGAGCGTGTCCTACTACACCCGTTTGGAGCAGGGACAGTCGGTGAACGCGTCGGAGGCCATCCTCGACGCGCTGGCCGACGCATTGAAGCTCGACAACCACGAACGCAGGCATCTGCGCGAACTCGCCGCCCAACGGCCGCAACCGACCAGGCGCCCGCCGGTCGAGCGGGTCAGCTCGTTGACCCGGGACCTGCTGCGCTCACTCGACAACGTGCCCGCGCTCGTGGTCGGTCGCCGCACCGACATCCTGGCGTGGAATCCGCTCGGACACGCGCTGTTCGCCGGGCACGTCGACCCGACGCTGGTCGACCGGCCGGCGGACCGGCCCAACCTCGCCCGGCTGCTGTTCCTCGATCCGCACACCCGCGACCTGTACGTCGACTGGCCGCGCAAGGCCCGCGCGGTGGTCGGCAACCTGCGCCTGGTCGCCGGTAGGCATCCCGAGGATGCGTTGTTGGCCGGTTTGATCGGCGAACTGTCCATGCAGAGCCAGGAATTCGTCTCGCTGTGGGCTGATCACCGGGTCAAGCCGTGCGAGGCCGACACCTATGACCTGCGTCATCCGCTGGTCGGATCGCTCACGGTCACGCAACAGAATTTGAGGGTGGCCCGCAATCCCGAGCAGTCGCTGTGCGTGGTGACCACCGCCGCCGGGTCGGCTTCGGCGGACACGATGCAACTACTGGCCCGATCCGTCGGTGGCAAAAATATCCAAGCCGACTCCATGGCCGGCCACGCATGATGTCGCCATGCAGAAACCGGGACAAACCCCAGGACGTCCGGTAGCGGACACGGGCCTGCTGGTCGCCGCGATCCGAGCCGAGGAAACCCGCAGGGCCGACGGGCTGTTCAGCGACCCGTTCGCCGAGAAGCTGGCCGGAGAATCGGGCCGGCGGCTACTGGCCGACGCGCTCGCCGCGACGGGTGAGAAGACCACGCTGCAGATCATCGTCCGCACCCGCTTCTGGGACGAGGCGCTGTTGCGCGCCACGCGAACCGTCGATCAGGCCGTGATCCTCGCCGCCGGTATGGACGCACGGGCCTACCGCTTGCCATGGCCGGACGGCGCCGTGGTCTTCGAACTCGACCAGCCCGCGGTCATCGCCACCAAGAACGAACTGCTGGCCGAGGACCGACCGCGATGCCGTCGCGTCGCACTCGGCGTCGATCTCACCGAGGACTGGACCGCATCTCTGCACGACAACGGTTTTGACGCGGACAAGCCGGCGGTGTGGCTGATCGAGGGCCTGCTGCAGTACCTCGACGAGGCCGCCGTGCACACGCTGTTCGACCGTGTGGACGCGATGTCGGCGGCGGGCTCG
Source organism: Mycolicibacterium wolinskyi str. Jessa 2025 (assembly GCF_049241375.1). Lineage (NCBI taxonomy): Bacteria > Bacillati > Actinomycetota > Actinomycetes > Mycobacteriales > Mycobacteriaceae > Mycobacterium > Mycolicibacterium wolinskyi. Next base: position 6,633,196 of record NZ_CP185960.1, read on the forward strand.
GTGCTGCTGTACGACGTCGTGGGCAAGACCCTGTTGGATGCGGCCATGCTCGCCGCGGTGCGAGAGTCGATGGCCGCCAGCGGCGCTCCCTGGTTGTTCGGGACGGATCAGCCTGGCGAGCTGAGCGGGCGGCTGGGCTGGTCGGCCGTCGTCACCGACATCGCCGAGCCGGGCAACGCATGGAACCGCTGGTTCGCACCGGCAGTACCGCTCGATGTCCCCGGTGTGCCACGCGGTTACTTCGTCGAGGCCACCAAGCCCGGCTGATCGGCCGGAGGCGTGCGGTCGGCCGACGTCTTCGGCGCGACGTGCACGTCGTCTTCGGTGAATTCCTTGGTCCAGCAGGCGAATTCCAGCGTGATCCCATCCGGGTCGAAGAAGTAGAAGGACCGCACGTATACGCCGGGATGCACGGTCGGCGACACCTGCATCTCACTGTTGTCGTGATTGAGCACCGGCCCGACCCGCACCCCTTTGGCCTTGAGCTTCTGCCGATACTCGTCGAACTTCTCGGCGGGTACATGCAGCGCAAGGTGATTCAGTGATCCGGTGGCGCTGACGATTTCGCCGATGCCAGGGATCGCGGCCGGCGCGGAGATACCGGGAACTCCGTCGGGGGCGTCGCGGAACCAGAAGAAGGCGATGCAGTCGCCGTTGCCTGCGTCGAAGAAGAAGTGCTGGCCGATGCCGCCGGGCAGGTCGAGCGATTTGATCAGCGGCATGCCGAGCACGTTGCTGTAGAAGTCGACGGTGCGTTCCATGTCCGAGCACACCAGTGCCACATGGTTGATTCCGCCGAACTCGAATTCGGAAGTTGGGATTGTTGGGCTTGATCACGTCGTGACTCCTCCGATGCGAACGCGCCCAAAGCTGGCGCCGCTCCGAAACTGAATCTAACATCAGATTCAGATTCGATCAATGATTCGAGGAGCCCGGTGACCGTCAGCCCCCGCGAACAGCTGCCGACCGCACGCGGCAGGCAGACCCAGGCCGCCATCGACGCGGCCGCCCGGGCAGTCATCGCACGCAAAGGCATACTGGCCGCCACGATCGCGGACATCGCCGCCGAGGCGGAGCGTTCCACGGCGTCGTTCTACAACTACTACGACTCCAAGGAAGCGATGGTGCGCGAATGGGCGCTGCGCTTTCGCGACGAGGCCCGCGACCGTGCCCGCGCGGTCGGCCAACCCGGTCTGACGAACTGGGAACGGTCCTATCAAGCCGTATCCGCGCATTGGACGACCTACCGGCACCGGCTCGCCGAGATCATCAGCGTGTCCCAGCTGGCCATGGTCAACGACGATTTCGCGCACTACTGGGCCGAGATCTGCGAGCTTCCCATCTCTTTGATCACCGGGATGGTCGAACACGCGCAGCGCCAAGGCTTCTGCCCCGGCGACGTCCCCCGGCTGACCGCCGAAGCGCTCGTGTCGATGCTCAATCAGTTCTGTTTCGTGAAACTATCGGGCGGTAATGCCGACGATGTCGACGACGAAGCCTGCATCATGGCTCTGGCCAACGTGTTCTACCGGACCATCTATCACGAGGGGACCGCGCGCGCATGAGCAGAACATCCGGGGCGTCTCCCGCCGCAGGCGTCATCCGCGAGTTCATCGGAGTGGAATCACCGACCGCACGCCGCGCCGGCGCAGGTGGTCACCCGTGCCAGGGTATCTACTACCGCGGCGTGGGCCGCAAGCCGAAGATCGCGGTGATCGCAACCCACTACCAGATCGACTTCTCCGAGCACTACATCGCCGACTATCTCGCCACCAGAGGCATCGGCTTCCTGGGCTGGAACACCCGTTTCCGCGGGTTCGAGAGCAGTTTTCTGTTGGACCACGCGCTGGTCGACATCGGCGTCGGCGTGCGCTGGCTCCGCGAAGTGGCGAACATCGAAACCGTTGTGCTGCTCGGCAACTCCGGTGGCGGTTCGTTGATGGCCGCCTACCAGGCACAGGCCAACGACCACCATGTCACGCCGCTGGAGGGCATGCGACCAGCAGCGGGCCTCACCGACCTACCGCCCGCCGACGGCTACGTGGCCAGTGCGGCGCATCCCGGGCGGCCCGATGTGCTGACCGCCTGGATGGACGCGTCGGTGGTCGACGAGAACGACGCGGTCGCCGCCGATCCCGAACTCGATCTGTTCGACGAGCGCAACGGGCCGCCGTACTCGGCGGACTTCGTGTCCCGGTATCGCGCTGCGCAGGTGGCCCGCAACGAGGCCATCACGGACTGGGCCGAGCACGAACTCAAACGCGTTCAGGCCGCGGGCTATTCGGATCGGCCGTTCACGGTGCTGCGGACCTGGGCCGATCCCAGGATGGTCGACCCGGCGATCGAACCGACGCGGCGCCAGCCCAACCTGTGCTACGCGGGAGTTCCGGTGAAGGCCAACCGGTCGGCGCGGGGTATCGCCGCGGCCACCACCCTGCGTAACTGGATCGGCATGTGGAGCCTGCGCCATGCGCAGACGAGAGCCGAACCCCATCTCGCCCGCATCACCTGCCCGGCACTGGTGATCAATGCCGACCAGGACACCGGCGTGTATCCGTCCGACGCACAGCGGATCTACGACGCGCTTGGCGGCACCGACAAGAGCCAGTGCTCGATCGACACCGATCACTACTTCACCACGCCGGGTGCCCGCAGCGAGCAGGCCGACACGATCGCGCGATGGATCGCGAAGCGGTGGCGGTGAATCCCGGCCCGATCCGGGTCCTCGCACACTTCGTTCCCGGCGACAAGGTGCTGGATTTCCTTGCCCCGCATCAGGACTGGCTCGATGTGCGGTTCTGCGCCGAGGACGACGACGAAACCTTCTACCGAGAGTTGCCCGAGGCCGAAGTCCTCTGGCACGTGCTGCGCCCGATCTCGGGCGACGATCTGCACCGCGCGCTGCGGCTGCGCCTCGTACACAAGCTGGGCGCGGGCGTGAACACGATCGACGTGGACACCGCGACGCAACTCGGCATCCTGGTGGCGAACATGCCTGGCGCCAATGCACCCTCGGTCGCCGAGGGCACCATCCTGCTGATGCTGGCGGCGCTGCGGCGGCTGCCCGAACTCGATCGCACCACGCGCGCCGGTCGCGGCTGGCCGTCCGATCCCACGCTGGGTGAGACGGTCCGCGATCTCGGCAGCTGCACAGTGGGTCTCATCGGATACGGCAACGTCGCCAAGCAGGTCGAGCGGATCGCGCAGGCCATGGGAGCCGAGGTCATCCACACCAGCACCCGTGACACCGGCCATCCACGCTGGCGCAGCCTGTCCGACCTGCTGGCGGCCAGCGACGTCGTCTCGCTGCACCTGCCACTGACCGACGCCACCCGCGGCCTGATCGGACCCGACCAACTGGCCGCGATGAAACCCGGCGCAGTGGTGGTCAACACCGCGCGCGGACCGATCATCGACGAGCCCGCGCTCATCGACGCGCTCAAGTCGGGACGGCTGGGCGCGGCCGGTCTCGACGTGTTCGAGACCGAGCCGCTACCCCATGACAGCCCGCTCCTTGAGCTGTCCAATGCTGTCTATACCCCGCATGTGGCGTGGTACACCGCCGACACGATGCGCCGGTATCTGACGGCGGGGGTCGAGAATTGCCGGCGCATCCACGACGGGGAGCCGCCCGCGAACGTGGTCAACAAAGTTACATAGGCTGTACAAGTGGCGCCGGTCACGTCACGGTACCCTCGAAACCAACCGACCGGTTATTAGGGAACTGCCCCGCATGGAGGTTATGCATGCCCATCGCAATCCTGTCCGAGCACACTGACCTGGCCGATTCGGTCCGGTCGTTCGTCGAGCGGGTGGCCCCGTCCGAGGTTCTGCACGAGGCGCTGGAAACCCCCATCGCCAACCCGCCCTCCTATTGGAAGGCTGCCGCAGACCAGGGTCTGCAAGGCCTGCATCTGTCCGAGTCGGTCGGCGGCCAGGGTTTCGGAATCCTCGAGCTGGCCATCGTGCTGGCCGAGTTCGGATACGGCGCGGTGCCCGGCCCGTTCGTCCCGTCGGCGATCGCGAGCGCCCTCATCTCCGCCAACGACCCGGACGCCAAGGTGCTCAGCGAACTGGCTTCCGGTGACGCCATCGCCGCCTACGCCATCGACTCCGGCTTGACCGCGACCCGCCACGGCACCGAACTCGTGATCCGCGGCGAGGTGCGTGCCGTGCCTGCCGCCGCGCAGGCGTCGATCCTGGTGTTGCCGGTCGCCATCGACTCCGGCGAGGAATGGGTGATCCTCGACGCCGACCAGCTCGAGATCGAACCGGTCAAGAGTGTCGACCCGCTGCGTCCGCTCGCCCATGTGCGGGCCAACGCGGTCGAGATCACCGATGATCGCGTGCTCGCCAATCTCAGCCGGCCGCTCGCCCGGGCACTGATGTCGACGCTGCTGTCTGCCGAGGCCATCGGCGTCGCCCGCTGGGCCACCGACACCGCTGCCGAGTACGCCAAGATCCGCGAGCAGTTCGGCAGGCCCATCGGCCAGTTCCAGGCCATCAAGCACAAGTGCGCGGGTATGGTCGCGGAGACGGAGCGCGCCACCGCGGCCGTGTGGGATGCGGCCCGGGCGCTCGACGAGAGTGCTTCCGCGGAGGCGCATTTCGAGTTCGCCGCCGCGGTGGCTGCCACGTTGGCGCCGGCCGCAGCCCAGCACTGCGCCCAGGACTGCATCCAGGTGCACGGCGGAATCGGGTTCACCTGGGAACACGACACCAACGTCTATTACCGCCGCGCACTGCTGCTGGCGGCGTGCTTCGGACGGTCCGCCGATTACCCGCAGCAGGTGGTCGACACCGCCACCAGCACCGGCATGCGGCCGGTCGACATCGACCTCGACCCCGAGACCGAGAAGCTGCGTGACGAGATCCGCGCCGAAGTGGCTGCGCTGAAAGCACTTCCGAGCGGGCCCGAGCGCAACACCGCCATCGCCGAAGGCGGTTGGGTGCAGCCGCATCTGCCCAAGCCGTGGGGCCGGGCCGCCGAGCCGATCGAGCAGATCATCATCGCCCAGGAGTTCTCGTCGGGCCGCGTGAAGCGTCCCCAGATGGGCATCGCGTCATGGATCATCCCGTCGATCGTGGCGTTCGGCACCGACGAGCAGAAGCAGCGCTTCCTACCGCCCACGTTCCGCGGCGAAATGATCTGGTGCCAGCTCTTTTCCGAGCCCGGCGCCGGCTCTGACCTGGCGAGCCTGACCACCAAGGCCACCAAGGTCGACGGCGGCTGGAAGATCACCGGCCAGAAGATCTGGACCACGGGCGCTCAATACTCGGCCTGGGGCGCGCTGTTGGCCCGCACCGATCCGAACGCTCCGAAACACCAGGGCATCACGTACTTCCTGCTCGACATGAAAGCGCCCGGCGTGGAGGTCAAGCCGCTGCGTGAGCTGACCGGCAACGCGATGTTCAACACCGTGTTCATCGACGACGTGTTCGTGCCCGACGACATGGTGCTCGGCGAGGTGAACCGCGGTTGGGAGGTCAGCCGCAACACGCTCACCAATGAGCGCGTGTCGATCGGCAGCAGCGAGCCGCCCTTCCTGGCCAACCTCGACCAGTTCGTGGCGTTCCTGCGCGACGGCCAGTTCGATCAGATCGAGCAGAACCACGCGGGCCGGCTCATCGCCGAAGGCCACGCCGCCAAGGTCCTCAACCTGCGGTCCACGCTGTTGACGCTGGCTGGCGGCGACCCGATGCCCGCCGCGGCCATCTCGAAGTTGCTGTCGATGAAGACCGGCCAGGGGTATGCGGAGTTCGCGGTGGCGTCGTTCGGCACCGACGGAGCGATCGGCGACGCCGAGCAGGAGCCCGGCCGCTGGGCCGATTACCTCCTGGCCAGCCGCGCCACCACGATCTACGGCGGCACCACCGAGGTGCAGCTCAACATCATCGCCGAGCGTCTGCTGGGCCTGCCCCGCGATCCGTAACTTCTCACCGCGAAACTGCACTGAGGGTCGTTGCCGCGTCGCGGTAACGACCCTCAGTGCATTCTCGGGAGTGGCGCGAGCATACGTAGGCGTACCGTCGAAATAGGTGGCTATCGACGACGGTTGGCACTAATGATGAGTACTTCTAAACATCGCGTCCTGCGCTTGACCGGTGCAACAGCGGCAGCGTTCGCACTGCTCGCCGGTCCTTCGGTGGTGGGGAGCCAAAGCACACCCACCGCGGACGCCCGGCCATGTGTAAACGGGGTCATCCCGTGGAACCCCTACATCGTGAACTGCAATCTGCCACCGAGGACGACACCCAAGGTGCGAGGCGCCGCACCCGATGCCGGCGCCATCATCGCGTGCCGAGACCGGCCGGGTTGCCTGGGGTGGTACGTCAATGGGCCATGAACATGACAAATGACGTCGAGAAACGCTGGCACGATCCCGGGATGTTCCGGTCGGCGGTCACGTATGTCGTGATCGTCGCGGCAATCGCCGGAATCGCGTTGGCGTTCTATGCTTTTGACCGTTCCATGCTTTCGGCGGTGCTGGTGCCCACCATCACGTTCGTGGGCGGCGTCGGCGCATTCATCCGGACGTATCAGATCTGGCGGGCCGAGGGCACCTGGCCGATCTGGCAAGGCGCCGGTTGGTTCCTGCTCGCGCTGTCGCTGGTGTGTCTCGCGGTGCCAGGCTCCGCGATGATGTCCTGATGCCCTTACGGCAGAATCGAATCGACGTAACCACCGTCGACCCGCAATGCGCCACCGGTGGTCGCCGAGGCCAACGGAGACGCGAGGTAGGCGACCATGTTGGCAATCTCTTCAGGCTCGATCAGCCGCTGCAGAAGCGATTGCGGCCGATGCTTGCGCATGAACTCGCGCTGCGCTTCGTCCCATGGCAATGATTTGTCGACCAGCTGGTAGACGAAATCCTCGACTCCCGCGGTGTGGGTAGGACCGGCAATCACCGAGTTCACGGTCACGCCGGTGCCTGCGGCGTCCTTCGCGAAACCGCGCGACACCGCGAGCAACGCTGTCTTCGACACCCCGTAATGGATCATCTCTTCGGGGATGACGATGGCCGAATCGCTTGCGATCTGAATCGCCCGGCCCCAGCCCTTTTCCGTCATACCAGGCAGGTAGCTGCGGAGAAGCCGCACGGCCGCAAGGACATTCACGTCGAAGTAGGAGCGCCACTGCTCGTCGGTGATCTCACGGGCAGGCACCGCCCCGAAGATGCCGAGGTTGTTGACCAAGATGTCGACGGCGGGCAACTGACGCAGGAGATCCGCCGTCCCGTCCTCGGTGGCGACGTCGGCCGCGACGCCGATGACGTCGTGATCGCCCAACTTGGCGACGGCTTCATCGACACGCGACGCCGTGCGCCCGTTGATCGCGACGCGTGCCCCGCTGCGGGCGAGCGCCTCGGCGATGGCCAGGCCGATGCCCTGCGTCGAGCCCGTGACTAGCGCGGTCTTTCCGGTGAGGTCGATGTTCACGACGCAGTACTACCACCGGGAGCGACGAACTATTCCCCCGTTTTCGCCGCGAACAGACACGTAGGTCCCTTAATCGCCGCGAAACGGGGTACCTACGTGTCTGTTCGCCGGGGGAAGTCAGTCTCCCGCACTCGTCTCGCCAGGGGCGCCGACTTCGATATTGCGGAGCTCACGCTTGAGGATCTTGCCGGTCGGGTTACGCGGCAACTCATCGAGGAAAATCACCTCGCGCGGCACCTTGTAGCGGGCCAGGTGTTCTTTGACGTACAGCTTGATGGCGTCCTCGTCCACGCTGGCCCCTTCGGCCTTGACCACGAACGCACGCAGCCGGTGTCCCCACTCCTTGTCCTCGACCCCGAGCGCGGTGGCTTCGACGACCTCGGGGTGACCGCTGATCAGGTCTTCGACCTCGGCGGGGAACACGTTCTCACCGCCGGACACGATCATCTCGTCGTCACGGCCGCTGACGTAGAGCAGACCGTGCTCGTCGAAGTAGCCGACATCGCCCGACGACATCATGCCGTCGATGATCTGCTTGCCGCCGCCACCCGTATAGCCCTCGAACGGGAAGGTGTTGCGTACGAAGATGCGCCCGACCTCACCCTGCGGCAGCTCGTTGCCGTTGTCGTCGAGGATCTTCACCGTGATGCCCTTGACCACCGGGCCGACGGTTGCGGGGTTGAGCGACAGATCCTTGGGGCGCGCGATGCTCGCGAACGCGATCTCGGTTGAGCCGTACAGGTTGTAGATGACCGGGCCGAGATCCTTGAGCGCCCGCGTGGCCAGTTCCGCGCCGAGCTGAGAGCCGGACACGAACACGATGCGCAGCGACGACAGGTTGGGCTTGGGCTGGGTCTGCTCGAGATGGTCGAGCATGCGCGAGAGCATCACCGGGACCACCACCACGGCAGTCACCTTGTGCTTCTCGATGTCGGCGAGCACCGTGGCCGGCTTGAAGCGTCGGCGCAACACGAGCGTCGAACCCAGCATCATCGCGATGGTGCTGTGCAGGAAGCCGAGCGCATGGAACATCGGCGCCGGCAGCGACGTCACTTCGCCGGCCTTGAACGGCACGTGGGAGAGCACACCGCCGATAGGGGCCAGCGACGGTGGCGCGCCGCGGTTCGCGCCCTTGGGGGTGCCGGTGGTGCCGCTGGTCAGGATGATGATCGACGAATGCTTGCTTACCTTGGCCGCCGGCCTGCCGTTGCTGCGCGCGATGACGTCGGCAAGGGTTTCGTCGGTGCTCCCGGACGGTTCTTCCTTGTCGGGATTGGTGCCCAGCGCGCGCAGCTTCCCGAGCTCGGGTTCGGCCTGCGCGACGGCAGCGGTGTACTCGTCGTCGTAGATGATCACCTTGGCGCCCTCGCGCGCGGCGACCTCCTTGATCTGCGGGCCAGAGAATTCACTGTTGAGCAGGATGATGCGCGCCCCGGCGCGGGCCGCGCCGTAGACCGACACCAGAAACCACCGGTGGTTGCGGGCCAGGATCGCCACGCCATCACCGGCTCGAACGCCCATCGTGACCAGTTCGTTGGCGAGGGCGTGTGCGGCGGAGTTCAGTTCGCCGAACGTCATCTCGCCGTCGTCGTCGATGACCGCGACGCGGTTCGGGTGCCGACGCGCGTTCAGCGACGCGATCATGCCGATCTCGCCCCAGTTGCGGATGTCGACGAGCATTGCGGCCATGTTCTGCGGCGACTCCAGTTTGAGTGCCCCCGCCTCGAACATCTTGCGGGCGTAATGCAGCTCGGCAGCGCCACGGTCGAGGTATTGCTTTGCCTTCGCGGTCACTTGCGCCGGCAGGTCAGACAGACTTGGCATGCCGACACAATATGTGACAGCTATCGCACCCGGGGTAACTCACTACGATGAGGTGATGGCCGGTGCACTGTCGCTGGAGTTGGACGGCCTGCAGGTGTCGGTCACCAACCCGGACAAGGTGGTTTTCCCTGGGTTCGACGGCCGTCCGGGTGTCACCAAACTGGATCTGATCCGCTATTACCAAGCGGTCGCCGACGGTGCCTTGCGCGGGGTTTACGACCGTCCGATGATCCTCAAACGCTTCGTCAAAGGCATCACCGTCGAGGCGGTCTTCCAGAAACGGGCTCCGGAGAAGCGGCCCGATTACATCGACGTGGCCGAACTCAAATACCGCTCCGGCACGTCGGCCAAGGAGGCCGTGATCCGCAACGCCGCCGGGCTGGCGTGGGCGGTGAACCTCGGTTGTGTCGACCTCAACCCGCACCCCGTGCGGTCCGACGATCTCGAACATCCCGACGAGTTGCGGGTCGATCTGGACCCGATGCCCGGTGTCGAGTGGGGTCAGATCGTCGACGTCGCCCTCGTGGCCCGCGAGGTTCTCGAGGATTACGGGCTGACGGCCTGGCCCAAGACGTCCGGCTCACGCGGCTTTCACATCTATGCCCGGATCGAGCGCCGCTGGCCGTTCAAGCAGGTCCGGCTCGCGGCCCAGACCGTCGCCCGCGAAGTGGAGCGCCGCGCCCCCGACCTGGCGACGGCCCGCTGGTGGAAAGAGGAACGCGAAGGCGTGTTCGTCGACTTCAACCAGAACGCGTTCGACCGGACCGTAGCCTCGGCCTATTCGGTGCGTGCGACGCCGGACGCGCGGGTGTCGACCCCGTTGCGCTGGGACGAGGTGGCCGAGTGCCGCCCCGAGGCGTTCACGGTCACCACGGTGCCGGACCGGTTCGCCGAACTGGGGGATCCGTGGGAAGGCATGGACACCACCGTCGGCGAGCTGGATGCGTTACTGGCCCTTGCCGAAGAGCTCGGGCCCGCCGAGAAAGCGCCGAAGGGCGCGTCGCGCGACGGGCGCAGGCAATCGACCATGCCACTGATCGAGATCGCCCGCACGAAAACCAAAGACGAGGCGATGGCCGCACTCGACCTGTGGAAAGGGCGGTACCCGGATATCGCCGAAAAGCTTGAGCCCGTGGACATTCTGGTCGACGGCATGCGTGGTCCCAGCTCGATCTGGTACCGCATCCGCATCAACCTGCAGCACGTCCCGGAAACCGAACGCCCGCCGCAGGAAGAACTGATCGCCGACTACAGCCCATGGGAGCACTACAACGGCGCGCAGTGGCGCCGTTGACCGTCACCGCTCGAACGGTCCCGGCAACGGACCGAATCTCCCGTTGCCCCGGCGTATTTCACATACCTTCCAGCCGTCGAGGTTCTCCACGGTGAACGCGATGTCCAGATCGGTGACGTCGCTGTAGTAGCCGGTGACGATGCGCCGGTTTCCCGCGCCATCGGGTTCGACCGACAGCAGATCCGGCCCCGCCGAGTACGCCTCGAGGAAATGGGCGCGAACCTCGTCGTCGGTGCGGGGCTCCATCGCGGTGGCCAGCGCTCCACATGCCCCGGATCGCAGGGTCGCGACGTCGCCGGTCTTCGCGGCGGCGATGTGCCGGTGCACGGCATGCTCGGGTGACGCTGCGGCCGTGTTCGCGCCGTCGGTACAGGCGGCCGTCAACCCCGCCATGGCGATCACCGCCCACCTGGCATACCGACTGACGAGCATGAACAAACCGTAGCCCAGCGGTCACCCGCCGATCAGATCTACATATCCCTGGATGTGGGCCCGGGCCAGTTCGGCAGCCTTATTGCCCTGCCCGCGGGACAGGGCGGTGACGATACCGCGGTGCTCGCAGCGCAGGTTCGACGCGACGCCCGCCCAATCGTCGAGCAACGGCACACCCGCCAGGATGTAGCCCTGGATCGGGCCACGCAGCGCGGCCATCATCGCCTCCACCACCACGTTGCCGGCGAGCGCGGTCAACGCCAGGTGGAAGTCGGCGTCGAGCCGGTGGAACTGTTCGGGCTCCAGCGCCGGATCGTCCATGGCGTCGAGCATGGCCCTGATCTCGGTGAGGTCAGGGCGCGGACTGAGCGCAGCCGCATCGCGTAATGCCGAGGTCTCCAAGAGAATTCGGGTCCGCACCAGATCTTCGATGGGCAACGCCCGCGTCGCGGTGTGCAGTCGAAGCGCCGATCCGATCGAGGTGGCGGCATCGGCCGTGATAATCGCGCCCGCGTCCGGGCCGGAGCCGGCCGCAGTCCGGACCACGCCCATGGCCTCCAGCACGCGGATCGCCTCGCGCACCGAGGCCCTGCTGACCGACAGGCTCTCGGCCAACGCGCGCTCGGCGGGCAGTCGGTCGCCGACGGCCAGTGTGCCCGCGACGAGATCTCGCTCGATCCGCTCCAGCACCAGCTCGTGTGCGCGCATGCCGACGAGAATAGCGCCTTTCGCTGGTGTGGTCTGACCACACGGGTTATTGTGGTCAGACCACAGCCTAGGAGTGTTCATGCGAATCGCCCTGTTCGCGACCTGCCTGGCGGATGCGCTCTTCCCACCCGCCGCGATCGCCACGGTCCAACTGCTCGAGCGGCTGGGCCACCAGGTGGTCTTCCCGTCGAGCCAAACGTGTTGCGGTCAAATGCATATCAACACCGGTTACCTCAAGGAGGCCGTCGGTGTGGTCCGCAACCATGTCGAATCGTTCGAGAGCGCGGGGTGCGACGCGGTCGTCGCCCCGTCCGGATCGTGTGTGGGCTCGGTCCGCCACCAGCACGCCATGGTGGCCCGCCGGGCCGGAGACGAGGCGCTGGCCACGCGCGCCGAGAACATCGCGGCCCGCACCTACGAGCTGTCGGAGTTCCTGATCGACGTGCTCGGCGTGGACGATGTCGGCGCCTACTATCCGCACCGCGTCACCTACCATCCGACCTGTCACTCGCTGCGGATGCTCGGAGTGGGCGACAAACCGCTGCGTCTGCTGCGCAACGTCCGAGGGCTCACCCTGGTCGAACTGCCCGCTGCGGATTCCTGCTGCGGATTCGGCGGCACATTCGCGATCAAGAACTCCGACACCTCCACTGCCATGCTCGCCGACAAGATGGGCCACATCCTCGACACCGGTGCCGAGGTGTGCAGCGCAGGCGACTCCTCGTGCCTGATGCACATCGGCGGCGGGCTGAGCCGGCTGCGGTCCGGGGTGCGCACCGTGCACCTGGCCGAGATCCTGGCGGCGTCGGCATGACGGCGACGTTTCTCGGCAATCCGGGACTGGGCAACCTGCGCGGTGACGAGTCGTTTCCCAGCGCGGCGCGCACCGCACTCGCCAATTCGCAACTGCGCCGCAACATCGGCCACGCCACGCATACCATCCGCGCCAAGCGTCTGAGAGCAGTCGCGGAATGCGCTGACTGGGAAGAGCTTCGGGCTGCGGGCAGCGCCATCAAGCAAGACGTGATGGCCCGGCTACCCGAGCTCCTCGAACAGCTCGAGCGCAACGTCACCGAACGCGGCGGCGTCGTGCACTGGGCCCGCGACGCCGACGAAGCGAACCGGATCGTCACCGATCTGATCCGCGCCACCGGCTCCGACGAGGTCGTCAAGGTCAAGTCCATGGCGACCCAGGAGATCGGCCTCAACGAACACCTGGAAGCCGAAGGCATCGCGGCGTTCGAGACCGACCTCGCCGAACTGATCGTGCAACTCGGCCACGACAAGCCCAGCCATATCCTGGTGCCCGCGATCCACCGCAACCGTGCCGAGATTCGCGAGATCTTCGAACGCGAGATGCCTGACGCCGGCACGCTCACCGACGAACCGCGAGTGCTGGCGATGGCGGCCCGCGCGCATCTGCGCCGGAAATTCTTGACCGCCAAAGTTGCGGTGAGCGGTGCGAATTTCGGTGTGGCCGAGACGGGCACGCTCGCGGTGGTGGAATCCGAGGGCAACGGGCGGATGTGCCTGACACTGCCCGAGACGCTGATCACCGTCATGGGCATCGAGAAGATCGTGCCGACGTTCTCCGACCTCGAAGTGTTCATGCAACTGCTGCCGCGATCGTCCACGGCCGAGCGGATGAATCCCTACACCTCGATGTGGACGGGTGTGCATCCCGGTGACGGGCCGCAGGCGTTCCACCTGGTGCTGCTCGACAACGGCCGTACCCAGGTGCTGGCCGACGAGGTGGGACGCGCTGCGCTGCATTGCATTCGGTGCAGTGCCTGCCTGAATGTGTGTCCGGTCTACGAACGCACCGGCGGGCACGCCTACGGTTCTGTCTATCCCGGTCCGATCGGGGCGATCCTGAGCCCCCAGCTCACCGGCACCACCGGCCACGGCGATCCCAATGCCAGCCTGCCGTATGCGTCGTCGCTGTGCGGGGCATGTTTCGAAGCGTGCCCGGTGCGCATCGACATCCCGTCGATCCTCGTGCATCTGCGGGCAAAGCAGGTCGATTCCGAGCGGGGCGGCCTGCCCGGTGGCCAGGACCTCGCGATGAAGGCCGCAGGTTGGGCGATGGCAGGCGCGGGCCGGTTCTCGTTGGCGGAGAAGTCACTCGCGGCCGGACGCCTGATCGCAGGCAAGGACCACCGCATCTCCGCACTGCCGTGGCCCGCGTCGAAATGGACGGCCAGCCGCGACATCCCCGAGCCTCCGAAGGAAACGTTCCGGCAGTGGTGGGTGCGCACGCACGGGGAGGATCAGCGATGACCGACGCCAGGACGGCGGTGCTGGGCCGCATCCGTGATGCACAGGCCGCCGCACCGCCTGCACTGGTGGTGGTACCCCGCGATTACGACCGGGCACCGCTCACCGGGCCCGGTGACATCGAGCGCTTCTCGGAGACGGTCGCCGAGTACCGCGCCAACGTCTACCGGATCGCGGCGGACGAAATCGCTGCCACCGTACGCAAACTCGTGGGACCCGACGCGGCCGTGGTGATTCCGGCGGATCTGCCGGCGGACTGGGTGCGCGACGTACGGACGGTGGTCGATGAACCCGCGCTCAGCATCGATGAACTCGACAGCGCCGACGCCGTCTTGACCGGATGCGCGGTCGGAATCGCCGCGACGGGCACGATCGTGCTCGACGCGGGTGCGACGCAGGGCCGCCGCGCGATCACGCTGGTGCCGGACCACCACATCTGCGTCGTGCGTGCCGACCAGATCGTCGACACCGTGCCGCAGGGATTCGCGGCCTTGAACACCGACCGTCCGCTGACATTCATCTCCGGTCCGAGCGCCACCAGTGACATCGAGCTGGAGCGGGTGGAAGGTGTGCACGGCCCGCGAACGCTTGACGTGCTGATCGTGTGACGCGTCTTTGCTGAAGCTTGCGACAACCCTTCCGGGCGTTGAGGATGTGCCGTTCCGCCCGACTATGAGCGACAATGTCGCTGAAACAGCCTCAGCTGCAACACTTATCACGCGCAACACAGGCTTCGATTCACACCTGTCCCTTGAGCTTCTGCAGTCACGGCAGCCTCAAGATTTGGCGTGCCCGCCTTACAGCGACAATGTCGCTGAGTATTCGAGAAGTTCACGCGAGTAACGCTACGACGGAGATTCGGGCCTGCGGCCGCCACAGCGTTACTGGCGCAGCGATCTGCCACTAGGCCGAGGATCCCAGTCAGTATGTGGCAGTAGCCCTCGGCGTAGTTGCGACATCGAATGCCGTTGATGACCACTGTCATCCGTTGTCCACCTGGCCAGCGACAATGTCGCTACAAGGCGGGCACGCCAAAACGTGAGATCGGTGTGGCCGAAGAGACGCAAGTGAACCAATACCGCTCGGCGAACGCGACTGGCGTGACACATGTTTCTGTTGAGTCGATTTCAGCGACATTGTCGCTAATAGCCGGGCACGGCGATAGCGCCGAGCCAGCCGCCGCGCTCAACTACCTGTCGACCCTCGCACAATCAATTCCGGTTGAAACACCACATGTTTCGGCCGGCGACGCACGGAATCTTCCGATGCGGCGATCAGCAGGTCTACGGCCGTGGAGCCGATCGCGCGAGTGGGCTGCCGGACAGAGGTCAGCGGGACGACCGCCGAACGTGCGAAGTCGATGTCGTCGTAGCCCACAAGTGCCATGTCGTCGGGCACCCGCAACCCACCGATGAGACTGAGCGCCTGCAGCACGCCGATCGCCAGCAGGTCATTGGCGCAGAACACCCCGTCCGGCCGGTCTCGCGGAGCCCGTTGGCGCAACTGCTCCCCCACCGCGCTGCCTGCCTGGACGCTCGGCGCAGTGGTGTCGATGATTTCCAGTTCCGCGCCGGGTATTTCGGCGATGGCCTCGGCTGCTCCACGGCGGCGGTCGCGGATCTGACGCAATGTGCCAGGGCCGCCGACGAACGCAATCCTGCGTCGGCCGGTGGCGCACAGATGCTCGACTGCCAGCCGTGCCCCGGCTACGTCATCGACGGCGACGGAGTCGAACGGCGTGCCGCTGCCGTCACGGTCCACCAGGACGACCGGGGTTCCACGCTCGCGCAGTGCGGTCAACCGCTGCAAGTCTTCCCCGACTGGAGACACCAGCAGGCCGAAGACCCGTTGCTCGTCAAAGGCGTCGATATAGGCGCGTTCGCGGTCGGTGTCGTCGTCAGACGTGCCGAGGAGCACGGTCAGATCGTGTTCACCGGCGCGGCGTTCGGCGGCCCGCGCGATGTCGGTGAAGAACGGGTTGCCGATGTCGAGCACGACCAGTCCGACACTTCGCGACCGTCCCGCCTTGAGCTGACGCGCGGCGTCGTTGCGCACGAAACCCAGGCGGTCGATGGCGGCCTGCACTCGCGCGACGGTGGCCGGCGCGACCTTGTCCGGGGCGTTGAGCACGTTCGAGACCGTGCCCACCGACACCGATGCCGCCGCCGCGACCTCGCGCATGCTCACCACGTGCACCATCACACCATGGCGGCGGCCCGACTGGTCCGCGGCACGTACCGCCGCGGCGGGAACCACCGGGAGGCGAGCTCGCGCAGCTCCGTCAAGCCGCCGCTGACGATGCCCTGCGCGCGGGCGGTGAGCAGCACGTTGCCCAGCGCAGTCGCCTCGACCGGCCCGGCCAGCAGCGGCATGCCCAACCGGTCCGCGGTGAGCTGGCACAACAACTCGTTTTGTGAGCCGCCGCCGACCATGTGCACCGTGCGGACGGTCACCCCGGAAAGCTCGGCGGCGGTGCACACCGCCGAGGCGAATGCCGCAGCGAGGCTTTCGAGGATCGCGCGCACCATGCGCGTGGGATCGGCAGGCGCTTGAAGACCGCGTTCGGTGTACCAGTCGACGATGCGTGCTGGCATGTCGCCGGGCGGCAGGAACCGTGGATCGTTGGTGTCGAACACCTCCTGCGGTGCCGGCACGTGCGCGGCGCGTTCGAGCAGATCGGTGAGTTCGACGTCATGGCCGTCACGCTCGTACTGCCGGAGGGTTTCACTGAGCAGCCACATGCCCATGACGTTGTGCAGAAAGCGGATGCGGCCGTCAGCGCCGACTTCGTTGGTGAAGTTGGCGGTGCGGCTGGCCTCGGTGGCGACCGGGCTGCTCAGCTCGACACCGACGAGACCCCATGTGCCGCATGAGATGTAGGCCGCCTGCTCGGCGTCCATGGGGATCGCGGCGACGGCCGACGCGGTGTCGTGCGACGCTACCGACACGACCTCGGTTTGCAGACCAAGTTGTGCGGAAACCTCAGGCAGTAGCGGACCTCTGCTGCTGCCTGCGTCGACGACATCGGGGAACAACGCGTGCGGCAACCCGAGCCGAGTCATCAGCTCGCGGTCCCAGGCACCGTCCAATCCCAGCAGTGCGGTGGTCGAGGCGTTGGTCCGTTCGGCGACCCGCTTCCCCGTCAACCAATATGTCAGCAGATCGGGCACCAACAGCACGGTGTCGGCCAGGTCGAGCATGCCCTCTGCACGCTCGACCGCGAGCTGGTAGACGGTGTTGAACGGTAAGAATTGAATGCCGTTGCGCTGGTAGAGCTCTGGCATACCGACAACGTCGTGCACCAGCTCGACACCCCGCTCGGTCCGTGCGTCGCGATAGTGCGTCGGCTGCGACAGCAGGCGGCCGTCCCGCAACAGGCCGTAATCGACGGCCCACGAATCGACGCCGATTCCGACGAGGTGGTCACATTCGCGGCCGGCGCGCGTCAGCCCGTCCACCACGTGCCCGTACAGGCCGGGGATGTCCCAGTGCAACGCATTTCGCGTGCCGTCCCACAGGCGCACCGGATCATTCGAGAACCGCGCGAGGGTGCGCATGTCCAACCGGTCGCCGTCGATGTCGGCGACCATGACTCGGCCGCTCGTGGCGCCGAGGTCGACGGCAGCTACCTGCGTGCTCATCGCAAGAAGGCCGCGGCGACACCCGCATCGACCGGCACGTGCAAGCCGGTGGTGTGAGAGAAGTCCGACGTGCACAGCGCGAACGCGGCGTTGGCGACGTGCTCGGGCAGCACCTCACGCTTCAGCAGGGTCCGCTGCGCGTAGTACTTGCCGAGGTCTTCTTCGGCGACGCCGTACACCGCGGCACGCTTGGCTCCCCAGCCGCCGGCGAAGATGCCCGAACCGCGCACCACGCCGTCGGGATTGATGCCGTTGACCTTCACGCCGTGCTCGCCGAGCTCGGCTGCAAGGAGCCGAACCTGGTGCGCCTGATCGGCTTTCGTCGCCGAGTAGGCGATGTTGTTGGGCCCGGCGAATACCGAGTTCTTCGACGAGATGTAGATGATGTCGCCGCCGAGCTTCTGGTCGATGAGCGCACGCGCGGCGGCCTTCGACACCAGGAACGACCCACGCCCCATCACGTTGTGCTGCAGATCCCAGTCCTCGGCGGTGGTGTCCAGCAGCGACTTCGACAGCGACAGACCGGCATTGTTGACCACGATGTCGATACCGCCGAAGGCGAGCACCGTCGCGTCGACGGCGGCCTGCACCGCGCACTCGTCGGTGACATCGGCGGCGATCCCGATGGCCACATCGCTGTTCCCGATTTCTGAAGCGGCCTGAGCGGCCTTCTCACCGTTCAGGTCGGCGATCACGACGCAGGCCCCCTCGGCGGCCAGCCGAGTCGCGATGGCCTTGCCGATACCCGAGGCCGCACCCGTGACGAGCGCGATGCGCGTGGCCAGCGGCTTGGGCTTGGGCATCCGTGCGAGCTTGGCTTCCTCGAGCGCCCAGTACTCGATGCGGAACTTCTCCGACTCGTCGATGGGCGCGTAGGTCGAGATGGCCTCGGCGCCGCGCATGACGTTGATGGCGTTGAGGTAGAACTCGCCTGCCACCCGGGCGGTCTGCTTGTCCTTGCCGTAGCTGAACATGCCGATCCCGGGGATCAGGACGATCGCCGGGTCGGCACCGCGGATGGCGGGACTGTCGGCAGCGGCGTGCCGGTCGTAGTACGCCTGATAGTCGACGCGGTACGCCTCGTGCAGCTCGGCGAGGCGGGCCTTGCATTCGTCGATCGGCGCATCGGCGGGCAGGTCGAGCACGAGCGGCTTGACCTTGGTGCGCAGGAAGTGGTCGGGGCAGCTGGTGCCCAGCGCGGCCAACCGGGGATGTTCGGCCGCCGAAAGGAATTCGAGGACGCGCGGATCATCGGTGTAGTGGCCCACCTGCGGCTTGTCGGTCGAGGCCAACCCGCGGATGAACGGCGCGAGTTCCGCGGCCTTGGTGCGGCGCTGGTCTTCGGGCAGCGGGCCGTACCCGGGCAGCGGAGCGCCGAACGGCTCCGGACGCCCGTTCTGCTCGATGTAGCGCTCGGCGGTTTCGATGATCTCCAGCGAATGCGCCTCGGCCTCGGCGGAAGTCGAGCCCCACGCGGTGATGCCGTGCCCGCCCAGGATGGTGCCGATCGCCTGCGGGTTACGACGCTTGATCTCGGCGATGTCGAGGCCGAGCTGAAAACCGGGTCGCCGCCACGGCACCCACACCACACGATCCCCGAAGATCTGCTTGGTCAAAGCCTCACCATCGGCGGCCGTCGCCAGGGCGATACCCGAGTCGGGATGCAGATGGTCGACGTGATCGGCGTCGACGAGGCCGTGCATCGCGGTGTCGATCGACGGTGCGGCGCCGCCGCGGCCGTGCAGGCAGTAGTCGAACGCCGCGACCATCTCGTCCTCGCGCTCGACACCGGGATACACGTCGACGAGCGCTCGCATGCGGTCCAGCCGCAGCACCGCGAGCCCTTTCTCGGTGAGTGTGCCGAGGTCCCCGCCGGATCCCTTGACCCACAACAGCTCTACCGGCTGGCCGGTGACGGGGTCGATGTCGGTGCCCTTGGCCGACGTGTTGCCGCCGGCGTAGTTGGTGTTCTTGGGATCGGATCCGAGCCGGTTGGAGCGGCCGATCAGTTCGGTGACGGTCTCATTGGTCATGTTCATGCTCCCCAGGAGGATTGCGTTCCGCCGACGCGCTCGGCGTTGATGGTGTTCTGGTAACCCGATGCGGCGAACGCCGCCATCGGATCGCCAGGCAGGCCCCGATCGGTGCGCCACTGCGCGAGCGCCGGACGGACATCGGTGTAGAAGGCGTCCATGAAGATTCCGTTGGCGCCCAGCACATCTCCGGCCTCCTGCGCGGCGGCCAGCGCTTCGGTGTCGACCAGAAGCGCGCGGGCCGTCATCTCCTGCACGTTGAGCACCGACCGGATCTGGCCGGGGATCTTGGCTTCGACGTTGTGGCACTGGTCGAGCATCAGGGCGACGCCCGAGCCCGCATCCAGCCCGCCGCCGCGGATCACCTCGAACATGATGCGGAACAGCTGGAACGGGTCGGCCGCACCGACGATGAGATCGTCGTCGGCGTAGAAGCGCGAGTTGAAGTCGAACGATCCGAGCTTTCCGAGCCGCAGCAACTGCGCGACGATGAACTCGATGTTGGTGCCCGGCGCGTGGTGTCCGGTGTCCAGGCATACCATGGCCCGCTCGCCGAGCGCACTCACGTGCGCGTACGACGTGCCCCAGTCCGGCACGTCGGTCATGTACATGGCCGGCTCGAAGAACTTGTATTCCAGCACCATTCGCTGATCGGGCCCGATGTGCTGATAGATCGACGCGAGCGACTCGGCCAATCGATCCTGGCGGCCCCGGATGTCGCCCTGGCCCGGGTAGTTCGTGCCGTCGGCCAGCCAGATCTTCAGATCACGCGACCCGGTGTGGTTCATGATCTCGATGCACGCCAGGTGATGGTCGATGGCCTTCTGCCGGACCGCCTTGTCGGTGTGGGTGAGGCTGCCGAACTTGTAGTCGTCGTCCTGGAAGGTGTTGGAGTTGATCGTGCCCAGCACGACGCCCTGCTCGGCGGCATAGGAGGCCAGCGCCGCGTAGTCGTCGACCGTGTCCCACGGAATGTGGAGCGCGACGCTCGGCGCCAATCCGGTCAGGCGGTGCACGGTCGAGGCGTCGGCGATCTTCTCCTGTATGGTGCGCGGCGTTCCGGGGGTGCCGAAGACCTTGAACCGGGTACCCGAGTTGCCGAACGCCCAGGACGGCAGTTCGATCGCGAGGTTGTCCAGCGCCGGATGCAGGCTGATGGCACTCATGCCGGGGTCCTTTCCTTCGAATCGCTCACGGGCGCGCCGTAGCGTTCGACCTCGATTTCCTGCAGTGTCCTCCCGCGGGTGGCCGGCGCCCAGACCGCGCCGATCAGCAGGGCGACGGTGAGCAGCGCGACCAGCAGGACACCGACTGCGGTCAGACCGGTCGCGGCCAGCAACGTCGGGAAGAAGTAGCTCAGCACGCCGGTCATGGTGCGGACGACGAAGAACATCACGCCCTGGGCGCTGGCCCGGTAGGGCGTCGCGAACAGTTCGCTGGCCCACAGGCTGTAGAAGGCTTGCGCGCCGATGCCCGACGAGATGCCCCACAGCACCGCGAACACCAACATCGTCGGAACGCCGTTGTCGGTGAATGCCACCAGCACGATCCAGGCGACGATGCCGAGCGCCGCGCCGATCACATAGAGCAGGCGCTGCGACATCCGATCGGCGTAGCGCATGAAGCCGAAATACGTGGCCACCACGGTGCAACCCCAGACCAGCACCTGCAGCAGGTTCTGGGCGACCGGGCTGTGCAGACCGGCGGTGTCATAGACACGCGGCATGAAGATGCCGGCCTGCCCCGCCACGGTGTTCCAGAACAGATAGATACCGCCCAAGAACAACAGTGCCGTGATGTTGACCCGCTTCGAGAACAGTCCACGCAGTCCGCGCAGGCCCACCGCCGAGGCCACCTCGCGTGGTTCGACCTTGGCCTCGTCGGTCCAGATCTGCGATTCGACGAGGCCTTGGCGCACCCACCACACCACGGCGGCCACGACGAACAGGTGGATGAAGATCAACCGGGAACCGAGCAGACCGAGTGGCGCGAGCGCGGCGGCCAGTGCGAAACCGATCAGCGGACCCGTCGACCAGGCCAGTTGTGCGGTGCCTACGTGCTTGGCGCGATCCGTCGACGGCGCCTGTTCGGCGATATATGTCCAGGACGCCGGTACACCGGCGCCGACCGCGATGCCGGTGATGACGAATGCCGCCAGCAGCATCACGTAGTTGACCGCGAATGCGGCGAGTAGCACGCCGGCCATGTACACCAGCAGGTCATAGGTGTAGATCGCCTTACGGCCGAAGCGGTCGCAGAGCGGTCCGCCGAGGATCGCGCCGATGGCGGCACCGAACGCGTTGGCGCTCAGCGCGGCGAGAAGGCCGACGGCGAAATTGCTGATGCCGAACTCGGCCTGCCAGAAACCCAGGCTGGTCGCGATGGCGATGATCGAGCCGGCTTCGATGTAGTTGGACATGGCCACCGCGATGGTGGCCCGCCAGCCGGTGGTGGAGCGCGCTCCGAGCTTCATGGGTTTCCTTGGGTTGGAAGGGTATGGAGGTGGTTCGGGGCGTCAGTCGAGGTGGAAGTACTCGAACAGCGGCCGCATCTGCTCGTCCGGCTTGTCGCCGCTCACGAAGTACTCGGCCATCTCGGCCTGCCAGCGGGCGTTGACGTCTGTCTCGGCCATCCGCTTCTGTGCGAGCGCGAAGTCGTCGGTTTCGAGGTAGCCGACGACCAGGCCGTCGCTCTCCCGCACGAAGAGCGAGTAACTGCGCCACCCCGCCGCGGTCAGCGCATCCAGCATCTCGGGCCACACCTTCTCATGGATGGTGAGGTACTCGTCCATCCTGTCCGGCCGGAGCTGAAGGAGGAAGCACACTCGCTGCGTCTTCGGTGCGGTTGGGACAGTCATTAAGCCGCCTTCAAGATTGAAACGTTTCAATTCGTGATGGCGGTCACGCTAGACCAGCGTCTGCGCCGGCGTCAAGACTGCGACCTGCGCGAAGAAATCTGGAAAGAGCTACCGACCAGTACGGCCGATGTTCTTAGCAAAGCATTATCGGCAGCTCCCAGCCGCCTTAGATTGCCCGCTTAGCGTTGTGGACAGGTTGAAGCGACGAAGCCCAACCGCCAGCTTTAGAAACCGACGGGAGGCTGATCATGACTATCACGAGCAACACCCCGGCTTCGGATCACCATTTTCGATACGGCAATCCGGCAGTCGTCTGCGACGGCGCCTCGATGCGCGCATATTGCCGTCAGCTGGCAACCGTGGTGACGGTCAAGGGAGACATCGACAATGGCAATCTCGAGCGAATCGCCGCGTACGTCGGCCGGTTCGTCCTCGCGGAGAAGCCGTTCGCCCTTGATCTGAGCGGTGTGAACAACTTTGCCCCAGAAGCGGTTTCGATGTTCTACGACATCGATGACCGCTGCGCCGCCGAAGGCGTCGACTGGGCCGTCATCGCGAGCCCGGCCGTTGCGGCTGAGCTGCGCCAAGAAGATGCGGGCGTTCCGCTGACCGCATCGGTGCCCGAGGCACTGCATCACTTCGCCGAAGGCAACCTGGCTCGCCGCCGGTTGCTGCCCCTGCTTACCAAGAGCGCCTGAGAGAAAGGCCCATCCGACATGCTGATCGACGTTCGCTGGCTCACCGCCCTGCTGCACCGGCGCCGCCGGGCGGTGCACCCCGCTCACTGAACCCTCACAACGCCGGGCCACCGGCAACTTTCACTCTGGAGTCGTCGACAACAGTCGACGGCTCCAGAGTTGTTTGCAGCCGCGAGGTTCTGGCCCTCAAAACCAGACCGCCCACGCTTGTCACGCTAGAGTGGCGCTCGGCTTCGACAGCCACTCCAGCGTGACAAGCGTGGGCGTAAGCGTGACAATCGCGGGCGCGGGCATTGGCAGAACCTAGGCGATCGCGCCGGCGTCCTTGAGTTCGGCGATGCGGTCCCAGTCCATTCCCAGCTCCATGAGCACCAGCTCGGTGTGCTCGGAAGCTTGTGGCGCACGCGTGGTTTCGAGCGGCTCGTGGTTGAACTGCACGGGCCCGCGCACCACCCGGAACGGCTTGCCGCCGTCGGCCGATTCCACTTCGACGATCATGTCGTTGGCGATGGCCTGCTCGTCAGTGCTGAGGTCGACCAAGCTCTGGAACGGCGCCCATTGACCCTTCATCGTCTTGAGGTGCCGGCGCCAGTATTCGAAGGGCTTGCTGCGGATCGACTTGGCGATCAGTTCAGCTGCCGCCTCGGCGTTTTCGATCAGTGGAAGCACGTCGGAGAAGCGTGGATCGTCGGCCAGCTCGGGAAGGCCCAGGTGCTCGAACGCGTCGCGGATGTAGCCGGTGGGGCTCACGATGCACAGGTTGATGGTGCCGCCGTCCGAGGTCAGATAGTTACCGAGGAACGGATTGACCGTGGGCCCGATGGAATCCGGCATGAGCGAGCGCATCGTCTCACCGGTCTCCATACCCTGGGTGACGCTCGCACCGGCGGCCCACCATGCGGTCGACAGCAGTGAGACGTCGATCTCGAGCGCTTCGCCCGTGCGTTCGCGGTGGAACAACGCCGCCGAGATGCCGCCTGCGATGTTCATGCCACCGATCGAATCCCCGAATGCCGGGATGCCTTGCGACAGCGCACCTCCCAGTTCCTCGGGAGTCAGGGCGTGCCCCACGCCGCTGCGCGTCCAGAAGGCGGTGCCGTCGAATCCGCCGACCATGCGCTCCGGCCCCTTGTCGCCGTATGCGCTGCCGCGGGCGTAGATGATGTCGGGGTTGACCGCGCGGATGTGTTCGACGTCGAACTTGTTCTTCTGCCGGGCCTGCGGCATGTGGTTGGTGAGGAACACGTCGGCGGTCTTGGCGATCTCATAGAGCACCTCCTGCCCGCCCGGCGTTGAGATGTCGATCCCGACACTGCGTTTACCCCGGTTGGGATGCTCGATGAGCGGGTGGCGGTTGGGGTCGAGCTCGAAGCCGCCCATGTTGATGAAACCGCGCTGAGTGTCACCGCGCACCGGATGCTCGACCTTGATGACGTCGGCACCCCAGTCGGCGAGGATCGCTCCCGCCGCGGGGACGAACGTGAACTGCGCGACCTCGAGCACCCGCACACCCTGCATGACCTTGATCAACGCAACCCCTCACCGTTGTACTTACGGTAAGTGTAGCGAGACGTTGGATCCGTCAGTCGTGCCGCAGGCTTCTGCCGTGCTCGGCGAGTGCGGCGTTGAGCCGGCACGTCGCGCCTTCCATGTGCGCCGCCATCGCTGCTGCGGCGGCGTCGCCGTCGCGCACCTTGATCGCCTCGAAGATCGGCACGTGTTCGAGGTAGGACGGTTCCCGGGACTCGGCCGCGTCGACGACGTTGCGGATCCACACCTTGAGCAGCGAGGCGATGCTGGTGAGCATGTTCGACAGCACGATGTTGTCGGTCGCCGCGGCGATGCCGAGATGAAACGCGACGTCGGCGTCGACGAACGACTCCGTGTCCCCGGCGTCGCGCATGCCATCCAGGTGCGAGCGGATGGCGACGAGGTCGGCCTCGCTACGACGCTCCGCCGCGAGGCGTGCGGTCACCGGTTCCAGATGCTTGCGCGTCTCGACCAGGTCGCTCGTCCGCTGTTCGCCTACCAACAGGCCCCATTCGACGACGCGGGGCAGCAGGCTCGAATCGGGTGGGCGTACATACGTGCCGTCGCCCTGGCGAACCTCCAAGAGGCCGAGCAAGCCCAGTGACTTGAGTGCCTCGCGAACCACGAAGCGACCGACCCCGAACGATTCGGCGAGTTGACGCTCCGACGGCATGCGGGTGCCGGGCAGGATCTGCCCCGAGAAGACCGCCTCCAGAAGCGCCTTGGCCACCTCGGCGGACAGCGGTTCCCGCGGAGCCTGTTCGATCCGCGCAAATTGGTCGCCCACCCAACCACTGTAGCTGTCGGTCACCCAGTGGCGACGATGCTGCCCAGATGGACGGGGCGCGCGAAGGTGTTCGTGTGGCCACCGTCGACCACACACCGTTTCGCCGCTTGCTGCCAACGGGCGTAGTGCGGGGCACCCCGGTGCGCGGTGCGGAAGGCGTCCTCGTCGACGTAGATCTCGTAGAGATAGAACCGCGTGGGGTTGTTCTCGTCGCGGTGCACGTCGAAGGCCAGGCATCCCGGCTCGTCGCGCAGGGATGCCGTGGCGTTGACGGTGATCGCTTCGATGAACTCGTCGATCCGGTCCGGCCTGATGTCGAGGGTGACGAACAACGTGTACATGGCTACTCCGATGCGAGAGGCGCGACGCCGGCAGCGTCGGCGAGGGCGTTGACTTCGGCGAGAGTGGCCGCGGGCAGCGTGACCGTGCCTGCGGCCCGCTCGATGGCCCGGTTCTCGAGCTCGCCGGGTACCAGGACGTCGCTGTCGCCCGCGGCCGGGCAGGACTTGATGGTGTCGATGTAGTGGTCCATGCGCCGGCCGAACTCGTCAGGCGGAAGGATCGCGCCGATGTCGATCGCCAGCACGAGATGTCCGCAACCGCTGCGTTGGTCGGGCACATAGGGCCCGACAACATCGGTGCCGTAGGAGCTTCCGGTCAGGACGCCGGACAGCACGTCCATCATGAACGAGATCGCATAGCCTTTGTGGCCGGCCATCGGCAGGATCAGGCCATCGAGGGCCGTTTGCGGGTCTGTGGTCGGCAAGCCGGCCGCGTCGATGGCCCAGCCTTGCGGGATCTGTTGTCCGCGTTCCTTTGCGGCGTAGATCTTTCCGCGTGCGACGCCGGTATTGGCGATGTCGAGCACAACCGCTCCGTGGGACCCGCTGGGCACCGCGATCGACCATGGGTTGGCGCCGACCATCTTGCGCAACCCGCCCCACGGCGCCATGGCCGGGCTGCCGTTCGTGGTCAGAATGCCGACACAGCCGCGCTCGGCCAGCACCCTGGTCCAGTACGCCGCCGTGCCGAAGTGGTTGCTGTTGCGCACCGCGACCACCGCGACGCCGTGCTGGGCGGCACCGGCGGCAGCGGCGTCCACGGCACGGGCCGTCACGATCTGTCCGACGCCGTCGCGGCCGTCGAGCACCGTGACCGCGCCGAACGAGCTCACCACTTCCGGTTCGCTGACCGGATTCATGACACCGGACCGCAGGCGTGCGACATACCAGGGCAGACGCAACATACCGTGTGACGGATGGCCCCACAGGTCGGCGGTCACGAGTGACTCGGCGACCAGGCGCGCGTCCGCGTCCGGCACACCGTGCGCCTTCAGAACCTCGGTCCCACAACCAGTTACGGCGTCAGCCTCCAGATTGACGGTGGTCACCGGTACATCTCCTCTAGTCGGCGGGCCTCGTCGCGGGTCACCGGGTTCACCGCGTGGCCACGGAGCAGCAGGTACAACTTGGCGGTCTCCTCGATCTCCTCCAGCGCGTCGGCCGCACCGGCGAGGTCCGCGCCCGCCACGATCGGGCCGTGGTTGGACAGCAGCAACGCGTGATGCTTCGCGGCGGCCAGCTCGGCGACCGAACCGAGCCGCTCATCGCCCGGTGCGTGGTACGGCAGCAGCGGAAGTGCGCCGACCCGCATCGCGTAATACGCGGTCAGCAGCGGTAATGCATTGCGGCGGTCGACATCACGCAAGCACGACACCGCCACCGAATGCGTGCTGTGGGTGTGCACGACCGCTCGCGCGTCCCGGCGTGCCCGATAGAGGGCCACGTGCAGAAACGCTTCCTTCGTCGGCTGTGGACCGTCCAGATGCGTGCCGTTCACCGTGATGCGTGACAACGTCTCCGGCCGCAGAGAGTCCAGGCTGACACCCGTCGGAGTGCACAGCACAGTGCCGTCGGTGTCGACGGCACTGATGTTGCCGGTCCGGCCGAACGTCAGCCCGCGCCGGAAGAACGACGCACCGAGCTCGACGATGTCCTCGGAAACGCTCATGCCAGCACCTCCGCCGTCGCGGCGCGTACCAGCAGATCGGCCGCACCGAAGTTGCCGGATTTCAACAGAAGTGACACACCGTGGTCGGCGGTGCTGCACCAGGGCACACCGCGGTCGGCTTCGGCGTCGACCACCACCGAACGGATACCGAGCGCATCGACCACCGCGCCCGAGGTCTCCCCGCCCGCCACGACGATGCGTTGCGCCCCGGCGTCCACCGCGTCTTTGGCCAGCGCACCGATCGTCGCCTCAAGTTGGTCGGCAACAGCGGGATCTGCTGGGCCACGCTCGCCGGCCGGCGCCGACGAGTAGATCATCACCGGTTGGCTGCCGAGATGGTCGGCCAGCCATGCGCGCGCGGGTGCCAGTAGCTCGGCCGGGGTGCCGACCGTGCGGGGATCGAGCCGGTATGACACGAAATGCTCTCGCGCGTAGCCGACTTGCTCGAGCGTGGCTCGTGAGCAGCTGCCCGCGAACACCACCGCCGGCCCCGCCGGTGCCCGCACCGTCGTGACGTCCGGGGAACGGTTGTCGTGCTCACGGACCACACCACCGAGCGCGCCGGCCAACCCTGCCCCACCGGTGACAACCCGCATGCCGTCGACCGCGTGCGCGATCGCGTCGAGGTCACCGTCATGCAGGGCGTCGACGACCACATACCGCGCACACGTGTTGCTCAGCGCCCCGGCGATCACCTGCGGGCCGCGCCGGACACGCTGCCAGGAAAGGCCATCGACGGTATGCGTGGTCTGTGCTGCCATCAGACGCACCACGTCGGAGTCAGTCATGGGGGTCAGCGGATGATGGCGCATCGACGACTCGGACAGCAGGCGGTCACCGACGAACAGGTGCCCCTGGTAAACGGTGCGGCCGTGCTCGGGGCTCGCCGGGCAGATGACCGTCACATCGCACCCCATGGCGTCGAGCAGAGCGTCGGCGACGGGTCCGATGTTGCCGGCCGGGGTCGAGTCGAATGTCGAACAGTACTTGAAATAAACGGTTTTGACGTGCGCGTCGTCCACAAGCCACTGCTGGGCGGCCAACGACATCTTGACTGCCGCTTCGGCATCGAGGGCGCGCGACTTCAGCGCTACCACGACGGCGTCGCAATCACGGATGTCGACGTCATCGCTGGGCGGGCCGAACAGCAAGACCACGCGCAGCCCGCGCCGGCGCAGCGCTGCGGCGACGTCGGTGCCGCCCGTGTAGTCGTCGGCGATGCAACCGAGCACGGGGCCGGTCATGATCGTGCGAGCCGCGTCGCTACCGCACGCGCCGCCAGATGCGTCGGGCTGACCACCGGCACACCGGTTTTGGCGGCCAGATCGGCGGACGCCGGGCTCAGGGAGTACTGGGCCAGACACAACAGGTCGAATGTGCCGGTATCCGCGGCGGCGGTCAGCGTATCGACCAGTCGCGTCAAATCGCCGGCAGCGGCGGCCGCGGCGGCACCTTCGCAGTACACGCCGACGACCTCGGTATCAACTCCCGACCGCTGTAACCGATCACCCAGCCTCGCCGAGGTGTCGGCTGTCGCGGTGGGCAAAGACGCCAACACCGCGACCCGTCGCGGCGCCATCCTGGCGATCTCGTCCATCATGTCCGCGTCCGAACTGAAGACCGGTGTGACGAGCAGTTTTTCGGCGAGGTCCCGGACCTCTCCGTACATCGAGCACGCCATCACCACGGCATCGGCGCCGCCGGAGATGCCGTGGCGGATCAGATTCAACATCCGATCCCGCAAGCCGGGGGTCAGGGTGCCCGCCGCGTCAGCGTCGGGCCCCAACCGGTCGTCGATCAGGTTCCACAGCCGCGCATCGGGAAACTCCGCCTCGAACGCTGCGGCGATGGGCGTGATCGAAGCCGGCGTGGAGTGCACGACCGCGATCAGTGGACTCACGCGAGTCCCTTGATGGTCGCTGCGACAGCGGCGCCGAATTCCTTGGTGCCGGACGCGCCGCCCATGTCGGGCGTGACGGTTCCGGCCTTCACCGTGGCCTGGACCCCGGCTTCGACCAGTTCCGCGGCCTTCGTCAATGTCGCGTCATCGCGGCGGGCGCCCAGCCACTGCAGCAGCATCCCTGCCGACAGGATCATCGCGATCGGGTTCGCGATGTTGCGTCCGGCGATGTCGGGTGCCGAGCCGTGGGCAGCCTGGGCCATCGCGCGGTCCAGCGACGCGTTGATCGACGGTGCGATGCCCAAAGAGCCTGCGAGTTCGCCCGCCAGGTCGGACAAGATGTCGCCGAACATGTTCTCGGTGACGATGACGTCGAACTTGTCGGCGTTGCGCACGAGATGCACTGTCATGGCGTCGATGTGGTAGTCGTCGACCTCGACCTCCGGATAGTCGGCGGCGACCTCGCGGCACACATCCCGGAACAGGCCGGTGGTCAGGCGCAGCACGTTGGCCTTGTGCACGATCGTCAGCTTGCCGCGGCGCGCCCGGGCGAGGTCGACGGCGACCTTGGCGATGCGCTCGACGGCCGCGCGCGTGATGATGCCCATTGCGATGGCGGTGTTCTCGTCGGGCATGTACTCGCCGGTGCCGGCGTACGTGTTGCGGTCGGCGTAGAAGCCCTGAGTGTTCTCGCGCACGATCACCAGATCGGTGCCGGGCACCACGGCTTTCGCACCCTCGAATGACTTGGCGGGCCGGATGTTCGCGAACAGCCCGAAGTGCTTGCGGATGGTGCCGCTCGGGTTGAGTTGCGATTTGAACGGCTCCGGATAGGCGGCGCTGTCATGAGGTCCCAGCAGCCAGGCGTCCATTTCGGCGAGCGCTTCGAGCGTCTCGGGCGGCGTGTGGCTGCCGTGGGTGTCGATGGCGGTGCGGCCCAGCGGCAGCGTGACCCAGTCGGCTTCCGGCGCGCCTGCCGCGGCCAGTGCGGCGTCCACCGCCGCAACCGAAGCCGGGACGATTTCGGGTCCGATCCCGTCGCCTTCCAACAGGCCGAGCCGCAGTGTGTTGCTCATGATGTCTTGTCTCCTTGTCTGTGACGGTCAGCTGACGCTGGTGCCGTGTTCCTCGTCGATGCGGGTGGTGACGCCGGTGGCCACGATGGTGCGGTTGGCGTCGACGGACGCGTATGTCCAGAAGATGTGCAGTTCCTCGGTGTCTGAGGCGTTCTGGAAGAAGTGCGGGATTCCGGCCGGGATGAAGGACGTGTCGCCCATCGCCACGGGGTAGGTCTGCCCGTCGATGTGGGCGACCGCTGAGCCCCGCAGGATCAACACCGACTCGTCACAGTTGTGGAAGTGCTCGGGAATCGCGGCGCCGGGGCCGAACATGGTGATGCCGTTGAGGAAGTCCTTGGCGCCCACCTGCTGACTGACCATGGGAATCGTGCGGGCTCCGCCCCCGCGTTGCCGCGGGGTGATCTCCGACGGCCGCAGGATCGCCGCGGCGCGGCCGTCCCGCACCTGAGTGGTGGTGTTGCTCATCGATGAAACTCCTCGTTACTCGGAAACAGGTGCGACGGAAGGGGGTTCGTTCATCGCCCACCAGGTCCGGACATTGACGAATTCGCGGATACCAGGAGCGGCCAGCTCCCGGCCGTACCCGCTGCGTTTGGTGCCGCCGAACGGCATCCTGGCATCGGACGCGACGATCGCGTTGATGAAGCAGGCCCCGGAGGTGATCCGGCGCCCGACCGCGACGGCGGTGCCGACGTCGGCGCTCCATACGCTGGCACCCAAGCCGAACGGGGTGTCGTTGGCCACCTTGACAGCTTCGTCGGCGTCGGCCACGGTGATGATGCTCGCGACGGGTCCGAACACCTCCTCGGCGTAGACCGACATACCTGGGGCGACATCCCCGAGAACCGTTGGTGCATAGAAGAACCCGTCGGAGTCGATGGCCGCTCCCCCACACAGCAACGTCGCTCCGGCCTCGACTGCGGCGTCGACCTGGGCGGCGACGCCATCGCGCAGGTCACGCCGCGCCATCGGCCCCACCTCGGTGTCGGCCGCTTCCGGATCACCGACGGTCAAGGCCCGGGTCTGCTCGACCACCAATCGGGTGAACTCCGCCGCGACAGTCTCCTCGACGATGAAACGCTTCGGTGAGATGCAGCTCTGGCCGGCGTTGAGGAAACGGCCCCGTACCGCGAGGGTCGCGACGCGCGGCAGGTCGGCGTCGGCGAGCACGATGAACGGGTCCGAACCGCCGAGCTCGAGCACCGACTTCTTGATCTCGCGGCCGGCGATCGAGCCGACGGCACTGCCCGCCCGCTCACTGCCGGTGATGGTGACCGCACCGACTCGTGGGTCCGCGATCAACCGCTCGGTCACGGCAGGTACGTCCGGTTCGGCGATGAGCAGCGTGGTGAACAATCCAGCGGGCAACCCCGCAGCGGTCAGGATCTCCTGGCAGGCCAGCGCCGACCCGGTGGTGTTCGGAGAGTGCTTGAGCAGGGCCGCATTTCCCGCCATCAACGCAGGCGCGGCAAACCTGAACACCTGCCAGAGCGGGAAATTCCACGGCATCACGGCCAGCACCACACCGACGGGTTCGTATGACACCCACGCGCGGTCGGCGGACGTGTCGTAGACCTCGTCGGCGAGGTAGGTGGCCGCGTTGTCGGCGTAGTACTCCAGGCCGGTGGCGCACTTGTGCACCTCGGCACGGGATTCGGCGAGCGGTTTGCCCATTTCTCGGGTGATGAGCAGCGCGAGTTCGTCGGCACGCTCACGCAAGACCCCGGCGGCCGTGCGCACGATCTCGCCGCGGACCTTGATGTCTTCGGCAGCCCACGCGACCTGCGCGGTGGCTGCGGTGTCGAGCGCCGCGCCGATCTCGCTGTCGGTCATCGCGGAATACGTCGCCAGTTCGGCTCCGGTCGCCGGGTTGACCGTGACAATTGGCTGGCTCACGCCGGCACCACCTGCTTCTGCGGGTACAGGAAGATGTTCTCGGCGTCGATCAGCAAGTCGACCTCGCCGTGATGGCCGGCCTTGAGGCAGTCGGCGGCGATCGTGGAATTGCCGACGGACAACAGGTATTCGTACTTCGAGCCGACGTACTGCACACTGCTGACGCTGGCCCGCACGACGTTCTGCCCTTCTGCGGCGGCATACCCGGCACCGGTGATCGTGACGCGTTCGGGCCGTACCGCTACGGTCACCGCATCGCCGGAATGCACGTCCATCCGCCCGGTCGCGTGGACGAGTTGGCCGGTGGCCTCCAACTGCACCTTGGCCTCGCTGCCGGTGGCTTCGACCACCTTGCCGTCGAGGAAATTGCAGTTCCCGACGAACCCGGCGACCTCGCGCGCGGCAGGCTGCTCGTAGATCTCGGTAGGCGTGGCGACCTGAATCATGTTGCCCTTGCTCATCACCGCGATGCGGTCACTCATCGCCAGGGCTTCCTCCTGGTCGTGCGTCACGTAGATCGTGGTGATACCGACCTCTGACTGCAGCGCCTTGAGCCAGGCCCTAGCCTGCTCGCGGAGCTTGGCGTCGAGGTTGGACAGCGGTTCGTCGAGCAGCAGCAGCCGGGGCGAGTACACCAGCGCGCGGGCCAGCGCGACGCGCTGTTGCTGGCCGCCGGACATCTCGTGCGGGTAGCGGTTACGCAGATGCAGCAGATCGACTTTCGCGAGCGCATCGTCGATGAGCTCGTTGCGCCGCGCCTTGGCGACCTTGCGCAGTTTGAGCGGCAGCGCCAGGTTGTCGGCGATGGTCATGTGCGGCCAGAGTGCGTAGGACTGAAACACCATGCCGAGGTTGCGGCTTTCAGGTGCGACGAACGTGCCGGTGGCGCTGCTGAAGAAGACCGAGTCGTCGAGTTCGATCGTGCCTTCGTCGGGGGACTCCAGGCCGGCGATGCAGGCCAGGGTGGTGGACTTGCCGCAACCGCTCGGGCCGAGCAGCGTGAAGAACTCGCCGTCGCGGACCTCGAAGTTGATGTCGTGCAGGACTTGTGAGCCGTTGAACGTCTTGTTGACGTTGCGGACGCGCAGATCAGGCATTGGAGGTGTGACCTTTCAGGAGGCGAGTGGCGATCGAGACGAAGACGATGGTGATGAGGATCTGAACGGTGGCCAACGCGGCGACCGATCCGGCATTGCCCTCCGCCCAGAGCTGCAGTGCGGTAGTCCCGATGACGTTCGTCTGCGAGTTGGCGAGGAACACCGCCGGTGAGTACTCCTTGATCATCGTGACGAACACGAGGATGAAGGCGCCGGTGAACGCGGGCAGGATCAGCTTGCCCAGCACACGTGTGAAGGTGCGGAACCAGTCCGCGCCCGTGACGCGGGCAGCATTGTCGAGTTCTTCGCCGATCTGCATGAGCAGCGGAGAGATGTTCCCGTACGCGGTGGGCAGCGCCCGCAGACCGAAGGCGATGACGAGGATCCAGATCGTCCCCGACAGCAGACCCGAGATCCAGCCCGGTGAGTACGCCAGGGCCCAGAAGAAGCCGATCCCGACGATCAGGCCGGGCATCGCCTGTGGCGCGAGCGCCAGGTACTCGACCACCTTGTTGAACCGCATCGTCGACCGCCGCGCCACGAGTACGGCGAGGATGGCCAGCACGCTGATCACCACGGCACCGACGAACGCGATGACGATGCTGTTGACGATCGACATGTAATACGACGTGTAGCTGAAGATGGGCCGGTAGTTCTCGAAGGTCAGCGTCGAGAACGGCGACTTCAGTGGTGTCAGCACGAGCGTGAAGGAGCGGAAGACCAACGCCGCCAACGGGAGCAGCGCGCCGACGATCAGGTAGATGCCGATGAAGACCACCGAGATCCACTTGATCCAGCCGAGGTCGAAGACCCGGGGACGGGTGGCCTTGCCCCGCACGGAGACGAACCGCTGCGAGTTCTTCAGCAGCTTCGCCTGCATGGCGACCAGCCCGACGGTCACCAGAAGTATCAGCACCGACGCCGCACCGAGCACGCCGTAATCGGGGTCGATGGACTGCAGGCCGTTGGTGTAGAGGAAGGTCGAGAACACGGAGATGTCCGCGGGCATGCCGTACAGCAGTGGCACGGAAAGGGTTTCGATCGACATCGAGATGATCAGGACCGAGCTGTAGACGATCGGCGGGCGCAGCATCGGCACCACGACCGACCAGAGGATGCGCACCGGGCCTGCGCCGCACACCTGGGCGGCGGACTCCAGCGAGTTGTCGGACTGGTTGAGTGCGCCGACGCAGAACGTGAAGGCGATGGGCGCCAGCGCGACGGCCTCGGTCAATGCCATGCCCGGGATCGAGTAGAGGTTCCACGGCACGAACCCGAGAAATTCACGGGCCTGCACACTGACGAATCCGCCTGGCCCGTAAAGGATGATCCAGCCGAACCCCAACAGCAACGACGAGATGTAGAAGGGCCACCGCATCGACCCGCCGACCAACCGGCCGAGCGGCAGCTTCGTCCTGGTGATGACGATGGCCATCGGTACCGCGAACAGCTGAGCCAGGATGACGGTCAGCCCGGCGAACAGGACGGTGTTGACGATGACGTCACCGAAGCCGGCCTCGGTGAACAGCCTCGCGTAATTGCCGAGGGTGAACAGGCCGCCGACCTCGTACAGCGGGCGGTCCATCACCGACTGGTAGATCGTCGGCAGCACGGGCGCCAGAACGAACACCGCGAGTATCGCCAACACGGCGTACTGGATCAGGGTGTCGCGTCCCATGTTTCGGAACCTGCGGTAGCGCGGGCTGCCGAATTCTCCCGGTGT
Organism: Mycolicibacterium wolinskyi str. Jessa 2025; assembly: GCF_049241375.1. NCBI lineage: Bacteria > Bacillati > Actinomycetota > Actinomycetes > Mycobacteriales > Mycobacteriaceae > Mycobacterium > Mycolicibacterium wolinskyi. The sequence continues at coordinate 6,668,422 of NZ_CP185960.1, forward strand.
GGGCCGGACGAACGGAGTGGTTTCAGGCGTGGTGAGGGTCATGATGTCTCGTCACTATCTCGGCTCAGCCGGCTTGCAGGGACTGCCAACGTTCGGAGAACGCGTCGATCTCCTCGTCACTGGCCTTGATGTAGGGAACGAAGATCAGGTTGTCGGCACCGACGGACTCGACTACCTCGCGGTATGTCGCGACACCGTCCTCGGCGCGTTCGACGCCGTCGCGGTAGGCGGTCAGGCCGCCTTCGGAGACCGCGCTCTGACCGGTCTCCGACATCACGAAGTCGAGAAACAGTTTTGCGGTCGCCTCGTGCGGTGCGCCGTTGGCGATTCCGATGCCCCGCCGCAACAGTGGGGTGCCGTCCGTCGGGAACACCGCCTTGATCAGACCGCCGGTGCGCTGTTCTGCGGTGAGAGCCGGTGAGCCCATGAAGAATCCGACCGTGTACTCACCGGACGTGACCTTCTCCACCATGCCGCCCGTGGAGGTTTCGTTCTGCGAGAACGGCAGGATCTTCGCGAGCTCTGCCCACGCCGCATCGGGATTGTTGTCGACGAACGCGCGCGTGACGGTGAATCCGAACGCACCCTTGGGGTTTCGGACGGCTATGCGGCCGTTGAACTCCTCCGGGTCTTCGGTGACCTTCGCGGCGAGGTCGGCGATGCTCGTCGGTTTCTCGTCATCCGGTAGCAGCGCGGTGTTGTACACCAGTGAGATCGGATCCACCGACAGCGTGTAGACGTTGGGCATCGGCTGCGCGAAGTCCGGCAGATGTTCCAGCTCGGGAGACGTGTATTCCACGAGGGTGCCCGGACGTTCAGCGAAATCCGCCCAAGCATCGGCGGCATTGCTTACCACGATGTCGGCCGAGTCCTGGCCGATGGCCTGTTCGGACAACACGCGCTGGAACACCTCATCGGAGTCCAAGTTGGTGGCGTTGACGCTCCCGACCCAGGGGAACTTGTCCTGGAACGCATCGATGATCGGCGCCCAGCTCTGCTGATCGGTATTGGAGTAGATCGTCAGCGTTCCGCCCTCGCGCTTCGACGCCTCGATCAACGCCGGGTAATCAGCCGGGTAGTAGTCCGGCAGTTCCGGCTGGGTCGCCGAGTAATCCTGCGCGACACCGCAGGACGACAACCCGGCGGCCGTCGCAAGTGCTGCGAACAGCACGGCCGCACGCCGCATTGGCGATCTGCGTTTGGTGTGGTGAAGGGACGTCGTCTGTTGAGTGGACACGGTCCGGTGAGCCTCCTCGCTCAGCGCCGCACTGTGGTGCGGGTCACGCATGCGGTGAAGTGTGCTCCAAAATTGGTCGCCCTGTCAACCGGTTGACCAATGAGCGGAGTCCTTCACGAGATATGTACTGATTTTTCGATTAGTACAATATGGCTCAGGTCACAGCCTGCGGTCAAGAGTCCTTCTTGGACACCGAGCACGAAACGGCACCTGGCGTCGGCCGGCTTGTACGATCGCGACAGATAGAACATCGAGGTCAAAGGGGCGCAGCGTGATCGTCGGTAATGGCCTTGCCGCCGGCAGCGGCGGAGCGGGCGGGCTGCTGTCCACGCGGGTGTCGCCCAACTCGATGGCGATGCGCGTCATCGACCTGATCCGCCACCACGAGCTGGAGGCGGGTGCCCACCTGACGGAGCAGTGGGTGGCCGACGCGCTCGACATCTCGCGCACGCCGGCGCGCCGCGCGCTGACCTATCTGGCCGACATCGGCCTCGTCGAGCGCACGCCACGCAAGGGCTTCCACCTCACCATGCCCGCCTCCGAACTGGGCCGGGTCGCGATGAGCGCCGACGGCGACGAAGACGAGCAGCTCTACTTCCGGATCATCGACGATCATCTGGGCGGTCGCTTCACCGACGACTTCACCACCACCGAGCTGTGCCAGCGCTACGGCCTCACCACCCGTCAGGCCAACCTGGTGCTCGCCCGGATGGAGTCCGAGGATCTGATCCGGCGCCGCGCCGGGCGGGGTTGGGAGTTCGTCCGCGCCCTGTCCACGAAGGAGGCGCACGACCAGAGCTACCGTTTCCGCCTGATCATCGAACCCGCGGGCCTGCGCGAACCCGGGTTCGCCATTGACCCCGAGGCGTTTGCACTACATCGCCGCCAGCAGGAATCGCTGCTACACGGCAACATCGTATTGCTTTCGCGCAGTGAGCTTTTCCGCTACAACTCGACTTTCCACGAGATGCTCGCCGAATGTTCGGGCAATGCCTATCTCGCCGATGCGGTCCGCCGGGTCAACCGGATGCGCCGAATGATCGAGTACAACCACCAAGCCGACCGCAGCCGTCTCGTCACGCAGGCCCGCGAGCATCTGCACCTGCTCGACCTCCTGGAGGGCGGCGACAACGAGAAAGCCGCCGAGTTCATGTACACCCACCTCGACGTGGTGCGAGAACTCAAGACGGGGATCAAGTCTCACTAGACAACGCGGTTTGTTGTACTTTTTCGCCGATTAGTACAAACTTGTCGCATGAGTACCGCGCCCACGACCGACGTGGCCCACCTCGTCATCGACGGACGGGCCTACCGGTATGTGGCGCTGTCCGACATCCTGACCCCTGCCGAGATCGCAGCGACGCCGTACGCGGTCCGCATTCTCATCGAAAACGTTGCCCGCCGGGCTCCCGAAGCACTGCCCGCCGTGCTGGACCGCCTGCGTGGCAAGGCGACTGGCTGCGAAGTGCCGCTGCATCCGAATCGGATCATGTTGCACGACACGACATGTCTGCCCGCACTCGCCGACTTCGCCGGGATGCGCGACTGTGTGGCCGAACTCGGCGGCGACCCGTCAGCCTTGCAGCCGGCCATCCCGGTCGATCTCACGGTCGACCACTCGGTGATCGCCGAACACTACGGCAGGGCCGACGCGGTAGAGGCCAACCTGGCCATCGACTTCCGCCGCAACGACGAGCGCTATCGCTTCATCAAATGGGCACAGAACACGCTCGACCACTTCGGCGTCGTCCCGCCCGGCACCGGCATCATCCATCAGGTCAACATGGAGTCTCTGGCCACGTGCGTATGGGTAGACGTCGCCACTGAGCCGGCGACGGTGCATCCGGATACGTTGGTGGCCACCGACAGTCACACGCCGATGGTCAACGCGATCGGCGTACTCGGCTGGGGCGTGGGTGGGCTGCAGGGGCAGGCGGCGATGCTCGGCGAACCCGTCGCGATCGCGTACCCCAAGGTGGTCGGCGTGCACCTGACCGGGCGGTTGCGCCCCGGCGTCACCGGAACCGATCTGGCGCTGACCGTCACGGCAATGCTGCGCGCCCACGGTGTCGTCGACAAGTTCGTCGAGTTCCACGGCGACGGCGCGCGGAATCTCGCGTGGGCCGACCGCGCCGCGGTCTCCAACATGGCCCCCGAGTACGGCGCCACCGTGGCGCTGTTCCCGTCCGACGAGGAAACCTTGCGGTTCCTGGCCTTGACGGGCAGGGCAGAAGAACACTGCCGGCTGGTCCGCGCGTACCTGAGCGCCAACCATCTCCTGTGTACCGACGAAGCCGCCACGCCGGTCTATGACGAAACACTCACGCTCGCATTGGAGTCCGTGCAGACGACGCTGGCCGGCCCGCGCCTGCCGCACGAACGGGTTGCGCTGTCCGACGTGCCCGCGTCGTTCCGTCAAGCGCTGCCGGAGCCGGCGCGAACCTCGGTCGAACCCGACGCGGTGTTCGGCGAGCCGGTGCCGGCCGGGCCGGTCGCCGTTGCCGCCATCACCAGTTGCACCAACACCGCCAATCCCGCGCTCATGGTGCACGCGGGCCTGTTGGCCCGCAACGCCGTTCGCGCCGGGCTCGCCGTCAAACCCTGGGTGAAGACAACGCTGTCCCCCGGCTCTCGCGTGGTCACCGAGTACCTCACGGAGGCGGGTCTGCTCGCCGACCTGGGCCGGTTGGGTTTCACCACCGTCGGCTACGGCTGCATGACGTGCATCGGAAACTCGGGTCCACTGCATCCGCGCATGGAAGAACTCGTCGCGGATGGCGTTGTCCCGGCGGCGGTGTTGTCGGGTAACCGCAACTTTCCCGGCCGCGTGCATCCGCGCCTGCAGTTCGGCTACCTGGCCTCGCCGCCGCTGGTCGTCGCCTACGCACTGGCCGGTAGCGTCCTGCACGACTTCGAGGCCCAGCCGCTGGGGACCCGCCCCGACGGCAGCCCGGTCTTCCTGCGCGACATCTGGCCCGCCGACACCGACGTCGCCGCCACTGTCGCGCACGCCGTACGGCCCGACATGTTCGAACGCAACACCGCCGCCATCAGGACCGGGACCGCAGCCTGGCGTGAGCTCCAAGGACAATCCGATATTCGGTTCGGCTGGGACGCGGCCAGCACGTACATCCGCAGGCCCAGCTACCTCGATCACATCGCACCTGCACCGGCGCCGACTCCCGCCGTCTTGGACGCCCGCGTCCTGCTGCTGCTCGGCGACAATGTGACGACCGACCACATCTCCCCTGCCGGTGCTATTCCCCGCGACAGTGCGGCTGCGACGTATCTGCGCGATGCCGGCGTGGCTCCGCGGGATTTCAATCAGTACTCGACGCGCCGAAGCAATTACGAGGTCATGCTGCGCGGGGCATTCACCAACCGTTCCGTACACAACCGCCTGCTGCCCGACGACGTCGGCGGCGAGGGTGCGTGGGCGTATACGAGGGACCGAAGCGCGGTCCTACCGGTCTACGAAGCCGCGGCCACCTACGGTGACGCGCCGCTGGTCATCGTCGCGGGCGCGAACTACGGGGCCGGCTCGAGCCGCGACTGGGCCGCCAAAGCCCCTGCCCTGCTGGGTGTTCGGGCGATCATCGCCGAGAGCTTCGAGCGGATCCACCGGTCGAATCTGATCGGCATGGGCATATTCCCGTTACAGTTCGCCCCCGGCGAGCGCGCGCCGGCACTCGACGGGACCGAGACACTCCGCCTTCGCGGGTTGGACGTGTTGACGACGGGAACCGTGCCGGTGCGGCTGGAGATCATCCGGACCGACGGCCGTTCGGACTGCATGACACTGCGGCTGCGGTTGGACACCGGCAACGAGATCGACTACCTCCGGCACGGTGGCACGCTGCCCTACGTGATCCGCCGAACGCTCGCCACGCCGACGTAGTGGCGAGTCGCTCGATCCGATCTCGCGTGGTTCGCCCGTTTGCGGGTATGCCACCACCCGACGGGGTTACCGTCGAGTAGGACCGTTGGGTTGGAGGTCGGCGATGACCGTCACCGGAGAAGTCAACGAGCGCCAGGCCAGGCAGGTTGCCGAGCAGGCACGTGAGGCACAGTGGCGCCAGCCGAGCTTCGGCAAGGAGTTGTTCCTCGGCAGACTGCGGTTGGATCTGGTCCATCCGCATCCTCGCGGGCCGACTGAGGCCACCGAACGTGGTGAGGCATTCCTCGCCCGGCTGCGGAAGTTCTGCGAGTCGCAGATCGACGCCGCGGTGATCGAACGCGACGCGCAGATACCGGACGCGGTGATCCAGGGCTTGAAGGAACTGGGCGCGTTCGGCATGAAGATCGGCACCGAGTACGACGGGCTCGGACTGTCGCAGGTCTACTACAACAAGGCGCTCGCATTGGTCGGCTCGGTGCATCCCGCGCTGGGCGCGTTGCTGTCCGCGCATCAGTCGATCGGCGTGCCGCAGCCGGTGTCGATGTTCGGCACCGACGAACAGAAACGCACGTGGCTCCCCCGGTGTACCCGCGAGATCAGCGCGTTCCTGCTCACCGAGCCGGATGTCGGAAGCGATCCGGCTCGATTGCACGCCACCGCGACCCCGGATGGTGACGACTACGTGCTCAACGGCGTCAAGCTGTGGACGACCAACGGTGTCATCGCCGACCTGTTGGTGGTGATGGCTCAAGTACCCAAGAGCGATGGGCGCCGCGGCGGCATCACCGCGTTCGTGGTCGAAGCCGACGCCCCCGGCATCGTCGTGGCGAACCGCAACACGTTCATGGGATTGCGCGGCATCGAGAACGGTCTCACCAAACTGACCGATGTGCGGGTGCCCGCCGCCAACCGGATCGGCTGTGAAGGCGAAGGACTCAAGATCGCGCTGTCCACCCTCAACGTGGGACGGCTGTCGCTGCCCGCCGTGTGTACCGGTACCGCGAAGTGGTGTGTGAAGATCGCGCGGGAATGGTCGAAGGAACGGGTGCAGTGGGGACGGCCGGTCGGTGAGCACGACGCCGTGGCAGGCAAGGTGGCGTTCATCGCGGCCACCGCATACGGGATCGAGGCGATGGTCGAGCTCGCCAGTGAGCTGGCCGACGCTCGTCGCACCGACATTCGGATCGAGGCCGCGCTCGCCAAGCTGTACGGCTCGGAGATGACGTGGCTGATCGCCGACGAGCTTGTGCAGATCCGCGGCGGGCGTGGCTTCGAGACCGCCGAGTCCCTGGCTGCGCGTGGTGAACGCGGGGTGCCGGCCGAGCAGATCCTGCGCGATATGCGCATCAACCGGATCTTCGAAGGCTCAACGGAGATCATGCATCTCATGCTCGCCCGCGAGGCGGTCGACGCGCACCTGTCGGTCGCCGGCGACATCATCGACCCCGAGGCCGACCTGCGGCACAAGGCGAAGGCCGCCGGTAAGGCCGGCAAGTTCTACGCGCGCTGGCTGCCGACCCTGGTGACCGGGAAAGGCCAGCTGCCGACATCGTTCACCGAGTTCGGGCCACTGGCCGAACACCTGCGCTACGTCGAACGGGCCAGCCGCAAGCTGGCGCGCAGTACGTTCTACGCGATGTCACGGTGGCAGGGCAGGCTTGAGCACAAGCAGCGGTTCCTGGGCCGGATCGTCGATATCGGTGCCGAGCTCTTCGCGATGACGGCGGCGTGTGTCCGCGCCCGGCGTGACGGGGAGCCCGACACCGCAACGGATCTCGCCGACGCGTTCTGCCGCCAGGCCCGGGTGCGGGCCGACCGGTTGTTCACTCAGCTCTGGGACAACAGCGACGACTCCGACCGGGCCCTGACCCGGGGAGTGCTCGCCGGTCAGTACACGTGGCTGGAGGACGGCATCATCGACCCGTCGATCGACGGGCCGTGGATCGCTCAGGAAGGCGGAGACATCGAAGCCGACGTGCACCGGGTCATCCGCTGACCGACACTCCGCGAAACTCCGTGGCGGCTGCCGCGGCGTCGCCCTGTTGTTGTGTGCGCCTACAATACTCGTCGAAACTTCCAGTGGCACTTGCCCTTTAGCTCGTCATCGACGCCGGGGCGAGCTAAACTGAACAGGTTATGACGACCCCGTCGAACGCGCATCGCGGCGGATGGGGACATCGGCCGCACGCCACGTATCTCCGCGATCACCGGCTCAGCCGGCGACAGGCGCGGAGAATGAGTCGACGCTTTGCCGGCGTCGGCGTGACCATTTCCGCGGCGCGCCTCCGTCAGATCGCCGCGGGCGCGCCTGCGGCCGACGGCGAGCTTACGGACGTCGAATTCGCCGGCGTCGCGTGCGAGCTCGCGCACGACAAGCGGCTGGCGCGCAGAGCACATGCCAAGCGGCATTACACCCAGTGGATCATCGTCACAGGTGTGTTTTTCTTGGCGCTCGGTTCGCTGCTGTGCATGGCTGTGCTGTTGTTCAGCCTGATGCTGCACGACGCACCGTTCTGAACACGCAGTCGGCCGGTGTCAGAACTCCACGCTGAAGTACTGCGTCTCCTGGAACTCGTGCAGTCCGTCCCGGGCCCCTTCGCGGCCGAGCCCGCTCTGCTTCATCCCGCCGAACGGGGCCGACGGATCCGACACGATCCCGCGGTTGATGCCGACCATGCCGGCGTCGAACGATTCCGCGAGCCGCAGCGCGTCCTGCAGCCGACCGGCATAAATGTATGCGGCCAAACCATATTCGGTGTCGTTGACCCAGCGCAGCAGATCGTCCTCGTTCTCCCACACCACCACCGGTGCGACCGGTCCGAAGATCTCATCGGCGACGATCGCCGCGTCGGGGGCCACACCGGTCAACACCGTCGGTGCGACGAACCAACCGTCGTCCGGAGTTTCGGCCGCGGCCGCGATCACCGCTCCATCGGCCACTGCCGATTCGATCGCGGCGGCGACCCGCTCTGCGGCACGGGCACTGACCAACGGTCCGATCTGAGAGGCCGGGTCGGCGGCCGGGCCCACGCGCAGGGCCGAGACCTCGGCCGAGAATCTCGCGACGAATTCGTCGACGACCGCGGCGTGGACGTAGAAGCGGTTGGCCGCGGTACAGGCCTGGCCGCCACCGCGGTACTTGGCCACCATCGCGCCTTGCACGGCGGCGGCGACATCGGCGTCGGCGGTCACCACGAACGGCGCATTACCGCCGAGTTCCATGCTGGCGTTGACGATTCGATCGGCGGCCTGTTTGAGCAGCACCCGTCCGACGCCGGTGGAACCGGTGAACGACACCTTGCGGACGCGGTCGTCGGCGAGCCAGGCCGACACGACGGCAGCGGCGTCGGTGGTCGGCACCACGTTGACCACACCGTCGGGCACGCCGGCCGCGGACAGGATCGCGGCGATCGCCAACGCCGTCAACGGGGTCTCGGCGGCCGGCTTGAGCACCACCGTGCAACCCGCGGCCAGCGCGGGCGCGATCTTGCGGGTGGCCATGGCTGCCGGGAAGTTCCACGGCGTCACAAGCGCCGCGACACCGACGGGCTTGTGCGTCACCAACGTCCGGGTACCACCGGCCGGACTGATGCCGTACACACCGTCGGTCCGCACGGCCTCCTCGCTGAACCAGCGGAAGAACTCGGCGGCGTAACCGACCTCGGCCCGCGCGTCGGCCTGCGATTTGCCGTTCTCGGCGCAGATGAGCGCGACCAGCCGGTCGGTGTCGGCGAGCATCAGTTCGTAGACGCGACGCAGGATTTCGCTGCGTTGGCGCGGGCTGCTGGCGGCCCAGGCACCGAAGGCGCGGTGCGCCGCGTCGACGGCAGACTCCGCGTCGGCCACGGTCCCGTCGGCCACCTCGGCGATCACGAGCCCGGTCGCGGGGTCGTGGACCTCGAAGGTTCGCGACGCGCCATGCGCGCTGCCGTCGATGAGTATGCCGTGCTTCGTGTCGAGTTCGGCAATCGCGTTCTGAGTGTTCACATCGTTCCTAGGGGTAGAGGCCACGACGCTGCGCGGCCTGGGCGACACGTCCGACGGCAAGGCAGGTGGCCGCGGTGCGCAGCGGCAGCTTGAGCTTCGCCGCGTGTGCCGAGACTTCGTCCCACGCGGTGAGCATGCGCTCGGCCAGCCGCGACTCGACCTCGTCGGCGCGCCACCAGTAGGCCTGATTCGCTTGCACCCATTCGAAATACGACACGATCACCCCGCCGGCGTTGGCCAGGATGTCGGGCACCACCAGCTTTCCGGCGTCGTTGAGCACCCGGTCGGCCTCGGGTGTCGTCGGGCCGTTCGCACCCTCGACCACGATCCGCGCCCGGATGCGATGCGCGTTGCCTGCGTTGATGACGCCTTCGACGGCGGCGGGCACCAGCAGATCGACGTCGCTTTCCAGCAGGTCGGCATTCGACACCGCGACGCCCCCGGCGAATCCGACCACCGAGCCGGTCGCGTCGACGTGCTTCTCGAGCGCGACGACGTCCAAACCGGATGCCTCGGCCACCGCGCCGTACTGATCGGACACCGCGACCACCCGCACGCCCTCGTCCTGCAGGAAGCGGGCGGCATGCCGGCCGACCTTGCCGAAGCCCTGGACCGCGGCGGTCGCACCGTCGACGGTGATCCCGCGCGAGCGCAGCGCGGCCAGCGCCACATGCACCACGCCACGCGATGTCGCAGTCGCACGGCCGAGCGAGCCGCCGAGGCTCACGGGCTTGCCCGTGGTGACTCCGAGAACGGTGTGCCCCTTCTGCACCGAGTAGGTGTCCATGAGCCAGGCCATGGTGTTCTCGTCGGTACCGACATCGGGAGCCGGGATGTCATGGGCCGGCCCGATCAACGGGCTGATCTCACTGGTATAGCGGCGGGTCACCCGTTCCAGCTCGGCGGTGCTGTACTGCCGCGGGTCGATGCGCACGCCGCCCTTCGCCCCGCCGTACGGCACGTCGAGCAGTGCGCACTTCCACGTCATCCACATCGCGAGTGCCCGCACCTCGTCGAGCGTGACGTCCGGCGAGTAGCGCAGACCGCCCTTGGCCGGACCTCGGGAGACGTTGTGCTGCACCCGATGTCCGATGAGGAGCTCGATATCGCCGTTGTCCCGTCGCAGCGGGACGCTGACGGTCACCTCACGACGCGGGGTCGACAGGACTTCATACACGCCCTCGTCGTAGCCGAGGATCGTCGTCGCCTCACGCAACTGCGCCCGCGCATCGTCGAGCGGGCTGAGCTCGACCGCGGATTCCACGGCGAGGGTCATGCGATCTCCCGGAAGACGGCGTCGAGAATGTCGAGGCCTTCGGCGAGCAGGTGATCGGGCATGCTCAGCGGCGGCAGGAACCGCAGCACGTTGCCGTACGTACCGCAGGTGAGCACGACCAGTCCCTGCGCGTGCGCGGCGGCCGCGATGCGCTTGGTCAGATCGGCGTCGGGTTCGGTGGTGCCCGGCTTGACCAACTCGACGGCGATCATGGCGCCGCGGCCCCGGACGTCGCCGATCCGTGGGTCGGCGGCGGCCAGTGTGTTGAGCCGGCCCAACATGGTGTCGCCGATCTGGGCGGCGCGGGCCACCAGGCCGTCGCGTTCGATGGTGTCGATGACGGCAAGTGCGGCCGCGCACGCCAGCGGGTTGCCGCCGTAGGTGCCGCCGAGCCCGCCGGCATGTGGGGCGTCCATGATCTCGGTGCGGCCGGTGACGGCCGACAGCGGCAGGCCGCCCGCGATGCCCTTGGCGGTGACGATGAGATCGGGTACGACACCGTCGTGCTCGCACGCGAACATCGCTCCGGTACGGGCGAATCCGGTCTGCACCTCGTCGGCGACGAACACCGCGCCGCTCTCGGTGCACCAGTTCTGCAGGGCCCGAAGGAATCCCGGTGCGGGAACGATGAACCCGCCCTCGCCGTGGATCGGTTCGATCACCACCGCGGCGACGTTGTCGGCGCCGACCTGCTTGTCGATGAGGTCGATGGCCCGGGCTGCCGCGGCGGCGCCGTCGACATCGCCGTCACGCAGCGGGTAGGACGCCGGAACCCGGTACACCTCGCCCGCGAACGGGCCGAACCCGTGCTTGTAGGGCTGGTTCTTGGCCGTCATCGCCATGGTGAGGTTGGTGCGTCCGTGGTAGGCGTGGTCGAACACCACGACGGCCTGCCTGCGGGTGTGGGCGCGGGCGATCTTGACCGCGTTCTCGACGGCCTCGGCACCGGAGTTGAACAGCACCGTGCGCTTGTCATGGTCACCCGGCGTCAGGCGATTGAGCTGCTCGGCCACCCGCAGGTACCCCTCGTAGGGCGTCACCATGAAACAGGTGTGGGTGAACGCCGCAACCTGCTGCGTGACCGCGTCGACGACGGCGGGTGCGCTGTTGCCGACGGTCGTCACCGCGATACCGGAACCGAAGTCGATGAGCTGGTTGCCGTCGACATCGGCCAGCACGCCGCCGCCTGCGGCGACCACGTAGACCGGCAGTGTGGTGCCCACGCCGCGAGCGACAGCGGACTCCTTGCGGGCCTGCAGCTCCTGTGAGAGCGGCCCCGGAATCGCTGTCACCAGCCGGCGTTCCTGCGTGAGCGCCTGACCGGCAAGTTCGGTGGTGGTCACCTGTCCTCCTACTGATGTGCTGTGTTGCCGCTCACGTTAAGGAGTTCGGCGCCGTCACTGCAGTGCACATACGCACAATCGCGTAGATATAAAATGTGCAAAACTGTCACCATGGTGACCGTCGGCAACATCCTGGCCGCGAAGGCGCTCGGATTGCGCGGCGTCCACGTCTGCCGCACCGATGCCGACATCCGGTGGGTGGCCACGAGCGAACTCCCCGATCCCGCGCCTTTCCTCGAAGGCGGTGAGGTACTGCTCACGACCGGACTCGAGACCGGCGCCTGGCACGACGAGTGGGATGAGTACATCGGCCGGCTCGCCGGAGCCGCGGTGTCGGCGGTGGGCCTTGGCATCGGGCTCACCCACGCACGGATGCCCGGCGAACTCGTCGACGCCTGCCGCAAGCACGGGGTGAACCTGTTCGAGGTGCCGCGGCGCACCACATTCGTCGCGATCAGCCGCCACGTTGCCCACCTACTGCAAGAGCAGGAATCGATCGCGGCCCGCGAAGCCTTCAAGACTCAGCGTCGCCTGATCTCGGCAGCGGCCAAGTCGGACCCGGCGGCCGCGGTCGTCACCGCGCTCGCGCAGGCGGTCGGCGGCGCGGCGTGCCTGTTGACGCCGGACGGGCGGGTCCTCACTGGCCCGGTGGGCCCGCGGCGCGCCGACTTCCCGCTCGACGAGGTGGCCGCCGATGTACGACGGTTGCAGGCCCACGGCTTGCGGTCGGCCGCCGCCCAGTCGCGGCCCGCGATGTCGGTTTCGGTGCACCCCATCGGGTTACGTGGCAGGCCGTCGACCTACCTCGCGACGACCGGCCCCACCCGGCTCTCCGACGGGCAACGCCATGCGGTGACCACGGCGGTCGCGGTTCTGGGGCTCGTCGACGAGCAGCAGCGCAGCCGTGCCGCGACCCGTCGGCACGTGCGCAGCAGGGCGATCGAGCTGCTTACCGGAAACGATTCCAGGACAGCACGATTGGTGCTCGATCTGGACGCGCCGGCGCCCACCCTCACCGAGCGGGTCCGGTTCCTGCGGGCCAGTGGAAGCGAATCAGACCGCCGCGACGCGCTGCCCGCCCTTGAGCACCGGGGGATCCTGGCGGCCCCGTACGCCGACGAGGTGTGCGCGGTGGCGCCACCCGACAAGGCCGAAGCCCTCGGCGCCGGCCTGGTCGACGCCGGCTTGCAGGTCGGGATCGGCGGGGCGGTTTCGTTGCAGGACGGCGAGACCGGCTACCGGACTGCCGGTCTCGCACTCGCTCAGACCACCCCGACCGCGGGCATCGTTGTCTGGGATCGCGTCGTCGACGGCGGCCCGCTGGGGCTAATCGATCCGGATCGGGCCACTGCGTTCGCCGAATCGTGGCTCTCTGGTTTGGATTCTGAACAGCTCGAGACGCTGCGCTGCTTTCTGCGCCACCACGGTTCACGCCTCAAGGTCGCCGAAGAGCTTGGGCTGCATCGCAACACCGTCCGCAACCGGCTCGACGCGATCGAGGCACTTCTGCCGGGAAAGCTCGATGATCCGCAGACCAGGGTCAGTGCCTGGATCGCGCTGCAATCGCTACACCCGCAGTGACGCCTAATCCTTGAAGTAGACGATCTGGTGCGTGGTGGCCAAGAGCGTGCCGTTGTGGCCCCACAGTTGCGCGGACTGGTCGAAATATCCGCGGGAGAATCGCTGTGCCCGCGCCGTCGCCAGCACGAAACCGTCACCCTGGGCAGCGATCTCGTCGGGGTCGGCGTGGAAGTACACCGTCATCGATATGGTGCCGGCGGGCATGAACTGGCCGCGGCGGAGGAACGCTCGCGGGTAGAAGATGTCACTGACCGCGGTGAGCGACGCGAAATCCATTGGCCTGGGCGGATTGTTGCGCACCCACAGCGTCGTGGTCGAGGAGTCGGACGCCGCGCCGTCGACGGGCATCGCGCCGTCGACGAACCGGAGGTCGTAGTTGTCGAACCACACCACGCCGAACGGGGATTGCGCTCGCTCGATCTCCTCAGGCGCCGGCGCCCGCGGCGCAGTGATCTCGGTGTCCGCCCACGTATCGCGACGCAGCCCGAACACCGCCGTGGCCGAGGTCTTCGGTTCACCGTCCTGGCTCAACTCGACGATCCAGTGCTGATTCGAGCGGTTGGTCTTGACTGCCCTGGTGTGGATGTCGAAGTCGCCATCGGCAATCGGGGCCAGGTAGTTCACTGTGAGCGCGACAGGTTGACCGTGCACGTCGGGCTGGGCTTCGATGGCTCGCACCAGGGTGGCAGCGGTGATGCCGCCGAACGGGCCCACCATGTTCGCCCATTCCGGCAGCGTGTGCCCTCGCAAGTGCCCTTCATCAGTGGAATCGAGGTCAAGGGCCTTGTCGAAGAAGTTCACCCGATCAGGGTACTCAGGCGATCGGGCGGGGTGCCGTGGAGCCTCAGGCCGCGTCCGATGTGTTGGGGCCACCTTCAGCGATGACACGTTGCTTCTGATCGGCGACGACCTGGTTGAGGTGACTACCTTTGGGCCACCCGTAGTAGGCCGCGAAATGCAGTGCGAGCTCGTCCATTTCGTCGAACGATACGTCGCCGCTCTTCAGCGCCGCGTACACGTGCGACAGGATGGGAATCTCCGCGTCCTGAAAAGCCACGCACGCCACAGTGATCAAGCGCCGTTCTTTCATCCCCAGCCCCGGGCGCTGCCACATCTCACCGAAGACGAAGTTGAGAATGCCTGCCCCCTGATAGGGGTTGTCGCGCAACGGCGCAAAGGGGATGCAGTTGACCTCGATGAAGGTCTTCTCGCCGCCCTGCAGCCGTTTCTCGGGATCACTTTCGGTGGGCAACGGCAGCAGCGGTTCGGGCGGTGCCGCAGACTCGCCACGCTCGTCGAGGATGCGTTGCCATTGCAGGTCGACCACAATGTTGAACCGCGACGCTTTTGGCCAGCCGGCATACACCGCGAAATGCAAGACTGCCTCGCGCATTTCGGTGATCGAGATGTCGCCACTGTTGAGCGCGGCATAGACGTGTTGCTCGAGGGGTTCTTGCGCATCTGCCGCGGCCACACACGCCAGCGTCACGAACCGTCGATCACGGCGGCTCAGACCCGGGCGGGTCCAGATCTCGGCGAACACGAAGTCGAGCAGCCCATCGGCGACAGGGCTGTCATCGTCGGGCACCGGCGCGGTCATGACGTCACGGAAAACTTCAAGGCCACGCTTCCGGCGGTCGACCATGCCCACTCGTTGCCTCCTGCCGCCAGTAACACCGTTACCGTAGCGTCAGAGTAACACCGTTACCGGTCGGCGGGAAGGGGCCGCCTCAGCGACACTCGTTCTCGTCAGTCAGTGCGTTTGCTTTGCGGCAGGCGGCGAATAATTCGGCTTGCCCAGGCCGAGCCCATGTTGGGCGATCATGTTGCGGAACACTTCGAGTGTGCCGCCGTAGATTCCCGTCGGACCGGCGAGCCGGAAGATGTATTCGACGCCGTCCGTCAATGATCCGGCCGGACCGAGGATGTCCATGAGATCGGGCGAGACGTCACGCATGGTCTGGGCGATCGCGACTCGCCCGTACATCTGCGGCGTGCTCATCGCCGCTTCCAGTCGGGCGACTCCGCGGCCGAGCCGGTATCTCGCCGCCTCGTCGTCCGGAACCGCTGCCGCAACCCGATCCACCGCTTCGGCCATCAGCGTGATGTGTTCGGTCATCGTCGCGATCTTCTGGAGGCCCGCGGCGTCTCTTTCGAACGTCCCGTGTTCGACGTCGAGCGCCCCGCGCAGGACGGCCCACCCGGCGTTGACCTCTCCGACGCGGTACCGGTCAGCGACCCGGACATCGCTGTAGTACGTGATGTTGGTGCGGTCGCCGTCGACCGTGCGAATGCCCTGGATCTCGACACCCGGCGCGTCGAGCGGTACCAGGAACATCGTGAGGCTCTTGTGCTTGGGCGCCTCGGGATCCGTGTTGGTCACCAAAAAGACGTACTGCGCGTTGTGCGCGTTGGACGTGAACATCTTGGAGCCGTTGATGATCCAGTCCGCACCGTCCCGCACGGCACGGGTCTTGCAGGTGGCCACGTCCGAGCCGCCCTCGGGTTCGGTATAGCCCAGGCACAGCCGCAGCCGGCCGGCCAGCACGCCGGGCAGCACCTCGTCGACCAACTCGGCGGACGCGAATTGTTCCACCGTGTGCGCGACCATCGCGGTCGTGCCCCAGTGGAACCACGGCGTGTGCGCCCGCCCGATCTCGAGTTCCCAGATGCGGCGGCGCACCGCACTGAAACCACCGTCGGCCGCCGAGCGGTAGTCCGCGGCCAGGTATCCGGCGCCCCCGAGCGCGAGATGCACGCCCTCGTCGAAGTTCTCCCCGGTCTCCCGATCACGGGCGAGGACCTCGTCGGTGACGGTCGCAGCCAGAAAGTCGCGCAACTCGCGCTGGAACGCCTGGTCGTCAGGCGACAACTCGACCGTGGAGAAGTCCATACCCCTCACCGTGACACTTGACGGCAGATATGTAAAGCGGGAGGGCGGAAGACGGCCTCCGGGGCGACATGCTACGTTAATGATAATCGTTTTCAGTAAGGATGGTGCGATGGCCGGCCTGGTGAACCCCGGAGGGAATGCGCGCTCGACCGCACCCAGAGCATCAGCCGCGCATGTCGACGACCTCAAAGCCGTTGTGCGGACGACTCTCGACATCCCGCGCGACACCACGGTGCTCGTCCAGCAGCTGGCCTGCGCCGAACCGGGCTGTCCGCCCGTGGAGACCGTGGTTGCGGTCCTCTCCAGCCGAAGAACCACGTGGAAAATCCCCAAACCCACTGCCGACATCGCTGTCACCGACCTGCAACGCCTCATCACCGAGCACCCGGAAGGACACGACCATGCCGACCACAACTGACGATCGGGTACCCGTCACCGTCATCACCGGATTTCTCGGTGCCGGCAAGACCACGCTGGTCAACCGCATCCTCACCGAGCAGCACGGCAGACGAATCGCGGTGATCGAGAACGAGTTCGGCGAGGTCGGGATCGACGACGGCCTCGTCCTCGATGCCGAGGAAGAGATCTTCGAGATGAACAACGGCTGTATCTGCTGCACGGTGCGCGGCGATCTCATCCGCATCCTCGGCGCGCTGATGCGCCGGCGAGACCGCTTCGACCACATCCTCATCGAGACCACCGGGCTCGCCGACCCGGCGCCGGTCGCTCAGACGTTCTTCGTCGACGACGAGATACGAAGCCAGTTGAGGCTTGACGCGATCGTCACCATGGTCGACGCCGCACATGTCCTCGACCACCTCGACGACGCCAAACCCGCAGACGTCGAGAACGAGGCGATCGAGCAGGTGGCCTTCGCCGACCGGATGATCCTCAACAAAGTCGACCTTGTCAGCGCTGATCATCTCGGTGTCGTCGAAGCGCGGCTACGCGGTATCAACAGCGGTGCCGAGATCGTGCACGCCCAGAATGCGAAGGTCGAACTCGACCGGATCCTCGATGTCGGGGCGTTCGATCTGCAGCGGGTTCTCACCGACGACCCCGCGTTCCTGGAAGAGAGCGATCACCAGCACGACCAGACGGTCACCTCGGTGGGTATCCGGCTCGATGGCGATGTCGACGTCGAGAAGCTGAACGCGTGGCTCGGAGAACTGTTGTCCACCAAGGGTGTTGACATCTTC
This sequence comes from Mycolicibacterium wolinskyi str. Jessa 2025, assembly GCF_049241375.1. Classification (NCBI taxonomy): domain Bacteria; kingdom Bacillati; phylum Actinomycetota; class Actinomycetes; order Mycobacteriales; family Mycobacteriaceae; genus Mycobacterium; species Mycolicibacterium wolinskyi. Next base: position 6,685,836 of record NZ_CP185960.1, read on the forward strand.
CGCAGCAAAGGCATCCTGGCCCTGGCCGAACAGTCCCGGCAGTACGTCTTCCAGGGCGTGCACATGTTGTTCGACGGCACGGAAGGCCGGCCGTGGCGTGACGGCGAGCCACGCACCAACCGGCTCGTGTTCATCGGCCGCAATCTGGATCGCGACGAACTCGAGTCCGGTTTCCGGTCGTGCCTGGTGGCCCGGTGAGTCCGTCGGTGCTGGCCGGTGACACCTGGCGCGTGGGTGTCGACGACGCGGTCGCGGCGCTTGCGGCCTCGCCGCACGGCCGGATCGCGGTCGCGGGGGCCGAAGGTTCGGTGACGATTCTCGCGGCCGACGGGGTCATCGAGTCGCGACAAGAGGTTTCGCTCGGCTGCCTGACGGTGGCGTGGTCCCCAACCGGCGACCGTGTCGCCGTCGGATCGATACACGGCGTGGACGTGCTCGACGCGGCCGGCGCTGTCATCGGCGGGCACCGCGGTGGTTGGTGCGCCTCGGTCGCATGGAGTTTCGACGGGTCGAGACTGGCCGCCGGCGTCGGGCGGACCACCGTCGTGCTCGACTCCGCCGGCACCGAACTCTTCAGCGCCCAGCACTCGAGCACCGTCACCGGCGTCGCATGGGTGAACCGTCGCGTGGCCAGTGCCGCCTACGGCGGCGTGCACATCCATCCGGTCACCCGCGGTTCGGCGCCGGACGTGTTGCCGTTCACCGGTTCACTGCTGACCCTCGCCGTGAGCCCGGACCGGAAGTGGGCGGCCAGCGGCAATCAAGATGCGACGCTGCATGTTTGGCGGATCGGCCGGCGTGGTGACGAACTCGCCATGTCCGGGTATCCGACGAAGATCACCGCACTGGCGTACTCACCCGACTCGGCGCTGCTGGCCTCTGGAGGCGGCTCCGATGTGACCGTTTGGGACTTCACCGGGCGCGGTCCGCGTGGCAGCACGCCGCGGATCCTGCGCGGTGACGACGCCGTGGTCACGGCGATCGCGTGGTCGGCCGACGGTGGCCTGCTCGCCGCAACCTCCGAGGGTGGCCGGGCAGCGGTGTGGTCGCCACGCGCCGCGATTCCCGGCCATCCGCTGACACCGCTGGACTCGTTGAACCGGGCATCACCCGCAACGGCCGTCGGGTGGGATGCCACGGGCCGGTTGCTCGTCGGCTGGGCCGATGCGACCGTCGCAGCGCATGTAGTCGACAGGAGCTGAAATGCCATACCCGACCGCAGGTTTCACCGCTGTTGTCTGTAGCCGTTGCAGCTCGGCGGAATCCGTGCTCGACGAGTTACGCGCGGCGGTGCGCCGCGCGCCGCACGGCATGCTGATCTCATCCGGGTGCCTGTTGGATCAGATCCGCTGCGTGGGCCGGACCGACGGCGTGATGGTGTTGGTGCAACCGTGCGCATTCGATCGCACCCCAACCGGCCCAGCGTTGATGTTCGGGCCGATCGAAGACGCCGGGTCGGCCGCACAGCTCCGCGACTGGCTCGACCAGGGACACTGGGCCGCACCGCTGCCGTCGCCGTCATGAACGGCAAATCCGTCTGATCTCGGCGCACAGTGCCAACGCTCGGAAGTGCGCTATCGCCGGTGATATCGCATCTCCAACCCATCCCCGCTTTCCTGGCAGGTGCTGGTGAGGCCGGTGTGATCTAGCTCGGCACCGGGATGGCCGCGGTGTCCTCGTCGTCGTCGCGCTGCTGCCGCTGCGGCTTGCGGAAGTGGTTGTCGCCGCGGGGATAGACGACCTGCGGCCACCAGAACCACCGGCCGAGCAAGGTCGCGATCGACGGCATCAGGAGCGAGCGCACGATCAGCGTGTCCAGAAGCAGACCGATCGCGATCGTCGAGCCCATCTGCGCCAACACGACCAGGTCACTGCCGAGCATCGCGGCCATGGTGGCCGCGAACACCAGACCCGCCGAGGTCACCACGCCGCCGGTGCCGCCCATGGATCGGATGATGCCCGTCTTGAGCCCGGCGTGGATCTCCTCCTTGAACCGGGACACCAGCAACAGGTTGTAGTCCGACCCGACCGCCAACAGGATGATCACCGACATCAACATGACCAGCCAGTGCACGTGGATAGCGAGCAGGTCCTGCCACAGCAGCACCGAGATACCGAAGGATGCCGCGATCGAACTGGCCGCGGTACCGACGATGACGAGGGCCGCCACGGCGCTGCGGGTGAGGATCAGCATGATCATGAAGATCAGCGTCAATGCTGACACCACAGCGATCATCAGGTCGTAGCGAGCGCCGTCGCTCATATCCTTGTACGTCGCCGCGACGCCGCCGAGGAAGATTTTCGCGTCCGACAGCGAGGACATCTTCAGGCCCTCTTGCGCGGCGGTGCGCTCGGCGTTGACTCGCGCGATGCCGTCGGGCGTCGCGGGATCGGTCTGGTGAGTGATGAACATCCGCGCGGACTTGCCGTCGGGCGACAGGAACATCTTCAGGCCGCGTTCGAAGTCCAGGTTCTGAAAAGCCTCCGGCGGCAGGTAGAACAGGTCGTCGTTCTTCGCGTCGTCGAAGCTCTGCCCCATCGCCAGCGCGGTGTCGTTCATCGCCTGCATCTGGTCGAGCAGGGCCTTCTGCGAGTTGTACGACGCCAGCGACAGGTCCCTGCTGGTTTTCATCGACGCGATCGTCTGCGGAAGGAGCGCAGTGAGTTTTGGTGCCAGATCGGCCAATTGATCAGTGTTGACCTGTACCGACCCAGTGATGTCGGTGAGCTCGTCGATACCGTCGAGGGCATCGAAAACCGACCTCGCGGCCGAACACATGGGTATGTCGAAACAGTGCGGTTCCCAGTAGAAGTAATTGCGCAGGGGCCGGAACTGGTCATCGAAGTTCGCGATGTTGTCCCGCATCTTCTTCGTGACCTCGAGGAGCTCTTGCGACTTGGCCGCCGAGTCCTGAGTGAGCTGTGTCTGTTGCAGCGACAGCTGATACTGCTGCTCCAGGATGTCGATCGAGACGTTCATCGCATCGACCATCCTGAGCTGGTTGGACAACTGTTCCCGCTGGAACGGCAGATTCAGATTGCTCGTCTGGCCTTGGATGCTGGTCTGGAACGGAATCGAGCTGTGCTGGATCGGAATACCGAGCGGCCGGGTGATGCTCTGCACCATCGCGATACCTTCGGTGTGCAAAATGTTCTTGGCAACGCGGTCCAGCACCAGCATGTCGGCGGGGTTGCGCATGTCGTGCTCGGACTCGACCATCAGGATGTCCGGATTCATCCGGGCCTGCGTGAAATGCCGGTCCGCGGCGGCGAATCCGACGTTCACCGGCGCATCCGTCGGCAGATACCAACGATCGTTGTACGCGGGTTTGTAACCGGGAACGGCCACCACGCCGATCAGCACGACGAACGCGCTGGCGACGAGGATCGGGGCCGGCCAGCGGACGACCGCGGTACCGACCTTGTACCAGAACCGGCCCTTGGCCGCGCGTTTCGCTTCATACAAGCCGACCTTGCTGCCCAGGAACAGAACAGCCGGACCCATGGTGACCGCGGACGCGATGACGACGAGCATGCCGATCGCGACCGGTGCGCCCATCGTGCTGAAGTACGGCAGCCGGGCGAAGCTCAGGCAGTAGGTGGCACCCGCGATCGTCAGGCCCGACCCGATGATGACCGGTGCCACCGACCGGAACGTGGTGTAGTAGGCGGTTTCCCGGTCCTCGCCCGCACTGCGCGCCTCACGGTAACGACCGAACAGGAAGATGCCGTAGTCGGTGGCCGCAGCTATCGCCAGCATCGTGAGGATGTTGCCCGCGAACGTGGTCAGGCCGAACACGTCGTGGGTCGCCAACACCGAGATGAGACCGCGCGACGCGAGCAACCCCACACCCGTCAACACCAACTGGATCAATGTGGTGATGATCGACCGATAGACGATCAGTAGCATGATCGCGATGGCCACCAGGGTGAACAGCGTGATCTTTCCGAGGCTGGCGTTGCCGATGACGTGCATGTCATCGGTCAGGGCTGCCGGTCCGGCGACATAGGCCCGAACGCCTGGCGGAGCCGGGGTGTCCTCGATGACCTCGCGGACCTTCTGCACACCTTCGTTGGCCAACGTCTGCCCCTGCTGCCCAGCCAGATTCAGCATCACGTAGGACGCCTTGCCGTCCGCGCTCTGCGCGCCGGCCGCCGTGAGCGTGTCGCCCCAGAAGTCCTGGATGTGCTGGATGTGCTCGGGATCCTCGCGCAGTTTGCGGATGATCTCGTCGTAGTACTTGTGCGCATCGGGCCCAAGGGCGTCCTGCCCCTCGACGACGACCATGACGGTGCTGTTGGAGTCGAACTCGTGGAAGTTCTCCCCCATGCGGTGCATGGCGATCATCGACGGCGCGTCTTCGGGCGCCATCGGCGCGGAGTGCTCCTCGCCGACGATCTCGAGCTGCGGGGCGATCACGTTCACCACGACGGCGAACGCGACCCAGAAGATGATGATGGGAATGGCCAGGATGCGCAGACCATGTGCGACGATCGGCCGGTTCTGCTGTGCATGAGCGGGTTTCGTCATGCCGACTTCACCAGGCAGTACGTTTGGGCATTGACACCATCTGCTGATTTCTCCTCGCGGACAACGCCGTTCACCGTGACACGACAGCCGATCTGATCACTGTCGCTCCGCGCCATCAGGTTCGCGCTGACTGTCGGCAGCGTCGTCGACAGCGTGATCGACCACGGAAGGCTCGCCGTGACCTGATGGACTTTGGCGTCGGGGTCGAAGTAACTGATCTGAGCGCTCGTGCCCGGTGGGCCGTAGACGTCGTACACCAAGACTTTCGGATTGAACTGGACGATCTCGATGCCGGCGCCCGCGTTGGCGTTCAGATCCTCGGATCCGAACATCTTGTGCAGCCGCGAGACCACGAGGCCCGAGATGGCCAGCGCGACGACGAGGACCACGGGGATCCACGCTCGCTTGACCATGCGAGACCGCAGACTACTGCTCACCCGACACCTCCCGACCACCCGAACACGTCCGAGCAGCCGTCTTGAGGTTCGATTGGCGCGGGCTCGGCGAATTAGTTCGTATACCTATGTACAGCGTTGAGGAACTTTACACACGCCGACAACAGCCTGCAGCCTGGGTCTATTTCCTGTGAACTCCCTACAAAATCGCTGTACGCGGAGCATTCCGCAGCAGTTCGGACGACCGGAGTTGCCGGACTCACACCCCGGTGGAGTGGATTCTGGCTACATAGATGAACTACACTTATGCATAGGTTTTCTATACAAAGTCGGAGGTCGCGCCATGCATGCGGAGTGCGAGCCACGAACGGCCGATCCGAGCGGGGCGACCGATTTCGTAGAGGCGATACTTCCCTGCATCGATCAGATCGAACGCGGAGCACGCAGGCTCACGCCCAACAAGTACGACGCCGAAGACCTCGTGCAGGAGACGCTACTCAAGGCCTACAGCGGATTTCACACATTCCGGCAGGGGTCGAACGTGCGCGCCTGGCTGTTCCGCATCATGTACAACACCTGGGTATCGAGATATCGCGCTCGTCAGCGCGGCCCGAATGAGCAACTGTGCGAAGACTTCACCGATGGCCAACTCTCCGCCGAGGCCGGCCACACCGCCGCAGGTCTGCGTTCGGCGGAGGTCGAGGCATTGGAGGCTCTTCGCGACGACGAGATCGCCGACGCCCTCGCGGCGATACCCGCAGCGAACCGGATGGTGGTGTACTACGCCGACGTCGAGGGTTACCAGTACCGCGAAATCGCTTCGCTGATGGGAACTCCCGTCGGAACCGTGATGTCGCGGCTCAACCGTGGCCGTCGCCGGTTGCGCGAACTACTGGCCGATGTGGCCTACGAGCGAGGCGTGGCGAGGCATTCCGCTACCTGCTGAACCGCCGTCGAATACGGATTACGCCGCGCTGCTGCCGGTTTCGGGTGGGCCGACATAGCCTCGGGCCACCGCCGTCCCGGCAAGCGACTCACGCAGGTTACGGCGCCCTCGGTGCAGCCGCGACATCACGGTTCCCACCGGAACGCCGAGGATCTGCGCGATCTCCTTGTACTGGAACCCCGCAATATCGGCGTAGTACACCACGATTCGCTGAAAGTCCGGCAACAGTTGCACCGCACGTCGCACCTCGTCGTCGCCCATCACTTCGAGTGCGGCGAGCTCGGCCGACGCCAGTTCCACCGACGACCGTCGCGCCACCGCCGCAAGTTGAGCATCCGTAATGGCCTCGGCGAAAACCTCGTCCGGTCGCCGCTGCGCGGTGCGATACGCATTGATCCACGTGTTGGTCAGGATCCGGAACAGCCAGGCACGAATGTTGGTGCCGTCGCGGTACGTGTGAAAGCTGGCGTACGCCTTGACCATCGTCTCCTGGACAAGGTCTTCTGCGTCGATCTGGTTCCTGGTGTATCGACGCGCCGCACCGTACAACTGGTCCAGCAGCGGCAGTGCGTCGCGGACGAATCGATCGTGTCGATCGTCGTCCACAATCTCGGTCGCCTCAACGATGGTTGGCATGACCCCGCTCCCTGCCACTGGTAGTAAATCCGTACTGGAGGGCCCTTGATCGAAAACCTAATCCGCTCGCCGAGCCCGCCCCACGGGGTTAACCTCCATACTTCGGAAGGTTTCCCGCACAACCGCCAGCATCACACCTCAAGTGGACTTCAGGTCAAGCGCTCCGTGGAGCTCCATCGGCGTCACGTCCGACACACTCTGTTAGGCAGGTGAGAAGCGAGGCGCCACCTTAGGGTCATCAACTATGAATCGCCTCGATCGCTTCTTCGAAATCTCGGCGCGTGGGTCGACGTTCGCTGCCGAGATCCGCGGTGGTCTTGTCACGTTCATCGCGATGGCTTACATCATCGTGCTGAATCCGGTCATCCTGTCCAGCGCACCGGATGTCGACGGCAACCGGCTGGAGTTCGCTCAGGTGTCGGCGACCACCTCGCTGGCCGCGGGCGTCATGACGATCCTGTTCGGCATCTTCGCGCGGTTACCGTTCGCGTTTGCCGCCGGTCTCGGCATCAACTCGTTTCTGGCGACCACCGTGGTCGGGTCGGTCACGTGGCCAGAGGCGATGGGGTTGGTCGTCATCAACGGGTTGATCATCGTGCTGCTCGCGGTGACGGGCCTGCGGCGACTGGTCTTCGACGCCGTGCCGATGCAGCTCAAGCTGGCGATCACCGCCGGTATCGGTCTGTTCATCCTTTTCATCGGCCTCGTCGACGCCGGCTTCGTCGGCTCCACCGGTCTGCCGTCACCCCCGGTGGGCCTCGGTACCGGCGGCGTCGGCTCGATCAACACGGTGCCCACGGTCGTGTTCGTGTTCACCCTTCTGGTGACCGGCATCCTGGTCGCGCGCCGGGTACGCGGCGGAATCCTCATCGGACTCGTCGCCGGCACTGTCGTCGCGGTCATCATCGAGGCGATCTGGCATCTCGGTTCGGCCGTCGACAAACCCGGCGGCTGGGGGCTCTCGGTGCCGTCACTGTCCGGCTCGCCGTTCGCGTTGCCCGACCTGTCACTGGTCGGCGAGTTCAGCATGGGCAGCTTCGGCCGCATCGGTGCGCTTGCCGCGATCATGCTGGTGTTCACCCTGGTGTTCGCGAACTTCTTCGATGCGATGGGCACGATGACGGGACTGTCGCGCGAGGCCGGGCTGGCCGACCCGCAGGGTACGTTCCCGCGGCTGCGGTCGGCGCTGATCGTCGAGGGCACCGGCGCCGTCGTCGGCGGCGCCTCCTCGGCGTCGTCGAACACGGTATTCATCGAATCGGGCGCCGGCATCGAGGAGGGCGCCCGGACCGGGTTCGCCAACCTCATCACCGGCGTGCTGTTCCTGGCCGCGATGTTCGTCGCACCGCTGGCCTCGATCGTGCCGACCGAGGTGGCTGCGGCGGCACTCGTGATCGTCGGCGCGATGATGGTGAGCCACCTCCGCCACATCGACATCTCCGAGTTCTCGGTCGCGCTGCCGGTGGTGCTCACCGTGGCGACCATGGCCTTCAGCTACTCCATCGCCAACGGCATCGGTGTCGGGTTCGTAGCGTGGGCCGTGCTGCGGTCGGCGGCGGGCAAGGCCCGTGAGGTCAGCCCGCTGCTGTGGGTGGTCGCCGCGGGATTTGTCTTGTATTTCGCGCGGGGCTGGATTGAGTCGCTCATCGGCATGTGAAGGCCGGTAGCCTTCACAGACATGAGGACGACACCGCTGCGCGAAGAGGGACAACACCGGTGAGCGCTGGTCTGTTCGGTCTTCTCGACGACGTCGCGGCGCTGGCGCGGCTCGCGGCCGCCTCGGTCGACGACATCGGCGCCGCAGCGGGCCGCGCGACGGCCAAGGCCGCCGGTGTCGTGATCGACGACACCGCGGTGACGCCACAGTACGTGCACGGGATCACCGCCGACCGCGAACTGCCGATCATCAAGCGGATCGCGATCGGATCGCTGCGCAACAAGATCGTGTTCATCCTGCCCGCGGCGTTGCTGCTCAGCCAGTTTGCGCCGATGCTCCTGACACCCATCCTGATGCTCGGTGCGACCTACCTCTGCTACGAGGGCGCCGAGAAGGTATGGGGCTGGATCACCGGCCACGACGCCCACGCCGCGCCCGCTGCCACCGAAGGACCTGACGCGGAGAAGTTCATGGTGACGGGCGCCATCCGCACCGACTTCATCCTGTCGGCCGAGATCATGGTGATCGCGCTCAACGAAGTCGCCGACCAGCCGTTCCTGCCGCGCCTCGTCATTCTCGTGGTGGTCGCGCTCGTCATCACGGCCGCGGTCTACGGCGTCGTCGCGGGAATCGTGAAGATGGACGACATCGGACTCAGCCTGACCCAGCGCAAATCCCGGTTCGGGCAGAAGATCGGCCGCGGACTCGTCGCCGGGATGCCCAAGCTGCTGTCGGCGCTCTCCATCATCGGCACCATCGCGATGCTGTGGGTCGGCGGCCACATCCTGTTGGTCGGCACCGACACCCTCGGGTGGCACACGCTCTACGGCATCGTTCACCACGCCGAGGAGTGGGTCCACCACGCGGTGCCCGGCGTCGGCGCGGTGCTGGCGTGGCTGACCAACACCGCGGCGTCGGCAGTCATCGGATTGGTCGTGGGCGCCGTCGTCGTCGCGATCATGCACGTGCTGCCCTTCGGCAAGAAGAAGCAGCAGCACGAAACCCACGCCTAGCGGGTGTTGTTCGTGATCCAGATCTGAGCGGCGTCTGCGGCCCGCACCAGCGCACCGTACTCGCCGAAGTAGTCGGCGACCGCGCCGATCCAGGGCAGCATGCCGAAGTAACGGAACAGCCGGCGCGGATGCGGCCGTTTCCCGAGTTCGTCACCGATCGCGTTCATGATGCCGACGAGTTGCCACAGCTTCTTGACCAGAGACATCTGCGACCAATCGGCATCCGGTTCGGGCGGCGGCACGGCGCCGGCCTCATCGGTGAGCTCGCGGCCGCACAACACCGCCGCCAACAGCCGCACCTGCGTCTGATGATCGGTGATGCCGTACTCACGGGCGACCGCGCACAACACGATCGCCTGGTTGGTGAAGCCGAACAGATCCTGCAACGGCAAGCGGTCGGCCAGCACGCCGAAGACTCCGGGGAAGGCCACGACGACGGTGTCGAGCGCGCCCACGCGACGCACCCACCAGCGAATGCGGCCGGCTCGGTCCTTTCGTGCCCACGATTTGGTTCCGGGAACGTCGGCACAGTCGAGCAGCCCGGCCAGCAGGTTCAACGGCCTGTCCACCAGCGAATCGGCGGAATCCCGATCGTGGGTACGCCGGCGCAGTCCGAGCGGATCCGTCTCCGACAACACGTCGAGGATCAGGTCGATCACACCGACGGCACGTCCCAGCGCTTCGGCAACATCCGCATCGGACAGGTCTGCTTTCGGCATGAGATCCATGCCGCCATCTTGAAGCATGGGCCCCGATCGCGCGGAGGCAGGCGCGAATCAGCGGTTTGCCGTGAGGCGCTGTTCGAGACCCGCGATCACTATGGCGAGATTGAACTCGAAATCGTCAGCACCGGGCACACTGCGGTCGGCGACGACCGCGCTCAATAGTGGAAACTCGCCTGCCGCAAAGTCTTCCAGCGCCCGCGCCACTTCGGGGGTCTGGTGATGCAGACGCGAGTCTGCGGCCCCCAGGACGTCGTGGGCAGCCGACATGGCAATACCGGACACCAGCGTGAGGATGCGCCCGGCGTCGTCGATGTCGAAACCGGCCGCCGTCAGCGCTCCCAGCACCCGTTCCGCCAGGCCGAGGCTCGCGGCACCGCCGATGCCGCTGATCCGGAAGTTCATGCCGGTCGCCCCGTACTTGAGGACGCCCTGGCGGATGGCATTGCCGTACGCGCGCAGCACGTCCTGCCAGGCCGCGTCGTCAGGCAACTCGATCGAGCGCAGTTCGGTGTCGAACAGATCGGCGACGACCAGTTCGAGCAGGCCGTCGCGGTCGCCGACGTAGTAGTGCAGTGCCGTGCGATCCACGCCGAGCACGTCGGCGACTGCCTGCATCGTCAGATCCTCGGGGGCGATATTCCGCGCCGCCGCCAGGATCTGATCGCGGTCGATCCGGCGTGGGCGTCCCCGGCGCCGACGGGCTGAACCATCGTCGACGCCGCCGGTGCTGTCCACGCTCTCGGCCGTCACTGCAGCAACAGTAGCCGCACGCGCGGTGTGACGTGAGCCGGCTCTTGACATCGCGTGTTAGTTTTCTCACGCCCGTGGAAAAATCCGTGTGCGGCACGAAAGGGTGCCGACGAAGGGAGTCGTTCAGGTGCCAAACAGTGCTCCGTACCGGGTCGTTCAGTGGACCACCGGAAATGTCGGCAAGAGCTCGGTCGCGGCAATTGCCAAGAACCCGACATTGGAACTCATCGGCTGTTACGCCTGGTCGCCCGACAAAGCCGGCAAAGATGTCGGCGAGCTGTGCGGCATCGAGCCGCTGGGAGTCACGGCGACCAACGATGTCGACGCCCTCCTCGCACTCAAGCCGGACGTCGTGGTTTACAACCCCATGTGGATCGATGTCGACGAACTCGTCCGCATTCTCGAAGCCGGCGTCAACGTGGTCGCGACCGCGTCCTTCATCACCGGCCACAACCAGGGCAACGGCCGCGACAAGATCGCCGACGCGTGCGCCCGGGGCGGATCGACGATGTTCGGCTCGGGCATCAGCCCCGGCTACGTCAACCAGCTGTCGGTGGTCGCGGCGGGCATCTGCGACCGCGTGGACAAGATCACCGTGAACGAAGCGGCCGACACCACCTTCTACGACTCCCCCGCGACCGAAAAGCCGGTCGGCTTCGGCCAACCCATCGACCATCCAGACCTTCAGGCCATGACCGCCCACGGCACCGGAGTGTTCGGCGAAGCCGTACGCATGGTCGCCGACGCGCTCGGCATCGAGCTCGACGAGGTGCGGTGCGATGCCGAATATGCCCAGACCACAGCGGATCTCGATCTCGGTTCGTGGACGATACCGGCCGGCTGCGTGGCCGGCGTGTATGCCAGCTGGAAAGGTATCGTCGACGGTCAGACCCGGGTGGAGATCAATGTCCGATGGCGCAAAGGCCAAGCGCTGGAACCTGATTGGAAGATCGACCAGGACGGCTGGGTCATCGAGGTCGCCGGCCGCCCGACCGTCACGATGAAGGTCGGCTTCCTTCCCCCGCCCGACTTCGAGGCCACCACCCTGGAGGAGTTCATGGTGCTCGGCCATATCATGACGGCAACCCCTCCACTCAACGCCATCCCCGCGGTGGTGGCAGCGGCACCGGGCATCGTCACCTACAACGATCTGCCCTTGATCCTGCCACGAGGCGTGGTACCGACCAGTTAATCGACCAAGCGGGCTGCATACACGAAAACTCCACTGCCGCAAGACTTTTTATGGTCAGCGGGGGTCGTCTGCTATAATGTTCTTGGGCGTTTTTGGTACGTCCAGTTTGAACAATGAGAGAAGCAAAATATGACACAGGGAACTGTGAAATGGTTCAACGGCGAAAAGGGCTTCGGCTTCATCGCCCCTGACGGCGGCGCCCCGGATGTCTTCGTTCACTACTCCGAGATCAGCGGAAACGGTTTCCGGTCACTCGAGGAGAATCAGCGAGTCGAGTTCGAGGTCACGCAGGGAGCCAAGGGCCCCCAGGCAGTCGGAGTCACTGCAATCTGATCGACTAGACATCATGATGGGCTGGTGCGCGTACCCGCTGCACCAGCCCATTCGTCGTTTTCAGGCGAGTGTTCCCGCCGGGTTCTGCATACGGCCCAGCCATCGAGCGGACTCCGCCTGAGCGACACGCAGCACGCAATCGGCGGTTTCGAAGAATGGCGTCTGCCGCGCCAACTCGTCCACCGGCATCGCTGCGGCACAGCGCATCACCAAGCCCCCGAGTACCTGCGATGTCTTGCAGGGAACGACAAGGAGCTTCACACACGTGTCCCGGCCGGCAACCGACATCAAGCGGGGCCGCCGCGCTTTAGCCCCGACCGTCCACTTGTTGCCGGTGACGATCGTGTTCAGATCCAACTGCCCCTCGGCGGCAGACCAGTTGATACGGATATCGACGATCTCGCCCAATCGCCGATGGAGCACGCCCACCAGTTCGGGCAGTTCATTCGCCACCGAATCGGTATGAGGCCACCAAGCACCGTCGATATCGGCGCCCACCTGCTTGGCGAGCGTGAGCCGGACGGGGCTGGCCACACGTCGTGTCCCGGTCAGGCCGTTCACGATGATCGAGATGCATCGGAGCGAGGCTGGGACTTAGGGCGATCCGAGAAAATCGGCACCGCGACCGGCTCCACTGAGTTGTCGGCATTCGCGATGCGCGCCGGCTCTTCCGAATGTGAAAACAAGTTGTACGAATCCATAAAGCGTTTCCTTGAGAAGTGCGGATCTGGTCCGCACGTGTAGTTGAGAGCGCGCGACAAGAGATTCGCAGGCTGGCCGTTCAACGTTGAAAGCCACAGCAGGAACACCATGGTTGACCCAGTCGAGGTACGCGGCTACCCACGAATTTACACGCGCACGACCGCCGGCACAGCCTGCCTCGCTGAAATGCAGTGGCGAATAGTCAAAACTTCAGGCGCCAGAGGAAGTTCGCATCGTCGGCTCGGTGCGCACCGGGAAGTTCACCGAGTTGGCGATGAAGCACATCCGATGAGCTTGCCCATGCAGGTCTCTGGCATCCGCCAGCCGGTCCGGGTTCGCGATCGTCACTTCCGGGTGCAACGTCACCTCGGTGAATTTTCCACTGCCGTCCGAGGATTCGTCCATCGCCCCGACCGGGCGATCACTGTACGCGGTCACGACGATGCCGGCGTGCGCACACAGCGCCAGGTACCACAGCATGTGGCACTGCGACAGGCTGGCGACCAGAAGTTCCTCTGGATTCCACCGCTCGGCAGTGCCACGAAAGGCCGGGTCGGACGTTCCGGGAATCGAGGGCTTGCCGGCCACGTCGACCCCCGCGATCTCGTGATCCCGCGCGAAATCTCGGTACCCACTGGTTCCCGAGCCGGTGTTGCCGGTCCAGGTCACCTGCACCTCGTAACGATGACTGCGCGCCATGCTCGCGAAGATACCAAGTCCGACACAGAGCCCATTGACACATTGGCACACATTGATAGTCTTTGTGCCACGCGCCCAGTAAGGAGGCTCCCATGAGCACCGTCGCGGAATCCGGCCCAGTCGAGACCGACGAGAACGATCGTGTGCGGCCACATGTGCTGAGGGATTTCCGCCGACATTCGGGCAGCATCCTGTCGGGAGCATTCGCCGCGTCCGCGTTCGACGAGGTGGCGCTGGTGCCGGTGGCTGCCGCCGTCGATCGGAGTGGGCGCTTCGAGAAGAACTTCCTCGACCGCGGTCTACGTGGCGGGTTTTCAACGCTGTTGGCGATCTGGGGCGATGCCGAGGACCGCGCGGCCGAAGGCGAGCGCCTCAAAGTGCTCCATCGCGATGTGCGCGGGACCGGCAAAGGTGATTTCGCCGAAACCCGATACAGCGCACTCAATCCGGGGCTGTGGAATTGGATAGCGGTCAGTGGGATCTTCATGATCCTGCATTCGTTCACCCCCGCCACCGGCATCACCATGACGCCCGCCGAACGCGAGGCGGCGTACCGTCAGCTCATCGAGGCGTTTCGGGCCCTGGAGTTGCCGGGGGCGTCGGCGAAACTGCCTGCGAGTTATGCCGAAGCGACTCGCTATTACGACGACATGGTGCAGAACCAGTTGCAGGCCAACCAATTCCTCGATCGGGTGACGACCGGGCTGACGCGGTTGCCGCTCCCGACGCTGTTGATCCCCGGGCCGGTGCGGCTCGCTCTCACCCCGTTGTGGTTGGCGGTCCGACCGGGAGCCGGCCGGGTGATCAAGGTGTGTTCGTTCGGGATCATGCATCCCGGAGTTCGAGAGTTGACCGGCTTCCGCTGGCAAGATCGCCACAACCTCGAATTCGCGTTGTACACGCGAATGCTGCAGATCGCCTGGCGGCTGTTACCCGACCGGTTGCTTCTCGTGCCGTTGGCATACAACCGCCTGCAGTACGAGAAGCTGGTCCGGCTGCACCGCTCGGTCGCGCTCGATTCGTTCGCTCCACTGGGCTGCCCGGCCGCCAACTGACACACTGGTACGAATGCCACGAAGCAACGCCAGCCAGTCCGAGCAGGAAGACGCCATTCTCAAGGCGGCTGCCGAAGAGGTTGCGCTCGTCGGCCTCGGCCGTGCAAGCCTCGACGTGATCGCAAAGCAGGCCGGCGTCAGCCGCAGGACTCTGTACCGGCGTTTTCCCACCCGTGACACGTTGATCACCGAGCTCGGGCGGCGCACGTTCGACGCCGCGATGAACCGGTTGCGTACCGTGGCAATAGATTCGGGCCCCAACGAGGCCGCGGTGGCGGCGTTCTGCGAAGGGTTGCGGTTGCTCACCACCGAACCCGTGATGCGCCGCTTCCTCCGGCTCGACAGTGACTTCACCGCAGTCGCCGGCGCGTACCACGAGGTGCAGACCCTTTTGAGTAGCGCGTCTGCTGCCATGGCCAAGGCGTTGCGGGCGGCCGGTGCGACCATGCCCGATGCCGACCTGCTCGCCGTGGCGGAACTGCACATCCGGCTCGCCAGCTCACTCGCCCAAGTTCCGACACCGGTGCTCGATGTGACCGACGACGACGCGGTCCGCGCCTACGCGCGTCAGCATCTGGCTGCCCTCGTCTGGTAGTTCCCGACGAGGGCAGCCTTGCAGCTTGATTCAGTAGATTTCGCGGTACAGCTCCACGATCTCGTCCTTCGTGGGAACCCGCGGGTTGTTGCCCGGTGACCCCGACGCCAACGCCTGCTCGGCCATGAGTTCCAGCCGGGCCTCCCAGTCGTCCTTGTCCACACCGTAGGACTGCGGAGTCGGCACCTCGACGTCCCTGCACAGCTGCTCAAGCTCGGCCACCAAAGCGCCTGCCGCATAGGCGCTCGCGGCGGACTCTGCGACGAGACCCATCGCCTTCGCACAATCGGCATAGCGGTCCACCGCGGATTCGATCGAGAACTTCGTGATCGCAGGCAACAGCATGGCGTTGGAAAGCCCATGCGCGACATGGAAATGTCCGCCGATGGGCCGGCTCATGCCGTGCACGAGCGCGACGCTGGAGTTGGAGAACGCCATCCCCGCCTGCGTGGACGCCAGCATCATCGCCTCGCGAGCCTGCCGGTCGGCGCCGTCGGCGTAGGCGCGGCGCAGGTGTTGCGATATCGAGCGCATGGCCGCGAGCGCGAGTGCGTCGCTGAACGGACTGGCACGCCTGCTGACGTACGCCTCGATGGCGTGGGTCAGCGCATCGACCCCGGTATCGGCGGTCAGGCGAGCCGGCATCGAGACGGTCAGCTCGAAGTCGACGACGATCGCGATCGGCAGGAACGACAAACCGGGACACAGCATCTTCTCGTCGGTTTCGCCATCGGTGATGACCGTGAACTGTGTTGCCTCCGAACCGCTTCCGGCCGTCGTCGGGACAGCGACGATCGGAAGTGCCGGTCCGGTATAGCTGCTCGGCGCCTTGTAGGACGCGATGCTTCCGCCGTTGGCCGACAACACCGCGAGCGCCTTGGCGGTGTCCATCGGGCTGCCTCCACCGAATCCGATGATGCCGTCGGCGTTGTGGGCCTTGACGAGATCCAGACCGCCGGACAGCGACGCCACCGTCGGGTCCGGCACGGTCTCGGAGAATACGGCGGCCTCCACCCCCGCGGCGTGCAGAGTCTTCACAAGGCGTTCGGCCTGACCGGTTTCCGACAAGTACTTGTCGGTGACCAGCATCGGCCGCAGGATGCCGAGCTGTGCGACAACCGATCCGAGTTCGTCGATTGCACCCGCACCGATCTTGGCGAAGCGCGGGAGTGCGATGTCGGTGACCATGTAGCCAGTCCTCACTTGTTTTCGGGGCAGCCGAGGTTGATGGGGGCCGGAAAAAGCTTGTTGTTCAACCAATGTGGGATCGGTTGCGTCTCGCCTGCGTGCGTGGTCTCCGTCATACATCCATGCTCAATGGGCATCGATGCATTGGTCAACCGCCAAAGCTGCACATTGCGGTGCAAAATTGCACGTGTAGGTTTAACCGCATGCAAAGCGCGGACAACCTTCGGTTTTTCCTCGAAGTCGCACGCACCGGACGACTCAACGAGGCCGCCCGCAACCTCGCGGTCGATCACACGACGGTCGGGCGGCGAATCACCGCGCTGGAGAAGGCGTTCGGGGTAAGGCTGTTCGACCGCTCACCGGGCGGCTGGCACCTGACGGAGGCCGGTGCGGATCTGCTGCCGCGCGCCGAATCGGTCGAGTCGGCCGTGATCGCCGCCTACGACGCGCGCACCACGGCAGCCGGGCCACTGACCGGGACGGTTCGCATGGTGGCGCCGGACGGGTTCGGGGCATTCGTCGTCGCTCCGCGACTTGTCGAACTGCGGCGCGCCCATCCCCATCTCGACGTCGAACTCGTCACCGCGACGGAGCACGGTTCGCTGTCGGCCCGCCAGTTCGACATCGCGGTGACGCTTGAGGAGCCGCTGCCTCGTGCCGTGCAGGTGCACCGGCTCGCCGGCTATGACCTGTGCCTGTATGCGGCACCGGAGTACCTCGCGTCCGCTCCGCCGATATCCCAGCTGGCGGATCTGACCGATCACACGTTGATCTGGTACATCGATGCGCTGCTCGACGTGGCGCCACTGCGGATACTGGACTCGTTACCGCACAAGCAGCGGGTAGCGGTTCAGACCAACAACATCACCGGCCATTGGACGGCGGCCCGCAGCGGGTTGGGCATCGCTCCGCTGCCGCAGTACATCGGCGAGCCGGACACGTCGCTGAAGATCGTTCTGCCCGAGTCGTTCTCGGTGCGTCGCACCTACTGGCTGGTCATCCCGCGCGAGCTGCAGCAGGTCGGGCGGGTGCGGGCCGTCGCACAGTTCCTGCGATCGACTGTGGCGACGAACCCGTACCTCACCGCACCTGCGTGAGTCAGGCACTCACAGGTTGGGATGCTGTTTGTTCCACGGGGTGGCGGCCTGGAACGCGCCGACCACATCGACAAGTCGGCGCTCGTCGAATGCGCTGCCGACCATCTGCAGGCCGACGGGGAACGGATGACCCGCTTCGGTTGTGGTGAAGCCGCCCGGGAACGTGATGGTCGGCAACTGCGACAACGTGAACGGCACGGTGAACCGGTGTACTCCGGCGGTCGTCTCCTCGTCCATCCGGATCATCTTCTCCACCGGCGGCGCGATGAACGACATCGCCGGGATGAGGACGGTGTCCACGCTGGAGAGGGCGGCCTCCATCTGGCCTTTGAAGATCAATCGCCGTTGCAGCAGTTCGTCGTACTCGATGCCGGACATGGCGATTCCGCGATCGATGAGCTCGCTCAGCGCCGGCCCGTAGCTGTCCTTGCGCTCGGGATACAGGCCACGATGTGCCCGAGCGGTCTGCACGGCACACACCCCGAACCAGTCGGTGATGGCCTCGGTGGGATCCGGCAACGTGACAGGGGTGAGTTCGGCGCCGAGGTCGCGCAACACCTGCTCGGCCTCCTGATGCGCCTTCTCGACGTCGATGCTGACGTCGCGATAGCTCCACTCCGGGTCGATGCCTATCCGCACACCACTCAGCGATGCCGGTGTGGTGGTGCTGAACTCGGGAACCGGCCGCAACGACGCCGTCGGGTCTCGGGGATCCGCGCCGGCGATCGCACCGAGGATGAGCCCGGCGTCGCGAGCGGAGCGGCAGATCGGGCCGACGTGATCCAGCGTCGCGGCGAGTTCGACGACACCGGCGCGGCTGGCGCGTCCCCACGTGGGCTTCAAGCCCGTCGCCCCGTTGGAGGCCGACGGCATGCGGATCGATCCGCCGGTGTCGGAGCCCAGTGCGCCGTAACACAATCCCGCCACCGGTGCGACGCCGCTGCCGCTGGAGGACACTCCGACCCAGCGGTTGGGATCCCACGGATTCAACGGGGCCCGGAACGGCGGCGTGTGTTCGGTGTACACACCTTCGGTGGTGTGCACCTTGCCGACGATCACCGCACCGGCTTGGTCGAGGCGTTCGACGACCGTTGCGGTGCTGCTCGCGACCTGACCGGAGCGCACGGCCATACCGGCTTCGGTGCGCCATCCCTGCTTGTCGTAGATATCCTTGATGGCCAGGGGAATACCGTCGAGCGGGCCCCGCGCTGCGCCGGCCGCGCGGCGCTCGTCCGATTCTACGGCCTTGGCCATGGCTTCGTCCGGTGCGACGAACGCATACGCACCCAGCCGCTGATCGACTTCGGCGATCCGATCCAGGGTCGACTGGGTCAGTTGCCGTGCGGTGACTTCTCCGCGGTCCAGCAGATCAACCAGTTCGCAGATCTCGCGGTAATACAATGCGTCAGCGGGTGTTTCAGTCATCTCGTCAATCTTTCTGTACCGTAACTACTTCGGTTCACTCGACCGCTTCGGCCACCTCGGTCTTGCGGCCATCAGGCACGTCGTCGTCGGCAACCTGCGTCGGTGAACCATACTGCGATCCCTTGGTGAGGAGCGCCAGGGGGATGTAGACGATCGGCCCCACCAGCATGGCCGCGAACGAAGCGAAGTGCATCGGATACGCGCCTGCGACACCGAGTGCCCCCACGGCCAGGCCGGCCGCCAACGCCGCCATACCGCACAGGTTCCAGTCCTTGACCCGACCCTCGCGGTATTCGATCTGGCTGCTGGGGGCCAGCTTGAACAGTTTGCGGCACACGAAATAGTCACTGAGCAGGATGAAGATCCAGGTGTTGGTCATGATGCCGGTCACCGCAAGGAACTTGTCGGTGTACTGCAGCACGTTGATCGGATACAGCACGACGCCAAGGACCACGAGCAGCACCATCCACCACTGCCTGCCGATCTTCTTGGGAGACAGCACATCCCACGCGTTCGACAGGGCCAGCGAGCCCGAGTACAGGTTCATCACGTTGATCCGGACCTGCGTCAGGATCGCGAATATGACGCCGAGAACGCCCATTACGACCGCGAAGATCAGCCCGGGGTCCGTGGCGGCCAGTTCCCGCTCACCGCGAGTGCCGTCGAAATGCGAGATCATGGTGAAACCGAGGAACACACCGAGCACCATCACGACGGCGATCATCAGCAGCTCGACGAGCATGACCCCGGCTGTACCGGCGTACGAGACCGACCTCTTCACGAACCGTCCGTAGTCGGTGGCGATGAGCGCTTGGAACACCACCTGGCCGTTGGCCAGGCTCAGCGCCTGCCACATCGCCGTGGCGGTCACGCCGTCCTGAACGGCCCACTCCCCCGGCCCGACGAGCACATAGCCGTTGGCCAGCATGACCATGCCGATCACGAACAGGATCAGGAAGATCGGCATACCGAAGCGCTGCAGGATGTTCATCGAGTGCATACCGCGCCACGAGTAGTACAACGCGATGAGGGCGACGATCGCGAACACGACGCTCGCACCGGCCGAATCGATTGAGATACCCGCGATCTCGCTCAGGCCGTGCGAGACGATGCTGCCCTCGAAGATGAAGTAGAAGACGTAGTTCACCGCGTAGACGAACGACGCGATCGCAGACCCGCGGGCACCGAAACCCAAGCCCCGCGACAGCAGCGGCAGCGACAAGCCCTCCTGGCTGGCGATCCGCATCACCAGTGCACCGACGACCGTCGCACCGATGACCATGTACGCGATCGGGATGAGCAGAGCGGGCCACCCCACCAGAAAGCCCATCTGGCCGCCCAGCGCGAACCAGAACATCGCCGTCACATTGCCGGTCAACACGAGCAGAATGGCGGGCCGGCGCCAGCGCTGGCTGTCGGGCACCCGCGTGGTGGCGTAGCTCTCGATCTGATCATCCAGGCTGGTCGCCGGGCCGTGGAAGTAACTGCTGAGGCTCAACGCGTGAGTCCTTTCCCGCCTCCCGTGCACACGCCGATGTCAGCGCACGCGGGAGGAGATCGATCCGAATCAAGACCGCAGGTGCACTGTGGCGATGCCGGTCAGGTGGCTGCGCGTCCTTGCGATGTGAATTACATCCCAACCTGCGAAGAGAGGTAAGTCAACGAACAGTGCTGCACTCCGAAGTGCAGAAATGCACGCGCCTGCGCGCAATTTCGTCGGTCCGGCGTCGGCGTCGGAGTTGAACGGCGGCTACAAACTGTAAGCATTGCGCCCAACTCGTTTACGCATTGCACACCGCGGGTGGCTGCTTTCGAATCGAGGCTTAGTCCATCGCCGTCCACCGACCCCAACGATCACTCCAACAACGAGGAGCACGCCCCGTGAACGTGTCGAGCGCCAAAGCCGTCACTCACCGTTCCCTGACGAATCCCGACGACCTGCCACCGTCCGTCCCCGAACGACTCATCGACGCCGAGCAGCTCGACGCGCTCGTCGGGGACGCGATCGCAGTCGGTCTCGAGCAAGCCCATGACGACGGCCGCCTGCGGTTCGCCCTTGCGGCGTTGGAACCCGTCCCGCTGCGCCGGATGCTGCCAGCCCTACAGACCATGGACCTGGAAGTGCTCCAGGAGCAGGCCGGTTCGTGGACGCGTGCCGATGGGCGGGTGTGCCACGTCTATCACCTCGTTCTGCAGGCGGGAAGCGACGCCGCCGATGAACTGGCTCGGCACGACGCTGCGACCGAGACACGTATCTGCGAGACGTTCCAAGCGATTTGGGCCGGACGCGCGGAGTCGGACGGATTCAATGCGTTGATCTTGTGCGCCGCTCTCGACTGGCGCCAGGTGTGTGTCCTGCGGAGCTACAGCCGTTATCTGCGTCAGTTGCCATTGCCCTACGGACAGAGCCGGATTCAGCGCGTATTGCTGGACAATCCAGTGGCGACACGGGCGCTCATGGCGCTGTTCGAAGCGCGGTTCGCCCGGACCGAGCAGCCCGCCGACAGCCCGCACCGGGTCGCCCGTGTCGCCGCGGCCGAGCAAGTTGTCGCTACGGAGATCGACCAGGTATTGCACATCGATGCCGACCGGATACTGCGGGCCTACCGCTGCCTCGTCGACGCAACCGTGCGGACCAACGCATTCGCTCCGGACGCGTTGAGCGTCACCACGCCATATCTGGTGCACAAGATGCGGGCCCGCGATATCGACGAGCTGCCGCAGCCCCGCCCGTTGTCCGAAATCTTCGTGTACTCGCCCGAATTCGAGGGCGTGCACATGCGTTTCGGTCTCGTGGCACGTGGCGGCCTGCGTTGGTCGGACCGCCACGACGACTACCGGACCGAGGTCCTCGGCCTGGTCAAGGCTCAGGCCGTCAAGAACGCGATGATCGTGCCGGCCGGCGCCAAGGGCGTGTTCGTGGTGAAGGCCCCCGCATCGCTCGACGGCGACGCGATGCGCACACCGGGACTCCGCTGCTATCAACAGTTCATCGCCGCGCTGCTCGATGTCGTCGACAACACCACCGAAACCGATGGGCGGCCGAGGTTCGGCGGTGTGGTGAGCCATGACGGACCCGATCCTTATCTGGTGGTGGCCGCCGACAAAGGCACCGCGACGTTCTCCGACTCCGCCAACGCGGTGGCCCTCAAGCGCGGTTACTGGCTCGGCGATGCGTTCGCCTCGGGTGGATCGGCCGGGTACGACCACAAGGCCATGGCCATCACCGCGCGCGGCGCCTGGGTGAGCGGCGACAGCCATCTCGCCGAACTCGGCATCGATTCGCGCACCGACACATTCACCGCGATCGGCATCGGTGACATGAGCGGCGACGTCTTCGGCAACGGAATGCTGCTGCGGCGCGGCCTGACCCTCGTGGCCGCGTTCGATCACCGCCACATCTTCATCGACCCACGCCCTGACATCGAACGCGCCTTCGCTGAACGACGCCGGCTGTTCGGCCTCGCCCGATCAACGTGGGACAGTTACGACCGCGCACTGATCAGTGAAGGCGGCGGTGTGTGGCCGCGCACCGCGAAGACCATCCGAACCACGCCGCAGATGCGCGACGCCCTGGGCATCGCCGGATCCGATACGACCTTGACGCCCAACGAACTGATCGCCCACATCCTGCGCGCGCCGGTGGATCTGCTGTTCAACGGCGGTATCGGGACGTACATCAAGGCCGGTGACGAACAACATGCCGAGGTGGCCGACAAGGTCAACGACCCGGTTCGCGTCGATGCCGGCGATGTCCGCGCCCGGGTGATCGTCGAAGGTGGCAACCTCGGCGTCTCGCAGCGCGGACGTATCGAGTTCGCGCGCCGTGGCGGTCTGATCAACACCGACGCCATCGACAACGCAGCCGGCGTCGATTGCTCCGACCACGAAGTCAACATCAAGATCCTGCTCGACTCGGCGACCCGGTCCGGCGTGATCGCCAACAACTCACGAAACCGATTGCTCGCCGAAATGACCGATGAGGTCGCCCAACTCGTCCTCACCAACAATCAGGACCACAACCGGCTGCTCAGTGACGCACGGTTCAACGCACCGCAGATGGTGGACGTACATGCGCGAATGACCGCCGACCTTCAGAAACGCCGAGGCCTGCACCGGGAACGGGAAAACCTGCCCAGCAAGGCCGGATTCGCCGAACTGGTCAAAGGCGGGCAGGGCCTCACCGCGCCGCAACTCGCGACGTTGATGGCCCACGTCAAACTCGACCTCAAAGCCGATCTTCTCGGCAGCGACACGTTCGACGATCCCTACTTTGTGGCGACCCTGACGCGATACTTCCCCGCAACGCTGCGGCATCGCCTCGGCGAGCCCCTGCCCGACCAGCCGCTACGGCGCGAAATCATCACCACCGCAATCGTCAACCGCGTGCTCGCAACCTCAGGGCTGACCTACGCGTTCCGTCTCGCCGATGAAACGGCCGCGACCACAAGCGATATCGTGCGTGCGCACGCGATCGTGTCCGATGTCTTCGACCTGGACACCCTGTGGTCGGACATCCACGCCGCAGAACTATCCCCCGCGCTGACCAACACCCTGATCATCGAAGGGCGGCGGCTCCTCGACCGAGCGTCCCGCTGGTTCCTGCTCAACCGCCCGCAGCCACTCGACGTCGGTCTGGAGATCGAGCGGTTCGGCCGTGCGGTGGCTACCCTGCGGGGCCGCCTCGGCTCGATGTTGCGCGGCAACGAACTGGCGGCGGTCACACAGGCTCGCGAAGAACTGACCGAACGTGGCGTACCCACCACGATCGCCAAGCACATCAGCGAATCGCTCTACGCGTTCAGTCTTCTCGACATCATCGAGATCGCCGACACCGACGGTGTGGATCCCGTTCACCTGGCGGGAATCTACTTCGAACTGTCGGACCATCTCGGTGTCGACAGCCTGCTGCTGGCGGTCTCCTCGCTTCCCCGAGGCGGTCGCTGGCACGCGCTGGCAAGACTCGCACTGCGCGAGGATCTCTACCGCTCCCTACGTGATCTCACGCTCGATGTCAGCAGGCGCGCCGCGGAGCCAGCCGACATCACCGAGACCATCGAGGAATTCGAGGCGTACAACCGGCCACGGCTCGACCGGGCCCGGCGCACCCTGCAGGAGTTCCTCGAGACCGATGAGCCCGATCTCGCAGTACTGTCCGTCGCGTCGGCACAGCTGCGCAGGCTCACGGGTGCTCGGGTCTAACGTCGTGGCCTACCGGTCAGCCGCAGATTCCGTGCGGCTGACCGGACCGCGTCGGTGATGGCGGCGACCGTCGGGCTGTCGAGCTTCCAGCATTGCCAGAACAACGGGACGTCGAGGTGATGCGGAGTTATCGGTACGAAGGACTCATCGATGAGCTCTTCCGGGTACATTCCCCATCCCAGCCCGGTCTTCACCGCGGCTCCGAATCCCTCCGCCGTCGGAATGAAATGTGTCGGTCGGGTGATGTCCCTACGAAACGTCTTGCGAACCAATTGATCCTGCAGCGTGTCATCGCGATTCCACGCCAGCGACGGAGCCCTGGCGGCGGCGTCCCTGGTGAAGCCGTCTGGAAAGTGGCGTTCCACGTACTCGACACTGGCTACGGGCACATAGCGCATCGCCCCCAGCGGATACACGCGACAGCCCGTCACCGCGGTCCGTTCGGTCGTCACCGCACCCATCACCACGCCTTCGCGCAGCAGCCGCGCCGAGAAGTCCTGGTCCTCGATCCGGATGTCGAAAAGCACCTCCGGCAGCTGCCCGAACACTCCGGTGAACCACGTCGCCATCGAATCGGCGTTGACAGCCAACGCAATCCGCGTGCGATGCGCCGACCCTCCGCTCATCTCCGTCAGCGTCTCTGATTCCAACAACGCGGTCTGGGCCGCCAGACGCAACAACGGAACCCCGGCCGGCGTTGCCGTGCAAGGCTTCTCTCGCACCACGAGCACCTGGCCGACCCGCTGTTCCAACGCTTTGATCCGCTGGCTCACGGCCGACGGGGTTACATGCAACCGTTGCGCCGCGGCATCAAAGCTCCCGAGCTCGATCACCGCGGCGAACGCGGCGAGCTGTTGGCCGTCGATCTGCACATTAGCAATGCTAATGCGATTCCCATCAAGTCAGCTCGCCTTCATGCGCGAGCAGACGCGCAGGCACCCCGCGGACCATATTTTTGGGGGCCTACACGTCTGCTCGCCAAGGAACTCGCCATGGAAAGAGCTGGCTGAATCTCCATTTGCCATGATGGAGATCATGAAAGTGAGCCTGAGCGGAGCAGTTAGACCGATTCAGATCGCCATGATGGGCGTCGTGCTCGCGACGGTACTGGTGTGGGGTCCCAGTGGTCGTGCGTACGCGGCCCCGGCAGCGCAGGCCGGGGATGTCATCTCTATCGGCGACCCCGCGGCGCCCGGGCAAGTCGAGCTCTACCTTGATCCGTTGTGCCCCTACAGCGGAAAAATGATTCAAGAGCAGGGGACTGAAATCCGCCGACGCGTCGAAGCCGGCAAGCTTCACATCACTCTGCGGTTCGTCAATTTCCTCGAGAAGTACTCGGCAAGCGGCACCTACGACAGCCGGGCAATCTACGCGGCCTACATCGTCGCCGACCACTCACGCTCGAGTGACGTCACGTGGCAGTTCATCCAGCAGATCTATGCCGCCGACCAACAGCCGAAAGAGGGAGGCGCAACCGATCTGAGCAACGATCAGCTCGTCGATCTGGCTCGCCGCGTCGGTGCGCCCGCGACGGCCCAGGCCATGATTGGGCTAGGATTACCGATGCCCTACGACGCTCGCGCGATCGCGGCGAACAACCTTGCGCTCCTGAGGACGTTCCCCGAAGCTGGTGTGCCCCTTGCGGTTATCGACGGCAGGCCCGTCGACGGAAACTCCGATTGGCTCGACGAGCTGCCGCGCTGACCAGATTCGCGCCTG
The DNA here is from genome assembly GCF_049241375.1 of Mycolicibacterium wolinskyi str. Jessa 2025. Classification (NCBI taxonomy): domain Bacteria; kingdom Bacillati; phylum Actinomycetota; class Actinomycetes; order Mycobacteriales; family Mycobacteriaceae; genus Mycobacterium; species Mycolicibacterium wolinskyi. The sequence continues at coordinate 6,711,696 of NZ_CP185960.1, forward strand.
GCCCGCTCCGTCATTCCATCGCCGCCTACAGACACTTGGGTACCCGGAACAGTGGCGTACCGGGTACCTGCGTGTCTGCTCGCCGAAAAACTCAGCGGTACTTGTTCACGTACTCCGTCATGGCGGCGAGTTGGTAGCGCGAGACGTCGCGCGCGTTCTCGTCTTCGGCGAAGACCGAGGACACCATGACGGTGTCGGGGCGGTCGTAGAAGCCGATCTCAGCCAGGCCCGAGAAGAATTCGTCCCAGTTGATGTCGCCGTCACCGATCTTGAGGTGTTGGTGTACCCGCACCGGGTTGCCCGGCGGGTTGGTGATGTAGCGCAGGCCGTGTGAGGCATGGTGGTCCATGGTGTCGGCGACGTGTACCAACCGCAGCTTGTCACCGGCCGCCCGCATGATGTCGAGCATGTTGCCACCCATGTGATAGGTGTGACACGCCACGTACACCATGCCGATATTGGGCGAATTGACGCCGCGGATGATCCGCAGGGCCTCCATGCCGTCCTCGACGAAGTCGTCGGGGTGCGGATCGATGCGCACATCGATCCCTTCACGTTCGAAGATCGGCACGAGTTCTTCCATGGAGCGGAAGAACGCCCGCTCGGACTCCTCGGCTTTCTCCGGGCGCCCGGAGAACTCGGTGTTGATCACGTTGACACCGAGATCGACGGTGATCTGGATGACGCGCTTCCAGTAGCGCACGGCGGCTTCACGGGCGTCCTCGTCGGGTCCCGACCACCGCAACACCGGAAGTACCGAGGCGATGCCGACGCCCGCGTCGGCACATGCCTTGCGGAACGCCGCGACCAACGCATCGTCGGCGCGGGGGTGATTGAAGAACGGGATGAAATCCCGATGCGGGGTCAATTGCAGGTATTCATAGCCGAGTTCGGCCACCAGCCGCGGAAACTCCAACAGGCTGTGCGAGTGGTGAAACGGCGTGGGATCAAGCGCGATCTTCATGTCAGGCTCCTGGGATGGATTCGCGGGCAACCATTTCGACGGTTACGGGGCCGCCGGAGTTCAGCGATTCCACGCCGGCCTCACAGACGGCCGCGGCGGCATAGCCGTCCCACGCCGTGGGTCCGTCGACGTTCGATCCGTCGCGGACGGCGTCGACCCACCGCTGGATCTCGGTGTCATAGGCGCGGCCGAACCGCTCACGGAAGCCGGGCGTGATCTGGCCGCCCCAGGTGCCCGGTGCGTTCCTGCGGACGAGCCCGACATCCAAACCGATCATGGCCGAACCCTTCTCAGCGACCACCTCGGTGCGGACCTCGTAGCCGACACCGGTGTGCACGAACAGTTCGACGTCGACGTGGCGACCGCTCACCGTACGCAGGATTGCGATCTGCGGATCGGCAAGACCTTGCGGGCCAGATGGATTCGGGGCAGGCTTGATGATCTGGATCGAGGCGATCTCCTCGTCGAGCAGGAACCGCGCGACGTCGACCTCGTGCACAAGGGAATCCCGGACCACCATCGCGCTGCCGAACCCGTGCGGCACAGCGGGATTGCGGTGCGTGCAGTGCAGCACCAGCGGGCGTCCCAGCCCACCGCTGTCCAGCAGGGCTTTCAGGTGCTGGTACTCATCGTCGAATCGGCGCATGAAACCCACCTGGATCAGTCGCCTGCCGAGTTCGGCTTCGCGGCGCACCACCTCAAGCGACGTCTCCACATCCGTGGTCAACGGCTTCTCGCACATCACCGGCTTGCCGTGTTCGAGGCAGGCCAGCAATTGCTTCTCATGCGCCGAACCGGGGGTGGCCAGTACGACCGCGTCGACGTCGGCGTCGGCGATCGCGTCCAACGGATCGGCGATCGCCCGGCACCCCGGTACGCCCGCCGCGATCTCCTCGGCTTTCTCCGCGACGTAGTCGTTGACCACCGCGACTCGGGCGCCGGAGATCCTGCTGGTGATCCGAGCGACGTGGTCGGCCCCCATCAGGCCGACGCCGAGAACGGCGACACGTAGATCCGACATGGCTTTTCAGATTCCTCTCGATGCGACGGCGACCGGTGCGGTGCCGTGAGATTCGAAGCGCTCCTCGAGTTCTTCGAGGGTGGTGCCCTTGGTTTCCGGGACATAGCGGCGGACGAACAGCCACGAGGCGATGTTGACGACGACGAACAACGCGAAGGTGCCGGTCGATCCCAGCGCGGAGTTCAGCAGCGGGAACAGGAACGAGATGATGGCGTTGGTGCACCACAGCACGAAAACCGCCACGCCCATGGCGAACCCGCGGATACTCAGCGGAAAGATCTCGGCGAGCAGCAGCCACACACACGTTCCGATGAACATCTGGACGAAGGCGACGAACGCCACCATGCACGCCAGGATCACGTAGCTGCGGGTGGTCGTTTCGGGCAGCAGGAACACGAGCGACAGGACGGCCTGCGATGCCGCGACGCCCGCGAACCCGATGAGCAGCATGGTGCGGCGTCCCACGAAGCCGAGCAGGATGATTCCGATGATCGTGGTCACCACTGAGGTGACACCGACGGCGATCGTGGCGACCAGAGCGGCGCTGACGCCCAGCCCGCTGCCCTCGAGAATCGTTGGGGCGTAGTAGTTCACGGTGTTGATTCCGGTGGCTTGCTGCACGACCGCCAGCCCGCAGCCGATCAACACCACCCGCCGGATCCATGGCACGTCCCGGATGACCGACATCGACGGGGCGGTGCTCTTGAGCATGTGTGCGGTGTGCTCGACGATCAAGTCGTATTCGGCGTCCGCTTCGACGGGCGGACGGCTCAGCCCCAGCACCGCCCGGGCTTCCGACATGCGGCCCTTGAGGCCGTACCAACGTGGCGAGTCTGGCAATACCAACATGCCCAAGAGCAGCGCGACCGCGGGTATGGCGGCCACCGCGAGCATCGTGCGCCACACGTGCGGGTCGTGGATGAGCCGGTCGAGCAACGCGTTGGTGGCGAAGGCCAGCATCTGGCCCGTCACGATCATCAGTTCGTTGATCGTGACCATGCGGCCTCGCCGATCTGCGGGCGCCATCTCCGCCAGGTACAGCGGGCAGGTGACTGCCGCCGCGCCCACCCCGAGCCCCAGGACGATGCGGGCCGCGACCATGATCTGCACGTTCGGCGCCACTGCGCACCCGAGTGCGCCCACCAGGAACAGCGCGCCGCAAACCAACAGCGTGCGCTTGCGACCGATCCGGTCGGCGACCCGCCCGCCGAACAGTGCACCGAACGCCGCCCCGGGGAACAGCAGGCAGCTGACCACCGTCGCTTCGCCGAAGGCGGTGAGGCCCAGGTCGTCCTTCATGTACAGCAGCGCGCCGGAGATCACGCCGGTGTCGTAACCGAACAGCAGCCCGCCCAACGTGGCGATCACCGTGAGTTTGGTGAGGAATCTGCCGCCGGCCGGTGAGCCATCGGGTGTGCGAGACATATCGGACCTCATTTCGAGCCTCGTACTAACGCGCGTTAGTAACGCGCGTGAGGTCTACTATGAGTGTGTGACCGAACTGTGTCAACCGTCACTTTCGCGGGAAGTCCGGTGACGCCGGCGCCGCGCGCGGGCCACCGCAAACCGACGATGGCCGATGTCGCGACCCGAGCCGGCGTCTCGCGCACGCTGGTGTCGTTCATCCTGGACGGCAAGCCGGGCGCCAGCGAGGAGACCCGGCAACGCGTGCTCGCCATCGCCGACGAGATCGGCTACCGCCCCGACGCGGCGGCACGCCTGCTCGCGCAGGGCCGCAGCCGCACGATCGGCGTGCTCACCGACGTGCACCAGCTCTTTCAGGCCGAGCTGGTGACGAACATCTACCCCGCCGCCGAACGGCGCGGCTACGACATGCTGCTGTCGGCCAATCTCCGCGGCTACCCCGAGGAGACGTTCGTCGAGTCGCTACTCAGCCACCGGTGCGGCAGCTTGATCCTGTTGGGCCCCAGGTCATCTCAGGAGCATCTGCAACAACTGGCCGAGCGGGTTCCGACGGTCGTGGTCGGCCGGCGGCTCGCCAACATGACGCATGCGGCCGGCATGCTCGCGACTGTGCGCACCAACGACGCGAAGGGCATCCGGCTGGCCGTCGACTACCTGGCCGAGCTCGGGCACCGCGCCATCCATCATGTCGACGGTGGGGACGACCCCGGCTCCGCCGACCGCCGTCGCGCGTACCGCGCGGCAATGCGTCATCACGGCCTGGCCGGCCACATCGCCGTCGTCCCCGGCGCCCACAACGAAGCGGCCGGTGCGGCGGCAGCGCAGGCCATGCTTGCCGCCGGCGACCTGCCCACGGCGGTACTCGCCGGCAACGACCGGTGTGCGCTCGGGCTGCTCGACGGCTTCACGCGCGCCGGCATCGACATCCCCGGCGAACTGTCACTGATGGGCTACGACGACAGCCACCTGTCCGACAACCCGCGCATCGACCTGACCACCATCCATCAGGACGCTCCCGAGCTCGCGCAGCACGCCGTCGAGTTGGCCGTGGAGCTCCTCGAGGGCCGACGCACCGAGCCCATCGACGTGGTCCTCGAGCCCAAACTGGTCGTGCGATCGACGACGGCACCGCCCGGATAGCCCACTACCGCGCGTGTGCACGGGCTACGTTCAGACCGTGAACTTCGACGAGTACCGCGCATACGATGCCACCGGGCTGGCGGAACTGGTTGCCGACAAGCAGGTTTCGCCCAAGGAACTTCTCACGCTGGCGCAGGAGCGGGCGTCGGCGGTGAATCCGCGGATCAACGCGATCGTCCGCGACGTACCCGCCGAACCGGCCGACGAGCGCAACGGACCTTTCGCCGGCGTTCCGTTCCTCATCAAGGACCTCGCGCAAGACTATGCCGGGCTACCCACGTCGGCAGGCTCGCGTGCGCAGATGTCGCTGCGAGCGGCCGAGCATTCCACGATCGTCCAGCGCTGGCTCGATGCGGGACTGGTCATCTTCGGCAAGACCAACACCCCCGAGTTCGGCGCGAAAGGGATCACCGAGTCGGTCGCGTGGGGACCCGCGCGCAATCCATGGGATCTGACTCGCACGCCGGGCGGCTCGTCGGGTGGATCGGCCGCCGCGGTCGCGGCGGGCATCGTCCCGTGCGCGGGCGCGAACGACGGTGGCGGTTCGATTCGCATCCCGGCGGCGTGCTGCGGACTGGTCGGCCTGAAACCCGGTCGCGGGTTGACGCCGTTCGGGCCGGGAACAGCTGAATCCATGCATGGCGCGGCCGTGCAGGGTGTCGTGTCGCGGACAGTCCGGGACACCGCGGCCATGCTCGACGTGATCAGCGGCAGCGAGCCGTGGGGACCATATGTGGCGGCCGCGCCCGGGTCGTCGTACGCGTCATGCGTGCGGACAGCGCCCGGCAAGCTGCGGATCGGCGTTCGAGTGCCCTCGGCGATCACCCCGGCTCCGCACCGCGAGGCGGTCGCGGCCGTCGAAGGAACCATGCGAGCGTTGACCGAGCTCGGCCACCATGTCGAGGAGCTGCCCCAGGCGCCGTTCGACGATGCCGCGCTCGCTCGCGACTTCCTGCTGACCTGGTTCGTCTACGCCGCATGGGAACTCGCCGAGGCGAAGCGACTGACGGGCGCCGGCGACGAGTCGTTCGAGCGGGACACGCTCATCATGGCCGCCTTGGGCCGGTCGACGAGCAGTGTCGACTACGTCGATGCGGTCCAGCGCCGCCAGGAACACACGCGGCGGCTGAGCACCTTCTTCGAGTCCTACGACCTGCTCCTGACTCCCACGTTGGCGACGCCGCCGCCGAAGGTCGGCGAGTTCGATCTTCCGGCCGTTCTTCAACATGCCGCCGACGCATTGCTCAAGACCCGTCTGGCACGGTTGCTGCGCTACACAAAGATCATCGATGACATGGTGGACAAGAACCTCGGCTGGGTGCCGTACACCCAGTTGGCGAATCTCACTGGCCGCCCCGCGATTTCACTGCCGCTGCACTGGACGGCGGATGGCCTGCCGCTCGGTGTCCAGTTCGTCGCCCCGCTTGAGGGTGAATCGCTGCTGATTCAGCTCGCCGCCCAACTTGAGCAAGCACTGCCGTGGGCGGAGCGCATCGCGCCGATCTGAACCCCACTCAGACACAGTCTTGTACTTGGTCGCGGTTCTCACTGAGCGAGCGGGACGGGCATATCCGCGAGCCGTCTGGTGTCCTCGTCGGACAAGGACGCCAGAATGGGGTGGGCGGTATCGAGTGGCTCCAGCCTCATCTGTGCGACGTGGGCCAACGACTTCTCGGTGCGTGCTCGGTGCAGGGCCCACCGCTCGGCCGGATCGGCAGGCAGGTGCAGCGTGGGCGGTAAGCCGAATGCGACGACCCCTGGCCCGGGCAGTTTGACCAAGGCCTCGTTCATGGCGGCCAGTTGGAACATCTCCTCCAGCGCCCACGAGGAAGCCTTCCGGCGCTCGTCGACGTCCGAGGTGAGCAGGTAATGCTCGATGAAACCGAGCATCAGTTCGTAACGCAGATCGGCCAGTTCAGCCCACGCACGGGTGCGGGGTTCGGTGAACGACGACGCGATGGGATCGACCGGCAATGGCCGGGTCGCGACGAAATCGTCTGGCGGGAACTTCTTTACACCATTCTGGCCGGCGAACATGTTGTGGTACCGGTCGAAGTGGGACTCGATGCCGCCCTCGGACGGTCCCTCCCCTTGCACCGCGATGTCGAGAATCGCACTGCGGGCTCCGGTACGGTCGGCGATCCGGTGAATCGGCACTCCGTTGTTCAGCCAGTCGGTTCCGTCTCCTTGCCAGACGAGGGTGTTGCGATCGATGACGTCGTCGGTGAGGTGCCACGACGCGCGGTCGGGATCCTGCTCGTAGGCCGCTCCAGCGTAGAGACGCAAGGTGTCGTCCCAGTCCTGGCTTATCGACCCGCCGTCGAGCACTTCTTGCTCGGTCGAGAACACCACGCCCAGTAGCCCGTACAACGCACCGACGCGGTTGACCGCCGTCCCGGCCGCATCGGCGGCGAGGGCCACGATGTCGTCGATGTCGGCGTCCCGGGGAGCCTCCGCCGCAACGTACTTGGCCAACGAGCGCTGCGTGAGTGGTTCGAGATGCAGAGTGAAGGGATAGAGATCCTTGCGCGGCGGGAAGTCCTCGCGCTCCAGATTGGGCGGCAGACCCACGGCAAGCAGCAGGTTCTGCACCGTCATGAGATGGCCCATCTCGTCTGTGGCCGTCTCGACGAGCAGGTCCTTCCACATCTTCAGCGCGGCCTTCTGTGCGGCGTCGCTCACCTCGCCGCGGGCCTTCAGCGAAAAGGCCGCGTACAGGTACTGCACCAGCAGCGCATGTTCGATCTCGGCGGCCGTTTCGAGCAGGATGCGCATCTTGTCGCGTGCAGTGGGCCAGTTACCCAGATCCGGGATCGTCACCTCGTCGGCGGTGGCGATCGCACCCGCGCGCCCCGGCCGCGCGACGGCGTACGTCACCCACTCAAAGTCCGGCGTTACCATGGCTTTTCCTTACTCCTGGACCCGCAGCAGCGTGCTGTCGGTACGGTCGTCGATCGTCGCGCGCACCATGTAGTAGCCGGGCTCGAGCGGATCGCCGGCCGCATCGTCGACCGACCACGCGATGGTCCGTTCCCCACTCGCCGGGCTGGATTCGCGGGCCAACTGCCGGACATGGGCCCCGAAGCGATTCCATACGTCGACCGACATTTCGGCGGCGTCAGCCGGGACGTTCAGACCGATCCGCACGGAGCGTCCCGTCGCACGCGGTCCCGGCTCGGTGAACAGCGACGGTGCCGGTGGCAGCGCACCGACCGGTGCCGCAGCGGATTCGGTGCTGTACTTGTAGATCGTGCTTCCCGACGCGTAGCCGACAGCGGGCGGATCACCCACGAACCGGAAGCGGTTGAGGAACTCGCCGGCTTGCGGTTCGCCCCAGTCGATGCTGGTCCAGGTCTGGCCACCGTCGGCGGTCTCGCTGCTCAGTCCGTTGGGGTTCGGGAAAGCCGTTGTGCCCCAACCACCGACCCAGCCGCGGTTCTCGTCGACGAAACCGATGCCCTCCAGGTTGGCGTTCTTGTTCGCGTCGTTGATCGGCAGGCGCGTCCAGGTGACGCCGCCGTCGGTGGTCTTGAGGATGGCTCCCTCGCAGAAGTTCTCCAACGAGACGAAGCCGACCCGCGGGTTCAAGAAGAAGATCTTCCAACCCCACTCCCCCAGCGGGAACTGGGATTCCATCCCGGCCAGTCGATTGGTCCAGGTCTCACCGCCGTCGGTGGTGTGCAACACCACCGGCTTGATCTTCGAGCGAGCGAGGTTCCTGCGGCACTGGCGGTCGGCCGGTGTGACGGGGTGTTGCAATCCACCCACCACCCAGCCGGTGTCGGGATCGGTGAAGTAGATGTCGATGAGAATCGAGGCGTGCGCGGTCATGTCCCGCGCCTGCCAGCTCAGACCACCGTCGACGGTCTTCATGATCCGCGGTGTGTCGGTTGGTTCGTTGGTTCCGGAGGCATAGACCACGGATTCGTCGACGACCGAGATTCCGCACACCTTCGCCGGGGCATCGGCGGGCAGATCGACCGCGGTCCAGGTCGCGCCGCCGTCGCTGGTTTCGAACAGCTGTGCCTCACCCGCGGTGGTGCCGACCCACCCACGGTTCTCGGTGGCGAAGCCGACGCTGCGCAACCACAGACTGGACAGCTCGACCGGGGCCTGGAATTGGATCTCCCAGTGCTTTCCACCGTCAGCGGTACGAAGAATCTGGCCTGCGCTGTTGACCGCCCAGCCGAGTTCGGTGGTGAGAAACCAGATGTCGTCGTAGCGCTGTGCCGGCGGAGCGGTCGTGGGCCGCCAGGCGAGCCCACCGGCCAGCGGGTCGTCAACCTCCGGGCAGCCGTCGTCGATCCAGGATTCGATGAATCCGATGTCGTTGTCGGACACCGGATCCAGCCCGACCGGCATGCGCGGGAAGCGCGCACCGGGCGGTGGGTCGTCGAGATCCTCGCCGAACGGGAACTCGCCCCGCAGCGACCGGACGAGGTTGGAAGCCGCACCGTCGCCGACGACGAGGAGATCGTGAACGCCGAACACTTTGAACGCCACGAATTCGTCGCGGGTCAACTCACGCCAGAACGGGCCGTGTCCGGCAAAGCCGGCGTCGGGACCGCCGATCGACTCGTCGAGGATGTCGATCACACGCTGAAAACGGTTCACTGTGGGCCTCCTTCATTCCGTCAAGCGTCCGGCCGCGCCATCCCCGTCGGCACGCGTAGGTGACTACTCGAATTCGCTCGGACGTCCTGTCGCGCCGCCGTCCGGATCGGAGGAGCCGTCGCCGGCTGACGCGAAAGTCGAGTAGTCAGCTACTCGTTCGCTGTCGGGACAGGAGGATTAGCGTCTGCCGCATCAGCCCAAGGCAGGAGTGGACATGATCAACTTCATTCCGAACGATCCGCTCGTCGTAGACGTCATCCCCATGCGCCGCGTGGCCGCCCGCCCGGATCGCGGCGCGGGCGCCGCCGGGATCACGGTGGCAAGCAACGCCGCGGAGGGCACGTTCGATCCGGGCCACCCGGATTTCGTCGCGTGGCAAGCCCGTCAGGCGGCGATCCTGGCGGTCGAGGCCTGGGAAGAAGTGCTCGGCGAGCCGTTGACGTCCTGGGCGCAGGAGGCGGTGAACCCCGCAGCGCTGATGCTCATCCCCGACGCCGGCGAGGAGGTCAACGCCTACTACGACCGCGAAAGCCTGTCGTTCTTCCATGCGAGCAACGGCCGCGGCACGACGTTCACCGGCGCCAGCACCGATGTGGTGGCCCACGAGGTCGGACACGGCGTACTCGACGCGCTGCGCCCGGATCTGTGGTTCGTCAACCTGCTGGAAGTGGGCAGTTTTCACGAAGCGTTCGGCGACATCACCTCGATCCTCACCGCGCTGCGCGACGAACCGACGCGCAAGGCACTGCTCGATGTATCTCCGGATCTGAGTGAACCCAACTTCGTCGAGGCGATCACCGAGGACCTCGCCGACACCGCCCGGCATCTGTTCGGTGCGAACTTCTCTGCGGCCAAGCCGCGGCGGGCCCTCAACACCTTCAAATGGCAGCTGCCGCAGACCATGCCGCAATCCGGTGGGCCCGACGTGATGATCGCCGAAGTCCACAGCCTCGGCCGCATCATCTCGGGCTGCTTCTACGACGTCCTGCGCGGAATCTTCGTCGCGGGCGATCGACAGACCGCGGCCGGGCTGTGGAAGGCGACCAAGACGACCGCTGCCCTCGTCTACGAAGCCGCCCGCACCGCACCTGCGGTGCCGCGGTTCTTCCGGGCGTTCGGGCGGGCGATGGTGCTCGCCGACAACACGCTCAACGACGGCGCGCACAGCCAGATCATCGGCAAGGCGTTCTTCGATCACGGCATCGCGCTTGGGGCGCAAGCGTTCCTGGCCCCCGAGCTTCCGCTCGCCGGCGGCTCGCCAACCTTGAGCCCCGATGGCGTATCGCTGGAACGGGCGACGATCAGCGATCTGCGTCGCCGCGTCGGCGCCGGTGCCAGGGCCGCCGCCAGCGTGAGCCTCGTGGAGCTCGGCGGGGCGACCATGGCGAACGTGACCATCCACGACGAGGTGGCGTTGGACAAGGTCGACAAGCGGCTACGGGGCGTGGTCGCCGGCGTCGACTCGGTGGCGTTGGTCGGCGACTCGGGCGGGGCCGCGGCGCTCATGACGGCACCGCGTGCCGGTGCGGCGTCGTCGGAGGTGCTCGATTTCGTCGGCAGCCTGGTGAAACACGATCAGGTCGATTTCGGTGCCGCGCCCGCGGCCAAGAAGCGCGCCGTCAAGGCACCGGACAAGAGCGCAACTGTTACGACGCACACGGTCAGAAAGCGCGGACGCAAGCAGGAGCTTCAACGGGTCCGCTTCGCGTGCGGCGCCGCCCGCTCAGAACGCTGACATCCGCTTCCGGCGCACCGTGCGCTCACCGGTTTCGTCGGTCGTCTCCTCGTGGGTGGCGCCCGGCGGCAGCTCGTCGGACTCCGCATGGGCTAGCTGACCGTGCTCGCGCAGAGACTCTTCGAAGAGCTCTTTCTCGCTGCGGTCGGCATCGTCTCGTTTGGTGGTCAAGCGGCTCACCTCCCGCCACCACGCTACCGCGCTACCCCGCGGTGCGCCGCTGCGTCAGCAGGACCTGACGGGCACGGTTCACCAGCAGCGCGTCCCACTCACCGAGTTCCGACAGCTGCAGTTCAGCGGCATCGGTGACCTCCGCGAACCGGGTCCACAGCTGATGTGCGCTCATGCCGAACTCCGGAAACGCGTCGTCGTCGGTGTGTCCGCCGAACGGTGCCCAGGTCAGGACGAAATTGAGTACGTGGCGATCGAACTCGTCCACCTTTGCGGCTACCTCTCTCACTGCGTAACGCTAACGACGGAATTCTGTTACCCGCCATTCACTTTGCGTTTCAACACCCTGCAGCCAGCAAAACCGGCTCTGTTAGCCAGTTTACGGCGAACTGGGGCGAGCGGCCTGCCGAGCGACGATCAGTGGTCGGAGTTCAGCGTGGCGACGCGTTCGGACACCGTCAGATCGGACGGCGAATCCGACGTCGCCAACCCGGCGATCACGCCGGCCCGGTTACGTGCGGGCTGGTTCTGCGACATCTTGGCCTTTGCCTCGACGCGTTCGACGGGCAACTCCACTCCAACGATGGCGTTGAGCTGGCCCCGGGTGAACGTCTCCGGTGCATCGCTGACCCGCCATGGCTCCGGTCGGTCCTGCTCATGCCGGTCGGTCAGCTTGGTCACCATGTCGAGGACCCACTCGGGGTCGTCGTGCACCTCCAGGCGCCCGTACACGTTGAGAACCTCGTAGTTCCACGTCGGTACCACTTTGCCGGTCTCGGCCTTGGTCGCATAGAAGCCCGGCGAGACATAGGCCTGCGGCCCGGCGAAGACAGCCACCGACTCCGCATCCGCCGCCTGCGAATGCGGGTTCGCCCGCGCGACATGGCCGACCAGCGAATGCCGCTCGCTGTCATACAGCAGTGGTAGCGGGGTCACGACCAGACCGGTCGACGCATAACTGACCAGATGCGCGAAACCCGCCTGTTCCAACGCGGCGGCGGTCTCCTCGGCGGTCAACGCGAACTTCGGGGGCAGGTACATAGCGGACTCCATCACTTCGAACTGAGCGTACCCACCGGCCCAACCGATTATCGTGCATGCTCGGGGATCGTCTGCGGCAGTCAAATGGCCGCGGTGATGCCGCCGTCCACATAGATCGTCTGCCCGTTGACGAACGCCGCCTGCTCCGAGCACAGCCACACCGCAGGCCCGACCACATCGGCCACGGTGCCCCAGCGGGCCGCCGGTGTCCGCCCCACCACCCACGCATCGAGGGTTTCGTCCTGACGAATCTCGGCGTTCATGTCCGTCAAGACATAGCCCGGCGACAGCGCGTTCACCTGGATGTTGTGGCCGGCCCACTCGACGCACATCGTGCGCGTGAGGCTCGCGAGCGCACTCTTACTGGCGGCGTAGGCGCCCAGCCCACCGCGCGAGAGTGCCGACTGCACCGAGCCGATGTTGACGATCTTTCCGCGCCCCCGCACGATCATGCCCCGCGCGACGCACGTGCTCACCACGAAGCACCCGGAGAGGTTGACCTCCAGTGTCCGGTTCCACTGCTCGAGGCTCAGGTCGATGAGCGGCGTGCGGGTGACGACGCCGGCGCTGTTGACCAGTGCCTCGATCGGTCCGACACCGGATTCGATGTTCTCGACGGCCGCTTGCACCGCATCGGCGTCCGCGACGTCGAACGTCGCGACGTGTGCGGTGCCGCCAATTTCCTCAAGTTGCTGCTTGCCGGAGCGCAATTGGCTCTCGGTGCGGCCGTTGAGCACCACGTCATATCCGGCCGCGATCAAGCCACGAGCGATACCGAAACCGATACCGCGCGATGAGCCGGTGATGAGCGCAATGGGGCGGGGACTCAACGAAGTTGCGTTTCTTGCTCAGACGATGTTGTTCGCGCGCCAGACTTCGGCTGCAGCCGGGTGAAACGCGATCGGCACGGGCGCGTCGATCGCGTCGGCGCACATGCGCTCGAGCGGCAAGGTGGACCCGCCCTGCCAGCCGATCCGGTCCCGTGCGGCCAGCAGCGCAGTGCAGAATCTGCGCACCGTCGAATCGTCGGTATCGGTGCGGGTGAAAATCAGGAAGCCGCTGAAGTCGATGGTGCGGACGTCGGCGTCGAGCGCCGGAAACCGCTGGGTGGTAAGGACTCCCGGCCGGTATCCGATAGCGGACAACTTCGCGATGACGTCGTCGGGGATGGACAGGAGCCGCAGCCCCGCCTCGACGGCCGGTTCCGCCCAGTTGTAGATGCCCTCATCGAAGATGGCGTCGACGACACCGTCACGCAGCAGGCCCATACGAGTGGCCTTGTGCGGCAGCCCGTCGTCATATCGCACGACACCGCCCCAGGACCGGAGATCGTCCAACAACATTCCGGCGGCCGCCAGCACATCGTCGATCACCTGGTGCACGAGATGGTTCGGTCGGTTGCCACGCAACGAGACGGTAAGCGTCGGTTGGGCTTCCACGAGATCGGACAGCGTGTGCACACCCAGTCCGGCCGGCACGGCCAGGCCCAGCTGATCGTAGGACGGCACGGTGGCGATCGCGGCCAGCTCGTCGCCCGTCGTGCCCGGTCGGCGGAGCAATGCCGACGTGATCGCCGTGGCGGGATTGACGATCGCGAAGGTGCTGCGCCGCTCCAGCACCGCGTCGACCGCATCGGTGCCGTCACTGCCCGATAGCGACGCGGACCAGCGCTCACCACCGGGCGCGCGCATGTCGACGCGGACTTCGTGAGCCGGCCAATCCGGATCTCCCGCCAACGTCGAGGCCACTTCGAGCATCAACCGCGAGCGGACGGTCGCGGCGCGCAGCCGCTGCTCGGGGTAGCGCTCGGGTTCTGCCGTCACGGGCGCTGCTTCGTCATGTTCCCCTCCCAGCGGGGCGCCTCCTCGGAGATGATGCCGACCTGGTCGAGTGCGCGGGTGACAATGTAATCCACCACTTCGTCAAGGGTTTTCGGCCGGTTGTAGAACGCGGGCACCGGCGGCACGATCGACACACCCATCCGGGCGAGCTTGAGCATGTTCTCCAGGTGGATCTCGCTCAGCGGGGCCTCCCGCGCGAGCAGCACGAGCCTGCGGCGTTCTTTGAGCACGACGTCGGCCGCGCGTGCCACGAGATCCTCGGTATAGCCGCAGGCAATCCCGGCGAGCGTCTTCATGCTGCACGGTGCGACGATCATGCCGTCGGTGTGGAAGGAACCGCTCGATACACATGCCCCGAGGTCGCCCGGCTTGTGCGTAAAGTCCGCCAGTTGTCTGACTTCGGCCGCGGTCCAAGTGGTTTCGTGCTCAAGCGTGCGGGCACCCCACGCACTCATGATGAGATGGGATTCGATGTCGAGTTCTCGTAGCCGCTCGAGCATCCGGATACCCAGGATGGACCCACTTGCGCCGGTGATACCGACGATGACGCGCCGACGCCGCCCGGTGGTCATGGCAGCGACCTCAGGTCATCGATCTGCCGCGTCCACCGCGCGAGCACATCGACGGGTTCATTGAGACGGTAGGTGATACCGGACGTCAGCTCGGCATAACCGACGCGGTCTTCGTCCACGTGCACGACGCTCCCCGAGAAGAACGCGAGCGGACCGGCGCCGTCGGGGTTCATCCGGGTCAGCGCGAGGTGGATCTTGTAGTGGGTCGGGCCGAGCACGACGGTGATGAGAGCTTTTCCGGACTGCGTCAGCGCGGCCGTGGTTCGGCTGCCGGTGTGCAGCGCCAGTCGGATGTCATCACCCGGGCCGGCAAGTACCTCACCGACACTCAACAGGCTCAGCCGAGGCCAGCCCGCGTCGTCGACCGTCACCAGCTGCAAGGTGTGCCCGAGCTTGTGGTCGAGATCGGAGCCGTTCACGAGGTCGGCGACCGGCTGGGGCAGCTTCGGTTCAGTGCTGCTGTGCGTACTCACGCTCGCTCCTCTCCGCGGTTGGCGCGCACAGCGCCGCCCGCACCGACGCGCCATCACACCCGTCGGTGGCGTAGACGACGCGTACGAGGTCTCCGCCGCTCACCGGCGTGGTGACTGCGGCCGCTTGCAGCTTGTCGATGATCTGCGGGCGAGTCAACGGGTCGGACGGCTCTCCCGGCGCGGTGTCGCGCGTGGTCTCCACCACCGTGCCGTCGGTGCGAGTGAGGCGGATGCGCACGCCGGAGGGCGGGAGATCGGTGCCCTGGCGCACCGAGACGTCGGACGCGAATTGGTTGATGGCCGGGTCCACGCGCCGTTCGGCGCTGAACTGCTCGGTCCAGCAGCGCCGGTCGGCCAGTACCGCCGCGGTCACGTAGCGCGCTGACTGCATCGCCGAAAGCTCGTCTTCCCAGCCCATCTCGGCGCACATGGCGTACGAGGACGGCGGCAACTCGAGCTGGGCCGATCGAACGGATTCGGTACCGACGTCGGTGAAGTCGAGAAGCCCGGCCACCAGCGACTGCAGTGAACTCGCGGCCGGCCAGCGGCGCAGCGAGATCTGTTCGAGCTCCCACCGCTCTCCCAGACCGTCGAGGATCAGATCCGGTCGGCCGCCGTCGGTGTAGGTCGTGAGCACACCGCCGTCGGGATGGGTGAGCCCACGTTGGCTGCCGCCCAATCCGTCGGCGGCGAACAGCGCCGCCCACAATCCCGACACCGCACCGCGCGCCTGATGAAACTTCACCGCCGCGGTGCCGAGCGCGGCGAACGTTCCCGACGCCTGGCTCGCGCCGAGACCCATGGCTGCTCGGATCTGGCGGTGGTCGAGTCCCAGCACCCTGGCGCCGGCAGCCGCCGCGCCGATGGTGCCGATGACACCGGGGGCATGCCAACCGCGGCCACGAAAAGTCGGATAATCCAGCCCGAGTCCGAGCCGTGCCGTGAGCTCCAAACCGACGGCCAGCCCCACCAGCAGGTCACGACCGTCATCGGCCAGTGCGAGTAGGACGGGTACCACCTCCGGCGTGATGTGACACAGCGCGGGCCGGTAGACGTCGCACATCGTGAAGGCGGTGATCTGAAAGCCGTTGATCAGTGCCGCCCCGGTCATTGAGGACGAGGCGCCACCGATGACGACGCTGTCGCCGGGGCCGGTCAGTCGAGCCGCCAGACTTTCCACGGCGGGCGTGTTCGCCGCTCGCCGACCGGCCAGTGCGTTGGCCACGGTGTCGGCCCAGATGTCGTTGACCCGGTTGCGGATCGCCTCGGGCAATGCGTCCCAGTTCGTCTCTGCCACAAAGCGGCTGAGCTCGGTCTCGACCTCAGTCACGAGGACAGCGCTCCCGCCACCGCACGCTCGCGGAACGGCTCGACGACCGACCGGTGGAAACGCTGTACGGCCTGCGTGACGTCGTCGGGCCGCACCGCGTCGAACACCAGGATGAGCTCGTCGATCCCCGCCCGGGCGAACGCTTCCACTTCGGCGAGCATGTCCTGCTCGGTGCCGTGCAGCGTGTAGACACTGCGGGTCGACGGTCCGAACTCGACACGGGCGCGTACGGACAGTGTCGGCATCCGGCGGCCGAGTCGCGTCGTCAACTCGGCCAGTCGCGGTACCCGGGCGGCGAGGTCGGCCGGCCCGGTCTGGGCGGCGTGATAGCCGTCGGCGAGTTCGGCGGTGCGGCGTAATGCCCGCTCACTGCGCCCGCCGCACCACACCGGGATCGCGGCGCCCTGTGCGGGCAACGGTTGAAAGACGTAGTCGCTCAACGTGTGGAACTCGCCTTCGAACCGGTCGGTGCGGCCCGACCACAGGTGGCGCCACAACGCGACCGCCTCGTCGAGGTACGCGCCGCGGCGACCGAACCGCTCGGCCTTGCCGAGGTTCGTGTACTCGGGCAGATCGCCCTTGTCGCTGACACCGATGCCGACCACCAACCGGCCGCCGCTGAGGACGTCGATCGTGGCGAGTTCCTTGGCCAGCAACGGGGCGTCGCGCATCGCGGGAACCACGACGCTGGTTCCGATGCGTACCCGCTGATGGCGCGCCGCCACGTAGGTCAGCGCGGTCAGCGCCTCGAGCATCGACCCGTACTCGGCGGCCTCCGGCCCGTTCGGGACGAACAGGTGATCGGTCACCCAGACGCTGTCCCAGCCGAACCGCTCGGCGGCCGACCCACCGGCATCCAAAGACTCCGGACCCGCACCATGCCCCTTGTTCGCAAGCGCCAGACCGAATTTCACGCGTTGCTCCGCAGGATCCAGTCCCAGTTCTCACGGACCTTGAGTTTCTCGGCGGGGTTGGGCCCGATCGGGTCGGGGAACTTGTCGCGCCATTCGAACGGCCGGGTCGCGTCGATCACGAGCCTGCTGTTGTAGCCCTTCTTGCCGGGTTCGATGGCCGGGTCCAGGTTGCCGCTCGTGGTGCGTTTGATGATCTGCACATCGCGCTCGGGGTCATGGCGAGTACACACCGCCCAGATCACCTCGTGCAGATCGGTGACGTCGATGTCCTCGTCGACCACGACGACGACGCGGCCCAGATATGTGCCCTGGCGGCACGATACGGCCGCCAGGCCGGCCTGAGTGGCGTGCCCGGCATAGCGCTGTTTGATCGAGACCACGTTGAACAACCGGCACCCACCGACGCTGTGAGTCCATGCCGCCACCACGTCGGGCACGCCGGCCGCCCGTAACTCGCGCCGCAGATTGGCGCTGCGCCCGTACTGCTGAAACTTCTGCCCCTCGTATGGCGGCTTCTGCGGTGGACAGCCCAGCATCACCGGATCGTTCCGGTGATAGACCGCGTCGACCCGAAACACCGGCTGCTCCTGCTCCTTCGACGCGTAGTAGCCGGTCCATTCACCGAACGGCCCCTCCAGGCGCTTCTCGTCGGGCAGAACGTAGCCCTCCAAGGCGATTTCGGCACCGGCTGGTATGGGCAGCCCGGTCAGCTTGCCCTCGATGCAGTCCACCGGCTCGCCGGTGACTCCGCCGAGCCACTCGAGCTCGTTGACGCCTTCCGGGATCTCCAGGGCCGCACCGAGAAAGTGCAGTGGGGACAGGCCGACGAGCATCACGCACGGCATCGGTTCGCCGCGCGACATCCATGCTTCCTGGTGCGCGCGGCCGTGCTTACCCGGGGAGATGTACAGGCCGGTGTGGTTGCGGTCGTGGATCATCGCGCGGTAGGTGCCGTAGTTCACGACGCCGGTGTCGGGGTCGCGGGTCACGACGGCGACTGCGGTGCCGATGTAGCGACCACCGTCCTCCTGGTGCCACAGCGGCGTGGGAAACTTCAGCAGGTCGACGTCGTCGCCGGTATCTATGTTCTCGGTGATCGGCCCTTCACTGACCACGTTGACGGGCAGCGGCTTGACGTCGGTCAGCCATTGCTCCCACGCATCGACAACGCCTGCGGCGGAGGTGTTTTCGTCAAGGCCGATGGTCATCGCGAGCCGGTTGCGCCGCGACAGCGTGTTCACCAGCATGCGGTAGCCCGCGGGATAGCCGGGGATGTTGTCGAACAGGACGGCGGGCGCGTCGTCGTCGTGGTGCAGCATCTCGGTGATCTCACCGATGCCACGCTCGCAGTCGACGCCTTCGAGTACGCGCAGTTCGCCCATCGCCGCGGCGCGGGCCAGCCACTGGCGGGTGTCGCGCGGCACGACCGGCATCTCGCCGTTCGCCGAGTCGCGGTAGGGCACCATCCGTACGGGCTTGCCGTCGACGACACGCGAGTGGTCGGACATCATTGCTCTCCTTGGGGTTTTGCTGGGTTGCCGTAGGCGGCGGGATCCTCGTCGACACCGATGAAGCGTGGGACTCGCAGGCCGTCCTCGTCGTCGAACACCACCTGCACGGGCATGCCCACCGATACGTCGGGTCGGTCCAGCGGTACGACGTTGCTGATCATCCTGGGGCCTTCCGCGAGCTGGATCAGCGCGACGTTGTAGGGCACCCGGTCCGCCCACGCGGCGTGATACCGCTGGTGGATGACGACGTAGGACAACACTTCTCCGCGCCCGGAGATCGGCTGCCAGGTGGCGTCGGAACTCAGGCATCGCGGACAGCGCTGTGCGGGCGGATAACGCAGCTCGGCGCAGTCGTCACAACGCTGCAGGGCGAGCACGCCCTCGGCAGCCCCGTCCCAGAATCCACGATTGGTGTCGGTGAGTTCGGGTTTGATGAATCCGCTCGTCATCGGTCACCTCCGAGGATCAGGCAGCTCGCGGTGTTGAGCGTCATGCCGCGACCGGTCACCAGACACAGCTGCGCGTCGTCGACCTGACGCTCCCCGCACTCGCCGCGGATCTGCCTGACGCCTTCGACGACGTGCAGCCAACCCTGCATGTAGGACTCCGAGAGGTTGCCGCCCGCGGTGTTGATCGGCAATTCCCCACCGAACGTGATCCGCGTGCCGCCCTCGACGAACGGGCCGGCCTCACCGGGTTTGCAGAAGCCGGCGTGCTCCAGCCAAAACAGCACCGAGATGGTGAAGTTGTCGTACAACTGGGCGACATCGATCTCGTCGGGCGACACCCCTGCCATGCGGTAGGCGCGGCTGATGCAATCCGCCTGGTGCGGCAGATACCACCAGTCGGGGGTGCCGAGCTTGACCAGCGTGTGCCCCTGACCCATACCCCACACGTCGACCGGGGTGCTGGCGTTGTCCCTCGCGCGCTCAGCGGACGTGACGATGATCGCGACGGCGCCGTCGGAGATGATGCAACAGTCGAGCATGTGCAAGGGGTCGACGATCATGCGGGAATCCTGGTGATCGTCGATCGTGATGGGCTTGCGCATGATCGCGGCCGGGTTCATCGACGCATGCTTGCGCGTGGTGACGGCGATCCAGCCGAGCTGTTCACTCGTCGTGCCGTGCAGCGCCATGTGACGCTGGGCTCCGAAGGCGCTGTTGGCCGCGTTGCCGAACATGCCCCAGATGCCCCAGGAGTCGCCTTCGGTTCCGGCGTCGGCGTTGAAGCGGCTGCCGCCGGTTTTGGCGGTGTCGCCGAACACGCAGGCCACGGTCGTCGCCATCCCGGCCTCGATCGCCAACGCGGCCTGCTGGATCAGTGCACCCGCTGTCGCGCCGCCCATCGAAAGGCTACCGGTGAGAACGGGATTGATGCCGAGAAGCTCGCCGAGCGCAAGATAGTGCTTGGCGCCTTCCGGTGACTTCGTACCGGGCATCGTGAGCAGGCCGTCGATGTCTTCACGGCGCAGACCCGCATCGTCGAGTGCCGCCACGAAAGCCTCTGCCGCGAGCGAATTCGGAGTCTCGTCGGGAAACTTCCCCTGACGGCTGACACCGACACCCGTGATGGCCGCCTTCCGCCATCCCATCTGATCCAGCTCCTTTCAGCGACCCCGGAAGCGGGGCGGGCGCTTCTCGCGAAATGCCGCCCGTCCTTCGTCGCGGTCTTCGGTGTCGGCGAGCACTCGCCACAACACCCGTTCCATGGCCAGGCCCGCACCGACGGATTCGGCGGCAGTGCGGGCCAGCTTGGCCGCCCGCATCGAAAGCGGCGCCGCCTGCGCCAGTGTGGACACCAACTCTTCGACATCCGATTCGAATGTCTCGTCGTCGAAGACGTCACTCACCAATCCGAACCGCTCAGCATCCTCGGAGGGCATTCTCTTACCGCTCAAGAGCATTCGCCATGCGACGGCTGACGGCAGGGCGTCGAAGAGCCGCTGTGTGCCACCACTGCCCGGGAGGCTGCCGATACGCAGTTCGGTGAGTGCGAACCACGCCGAGCGCGCCGCAACCCGCAGATCGGCCGCCAGCGCCAGCTCGAATCCGCCGCCCACCGCGGGCCCGTTGAGCGCCGCGATCACCGGACGCGTACACCGGTCGACCGGGGCGCTGACGGGCTCCCCGAGATCGAGCAGCCCGCGTTTGGGGCGATTCTCCTTGAGGTCGACGCCTGCGCAGAACATCGGGCCGGCACCGGTCAGCACGATGACGCCCACCTCGTCGATGGCCTCCAGCTCGGCGAATGCCTGTGCGAGCCCGTACCGCACCGCCTGGTTGATGGCGTTACGCTGTGCAGGCCGGTTGAGCCGGATCCAGCCGACCGGCCCGCGGCATTCCCATTCGACGGCGTCGTTCACTGGAACAGCCCATCTGCCACCAATTCTTCGTATTCGTCGTCGGTCAGTTCGAGCACCGAGGTCGCCACCTCGCGGGTGTGCTCGCCCAACAGCGGCGGCGGTGACATCGACGGGCGGTCGCCGTCATCCAGCCGGAACGGCAGGTGGAACATCGGGACCTCGCCGATCACTTTGTGCTGCACTGACTCCCAGAATCCGCGTGCGCTCAGATGTGGATCGTCCAGCATGTCCTTGGAGCTGTTCACCGGACCGGCGGGTACTCCGGCGTTGGCGAGTTCGGTCACCACCGCCGACCGGCGCCGCGCGGACAGAACCTCACCGAGTTCGGCGTCGAGGGCGTCGGAATTCCGAAGCCGTTCGAGCACTGTGCCGAACCGGTGATCGGCGAGCCAGTCGGTGCGGTCGACGACTTTTGCCAGTGCGTTCCACTGCTCCTCGGTCTGACAGGACACCGCGAGCCATTCACCGTCCGCGCAGGCATACGCGCCGCGTGGAGCGCAGCCGGGCGCGTGATTGCCGGCAGGCGACACGTCGGCACCCAGCGAGCTGTGCACGATGCCGTGCCCGACGACGTTGACCGTCGACTCCAGTTGGGACAGTTCGACGTACTGGCCTTCACCGGTGCGCTGCTGGTGGTATATCGCGGCGAGCAGCGCGACCAGGGCGTGGCCCGGATTGGGCACATGGTCGGGATAATGCGTGCCGGTGCCGATCGGTGGGCGGCCGGGTGCCGCGGTGGTGTGCACCAAACCGGCCAGCGCCGCGATCGTCGACCCGAAGCCGACGTAGTCGTGGTGTGGTCCGTCGCGGCCCTGCATCGGCATCGTCAGGTAGACGATGCGCGGATTGACCTGTTGCACATCGGCATACGCCATGCCCCACCGTTCGAGCACCCCCGTTCGGAAGTTGCTGGCGAACACGTCGGACTGGGCGGCCAGCGACAACGCGATCTCGCGGGCCTTCGGATGCTTCATGTTGAGTGCGACGCTGCGCTTGCCGGGGTTCCGCGATGCGAAGTAGCCGGACGCGTCGAGGCCCGTGGTGCCGGGACGAAAGGGCGGGGACTGTCGCAGATTGTCGGGACGGACGCGTGATTCGATGCGGATGACATCGGCACCCAGCTCGGCCAAGGCCTTGGTGACCAGCGCTCCCGCGCCGATCCAGGCGAAATCGAGGACGCGCAGTCCGGCCAGCGGCGCGGTCACAGGACGCCCCGTGCGGACAGGCTCTCCAACTCGTCGACGCCGAGGCCGAGCCCGTCGACGTAGACGCTGACGTTGTCGGCGCCGCGCCGGGGTGCCGGTCGTGGACCCGGCAACGGCGTTCCGCTCATGCGATACGGCAGCCCGGGATAGGTGATCGTGCAGCCGAGTTCCGGATCTTCGACCCCGACGAAGAACTCGCGGCTGTTCAGCTGGGCGTCCTCGCGAACTGCGGCCAGATCGTTGACCGGTGACAGTGCGATCCCGCGTTCCTGCGCGCCGCGGTAGAGCTCTTGGCGGGTACGGGTCGCGGCGAACCGCTCGAAGATCCTGCGGAACGTCTCGATGGCGTCGGGTTGTTGCCGGAACTCGAACTTCGACCACCCATCGTCGGTCAGCTCTGTTGCTGTGCCGTCGGATTCGGTGATCCACTTGACCAGAGACGTCCAGGCCGCTGCCGTGCCCAACCGTCCGGCGACCATGCTGACGTATCCGTCGGCGCACCGGTAGGTTCCGGTGCCCGCCTCTTTGGCCACGTCGCCCTGCGGTGCCCGCACCTCGCCGGTGAGCGCATATCGCATCACACTTTCTTCCAATGCCTGGGCGATGCACTCCTGGGCGGATACGTCGGCGGTCATCCCGGCACCCGTGCGTTGCCTGCCGATCAGGCCCACGATGGCGGCGACGGCCGCGAAGATCGAGGCCATGTAGGTGCTCTGTTGCCCATACACCGCGACCGGGCCGATGTCGGGATAACCACCCATGTGCAGCAGCCCGCCCGCACCGAGCAGCACCAGATCGTCGTCGGGTGCATCGCCGACGGCATCACGGCCGTACGGCGACACCTGGACGCGGATCAACGCCGGATTCGCGGCCGTAACCCGCTCATCGGACCACCCGCTGTCGGCAAGCATCCGAGCCGGGCTCTCGACGACGACATCAGCCGACGCCAACAGGTCAGCGAGCACCGGTTCGGCCTCGGGAACCGTGATGTCGAGGGTGACGGATCGCTTGCCGGCGTTGACGAATCGCTCGAATAGGCTCACCGCCGGGCTGTCGGGAGCGAGCCAGAACGGGGGCCGATCCACTGTGCTGCGACCGGTCACCGGTTCGACGCGAATCACCTCGGCCCCGAGATCGGCGAGCAGCCGGGCGCCGTAGGCGGCCAGCGGATCGGCGAGATCCAGCACGCGGATCCCGTTCAGTGGCCCGGTATGGTCAGCTGCCATTGTCGGGTCCCAACACGAACAGATCCCAGTCCGCGGCCAGTGATCCGACCGCCTTGTACCGATCCACCGACACGTCCTCGTTCCGCTCGAACAGGCCGTTCACCAGGGCATTGGCCACCGCCATGCCCGGGACGAGGGTGTTCTGCGGGCCGATACCGCCTGCCATCACCGACAGCACGATCGAGACCCGTTGTCCCACCGGGGAAATGGCGGCGTCGGTGACACCGATCGTCAAGGTCCGCCTGCGCACCGCCCAATCGACGACGCGCAGCACGTTGCGTGAGTACGGCGGAAAGGTGAAGGCCAGCAGGACGTCGTCAGGACCCATCTCCAGCAGAGCGGTGGCCCCCTCGGCGTCGGCGCGCACGAGCCGCACTCGGTCGCGGGCTCGTCCCACCGCGATCGCGGTGAAGTACGCGAGGCAGTAGGAGGTCAGATCACCGGTGATGTAGACGTGTTCGGCCTCGGCCAGCGCTGTGACCGCCTTCTCCAGGGCCTCACGGTCCAATGCGCGCGCGGTCCGCTGCAGATGCGAGAAGTCGTTGTCGAGCGACGCCTGGAACGGTGTTCCGGCGAGGTGACTCGTCGGAGTCGCGCCTTCCTCACCGACGGCCCGGTACTGTTCACGGATCTGCCGCCGGATGCGCTCCTGCAGATCCTGATACCCGTCGAGGCCGAGCTTGTAGGCGAACCGCACGACGGTAGAGGCCGCCACATCGAGCCGACTGGCCAGCTTGTCCACCGTCGCGAACGCGACGAACTCGGGATCCTCGATGATCATCTCGGCGATCCGCTTCTGCGAGTTCGTCAGCTTGTCGTACTTGCCACGGACGGTCTCGGTGACATCGTCCAAAGGTGCTGTGGTCATTGCGAAATCCCCCTTCTCAGGCCTCGGGCGCGAGCACGAGCAGACGTGGTTCGGTCATGTCGGCGATTGCCCACCGGATACCCTCCCGGCCCAGCCCCGACTTCTTCACCCCGCCGAACGGCATGCTGTCCACGCGGAAGGCCGGGGCGTCGTTGATGACGACGGTTCCGAATTCGAGTTGTTCGTAGGCACGCCAGGCCCGGTGCAGGTCACGGGTGAAGTAGCCGGCCTGCAGCCCGTACGGGGTACCGTCCGCCGCGGCGAACGCGGCATCGAGATCGTCGAATGTGTTGACCACGACCACCGGCCCGAACGCCTCCTGGCACGACAGTTGCGCCGTGTCGGGGACCTGGTCGAGCACCGCGGGCGTCACGAACGCGCCGGATCCCTCGCCCCCGGTGAGCAATCGGGCGCCGCCTTGCACGGCCTCGTCGATCCAGGACCGGATGCGGTCCGCCGCGTCCACCGAGATCATCGGGCCGACCTGGGTCGTCTCGTCGAGCGGATCCCCCACTTTGAGCGTGGCCGCCCCCTTCGTCAGAGCGTCCACGAATTCCGTTGCGACAGCGCGATGGACGAATACGCGCTGGGCGCTGATGCATAGTTGGCCGGCGTACTTGAAGCCCGCCGCCACCGTGCGCGCTGCGGCATGCGCGACGTCGGCGGTCTCGTCGACGATCACCGGTGCATTGCCGCCGAGCTCGAGTGCGACCTTCTTGGTGCCTGCCCTGGACCGGATGTCCCATCCGGCCTGAACCGAACCGGTGAAGCTGACCATCCGGAAGCGGTCGTCGGTCACCATGCGGTCACCGACCTCCGTGCTCATCGGCAGCACGCTCACCGCGCCGGCAGGCACTCCCGCCTCGACGATCAATTCGGCCAGCCGCAGCAGGGTCAGCGCGGCGCGCGAGTCGGGCTTGAGCACCACGGTGCAGCCTGCCGCCAATGCGGGGGCGACCTTGTGTGCCGACAGGCTCAGCGGCACGTTGAACGGTGAGATGGCGGCGATCGGGCCGAGCGGCATCTGCCGCGTGATTCCCCAGCGACCACGCGACGTCGGCAGCAGATCGAGCGGCATGACCTCGCCGCCGATGCGCTCGGCCTCCTCGCCCGCCATCCGGAACGCACCGGCGGTGCGCCGAACCTCAAGGCGCGCATCGCCGATCGGCTTGCCGATCTCGGCGGCAAGCGTTGCCGCCAGCCCCTCGACGTCGGCGAGCATCCGGTCGGCGATGTCACGCAACATCTCACCGCGTTCGAACGATGCGAGCCGGCGCGTCTGGCTGAAAGCCTGCACGGCGGCATCGGTGGCACGGTCCAGTTGGTCCGGTGTCGCCCCGAACGTGTGCCCGATGACGCGCCCGTCGCCGGCGGCACGCGCGGTCAGCGGCGTGCCGTCGGATTCCCATCGGCCCCCGACGAGAATCGGGACCGGGGACGAGTCCGCCGACGTCACTTCGCCAACTTCAGGCCGCCGTAGGACGGGTAACTCTGGCCCCAGTGGTCGGGGTTGTAGCGATCGAGGCCCTTGGTGAAGTAACTCGGGATCGACGTGTCTATCGCCACATCGAGCACCGTGGGGCGACCGCTGACCACCGCCTTCTCCAACGCGGGCCGGAACTGCCCGGTCTCGTCGATACGCTCGCCCTCGGCTCCGAACGAGCGGGCCAGGGCCGCGAAGTCGGGGGTGTAGGGCTCGCCGGTCGCGGCCACCGTGAACGAGTACCACGGATGGCTGCGACCGAATTTCCCGTCCGCGCCTTTGCGCTCGATACCCAGTTCCAGATTGTTGAGGATCACCCAGACCACCGGCGCGCCGTACTCGACTGCGGTTGCCACCGCCTGTGGCCCCATCATGAACGCGCCGTCGCCGGTGAGCACCACCGCGGGCTCACCGGGAGCCGCCAGACATGCGCCAGTCGCTCCCTGTGCGGCCCATCCCATTTCGGCCATACCGGGACTGATATGGAACGCACCCGCACGCCGGACGGTCATGTAGGGCTCGGCGTACTGGATGACATCACCGATGTCGACGAACACGCGGCCGCGCTCGGCGAGCACCCCACCAACCTCGTAGCACATCCTGCCGGGGTGGATGGGAGACGTCGGCGCCGTCAGCACCGGTACGATGGAATCGCGCCATTCCGAACGGAATTGGCTGACCTTCCCGACCCAGTCCGCATAGGCGTCGGGAGCGCCGTCGGTCACCGCGCGGAGATCCTCGAGGAAGGCCGCACCGTCGCCGACCAGACCCTGCTCCACCGAGTAGTTGCGTCCGATCTCCTCCGGGTCGACGTTGACCTGGACGAGCTTGGTCTGCTCCATGTCGTAGATCGCGCCCTTGCGCCAGTTGTTGGTGTGGTTGTCGGAGAACCGGGACCCGACAGCGACTATCAGGTCTGCCTCACGCGTCGCGCGAGCCGCACATTCGGTACCCGAGCGGCCCACGCAGCCGAGTGACAGCGGATGCTCTTCGTCGAGCAGGCCCTTGCCGGGCAGCGTGGTCACGACCGGGATGCCGCGGGATTCCGCAAGACTCCGAAGTGCCTGTGCGCCACCGGGAGAACGCACGAGGCCGCCACCGGCCAGCAGCAGCGGGCGCTGCGCCTCGGCCAGTAGATTGCCTGCCTCGCCGACGTCCGCGACATCGACCCGAGTGCGTTGGCGCACCGAACGCCGCACCGGCGCTTCGACCTCGCCCTCGAGCGCGGCGAGTTGCACGTCGAGTGGGAGCTGGATGAAGACGGGTCCGGGCTTGCCGCTGGTCGCCACCCGCAGTGCGTGATTGAGAAGGTCGATCACCGTATCCGGCCGCACCGCGAGCCAGGAGCCCTTGGTGATGGGGCGGAACACCGGGACGGCGTCGTCGAATCCGGAGTAGTACAGCTCCTGCATACCGCCTTTGCCGAGGAAGTGCGTGGCGCCGGAGCCCGCGATCACGAGCAGGGGGATCCCGTCGTGCATCGCGCTCGCGACGCCGCCGACACAGTTGAGGAGACCCGGCCCCTTGGTGACGATCACCGGCGCGATCTTCTGGTTGACGCGCCAGTGAATGTCGGCCTGATGCACGGCATGCGATTCGTGCTTGGCCTGCACGCCCTGGATCGACGGGTGATCGACCAAGCCGTCCAGCAGCGGCCACACCGCGCCGCCCGCGTAGCCGTAGTAATGGGTGACACCCGCTGCTTCGAACCACTGCGCAAGCGCGTCTACCATCCGCATCGTTGCATCTCCTCTTCCGTCTAACTCGACTTTATGCAGCAAATATTGCTGCTGTCAATGGTTGGTGGCATTGCTGTTCCGCTTGGCGTTGCACAACATTGCGGCCGCGACGAGCGCCGCCGCGAAGACGCTGATGCCGCCGGTCAGAAGACCCGCCCGCACGCCCCAGTGTTGGCACACCCAGCCGATCACCAGCCCGCCGATCGGCGTACTGCCCAGGAACACCAGACCGTGCAAGGCCAGTACCCTCCCCTGCATCAACGGCTCCGACACGAGCAGCATGACGATGCGGACGACGGTGTTGAACACGAAGTTCGTGATCCCGAGCGCCACCGTGGCGACGAACGCGAACACCAGGGTTCGGCTGCCGGCGAGCACGCAACTCACCGCGCCGAAAGCCGCTGCGGCGACGACGAGTCCGCGCAGCGTCGCCGTCTCCCGCGCCGCGGTGAACACCGCGGCGACCAATGCGCCGAGGCCGACCATGGCCATCAACGTTCCGTACGCGTCGGCGCCGCCCCCGAACATCGAACCCATGAGCGGGAAGACGACGCGAAAGTTCTGCCCCAGCACCGAAACCACGATCAACAGCAGCATCGCGACACGCAGTTGCGGATGGCCGAACACATACGCGATGCCTGCCCGCGCCTGCCCGCGGGCGCTCTGCAGCCTCGGCTGCGGCAACAGTTCTTGTCGCCGCATCATCGCCAGCCCGATGAGCATCGCCACGAACGACAGTGCATTGAGCAGAAACGCCGCACCGATGCCCTGCCACGCGATCACCCCGCCGGCCAACGCCGGACCGGCGAACTTGCCGAGGTTCTGAGCGGTCGAATTGAGCACCTGGGCATTGGCGTAGCTGTCGCGGTCGACCAGATCGGCGACGAACGACTGCCGTACCGGCTGATCGACGACTGTCACCAGGCCGAGCAGCAGAGCAAGGACATAGACCATCCAGAGTTCGACGACGTCGGCGATCGCCAGCACACCCAGCACGAGAGCCAGTACCAGCTGGACGATTTGGGTGACGATGAGCGCCACGCGCCGATCGACCCGATCGGCCAGCACGCCACCCCAGATGCCCAGTACCAGGATCGGGCTGAACTGCAGGGCGAGCGCGACACCGATCGCGATCGGGCTGTCGGTGATCTGGTAGACCAGCCAGTCCTGCGCCACGCGCTGCATCCAGGTACCGGCGACCGAGACCGCGTGACCGAAAAAGAACAACCGATAGTTGCGCACGCGCAACGACCGCACGGAACGCTGCCAGGCGCCCGCGACCCGTTCGCTCAGCCCCCACCCCACGACCGCTCAGAGGTCGAGCGTGCTCGGCGCGAACAGGCTGTTGACGTCGGCGCGCTTCTTCGTCAGGCCCTGCTCGTGCGAGTAGTCGGCGATGGTCTCCAGCGCTGCCCGGTTGGCCTCGATCCCGTAGGGAAACAGGTTGGGGCCCAACAGCTCCTCGGTCTGCTGCAGATACTGTTCTGGGAAGATCAGGCTCAGCGGCACGGCCTTGACCAGATCGCGTTCGGCCACATCCTTCGCGCGCAGCATGGCCTGATAGATGTTGAAGGGCACCCACGGGTGTTCACGCGCCACGTCTCCTCGCACCACGTAGGTGTGGTTGACCGGGACGAACCCGTGTGCGCGGTAGAAGCGCTGGCCCTCGGCGAGCGGATCGGCGAACACCGGCCTGGTCACCTTCCGGAACTCCGCCGGGGAGACCTTCATGTGCGCGGACCGCTCGACGACGTTGGATGCCGGTTTGCGCATGGCGCGTTTGACGAGCGCGGCGTCGATCTCGTGCGCGGCCAGCATCGTCGCCAGGCTCTTGTCGGGCGGCACGAAGCTCAGCGAGATGCCCTCAGGCGGCTCGAAACCCGTTGCCGCACCGTGGCTGCGGTCCGGCGTCCGCTCCATGTACCACTGAATGTCGTACTGCGATACGCCGAAGTCGTGATCGAGGATGCCGCGCGTCCACAGCGCCGCGGTCTGCTGGTACTCCCCTACCCCGAGCCGCTTCCCCGCCAGATCCGCGGGCTTCTCGATGCCCGAGTCGCGATGGCACACGAGTTCGATGTGCATGAACCGCCGCGACGGGAAAGCGGGAATCGCGACCAGGTCGGCACCCCGTTCGACTGCCATGAGCAATGACGAGATCGACATCTCACAGATGTCGAAATCACCGAAACGCAACATCCGCCAGAACGTTTCGGCGGGATCGGATACCAGCGGGTTGAGCGTGATGCCCTCTGCGGTGACCGCGCCTTCCATGATCGGCCTGGTGCGTTCGTTCACCGCGGATGCAAAGGACAGACTCAGCACGGCAGCTCTTTCCGGTCGGTAATCCAGATCACATTGCGGCACATATTATCCGCAGCGAGGTATTGACCGCAACATTCATTGCTGCAATGCTGCCATGAGACGCAGACCACATGCGCGCCCGCCCCGAAGCCATGAGGAGTGACGATGCAGTTAGTCCCAACACCGAAGAGCAGCCCGTGGATGAGCCGCAGGCGGTTCGTCCAGACAGTTGCCGCAATAGGTGTTGCAACCAGTTTGGTCGTTACGAGCTGCGGTGGCAGCGAAAACGGAAATTCCGGCGCCGACAGCGGGCCCGGCAGCGCTGCGGCGACGTTGGACAAGTTCAACGCCATGACGGGCAAGGAGCGCACGGACGCACTGGTCGCCGAGGCCCAGAAAGAAGGAACGGTCGTCTTCTACACGGCGAGCTCCGGGATGGACCCGATTGTCGAGGCGTTCGAGAAGAAGTACGACATCCCGGTCGAGATGTACTCGGGCCAGTCCGACACCGTGCTGCAGCGCATCCTCCAGGAGTACGGGGCAGGCTTCTACGGAGCCGACGTGATGGACGACTCCGAATCGTTCTCGATCTCCGAACAGGGCATGACCTACGAGTACGTCAACCCCGAGCTGACCGACAAGATCCCCGGGTACGACCAGGCCTCCAACGTGGCCGCGACCCGGCTCAGCGTGTACACGCAGGGCTGGAACACCAACCTCGTCAACGAGGACGAGCTCCCCGACACCCTCGACGGCTTCACCGACCCCAAGTGGAAGGGCAAGCTTTCGCTCGATCCACGCGACTGGATTTGGTACACGGGCGTCATGGATTACTACACCACCCAGAAGGGGTGGTCCGAAGAGCAGGTGGACGACATGATCCGCACGCTCGCTTCCTATTCCACGCTGAACGCCGGCCACACCGTGCAGGCGCAGCTGCTGCTCGCCGGTGAGTACCCGGTGTCGCTGTCGGTGTACACGCAGTCGATCGACCGCCTTCTGGAAAAGGATCCGAAGGCCCCGGTGGCATGGCGCAAAAAGGATGGAAGCTTCATCGAGCCGCTCATCTTCCAGGCCCAGGGCGCCACGATCCTCAAGAACGCACCGCATCCCGCGGCGGCCATGCTCTTCGTCGACTTCCTGCTCACCGAAGGTCAGCAGATGCTCGCGAGCGAGGACCGCACGCCGACCGCCATCCCCCAGCCCGGCGGACCACTCGAGGGCATCCCGCAGGAGAAGCTGACCTCGGTCGACTTCAAGAAGTTCACCACTGAACGCGACGAATGGACCAAGCGGTTCGACGCACTGCTGGGCCAGGGCTGACCCGGAAAGGACTGCCTGAACCACGATGAGCCCCACACCCAGTTCGACTACCGCGGTAGGCATTCGGCAGGCGCCGGCGGATTCCCCTCCGCCGGGGCCTCCGGCATCTGGAGCCGATGTCGCCGACGGCCCGATGCGGCGGTGGCTCAAAGCCTTCATCGCCCCGCGCTCGTTCATCCTGCTCGCCGTCGTCATCGTCATCGGCTACCTGACCCTGACCCCGCTGTTGTACCTGGCGTACGGCACGTTCTTCGACAAGGGCGGCTTCACCTTCGGCGGGTTCGCCCGTGCCTACACGAACCCCGAACTGCCGTCGCTGATCAGCAATTCGCTGATCTTCACCGTCGGTGCCACGCTGCTGTCTTTCGTCACGGGGACGTTTCTCGCGTACGTGACCGTGCGCACCAATGTGCCGTTCCGGCCGCTGCTGGTCGCCACCGCGATGGTGCCGCTCATCATCCCGGGCCTGCTCTACACGATCGCCTGGATCATGCTCAGCAGCGAGCGGGTCGGAATCCTCAATCAACTCTCCAACGCCCTCATCGGGCGCCCGTTCTTCGACATCTTCAGCATGGCCGGCATGATTTGGGTCGAGGGTACCCACTCGGCCCCGCTGGTCTTCCTCTTCATGGTCGCGGCATTCCGCTCGATGGACCCGGCCCTCGAAGAGTCGGCATTGGTCTGTGGCGCAAGCAAACTCACGATGATCCGCCGGGTCACCCTGCCGCTCACCCGGCCTGCCATCGCCGGCGCGCTGCTGGTCACCGGCGTCAACGCGCTCACCAGTTTCGAGGTGCCGGTCCTGCTCGGCCTGCCCGACCGCATCAACGTGTTCGTCAGCGAAATCTTCGACACCCTGCGGCAGTATCCGTACGACTACGGCGCCGCAGGCGCTCTGTCGATCGGCCTGGTGGTCATCTCGGTCGTCGGTGTCTGGGCGGTCAGCAAGCTGGGCGGTCAGGGTAAGGAATACGCGACGGTGACCGGCAAGGGTTTCCGGCCGCGTCCGCTGGATCTCGGCCGCGCTCGCGGACCCGTGGGTGCGCTCGTGGTGCTCTACTTCGCCGTGACCACGGTGCTACCGGTGCTCGTCATGCTCTACAACTCGTTGGTGCCTTACTACCAAGGGTTTTCGTTCGCATCGTTCGGCGACTTCACCTTCAGCAACTACACCGCACTGTTCGACAACCGCATCTTCACCCGGTCGGTGGTCAACTCGGTGATCCTCAGCGCCGGGGCCGCCACGGTGGTGATGGTGCTGACCGCACTGGCCGCGTGGCTGGTGATCCGCACCAGGACGCCCGGCCGCCAGATCGTGGACCAGCTGACGTTCCTGCCGCTGATCGTGCCGGGGCTCGTGATGGGCGTCGCTATCTCGTTCGTGTATCTGCGCAACCCGCTGCCGGTCCCGGTATACGGGACCCTGCTGATCCTGATGATCGCCTACGTCACCCGGTTCCTCCCGTACGGAATGCGTTATGCCACCTCGTCACTCACGCAGATCTCGGCGGAGCTCGAGGAATCCGCCGCGGTGTCGGGGGCCAGCTGGTTCCAGGCCGTACGCCGCGTGGTGCTGCCGCTCATGATGCCGGGCATCGTGGCCGGCTGGATCTACATCGTGATCGTGTCGATCCGCGAGCTGTCCAGTTCGATCCTGCTGTACAGCCCCGGTAACGAGGTGCTGGCCATCGTGACATTCCAGTTCTACGAGAAGGGCGAGATGTCTGCGGTGGCCGCGCTCGGTGTGCTGATGGTGGCCACCCTGGTCGCGTTCGTGACGATCGCCTACAAGCTCGGCGCCAACGTCGGGCTGCGCACCGACTAACCCCTCCCCGACCCGAAGCAAGGACGACACATGCTCGAAATCACCAATCTCGTCAAGACTTTCGACGGGGATAAACAACCGAACACCAAGGACGCCGCCCGGGTACGGGCGATCGACGATGTGAGCATCCACGTGAAGGAAGGGGAACTGTTCACGTTGCTCGGACCGTCCGGATGCGGCAAGACCACGACCCTGCGTTCGGTGGCGGGTCTGGAGCGCCCCGATTCTGGCACCATCAAGGTGGCTGACCGGGTCATGTTCAACAGCACCGGGGCCAAGGCTTTTCACATGCCGACCAACGAACGCGGTCTCGGCATGGTGTTCCAGTCGTACGCGATCTGGCCCCATATGAAGGTCTTCGACAACGTCGCGTTCCCGCTGCAGGTCCTGCCGCGCCGGAAGCGGCCCAGCAAGAGAACCATTGCCGAGAAGGTCGAACGCGTGCTCGCGACCATGGAACTCGCACATCTGGCCGGGCGGCAGGCCACCAAGCTGTCGGGCGGTCAGCAGCAGCGCCTCGCGCTCGCCCGCGCACTGGTCACCGAGCCGCCACTGCTGCTGCTCGACGAGCCGTTGTCGAATCTCGACGCCAAACTACGGGAGTCTTTGCGGTTCGAACTCAAACGGCTGCAGCACGATCTGGGTATCACGAGCATCTACGTCACCCACGACCAGATCGAGGCGCTGGCCCTGTCTTCG
Source organism: Mycolicibacterium wolinskyi str. Jessa 2025 (assembly GCF_049241375.1). NCBI lineage: Bacteria > Bacillati > Actinomycetota > Actinomycetes > Mycobacteriales > Mycobacteriaceae > Mycobacterium > Mycolicibacterium wolinskyi. The sequence continues at coordinate 6,745,485 of NZ_CP185960.1, forward strand.
CGCATCGCGGTGATGCGGTCGGGCAAGATCATGCAACTGGCCCCGCCGCGCGACATTTACGAACGGCCCGCCAACCGGTTCGTCGCCGAGTTCATCGGCACCTCGAACTTCGTCAACGGCACTGTCACCGGACGCGAGGACAACCACCTCGTCGTCGAGACCGGCCACGGACGCCTGATGGTCGCAAGCGAATTGTCGGTCGGGATCGGCGAGTCCGTCATCCTGGCCGCCCGCCCCGAAGCCGTGACACTGATCGACGAACCGCCAACGGTCAGCGGGCCCAATCAGCTGACCGGCAGCATCGTGACCCGCAGCTTTCTCGGCGACGCGGTGGACCACATCGTCCGGGTCGGCGACCAGGACATCCGGGCCCGTTGCGAGCCGTCGGTCTCCTATGCCCCGGAAACGAAAGTGACGCTGCACGTGGCGCCGGCCAGCCTGACGCTCGTGCCGATCGGGGACTGATCCCCGCGGTCGAACCGCCCGAACCTGGTACCGCGGTCGGTTTACAACTACTACCAGGGTCGTAAATCAAGATCGGACATCAGCGCGATGTGGGGTGGCCCGTGCGCTTCGTAGCGTCGAGCCATGACACGAGCACAGCCCTCACAGGCCAACCCACTGGCCGGCGTCACGCGGGCGTGGCCGGCGATAGCGTTGCCGCGCAACGAACCTCGCCACCGGATCGCCGACCTGCTGCGCCGGATCCGGGCGGCCGTCCGCGCGGAATCCACGACGGACACACCGAAGACCCGGCCCAAGCGTGAATACCATCCACCGCTGCGCGAGAGCTTCATGGAAGAGGCCGCGATGCGACGGGAGATGTTCCGGCTCTGAGCTACGACCCTGGTAGGACTCCGCCTTGCCACCACGGGATGATGCGCGGCGGCGAGCGATCCTTCTACCATCAGAAGATGCTGGGTGCGATGGCACACCGCGTGCGGCAGCAGCTGCGCCGACGGGGCGAGATGATCCCCCTCGGCCACAACTGGGCATCCGTCGTCGCGATGGACGCCACCCTCGTCGGTGCGGGCGTCGTGGCCGTGTTGCAGCGCAGCACGGCAGACCTCCCGGTGGCCCTGCTGGCGCTCCTGATCTCTGTCGCACCGTTGCCCCTGTCCTACACGTACGGGCTCAGGTTCAAAGCCCCCATCCTCTGGGCGGCGTTGACCGGCGCGACCGCCCTGCTCCTGTTCGCCACGTCGACGCCCATCGCCAGCGATTTCGCACCGCTGCTCATGGTGATGATGGTGGGTGAGGTCGCCTCGCTCACCGGGGTTGTCGGCGGATTCCTGACTTCGGTCGCGGCGGCCGGTCTGCTGCTGGCGGCCTCGGCGCTGCACCGTCTCGACAACCTGCCGCTCTATCTCGGCATCCTCGGAATGGGATGGCTCGTCGGCTATCTCATGCACACCCAACAGCACCTCATGGAACAGCAGCAGCAGGCGCAGGCCGCGTTGACCCGGCACGCGGCGGCCGACGAGCGGCGCCGCATCGCACGTGAGGTGCACGATGTCATCGCGCACTCGCTGAGTATCACGTTGCTGCACCTCACGGGCGCCAGGCGTGGACTGCAGGAAGACCGCGACATCGACGACGCGGTCGACGCACTCGAACAGGCCGAGCGTCTCGGCCGCCAGGCGATGACCGACATCCGCCGCACGGTCGGATTGCTCGACGGTGCCCCCATGAGCATCGCGCCCGAGCCCGGCATCGACGACATCGGAGGTCTCGTCGACGACTTCGTCCGCGCCGGCCTGAACGTCACCCTCGATGCCAGCGGACCGACCGACACCGTATCGGCCGCGGTCGGGCTGGGGCTCTACCGCATCACCCAGGAGTCGCTGGCCAACATCGCCAAACACGCCCCCGAGGCACAATCCACTGTGCGCCTTCGCATCTCCCGGACGTCGGCGACCCTGACCGTCGTCAACGAGATGACCGGCCCCGCGGCGGCGGCCGAGGGCCGTGGCGTGCGGGGCATGCGTCAGCGCGTGGAACTGCTCGGCGGCATCATCAGCGTCGGCCCGACGTGCGACGGTTGGGCGGTGCGCACCAACATCCCGCTGGACGACGAGTCCCTACGGCCATGCCCCCTGGTGTCATGACGGACCGCGCCGGCGAGATCGCCGTCCTCCTCGCCGATGACCAGGACCTCGTGCGCTCCGGGCTGCGCAGGATTCTGCGGCGCAAGGACGGGTTCACGATCGTCGCCGAATGCGCAGACGGCGACGAGGTGCCCGACGCGGTCGCCCGGCACGACCCCGACGTCGTGGTGATGGATCTGCGGATGAAGCGCGTCGACGGCATCGAGGCGACCAGCCGCCTGACCGCCGCGGCCGGACCGCCCGTACTCGCCCTGACGACGTTCAACGACGACGAACTGCTGTCCGGGGTGCTGCGCGCCGGGGCGGCCGGCTTCGTGCTCAAAGACTCCTCGGCTGAAGAATTGATCAGAGCGGTCCGCGCCGTGGCACAGGGCGACAGCTATCTCGATCCGGCCGTGACCTCCCGCGTGCTGACGACCTACCGCAGAGCCGCCGCGCCGCGCCGCGTCGAAGCGGTCGGTGACCTCACCGCCCGGGAACTCGATGTCCTGACGCTGATCGCCAAAGGCCGGTCCAATTCGGAGATCGCCGACGAACTGAGCATCTCGGGGCTGACCGTCAAAAGCCACATCGGCCACATCTTCGTCAAGCTCGACCTGCGCGACCGGGCGGCGGCGATCATCCACGCCTACGACACCGGGCTGGTGACCCCGCAATAACTCAAAGGTGAGCAGACCCACACTCGTGGTAGAAGAGATTAGGACCGAGTGCGGTCGACGCCGGACGCCGACATGACGAAACCACGGTCAGCTTCGTTAGTTACTGAAGCAGCGATAGCCGGCACGTACGAGAACAGGGGACAGCATGGACGAGGTGCTGGCGCGTGCCGGAATCTTCCAGGGCGTTTCACCGAGCGCCGTGGCCGCGCTCGCCCAACAACTGGAACCGGTGTCGTTTCCCCGCGGCAAGGTCATATTCGTCGAGGGCGAGCCGGGTGACACGCTGTACATCATCACGTCGGGCAAGGTGAAGATCGGCCGGAAAACCGTCGACGGCCGTGAAAGCCTGCTCACCCTCATGGGCCCATCCGACATGTTCGGCGAGCTCGCGATCTTCGATCCCGGCCCGCGGACGTCGACTGTCACCGCGCTGACCGACGTGCACGCTGTCACCATGAGCCGCAGTGTGCTGCGCAGCTGGATCGCCGACCGGCCCGAGATCGCCGAGCAGCTGTTGCGGGTGCTGGCCCGCCGGCTGCGCCGCACGAACGACAACCTGTCCGACCTGATCTTCACCGACGTGCCCGGCCGGGTCGCCAAACAGTTGCTGTACCTCGCGCAGCGATTCGGCAGCCGCGAGGGCAGTTCGCTGCGGGTGGATCATGAGCTCACGCAGGAGGAGATCGCGCAGCTCGTCGGCTCGTCGCGCGAGACCGTCAACAAGGCGCTCTCCGATTTCGCACAACGCGGCTGGATTCGGGTGCAGGGCAAGAGCATTCTCATCGACAACACCGAACGGCTGGCGCGCCGGGCCAATTAGCCTTCGTCGCCGACGGGCACGCGCCGCACACTCCAGTCGAAGCTGCCGCGACTGACCACGGTGCCCGAGCTGTCCATGATCTGGGCGACGGTCGAGAATCGGGCCCGATCCGAGGCACCGGCCCACAGCGGCTCGAGCGCGTGGCGGGCCTCGTCGTCGAGGGCGGCGGTCGCCAGTAGACGCCCGCGCGCCGGAGCGAGGAACTCGACGGACGCGGTCCGCCCCAACGGCAGGATCCCGGCCATCGCGTTCTTGTTCGGCGCTCCGGCGATGATCGCTGCCAGACCTGCCGCGTCGATCAGCGCGATCAGGCCCGAGGAGTGCAGCGAACCGATCACATTCGTGAGCTGTTTGCTTGTCCGCGAGGAGATCTCGGCCTCTCCGTCGGCGGCCCGCAGTACCTCGACACCGACGGTCCGGTGCGCCGGCAGCGGTTCGAGCAGCTCGCGCGCGAGCGTGGTCAGATCCATCTGGCCAGCCTGGCATCAGGCTGTGAATACCGAATAGACAGCCGATCAACAGCTGTTGTCGGCGCTTTCGCGGAAAGGGTTTCAGTCGACGCGCTTGGCGACGACCGCGAAGTTCAACGGGATCCGAGGCGTTCCCGACGGCAGTTCCCAGCCCTGCGGGGATGGCTGCAGGATGGGGAACGCCGGCCAGTCCATGTACGGCAGCTCTTCGAGCGCTTCGATCCGCAACCCGGCGGCCAACAGCGCACCGACGATCTCGCCGAGGTCGTGGCGCCACTCGTGGTTGGTGCGGTGCGCGATCTGCCCGTCGGAATCCTCGGTGTAGGTGCCCGCATCCTCGTACGTGCGAGGCCCGCCCCCGGACAGATAGTCATCGGCGATCTCCCAGAGCCCGTACTCCATCGCGCCAAGGATGGGATGGTCGTCGCGGATCATGAACAGCCCGCCGGGCTCGAGTAGGTCGTGGATCGACCGCGCCCAGTTCCGGAGTTCGGGCAGCCACACGATCGTGCCCGCACTGGTGACGATCGTGTCGAAACGGCGATCGATCAGGCTGGACGCAAACCGCGCGTCGCCCTCGATCCAGGTGATGTCGCGGTTGTCGGCACGGGCAATCCGTTCGGCGTGGCGCAGCGAGTTCGGGGACAGGTCGAGCCCGTGGACGTCCACGGCGCCGAGCCTGGCCCACGAGACGGTGTCGGTGCCGATGTGGCACTGCAGATGTAGCAGTGAGCGGCCTTGCACGCCGGCGGCCGGCAGATGTGGCGTCAGCACCGACAGGTCGTTGCGCACGACCGAGGAGATATCGGTCGGGTCGGCCAGAAAACCGTCCACGTCATAGAACTTCGAGCGCACGTGAACTTCGGCGCGGTCATCCCAGTTCTGCCGGTTCGACGCGATCGCGGCCCCGGTCGAGTCCAACTCACCCATGCTGGACACCCTCACATCCATCACCCGGCACCGGCCAATGATTTTCGCCGCGGATGTGAGCGCCCAGACATTGTTAGTGCCCTAACTATTGGCGTACGATTTAGTCATGTCCACATCGACCGAGGTCGACATCGATCCGTTGGCCCTGGAGCGCCAGGTCTGCTTCGCGTTGGCCGTCACCAACCGGGCGGTGCTGTCGGTGTACCGGCCACTGCTCGAGCCGCTGGGCCTGACCCATCCGCAATACCTGGTCATGCTCGCGCTGTGGGACCACCACCGGTCGAACTCCGGCGGCACTCCCCCGCTGTCGGTCAAGCAGATCGCCGCGGCACTTCAGCTCGACTCCGCGACACTGTCGCCCATGCTCAAGCGCCTGGAGGCGCTCGGGCTCGTCACCCGCACCCGAAGCACCGGTGACGAACGCGCAACCGACATCGCACTCACCGGGGCCGGGATCGAACTTCGCGACCGCGCACTGGACATCCCGCCCGCCGTCGTCGCCCGACTCGGTGTCGACATGGCCGAACTCGAAGAACTCCATCGCGTACTGACCCGCATCAACAGTGCCGCGCTCGCCGCCAACGCTCTCACCCACTGACGAACCGCTAGGACTCATCATGGCCGCCACCAAGCCCAATCTCTTTCAGTACATCGCCTATTCGTACGGAAAACGGCTGCCCGACTCGATGCGCGACTGGGTTGCCCACGATCTGGCCGACCATGGCGCGATCCGCAGGCACATGATCCGCATGGCGATCCCGCCGCTGTTCGTGCTCGCTCCGTTCTGGTTGCTGCCTGCCTCGTTGTACGTGCACATCGAGATGACCGTGCCGATCTACATCTGGGCGCTCCTGATGGCGCTCGCGCTCAACAAGGTCTGGCGCCGCCATCGCCTGGCCCAGCACAATCTGGACCCCAACCTCGTCGACGAGATCAAGTACAAGAAGGAAGCACACATTCACGAGGACTACATCCGGCGCTTCGGACCTCGGCCTCAGGAAGCCAAATACCAGCAGAACAGCAGCCCGTTCTAAAACGCTCCGCAATGGGTAGGCCTCATTCGAACCACGAAAAAAGGGAGGCCACCTATGTCCCAAGTACTCGACGGCAAGAAGATCGCCATCCTGGCGACCGACGGTGTCGAACGTCGTGAACTGACCGAGCCTCGCGATGCCGTCCGCAACGCAGGCGGAACAACCGAACTGCTGTCACTCAAGAGCGACGCGATCGACGCGCGCGACCACGACCTGCAGCCGGCCGGAACATATGACGTCGACCGTCCGGTCGCGAAGGCCAAGGTCGACGAGTTCGACGGACTCGTGATCCCGGGCGGCACCGTCAACGCCGACAAGCTGCGGTCCGACTCGGACGCCGTGTCGTTCGTCCGCGACTTCGTCGAATCGGGCAAGCCCGTCGGCGTCATCTGCCATGGCCCGTGGACGCTCGTCGAGGCGGGTGTCGCGAAAGGTCGCACGCTGACGTCATATCCCAGCCTGCGCACCGATCTGCGCAATGCCGGAGCCAACGTCGTCGATCAGGAACTCGTCGTCGACGGCAACCTGATGACCAGCCGGTCCCCCGACGACCTGCCCGCGTTCTGCGCGGCCATCGTCGAGGCCTTCGCGAAGGAGCGTGCGCCGCAATCCTGAGTGCTTGCATGCATCGTTGCATGCAAGCGCGTACAGTGGTGCGCCATGGAGAGCTCCAGCAGCCAGCGCGCCTACCAACTGACCAAGGACCAGATTCTGTCGGGCGAGGTCCGCGGCGGTCAGCTGCTCAGTGAGGTCGAGGTCGCCGGTCAGCTCGGCATCAGCCGAACCCCGGTGCACGAGGCGTTCCTGCGGCTGGCGGCCGAGGATCTGTTGGATCTGCTGCCCCGCCGCGGCGCGGTCGTCATACCCGTGCCCTCGCGTGAGGCCACCGACCTTCTCGAGATGCGCCTCGCGCTCGAGACCGCGGCTGTGCGCCGGCTGTGCCGTTCACCCGAAACGGTCGAGCAACTGTTCACCGAGCTCACCGAGCTCGTGGCCGAGCAGCGCCGGGTCGCGGGTGACACGCAGCAGTTCGCGGCCGCCGATGACGCGTTTCACCGGCGCATCGTGGAGGTGGCAGGCAACTCGATCGCCCAACGCTTCTACGGTTCGCTGAGCGATCGGCAACGCCGCATGATGGCCGACGCCGCACGGTCGGATTCCGCCCGGTTGACCGAACTCGTCAACGAGCACGGCCGGCTCGCCGAGGCGATCGGCCGACGCGATGTCGCGGAATTCGAGGCCGCCCTGCTGGCTCATCTGGAGGCGACGTACCGGGTGGTGCTCGGATGACCCGCACGCGCGTCCATCCATGGGTGGCCGTCGCGATCGCCGCCTTCTGCATCGGGTGGGGCGGAAATCAGTTCACGCCGTTGCTCATCGCCTATGCCGAGCATTCCGGTTACACGCGCGTCGACGTCGATGTTCTGCTCGGCGCGTACGTGCTCGGTCTCGTTCCCGGCCTGCTCATCGCATCGACGCTGTCGGACCGCCATGGCCGCCGGCCCGTGATGGCGGCCGGGGTGGTGAGTTCCGCGCTGGGCAGCGTCATCATCGCCATCGGCGACGTCTGGGGTTTTCCAGCGCTGTTCACCGGTCGGCTGTTGAGCGGTCTGGCCGTCGGCATCGCGATGGCCGTGGGATCGGCCTGGATCGCCGAACTGTCCGGACCGCCGTTCGACGACACAGCGCCCGGCACCGGCGCGCGCCGCGCTTCGATCTGCCTCTCGCTCGGCCTCGGCGTGGGCCCGCTGTGCGCGGGGCTGCTCGCCGCGTTCGCGCCGCTACCGCTTGTGCTGACCTATGTCGTCCATGCGGTCCTGTGCCTGCCCGCACTGTGGGCCGTGCAGCGCCGCACCGTCGAGACACGCACCGAGGGCGCCACCGGCAGCATCCTGCACGGGTTGCGGGTACCCGCCGCCGGTCACCGCCGCTTCCTGCGCGTCGTTGTTCCCATGGCGCCGTGGATCTTTGGCTCGGCCGGTATCGCCTACGCGATCGTGCCCGCGCTCGTGGCCGACGAACTCGGCTCGTGGGCTTTGCTTTACACCGCGGGCCTGACAGTGCTGACACTCGGATGCGGTGTCCTGGTGCAACCGATCGCCCGCCGGCTCGACGACCATTCAAGCGCCCGAGCCGTCGTGGTGTCGATGGTCCTGATGGCCCTCGGGGTGTTCGCCGCGGTCGCCACCGCGATCACGCGGTCGGCACTGGTGGCCGTGCTCGTCGCGATGCTCCTCGGCAGTGCATACGGAATCGCCATCGTCTCCGGGCTTTTGGAGATCCAGCGCATCGCCGAACCCGACGAACTCGCCGGGATCTCGGGCGTCTACTACTCACTGGCCTACGTCGGCTTCCTCCTGCCGGCAGCACTGGCCGCGCTCGCCCACTTCTTCAGCTACCCCGTCATGCTGACCGCACTCGGACTGCTGGCGGCCGTGTGCGCGGCGCTGTGCGCATCGGGATGGTCCAAGCACCTCGAACCGCGGACGGTCACCGCGTGACCGCGAACTCAGGTCACTCCGCGGCCTGGTGCGCGACGATGTGCTTGCGTAGGTAGGTGAGGTGGTCGACGATGGCGGCCTCCGCGGCATCGGCGTCGCGCTTGTCGATCGCCCGCAGGATCGCGGCGTGCTGGCGGACCGTCTGCTTTCCGACTTCCGGCGAAAGATCGAGATAGTGAACGGGTTCGGTGGCGTGATGCAGCGCGGCCACGCACGACGCCAAAACGCGGTTGCCCGACGCTCGTGCGATCAAGGTGTGGAATTTGCGGTCGAGGTCGGGGATCTCGGGATCATCGACCGACGCCGTTTTCTGCCGTTCCACGATCTCGGTGAGTCCGGCAAGGTCGTCTTCGGACCGATGGATCGCAGCCAGCCGGACCGCGGGCACCTCGAGATACTGGCGGACGTCGGCGACCTCGTCGAAGCGGATGCTGCCGAGCGTGAGCAGGTTGTCGACCGCCTCCGTCATGACCGTCCCGAGCGAGTGATAGTCGACGGATTGCACGAAATTGCCGCCACGCGCACCCGGGATCTTGGTGATCAGATGCTGGGAGGTAAGGACCCGCAACGCCTCGCGCAACGTGGTGCGACTGACGTTGAACTGCCGAGCCAACTCCGCCTCGGGCGGCAGCATCTCACCGCTCTGCAGCTCGCCGGACAGGATCGCGGCCCTGATGGTTTCCTCGACCTGCTGCCGCGGACGCAGGACAGCCTGCCCGATCATTCGTTGCTTGGACCCGTTGGTTGCCCCGCTGACCATAGCCCACCCTTTGAACGTCACAGCAATATCACTTAATGTTCGACATTAGCATGAGGGCCGTTCAGCGGCCTACGTTTGTACAGAAGGAGGACCGCGGTGGGCGTCGTCTATCTCGTGCGACACGGCCAGGCGCGCGCACAGGCCTACGGCGCCGCCGCCCGGTCCCGCGCCGACGGCGGGCTCACCGAGCTCGGCCGTGCGCAGGCCACATCGACCGGCAAAGCCCTCGCCTCCCGCGTGGATTCGATCACCGCCGCGATTTCGGGCGACCTTGCCCGACAGGAGGAGACGCTCGAATGCGTCCTGCGCGCCGCCGCGCACGAAGGAACTCCGGTGAGCAATCCGCACTGGAACGAGTACGACATGGATGCGATCCTGGGCGGCGGGCAGTTGGCCACCACGGGCGCCGGACGCGAGCTGCAATCCAGTGTCGATGCGGCCCTGCATGATTGGACCACGCCGCAAGGACTGCCGTACTCCGTGGCCGAGTCCTACGAGGACTACCAGCGGCGGTGCGCTCTCGCACTGCAGTCGGTCAGCGAGCTCGCCGGGCCAGGCCAGACGGTCGTGGCGGTGTCCTCGTCCGGCACGATCGCCCAGATCCTCGCCCAGATCTGGGATCTGCCTGCCAGTAGTTGGATCCGCTTGTCCCGCACCATGATCAACGCGTCGATCACCAAGTTGATCGTGGGATCGACGGGGGTGTCCGTGGTGTCGGTGAACGAGCACGCGCACCTCGACGTTCCCGATGCCACGGGCGCGCGGGCGATGATGACGTTCCGCTAGCGGATCACCACGTATAGAAGCCTTGGCCCGACTTGCGTCCCAGGTGACCGGCAGCGACCTTGTCCCGGAGGATCGCCGGGGGTTCGAACCGCGGTCCCACCTCGCGGGCGAGATGCTCGGCGATGGCCAGGCGCACATCGAGCCCCACGACGTCGGTGGTGCGAAGCGGACCCATCGGATGCTTGTAACCCAGCGTCATCGCGGTGTCGATATCCTCGGCGGTCGCGACGCCGTCCTCGAGCATCCGCATGGCTTCCAGCGCGATCGCGACGCCCAGCCGCGACGAAGCGAAGCCCGGCGAATCGGTCACCGTGATCGCGGTCTTGCCGAGCGACGACACCCAGGACTGCGCTGCGGTAACCAGATCGGACGCTGTCTTGGAACCCACGACGATCTCGACAAGCTCGCTGACCGGCACCGGGTTGAAGAAGTGCAGGCCGATGAAGCGCTCAGGGCGTTTGAGATTGGACGCCAACCGATCGACCGACAGTGAACTGGTGTTGGTCGCCAGGGCGGCCTCGGGCGCCACCTCTTCCACCTTGGCCAGGATCGTCGTCTTCAAGTCCACGACCTCGGGAACGGCCTCCACCACCAGGGCCGCACCGGCCAAGGCAGCCACATCAGGCGTGACCGTCAGGCGTGCCGCGACGTCGTCGAGCGGTTCCGAAAGCGTATGCCGCTCAGCCGCCTTCGCAAGGCCGGCCCGTACACGCTCACCGCTCGCCACCGCGGCTTCGTCGTCGGCTTCGATCACCGTCACCGCGGCACCGGCGACCAGGAACGCGTGCGCGATACCGGCACCCATTCGCCCCCCGCCGAACACCCCCACTTGCACAGGCAGATTCATTGCTTCTCCGATCCGATGAGCATCGTCTTGACGCCCTGCTGGACAACATCTCCGTGCTGATTGATGACCCGTACCGCGAACTCGATCACACCGCGGTCCGGCTTGGTGGTGGACCGCCGCTGTTCGACGACCTCGTACTCGACACGCATGGTGTCACCGAAGTAAATGGGGCCCAGGAGTTTCCAATCCCGGATGCCGATGAACGCGATTACCGAATCATCGAGTTCATGGGTGTTCGCCCACATCAGGCCGTGCGCGAAGGCCAACCCCAGCAGACCGTGCGCGATGCGGGTGCCGAAGGCTGTCCGCTTGGCGAATTCCTCACTGGTGTGCAGCGGAAAACGGTCCCAGGTCAACTCGGCGAAACCGTCGACGTCTGCTTCGGTCACGGTGCGCGAGGCACCCGACCACGCACGGCCGACCGTCAGGTCGTCGAACCAGAGCGTCATCAGCCGCGGCCGGTCGTGACGACGACCTTGCCCCGCACGCGTCCGTCCTTCACGTATTGCAGCGCATCCCCGACCTTCTCCAACGGGAACGTGGTGTCGACGGCGGCATCGAGCTTGCCCTGCTCGTAGAGCGCGAACATCTCGGCCATCGATGACCGCATCAAATCGGGGGTTCGATCGCGATAGTCGCTGCTCTGCAGCCCGATCACACTGATGCTCTTGACCAGGATGTGACCCGGCTTGATGGGATTCTGGCTGCCGGAGGCGAATCCGACGATGACGATGCGGCCCTCCCATGCCGTGGCCCGGATGATCTGGGTCAAGAAGTCACCGCCGAGCATGTCCATGACGACGTCGACGCCCTTACCGTCGGTGGCGGCCAACAGATCGTCGCGCAGGGTATCGGGTTTCGATGTCAGCGCGATGTCAGCGCCCTGACTGCGCGCGAGCTCGGCTTTGGCCTCGTCTTGGGCCAGGGCGATGACGCGTGCACCCGAGGCCTTCGCGAGTTGCACGGCCGCCGAACCCACGCCGCCGCCCGCACCGGTGATGAGCACGGTCTCACCGGGTTTGAGTTGTCCGCGGCGCAGCAGGCCGAAGTAGGCCGTGGAGTACACCAACCCGAACGCGGCAGCGGCTTCATACGACATGCCGTCGGGTAACTCCATCACCAGATCCGCCGGCACCACGAGCTGTTCGGCGTAGCCGCCGTACTCCACGAGGGCGAGTACGCGCTGACCCACGCGCACGCGGCTGACGCCGTCACCGACCGCGATCACGCGGCCCGCGGCCTCTTTACCGGGGCTGAACGGCCGCGCCGGCAGGTTCTGATAGGTGCCTTCGACGACGAGGATGTCCGGGAAATTGATGCTGACGGCGCCGACCTCGATCAAGACCTCGCCCGCACCGGGATGTAGGTCGGCGACGTCCTCGACCACGATGCTGGAGGGTGGCCCGAATTCCTTGACCAGTGCAGCACGCATGAAATGTCCTTTCGGCGAACGATTGTGGGCTCAGGCCCAGGGGGATGTGGCGGGCAACGGGGCGAGCGCCGGATACGCCTTGGTGGTCCCCGTGCTCCGCAGGTCCGGAGCCAACGAGCTCGGCAGGGTGGGGACCGACACCGCGGGGTTGCCGGGTTGCGACACCCGTTCGGGTGCGTTGACGTCGACCAGACCCGCGCCCACCGCCTCGTCCCACGTGTTGACGACGACGGTGCAGACATCCTCACCGTCCAGCAGGTCGCGCCAGTGCTGAGCCGGGTGGGCCTCGAAAACCGAACCGAGCGCGGCTATCACGGCCTGTTCCTGGCCGGCGTCGTCGTGGAACTTGTCCTCCAGGCCCACGATTTCGACGAGACGGTCCCAGAACTTCTGCTCCAGCGCCGCGCAGGCGACATGCCTGCCGTCGGCGGTGGGGTAGATCTGGTAGCGCGGACTGCCGCCGGTGAGCTGCTCGGCTCCCGGTGGTGGCCAGGAGCCACCGGCCTGATGGGCGGCGATGTAGCCGTAGGCCAGTGTCTGCAGGTTGTGGGTCATCGAGATCTGCAGATGAGTTCCGCTGCCGGTCCGCTCGGCCGTCCGCAGGGCGAGCAGAACGTTGACGACCGCGGGATAAGTCCCCGCCGCGATGTCGGCGAGAACGCTGACCGGAAGGTTGGGCGAGCCCGTGCTGTCGGTGACCACGCCGAGCAGACCTGAGGAGGCAAGGTAATTCAGATCGTGGCCGGCGTGCGAGGCCTTCGGGCCGGTGGGACCGTAGCCGGTGATCGAGCAGTACACGACGCGCGGATTACGTGCCCTCATCGCCTCATAACCGAGACCGAGGCGATCGGCCACGCCCGGCCGGAACTGCTCCATCACGACGTCGGCTTCGGCCGCCAGTTCGAGCACGCGATCCCGTTGAACCGGATCCTTGAAGTCGACCGCAAAGGCTCGCTTGCCGCGGTTCAGCACCGCGTAGTTGGCACTCGCCTCACCGAACTTCGGTTCGTAACTGCGCATCTCGTCACCGCGCCCGGGCCGTTCGAGCTTGACCACGTCGGCTCCGGCCTCGGCGAGCATCAGGGTGGCCAGCGGTCCGGGCAACAACGTGGACAGATCGAGTACCTTCACTCCCGCCAGCGGCAACGTGGCGCTCACGAGTAGGTCTCCCTCAACTTGAACTTCTGGATCTTTCCGCTCGGCGTCATCGGCAGCTCGTCGAGGTGCACGACCTTCTCGGGCAGGTAGTGCTTCGACAAACCCTGCGCGAGAAGGTAATCGGACAGCGTCTGGACCGTGAGTTCCGGGCGGCCCGGTTTGACCACCAGCACCGCACAGACCCGCTCACCCAGTCGGTCGTCGGGTATTCCGATGACCGCGGCGTTGAGGACGTCGGGATGATCGAAGATGACCGATTCGACGTCGGTGACCGGGATGTTCTCCCCGCCGCGGATGATGATGTCCTTGCTGCGGCCGCGCAGGCGCAGCCAGCCGTTCTCATCGAGGTCGGCACGGTCACCAGTCTTGAACCACAGGTCGGGCAGGTAGGCGTCGCGCGTGGCATCGGGCCGGTCGTAGTAGCCGTACACGACGCCGGGACCTCGCATCAGCAGATCGCCCACCACGCCCGCGGGCACACTGTCGCCGTTCTCATCGACGACCTTGACCTCCGAGCCGGCGAAGATGGACCCGTCGGTGCGCTGAATCGCCTCCGGCTCGTGCGGTGTGCACGAGCTCATGATGCTGCACTCGGTCAGGCCCCAGGCCGGACAGATGTAGGCGCCCAACGCCTCTCCCGCCTGCGCGGGTAGATTGCGCGGCACCGGGGCACCGGCGATCACGAGGCACCGCAGCGGGCAATCCGGATCACCGGCCAGGTCGGTGCGCACCATGTCTTGCAGGAACGTGGGTGCGCCGAAGAATGCCGTGACACCTTCCTCGCGGATCACCCGGGTTCCCCATTCCGGTTCCCACCGGTCGACATGAACTGCCGTCCCCGCGAGGAGGACGGTCAGCACGCCACCCCACGCGAACCCGGTGTGGTGTCCCATCGGCGAGGCCACGAGGTGCACCATCGGATCGCCGAACAGTTTCGGCCCGACGTGCTCGGCCTGTCTGCGCACGGCGTACACCAGGGTGTTGTGACTGTGCATGGCGCCCTTGGGTTCTCCCGTGGTGCCCGAGGTGAAGCCCAGGTAGCAGATCCGGTCCGGGTCCGGCGCCGGGAATTCTCGCGCGGGTACGTCAGAGTGATCGGCCCACCGCGATTCCCCGGCCTGCAGATCGGATCCGTCGTCGTCGAGCACGATCACGTGGCGCAGGGTCGGGATCTCGGCACGCAACCGGCGGGACAGTTCGAGATGCTCGTTGCTGCGCCAGCGCCGCGGTATCACCAGAACCTTGGCCTTGCTGCGCCGCAGGATCGCGGCCGCCTGCTGCTCGCCGTAGGCGACCGGGATCCCCGCGTAGATGGCGCCGATCTCGTTGATACCGAAGATGAACTCCGGGTACTCGACCCAGTTGGGGAGCATGACCACGACCGCGTCACCGGCCTGCACGCCCAGCGACGCCAGGACGCTCGCGACATGATTGGCGTTGCGGTCGAACTCACGGTAGGTGCGGGTGACCTTGTCGCCATGCGTGCGGTGGCCCACCAACGCCACGCGGTCCGGATGGGCGGCCGCGGCGTCGCTGAGCAGTGACCGGATCGTGCGGTCCTCCCACCAGCCTTCGGCGCGCCACCGCGCGGCAGTGGTGTCGTCGATGGGCGTGTACTGCCCGTCGAGCACGTCGGCCAACCGGCGCTGGGTCGGTGCTGTCATCATGTGTCCTTACTTCGCGAGGGTTTTCGCAGTGGCGCCGACCAGTGTTCGGGCGGCCGCGGTGACCTGTCCCATGATGGCGGCCGCGGCCCGCAACGACACGGCGTCACGAAGATGCCGCTCGGCGCTGTATTCGACGAGATAGCCGTAACCACCGTGGGATTGGAGTGCTCCGGCCGCGACATCGATCGCGCTGTCGAGTGCGTGCATGGCGACCGAGGCGGCCTGCACGGGGTCTTCGCCGGCGCCGAGGACCGCGCCGAGGATGAGAACGGCACGCGCGGTCTGTTCCATCAACGACTGGCGCACGGTCGGGATCGCCGTGAGCGTGTCACCGAACTGCCGGCGTTCCGCCGAGTAGGCGGCCGCCGCATCGGCTGACACCCCGGCGATGCCCGCGGCTACCGCGGCGACCCCGAGGCGCATCCGCACCCGGGCCGCGTCGACATCCACCGCGGTGAGTCGGTGCACGTGCGTGTCATTCGCATCGACCTCCAGGGATCGAGTGAGCGCACCACTCAAACCGGTGCGGCGCAACGCCTCCGGGGTGAGTGCCGCGGGCTCGATGAGCGCGGCACTGGTGGCGTCGAGCAGCACGAGCAGGTACGGAGCCTCGGCCGCGGCGTCGACCCGGTCCACCGTCCCGCTGATCGCATCGCCACTGAACTCCAGGCGGACATGGGGTGATTCGGCGTCGACCACCGCCACCGCAGCCATGCCGGCGTGCAGATCGGCGACCAGACTGCTGAACCGGGGATCGGCCGCGAGCACGTCGACCGCGGTATGCGTCTGCACCGCAGCCCAGCCCAGTGCGGGCCAGGACCGGCCGAGGCGTTCGAACGCCACCGTTGTCAGGGTGCGGTCGGCTCCGCCGCCGCCGGCCGATTCGGCAGTGCCCAGGGTCCAGACACCGAGTTCGGCCAGCTCTCGCACGAGCGCGGCGACCGCCGCGGAATCGTCGTCGAGCACGGGTGCGTGCGCGGCGATGAATTCATCGAGCATGGTCTGCAGGCCGCGGCCATCGTCGTCGACCGCGGGTCCCCACCATCGCGCCGAAGCGCTCACGACCAGAAGCTCTCGGTCTTGGGTTGCCTGCGCTCGCCGAACGAGGCACTGACCTCATGCGCCTCCTGCGTCTGCAGGTACAGGGTGAGCTGTTGGTCGTGGGCCATCCGGGCCTGGCCCGATACGCCGTTGTGGCGCGCCGAGAACGCGCCTTTCAGCGCGCCGATCGCCAGCGGGCTGCGGGTCGAGATCTCTCGAGCGACTTCGGTGGCCCGGGTGGCCAGTTCGCCCGGCTCGACAACCTCGTTGACCAATCCCATGGCCTCTGCCTGCGCGGCGGTGTACTTGTTGTTGAGGTACCACATCTCCTTGGCGCGTTTACGGCCGATCGTGTCTTCGAGGTACCAGGTTCCGTAACCGGCATCGAAGCTCCCGACCATCGGGCCGACCTGCCGGAACACCGCGTTGCTCGAGGCGATCGACAGATCGCACACGGTGTGGAGCACGTTGCCGCCGCCGACGGCAAAACCGTTGACCGCCGCGATGATCGGCTTCGGGATGGTGTCGATCGCCTGGTACACGTCGATGATCGGCAACACCTGTGATTGGTCCAGTGAGGTCACCGGATCGTGTTCGCCGCCGATGCAGAAGAACTTCTCGCCGGCACCCGTGAGTACCGCCGCGCGCAGGTCACGGTCGAGGCGGAACTTCTGCAGCGCGTCGAACAACTCGAGGCACGTCTGATGCCGGAACTTGTTGCCCGCCTCCGGCCGGTTGATGGTGATGGTGAGCACCGGGCCGTCGGTCTGAGTCAGGATGTCGTCGTAGCTCATGTCAGCTGTTCTCCGAATCGTGGGTGCGGAATCCGTTGTTGGTCTTGTTCCCGAGCCGGCCTGCGGCCACCATCTGGCGCAGCAGTGGCGGCGGTGCGTAGCGCGGATCGCGTGTCGCGGCGTAGGCGGCCTCGGTCGCATGCAGCTGCACGTCGAGGCCGATCATGTCGAGCAGTTCCAGTGGGCCGGCCTTGTAGCCGAGCCCGAGCTTGATCGCGGTGTCGATGTCCTCGGCGGTGGCCAGCCCGTCGTCGAGTTCGGTGATGACGTCGTTGAGGTAGGGCAGCAGCAGGGCGTTGACAAGGAAGCCCGGCCGGTCCTTGACCACGATGGCGTCCTTGTCACCGAACGTGTCGACGAGTGCGACGAGACGGTCGACGAGTGCGTCGTCGGTCTGCAGTGCCCGGACCACCTCGACCGTGCGCATGAGCGGTGCCGGGTTGAAGAAGTGCAACCCCGCTACGCGTGCCGGATTCGGCAGTGCGGCAGCCAGATCGGTGACCGACAGCGCCGAGGTGTTGGTGCAGATCGGTGTTTGATCGCCGACGATTTCGGCGACCTTGCCGAGCAGTGCCTTCTTGATGTCGGGGTCCTCGGTGACCGACTCCACCACGAGGTCGACGGAGGCCAGATCGGCCGCCTCGGTGGTGGCGCTGATCCGGGCGAGGACAGCGGCCTTGTCGGCTTCGGTGATCCTGCCTTTCGCGATACCGCCGTCGAGGAAGCGCTCGATGACAGCCAGCCCCGCGGCGATGCGGTCCTGATCCGTTTCCAGGACGACGACGTCGCGACCCGAGGCGGCGAACACCTGGGCGATGCCTGCGCCCATGGTGCCGAGCCCCAGCAGTCCGACGGTGGTGAATTCTGTAGCGGCGGCGCTCATCTCACTCCTCACGACCCGAACAGCCGGGTGTCGTCGTACTCGTAGAATCCGCGGCCGGTCTTGCGGCCCAGATCGCCTGCTGCGACCATCCGTTCGACCATCGGCGGCGGGAAGAAACGCGGATCGCGCAACTGCTCGTACAGCCGGGTGGCGACCTGCTGGTGGATGTCCATACCGACGATGTCGAGCAGCCGGAACGGACCCATCGGGTGGCCCAGGGCACCGAGCACCGCGGCGTCGATCGACTCCTTGGTACCCCAGCCGGCCTCCAGCGCGTGAATGCAGGAGTTCTCCCAGGGGATGAGGAACCGGTTGACGATGAAGCCAGGCCGGTCCTTGGTCACGACGCTCGTCTTGCCCAGCGACGCGAGGAACTCGACCGTCGCCTTGTGCGCCCAGTCGGCGGTGTGCCTGCCGTCGGCCACCTCGACGAGCTTCATCAGGGGCGCCGGATTGCAGTAATGCGTGCCGACAACCCGTTCGGGCAGCCTTGAGCCCGAGGCGATTCCGGTCACCGGCAGCGTGGAGGTGTTCGTATGGAAGAGCGTGGACGCCGAGACGATGTCGTCGAGCCTGCCGAACGTCTCCTTCTTGAGGGCGAGATCTTCGAACACCGCCTCCACCACGACGTCACACGGTGACAGGTCGTTGAGATCGGTGCTGCCGGACAGGCTTTCTTTGGCTGCACGGCCTGCCGCCTCGTCCAGCTTGCCGATGCGCACGCTCTTGTCGAAGAAGCCGTGCACCGTATCGATGCCGCGCTTGAGGTTGGTCTCGTCGATGTCGTAGAGGATGGTGCGATGTCCGGCGCGGGCCATTACCGTGGCGATGCCGGAGCCCATGGTTCCCGCGCCGAGGACCGCGACGGTCTTCTTGTCGTTGGTCACGTTTGTCTCCTGGTTGTCTCAGCGGACGCTCTGGCCGCCGTCGATCACGATCACTTCGCCGGTCATGAAGTCCGATGCGCGGCTTGCCAGTAGCAGCAGCCATGACGTGAGTTCGTCCGGTTCGCCCATCCGGCGGGCCGGGATCGCCCGCACCACCTTGGCCAGCGTGTCGGCGTCGGCACGCATCTCCGCGTTGAGGGGTGTCGCGAAGTAACCGGGCGCGAGCGCATTCACCTGGATGTTGTGCCGGGACCATTCGATGGCCATCGAGCGGGTGAAGGCGATGACACCGGCCTTGGACGCCGAGTACGCCGCGTGGTTGGCCACCCCCTGCAGGGCGAAGTTGGAGGCGATGTTGACGACCTTGCCGGACCCCTGGGCGACGAGGTGACGCCCGGCGGCCTTGGTGGCGAGGAAGGTGCCGCGCAGGTTGGTGGCGACCACACGGTCCCATTCGTCGGCGGCTTGGTCGATCAGCGGTGTCGATGCGACGATGCCCGAGTTGTTCACGAGAACGTCGATGCGGCCGAAGGTCTCGACGGTCGCGTCGACCATGCGCTCGACCGACGCCTCGTCGGTGATGTCGGTCGGGCAGGCCAGGGCCTGGCCGCCGGCTGCTTTCACCTCGTCGACGAAGCTGTCGAGTTCGCTTGCCGTCCGAGCCGCGACCGTGACCGCAGCGCCGGCCCGCGCCAGCCCGTGGGCCATCGCCCGGCCGAGGCCACGTCCGGCACCCGTCACGATCGCTACTTTTCCGGTCAGATCGGTCATGCCAATTCCCCTATCGCGCGGGTGATCTCGCGTCCGACGAGCAGTCGCTGGATCTCGTTGGTGCCGTCGTAGATCTGGGTGACCTTGGCGTCACGCAGGCACCGCTCGACGCCGAGTACTTCGAGGTCGCCGTACGGGCCGAGGATCCGGCACGCCTGTACCGCGGCCGTGAAGCCCAGGTCGGTGCAGCTCTGCTTCATGATGCCGATCTGGCCCGGCGTGACGTCCGGATTGATGTCGACCTGACGGGCGACCGCGTGTAACAACAAGCGGCCCTGCAGGATTCGGCCGCGCAGGTCCGCCAGTGCGAAGGTGTCTTCATCCGGCAGGCGTGTTCCGTGGATGCGGGTCAAGGCTGCCAGTGTCCGGGCATACGCCGCGCGGGCCAGCCCCACGCCCTGCGCGGCGGCACTGATCCGGGACTTCACGACCGAGCTCATCACGACCGACCAGCCCCGGCCCTCCTCGCCGAGCAGATGGTCTCGGGGCACCGCCACCTGATCGAAGAACAGTTCCGCAGTGCTGGACCCGTGCATGCCCATCTTCTCGAACGGCCGGCCGTGGCCGACCCCGTCCCAGCTGCCGTCGACCACGAAGGCCGTGATGCCGTTACGGCCCGCGGTCCGGTCCACGGTGGCGAAGCAGATGATGACGTCTCCGCGGTCACCGGTGGTGATGAAGGTCTTCTGGCCGCTGATCGACCAGCCGTCCGCGGTTGGGGTTGCGGTGGTCGTCAGACTCGAGACGTCGGAGCCGGCATCGGGTTCGGTGATGCCCAGCGAACCGTAGCGCGAACCGTCGAGCAGTCCGGGGATGTAGCGCTGCTGCAGGTCCTTCGAGCCCGCCAGCATGATCGGGTAGGCGACGTGCATCTGTGTCATGAACACCAGGCTCGTCGCCGCGCATCCGGCGGTGATCTCCTCCATTGCCACCGCGTACGCGACATTCGTATCGCCGGTACCGCCGAGATGTTCGGGAAAGATCAAGCCGCACAAGCCTTCTGCGGCAAGTGCCTGCACGCTGTCGTGCGCGAACTCGTGGGTACGGTCGAGATGAGCCGCACGCGGGGCGGTCTCGCGGGCGACGACATCACGCACGAGCGTGCGCACCTGAAGTTCACGGTCGCTGAGCGCAGCATCGGCGGCCGGCTCGTCCAGCAGCGTGTGCAGGCCGATGTAGGCCTTTGGGTCGGTATCGAGATCGAGTGGCTCGATGATCACATCCGTCCTTCCGGATTGGCGAACTTCGCCGGCCGGCGTTCGAGAAACGCTGCGATGCCCTCGGTGGACTCCTCACCCGAGATTGCCAGGGCGGCCAGGCCGGTCTCCACGCCGAGTCCGGTATCGATCGGCCCGTCGCGGCCCACGTCCAGCGCATGCAGGATCGCGCGCACCGCCAGTGGCCCCTGCCCGGCAATCTTCTCCGCGACAGCCGTCGCGGTCGACAGTAGTTCCGCCGACTCGACCGGCGGCACCGGGGTCAACCCCAATGAATAGGCGCGGTCGGCGTCGATCCTGGTTCCGGTGAGCATCAAATGAGCGGCCACTTTCTCCCCAACCACCCGCGGAAGCCGCTGAGTACCACCGTAACCGGGAATGAGGCCGAGCCCCGACTCGGGCAGGCCCATGGAGGCCTTCGTCGACAGCACCGGAATCGTGCATGCCAGGATCAGCTCGAAGCCGCCGCCCAGCGCGACGCCGTTGACCGCCGCGATCACCGGGATGGCGGCCCGCTCGATGGCGCGGAACGCCTGCTGACCGCGGCTCATCGTCTCGTGTGCCAGATCGGGTCCCATACCCGCGAGCTCTTTGAGGTCGGCGCCCGCGCTGAACGCCTTCTCCCCCGACCCGGTGACGATGACAGCACGCACCCCTGGATCGTCGGCGGCGTCGCGCACCGCGGCCGCGAGACCCGAGACGACCTCGCTGTTGAGGGCGTTGAACGCTTCGGGACGGTTGATGGTCAGCGTCGTGATGTCGCCGACGCGATCGATGTTCAGCGTGCTCACGAGACCGCCTCCCGGGTGAGGTCGGGCTCCGCGACAGCGCCCGCGGCGAGGAGCCCGGCTATGTCGTCCGAACCGTAGCCTAGTTCTTCCAGTATTCGGCGCGAGTCGGCACCGAGGTCCGGGAATCGCTCATTGCGAACGGCGACGCCTCCGAGCCGGAACGGGCTGCGGACGGTGACCAGGCGTTCGGCGGATTCGGGCACCGGCATCAGTGAACCCCGCGATACCACTTGTGGATCCTTGACCACTTCCGAGAGAGTTTGGACCAGCGAGACCGGCACATCGACCTCACCGAGGATGCGGACCCAGTCCGCGGCGGTGCGCGTCGCGAGCCGCTCGGCGATCACCGCGGTGATCCTGGGCCGGTGCGCGCGTCGGCCGGCGTTGTCGGCCAGTGCCGGATCGGCCGCCAGGTCAGGCAGGTCGACGGCCGCGCAGAACCGCTGCCACATGGCATCGTTGCCGATCGCGACCACGATCGTGCGGTCGGCCGCTTCGAACGGCTGATACACCGCCAGCACCGAGTCCGTGCCGCCGCTAGGTGCCGGCTCGGGCTCGCCCGCGTGGAAGGCCGCGATCCGCGGGGCCATCAGGGCCAGGTCGGTGTCGAGCAACGAGACGTCGATCGTCTCGCCCTCACCCGATCGAGTCTGGCGCACCAGCGCGGCGCTGATCGCGATCGCGGCACACATGCCCGTCACGACATCCGACAGTGCGGTCGACACTCGCTGCGGACTGCGGCCCTTCTCCCCGGTGACCGACATCAGGCCCGAACGTGCTTGAGCCACAAGGTCGTAACCGGGAAGGTCACTGTCCGGGCCGTCCAGGCCGAACCCCGACATCGCGCAGTAGACGAGGCGGGGGTTGCGCGCGTGCAGCGTGTCGGCGTCGATGCCCATGCGCACCAGCTTGGCCGGGTTCATGTTCTGCAGGAAGACGTCGGCGGTGTCGAGCAGGCGCAAAAGCACATCGCGGCCGCCGTCGGTGCGCAGGTCGAGCACGAGTGACTGCTTGTTGCGATTGGCCGATGCGAACCAGGCCGAGGTTCCGTCGACGAACGGCGGGCCCCAACTGCGGGCGTCGTCGCCGTGTCCGGGACGCTCCACCTTGACGACCGTGGCGCCGAGGTCTGCCAGATACATCGCGGCAGTGGGTCCGGCGTACGAGGTCGTCATGTCGACGACCTTGACGCCGTTCAGCGGGCCGGCGGTGGTGGAGGTCATGGTGCTGTTTCTTCCTGACGGTTTCGCTGTCATTTCGCCCGCGCGCTCGGCACCGGCTCGCCGGTGATCTCGTCTTGCAGTGAATCGTTCGTGCGCAGAACGTCTTTCACAGTCGGACGGGTTACCCAGTCGATGTCGTCGTTGACGGTTTCCCGCGACACCCACACGGCGAACAAGGTCAGCACGCCGCCGATCATGATGTAGACCGACAGTGGCCACGCGGCCTCGAAAGTGCCGAACAGTGCGGTGGCCACGAACGGCACCGGCGCACTGAACATCAGGCCGCCGATCGTGTAGGCGATGCCGGCACCGCTGTAGCGCAGCTGCGTCGGGAAGATCTCGGGCAGGAAACTCGCCATCGGAGCGTAGGTGAGGGTGTGGCAGATCGGCAGGGCGAGCACCAGTGCCAAGAAGATTGCGGCGGTGTTGTGCGTGTCGATGAGCCAGAAGAACGGGAATCCCAACGCGATCGTCGCGGCCGCGCCGACCATGAGCAGCGGTCGCCTGCCGAACCGGTCGCACAGCATCCCGGCCATCGGAATGGTCGCCATCTGCAGGACCGAGGCCACGCAGACCGCGCCGAGAACCGTGTTGCGGCCGATGCCGTCACCTACGCCGTAGGTGAGCGCGAACACCGTGGCCATGTAGAACGGGATGTTGGCTGCCGCGATCGAGAGGGCACCGAGGACGACACCCTTCCACGCTCTGCGGAACACCACGCCCGCCGGGAATCGCTCCTCCTGCCGGTTTTCCTTGAGGGAACGGAACGCGGGCGAATCTTCGAGCTTGAGCCGGATGTAGAGGCCGGTCAGGACGAGAACGGCGCTGAAGATGAACGGAATTCGCCAGCCCCACGCCATCATGGCGTCCTCGGGGAGTAACTGGACGAGGAAGAACATCGCGGTCGCGAGTACGAGGCCGAACGGCACGCCGACCTGGGGCCAGCTGCCGTAGAAGGCCCGCTTGCCCTTGGGCGCGTGCTCGACTGCCATCAGGACCGCACCGCCCCATTCACCGCCGAGCGCGAGGCCCTGCAGGAGCCGGCACACCACGAGCAGGATCGGCGCCAGGATGCCGACCTGCTCGTAGGTGGGTAGCAGGCCGACGGCGACGGTGCCGACACCCATCATCAGCAGGCTGATGACGAGCATGTGCTTGCGGCCGATCCGGTCACCGAAGTGTCCGAAGATCAAGGCACCGAGCGGTCGGGCAGCGAATGCGACGCCGAAAGTCGCGAACGACGACAGCGTTCCGATGAGCGGGCTCAGATCCGGGAAGAACAGCTTGCTGAAGACCAGGGCCGCAGCTGTCCCGAAGATGAAGAAGTCGAAGAACTCGATGGTCGTGCCGACCAGGCTGGCGGCGGCCACACGGGAGATCGAGGTGTCCGGACGCTTCGTTGCGTTTGCCACGCCGCTTCCTCTCTTGACGAAGTATGACCCGGTGCGGAATTCGGCACCGGTGTAACGCGGACCACGTCTACATTCGACACCATAACTTCTGTTGGACATTTGGTGCAAGGTCCAACATTTACATTGCGGTTCGTCGTCGATGCTCCTCGTGCTCATCGGAGCATCCGACTAAATAGCCCTTACCTGCACAAATGCGATCCGGTCGAATGTGAGCTCAGCGTAATGTCCAACATTCATCGACTGCTCGGAGGCTGCTACCGGCCACCCGTCGTGCGCGCACAAAGGTGAGTGAGTACTCTCTCACCATGCCCACCGGACGAGACCGGCTCTTGGCCGCGGCGCTCAAGCTGTTCGCCGCCAAGGGTTACGCGGCGACGTCGGTGGCCGAGATCCAACAGGAGTCCGGCTTGGCGCCGGGGTCGGGCGCGCTGTACAAGCACTTCGGCTCCAAGCGCGAACTTCTCGAGGCCGCCGTCACGCACCGCATCGACAGCATCGTCGCCGCGCGCGAAGAGTTCGATTCCGGCAAGCCCCGGTCGGTCGAGGACGCCGTGCGCAGCGCCGGCGAACTGATCTGGACCAATCTGACCCAGAGCGAGGAACTGCTCAGGGTCATGTTGCGCGAGCCGCACGAACTCGGCGAACTCGATCAGAAGACGTGGCAGGTCATCACCGACAACGCCTACCAACGATTCGCCGACGAGCTGACGGCGTCCAACCGCGCCGGCCGCACGAACATTCCCGACCCTGAGGCCAGTGCGGCGGTCGCGATCGCATCACTCTCCTACGCCGCGACACTGCGGGCGCTGACCGGGCGTTCCCCCGGCAACGTCGACCACGACCGCTACTTCGAGGCGTGGGTGGTCCAGACGGTCAGCCTCATCGAACAACACCGACTGCACAACCGTTGAACCCCAACCATATTCAGGAGTAAAGCCGTGACGTTCTCACTACAACTCAGCGACGACGTGATCGAGGTCCGAGACTGGGTGCACCGGTTCGCCGCCGACGTCGTCCGGCCCGCCGCCGCGGAATGGGATGAGCGCGAAGAGACGCCGTGGCCGGTGATCCAGGAGGCCGCCAAGGTCGGTCTCTACTCCCCCGAACTGTTCGCCCAGCAGGCGGCCGAGCCGTCGGGCCTCGGCATGCTCACGGTCTTCGAGGAGTTGTTCTGGGGCGACGCGGGCATCGCACTGTCGATTCTGGGCACGGGACTGGCCGCAGCGGCCTTGGCGGGCAACGGAACTCCCGAACAACTCGGCCGCTGGCTGCCGGAGATGTTCGGCACCTCCGACGAACCGAAGCTCGGCGCGTTCTGCTCGTCGGAACCCGACGCGGGATCCGACGTCGGCGCCATTCGCACCCGGGCCCGGTGGGACGAGGCAACGCGTGAGTGGGTACTCAACGGCACCAAGACCTGGGCCACCAACGGCGGCATCGCCAACGTCCACATCGTGGTTGCGTCGGTGTACCCCGAACTCGGCTCCCGCGGCCAGGCGACGTTCATCATCCCGCCCGGCACGCACGGCCTCGTGCAGGGACAGAAATTCAAGAAGCACGGCATCCGGGCATCGCACACGGCCGAGGTGGTGCTCGACAACGTCCGGTTGTCGGAAGATCTCATCCTCGGCGGCCGCGAGAAGTTCGAGGAGCGGATCGCCCGCGTCAAGTCCGGTTCGTCGGCGCGCGGACAGGCCGCGATGAAGACCTTCGAGCGCACCCGGCCCAGCGTCGGTGCCATGGCGGTCGGCGTCGCGCGCGCGGCCTACGAGTACGCCCTCGACTACGCCTGCCAGCGTGAGCAATTCGGCCGTAAGATCGGCGAGTTCCAGGCTGTCGCGTTCAAGCTTGCCGACATGAAGAGCCGGATCGACGCCGCCCGGCTACTGGTGTGGCGAGCCGGCTGGATGGCCCGCAACAACCAGAACTTCGACTCCGCCGAAGGGTCGATGGCCAAGCTCGTGGCCAGCGAGACCGCCGTTTACGTGACCGACGAGGCCATCCAGATCCTCGGCGGCAACGGCTACACCCGCGACTATCCGGTCGAGCGCATGCACCGCGACGCCAAGATCTTCACGATCTTCGAAGGGACGAGCGAGATTCAGCGCCTGGTGATCTCGCGCGCGCTGACCGGATTGTCGATCAGGTAGCGAGTACTGTCGGCGTTGTGCGCAGGGCTCTCGTCGTCGTGTTCGGCATTGTCGGTGTGTTCATCGCGCTGTGCGGTCTGCTCTTTGCACTGCAGGGCTTCGGTGTCGTGGGCGGTAGCCCGATGAGCAACACCACCACGTGGTCGATCCTCGGGCCGATCATCCTGGTGGTGGGCGCCGCCATCGCGTACGCCGCATGGCGTTTCCGGCGGTCGTGACGTAGTCCTTACCGCGGTTTCTCGACGTCAAGGTAGCGGTGGACGCCGCCCTTCCTATGCCTTACCGTGACCTTAAGTTGCTCTTATTTTTCTTAAAGAGCGTGTACGGTGGGTCCTCATAGCGGTCGTGGCCTCTCGTCAGAGCGCAGACCGCATCGGCAGTGACGGAAGGAACCCGACATGCACGAGAACGCACGGATCGCCCTGGTGACCGGAGCATCGCGAGGCATCGGCGCCGAAGTCGCCCAGCAGCTCGCCGGCCCCGACACCCACGTCATCGTCAACTACCGCGAGAAGGCCAAACGCGCGGACACGATTGCCGACACCATCCGCAGCGCCGGAGGCCACGCCTCCACGCTCGGCGCCGACATCTCCGACGAGGCCGCTGCCGCCGCGATGATCGATGACGTCGCCCACCGGTTCGGCAAGCTGGATGTGTTGGTGCTCAACGCCTCCGGCGGGCTCGAGCTGGGCGCCGACCCGGGCTATGCCATGCGCCTCAACCGCGACGCGCAGCGTCGGCTTGCGCAACTGGCCATGCCGCTGATGCCTGCGGGCGCGCACATCGTGTTCGTCACGAGCCACCAAGCCCACTTCTTCCCGCACAAAGCGGTGCCGAAGGGCTATGCACCCATCGCGGCGAGCAAACGAGCCGGCGAGACCGCGCTCTATACGATGCGCCACGAATTCGACCGGCGAGGAGTCCATTTCACCGTGGTCTCCGGCGACATGATCGACGGCACGATCATCATCAAACTCCTGGAGCGTCGCGATCCATCGGCCGTCGAAGCACGCCGCAGCAAGTCACCGCTGCCCACCGTGAGCGAATTCGCGGCCGCGATCGCCAACGCGGCGACGACGCCCCATCCGTCGGGGATCGTCTACGTCGGCGGCCCCGACTACCTGGACCGGATGTCGGCGTAGCCCAGTTTCGCCCGCCTGCTGGCAAATCCGGCGTTATGCTCGGTTAGGCGGCTGTGCTGCTGCCATGACGCCACTGGAGTTTCGAGGCGAACGATGGGGCGCAACGACCCGTTGCCCACGCAACGGGACCTGCCCGCCGGGATTCCGGCGGAGTTGGAGGCAGCCGGTTTCCAGGATCCGGCGGAGATCGGGCAGGGCGGATTCGGCGTCGTCTACCGCTGCACCCAAGGCACGCTGGACCGCACCGTCGCGGTCAAGGTTCTCACCGCCGATCTGGA
Organism: Mycolicibacterium wolinskyi str. Jessa 2025; assembly: GCF_049241375.1. NCBI lineage: Bacteria > Bacillati > Actinomycetota > Actinomycetes > Mycobacteriales > Mycobacteriaceae > Mycobacterium > Mycolicibacterium wolinskyi. Next base: position 6,773,246 of record NZ_CP185960.1, read on the forward strand.
GCCGGACAATCTCGAGCGGTTCATGCGCGAGCAGGTCGCCATGGGCAAACTGTCCGGCCATCCGAACATCGTCAACATCTTTCAGGTCGGCACCACCGCGAGCGGCCGGCCCTACATCGTCATGCAGTACCACCCGCACGGTTCGCTCGGCACGAAGATCGCCGACAGCGGACCCATCGGCTGGCGCGACGCGCTGCGCATCGGAGTGAAGATGGCGGGCGCGCTGGAGACCGCCCACCGCCGGGGCATGCTGCACCGCGATGTCAAACCCGCGAACATCCTGCTCACCGAGTACGGCGAACCCCAGCTGACCGATTTCGGTATCGCCCGCATCATCGGCGGTTTCGAAACCGGGGACGGCGCGGTCATGGGCTCCCCCGCCTACACCGCTCCCGAAGTGCTGCTCGGTCAGCCGCCCAGCGTCCCCTCCGACGTGTACAGCCTCGCGTCGACGCTGTTCAGTGCCGGCACCGGGCACGCGGTGTTCGAGCGTCGCAAGGGTGAGCAGATGGTCGCGCAGTTCCTGCGGATCACCCAGCACCCCATACCGAATCTGCGGGAATCGGGCCTGCCGGCCGACATTTGCGGCGTGATCGAGCAGGCGATGTCCCGCGACGTCAAGGACCGCCCCGCGAGCGCGGAAGCGTTCGGCGAACAGTTGCGCGAGTTGCAACGTCGTCACGGCTTACCGGTCGACGACATGCCGGTCCCTATCCCAGCCCCGGCTGTCCGCTACGACCCGGCAACGCCAGGCACACCATCTACCGGCTATCGGGTGCGGACGATGACGCCGCCCGCGCCCGCCAGTCGCTTCCAACTGCCGATGCCGGCGAAGGCGCTCGTGGAGCGTGCCCGGCTGATCGATGTCCTACGGGCGCAACGGAACAAGAAGCTCACGGTGATCCACGGCCCGACCGGTTTCGGGAAGAGCACGCTCGCCGCACAGTGGGCGAAACTCCTGCGGGCCGACGGCGTGGCCGTGGCCTGGCTGACCGTCGACCATGACGACAACAACGTCGTCTGGTTCCTGGCGCACCTCATCGAGGCCATCCGCGCCGTGACACCCGCGCTCGCGTCCGACCTCGGCGAAGTACTGGAAGAACATGGCGACGAGGCCGAGCGTTACGTTCTGACCTCACTCATCAACGAGATCCACGCCACCGACACGCGGATGACGCTCGTCATCGACGACTGGCAGCGGGTGACCGATCCGGCGACAATCGCGGCCCTGCGCTACCTGCTGGACAATGTCGCATCGGGCCTGACCATCGTGGTGACCAGCCGCAATCAGACCGGTTTACCGATGAGCCGGATGCGCATGCAGGACGAGCTGATCGAAATCGACGCCACCGCACTGCGTTTCGACGTCAGCGAGTCCGAGTCGTTTCTCGTCGAGCTCGGCGGCCTCGACCTCGACCACAACGACGTCGAGGAACTCACCGCCAAGACCGACGGCTGGGTGGCCGCGTTGCAATTGGCATCGCTCTCGCTGCGTGACCGCGAGGATCCGGTCCGGCTGATCGGGACGATGACCGGACGCCACCACGCGATCAGCGAGTTTCTCGCCGAGAATGTGCTCGACACCCTCGAACCGTCCATCCTCGATTTCCTGCTGACCACGTCGATTCCCGAACGCGTCTCCGGCGAGCTAGCCTCGGCGTTGAGCGGCGTGCCGGACGGGCTGGCCATGCTCGAACAGGTCGAGGAGCGAGACCTGTTCCTGCACCGTGTCGACGAGCAGTGGTTCCGCTACCACCAACTGTTCCGCGACTTCCTGCGGCACCGGCTGAGCCGGGACTCGCCCGAACGGGTGGTCGCGCTTCACTGCACGGCGTCGGAGTGGTTCGCCGAACACCACCTGGTGCGGGAGGCCGTCGATCATGCGCTCGCCGCAGGCGACGAGCAGCGTGCGGTAACCCTGGTCGAGAACGACGGCATCTCGCTCGTCGCCAACTCCCAGATGGCCACCCTGATCGGCTTGGCCGGCAAGTTGCCTTCTGCGGCAGTGCAATCCCATCCGCGGCTGCAACTGGCCCTGGCCTGGGCCAACATCGTCCTGCATCGGATACCGGCCGCCGAACAGGCGCTGGCCCAGGTGGATGCCACGCTGGATACCTCGGGGTTGTCCGCGGACGAGATCGAGGATGTGCGTGCCGATGTCGGCGTCGTACGTGGCGTGGTTGACCTCCGCGCGGACCGGCTGGCGGGTATCGACGAGCACATCGCACCGTGCCTACAACGCCGAGACCGCCTGCGGCCGTTCACCGTTGCGTCAGCGGCGAACGTGGCGACGTTCGCGGCGGCCTATCGGTACGACCTCGACGAGGTCGAGCGGATCCAGACGTGGGCCGCACCGTACTACGAACGCAGCGGGGATGCGTTCAGCATCGTCAACGGATTGTGCTTCACCGGGTTGGCACACCATCTGATGCTCGACAACGTCGCGGCGGAAAAGTACTTCCGCCGTGCCCTGCGAACGGCCAAGCGATCCAGCGGCATTCATTCCTACACCGCGCGGCTGGCGAGCTCGCTTCTCGGTGAATTGCTCTACGAGCGCGGCGATCTCGCCGAAGCCGAGCGCCTGCTCGACGAGGGTTACAAACTCGGCCCCGAAGGCGGTTCCGTCGACTTCAAGATCGCCCGCTACGTCATCAACGCCAGGATCAAAGCGCTCCAGGGTGACCGGCTGGCGGCGGCGCAACGGCTGGACGAGGCGACGCGTGTCGCGCGCAACCTGTCACTGAACCGGCTGCGGGCACTCGCCGAGCACGAGCGGATCCGCCTCGGCTTGCCGCCCCATCCGGAGTTCGGCCCGATGCCGCTGACGTCCTACGACGCTCGCCGGCAACCGGTCGATGCCATGGACGAGATCGCCGTGCAATTCGAGGAGGCCTCGGCGATCCGCATGCTGATCGCCGCGGACGATCCCGACAAGCGCGCCCTCGCCTGCCGCTGGGCCCGCGAATGGGTCGACCGGCTCACGACGCGCAATCACCCGCAGGCATTGTTGCGGGCCCGGCGCCTGCTCGGGGCATGTCTCGCCGCCGACGGCCAAACCGCCGAAGCGAAAGCCACGCTCGCCGGCGTCGCCGCCCAATGCGCACAATTACGCATGCTGCGCTACCTCGTCGACGGTGGTCCGCATGTCGTTGCCACCCTGGCCGAACTCCGGGCCGACCAGCAGGCCGGGCGGTGGTCGCTCGACTGGCCCGAAGTACCGGGCGAGTTCCTCGACCAGGCCCTCGCGGCGGCGGTGCCACAGCGCATCTGACATTCCGCGAAATAACACGGCCACCTGACGGGTTCGGTATGAGAAACGAACGGAGGACGCTTGTGCCGAAGATGTCGGAAGCGGAACGTGAGGATTATCTGGCCGCTCTTCATGTCGGGGTGATCGCGGTCGAACGCCCTGACCGGGCGCCGCTGGCCGTGCCGATCTGGTACGGGTACCAACCGGGCGGCGACGTCCTGTTGTGGACCGAGGCCGGGTCGGTGAAGGAGAATTTGATCCGGGCCGCGGGCCGGTTCTCGATCACCGTCCAAGACGAGCAACCGCCGTACCGCTACGTCACGGCCGAAGGTGACGTGACCGCGATCGAGCCTGCCAAGGACGCCGAGGTGCGCGCTATCGCGGTCCGCTATTTCGGTGCGGACGAGGGCAACAAGTTCACCGACGAGAACTTCACCGAGACCTCGGTCATCATCCGGATGAAGCCCAGTCGGTGGTTGAGCACCGATTATTCGAAGTGAGCCAGTCGATCACAGCGTGCAGAGCATGAATGCGAGGCCGGGTGCGGTGAGTGTCACAAGCACCACGACGGACATCGCCAACGCCTGAGGGTGCCAGAACGTCGTGCGCGGAGGTTGCATGAGCCGCAGCGCACGGTCCATCACCGCGGTGCCTGCTGCTGCCAGCACGCCGTCGGGCAGACGGTGTCGCATGCTCAGCGCGACGAGACTGGCCAGCAGTGGCGCACGGCCATAGCTCCGGGTCGACGCATCGTCGGCGCACATCTCCAGCAATGCCGGCACGGACCGCGCGGCGGCACGCATGAGGGGCAGGCGCGGCAGCGCGGCGGACAGAGCATTGAGCGTCGCGACGATGTGGTGATGCCGCCCGCGCAGGTGCGCCCGCTCATGAGCGAGAACCGCTGCCAATTGGGCCGGATTCAGAAGATCAAGGGCACCGGTCGTGAGGACGATGGCGCTTCGCCGACCGCCGGAGACGCAGTATGCCGTCGGCTGATCGGCGGTGATCACGACGACGTCGGCGTCCTCGGTGGGGCGGCCGACGATGCGAACGGCCTCCGCGTGTTGGCAATTCGAGCGCCGAGTCTTGAGCAACGCCACGATCACCCGCCGTGCGGTGTAGAGCGCGACCCCGGCAGTGAGTGTCAGTAAAACCACGACCAAGACGGTGGCGACCGTTGACGACAAGTGCACGGCGTCGGTGATTCCGAGGGTTTCGACGCAGAACGTCAGCGCGGTGTGAGTGGCCAGGCTGTGGACGGCCCCCACGACCAGGATCACCAAGGCCGCACTCCACGCGAACAATGCCGAGGCGACCGCAACCAACCACCCCGAGATGGACAGTCGCGGATGCACGTCAGCGAGCATCGGGCTCGTGAGCACCGCCGGCGCCAGCCAGCTCAGAGCCACGGCATAGACGAGCAGGAACGTGACCGCGTTCATCGTGACTTGCCCTTGGTGAACCGCTGAAGCGCCTGTCGAAGCTTCACGGAGTCGTCGTCGGCGATCTGTTCCAGGAAGAAGTTGAGGATCAGTTCGCTGTCGCCCCCGGATTCGAAAACCGTGCGCATCAGTTTCGCCGAGTGCTCCTCACGGCTCATCACCGGACGGTATTGGTACGCCAGGCCCACCTTGTCGCGCAGGAGCCATCCTTTGCGAAACAGATTGTCCATGGTGGACATCACCGTCGTGTAGGCGATCTGACGTTGGGTGACGAGCTCATCGTGGACGCTACGCACCGTCGACGGCTCCGAGCGGGACCACAGCACGTCCATCACGACGGCTTCGAGGTCGCCAAAGCCCTTAATTCCCATGCCCATTACCGTCCGTCAAGGCCTGCTCAAACCTATGTAGCGCGATAGTAGCTCGTTGGACCGTTCGGTGACGGCTCCGCATCGTCGGTGTCGGTGCTCGATCGCGTGCGCCGGCGCCACAGCCGATAGAGCCGCCACCCGATGAGAGCGACGACGACACCCAGGATCACCCAGGGATCGCTCGCGTGTGACGAGAGCCGGCTCATCCACACCTGCAGGTCATACTGCGCGTCGACGGTCAAGACGCCGCCAAGGTTCGCGGTGCCGTCGGTGAACAGAAAGACCCCGCCGAGAAGGATGAACACCGCCCCGGTGATCAGCGACGTCGTGTGCGTCTGCAGCGGCCCGAGCCGTATCGGCCGCCCCCGCAACCACGACCGCTTGGCGAGATCGAACTGGTCCCACAGCCAGGCGAGGAGAAACAGCGGGGCCGCCATGCCCAGTGCGTAGACCGCCATGAGCAGTGCCCCGTAGAACGGATCGGCGCCCATTGCCGACATGGTGAGGACCGCTCCCAGCAGCGGACCCGCGCAGAAGCCGGCGAGCCCGTACACCGCCCCGAGGGCGATCACCGACGCGGTGCTGGAGATGTTGATCCGGGCTGTGGCTCGTTGCACGGCGGGGAGCCCGAACCCTTTGCCGAGCAAGGCCATGAGACCGAAGCCGATCAACACGAGACCGCCGATGACGGTGACTTCGCCGCGGTAGCGGGTGACGACGTTGCCCAGCACTCCGACACCGGCGCCCAAGGGCACCAACACGGCGCACAGGCCGGCCCAGAACGCCGCCGTGCGGCCGATCAGTTGATGTACGCGGTCGAAGGCGTAGGCGAAGAACGAGGGCAACAGCAACGCCGAGCATGGGCTCAGCAGCGACGCCAACCCGCCGAGGAAGGCGCCGAGGAGGCCGACGCCGGTCACGGTTCGGTCAACGCGTTCTCGATGGCACGCACGAACTCGTCGGTGGGCTGAGCGCCGAGCAGTGGAACGTTGTTGATCAAGAACGCCGGAGTGCTAGGTACGCCAATGCTCGTGCCCTGCGCGAGGTCACCGTTGATGGCGGCGTCGAATGTGCTCCCCCGCATCCCGTTGATGAACTTGTTGATATCGGGGACACCGGCTTTCCCGGCGAAGTCGATCAGCGCCGGTTCGGTCAGTTCGGCCTTCGTTCGTTCCGGCGCGGCGGCATAGACGGCGCGGTTGAATTCCCAGAACCGGCCCTGCGCGGCGGCCGCGCGTCCGGCTCGAGCGGCGAGCATCGACTGCTCGCCGAAGATGGGAAAGTCACGCCACTCGATGCGGAGCTTGCCCGAGTCGACGAAGCGCTCGATCAGCTCGGGTTCGGTGTCACGACTGAACTTGGCGCAGAACGGACATCGATAGTCGGAGAACATCACCAACGCAACCGGCGCATCGGGGTCACCCAAGGCGAACGGGTCGCCCGGCTGTCGACGTTCGACTCCGGTCTTCGCGTTCTGTTCCGACGGCGCGACCTTGCCCGAATCCGTCACCGCCGAGGTTCCCGACGCCGCTGCGCCGGCTCCGGCCTCCGCATCGTGGTCAGATCCCAAGACCAGATAGAGGATCAGCGCGACGGCAATGACAACGAGGCCTCCGATGAAGATGAGATCCTTGCTGACACTGTCTCGCCGAGCACTCACCGGCCACCTCCATGCTAACCTCGGTTACGTACCTACGGCGTAGATACGTAGACCCGTTGTAGCACACCCAGCAACCAGAACGCGAACGACAGAGGGGAGCCGGAAACCGTGTCGACCAAGACACACCAAATGCGGTCAGCGACAGTCGGCCTGGTGCTGGTTATCACCTTCGGAGCCGCCACGGCCTGGCTGCTCGCCAGGCCGGGCACCGGGCACGCCGAGGTTCAGCCGCTGACGCCACCACCGCCGGCGGCGCCCGCCGCAGTCACGACACCGCCCCCGCCGCCGCAGATGTCCTCCACCCCCATGCCGCGTCGGCAGATACCGGTGACATTCACGACGACATCAGGCGCCGAGCTCACCGAGGGTGGAACATACGGCGTCGGAACGGTTGTCGTCGCGAAGTTCGACCGCCCCGTTTCCGACCGCGTCGCCGCCGAGCGGCAACTCTCGGTCAAAACCGTTCCGCCAGTAGCCGGCTCCTGGTACTGGATGGACAATCAGCGCGCCCATTGGCGGCCACAGGATTACTACCGTCCGGGCACCCAGGTCATCGTCGACCCCGGGCTGGACAGCCAGGTCTCGTTCCGTATCGGGGACTCTCATGTGTCGATTGCCGATGACACCACCAAACAGATCAGCGTGTACCGCAACGGCGAACTGCTCCGGACGATACCCACGTCCATGGGCATGGGCGGATCAGAAACCATTGGCGGGAATACGATTTCATTCTGGACGCAGCCTGGGGTCTACACGGTGATGGACAAGGCCAACCCCGTCGTCATGGATTCGTCGACCTATGGGTTGCCCGTCGAGTCCCGGCTGGGCTACAAGCTGACAGTCAACTACGCCGTGCGCCTTACCAACAGCGGAATCTACGTGCACCAACTCGACAGCACGGTATGGGCGCAGGGAAACACCAACACGAGCCACGGCTGCCTAAATGTCAACGCCGACAACGCCCGCTGGTTCTACGACTTCTCACAACCCGGAGACGTGTTCGAGGTGCGCAACACCGGCGGCGACCCGTTGCCGATCTGGCAGAACGGCGATTGGAGCGTGCCATGGGACCAATGGCTCGCCGGTAGCGCATTGCGCTAGTCAGGTCTCGATCACCCGAGTGACATACTGCGTCATCCCCGAAAGGCGGACCGGCGAAACCTTCACTGGCACACCAGTTTGCTGCGCCTCGATCATCCGGCCACCGCCCAGATAAATCGCTTCGTGCTGACTTCCGCCCGGCCCCCAGAACAACAGGTCGCCACGTCTGGCCTGCGAACGCGACACCTGCCGGCCGGCCGTGTACTGATCGCCCGACCAACGCGGGAGCAGCACGCCCACACCGGCGAACGCGAAACGTGTCAGTCCCGAACAGTCGAACCCCACCGTATCGGCACCCGAGTCCACACCCTTGCTGGGACCGGTGAGACTGCCACCACCCCATGAATACGGCACACCCAACTGCGAACCGGCTCGCCTTATCACATACTCGATCGCCTGCGGACCGCGGACCCGGCCGGTGCGCAACGCGGCAGGACTCGGCGTGGGATCATCCAAAATCCCTAGACTGCCAAGGAATTGACGCCCCAGGCCGAGAGTCGTGTCCGCCGCCAGCCGCGTCGCCGCCAGCGACGCATTGGCAATCGCCACCGGATCACCGGGCGCCCCGGCGCTGCCCCGTCGAGGCAGCGTCGGATCCCATTGCTCCGAGTCCGCTTCGGCGACTCCGGGTGAGAAGCCGACGGCCAGCGACAGCGCGACAAGGCCCCCGGCCGAAATTGCATCCCTGCGACGCACGGGCGGACCTCCCCCGATCGGCTTTCTACGTAATTATTACGTACGTAGTTAGACAGTAGGTTATGTTGACGCGGTCAGCGATAACGAATATGTCGCGCTTCGGTAACCCGTCACACCGGCCCGCTCATCGAATCTTGGAAGCGCCTTTGGTTTTTCGAAAGCGGCGTGGAGGCCTCCGACGTACGGTCTGTGCAACTCCTGACGGTGGACGGATATGACATATGAGGAGATGGCTGTGAGGGTGGGATTGGTTGCCGCCGCGGCGCTGGCGGTGGTTGGCGCATTGGCGACTTCCACGGGCATCGCACACGCCGATGACGTGGTGGTTCGCGATCCGGCCAATGGCATTCCCTGGAGCTGGCCAGACCAGGCCGCTTGCCTCAAAGACGGCCCCGATATGCATTTGGACAATCCGGATGACGACGAGTTTCTGAAGTACTGGTATTGCGAGCAGCACGACGATGGGCTCTGGTACCTGCACAACACCGACAGCCCTACCGACCAGGCGCCCTGATAGCCAACAAGCGCTGACGGCCGTGAGGCCTATCAGATTGATTTCTTGAGAACGACTTTCACCGCCGCCCCTTCATCCAAGGCCGGTAGTTTCGTTCGCCCCCGTCAGGCTTCACACCGAAGACTTTGCCTCGATTCATCTTTCGATCCCAAATCAGTTGGGGCAGTATCCGCCGACGCCCTTCGAGCGGGCAGACGATGTGCATCATCGTTTCCCGTATGTCCACCCGCTTCGGTAGCGCTGCCCGCTTTCATCCCGCGTGACTTTTCACCGCGGCGACGCCCCTCAGTCAGCAAACTCGTCGCAGTAACCCGAATGCGCGACGGGCACAGCCATGCGCGGCGAGCGGCCATTCCGTTACTCGCACAAAATCCCGATTGTGTTGATACAGCAACGGTCAAGAAATTGTCTACAGCTGACATTTTCATCCGGCGTCAATTTGTGGATACGCCAATTACCTCGTATGATCTGGCCATAACTTCAGTTACCGAGGTTGTCGACTTCTCCAAGTGACGTTGCCAGTGTTGTCACAGCGATGTAATTAGACACCATTACCTGTCAGGCAGGACTCGTGTCAGAGACTTACGTCCGTGGCGATGTCGCCCCACGTTCTCTTCCCCGTCCCGACATCAAGATGCCGCCCTTCATCCGGTTCGGTTTCTGGCCGCGGATTGCGCTGGTCGGGTTGTTGACCGGAGTGGCGTACCTGACGGTTTTCGCTGCCACCGTCGAGCACGTTGTCGTCCAGTCACGCGCCGCTTACCTGCTGGTGCTGCCAGTCCTGACCGTGGTGATCATCGCCGGGTACCGGCGGGCACCCGGCGGCGTGGGTGATGATGAATCCGACTGGATCATTGCCTGCCTTGTCGGCGCCGCCGGCCTGTGTGGTGTGCATCTGGTAGCGCAGCGCATGCCGACGTTGGCCGGCTTGTGGCATGTGCAATTACAGGGCGCGGTGATCTGGGCCGCCAGCTGTACTGCGATCTTGCTGGGCGTGCGCTACGCGCTACGGATGTGGCCGTTGTGGATCTTCCTGGTGTGCACCGTGTCCCCGCTGCCGTATCTGCTGGCCGTGGCCACATTGGGTGGCTCGGACACTGCGGCGGCTTGCGTCGCGGCCGGCGTCGGAGCCGTTGCGGTGTTTCTGGCTGCGCATGCGGTACCGGTGTGGTGGCGACTGGGTAGCGCAATCGGCTGCCTGGCGACCGCATTGATCGTCATAGCCTGGCTGGAGCAGCCCGTCGGGCTCTTGCTCATGGTCGTCGTGGCGGGTGGGGTCATACCCGTCGTCTTCGCGTTGACGGTGCTGCACCTGCGTGCAACCAACCCTGGGATATCGGGCGGCCCGGAGGTGGTGCCGCGGCGCTCACCCAGGCAGATCGCCATCCTCCTGGTTCTCGCCGCAGCCCTCGCTATGGGACATCCGGCCGCGACTCGAATCCCCGATCCGCCGGAGGTCAACGCGGACTGGGTCCAACGCGCCGGATTGCTCGACGCGACACCGATGACGTTCGCCTCCCGGTTCCTGGGACCTGATGCGACGCTGACGCGGTACAGCATGCCACCGGCGCCCGGCATGCCCAGTGCGGCTGTCGACGTCATCGCAACCTCCAACCTAGCTGCGCTGCAGGACTTCTCGGACGCAGTCTGGTATCCCTCCGAAGAACCCACGAGCTACACAGCCGCTGACCACCTCCAGTTGCCCATCGACGCGAGGATCGTCCACAGCAATTCGGACTCGGCCATCAGCGACGCAAGCCGGCAGTGGTATGCGGTGACCTGGGTATGGCGTTCGCAGGCGCGCTATCAACAGGTCACGATCGTGATCAATCAGAACTCGAACTCTCCCGACAGCCCTGCGGAACCACGGCCGCTGACACTGTCCGACAGCATCGTGTCGCCGACGTTGTGGCTGACCCGCCAACAGCCGTCCGCCGCAGGTGGTGTCGACGAAACTGTGCTCCAGCGTGCCGCACAGGTGGCTCGCGTGCTGACCACTGCGGCACAACCGCGATGACGACGGAAGTCGGCTTACTGCCGGCGCTGCCTGCCCATATGTCGGCCCGCAGCGCGCTCGGACGCAGATCGCTGATCCGTATCGCAGTGCTCGCCGCGATCGTGGCCGCGCTGATCATCGCCCTGCCCCACCACATTCCGGCGACGCTCACCACGCTGGTGGCGGTGTTCTACCTCGTCTCCACGATCGATCGGAACTACCTACTGCTCAACGGTCTTCGTTCGTCGGCGCTGGTACGAGTCGATGACCAAGAGGCCCTTGCGATCCCCGATGCCGACTTACCGGTCTACACCGTCCTGTTGCCCGTCTATCACGAGCCGGCGATCGTTCAGAACCTCGTCAACGGCGTAGGACAACTGAACTATCCCAGCGACAAGCTCGAAGTGCTTCTGCTGGTCGAGGAAGACGACACCGCAACCCAAGCCGCGGTCAAGGACCTGGCGCTGCAGAGCATCCGCATCGTGGTGGTCCCCCACAGCCTGCCGAAGACCAAACCGAAAGCCTGCAACTACGGAATGGCGCTGCCTGACCTCAAAGGCGAGCTGATGACCATCTACGACGCCGAGGACATTCCCGATCCGCTGCAGCTACGCAAGGCGGTGGCGGCGTTCCGGCGATTACCGGATGACGTCGGTTGCCTGCAAGCACGATTGGGCTACTACAACGAAAAGCAGAATCTGCTGACCCGTTGGTTCGCGCTCGAATACGACCAGTGGTTCGGCGTCGTCCTGCCTGCGGTGGAGGCGTCCGGTGGGGTGGTGCCGCTCGGCGGCACGTCCAACCACATTCGTACCCGGGTGTGGCGCGAAGTCGGCGGATGGGACGAGTTCAACGTCACCGAGGACGCCGATCTCGGTGTCCGGTTGGCGAGGCATCGATACCGCACCCTCATCCTCGACTCCATCACGCTCGAAGAGGCGAACTCCGATGTGGTGAATTGGATTAGGCAACGGTCGCGCTGGTACAAGGGCTACCTGCAGACCATGATCGTGCACTTGCGGCATCCGGTGGGGCTACGGCGCGAGATCGGTACCACCGCAGTGCTCAGACTCGTCAACATGACCGGCGCCATACCGCTCACCAATGCGCTCAACCTGCTGTTCTGGTTCACGATGCTGACCTGGGTGATCGGCAGGCCCGCGGTCGTCAACGCGTTGTTCCCGCCACCCACCTACTACACATGCTTGGCGCTGTTTCTCGTCGGAGCACCACTGTCGGTGTTCATCGGCCTCATCGTCACCTCCGCGCTCGGCAAGCCTCATCTCTGGTGGGCGGCGCTACTGGCGCCGATGTACTGGCTGCTGCAGTCCGTCGCTGCCGTCAAAGCCATCTACCAGTTGATATTTCGGCCCTTCTTCTGGGAGAAGACCGTGCATGGACTTGCCCATGTCCCTGCCCGGGCCACCACATCGACCAACCACACACTCGACAATCCCGCCACATAGATCTCCAGGACAAGGACGCCATGAACCGCCTGCGCAAGCTGGCACTGCTCGCCGTGCCGACCATACTCATCGGGACACTCGCTGCGCCCGCGGCTTCGGCCGACCCGCTACAGAACCAGATCAACCCTTCGAGCACACCGGCCGTCGGTTGGGGACAGCTCGGGCTGTCCGATGAACTGGTGCTCCTAGGGGACAACCAGCGAAACTACGTGGAGGTCCCTGTCCCGCAAGGAGTTACACCAACAACCCTGAGTGGCCAGATCGGGTCGGTCGTCGACGCGGCCGAAGGGCGTGTCGATGTGCTCGACTCACGGGGTACCTTCCTCGGCGCCATCAACGCACCCACCGCGCTGGCGAGCGAACCCTTCACGGTCGACATCTCCGCGGCCGAAGTCACCGACAACACGGCGCGGCTGAGCTTCGTCCTGCGAAACGCGGACGCTCCTGCCAACAGCTGCGCACAGATGCCATCGATCACGCTGAGCCAACTGTCCACGAGCTACTCGGGCGCGTCACCCAACCCGAGAACGGTGTCCGACTTTCTGCCGGGCTACCTGGACCGCGTCAACGTCCGGGTCGGAGCGGACCCCTCACCGTCTCAACAACAGGCGGCGCTCAATCTGGTGGCACGCCTCACCGATCTGTACCGCCCGATACCGGTACGGGTGGACGTCGATACGTCGGGCACCCCGGCCCACCCGGGCGCCGGTTCCAGCCGGGTCATCGAGATTCGCGACGGCGGCAAGCCCGGGCTGTCAGTGGAAAATGGCGGCACCCCCGCGGCGGCATTGGTGATCTCGGGCAACGGCGAGGATCTGGTGCGACAGGTCGACCTGTTCGCCGATCGCCGCGCGAAACTGGCTCAATCCGATTCCGCCTCAGTGGTTTCGGCGACCTCTGACCGCCCGCAGTCATCGAACACCCTGACGTTTGCTCAACTCGGGGTGGCCGGTGAGGCTTCTGTCTTGGGCACCACAACCCTGTACACCGGGTTCGACATCGGCGAGTTCGGCACGGGCCAAATCCAACACGCGCGGCTGCATCTACTCGCCAACTACACCCCGGTCACCGAAGGTGAAGGCTCGCTGCTTATCCGGGCCGGCTCCACGATTCTTGCCTCACGGTCACTCGACGGCTCCGGCACGGTCGATCTGACCGCCGACATCCCGGCCGAAGCCGTGGCCTCGAACATCGGTCTCGGACTGGAACTGCGTTATGTTCCCCGCCACGAATGCGCCCCGCTGTCCGACCGCATGACCTTCGCGCTCGACCCTCGCTCGACGCTCACCGTCACGCCGGGAACACACAATCGGGGCGGATTCCCAGTGCTGCCAATGGCGTTCACGCCCGACGTCGACGTGGCTGTGGACAGTCCGGACCAGATCCGCTACGCGGCCCAGGCGATCAACTTGATGGGACAGCAGTCTGCGGTGGCGCTATTGCCGCGTCTCGTGACCTTCGATGACGCGGCCGCCTCGCGCACGCCGCTGATCACGGTGGCCAACGGCGAGCAATTGCGTGACGCGGGCATGTCGCCACCGCTCCTGCCCGGCGCAGGCACGACCGTCGGGGTCAACGGAAAGCCTGCCACCGATATCGATTTGGCAGGGCCGCTCGGCATCGTCCAGGCGTTCACCGCTCAGGATCGCAGCGTGCTGGCGATCAGCGCCATGGGCGATTGGTCGCTGGTGGACCGCAGCTTCGACTACATCCGCGGACTCGATCGCCGGTGGGCGTCATTGACCGGCGATGTCGTGGCGACCGGCGCCGACGGCGACACCGTGAACCTCGTTGTGCGTTCCGGCGGTCCGATGCCGTACGAACCGCATGTCGACGACGCCTGGAAATGGTGGGCAACGCTGAGTGCCGGCGCGGCGGTCCTCATCGTCGCCGTGGCAACCGCCGTCCTGGTCGTTCGGCGCCGACGCGCCCGGGCGTGACCGAGCAGACGTCGTCGCCACCGCGTTGGCGGGCGGCGGCGATCTTCACAGCACTGTCGGGGATCTACTTCGCCGTCGCCGGATCCTGCTCGTGCGGTACAACCTGTTCGACCCGGACGCACCGAGTCGCGTCGCGAACGCGGGCTACACCGTGATGAGCCGAGATCCCCACCTGTCGGCGATCGGGTTTGTCTGGAATCCCCTGCCCAGTCTGGTGGAGATCCCGCTGGTGGCGTTGCACCCCTGGTGGCCCGAACTGAAGACGCATGGTCTGGCGGGCGTGATTCAGAGCGCGCTCTTCATGGCCGGCGCGGCGCTGATGGTGCGGCGAATCGCCCTCGACCGTGGTCTGCCCAGCCGGTGGCGTTGGGCCGCCATCGGCGGATTCGCCCTCAACCCGGTCATCGTCATCTACGGCGGATCCGGGATGAGCGAGGCGGCAGAAATTTTCTGCCTCGTGTGGTGCACGAGATACTTACTGCGATGGCTCGATACGCGACGGGTGAGCGATTTGGCCTGGGCCGGCATCGCATTGGGAGTCGGCTATCTCGCCCGCTACGAGATGATCCCGGCCGCAGTCGGTGTCGCCGTGCTGGTCGCCGTGGTGGCCTTCACACGGGCCGACCGAGCCGATCGCATCCAGACGACGATCCTCAGCGTGCTCATCGTCATGTTTCCCATCGCCGTGGCATTCGTCACCTGGGCCGTCACCGGGTGGATCGTCAGCGGCGAACTGTTCGCCCAACTGTCATCCCGCTACGGCAACGAGGGCCAGGTAGCGGCGGCGCTGGCGCGCGGTGGCACCGCGCATTCCGGTACCGCAGACGGGTGGCTCGTCGCCGCGCGGGTCCTGGCGATGCAGCCACTGGTCGGCATCGCGGTTGGCCTGGCCGCGCTCGTGGCCGTGTTGGCCAGGAAGGTCGACGCCCTCGTCCCGGTGGTGGTGTTCGGTTCCGTGTTGACTTTCGCTGTCTGGGGCCACTATTCGGGCACCACCTTCGGGTTGTTCCGGTACTACCTCCCGGCGATCCCGATGGTGATCGTCATCGCAGTCACCGGATGGGGTGCAGCGCGCGACGTCGGGTTGCGGTTCGGTGCGGCATTGCTGTCACTGTCGATCGTCGTCGCGATACCCGTGACCACGGTTTCCATGCTGAACGAGAACATCGGCAATCAGCCGTTGCAGTTCGGGCTCAAGTCGCTCCTCGACCCGGAGAAGTACCCGGCCGAACAACAGTGGTATCGCAGAGAACTCGTCGACGATCGCCTGCTCGCGGAGTTTCTCGACCGCAAGCACCTGCCTGACGGATCGGTACTGATGGACACGTTCTTCGGCTGGGGCATCTGGCTCGCGTCCGACAACCCCAAGCAATTCGTCGTCACCAGTGACTACGACTTCACCGCGGCGTTGAATCGCCCGTGGGATTTCGGAATTCGGTACATCGTGGTCAGCAACCCGGCGCTGTCCGACGCCGACGCGGTGCACGTCCGTCACCCGACGATGTGGGACACCGGGGCTGGATTCGCCCGGCTCGTCTACTCGGTCAAAGGTCCCGGCGGAGACGAACGCCGACGTGTTTACGAGGTGCTCGGTCCGCCGCGGCCCATACCGACCGACGCTCTAGGTGGTGAGTAGCACCTTCACGGCCCGCCGTTCGTCCATCGCCCGGTAGCCGTCTGCCGCCTCCGGTAGGGGCAGGGTCATGTCGAACACCTTGCCGGGGTCGATCTTTCGGTTCCAGATCAGGTCGATCGGTTCGCACCTCGAGTGCTCTCGGCTGATTGCACGGCATTGGCTCGATCGATCTCGACCATGTGGGCTTCGGCCCAGTCCCGCAGCGCGGTCAGTGGAACGTTGAGGGAGCGCCCCAAATCGGTAAGGCGGTAATGCACTTTGGGCGGAACGGTCGGTTCGACGCGACGTGCGATCAAACCGTCGCGGGTCAGGCTCTGCAGGGTTACCGACAGCATCTTTTGCGAGACCCCTGGAGTTCGGCGCCGTAAGTCCGCGAATCTCACTTCACCGTCACCGGCATCGGCAAGGACCTTGATCACCATTGACGTCCACTTGGTGCCGATGCGATCGAGCAGGCGGCGCGTCGGGCAGTCGGGATCGAACAGGTCCCCGCGAGCCTGCTTCGCCTGCCGGGTCGCTGGGGAGGTCACCTGAAGCTCACCACCTGTCGTCAAAGTGCCGTCTTCTCGGCAGCCCGCTCGTTTCTTACGGTTACCTGGTAACCAATGGTAACCACATGGAGGGCTGGTGCCGGCAATCACTGAGTGGTCTTTGCAGCAGATCGAAACGAACGGCATCGTCGCCAACACGGCGATCGTCGACGAAGGGCCGGCAATCCTATTGCTGCACGGGTTTCCCCACACCTGGCGGCTCTGGACGGACGTCATTCCGGCGCTGGCCCGCCATCATCGCGTCATCGCCCCCGACCTTCGGGGGTTGGGCGCGAGTACCCGCCCGGTCGACGGCTACGACGCCGCCAGCTTGGCAACCGACGCCGAGGGACTGCTCGACGTGCTCGGCGAACCGCAGGCCGACGTCGTCGGAATTGATCTGGGCACGTCGCCGGCATTTCTCCTGGCGATGCGCCGCCCAAGCCGAGTCAGGCGGCTCGTCGTGATGGAATCCGTGCTGGGGACATTGCCCGGCGCCGAGGACTTCCTGGCCGGCGGACCACCCTGGTGGTTCGGTTTCCACCAGGCACGGGACCTTGCCGAGACCGTCCTGACCGGCAACGAAGCGTCCTACATCGGCTGGTTTCTGTCCGCCGGAACCCTCGGGCGTGGAGTCCCGCCGGACATCCATCGCCATTTCGTGAATGCATACACGGGCCGTGGCGCGCTCCGCAGCGCCTTCGCCCACTACCGCGCGATGCCGGCGACCGCGCGCCAGATCGCCGCAGCGACAGCGAAGAGTCGTCTGACCGTGCCGACCCTTGCGATCGGTTCACATCCCGTGGGCGACGCGCTCGCACGTCAACTGCGGCCCCTTGCCGACGATCTCACCGAGCACGTGATCGCCGACTGCGGCCACATCATCCCGCTCGACCGGCCCGCCCTTCTCAATGCGCTGTTGCTGCGTTTTTTGTCGGGCACTTAGCTGTGCCGACACGGCTCAGCTGAACGGTGTCGTAGGCTCGATGACGTGGTTGACCAGGCATATGTCATCGCCGGATCCGAGGCTACCGGCGGTGCCGGACTCCAAGCTGACCTGCGGACGTTCCAGCAGCTCGGTACGTACGGCGTGGGCACCGTGACGTGCATCGTGTCGTTCGATCCCAAGGCGAACTGGGGCCACCGGTTCGTACCCGTCGACCCGCAGGTCATCGCCGACCAGATCGAAGCGGCGACATCCGCCTACGACCTCGATGTCGTCAAGATCGGCATGTTGGGCACGCCGGCCACCATCGACGTCGTCGCACAGGCCCTCGCGGGTCAGTCCTGGCAGCACGTCGTCGTCGATCCCGTCCTGATCTGCAAAGGCCAGGAACCGGGCGCCGCCCTCGACACCGACACCGCGCTCCGTCGGCAGATCCTGCCGCTCGCAACTGTCACCACGCCGAATCTGTTCGAGGCTCGCACGCTGGCCGGTATGGACGAGATCTCGACGGTCGATGATCTCGTCGAAGCCGCTCGACGCATCGCCGACCTCGGTCCGCGTTACGTCGTCGTGAAAGGCGGAGTCGAGTTCCCCGGCGACGACGCCGTCGATGTCTTCTTCGACGGCAGCGACGCCGAAATCCTGCGTGCGCCCAAGGTCGGCCACGCACGCGTCGCCGGTGCGGGATGCACACTCGCGGCTGCCATCACCGCCGAACTCGCCAAGGGCACCGACGTCGGCGACGCCGTCTCTCGGGCCAAAGAGTTCACCACCGCCGGGATCGTCGACCGGGTGAGCGGCAATACGCCATTCGACGCGGTGTGGCAGGGTGCCAGCGGGAGGTAGGTGTTTCTTGTCGGTGCCAGCTGGGATGCTTCGTTTCGAGCGAAGCCGTGAGCAGGCGTAACCTGCTCTGAAGGGATGTGGAGGTGCACGGTGGCAGGATTGGCCGAGTTTCCGCGTGACCTGGTGACGCTCGAAGAGTGGGATGCGCTTGAGCTGGACGAGGCGCGTCGCTGGGAGCTCGTCGAGGGGGGCATCGTCATGACACCGCGGCCGCGTCCGCTTCATCAAGTGGTGTCGTTCAATCTTGCGCAAGTGATCCGGGCGGCGCTGCCTGCTTCGCTGGCGGTGCTGCTCGAAGTCGAGGTCACGGTCGAGGCGCGCTTCCCGCCAACCGTGCGCGACCCCGACTTGGTTGTGGTCAAACGCAGTGTGGTAGATCGCAATCCGGTCCGCATCGACGCGTCAGACGTCGTTCTGGTAGTCGAGATCGTTTCACCCGGTTCGCGTCGAACCGACCGGGTGATGAAGGCCTACGAGTACGCGAAGGCCGGCATCGAGCACTACTGGATCGTCGATCTCGACACCGACCCGGACGAGCGGTTCCTCGCCCACGTTCTGCGGGGCGACGCCTATCACCGAGTTGGATCCCTCGACGAGGACCGAGTACGAACGGAAGAGCCTCTCGCACTGGACTTCACGCTTGAGGACCTGACCCGACCCTGACGCCCGACCTCGCAGAAAACGCGCTTGCTACGCGTCGATCAAGACGAACGACTTCCGGATCGTCTCGTGGACAACCCACGTACCGCGCCATCCGCGGGGTAGGACGAGCAGTGACCCCGGGCCAATGTCAGCGGATGAGCCATCTTCGCCGGTGACGGTGCCGTGCCCGGACACGATGTGGCACACCTCGGTCGCCTTGCTGCGGTCGGCCGTGAATTCGCCCGGTCCGCACTCCCAGATCCCGACCGAGGTCTCACCGTCGCCCCACAGGTCCAGCGACGACTCCATCTGGTTGCTCTTGCTCGTCGGCTTGGGTTGCGCTGCGGGAAGATCGGTCCCTTCCGCGGGGGCATGACGCAGGCTGACGTTGAAATCGACTGACACAGTTCCCTCCTTCGTATTCTCGCCGTGGTCAGCGACCGGTGATCATGTTGGCGATCCGGGCGATCCGGCTGGTCTTGGGCAGGTCACGTTCAGTTTCTCGACGGTCGGCCATCCGGTAGAGCACATACATGCTCTGCACGCCAAGCCATCTGAGTGGCTCCGGCTCCCACCGGCGCACTCGGCGCCCGACCCACGGCAGCCGGGTCACGGGTGTGTCGCGTTTGAGGACCAGGTCGGCGAGTGTGCGCCCGGCAAGGTTGGTGGTGGTCAAGCCGCTACCGACATAGCCGCCTGCCGTTCCCAGACCCGTCACCGGGTCGAGGTCGACGGTGGCCGTCCAGTCTCGCGGCACGCCGAGAACACCACACCAGGCGTGCACGATCGGAATCGACGCCGTCGCCGGGAACATGTCGTGCATGAGCTCGGTCAGCGCATTGATGGTCCACTGTTGCGTGGCCCCATTCGTGTCGGTCTTCGAGCCGAAGCGGTACGGAATCCCGCGACCGCCCAGCGCGATTCGATTGTCAGCGGTGCGCTGGGCGTACATGTAGCCGTGTGCGTAGTCGCCGAGCAGTTCGGCGCCGCGCCAACCGATCTGGTCAGCCGCTTCCGGCGTCAGCGGTGCGGTGACGATCATCGACGAGTTCATCGGAAGCCAATCACGGCGCTGTCCTTCGAGGGTGGCCGTGAAACCTTCCAAGCACCGCAGGACGATCGGCGCGCGCACGACACCACGGTCAGTGATTGCGCGGCCCTGCTCGATCCCGGTGACCGTGGTGCCCTCATAGATCGTGACGCCGGCCGCTTCCACGGCCCGGGCCAGACCGAGCACGAGTTTCGCGGGTTGCACGCGTGCGCAGTGCGGACTGAACATTCCGCCCAACGCGCCTGCGACGCGGATCCGGTCGTCCATCTCGTCGCGGCTCAACGCGACGAAATCCTCCGGCCCTGCGCCCCATTGCTGTTCGTAGCGCACCGACTCGTAGAGGCGGCCCAGCTGCGCGCGTGTCCGGGCGACGTGCAGAAGCCCGTCCTTGGCGATGTCAGCGTCGATACCCTCGGCCTTGGCGACCGAGATGACCTCGTCGACCGCGCCCCGCATCGCCCGCATGAGGTCGACGACGCCCTCGCGGCCATGGGTCGAGGCGTAGGCGTCGCGACTACCGGCCAGCTCCGCCGACAGCCATCCGCCGTTGCGCCCGGACGCGCCGAAGCCGGCGAATTCGCGCTCCAGCAGGATGATCCGGAGATCCGGCTGCTCTCGCTTGAGGTAGTAGGCAGTCCACAGACCCGTCAGACCGGCGCCGACGATGCAGACGTCGGCCTCCTGGTCTCCCGGAAGCGCCGGTCGCCGCTTCGGCAGGCCGATCGAGCGGTACCAGAACGACACGTCGCCGTTGATGAACTTCGTCGGATCGCCGACTGTGCTGCCGCCGGTGGGCATGGGTGTGCTCCTGTTCGTCATGCGTGGTCGTCAGAGGGACGCGGTCGCGGCCTGCTTCGGCGCCGCCGGCTGCGGGTCACCGGACGCGAGAATCGCGGCGTCGTCGGGGTGGAAGGTGAGCCAGATGCGGTCACCGGCACTCGCGGAGCTGATGGCACCGGCACTTTCGCGCACCAGCACGATCGTGTCGTCATCGAGACGGACCTCGACCTTGCGGGAGTTTCCGAGGTAGATGTGCTGCACGACGGTGCCCGGTACCGCGTTGACCGAGCTAGGCCGTGGGCCGTCGGGCTCGATGCGGATCCGTTCGGGCCGCACCACCACGGCGACACCGGCACCGCGGGCGTGCTCGAGGCCACGGACCGCGGAGAGGTGATGGCCGTTGGAGTCGGCCTCGCGGCCGCCATCGGACACCCCGTGGAACAGTGACGACTCGCCGAGGAACTGCGCCACGAACAGGGTGTTCGGGTACTCGTAGAGCTCAGTGGGAGAACCGATCTGTTCGATACGCGCGTTGTTGAACACCGCGATGCGGTCCGAGAGGATCAACGCCTCGTCCTGGTCGTGGGTGACGTAGACGAACGTCGTGCCGAGATCTGAGTGGATGCGCTTGATTTCCAGCTGCAACGAGTCACGCAGCTTCTTGTCGAGGGCGCCGAGCGGTTCGTCCATCAGCAGCACACGGGGGCTGTAGACCATCGCTCTGGCGAGCGCGACGCGCTGCTGTTGACCACCCGACAGCTCCTTGGGCCTGCGCTTGCCGAGGTGGCCGAGGCCGACCATCTCCAGCGCTTGTGCGACCAGCGTGCGCCGCTCGGCCGCGGCGATCTTGCGCTGCCGCAGGGGATACTCGACGTTCTGCGCCACTGTCATGTGCGGAAACAGCGCATAGTGCTGGAACACCATGCCGATATTCCGTTTGTACGGCGGGAGATTCGTGACCGCACGGCCGTCGATGAGCAGCTCCCCCGACGTGACGTCGGCGAATCCCGCGATCATGTTCAGCGTCGTCGTCTTACCGGAGCCACTGGGCCCCAGCAGGGTCAAGAACTCTCCCGGGCGGGCCTCCAGATCGATGGAGTCCACCGCGGTGAAGTCCCCGTAACGCTTCGTCAGATTACGCATGGTGATCGAAGCGCCCTGGGGTGAGCGGTCATCCGACATTTCGTCTCCTCGTCGCATAGATGCTCGCAAGGACCGTGACGACGGTCGTGAGGGCAAGGATGAGCGTTGCCGCGGCCGCGATGGTCGGGTCGGTGTCGCGAGTCACCGACGAGTACATCCGCACGGGCAACGTCTGCAGGTATGGGCTTTGGATGAACAGCGACAGCACGACCTCGTCGAAGCTGGTGGCGAAAGCGAACACCGCCCCGGACAACACGCCCGGCGCCACGAGCGGCAAGGTCACGGTACGGAACGCGGTCCATCGCCCGGCCCCGCAGATCGCGGCGGCGTCTTCCAGGCGCCGGTCGAATCCTTGCAGGCTGGCCATCACCGGGATGATGACGAACGGCAGGGCCAGAACGCTGTGCGCCACAACGAATCCGAAGGTCGTACCGAGCAGGTTCAGCCGCAGGAACAACGCGTAGAGCCCGATCGCGATCACGATGACCGGCACCAACATCGGCGCCAGCAGGAGCGCCCTGAGGCCTTGCTGGCCGAAGAAGCGGGTCCGACTCAGCGCGAGGGCCGCTGCGGTACCGCACACCGTCGCCACGATGGCGACCAGCACGCCGACCTGAATACTCGCCTGCAGGGCCGCCATCCAGGAGGGATCGGAGAAGAAGTTGGCGTACCACTGCGTCGACCAGCCCTCGGGCGGGAACGTGAACGTCGGACGATCGGTGAAGCTCAGCGGGATCACGACGAGCGACGGCGCGACGAGCCAGAGCGCGACAATGCCGCAGAACAGCAACAGAAGGGTCCGCCACACGGTGTTCAGTCGACTGTTCATGCTCGCAGCCCCTGCCGGTTCGCCCGACGCAGCGCCAACGCGAGCACCGCGAGCACCAGGAACGTCAGGACCAGCAGCACCACACCCATCGCTCCGCCCTTACCCCACTGCAACAAGCTGCTGACCTGCGCGTAGATCTGCTGACTGATGAGCGCGTTGTCGGGCGAGCCCAACAACGCCGGGGTCACGTAGAAGCCGAGACTGCTGATGAACACCATCAGACAACCCGCGCCGACGCCCGGAAGCGTCAGCGGTACCCACACCCGCAGGAACGAGACGATGGGCCGCGCGCCCAGGCTCGACGAAGCCAGGACGAGCCGGCGATCGATACCGGCCATCACCGCGTAGAGCGGTAACACCATGAACGGCAACAAGATCTGGCTCATGCCGATCACCACACCGAGGTTGGTGCGAATGAGATGCACGTCGCCCAGGCCGATCGCGGTCAGCACCGAGTGCACCGGGCCGTTGTCCGCCAACAGGATCACCCACGAGAACGTTCGGACCATGAGGCTCGTCCAGAACGGCACCAGCACGAGCATCGTCAGTAACGCACGCACCTTGGGCCCGAACGCGACCATCGCGTACGCGTAGGGATACCCGATCACCAGGCAGACGATGGTGACGATCAGCCCCGTGGTGAACGTCCTGGCCAGCACGTCACGTTGCACGGGATCGGTCAGGTACCACGCGAAATTGCCCAAACCCAGTTCGGGTTCGCTGAGGGCTCGCCACAGCATGATGCCGAGTGGCACGACGAACAAGCCGAGGACGAGAACCACTGCGGGGAGAAGCAATCCGAGGGTGCCGCCGCGTCGTCGTTTGGCACCGACCGGCAGTTCATCGGGTGCTTGGCGGGACGTGCTCGGTCCCGACAAGGCATCGATTACGGTCATAGCGTCGAATCCTGTTAGCCGGCAAGCCAGTCCGTGTATGCGGTGACGAGCTTGTCGTGGTTCTCAGCCCAGTAGGGCAGGTCGATCGGGAACTTGTCCTTCTCCCGTTCGGGTGTCGTGGTCAGATACGACTTGGCCAGATCGTCGAGTTGCGGCTTGGAGTCGACGTTGACCGGGCTGTACGAGGTGAGCTCGGCGAGCTTCGCCTGCTGCTGGGCACCGAGATAGAAGTTGATGAGCGCCATGGACGCCTTCGGGTTCTTGGCATTCTTCGGCACCGCGATGGTGTCTGCCTCGGGCATCCACTGGTTCCACATCGGAGCGAACGGTGCGCCGTTCTTCACGGCCGCGTACGCGCGGCCACTCCACAGCACGGCCATGTCGACCTGCCCCGACTCGACGAGCTGCTGGGCTTGAGCTCCAGTGGTCCAGAACACGCTGTCGTCGCGAATACTCGACATCTTGCGCAGTGCGCGATCCACGTCGAGCGGATACATCTGATCGGGTGCGACACCGTCGGCCAGCAAGGCGCCTTCGAACACGCCCGGGTCTACTTCGCCGGAAATCCCTTGCACGGCGCGCTTTCCGGGGAACTTGGCCGTGTCGTAGAAATCGGCCCAGCTCTTCGGCGGGTTGGCACCGTACTTTTCGGTGTTGTAGATGACGATCAGCCCGTACTGCATGGCGGGCACCGAACAGTCGTCGGTCTTGGCGCCAGCCGGAATCTTGCTGACATCAACGATGCTCGTGTCGATCGGTACGAACAGGTCGCCGCAGTTGCGCGCGGTGAACACGTTGGTCGAGTCGATGACGTCCCAGGTGACGTTTCCGGACTCCACCTGGCTCTTGATCTTCGAGTTGTCCGTCGGCCCGTCTTGAAGGATGCGGGCGCCGGACTCCTGCGCGAAGGGATCGACCGCGGCTTTCATCTGGCCGTCTTGGTAGATGCCGCCGTACGAGACGAAGGTGAGCGTAACGCCTTTCAGCGCATCGGCTTTCACGGTTCCAGCCTGCGGCGGACCGCTGCCCAGATCAACGTCTGCGGCGCTGCCCGGCCCGGCCGGGGTACATCCGGCGGCGATGACCGTCGTGACGAACAACGACGCGGCGGCCAGTGGCAGGTGTCGGCGTGGTGAGAAAGCGGCCACGGATAACTCCTTATATTGTGGGCGGGCTGACGATCCAGAGCAGTTCGGCAGGCTCCCTGCTTTGGTTGTGAACGGTGTGCGGCACAGATGTCCGGTATTCGGCGCTGTCGCCGGCCTCCAGGTGATGCATCACGCCGTCGAGCTCGAGCACGATGCTGCCGGCGATGACCAGCAAGATCTCCTGCGAGTCGTCGTGAACGTAGGCCTCTCCGGCGGTGCCTCCGGGCGCGAACTCGGCGACGTACACCTCGAGATTGCGCAATGGCTTCTGGGAGAGAAGGTATTTCGCGCTTGTATCCGAGACGTGGATCTCGGGCCGGTCCCGCTTGCGCAGAATGCGCGCGCCGTTCGCGTGATGGTCGGTGAACAGGTCGGGCAGCGTGACGCCGAGTTCCTCACACAACCGGCGCAACGTGCCCACGCTGGCATTGACCTGCCCGCGTTCCAATTGGCTGAGGAAACCGGGAGATGTCGCCGCACGCGTGGCGAGGTCACGCAGGGTCAGCTTGCGCGCCAGGCGGAACTCCCGAATGCGGGCACCCAGGTCGGACTCTGCCGCCGCGGGCTTCGTGGCCGCATCCGCGTGCTCAGATTGCATGGATATGGAACGTCCGTTCGTGTGAGTAGATCGGAGTTTCTGTCTCACTAAACAAGTTGTTCGTTGAACGTAGGGGATTGCATGCTGTGACGCAACCCCTACGCTTGCGCGGGTTGTGACGGGGGTCTCACGGGCAGCACGGAACGCCCAGGTGAATAATGCGCCGAACCGGCGAAAGGTCAGCGGGTGACTGGCTGACGTGTGGTGCGAGAAATGTACGTCAACGCGCGAACGCGCGCGCGTCGAACACCTACCGCGTCAGTGCCTACCGAGGGCGTGCGGGCCGGTATGCACCGGCAACCCGGCTTCGAAGCGAGCCATCGACATCGCCGCGACGTCGGGATCAGCGGTTCGGCCCTCGGCCAGATCGGCCAGCACCTCGCCCATGAGGGCCGAGTACTTGAACCCCTCCCCGGAATCGCCACAGGCGAGTACGACGCCGTCTGGCAACGCGTCGATGACGAACTTGCCGTCGGGCGAATCGGTCCACGAACAGACATGTGCGCCAAGCACTGTGGGCTTCACCGACGCCAAGTCCCGCTCGACGCGGTCTCTCAGCAGTGCCGTGCGCATGACATCCGGTGTGCGATCGAGGTCTGCGTCATCGTAGGGCCGCAACGGCAGGTCGAGGCCGATCTTGTAGCCGATACCGGGAGACGGCATGGCGTAGATGCCCGGTATGTCACCGCGCGGACCGTCGAACAGGCACGGGTGATCGTCTGTCGCAGTGGGGTTTTCCGGATCACCGAAGTGCACGGTTTGTTCGAGATAGGGATGCAGGGGTAGATCCACACCGATCGTCTCGAGCAATCGGGGCGTTCCCGGGCCGGCCGCGACCACCACCACGTCGGCGTTCTCTGCGGTGTGATCGTCGAACTGCACCCGGACACCGCGACCACCCGCATCGATGCTCGTCACCGTGCGACCGAACGACTCCATACCCCCGCCTGCCAGAAACAACCGCTCCTGAGCCCGCAGCGATTCTTCGGCGAGAACCACCCCGGCCGCAGGCTGCCAGACCGCGGCTCGCCCATCCGGCCGCAGACCGGGAAAGAACGTCGCGACGTCACCGTCGTCGACGACCGTGTGGTCGACGTCGAACCGCTGCATCATGGCGACCAGGCCCGGCAGGGATTCGTCATCACGCCAAAGCAATCCGCGCTTCAGGAACACCGTTGACTGCGATCGCTCGGCCAGACGCTCCATCGACTCGATGCCCCGCAATGCCATGCGCACCCGCACCGGATCGGGGTCGGCGATCCGCCACAGCCGCGTCGGGCCAGACGACGACGACTCCGCGTTGAGTGGCCCATACCGGTCGACGAGCGTGACCCGATGGCCCCGCCTCACCAGCTCGGCGGCAGTGGGCAGACCCCACGCTCCGGCACCAATCACCACACATTTCATCGCAGACCGCACCCCGTGATACTGCACTACCTCGGTTGGCGACGGCAACGAGGGTTCGTCGCGCACTCGCTGAACCGGTTGCGTTGCAAGGGTTTCGTTCTTTGCGTGGCATGGCCCTCTCCTGATCAACAAAGGCGGGGCACCCGATCAAGGGTGCCCCGCCTCTGTGTCGTCGCGTGTCAGCGGCCGTTGCCGAACGTCGGCGTGATGTCACCGACCGTGGCCTGATGCTGAATGTCATGCACCCACTGATGATGGGTCACATCGGCCTGGGCCGGCGCAGCCAAACCAACCAGAGCGGCAGCGAAACCGGTAACGATGGCGCCGGCAAATCCAAACTTCTTCATGGCAAAGCCCTTCTGTCTCAGATTCGAGCCGTGGCAGATGTCGCGGTTCGGATGTCTCCTCCACCGGTTCGGGGGATTCCTACCCGGTCTGACACCCACAACAGCCCACCCAACACGGTTAATTCCACTGGCAGAAATTGACCGCCACCTGGCAGAAACCGAACACTCAAACGTCGGCCAGACGTACCTATTTTTCTGTCTCAGCGAGCTTCTCCAGAAGCGGCGTCAGCCGGAAGTCGACGAGCTTGCGCATGACCAGCGATGTGTTCGTCTGCTCGACGCCGTCGATGTCGAGTATCTGGCCTGCTACTCGGTAGAGGTCATCGGCCTCGCGGGCCACCACGTGGATCAGCAGATCGGTTGCGCCTGCAAGCCCTTGTACTTCGATCACCTCGGGAACCTGTTCCAGCGCCTGGGCTATGTCCGCTAGCTTGCGCTGCGTGACGCGGGTCAGGATGAACGCGGTCAACGGGTAGCCCAGGGTGGCTGGGTCGATACGCCGCTCGAACGAGCGCAGCACGCCGAGCTGTTCCAGTTTGTTGA
This sequence comes from Mycolicibacterium wolinskyi str. Jessa 2025, assembly GCF_049241375.1. Taxonomy (NCBI): domain Bacteria; kingdom Bacillati; phylum Actinomycetota; class Actinomycetes; order Mycobacteriales; family Mycobacteriaceae; genus Mycobacterium; species Mycolicibacterium wolinskyi. Next base: position 6,801,024 of record NZ_CP185960.1, read on the forward strand.
TGCGTGCCTGGACGGTATTTCGCGACAACTGTGTCTTGTCGGCCAACGCGATCACCGTGGCCCGGGGATCCGTGTTGAGCGCCTTGAGGATCCGAGCGTCAAGGGCGTCGACCCTGGTTTCCGTGGACAAAATGACAACCTCCAACCGATGGACCGACCGCCATCTGAGCAAAATGCCCAATCTAGCGGCTCGAACTTGTCCAAAGTGTAGTTCGATGCTCGACTTAATAGTGAGTTCTGCACCCCTTAGAGCTCCGACGGCCATGTCAGCCCGCCCCGCAGCGCCTGTGCTCTCACCCGAGCCCGCGTACCACGACGGGTCTTCGCCGTGTTCACGACCTGAGCACGGCGAAGGCCGGTCGAACAATCTCAGAACTCGCAAGCAAGGAAGCCACCGATGGACCGCTCGCAATCAGTCGATGCATGGACTCATGTCGCCGACACGTCAGCAGACGCCGCCCTCCGCGAAATCGAGGACCGCGTGCTGTGGCTGTCGACATCGATCATCCACCACGCCAACCGTGTTCGGCCCAACCCGACGGGCCTGAAGGTGGGCGGCCATCAGGCCTCGTGTGCCTCTATGACATCGATCATGACATCGCTGTGGTTCGAACAGCTCCAACCGGGCGATCGGGTTTCGGTGAAGCCGCATGCTTCCCCCGTACTGCACAGCATCAACTATCTGCTGGGCGAACTCGATCAGAAGTACCTGACCACGTTGCGGGAATTCGGCGGTCTGCAGTCTTATCCAAGTCGATCGAAAGACCCTGATCCCGTTGACTATTCGACCGGTTCGGTGGGAATTGGCGCGACTGCCCCGATCTGGGGCACGATCGCGCGCCGTTACGTCGACACACAAATCGGCGCGGCGGGCAAAGGTCGTCAGTACTCGTTGGTAGGTGACGCCGAACTTGACGAAGGGGCGGTGTGGGAAGCCATCTTGGACAACTCCGTTACCGAACTCGGGGAGATCGTCTGGATTGTCGACCTCAACCGCCAGTCACTCGACCGCGTCGTGCCCAACATCGCGGCCGGAAGGCTGGAGTCGATGTTCTCGGCCGCCGGGTGGCAAGTGATCAATGTGAAGTTCGGCGCCCAGCTCGAGTCGCTGTTCGCACAGAGCGGTGGGCCGGCACTGCGCACCCGCATCCTGGAGATGCCCAACCCCGAATACCAACGTCTGCTGCGCTGCTCAGCCGAAGAACTACGGGACAGGCTGCCCGGCAACGGAATAGGTGCCGACGAGATCTCCACACTGATCAGCAACCTCGAGGACGACGCGTTGCTGGCCGCGATCCGCAATCTGGGCGGTCACGATCTGGGCGCACTGCGAGCCGCCTACGCCCAAATCGATGACACCCGGCCGACGGTGATCATCGCCTACACCATCAAAGGCCACCGACTGCCCACCCAGGGCCACCCCCAGAACCACTCGTCACTGCTCACGATCGAGCAGTACGAGCAGTTCGCCACCGAACTCGGAATGGACCCGAACAATCCTTGGTCACGTTTCGACACCGGTAGCGCACCCGCAGAGCTCTGCACCAAGGCTGCCGAAAGGCTGCGGCGTGAGCCGGTGGCGCTGTCGACTCCCCCGGCCGTTCCCGTCGATACGGGTCGGACGCCGTCAGGCACGTCGTCGACCCAGGCCGCGCTTGGCCGGGTTCTGCTCGACCTGAGCCGTCAAGCTCCTGACGCAGCCAAGCGCGTGGTCACTGTGAGCCCCGACGTCAGTTCGACGACGAACCTGGCGGGTTGGCTCAACAAGGTCGGCGTGTGGTCACCGAATGAACGTCGGAACTGGTTCGACGACGACCCGGAGACGATCATGCACTGGCGGGAGAAACCGACGGGACAGCACATGGAACTCGGCATCGCGGAGACCAATCTCGTCGGCCTGATCGGTGAGCTCGGCGCGACGTGGAGCCGATGGGGCCAGCCCCTCTTTCCGATCGGTGTGGTCTACGACCCGTTTGTGGAGCGGGCTCTCGAGCCGTGGTCCTACGGCATTTATGCGGGCGGGCAGTCGATTCTGGTCGGGACGCCATCTGGGGTGTCACTCGCAGCCGAGGGCGGTGCGCATCAATCCATCAAGACACCATCGATCGGACTCGAGCAACCCGGCTGCATCAGCTACGAGCCGGCATTCGCCATCGATGTCGAATGGACGTTGCTCTCATGCATCGGCCGGTTGGGGCGGCCGGACGGCTCCTCGTCGTATGTGCGGCTGTCCACACGGCCTGTGGATCAAACTTTGGCGTCGGTTCCCAACGATCCCGCCGCCCGGGAACGCCGGAGAAAACACGTTGTCGCCGGTGCATACCTGCTGCGCCGCGCAGGTGGCACACCCCAAGTCACTGTGGTCGGCATGGGAGCGATGATCACCGAAGCCCTGCATGCCGCCGATAGACTGGCCGAGCAAGGCATCGCCGCCGACGTCATATGCGTGACCAGCCCCGGACTGCTGTTCGACGGATTGCAATCTCGCCGAGGACTTTCCGAGAGCCCATCGTGGATTCTCGATCAGGTTTTCCCGGCCGATCGAGCCGCCCCCATGGTGACAGTGCTCGACGGGCACCCGCATACGTTGGCGTTCCTCACCGGTATCAACAATGTGACGGGAGCCGCTCTCGGGGTGAGTCGCTTCGGACAGGTCGGCTCGCTCGATGACGTCTACCGGTATCACGGCATCGACACCGACAGCATTGTCAGCGCAGCGCTCGACCTGACCGAACGGAACGTGAAATGACCACCACCACAAGCACTACCAGCGTCGAGCTACCTGCACTCGGCGAGGCGGTGACCGAGGCCACCATCACCCGCTGGCTCAAGGCAGTAGGCGATGAGATCCAGCACGACGAACCCCTGCTCGAAGTTGCCACCGACAAGGTCGACACCGAAGTCTGTTCGCCCGCAGCCGGGATCCTGGCTCAGATCATCGAGCCGGAGGACGCCGTGGTCGAGGTCGGCGCCGTCATTGCGGTGATCAGTGCGGCCGCACCAGCTTCCATCGAGGACGGGCCTCCTGAGCCGGAGAACGTTCCGGCGGCTGCCGAGCCGGTGCCGACACCCCAGCCAGCCGAAAAACCAACGGGCCGAGTCGAAAAGCTCCCGAGGATCCGGCGCACAATCGCCCAACGCATGCTCACATCACTGCAGACATCGGCGCAGTTGACGACCGTGATCGAAGTCGACCTGACCAATGTCGCAGCGGTGCGCAACCGCAACAAGGCGGAATTCCACGTCCGAACCGGTCATAAGCTGTCGTATCTGCCGTTCGTCGTCCGCGCTGCTGTGGAAGGCCTTGCCGCACATCCGGTTATCAACTCCTCACTGAACGCCGACTGCACCGAAGTCACCTACCACAGTGCCGTCCATCTCGGGCTCGCCGTGGACAGCGACAAGGGCCTGATGGTGCCGGTGATCCGCAATGCCGAATCACTGACGTTGGCCGACTTGGCAGAGGCAATCGCGACATCGGCCCTGGCGGTGCGATCTGGCACGATACGACCTGACGATCTGTCCGGAGGAACCTTCACCATCACCAACACCGGCAGCCGCGGTGCGCTGTTCGACACCCCGATCATCAACCAACCCCAGTCGGCCATCCTGGGTGTCGGCACAGTGGTCGAACGACTCGTACCTGCACGCGACGAGCTTGGCAACCTCCTGGTCAAAACCAGTTCAATGGCCTATCTTTCGTTGTCCTACGACCATCGGATCATCGACGGCGCCGACGCCGCGCGCTACCTCGCCACGGTGCGTGAGCGACTCGAACGAGGCTTCGACGACGCGGATCTTCGATGATCAACGAACCCTCAACCCCAAGGCCTCCACTGTCACGAGCTACGAGCGGCAACTGGCCTACTGAAGACAGCCGTATGGTGTCGTTTGTGGCGCGGTGGGGACCATTCGATCACGGTGATGAGTACATTCTGCCGGAGTTCGGCATGGCACCGGCGACTTTCTATCGTCGAGTGCTGGCACTCGTCCGGGAAGCACCACCCCCGGCAATGGGCGAATCTGAACGAGAACGTGTGATCGGGCTGTGCTTAGCCAAACTCGCCGCTCTGAGCCTTTCCGATCGAATGCGCACTCGTTCGGCCGGTCACCCGCCGAACTCCTGACAACGGAAACCCAATGCCCCCTCGCACGAGAGGCCGCATACGTGCTGAACACTATCGACCGCGCGGGAAAGGTGCTCGATCTCTTCACGGCTGAGACACCTGAGTGGGGTGTGACGGCGGTTGCCGCAAGACTGCAGCTGCCGAAGTCGACGACCTTCGACATCATGGCCAGTCTCGCAGCGATTGGTATGCTGCAACAGACTTCAGGCGACCGCTATCGACTCGGCTGGCGCGTTCTGCACATCAGTCGTCGGCTCATGAGTTCCAGCTGCCTTGACGCAAACGCGAATCGCCGCGTGGCGGTGCTCGCCCACCAGCTGTCAGCTGTGGTCACCATCGGTGTATGGGACGGCCAAGGTGTCGTCTGTATCGCAAACGCGTCAACGGACGGCACCGAGCCGATAGTCACTGACGCAGTCCATATCTCCGGTCACACTTCGGCACTCGGAAAACTGCTCATGGCGCAGCTACCGTGGCCGACGGTAGAAGAACGGATCGAACGAAGCGGATTGCCAAAATTCACGGAGAAATCGGTGGATGACGTGAATATCTTTCGGGCCCAGCTTATCTCCGCTCGACGCGACGGCGTTGCGATGGAGTACGGTGAGACCTTCCCGGGCCAGTCGTGCGTTGCCGTAGGCATTTATCAACGTGACCACCGGGCGATTGCAGCCTTGTCGATCAGCGTGCCGACGGAACGACTGCTGAATCGGAGTGAAGAATACTGCCGTATCGCCCGACGGACAGCCGTAGCCTCGTCATACAGAACGAGGTTCCGCCGTGCTGAAACGCTCATAGACCGCTTGTCAGCACGGCATGGTGGCTCTCGCGGGACACGGTGTGGCGGTGTGGGTCGGCCGGGCAAATGGGGTTGCCAGCTCCCTCGGACCCGTTGACCGCGTCACCGTGGTCACCGGCGCATCATCGTTGCGCGCGACATTGCTGCCGGTGACGTCACTTCCATGAGTGAAGGACATCGCACCCATCGCTACAGCCGCTGCCGCACCCATCACAGCCGACAGCGTCTTGACGCTTCCGATGACGCGCCGAATAGTGTTCGCTCCCATAGTGTTCTCCCATCGAGGTACCGGCCCGCCGGCACTCCGGAAGGCCATTGATAGTGACGGGAGCCACAATGCCCGTGAGATATGAGGCACGTCATCAGTTGTCCGACTATTTCGGATCCGTTTTCGTCGCGGTCTCCGCGGAGGCCGGTTGGAGTGCTTTGTACGCCAACATGTCTGACCGCAGCATCGGCACAACGCAGATGGCCGAGGGTGCCCGCCACAACGAAATCCATTGTTCCCGTGTCGAATTAACTGGCAAGGAGGACTTCGCGTTCGCTAACCCTCACTGGGGTTCGGTGACATGGCGGCGCAGGGAACGCTGCACACGACGCATTCGCGCAACCCAACCGTCATAGTCCGCACCCTTGCCGCGAAACATGTCCAGGACCTGCGGGTGCGGCAGAACCATGAAGCGGTCTTCTCGTATGGCGTCGATCGTTTCCGCCGCAACCTCCGCTGCGCTGATGACCCTGCCGGACTTGATAATCGATTGCGCGCCGATTTGACTCGAGGGCCCCTGAGAGGAACACACCGCGTCAAGGAGGGGCGTATCCACTCCCAGTGGACACACACAGCTCACGCCTATTCCGTCCTCGCCGTGTGTGATTGCGAGCCATTCGGCGAATCCGACCGCGGCGTGCTTGGTGACGGCATACCCAGCAGAACCGAGCTGAGTCAGCAGGCCGGCTGCCGATGCGACCGACACGAAGTAGCCGCTGCCCCGGGTGAGCCATCCCGGCAGCAGCAGCTCCGCTGCATTGATATGAGCGCGCAGATTGATCGCAAGGATCTTGTCCCAGTCACCGGAGTCGCCGAGCCCTGCAGCGCCCATGATGCCGGCATTGGCGACGAAGAGGTCGACGGGCCCGAAGTGCCGTTCGGCGCCAGCGATCAAGCTTGTGATGCCGTCAACGGCCGACGCATCCGCCTGAACACTCGTTGCGGCGTCACCGATGCGCTTCGCAGCGTCCGTGGCTTTATGCTCATCGAGGTCGCCGATCACGACCTGCACTCCATTCCTGGCTAGCTCGATCGCCAGTGCGCGGCCGATTCCTGATCCGCCGCCGGTGACGACGGCAACCTTGTTCTCGATCTGCATTCTGACCCCGTTCCCGTCACACCAGGCATGTGTTCGCTATCTAGCGGGGCAGCACGGTGACGGAGATATCGCCGGAGTGGTAGCGCTGCCTCATCAGCTTCTTGTCGTACTTGCCAACGCCTGTGCGCGCGATGGTGTCGACCACGGCCCACCGCTCGGGCAGCCACCATCGCTGCACCCGCTCGCCGAGCCAGGCCTTGAGGTCTTCGACGCGCGAGGCGGAGCCGGGGCGCAGTGTCACCAATGCGAGTGGTCGCTCATCCCAACGGGTGTCAGGTACACCGATGACGGCAGCTTCGACCACATCGGGATGACCGACAAGAGTGGTCTCGAGGTGAACGGAACTGATCCATTCGCCACCGGACTTGATGACGTCTTTGGCTCGGTCCGTGAGCGTCAGGTATCCGTCCGCGCTGATGTGTCCGATGTCGCCTGTGTGGAGCCAGAGTTGCCCGTCGGAGTCGGTAGAGAAGTTCTCGGCATCGATGCCACGGTGGTAGCTACCGGTGATCCATGGGCCACGCACTTGCACTTCGCCGACCGATTGGCCGTCGCGGGGCAGAACAGTACCCGCGTCGTCGACGATGCGTCCTTTGGTGCCGAACAGGAATCGGCCGGTGCTGTTGAGCTTTCGCTGCTGATCGGCAGTCGGCACACCGTCGGGAGTGTCGGCGATGGTGACGATCGGGCTGGTCTCGGTCATGCCCCACGCTTGGACCAGTGGTACGGCGAACTCGTCACGGTACGCGGCGACCAGGGATGCCGGCACCGCGGAGCCGCCACACAACACCCGACGCAACGAGTCGATGCGATGGCCGGGGTTGTCGCGCAACCACTGCAGCATGTCGTTGAAAACCGTAGGGACACCACCAGACAGCGTGGCGCCGTGCGTGCCGATCATGTCCACGAGCGTGTCGGGTTTGAGGTGGCGGTGCGGCAATATCAGTGTTGCGCCGGCCATCAGTGCCGCGTACGGAATGCCCCACGCGTTGACGTGAAACATGGGCACTATGGGAAGCACCCGGTCGCGAGAGGAGATACCCGCAACGTTGGCCGTGCAGACGGCGAGGGCGTGCAGATAGACCGACCGATGACTGTAGATAACACCTTTGGGATCCCCCGTGGTTCCACTGGTGTAGCACATTGCCGCTGCGCTGTGTTCGTCGAGCGCCGGCCACGCGAAGCTGGCGGACTGACTGTCCACGAGTTGCTCGTAGGTCACCACGTTGGGTACCAGACCTGATACCTCAGCGAGTTGAGCGTCGGTCGGACCACCGGCAATGACGAGAGCGGCCAGTTCCGGCATCAGTGGCAACGCCGGCCGCAGCGTGTCGAGCAAACTGGCGTCGACGATGATGATCCTGTCGCCGGCGTGGGTGGCGATGTAGCCGAGTTGCTCAGCGGTGAGGCGAATGTTGAGTGTGTGCAGGACTGCGCCGGAACATGGCGCGGCGAGGTATGCCTCGAGGTGCTGCTGGTTGTTCCACATGAAGGTCGCAACCCGGTCACCGGCACCGATGCCGAGTGCAGCCAGCCCGTTGGCCAGCTGAGCCGCACGCGTTGCGACTTGAGCGTATGTGGCGACGCGTGCGTCGGTGTTCGGACCTGTGTAGGTGATGACCTCGGAATCACCGAAGGTTCCATCGATCCCGTCCAGGATCGCGGTCAGCGTGAGCGGGACGTTCTGCATGGTGGCGCGCATGGTCATAGGTGTGGTTTTTCCGATCATCTGTCGCGCCGTACGCGCGAAGTAACAGTCAGGCTGTGAATCACACGGATATGAAGACCCGTTCTCAACTCCGGGAGGTGTAGAGCACAAACGCGTTGCCCCATGGATCCTCGGCCACCGCTCGAGTTTCGTGCGGACCCGCACTGGGCGCGACACGCAATGTCCCGCCGGCGCCCAGGATCGCTTCTAAGGAGGCGTTTACATCAATGACCTTGAAAGACGCGACAACCGAAGTTCCTGCGACATCCTCCCCTGGGCCGGCGAGCGCGAGGGGGGTCCCGGCATCGAGCATCGCAAACCGCACCCCATCGACGAACTTGACGGGCAGCGTCAATGCTCGATGGTAAAACTCAGCGGCGGCCGCAACATCGGCGACCCGGTACATAACATTGCCGATCGACGCGCGGGTGACATGTGCCATTTGCATAGGTTCCTTCGAATCCGTAAGGGGCCAATGAAATCAAAGCGCTACGGCAGAGAGTCCGCGTGGTTCCGGTACGGCGGGAAGCGCAGACACCGTCAGGCCGCACGCGGACGCTCGACGGACGTTCTCCGCGCCGGCCAAAGTCACTGCGGTAAAACCGAGCTCAATGAGCATTGCCGTAACGCAACCGTGAATCAACTCTGATTCCGACACGGACAACCGCGGGGCAGACGTGATGGGGTGCCGTAGATACACGACAACTCCGCCGTCTGTTGCGAGACGCCCACGCCACCTGTCGAATTCGAGTCTGCAACTGCAACCAGCGGCGAGTTGTGGGTCGTGATGTACACATTCGACGACAACAGACACCACTGGATCCGCAGGCCCGGGTGTCGAGCCACCGATGAAGACCGTATGCCGGGCGCCCGTCAGTTGGTCTTCGAAATCGACTGCCCGGACAAGCTTACCCGCAGACTGGTCCACCCGATTCTGAACGAGCAGAACCCGTTTACAACGGCCATCACCGTGATAAAGGCGGTGGTGAACGACACTGTCAATGTGCACCATCGGCAAATTGTGTCTCTGAGCGAACGCACGGATGGCGGGCTCCCGCGGTAACTCGCCGTCCTCGTCCAACAGCGCAGCGGTGAGACCCACCGGCGGAAGCCCAGCGATGACACAAAGATCCACCGCCGCTTCGGCACTCCTTTGGCGCGTGAGAACTCCGCAACCGGCGGTCTTCACCGGGAGGACATGACCGGGCCGCACTAGATCACTGGGACGGGAGCTGTTGCTTGCCAGCACGCGAGCGGTACGGGCGCGGTCGGCCGCGCTGATACCGGTACTGATCCCGTACGCGGCATCTACTGCGACCGCGAACGTCGGCGCTTCATCGTCGGAGTCGCCACCGCGGGCCATGGTTGGCAGATCGAGTTCGGCTGCGCGACGTGCGGGTAGGGCGGCGCAGATCAACCCGGAGGTGAACCGCACCAGCCATGCCGTCCAATGCGGTGTGGCGTGAGCAGCGGCGATCAAGACATCGGCCACGACGCGGTCGTCGGTCCCGCTGAGAACGAGAATCGGAGTGCCATCGTGCAGGGCGTCAACGGCTCGATCGATAGATCGCCGTGCCGCACAACTGTGCGCTGTCATGAGTCGTGGCCAACCGCGAGCATTCGAAAACTGCTGTCGTGGAACACAAGCGGCGGCACGCCCTCGTTCGTCGCGGCCGCCTTGACTTCGAGCAGGACCACGTCGTGGTCGCCGGCAGAAATGGACGTGGAGATCTCGCAATCGAGGTGCGCCGCGGCGTCCGTCAGCAGCACCGCATCGGTTTCAGTGGCGAACCAGGAGACCCCGGCGAATCGATCCACATTCTTGGACGCAATCTGGCGACACGCGGCTTCGTGCCGCGACGCCAGGACGGAGACACCGAGATGGCGTCCGTCAGCCAGTAGCGGCCAGGTCGTTGACGTGTGCTGTACGCAGATGGACACCAACGCCGGATCGATGGAGACCGGTGTGAACGAAGTGGCGACAATCCCGACCGGTTGTCCATCGCGCAGTGCGCACACCGCGGCGACGCCGGTCGGATAGCGACCGTAAAGTTTGCGTAGTTTCGACACATCCCGGTCAGAGTCCCCAGACAAAACGGGATCGAGGGTGGTCATCGCTTGTACTCCGTTCTCGTGGATGTCACGCGCCGCGGGCGCGGGCGTAATCCGCGATGAGGGATGTCACCGCGTCGAGGCACGCCGCCCCAATCCATTCCGACGCGCCTTCCGGGTCTCCCAGAACGCCGTTGGGAGACACTGCTCCAATTCCGTCTTGAAATGCGCGATCGAGTAGCTGCTGGTCCACCTTGCCGGCGTAGCCGCGGGTGAACCGGTCGAGGCGGACTTTCTGCGGATGCAATGCGAGCATCACCGATGTTTCTGCGACGTCAGCATGCCCGCCCACGTTGGCGCCCAGAGACGCCACGCTTTCGGCCGCCAGTTGCCATGCGTTCAATATGGCCTCGGTATCGGAGAAGACGATGACCGTCAGCGGCGCGAGTGCTGCCGCGAGTCGCACCTCGAAGTCGCGCATTACGGGATGGTTGCCGATGTGCCCGGAGAACATGACGATTCGCTCGAATCCATGTTCGGCGAGGTGGCTGCAGTAGTCGTGACAGACCGCCTCCAGCGTGGACGCGCGAAGCGACAGGGTGCCGGTGAAGCCGAGGTGGTGCGGTGAATATCCCACGCGAACCGTCGGCAGAACCAACGCGCCCCCAAGACGGCGCGCGACCCGCACCGCGAGCTCGTCGGCATGGTCGGCATCCATCGACAGCGGTAGGTGCTGACCGTGCTGTTCCACCGCGCCCAGTGGGAGGACTGCTGTGCGGGCTCCGTCCGCGACCGCCGCGGTGATCTCGGCGCTTGTCATGAACTCGAACCGAATCTCGTCCATCGATTCCCCTAGCTCGGATTCCCGCCGGCGAAGCGAGCCTGGCGGGCAATCTCCCCCTGTTCGCCAACGTCGTACATATCGTCGACGAGGTCACTGAACGACGCGAGGATTGCGGAGCGCCGTATGGTCCCTTTGAGCGTCAACTCACCCTCGGCAGCCGACAGCAGTCGTGGCAGTACACGAAACTTCTTCAACTGCAACGGTCTTGAGAGTTCGGAGTTGACTTCGTCGATCCACGCGGTCAACACGGCATCCCGCTCAGCGGTAGTCATGGCCCGTGCCTCTTCGCTCGGGCCGACCAGCACCGTCAGATACTTGCGTCCCTCACCCACGACGATCGCCTCATCGATGTGCGGGCTGGCCTTGAGGCGAAGCTCGATTGGCTGTGGGCTGACGGTTTTTCCTCCGCTGGTCTTGATGATGTCTTTGATCCTGCCGATGATCCGCACTTCCCCGTCGGGGGCCATCTCCACCAGATCACCTGTGCGATACCAGCCGTCATCCATCGCAGCGGCAGTCGCCTCGGGATCGTTCAGGTAACCACGGAAGAGGCATGGGCTGCGCAGCTGCAGCTCCCCCTCGCCGGAAACCCGCGCTTCCCACCGTGGATCGGGCATGCATTTCCCGATCGTTCCGGGCGCCGGGAACGCCCGATCCCACTGGGCGATAACCGATCCACAGGTCTCTGTTGTGCCGAAAAGCTCGCGAAGGTCAAGCCCCCATGTCTGCCACAACGCTGTCACCTCGGGAGACATGCTGCCCGAGGCAGTCCAGCCGACCCGGATGCGGTCCATACCGACCTTGGCACGCAGGGGAATGAACACGCGACGGAGACAGACGTTGTAGAGAAGCGCGATATACCAAGGGACATCACGATTCTTCCAGCGCATGTCGCTTACTCTGCGGGCGATCTGCATCGCTATCGCGTACTGCATGCGGAAGGCAAAACCAGACTCCGAGAGCTGCTGGAGCAGTTCTCCGGCGAGCTTCTCGTGCATCCGGGGTGGCCACAGGACTGCTGTCGGCCGCACGCCGACGAGCGCGTCCAGCCGTTGATCCATGGTGCAATAGGTAATGACGAGGCGAGTCATGATCGGGGTGAACACCCCGATCAACGCGGGCGCAACGTGTGAGAGACCAAGGAACGCGACGAGGTCGTGCCTGACCCTGCCGACCTCCGGGTACGACATGGCGAAGGCCAGCACGGAGTACTGCAGAGTCCGATGTGTGTGGATCACACCCTTCGGCGCACCGGTAGATCCCGATGTATAGAACAGAGCCGCTGGCTGGTCGATGTCGCCCGCCCCGACCAGCGTTGCAAACAATTCCGGCTCTGCCAGGGCGAGGGATCGGCCGCGATCGCATAGTTCGCTCCAGTGCACGGACCGTACCGACGCCGGTAGCCCCTGGGGTTCGGTGTCGAGACCGACCGTCGCACGCAGTCGAGGCAAGTCGTGCGCTACAGCGGCCACCTTCGCGGCGTCTGCTGCGGTTTCTGCGAAAACAATGGTGGCCTCGGAACTCTCCAGCGCCTGTTTGACTTCCGCGACTGAGCTGGTGGGATACACACCCACGGGTACCGCACCAAGACTGAGGATCCCCAGCGCGGCGATGACCCACTCCTGGCGGGTCGCCGACGCGATGGCCACCCGGTCACCGGGCGCAGCGCCGAGGCCATGTAGACCAAGGGCGATCTCTCGTACCTGCTGGAGATACTCCCTCCAGGTGGTCGGGTGGGCGACCCCGTCCACCCAGCTGCAATACGCAACCACGTCCGGTTCGCGCTCGGCGCGGTCGCAGAGCATCTGTGCGAAAGTTCGATTCACTGCCTCGAAACCCGCCAGTGTTCTCAGCACTGGCACCTCGTCGGGTCCGGTCGCCGACGACGTCGGCGCACTTGAGTTCTGCATCTTCATATTCAGCCCAATTCCTCAGCCAGGTCATAGAGTTCGGTGCCGGTATAGCGGCGGGTGACCTGCCACTGGCCGTCGATGACCTGGAAAACTCCATAATCAGGGGCCGCGGTGTTGGTCGAAGTGAAGTCCACCGGACCGGATGCGCCCTGGTAGTCGATTTTCTCGCCTTTGGCCAGTAGTTCCAGACCATCATCCAGCGTGTAGACCGGCTTACCGCCCGAATCGGTGACTTTGTGCAAGTTTTCGGCGATCGCGACCCCGGTGGCTTCTCCCCCGGCCGCCATCGCCAAGATCGCCGAGACGATTGCGTCGTAGGTGAGGCCGGCCGTCGGTTGTTCGGCAATCTCGTTGCCTTCTTGCTCTCCGTACTCTTCGGTCAGCAGCTCCCGCATTCCCGCGATGGCCGGGGAATCGGCGGCCATGGGAGTCTGACCAAACGCGCCTTCCAAGTATTGAGCACCCACCTCCTTGATCAGGACCGGGTAGGTCAGCTCGGAGATGAACGACCAATTGCCGGGAAGGCGCAACCGTGCCCACTCACGCAAGATCGGCACGGCAGGCTCGACAGAGCCCGCGAGGAACACCATGTCGGGCTTGGGCTCGAACGCGCTGCGGACCTCTGGGAGGTAAGAGCTTTGACCACCGTTGAACGCGACCTTCGCGACGACCTTGCCGCCGAGCTTCGTGTAGAAGTCCTCGACCCAATTAGATGTACTACGCGCAGAGTCCACGTTCTCGTACAGAATCGACAAAGTCTTGAAACCCTGATCCCAGATGTTCTTCGCCACCGTCAGACCGTCGAAGGTGTCCGGTCCGACAGTGCGGAAGGTGTATGGATTGGCTCGGGCGTCGAATTCGACCATGCCTGCATAAGGTGACGCGATCACCACTTCGCTTCGCTCCGCCTGATTGAGCGTTGCCATGAAGGTCGCCGATGTCGGCCCGACGATGAACTGAGCGTTGTCACTGTTGATGAGCTTGGTGACGGCACGGACGCCGTCCTCCGCGTTGAACTTTTCGTCCTCGCTCACTACTTTCAGTTTGGTTCCGTTGATGCCACCAAGATCGTTGACATGGTTCACGACCGCGCGGGTAATCGAATCGACGGGGCCGCCCCATACCGCCGCTTCTCCGGACAGCGGCGCGGCGACACCGATCACTGCCGTGCCGTCGCCCTCACCACATCCGACGAGCGTTGCGCCCGTAGCCACTGCGACGGCCATCGCCGACAGCTTGCGCACTGCCGTACCGAGTCTGTCCATCTCTCAAATCTCCTGTACCAGAACCGAATCAGGCTGTGGGAATTCGGGCGCCCAAGAAAATCTCGGCGAAGTTCGGGTCGGCCAACAGCTCCGGTCCGCTCGCCTCGTGCCGGATCTGACCTGAATCCATCAGGAACACTCTCTTGCACAAGGGGAGAATCTGGCTCGGGTGTTCCTCGATCACCCAGAGGACACCGGTCCCACCGCGCTCGATGCGACAAATCTGTTCGATCAGTGAATCGACAATCTGGGGAGCGAGACCCGTCGTTGGTTCATCGAGAATCAACAGTTGTGGTCGCATCAGCAAGGATGAGGCGATCGCGAGCTGCTGACGCTGGCCTCCGGAGAGTGTTCCCGCTCGTTGCTTGCGCCGCTCGGCAAGGATCGGAAAGGTCTCGAAGACCTCGTCGAGCCGCTCACGTGGCAGGCGCATCGCGCGCGTGACAACCTCGAGATTGTCCTCAACCGACAATGCCCCAAAGACGTTGCGTAACTGAGGGGTATAGCCAAGGCCGCGGCGTGCCCGCTCGCGCGCGGACAGCCCTTCGAGATTCTCCCCGTCGAGCGTTACAGACCCGCCGCGAGCATCGACCACTCCGGCGATGGTCTGGACGAGTGTCGTCTTACCCGCCCCGTTGGGGCCGATGATGGCGGTGATGGACCCGTGTTCGGCGCTGAGGGTGACGCTCCGGATGATGTTGTTGCGACCATATCCGCTGGTCAGATTCTCGACATCAAGCAGTGGCATGGCGCGCTCCCAGATAGGTCTCGACAACGACGGGATTGCTGATGACCTCGGCCGGCGGACCGTTCGCGATGACCCGGCCGTCGTACATGACATACAGCGCATCGGAGATCGCGTTTATGAACGACATGTTGTGCTCGATCACCAGGACCGTCATATTGTCGTCGGTGCACAGATCCCGCACGGTCATCGACAGCCGATGCTGGTCGTCGGGGTTGAGCCCAGATGACGGCTCATCCAGCATCAGCAACGACGGCGGCTCCATGAGCAGACGGGCGATCTGGAGCAGACGCCCTTGCCCAATCGACAGATCGCCTGCGCGAGTGTTCGCCAGTTCGGTCAGTCCCATGCGGTCCAGGAGATCCCAGGCACGTCCGACCAGGATGCGTTCACCGGCAGCCACACCGCGTGGTGACGCGAAGAGGCGCCAGAGACGCTCACCTGGCGCCGAGCGCGCCGAGGTGAGCAGATTCTGCAGAACCGACATGTCGGTGAAATCGGCGGTGTTCTGGAATGTCCGCTTGAGGCCCATCCGCGCAAGCCGATGCGTCGGCGCACCCGTGATGTCACGGCCGTTGAAGATCACCGCGCCCATGTCAGGCCGGAGAAACCCGGAGATCGCGTTGAACAGTGTTGTTTTCCCGGAGCCATTCGGGCCGATCAGGCCGGTAACCACGCCCGGGCTGATCTTCATCGCTACACCGTCGAGCGCCCGTAACTGGCCGAAAGTCTTTACCAGAGCGGACACTTCGAGTAAGGGATCCGGGGTGGGCATCATCGGCCTCCCGCCGCGGTGGTGGCCAGCACAGGTGCCGACAGGTTGGTGGTGCCGGGTCTCGGGTAGCTGGCCAAACGCGGCCGGAACAGACCACCCGGCCAGAACAGCAGGATCAGGATCAGGACCAGTCCCTGCAGGGCATCCTGCAGACTGGCCATGACTTCAGAGGTGAGGAAGCCGGCCTCGATGTAGGTGAGCCCCTCTCGTAGGCCGAGAAGCACCACCGCGCCGAGCACCGCACCCGCGTTGCTGCCGATCCCGCCGATGATCAATGCGATGAAGACGGTGAAGGTGATGTTCACGTTGAAGAAGGTCGGCGTGAGGATCGACAAGTACCAGACGTACATGACTCCGGCCAGGCCCATGAAGAATGAGGCGAACACGAAGGCCTTGAGTTTGACCGCGTAGACGTTCACTCCGAGCGAGCGCGCAACGGCTTCGTTTTGGTTGACGGCGAGCAGGCTCCGACCGTACGCGGATTGCGTCACACGCCGGAAGACAAGGAAACTAATTCCGAGTATCACCAACACAAGTGCCGCGACATACAGTGACTGGGCTCGGCCCGGAATGCTGTCAAGACTGGGCACAGGTGCATCCAGGAGACCGCGTGCACCATTTGCGATCGCCGGCTGGTTGATGAAGAGCTGACGCATGACCTCGGCCAATGCCAGGGACACTACCGCGAGATACTCGCCGCCGATCCTCAGCAGGCCGCATCCCACGACGAGAGCGAGAAGCGCGGCTGCCAGACCACCGATGATGGTGCCGGCCCACCAAGGCAGGCCCAGGCCGAGAATGTAGGTATACGAACCGGATTGGGCGGGCATCACTGTGAGCGCGTAGGCGTACGCTCCGATTCCGAAGAATGCTGCCACGCCGAAGTTGACCATTCCGCCGAAACCGAACTGCAAGTTCAACGCGAGAGCTGCGACCGCATAGATACCGATCAGGATGGCCAGCCCGCCGACGATCAGCAGAGTGCTCACGCGACACGCTCCTTCGGACCGCTGAAAAGGCCCTCGGGCCGGACGAAGACAACCAGGGCTATGGCGGCGAAGACCACCATCTGGGTGTACTCCGAAGGGATTGCCAAGGTTGCCAAGCTTGAGGTGAGACCGACCAGAATGGCGGCAAGCATCACACCGTAAATGCTGCCGAGCCCGCCGATGATCGCGGCGGCGGAGATGACCAGTACCTGATCCCAGCCGAGTTCGGGATAGATGCGTGCCGTGAGCGCAATCAGAGTCCCGGCCAGCGCCGCAAGTGCGCTGGCGACGGCCCAGGTGAGGTACTGCAGATACGAGGTGTTCACCCCCCGAATCTGTGCAAGCGCCTGATTGTTCGCCATAGCCCGCAACGCCCGGCCGCTGTAGGACTTCGAAAGCCAAAAGTGCAATGCCACAACGACTAATGCAGCGGTGCCGATGACAGCGATCTGGTCGGCCCCTGCGACCGCGACACCACCGACACTGATGGTCTTCTGTAGTGGCACATCCAGCGTTTTCACGCCGAATCCGGTGAAGAGCTCGATCATCGCGTGCAGGAAGAATGCGAGGCCCACCGAGGCGATCATCGGAATATAGTGGGGGCGTTGACGCATCGGCCAGAAGATCGCTCTCGCAGTCACCACTCCCACCAATGTCGTGACGACGATCGCCAGGACGCACGACACGATCCAGTGCAACCCGACCAAGACGTTGAACCCGTATGCGCTGAAGCCACTGAGCACGATCAGCTGCGGATGCGCGATGTTCAGAAAACCCTCGACCCGGCGCAGCAGTTCGAAGCCCACCGTGGCCAGCAGCAGAACCGCGCCGCTGACCAGTCCGGCAACGACGACGATCAACACGACTGCGCCTTGTCTGCGGAAGCCCTTCGGCCACTCCATCGTTGCCGCAGCTCGCGTGCGAGCGGATCGTCGAAGTAGTCGGCGGCGGCCTTCAGCGTCCGTTGAAGGGACGCATCGTCAGTTACATCGTCCGGATCGTTGACGCTGCTCTTCAAGGCACCATAAAGCACGGGCGCCTTCGAGCCGGCGGCGCGCGCCGTTGAGACGGCCCTAGCAATCAGCGCTTTGTGATCGGCGACAAGTTCGTCGACGAGGCCGATGTCTTGAGCGTGGTGCGCGTCGAAGAGCTCACCGGACAGGATGATTCGCCGGGTGACGCGCACACCGAGCACCATGTTGGCTCGTTGGATTCCCTTGTCCGCCGGCAGCAGTCCGTGATTGATCTCCGGAAACCCGAAGCGCGCCGAGTCGACCGCCAACACACTGTCCGAGAAGAGCGCGACCTCCATACCGCCACCAACACAATGTCCGTTGATCGCGCTGACCATCGGCCGCGGGTAGCGGTCCATCGCGACCAGCAATGCGTGGAATTCCCGCATGCGGAAAGCGATTTCGTCGGCATGCGCACCTTCGAGCTCTTTGATGTCGCCTCCGCCGCTGAAAAACCGCTCACCCTGACCGGTGAGCACGATCGGTGGTGCGTCGGGCCCGGCGCCGAGTTCCGCGAACAGGCCCGCGAGATCGTGGATGAGCTCACGGTTCATCGCATTTGCCGGAGGCCTGTCCAGCGTGACCACCAGAACGCCATCGTGGTCAGTGGTGCGGAGGGTGGCGGACTGGCCTGTCGCGAGTGCGCTCATCGGTCACCTGGCTGCGTTCGCCGGTCGCGGTCCGAGCACAGAACGCCCTTCGCCGCGTGCGGACGGAAACTCCGGCGGGCGGCCTTCGCGGAAGGCCTGCCGGGCCTCGAAATAGTCTGCGCTCGCGAAGCCGATGACCTCCAGAGCAGCGGAAAGCTCGTGCTGCGGAAGGGCGTTGGTGAGCCATCCGGTGTTCAGCGACCGCTTGGTCCAGCGAATCGCCTGCTGCGAGCCCTGCGCGAGTTCGTCAGCGATCTCCAGTGCGCGATCCAGCACATTCTCCTTCGGCACGGCGAGACTCACCAAGCCGATTCGTTCGGCCTCGATGCCGGTCATGCTCGCCGAAGTCAACTGGTAATACTTCGTCTTGGCCATCCCCACGAGCAACGGCCAGATGAGCGAACTATGGTCGCCGGCGACCACACCGACGCGGGTATGTCCGTCTCGAAGCAGTGCATCCTCGGCAGCCACGCTGATGTCGGCCAGAAGCGCCATCGACAAACCCCAGCCGACGGCCGGGCCGTTGATCGCCGAGATGAGCGGCTTGTCCATGTTGAGGATGGCCGTGATCCGCCTGCGCTCGCCCTCCATGAGCGCCACCGCTTCGTCCAGCGAGGGCTCCGGCTGGCGTACGTCCATGCCCGTGCAGAAGCCACGGCCCGCCCCCGTGATGACGGCAACCCGAGTGTCCGGGTCTCGGTCGACGTCCACCCAGATGTCCGACAGATGATCGAACATCGGCATCGTCAAGGCGTTGAGCCGGTCGGGTCGGTTGATCGTGATGAGCAGTACGCCGTTGGGTCTGCGCTCGATCAGGATTTCCTCGGGGTAGCGGCTGAAAACGTCGTCAGCGGCCAATTTGCTCATCGGGTCTCTCCTACTGTGACAACACTTTTGTGGGAATTCGATTGGGATTTCGACTCTTCGAACGCTTCGACCTCCGCATAATGAGCGGGCCGGGCCGTGCGGATGTCGGCCAGAATCGCGTCAGCGGGCCGCACCACCGCCCGCGGGTTCTTGAACCTGGGGATGACGTACTTGCCGAAGAGCTCGATCGACTTCATCAGTTCCTTGTGCGGGAGTCCGTCGATTCTCATGACGATCGCGTCTGCGCCAAGGTCGGCGAACCGCTGCACCTGTGCCGCACAGTCATCCGGGTCGCCCACGATGAACCCGGACGAGTCCTCGAACATGTACCGCTCATCGTCGAAGTCGACGTTTCGCACCGCACCCATGTACTGGTAGTCGGCCGACAACTTGGACAGGCGCTCATACGCGTCGGTCGAAAGAGCCACCGTCTCCTTGAGATTCCGTGCCCACTTGAGGGCTTCCGCACGCGTCTCGGCACAGTGCATCCCGCCTCCGACCGCGACGAGCTTCTGCGCTTGGAGCGGATAGGAGTGCGTAGCGCCGTCGAGGGCCTCGTCGTAGATGCGCAACATGCTCTCGACAAACTCGAAGCCCAAGTAGAAGCCACCCACGATCGCTCCGATGCCGAGCTCGGCGGCCTTGCGAACCGACTCGGGACTTCCGGCAGCCATCGAGATGGGCGGATACGGATGTTGAATTGCCTTGGGTACGAGGCTTCGTGGCGGGATCTTGTAATGTTCGCCGACGTAGGAGAACACGTCATTGTGCAGGGCCCGGCGAATGACCTCCAGGCCTTCGATGAGCTGGGCCTTGTTCTCGCTTGGCTCGACTTCGAAGGCGCGCAGCGCAAGTGTCGTGTTCCCTCGCCCAACTCCGAGTTCCACTCGGCCGCTGGACAGGATGTCTTCTGTTGCCAACCTTTCGGCGACGCGAAGAGCATGGTTGATGCGCGTGGGCAAGAGAGTGACCAAGTGCATGAACCGGATGCGCTTGGTCAGCGCCATCAGGTAGGGGTAGATGACCTCGGGTGCGGAGGTGGTCGCCGTACCGATCGCGACGTGCTGCTCGGATGTCCCGAACGCGTCGAACCCCACCTCCTCGGCAAGTAGGACTTCGTCCACGAGCTCCCGGTAGCGGTGCTCATGGGTATGCCCCGGGACCGTCTCGCCTTCGCTCATGAATATGAACCGCATATTCACACCACTTTCCACTAGGTGAACGCTTCTTAACGTAAGGCGCATCACGCCGGTTGTCAACGCCAGCTAACGAACCAGCCATCAGCCCAGTCCAGATGGTGCATATGCGCTGTTTAACGCATTGTTAACCGGCCACGCCCGACCGCTTCGTCATCTCTCCGACACCCCTCCAGCAGAAGCTGGGCTCTTCGACATATTAATGGTCATTAATGTGGCTGCCTCGCTTCGTCTGCCATAGCGGTTCTAACGCCGCTATTACATGGTCTGCACTGCTCCACCGCTTCCTGGTTGCGGCGGCGTCTACCCACCGTGGTTATGTTGTTGGCCATGACCACTGACGATGCGGCGCACGAGCCGTCCACCGGCACCTCACGCCGAGATGTGTTGCTCAAGGTGGCCGCCGACTTGTTCCTGCGAAACTCCTACGACGGAGTCACCGTGGACATGATCTGCACCGCGGCCGGAATTTCCGGGCCGGGTCTCTACAACCACTTCGAGAACAAACAGGCTCTCTTGATCGCCGTAGTGGAGAGCCCCCTGGCCGCCCTGCATCAGTTCGCCAGGGAAACCGCGGAGTCGGAGCCCGATCCACGCGCCGCACTGGAGATCCTCGTCGACTTCCACATCAGAAGCGTGATCGGCGCAGCTCCAACGACGTTGATCTTCATGAAGAACGAGCATGCGTTGCCCGAGAAGGACCGGCGCCGTATCCGGCGCGAGATGAATCTCTATGCCGAGGAATGGATTTCGATCGTCGCAGCACTGCGGCCCGACTTGTCCGAACCAGAAGTGAGACTGCTCACCCAGGCAGTGTTCTCGATGCTCAATGTGGTGGCAACGCTGAACAAGGGCCTGGACCAGGAATCGATCGTCAAAACGATGTCGACCGCAGCGATTAAGGCGCTCACCTCACCCAGCGAAGAATGACATACCGGCCAGCCAAGCGCTCGTGTTAAGAGATTTCGCTGCCGGAATTCGGTATAGCGCTCCACTTTTCGCCGTGGTGGGGTGGCGTGGTAACCCATATGCCTAAGCTCAGCTCCATTTCATGGGGTTTGCGCTGCTCTGCCCACGACGTTCATCGCGGCAATCAACGCCCTCGGCTGCCGGGACGGCGCGCGATGGCCGCGTCGATGTCCGTGCTCGCGGGGTGGCCCGACGTGACAGCTCGACCATCCAGCCAGTGCCTATGGGTTCTGGACGCGCGTTGCAATCTCTTGCAACGGTAGTGACCGCGCTCTCATCTCCATAGCATCTGTGACCGCGACCGACGCCGGCGAGAACCACCGCGCGGCGTCGGTATCGAGGCACCGGCCAGAGCAGCTCTGGCCGAATTGCGAAGGAGAGACATGGCGTTGACCAAGCCGGAGTTGCTACACGCATATCGCAAGATGGCCGAGATCAGGGCATTCGAGGATCGCCTGCACGAAGAGAACGCAACGGGCGATATTCCGGGATTCATCCACCTGTACTCGGGTCAAGAGGCGATCGCGGTTGGTGTATGCGAAAACCTCGGTGACCGTGACTACATTGGCTCGACGCACCGCGGGCACGGGCACTGTATCGCCAAGGGCTGCGACATCCGGGCAATGATGGCCGAGATCTTCGGCAAAGACGATGGCTTGTGTCACGGTAAGGGCGGCTCGATGCACATCGCCGATCTGTCCGTCGGCATGCTGGGAGCGAACGCGATCGTCGGCGGCGCCCCGTCTCTTGCGATCGGCGCCGCGTTGACCGCCAAAAATCTTGGAAACGGCTGTGTGGCAGCAAGTTTCACCGGCGATGGCGGGTCGAATCAGGGAACTGTGTTCGAAGCCATGAACATGGCGGTCGTGCTGGATCTGCCGATCGTCTTCGTGATCGAGAACAACGGCTACGGTGAGGCCACCGGACGCGATTACGCCGTCGGGACGACCAGCATCGCCCAGCGGTCCGCGTCCTTCGGCATGCCCGCAACCACCGTGGACGGGACCGACTTCTTCGCCGTGTACGACGCCACCCGCGAGGCGGTGCAGCGTGCCCGAAGCGGCGGAGGCCCCTCCACGATCGAGGCCGTAGCGCACCGATTCCACGGCCACTTCGAGGGCGACGCCCAGTTGTACCGGACACCCGAGCAAGTCGCCGAGCTACGCACCACCGACGACCCACTGCAGAAGTTCCGCGCATCGGTCGCGAAGACCATAGATGCTGACGAACTCGACGAGATCGACCGGGCAGCTCGTGAGCTTGTCGACACAGCCGTGGCCGAGGCCCGCGCCGCCGCCTATCCGCCGGTATCCAGCCTGCTCACCGACGTCTACGTCGCGTACTGAGGGAGAAACACGATGAGCCTTTCGAACATCACCTACCGCGAGGCAGTCAAGGACGCGCTGGCGCTGGAGATGCGACGTGACCCGACGGTCGTGCAGATCGGCGAGGATCTGCGCGGCGGCCAGGGTGGCAGCAATCCGGCACTGGCCACCGAGAAGGTCGAAGCGTTCGGCGGCGTTCTCGGTGTCACCAAGGGTCTGTGGAGCGAGTTCGGGTCAGAACGCGTCATCGACACCCCCATCACTGAATCGGCCATCATCGGCATGGCGGCTGGTGCGGCGTTGACAGGTCTGCGGCCGGTTGCCGAACTGATGTTCATGGACTTCTTCGGCGTCTGCTACGACGCGCTCTACAACCAGGCCGCGAAGTTCCGATACATGTTCGGCGGCAAGGCCCGTACACCGCTGGTGGTGCGCGGCATGATCGGTGCCGGATTCTCCGCAGCCGCGCAGCACTCCCAGTCGCCCTACAACGTATTCGCCGCCGTGCCGGGCCTCAAGGTGGTGGCGCCTTCGAATCCCTATGACGCCAAAGGACTTCTGATTCAGTCGATTCGTGATGACGATCCGGTCGTCTTCTGCGAACACAAAACGCTGTACGACATGAAAGGCGAAGTACCGCAAGAGTCCTACACCATCCCACTCGGTGTCGCCAACTACACCCGGGAGGGCAGTGACGTCACCGTGATCGCCCTGTCGGCGATGGTGAACGTCGCCAACAATGCTGCCGATACCCTTGCCGCCGAGGGTATCTCCGTCGAGGTGGTCGATCCACGCACGGTGTCCCCGCTCGACGAGGAGAGCATCCTGGAATCGGTGGCGTCGACCGGCCGAGCGGTCATCGTCGACGAGTCCGCGGCGCGGTGCGGGTTTGGGCACGATGTGGCCGCACTCATCACAACGAAGGCCTTTTGGTCGCTCAAGGCGCCGATCGAGCTCGTCACACCACCGCATACGCCTGTGCCGTTCTCACCGGCGCTCGAGAAAGAGTGGCTGCCCTCGGTCAGCCGAGTCGAGGACGCCATCCGCCGGGCGGTGTCGGCATGAGTGACCTGGCCGTCATCGAGATCCCGAAATGGGGACTCTCGATGGAAGAAGGCACCGTCGTGGAGTGGCTCGTCACTGAGGGCACCGCATTCACCAAGGGTGATTTGTTGTGCGAGATCGAGACCAGCAAGATCACCAATCAACTTGAAGCCCCGTTCGACGGGCTGCTGCGAAGGATCCTCGCCAAACCTGGTGACACTCTCCCCGTGAGCGCGCCCATCGCGATCTGTGCGCCCATGTCGGTCAGCGATGCCGAGGTTGACAGCTTCGCCGCCGACCTCGCAAAGACGACAGGCGAGGCGTCACCCGCACCGCAACTCGCGCCCGCCCCAACCGCCACTTCTCCTGTCGTGCAGTCGCTACCGGTCGCAACCCCGGTGACGTCGCCGGCCACGCCGGCTGGTCGCGCCACCGTCGTCCCCGACGTGCTGCACGGCAAGACCCAAGGTGACGTGTTCGCCACCCGTCACGCCCTGCGCCTGGCCGACGAGCTGTCGATCGATCTGGCACGCGTCACTCCCACCGGGCGGGGCGGCCGTATCTCGGTCACCGACGTCGAGCAGGCCATCCTCGACGCGGGCGGGACGGTCGCCGCCAAGGCCCCGGCCGTGCGCAGTGGCATCCCGGGTAGATCGACCCGCGACGACCGTGGTGTCGCCGCCACTCCCGTCGCGCGTCGGCTGGCTGGGAAACTCGGGGTTAATCTGCACGACTGCCGCGCAACGGGTTCGCGGGGCCGGGTCTGCGAAGCAGACGTACGCGACGCGGCGCGGCGATTCAGCCCCGAACCCGCTGCCTCGCCGAACGCGCCGTCATCCACCGCTGCCGTCGACCACGAGACGATTCCGCTGTCTGCCATGCGGCGGGCGATAGCTTCACGACTGCAGGAATCGAAACGCAACGCTCCTCATTTCCGGCTGACCGTGGATCTCAAGATCGATGACCTGCTGCGGCTGCGCGACGAGATCAACGCGACCGTCGCGGGTGTGAAACTGTCGGTCAACGACTTCATCGTCAAAGCCTGCGCCATGGCGCTGGTCAAGGTGCCCGATGTCAACATCCAGTACGACGAGCAGGCGCAGTCGGTACTGCGCTACACGTCCGCGGACGTCTCTGTCGCCGTCGCTCTTTCCGCTGGGCTCATCACACCGATCGTGCGCGGCGCCGACGGACGGTCGCTTGCCCAAATATCGGCCGAGATAGCCACATTGGTGACGAAGGCGAAAGCCGGCACCTTACAACCCGACGAATTCCAAGGGGGCACCTTCACTGTGTCGAACTTGGGGATGTTCGGCGTCAGGGAGTTCGACGCGATCATCAACCCGCCCCAGGGCGCGATCCTGGCCGTCGGAACCGCCACCAATCGGCCGGAGATCGCCGGCGGCGAACTTGTTTCGACAACCATTATGTCCGTGACCTTGTCGTGCGATCACCGGGTCATCGACGGCGCCACGGGAGCGAGGTTCCTCCAGCAGTTGCGGGCTTACGTCGAATCCCCCGCCCTGATGTTGGTTTAGGAGATTCCGAAATGACCGACAACTTCGATGTCCTGGTGATCGGCGGCGGCCCCGGCGGCTACGTGGCCGCCATCCGGGCCGCCCAGCTGGGCCTCAACACCGCCCTCGTCGAACGTGACCGTCTCGGCGGAATCTGTCTGAACTGGGGCTGCATTCCCACCAAGGCGTTGCTGCACGGCGCCGATGTCGCCCATGCCCTGGCCAATGCCCACGAGGTGGGATTCACCATCGGTGCAGTCGAATTCGACATCTCGAAGCTCGTGCAGTTCAGCCGCAACGTTTCGGCGCGACTCTCAGGCGGAGTCGAGTACCTGATGCGCAAGAACGCCGTCACCGTCATCACCGGTACCGCCAGGCTGGCCGGCAAGGGCGTCGTCGACGTCAGCACCGACGCAGGCGTCCAGCGTTACCGCGCCGACCACGTGATCCTGGCAACGGGCGCCAGGCCGCGCACCGTCCCCGGACTCACTCCCGACGGTGAACGAATCTGGACATACTTCGATGCGTTACAGCCGTCCACGTTGCCGCGTTCGCTTGTCGTAGTCGGCTCTGGAGCCATCGGGGTCGAGTTCGCCAGTCTCTACCGAGACCTCGGCACCGACGTGAGAATCGTGGAGATGGCGCCGCGGATCATGCCCGCGGAGGATACGGCCGTATCCGAATTCGTCAGACGGCGCTTCGAGAAGCGCGGAATCGGTGTCTACACAGGATCTCGCGTGACGGCCGCGACAATCCACGACACCGGAGTCGATCTCACCATCGACGCACCCGGCGGTCCCGAGAATGTGATTGCCGAGCGGGTTCTCGTGGCGGCGGGAATCCAGGGCAACATCGAAGGGCTGGGACTCGAGGATATCGGCGTCGAGACGTCAGGCGGCACGATCGTCACCGATGAATGGTGTCGCACAACGGCATTCGGCACGTACGCGATCGGCGACGTCGCGGGCGGGCCGTGCCTGGCACACAAGGCGAGCCACGAAGCGGTGCTGTGCGTCGAGCACATCGCGGGAATGTCCCATACGAGACCGCTCGACACCAACCTGGTTCCCGCCTGCACGTATGCCCGCCCGCAGGTGGCGAGCCTGGGGATGACAGAAGAACAGGCAAGGTCAACCGGACGCCGCCTGCAGGTCGGCACCTTCGACCTGCAGGCTTCGGGCAAGGCCCTGGCCATCGCGAAAGCCGACGGTTTCGTCAAGACGATCTTCGATGCCGACAGCGGAGCCCTGCTCGGCGCACACATGGTGGGCCCAGACGTCACCGAGCTGATCCAGGGCTTTGGGATCACCGCGTCGCTCGAAGCCACCGCTGATGACCTCGCGGACGTGATTTTCGCCCATCCGACGCTTTCGGAAGCCATGCACGAATCCGTGCTCGCGGCCCTCGGCAAACCGCTCAACAGCTGAGGGCGAGGACTGCTGGAGGTTCAAGCTACTGTGAACACCATGACTCGCCCTGCAGCGACAGGAGCGTCCGTCGATCTGGTCCGGCACGCTCGATTGCTGAGTGAAATCCGCGAAGCGGTGCTGTCCGGCCAACAGCCATCCCGGCAGCCGCGCCCGCTGGTCGCCCGATCCTGGGAGCGGCTGTGCACACACGGCATTTCTCCTGACGACTGCGCGCGGTCGACCTCGGTGAGTTTGTCCGAGGTCGAGAACCGGCGGAGCCGAAGCGACTTGCGGAAGGTGCTGCCCGACCTGCGGGCGGTCCTCGGGTCCGCGGCCGCCTCTGCCGACTTCGTGGTGGTCATCGCAGACAACGACGGAGTCGTTCTCTGGCGCGAAGGAGCACAGACCATCCGCCGCACCGCCGATCAACTCGGCTTCGTGGAAGGCGCCAGCTGGGCAGAAAACGAGGTCGGCACCAACGCGATCGGCACCGCCCTCATCGAGAACACCGGAATCACGCTGTTCTCCGCCGAGCATTACGCCCGCCGCCAGCACAGCTGGTACTGCATCGGTGAACCGGTACGCGATCCGCGCTCCGGAGACATCCTCGGCGTGATCGACATCAGTGGGCCCGCGATGACGTTGCATCCGTCGACGGCCGGGCTGGCGCAATCAGCCGCCAGGCTCGCCGAAGCCACCTTGTGGCGGCTGCATCGAGAAAGCCTGGACCGCCTGTGCGAGCAGAGCGCCGCCCTGCTCGCCGGCGCAGCCCCGGCCCTGGTCGTCGACGAACGCGGCTGGGTCGCCTGCGCGCGAGGTTTGGAGAATCCCGGGCGCATCGCAGCCCCGTCACCCGGCACCGCCGTATTCGTTCCTGGGCTCGGCTTGACGGTCCCGGAACCGCTTGGCCACGGCTGGATCCTTCGTCCGCAGCAGGTCGACGCGCACGTAGAACTCGAGCTCGACCTCGGCGACACACCTGAGCCACTATTCGTGGCGACGTGACCTGGACACGCGGACTTTCCCCCCGCCACGCCGAGATCCTGCGGATGCTCGCCCAAAACACTGGGCAGGGCGTCAACGCAACCGACCTCAGCATCGCGCTGTACGGCAACACCGAACACACCGTGGCCGTTCGCTCGGAGATCTCACGCCTGAGAAAACGTCTCGGTGCCATCATCACCGGGCAGCCCTACCGATTCTCCGACCAGGTCGTCGTACGTGTACTCACCGGCCTCGAGCCGGCCTGAGGCCGAGACAAGTCGCTGATGTCGATCGTCATCTCGGAGCGGGCGGCGAGTCGTCCGAACTCGCGGACTGTCCCTAAGCAACACGTCTTTCCAACGCGGATCGTCGTCTCATACCCATGTCAGAAATGACATCCAGTTGACACAGATACTGAGACTGTGACATCTCGTTTGAGAAACGACAGCTCAGCTCCTGTAAACGTCATGCTGAACAGCGGCAACCAATCATTAATACTTCTAATGCCAATGAAGAATCATTAGCTGTACTTGCACGACTGGCGTACTTACCGTCGGAGGTGTGAACTCCCCCGTGCTGCTCGGCTTCCTCACGACCATGGCGCTGATCGCCGCGATCGGCGCACAGAACGCCTTCGTACTGCGCCAAGGCATTCGCCGTGAGCATGTGGTGCCGGTCATCGCGGTCTGCACGATCTCTGACCTCATCCTCATCGCTGCCGGCATCGCCGGCGTCGGCGCACTCATCACCGCCCACCCCGACGCCGTGACGGTCGCGAAGTTCGGCGGCGCAGCATTCCTCATCGGCTACGGCGTGCTCGCCGCCCGCCGCGCTTGGCGCCCCTCAACCCTCAACCCCTCCGAACGCTCCCCCGCCCGACTCGCCGAAGTCCTCATCACCTGCCTGGCCCTCACCTGGCTCAACCCCCACGTCTACCTCGACACCGTCGTACTGCTCGGCACCCTGGCCAACGAACACCACAGCCAGCGTTGGCTTTTCGGCGTCGGCGCGGTCGCGGCAAGCGCACTGTGGTTCACCAGCCTCGGCCTCGGTGCCCGTCGCCTCGCCGGCCTCTTCGCCACCCCCATGACCTGGCGCATCCTCGACGCCATCATCGCCGTCATGATGATCGCCCTCGGCATCGGCATGGCCCTCTCCTGAACAACAAAGGCGGGGCACCCGATCAAGGTGCCCCGCCTCTGTGTCGTCGTGCGTCAGCGGCCGTTGCCGAACGTCGGCGTGATGTCACCGACCGTGGCCTGATGCTGAATGTCATGCACCCACTGATGATGGGTCACATCAGCAGCAGCCGGCGCCGCCAAACCAACCAGAGCGGCAGCAAAACCGGTAACGATGGCGCCGGCAAATCCAAACTTCTTCATGGCAAAGCCCTTCTGTCTCAGATTCGAGCCGTGGCAGATGTCGCGGTTCGGATGTCTCCTCCACCGGTTCGGGGGATTCCTACCCGGTCTGACACCCACAACAGCCCGCCCAACACGGTTAATTCCACTGGCAGAAATTGACCGCCACCTGGCAGAAACCGAACATTCTGGGCGCGACCGTCGGGGGCCCCGGCTAACGTTTAGGTGGTGACGGTGTCTCGATCACGTGCTGCCCGGGTCTACGCGGCTGCGGCCGTCATTCTCACGCTCGCCGCGTGCGGACAGGCCACGCAGCCACAGCCCGACCCGACGACGCCGGCGATGACGGCACCTGCCGCAGCGGTGACGACGACACCGCCCGTCGTTCCTATGGGTGACTTCTCGCCGGTCGCCAAACTCGTGAACGATGCGATTGCGGCACATCGGTTGCCGGGTGCGGTGGTTCAGGTCGGGCACGCCGGCAACATCGTCTTCCGTCAGGCGTTCGGCTCGCGCAAGCTCGCCGACGAACCGGGACTGGACGGGACGCCCGCGCCCGCCGAGCCGATGACGGCGGACACGATCTTCGATCTGGCCTCGCTGACGAAGAGCCTCACGACGGCCACCGCCATCATGCAGCTCTACGAACAAGGCAAGGTTCAGATCGACGAACCCGTGCAGACCTACCTTCCCGACTTCAACCCGGCTGACGATCCGCGCCGGGCACAGGTGACGCTGCGCATGTTGCTCACTCACACGTCGGGCATTGCAGGAGATCTGAGCCTCGACGGGCCGTGGGGACTGGACAAGGCCGACATGGTCGATGGCATTCGCCGTGCACTCGGCGCGTGGGTGGTGTTCGGCCCTGGCGAACTGTTCCACTACTCCGACATCAACTTCATCATTCTCGGCGCACTGATCGAGAAGATCACCGGCGAGCCGTTGGAAGATTACATACGGCACAACGTCTTTGAGCCCCTCGGTATGAACGACACCTACTATCTGCCCGCGGCCAAAGCATGTGGCCCACACCAGATCCGGGGAACCGCGATCGCTCTCGATCCAGGCGCGCCCGAAGTTGACGAGTGCCCGCCGGGCACTTGGAATACCGAGCTCTTGACGCGTGTCGCCCCCACCGCGGTGGACGGGGACACTCCGGGCCTCAACCCCGATTTCGGTCACCTGTTGCGCGGCACGGTCCATGACCCGACGGCCCGGCGCATGGGTGGCATATCAGGAAGCGCCGGGGTGTTTTCGACTGTCCACGACGTCGGCCTGTTCGCGCAGGCTCTACTCGATCGCCTCGCCGGCCGGCCGAGCGCGTTCCCGCTGACGCGCTCGACCCTGGAACTGATGACGACGCCACAGCAACCCGGACGCACCGCCGCGCAACTGGCAGCCGCGAACAACGCCGCCCGCGAAGCGATCGAAAACTCGCCCAACACAACGGATCCCCTGCTTGCTCCGCACTATCCTGCAATCGCCGGGCAAGATCTCCGCGGCTTCGGCTGGGACATCGACACCGCGCATTCCCGACCACGTGGTCTGATCTTCCCGATCGGCAGCTTCGGCCACACCGGATTCACCGGCGTGACGCTGTGGATCGACCCCGGATCAAACACCTACGTTGTCGTTCTCGCCAACGTCATCCACCAACGCGGCGGCCCACCGATCGCGGGACTGAGCGGCGAAATCGCGACAGTGACCGCACGGGCCCTGCATCTGTATGGGACGTAGCCAACCTCAACCGAGCTTGCGGCCCTTGACGTACACCTGCACAACAGCGTCGTCTCTCATGCCCATCAACAGCGTGAACAGCAGTCGGTCGCGGTCGCCGTCCTCGATCTGGGCCAGTGTTTCGGCCAGCAGTTCCTGGTGGTGGGGGTCGACCACCACGAAGTCGGCTTCCTTGCCTACGTCGAGGTTGCCGATCCGCGCTTCCAGGTCGAGCGCACGCGCCCCGGCGAGCGTCGCGGTGAACAACAGTTCGGCCGGATGCAGCGCAACCGCATGGTCTCCCGGCTCGGACATGTGCACTTTGAAGCAGTCGTTGAGCACACGGGGCATCAGCCACTCGTCGCCGGCGCTCACATCGGTGCCCAGCGACACGTTCACCCGACTGCGCACCGTGGAGCGCCACGGCATGACGCCGCTGCCGAGGAACAGCTGGGAGGTTGGACAGTGCGCGATCGACGTCGCGGTGTCGGCCATGCGGGCCAATTCGTCGGTGGTGCAGTGCACCGCGTGTGCCAGCACGCTGCGTGGGCCCAGCAGCGTCTTGCCCGCCGGTGTCGAGCCTTCACCGAATCTGCCGTCGTAGGTGTCCAGATAGGTTCGTACACCGTAGGTTTCGTGTACCGCCGCGACCTCGTCGACGTTCTCGTTGAGGTGAGTGTGGAAGTACACGCCCTGATCGCGGACCGAATCGTAGACCTCGCCGAGCGCGTGGAGGGTCTGCGCCGTCACCGACAGGGCGAACCGTGGCACCACCGCGGCGTGCACGAGTGCAGTCACCGGATCGCCGGTGTCGGCACCGTGCCACCGGTCGATTTCGGCCACCGCCAACGAGATCGCCGTCGTCTCGTCGGTGAGCAACGGCCCGGCCGACGGCGGTCCCACGGTCTGGATGCCACGGCCCGATATGGTGCGCAACCCGGTCCGGATCGACTCGGTGAACAGAGCATCCTGAGCGTGGGGAAAAGCAGATCCGAACACCAGTGCCGTCGTCGTGCCGACGCCGATTCGGCGGCGGCAGAAGTCTCGCGCCGCCTGCTGTGCGTAGGCGGGGTCGGCCAGTTTGGCTTCGGCTGGAAATACGCAGCGCGCCAACCAATCCAGGAGCCGGCCGCCGCCGTAGGCGTCGGTGCAGTAAGTCTGCGGGAAGTGGATGTGCGTGTCGACGAACCCGGGTAGCAGGAAGGCGGGCCGGAAATCTACAGTTTCGGCGTCATCGCCGGGCCGGTCTGCGTACGCACCGCTGTAGGTGATGCGTCCGGTGTCGTCGACCACCACCACGCCGTCGGGCTCGCTGACCAGGCAATCGCGTACGTCGGCCAGCTCAGGGTTGCCGCCGATGTGCATCAGGTGCCCGCGATACGCCCGCGTCATCCCGTTCACCCGGTATTGGTCACGCCAGCCAGCCCTGCTGGAGATCCCAGGCCGGACCAGGTGGCGGGGCGTCGTCGCGCGTGACGGCGGCCTGGATGAGCCCGTATGGGCGGTCGTCGGCGTGGAACACCTCATTGTTGTTCTGCAGCCCGAACGGTGTCAGGTCGTAGACGAAGTGGTGTTTGTTGGGCGCCGACAACCGCACTTCGGCGATCTCGGGACAGCTCTCCAGCACGGCCTTCCCCATGTGAAAGAGGCTCTGCTGCAACGCCAGTGAGTGTACGACGGCGAACTGTTCGGTCAGCCGGGCCTTGACGCCGTCATACATCTCGTCCCAGGCCACATCGGTGGTGGTGAAGCGCCATTGCGCGATCAGCGAAGTCGCCATGACGCGGTCATGGGTGGGTTCGAGCACCGTGTACTCGTCGGTGAGGAAGCCGGCGAACTCCGAGCCGGTCGACTTCAGGATGACCAGATCTTTCAGTCCGCCGATCACCCATTCGCCGTCACCGTCGACGGTCACCGCTGCGGTGCGCGTCTCCTGCCCCCGGCGGATCCAGGTGTGGTCGTGCTCGGAGCCGTCGACAACCACTCGCTGCCAGGCGTATTCGTCGATCTCGATACGGGCGGCATCGACGGGTTCGACGTCATTCACGAAGTGGCGGGCCAGCGCCAGGCCGTAGTCCTCGATGGTCGATATACCGGGTTGTTTGGCATAGGCGTACACAGTCTGTTTCTGTGTGTCGGTGGGTAGCACCCGGGATTGATCACCGGTGAGGTGGGCGGCGCTGAAATCGCCGCGCAGACAGGTCGATACGTTGAGGTCGCGGATCTCGTGGCGGGGCCTGTCGCGGTAGATCCGCACCACGCGGTTCTCCGCCTTACCGTACTGGTGTTTGCCCAGAATGACATTCGACATGAATCAGCTCCCTCGGTACGTCGAATAGGCGAAGGGCGCCAACAACAGTGGCACGTGATACCTGTCTGAGGCGTCATCGATGGATACGGCGACCACGACTTCCGGGTAGAGGGCGTCGACTCCGTGCGCAGCGAAATAGGCGGCGGTGTCGAAACACAACCGGCATACATCGGGCACCGGACCGCTGTACAAGTCGGCGATCCTTCCGTCGCTGTCGGTGGCGGACTGCGCCAGCACGGCGCCGTCGGCTCCAATCAGTGTCACCGCCACCCCGACGGCCGGTCGGCCGGTGACGGCGTCGAGAACGTGGGTGCTGATGTGGGTCACGTCGTCGCCTCCTCGGTGAACAGACGTTGTAGACGGAGTCGGTTGATCTTGGCCAGCTCGCTGCGCATCACCCGGCGTTCGGTCTCATGATCGTTGCACAGCCGCTCGGTCAGGATGGCGAGAAGTTCCTCCGCGGAGCGCCCGCTGGCGCACACCAGGTACACGTAACCGAATTTGTCTTCGTAGGCCTGGTTTTTCGCCGCCAGTTCGGCGCGGACTGCGTCGTCGGCGTCTGCCACCCCGGCCTGTTCACGCGCCGACGACGCGTTGTCGACCCGTCCGCCGATACGGGGATGACCGTCGAGCGCGGCGTCGATCTCGGCGTCGGGTAGTTCGGCGAGGACCCGGTCGGCTCGGTCCAGCAGCGCATCGACGTTCCGGAACGGCGTACCCGCCAGCACGCGTCGTGCCCAGATCGGCGACGTGCACACCTCGAACAGCATATGCATGCGTTGCCGGTCGCTGAGCTGGTTGAATCCGGCGATGCCGAGCGCACGGTGGGTGGGCATGCCCGTCAGCGTAGATCGCCGAGGCGGCCGAACCGTGCCGCCGCGATCGGGTTGGCGTCGGCAACCAGGTCACCGAACCGGTAGTTGACGATCTTGGCGATCTCGATCAGCGCGAACGCCTTCTCCGCACCCGGAGAGTTGTCCATCCGCGCCCACCCGTTCTGCAGGACACGGTCGAAGTGCTCAGTCTCGCGGGCGCAGATGATCAGCGGGAATCCGAAATGTTCGCGGTAGGCGGTGGCCAGTGCGACGACGTCGTTGTGGTCATCCTCATCGAGATTGGACAGCGCAACGTGGTCGACGGCCAGCGCCCGGCCGGTTTCGTCTTCTGCGCCGAGGTCGGGAAACGCCCGGATCAATTGCAGTTGTTGTTCGGAGGAGCCGGTGAGCAGTGCGTCTTGGAAGGCTTCTCGCAGCGCGTTGGTGTCGGTGAACGGCCGGCGCTCGAATACCCGGTCGAGAACCCACTCGACGTTCTGCACCACACCGCCGAATACCTCGGTGAAACGGTGCTCGGTCATGGTGTTGACTTCATCGAGGGTTATCGTTCCACCGCCGGCCACCGGGGCGCCGCGCCCACCGAGGTGGAAGAACACGACGTTGAGCAGGATCGCGGCGATTGCGCCGATGCTGATGCCGCTGCCGAACAGCAGATCGATGCCGGCCGGCAGTGCTTGGGCCACATCGGGATACGACGTCACCCACAGCGCCAGCGCCAGGCTGGTGGTGACGATGATGAGGTTGCGGTGGTCGGTGAAGTCCACCTTGCCCAGCGTCTGGATACCGACGACCGCTACCGTCGCGAACAGCGTCAGCGCCGCCCCGCCCAACACGGGTTGGGGTATCGAGGACACCACGGCGGCGACCTTCGGCAGAAAGCCCAGCAGGATCATGATCGCGCCGGCGGCGGCCACCACCCAGCGGCTCTTGACCCCCGTCAGCCGCACCAAGCCGACGTTCTCCGAAAACGCGGTGTAAGGAAAGGAATTGAAGATACCGCCGATCGCGGTGGCCAGACCGTCGGCGCGCAGCACATTGCCGATGTCGGACGCTTTGATGCGCTTGCCGACGATTTCACCCGTGGCATAGGTACTTCCGGTGGACTCCACGGCGGTGATCATCAGCACGATGATCATCGTCAGACAGGCAACGACGTCGAATTTGGGCAATCCGAACAGGAACGGCTGGGTGAAGCCCACCGCCGACGCCTGTCTGACGTCGTCGAAGTTCATGTCCCCCAGGACGAATGCCACCACGCAGCCGGCGATCAGGCCGAGTAGGACGGCGATTGTCGCCAGGAATCCACGAAACACCCGCTGGATCGCGACGATGACGGCAATGGTGCCCAGCGCGTACAGCAGCCACCGCAGGTTGCCAGGATCCACCTCACCGGTGTGCGGGTTGGTGACGGCGTCATGCGCGCCGACCGGAACCAGGCAGAGGCCGATGATGGTGATCAACGTTCCCGTGACCACAGGTGGGAAGAAGCGCAGCAACCTTATGAAGACCGGGGCGATCAGGAAGGTGAAGATCCCGGCGACGATCACAGCGCCGTAGACGTAGAGCAGGCTCGCCGAGCCCCCGCCGTGGGCCAGCCCGATGGCGATGATCGGTGACACCCCGGCGAACGTCACGCCCTGCAACAACGGCAGTCGCACGCCGATCTTCCAGAACCCGACCGCCTGGATGATCGATGCGATACCGCAGGTGAACAGGTCGGCCGTGATCAGCTTGACGAGGTCTTCGGTAGGTAGGTCGATGGCGTTGGCGATGAGGATCGGCACCAGCACGGCACCCGCGTAGAAGGCCACGACGTGCTGGAAGCCGTAGGTGGCGAGCTTGGGAACCGGTGGCACCTCGTCGACCGGATGCACACGCTTCTTGCGCTTCTGGGTGATCGGTCCCGCCATCGTCCAAGGATGGGGCAGTTTGTGGCAGTTCGCACGCCGAGTGGCCGGGCCGGTCGCAGTACCGCTTGGCGAGTTCGCTGTTCACGCTGCACGGTACGGTCGCATTGATTACCGTCCGTGAATGGACCTCAACACCGTCGAGGTGGTCGACCGACCGACCCGTCGCGACGAGTTGTGGCCGCTCGCAACGGGTGACGCCATACTGGCCGGCGGCACCTGGCTGTTCTCCGAACCCCAGCCGCAATTACGTCGGCTGGTCGACATCACCGGGCTCGGTTGGACTCCGATCACATTGCACGACAGCGGGATCGAGCTGTCCGCGACATGCACCGTGGCCGAGGTGTCGCAGCTTTCGGACAGCCTGAGCGCCCATCGGCCGGACTGGGCGGCCGCGCCGTTGTTACGTCAGTGTTGCACTGCGTTGCTGGCGTCATTCAAGATCTGGCATCACGCCACGTTCGGTGGAAACATCTGCCTTTCGTTGCCGGCGGGGGCGATGATCTCGCTGGCCGTCGCGCTGGACGGTGAGGCCACGGTGTGGCGGGCCGACGGTAGCGACTACCGACTGCCCGTCGCAGACCTCGTCACCGGTGTCGGCACCAACGTACTGGCCACGACGGACGTGCTGCGCTGCGTGCACCTGCCGGCCGCGGCGTTGCGTGGCCGCACCGCCTACCGCAAGCTCGCGCCGTCTCCGTTGGGCCGCTCCGGCGTGGTGGTGATCGGTCGCCGCGACACCGCACCCGACGGTGGCCGGTTCGTACTCTCGGTGACCGGGGCGACCGTGCGCCCCTACGTGTTCACGTTTTCCGAGGTACCCGACCTGCGTTCGGTGCACGATGCACACGCGTCGGTTCCGCTCGACGCGTGGACCGAGGACGCACACGGAGATCCGGACTGGCGGCGGGCAGTGACGCTGGTGCTGGCCGAACAGGTCCACTCGGAGCTGGCGTGAGCGTCACGGTCAACGGCCAGGTGATGCCCGGGGTGCCCCGGGCGGGCCAGTGTCTGCGAACTTTTCTGAGAGACCACGGCCACTTCGAAGTCAAAAAGGGATGTGACGCCGGAGATTGTGGGGCATGCTCGGTCCTGATCGACGGCGTCGCGGTCCATTCCTGTGTTGTCCCGGCCTTTCGCGCAGACGGCCACAGCGTGACCACCGTCGCCGGTTTGGGCACCGCACTTGACCTGCATCCCCTGCAGCGCCGATTCGTCGAAGCGGCCGGGTTCCAGTGCGGCTTCTGCACGGCGGGAATGATCACCACCGCCTCGACTCTCACCGAACAACAGCATGACGACCTGCCCGAGAACCTCAAGGGCAATCTGTGCCGCTGCACCGGCTACCGCGCGATCACCGACGCGCTGGCCGGCGCCAACAACGTCGAAAAGTCAGGCGGTGCAGGACATTCAGTGGCCGCGCCGGCAGCCGTGCGAGTCGTGACCGGCACCGAGCAGTACACCATGGACCACCTGCCGCACGGCTTGCTGCACATGGCGGTACTGGGCAGTCCGGTGGCGCACGCGCGCATCGCCGCCATCGACACCGGCGCCGCAGCGTCGATTCCCGGCGTACGCCTCGTACTGACCCACCTCGATGTGCCGCGCATCGCGTTCTCCTCCGCCCGCCACGAAATCCGCGACGACGACCCTGACGACACCTACATTCTCGACAGCACAGTCCGGTTCGTCGGCCAGCGGGTGGCCGCCGTCGTCGCTGACAGCCTCTCGCTCGCCGAACAAGCTTGCCGCGCAATCATTGTCGACTACGAGCCGCTACCGGCGGTGTTCGATCCTGAGCTGGCTCGTTCCGCCGGGGCTCCGCTGCTGCACGCCGACAAGGGACCCGAGGCCCGCGTCGCCGACGCGTCGCGCAACATCGTCGCCGAACTGCACGGCGGCGTCGGCGAAGTCGAAGGCGCCCTGGCCGCCGCACACACCGTCGTGCGCGGCCGTTACCACACCCAACGGGTACAGCACGCGCACTTGGAAACCCACGGCTGTACCGGATGGCGCGACGACGACGGGCGGCTGGTGATTCGCACCAGCACTCAGGTGCCGTTCCTGGTCCGCGATGAACTGTGCCGCATCTTCGGCCTGGAACGCGACGCCGTGCACGTGTTCACCAAGCGCGTGGGCGGTGGCTTCGGCGGCAAACAAGAGATGCTGACCGAAGACCTCGTCGGGCTGGCCGTGCTGCGACTCGGCCTGCCGGTGCGCTACGAATTCAGCAGATCCGACGAGTTCACGGTCGCACCGTGCCGTCACCCATTCCGAGTGGACGTCACCGCGGCGGCCGATGGCGCCGGCACACTGACGGCGTTGACGATCGACGTACTGGTCGATGCGGGCGCGTACGGCAATCACAGTCCTGGCGTCATGTTTCACGGCTGCGCCGAGTCGATCTCGGTGTACCGCTGCCCGAACAAGCGCGTCGACGCACAAGCGGTCTACACCAACAACCTGCCATCCGGTGCGTTCCGCGGATACGGCCTGGGACAGGTCATCTTCGCAGTCGAATCCGCACTGGACGAGCTCGCACAGCGCTTGGGCATCGACCCCTTCGATCTGCGCCGCCGCAATGTGGTCAAGCCCGGCGACGTTCTGGTGGACGCGCATGTATCGGACGATCTGATATTCGGCAGCTACGGCTTGGACCAATGCCTCGATCTGGCCCAGACCGCGCTTGCCGCCGGCAACGAGGCCTGCGCACCAGTCGGCTGGCAGGTCGGCGAGGGTATGGCCATCGCCATGATCGCCACCATTCCGCCACGCGGGCACTTCGCCGAAGCCGCACTGTCGTTGCGCCCCGACGGGCAGTACGAGTTATCGTTCGGCACTGCAGAATTCGGCAATGGGACCACCACGGTGCACCAACAGCTCGTCGCCACCGTGATGAACTCCACCACCGACCGGATCCACATCCGGCAATCCGACACCGACGTATGTGGTTATGACACCGGAGCATTCGGTTCCGCGGGCATCGTCGTGGCCGGCCGCGCGGTGCTGGCCGCTTGCGAAACCCTGCGCGCCGGGATCGAGCGTGCGGCCGCCGAACTCACCGGAACCGACCCGCAATCGTGCGTGGTGGGCCCCCACGGTGTGCAGTGCGCCACCCGATTCGTCCCGTTCGCCGAGCTCGCGCTGCCGATGACCGCGACCGGTCACCACGACGGCACGCCCCGCTCGGTGGCGTTCAACGTTCACGCCTTCCGGGTGGCGGTCAACCCCGACACCGGGGAGGTGCGGATACTGCAGTCCGTTCAGGCCGCCGACGCCGGCGTCGTGCTCAACCCCGAACAGTGCCGAGGCCAGGTGGAAGGTGGTGTGGCACAGGCTATCGGCTCAGCACTGTACGAGCAGATGCACATCGGGACCGACGGCACGGTCCTCACTCGAACGCTCCGCAACTACCACATCCCCCAATTGGCTGACGTACCGCGCACCGAGGTCTACTTCGCCGACACGTACGACGAGCTAGGACCGCTCGGGGCCAAGTCGATGAGTGAATCGCCGTATAACCCCGTCGCCGCGGCACTCGCGAACGCGATCGCGCGCGCCTGCCGAATCCGCCCTCGGGAACTGCCGATGACACCCGCAAGAATCTGGCGCGCATTGCACTGCGCTCCCGGTGATGCCTGAGACACAGATGCGAGGGATCTGACTGCGACGCATTCCATTTCAACCAACCGTCGGTAGTTTCGACAGTCCGTGGATCACTTGCTGTGCGTCACTGCCGCTTCGCCCGCGGGAGTGGCGGGCCTCGGGGTCTCGTCCGACTCCTCGTCCTTGAATGCGGTGAGCCAGATCGTTGCGGCGACTGACAGTGCTGCGGCCACTGCGATGTAACCGGCGAAGGCGAGCACAGTGCCCGTGGAGGCGATCAGCGCAGCTGCGGCCAGAGGGGTGAAACCGCTACCGAAGATGGAGCCGAGCTGGTAGCCCATAGAGATTCCCGAGTATCCGACCCGGCTGTCGTAGATGCTGGCGAAAAAGGCCGCCATGGTTCCGTAAGTCGCGGCGTAGGGAGTGAAGATCAGCAAGTAGCCCAGCAGCGCGAGGCCGAAATTGCCGGTATCCAGTAGTAGCACCCACGGAACGCCCATGAGGCCCATGCCGATGTTCCCGATCAAGAACACCTTCTTGATGCCCACGCGGTCGGCCAAATGAGCGAAGGTTGGAATCAGGATCAGCGTGACGACTTGGCACAGCAGGATCAGCAACAGCATCTGGCTGTAACTGAAGTCGAGAGTGGTTGTTCCGTAGCTGAGGCTGTAGACCGCGGCACCGTAGATCACGACGCCATGCACAAGGTAGGCACCGGCCATCAGAATTACTTGCTTGCGGTATTGGCGCAGCACGCTCATCAGCGGGCTGGCTTCCTTCTCGTTACGCCGTTCCAGCCGCTTGAACTCGGGGCTCTCTTCGACGCGTAGACGAATGACGAGACCCACGATGACCAGTGCAAAACTCGCCAGGAACGGGATGCGCCAGCCCCACGCGACAAGTTGTTCCTCCGACATCATGCCCGTGGTGATCAGGAAGACGCCGTTGGCGATGATCTGGCCGGCCGGCGATCCCGCCTGGACCCAGCTTCCATACAGCCCACGTCGGTGCTTAGGGGCATGTTCGACGGTCATGAGAACGGCCCCGCCGTATTCACCGCCGACCGAAAGTCCTTGCACGAAACGGAGACACACGAGGAGCAACGGAGCCATGACCCCCATCGACTCGTAGGTAGGCAGCAAGCCGATCGCGCCGGTCGCCGTGCCCATGACGATGAGCGTCATGACAAGCATGGGCCGGCGTCCGACACGGTCGCCGAAATGGCCGACGATGAGCCCGCCGAGCGGCCTGGCAACGAAGGCGACGCCGAAGGTCGCGAACGAGAGCAGGGTGCCGACCAGCGGGTCATGAGAGGGAAAGAACACGTGGCGGAAGATCAGCGCGCTGGCCGTGCCGTAGATGAAGAAGTCGTACCATTCGATCGTCGTGCCGACGAAACTGCCGAGCGTGGCCTTCTTTGCGGGCGTGAGCATCGGGGAGCCTTTCTGCCGCCCTCAAACCTGAGGGGAATACGTGACCGGAGCTGAGGCGTGAGATCAATCACGCTAGGGGTGACGACCTCGGAAGCACACGGCCCGAGGAGACAAGTTCGACGGGAGATCTTTGGCAGTCGATGACACCCTCCCGGGAAGACATACCGACACCGAAAGAGCGTGGCCGAGGTTCGTCGGCATCAAGCCAGGGCGGCCTGCTGCTTGGTGCTCGTGCCGAGGTGGGTGACCTGAATGCCGACGTGGGTCTTGTGCCGGATGTTGATCCCGATCAGGACGGGCGTGAGCCCCTCAAGAAGACGGCTCATCTCAAGCGATCCCGCGTCGACGACACGCAGTCCCGCGATACGCTCCAACGCCGCGGCAGCCACCTGCTTGGCCTCCGGCTCGCCGCAGATCAGCGTGTCCTGATCGAGGGGGCGGGCAAGGTTGCGCAACGCGGCCGCGCTTATCGTGTGTAGACCCGACGCGAGCGCAACCTGGTCATCGATCGCCGAACGGGCCTGTTGGGCAGCGGAACCGTGCCAAGGGTCGATCAGATGTGTAGGCCGTCCGCCCACGGCGGTGGCAAGTGGAACCGTCGTGTCGAGCAACACCTGACCAGGACGCCACTGGTCGGCGACGCCTCTGAGTATCGCGACGTGGCTGGCGAACGGTACCGCCGCAACGACCAGTCGATCGGCTCGCGCCACTGCTTCGCCGTTTCGGCACCCGATGAACTTGCCGCCGCCGACGCGCTCGTGGGCCAGCTCAGCAGCACGCTGGGCGCGGTCGGCATCGCGAGAGCCGAGGCAGACCGTGTACCCCACGACGCCGAGTCGTAGCGCAAGGCCGAAGCCCAGATTTCCGGTTCCACCCAGGATGGACACCGTCTCGCTGACCACATCATGAGTTGCTGCGGGAGATTTCGAACTTGGTGCCACGGTGCTCCTCCTCATCGGATCCGCCCACAGCCGGCCGGCCCGGGTACGGAAACCATAAAAACTCGGGACCCGGGTGACCCATGGCTACTCATGCCAAAGATCACCGCAATAGTTGTCGGTCAGCGCTACGCTTGCCGCCTATGAACGCGCCAGATGCCGCGGCTCCGAGGTCGAACGAAACTCTCACTCTCGGTGAGTTGCTCGCCGACGAAGTACTCGCCGGCGCCGAGTTGATCGCGGGGCATTCCGGGTTGGACCGGGCGATCAGTGCCGTGAACGTGATGACGGTTCCCGATATCGGCAGGTGGGTTCGGCAGGACGAGTTCCTGCTCGCCACCGGCTATCCGCTTCCGCGTGATGACGAGGATCAAGGCAAGCTGTTGACCGACCTGCACCAACTGGGTCTGGCAGGCATCGGCATAAAACTCGACCGCTACATGCCCGAACTAGGACAGGGAATGATCGACGTCGCCGACCGTCTCGGCCTACCCCTCGTCGTCATCCCGGAACGCATCCGCTTCGACGACATCCTGAGCAGGGCGTTCGCCATCATCGTCAACCGCCAAGCCTCGGCATTGGCGAAGGCACAAGAGATTCACCACTCCTTTCTCGCGATCACCCTGTCCGGTGGAGGTCTCGCTGAGTTGGCGAACAGCTTGTCCGGTCTGCTCGGGGAAGCGAGTGTCGTGATCACTGATCATCAGGGCACCGTTCTCGCGCTGGCGGGGGATGAAGCCCCCCTGGTGGATCTGCGCTTCCTGAAGACGACGTCAGCCGACTTGTTACGACTGGGCTTGACCGGTCTGCACACCGACAAGCGCACCGGCAAGCGGTGGGCGTCGCGCGAGATTCGCGCCGGGCGACTCCACCACGGCTTCGTGGTTGCCGTTGAGGCGGAGCGATCGTTCGGCGAATTCACCTTGGTGGCAGTCGGACAGGCAGCGATCGTGGCTGCATTGGAGATCACGCGTGACCTCGCGGTGGGAGCAGTCGAGCGCCGCTTCTCGTCCAACGCCCTGTTCGAACTGATCTCGGGCAGCGAATCCGAATCTGATGAATACGCCTCGTTGGGCTCTGGCTTCGGATGGGACCTCGAACGCGACATCGTCGTCCTGGTGGGCCGAAGGGAGGGCACCACTGACGAATCTCGGGCAAATAAGCGCCTGTCTCGTCTGGCAGACGATCGCGCCATCGAATTCTGGACCTCCGCGGTACGCAGCAGAGACCGATTGGCGGCCGCTGCGGGCCTTGGCTCCGAACTGGTCGCTGTCATCGGCGCCGACCAGGACGCGATCACCGTCGCACGCGCTATCCAAGACGAAGTCGCGCACTTCACACATGGTCAGTACGCAATCGGGGTCAGCCGCAATTACGTTGGGCCGGCGGGTGTCTCGATCGCATACCAGGAGGCACGCACAGCCCTGCGGCTCGGACCGCGCGTTTCGGGGGCCGGCGCGGTCACTGCCTACGGTGAGTTGGGCCTGTTCCGCTTGCTCGCGCAGGTCAGTGACGATGACCTACGGGCATTCGCTGAGGAAAAACTCGGACCTGTCCTTCGCATGAGCGAACCCGAACGGTCCGAGATGTTCCAGACCTTGGAGACGCTCATCGAACACAACATGAATATGGCCGAGGCAGCACGGCATCTCCACTAC
The DNA here is from genome assembly GCF_049241375.1 of Mycolicibacterium wolinskyi str. Jessa 2025. NCBI lineage: Bacteria > Bacillati > Actinomycetota > Actinomycetes > Mycobacteriales > Mycobacteriaceae > Mycobacterium > Mycolicibacterium wolinskyi. The sequence continues at coordinate 6,844,348 of NZ_CP185960.1, forward strand.
CACTACAACACGCTGCGGTACCGGCTCGCGAAACTCGAACGGCTCCTCGGCCCGTTCAGCACCAGCACGCCGGTGGCAATCCAAATCGGAGTGGCATTGCAGATCAACGAGATGCAGAAGATTCTGGCGAATCGGTCGAAATGATGGACCGGGCGTTCGGTCGTTCGTGAACCGCCCGCTGAGTCAGTTCGGGCGTACGCGGGCGCTGAGCCGCTCCAGGAAGTCGGCGAGACGTTCCCGCGTCACAGCCCAGATGAGCGGCAGCACTTTGATTTCGCCGCCGCCGTGCTTGGCGGCTGCGGGTGACGTGGGTGCGGCCACCGACGTCGCGGCCGCGGTCTGCTGCGCACTGCCGCCGACCGATACCGGCGCCGGCGGCCCGGTTGCTCGATACGGCTGCCCAGCTCACCGGCGAAGTCGACGAACATCTGGTTGGACACGTCGCGAATTCCACGGCCCAGCGAGGCGATTCGGCCGGTGAGGTCGATATCCGAGACGACATCGATGCGGCTGCCCGCCTCGGCCGCTTCGACTTGCAGCGCGACATGGGCCACGACCGAACCGGATCCGCGTTTGTCGCGGCCGGACGCGTCGAGCACTATCCTGCGCGCGGCGGGGTCACGCTCGATCACCGATGCGCGTCCCGCGTAGTTCATCTTCAGGGGCCCGATGGCCACGCGCAGCACGCCCTCGTATCTGTCGTCGCCCAGATCGTCGACGAGTTCAGCGCCCGGCATGCACTCGACGACGCCGGGAGTGTCCTGAAGGAATGCCCACACCTCGTCGGGCGGGGCGCCGACCTCGGTCCGATGCTGAAGTTTCATGCGCTCTTTCCCCTTTCGAGGTCCCGCTGGTCGAGCAGCGCGAGGACCCGTTCCGCGGTGATCGGTAGTTGGGTGGGCCGGATGCCGACGGCCGCCTCGACGGCGCTGGCGATGGTGGCCGCCGGCGGTCCGATCGGAGGTTCCCCGATACCGCGCGCGTTGAGCGGTCCACGGCCCTCGCCACTTTCGATGATCGCCACCCGAATATCGGGCAGATCCATCGCTGTCGGGATCAGGTAGTCGGCGAACAGTGACGACAGCGGGTGGCCGGCATCGGTCACGCAGTCTTCGGTGAGCGCATAGCCGATACCTTGCGCGGCTCCGCCGATGATCTGGCCTTCGACCCGGGTCGGGTTGATCGCTCGTCCGACATCGTGACAGGCGGCGTACTTGAGCAATCGAACGTCACCGGTTTCCAGATCGACTTCCACCTCGGCCGCGTGGGTGCCGAATGTGTAGTCGGGGTAGGTGTGCCCCTGACCCTTCTGCGGATCGAAACCACCGGATCGGGCACGCCAGGTGTTGAGGACGGCGGTGTCGACGCGTGCCTCGTTGGCGGCGCGCACGAGTTCCGGCAGGCTCAGGCCGGTCGCTCCGTCTTCGGTGCGCACCATGCCGTCGACCCACACCAGGGCATCTTCGGGAACGCCGAGTTCCTTTGCGGCGACTGGAGTCAACTGGTCGCGCAACTTGCGGGCGGCCCGCAGGATCGCATTGCCCGACATGTACAGCTGGCGGGTGGCGTAGGTGCCACCGGCGGGCGGAGTCAGCGCCGTGTCCCCGATGTAGACGCTGATGTCGGACAGCGCGACACCGAGGATCTCCGAGGCTATCTGGCACAGGCTCGCGGCCTGCCCGGCACCGAGATCGGTGACGCCGCTGCGGATCAGCAAGGTGCCGTCGGCCTGCAGCGTCACCCACGCCGCGGCATGATCGCGGAACCAGATGGAGCGGCCGTACGGTTGCATGCCGCATGCGAAGCCCTGCCCCACGACTTTGTTGGGTCCGCTGGGACGGCTTGGCGCACCGAGCATTTCGAGTGCGGCGTCCCGGGTCTCGCGAACCGCGACGGCCGTTGTGATCGGTTCGCCGCCGGCCAGGAGGTCGCCTTTCTCGATGTAGTTGCGGTCGCGGATCTCCTGGCGGCTGAGCCCCAGCTCGGCCGCCAGGGCGTCCATCTGCGATTCGTAGCCGAGGGTCACCTGCATGGCGCCGAAACCGCGGAAAGCGCTGGTGGGCACGTTGTTGGTGAACACGGCCCGCGACCGGATGCGAACCGCGGGAACCTTGTACGGGCCGGGCGACAGGGCCGCGCCGGCGAACAGCACGCGGGCGCTCAGGCACGGGTAGGCGCCCGCATCGCCGGTGATGTCGGCGTCGACCGCGAGGATCTTTCCGTCCTTCGTGGCCGCGGTGCGGTAGTGCATGGTGAACGGATGGCGTTTGGTGCTGGCCAGGATCGATTCCTGGCGCGACCAGATCATCCGCACCGGCCTGCGGGTCCGCCAGACCAACAGCGCGATGTAGGGCTCGACGGTCATGTCCTCTTTGCCGCCGAAGCCGCCGCCCATGTACGAGGCGATCACGCGGACCTGGCTCTGGGGTAGCCCGAGGATCGTCGCGATCTCGACCGCGTGCTCGATCACCTGAGTCGAGATACGCAGTGTGACAACGTCGTTCTCGATCCACCCGACACCTGCCTCGGTTTCGAGGTACGCGTGCTCGACGTGCTGGCTGCGGTAGGTGTGGTCGACGACGACGTCGGCCTCGGCAAACGCCGCATCGACGTCGCCGCGGTCCAGGTGCCAGTTGACCAGGACGTTGCCTTCGTCGTGCACGAGGGGTGCGCCGTCGGCCAGTGCGTCTTCGGGGCGGTAGACGCCAGGTAGCGGTTCGTATTCGACCTCCACGAGGTCGGCCGCCTCGGCTGCGGTCTCCGGATCCGTCGCGGCCACCACCGCGACCGGCTCTCCGACGTAGCGGACCCGATCGCGCGCGAGTACGGGCTGCTCGACAGTCAATTCACCGAGTCCCCCGCTGGCATGCTCGACGACGGCGTTGTGCGGCACGTCGGCAGCGGTGAGCACCGCCACCACCCCTTCGAGCCGCTCGGCGGCCGAGGTGTCGATTCTGACGATCTTCGCGGGTGCGACATCGGATCGGACGACCTTGCCGTGGATCATGCCGGGAAGGTTCCAGTCCGCGGCGTACAGCAGCGTGCCGCGAACCTTGTTGACGAAGTCGTGGTGGGCGGGCGACTGTCCAACGACCCGGAAGTCGCGCTCGCGGGGCTCCGGACCCGAGTCGGCGTCCGGGTCGAATTCGGCTGGGGCGCTGGGCGGTTCGGTCGTGTCCGGCGTGGTTCCCGGTTCTACGGTCGTCACTGGGCGCCTCCCCTCTCTACTGCCGGCGCGTGCAGGTAGTCCTCGACCGCGTCGACGATGGCCTGGTAGCCCGTGCAGCGGCACAGATTGCCGACCAGCTCGTGGCGGATTTCCTCACGCGATGCGTCCGGATTGCGTTCGGCCAAGGTGGCCGCGGTCAGCAACATGCCAGGGGTGCAGAACCCGCACTGCGAGGCCCCGCGCTCCAAGAAGCACTTCTGCAGCGGATGCGGTTCGTCCTGGGGATCCGACCATCCCCGCAACGTGACGATGTCGTGGCCCTCCGCCTGGACCGCATAGACACAGCACGCGCTGACCGGATCGCCGTCCATCAGCACCGTGCAGGTGCCGCAGACACCTTCGGCACAGCCGTACCGCACGTCGGGCATACCGAGGTCGTCGTGCAGGACGTCGAGCAGTGTTCGGTCGTTGCGCACCCACACCTCGTGGTCGCGGTCGTTCACGCGGAGCACCACCTGCGTACGGATCATGCTGTGCGGCCCTCCTCAGCGAGCACCTGTTCCAAGAGCCTGCGGGTGTGCACGGCGACGAGCCGGCGTCGGTACTCGGCCGTGGCATGCAGATCGGTGTCCGGGTCGAGCGAGGCCGCGATCGCGTCGGCACTCTCGCGGGCCCGGTCCGGGTTGCCGGGGTCCGACAGCGCCGGTACGAGGTATTCCCCGTCGACCAGCAACGGCCGGACCGCGACGCCGCCAAGCACCACACGAACGTCGGCGGCGGCGCGTGCCATGACCGTGACGCTGACCGTCGCGAAATCCGAATAGCGACGGACGACTTCGTGAAAACCCCAGCGGCTGCTGGCCCCGACCGGGATGCGCCCGCCGACGATCACCTCGTTCGGTTCCATCGCGGTGGTCAGGTACGTGAGGAAGAACTCGTCAGCCGGGATGGTGCGCGTGCCCGTCGGCCCCTGCACGACGATCTCACCCCCCATGGCGATCGTGACCGCGGCGATCTCCCCGGTCGGGTCCGCGTGAGCGAGTGTGCCGCCGAACGTGCCCCGGTTGCGGACCCGGACATTGCCCACGAACTGCACGGCGTGCGCGAGCAGTGGCGCATGCGTGCGCACGACGTCGGAGGTCGTCAGCTCGCGATGACGGGTGTTGGCGTCGATCACCATGTGCCCACCGTCGACCCTGGGCGCGGCGGCCGGGATGGGGTTGACGTCGATGAGCGCGCCAGGCGCGGCAAGGCGCAGGTTCAGCATCGGGATCAGACTCTGCCCGCCGGCCAGGATCTTGGCCTCGCCATCCCACAGGTCGAGCAGTTCGATTGCGTCGGACCACGATTCGGCCCGCTGATATTCGAAGCAGCTCGCCGGGGTACGCCCGGCGGTTGTCGGCATCGTCTCCTGCACCGTCATCGGCCTGCCTCCCCACCGTTGACGAGGTGACGCAGCAGCGTGAGTTCGGCATCGTCTACCGGCGGCAGCTCGTCGATCTCGTCGTGGACGAGCAACTCGAAACCCGTTGCGGCGCGCACTTGCTCGAGTGTGACGCCGGCCTGCAGGCCGCGTACCCTCATGCGGCGGGAATCCGGCTCGAAGTCGAGAAGCGCCAGGTCGGTGACCACCCAGCGCGGCCCGCCGTACAGCAATCCGCTGTCGCGCCTGCTGGTTCCACCGGCCAGGAAGCCCGGACTGGTGACGAAGTCGACCTTCTCGACGAAGCGGCGTGGCTCGTGTTGGGTCACGACCACGACCTGGTTACACATCGATGCGATGTCGTTGGCACCGCCGGGACCGGGCAGCCGCACCGACGGGTTTTCGGGGTCACCGACGATGCTGGTGTTGACGTTGCCGAACCGGTCCACCTGCGCGACGCCGATGAAGCCATAGTCGAAGAATCCGCGCTGAGCCATCAGGAAGATGTCCGTCGCGGTCGTGAGCATCTGGGCGCCGACCGCGGCGCGGACCTCGTTGGTCGACGCGGGCAGTTCGCCGGCCAGCAGCTCGATGCCGATCATGCCGCCTTCGAGGAGCACCGTGAGGTGGGGTGCCTGGCGCCGCTTGGCGATCGCCGCGGCGACGAGCGGCTGGCCGATCCCGGCGAACAGCACCTTGCCGTCCTCGAGCAACCGGCTCGCGGCGATCGTCATGATCTCGTCGGGCCGGGCGTCGGGGTGCTGTTCGGCTCGCAGTTCGCCGGTCGCCGGGCGGGTCAAGGAGTCGGTCATCGGGGCAGCATCTCCTCAGCGGTACGTCGCGCGGCCGCGAGCCGATCGGGGTCGATCGAGGCCAAATACGCGTCGTGGTCGGCGTGGGCGGTCAGTGCCTCGACGTAAGCCCGGGCACCCTCGATGCCGCCGCTCTTCACAGCTTGCATATACGCGGTGAATTCGTCGAGGTCGGCCTCGTAGTGCCCGTAGCACTCATGCGGATAGGCACCCATCGGCTGATGCACGACCGCGTCGACAGCGAACCCGGGAATCACCGTGCGGCCGGGATCGCAACGGAACTCGTCGGTCGCGACGATCTCCTCGGCGGTGATGATGACCCGGCGTGCGGCCAGCGCCAGGTCTGCGTCCATCAGTTGATAGCCGTCGATCTGGGCGTTTCCCGCCGCGTCGGCGCGCTGGACGTGGATCAGCGCCACATCGGGGTTCAGGCTGGGCACCGCGTTGAGAACCTGCCCGGTGTAGGGGCAGTCGACCTTCGCGAGGCGGAGCCGTACGTCGATGTCGGAGCCCAGCATGCTCAGGGTGGGCAGATACGGCACACCCATGGCTCCGGCCTTGTAGCGCAACCCGATACCGAGATGGCTCCATTCCTCGAAGACCTGGCGACCCTGCTCGACGAGGTTACGCACGACCGGCGCGAGGCCCCACCCGTGGCCGATACCGACCCAGCTGGTCATTATTCGCTCGGCGGTGCCCGTGGCCAGCATGAGCTCGGCCTCGAAACACGACAGCGGGCGGGTCATCGTCAGGCCTGAACGCCCCTGGCGGAGTATCTCGATCAGCAGCGCCATGGGGGTGCGGGCGTGGTTAGTGCCGCCGACACCGATCACCGCATCGTTGTCGACCAGCCGCCGCACGGCATCGGATGCCGTGGTGACCTTGTCATCGGCTGTGCGCGTGAGCCCTTCGAGTTCGAGGCGCGCCTCCATGGCGCCTGGCGTCATCAGACGGCCGCTCATGCCGCACCCACCAGACTGCCCAGGAGCGGGCGCACCTCGGCGGCGAATCGCTCGACCTGCTCCGGGTCGTAGGCATGGGGTACGAGGCAGATCTCCCGCACACCGGCGTCCAGATGGGCGGCGATCTGTTCGGCGCAGTCCTCGGGGGTTCCGCAGATCGCGCTGTCGGGCGTGGCATTGCTCCACTCCGGGGTGTCGAAGTACGAGGCCAGCCACGGCCCGGTCAGCGCCTGCGCCTGTTCTTTCGACGAGCCGATGCAGATCGGCAACTGGTTGAGCGAATGCAGCTGGTCGGGATCTCGGCCGGCCTGTTCGGCGAACCGCGAAATCTTGGCCCACGATTCGGCGAACGCCTCTGCGGTGTAGAAGTAGGTCAGCCAGCCGTCGCCGAGGGTGGCGACCCGCTTCAGCACGCGGTCGACATAGCCGCCGATGAGAACCTGGGGACGCGGTTTGGGCAGAGGCAACATCTTGACCCGGCGAAACGAGAGGTCGTCCCAGGTGCCCGTCACCTCGTCTTGGGTCCACAGGTTCATGCAGACTTCGAGATTGCGCTCGAAGATCTTGCCGCGATTCTTGAACGGCGTTCCGGTGGCATCGAATTCGCGCTCATACCAGCCGGCCGCCATGCCGAGCCGCAGCCGGCCGTCGGACACCGCTTGAATGGTCGCGGCGGTCTTGGCCAACAGCGCCGGATCCCGGATCGGCAGCACCAGCACGCCGGTGCCCAGCGTGATGGTGGTCGTGTGACTTGCCAGCACCGCAAGCGTCGTGAGCGCTTCCAACTGGGGAAAGGGCTGGCGGCTACCGAGGAACAGATGATCCCAGGCCCACAGTGAGGTGAATCCGAGTTGTTCGGCGCGCCGTGCCGTACTGAGCAACTCGTTGATCTGAGGGGTTTTGTCGGCCGAGGTGAAATTCTCTATGGCCAACCCGAAGGTCGCGGGCAAGGCGTCGTCCTCTCTGTTGCGGATGAGGGCTGTGAGGCGCCACGTTATGCCAATCCCCTGCCCTGTTCCATGTCAGAGCTAGCCAACCGACCGAGCCATGTTTGTCACCGATTGCCATTCAATTGCGCGCGGAATGGCATGAACCGAATACGCGTCCCCGGGACGGCTTGGGCGGCGAGGTCAACACCCGCCCGCGGAACGACGCCAAGCACCGGATAACCGCCGGTTACCGGCCGATCCGCCAGGAACAATGTCGGCCGTCCCTTGGTCGGCACTTGCAGTGCGCCGAGCACCACACCCTCGCTGGCGAGTTCTCCGCTGCGGCATCTGGGTATGTCGGGACCGTCGAGGCGGATGCCGACGCGATCGGCGTCGGCGGTGACGGTGAATTCATGGTCGGCAAGCCGGGTCACGTCACAGAACCAGTCGTCACGCGGGCCGAGCATGAGCGGAAGTTTCATCGATCGCGTGTCCATTGCCGGCAGCGGCGCCGAATCCGTTGCGGGCCAGTCGTCCTCAGCACCTCCGATGCGCAAGGCATCGCCTGCCCGCAGCGGCGGGGTGCCGAGTTTGGCCATGGTGTCCCACGACATCGATCCCAGCACGCACCGGCCGACGAGCCCCCCGCGCACGGCGACGTACGTGCGAAGCCCTTCGGTGGCCGGTCCGAGCGTGATGGTGTCCCCGGGGCGCGCCGCGAATGCGGCGTTCGGCCCGTGCCGCCGATTACCGCAGGCAACGGCGACGTGTGCGCCCGTCACCGCGATCAACACGGGCGCGTCGACGGTGAACGCCATGCGCCCCAGCGTGACCTCGATGCAGGGCGCGCCTGGCCGATTCCCGACCAGGCGGTTCGCGAGGTCGTACGAGGTGCGGTCCGCGGCGCCCGACTGTCCCACGCCCAGGTGGGCGAAACCGCTTCGCCCGCGGTCCTGCAGCAGCGCCTGCACGCCGACGGATGTGACGGTGAGCGCGCTCATCAGCCCACGTCGCGGAACTGCACGGTCGCACCGGGACGCAGCACTGCGGGCGGCTCGGCGGCGGTGTCCCAGAGAACCGCATCGGTGTGCCCCAACAGTTGCCACCCACCGGGCGACACCCGGGGATAGACCGACGAGAACGCGCCGGCGATCGCGACCGCGCCTGCCGGCACCCTGATACGTGCCTCGCCACGGCGCGGTACCCGCAAACGCGCGTCACCGCCGACCAGGTAGGAGAATCCGGGGGCGAAGCCACAGAACGCCACGCGCCACGGCGTGCCGGTGTGCGCTTCCACCACCTCGGCGACGGTGAGCCCGGTGAGGCGGGACACCTCGGCGAGATCCTCACCGTCGTAACGCACTTCGATGACGTGATGCCCTCGGTCATCAGCCTGTTCGGGGCTGGGTCGCAGATTTTCCAGCGCCGCCCGCAGCGCGGTTGCGTTCGTCGACTCGGGGTCGAGTGTCACGAGCAGCGTGGTCAGGCCCGGGACGACCTCTCGCACGCCCGGCAGGTCGGCCTGTCGCACGGCTGCCGCCCACCGATGAACCATCCGGTTGTCGTCGAGGTCGAGCAGCCAGGCCTCCTCACCGCACGGCCGCAATTGGGGCACGGACACCGAACCGGCTGTCACCGAATGGGATACAGCTCGACACCCGCGGCCTCCAGTGCGGCGCGGGTCTTGCGCGCGATGTCGACAGCACCGGGAGTGTCGCAGTGCACCAGCAGCGCGTCGGCGGTCACCTTGACCTCGCTGCCGTCGTTGGCGGTCAGGTGCCCCTCGGTGACCATCTGCACGGCGCGCGCCGCGGCGGCGTCGGCATCGGTCAACAGTGCATTCGGCTCGCTGCGGGACTGAAGCAGCCCCTCTGGCGTATAGGCGCGGTCTACGAACGCTTCCGCGACCATCCGGAGTCCGGCGTCCGTGCCGAGCCGCCACACCTCGGTGTCCACGGCGGCGAGAAGCGGTAGGTCCCTGTTGAATTCGAGTGTCGCGTCGACGAGGGCCTGCGCGTGCTCGGTGTTCTTGGTGGCGACGTTCCAGAGTGCACCGTGGGCCCGTACGTAGTCGACCTTGCCGCCGGCCAATCGGGCGAAGACTTCCAACGCGCCCATCTGGTACAGCAGATCGTCACGCAACTCCGGACCCGGGACAGCGATGTAGCGACGACCGAAGCCGTGGAGGTCGCGGTAGCTCACCTGCGCACCGATCGCAACGTTGTTCTTGACCGAGATCGCACAGGTGCGTCGCATGATGCCCGGATCACCGCCGTGAAATCCGCACGCGATGTTGGCGCTCGTGACGATCTCGAGCAACGCATCGTCGTCGCCGAGGCTCCATCGGCCCAGCCCCTCACCGATGTCGGTTGTCAACGCTACTCGTGGCGCCATGGGCTCCTCCTGCCTGCTTCGACTAGATCGTCTCGGTCCGAGTATTCCCGCCGCGCGGAGTGAGGAACAGCTTCGGTCACTGACGCTCATTCGTCAGCGACACTGCCGATTCGCCGAATCGGCCGTGTAGCGACCGCCGGACGGCTCGCACCGAGGGGTCACCCGCTCTGGCCTGCCTCGCCAACGTGACGAGGGTGCGCGACCATCCGGTTTCGAGCCGGACCAGGGCCGTGCCCTCCCGCCGCGGCGGCAGGACGAGACGCGGCAGAATGCTTGCGGCAGCACCCTGGCGAACCACCAGCAAGAGCAGGTCGAGGTCGTAGGACTCGAACTGCACGGTCGGCGCAAAGCCGAGCCCAAGGCAGTGCTGGACCGACCAGGCCCGGGAGGCGGCGCCGACGGGTTCCAGCGCCCACGGCAGGGCGCTGCCCGCCTGCACAACGTCGCGCCCCCTCAGCAGATCGGCCGCGACCACGATCTCCAGAGCGTCCTCGGCCAGCACTTCACGGTGCACGTGCCGGGGCAGCGACGGGGCGCCGCCGGGGTACTCCTCGCTGACCACCAGATCGAATTCACCGCTGAGCAGCGCCGGAACCGCGACCTCCGGCTCCGACTCGACGAGCTCGACCCGCAGACCCTCATGCCGTTTCTGGCATTCCAGCAGAGCCGGGACGAGTGCGCGGGCCGCGCTCCCGAACGCGGCCACCCGGCACGTGCCCGTCGGCGGCTCTTCACCGGAGCGCAGCTCGGCGTGCGCCACTTCGAGCGCCGCCAGGATGTCGGCGCCACGCTCTGCAAGCCGCCTGCCCGCCTCGGTGAGGCGTACTCCGCGACCGATCCGCTCCAGCAGCGCCGCCCCGGCCTCACGCTCGAGCAGGGACAGTTGCTGAGAGATCCCCGACGGGCTCATGTGCAGGGCATCGGCCACCGCCGCGATCGTGCCGCGTTGGCTCAGCTCCACGAGGAAACGCAATCGCCGGACGTCCAACATCACCCGATTGTAGGAAAACACTTCAGTTCTGCTGCCGGATTGACGGCAGGAATCGGTGATGTTGCCGTGCCGCCGCAGTGCCTAGTGTTCCGGTCAGGAGGTGTTCCGTGCTGACGACCGAATCGTTCTTGCTCAACCCCGGCTGGTCCCCCGGCCGCACCGCCGAACCTCGGCAGACCGACGAGATCCGGCGGTTCCACGAGACCCTGCCGGGCTACGCGGTGACCCCGCTGGTTCCGCTGCCGACGGTCGCGGGCGCGCTCGGTTTGGCAGCGGTGATGGTCAAGGACGAGTCGCTGCGGCTCGGGCTTCCGGCGTTCAAGATGCTCGGCGCGTCCTGGGCCGTCCATCGAGCGCTGCGGTCGACCGATCGCGCGCGGCCCCGCCTGATCACCGCGACCGACGGCAACCACGGCCGCGCGGTGGCCCGGATGGGCGCGCTCCTGAATATTCCGACCACGATCATTGTGCCCCAAGGTGTTTCGGAGCGAGCCATCGAGCTGATCCGTTCCGAAGGCGCCGATGTCCGGGTCCTCGAGGTGGCCTACGACGACGCCGTCCGGCAGGCCGCCGCGCTGGCCGACGCCGACCCCGACGCGCTGCTCGTACAAGACACCTCATGGCCCGGCTACGAGGACATCCCGCAGTGGATCGTCGACGGCTATTCGACTCTGTTCGATGAAGCGGCTGATCAAGTGGCAGCAGTCGGCGCGGATGTCGATCTCATCGTCGTGCCCGCCGGTGTCGGGTCCCTCGCCCATGCCGCGGTGACCTTCGGCCGTTCGCGCCCTCACTGCCGGGTTGTCGCTGTCGAACCAATGGTCGCCGACTGTCTGCGCGCAAGCCTGGCCGCGGGTGCGCTCATGTCGGTGCCGACCGGCCAGACCAGCATGGCCGGACTCAATTGCGGCACACCGTCCTACCTCGCGTGGCCCGATCTCCAGAAGGGTCTGGCCGGTGCCGTGGCGGTCGACGACCGACAAGCCGAACAGGCCATGGCAACGCTCGCCGAACTCGGTGTCGACGCCGGCCCGTGTGGTGCCGCCAGCCTGGCCGCGTTACGGAGCTTGGCAGCCGAACCCGCCCGTTCGCGACTTAGCCTGGGCACTGATGCAACGGTCCTGTTGCTCAACACCGAAGGCTCCAGTGCGGCCGGACAGTCAGCTTCGGTTTGAGTATCGGGCCGTCATGTCAGTGACCTGACAATGCCCGGCAGTTCCTTGAGAGTTGCGCTGGGCCGGTGTTCGGTGGCACGACCCACGTACACGGCAGCCATTCCCGCCTGTCGAGGACCCTCGATGTCGGCATCCCAGTTGTCGCCGACAAACGCGACTTCTTGCGCAGCAGCACCAACTTCACGCAGAGCAGCCTCGAAGATGAGCGGGTGAGGCTTGCGCCAGCCAACATTCACCGACGCGACGATGCGGTCGATGGACGTGTGTAGACCAAACTGTCGCACCAGGCGCGGAACCAGATCCGGATGATGGGTGTTGCTGACGATCGCCAGCGCATGATCAGACGACAGATCGGCGACACACTCGAGCGCATGCGGCGCCGGCGAGACATTCGCCGTCCATGCGTCGAGATACTCGGCTATGAGCGTGTCGATGGCCCCCACGACAAGCGGTGGCGATCCGATCGAACGCCAATACCTTTGCGCCACTTGGTACATGGAGAACTCTCGCCCTGACCTTACAGCCTCGGCATCGAGATCGTCCCACGCCATCTGCCAGTATGCATTGGAAGCACTCTCGGAGATCTCCGACCCGGCACGCCGCGCAAATGCCAACGGCGCGTTGTAGTCCGGATGGATCGACGGGTTGTAGTCGACGAGTGTGCCGAAGAAGTCGAAGAATACGTATTTGATCATCGCGATCCTTGCCGTAACACGGCCATACGGCGAGCGATCATGCGCATGCCATACCGCGACGAACCAAGTCGTCTCAACTTCGAGTCATGTAGCGCATCGACGTGCATCTCAAAGGAGCATATGACACCGAGTCTGAGAACCTGCTGTCGGTTCTCAAACTCCGTGACGGATGGAATATCGCCACCGCCCGGGACCAGACATCTACGTTGTTGTGCTCGCCAACGTCATTCACCAACGTGGCGGCCCACCGATCGCGGGGCTCAGCGGCGACGTGGCAACGGTGACTGCGCAGGCCTTTGCGTCTCTACGGGACGTCATAGGTTTGCGGTTTATAACCGATTGTGCGACAGCCTATTACAGCACCCTCACTACGAGGTCATCGCTGCATCAGGGCGAAGATCCCCCAACCGAGAAACTCCCGCATGTAGCGTACGTAGCGTGCAGGCTCGGAACTGAGCTCGTCTCGTACCTCGGGCGCCAGTTCGTCGTCGGGGTTCTCGTCGAGCCAGCGACGGAGGTTGAGCCACTGCGCCGCGACGTACCGGTCCCAGCTGTCCTGGTCGGCGAGCATCATTTCCACGATGTCGTAGCCGAGGTCGCCAAACTTCTCGATGAGCTCGGGCAGCGGCAAGAAGTCGGACAGACTGGTGGCGTGGCAGGCCTGCGCAGCCTTCAGATCCGGCGGGATCTGACGCCAATACGGCTCGCCTATAAGCATCATGCCTCCCGGGCGAAGGTTGCGGCTCAGCAACTCGGCCGTTCCAGCGACGCCGTCGCCGATCCAGGTGGCACCGACACAAGCGGCTAGATCGACCGGCTCGTCTGCCACATGACCAGAGGCGTCGCCGTGGACGAACTCCACCCGGTCGGCGACGCCGAGCTCCATCGCGCGGGCCCGAGCCTGCTCGATGAAGACCGTGCTGATGTCCACGCCTGTGCCCCTAAAGCCCAAGTCACGTGCCCAGGTGCACAACATCTCGCCCGAGCCGCAGGCCAGGTCAAGCACGCGTGTACCAGGAGGCAAGCGGAGCGCGTCACCCAAGGCGGCGAACTTGGCGGCAGTCATGGGGTTGTGAATGCGGTGGCTGGTCTCGCGGATGGTGAAGATACGGGGAAGGTCCATGGTGCCGCTCATCCTGTCAGGCCGGCAGATGACGATCGACCCGATTTCCGGCAGGACTTCGTCACTGGCCACACAACGATTGGTGATCCGGTGACTTGAGGAACCCATGGATCTCCTCAGCGACTCGATCCGGCGCGTCTTCAGCCGCGAAGTGACCGGCGCCAGGCAAGTAGATGAACTGTGCTTCCGGCAAGAACGCACGCAATCGCGGACCCTCACGGCGAAAGTAGGGCTCCGGCTTGCCCCAGATGATCAACTTTGGGCCAGCGATCTCCGGCAATCTCCGCTTGATCAGCCGGCATTCGGATACATAACCCTCGAGGCGCTCGAGCCTGAGAATCGTTCGGCGGGTGGCCAACTCATCAAGCGGCTGCCGATAACGTGCTTGAAGAACATTGTCACGGTGCGCCGCTCGCAAGAACAGCGGCAAAGCGCGGGAGTAGAGGTTGGCGGGCACCAATGCCGCCTCGCCAAGGTACGGAGCGGTCAGGGGCCGCCAGTACATCGGTGGTCGGAAGTCCGCGCGCACAGTGGTGTTCAACAGCACCAACCGGTCGATCTGCGTGGGCCGCCGGGCCGCCGCTGCAAGGCCGATAGGCCCACCCCAGTCATGGCCCACGAAGTGAAAGCGATCGAGTGTGAGCGCGTCAAGGAAGCTTCGCAGCGCACGAGCCTGTTGGGCGAAGTCGGCCCCGTGCGACGGCCCCGACGACTGACCGAATGACAGCAGATCGGGTGCGAGGACGCGAAAATCCGGCAGCAGTCGTGAGATGGTCCCTCGGAACTCCAGCGAGAAGAGCGGACTGCCATGCACCAGCACAACGACTGGGCCGGTGCCAGCATCGATCGAAAACATCTCGCCGCCATCAACCGCAACGCGTCGCGACGGCAGTTGATCGTATTCAACGATGTCCATGAACCGCTCCGAGCGTCTGTTCGACCATCGATAGCACTCGGAGCGGGACGGGCAGGACGCAGCTGATTACCGCCTCGCGAAAACGCAAATAATGTGCCGTCACTCGCGACATACATGTCACCTGCTCATCCGACTCAACTCGCCGACGCCTGACTCCGGTCGACCTCCCACGCTAGAAGCTGCCGCAACGGCAAGGTCAACACTTCCACGAAGTCGGTCGGCCAATAAACACGCGGCGGCCATCCCAGTTCAGACCCTTGTCACATATCGCTACGGTGAGTAGCGTAACCGGCTGTGACCCGGAGTTTCCATGTCGGCCAGCCGTTCACCACGTCGGATGCAGACATCGAGGCGGCATTGCAGGACGTCAGCATCCCGACGCTGCTGCTCTCGCTCGTGCACATCACCGGTGATCCGCGGTTCATCCGGGAGTTCAAGCAGGCCGGGCTGTTCCTCAATGAGGTCCAGGGCTTCATGAGTGAAGAGGACAAGGCCAGGGCCCGAGCGGCCGCACTACCGGTGATCGCCGACTACCGAGAGCGTGGCTGTCCGGTGCCAGATCCGTTGCCGGCCGAACTCGTGAAAGAGATGTTGGACTGGGCGGCGTGTGAACCGGTCGATGACGACAATCTCCCATTGGTTCTGGAGGAACTCGACCTCGAAGGTGTCGACCCGCGCCGGCCGAACGCACTCGACCCCGAGCAGGCAAACGACTTCCACGTGATCGTGATCGGCTGCGGCGAATCAGGGGTGTTGGCCGGCGTCCGGCTAAAGCAAGCCGGCATCCCGTTCACTATCCTGGAGAAGAACGCCGGTCCCGGCGGAACATGGTGGGAGAACAGCTATCCGGGCGCCCGCGTCGACGTGGCCAACCACTTCTATTGCTATAGCTTCGAACCCAGTAACCATTGGGATCACTTCTTCGCCGAGCAACCCGAGTTGCGTCAGTACTTCCGTGACGTCGTCGACCGCCACGGGCTCGAGCCGCATATCCGATGGAATACCGAAGTCCGCTCGGTCAGCTGGGACGACGATGCATGGACGGTGACCACCGACGACCAGACCTACACCGCGAACGCCGTCATCACCGCAGTCGGCCAACTCAACCGCCCGCATATCCCCGAATTCCCCGGCGCGGCAACGTTTGACGGCCCGTCGTTTCACTCCGCCGCGTGGGACCACAGCGTCGACGTCACCGGCAAGCGCGTTGCCCTCGTGGGCGCGGGGGCGAGTGGCTTTCAGATCGCCCCGGCCATCACCGACAAAGTCGAGCACCTCACGGTGTTCCAGCGCACCGCCCAGTGGATGTTCCCGAACCCGATGTACCACGAGCCGGTCCACGACGGCGTCCGTTGGGCAATGGAGCATCTGCCGTATTACGGCCGCTGGTACCGGTTTCTGCTGTTGTGGCCGGGCGCCGACAAAGGTCTCGACGCCGCACGCGTCGACCCCTACTACACCGACCAGGGCAACGCCGTCAGCGACATCAACGCCGTCGCGCGCATCATGTTCACCGACTGGATCACCACCCAGGTCGGCGACGATGCCGACCTGTTGGCGAAAGTATTGCCGGACTACCCGGCCACCGGGAAGCGCACCCTGCAAGACAACGGCAGCTGGCTCGGCACCCTCAAGCGCGACAACGTCGACCTGATCCGCACGCCGATCGAACGCATCACCCCGACGGGCATCGTCACCGAAGACGGCGCCCGTTACGACGTCGACATCATCGTGTACGCCACCGGGTTTCGCGCCACCGACGTGCTGTTCCCGATGACCATCACCGGCCGCGACGACATCGATCTGCGTGAGCTCTGGGGACAACGCCCCTACGCGTATGGCGGCATCACCGTGCCGGGCTTCCCGAACTTCTTCATGACGTACGGCCCCGGCACGCATCTGGCGCACGGCGGCAGCCTCATCCTCAACTCGGAACTGCAGATGCGCTACATCAACCAGTGCCTCGAACATCTCGTCACCAACGGGCTGAAAACCATGGAACCACGCGATGAGCCGACCAGGGCCTGGCACAAGCGTTCTCAAGAAGAGATCCGCAAGACCGTGTGGGCACACCCGTCGATCAAGCACTCGTACTTCAAGAACACCGACGGGGAGATTCACACCGTCAGCCCGTGGCGGCTCAGCGAATACCGCTCCGCCATCGACGAACCCGTCTGGTCCGACTTCATCATGGAGGCCTGAAGATGCGCGCGGTCGTCGTCGACAACGCCGGTGAGATCCACGTCGACACCCGGCCCGACCCGACGCTGCCCGGTCCGGATGGCGCGATCGTCCAAGTGGAGGCCGCGTCGATCTGCGGTTCGGACCTGCACTTCCTCGAAGGCCACTACCCCATCGCCGACCCGGTCTCCCTCGGCCACGAAGCCGTCGGTACGGTCGTCGAAACCGGCTCGGAGGTAACGAGATTCCAGAAGGGCGACCGAGTGCTGGTGTCCTCGGTCGCCGGTTGCGGCCGATGTGCCGGCTGCGCGACCCACGACCCGATCAAATGTGTGCAAGGCCCGCAGATCTTCGGCTCGGGGATCCTCGGCGGCGCACAGGCAGAACTACTCGCGGTGCCTGCTGCCGACTTTCAGCTACTGACCATGCCCGACGGCATCGACACCGAACAGGCCCTGCTGCTCACCGACAACCTGGCCACCGGTTGGGCCGCAGCGAAGCGAGCCGACATCCCCATCGGCGGCACGGTGGCCGTCATCGGATTGGGCGCAGTGGGCATGTGCGCGCTGCGCAGCGCGTTGACGCTCGGTGCAGCAACGGTTTTCGCGGTCGACCCGGTCGAGGCTCGGCGCAAGCGAGCAGAAGCTTGGGGCGCGAAAGGGATCACGGCGCCATCCGCACAGCCGATCCGAGAAGCCACCGGTGGGCTGGGTGTCGATGCGGTCATCGACGCCGTCGGCACCGACACGTCGATCAACGACGCGCTGGATGCCCTGCGCACGGGCGGCACGGTGTCGATCGTGGGTGTGCATGACCTGCAGCCTTACCCCCTACCCGCCCTTGCGTGCCTGCTGCGCAGCCTCACCATCCGCATGACGACCGCGCCCGTGCAGCAGACGTGGCCGGAGTTGATTCCGCTGCTGCAGGCCGGCCGGCTGGATGTCGACGGGATTTTCACCGACACACTGCCTTTGGACGAGGCCGCCGACGGATACACAGCCGCCATGTCACGATCCGGCGAGCATCTCAAGGTCCGACTGAATCCGTAAACCGTACAGTTTCCTACCAGTTCGCTGTGAACTTGTTGAAAGGCCTACTGTCCGACACTTTTTCGTGACAGTGCCCACATTGGGAATGTTCTCGCGAAAAATGGAATAGCGGTCACGCCACTGGTCGTTTCACGGACACGTGCGCACACCCCTTCCCACCCACACCGGGCGCAGCTGATGCGCCAAGGCCCCCTCGCCGGTCGCTATCCCGCAGTGGCCACGATGGTCACCCTCGCATTGATCCCCTACCTGGCGTTATCCGCCGCGCTGGACCCGCTGGTACCGATCATCTGCGAGCAACTGCACATGTCGGAGCAGGCGATGAGCCTGAGTTCCGGTCTGGGCAACGCCGCGTATGCGGTCGGTACGGTGCTGGCCGTCCAGTTCGCCCAACACTTGCCGCAACGCAGAATGCTGTTGCTGTATGCGGTGGTTCTCGTCATCGGCTCGGTGATCGCGGCGTCGGCGCAGAACGGCGTCATGTTCGTCTGCGGTCACATACTGCAGGGCCTGGCCACCAGCATGCTGCTGATCGCCGCGGCACCGCCGCTGACCATCGGGTTTCCGCGAGACAAGCTTCGCCACACCGCCGTCATCATGAACATGTGCGTGTTCGGGGCCGTCGCCCTCGGCCCGTTCATCGGCGGCGTTCAGGCCGAAGCGAATTCGTGGCGGCCGCTGTTCTGGGTGGTGGCTGCGATCGCGCTTCTGGCGCTCGTGATGGCGGCATTGACGTTCGAAGACGCCCCGCCCGCCGATCTCGACGCGCCGCGTGACCTGACGGCGATCGGCCTGGCCTCGGTCGGCTGCGCCGCGGCCTTCATCGGTGCCTCACAACTGACCAGCCACAATTTCTCTGACCCCGCGGTCACCGTGCCGATGCTCGGCGGCCTGGCACTGATCGTGGTTCTCATCGTCTACCAGTTCAAGGCACGCCGACCGCTGCTGACCATCCGGGCGATGCTCACCAGTGCCATCCCGGTCGCCGGTGTCGGCGTGGCCCTGTTCGCCGCGGCGGCTTCGGTGGCGGCGACCGCGCTGACGGCCGGGGTGTTCCTGCAGACCTACAGCCCGGTGCAGGTCGGATTGCTGTATCTGCCCGAGCTCGGCGGCGCGATCGTCATGGCCTTCGTCTTCGGCTTCGTCATCACGCGACGTGCGATGCACTATCTGCCGCTGGTCGGCATGGCACTGCTCGCCGCCGGGATCGTCGTCTTCCGGCTGGCGCTGCCCGCCAATCAACCGTTGGCACTCATCGCGTCCGCACTCACCGGCCTCGCGCTGGGTGCCACGGTCGCACCGGCATTGTTCGTCGCCGGATTCTCGCTGCAGTCCAACAGCCTTCAGCGTGTCTTCGCGATCATCGAGCTGCTGCGGGCGGTGGCCGCGTTCATGGTCGCGCCGATCTTCGCGCATTTCGCCGTCAACGCGTCGGGCGGTCTCACGGCAGGTACCGGGGATGCGTTGTGGGTGGGGTTCGGCTTGGCCGTCGGTGGCGCGTTGTTCGGTGTGGCGGTCTACGCGCTCAGCGGCGCGCGGCCCCAAACGCCCGATCTCGATCGCTTCCTCGACGGCGAGTCGCCGGCGTGGTACTCGCCGCCGCTTCTCGCGCGGATCCGTCGGGGCCTGCCGGCGCCGACGATTCCCGCCGAACGGGCCGCAACCCTCCTCGTTCCGGAACGCCGGTCCACGTCGGCCTCGACGGGGCCGGTGCTGTTCGCCTACGACGGAACGGAACGCGCCGCATGTGCGATCAGACAGGCTTCAGCGCAGCTCGCGCCTCGGCGTGACGCGGTCGTGGTGTGTGTCTGGCAGCCCGTCGATGTCGGCTTCACCCCCACCGGCGGAACACATTTCGACGCCGACAAGGCCACCGAGGTGCGGCAGGCTGCCGCGCGGACGGCTGCGCACGGAGCAGAACTCGCGGGCGCGGCCGGATTCGTGGCCCGCAGTGTTGCCGTCGAAGGCGCGCCCACGTGGCAGGGCATCGTCAAGGCAGCCGACGAACACAACGCGAGCCTCATCGTGATCGGACCGCACCGACGCAGCGGACTGCTGGGACACCTCGAAGGCAGCGTGGCGGCAGCCGTCGTCGCGCACGCCACCACGCCCGTTCTCGTCATTCCGGAGTAGCGGCACCTTCCTGCACGTGCTTGCGCAGGTTGTCGCGTAGCGCCGCGACACCGCGCTGCATGGTCTTGAGTTCGTCGAGCGAGAGCCCGGTCGCGGCGACGAGGTCCATCTCCAAGGCCTCTTCGCGAAGCGCGCGGCCGGCGTCGGTCAAGCTGATGACGACTTGGCGTTCGTCTTTCGGATCTCGTTGGCGCGTCACATAACCGAGCGATTCGAGCTTCTTGAGGATCGGGGTCAAGGTGTTGGATTCCAGGAACAGTTTCTCGCCGAGGCTGCCGACCGTCTGGTGATCCTCTTCGGACAAGGCGACCAACACGATGTACTGCGTGTACGTGACGCCGCGGGGCTCGAGGATCGGCTTGTAGGCCTTGCCGTAGGCGAGGTTCGCCGAATAGATCGCAAAGCACATGAAGTCGGCCAAGCGCGGGCTCTTGGTTGTCACGCCCATATTCTATCGGATCCGATTCAATCGGATGGGATTGACATCGCGGTTTTCGGTGTTAATGTCTAACGCATCCGATTCAATCGGATCCGACTAAAAGATGAACAGGAGACCAACATGGCCACACAGACCGAGAATGTCGTCTACACCGCCAAGACCCACACCACTGGTGGACGTCAGGGCGAGTCCTACAGCTCGGACGGCAACCTCGACATCCAGTTGACCCCGCCGGGTGGAAACGGTTCGGGCACCAACCCGGAGCAGCTGTTCGCCGCCGGCTGGTCTGCGTGCTTCCTCAGCGCCATGGGCTTGACCGCCGGTAAGCACAACGTGAAGCTGCCCGCCGACACCGCCGTCGACGCCGAAGTCGATCTTCTCAACACCGACGGGGCGTTCTCGCTTCAGGCGCGGCTCAACGTCACCATCCCCGGCGTCGATCGCGAGACCGCGCAGGCGATCGTCGACGATGCACACCAGGTGTGCCCCTACTCGAAGGCCACCCGCGGCAACGTCGACGTCACGCTGAACGTGGCCTGACACTCGTAGCGGGCCGGGGTCTACTCCTTCATGTCCAGCACCGGGGTCGGTTGCTGGAACCCGCGGGTGACCCCGGCCAGCCACACGAATCCCACTGCCAGCCAACACAAACCGATGATGAGCGCCAGACCGGACAGGCTCGTCCACAGCCACACGGTCAACAGGAATCCGATCAGCGGCAACACCAGACTACCGATCACCTGGCCTCCCGCACGTTCGTGGTTGTCGACGTAGTAATGCTTGATGACCGACAAGTTGACGACCGAGAACGCCACGAGCGCACCGAAACTGACGAGCGACGCCATGATGGCCAGATCGATCACGATGGCGAGCAACGACAACACCGACACCACGAGGATCGCGTACACCGGAGTCGAGTAACGCGGTGACACGTAGCCGAAGATCGATCGGGGCAGGATGCCGTCGCGCCCCATCGCGTACAAAATGCGGGCCACCGAGGCCTGCGACGTGATCGCGGATCCCAATGCGCCTGCCACATATGCGGCGGTAAAGAAGGTTTCGAGGAACTGCCCACCTGCGGTCACCATCACGTCGAGGGATCCGGAATCCACATCGGCGAACTCGTTGGACGGGAAGACGAGCTGCCCGAGGTAGGACAGCACCACGAAGATGAGGCCCGACACCACGGTGGCGATCATGATGGCCTGCGGGACAGTCCGTTTGGGATCCTTGGCTTCTTCCGACAGGGTCGACACCGCGTCGAAGCCCAGGAACGACAGGCACAGGATCGCCGCACCGGCGAAGATCGGGCTGAACCCGGGCGCGGTACCGTCACCGGTGAACGGCGCGGCCAGGTCAACGGTGCCGAGGCCGAACACCTTCGAGCACGCCAGCACCAGGAACGTGACGATGAATATCGCCTGGATCGCGATGATGACGAAGTTGGCGCGGGCCACCGACACGATGCCGACGATGTTGAGCACCGTCACGATCGCGATCGCGATGAGGATGAAGATCCACGCCGGTACGGCCGGGAACGCGGCCTCCAGATAGATGCCGATGACGAGGTAGTTGATCATCGGCAAGAACAGATAGTCCAGCATGAGCGACCAGCCGGCGAGGAAACCCACCGGGGCGCCGAAGGACTTCTGGGTATACGTGTATGCCGACCCCGCAACGGGATACGCGACGGCCATCCTGGCGTAGGAGCGCGCGGTGAACACCATCGCCGCCAAGGTCACCAGGTAGGCGAGCGGAAGGCGTCCGCCACTGGTCTGCGTGACGATGCCGTAGGTGGTGAACACCGTGAGCGGCACCATGTACACCAAACCGAACAAGACCAATGACGGCAGGCCGAGCGCCCGGCGCAACTGCCCCTCGGTCACCTCCGTGGTGTTCGACATGTCATTCCTCTCAATCCGCGGCCGAATAGACCTGGCGGCCCTGCAAATAGGTCGCACGAACCTGCACCGCAGGCAACTCCAGCGGGGACACGGTGCGCGGGTCACGGTCCAGCCACACCAGGTCGGCACTCGCGCCCGGCGTGATCCGTCCCCAGTCCGCCTCGGCGAATGCCTGGAACGCAACCGCGCCGGTGTAGGACGCGAGGGCAGGCTCGATCGGCAAGATCTCATCGGGCGTCCAGCCACCTGCCGGATCGCCTTCGGCCGTACGCCGGGAGACCGCTACGGCGATGCCGTCGAGCGGTGCACCGGACGACACCGGCCAGTCCGAGCCGAAAGCCAGTGCCGCGCCGGAGTTCTCCAGCGTGCGCATCCGGTATTGCTTGTCGGACCGTTCCGGCCCGAGGCGCGGGATGGTGAGCACCGTCATCAAGGCATCCATCTGCGCCCACAGCGGCTGCATGTTCGGGATCACGCCCAGTTCGGCGAACCGGCCGATGTCGTCGTCATCCACCAGTTGCGCGTGCGCGATGACCGGGCGGCGGTCACGCGGACCGTTCTGCCGCACAACGTATTCGATGGCATCCAGGGCCTGGCGCACCGCGGCGTCGCCGATCGCGTGAATGTGGATCTGCATGCCCAGTTCATCGACACGGCGCGCCGCCTGGGCGAGCGAATCGCCCTCCCACAACTGCATGCCGTGGTTGTGCAGGCCCGAACAGTACGGTGCCAGCAGGGCACCGGTCTCGTTCTCCACGACGCCGTCGGCGAAGAACTTCACCGTGTGCGCGGTCAGCAGCGGCGACCCGGCCGCCTGTACGCGGTCCCTGGCCGCCGCGTATTGCTCGACCTGCGAATCGAAATGGCGCGGATCGGCATAGAAGGCCAGATTGAACCGCATGCGCAGCGCACCCTGCTGGGCCGCGGCGGCATAGGTGTCGACGTCGGCAGGTTCGACCCAGGCGTCCTGCACCCACGTCACACCGTGGGCGAGGTAATAGTCGGCCGCAGTACCCAGAGCACCGACGCGCACGGCCTCGTCACGGGCGGGCATCACCGCCGCGACCAGATCCGTGGCACCCCATTCGCGCAACGTGCCGAGCGGCGAGCCGTCCTCGCGGCGCGGGATCTCGCCGAGCACGGGTTCGGGAGTGTCGGCCGTGATGCCGGCCCGCTGTAACGCCACCGAGTTGACCCAGAACGTGTGATAGTCCCAGGCCCGCAGCACAACCGGGCGATCCGGGACGGCGGCGTCGAGCCACCGCGCGTCGAACAAGCCGCCGGGCGCCAGGCTTCCGTCGTACGACGCGCCGACGATCCACTCCTGCTCGGGGTGGGCAGCGGCGTATTCCTTGACGGCCAGCACTATTTCGTCGATCGATTGGCACTGCCGCACCGGCGGGCCTGCCGATTCCAGACCGCCATACAGTGGGTGCGCGTGCCCGTCGCCGAACGACGGCATGAGGAAGCCGCCGTCGAGATCGACCTGCTTGTCAGCGTGCTGCGCCTTGGCCTGTTCCCCGACCGCCCGTACGACGCCGTCGGCGATCAACAGCGCATCGGTCGGCGTCGTCATGGGGGTCCAGATGGTTCCGCCATGAAAGAGGGTGGCCGCCGTGTCGAGCACGGTCGGCACATTACGCGCGTTCACACTAACTCCGGGTGGTTATCGGGGATGGTTGTTGTTGGGTGATGCAGTGGATTCCGCCACCACGCGCGAACAGCGGGCGGGCGTCGACACTGACCACTTCCCGGCCCGGATATTGCTCGGCCAGGATCGCCACCGCGTCGGCGTCACGCGGATCGTCGAAACTGCAGGCGATCACGCCACCGTTGACCACCAGATGGTTGATGTAGCTGTAATCGACGTACCCCTCGGCGTCGGTGAGAGTCGCGGGAGCCGGCATGTCGACGATGTCGAACCGGTCCTCGAGAACGGATCGAATCTCCTTGGACACCACGCTGTCCGGGTGCTGTTCGTCCTGCTGAGTGTGCAGCAGAAGCCGGCCCGGCTGGGTGAAGGCCGCGACGATGTCGACGTGTCCACGCGTTCCGAACCGCTGACTGTCGCGGGTCAACCCCCGCGGTAACCACACCACATCGGTCGCGCCGATGGTGCGCGCCAACTCCGCCTCGACGCCGGCCTTGGTGGCCACCGGATTGCGGCCGGGATCCAATTGCACAGTCTCGGTGACGAGTACGGTGCCCTCACCATCGACCTGGATACCGCCGCCTTCGTTGACGAGGGGCGATGACACCAACTCGACCCCGGCCAGCTCCGCTACGGTGGCGCCGATCTTGGCGTCGCGATCCCAGCGCGCCCAGTCCTGGCCGCCCCACCCGTTGAACACCCAGTCGACCGCGGCCACCGAACCGTCGGCGGCGTGCACGAAGGTCGGGCCGATATCGCGCATCCAGGCGTCGTTCAGTGGCGCTTCGACCAGCTCGACCTGTTGGGACACATATTGTTTCGCAGCGTTCATCTCGGCGGGGTCGACGAGCATCGTCACCGGCTCGAACTGTGCAATCGCATGTGCGACCGCAGCCCAGGTGGACCGTGCCTCGTGCTGCTCCTGCTCGGTGTCACCCAGGGAGTAGCCCTCACAGGGAAAGGCCATCCACACCCGATCCTGCGGCATGCCCTCGGCGGGCATGACGTATCGGGTCATTTGACGACCGCGGTGGCCGCATGGCCGGCGCCGTACGGACGGGACGGGTCGACCGGTGCGGTCAGCGGTCCGTAGCTGTCGGGGCGGCGCGTGAGCAGGAACGGGAACAGCTCGAGCCAGTCCCGCCGCTGATCGAGGTCGAGATCGGCGACCAGTACCGCCTCCTCGTCGCGCGGTGCCTGCACGAGGACGCGGCCGTACGGGTCGGAGATGAACGACGACCCATAGAAGGAGACCGTGCCCTCGTCGCCAGTTCTGTTGGGCACCACCATGAACAGGCCGCTGCTGATTCCATTGGCCACGATCACCTGCTGCCACAACGGCTGGGTGTCGAACGCGGGGAACACGGGCTCCGAGCCGATCGCGGTCGGATACACGACGATTTCCGCGCCACCCAGCGAGTAGTTGCGCGCCACCTCAGGGAACCATTCGTCCCAGCAGGTCGGCATGCCGAGGCGGGCACCCAGGCCCTCGGGGTTGTAGACAGGGTACGGATTGTCGTCAGCTGGGCCGGGCCGGAAGTAAGTGTCCTCGTAGTAGCCCGCCGAGATCGGGATGTGCATCTTGCGCGTGCGTCCGACGAGTTCGCCGGACGGCGAGACCAGGATGGCCGTGTTGTAGCCGAGACCGCCTGCTGCGGGCGCCTTTTCGTACAGCGATGCATGCACGAAGATGCCGTTGGCGCGCGCGGCTTCGGCAGCGAGCGCGAAGGTCGGCCCGCCGGTCAGATCCTCGGCGTGGTCGCCCGGGTTGGGGCCCGCCGGCGTGTCTGCCGGGTAGCGCAGCAGCGTGATCTCGGGCAGGAACACCGCGGTGGCACCCGCGCCCGCGGCGCGGTCGATGCCGTCACGCAGCACTTTGGCCAACTCGTCGGCGTCCGGGCGCCAGCGGTGTTGCACGAGC
Organism: Mycolicibacterium wolinskyi str. Jessa 2025; assembly: GCF_049241375.1. Classification (NCBI taxonomy): domain Bacteria; kingdom Bacillati; phylum Actinomycetota; class Actinomycetes; order Mycobacteriales; family Mycobacteriaceae; genus Mycobacterium; species Mycolicibacterium wolinskyi. Next base: position 6,870,215 of record NZ_CP185960.1, read on the forward strand.
CCGACTCGCAGCGGCGGCCGCTGAGACGCAGTGGTACGCGACAGCGGTTCGGGCGCGGTGGCCGTCAGGGTGATCATCAGACTCCTAAAACGAATGCAGTTCGTTTATTGTGTGATGCGGACCACCGTGTTGTAAAGCGGTGGGACGAAAACTAGGGGGAACCGGCCATGGGACGTCCGTCGATACCGATCCTGTCGTCAGACCGGATTGCTTCTGCAGCATTGGATTTGGTGAGCGCAACGGGCGGGTTCACCATCCCGGAGCTGGCCCGCAAGCTCAAGGTCAGCCCGTCGTCGCTGTACAACCATGTGTCCGGGCGTGAACAGATCGTCGAGCTCCTGCGCGAGCGCGCGATGTCAGACGTGGATCTGCCCGATATCGACGCCGACCGGCCCTGGGCCGACATCGTGGCCGACGTCATGCGCTCTTACCGGCGCAGTTTTGCTCGCTATCCGCGGCTGATCCCGCTGCTCACCCTCTACGCCGTGAACAGCACCCAGGCGTTCACGATGTACAACGCACTGGCCGTCACGCTGGCCCGGGCCGGTTTCGATCCCGCCGACACCCTGCGGATCATCACGATGTTCGACAATTATGTCCTCGGCTCTGCGCTGGACCTCGCCGCGCCGGAGGAACCGTGGGAATCCGGGGCCGAGGTCGGGCCCGAGCTCGCGGCGGCGTTGGCCACCGGCGCGCCCAAGCCCGCGCGCGCCGACGATGCGTTCGAATTCGGCCTCGCCGTGCTGCTACGGGGACTGGCCGAACCGTAATCTGCACGGGTGGACCACAATGAGTTTCTGAGCCGGCTGCAAACCGACCTGATGGCGATAGAAGCAGTCGCGCTGGCCGAGGGCGGTGACCTCGGCCGACCGGTTCCCACGTGCCCGGGATGGACCGTCGCCGACCTGCTCGGCCATCTGTGGTCGGTCGAGGGCTGGGTCCGCGAGATCCTGCGCACCCGCGAGGTGGCGCAAGAGCGTGAACCGGCCGCCGACCCGACGCGGGCCGTCGCCGATTTCGTCGACGGCATCCCGGATTACCTGACCGCGATGCGAGCCATCAGCCCCGAGGAAGCGTGCTGGAACTTCGGGCCGCCGCCCCGGCTGGCCGGGTTCTGGGGCCGCCGCCAAGCGCACGAGCACGCGATACATCGCGTGGACCTCATCACTGCCTTGGGAAGCGACCCACTCCGCTTCGATCCGGCGTTCGCCGCCGACGGGGTGGACGAGGTGCTGTCGGTGTTCTATCCACGCCAGGTCCGATTCGGCCGCACCGAGCCGATCGCCGCACCGATCCAGTTCTGCGCCAACGACACTGGCGACAAGTGGACCCTCGGAGACGGGGAACCGGTCGCGACGGTGACCTCCGACGCCGCCACGCTCTACCTCGGCCTGTGGAAACGGATCAACCTCCTCGACAGGTCGGAGATCGACGGCGATGACGGCGCGGCACGGGCGGCGCTGGCACACGCGCTCACGCCCTAGCGTCGGGTTTGCCGCTAATCTGGCGAAGTGCCGACAACCTTGTCACGGCGTGGGTTTCTGGCGGTCACCGCCGGAGTGGCGCTCGTTGCCGCGTGTGGTTCGCAAAAGCCGGGCGAAGTCGCCAAAGACGGGTCGGTGACCGTCCGGCACATCTTCGGCGAGACGAAGATCCCGGCGCCACCGCAGCGGGTCGTCAGTGCCGGGTTCACCGAGCAGGACGATCTACTCGCCCTCGGCGTCGTCCCGATCGCGGTGACCGACTGGTTCGGTGGTGAACCGTTCGCGGTGTGGCCGTGGGCCCAGCCCAAACTGGCAGGCGCTCAGCCGACCGTGCTGAGCCTCGCCGACGGCGTCCAGGTCGACCAGATCGCGGCGCTCAAACCCGATCTGATCGTCGCGACCAACGCCGGCCTGGATGCCGACACATACGCCAAACTCTCCGGGATCGCGCCGACCATCGCGCAGTCCGGACGCGACGCGTTCTTCGAACCCTGGAAAGACCAGGCCACGACCATCGGCCAGGCCGTGTTCAAGAACGACGAGATGTCGGGACTCATCAAGGGCGTCGAGGACAAGTTCACGGCCGTGGCGTCCAACAACCCTCAGTTCACCGGAAAGAAGGCAGTGTTGCTGAGCGGCACGCTGTATCGCGACAGCCTGCAGGCCCGGCCACCCGGGTGGCGCACCGAGTTCCTCACACAGATGGGCCTCACCGCCCCCGACGTGCCCGCCCTCATACCGCGCGATCAGTGGGCATCCGTGCTCGACACCGCCGATGTACTGATCTGGACCACCGAAAGCGACCAGGAGCGCGACGCCCTGCTCGCCGATCCCACGATCGCGCAGTTGAAGGCCACCGTGGGTAACCGCAACATCTTCACCACGAAGGAGCTCGCCGGCGCGATCGCGTTCGCGTCGCCACTGTCGTATCCCGTCGTCGCCGACCAGTTGCCGCCCCTGCTCTCGCGCGTGCTGGGTTAGCCGCCCGGCACGGCGAGCGGACGTGGTGTGGGTTCGCCCGGCTACGAGCGACAAAGTCGCGGAAACCGACTCACCTGCCCCACTGGCACCGTCCGCCGCTCTGGTCAAATCACATGCAGCACACAAGCATCGTCCCGCCGCATCGGCCTCTGCAGTAACGCGCCCGCATGCGCGCGACTTTGTCGCTGATAGGTGGGCAGCGGAAATCGCGTGACCGAAGAGGCCGACGGGGCCAGAGTGACAGGTGCGATCGCCGGCGTGGGACTCAAGCGAATGGTGTTGCGCACGAGGCCTTTTCAGCGACATTGTCGCTGCTATGCGGGCGGGATGGCACCTGGCCCCGACAGCGCGACGACGCGACGTCATCGTGCACGCCAGTAGCGCAGGCCCGGCGAGGCCAAGCACCGCGCTGGCCCGAGTCCGCGGTCGACTGACAAGATTGCCCGGTGACAAGCACCCAGGAACACGAGCACCGCGGTACGGCGATCATCGGTTCGGCCTACTATCCGACGCTCGTCGCGGTGTTCACGGCCCTGGTGCTGATCTCCAATGTCGCGGCGACCAAGGGCGTCGCGTTCGGCCCGTTGCTCACCGACGGCGGCTTCATCGTTTTCCCGCTCACGTACGTGATCGGCGACGTGCTGAGTGAGGTGTACGGCTTCAAGGCCGCGAGCCGGGCGATCCTCATCGGTTTCGCCATGCAGGCCCTGGCGGTGGTGGTGCTGTGGACCACCGTGCGCCTGCCCGCCGCACCCGACTATGCGAACCAGGACGCGCTGGCCACCACCGTGGAGTCGATCACCGGCCTGGCCGCGGCAGGCCTGGCCGGGTTCCTCTCCGGCCAGCTGGTGAACGCGGCGATCGTGGTGATGATCAAACAGCGCACCAAGGAGCGGCACCTGTGGGCGCGCCTGCTGGGGTCGACCGTGGTCGGGCAGTTCGCCGACACGCTGGTGTTCTGCGCGATCGCCGCACCGATCATCGGATTCGGCAACATGGGGTCCTTCGCGGTCTACGCCGCGATCGGCTGGATCTACAAGACTGTGATCGAGGCCGTCCTGCTCCCCGTGACCTACCGCGTGATCGCCTTCATCAAGCGCCGTGAGCCCACGTATCAGCTCGCTGTGTGAGGCTTCGATAAGGCAGCTCTGGCAACCTTCACAAACCCGTGTTGTTATTAGCTACTCGCGGGTAGTTTCATGCCATGAGTGTGGCATCGGATTTGATGGACGCGCGGGGTGCAGAAACCGGCCCCGGTACTCCACATGACTATGGCGATCAGGCGTTGCTGCTTGAGTTCGCAAGTACCGCCGAGGTTTTGGCCTGGACGGACACGCTGCGGGAGGCCGGCCTGCCAGGGGTGATGGACATCGTCCCGGCTTCCCGGACGATCCTGATCAAGCTGGACGGGCACCGGTACCAGGCGCCGACGCGGCAGCGGCTGAGCAAGCTGCAGCTACAACCGGGCGCACTGGCCGGGCCACCGGCGGGCGACCGGGTGGACGTCACCATCGACGTGGTCTACGACGGCGCCGACCTGCATGACGTCGCGGAACTGACCGGGCTGACGCCGGCACAGGTGATCGCGGCTCACACCGGGAGCCCGTGGCGGGTCGGTTTCAGCGGGTTCGCGCCCGGCTTCGCCTACCTCGTCGACGGCGACGAACGGCTGCGGGTTCCCCGCCGCGCCGAACCGCGCACCAACGTGCCCGCCGGAGCCGTCGGCCTGGCTGGTGAGTTCAGCGGGATCTATCCGCGCAAGTCGCCCGGCGGCTGGCAGCTGATCGGCCACACCGACGCAGTGCTGTTCGACGTGAATCGAGACAGCCCGGCGCTGCTCACCCCCGGCATGTGGGTGCAGTTCCGGGCGATCGGTTAGGAGGCTCAGATGACCACCACATTGGAAGTCCTGCGCACCGGACCATTGGCGTTGGTCGAGGACCTCGGCCGGCCCGGCTTGGCGCACATGGGCGTCAGCCGCTCCGGCGCAGCCGACCGGCGGTCGCACACGTTGGCCAACCGGCTCGTCGCCAATCCCGGTGAGCGCGCCACGATCGAGGTCACGTTCGGCGGGTTTTCGGCCCGCGTTCGGGGCGGCGACGTCGCGATCGCCGTCACCGGAGCGGACACCGATCCGGCGGTGAACGGAGTTCCGTTCGGCATCAACAGCATTCATCACGTCCACGACGGTCAGGTCATCTCGCTGGGAGCCCCGCACTCGGGCCTGCGCAGCTACCTGGCGGTGCGCGGCGGAATCGCCGTCGAGCCCATTCTGGGCTCCCGCAGCTACGACGTGATGTCGGCGATCGGCCCGGCACCGCTGCGCCCCGGCGACGTGTTGCCGGTCGGTGAGCATACCGATGAGTTCCCCGAGCTCGACCAGGCGCCGGTGGCCGCGATCAGCGAGGACATCGTCGAACTCCGGGTGGTGCCCGGGCCACGTGATGACTGGTTCGTCGACCCCGACATCCTCACTCGCACCAACTGGCTCGTCACCAACCGCAGCGACCGGGTCGGCATGCGGCTGGTGGGAATGCCGATGGACTATCGGTGGCCAGATCGGCAGCTGCCGAGCGAGGGGGCGACCAGGGGTGCAATTCAGGTACCGCCCAACGGCTTTCCGGTGATTCTGGGGCCGGACCATCCGGTCACCGGCGGTTACCCCGTGATCGGTGTCGTCATCGACGAGGACATCGACAAACTGGGACAGGTGCGTCCCGGACAGACGGTCCGGTTGCACTGGGCCTACCCGCGTCAACCTTTCGAGGTTAGTCAAGACACTTACGCAGAGCGCTGGTAAAACAAGAGTGTGGTCTCCCCGAATACCTACGCTCCTCACGTGCGCGGGGTTCTCCATACTGCACGCCTGGTCCACACCTCCGACCTCGACCACGAGACCCGCGAGGGCGCGCACCAGATGGTCATCGACGCGTTCGACGGTGATTTCACGGATGCCGACTGGGAACACTCGCTCGGCGGCATGCATGCGCTGATCTGCCACCATGGTGCGCTCATCGCGCACGGTGCCGTTGTTCAACGCCGGATGCTGTACCGCGATATCGCCCTGCGATGCGGCTACATCGAGGGCGTGGCGGTCCGCGAGGACTGGCGCGGCCAGGGGCTGGGCACCGCCGTCATGGATGCCTTGGAACAAGTGCTGCGCGGGGCCTATCAGCTCGGCGCGCTGAGCGCCTCGGACGTCGGCCGGCAGATGTACACCTCTCGTGGCTGGTTGCCATGGCAGGGGCCGACGTCGGTGCTCGCGCCCTCGGGCCTGGTTCGGACCGCCGAGGACGACGGCGGGGTGTTCGTGCTGCCGATGGGCATCGAATTGGACACCACCGCGGCGATCGCGTGCGACTGGCGCGACGGCGACGTCTGGTAAAGCGGCCTCACACCCGACGTGATGACCCGGTGAGGGGAAGTTCACGGCCGAGTCACCGCGGGCAGCTTTCGGGCAATAAACGCTTTCTAGCGTTTCCTCATGCCCAATCTGTTGAAGTCGAACCGCATCACCAACTGGGATCCCGAGGACACGGTCGCGTGGGAGGCCGGAAACAAGTTCGTCGCGCGTCGCAATTTGATCTGGTCGGTGTTCGCAGAGCACATCGGCTTCTCGATCTGGTCCATCTGGTCGGTGATGGTGCTGTTCATGCCCGAGGCGGTGTACGGCTTCTCCGCCGGTGACAAGTTCCTGCTCGGCGCCACCGCCACGCTGGTGGGTGGCTGCCTGCGGATTCCCTACACGCTGGCCACCGCCACCTTCGGTGGCCGCAACTGGACGGTGTTCTCGGCGTTCGTCCTGGTGGTGCCGACCACCATGACCCTCGTGCTGATGGCCAACCCCGGCCTGCCGCTGTGGCCGTACCTGCTGTGCGCGGCGCTCGCGGGCTTCGGCGGGGGCAACTTCGCCTCGTCGATGACCAACATCAACGCCTTCTACCCGCAGCGGCTCAAAGGCTGGGCGTTGGGGCTCAACGCGGGCGGCGGCAACATCGGCGTGCCGATGATCCAGCTCGTCGGCCTGCTCGTGATCGCGACCGCGGGCAACCGGGCGCCGTACTGGGTGTGCGCGATCTACCTCGTGGCCCTGGCCGTCGCAGGCATCGGCGCCGCGCTGTACATGGACAACCTCGAACAGCACAAGATCGACCTCGGCGCGATGAAAGCCATTCTCTCCGAGCGGGATACGTGGGTCATCTCGTTGCTCTACATCGGGACGTTCGGCTCGTTCATCGGATTCGCGTTCGCATTCGGCCAGGTGCTGCAGATCAACTTCGCCGCGGGCGGCCAGACTCCGGCGCAGGCCTCGCTGCATGCCGCCCAGATCGCGTTCATCGGGCCGCTGCTCGGATCGCTGTCGCGGGTTTACGGCGGCAAGCTCGCCGACCGGATCGGCGGTGGCCGAGTCACTTTGGCGGTGTTCGGCGGCATGATCCTGGCCGCGGGCCTGCTGGTCGCGATCAGCGTGGTCGACGACCACAGCACCGGCGCGGCGACCGGCCTGATGATGGCCGGCTACGTGATCGGGTTCATCGCCCTGTTCCTGCTGAGCGGGCTGGGCAACGGCTCGGTGTACAAGATGATCCCGTCCATCTTCGAGGCGCGCAGCCACTCGCTGCAGGTCAGCGAGGAAGAGCGGCAGAAGTGGTCGCTGTCGATGTCGGGCGCGTTGATCGGCTTCGCGGGTGCAATCGGCGCCCTGGGCGGCGTCGGCATCAACCTCGCGCTGCGGCAGTCCTACCTGTCGAGCGGATCGGCCACCGCGGCGTTCTGGATCTTCCTGGCGTTCTACGTGCTGGCGTCGGTGGTCACGTGGGTGCGTTACGTCCGTCGCCCGGTTGCGACCCAGGTCACAGTGGACGAATCGCAGCGACACGCCTCAGCAATCGCCGGGTAACGACTTGGAAACACGGCCTGCATACACAGGAACCATGAGTGAGCCCGACTGGGCACCGCTCACCGGTTTTCGGGTGGCGGTGACCTCTTCCCGCCGTGCCGACGAACTGACTGCGCTGCTCCGCAGGCGGGGTGCGACGGTGACGAGCGCAGCCGCCATCACGATGGTCCCGCTGCCCGACGACGACGAACTGCGTTCGCACACAGAGTCGTTGATCGACCTGCCGCCCGACATCGTGGTCGCCACGACGGGCATCGGGTTTCGGGGCTGGATCGCCGCGGCCGACGGCTGGGGGTTGGCGAACGAGTTGACCGACGCCCTCGGTAAGGCCCGCATCGTGTCCCGCGGCCCGAAGGCCACCGGCGCGCTGCGGGCAGCCGGGCTGCCCGAGGAATGGTCACCGGAGTCGGAGTCCTCGCGCGAGGTCGTGCGGTATCTCGTCGAGCACGGCGTCGCCGGCCAACGCATCGCCGTCCAGCTGCACGGCGCCACCGACGAGTGGGATCCGTTCCCGGAATTCCTCGACGAACTACGCGAGGCCGGCGCCGAGGTGGTGCCGATCCGGGTGTATCGCTGGCATCCCGCGCCCGCTGACGGGGACTTCGATCAACTGGTGGCCGGCATCGCCGAACGCCGCTTCGACGCCGTCAGCTTCACCTCGGCGCCCGCGGTGGCGTCGGTCCTGATGCGGGCGACCGAGATGGGGATCGCCGACCGGGTGGTGTCGGCCCTGCGCACCGATGTGCACGCGATGTGCGTCGGCCCGGTCACCGCCCGCCCGCTGGTTCGGCTCGGCGTGCCGACGTCGGCGCCCGAACGCATGCGACTGGGCGCCCTCGCCCGTCACATCACCGACGAATTGCCGCTGCTGCAGTCCCGCACGGTGCGGGTGGCCGGCCATGTGCTCGAGATCCGGGGTACATGCGTGCTCGTCGACGGCGTCGTCAAGTCGCTGTCCCCGGCGGCCATGGCGACCATCCGCGCGCTGGCACATCGGCCGGGTGCGGTGGTGTCGCGGTTCGACCTGCTCGGGGCGCTGCCGGGCAGCGGAACCGACACCCACGCCGTCGAGACGGCCGTGCTCCGGCTGCGAACGGCCCTGGGCGACAAGAACATCGTGTCGACTGTGGTGAAGCGGGGCTACCGCCTGGCCGTCGACGACGCCGAGATGACAGATATGGCGCGGGCGCTATGAGCCTGGTATTGGTCGCACACGGAACCCGCAAGCCCGGCGGCGTCGCGATGATCGGCGATCTGGCCGACCGGGTGGCCGGGCTGCTCGACCGCAGGGTGCACGTCTCGTTCGTCGACGTGCTCGGGCCGACCCCCGCAGAGGTGCTCGCCACGCTGCCGACGGACCGGCCCGCGGTCCTGGTTCCGGCGTTCCTGGCCGCGGGCTACCACGTCCGCGTCGATGTGCCCGCCCACGTCGCTGCCAGCGGGCATCCGCTGGTCAGCGTCACGCCTCCGCTTGGCCCCTGTCTTGGCACCGTGCGCGTCATCGCCGACCGTCTGGTCGAGTCGGGCTGGCGCCCAGGGGATTCGGTGATCCTGGCCGCGGCGGGAACGTCAGACCCGAGCGCACAGTCCGATCTGCGCCGCACCGCGGCGATGCTGTCAGCCGTTACCGGCGACCGCGTAGAACTGGCCTACGCCGCCACCGGCGCCCCCAGCGTGGCCGACGCCGTCGCGGCGCAACGCCGCCGCAGCGAGCGCCGCGTAGTTGTTGCTTCCTATTTGCTCGCCGACGGACTTTTCCAGGATCGGCTGCGTGCTTCCGGTGCCGACCTGGTGAGTGACCCACTGGGCACCCATCCGGGCATGGTCAGACTGATCGCGAACCGGTTCCGCCGGGCGGGCGTACTCAGCCTTCCTGCCGCGGCGTGAGCTCACCATTTTGACCGCGTAGGGCACAGCAAACACCGTCAGCAACAGCGCGGCACCGCCGCCGCCGACCGACAGCGCGACATTTCTGCGATCGGTGACCAATCCAGCACACTGCGCGACGTAGTCACTCATAGCGAACGCCGGCCCCGCCAGGGTGTGCTGGTCGAGGTTGAGCAGATCCTGCTTGGCCGCGACCTCGTAATCGGGGCTGAAGGCGCTGCCACACGGGATGGGCTGCCCCGTCCGATCGACCGCGTTCAGGCCAAGCGGCAGCGCCACAGCAACCAACGCGCCGAGCACTGCCGACGCGCCCAGCAGATTCAGGATCGACCGCCCGAGCATTACTCATCACCCCCGTTCGAAGGTTCCCCCTCGGGTGCGAGTCTAAACATCTCCAGCGAACATCTCTAGTTAGCCAGTTGGGCATCACCCGGCACCGCCACCGTTGTTCAACTGTTGTTCACTTTGGCAAAGATCACGATCAAAACACGGCCTGTGCAGGTGGTTAACTTTGTAACCCAAGTTATTGACGCGCGCGTGGCGGCTCTCCGAGTGAATATGCGAGTTGTACTCAGCTATCGTTATGTCGATCATTGGCCGGAGTTTGCGGGGGTATGGGTAGGTTGCAGGTGACAAGACCGGGCTGCGCAGCGCGTGATAATGGCCAAAACTGCTGTGCCAGTGCCTAACTCAGCACCTGCGGAGCGGCTGCGTCAGAACCTGCTCAGCGCCCTGGAAAGCAGCAAGAAACCCATGTCGACCGCGCAGTTGCGCGACCACATCCACGAGCACTTCCGGGAACCCGTCGTGATCGAGGCGGTGTACCGGAATCTGACGGTTCTCGAACGGCGCGGCGACGTGCGCCGCCGCAAACTTCCTGGTCGCGACGCCCACTGGACGCGCGCCGACTGATCAAGCCGCGATCTGGACGATTCCCGCGGATGTGACCCGGGTTCGGTAAACGGGAATCGACACCGCCGCGTCGTCGAGGCAGCTGCCGTCGTCGAACGCGAACGCCTGTTTCTTGATCGGTGACTGCACGGTTGCCCGGCCGCCCCGGTCCCCGACGATTCCGCGCGACATCACCGCCGCACCCGAGAACGGGTCGATGTTGCCCACGGCGTGCAACGAACCGTCATCGAGTCGGAACAATGCCGCCTGAGAGCCGTCCGGCAACAACACCGCGACGCCGCGGCACGGCATCAGATAGTCGTAGCGGCACGCTGTCGTCCACTCCGAAAGGGTTTGCGCATGGGAGTCTTCACGATCGTCGAGCAATGTCATTTCGCCTCCTGGAATCCGCGAACCTTCGGCATCCCGATATCGGTCGCGCCCGGCACCTTGCGGCCGGCGCGCTCGGTGAACGTGATGGTCGGATCGGCCACGTCGGGCGCGTTGACGAACGACACGAAACGCGAGAGCTTCTCCGGATCCTCCAGCACGCCCTTCCATTCGCAGGCATAGCCGGCGACGTGGCGCTCCATGGCCGCCTCGAACTCCGACGCCAGGCCGAGGGAGTCGTTGCACACGACGTCGCGCAGGTGGTCGAGCCCGCCATCCATGGCCTCCAACCACGGCGCGGTGCGCTGCAGCCGATCCGCGGTGCGGATGTAGAACATCAGGAAGCGGTCGATGTAGCGGATCAGCGTCTCGTCGTCGAGGTCGCCGGCCAGTAACTGCGCGTGCCGCGGCGACATTCCGCCGTTGCCGCACACATAGAGGTTCCAGCCCTGCTCGGTGGCGATGATGCCGACGTCTTTGCTCTGCGCTTCGGCACATTCGCGCGCACAGCCCGAGACGGCCATCTTGATCTTGTGCGGCGCACGCAGACCCCGATAGCGCTTCTCGATCTCGACGGCCATGTTCACCGAATCCTGTTGGCCGTACCGGCACCACGTACTGCCCACGCAACTCTTCACCGTGCGCAGCGATTTGCCGTACGCGTGGCCGGACTCCATTCCGCCCTCGACCAGCCGCCGCCAGATCTCCGGTAGCTGTTCGACGCGAGCACCGAACATGTCGATCCGCTGCCCGCCGGTGATCTTGGTGTAAAGGTCGAAATCCCTTGCGATCTCTCCGATCAGGATCAGCTGTTCCGGGGTGATCTCACCGCCCGGCGACCGCGGCACCACTGAGTAGCTGCCGTTCTTCTGGATGTTGGCCAGGAAGTGGTCGTTGGAGTCCTGCAGTGAGGCCTGCTCGCCATCCAGGATGTGGTCGGAACTCGTCGAGGCCAGGATCGACGCGATCGTGGGTTTGCAGATGTCGCAACCTTTTCCGGTACCGAACTGCTCGATCAGACCGGAGAACGTGCGGATCTCGGTGGCGCTGATGATCTCGAACAGCTCGGCCCGGGATTGGGTGAAGTGCTCGCACAGCGCCTTGGACTGCTCGACGCCCTCGGCCTCAAGCAACTGCTTGAGCAGCGGCACACAGGATCCGCAGGATGTGCCGGCCAGCGTGCACTTCTTCAGGCCGGCGACATCGGTGCAGCCCCCGCAGATCGCCTCCTTCAAGTCACCCTTGGTCACGTTGTTGCACGAGCAGATCTGCGCGATATCGGGCAGTGCGCCGACGCCGAGAGCGGACGCCCCGGCTCCACCTTCAGCGGGCGGCGCGATCAACGACAGTGGGTCGCCGGGCAACTCGCTCGCGACCATCGGGCGCAGCACGCCATAGGCCGACGCGTCGCCCACCAGGATGCCGCCGAGAAGCGTCTTGGCATCATCCGAGAGAACCAGCTTGGCGTAGGTCTTCTTGACCGGATCGTTGACCACGACGTCCAGGCAGTTGGGCGTGCGCCCCTGGGCGTCACCGAAACTCGCCACATCGACGCCGAGCAGTTTGAGCTTGGTGGACATGTCGGCCTCGGGGAATTCGGCCTCTCCGCCGAGCAGCCGGTCGGCGACGACCTCGGCACTCGTGTAGCCGGGGCCGACCAGGCCGTAGCAGCGGCCCTCGATCGCGGCCACCTCACCGATCGCGTAGATACTCGGATCGCTTGTGACACACGACAGATCGGTGAGCACACCGCCACGTTGGGCGATGTCGAGACCGGCCTGGCGGGCCAGTTCGTCGCGCGGGCGCACACCGGCGGCGAAGACGACCACGCCGGCGTCGATACTGCTGCCGTCATTGAGCGAAAGCCGCACGGAGTCGTCGATGTCGGACTTGCGCAGCGGCTTGTTCCGCTGGACCGGCTGGATGCTCTCGGTGCCGACCCCGGTGTGCACCTCGATACCGAGACCGCGGATCATCCGGTTGAGCAGTGCGCCGCCTGCCGGATCCAGCTGGGCCGCCATCAGGTGCGGCGACATCTCCAACACATGGGTCGTCAGCCCGAACGCGCGCAACGCGTTGGCGGCTTCCAGGCCGAGCAGCCCGCCGCCGATCACCACGCCGACCGGCGTCTTGGTGTCGACCGCGGCGAGTGCTCCGGCGCGGATGGCATCAAGATCGTCGAGGGTCCGGTAGACGTGGCAGTGCGGCAGGTCGTGGCCCGGCACGGGCGGCACGAACGCGTACGAACCGGTCGCCAGCACCAGCGTGTCGTATCCGATGGAGTCGCCGTCGGCGGTGCGCACCGTCTTGGCGGCGCGGTCGATCTCGACCACCGCGCTGCCGAGCCTCAACTCGACGCGGTCGTCGCCCGCATAGTCGTTGCCCGGAAGCGCCAACCTGGCCCGGTCCCAGTGCTCGGTGTAGCCGGTGAGCCCGACGCGGTCGTAGGCGGCGTCGGCCTCCTCGGACAGGACGGTCACCCGCCAGGTGCCCTGCTCATCCCTGGCCCGCAACGCCTCGACGAAGCGGTGGCCCACCATGCCGTGGCCCACGACGACGACGTTTCTTGTTGACTGCATACGGCGAGGTTAAAAAGCCGATATTGCCGAAATGTCGCGCTGTGTGAAGCGCCCATCACGGTGTGCTCACGGTTTGCCGAACGCACCTGTGAGGTCGCGGGCCGGTGAGGTGCGGCTAGCCGTGCTGGCGTGCGAGGGCCTGCCCGATCACGCGCGCACCCTCGTCGAACCGGGCCGGATCCGGGCCCGAGTAGTTCAAGCGCAGGAACGGGCCTGCCGGCTCGGCGGGGAACCATTCCGAACCCGGCGCGACCAGCACCCCGTCGGCTTCGCAATCGCGGGCCAGGCGCTCGAGATCGGTGGCATCGGGCAACCGCAACCACACGTGCAGCCCACCGCGGGGCACCTGGTCGAGGTGCGCGTCGCGGACGTGTTCGTCCAGGCACGAGATCAGGAGATTGCGGCGGGCTTTCAGCTGTTCGGCCAGATCACGCAGATGGGTGCGCCAGGCCGGTTGCGTCACCACGTCGAGTGCCGCGGCCTGCAACAGCCCGCTGACGTACATCGACTCGGCGCCGCGATCGGCGAGGATGCGCTCGCGCGCGGGTCCCCTGGCGATGATCGCCGCCACCCGGATCGACGGCGACACGCTCTTGGTCAGCGAACGCAGATAGATGACATGACCACCGTCGTCGTGCGCGGCAACCGGCCGCGCGGTCGTGTCGATACCGAAATCGTGCGCCCAGTCGTCCTCGACGAGAAACGCGCCGTGCTTGCGCACGACGTCGAGCACCTGCTGGGCACGCTCGGAGGTCCATTGCGCGCCAGTCGGATTCGCGAAGTTGGGTTGCGCGTAGAAGACCCTGGCGCCGGTCTCGGCGAAGGCCCGGGCAAGCTCGTCGGGATCGGGCCCGCTCGTGCCGCTCGGCACCGGAACCAGCCGCACCCCCGCTTGTGCGGCCGCGAGAATCGCACCCCAGTAACTGGGCGATTCGATGAGCAACGGTTGTCCGAACCCGACCAACGCACGGAACGTCGAGCTGAGCCCGCTCTGGCTGCCGGGCAGGACGATCACGTCGCGCGGTGACGGTGCGCTGACGTTCGCCGGGCTCGCCTCGGCAAGCTCCTGCGCGAACCACGCCTGCAGTTCCGGCAGGCCCGGCGCAGGCGATCGGTTGAGTGCGGTGTCGCCGCGCGCGGCCCGCGCGACGGCGGCCCGCACGAGGCGTTGCGGCAGGAGTTCGCGGTCGGGGTAGCCCGAGTGCAGCCCGATGACGTCGGGGGCGCTGCTGCGCAGGGGTGTCGACAGGGCCGGGATGCGGGCGTGCGGAGATCGCAACGCGGCCGTCTGCCAACCGTAATCGGGTGGGCGGGCGGTACGGACGGCCCGCACGAACGTGCCGACACCTGGCCGGCTTTCCACCAAACCGAGGCCACGCAGTGTGCGCATCGCTTTGGCGACCGTGACCGGGCTCGCGTTGTACCGGGCCACCAGCGCCCGGTTCGACGGCAGTTGCGCACCGGACGGTGCGGTGGCGATCCACTGCCGCAGACCGGTGACGATCCGCTCAGTGCTATCGTTATCCATGTTGGATCAGAGTAGCGCTACTACCCAGTCGCGGTCACCGCTATCGCACGCCGGTCTCTGGTGGGGTTTGCTCGGCGTCACGGCCTTCTCGTTCACCGTGGTGTTCACCCGCGTCGCGGTCGGCGGCTTGTCACCGTTGTTCATCGGTGCCGGACGCGCCGTGGTCGCCGCGCTGCTCGCCACCACCGCGCTCGTCCTGACCAGGCAGGCCCTGCCGCGCGGCAGGCAGTGGATACGGCTCGCCGTCGTCGCCGCCGGCATCGTCGCGGGCTTCCCGTTGTTGACCTCCTATGCGCTGACGACCGTGCCCGCCAGTCACGGCGCCGTGGTCATCGCGTTGCTGCCCGCGGCGACCGCGGTCGCGGCCGTGCTCCGCGGGCGCGAACGTCCGCCGCTGGCGTTCTGGGTCACGGTCGGGATCGGCGCCGTCGCCGCCGTGGTGTTCGCGATGATCCACGGCGGCGGTTTCGGGCATCTGAGCTGGGCCGACCTGCTGCTGTTCGGAGCCGTCGTCGCGGCGGCCATCGGCTACGCCGAGGGCGGGCTGCTCGCGCGTGAACTCGGCGCGTGGCAGACGGTGTCGTGGGCGCTCGTGGTGGCAGCCCCGGTCATGGTCGTGCTGACCGCCGTATCGGTCATACAGCAGCCGCCACACGCCACCGCCAATCAGTGGGCGGCGTTCGCCTACCTCGCCGCGGTCAGCATGTATCTCGGCTTCTTCGCGTGGTACCGCGGCCTGGCCATCGGTCCGATCGCCCAGGTGAGCCAGGTGCAACTCGTCCAGCCCGTGATGACCATCTGCTGGGCGGCGCTGATGCTGCACGAGGGTCTCACCTGGGTGACCGTGCTCGGCGGCGCCGCGGTGATCGCATCCGCGGGGCTGGCAGTTCGGATCAGGCTCGGCTGATCCGCCGAACGAAGCCGGTGAAACCCTGAGGGTTCCACCGGCTTTCGGCTATCCGGCGATCAGAGATTCACCAGCAGCGTCGTGCTGTAGACCTCACCGCGCACCTTGCCGGGCGCAGGCGGGCCCTCGACGACCACCCACGCGCCGGTCGAACCCTGCTGCCGGGGACCCGTGACCGTGGTGAAACCGGTGCCCGCGCCGTCGGTGTGCAACACCCCGGTCGCGACACCGGGATCACCGGCGTTGCACGTGGCCGCCGACGACCGCGGCGTCTGGATCAGCCGTACCTGGTAGACGGTGTTCGGATCCGCGGTCTGCATACGCACGTCGGCGCGCACGGTGCCGGAATCGGGCGCGCCGATCTCGACGGATCCCGAACCGGTGCCGCTGCCGTGGCCGACGAGGAAGTTCTCCATGACGAAATCGCACTGCCGGATGACGTTCTGGAGCGGCACCATCGTCATTCCCGAGGCCGCGGCGGTCTGAGCGCCGATACCGCTCAGCATCGCCGCGGTCGCCACCACGGGCACCATCGTCGCTGCGTATTTCCTGCGCCTACCCATGGCGTATGTCCTGCCTGTTCGTCGTGACCCCCACGGCCACATTATTTACGGGCAGGACACATCCGGCGCGGCTACCCCCGCCGGGCTAGGTCCAGCGCGACAGGATCTCCTTGACCTGGGCAGTGAGCGCCCACTGCAAAAACGGCCCGAAGGTGATGCGGCCGACCCCGAGAGCCGCGAGCTCGGTCCGATCGGCGGAGTCCGGAGGTACGGTCACGCTGACGGGCAGTGGTACCGCAGAAGTGAAGCGCGCCAACCCTTCCGGATCCTTCAGTCCGGCCGGGAACAGCGAATCGGCGCCCGCGCCGGCCGCCTCGGTCAGGCGCGCGATCGCGCGGTCCACGCGATCGGCGTCCTCGCCGTCATTGCGCAGGAAGAGGTCGGTACGTGCGTTGATCACGACGTGGACTCCGGCGGCGTCGGCCGCGGCACGCAGTTCACCCACCAACGCGGCGTGCTCGGCCGAGGTACGCAGCCGGCCGCCGTCCTTGTGCACGGTGTCCTCGAGGTTGAAGCCGACCGCGCCGACATCCAACAAACCCTCGATGATGCGGGCCGGTGCCTCGCCGTAACCGGATTCGACGTCCACGGACACGGGAACATCCACGGCGTCGGTGATCTGACGAACGCGCGTGAGCAGGTCGTCGAACGACATCACCTCGCCGTCGGCCTTGCCGATTGAATCGGCCACCGGGTGGCTACCCACGGTGAGTGCGGCGAAGCCCGCCTCGACGGCCAGATTGGCCGACCAGGCGTCCCAGACGGTGGGCAGGACGCCGGGGTTGCCCGGCCGGTGCAGCGCCAGCAGCGCCGACGCCCGCTCCTGCAAAACCTGTTGAGACAACATGCAAAAACCTCCGACTCCTCAACGTGACCTGTGTCACTCTCAACTCGGTGACGTGGCTAGCATTGGTTGTCGTACTGTGAGCCATGACACCCTTCAGCCCAAGGAGGTCACTTGTCCAGCACCACCGAATTCGCCGAACTGCACAATCTGATCGGCGATATGCGTCGTTGCGTCACCACGCTTGCTTCGAAGTACGGGGATTCCCCGGCCATGCGTCGCGTCGTCAATGATGCCGAAAGAATCCTCAACGACATAGAGCGACTCGACATCGACGCCGAAGAGCTGGAGATGCGCCACGGGGTCACCCGGCAGCGGCAGGGCGCCGAGAAAATCGCCATTCCCGACACCCAGTACGGAAGCGATTTCTGGCAGGACGTCGCCGACGAAGGACTCGGCGGATATCGATGAGCGCGTGGGCGTTTGACGCCCACCGCAACAACTGAACCTCAGAAAGGGAACCGTGAGCGCACCCACCGCTGACCGTCGCGCTACCGGGGTCTTCTCGACCACACGAGCCCAGATCCCACAGCGCACGCTTCGGACCGATCGGTGGTGGCAAGCACCACTATTGACCAACCTGGGGCTCGCGGCGTTCGTCGTCTACGCCACGGTGCGGGCCTTCTGGGGCAGTGCCTACTGGGTTGAGGACTACCACTACCTCACCCCGTTCTACTCGCCGTGCGTGAGCACGGCGTGCGCGCCGGGGTCGAGCCACTTCGGGCAGTGGGTCGGCGAGTTGCCGTGGTTCATCCCGATGGCGTTCATCTCGCTGCCGTTCCTGCTCGCCTTCCGGCTCACGTGCTACTACTACCGCAAGGCCTACTACCGGTCGGTGTGGCAGTCGCCGACCGCCTGCGCAGTGGCCGAGCCGCACGCGAAATACACCGGAGAGACGCGTTTTCCGCTCATCCTGCAGAATGCGCACCGGTACTTCTTCTACGCCGCCGTCCTCGTCTCGCTGGTCAACACCTACGACGCGATCGTCGCGTTCCACTCGCCCAGCGGATTCGGATTCGGCCTCGGCAACGTCATCCTCGTCGTCAACGTGATCCTGCTCTGGGTCTACACCGTGTCGTGCCACTCGTGCCGGCACGTCACCGGCGGCCGGCTCAAGCACTTCTCCAAACACCCTGTCCGGTACTGGATGTGGACCCAGGTGAGCAAGCTCAACACCCGGCACATGCTGTTCGCCTGGATCACGCTCGGCACCCTGGTGCTCACCGACTTCTACATCATGCTGGTGGCGAGCGGAACCATCTCCGACCTGAGATTCATTGGTTAGCAATAACACTCAAAGAGCAAGTGAGGATTAATGGTTGAACTCGAACGGCACTCCTACGACGTTGTCGTGATCGGTGCCGGCGGGGCGGGTTTGCGCGCGGTGATCGAGGCGCGTGAACGGGGTCTGCGGGTCGCGGTGGTGACGAAGTCGCTGTTCGGCAAGGCGCACACCGTGATGGCCGAGGGCGGCTGCGCCGCGGCAATGCGCAACGTCAACACCAAGGACTCCTGGCAGGTGCACTTCGGCGACACCATGCGCGGCGGCAAGTTCCTCAACAACTGGCGAATGGCCGAGTTGCACGCGCAAGAGGCACCCGACCGGGTGTGGGAGCTCGAAACCTACGGTGCGCTGTTCGACCGGACGAAGGACGGCCGGATCAGCCAGCGCAACTTCGGCGGCCACACCTACCCGCGGCTCGCCCACGTCGGTGACCGCACGGGCCTGGAGATCATCCGCACGCTGCAGCAGAAGATCGTCTCGCTGCAGCAGGAGGACAAGCGCGAACTCGGCGACTACGACGCGCGCATTCGGGTCTTCCACGAATGCTCGATCACCGAGCTGATCAAGGACGGCGACCGCATCGCGGGTGCGTTCGGTTATTGGCGCGAGACGGGCAATTTCGTGCTGTTCGAGGCGCCCGCGGTGGTGCTGGCGACCGGCGGCATCGGCAAGTCGTTCAAGGTGTCGTCCAACTCCTGGGAGTACACCGGTGACGGGCATGCCCTGGCGCTGCGGGCCGGCTCGAGTCTGATCAACATGGAGTTCATCCAGTTCCACCCGACCGGCATGGTCTGGCCGCTGTCGGTCAAGGGCATCCTCGTGACCGAGGGCGTGCGCGGCGACGGTGGAGTGCTGAAGAACTCCGAGGGCAAGCGCTTCATGTTCGACTACATCCCCTCGGTGTTCAAAGGCCAGTACGCCGAGACCGAGGAGGAGGCCGACCAGTGGCTCAAGGACAACGACTCGGCCCGGCGCACCCCTGACCTGCTCCCCCGCGATGAGGTGGCCCGCGCCATCAACTCAGAGGTCAAGGCGGGCCGCGGCTCACCACACGGCGGCGTCTACCTCGACATCGCGTCGCGCATGCCTCCCGAGGAGATCAAGCGCCGGTTGCCGTCGATGTATCACCAGTTCATCGAGCTGGCCGAGGTAGACATCACCAAGGATGAGATGGAAGTCGGCCCGACCTGTCACTACGTGATGGGCGGCATCGAGGTCGATCCGGACACCGGCGCGGGCGCCACGCCCGGCCTGTTCGCGGCGGGCGAGTGCTCCGGCGGCATGCACGGCTCGAACCGGCTGGGCGGCAACTCCCTGTCCGATCTGCTGGTGTTCGGCCGCCGTGCCGGCCTGGGTGCCTCCGAGTACGTGCGCGCGCTGGCCGACCGGCCGAAGGTCACCGAGGCCGCGGTCGAGGACGCGACCCGCATGGCACTGGCGCCGTTCGACAAGCACGACAACCCCGAGAACCCGTACACCCTGCACGCCGAACTGCAGCAGTCGATGAACGACCTCGTGGGCATCATCCGCAAGGAAGAAGAGATCGAAGCGGCGCTGACCAAGCTCGCCGAGCTCAAGGCCCGCTACGCCAACGTCACGGTCGAGGGCGGCCGCGTGTTCAACCCGGGCTGGCACCTGGCGATCGACATGCGCAACATGCTGCTGGTCAGCGAATGCGTCGCCAAGGCGGCGCTGCAACGCACCGAGAGCCGGGGCGGGCACACCCGCGACGACTATCCGGAGATGGACGCCAAGTGGCGCAACACGCTGCTGGTGTGCCGGACGGTCGACAACGACGATTCCGTCGTGCCCGACGTGTCGGTGACGCCCGAGCCGCAGGTTCCGATGCGGCCTGACCTGCTCGGATGTTTCGAGCTCTCCGAACTGGAGAAGTACTACACCGACGCCGAACTGGCCGAGCACCCGGAACGGAAGGGCTGAGATGGCTGCCTATGAAGCAAGTCTGCGAGTCTGGCGCGGCGACGACACCGGCGGCGGCCTGCAGGACTTCACCGTCGAGGTCAACGACGGCGAGGTGGTGCTCGACATCATTCACCGACTGCAGGCCACCCAGGCCCCGGACCTGGCCGTGCGCTGGAACTGCAAGGCAGGCAAGTGCGGGTCGTGCTCGGCTGAGGTCAACGGCCGGCCCCGGCTCATGTGCATGACGCGGATGTCGACGTTCGACCCGGCCGAGACCGTCACCGTGACCCCGCTTCGTGCGTTCCCCGTGATGCGGGATCTGGTGACAAACGTGTCCTTCAACTACGAGAAGGCACGCGAGATCCCGTCGTTCACCCCGCCGAAGGAACTGCAGCCCGGTGAATACCGCATGCAGCAGGTGGATGTGGAGCGCTCGCAGGAGTTCCGCAAGTGCATCGAGTGCTACCTGTGCCAGAACACCTGCCACGTGGTGCGCGACCACGAGGAGAACAAGCAGGCATTCGCCGGCCCGCGGTATCTGATGCGCGTCGCCGAACTCGACATGCACCCGCTCGACACGCTCGACCGCAAGGACATGGCTCAGGACGAGTTCGGGCTCGGCTTCTGCAACATCACGAAGTGCTGCACCGAGGTGTGCCCCGAGCACATCAAGATCACCGACAACGCGCTGATTCCGATGAAGGAGCGCGTGGTGGACCGGAAGTATGACCCGATTGTCTGGTTGGGCAACAAGCTGTTCCGCCGATGAGCGCTTGCGCGAAGAGCAGACAACACCGATGAGCGCTTGCGCGAAGAGTCTGTCGGTATGTGGTGGGTCGATTGCTGTGACGAGCGTGCAACCTGTTGTGCTGATCTCGGCTCGGGAGCGCAAAAGCCTGCACGTTCGGCACAGTGCATGGAAGAGAATGCCGAACCCGGAGCCGAACCCCGTATTCACAACGTCAGAAAGGTATGCTCCGTCGTTTTCGCATTCGCGGACTGGGGTATGAGACGCGCGTAGGCTCGACACAGCAGCCAATCACCGTCGAAAGGCAGCTCATGAGTATGGGACATACCCACAGCGTCAACGACATTCGCACTGCGATCCGGGAGTTGTCGACCCGGGCCCAGTTGGCCCGCAAGGAGGGCCGCACAGCTGATGCGAATGAGATCGAAGAGCGCATCGCCCGATATCGCGAAGAGCTCGCGCAGCGTCCGTAGCCGCCTGGTGCGCTAACCGCCGAGCCGGCGGAACGTGCTGCGGTGGAACACGATTGGTGCCACATCGTCGTGCACGGTGATATCGCTGACCCGCAGCACGACGATGGTGTGATCGCCGGCCGGCACCAGTTGTTCGATTGCGCTCTCCAGCCACACACTGGTGCCGTGGATGAACACGGCGCCGCTTTCGCGTGACTCGGTCTCCAGTCCGGCGAACCGGTCCCCCGTCTTCGCGGCCAGAGTGCGCGCGGCCGCGTCGTGAGACTCGCCGAGGACGCTGATACCCAGCGACGGCAGATCCTTGAGCTTGGGCCACGTGGTCGAGGAGTTCTGCACGCAGAACGAGACCAGCGGCGGATCCAGGGACACCGGCACGAACGTGCTGGCGGCGAGGCCGACCAGGGTGCCGTCCACCTCCGCCGCAATCGCGATGACACCGGTCGGGAAGTGGCCGAACGCCTCACGCAGCGATGTCGGGCTCAGATCTGTTGCGCTCATAGCACCTCCATCTTCACACGTGCGGGTGTGCGCCTGCCAGGTTCGGAATCGTTGTGAACGCAACTGCCTCCGACCCGGCTGCCGGTAACCTGACCCGCATCATGTGGATCCCGCTGCTCGCAATGGCCGTTGCGGTCAGCCTGGAACCGTTTCGGATCGGGATGACCGTCGTGATGCTCAACCGGCCCCGTCCGCTGTTGCAACTACTGACCTTCCTCGTAGGCGGGTTCGCGATGGGCACCGCGGTGGGCGTCATCGTGCTGTTCCTGCTGCGGCCCGCGTTGGGGTCGGCACATTTCACCCTGCCCCGGGTGCAGATCGTGGTCGGCGTGGTGGTGCTGGTGACCGCTGCGGTGGTCGCTGCGGGTGTGTTGGAGCCCAAACCCGGGCCCCGGGAACCGGGGCTGCTCGCGACGCGCGCCCGGCAACTGCTCAACGGCCGTTCGCTGTGGACGGCGGGCGCGGCTGGCCTCGGTATCGCGCTGCCGTCGGTCGACTATCTCGCGGCGCTGGCGCTCATCGTCGCGTCCGGTGCCGCGGCCGCGACCCAGGTCGGCGCGTTGCTGCTGTTCAACGTGGTGGCGTTCGGGCTCGTCGAGATCCCGCTGATCTCATTCCTGATCGCGCCGGACCGCACCCGCGCGACCCTGTCGGCACTGAACGACTGGCTGCAGGCACGGCGCCGCCGCGGGGTGGCCGTCCTGCTGGCCGCGGTCGGCTTGGTACTGCTCGCCGTGGGGTTCGCCGGTCTCTGAGCGCGCTCAGGCGTCCAACCGGGTGAATTCGTCCTGCCGGTACTGCTCGACGCAAGCAGCACGCCGAACCTTGCCACTCGTGGTCGTCGGAATCGATCCCGGAGACACGAGGACGAGATCCCCGAGATTCAACCCGTGCGCGTTGGAGATCGCGGACGTGACATTGCTCTTGATCTCCTTGAGCCAGTGCACCGCCTCGACGGTCGACTCTTCCCGCTTCTTCACCTCGGCCACGGTCACCAGCTTCTCGGTGCTGTTGACCGGTACCGAGATCGCCGCAACCCGGCCACCGGTGATCTGTTGGACCGTGGCCTCGATGTCCTCGGGGTAGTGATTCCGTCCGCGGATGATCAGCAGATCCTTGATGCGCCCGACGATGAACAGCGCACCATCCGAGATGAAGCCCAGGTCACCGGTTTTCAGCCAGGATCCGTCAGGCGTGCCGGGCGTGGGGTCGACGAGTGTGGCGCCGAAGCACTGCTGTTCCTCCGGTGAGCGGCTCCAGTAGCCGGCCGCGACATTGTCGCCGTGGACCCAGATCTCGCCGACCACGTCCTGCACGCATTCCCGGCGCGACTCGACGTCGACGATGCGCACCATGGGTGACTGCGGCAGGTTGTATCTGACCAGCGCAGTGCCGGTTCCGGATTCGCACCGCCGGACCCTGCCGGCAGAGAGTTCGTTGGCATCGAAGCTGTCAACGTCCGACGACTCGCTCCACGTACCGGTGGCCACGAACACCGTCGCCTCAGCCAGTCCGTACGACGGACGCAGCATGTGGTCCCGAAAATCGAAGTGGGCGAACCGATCTGCGAAACGCTCCAAGGTGGCCTGTTCGACCCGCTCGGCGCCGTTGATGATGCCCACCACGCCGCCCAGGTCGAGCCCGGCCAGATCCGCGTCCCTGGTCTTGCGAGCCGCGAGGTCGAAGGCGAAATTGGGCGCTGCCGAGAACGAATGGGGGTTCTCGGCCAGCGCTCGTACCCACCTGGCCGGCTTCTCCAGGAACGCAACGGGACTCGTCAACACGGCGCGATAGCCGCTCAGGATCGGTGCGCAGACACCCAGTACGAGGCCCATGTCGTGGTAGAATGGCAACCACGACACGATCGTCGCGTTCGCCGTCGACGTCCGGTCTGCATCCGTGAAGAAGCAGCGCATCAACTGTTCGAAATTGGCCTGCAGGTTGCGATGCGAGATCATCACACCGGTCGGCAGCCGCGTGGAACCCGAGCTGTACTGCAGATACGCCGTATCCGGGTACTCGACAACGCCGAGACTCGGAGCGTCTGATCCGTCTCGGGCATCGAGATCCAACGAGTCGATCTGGACGATCTTCGGTGCGGTGTCCAGGCGGGACTGGTCCACATAGTCGCCGACATCCTGGGCGACCGAGGACGTCGTGAGAACAACCGACGGCGCGGTATCGGCGAACACCGCACTCACCCGGTCGTGACTCGAGCCGCGATGAGGCAGTGGCAGCGGAACCGCGATGAGTCCGGCCTGCATGGATCCCAGGAACGCCAGGATGTATTCGAGGCCCTGGGGCGCCAGGATCACCGCCCGGTCACCGGCTGAACCGTGCGCACTGATCTCGCGTGCGACGTTCATCGTTCGCCGAGACAGCTGCGACCAGGTCAGGGTCTCGGAGACACCGTCCGGATCATGGGTGTAGTCGGTGAACGTGAAGGCCTCGCCGTCGGGGCGCAGGCTGGCACGCCCGTGCAGCATCGAAAGAATCGTTGACTGGGTGGACATCACGAGCCACCCCCTTGCGGGTTCAGCAGCGACAGGGCGGTGTTGACCAGCTCGGACATCGGATCGGTGCCGCCGCCGAAGGTCGCCTCGTTGGCCGGTGCGGTCACCTCCGCCGGGTCGAAGCCGTTCACCGGGTCCACCGTGATCGGTGCGGTCGCCGGATTGTCGTTGCGCGAATAACCCGCGTCCACCATGGGCAGCAGCACCGCGTCCAGCTTGTTGAGCGTGCCCTGGTCGTAGCCGAGGTATTTGAACGGCAGCACCAGCGGCAGGTGCTCCTCGGGAACCAGGTACGTCGTCGTCGTCCCGCCCCTGGAGTTGACCGTGGTCCTGATGTTCTGCGGCGGAACATTGCTCGGATTGGTGAAGGCGATCGCGGTGTGACCGGTGGCCAACCCGGCGATCGAGTTGATCACGCTCATCCAGTGGTCGGGCCGGTCCGGCCAGTCGGCGATGCTGTCGTAGGCGGAGATGAATTGATCCGTGTGGTACTGGCTTTCCACGGGAGGCGGTATGCGGTAGTCCATAGACGGCACGACGCTGCCGACGGGAAAGTTCTGGGTCAGGAAACTCTCGCCGAACGGGTGCTTGGCAATCGGATCACCGAACGTCGCGAAGCTGAGTTGATCCGGCGGCGGAGCGGTCGGATCGTTGGCCAGACGCGCTTTCACGGCGTTGACCACGAGCGCTCCCTCGGAAAGCCCCATCGCTGTTCCCTTGCCACCGTTGCGAATCGCTGCGTCGAGGTTTCCTTCCCCCTCGTCGACCGACTCGCCGATGTCCGGCCCGTCGAGACCGATGCCGGGATAGATCTGCTCTCCGAGCGCACCGATACCGGGGAATATCCGTTCCAGGGTGTGCCCCTGAACCTGACCTGCCGGATAGTCGACCTTCGTCCGCCTCATGCCGGGGAACCAGTGCTCGCCCGTCATACGGATGTACTCGTCGTACGGAATCCCGAGGACGTGAGCGCCGCCCAAGGCGTACGCGGTCCCTGGGTTCTCCGGCGTCCCGGCAGCCGGGCCGCCGGGAGGCGGCGGTGGCGGGGGCAGCAGGGTCTCGTCGGCCGACGCAGTCCCAAGGACGCCGAACGCCCCGCTGACGCTGGTCGTCATCAACACTGCAAGTCCTGCAAGGAGTTTCTTCATGGCCACTCCTGATCGCCCGCTTCGGTTCGTAGTTTCACATACATGACGAGTGCCCGCTCACTCGGCAACTGCCGACGCACTCTCGGCCGGTGGCCGTGCGCGGGGCTTCCGCGACTCCAACCTCGATGGCCACCAGTTCGCCTTACCGACGAGGGTCGCGATGGCGGGCACCGTGATGGTGCGCACCACGAATGTGTCCAGCAAAATGCCCACGCCGATCAGGAATCCGCCTTGGACCACCATGCCGATGCTGGAGAACAACAGACCACCCATCGACGCGGCGAAGATCAACCCCGCCGCGGTGATCACACCGCCCGTCGAACCGAGCGTGCGAATGATGCCGTACCGCATGCTGTTCGGAGACTCGTCGCGCATTCGCGACACCAGCAACATGTTGTAGTCGGCGCCCACCGCGACCAGGACCACGAAGGCCAGCGGAGGCACGCTCCAATGCAGCTGCTCGCCGAGGAAGACTTGAAACACCAGGACCCCGATACCGATCGCCGCGAAGTACGAGACCACCACGGAACCGACGAGATAGAGCGGCGCGATGACCGCCCGCAACAGCAACATCATTGTCAGCAGGACGACGATGAGGGTCGCGGCGATGATGAACCGGATGTCCTGCTGGTAGTAGTCGCGGGTGTCACGCAGTGCCGCAGGGAACCCGCCCATCGAAATCGTGGCGTCGGCCAGCGTGGTGTTCGGCTGCGCCCCGCGGGCGATGTCCTGGATCTGATTGACCTGGTCCATCGCCTCGGAGCTGAACGGGTTGAGTTTGGTTTGCACCAGATAGCGCACCGAGCGGCCGTCCGGCGACACGTAGGCCGAGGCAGCCTTCTGGAAGTCGGCCAGACCCAGCACTTCCGGCGGAATGTTGAACCCGGCCTGCGACGGATCCGCGGCGTTGTGCCGCATGGTCAACAGGAACGCCGATGCCTCATTCAGCCCGGCCGCGATCACCTTGACCTGCTTGACCAGTTCGTCGACGCCGCCTGCCACTTCCCGGCTGCCGCCGGCCAGGCGGTTGGCGCCCTGCTGCAAGTCCTTCAAGCCCGCCTGCGGGCCGCCGGGCTTGTTCAGCCCCATGGCGTTGACGGCCTTGTTGACGCTGGCGAGGGCGGTGTTCAGGCTTTTCATCGTCGAGTTGAGTGACTGCGCGTCATCAACGCCCTGGAGTTCTTGCGCGAGCTGGTTGATCTGGTCGAGGCTGCCGTTGTTGTTCGCGTCGACCAGCCGCTGGAACTGCATGCGGGTGTCGCGGCAGGAGGGATTGGCATCGCATACCGCGTTGCCTTGCAGCGCGGTGAGGACCGGGCCGATCCAACCGAACATGTCCTTGACCGCGCGGAAGTTGACGCCCATCGAATTGGCGAGCGCATTGACGCTCTGCACGAGCTTGGCCGCGGTCTCGACGTCGCGCACCAGCTTGTCACCGCCGTATTCGGTGCGAACCGAGGAGAACGCGTTCACCATGCTCGCGAGGCTGGGGGCGATCTGGTTGATCTGGGCGCGGACGTCGGCCAGGCTGTCGGCGAGCGTGTCGGCGCCGGCCGCCAGCCTGTTGAGGTCGCCGGTGCGCTGGCCGATCTGGGCGGAGCCATCGGCCAGCCGGTCACCGACGATGCCGGCCTGGAACGTGGCCCGGAACTCGGCGGGCACTTCCCCGAGGGGCCGGGTGATGCCGCTGACCAGACCGACGTCCGGCAGTTGCGCGACACGCGAGGCCAGTTGCTCCAGATCGGCGAGGGACCGGGGATTGACCAGACTGTGCGGCGACTGGATCAGGATGTATTCGGGGATGGACTGTGCGATGGGGAAATGGCGTTCCACGGCGGCGTATCCGATCGAGCTCGGCGCCGACGGCGACACCACCTTGCGGTCGTCGTAGTTGTACTCCGCGAAAATCGCGCAGCTGGCAAGCAGTGCCAGCACCAGCAGGCTGGCAGCAAGATGCGGCACCGGGCGGCGAACGATCCGGATCCCGGACCGCCGCCAGAAGCCGGCGGTCAGTTCGCGCCGGGGCTTGACCCATCCGCGCGGTCCGGCCAGCGTCAGGATCGCGGGCAGCAACGTCACGCCGGCAAGGAACGCGATGCCGATACCGATCGCCGACGACACGCCCACCGTTCTGAACACGCCCATCTTGGCGAAGCTCAGCAGGAGGAAGGTGATGCCCACCATGGCGGCGGATGCGGCGATCACCTTCCCGATCGACATCATCGCCTTCTTGACCGCCTCATCGGAGTCGGCGCCCATCCGCAGGTAGTCGTGATAGCGGCTGATGAGGAAGACCGCATAATCTGTGCCCGCACCGGCCATGATCGCGCTCAGGAACACAATCGACTGGTTGGAGACTCCCGCGCCGGTCAGTTGGGAGAAGCCCGACACCAGTGACTGCGCGATCAGCAGCGACGACCCGATCGTCACCAACGGCAACAGCATCGTGACGACACTGCGGTAGACGAGCAACAGCACACCGAGCACGAGCACCGCAATCGCGATCTCGATCGGCAGACGGTCCGTCTCGCCTGCGACGGTGAGATCGGCGACGGTGGCCGCCGGACCCGTCAGGTGCACTTCCAGCGGGCTGCCCGCGGTGTTGGTCTTGACGACTTCGGCCACTCGGTTGAACGACTCGAACGCGCGCGGCGTCCCGAGCTCGCCTTCGAGGCTCACCGGCAAGACCCATGTCGTCTTGTCCTCGCTCGTGAGGAATTGCCTCAGTTGTGGAGTGTTGAGGAAATCCTGCACGGACACGACGTCCGCCTGATCGTCGCGGAGAGCGTCGACGAGTTTGCGGTAGGCCGCCTCGTCGGCGGGTTCCAGCCCGTTTTCATTGATCAGCGCGACCAGGAGAAGGTTGTCGTTGCCGGGTTCCTGGAAGGCTTCGGTCATCTTCTGCGCGGTGACGCTCGACGGCGCATCGCCGGGAAGAACGGCGAGAGGATGTTTCTGGGCCATCTCGCCCAGCGACGGAAACGACAGCGGCAGAGCGATCAGCATCGCGACCCACACCCCGATTACCGCCCAGGGCCATCGCACCACGAGATCAGCTAGCCGTCGCATATCGTCCTCACCCTCGCGCCGGGGTGCATCGCGGAAAATCCATCGCCATCGTTTTGCTCCCCGCTACGCGACGCGTCCCCAGTGCCCGACGTCAGCAACCCGCGAAGACACGGACTTCATCGCGTTCAGGTATCGGGTGACCGATTTCCTCGCGATCGGGTTGTCCGGATGCATGATCGCCATGGCCGTGCCTTCGCCGTAGCGGAAGATGTAGATCGTCAGCTGGTAGGAGAACCGCCCGTCCGGGTAGATGCCGATGTTGTTCGCGAGGCCCATGTCGGCCGCGGTGAGGATGGCGTTTAGCGGCGCCGCACCGCCGTGCAAGAAGTTCGACACCGGGAAGTTCGGTCGTGGCCAGTTCAACCACGGCGCCAACTCCAGTACGCGGTAATACGGAACTCTCGCCATGTCGAGGCTCGAATCGAAACAGGACTGCGCTGCCCAGGCGGCCTCACCGAAAGACGTCGCGGCAACCGGAACGGTGATCGGAATCAGGCCGGTGAACCAACCCTGCGTCATGAAATTGTCACCGGCTGTGCGCGAATCCCGCGGGGTGAGCCCGTAATACGTGAGTGCACCGGTGAACTCATGTTCCACCAGGCCCAGACAGGCGAACAAGCCGCCGACGAAGCGTGCGCCTGCCGCCGTGCACGCTGATTCGAACCGTTCGGTCTGGGCCGCGTCCATCAGGAGTTCTGACGTCATGTCACTTCGCGTCGACTCATGCGGGTTACCCAGGGGGAGCGGGAATTCCGGGAAGCCGTCGCTGTTGTTCTCGGCGAAGTCGAGCCATGCGCGCACACCGGGCGAATCCAGGGTCAGCGCCGAAGCGTATTCGCGTTCGCGGACACAGAAATCGTCGAAGCTACCGGCATCGGGCAGGGAAAGGGCCTGACCGCTGCCACTCAGCGCCGAATACATGCCATTGGCTTCCATCATCGTCGTGCCGATCAACGTCGCATCGCCGTGCACGTGATCCATGGCCGCGAAGAATGTAAAGAAATTGTCGTTCTGGATAATTCCGAAGGTGAAGCAGCCCCATTCCAATGGATTGGGGATCGCGACGACGTGTTCGCGTATTTCGTCGACCGTCATGGGACCGTGATCGACGGCCACGAATTCAATATCAGCCGGATCCTCGATGCTATGCCTGACGAATTTGCCAGAGTCGGTCTCTTCGAACCAGCTGCGGAATGTGTCGTGGCGACGGAGGTACGCATTGACGGCATGGTCCATCGCCGCGATGTCACATTGCCCAGGCACCTCACAGCTCGCGATGATCTGCCGGGAGAAGTTCAGTCCCGCGGCACTCCGATCACGGTAATTACGTAGATGTTGGCTCTGCATGTAGCTAACCGGCACGGAGCTGACCGGAGCCCGGCTCGCGATTTCCTGAGCCGCCGCTGTCGGGTGCCACGACGTGACCGAACCCGGACTCAACGACCATTCATCAAGTGCGCCAACAGTTATCTTCCCGATGCGCAAAACCTGATCCTCCCACGTACGCTCCACACAGCCGTCGCCGATTCCGGCAGATCCCCCCGCGGCATCAACGTACCCTCGGTTCCCGCACAGCGGTACCGCAGAGGCTCGCGCGAGGAAGCGAACCCCACACGCGACGGGTCTGCGTGCAATAGTGTCGTCGGGTCGATCTTCACGCGCTTCGGGGGACGCGCGGGGTCATCGCGGAGTCAACTTGAGGCCGCCGATGCAAGGAGGACAACGGCATGGGTTCCACCGCACATCCGAACAGGCGGGCGCCAAAGTTTGCCATCGTCGGCTACGCTGCGCGCTTTCCTGGCGCTCCGGACGCCGATGGGTTCTGGGAGGTGTTGCGCGAGGGTCGCGACGCGGTGTCGGAGATTCCCGATGACCGCTGGGACGTCGATGAATTCTTCGACCCGGAGCCCGGCGCGCCCGGCAAGGTCGTAACCCGTCGCGCGGGTTTCGTCGATGACGTGACCGGATTCGACGCGCCGTTCTTCGGCATGTCGACACGCGAGGTCAGGCTCATGGACCCGCAGCACCGCATCTTGCTGGAGACTGCGTGGCGCGCGGTGGAACATTCGGGTACCGCGCCAACAGCTCTCGCGAACACGAACACCGGTGTCTTCGTCGGTCTGGCGACCCACGACTACCTGGGCATGGCATCCGACGAGCTGACCTATCCCGAGATCGAGGCCTACATGGCCATCGGCACCTCGAATGCCGCCGCAGCCGGCCGGATCAGCTACCGGCTGGGCCTGCAGGGTCCTGCAGTCGCCGTCGACACGGCCTGTAGCTCGTCGCTCGTGGCGATACATCAGGCGTGCCAGGCGCTGCAGTTGGGTGAGTGTGACCTCGCGCTGGCCGGTGGCGCGAACGTCCTGCTGACCCCCGCCACGATGATCACGTTCTCAAGCGCGCACATGCTGGCGCCCGACGGGCGGTGCAAGACTTTCGACGCGGCGGCGGACGGCTACGTGCGCGGCGAAGGATGCGGCGTGATCGTCGTCAAGCGCTTCGAAGACGCGGTTCGCGACGGTGACCGCATCCGGGCGGTGATCCGCGGCAGCGCGATCAACCAGGACGGCGCCTCGGGTGGTCTGACGGTGCCGAATGGTGTTGCCCAGCAACGGGTTATCGCCGATGCCTTGAAACGTGCCGATCTGGAGCCTCGCGACATCACATACCTGGAGGCGCACGGCACCGGGACATCGCTGGGCGATCCGATCGAGGCCCAGGCCGCGGGTGCGGTGCTCGGCGCCGGACGCGATCCCGGCCAACCGCTGCTGATCGGCTCGGCGAAGACGAACATCGGACACCTCGAAGCAGCCGCGGGCATCGCAGGCGTCATCAAGGTCATCCTGTCGCTCGAGAACGAGACTTTGCCGAAGCACCTCAACTTCGAGAACCCGTCTCCGCACATCCCGTGGGACCGCCTGCCGGTTGAGGTGGTGAAGGAGACCGTTCCGTGGACGCGCAACGGCAGGCCCCGCATCGCGGGTGTCAGCTCATTCGGGTTCGCTGGGACGAACGCACACGTCATCATCGAGGAAGCTCCCGAACCGCCTGCCGCGGAACCGGACCCGGCCGAGAAACCCGCGCCGGATGCCGCCGCGGCTGCGCGGTTCAGTGTCCTTCCGCTGTCCGCGCGCACGCCCGCCGCGTTGGTCCAGATCGCCGCGCAATACCGGGACTGGCTGCGCACACACCCGCAGGCCACCTTGGCGGACGTGTGCTTCACCGCCGGCGTGGGACGGGCACACCTCGAGCACCGCGCCGCACTGGTGGTCGATTCGCGAGATTCCGCGATCGAACTGCTCGGCGCGCTCGCCGACGACCGCCCAGCACCCGGCCTGGTTCGCGGAGAATCCCACGACACCCCGAAGACGGCGTGGCTGTTCACCGGTCAGGGCAGCCAGTACCCCGGCATGGCACGGGAATTGTTCGACACCGAGCCGGTGTTCGCCGAGACGCTGAAGCGCTGCGCGGCCGCGGTCGATGGCGTACTCGAAAAACCGTTGCTGGACGTCATTTTCGATCTCGACAGCGCAGACGCCGAAGAGACTCTGCGGCAAACGTCCTACGCGCAGCCCGCCCTGTTTGCGGTGGAGATGGGCCTGGCGCGGCTCTGGCAGTCGTGGGGCTTCGATCCGGACGTGGTGCTGGGCCACAGCGTCGGGCAGTATTCGGCGGCCTGCGTGGCCGACGTGTTCAGCCTGGAGGACGGCGCGCGGCTGATGGCCGAACGCGGCAGGCTGTTCGGCAGCCTGCCGGCGGGTGGCCGGATGGTCGCGGTGTTCGCGGCCGCCGAGCGGGTCGAGAGCCTCACCGACGAGTACCCGGCGCTTTCCGTCGCCGCCTACAACGGCGCCAACACCGTGCTGTCGGGCCCCGCACCAGACCTGGAGAAGGCCGTCGCCGGACTTGCCGCCGACGGCATCCGGTGCGACTGGCTCGACACGAGCCACGCGTTCCACTCCGCGCTGCTCGACCCGATCCTCGACGAATTCGAGGCGTACGCCGGGCAGTTCACGTTCAACGCGCCGCAACGGCTTCTCATCGACAACCGCACCGGTGCCGCGCTCGGCAGGAGTGTGAAACTCGATGGTGCCTACTGGCGCCGTCATGCCCGCCAACCGGTCGAATTCGCCAAGAGCGTGCGCACCCTGTCCGAGCTGAACTGCAAGGTGCTGATCGAGGTCGGCCCGCGGCCGGTGCTCACGGCGACCGCGCTGAGCGCGTGGCCCGACCCGGCCACCGCGCCGCGCGCCATCACGTCGATGCGCCGCAACACCGCCGATCATCGGCAGATCATCGAAGCCGTCGCCGACGCGTATGTCTTGGGCCACGTGCCCGACTTCGCTGCCTTCCGGCAGCCGCACGCACGAAAGCTCGACCTGCCCACCTATCCGTTCGAGCGCCGCCAGTACTGGTTCTCCGACAACCGAAACGGCGATCGGGACAGCGCCACCCCGCAGGCACCGGTCGCCGCACGCACCCAGGCCGTGCAGCTTCTCGAGGACGGCAAGATCGAGGAACTCGCGGCGCTGCTCGACGGTTCCGACGGCGATCACCAGACCCTGGCCGTGCTGAGAAAGCTTGCGCAACAGCACAATCGGCAACGAACAACGCAATCCATCGCAGACGACCGCTACGAGTTCCGTTGGGAGAAGTCCCAGGCTCCGCGCACCGCTATGGACGCAGACACCACAGCCACCTGGATCATCGTCGGTGATGAGTCCCCGGCGGTGCAGCCGTTGGTCGACACGCTCACCGCACTCGGTCAGCAGCATCGATTCCTCGGCTTGCCGGCATCAGACGCCGACGAGCATCGGCTCGCCGACGCGCTGCGCACCGCCGCGGCGGACGGCGCGAGCCTGCGCATCCTGCATGTCGCGGCTGTCGATGCGGACCAGAGCGCCAAGGCCGTCCCCTCGATGCGATCGCTGCTGCGGATGCAGCACCGAATCCTCGGCGGGACAAGGCGTCTCTTCCGCGCCACCGTCGCAGCAGAGGTCAGCGCACCGATCTGGATGGTGAGCCGCGGCGGACAGCGGGTCACCGACACCGACACCGTGTCACCGGATCAGAGCTGCCTGTGGGGCTTCGGTCGGGCCGCAGCGCTCGAGCTTCCGCAGGTATGGGGCGGACTCGCCGATCTCTCCGGCGGTACGGCCGACGAATGGTCCCGGATCGTCGATGCCATCTCGGCGCCGCGCGCCTCGGCCAGGGAAGACCAGATCGCAGTGCGCGATGGCGCGGTCCACGTGCCCCGGCTGGTCCGACGAGGCGACCAACCGACCGGCGCTCCGCTCGAACTGCGCGATGACGCAACCTACCTGGTGACCGGGGGCCTGGGTTCGATCGGTCGGGAGATCGCCGGATACCTGGCCGGGCACGGTGCCAAGCACGTGGTCTTGACCAGCCGACGCGCGCCCGGCGATACCGCACAACACCGCATCGACGCGCTGGCCGCACAGTACGACTGCGAATTCCGGGTGATCACCGCCGATGTCGCTGACGCGCACGACGTCGCGCGCCTGCTGACCACCATCCAGGCTGAGCTGCCGCCGCTTGCCGGTATCGTCCATGCCGCAGGTGAGATCGGCACCACGCCGCTCGGCGACCTCGACTTCGACTCGCAACAAGCCGAGGTGGATCGAGTGTTCGCCGGAAAGGTCTGGGGTGCCTGGCATTTGAGCGAGGCCGCCGCCGACCTGAAGCTCGATTTCTTCATCAACACCTCGTCGATCGCCTCGGTCTGGGGTGGATACGGCCAGACCGCGTACGGTGCGGCGAACGCGTTCCTCGACGGGCTGGCCTGGCGGCTGCGTGAGCAGGGTATCGCCGGTATCAGCGTCAACTTCGGTCCGTGGTCGGCCGGTATGGCCGACGCGGAGGCCCGTGCGCGCCTGGAACAGCGCGGGATTCGCACACTGGCTCCGGCCGATGCGCTTGCCGGCCTGGCGGACGTCGTATCGGCCGCCGAGGCGGCCGGTCCGGTCCAAGGAGTGGTGGCCAGGATCGACTGGGCCCGATTCCTGCCGCTCTACCAGCAGGCGGGGCGACGGGCGTTCCTGTCGGAGTTGGAGCGCGAGGTGCCCGCCCTGTCGACGCCCACGGCGCCGACCGCGACCCCTTCGGGTAAGACCCAACTGGTCGAGCGGCTCACCAATGCCCCGGTGCAGCAACGCAAGAAACTTCTCACCGATTACCTGCGTGCCGCGGTGGCGGAGGTGACGCGGGTCGATGACGCGGAAATCCGTGAGGACGCCGGGTTCTTCGACCTCGGCATGGATTCGCTGATGGCCGTCGAGTTGCGGCGCCGCATCGAACAGGGTGTGGGCCACGAGATTCCCATCACGCTGGTGATGGATCACCCCCGGATCTCCGACGTGGCCGACTACCTGCTCGGGGAGGTGCTCGGCCTCAACGACCAGGCATCCGCGAAGAAACCCGCCACGGAAGCCGCGACGCGCACGGACGAACCGATCGCGGTCGTGGCGGTGTCATGCCGATTCCCCGGCGCACCCAACCCGGAAGCCTTCTGGGAGGTGCTGTCCGGCGGTATCGACGCGATCCGGGAGGTTCCGGAAGATCGCTTCGACATCGACGAGTTCTACGACCCCGACCCGGAGACCGCGGGCAAGACCTACACGCGCTTCGGCGGATTCCTCGACGGTATAGACGGATTCGACCCGGAGTTCTTCGGCATATCCCCGCGCGAGGCCGTATGGATCGAACCCCAGCAGCGGCTGATGCTCGAAACAGTGTGGGAGGGTCTGGAAAGGGCCGGCTACGCGCCGTCCGCACTGCGCGGCAGCCGAACCGGCATCTTCGCGGGCGTGGCCGCCAATGAGTACGCGCACCTGCTGTCGTCGGAATCCATCGACAAGATCGAGCCGTACTTCATCACCGGCAACGCCCTCAACGCCATCTCCGGGCGCGTTGCCTTCGCGCTGGGTTTCGAAGGCCCCGCAGTGGCAGTCGACACCGCGTGCAGCTCGGCGTTGGTCGCGGTCCACCAGGCCTGCCAGGCACTGCACGCCGGCGATTGCGATCTGGCCTTGGCCGGCGGGGTGAACGTCCTGCTGAGCCCGGTGACGGTCGTCGCCGCATCACGCGCGCGAATGCTCTCCCCCGTCGGACGCTGCAAGACGTTCGACGCCTCCGCGGACGGCTACGTGCGCAGTGAGGGCTGCGGCATTCTCGTACTCAAGCGGCTCAGCGACGCACAGCGTGACGGGGACCGTATCTGCGCGGTCATCCCCGGGAGCGCGGTCAACCAGGACGGCGCATCCAGTGGGTTGACCGTTCCCAATGGTGGTGCGCAGCAACGCCTTATCGGGACGACGTTGGCTCGTGCGGGTTGGACCGGCGGCGATGTCGATTACCTCGAGGCACACGGGACGGGCACCCCGCTGGGTGACCCGATCGAGGTTCAGGCGGCCGCGGCCGCCTACGGCGACGCGCGGGACGCGGACCGGCCACTGCTCATGGGATCGGTCAAGACCAACATCGGTCACACCGAATCCGCTTCGGGCGCAGCAGGTCTGATCAAGGTCGTGCTGTCGTTGCAGCACGAGGTGCTGCCACAGAGCCTGCACTTCGACAATCCGTCGCCGCACATCCCGTGGGATTCCCTGCCGGTGCGCGTGCTGGACAAGGCCGTTCCATGGCAGGCCAACGGCAGACCACGGCGCGCGGGCGTCAGCTCCTTCGGATTCACCGGCACCAACGCGCACGTGCTGATCGAGGAGCCCCCGACGCCGGCGGCCGCCGACGACGCGGCAACCCCCGAGCCCACGGAGCCCGACGCCCACGCTCCCGTCCATGTCCTCGCCCTGTCCGGGCGGTCACCGGAAGCACTCGTCGAACTGGCACGGCGGTATGGCGCCTGGCTCGGCACCCACCCGGACGTCGACCTCGCCGACATCTGCCGCACCGCGGGCACGGGCCGCTCGCACTTCGAGCATCGCGCCGCACTGGTGGTGGACTCGATCGAGAGCGCACGTCAGGGACTGGCCGATCTGGCCGAGAACCGCACGCGCCCCGGTGTCGTGCGCGGTGAGCACACACACCACCCGACGACCGCGTGGCTGTTCACCGGACAGGGCAGCCAGTATCCCGGGATGGCGCGTGAGTTGTTCGACGCCGAGCCGGTTTTCGCCGAAACCGTGAAACGCTGCGCCGACGCGGTCGACGGCATCTTGCCCCACCCGTTGCTCGACGTGATGTTCGCCACCGATCGCGAGCTCGGAGACCGCCTGCGGCACACGTCCTTTGCGCAACCGGCACTCTTCGCCGTCGAGATGGGCCTGGCCCGGCTGTGGCAGTCCTGGGGTATCGAACCCGACGTGGTGCTGGGCCACAGCGTGGGCCAGTACGCGGCGGCATGCGTGGCCGGAGTGTTCAGCCTCGAAGACGGCGCACGGCTGATCGCCGAGCGCGGCCGGTTGTTCGGCAGCCTCCCCGACGGCGGGCGCATGGTCGCGGTCTTCAGCGACGCCAAGCACGTCGAGACGATCGCGGGCGAATTCCCGCGTGTGTCGGTCGGTGCCTACAACGGACCCAACACCGTGCTCTCCGGCCCGGCCGAGGACCTCGAACGAGCAGTCGCCAAGTTCGAGGACGAGGGCATCCGCTGCACGTGGCTGCAGACCAGCCACGCGTTCCACTCGGAATTGCTGGATCCGGTGCTCGACGAGTTCGAATCCTTCGCAGCACAGCTGCAGTTCAATGCCCCCACGTTGCCGCTGGTCTGCAACCGCACCGGCGCCGTCCTCACGGCCCAGAACCCGATCGACGCTCAATACTGGCGGCGTCATTCCCGCCAGCCGGTCCAGTTCGCGGAGAGCGTGCGCACCGTGGCGGCGCTTGGCTGCTCGGTCTTGATGGAGATCGGTCCGCAACCCGTGCTGACCGGGGCGGCCGTGCAGGTCTGGCCCGAGCACCTGGCCGCGCCGCGGGCGATCGTCTCGCTGCGCAAGGGTATCGACGATCGGCGCCAGATCGCCGATGCGTTGGCCGCGGCCTACGTCGGCGGTCACCGACCGGATTTCGCTGCGTTGCACCGCCGGTCCGGCCGCAAGCTGGAGTTGCCGACCTATCCGTTCCAGCGCCGCCGCTTCTGGCCCAAGTCCGCGGCCATCACGGTCGACGGCCCCGCCGGGTCGGGAATCCTCGGCAGCGGCAAGGATCTGGCGTCCGGCGACTCGATCTACACCAGCAGACTGTCGGTCAGGTCGCAGCCGTGGCTGTCCGATCACGTCATCTACGGCACCGTCGTCGTGCCCGGCGCGACGTATGCCGCCATGGCGCTGGCCGCGGTCGGAACCCCGGCGCACGCCAGAGACGTCTTCTTCTACGAGCCGATCATCCTGCCGGAGAAGGCGTCTCGTGAGGTGCAGCTGACGCTGCATCCCGTGCACGACGGGGAGTGGAAGTTCCAGGTGCACAGCCGTCCGTACGGCGAACGCGGCGCCGAATGGTCGTTGAACGCCGAGGGAACCGTCGTGAGCGGTGCCGCCGACGACGGCGACGAGCCCGCAGCCGAGGACGCGGCGCCGATCGACGAAGCGATCGAGCGGATGAATCGCATGCGTCCGCAGGAGCTGTTCGAGACCTTCGCCGACTTGGAACTGGCCTGGGGCCCAACGTGGTCCGGTTCGCTGAAGTCGCTGTGGCTCGGTGACGGCGAGGCCGTCGGCGACATCCTCGTCGGGGAGGAACTCGCCGAACAACTCGGGTCGGAGCCGATGCACCCGGTGCTGATGGACCTGTGCACCGGGGTCGCCTTCCCCGCGTTCCCCGCACTTCTCGCGGCCGAGCAGGGCGTCAACGATCTGTTCCTGCCGCTGCGGTACGGGCAGGTGACGTTGAAGGAGAAGATGCCTCGGCGGTTCTACTGTCGGGCACGCTGGCATGAAAGCGCCCTCGACAGCGAAACTCAGGTGTTCGATCTCGACTACCTCGACCGAGATGGCCGTCACCTGGGCGGCATCCG
The DNA here is from genome assembly GCF_049241375.1 of Mycolicibacterium wolinskyi str. Jessa 2025. Taxonomy (NCBI): domain Bacteria; kingdom Bacillati; phylum Actinomycetota; class Actinomycetes; order Mycobacteriales; family Mycobacteriaceae; genus Mycobacterium; species Mycolicibacterium wolinskyi. The sequence continues at coordinate 6,908,817 of NZ_CP185960.1, forward strand.
CGAGTTCACGGTCAAACGCGCACCGCGCGAGGCGTTGCTGCGCGGCCTCGGCGGCGATGCCACGCGATTGCTCTACACCCTCGGCTGGCATGAGGTTTCGCCGCCGCAGGCCGATGAGACCGGGACGCCCGGCGGCACCTGGCTGATCGCCGGATTCGACGAACTGGCCGCGAACGTGCCGGGGTGCATCCCATTCGACCCGAGCGGCGATTCCGAGCCCCTGGGACAGGTGCTGGCTCAGGCCGCCGAACGTGGTGTGCCGTTCGCCGGCGTCGTGTGGCGGGCCGCCGGTCCGGCCGCCGCGGAGTCCAGCGCCGAGGCCGCGGCCCGGCTCGAAGCGGAGATCGCGAACCTTCTCGACGCCGTGCACACCGTGCAGGGCGGCCTGAAACTTCCCAACGGCCTGTGGATCGTCACCGAACGTGCCGTGGCCACCGAGTCGGGCGAGCCGGTCGACCCCGTGCAGGCGTCGCTGTGGGGTTTCGGCCGCACCACGATCAACGAGGAACCTGCGCTGCGCGCCAGGCTCGTCGATTGCGACGGCTCACCCGAGGCCGTACGAGCGCTGGCCGATCTGTTGGCCACGCCGGTGGAGGAACCGGAACTCGCGGTGCGCCAAGGGAAGCTGCTCGCCTCGCGCCTGCTGCCGTGGGCACGCAGCGGCAACCTCACGGTGCCACGCGGCGGCGACTACGCCCTGGCGCCCACCGAACGCGGCGCGATCGACAACCTCCGGATCACCGAGAAGGACGTGCCGCCACCGGACGAGGGCTACGTGCAGGTCCGCGTCGAAGCAGCCGGCCTGAACTTCCGCGACGTGCTCAACGTCCTCGGCTTGTACCCCGGCGACCCGGGCCCGATCGGCGGTGACTTCGCCGGCGTCGTCACGCAATTGGGCGAGGGCGTCACCGGAGTCGAAGTGGGCCAGCGCGTCTACGGATCCATGCAGGGCGCCTTCTCCAGCCGGTTCAACGTGCCCGCCCAGTTCCTTGCGCCGATCCCGGACGGGGTGAGCGCGGTCGAAGCCGCGACCATTCCCGCGGCGGCGTTGACGGTCCGGCTCGCGTTCGACTGGGCACAACTGAAGCCGGGCGACAAGGTGCTGATCCACGCCGCGAGCGGCGGTGTGGGGCTGGCGGCCATCCAGATGGCCCAGCAATGCGGGGCCGAGGTGTTCGCCACGGCCAGCACGTTCAAGCGGGCGACGCTGCGCACGCTTGGCGTGAAGTACGTCTACGACTCGCGCACAACGGATTTCGCCGACCAGATACTGGCCGACACCGACGGCGCCGGCGTGGACGTGGTGCTGAACAGCCTGACGAGCGAGGGGTTCATCGAGGCGACGCTGAAGGCCACCGCCCAGAACGGACGGTTCGCCGAGATCGCCAAGCGCGACATCTGGTCACCGGAGCAGATGGCGCAGGCCCGGCCCGACGTCGCCTACGAGATCGTCGCGCTGGACACGGTGATGTTCACCGAACCCGACCGTATTCGCGACTTGCTCACCGAGGTGTCGGAGGGACTGGCCGGGGGTGGGTGGAAGCCACTGCCCGCCGAGATCTACCCGCTGACCGAGGCGAGGACCGCATTCCGTCGCATGCAGCAGGCGCGGCACATCGGCAAGATCGTCGTGCAGATCCCGAATCCACTGCAGCCCCGGCCCGATCGGAGCTACCTGATCACCGGCGGGCTCGGCGCGATCGGCCTGCACACCGCGTCGTACCTGGCGCAGCGTGGTGCCGGTGACATCGTGTTGACGAGCCGGCGTGCTGCTGACGCCGACACGCAACAGGTCATCGACGAGATCACCGACCGCTACAAGACCCGCATCCACGTCTTCACCGCCGATGTCGGCGAGGAGTCCGAGGTCGCCGAACTTTTGGAGCGGATCCGCGGGGAGTTGCCGCCGCTCGCAGGCATAGCTCATCTGGCCGGTGTGCTCGACGACGCGTTGTTGGGTCAGCAGGACCTCGAGCGGTTCCGGACCACGTTGTCGCCCAAGGCCTTCGGAGCTCTGCACCTCGACCGGTTGACGAACGACGACGAGCTGGACTTCTTCATCGTCTCGTCCTCGGTGTCGAGTCTGTTCGGTTCGCCCGGTCAGTCCAACTATGCGGCGGCCAACGCACTGCTCGACGGCCTCGTCGCGCGGCGAAGGGCGCAAGGATTGCCCGCAACGGGCGTCAACTTCGGCCCATGGGCGCAGGGCGGCATGGCGTCGTCGGAGGCCGCGACCGCCAATATCAGTGCGCAGGGCCTTATTCCACTGGAACCGTCCGCCGCGTTGAGCGCACTGTCCGAGGTCATCGCCAACGGAACGGGCCAAGCCACGGTCCTCAAGGCCAACTGGCAGCGGGCCGCGAAGGTGCTCGGCAGTTCACGGCCACCGATCCTCGACCTGGTGCTGCCGAGTGCCGTCGGCGAGGTCACCGGTGACAGTGAGCTGCTCAAGAAGCTGATGGACATACCGGTGCCGCAGCGCGCCGGCTTCGTGACCGAGTTCCTTCAGCGGGAGGTGCAGAACTTCCTGCGCCTCGCACAACCACCCGCCGCGACGAGCCGATTCCTCGACCTCGGCACGGATTCACTGATGGCGATCGAACTCCGCAACCGGCTGCACAGTCAGTTCGGCGGCAAGTTCACGATCAACGCGACCGCGGTGTTCGACTATCCGACCATCGGCGGGCTCGCGGAGTATCTCGTGGGCCAGCTGCCCGATGCCGAGAACTGAGCTCGGCAGACATATGTCAGGCCCAGCGCGTCGCTTCGACCTCGGCCGGCAGCGGCGGATGTAACGGCACGTCGAGCCCGTCGTAGATCCCGGGCTTCTGGGTGGCCAGCCAGTCGATCGCACCGAGCAGCCGGTTGGCCGCGGTCGTGTTGCCGCCGTCGGCCCGGGTGCCGCCCGGCACGTCGGCGCGCACCACGATGCTCAGCTGCGGGTCGCCGTCGATGATCACGCGGTGGTCGCCGACGCCCTGGTCGGGTTGCGGCCAATCCGGTGCGCAGGCTGGGTCGATGCGGGTGATGTGGTCGACGACGACTCGTTCGACGCCCTGCGACCAGCCGATGACCTGCACCCGGAAGGCACCCTGGGTGCCCTTCTCAAAGCGGCCGAGCACGTTGTCGACGGATTCGTCGAGCGGCAGCCGCTCGACCTTCTCGGTGATGTCGTCGATCTCCATACCCAGGCCGCGGCCGATCAGCCGCACATTGCCGCCCCACACCATGGTCGGGATCGACGGCAACAGCATCATCGGGACGTCGTCCATCGAACCGCCGAACCCGCACAGCACCCGAACGGCGTGCGGTTGGTTGTAGGTCGAGTAGTCGAAGATCTCCTGGCACCGGATGGACCGGATGCGCGTGCACAACCCGGCGGCCGTCACCGCGAGGGCGTCGTTGGCCCAGCCCGGGTCGACGCCACTGACCAACAGCGCGGCGTTGCCTGCCACGGCGGCGTCGGTGAGCCGCTCGACCCACTCGGGCGGCGCCGAGGCCGGGTCGTAGAGCGAGTACAGCGACGGGGTCACCACATGTTTGCCAGAACGTAGGCAACGCGCGATTTCCGCGATCGCCTCCTCGGGCCGGATGTCGCCGGAGGACATGTAGGCCACGGCGTCGCATTCGGCCAGCGCGGCGTCGATGTCGTCAGTGGCCGTGACGCCGGTCGCCTGATCGAGCCTGGCAAACGTCGCGGCGTCCCGACCCATCTTGTCCTGCGATGAGGTGATGACGGCGGCCAGTTCAAGGCCGGGAAATGCGACCGCCGACCGGATCGCGGTTGCCCCCATATTGCCTGTGCCCCACACGGCGATCCGACGCATCCGCTCACCCTAGCGGGCAGTTTCGTGATGATCCTCACAATCACGGAAAACCGCAGCTCAGCGCGCCGAAGCGGGGTTGGTACGAACTTCGATCAACCGCTGGGTTGGTTAGGCCAGGGAAATTGCTCGCGTTCGCTTTGCGTTGAAGTTACTGGACGGTATAGTTGGCCCCAGTTACTGGTGGGTAACTTATCCGGAGTACCCAACCTCAAGTGGCATTCTCACCGAGGAGGAATTGTGAGCCACTACAAGAGCAATGTGCGTGACCAGGCCTTTAACTTGTTCGACGTTTTCGGCGTGGACAAGGCGCTCGGTACCGGCGACTACAGCGACCTCGACGCCGACACGGCCCGCGAGATGCTCAACGAGATGGCTCGCCTGGCCGAGGGACCCATCGCCGATTCGTTCGCCGAGGGCGATCGCAATCCGCCGGTGTTCGATCCCGACGCCCACACCGTCACGCTGCCCGAGGCGTTCAAGAAATCGGTCCGCGCCGTGCAGGAAGCCGGCTGGGACCGCGTAGGCATCGAAGACGAGCTCGGCGGCGTTGCCATGCCCAAGGCTCTCGTCTGGGCCCTGCACGAGCACATCCTCGGCGCCAACCCCGCCGTGTGGATGTACGCCGGCGGCCCGGGCTTCGCGAGCATTTTCTACAAGCAGGCCACCGAAGAGCAGAAGAAGTGGGCCGAGATCGCCGCTGAGCGCGGCTGGGGCGCCACCATGGTGCTCACCGAGCCCGACGCCGGTTCCGACGTGGGCGCCGGCCGCACGAAGGCCGTCAAGCAGGACGACGGCTCGTGGCACATCGACGGCGTGAAGCGGTTCATCACCTCCGCCGACTCCGATGACCTGTTCGAAAACATCTTCCACCTGGTGCTGGCCCGCCCCGAGGGCGCTGGCCCCGGCACCAAGGGTCTGTCGCTGTTCTTCGTACCGAAGTACCTGTTCGACTTCGAGACCGGCGAGCTGGGCGAGCGCAACGGCGTCTACGTCACCAACGTCGAGCACAAGATGGGCCTGAAGGTCTCGGCCACGTGTGAGCTGACCTTCGGCCAGCACGATAAGCCTGCCAAGGGCTGGCTGGTCGGCGAGGTGCACAACGGCATCGCGCAGATGTTCGACGTCATCGAGCAGGCCCGAATGATGGTGGGTACCAAGGCCATCGCGACCCTGTCGACCGGCTACCTCAACGCTCTTGAGTACGCCAAGGAGCGCGTGCAGGGTGCCGATCTGACCCAGATGATGGACAAGACCGCGCCGCGCGTCACCATCACCCACCACCCCGACGTGCGTCGCAGCCTGATGACCCAGAAGGCCTACGCCGAGGGCATGCGTGCGCTGTACCTCTACACCGCGACCTTCCAGGACGCGGCGGTCGCCAAGGCCGTGCACGGCATCGAGGGCGAACTCGCCCACAAGGTCAACGACCTGCTGCTGCCGGTGGTCAAGGGCTTCGGCTCCGAGCAGGCCTACGCCAAGCTCACCGAGAGCCTGCAGACCTACGGCGGATCGGGCTTCCTGCAGGACTACCCGATCGAGCAGTACATCCGCGACGCCAAGATCGACTCGCTGTACGAAGGCACCACGGCCATCCAGGCCCAGGACTTCTTCTTCCGCAAGATCGTTCGCGACAAGGGCCAGGCGCTGGCCTACGTCGCCGGCGAGATCGAGCAGTTCATCAAGAACGAGTCCGGCAACGGCCGGCTGAAGACCGAGCGTGCGCTGCTGGCCACCGCGCTGGCCGACGTGCAGGGCATGGCCGCCTCGCTGACCGGCTACCTGATGGCCGCTCAGGAAGACCAGGCCAGCATCTACAAGGTGGGCCTCGGCTCGGTCCGGTTCCTGCTGTCGGTCGGCGACCTGCTGCTCGGCTGGCTGCTGGCCCGCCAGGCCGCGGTGGCGATCGAGAAGCTCGACGCCGGCGCCACCGGGGATGACCGCGCCTACTACGAGGGCAAGATCGCAGCCGCATCGTTCTTCGCCAAGAACTTCCTGCCGCTGCTGACCAGCACCCGTCAGGTCATCGAGACGATCGACAACGACGTGATGGAACTCGACGAAGCCGCGTTCTAAAACCGCTCAACCGATGAGGCCCCCGGGTTTTCCCGGGGGCCTCATTTGTTGTGCCTGCGCAGGGTCGCCGCCTTGAGCGTCAGGTGATTGCGCTCGGCGACGTTGTCCGCCTGTGCCGCGGCCTCGACGTAAAGTCGTACCGCCGTGTCGAATTCGCCCGCGCGCTCATGCAGATACGCGGCCGCCGCGGTATGGCGGGGCAACGCCGGGTCGAGCTCGGCGAGTGCCGCGAGGCCCGCCTGCGGTCCGTCCGCCTCGCCGACGGCGACGGCGCGGTTGAGCCGCACCACGGGGCTGTCGGTGAGCAGCACGAGCTCGTCATACCACTCGACGATCTGCACCCAATCGGTTTCATCCGCGTGCTGCGCGTCGGCGTGCAGCGCCGCGATCGCGGCCTGCGCCTGGTACTCCCCGAGCCGGTCGCGAGCCAGCGCGCGCTGGAGCACGTCCACCCCCTCGGCGATCAGGTCGCGCCGCCACAGGCTGCGGTCCTGCTCGGCCAACGGAACGAGGCTTCCGTCGGCGCGTGTGCGGGCCGCGCGCCGGGCATGGTGCAACAGGAAGAGCGCGAGCAGCCCGGCGACCTCGGGATGGTCGGTGCCTGCGGCCAATTGCCTGGCCAGCCGGATCGCCTCGGCGGCGAGATCGACATCGCCGCTGTACCCCTCGTTGAACACGAGGTACAGCACCTTCAGGACCGTGCGGAGGTCACCCGGCTGATCCAGCCGGACCTCGCTGACGGTGCGTTTGGCCCGGCTGATCCGTTGCGCCATGGTCGATTCCGGGACGAGGTAGGCCTGGGCGATCTGGCGTGTGGTGAGCCCGCCGACGGCCCGCAACGTGAGGGCGACGGCCGACGCGGGGCTCAGGCTCGGGTGTGCGCACAGGAAGTAGAGCGCCAGCGTGTCGTCCGCTGCTGCGGTCGGCCCGGGCGGTGGTTCATAGGAAACCTGGTCTTCGCGGCGGCGCCGAGCGACATCGGATCGAACGAGATCGACGAAACAGTGCCAGGCGGTGGTGATCAACCACGCCTTCGGGTCGTCGGGGGGCTGGTCCGGCCACGTCCGAACGGCTCGAACCAGCGCCTCCTGAACGGCGTCCTCGGCAGTCGCGAAGTCTGCCCCGCGGCGGACGAGCGTCGCCAGGACCGCGGGGATCAGGTCACGCAGGCGAGCGTCGTCCACCGCGGTCATCTAGTCGGTGACCGTCGGCGCGGCGTGAAAGAACGGCCGGACCTCCAGCCACTCATGGATGGGCTTACCGCCCGCGCCGGGTGCGGCCGACAGCTCACCCGCCAATTCGACTGCGCGCTCATAGGAGTCGACATCGATGATCATCCAGCCCGCGATCAGGTCTTTGGTCTCGGCGAACGGTCCGTCCGTCACCGGGGGTTTGCCTTCACCGTCGTAGCGCACCCATGCGCCCTCCGGGGCGAGGGCCTGACTGTCCACGTACTCGCCGCTGGCTTCGAGCCGGGCCGCGAAATCGTTCATGTATTTGAGGTGAGCTTGGACTTCTTCGGGCGCCCACTGATCCATCGGCACGTCATTGACGGCCGCAGGCGCGCCCCGATAATGCTTGAGGAGCAGATACTTGGCCATGTTGTTCTCCCTTCAGGTTCGCGACCCTAGTTGGTCGCGTCACCCCTGGGACGGAACCGCGACGAGGTTCTCGACATCGGCCTCGAAATTCGATGGAAGCGGCCGTCGGCCGGCCGGGTCCGGTGGGACCCGACCGGCCGAGGGAGGCCAGCTCAGAAGACCGTGTAGACCTTCAGGATCGTGTCATGGATGTCCCAGTTGCCCGTCCAACCTTTCGGGAAGACGGCGCTGTCGCCTGCCTTGACCTCATAGGGCTCGCCGCCGTCCTCGGTGACCGTCATCCGACCCGACAGCACTGTGATGCTCTCGTGGGTTTCGAACACCCACCGCGACGGGCCGGGTGCGCACTTCCAGATGCCGAACTCCCGGATTCCGTCGCCGGTCCACAGCTTCTTACCTGCGGTCGCCATGGGTTCGCCGGTGGCCTCGGGCAGTGGGCCCCAGTCTTCCAATTCGACTGCGTTGACGTCGCCGACGACGACCGCGCTCTCCGTTGATGTGCTTGACGTGGTCATGGGTTGCCTTTCTGGTTGTGTGAATCATTACGGGCACAGACGAAGTGGCAGGGTGTAGTAGTGCCGTGAGGCGTCGGTGTTCTTGATGACCGGCTCCCCTGCGAGTTCGATGCGGGAGTAGCGGGCGGCGATGCGTTCCCACACCACCCGGACCTCGGCTTCGGCCAGCAGGCGTCCCTGACAGCTGTGGCTGCCGAAACTGAACGTCAGGTTGCGCGACTGCTCCGGGGGCCGCCTGAAGTCGAACTCGTGCGGGTTGTCGAAGATGTCCGGGTCGCGGTTGGCCGCCCCCATGACCAAGCGCAGGACGCTACCCGCGGGAACGTGAACACCGCGAATGACCAAGTCCTCCGTGGTCGTTCGGGTGATCACCGGCTCGGGCGCATCGAAGCGGACAAGTTCGGTGACGATGGCCTGCCGGACATCCGGCTCAGCCCGGAAGGCATCGAAGATGTCGTGTCGTCGGGTGAACATGTGCAGGCCCGACGAGATCAGATAGCTGGCATCCATATGCCCGACGAAGTAGAAGAACAGTGTCGTCGCGAAGACCTCGGCCTCGCTCATCTCGCCGCTGTCCTGCAGGGCAAGCAGGTGATCGAGGAGCCCATCGCCGGGATTCGCCCGCTTGTGCTCGATCAGGAATGCGGTGCGCGCCCGCAGATACTCGTGGGCCTCCTCACAGGCCTCGAAGTCACTGGCATCGGGTACCGCACTCAGGACGGGCATGGCCTTGCGCATCTCGCGCCGCACCGATTCGATCTCGTCCTCGGGCACCTGCAGCAGCCGGCACACCGTGACGTGGGTGGCCTCGACCGCCAGGTCGGAGCCATCGACCAGCCCGTCCTCGCCGACCCGATCGAGGATCTCATCGGTCACCGAGGCGGTGATCTTGATCCAGTCCTGAATCCGCTTGGGGGTCAGCCACTTGCTGGTCAATCGGCGCAGCCGCGTATGGTCGGGCTCGTCGTGGCCCAGGGCCATGTCCTTGAGGATGCGCCATCCCCCGGCCTTCTCCCACTCGGGCGCGATGATCACCGAAGGTAGGCGGCCGTAGTGCATGAGGTCTTCGAACTTGGTGAGGACGAACGTACCGTCCTCGTCCCGCGAGACGGGCGCCTCGGCTTGCGCTCGGGCGTAGAAGGGGTATGGGTCGATACGAAGCTCCGGGTCCTTCCACGGGAGATAATCCCGGGTGGCCGGACAGTCACTCGTCGTCCGAGTCTGGGTCACTGTCATGACATAAATCCTTTCAACTAGGCTGTGCACCTTAATGTTTCGTGGTCACATACGAGTCGGCACGACGGCGTCGGCCTTCTCCGCCTCGCCGGTGTCGGCCCGGCCCAACCGGGCGAACACCTGAGGCTTGGCCGAACGGAAGTACAGCGCGAGCCCCGCACCGATCACGAGCGAAGCGCCGAGCACCAGCAGGAGTCCCAGGTTCTGCCCGGGTGCGCCACCCACGACGAGATCGAAGTGCAGTATCGCGAGCACGATGGTGGGTCCCAGGGCGGCGACGGCCAGCGCCGGCGCGCCGAAGCACTTGAACCAGTTGGCGCCCGGCGGGATTCCCCTACGGCTGAACCACACGATCACCGCGATGCTCACCAGGGTCATCAAGGCCAGAACACCGACTGTTCCCAGCCCGAACAGCTGCGCATCCAGTCCCACGCCTGCCTGATTCGCCAGACCGAGCGGCAAGACCAGCAGAGCGACCACGACCGCGACCGCGACCGCCGCCCGCGCGGGTGAACCGTGCCGTGGGTGCACTTGGGCGAATACCGCGGGCAGCGCCTTGTCGACGCCGAGATTGTAGATGTAGCGGGCGGTCACGTTGTGGACCGAGATCGCCGCGGCCATTTCGGAGGTGATGATGAAAGCAAAGGTCAACTGTGTGAACACGGGTGCAGCGAAAGCGCCGATGGCGCCCGGGAACATCATCTTCGGATCGTCCGTCGCCGCCTGCACAGCATTCGCGCCATAGGCCGTGGTGAGCAGGTAGCACGACACCGTGTAGAGCGCGCCGACGAACAGCACCGCGCCATAGGTCGCCCGCGGAATGGTCCGGTCCGGGTCCCGAACCTCGTCACGGAAGAGCGCCGTCGCTTCGAATCCGATGAAGATCATGATCGCGAACAGCAGCGCTATCCCGAAGTCGCCGTGCGACAGGCTCGCCGGGTTGAGTGGAGTGGCCGAGTATCCGTCCGGGCCGCCGCCGCGCAGCAACACGGCCACGTTGAACACCATCACGATCGCCACTTCCAAAACCATGGCGACACTGAGGATCTTGGCCGACACCTCGATGTGGAAGTAACACAAGATGCTGACGATCACCCAACAGCCGATGGCCCAAAGCCACCACGGGGTCTCCGGACCGCCCATGCTCGACACCAGTTCGGTGACGGTCAGACCGGTGAACACGAAACATCCGCTCAGCATCAACAGGTAGGACACGACCGCCATGAACGCGGCGCCCAATCCGGTTGCCTTACCGATACCGGCGCTGATGAAGGCGTAGAACGAGCCGGGTTTGGGCAGCGACTTGGTCATCGTCACATAGCCGACGGCGAACAACAGCATGCTGATTGTCGCGACGGCGAACACGAGAGTCGCTCCCTCGCCACCGAACATGATGCTGAACGGGATGAAGCCGGCGACGGCAGCGATGGGAGCGGAGAATGCGAGGACGGTGAGCATCAGCGAGCCCACGCCCATGTTCCCGGTGAGGTTGGACTGAGAAGTTCCGCCGCCGGCCGGCACTACGGGCGGATCGGCCGCCAACTGGTTTTCGGTCATATCCGTTGACTTTCTAGAGGTTGGATGGAGATGGGCGCGTCAGACCCGCGCAGCGGTGAACAGGTCGTTGAGCCAGGGAACCGCGACGTCGGAGGCGTCGAGTCCGCTGTCGGCGTCATGGCGGCCGGTCTCTCCGACTTGCGTCGCGCCGAGTTCGGTGAACGCCGAGACGAGGGTCGAGATACCCCGGTTGTAGGTGTCGTACGTGCTGTCGCCCAGGCCGAACGCGGCGAAGCGTGTGGACGACAAGTCGGGCTTGATCTCGTTGAGCGCCTTGAAGAACGGCAGCGCGGTCTGGGGCAGCTCGCCTTCGCCGTACGTGGAGGAGACGAGGATGACCATCTCCTGCATGCCGAGGTCACCGACGTCGTAGTCCTCCATGTCGAAGACTTCACTCTTGATTCCGTTGTCTTCCAGTGCTTTGGAGATGTCGTCGGCCACCATCTCCGAGTTTCCGGATTCCGTGCCGAAGAGAATCGTCACCGTGTCCATGCGTTGGCCTTCCTGTCGGATTGTTCGTGTGCGAGGGGCTAGAGATTGCTGGTCACCGGCGCGGTTGCGATCTCGATCATTTTGTCGAGATCTACGACCTTGCGGCGACATCGGTCGGGGTGGGCGGATCGACGCTCGTAGGCTTCGATCCGCTGCCAGTCTTCGAAGCTGACGACGCGGTCTCCGACGAGCGCTTCCACGGCGCGAAAACCAGGCCTTCCCAGCGGAATTCGTCGTGATTCGGCGTCCTTGACGATCTCGACGACGATCCGCTGCGCGTCCTTGCGGTTCTCCGGGATCGTCCCTTTTGCGCCGCGGCTCAGCCACCCGACGCGATAGACGTGGGCACCCGCCCACGCCTGAGAGGGGCAGCATCGATCATCGGACGGGCCACAGGTGAAGCCGACCGCGGTGATCAACGTGTCCACGGCGAAGTCGACGGGGCGATGGTCACCGTACCGACGGCGGGCACGTAGAAGCGTGCAGCCGTCGCTGTTCTCGATGAGTTCGGGTACGGCGCCGAAGTGCAGGCGCACCCGCGTGCGGTGAGTGTCGACGCCCGGCGCCGCTGCCGGCGAGCAAGCGAACGGACGCAAGAGATCTGCCGTCGGCCCGCTGTCGTGTTCATGCAACCCGGTCACTTCGAGGTCGATGTTGCCAAGGGACACCACTTCACGCAGCATCGCCGTGTCGCACTTGGCGTCGGTCACCGCCGATCGGCTGATGACATCGATGGTCTCCGGTGCGGCCGGACGCAGTTCGCGGAGTAGCTCATCGTCGATGTCGGATCCGACGAAGCCGTCACGGTCCTTGGACAGCAACCGAATCACGTCGACGGCCACGTTTCCCATTCCGACGACCGCCAACCGCCGGCCGAGCGGAATGTGGCGGCCGGTCGCGTCTTGGGGCAACGTCTTGGACGGAAACCCGTTTAGGGCCCGCAGAAGTGCCCCTGCACCGAGCACGCGCGTACCCGGTTCTTGCGGAATTCCCAACGGCCGATCTTCGGGAAGACCGGTCGCCAGGACGACGATGTCGAAGCTGCTCGCCAAGAGATCAAAATCGATGTCTCGGCCCACCGACACGTTGCCGGCGAACCGCACCGAGCCCTTCGTGAACATGCGATCGAACTGGCGCGCCACACCCTTCGCACCCTGGTGGTCAGCGGCGACGCCGTAGCGGATGAGGCCGTACGGCGCCGGGAGTGATTCGAAGATCGTGATGTCGGCATCCGCCCACTGCTTGGCGAGGAACTGAGCGACGTAGCAGCCGGACGGGCCGCTACCGACGACGGCAATCGCCGGTCGTAGCGGATTGGAAGCCGATGCTGGGCCGGCGACCAGGTTGGGGTCGTACATTGGTTCACCTCGGGAAAGTGGCCGAACGGTGGTCAAACCAGACTTTAGACTGAAGACGCGACTTAAGTCGTGTATTTCACAAGATTAAATCTCCCAACTGCGCGTGTCTATAGGTGCAAGTAGGGTTTACACACCGGTTACGAGAGGACTTCAGATCGTCGCCCGCCTATCAGGCGACCGGTAACAGGACTGGAATCGCAACCCGGTTACACTCGCGTTGCCAGCGCTCCTTCGGAGCGGGCGAGCGATGAACTAGGGGGCATGGGTGACACAGTCCGTGAGTCCGACGGTCGGCACCGCCTGGCATCACGAGCTTGCCGGCGGGTTGCGTAAGCGGCCGCTTCAGGGGCGGTCGAGGGCGATGATCCAGCGCATCCTCGACACCGCGGCGGAGTTGGTCGAAGAGGTCGGGTATGAAGCGGTGGTCGGGTCGCCGACACTGTTGCTCGACAAGTCGGGAATCAGCCGCGGTTCGTTCTACGCCTTCTTCGAGACGCCGGAGCGGGTCCTCGACGAACTCTCATACCAGCGCATCCAGCAGTCGGCGGTCGCGTTCGAGGAGGCGGTGCGCAACCGGCCCGGTGACCGGTGGATCGAGATCGTCGATGCCGTCATCGACTTCTATACCGCCGAACACCGGATTCCGTTGATCCGGGAGTTGTGGGTACGCCAGAACCTGACGCACCGGGTCAGGCAACTCGATCACCAGGCGATCGACGACTTCGCAACCGTTGTGCTGGACGAATTCCGCAGGCACACTCCGCTGTTCAGCTCGCTCACCCAGTTGCAGTGCCGAGTCGCCATGCACGCTGTCGAACGCCTCTTCCAAATGGCGTTCACCGATGATCCCGACGGCGACCCCGCCACGATCGCCGAGGCCAGGCGCATGCTCGCCGATTACTTCGCCGGCTACTCCGGCGAGTGAGCCACGCATCGTCACCCGGCCGAAGCCTCCACGTGGCGATCCTTGAGCGTCGCCAGTAGTTTCTGCACGCTCCACATACTGCGTTGAACGTGCGCGCTCATCGCCCGCTCGGCCTCGTCGGGCTTGCGCGCCTGCACCGCCTCCAGAACTTCCTGGTGTTCTGCGATGGTGGCTTCGTGGAACGTGCCGCCCTCGGGCAGCAACGCCAAGGCGGGGTGACAACACTGCCGGGACTCCTCGATACCGCGGATCAAGAAGGGGTTCGCGGTGATGTGCGCCAGCGTCAGATGGAAGACCGCGTCACTTCTCATGAACGAAGCGTCGTCGGACGCCTCCTGCAGCAACGCGTGGGCGGCCTCCAGGTCGTTCAGCTCTGTTGCCGTGCGCCTTTCGCTTGCCAGCCGTGACACCGAGGGTTCGACGAGACACCGGTACTCCATCGCGAGGCGAATCTCGTCGCGGTTCTCGATAGCTTCCATGATGACGTCGTGGAATCGCGACTCGTCTTCGCCTGCGCCTCGGACGAAGGCTCCGCCGTTGCGACCACGGCGGCGCTCGATGAGGCCTTCCGACTGCAGTTGGCGGAATGCCAGCTGAACCGGAGTCCTACCGACGCCGAGCATTTCGGCGAAGTCCCGCTCGGACGGCAACGCCGAACCGGGGGGAAGTAGGCCGAGGCGGATCTCCCGGCGAACGAGGTCGGCCACGTACCGGTTGACGTCCACGTGGGTCGGTGGGAGCGACACGGTCCCGCTCGATATGCCGCTGATCAGGAGACTCATGCGCTCAGCTGACCCGTTCGCCTGCGATGGCTCATCGCCCAATGCTACCCACTCGACACTGCTCGTCATGACCGGCGCTTTTCTCAGTCGGACTCGGCCGGGTTGAGCATTTTCATGTGCGTCGCCGTCCTGGTCCGCAGATAGCCGACGTAGTACGCCAGGGACACGACGACGATGACGACGGCGGTGAGCTGGTCTTTTCGCGTCTGCTCGACGAGTACTACCAGGCACAGCGCGATCGCAGCCACCGGCGCCGCCGGCCACAGCGGCATGCGATACGGCCGGACGAGTTCGGGAAAGCGAACCCTGCTGACGATCGCCGACAGCGCGACGAGGATCATCTCCAACGCGATGACCGTGCCGATCACGGTTGCCATGGCCTCGACATCCATCGTCAGAATCAAGATGATGCCGGCGATTCCGATGACAAGCGTTGCGACCCATGGTGTCTCGAACCGCGGATGCACCTTGGCCAGCGCCCTGCTGATCGGCGCAGGCCACATCATGTCGCGGCCCGAGCTGTAGATGACCCGAGCGAAGTACGGGGTGAGCGCCATGACGCCGTTCACCACCGCCAGCGCAATACCAAGGCTGACGATCGTGTTGAACAGCTCGCCGCCGGTATCGGTGAGGAACTGCTGCCATGGCGTCGGCGACGTGGTGAATTCCTCCAGTGATCGCGCTCCCAGCAGGCCGCCGAGCACCGGGATGACACCAAACGACACCGCGACCGCCAAAGAAATGAACACCGATCGGGCGATGTTGCGCCCGCCGCCCGACGTCTCCTCGGAGAACAACAGTGCACCTTGAAAACCGTTGTACGTAAAGGCGGCAACGGCGACCGCCGCCATGAGGGTGCCCACGGCCAGAGCTTGCGGACCGTCGGGCCCGAATACGGTGGGCGTGAGCACCTCGACCAATGAATGCTGGGTCTTGACGAATCCGAGAACCGTTACGAAGACGACGACCAGCAGTTCGACCGCCAGCAGCAGGCCGACGAGCCGCGCGCTCAGCCGGACGCCGAGAATCGCGATGACCGTCCCGACGGCGATCACCGCGGCGCCGACCCAACGCGCGTCGAGGGGCACGACGACGTTGAGGTAGGTGGCAATCGTCAACGCCACCACCGCGGGGATCAGAAACGCACACACCGGCCCGGTGAACACAAGGGACACGAAGCCCGCCGCCTTACCGAGGGTTCGGGCCACGACGGAATAGTCACCGCCCGCGATCGGATAGGCGCTGCCCAGTTCGCCGTAACACGCTGCCATCGACAGCCCGAGCAGGCCCGCGATGACCAACGCCCACACCGCGCCGGTCCCGGCCATGTTGAGCAGTATCGGTGCGATGGCGAAAACCCCGACAGCGGGCGTGATCGCAGCGACGCACAACGCGACATTGCCCCAGAGGCCAAGGCTACGGCTCAGTTCCTGTTCATAGCGCTCGGTTTTCGCCACGGCGTCAGTGGTTTCCTGCGATTCAGGCATAGCGCTGCCTTTCCCATTCACTCACAGCGTTCTGCCATGCGTGCAATTCCCATTCCCGCGTCTGCAGATAATGTGTGCAGAACTCAGCACCGAGGACCTGGTCCAAACGTCCGTCCCGGTTGCGGAATTCGACGATCGCCCCTTCGAGGCTCGTCGGCAGGGCACCATCGTGACCGTCGAGTTGGCCACGATCGGGCACAGTGCGATCGATCAAGCCGAGATGCACCGACGCCGCGATGGCTGCCAGCGTCAGGTATGGATTGCAGTCCGCGCCGGGACGTCGCAGTTCGAATCGGCTCGCCGCCGGGCTCTTCAGCAGTGCGCGAAGGGCAAACGAGCGGTCGTCGGGCCCGCAGGCCGCACTGACCGGTGCGAAGTAGCCCGGAACGAGCCGCTTGTACGAATTGATCGTCGGGTTGTAGATCAGGCTGAGGGCGGGCAGATGGGTGAGCATTCCCCACGCCGCGCGCCGGTAGAACTCATCGTCTCGATTGCCCGCGGCCGCGCCCAATGCGTTGTCGCCGACTTCATCCCACATCGAGAAGTGCACATGTGCGCTCGAGCCCTCTTCGTGCGCAATGGGTTTGGCCATGAAGTTGGCAGACAGGCCGTGCCGGCGGGCGGCTTCGACCGCGACCAGCCGTAACAATGCGGCGGTGTCGGCGGCCGCCACACCGTCCTGTGGGTCGACGTTGACCTCGACCAGGCCGGGTGCCCCCTCGCTGTGCACGACGGAGAGGCCGAGTCGTAGCTCGTCGGCATATCGGCGGAGGGTGCCGATGAAGTCGGTGACATGGGAGAGGGTCAGCGGGCTGTAACTCAGGCCGGCAGTCGCGGGTTCCCAGGTGCCTTCACGGAACAGCCGAAACTCGAACTCGAACGCCGCCTTGAGCTTCAGTCCATGACTTGCCAGCGCGTCCAGGGCTCTGCGCAGGACCTGACGCGGACTGACGGCACATGGCTCACCGCTGGTCTCGTACAAGTCACCCAGCAGAAGGTAGGCGGCCGGGAACCACGGCATCGGACGCAGCGTGGTGAGATCGGGACGAAGCAGGAGATCTTTCGCGCCGCCCTTCAGCCCCATGGTGCTCAACGTCGTGATCGGCTCGTCGAGGGGGTCGACCGCGAGCAGCAGATCCGTGGTCGGAATTCCTTCGGTGAGTGCCCGGTCCGAGCTGATCACCTTGGGATCCACGAGCTTGCCACGAAGGTTTCCGTGGATGTCCGGGAAGAGTGGTACGACTGAATGTGCGTCGGCTGGAAGGCCGTTCACGACGGCGGCTCGTGCCGAATCGGCATATGTTGTGGACAACTGATTTTCCTCTAGGTAAATGGGCTCAAGGCCGATCCAGCAATCGGCGGGGATTTTCGACCATCATCTGCGTGATCGTGTCGTCACTGACCCCGTGCTCGTCACGCAGCAGCGGCAGGATGCGGCGGTGCAGGTGGTCGTATCCGAAACCGCCGTAGTGCTTGAGATTCGCCTTAGTCCACACATCACAAGCCAGCACGAGCTGCTCGGCGTGGCCGTCGTGGAGCAGGGGCAGGAGGTGGTCGATCCGTTCGAGGTCGGTGGGATCCTTGAACAGTCCACTGAAGTAGAAGTCGGAACCGAAGGTGTCGAATGCCATGGCGACGCCGGACTGCGCGACATCGGCGTGATAGGCCTTGTCGAGATGTTCGTCGAGATGTCCCATGATGACGCGATCGGTCGACATGCCTTGAGCCAAAAGGATTTCCAGGACGTTCAGCGCTTCCGCGCCACGTGGCTCCAGGTGGATGCTCACTGATGCCTGTGTCTCCACCGCAGCTGTACCGGCCGCGGCGAGCACCTTCTTCTCCCGCTCGGTGACCGGTGAACTGGTGCCGATCTCACCGATGAGCGCCGCTTTGATGCCGGTGCCGTCGACGCCTACCCGGAGCTCACCGATCAGCAGCTCGGCAAGTTGATCGACGCTCGACTGCTCGACGTAGTCGGGGTGAGAGTTGTGGATGTAGAACCCGCAGCCGCTCATCACGTGCACGCCGGCTCGTTTCGATATCGTCGCCAGATCATCGATCCGGCGGCCGAGGCCGATGTTGGTGAGGTCCACCAGGCCGGCGTTCGGTACGCCAGAGAAGTACTCAAGCTCTCGCACGGCCAGGTCGACGTCGTCGATCAGCAGGTTGTCCTCGAGACTGACCAGGTTCCAGTGAACGAATCCCAAGTTCTCGAGGCTGACCGCCGGTGGTTCCGGTACGGGTTCACGTGCTGGTTCGAACCAGACGCGACCGTCGATCAGCAGGTGTTCGTGCATGCTGGTTTCGCCCAACTCGGACGGTTCGATGGGGCCAAGGACTGTGTAGATCGGCATCGCACATCCTTAAATGGAGTTCGGTGAGCGCCTTTTTATCAGACGTCCTGACGCTTGGCAATACCTGAGACGTCAACGTGCAGCCGATCGGCAGACGAAACACTCCCGTAATCAACGACTTTGCCGGCCACCCCGGGAGGCGCAACGGTCCATGTCTTGACGGACCGTCATCGCCACGGTAGAAAATGGATCGTGTCGCAATCCAATCAACTCACGGTCGACCCATCTCCGGTCAACGTCGGTACCGCGCGGGTGAAGCGGGGTATGGCCGAGATGCTCAAGGGCGGCGTGATCATGGACGTCGTCACCCCCGAACAGGCCCGCATCGCCGAAGGCGCCGGCGCCGTGGCGGTCATGGCCCTCGAACGCGTCCCCGCCGACATCCGCGCCCAAGGCGGCGTC
This sequence comes from Mycolicibacterium wolinskyi str. Jessa 2025, assembly GCF_049241375.1. NCBI lineage: Bacteria > Bacillati > Actinomycetota > Actinomycetes > Mycobacteriales > Mycobacteriaceae > Mycobacterium > Mycolicibacterium wolinskyi. The sequence goes on from NZ_CP185960.1 coordinate 6,927,426, forward strand.
GCACGCATGTCCGACCCCGACATGATCGAAGCCATCATCGACGCCGTCACCATCCCCGTGATGGCCAAAGCCCGCATCGGACACTTCGTCGAAGCCCAAATCCTGCAAAGCCTCGGCATCGACTACATCGACGAATCCGAAGTCCTCACCCCCGCCGACTACACCCACCACATCGACAAATGGCACTTCACCGCCCCCTTCGTCTGCGGAGCCACCACCCTCGGTGAAGCACTACGCCGCATCACCGAAGGCGCGGCGATGATCCGCTCCAAAGGCGAAGCCGGCACCGGCGACATCTCCAACGCCACCACCCACATGCGCCACATCGGCGCCGAAATCCGCCGACTCGCCACCCTGCGCGACGACGAACTCTACGTCGCCGCCAAAGAACTCCAAGCCCCCTACGAACTCGTCGCCGAGGTCGCCCGCGCCGGCAAACTACCCGTCACCCTGTTCACCGCCGGCGGCATCGCCACCCCCGCCGACGCCGCCATGATGATGCAACTCGGCGCCGAAGGCGTCTTCGTCGGATCAGGCATCTTCAAATCCGGCGACCCCGCCCAACGCGCCGCCGCCATCGTCAAAGCCACCACCTTCCACGACGACCCCGACGTCCTCGCCAAAGTCTCCCGCAACCTCGGCCAAGCCATGGTCGGCATCAACGTCGACGACATCCCCACCCCACACCGCCTCGCCCAACGCGGCTGGTGACAAGACGAAACATCAAGAAAGGGAACACATCATGACGTCATTGCAAACTCGCCACGAGCTGGAGACACAAGCTCTCGACCACCTTTGGCTGCACAGCAACGACCTGGAATGGAACGAACTGATCCAGGGCGGGCTACGGGTCTTCGTCGAGGGCCGCGGCTCGACGTTGATCGACGTGAACGGCAAGGAGTACATCGACGGCCTGGCCGGGCTGTTCGTGGTCGCGGCGGGCCACGGCCGCACCGAGATCGGCGAGGCCATGGCCGAGCAGGCCGGCAAGATTGCCTACACCGCCGCATCGAATGCCGCGAACCCGGCGGCGATCAAGCTTGCCGGCAAGATCGCGTCCCTCACCCCGGGCGACCTCGACCGCGTGTTCCTGTGCTCGGGCGGATCCGAGGCAGTCGAGAGCGCGATGAAGATCGCCAAGCAGGTTCAGGTGATGCGTGGATTTGGCAAGCGCTACAAGATCATTGCACGGCGTGGCTCCTATCACGGCACCACGTTCGGCGCTGCGAGCCTGACCGGCAGTGCGAGCGAAAAGTACTTCGGGCCGTTCATGTCCGGCGTCAGCAAGGTGCCCAACCCCAACCACTATCGCAACGATTTCGGTCTTGAAGGAGAGGCCGGCGACATCATGTGCGCCCGCTATGTCGAGCAGGAGATCCTCATCCAGGGTCCGGAGCATGTCGCCGCGGTGATCGGTGAACCGATCTCGGTCGCCAACGGGACTCACCTGCCGAGCCCGGTGTACTGGCAGATGCTGCGCGAGATCTGCGACAAGTACGGCGTTCTGCTCATCATGGATGAGGTCATCACCGGCTGGGGACGCACGGGCAAGGTGTTCGCCGCCGAGCACTACGGCGTTGTTCCCGACATCATGACCATGGCCAAAGGCCTTTCGAGTGGCTACGCACCGGTTGCGGCCGTGGCGGTCCGGTCGTCGATCTTTGACGATTTCCGTCCCGACGGGCACGCACTGGGACACCTGATCACCTTCGGCGGTCATGCCGTGGCAGCTGCCGCTGCCCTGAAGAACATCGAGATCCTCGAACGCGAAAACCTGGTCGAACGCTCCGCCGAGATGGGCACGTACCTGTTCGAGCTCGCCCAGGAGCTGCGCAGCCACCCCACTGTCGGTGATGTCCGTGGCGGCAAAGGTCTCTTGTGCGCAATCGATTTCGTCAAGAGCAAGGAGACGCGCGAAGCGTGGGGAACATCGCATCCGTTCATCAAGCAGCTCGCACTGCGCACGCAGGAAGAGGGCCTGGTCACCCGGGTGTGGGACGTTCTGCACCTCGCGCCGCCGTTCGTGCTGACGCGTAGCGAAGCCGAGCGCGCCATCGAGATCGTCGACCGCTGCCTCACCGAGGCAGAGGCGAAGTTTGCCCACGAGATCGGCTGATCAGACGTGATCGCACCGGTCATCGGCGTCTGCACGGCGTTCGAAATCGCTCGCTGGGGCTTCTGGAATCAGCAGGCCGCGATCATTCCCGCGACCTACCTCGCCAAAATCCATGCGGCAGGCGGGATACCACTCGGCCTCGTGCCCGACACGCGCGCGGTCGAGAACCCCGGATTGCTCATCGACCGCATCGACGGGCTGCTGTTGATCGGCGGTGTCGATGTCGAGCCGTCTTCGTACGGAGCGGCGAACAACGGCCGCACCGAGGCGACCGAGCCGCTGCGCGACGAGTTCGAGCTCATGTTGGCCCGGGAAGCCATGCGCCGGGATATTCCCGTACTCGGAGTGTGCCGAGGCATGCAGGTTCTCAACGTCGCGGCCGGGGGGACGTTGCATCAACACCTGCTCGACGCCGGCTACGCCGAACACCGCCCCAGCCCGGGACGGCTCGATCACGCGACGTTCCACGAAGTTGAGGTGGACTGCGACACGCACGCGGCGCGGTTGTGCGGCAGCGGAATACAGGTCGTGAACTCGCACCACCACCAAGGGGTGGACCGGCTCGGCAACGGCGCCGTCGTCACGGCTCGGTCGCTACCCGATCAACTGCCCGAGGCAATCGAATGGCCCGACCATCGGTACGTGCTCGGGGTGCAGTGGCATCCGGAGGCGGCCGAATTGCAACACGCACTGACCGACTTCATCAACAGCGCAACTCACGCTCTCGGAGGAAACCACTGACATGGCCGTCATCGACGTAATCGAGCCCGCGACCGAGAAGGTCCTCCAATCGCTCGAACAGATCACACCCGCGGGGCTGGACGACGTGATCGCCCGCGCCGCCGTTGCGCAGCGGCAGTGGGCCGCGCAGCCACCCCAGTTCCGTGCTGAGGTGCTGTTGGCCATCGCGGCGGCGGTCGACAACAACCGCGAAGCCCTGGCCCAGCTCGAGGCCCGCAACGTCGGCATGCCCATCAGCGATGCCCGCGGCGCGATCGCCGGCGTCGCAGCGACATTCCGCTACTACGCTGCCGCCCCGGAACGCCTTATGGGACACACTATTCCGGTGGCCGGCGGCGTGGACATGACGTTCCGCGAACCCATCGGTGTGGTGGGGCTGATCACGCCATGGAACTATCCGCTGACGATCGCCGCCTGGAAGGTGGCGCCGGCGTTGGCGGCGGGCAATGCGGTGGTGCTCAAGCCCGCTGAGCTCACACCGCTGACGTCATTGAGGCTCGGCGAGCTCGCCGTCGAAGCCGGGCTGCCCGCGGGCCTTTTCAACGTCGTCGTCGGTCCGGGACGGACGATCGGCAGCCAGCTCGTCGAGCATCCCGCGGTCGGCAAGGTCGCGTTCACCGGTTCGACCGATGTCGGCAAGGACATCGCGCGGCGTGCCGCCGAGGGCATCAAACGCGTGACCCTGGAACTGGGCGGTAAGTCGGCGGCGCTGGTGTTCGCCGACGCCGACCTCGACGCGGCCGCCGAGGGCCTGACGGGCGCCGTCTTCGGGAACTCGGGACAAGACTGCTGCGCACGGTCGAGGGTGTTCGTCGAACGGTCCGCTCTGGAAACGTTCCTCGAGAAGCTCGAGAAGGTCGTCTCCAACATCGTCGTCGGCGATCCGCTCGCGGAGAACACTCAGATGGGCCCGCTGATATCGGCGGGCCATGCCGCCACCGTGCAGAATTACGTCGATGATGCACCGGTGCTGTTCCGTGGTTCGGCGCCGACGGGGCCCGGGTACTGGTTTGCCCCCACCGTGCTTCATCCCATCGCCGACGATCATCGTTCGGCGCGTGAGGAGATCTTCGGGCCCGTCGTCTCCGTCCTCGCTTTCGACAGCGAGGACGAGGCGGTTGCCCGAGCCAACGACACCATCTACGGCTTGGCCGGATCGATCTGGACGTCGAACGCCGCACGTTCGATGCGCGTTGCGCGTGGTGTGGACGCGGGGGCACTGGCCGTGAACTCGTATACCTCCGTACGCATCACGACGCCGTTCGGCGGTTTCAAGCAGTCAGGTTTGGGCCGCGAACTCGGTCCAGATGCGCTCGACGCCTACACCGAAGTGAAGAACGTCTTCTTCAACACCGCGCCGTAGACACTGGTTTGGCCGAACCGCTGATGGCCGACAAGCGCATCGATGAGTTCGATTGGGACATCGTTCGCTACGTGGTCGAGTGGGCCCCGTACGGCGGCCCACTCGACGAGGATATCCTGCCGCGATTCGGCATGGACGCACAGCGGCTCGATGCTCGGTTCATCGAACTCGTCAGCGTGCTGACGCTGCACAGCGGCACATTTTTCAACCAACGCCAGCGTCGCCTGCTCGCCCGCGCCCGGGAACTCATTCCACCGGAAAAGGCGGGCACACCAATCGAACTCACAGAAAGGACTCACCATGCCTCAGACAGTGCGCGGTGTGATTTCGCGGTCCAAGAAGCAGCCCGTCGAGTTGGTCGACATCGTGATCCCGGATCCGGGTCCGGGTGAGGTGGTGGTCAACATCATCGCCTGCGGGGTGTGTCATACCGATCTGACTTACCGCGAGGGCGGCATCAACGACGAGTACCCGTTCCTGTTGGGCCACGAGGCCGCGGGCACCGTGGAGGCGGTCGGCGAGGGTGTCACCCATGTCGAGCCCGGCGACTTCGTGGTGTTGAACTGGCGCGCGGTGTGCGGGGAATGCCGCGCCTGCAAGCGGGGCCGCCCGCACCTGTGTTTCGACACCCACAACGCCGCGCAGAAGATGACGCTGAGCGACGGCACCGAGCTCACCCCCGCGCTGGGTATCGGCGCGTTCGCCGACAAGACCCTGGTGCATGAGGGCCAGTGCACCAAGGTCGATGCCGAGGCCGATCCGGCCGTGGCCGGGCTGCTGGGCTGTGGCGTCATGGCCGGTATCGGCGCGGCGATCAACACCGGCGCCGTCGGTCGCGATGACACCGTGGCCGTCATCGGCTGCGGCGGCGTCGGTGATGCCGCGATCGCCGGCGCCGCATTCGTCGGCGCCAAGAAAATCATCGCCGTCGATCTCGATGATCGAAAGTTGGAGTGGGCGCGGGAGTTCGGCGCCACCGACACGATCAATGCCGCCAATGCGGATGTGGTGAAGTCGATTCAAGATCTGACCGACGGTCACGGTGCGGATGTGGTGATCGATTCGGTGGGTCGGCCTGCGACCTATGAGCAGGCGTTCTACGCGCGCGACCTGGCCGGCACCGTCGTGCTGGTCGGCGTGCCCACCCCCGACATGACCCTGGAAATGCCGCTCGTCGACTTCTTCTCCCGCGGCGGATCACTCAAGTCCTCCTGGTACGGCGACTGCCTACCCGAACGCGACTTCCCCACCCTCATCTCCCTCTACCTGCAAGGCCGCCTACCGCTGGAAAAATTCGTCTCCGAACGCATCGGCTTAGAGGAGGTCGAGTCGGCATTCCATCGTATGCACGCCGGCGAAGTCCTGCGCTCAGTGGTGGTACTGAAATGAGCACCACCATTCAGCGGGTCGTCACCAGCGGCACATTCGAACTCGACGGCGGCTCCTGGGACGTCGACAACAACATCTGGCTCGTCGGCGACGACCATGACGTGGTCGTCTTCGATGCCGCCCACACCGCCGCCCCCATCGTCGACGCCGTCGCCGGCCGCAACGTGCTCGCGGTCGTGTGCACCCACGGCCACAACGACCACATCACCGTCGCCCCCGAACTCGCCACCACCCTCGACGCCCCGGTGCTGCTGCACCCCGCCGACGACATGCTGTGGCGAATGACCCACCCCGACAAAGAATTCCGCAGCGTCGAGGACGGACTCACCCTGACCGTCGGCGGCCTGGACATCCACGCCCTCCACACCCCCGGCCACTCCCCCGGCTCGGTGTGCTGGTCGATCCCCGACCTGAACGCCGTCATCTCCGGCGACACCCTGTTCCACGGCGGGCCCGGCGCCACCGGACGCTCCTACTCCGACTTCCCCACCATCCTCGACTCCATCTCCAAACGCCTGGGCACCCTGCCCGGCGAAACCGTCGTCTACACCGGCCACGGCGACACCACCACCATCGGCAACGAAATCGTCCACTACGACGACTGGGTCAAACGCGGCCACTGACCTTTTCAAGCCACAACTGTTGAATCTCTCGCCCGATCGGAGACGTCCATGCCGCTCACGCAGCCCTCTACACCCGACGAGCACCGCGGCAACCGCACCGCTTCGCCATCGAGCGGTGGTGCTCCGACTCTCAAGAAGAGTGCGATCGGACTCAGGGAGAGCACGATCATCAGCATGGCCGGCGCGGCGCCCGGTCAGGTGGTCGCGGTCTCCCTGGCGCCGTTGATCGTTGCCAGTGGCTACGGATTCATTCCGTCGATCATCGTGGCCTCGATCGCGATGCTGTGCATCGCCGTGGCTTTTCAGCGAATGAACTTGTGGGACCAGAACTGTGGCGGCCCGTATTCGTGGGTCGGACGCGCAGTGAACCCGGGCGCGGGTTTCGGGGTGGGTTGGATCCTGGTGGTGACCTTCGTCGTTTCTCTGATCATCAACTTCGTCAGCATCGGTCCCGCCGTGTTGGCGCTGCTCGGGTTCGATCCGAGCAGTCAGTGGGGTACCGTCATCGCCGCGACCGTGCTCGGCACGTTCCTGACCGCGTTCGCTGTCATCGGCGTACAACTGACCGGACGGCTCCAATTGTCGCTGGCAATCGCCGAATACGCGGTGTTGCTGATGTTTTCGGCGATCGCGTTCTGGGCGCTGTTCGTCAACGATCGTCCCAACTCGGTCCATCCGACGTGGGAATGGCTCAGCCCGCATGGCGTTGGCGGGAGTGGCGGGTTTGTCGCGACGATGCTGTTGGTGATCTTCATGATCGCGCAGTGGGACACCTCGATCTATCTCAGCGAGGAAACCGAACGCGCCGAGACCAACCCAGGAAAAGCGGTGATCATCGCCGTGATCACCTTGGGTGTCATGTACACACTGATATGTTTCGCCTTCGCCACCGTCGCACCGCCCGAGGCGATGAAGCAGCATTCCACCAACGCCGCAGTGTTCGTGGCCGAGGAGTTGACCGGCAGCGGTTGGGCCAAGGCGATGGCGTTGGCGGTGGTCGCGTCCGTACTGGCCGCGACCCAGGCCACCATCGTGGGCCTGGCCCGCATCATGCTGGCGATGGGTCGCGACAAGGTACTGCCCTCGGTTTTCGGCGAGGTGCACAGTCGATTTCAGACACCGGCCACCAGCACACTGTTGATCGGCAGTTTGGGTATCGTAGCCACCTGGGTATACATCTTGGCCTCGAGCGTCTCGGACACCCTCGACGTTCTCATTGCCACTATCGGCTTCATGTTCGCTTGCTACTACGCGCTGACCGCTCTGGCCGCGGCCTGGGCCATGCGTGACCGGGTGGTGTCCAACTGGCGCGACGCGCTCCTCGGCGGCGTCCTACCGTTGGTCGGTGCGGTGCTACTCGGCTGGGTCGCCATAATGTGTGCCGTTGATTTCAGCTCCGCCGAATGGACAGCACTCGCGGCGCTGGCCGCGCTCGGTGTGGTGATGTATCTCGTGGCCAAACATCGTTACCGTGCACCGATTCTCACCGGAGTCCCAGCCACCGAACGATGATCGTCCGCGTGTGTTTCGGCACCAGACTGATCCATAGCCGGCTCACAGCGCAGACAAATACTGCCGAACTAGCGTGGGCCAGGTGTTGTCCTCGCTGGATCGTCTCGACGACCGGAACGTTAGCGGATCCGACGCCGCTCGACATCACCGGTACGGGAGCGCACATATGGGCTGCCCGTCATGAACCCGCCGACGCCGGGACTTCTCAGCATCCTGGCCGAGATCGTCTACTACATCAGTCTGGCGTTGCCGATCGGCATCGGCATGACGGTGGCCATGTTGGCTATCCCCGAGTCGCGCGGCGGCGTGGTGACAGGACGTTTGCGCCCTGCGCTGATACCGGCGGCGGTCGTCGTCGGTGTCGCTGCGGCGTCGGGTTTCTTCAACGCGGTCGCACGGGCAACGCACACCAGCATCCTGGGAGCGCTGCGGCCAGAGACGATCGGCCAGCTCATCACCGCCCCGCCGTCCCGGGGCGGCACAGTGGGCGCCGGAACAATCGCTCTCGCCCAGGTGATCGGTCTTGCGCTCTGTGTCGCGGGTCTGGTGGCGATGCGCAGGCTGCGGTCACGGTGGGTGGCAGCCGGAGTCGCAGCGAGCGCCACCGTGACCGCGGTACTTCCCAGCCTGCCGCTCTCACTGTCCGCGTTGAAAGGTTTCGCGCATAACGGGATCACCATCGTCCATCTGCTCGGCGCCCTCTTCTGGGTGGGCGGGCTGATCGCGCTGTCGATCGCCGGCTTGCTCGGACGCCGCCGTTCAGCCCACGAAGCAGCAATGCGCGCCGCCGACGATTGGACGCAGATCTGGGAGCGATTCAGCCTCGTGGCGCTATACGCAGTCGGTGCGGTTTTCGTCAGCGGCGTTTGGCTCAGCTGGATCCACGTCGGCACTGTCGGCCAGCTGTTCACCACGCCGTACGGTCGCGCCTTGGCAGTGAAGCTGGTGCTCGTCCTCGCACTCCTGGCGGCCGGTGCATACAACGTGCGCGTACTGATCCCCAACATCCGCGCTGCACGATGCGCCGGCGACAGCCGATCGGCATTCCACCTTGCCGCACACCACTTCCCGGCCGTAGTAAGCGTCGAGGCCCTCGTCGCGGTTGCCGTATTGGCAGTCGTCCCATTCCTTCACGGCTCGGCACGTGCCGCGGCCGGATGGCCTGCGGCACGGGCGTTCGATCTCACGACTTTCGGTGCTGGTGTCGTTCTCGTCACGCTCACCGCGGCGGTATTGTGGCTCGGCAATCGCACTTCGGCACGTGGATAGCGCCCGATCACCGTCACTCCGTCGAAACCCGGTCGAACGATTGAAATGCCCTGGAAATTCGAGCTGTTCAACCGATCGCGACAAATTCCTTGCATTGCCTCACACCACACCGCACATCAATGGATCGCAGTCAACTATCGGGGCCCTCGTGGCCGCGACCGCATGTCGGATGCTGCCTTGGTGGTCTGCTCGGGGTTAGAGCACGGTCAAGTCGAGCCGCGCACTGTCCGGACCTCCGACCACAATCGACTGCGTGGTGGATTGCACGTGGGTGGCGAACCACCACCGCTGCGACGTTCCCGATAGCGGGAGGAAATCCGGGTAGTCGCTGCTGCGTAGCAGTAGCACAAGTGAATGCCCCTGCTCCAGTACATATCCCGCTGATCCCACGGAGACCGCCACATCGGTCGGTTCTGATGCTTGCAGGCGCTGTTGACCGCGTGCGATGAACCGGGCGGTACCGTCCGGCTCCAGATCCAGAAGCGTGGCGAACAGGTCCATGGCCGGACCCGTGGTCTGGACTTTCGCGTGCAGGGTGACCGGGCCGGCCAACGCCAACGGCTCGACTTGCGGCGCACCGTGGAACGCCAGGACGGATTCTCCCGTCAGCATGGGGCTGAAGTCTGGATACTCGTGGACCAGCATCGACCAGAATTTGGTGGCGCTTGGCACGGGCGCTTCTGGATCATGCACCCACGACAAAGTCCCGAATTCGTCGGCGCCCACTTCAGACAACCGCGCGTTTGTGTCGTCGTCGCCGTTGACGAGGTAAAGGACCTTCGACTTGGATTCCGGCGGGGGCCACGACGTCGTATTCACGACCTGACTGCTGTTCGCCAAGTGGTACTGCACCGGCGCGAGTGGGGCAACCGTGGCGTCGGATCGGAGATACCGGTCGAAGAACTGGATCTCACCGTCGAACCAAGCTCGGATCTCTGCTGGATCGGCATCGGGAATATCGATGCTGCCCGCATCCGCGCCGTGCAGATCGCCGGAACGTGCATCTTTTCGGGCCGCATCGTGTCGGAAGTCGTCATGATCGGACGGACTCAGCCTCAGGTGAACGAATGGCCTCCAGGACGGGTCCGCCATCATCGCCTGGTAATCGCGAAATCCATACCCCGAACAGAATGGATCGAAAAACCCCAGCGAGAGAAGGACGGGAATCGGTTTGGCATCGAATGGGTGCCCGGCCGGAAATCGGGCCTCGTCACGGACGGTCGACAAGTGCATATCGAGAGCTGGAGGCCGAATACCCAAGCGTTCCACCGCATCTTCGAACGACTCTATGAGCGGGCGATGCGCCCAGTCGTAATCCGAGCTCCGGTCGTACAAATCGTTCGATGCGTAGAAATCCAAGACGTACTGGTACGGGTAGGACCACTCCGGCGCTCCCGGTGTCATCTCCGTGTGTCCGAGGCGTGTGTTGGTGTTCCGCGGAGCAATGGCACGCAGGGCAGGGTGATTGGTGGACAATGCGGCCCACTGGGTGTAACCGGTGTACGACAGACCCGTCATTCCGACGCGCCCATTCGACCATGACTGACGAACAATCCAATCGATCGTGTCGTACCCGTCATAGGCCTCATTGAGCCAGGGTACCGTGTCACCCTCTGACCTGAACTTGCCACGGACATCCTGCACGGCAAACCCATACCCGTTCTCCAGCAACGCCTCCGCAAAGACGTCGATCGGGATGATCATGCCGCACTTGTCATAGGGAAGCCGGGTCAGGATTACCGGGACAGGTCCATCCACGTCTGGCAAATACACATCAGTCGCCAGCTTTACTCCATCACGCATCCTCACCATGTGGTGTTGCGCATTCCCCCGCAACGGACCCGGCCCGATGTGTGTGAACGACATCGACTCCTGAAGCGGAACGCTTCTGCCATCCAGGTGGGCTGTCATCAGTTTCATTCCTTTCACCGACACGCACCCGAGGGATCTTGTCGAACGGGGCGTCACATTCAGAATCCAGATCGCGGACGCGACTCAAGTCCAATAAAGCGAGGCTAGTACGACGGGGAGCCGATGTCCACGGGTGGGAGTTTCTTGACGCACCGGTTTCCTTGTAGCGTTAATTCCCGTCACAGACTTGGGTTTTCGCGAGGACCGCCATGTGAAAGGGGCTCAACGGCGCGAGTTCCCAGCGTGTCGGCCGCAGACGGACGTGATGTCTGGCGCAACAGTCCGACCGCAACCAGACGTCATCGCGCTTCAGGAAATGCGGTGCAGCACAGACGAAAAGAGTCGATGTGTTCCACACGATCGGCGATTCGCACCACACTTCGCAAGATGACCATCAACGGGGGCCGGATACAGCACGGCGGGTCAAGGACAACGCCCCTGACCCGCCGTGGATTCCGTCATTCTCAGAAGACCGTGTACACCTTCAGGATGGTGTCGTGGATGTCCCAGGTGCCCGTCCACCCCTTCGGGAAGACAGCGCTGTCACCCGCCTTGATCTCCACGGCCTCGCCGCCGTCCTCGGTGGCCGTCATGCGGCCCGAGAGCACGGTGATGCTCTCGTTGGTTTCGAAGGTCCACCGCGACGGTCCGGCGGCGCACTTCCAGATGCCGACCTCGTTGATGCCTTCCCCGGTCCAGAGCTTCTTGCCTTCGGTGGCCATCGGCTCCCCCGTGGCCTCGGGCAGGGGACCCCAATCGTCGAGTTCGAGTGATGCCACGTCCCGGATGCGGACGGTGGAGAGCGCCGACTGGCTCGATGCAGTCATGTGTTTTCTCTTCTTTCTCTTTGTTGTGAATTGCAGAAGTGGGTAGAGAGCGAGCTGCTACGGGATCAGGCGCAGCGGCAATGTGTAATAGTGGCGGGAGGCGTCGGTGTTCTTGATCACCGGTTCGGAGGCAAGTTCCACGCGCGAATAGCGGGCCGCGATCCTCTCCCAGATGATCCGGATCTGGGATTGCGCCATCAACCTTCCTTGGCAGCTGTGACTTCCGAAGCTGAAGGTCAGGCTGCGGGACTGCTCCGGTGGCCGGGTGTAGTCGAACTCGAGCGGGTTGTCGAACACGTCCGGGTCGACGTTGGCAGCACCGAGAACGAGACGAAGGCTGCTGCCTGCGGGCACGTGTACGCCTCGGATGACGAGGTCTTCGCTTGTCGCCCGGGTGATTACGGGTTCGGGTGCATCGTAGCGAACCAGTTCGGTGACGAATGCGTCGTGCAACTCCGGGTGCGCACGGAAGGTCTCGAAAAGCTCTGGGCGGCGGACGAAAAGGTGCAATCCTGACGACGCCAGATAACTCGCGTCCATGTGGGGCACCTGCCAGAAGAACATCGTCGTCGCGAAGACCTCATCCGCTGTCATTTCCCCGAGGTCTTGCAGGCGCAGCAGTTCGTCGAGCAGCCCGTCGCCTGGATTGGCTCTCTTGTAATCGATCAGTTCGGCCGTGCGCCGGCGCATGTACTCGTGTCCCTTCACGCACAGATCAAAATCCTGTGGGTCGGGCATAGCGCTGAGGATGAACATCGCATCGCGCATCTGGAGCCGGAGCTCTTCGATTTCGTCGGCCGGCACCTGCAGAACCCGGCAGATCGTCCGGTGCAGCGCTTCGACGGCAAGCGCAGAACCGTCGACCAGGCCGTCGTCGCCCACCCGATCCAGAATCTCGTCCACGATCTCGACGGTGTACCCGAGCCACACTTTGATCTGCTTGGGAGTGAGCCATTTTCCGGTGATGCGTTTCAGCCTGGTGTGGTCGGGTTCATCACAACCCAGCGCCATGTCCTTGAGGACGGACCAGGCCCCGGCCTTCTCCCACTCCGGTGCGATGAGGACCGACGGAAGCCGACCGTAATGCATGATGTCCTCGTACTTGGTCAAAACATAGGTTCCATCCCAGTCCCTCGATACGGGCGCTTCGGCCAGGGCGCGGGCGTAGAAGGGGTAGGGATTGATCCGCAGCTGCGGGTCCTTCCACGGCAGGTAATCGCCGGTGACCGGAGCGTCAGTCGCCACCTCTGTCGTGGTGGCGGAATCGTTTTTCAATGCGGTCATCTGAGCATTTCCTTCGAAAAGTCAAGCGGATCAGGGGAATTGAGGTGAGTCGGCGGTGTTCAGTACTGGCCCGTGTCGGCGCGTCCGAGCGCGGCGAACGTGCCCGGTTTCGACGCTCGGAAGTAGAGCGCCAGAGCCGCACCGATGGCCAGGGAGGCGGCGAGTACCAACAAGAGGCCCAGATTCTGGCCGGGCGCTCCGCCGACCACAAGATCGAATCTGAGTACCGCCATGATGAGGACGGGCACGAGAACCACGATCGCGATAGCCGGTGCGACAAAGCATTTGAACAGATTTGCCCCGGCGGGGACACCTCGACGGGCGAACCACCCGATCACTGCGAGGCTGACCAGACCCATCAAAACCAGAACACCGACGGTCCCGAGACCGAACAACTGGGCGTCGAGACCGACACCGGCCAGGTTCCCGAGACCCAGCGGAACGAGCACCAGGGCAACGACAACGGCGACGAGCATGGATGCCCGGGCGGGCGAGTGGTGGCGCGGATGGACCCGCGCCACGAAGGCCGGCAGAGCGCGATCGACACCCAGATTGTAGATGTACCGCGAGACGACGTTATGCACCGCGATGCCGGCAGCGATCTCGGAGGTAATGATCAGCATGAACGTCAGTTGACTGAACATGGGCGCCACCAGATGACCGATTGCGTTGGAGAACATGCCCTTTGGGTCGTCGGTAGCGGCCTGGACGGCGTTGGAGCCGTACGCCGTGATCAGCAGGTAACTGGACACGATGTAGAGCGTGCCGACGGTGAGCACCGCGCCGTAGGTCGCCCTCGGGATTGTCTTGTCAGGATCACGGACTTCGTCGCGGAACAGCGCAGTGGCTTCGAAGCCGAGGAAGATCATGACCGCGAACAGGAACGCGACGCCGAAGTCACCCTCGGCGAGGGTTGGCGGGCTGATGGGGGCGGCGGAAAACCCCTCAGGCCCGCCGCCATGAGCCACCACGGCGATGTTGAAGATCAAGACGATGGCCACCTCAAACATCATCGCGACGCTCAACACCTTCGCGGAGACTTCGATGTGGAAGTAACACAGGACGCTCACGATCAACCACGAAGCGACTGCCCAGAGCCACCACGGTGTTTCGGGCCCACCCATGCTTGAGATGAGCTCGGTGGCCGTCAACCCGATGAACGCGTAGACGCCGGCGAGCATCAGGAAGTACGACGCCACCGCGAGAAAGGCCGCACCAAGGCCCGGCACCTTGCCCAGACCGGCGCTGACGAACGCATAGAACGACCCGGGCTTCGGCAGCGATTTCGCCATCGTCACATAGCCGATCGCGAACATCAGCAGCGAGAACGTCACCAGTACGAAGATCAGCGTGGCGCCGCGTCCTCCGAACATGATGGTGAAAGGGATGTAGCCGGCAACGGCGGCGATGGGCGCTGAGAATGCCAGCACGGTGAACATCAACGAGCCGACACCGATGTTGCCGGTCAGTTTGGTCTCCGTGTGGCCGCCGCGTGAGGTTGTTATCGGCGGTTCCGCCGGAAGAGTTCCTTCGGTCATGTCATGCCTTTTCTTGGGCTGGAGGATTGGTGGGGTGAGGGATCGCTGCGGTTACGCGTCAGTGGGGACCGGAACCGTCTTGAGCCAGTCGAGCGCGACCGCCGACGGGTCGAGTCCACTGCTGGCGTCGTGGTAGCCGGTGGCACCGAGCTGCGTTGCTCCGTACTCGGTCAAGGCTGCGCTCAACGTGCCGATGCCCTGGTTGTAGGTTTCGTAGCTGCTGTCACCGAGGCCGAATGCCGCGAACTTGGTGGACGACAGGTCGGGCTTGGCTGCGGTGAGCGCCGCAAAGAAGGGCTCGGTGGTTTCGGGCAGGTCGCCTTCCCCGTAGGTCGAGGTGATGACGAAAATCAGTTCTTGGTTCTGGAGATCGTCGATAGGGTAGTCCTCCATACCGAACACTTCGCCCTTGATTCCGTTGCGCTCCAACGCGCTACAGAGGTCGTCGGCCACCAACTCGGAGTTCCCGGATTCGGTTCCGAACAGGATGGTCACTGGGTTCATGGGTGTGCCTTTCGTACGTTGTCTGAACATTGCGCACTGCGACAAGGCTTTCGAAGCGGATGCGCCTCAGGGGAAGCCTGGAACCGCCAACATGTGATCGACGTCGGTGATCTTGCGACGGCAGCGGTCCGGCGGAGCGGAGCTCAGCTCGAACTCCCTCGACACTGACCCTGTCGGACATGTTCACCCTTGATGTGAGCTGGGACACGTTTCGGCGTTCAAACTAAACCCTAGACGCGACGCACGTCCAGTCTTTTGGAGAAATTACGCCGCCCGGAATGACGCGGCCAGCCCTGGAACATTTGTTTACGTCGCGGTTACACATCGGGCACCATCCGCGGTGACGAACGGTTGGTTCAACTCTCGCTCGCGATTCAAACTGCCTGATATCGAAGGCTTTTGCGTAGAGAATGGCAGAGAAGGCATCCCTGCCGGACATCAGCCGAGTGACCTTCGGGCGCGGTATCGCCGCGTTCTCGAGTCGGACCCGGGATCCAAGCCCAGGTGATCCAGCCCTTGGACTAATACGTACGAGAGTCTTATTAATGCTAACGTCACATTTGTCACACCGCCGCAACTCACCGAGTCCGGCGGTGCCGGCACACAACCGCGGAGGGTATCCATGACGCGCGCCATCAGTGCACCGACTGTCGGGGCGTGGTACCACGACCTTGCGGGGGGCTTGCGCAAACATCCCGTGCAGGAGCGCTCGAGGGCATTGATCCGGTCGGTACTGGAGGCAGCCGCCGAACTACTCGTCGAAGTGGGCTACGAAGCTGTGCTCGCGTCCCCAGCCTTGCTACTGGACCGCTCCCGGGTGAGCCGTGGGTCGTTCTACTCCTTTTTCGAATCCCCGGAACGGGTGCTCGACGAGCTTGCGTACCAGGGAGTGCGCCAATGCACGGCCTCGCTTGAGCGCGCCTTCCGCAATATGTCCGGGAACCACTGGACCGAGGTCATCGATGTCCTGATCGAGCTCTACATAACTGAGTACCGAGTTCCGTTGATCCGAGAACTCTGGGTACGCCAGCATCTGACCCAGCGAGCCCGCGAGCTCGATGATCTGGCCATCAGCGATATGGCCGTGCTGATGCTCACTGAATTCCGGTCATACGGCCCGGCATTCGATGCGTTGACCGAACTGCACTGCCGAGCGGCCCTACACGTCGTCGAACGACTTTTCCAGTACGCGTTCATCGATCGGTCCGACGGCGACCCTTCAGTCCTGGGCGAGGCACGGCGAATGCTGATCGACTACTTTGCCGGCTTCCTGCGGCACTGACAGGCACCGGCTCGGTCCACCGAACGTGACGGTGATAGACGTCATCGAACCCGCCACCGACCTTGGTGATCGTCAGCCAGCCCTTACTCTCCTCAGGCAGCTCAGATGCGTGAGTAGCCCGCGAAATAGTCAATCAGCATCCTTTTCGCTTCGGCGATGATCAGAGGGTCTCCGTTTGGTTCGTCGATGAACGCGTATTGGAAAAGTCGCTCAACGGCGTGAATCGCCACTCGGCACTGCAACTCGGTCAACGTGTCGAAAACACGGCCGAACGTCCTGAATGCGGCGAGCATCAAGACCGCCATGTCGGCAATGGCCAGGTGATCGAGTTCGCGCGCCCGTTGTGTCAGATTTTGACGAACCCACAGTTCGCGGACGAGAGGAGCACGGTGTTCCACTGTGTACTGGTCGATCAGGACATCGATGACTTCGGTCCAGTGCTTGCGGGGAATCGCGGCGAGAGCTTTGTCGAACGATTCGATGGACTGCTGCACTCCCTGGTACGCAAGCTCGTCGAGCACCCGTTCCGGGGATTCGAAAAAGGAGTAGAACGACCCACGGCTCACGCCCGAGCGGTCCAGGAGCAAAGTGGGCGATGACACCACTGCTTCGTATCCCACGTCAATGACCAACTCGGTGGCGGTGTCCAGGATGGACTGAATCATCGCCCTTGACCGCTCCTGCAACGGGCGCTTGCGTAGACCTCCAGCAAGGGGATGGTGCCATGCCCCGACCTCCGGCGAACTCTTGGCTCGCCTCATAAGCACTCCTTCGCTCTTGTCGAACGCCGACACGAAAGCCGCCGCGAGGATGGCAATCGATGCCGTCCGACGTCCCTCAGCCAATGGAAACAGTACCGCAACACGACTCCGATTCGTGTTTCCACAACAGACTGGGCAATCGCTGCCGCGGACCACGCAGATCCAGCGCGACTTCTTCGAGAACATAAACCAGGCGCGAGGCGCGTCGAATCTTGTTTCCCTGCCTCGCAGCGTGACTTTGAGTCGACATGCCTTTTGCTCAGTCAGGGACTAAGCGGCCGCGGCCACAGAAGTTGGAGCGGCGGCGACATTCGCAGCGGTGACCCATCCGACACATGCGACTTGAGTCATGTTTGCGTCGCTGACGTCACATCGAAGCCGTGTCTACCTAAACCAATGAAAGGCGCACGTTCTCAGCTGGTGCTGTCGAGCCGGCTCGTTGCACTGCGCAGGGAAGCCCTAGTCCGACCCCCTGGCCGAATGACTGGATGCTAGTCAGCTCAAGGCCGCTGGTAGGTCCCAGTCAGCACACCGCATGCGGTAACGCTGTCACGCAAAACTCTCACGAGGCCGAGTCGGGTCGTCACATCGTCGGGGACGGGCGCGCTTGTCGCGAAGAGGTAGAAGCGATAGTGATGCGTTCCATGACCGGGGATGGGACGCGGTCCTGAATACCCATATCCGAGTGCGGTTTTGAGGAAGCGCAGTCCAGGCGTGCCGGGTTGCAGCGAACCTTCGTCAATCTGGCTGAGAGTGGGATCGAGGACCGCGACGGTGTGCATCAGCGGGCGTGGCAGCGGCACGTCGTCGTCTTCGATGATGAGCACCAGGGCCCCGGTGTGCTCGGGCACGCCAGTC
Source organism: Mycolicibacterium wolinskyi str. Jessa 2025 (assembly GCF_049241375.1). Lineage (NCBI taxonomy): Bacteria > Bacillati > Actinomycetota > Actinomycetes > Mycobacteriales > Mycobacteriaceae > Mycobacterium > Mycolicibacterium wolinskyi. Next base: position 6,945,404 of record NZ_CP185960.1, read on the forward strand.
CACTTCAAGGGCGGCGAAACATTCTCTCCCACACCTCTTCCGGCGTACTTGACGGGCATGGCAGCGCCATCGCTGAACATGGGGCTGCGGAGTTCGATGGTCGACGCCGGTGCCAGCGCGGCCAACCGGCTGCGATGGCGGCCGGCTCGTACGGGCCGGAGGGCTATTCCGATGCGCCCGGGCAGAGCAGTCATGCGCCGCTGCCCTGTGCGGCCGCCGACACCGCCGGTGAGCGCAGCGTATCGGCGAGTTCTGCTGGGATATAACCTTGTTCGGCCAATCGAGGCAGCACACCACCGCTCGCGAGGATGTCGAGTATGAGGTCGGGAAGCTTGCCGACGGTTCCGCCGACGCCCGTGGTGTCGTTGCGCCACACCCCGGTGCGCAGGCCGAACGTGCCGGTATCGCCGTCGGCGAATGCGGCAGTGGCGCCGGGAACGGTCATGGCGGGCAGGCCGGCGTTGACCGCGTTGCGGAAGAACAGCGAGTTGAACTCCTCGGCGATCAGCGCCGCCACGCCGAGCTGGTTGAACAGCGCGGCGACCGGGCGCGACGATCCGACGCCGAAGTTCTTGCCGGCGACGACGATGTCGCCGCGCGCGACCTGGTCGGTCCAGCCGGGCCGCACTTCATAGAAGACCATCTTGGCGGCTTCGGGAACGTCGAGTTTCATGGCGTCGGGTGGGTACATGGCGTCGGTGTTGAGGCTGTCGCCGAACACCCAGACACGGCCACTCACGGTGAGATTGGCGCTCATCGGGTCACTGCCTCCCTGGCATCGGTGATATGCCCGGCCACGGCCGACGCGGCGACGGTGGCCGGTGAGGCCATGTAGATCTCGGCCTCTGTCGAGCCCATCCGTCCGGTGAAGTTGCGGGTGGACGACGTCAAGCAGACTTCACCCGGCCCGACGACGCCCATGTGGTAGCCGAAGCAGGCTCCGCACGTGGCGTTGGTGACGACGGCACCGGCGTCGGCGATGTCTTGCAGATAACCCAGACGCATGGCATCGCGATAGACCTGTTGACTGGCTGGGGTGACGATCAGCCGCACGCCGGGCGCGACCTGGCGGCCACGAAGAACATCCGCGGCGATGCGCAGATCGTCGAGTTGGCCGTTTGCGCACGACCCGATGAAAGCTTGATCGATCTTGCGTGGCTCGATCTCGTTGACGGGTTTGCCGTTTCGCGACACCGTTCCTGGACGCGCGACATAGGGAACAAGCCTCGAGAGGTCGATTGCGCGCACCGCGCTGTATGCGGCATCGGGATCGGCGTAAGTCGGCTCGTATCCGCTGATGCCGAGTTCGTGGAAGTGCTCGGCGAGGACGTCGTCGTAGGCGAACGTGGAGAAGTCGGCCGACACCTCGGCTCCCTGGGTGGCGATGGTGCGGCGATCGTTGAGCGGTATCGACGCCAGTCCCGGTCCGCCGTACTCCAGGTTGACATTGGCAGCATCGCCGTATTGGTCAGCGAGGTAGAGGAACACGTCCTTGCCGCTGACACCGGCCGGCAGGCTGCCGGTGAACTCATAGCGGATCGTCGGCGACACCTGAAACCACGTACTGCCCGTGCACAGGATCGAGTACACCTCGGCCGGCCCCAGACCTCGCGCCGCGGTGTTGTAGGCACCGCCGGCGCACGTGTGGCTGTCGGTGCACGCCAGGACCTCACCGGGGCGGGCCAATCCATTCTCTGCGATCACCTGATGACAGATGCCGTGGCGTCCGACGTCGTAGAAGCGATGAATGCCGAAGTCGGCCGCAAACTTTCGCGCTTTGGGTCCGCCGGCGGCGTCTTTGATGGTGGGTGCCGGCACCGCGTGATCCATGACGATTGCGACCTTGTCCGGATCGTTGATCTTGAGCGGCTGTATCCACATGGTGGCGAACTGCAGGTCGATCAGGACGGTCATGTCGACGTCGACGGTGACCATGTCGCCGGCGTGTACTTCGGAGATGCCGGCCTTACGTGCCAGTATCCGCTCGATCATCGTCATGGCCATGTCAAATCTCCTGTCGGGCCGGTTGATATCTCTCGCCGAGCGCGAACCACTCGGCCATGCCGACCAGGTTGAAGAAATCTTCCGGGGTGGTGGGCATCAGATCCGGGGCATCGATACCGCGCATCTGACACAGCGCGCTGAGCGCACCGAGCGTCGACGGTGCGAGAACCGCGGATGGGTGAATGGCGACCGCAAAACCCAGTTGTTGCAGACGCTGCGCGGACTGCTCGGGGGTCAGGCCGCCGAGCACCAGGTTGAGCAGTAGCGGGGCCTCGACCTCGGCGGCGATGCGTTCGATCTCGTCATCGCTCTGAGGTGCTTCGACAAAGAGAACGTCGGCCCCTTCGGCGGCGTAACGGTTGGCGCGGCGTATCGCTTCGTCCAGGCCGAGCGGCCCGCGGGCATCGGTGCGGGCGATCACCAGCATGCCGTCGTCGGTGCGCGCGTCCAGAGCGCCGGTCAGCGTGCGGACGAAGTCGTCGGCGGAGACCAGTTCCTTGTCGGGAAGATGTCCGCACCGCTTCGGGAACGCCTGATCCTCCATTTGGATTGCGGCCACGCCGGCGTCTTCGTATTCCCGCACCGTCCGGATCACGTTGATGGGCGCGCCGTAACCGGTGTCGGCGTCGGCCAGCACGGGCACGTCGCCGAGCGCACGCACAATCATTCGAGCGCGCTCGACCATCTCGGTCTGAGTCACGAGACCGATGTCGGGCAGGCCGAACCCGGACGCCGCGACACCGGCGCCGGTGAGGTAGGCCGCCACGTGACCGGTGCGCTTGACCAGATGCGCGGAAATGCCGTCGTACACGCCGGGAGCAACGATGAGCTGCCTACGGTCGAGGAGGTCGCGCAGCCGGGCGCGAGCTGTTGTGGTCATGAGTTGTCCTGTGGTTCAGTCGGTGTGCGTAGCTGGCGGATTAGGCTGCGGGCGGAGGGGCAGGCGGCGAGGTCGGCAACCGTCGCGGCGACGGTGTCCGGCAATGCATGTCGGGTGAGGCCCTCGTACTTCGTGTGGACAAGATCCCATGACAGGCTCCCGCCCGGTTCTCCCGAGGGCTTCTCGATGCGGACAGTGTGGGTTGGACCGTCGGCGGTGACGCTGAGCTCGGCGCCGGCCTCCGGAAGGGTCGGGTCGGTGGCGAGCTCGATGCGGGCGGCAAGCGCACGTACGCCGGGATCGGCGATGCGCTGGTAACTTTCCCAGCCCACGTGGCCGTCCAGCAGTGCGACGGATGCCTGGAACACCGCACTGAATTGACCGTCGACGGAGTTCTCCGGAGCCCGCTTACGTGGATCCGTTCCGCCGACGAGCTGGTTTGCGGTCGGTGAGATCGCGAGGCGAACGGTGGTTTCGGCGGGTGGGCTCGCGCCGAGCTCGGCGCGCATCTGCAGGGCGGCGTCGATGGCGCCGTGGGTGAGGCGGCATGACGGGTAGGGCTTGATGCCGGTGCCCTCCAGGATCCATACCCGGCCGAGATCTGCGGTCAGCTGTTCGGGGTGTGGTTGATCGCTGTACCCGTGCAGCAGGCCGTAGGTCCCTTCGAGCGCCGCGGCCGCACCACGCACACCGGCCTCGGCGAAAGTCGTTGCCAGGATGGCATTGTGTGCTGCCAGCCCGGGATGTAGACGCTTGTTCTCCGCGCCGTTGGCCAGATACTGCATCGACCCGGATGCCATCGATCCCGCCAGGCCGATCGCCTGCGCGACGCCGTCTGCGTCGAGACCACGCAGCCGTCCCGCACCCGCCGTCGCGCCGATCAGACCCGCTATCGCGGTGGGGTGGAAACCACGGTGGTAAGCACCGCGCCCGAGCGCCGCCCCGACGCGGCAACACACCTCGTAACCCACCGCGAGTGCGGTCAGAAGCTCTGCGCCGGTGGCATTCGTGCGTTCGGCAACCGCGAGAACCGCAGGGATCACCGCGGCGCCGGGATGCAGGCCGCCGGCGATGTGGGTGTCGTCGAAATCGAGGCTGTGCGCGTAGATCCCGTTGAGCATCGCGGCATACGGTTCCGGCCAGGGTTCGGGATCGGCGACCACCGTCGTCTCACCGCCGATGACCAGTCCGCGCAACGAGGTTCGTAGCGCATGGCTCGACTCGGCGTACCGGGATCCAGCGGCAGCTACGCCGATGAAGTCGAGCAAGCATTGGGTGAGCCGGGTGCGCGCCTGATCGGGTACATCGTCGAGCGTGGTGTGTGCGACGAAGTCGGCCAGCGTCGCGGTAGCTCCTGCGTCGGTGGTCATCAGTCCAGCGCCCGTCCCACTTCGCCGCCAAGTTGGTCCACCAACGGGGCGACGTCTTCCATGTCGGGCAGACCGAGCACGGCACGCTCGATCGCGGCGGCACGCTCGACCGGCATCACTGGCTCGACCAAGCTGTGGAACTTCGCGACAAGCTCGTCGTCGGTGACGGGGTCTCCCGGATAGCCGTGCGGCGCGATCACCGTTGCGGTGTCGGTGGTGCCATCGCTGAAAGTGAGGCTCAGGTGTGTCTGGAACCGCTCGGTCATCGGCAATTCGTCGATACCGCGGTCGAGTTCGACGTGCGTGCGATCCAGCAACTGCCACACATCGTCGGCATCGAGGCGTTGAGCGGTGAACTGCTGTGGAAGCGCGACGCCGTCCAGCAAGGTGACGGCCGCGGCGTAGCCGATGTTCATCTGCCCACCGATCGCGGTCAGCGGACGCTGCGGCTTCCACCAGCCGTGGTGGTAGATGACGTCGCCGACGCGAATGTCGATCCGGTCAATCACACGACTGCCCAGGCCTTCTCGCAGCGTGCGGGCGGCCTCGACCACGCCGTGCAGACCACCCATCACGGCCCAGGACTTCACCATGATGACCGTGGTCTCCCAGTTTTCTCCGAGTCCCCGGGTGATCGCGTCGGCGTCGATGTGATGGCCCTCGCCGTACACCGCGAGGAAGCCGCCGTAGGGCCGTTCGAGAACCTGGTCGATGCCGGTGTAGCCGGTTTCGGCGAGTGCGGCGGAGTAGAAGCCGTTGCGGGCGGCGAAGCCGTGTTGCATCCGCTTACCCATCGCCTCGTACTGAGCCGACATCAGCCCGGCGGATTGCGTGGCGGCGAAACCGACCGCATCTTCAAGCTGGGCACCGTTGAGGCCACGCAGCTTGCCGCAGGCCAGTGCGCTCGCGATCCCCCCGAAGATCGGCCCGGAATGCCATCCGCGGGAGAGCATTTCGGTGCCGCCGAGCGCGTAACCGATCCGCGGGCCGGTTTCGAACCCGGTGACCGCGGCCACCAGTAGCTCTCGACCACTCACGGGCCGATCCATCTGAGCCGCGGTCGCGAGTAGCGACGGCACCAGCAGCGACGCCGAGTGCAGGGGTGCGAGCGGGTGAAAGTCGTCGAGTTCGAAGCCTTGGATGAACGTGCTGTTGAGCAGCGTCGCCCCGACCGGTGTGGTGGTCCGGCCAGTACCGATGACCGGAACGGTGCCCGCTCCCTCGATGCCGAGCACCGCTTTGGTGGCCGCACGAGACCACGGCAACTGCGCGCCGATCAGCCCGCATCCGATGCCGTCCAACAGCAGGTGGGTCGCGCGCCGGCGCACCGGATCGGGGATGTCATCCCAACCCAGGGTGTGGACCCAGTCCACCAGCCGGCCGGTGGGGCCGTCGGGGGCGCTCGGTAATGCGGCCTGCGGTTGCGTCGACGATGCGTTCATACCGCCCATTGCAGACGCCTCGTCGGCAACAGACCAGTCAACTTGCGAGATCCGCAAGTAGCATCGGGAGATGGCTACGACAGCACTGCGCGGACTGCAGATGCTGGAGACGCTGGCCGGGATGCGACAGCCCGCGACCCTGCGTGACATCGCCGACCGCGCCGGCCTCTCCGAATCCAACGCGTTCCGAATCCTGCAAGCACTCGAGCAGGAGGGCTATCTGCACCACCTGGGCCGCTCGGGCTACCGCTTGGCAAGCCGTTCACTGGCACTGGCGACCGTCATCGGCCCGCGTCCGGCGATGTTGCGGTTGATGTATCCCGTTGTCGCGCGGCTTGCCGGAATCAGTGGCGAAGCCGCAGTGATTCACCTGCGCGCCGGGCACTTCCGGGTACTCGTGCTGGGTGTGCCCGCACGATCAGGGCCGATTCTCGATCCGGCGGGCGTCCTCGGGGAACGGACGCCGCTGGCGTCGGGAGCCAGTGGCCGGATCATCCTCGCCTATCTCACCGAAGACGAGCGTGCGGGCATCGATCTCGACGGTGTGACGCCGCAACAACTGGCAGCGATCCGCGAGCGCGGCTATGAGACGTCGCACGGGGAGAACCATCCAGGCATCAACGGGATCTCCGTGCCGCTGCTCGCCGAACCCGACGATGCGGCTTGCCCTCCGATTGCCTTGGGCGCCATGACGATTGCCGGTCCTGCCGAACGTCTTCCCGACGAGGGCCTGCTCCGCCTCGCCGGCCCGCTGATGGGCGCATGCCGGGATCTCAGCCCGCGGCTGGCCGCACTGCTCGGCCCCAATCCCGGCAGTACGATCGACGCGCTCGACCTCTAGCCCTCCCGCGAGCAGACACGTGGGTACCCAGGAATGCGCGTTCCCGGGTACCGGAGCGTCTGCTCGCCGGAAGTGGCGAGCACACTTAGGAATTCAGATACGTCACGACCGCCAGCACACGGCGATGGTGGGCCTGTGACGGCGGCAGGTCCAGTTTGGTGAAGATGCTGGTGACGTGTTTTTCGACAGCCCGCTCGGAAATCGAAAGCTTGTCCGCCAGGCCACTATTCGAATGCCCCTCGGCCATGAGGGCGAGCACTTCGCGTTCGCGCGCGGTCAGGCGGTCGAGCACGTCGACACCGCGCCGGGCGCCCATGAGTTGGCGCACGACCTCGGGATCCAGTGCCGTCCCGCCCGCTGCGACGCGTCGTACGGCATTGTCGAACTCGCCGATATCGGCGACCCGATCCTTGAGCAGATAACCCACGCCTTCCGGACGACCGGCCAACAGTTCGGCGGCGTAACGTGTTTCGACCCACTGCGAGAACAGCAGCACGCCGATGTGCGGGTGGGTGCGCCGCAGTGACACAGCCGCGACCAACCCCTCGTCGGTGTAGGTGGGTGGCATGCGGATGTCGATCACGAACACTTCGGGGCTCAACGTGTCGGCGATATCGCGGAGTTCCTCGGCGGTGGCGACCTTGGCCACCACATCGTGCCCGCGTTCCAAGAGCAGTTGGGTCAGGCCGTCGCGCAGGATCGCATTGTCCTCGGCGATTGCCAGCCGGGTCATCGCTCCGCTCCGGACGGCACCACAGCGGTCACCGTGGTGGGGCCGCCCTCCGGGCTGTCGATGTCGAGCGTTCCATCGACCATCCGCAGCCGGTCGGCCAGGCCGGTCAAGCCGGATCCGTTCGCCGGGGTGACCCCGCCGGACCCGTTGTCCGCGACCGCTATCCGCAGTTCGGTGCCATCGCTGTGCAGCCATACCGTGGCCTGGGTGGCACCGGAGTGTTTGGACACGTTCGCCAGGAGCTCGGCCACGCAGAAGTACGCCAACGTTTCCACTCCGAGCGACGGTCGCACCTTGATGTCGTCGACCAACTCCACCGGGATGGGGTTGCGGGCGGCAAGGGTCTGCACCGCGGGACCCAACCCGAGATCCAATGCGGGCGGCCGGATTCCGCGTACCAGGTCGCGTAGCTCGGTGAGGGTGTCGCGGGTGTTGGCCAGCGCGTCGGCGACCAGTTCACGCGCACGGTCGGCGCGGTCGGGCTGCGCCAACTGCTCTTCGGCGCGTGCCAGCGTCATCGCCACGGCGATGAGCCGGGCCTGAGTGCCGTCGTGCAGATCGCGTTCGACGCGGCGTAACCGCGCGGCGGCGTCGTCGACGACCTCGGCGCGGGCCTGCTCGAGCTGCGCCACCCGGCGCTCCCGGCCGGTGGACGCCAACAAGGTCTTGGCCAGCCACAGATGGGCGCGCCCGATCCAGATCATCGCCCAGCCCAGCAGGTACAGGGCGACGGCGCCGCCGACGGCCATCAACAGGTAGAGCCCCAGCGAATCGACCGGTTCGCCGAAGCTCACGACCGACTCCCCGGTGATCAGCCACAGCGCCGGCGCGGCCACGAGCACCGCCGAGATGGCGATTCCGATGAGCACGAAATAGCCGACCGGTGTCATGACGATCGCTTGGAGAGCCAGGAACCCGAGGGCACGCCAGCCGACCACGTCGGTCAGCGCGGCCGCCACCGTATGCGGCCAGCCGGCAGGGCGGACGAAGCGCTCGGGCTCGTCGATCTGGACCCCGACGATTCGGGCCAGTGCTCGGTAGAGCCGGTTCCACAACCGCCCGCTCAGCACGACCAACGCCAGCAGCGGTACCCCGATCAACGTGACGAGCAGGAGCCCGGACACCAGCCCGGTGCAGAAGAGGTACACCACACCGGCGACGGCGAGCACGCTGATCAGGACGAAGTACAGATAGGCCCGCCAGGCGGGCGCCCGCAGCGGGGTCAGCAGGATTCGGCGCCAGTCGTCATGGGTGGCCGACGGTGCCAACGCGGTTGTAGTCACGGGAACCATGGTCGCCGGACGGGGCGGCAGCCGACGAGCGTGCTGCCCGGCCAATCGGTGGTGCGGTTGTCCACACCGTCAGGCATCGAGTCGGCGCAGCAGCGCACGGGTGCGGGCCCTGGTCTCGGGTGACGCGTCGAACACCACACCGACGTATTCGTCCACGCCGTCGAGGGCCCGGATCCGTTCGGCGACGGCGGTTTCGTCGCCGATGATCGCGGCGTCCTCGGGTCCGGCGTAGCCTTCGCGGTCGAGCATCGCGCGGTAGGACGGCAGCTGGCCGTACATCGCGAATTGTTTGGCGGCCTGTGCGCGGGCGGTGTCCACGTCGTCGGTCACGCTGACCGGAAGTGCGGCCACCACGTTGACTTTCCGCCCGGCGGCGGCGTCGCGCAGCGTCGGTGCGACGTGCTCGGCCAGCGTCTTGGGTCCGGTCATCCAGGTGACGGTGCCCGCGGTGCGGCGCCCGGCGAGCTTGAGCAGCTGCGGCCCGAGCGCGGCGATGTAGACGTCAGGCGCGGCAGCGCCCGGGATCTGCAGCGCACCGCGCGTCGTGACGGTCTCGCCTGGCGCGTCGGCCGGATCACCGGCCAGCAGCGGCTGCAGCCCGTCGAGGTACTCCCGCAGCCGCCGCACCGGCTTGTCCCACGGAATGCCCCACATCCCCTCGGTGACCGCCTGGTGCGTCATGCCGAGTCCGAGGATGAACCGGCCGCCGCTGATCAGGTTGAGCGTCAGGGCGCGCTGGGCGAGCAGCATCGGATGCTGGTTCTGGATCGGGATGACCCCGCTGCCGACCTCGATCCCGTCGACCTCGCGGAACGCAACCGCCAGGACGGTCAGCAGATCGGGCTCGTAGGGCATCTGCGTCATCCACACCCGTCGGAATCCCTCGTCGCGCAACTGGGCCAGGGTCTGCACGGTGGCGTCGATCGGCGAGCGGCCGCCGGTATCGCTGAGTGAGCTGAGGATGCTGATCTGCATGTGCCCACGCTAAGCGGTGGGTTGGGCAAAAAAATAGGGCGGGTTCGGGAGGACACTTGGGGGCGTCTCAGTTCGTCTCGCGCCGCCGGTTTTTCACCCCGTAAACCGACTCTTTGGATCAGTCACTCCCGAACCCGTCGTACGGTCGATCGTACGCCTCGGGTACCCCTCAGACCAGAGGAAATTTCGACCGACGTTCATGGGGTGTTTCCTAAAGGTGGCCCCGTGTTGCCGTCGGGTCGGGGGGTCAGACGGCAACACGGAGCTACCCATGTATCGGGGCCCTAGGGACGGCCGTTACACACTTCCAAAACAAACTTTTCGAATGTTTTGTCGCCGTCTGACCGCGCGGTATCAGCCCTGGTCAGGCCTCCAGAATGGCCGCGACGCCCTGGCCGCCCGCGGCGCAGATCGAGATCAGGCCGCGAACCGGCTGCCCGGTTTCCTTCTTCTTGAGGTGCAGCTGCTTGGCGAGCTGGGCCACGATGCGGCCGCCCGTGGCCGCGAACGGATGACCGGCCGCGAGCGAGGAGCCGTTGACGTTGAGCCTGGAGCGGTCGATCGAGCCGAGCGCACTGTCGAGGCCGAGCCGTTCCTTGCAGTACTCGTCGGACTCCCAGGCCGCGAGCGTGGCGAGCACGACCGACGCGAACGCCTCATGGATCTCGTAGTAGTCGAAGTCCTGCAGGGTGAGGCCGTTGCGGGCGAGCAGGCGCGGCACCGCGTACGTCGGCGCCATCAACAGACCGTCCGGACCGTTGACGTAGTCGACGGCGGCGGTCTCGGCATCCACGAAGTAGGCCAGCGGTTCGCGCCCGTGCGCGGCCGCCCAATCCTCACTGGCCAGCAGTGCGACCGACGCGCCGTCGGTCAGCGGGGTGGAATTACCCGCGGTCATCGTGGCGTCACCGGCCTTGACCCCGAACACGGGCTTGAGCTTCGCGAGCTTTTCCGGGTTCGAGTCGGCGCGCAGGTTGTTGTCGCGGTACAGGCCCAGGAACGGTGTGACCAGATCGTCGAAGAACCCGTTGTCGTAGGCGGCGGCCATGTTGCGGTGGCTGGCCGCGGCGAGTTCGTCCTGGTCGACGCGCTTGATGCCCATCTTCTTGGCGGTGACGGCGGCGTGCTCACCCATCGACATGCCGGTGCGGGGTTCGCTGTTGACCGGAATCTCCACCCCGAGCGCCGCGGGCAGCTTGCCGACCAGCTTGAGCCGGTCGACGTTGGACTTCGCCCGACGCAGCCCGAGCAGCACGCGCCGGAGATCGTTACCGAATGCGATCGGGGCATCCGACGCGGTGTCCACGCCGCCGGCCGCCGCGACCTCGTACTGGCCGAGCGCGATGGCGTTGGCGGCCGCCGTCGCGGCCTGCAGGCCGGTACCGCAGGCCTGCTGAATGTCGTAGGCAGGCGTATAGGGCGACAAGGCGCTGCCCAGCACGCACTCGCGTATGAGATTGAAGTCCCGGCTGTGCTTGAGCACCGCGCCGCCGATGACGGCGCCAAGCCGCTCCCCGGCCAGGTCGAAGCGGTCGATCAGGCCGTCCAGCGCTGCGGTGAACATGTCCTGGTTGGAGGCATTGGCATACGCGCCGTCGGACCGCGCGAACGGAATCCGGTTGCCACCCAATACGGCAACGCGACGCCTTGTTGTGTTGTTCGCCATGTGTTTGCCTCCCACTGTCGGGTTGTCCGGGGCCATATTACCCACTGTTCTTACTCTGGAGTAAGTTCGGTATGGACAACGCAGTACTGCGAAGCGAAAGGCAGCTGAAGTGGCTTCCGACCTGTTCTCCCAAGTGCTCACCTCCGGGCCGGGATCGTTCCTGGCCAAACAGCTCGGCGTGCCGCAGCCCGAGACGCTGCGCCGCTACCGCCCCGGCGATCCGCCCCTGGCCGGTTCCTTGCTGATCGGCGGATCCGGACGCGTGGTCGAACCCATGCGTGCCGCGCTGGCCGACGACTACGACGTGGTGTCGAACAACATCGGCGGCCGCTGGGCCGATTCGTTCGGCGGCGTCGTGCTCGACGCGACCGGCATCACCGACGCCGCGGGACTCAAGGAGCTCTACACGTTCTTCACTCCCCTGCTGCGCAACCTCGGCTCATGCGCCCGGGTGGTCGTCGTCGGCACCACGCCGGATCAGACCGCGAGCGTGCACGAGCAGATCGCCCAGCGCGCGCTGGAGGGCTTCACCCGCTCGCTGGGCAAGGAGCTGCGCCGCGGCGCCACAGCCGCGCTGGTGTACCTGGCCGCCGACGCCAAGCCCGCCGCCACCGGCCTCGAGTCGACGCTGCGGTTCATCCTGTCGGCCAAGTCGGCCTACGTCGACGGGCAGGTGTTCCACGTCGGCGCCGAAGACTCCACACCGCCGGCTGACTGGGACAAGCCGCTGGCCGGCAAGGTCGCGGTCGTGACGGGCGCGGCTCGCGGCATCGGTGCGACGATCGCCGAGGTGTTCGCACGCGACGGCGCCACGGTGGTGGCCGTCGATGTCGAAGGTGCGTCCGACGATCTCCACAAGGTCGCCCACAAGGTCGGCGGCACGGCACTGACGCTCGACGTGACCGCCGACGACGCGGTCGACAAGATCACCGCTCATGTGACCGAGCACCACGGCGGCAAGGTCGACGTGCTCGTCAACAACGCAGGCATCACGCGCGACAAGCTGCTGGCCAACATGGACGAGGGCCGTTGGGACGCCGTCATCGCCGTCAATCTCCTTGCCCCGCAGCGGCTCACCGAGGGCCTGGTGGCCAACGGAACACTCGGCGAAGGCGGCCGGGTGATCGGCCTGTCGTCGATGGCAGGTATCGCGGGCAACCGCGGCCAGACCAACTACGCCACCACCAAGGCCGGCATGATCGGTCTCACCGAAGCATTGGCACCGGTGCTCGCCGAGAAGAACATCACCATCAACGCCGTCGCACCCGGATTCATCGAGACCAAGATGACCGAGGCCATCCCGCTCGCCACCCGCGAGGTCGGCCGCCGGCTCAACTCGCTGTTCCAGGGTGGACAGCCGGTCGATGTGGCCGAGACCATCGCATACTTCGCGAGCCCGGCGTCGAATGCGGTGACCGGCAACACGATCCGCGTCTGCGGCCAGGCCATGCTGGGAGCCTGAGGTGGATCTGACGATGCTCCGCGCGGTGGCCGGTGCGCTGCCGTTCGTCCCGCGCAGCGAAACGTTGCCCGACCGCACCGTCACGGTCGACGACCTGACGATCGATCCGGCCAACGTCGCGGCATACGCCCAGGTGACGGGCCTGCGGTTCGGCGACACGCTGCCGCTCACCTATCCGTTCGCGCTGACCTTCCCGACCGTGATGTCGCTGGTGACCGGATTCGACTTCCCGTTCGCCGCAATGGGTTCGGTGCACATCGAAAACCACATCACCCAGTATCGGCCCATCGCGGTGACCGACACCGTGAGCGTTGCGGTGCACGCCGAGAACCTGCGTGAGCACCGTCGCGGCCTTCTGGTCGACATCGTGACGGAGATCAAGGTCGGCAACGACACGGCGTGGCATCAGATCACGACGTTTCTGCACCAGCAGCGGACGAGCCTGTCCGACGAGCCGAAACCCGAACCGCAGAAACAGCCGAAGCTGCCGCCGCCCAACGCGGTGCTGCACATCACGCCCGGCCAGATTCGCCACTACGCATCGGTCGGCGGCGACCACAACCCGATTCACACCAATGCCGTGGCCGCCAAACTGTTCGGCTTCCCGACCGTGATCGCACACGGAATGTTCAGTGCGGCAGCGGTGCTCGCGAACATCGAGGGCCAGATGCCCGATGCGGTGAAGTACTCGGTGCGGTTCGCGAAGCCGGTAGTGCTGCCCGCACGGGCGGGGCTCTACGTCGAGCGTGACGGCGAAGGCTGGGACCTCACCCTGCGGCATCTGTCGAAGGGCTACCCGCACCTCTCCGCGACGGTGCGCGGGCTCTGAGCGTCGAGACTGCGTACAGATCGCGTTTCTGCGTGAAATCGCGATCTGTGCGCAGACTCAGCGCCTATTCAGGTCGCGGCTCCCGGACTCCCTTCACCAGAAGCCACGCGATGAACGAAAGTTCCGCGACGGCCGCAATGCCGAGGGCGAGAAGTGAAGTGATTTCGCCGAGGCTCGGGGCGAGCGAGCGCATGACCACGTCCGTGAGGTGGCCGAAGCAGCCGACCATGAGCAGGACACCCAACCCTTTGGGAAAGTAGCCCGATTTCATCACCAGATAGCCCAGCGGCAGCAGCCACAGGCCGAAGTACGTTTGGGCGATCAAGTACCCCTCACGCTGGAGGTCGGCGAACAACAGGGCGAGCTGATCGGAAACCGTTGGGCTGAATGCATAGTGGCCGGTGGCGATCATCAGTGCGGCCTTCTGGTTGAGCAGGCTCAGGCTTTGGATCGCGACGCTGACCGCCACGATCGTCACCATCGCGGCAGCGGCGAGCCGGCTGACGTGCCTGAGCAGGACATATAGAGTCATACCCGTCGCGAGAAATGCTGTGGCGCCCAAGAGTTCACTGACGAAGCCGATTCGGAACAATGTGGCGGACCCGCCGATGTTCGCGGTCGTGGCCGCCGCATCTCCGGGCACGACGGTGCTGGTGTTCACCACTCCCGCGAAGATCGTGAGCATCGCGACAGCCAGATAGAGGCACCCGGCGATTCTCGCGAGCGCCTTGGGCGTTGTCGGCGGTTCGAGCACGTATCCGACGCTCATGCCGGGTCACCGGTGTGAGCCAGGGCAGAGGGGGTCAGCCGTCCGACGATGGCCGGGGCCTCGTGGACGAGCGCCTCGTTGTCCACCGCCTCGACCATGAAGGATGCGTAGTCCACGCGACGGGTGAGATTGCTCGCCAGAATCGGATCGCCAACGTGCCTGCTCCACACCGGCATGCCCTGACTCTCGCCCTCCTCCAGGTCACTGCCGCGTACGACCGTCCAGCGGGTGTCACTTGCGAAGATCCTCCGGCACGCCTCGACCTCGTCATCGACGTCCACCACCCGGGCCAGCTTGGCCAGCCGGCCGAACACCGCCGCGTACAGCTTGAACTTCCTGGTGTAGAGGTCTTTCCCGTCGCGCGTGATGTGCCACCCGCAGGAGAACACCAGCCGGGCCCCGGGACGCGCGTGGTCGAGCACCGCCTGCGCGGTGCCCGAGGCGTATCCGCGCACGCCCCACGGCACCAGGACCGTGAGCACGGCGTCGCATCCATTCACCGCCCGTGCGATGACCGCGGGGTCGTCGGTCGCGCCGGCGATCACCGTGATCCGGTCCGCGAAATCGGCTAGCTTGGGCACGCTGCGCTCCCGGCAGACACCCACGACTTCGTATCCACGGTCCAGTGCGTGCTGCACCATATAGCGTCCGAGCTTCCCGGATGCGCCCACGACGCAGATCCGCTTCGCCGTCCCACTCATACTCCCGACCCCTTCTTCCACTCGCCGCCGCACCAGCCTTATGGCGTAAGGTACAGCCTTGCTGCGTAAGGTTGTCAAGTGACCACCGACGAAACCGGCACGTCCGCGCCTCGCCGCCAGCCGCTCAGCAAGGAGCTGGTGCTTCGTACAGCAGTCGCACTGGCCGATGAATCCGGCACCGGCGTACCCAGCATGCGCAGGCTCGGCGAGCGGCTCGGCGTCGAGTCGATGTCGCTCTACCACCACTTCCGCAACAAGGACCTGATCCTCGACGGCATGGTCGACTTGGTCTTCGACGAGATCGAGCTTCCGTCCGCCGATGTGGACTGGCGGACCGCGATGCGAGGGAGGGCGGTATCGATGCGTGACGCAATGATCCGCCACCCGTGGGCAATCCGCCTGATGGACTCACGAGCGAACCCGGGCCCCGCGACGCTGCGCCAGCACAACGCGGCCATCGGTTGCCTGCGGTCGGGCGGATTCTCGATTGCCGGTGCGGCACACGCATTCTCGGTGCTCGACAGCTATATCTACGGCTTCACGCTCCAGGAGCTCAGCCTGCCATTCCGATCATCCGCCGAGCTCGAGGAGGTTGCCGGATCCATCCTGGAGCAGATGCCCAGCGACGAGTATCCGCACCTCGCCGAGATGATCGTCGAGCGCGGGCTGAACCCGGGCTACGCGTACGCCGAGGAATTCGAGGTCGGGCTCGACCTCATCCTCGACGGGCTGGAGCAACAGCGCGAACGTTGGCACGGTGAAGATTCGCGGAAGCCCTCACGTAAGCGATGATCCGGTGGCCACACCGACGAAGTACTTTTCCGTAGGTGTGACGGTCACCCATGTTCCGCGGAAGCCCTCGGGAATCACGAATGCGTCGCCGGTGCGGAAGTCGCGGCGTCCGCCGTCACTGTCTTCAATCGCGATGTGCCCGTTGATGATGACGCACATCTCGGTGTAGGGCCAGCGTTCGAAGTACACACTTCCCGGTTGTCCGCGCCACAGACCGCCGAGCGATCCGTTGTCCAACTCGAAGGCCCTGAACTCTTCTTCGGCCCACTCGGAGCTGACGCTCGTATAACTGTCGGGATCGGGAACGACGCGAATCGTATGGACGGTGTCGACGGTCGTGACGGCGTCGATGTTCATCGGCGTTCCTTTGCGGCGAAGCGATCCAGGACATTGCGAACGATCCGGTCGACCTGCGGATCGCCGACGCTGAGAGCATGCGGCCACTCGGTGCTGCCGCCGTTGAACACTTCCCCGTCACCGCGAGTGAATGCGGCAATCATTCCCGCACCGCGCATTTCGCCTTCATGGACGTAGTCGGGCAAATCGTCTCCGAGTTCAGCGTTGTAGTTGTATACCTCGGCCTCCGGCCCGCCCAGCGGGTAACGGCCACCGAAGCGGTCTTCCTCACCTCGTACCGCCGGGCACATCGCAAGAATTTCGAGCGTGCTGGGCGCACCGTCTTCGAAGGTCGGGTAGGGCAACCCGCGGCGAAATGTGTACTCCACCGAATCCACTTCGAAGGCCGCGAGAAATGCGGGTGAACCGCCGAGCAGGTCACCGTAATAGAGATCGGTGCCGGCAAAGCTCCAGTGTTCCGGGCGATACACGGTGTAACCGCCCGACGACCGCGGCGTGGCGACACCGTAGCGATTGTAGATACCGCCAAGGCCGTTCAGTCCGATCGTCGTCGCGCCGGGCCTGCCGACCGACTTCGCTTCCCACACCGTGGTCGCCAGGTGGGGTGTTTCGACGGCCTCCGGGTCGAGAGCCGGCAGCCGATAGCAGTACTGGGTGGCCATATCGTCACTGAGCCGTACCTGCCATTGATAATTGCCACCCAACCGGGCGAAACCGCCTCCGCTGTCGACAAAGTCGTCGACAGCATCGCGCATGCGCCAACTCCAGTACTCGTCGTGACCCACGGTCACCACGCACGAGTAGCCTCGCAGGCTGTCCCGCTCCTCATGGAGATCGAACTGGGTCAGATAGTCGACGTCATATCCGTTCTGCTCGGCCCAGACCACGAATGGCCTTTCGTACGTTGCCCATCCGGCGTCAGCGTGATGTCGGCTGTAGCCGTTGAAACGGGCCCATTCGTAACTGTCGTAGCGTGGGATCCAGCCGATCGGCGGATCGTACGGGTGGTACTCCCGCGGGGCGCCGGCAGGCTTGCGCAGCATGCCACGCGCAATCGGACGGCGTACTGACGACGCCGGACTGCCTGCGTCGTTGCGCGGATCATTGCCGAGGCCCCGATAATGATTGGCTCCTCCCCAGTCGTTGTAGGCGAGCACCGTACTGGTGGTGAGCACCAACGCGATCCGTTTGCGCTGCGATACCGGGGATTTGACGACGAAGAAGTGCTCGCGCTCCCACACGGTGCCGTCGGGACGACGATTGCGGACGATGACGAGATAACAGCCCGAAGCGGTGTTCTCCGGTATCACCCAGGTATGGCGGACCGGCCAGTCGCAGCCGACAGCATAAGCGTCCTCGGGTGTGTTCTGGCTGTTCGCGGTCAGATCGGCCGCCCTGTAGACGGTCCGAGGGTTAGCACCGTCACGGACGATCTCAAGCTCGAAGGCCTGCGCCGAACTGTTGATGTGAAATGCCACGGTTTCGGTCGGGTAATAGCTGAATTTGTCGGTGTACAACCAG
Source organism: Mycolicibacterium wolinskyi str. Jessa 2025 (assembly GCF_049241375.1). Classification (NCBI taxonomy): domain Bacteria; kingdom Bacillati; phylum Actinomycetota; class Actinomycetes; order Mycobacteriales; family Mycobacteriaceae; genus Mycobacterium; species Mycolicibacterium wolinskyi. The sequence continues at coordinate 6,963,038 of NZ_CP185960.1, forward strand.
GTTTCTGGACCGCCACTGACGAACGGCCGCTCTGACGGCCAGTCGGCCGGCGACCAGGCAAAGGCCGGCTTCACACTGATTTCCGTCATGTCGGTCAACGACACGTCTACTCCCATCTACTTCGTGCGGTGAATGTCAGCGCTGTTGGCTGATTCGGTATTCGAGCCGACGCCTGGCCTCATCGAGAGGTTCGAGAAGAAAGGCCAGGTGATCGTCACGCCCGTGTCGGTGGCACACGTCGGCCGGCCAGTGCCGCCGGGCGCGGTGCTCGATGTATTCGGCCGCGCCGTCGACGAGGGCGAGCATCGATGCGACGACGTCGCCGTCGAAGCGGCTGTAGCCACCGGAGGTAGATACGTACACCGGCGAGGTGTGCGCGACCACTGGTCTTTGCCAGGTGTCGTTGTGCCGCAATATCTCCGGGCCGAGTCCGAAGCATCGGGCGGCGATCCACGAGTCACCGGGCACGTCCACCTCGGTGCGGTGTTCCCTCTCGAATCCCCCGCCGGACAAGTCGATACGGTCGGCGACGACACCGTTGACGATGATCTCGATCGACCCGACGGGAAAGATCGACGACAGTTCCACGTGGACGCCGACCCTGCCTTCGGCGGCTACCTGAACCTCGCTTCCCGGCCGCCGGCCGTCGACCGTCAGGTGAAGCAAGGGACCGCTGCTGGCGAATGTATCGCCTTCGCGCACCGCGGCACACCATGACCAATAGTCGAATTGAGCACCGTCCGCGACTCGTGCATAGGTGCGCATCAGGCCGATCGGGACCTCGGCAGTCATCTTGTCGGTACCTGCGGCAAGGGGCAGTCGGTAACCGGCGTTGAGATAGCGGTAGTACTCGTTGATGTTGTAGTCGTCGTAGGCGATTGTCTCCACGGCGTCGATGCGCCCGGTGGCGATCAGCGCTGCGGTCTCGCCGTTGGGCACCGGGAAGTGCGCGAGGACGACGGTGCCACCTTGCGCGCGACATTCATCGGCCCAGTGAGACAGCGTGGTCTCAAGCCCGCCACCGAGATCTGCCTCCTCGGAACCGCCGGTGCACCATGGCATGATCGGCCGACGAAGTCCGAGCAGATTGATATGGCCCAGCATATTGGTACGGTTCTCCTGCCCGGCGAACACCACAGTGTGCCCGTCGTGCGACACCTCGGGACGGCCCGTGAACTCCTCAGTGTTGGTGTAGAGGTGGCCCCACTGGCTCATCAGCAGATTCACCACGTCGACGTCTTCGGCACGTGCCTCGAGATCGGCACCTCGAGTGGATACAAAGTGGACGTGGGTGTCGCCACTGAAGTATCCGCGCCGGCGCGGATCGAACAGCCGTGTCAGCGCGAACTCGACATGGCGTTGTCCGGGCTCGATCCGGACCACCTCCCGCACCGGCCGGTAGTGAAAACCGTGCGAGACCTCGACCGTGAGATCGCCGACCGGCAGCCAACCCTCGCATTCACCATCGACGAACGCGTAGGTGTGGGCGCCGAGGCGCACGTCGCCTCCGATGTCGAGATTCCACGTGCCGCCGTCGGAGTTGATGTGGGCGTGATGTCCGTACGGGGCGAACGGAATTCCGTCATCGGTGTGAAAATGCAGGCGAGCGGCCAGCGGCTCACCCGTCTCGCTGTCACGGACCGTGATTCGCACCCACGCCTTCGCGGCGGGGGCCAACGTAAGGGTGGCGCCGCTCGGCAGGACGAGCGGCGCATCCTCGGCCAGATCCTGCCAACCGCACTGACCCAACTCCTCGGAACCACGTGTGAGTCGCAGCGTGGCCGACGGCGAGGCCGATACTCTCGCATACCCGGTTCGAGTTGGAATGCGCGGCTTCCCCCACGCCGGCAGTTCAGACTCCTCGCCCTCCCCTACCGTCCGATACACGTATGTCGCGGTTCCGCGGTCCACGGCTAGGGCGAGGTGTTCGTCGATCTCACCGTCAGGCACCGTGATCACCACTTCGCGCGACACGTCGCGGGTGAACGGCTCTTCGACGAGGTCGCTGATCGTGATCGCGCCGACGAGCAGCGAACGGTCACGCGCGCTGATCCGAACTTCGGCGATCTGCTTGTCCGGAAAAGGATTGCGATAGGCCCACAGGTAATACCGGTAGGGCAGGACGTAGGGCACCCTCGACTGAGCGTCCTCGATGTCGACCAGGCGCGCGCCTGCTTCGTCGTATCGGCCGCAGACACGGTCCATCAGTTCGTGTTCGGCACCATTGTGCGCGAGGAATGGAGTTTGGCCCCAATCCAACGGAAGAGGACGACCTTCCCACAGCCGTGGAGACGGCCCGATCTCGAAACGTTGCCTGAGCGTGTGTTCGGCACTGGTGCCGTCGGCGTACAGCAATGCGTAGGCACCACATGGCGCACCTACCGGCGCACCGTCGAACAAGTCGGTCTCATAGAGAGCATGGGCGAATATCAGCCACCGGGCGACGGCGCCTACGGGAACGGTCACTGCGTCCGCGGCACCTCCGGGTCCGACGAGCAACGCTGTTCGCTGCCTGTCGCCGAAGTGGAATGGCAAGCCGTACAACTCTTTTTCATCGAGCGTGGCATTGTCGGGATCATCGAATATCGAGACGTCGCAGTTGTACCAACGGTGAAGATCGAGCGGCGTGTATCCGCGCAGCTGATCGGTCACTGGCCCACCCCTGCTTCGGTACGGCCCAAGGCCAGGTATGCCTCAGGATTGGTTCTACGGAGATAGCCGGCGCGTGCCGCACCACCCACGATCGCCAGGCCGGCCGCGACGATGAGGACGGTGTTCACGACCGGCCCACCCGCAGTGAGGAAATCGAAGTTCGCGAACACGAGCACCACCACAACGGCGAGCACTGCGAACGACAGCACCGGAGCCACCGTGGTGCGCCACAATCCCGCCTCAGGCGCGTGACGACGCAGGTAGACCATGACGGCTAGGGAGCAGAACGCCCACAGCACAATGATGCCGAGGAATCCGAGGGCACTACCCCACAACAACAGGCCCAGATAGGGGTCGAGACCGAAGATGACGAACAACGCCAAGACGACCGCCGCGAGCACCGACTGCGCGACACCAGCCACGAGAGGTGCGTGTGTGCGGTGATGGGTACTTCCGAAAGCCCTGGGTAGCAAGCCCTCCCGGCCAAGCGCGAAGGCGTATCGGTTCGACGCGTTGTGAAGCGCCAACAACGCGGCGAAGGCGCTGAGCAACAGCAGCACCTCGGTGATGTCGAGAAGGATGGGCGATGTGTAGTCGGCGACAACGTTGAGCGCCAATTCTGCAGGGTCGGCCGCAGCGGCCTCGGCGATGTGATCGGCGCCGTATGCGGTGACGATCGCATAGGTGATGACCGCATAGAAGATGCCGATGAAACCGACCGCCAGATACGTGGCCCGCCGCACGGTCGACGCGCCACCCTTGACCTCTTCGGCGTAGATCGCGGTGCACTCGAAACCCATGAAGGCTCCGAAGATGAGCGCGAACATCGCGCTGTTGTGAACTGACAAAACCGTCGACGGCTCAAACGGGCGAGCGCTGAAGCCCTCCGACCCGCCGGTGGCGAGCACCGCGACCGCCATGATGATCAGAACAGCGATCTCGGCGATGAGAACAGCGGCCAGGACTTTGGCGCTGGTGGTGATTCCCCGATACCCGAGGTAGCCGACCGCGACCAGCGCAGCGCCGGCGAACACCCACCACGGACAGGAGATGCCGAGGAATCGTGCGGCGGTGCTGCCTGCGTAATAGCCGATCGCGCCATACGTCGACACCTGCAGCGCGTTGTAGGCCACCACCGCGAGCATCGCGGCAGCTGCGCCCGCGATCGGGCCCAGTCCTTTGGTGATGATCGCGTAGAACGCACCGGTGTTGCGGACGTACCGGGTCATCGTGCAGAAGCCGACCGCGAACAATGCCATCACAGCCGCCGCGACGAGGTATCCACCCGGCACAGCCGGGCCGCCCTTGAGGAAATGCAGCGGCGCCACCGCCATAACGAGCGTGAGCGGGGCCAGCGTGGCGAGCACCGTGAACACCAGATCGGGCAGGTTCAGGGCGTTGCGGGCGAGACGATTGTCCAGCGGTTGACTCATCGCATTCCTCTGTCGGCCAAGCAAGGTTTGAGTTCTTCATGCCTTATAGGCATGAAAGTTTGCATCACAGTAATGTCGAGGTGTGAGGTGGTCAAGACGCGGTGCGTTAATTTCCGGTATCGCGCCTTTACGGTCGATGATCGTGTGGACGCGGCGTACACCGGTGTGGGGAGGTAACGGTTGAGACCAGTACATCCGTCGGCCTCAGGCGATCCGGTGCGAATCGGCGCCAGGCTGCGCGCCGCGCGTAAGTCACAAGGAATGACCATCGAACAGGTCGCGGTCGCATGCGGGTTGAGCGGAGGATTCCTGTCCCGCGTCGAGCGGGACGAGACCTCGCCCAGCGTCGCAACTCTCGTCAGCCTGTGTCAGGTGCTTTCGCTCGATGTGGGTTCACTGTTCAAGGATTCAGACACCGGGGTCGTTCCGCTCGCCTCGGCCCCGGCGGTCCACATGGGCGGCAGAGGAGCCTTCGAGCGGCTGCTCACGCCACGCGCCCAAGCCAAGGTCCAGGTGCTGCGCTCGACGCTGGAACCCGGGTCGACCGGCGGCGACGAGATGTTCACGGTCAACTGCGATGTCGAAGTCACACACGTGCTGTCCGGGGTGATGGAGATACGGCTTCCCACTGAGACTTTCGTGCTCAACGAAGGTGACACCCTGACGATGCCCGGCCGCGAACCCTACACGTGGCGCAACCCATCCGACCAGCCCGCAGAGGTCGTATGGGTCCTCTGCCCCGCCGCGTGGAGCGGGACGATTACCGACTGAACCCGTCGCCCGACCGGACACGCCGGCGGCACCCGCTAGGACGCCGGGACCACATCCCCCGAATTCCGTCGTAGATCGGTGAATTCGGAGATCGACGCGGCGGTGACCGATGCGACCGGACGGGCGTTGGGCACCGCGGCGTCGGCCTTGGACACCATGACGACGCTTTCGATGTAGGGCTGGATGGTCGTGGTGTTCTGCACCGTCGCCACGATCACGAGCTGGAAGCCGAACTTGCGGAACGCCGACAGCGCCTGCTGCGCGAACTGCGGGTCGGACTTCGAGAACGCCTCGTCGAGCATCAGCTGCGCGAACATCGGCCGCGTGTCATTGCTGTCCGGGCTGGCCAGGTTGAAGCTCAGCGCCCCGGCCAGACAGAACGCCATGAGCTTCTCCTGCTCACCGCCGGAGTTGTCGCCGGAGTTGCTGTAGGTCCGGATGACCTCACCGGTTTCGGCGTCACGCTCCTCGCAGTACAGCACGAACCGGTTGCGCACGTCGAGCGCGTCACGGGTCCACTGCCGATCCTCAGGCGTGTTGCCGGCCAACAGCTTTCGCAACTGCAGGATGTCGGTGTACTGCTCGAACATCGCCGTCTCGTCGCCGAAGCTCACGAGTGACACCCGGGCCGCGATGCGCTGGGCCTTCTCGTTGAGTTCATCGACGGCCGCGAGGTGGCGCGTGCCTGCGTGCAGCGTGAGCCTGGTGCCGCGGTTGAACTCGACCGCACCGAGCCCGGTGTTGACGCGGGCGATCTGCTCGGTGATCCGCCGGGCCTCGTTGTCGGCGATCATGTGCAGGTTCAGGATCGCGCCGGGAGCCTGTTCGGTGATCAGCCGCTGCATGCGCTCGTAGGCGTCGGGCAGTTCGCGCTCGTCGATGCGCCGGCACAGTGCCACATAGTCGTGGACGCGTTCGTCGAAATCGTCGCTGTCGTTGGGGATCGCATCGGGGAACGAACTGTCGTACGCGGCCATGATTCCCGCGAGCTCGTCGTGCGAGCGGTTGCGGTCACCACGCAGCCGGTCGCGTTCGCGGCCGATCACCCTGATCAGCTCGTTGCGGAACGGATCGGACTCCAGCAGTTCCAGTGGCAGCGCGATGTCGGCCGCGTAGCTGTCGAGCGTGTCGCGGGCATGTTGGGGAACCCCGCCGGGGTCGAGGCGTTCGACGAGCTCCAGCAGCGCGGTACGCCGACGATCGAGGTTGGTCTCGCGCTCGTTGAGCGACCCGATCTGCTGAATCACCTTCTCGACACGTTCCCAGCAGTCGTCGGCGCGTTGTTGGAGCCGCTCGACGTCGGGGTTCTCCGTGACGAGGAGATCATGCTCGTCCTGCAGACGCTCGAGCAGTTCGTCGACCGAGTCGGTGTCGATGTCACTCCACTGCATGTACTGGTCGCACAGGGCCCGGCACGCCCGCTCGCGCGCCTGCAGTCTCGCGCGGTGTTCGTCGAGCCGTTCCCGCGCGCTGCGCGCCGTACTGTAGGCGTCGTGCGCGTTGGCCAGATCATGTTGCAGAGCATGCACTTTGGCCTCGGAGTCACCGAGGAAGATGTAGTCCGACGGCCGCAGCTTGGACCGGTCGTCCTTGATCGAGAGCCGTCCACTGTCCTTGCGCAGGCCCTGATCGGTGACGGCCCGGGGATGCTCGGCGAACTCCTCCGGGCGGTCCACGCACGCGTAGTCGCCGACGGACGCGATGACGTTGAGTGCTTCGACGGCGCTGTCATGGGTCGGGTCGGCGACCCGAACCTTGGTCGCGAGCGTCTCGGGCGCCGGCTCACGCAGTTGCGCCCCGTGCTTGACATGCTGGAGCTGAATCCGGCCCCGCATGTCGTTCTCGTTGACGAAGCGCAGCGCGGCATCCCAGTGCTCGTCGGGCACCAGCAGCCGTAACCCGGCCCCCCGCAGCACCTTTTCGACCGCGAGACGCCAGCGGGCCTCGTCGGGTTTGAGCTCCATCAACTCGGCGACATACACCAGATCCCGCTCGGCGACATCGAGCGCACGGGCGATCCGGGCCCGCATCTCGTACTCGGTGCGCGGCAGCGGCGACCCCAGGCGCTGGACCCGCTCCAGTTCGGCCTCGACGGCCTCGCGTGCCTCACGGGCCCGTACTTCTTTCGCGGACGCTTCGACGTAAGCCGTGTTACCGGTGGACAGTTCGCGGTGCAGACGGTCCGCTTCCTCCATGAGGGATTCGCGCAACGACCAGAAGTCCTCGGCAGTGTCGGGTGCGGTGAACCCCAGTGCGACGATCTTGTCCTCATAGCCGCTGCGCCGCCTGGCGACCTCTTCGCTCACGCGCTCCGCTTCGCTGAGCCGTTGCTGCAACGGCACCAGGTCCACGGTGACGGTGTTGATCTGCGCCATCAGCGAGTTGTGCTCGTTCTTGAGCTGTCGTTGCTGTGCGCCGAATTCGTCGCGCTGCGCGCCGAGTTGGGTGATCTGGTCGTCGAGGTTGTCGATCTCGGGACCGGCCTGCTGGAGCCGCAGATGGTCGACGTAGTCACGCACCATCGCGTTGTCGACGGTGTCGATGACGCCGAACTTGGCCGCCTCGTCGGCATAGCGCGCCTGTACGGCCTCGATATTGCCGAGCGTGTTGCGTTTACGGCGCGCGACGTCGAGCAGACCGCGTGCCTCGACGAGCGGGTTGATCTGCTCGAGCGCCTCCTCGACCCCGCTGAGGCTCGCGGGCTCGTCGAGCATGAATTCACGAACGAACTGTTCGAGCCCGCCAACGCTTTTCAGCGATTTCGCCTTGCCGAGCAGCTGTTGAGCGGCTTCCGAGGCCCGGATACCGATGATGGAGTACAGCTGCGCGAGATACTGACTTTCGCTTCTGCCGCCGGACCAGCCGTCGTCGCGGAACACCGCCGCGTCGTAACCGTTGGCGGCCCAGCGGTTACACAGGCCGAAGATGTCGCGGTCGGCGTCGATGAGATAGTAGCGACTGCCCGGATCGGAAACCTTCTCGGCAGCAAGCCATTTCAGAACCAGGCCGGTGACGGCGCGCCCGGTGTGATCGGAATACGTGACCGCGACCGCCGACCAGGCCGGCCCGGTGCCGCGCAGATACATGATCTGGCGGCTCGTGCCGTCGCGGCGCTCACCCCATGCGCCGCGCACATACTTGTCGACCGTGCGTTTCCCGGTGCCCGAACCCGCGGCGGTGGTGTCACCCGACGCGTTGAAGTTCCGTCGGTGAGATGGCAGGAAAGCCAGCGAAATGGCATCCAGCAGTGATGATTTGCCACTGCCGGACGATCCGGTGATGAGCGTGCCCTGCGGGCTGAACGGGATCGAGTGGTAACCGTCGAAGACGCCCCAGTTGATGACTTGAAGGCGCGACAGATAGAACTGATTGGTCGGTTCAGCGGCCATGGGCGTCCACCTCATCCTCGACTGCATCGGCGTCGGCGTCGTCGGCACCTCGCCCGGCCGCTCGTTTGAGCTGGTCGAACTGCTGGGCGAGTTCGGTGATCACTGAGGCGGTCATGATCGCGTTGATCACCGGGCTGACCGTGAAACTGCCCTCGTCTTCGCGATTGCGGACGAGGATCTCGATGTCGGTCAACCGCTCGATCGCGTTGTCGATGCGCTTGTCGAACGATGCGGCATCGCGGTCGGTGTCGTTGTTCACCCCGGCGAAGAGCTCGTGGATCTCCTCACGGCTGATCAGGACATCCTCGTCGCGCGCCGCCGCCCGCATCAGTTTGGCCAGGTGCAGCGCCAGGATCGAGTCGTAGGTGTTCAGCGTTTCGCGGCGCAAAAGCTTACGGCGCCACTGAGATTCATACTCCGCCTGCTCGACGTAGGCGATGTCGTGGTCGTCGGCGATGCACAGGCGCAGATCCAGCTCGGAGAGCCGCACCGTCAGTTCGGTGCGGTACCGGGTCACCCACGACCACAGTTCGGCGTGGTTGTCCTTGCGGATGTAGCGGCGCGACAGCAGGTGCTGCAGCGCCCAGCACGCGCGGTCGGGCAGTTCACTGGCGTCGCCGTCGAAACGCGGCGCGCGCCGCTCCGGTGCCGACCGTTCGACCGCGTCGATGCTGGGCAGCGCATCGAAGTCAATGGACGTGTCACTCATAACAAACTCTCGCTGACAATAGGGATCGGTTCGGTGAAGACCAGTGCGGGGACTTCAATTTCACGGTCAGCCCCCTCAAGCGACTGGAACCGCACCCGTACCGTTTCGATGCCGTCGTCGTGCGGCTGTTTGAGGGCCCAGGACCACAGCACGATCACGTGGCCGAGGTAGGCGGAGTCGAGCATGCCGATGGCCGCGGGCAGCGGCAGCGGTCCACGCTCGACGGCGGCGTTGACGAGGTCGGCGAGCTCGGTGGCGTCGACCTGGGCGGCCAACGCCGCGAACGCCGACAGGTTCACCTCGCCGTCCGAGGGTTCGGCCGGTGTCGGTGGAACCGCGTCGCGAATCTTGAACGCCACCGCACCGATCGAGTTGAAGTCGGCACGTGCCAGCGGTACCTCAAGACCGACGCGGCTGTCCGCCAGTGAGACCTTGAGCAGCTCGTGAGCGCTGGCCAGCGCATCGTTGAGCTGACGCGTGACGCCGCGGCTCTCCTCGAGCGTCCCCGATGCCACGAAGCGCTTGATGCGCCGCGCACACCGCTGCCGGGTGCGGCCGACCTCCGCGGTCTGCGCCGACACGAGTGTGAAGAACCCGGTCATCACCTCTCGCAGACCCGGGTCGAGATGGGGCAGCTGACTGGTCACCATCTCGATGTCGGCGACGAGCCCGGCCCGCTGTTCGGGATCCTGGACCATGCGTGTGAACGCGGTGTACGACGCGCTCTCGCGCGACGCGAACAGCGACTCGTAGTCGTCGAACAGCTGACGCTGACGCTCCCGGTAGCCGAGATCGGTGTCTGCCGACGAATCGAGCAACCGCGTGGTGATGCGGTTCAGCATGCTGCCGTACTGCCCGATGTCGGAGATGATCTGCTCCATCTGCAGAGCGATCGCACGTGCCTCGTCCTCGACGTCGAGCGGGTTGGGTTCGGGCCGCCTGCCCTCGTCGAGCGCATCGAGTTCGGCCTGCAGCTTCTCGATCTCCTGCTCGATGTCGGCCCGGATCCGCTCGGGATCGTTGCTGACCTGGCCCGCGACGCGCCGCAACCCCGCCGCTACGCCGGCGATCGAACCACCGGTCGCGATGGTGTCCTCACGTCGCATCCGGCGGGCGAAGTCCAGCACCGCCCGGGCCTCGTAGGTCAGGTAGCAGACGTTGCGTTCACCGTCGCCGGCCTGCTCGGTGATCCGGTGCAACCACCCCTGACTGGCCCAGTACTTGATCAGCTGCAGGCCCGATTGTTCGTTGTCGGATCCCATTGCGGCCAGGTCACGCTCCAGCCGAACCACGAGCTCGGTCTCGGTGAGCTTGGCACCCCGATCGAGATGGCGCTCCATCAATGTCAGGTAGCCGGCCAGGTTGTTGGTCACGAGCAGGCGGATGGACCTCGAGTCCGCGACGGTCCGGTTCAGCTCGTAGAGCCGCTCCAACGACGGCCGACCCACGTCAGCGTGCTGCATGCAACCACAGCACCCCGCCGGAACCCACCGGCTGGATCAGACTCGTCTTCATCCGTCCTACTTTAGGCGGCGCCGAAGACACCGGATTTGCCAGGCGGCCACCTCACGGCTGCGGCGGCAAGAGGTGAACCGACGGCCGGCCGGCACCCGCACCATCGGCGATGACACGCGCGTCCACCCCGTAAACGGCCGAGATCAGCGCAGGCGTCAGCACCTCGGCGGGTACTCCCGCCGCAGCGACGCGACCTTCGGCGAGCACGACGAGCCGATCGCAGAACAATGCGGCCAGGGTCAGGTCGTGAAGGGTGACGACCGCGGTCACCGGCAGGTCACGGATCAGCGCGAGCAGCTCGAACTGGTGGCGGATGTCCAGGTGATTGGTGGGTTCGTCGAGCAACAGCTCGCGCGGTTCCTGGGCGAGCGCCCGCGCGATCTGCACGCGCTGTTGTTCCCCGCCCGACAAGGTGCGCCAGTCACGGTTGCGCATATGCACCGTGCCGGTGTGGGCAAGCGCACGCTCGACTGCGGCATCGTCGGCTGCGGCGTCGCCGGACCACACGCCGCGGTGCGGGATCCGGCCCAGCCGCACGATCTGCTCGACGGTCAGGTTGATGTCGGTGCTGACCTGCTGTTCGACGACGGCGATGCGTTGCGCGACCGTGCGGCGGCGGTGACCGGCAAGCGACCGGCCGTCGAGAAGCACCGCGCCGCCGCTGGGCCGCCGCAGCCCGGCAAGGAGGCGCAGCAACGACGATTTGCCCGAGCCGTTCGGCCCGAGCAGGCCGAGCGTCTCCCCCTCTCGCAGCACGAGCGACACTCCGCCGATGACGAGCCGCCCGCCGGCCGACCAGCTGACGGCGTCGGCCACGATCGGGCCCGCCTGCTGCTCGACACTCATCGGGGTCGCTTCCTGCGCGCGAGGATCAGCACGAAGATCGGCACGCCGACCAACGCGGTCACCACACCGACCGGCAGTTCCTGCGGGGCGAACACGGTGCGTGCCGCGGTGTCGACCCAGACCAGAAAGATCGCACCGGCCAGCGCCGTGACCACGAGCAGCCGGCGATGCGCCGGACCGACGATGATCCGCGCCGCATGTGGCAATACGAGCCCGACGAACCCGATCGCGCCCGCCGCGCTGACCAGGACCGCGGTCAGCAGCGCCGTCGTTACCAGGAGCAGAACCCGCACCCGCATGACCGCCACCCCGAGCGAGGCTGCCGCGTCGTGCCCGAATGCGAACGCGTCCAAGGCATCCGACTGCGTCCAGCAGATGACGAGGCCCAGCGCGCACACCGCACCGCACAGCGCCACCTGATCCCAGTTGGCCCCGCCGAGCGAGCCGAGCAGCCAGAACAACACACCTCTGGTCTGCTGGGCGTCGGCGGAGGAGAACACGATGAACGAGGTGATCGCCGAAAAGAGTTGAGTGCCTGCGACTCCGGCCAGCACGACCCGATCCTGTCCGCCACCCGCGGCGGCTGCGAGGATCAGCACGAGGACGAACGCCGTCAGCGCCCCGGCGAATGCCCCGGCAGACAGGCTGAGCGCACCGCCGATGCCGGTGATCACCACCAGCACCGCTCCGGTCGAGGCGCCGGATGAGATGCCGAGCATGAAGGGGTCGGCGAGCGGGTTGCGCATCATCGACTGCAGAACCGCGCCGCAGATCGCCAGGCCGGCACCGCATATCGAGGCCAGCAATGCGCGTGGCAGCCGCAGCTCCCAGACGATGCCGTCGTCGATCGGCGCCACGTCGGCGGCGTGGTTCCAAAGGTGTTGTGCAATAACGGCGTAAACGTCGCGCACACCGAGTTCGGCGGGTCCGATGAGGATTGCGGCCATGATCGAGAGCAGCAGACCGCCGACAGCGATCGGTACGAGCAACAGCATCCCCGGGTTGCGCAACGCCGGTTTGGCGCTCACTTCACGCCGAGCACGACATAGTCGTCGAGCAGTTGCCACACCGTGCCCACCTCGGCGAAACCGGCTTGGGCGAGCGCCGACAGGTGGAAGTCGACGGCGGTAGACGGCGGGTCGGGACGCTCGGCGAACCGCTCGTCGCGAACCGCCGCGAGCGCGGCGGCGCCCGGCTGGGTCCGTGCCGCCTGCCACCACCGGTCCCAGCTCAGTGCGCCGGAGCGGTGTGCGCGCTGCTGAGTCGCTTCGTCATGTGCGGCGGAGAAGCGACCGAGCGCCGGTGATCGGCGGTCGAAGCGGAAATGGTCGCCGTTGAGCAGGATTCCGCCGGTGCCGAGCAACGCCGCGGCGTCCGAATAGACGCGTAGCAGGGTATCGGGCATGAGCCAGTGCAGCGCCGTCGTCGACACGAAGGCATCGGGCGCACTGCCGCCGAGCGCCCCGGCGACGAGAGCCGGCCAGTTCTCGTCAGCGAGATCGGCGTCGAGGACCGTCACCCGGTCCCCGTAGACCGGCCGCAACGCCCGGGCCGCGATGTCGAGCAGCAGCGGGTCGTGGTCGACGGCGACGACCCTGGCGTTCAGCAGCGCATCGAGCACTCGCCTGGTCAATGACCCTGGCCCGCAAGCCAAGTCGACGACGACCGGGCTGTCGCCGCACGCGAGTTCCAACAACTCCACCATGATGCGGAACCTGCCCTCGCGGTCGGCGATATAGGCGGCCTGCTGCTCGTCCCACGATGCCAGAAGCGCGGCCGCGGATTCGGCGCCGCTCATTTGCCGACCACCCCGAGCGTGCGCAGCCCGGCCGCGACAGTCTCGATCGCATCGACATTGCGCAGCGACGGGTCCATCGCAGTGCCCGGCAACACGATCCACCGGCGTTCCCGCACCGCGGTCAACCGCTTGGCGGCCGGATCGGTTTCCAGGAACCGGATCTTGGCGGCCGCGCTGTCGCCGTCGTCACCGCGGGTCAGGTCGGCGAGGATGAGTACGTCGGGATCGCGTTCGAGGATGGCCTCCCACGAGATCTCGGGCCACAGTTGGCGGTTGTCGGCGAATGCATTCCGTGCTCCGAGTTCGGTGGTGATGATGCCCGGCGCACCGCAACAGCCCGCGATGTAGGGAGTCTTGGTGCCCGCGTACCACCACATCACCGTGACGCCGTCGGCCTTGAGCCCGTCGGCCGCGGTGGCCTTCCGGGCACGCAGCGACGAGATCAGCTGATCGGCCCGATCCTGGACGCCGAATATCTTTGCCACATCGGCAATCTCCGCGTACATGTCATCGAGCGTGAGCGGCCGCTGCTGGGCGGCGTCCTGCCCACCGCATTCGCTCGACGATTGATAGGTGGGCACGCCGAGACTCTCGAAGCGGTCCCGCGGGGCCACTCCCTCGTGGGTGAACGACCAGTCGAACGTCGCGTACACGAAGTCGGGCTTCTCCTTCAGAACACGTTCGAACGACGGGAAATCGCGACTCAGCACCGGCACTTTGGCGTTCTCGGCGGCAAGCTCGGGGCGGACCTCGTCGCTCCACGATGCGCTGCCGACCATGCGATCGGCCAGTCCGAGCGTCAACAACAGCTCGGTGGCCGGCTGATTGATCGAGACCGCTCGTTGCGGCGGAGCTTTCACCGTCACCGTTCGGCCGCAGTTCTCCACGGCAACGGGATAGCCAGCGGTGTCGCCGCCGGACGAGGTGGTGGTCTTGCCCGCCGATGAGCCGCACCCGGCCAGCAGCGACATGGCAAGTAGGAGAACGGAAATGGTGCGCGTGCGCTCAGACACGACGAGACCTTTCGATCCGGGACCCGATCGCGGAGTCCGTCCGATGGGCGGACCTCGCGCCGCAACCCGGCGACGAGGCCCGAGCCAGCAGGTCTTCGGACTCGGAATCATCCAGGCGGAGCGCCTTCCCAGCCCCGTCGAGGGGCCAGTGGCCGTTGCTCCGCCTGTCCTCCATACCGCTGCGCGTCAGTTCCGGATTCGCACCGGATTCCCTGACCCAATCGGGCTGGGTACGACTGGCTCGACCGGACCATACCAGCGCGCCGGATCGGGTGGGCGCCTCGGCGGCGCAGGTGGGCACAAAAGGCATCAGCACGCGTTAATGATAATCATTTTCATTAAGGCGTTGAACGCCACCCCTGGCAACTTTTCCGTCCGGCCGCCAAGACACCCGCGCTGCCCTACATTCATCCGGTGACTACCGCCAAGGTGCCTCCCGTCGGGCTGGTCCGCGCCACCGAACGCGTCCGCCATCACCTGCGCAGGCTCTATCAGCGCACGGCCCCGCCGCCCGCCGTGATGCTCGAGTTGATCCTGTCCGCCTGGGTCGCACAGGGCATCACCGTCGCCGCGGAGCTCGGAGTCGCCGACGCGCTGGCCGGCGGTCCGCTGCGCCCGGACGAGCTGGCCCGCCGGGTCGGCGCCGACGCCGATGCGCTGGACCGGCTCATGCGGGCACTGGTCAGCGAGGGGGTGTTCCGCCGGACGCGCGACGGACGCTATGCGCTCAACACACTCGCCGACAGCCTGCGCAAGGACGCTCCGGTGTCGATCGCGGCGATGGCCAGATTCGTGGGCTCGCCGCAGCATCGCGAGCACTGGAGCCACCTCGGCGACGCTGTACGCACGGGCGAAGCCGTCATCCCCAAGCTGCGCGGCAAAGAGGCCTTCGACTACATCGGTTCCGAGCCCGAACTCGCCGCGATCTTCAACGACGCGATGACGAGCATCTCGGAATTGGCGATCGCCCCGGTGGTCGCGGCCTACGATTTCAGCCGTTTCGCCACGATCGCCGATGTCGGCGGCGGGCACGGTCGGCTGCTGTCGGCCATCCTGGAAGCGACGCCGTCGGCCAGGGGTCTGCTCTACGACCTGCCCCAGGTCGTCGAAGGCGCCCCGGAGTTGCTCGGCAGGTACGGCACCGCGGAGCGGGTGCAAGTGCTGCCCGGGTCGTTCTTCGAACGCGTACCCGAGGGGGCCGACGCCTACATCTTGAAAAACATCATTCACGACTGGCCCGACGAACAGGCGCTGACGATCTTGCGCAACGTGCGCGCCGCCGCAGCACCGGGAACCACACTGTTGCTCATCGAGGGCGTCATCCCCGACCACGACCGCGAATTCATCGGCAAGTGGACCGACATGGAAATGCTGATCGGCATCGCGGCCCGCGAGCGTACCGAGGCCGATTACCGCAAGCTCTACGAGCAGGCCGGGTTCCGGCTGACCCGCGTGGTGCCGACGGCATCACCGTTCAGTTTGGTTGAGGGGCAAGCGGTCTGACGCCGTTCACCTCGCGGTGACGTGTGCGATGTGTTTTTTGAGCTGATCAGCCACCCGGTCCAGCGGTTCAATGCTCCGCTGAGCCCGGCACATCGCCACAGTGCCCTCGATCGCCGCGACGATGAGCGTGGCGGTTTCGACGGCATCGCCGTCAGGCGCGCCGTGCTCGCGCAACGCGTCGGCGAGTAGCGAGGTCCAATTGGCGAATGCGGCGGCCGCGGCGTCGCGGGGCTGGGCGCGGTCATCGTCGGGGTAGTCCTCGACCGCCACCGCAAGCACCGGGCATCCGGCACGAAAGTCGCTGTCCAGAACGATCTTCCGCCACATATCTGTGAAAACTCGCAGGCCTTGCACTGGCCCCGCGCGCATAGCCTCGCGCAGACCCGTAACCGTGAGGTCGTCGGCCCAGCGCACCGCTTCGGTGGCGAGTTGGTCCTTGCCGCCCGGGAAGTAGTGGTAGACGGATCCGAGCGGCGCGTTCGCATGCTGGGCGAGATGCCGCACGCTCGTGGCGTTCAGCCCGCGACGACGAATCATGTCAGCCGCGCCGGCGACCATGCGCATTCGCGACGATTCATCCGGTTCCCGGGTCATGCCCGCCCCCATCCTTGCTATGACGACTGTTCTAATCTAGCGTCACGGAATCTATGACAGTCGTTATAACGGAGGTCACCATGCCGATGGTCCAATTGACAATGCCCGCGGGCGTGCTCGGGCCCGATGCCCGCGCAACGCTCAGACGGACACTCGCCGCCACGCTGCTCCGCTGGGAAGGCGCACCCGACACGGCGTTCTTCCGAGCGCAGGCGTGGTCACGTATCGAGGAGACCGCCGTCGGAGCCTTCGGCGCTCTCGGTGACGACGCACCGCGGTTCCGCGTCGATGTCACGGTCCCCGAAGGGGCGCTGTCGGAACGGCGGAAAGCCGGTTTGGTCAAGGAGCTCACTGCGCAGGTGCTGACCGCCGCGGACCTGGATTCAACTGAGGCGCTGCGGGTTTGGGTGCTCGTGAACGAGCAGCCAGAAGGCACCTGGGGTGCTGGCGGTGCGGTCGTGAAGTTCGCCGAACTCAAGGCGGCGGCCCAGGCGCAGCGATCCGATGCGTGAACTCACGTTCGTCCGCACGGGACTGCTGCAGTGGCGCGAACGGCCCGAACCTCGACTACAGGACCCACGCGATGCCCTGGTGCGGCCGTTCGTGGCAGGCCGCTGCGACGGCGACACCATGCCGATCCACCGCCACGTCTCACGCCTCATGCAGGTCGGCATGCGGACCGGAATCGTCGACCCGATCGTGGCGAGCATCTGTGGGCCAGTGCCCTTTCGAGGTCCGTTCAGCATCGGCCACGAGTGCGTTGCCGAGGTCATCGCCGCGGGCCCGGACGCCGACGTCCGCCGTGGCGACGTCGTGATCGTGCCCTGGTCGGTGTCCTGCGGCGACTGCGTCAATTGCCGGCGCGGGATAACCGCCAAATGCTCGACCACCCGGACCGGCACACTCGCAGCGTTCGGTTTTGGCTCCGCCAGCGGACCGTGGGGCGGCATGGTCGCGGACCTGCTTCGTGTCCCGTTCGCCGACCATATGCTGGTCAAGGTCCCTGCCGAAATGGATCCCCTGCGGGTCGCCGCCGCCAGTGACAATCTTTCCGACGCGTGGCGTTGCGTCGCTCCCGCCCTCGACGCCCGCCCGAACGGCCGCGTGCTGATCCTCGGCGGCGCCGCTCAGAGTATCGGCCTGTACGCCGCAGGACTCGCGGTGTGCCTAGGCGCCGAGGTCGTCGACTACGTCGACCACCAACCCGAACGGCTCGCGATCGCCGAGCGTCTCGGTGCCAGCGCACACCGCGTCAAGAAGCACGAGCGCCGCCAATCTGACATTCCGGGCCGCGACTACGACGTCGCGGTCGAGGGCACATCGTCGGCCGCGGGCATCGCAACGGCTGCCCGCAGCCTGGCCCCAGGCGGCATCCTGCAACCCGTCGGTTACTACCTACCGCGTGGAACGAGAGTGCCCTTGATGCACATGTACGCCAACGACGCCATCCTCAAGATCGGCGTCTCGAACGTGCGCGCCGTGCTGCCGGACGTTCTCGAC
Organism: Mycolicibacterium wolinskyi str. Jessa 2025; assembly: GCF_049241375.1. Classification (NCBI taxonomy): domain Bacteria; kingdom Bacillati; phylum Actinomycetota; class Actinomycetes; order Mycobacteriales; family Mycobacteriaceae; genus Mycobacterium; species Mycolicibacterium wolinskyi. The sequence continues at coordinate 6,980,761 of NZ_CP185960.1, forward strand.
TTCGTCGGCCGCACCGGCTTCCCCGCCGAACTCGTCACGAGTGTCACCGCGGAGTGGGACGACGCGCCAGACGCCTACCGGGCCCACACAACGAAACTCGTCCTACAGCGCCCGCGCGTGACCGCTTGATCAAGGCACGCGTCAGCCGTTCGAAACCGACTGCGCTGCCGCGTCCGACGGTGTGCCCTTCAAACCGCGCCAGAACAGGTTGATCATCAACTCGGCGGCCTCGTTGACATCGGCGTCGCCGGTGCTGACCCGGGTCGCGATGGCCTCGCCCGCACCTACCAGCGCGACGGCCATCATCTCGAAGTCGCTGTCGGGCTGAGGATTACGGGTGCCCGTACTCAACAGCCTGGCGACGAGGTCGATGATGCGCTCACGGCCCTCACGCACGGTGTGCGCGAATGCCTGTGAGCTCGTGGCCTGCGTGTAGAGCACCATCCAGGACGCGCGGTTGGTGTCGATGTAGGTCAGAAACGACCGCACCGCGTTGCGCAGCAGGTCCTTCGGGCTCTGGGTGAAATCGATCTGGCCGCGCACGACGTCGACGAATCGGGTCAGCTCACGGTTCAGACAGGCCCCGAACAACTCCTCCTTGGAGCCGTAGTACAGATACAGCATCGGCTTGGAAATCTCGGCCTCGGCGGCGATCGCGTCCATCGAAGTCTCGTGATAACCGTTGACCGAGAACATCTGTACCGCGGCATCGAGCATCTGCTGTTCGCGCACCGCGCGCGGGAGCCGCTTCGTTCCACCAGCCATCCGAACAGGGTATCTGTCAGGGCAGCAACTCCGTACGCCGTTGCTCTTCCCACAGCGCCATGCGGGTGCGTGCGGGTTCGCCGACGGCGTCCATGACAAGCGGGATGAGCAGCTCGGTGAGCAGGAATCCCGCCGCCATGCTCTGGTAGGTCGTGCCCACGGTGCTCGACGCCGCGAGCACCACCTCGGCGTCGGGCGCGACCGGGCAGGCCAGGTCGTCGGTGATGAGCAGCACGGTCGCGCCGGCCCGGTGCACACGGCCGGCCAGGACGGCGGCGCTGCGCTCGTAACGGTGGTAGTCGAACAACACCAGCACGTCGGTGCGCGACAGTTCCAGCAATGCACCGAGGTCGCGGCCGGTCGGGTCGGTGAGCACCCGCACACCGGGTCGCAACTGCTCGAGATGGGCGGCCAGGTGAACGGCCAGCAGCTGCGAGAACCGGCCGCCGTGCAGGTACAGGGTCCGGCCGGTGTCCGCGAGCAGCGCGACCGCGGCTTCCAGCGCGGACTCCGGCAGCATCGCCAGTGTTTCCGCGGCCCGTTCGTTCTGCGCGCGGGCCTGCTGCAACAGGCGGTCGAGCATGCTGCCCGCGGCAGGGGCATCCGGGAGCCGGGTGATCGGTCCGCTCGATCTGGCCGACAGCTCGGCACGCAAGGCGACCTGGAGATCGGCGAATCCCTCATAGCCGAGGGACTGTGCGAACCGCAGCACGGTCGGCGGGCTCACCTCGGCCCGTTCGGCGAGCCGCGCCGCGCTGGCCAGACCCGCGCTCGGATAGTCGGCGAGCAACGCGCGTCCGACCCGCCGCTCGGCCTTACTCAGTGTCGGCAGTGCCGCCGTCGCACGCGCCTCCACCGTCGGCTCGGCGTTTGCGGAATCTTCGGACACGCTTCTCAATCTGCCATGACCGGCACCGAAGTCATCGACAAGTCACTCATCGAGATTGCGGTGACGCTCTCGGGCGGCAGCGGCTGCCAGTCCAGATCGCCGAATCCGGTTGACCCCACCACGAGCGTGCCGTCGGCGGGGCGGGCCCACCGCAAAGCGAAGTAGTCCTCGAGGTGCTCGGTCGGCAGCTCGGCGGCCGTGATCTCCTCGACGTCCTCGTCGGGCAGAAAACTGTGCGCGTGGGCGTGCACGGCGATCAGCTGCCCCTCGCCGAGCACGAGCGCATTGAGGCTCGCTTCCCGGTAGATCGGCCGCAACTGCGCCACCGCACGCCGGACCGCCTCGGCCAGATCGGGTGCGGTGCGGCGATGCTGCCGGATGACGCCGAAGTAGCGCTCGCTGTCGGTGGTACCCCGCAGCGACGCGGCGATGTCTGGTTCGAGCATGTCGTCGAGCGGACTGGCCGGCTTGATGGATCCGTTGTGCGCCATGGCGATTCCGTCCACGACAAAGGGATGCGAGTTCTGCGGTTCGACGGCCAGCCCGTTGGTGGCCCAACGCAGGTGCACCATGCTCGCGAGCGCGGGCGGGCGCCGCACCGCTGAATCGAACGCCGGGTCGTCGAGCGCGCTGCCCGCCGACACCTCGACGCCGGGAACACCCCCGGCCTGCTCGACCCGGGCGATACCCCAACCGTCGCCGTGCACGCGCGTCAACGCGACGAAGTCCTTGAGGACGTGGGCGCCGACCGCGTCCGAGACGGAAATCGGTGTCGTCGACACCACGCCCAGCAGTCGGCACATGGATTCGCCCCTCCCCGCCAAAATTTAATGAATCGAACCTATAGCGCTCATATTAAAGAATATGAAACATTTATGACATAGCGTGCTCGCAGACTCGGAACGTCAGGAGGACCTATGCCGGCAGCCATCACGCCACGTATCGACGAACTGCGCGCCGAAGGCGTCGAGATCGTGGCCGGATCGCTGACCGACCTGGCAGGCGTCACTCGCGCCAAATACGTCCCGCTGCACCGCCTTTCGGCGTTCGAACAATCCGGCATGGGGGTCTCGCCGTCGTGGAGCGTGTTCTGCGTGGACAGCGGCATCGCCTTCACCCCGAGCATCGGCGTGGTCGGCGACCAGCGGATCCGCATCGACCCGGCCGACCTGCGCCTGGTCGAGGAGAAAGTCGCGTGGGCCCCGGCGAGCCTGTACGACCAGCAGGGCAATCCGGCCCCGCTGTGCACCCGGTCGTTGTTGGCGGACACCGAACGAGCCGCGGCGGACCGCGGCCTGAACGTCCTCGTCGGGGCCGAACTCGAATGCACGATGCTCGCACCGGACGGTGGGCACGCCACCACGGCCAACTGGTCGCCCTACGGCATACGTACATCGCTGGACAAATCGGCTTTCCTCGTCGACCTCAACGCCACAGCCGCCCGCGCCGGCCTCGCCGTCGAACAACTTCACACCGAGTACGGCCACGACCAACTCGAGGTGTCCTTGGCGCCCGCCACACCGGTGGCCGCCGCTGACGCAGTCATCCTGGCGCGCATCGTGATCGGCCGGGTCGCGGCCCGGCACGGCATGACGGTCTCCTTCTCCCCGGTGCCGTTCGCCGGCGAGGCCGGCAACGGCGCGCATCTGCACCTGTCACTGGCCGACGACACCGGCCCGCTGCTGTCGGGCGGCGACGGACCGCACGGCATGAGGTCGTCCGGATGCTCGGCCGTCGCGGGCGTGCTCGATGGCCTGCCCGATCTGGTCGGGGTATACGCCGGTTCGGTGATCTCGGCGGCGCGGCTCAAGCCCGGCAACTGGGCGGGCGCGGCGAAATGCTGGGGGCTGGAGAACCGGGAGGCGGCCGTGCGGTTCATCGCGGCTACCCCGGGAAATCCGCACGGCGCCAACGTCGAACTGAAGATCATCGATCCGAGCGCCAACCCGTATCTCGCCGCGGCGGCCCTGCTGGGCAGCGCACTGCGCGGCATCGACAAAGACCTGCGACTGCCCGCCGAGGTCATCGACGATCCGGCCAACAGTGAAGCCAGACCGCTACCGGCCGATCACCGCACGGTGATCGAACTCCTGGAATCCTCGGCCGTCGCCGCCGAGCTCCTGACGCCTGCGGTGGTCGAAGGACTGGCGGCCGTGCGTCGGCACGAGCTCGTCACCTATGGCGACCGCCCACCCGCCGAGACCTGCCAGGCCCTGCGCCTGGCGTGGAGCTGCTGACCCACCCGAAGGAGACTCTCGATGACCACCAGCGCCACACCGGAATCCGATCAACTGCCACACCGGCGCCTGCCGTTCTGGGTGGCGCTGGCGCTGTCGGTCGCCACCGTCGGCCCGACCCTGGCCATGTCGGGAAACGGGCAGGGACTGATCGGCACCGTCGGCAAGGCCATCCCGCTGGTGTTCTTGATCGGCCTCATCGGGGTCTCGCTGGTCGGCTACAGCTTCGTGCGGCTGACCCGTCATCTCAACCACGCCGGATCGGCCTACGCCCTGGTCGGCGGCACCGTCGGGCCGCGCGCCGGCTTCTTCTCGGGCTTCGCGATGCTCGGCGCCTACGTCGGATTCTCCATCGGAACCCTGGCATTGACAGCGGCTTTCACCAACGCGTTCATCGCCCAACTGCAACCGGCCAGCGAAAACCCTTACCAGTTGCCCTGGTTGGTGGTCGTGGTGATCGCAGCGGTGATCTCGTTCGCACTGGCCGGTCGTGACATCAGGCTGCTCGCCAAGATCCTGCTCGGCATCGAGGGCATCGGCGTCGTCGCGATGGTCGTGCTGGTCGTCGTGATCTTCGCGCGCGGCGGCGCCGAGACCACCGGGATCGACTTCAGCGTGTTCTCGTTCTCCGGCGGCGGTGTCTCGGCCTCGGCCGTGCTCAGCGGTGTGGTCGCCGCGTTCCTGTCCTGGGCCGGATTCGAGGCCTGCGCATCGATGGGCGAGGAGACCGACAACCCGGGCCGCAACATCCCGCGCGCGCTGGGCGGCACGCTGATCCTGACCGGAGTGCTGTTCGTCGTCGTGATGTTCGCTCAGGTCATCGGATTCGGCACCGACGAGGCTGGGCTCGCGGCGTTCCAGAGCTCGGGTAACACGTTGGGCGACTTGGGCTCAAGCTACATCGGGCAGTGGTTCTCGCTGCTGATTATCTTCACCGCGACTGTCGCGGCATTCGGCTGCCACATGGCCACCGCCGCGACGTCGGGCCGCATGCTCTATGCGTTCGGCCGCGACGGCTTCGGCCCGAAGTCATTGGCGCACATCCACGAAGCGACGGGTGGGCCGCGGCGCGCCTCGTGGCTCGTGGTGGGGCTGGCGCTGGTGATCAACCTGATCTGCGGTGCGATCGGCTGGCCCGACATGGGCACCGGTAACGACGCGATCGACACCTACTTCCTGTTCGCGGTGGCCGGTTCGGTGTGCCTGATGGTGTGCTACCTGCTTGTCGAGATCGCCGCGGCGTGGTTCGTCGGCGCACCCAAGTTCGTCGACGTGCACGGCGGCCATGGCAAGGTCCTGGGCCTGGCGCTGCCGCTGCTGGGTGCGGTGGTGATCGCGGTGGTGTTGTGGTTCAACGTCAAGGACGCCGAAACGTGGACCGCAGCACCGCTTTTGGGGCTGTACTGGTGCGCGATCGGTCTGTTGATCGCGTTGGCCGCCTCGGGGATCGCCAAACGTGTCGGTGAATCGTTGACCGCCGAGCTGGCGCTCACACCGCCGGTGGAGGTGCGGTGAACACGCTCTACGAGCGCGACGAAGCCGTCATCGCCGGGATCGAGAAGCTGCGGTTCTTCCCGCTGGAGGTGGTTTCGGGGAACGGCTGCACGCTCATCACCCCCGATGGCCGTGAACTGCTGGACCTTTCGGCGACGTGGACGGCGTCGGGGTTGGGGCACGGGCACCCGGCAGTCGCGGACGCGGTCAGCCGTGCCGTGCGCACCGCGCCGGGTGCCGGTGGTCTGTCGGCAGTCCATCCGGACTCCGTCGGCCTGGCCGAGGATCTGCTGGCCCTGGTGCCGGGAACCGGTGAGCGCCGGGTGTATCTGGGCCACGCCGGATCCGACGCCAACGACGTCGCCCTTCGGGCCTGCAGACACGCGACCGGACGCCGCACCGTACTGGCGTTCGAGCACAGCTATCACGGCGGTGTCGGCGTCGCGATGGGCGTCTCGGGTGTGCATGTCGACGCGGGCGTGCCCGCGGACGCCGACGTGGCATTCCTGCCCTATCCCAACCCGTTCCGGCCGGCTCGCGATGAGGTCGGCGCCGACGTCGCGGCCTGCCTCGACCTCGCCGACCGGCACATGGCGACCGGAACGGTCGCGTGTCTGATCGTCGAGCCGATCCTGTCCGACGGCGGGCTCGTCGTGCCGCCCGACGGGTTCCTCGCCGACCTGCACGAGGTATGCCGACGCCACGGAGTCCCGTTGATCTGCGACGAGGTCAAGATGGGCCTGGGCAGGCCGGGCACGCTGCACGCGTTCGAACACGACGGCGTCGTCCCCGACATCGTCACATTCGGCAAGGTGCTGGGCGGCGGATTGCCGCTGTCGGCGGCGGTCGGACCTGCCGCACTGCTCGACGAGCCGGCCGCTTCGGCGCTGTTGACCACCGCCGGAAACCCCGTCTGCACCGCGGCCGGCCGCGCCGTACTCGCCACGATCGTCGGTGAGCGGCTCGCTGAGCGGTCGGCGAAAGTCGGTGCGGTACTGCAGGATGCGTTGCGCGCGGTCGACAGCGACGTGATCGGCGACGTGCGGGGCCGTGGGCTGGCGATCGGGTTGGAACTCATCGATCCCGCGACCGGGGGTCCCGATCCCCGGCTGGCCGCCCAGGTGTCTTACCGGGCCTGGGAGCTCGGCGCGGTGGTCTACTACGTCGGAGGCAATGTCCTGGAGATCACGCCGCCGCTGATACTGAGTGAAGAGCAAGCTGTGCGGGCCGCCGAGATCCTCGGTTGGGCCATCGACGACGCGGCCGCGGGAAAGGTCGACGCAGAGGAGGTCGCACGATATGCCGGATGGTGAATTCGCGGGCTCACCCATCGATGTGTTCGACGGCGTCGGATCCGCCGTGCCCGCCGAACTCGCCGACCACCTGCGCACCGTCCGCCTCGTCGACCACCATGTGCACGGGACGTTCGACAAGCCGGTGGACCGGGCCGGGTTCGAGGCGTCGATCAACGAGGGATCCACCGATCCGATACCGGATTTCATGACGCAGTTCGACTCCCCGCTGGGGCTGTCGATACGGCGTTGGTGCGCACCGGTTCTCGGCCTGCCCGCCCATGCGGGCGCCGACGAGTACTGGAAACGCCGCAGCGAGCTCAGCCCCGACGACCTGTCGGAGCTCATGCTGCCGTTGGCCGGCGTCGAGCGCTGGGTCGTCGACACCGGCTTCCAGGGCGATCTCATCACCACCCCCGAGCGGCTGACCCAGCTCAGCGGACGGCCATCCTCGTCGATCCTGCGGCTCGAGCGCTTGGCCGAGGAACTGCTCGAGGACGGAACGCGCCCCGAGGACTTTCCCGACGCGTTCCGCGCCGCGCTGGCCGATGCTGCCGCGGACACCGTGGGTACCAAGACGATTGCGGCGTACCGGACCTCGTTCGACATCGACTGGTCTCGCCCGGCCGATGCGCAGGTGGTCGAGCACGCCCGGGAACTCGCCGGGCGGGACACGCTGCGGCTCGACAGTCCGGTGCTGATCGCGTTCGGTGTGCATGAGGCCGCCGCGCACGGCCTGCCGATCCAGGTGCATGTCGGGTTCGGCGACCGCGACCTCGACCTGCACCGCACCGACCCGATGCTGCTGCTGCCGTTGCTGCGCACCATGACACCGGTGCCGGTGCTGTTGCTGCACTGCTATCCGTTCCACCGCAAGGCCGGCTATCTCGCGCAGGCGTTCGATCACGTGAATTTCGATGTGGGACTTGGTATCAACTATCTCGGTGTGCGGTCGACGGGCCTGGTGGCCGAAGCCCTGGAGACCGCGCCGTTTGCCAAGCAGCTGTACTCGTCGGATGCGTTCGGCCCGCCCGAACTGCATCTGCTCGGCTCGGTGCTGTGGCGCCGCGCGATGGGGCTGGTGCTCGGTGAGTGGGTGCGGGCCGGGGACTGCACCGAGGCCGACGCGATCCGGATCGTCGACATGATCGGGGTACACAACGCGAACCGGGTGTACGCGTTGTGAACCACGAGGCCGCACCGTTGTTCGAGGCGCTGCGCCGGTTCGTTGAACGCGACCAGGCGCCGTTCTACAGCCCCGGCCACAAGGGCGGACGCACACTCGACCCGTGGTTCCGCGATCACATTGCCGCCGTTGACCTCAACAACCTGCCCGACACCGACACCCTGCACTGTCCGGAGGGCCCCATCCTGGCGGCCGAGGAACTGATCGCCGACGCGTGGGGTGTCGGCGCGAGCTTCATCCTGGTGCAGGGCTCGACGAGCGGCAACATCGCCATGGCGCTGTCGGCGCTGGCACCCGGGGAACCGGTTCTGGTGCAACGCAATGCGCACAAGTCGGTGCTCGCGGGGCTGGTGCAGGTCGGCGCCCGGCCCGTCTGGCTCGAGCCTCGCTGGGACGATGGATTCGGCGTCGCACACGGGTTGGACGCCGACGTGGTCGAACGGGCGTTCGCCGAGACCGGCGCGAAAGCGCTGTGGGCACTGCACCCGACGTACTACGGCACCACCGCCGACATCGAGGCGCTCGCGTCGCTGTGCCGGCGCTTCGGCGCCAGACTTCTGGTCGACGGGGCGCACTCGCCGCACTTCGCGTTCCATCCCGAACTGCCGGTGGCGGCCGAGCGGGCCGGCGCGAGCGCGACCGTGCAATCGGTGCACAAGATCCTGTCGGGGCTCAGCCAGGCCGCGGTGCTGCACATCGACCCCGGCGAACTCGATCCGGCCGCCGTACGCCGCGCATTGCAGCTGATCCAGACCACCAGCCCGCATTTCGCCATCATGGCGTCGATCGATCTGGCTCGCCGCCAGATGATGGTGAACGGACGCGACATGCTCGACGCGACGTTGGATCGGGCCAGACGCGCCGCGACCCGGCTGGCCGCGATCGACGGCCTGCGGGTACTGCGGCCCGGTGACGCCACCGGCGCGCACACCGGCTTTCACGGACTGGACGAGACCAAATTGCTCATCGGCACCCGTGGTCTTGCCGCCGACGCGCGCGATCTCGTCGCGCGGCTCAACAAGGTGCACGGCGTGCAGCCCGAATTGAGCGGGCCGGGCCACGTGCTCTGCATCTCGACCATCGGCAACACGGAAGCCGACATGGACCGGCTGGTGGCCGGCTTCACCGAGGTGGCGCAGTGGTCGGGCCGCAGCGCCGGGCCGGCCAGCGCCGACGACATGTTGATCGCCGACCTGCTGGCGTTTCGCGCCGACACGGTGCTGACCCCGCGTGAAGCGTTCTTCGCCGATGCGGGCGCGGTGCCGTTCAGCCAGGCGACCGATCGCATCGCGGCCGAGGCCATCACGCCCTATCCGCCGGGCATTCCCCTCGTCATGCCCGGTGAACGTCTGACGGCCGAGGTCGTCGACCTGCTGACGGCGCTGCGTGCGGCAGGCAATCCGATCAGCGCATCGGACCCGGAACTGGGCACCGTCACCGTCGTGAAGTGAGCGTCAGCCGCAGCGGATCCCGCCCTTGGCGGCCGCTACCCGCTGCAGTGACGCATCGACGGCGGCCTGGCTGAGATCGCCTGCGGCCACCGCCTGCTCCAGCCCGTCGAGAACCGCGGGCACCTCGCCCGTGGTGACCCACAGCGCGTTGTCGGCACCGGCCCGCAGGGCGCGCAGAACAGCGTCGGCCACGCCGTAGCGCTGGTTGATCGCGGCCATGCTCGACAGGTCGTCGGTGTAGACGACGCCGTTGAAGCCGGGGCCGCCGTAACCGCCGGAGCGCAGCAGTTGGTACGCCGCGGGGCTCAGGCTGGCCGGGTCTGCGCCGGTGAGCCCGGGCACCTGCATGTGCCCGACCATGACGGCGACCGGTGCGGCGGTGGTCAGGGTCTTGTACGGAACCAGGTCGTTGTTCTGCAGATCGGCGAGCGGCGGCGTGGTCACCGAGCCGGTGTGCGAGTCGCCCGAGGCGTGGCCGTGGCCGGGGAAGTGCTTGAGGACCGGCAGCACCCCGGCATCGCGCAGTCCGCGGGCGTACGCCCCGGCGTACTCGGTGACGACGGCCGGGTCATCGCCGAACGACCGGTCACCGATCGCGGCGCTGTTCGCGGAGACGTCGACGACGGGCGCGAAGTCGACGGTGATGCCGAGGCCGCGCATCGCCCGGCCGCGCTCGAGCGCGATGCCGTACACCTCGTCGGCGGTGCGGGTCTGGGCGAGGTCGCGAGCCGACGGCTGGCTGCCGATGAGCGACGACAGCCGCGATACCCGACCGCCTTCCTCGTCGACGCTGACCGACAGCGGAAGTGGTCCCGAGTTGGCGACGATGTCGGCAAGCGAACCGTCGGTGAGCATCGACAGGTCGGTCCAACTGCCGACCATGATGCCGCCGACATGCTGATTGGCGACGATCGCCCGCGCGTCCGCAGCGCCGGTGACCCCGACCGTCAGCAGCTGCGCCAGCTTGTCACGCACCGGCAGGCTCGCCAGATCACAGCTCTGCGGCGCGGCGGGCAACGGCTCATTGGTCGCCACGGGCTGCATGGCCGGCGGCTCGGTCGTGGGTGCGGGCTGCGGGCTGCTCGGCGAGGAACAGGCCAGCAGCAGTCCGGACATCGCTACGAACGTCGCGAGGAGGCGCGGTGAAGCCATGGGGCCTGACCCTAGCCGGTGGCGAAGCGGTAATCGATCCCCTGCGTGTCGCGCCAGGCCCACTCACCGGCGGCCGGAACGCCGGAACACCCGCTCGTCAGTGGCCTCGATCACTATCGTCAGCGTGCTAGGTTGGCCGGGTGAACCGGTTCGTCGTCCCCTCCGCCGCCAGCATCGTGGTCGGCCTGCTCCTGGGCGCGGCCGCCGTCTTCGGTGTGACGCTGATGGTGCAGCAGGATACGAAGCCTCCGCTGCAAGCGGGCGATCCGGCGTCATCGGTACTCAACCGGGTCGAGTACGGCGACCGTACTTAACCCGGCCCCGCCGCTCTCGCGGCGCTGGCTGTGGGTGGTCGCTGCGGCGACACTCGTCCTGACTTTCGCCCAGTCGCCCGGACAGATATCACCCGATACCAAGCTCGACCTCACCGCGAATCCGCTGCGGTTCCTGGCTCGTGCGTTCAACCTGTGGAACAGCGACCTGCCGTTCGGCCAGGCCCAGAACCAGGCCTACGGCTATCTCTTCCCGCACGGCACGTTCTTCCTGGCCGGTGATCTGCTCGGCATCCCCGGCTGGGTGACGCAGCGCCTGTGGTGGGCGCTGTTGTTGACCGTCGGGTTCTGGGGTGTGCTGCGGGTCGCCGAGGCCCTCGGCATCGGCAGTCCCAGTTCGCGGGTGCTGGGGGCCGTCGCGTTCGCGCTGTCGCCGCGCGTCCTGACCACCCTCGGCGCGATCTCGTCGGAGACGCTGCCGATGATGCTGGCGCCATGGGTGCTGCTGCCGGTCATCCTCGCGTTCCGCGGCACGCATTCGGTGCGGCTGATGGCCGCGCGTTCGGCGGGTGCGGTCGCACTGATGGGGGCGGTGAACGCCGTCGCGACCCTGACCGGATGCCTGGCCGCGGTCATCTGGTGGGCGTGCCATCGGCCGAACCGGCTCTGGTGGCGGTTCACCGCGTGGTGGGCGTTGTGCTCGGTGCTGGCGGTCACGTGGTGGGTGGTCGCGCTGGTGATGCTTGGCCGCATCAGCCCGCCGTTCCTCGATTTCATCGAGTCCTCGGGCGTCACCACGCAGTGGATGTCATTGACCGAGATGTTGCGCGGCACCGACAGCTGGACGCCGTTCGTGGCGCCCAGCGCGACCGCGGGCGCCTCGCTCGTGACGAGCACGATGGCGGTTCTGGCCACCACGCTGGTCGCGGCGGCCGGTTTGGCCGGGCTCGCGCTGCGCTCGATGCCCGCGCGCGGCCGGTTGATCGCGATGCTGTTGATCGGCGTCGTGTTGCTGGCGCTCGGCTATTCCGGAGGCCTCGGCTCACCCGTCGCGCTGCAGGTTCAGGCGTTCCTCGACGGCGCGGGCACGCCGCTGCGCAACCTCGCCAAGCTCGAGCCGGTGATCCGGTTGCCGCTCGCGCTCGGACTGGCGCACTTGCTGGGCCGGATCCCGCTGCCGGGCAGCGCACCCCGCCCGGTGTGGCTTCGGGCATTCGCGCGCCCGGAACGCGACAAGCGGATCGCGGTTGCCATCGTGGTGCTCGCCGCGCTCGCGGCGGGCACCTCACTCGCCTGGACCGGCAGGCTGACCCCGCCCGGCACGTTCACCGCGATCCCGCAGTACTGGCACGAGACCGCCGACTGGCTCGACGAGCACAACACCGAACGCGGCCGCGTGCTGGTTGCGCCCGGTGCGCCGTTCGCCACCCAGGTGTGGGGCAACAGCCATGACGAGCCGCTGCAGGTTCTCGGTGAGAGCCCGTGGGGGGTGCGCGATTCGATACCGCTGACGCCACCTGAGACGATTCGCGCCCTCGACTCGGTGCAGCGGTTGTTCGCAGCCGGCCGCCCGTCTGCCGGCCTCGCCGATACGCTTGCCCGCCAAGGAATTTCATACGTCGTCGTGCGCAACGACCTGGATCCGGACGTGTCGCGATCCGCCAGGCCGATCCTCGTGCACCGGGCTATCGAAGGCTCACCGGGGTTGTCGAAGGTGGCCGAGTTCGGCGATCCGGTGGGCCCGGGAACCCTCGAGGGATTCGTGGCCGACAGCGGACTGCGGCCGCGTTATCCGGCCGTGCAGATCTATCGCGTCGACACCGGCGGATCGAATCCGGCAGCGCCCTACCTGGTCGACGCCGACGCGATGACGCGCGTCGCGGGCGCCCCGGAGGCGCTGCTGCGCCTCGACGAGCGACGCCGGTTGTCGGCAAAGCCGCCGCTGGGTCCGATGCTGCTGGCCACCGACGCCCAGCGCGCTGGTCTACCGGTGACCGACGTCGTTGTCACCGACACCCCGACCGCACGCGAGATCGACTACGGCCGCGTCGATGACCACGCGTCGGCCATCCGCACGCCGGACGATGCGCGCCACACCCACAATCGGGTGCCCGACTATCCCGCGGGTGGCGCCGATCCGGTCTACGGCGCCTGGACCGGTGGGCGACTGTCGGTGTCCAGTTCGGCCGCGGACTCCACGGCCCTGCCCAACGTCGCACCGGCCACGGGACCTGCGGCAGCCATCGACAGCGACAGTTCGACCGCGTGGGTGTCCAACGCGCTGCAAGCCGCCATCGGCCAATGGCTGCAGGTCGATTTCGATCATCCCGTCACCAACGCCAGCATCACCATCACGCCGAGTGCCACCGCCGTCGGTGCGCAGGTGCGCCGGATCGAGGTGGCCACGGCGACCGGCACCAGCACGCGCCGGTTCGAAACCGCGGGCAAGCCGATGACGATTCCGCTGCCGGTCGGCGAGACACCCTGGGTTCGTGTCACCGCGGTGGGCACCGACGACGGCTCGGCCGGCGTGCAGTTCGGCATCACCGATCTGGCGATCACCCAGTACGACGCCTCGGGCTTCGCCCATCCGGTCAACCTTCGCCATACCGTCGAGGTACCCGGCCCGCCAGCGGGTTCGGTTGTGGCGCAATGGGATCTGGGTACCGAACTGCTCGGCCGGGCGGGTTGCGCGGACAGCCCGGTGGGCGTGCGCTGCGCGGCCGCGATGGCGCTGGCCTCCGAGGAACCGGTGAACCTCAGCCGCACCCTGACCGTCCCGGAGGCCACCGAAGTGCAACCGACGGTGTGGATACGGGGCAGGCAGGGGCCCAAGCTGGCCGATCTGGTCGCTCAGCCGGGCACCACCCGAGCGTTCGGAGATGCCGATCCGATCGACATCCTGGGTTCGGCCTATGCCGCCACCGACGGGGATCCGCGGACGTCGTGGACCGCCTCGCAGCGCGTCGTGCAGTTCAAGTCGCCACCGACACTGACGCTGAAACTGCCGGCCCGCACCGAAGTCGGTGCCCTGCGCATCGATCCTGGTTCGACGCAGCCGCCGGCGCATCCGACCCTGGTGGCGGTCGATCTCGGCGACGGCCCGCAGATGCACGAACTGCCGGGCAACGGCGAGCCACAGACGCTGACGCTCAAGCCCAAGGTGACCGACACCATCACCGTCTCGCTGTTGGCCTGGAACGACATCATCGACCGCACGTCACTCGGGTTCGATCAGCTCAAGCCGCCTGGGCTGGCCGAACTGACCGTGCTCGACGGGCGCGGCAAGCCGGTTGGCGCTGCCGACGCCGCGTCCAATCGCGAACGGGCCGTGAGTCTTCCGTGTGGGCAGGGCCCGATCATCGGCGTCGCCGGGCAGTTCATCCAGACGTCGGTGAAGACGACAGTCGGCGCGCTGCTCGACGGCGACCCGATCCCGGCGCAGCCGTGCCGCAGCGAACCGGTGGCCCTGCCTGCCGGGCAGCAAGAGCTTCTGGTCAGCCCGGGTGCGGCATTCATCGTCGACGGCGTGGTGCTGTCCACTCCCCTGGCCGACGAATTGCATACCGCCCCAACCACTCCCGTCGACATCGCAGCGTGGTCACCGGACCACCGCGAGGTCCGCGTCGGTGCGGCGCCCACCCAGCGGGTTTTGACGGTGCCCGAAAGCGTGAACCCGGGCTGGACCGCCCGTGACGCCGAGGGCAATCGGTTGACGCCTGTGACGGTGAACGGGTGGCAGCAGGGCTGGCTGATCCCGGCAGGGACCGACGGGACGGTGACGCTGTCGTTCGCCTCGAACACCCCATACCGCATCGGCCTGATCGGAGGCCTGGCGCTACTGCCACTCCTGGCACTGCTGGCGCTGTTGCCGGTGCGGCGGCCGGTGCCCGCCACGGAGCCGGCCCGTCCGTGGCGCCCCGGACCATCGATCGCGGGAGCGGGAGTGCTGGTCGCGGGAGCCGCGGTCTCGGGGCTTGCCGGCCTGGCCGTAGTGGGCGCGGCGATCGGTGTGCGGCATCTCTTGCGCAACCGCGAACGCTGGCGTGACAACGTCACCGTCGGCGCGGCGGCGGTCGGCTTCATCCTCGCCGGGGCGGTTCTGAGCCAGAACCCGTGGCGGTCGGTCGACGGGTACATCGGGCACTCCCCCGGTGTGCAGTTCCTTGCCCTGGTCTCGGTGGCGTTCTTGGCTGCCTCGGCCGTGCCACCGTGGCGTAGCCCCACCGGCAAACCCGGTCCGCAGGCGCCCAGCGAACTTTGAAGCATGCGGTGCAGCCCCATACACCGGGGCTGACCAGGGCTGTCCGTTGTACCGGTTGACAAGGCAGGTACCCGATACCTACGGTACTGACGCACACCGTTAACGCCGGCTTCAAGGTTTGCTACATGGGGGAGGCCCTGAGCCGGCCGCGACGGCGTGTAGGCAGATCCAGGAAGTTGTTCACCCGCGCAAGCGGGGGTCGATGAATTAGCTGGATCCGGGCGGTTGTGCACGCCCGCGTGCACAAGGCTGTGGTGTCGGCGGCGGAGGGGTTCGCCGACACCACAGCGCGCTCGCGTGCTGCGTAGACAAGATCACGCCGAGGCCGCCAGGGCTCGCTCGTCCTCGTCGGCAAAGGTGTCTTCGAGTTGCAGCGGGGAATAGTCGACATCGATCTCGGCGAGCGGCCGGCCACGCGCACTGCCGATCGTGCCGAACCGCCGCATCCCCTTGTCACTGGAGTACTGCAGGAACTCGTCTTCTTCGAGCCCGAACGGGATGTCGGGGGCGTAGAGGGCGAACCCTTCCTCGGTCAGACGCAACGCCAGCGGGATCAGCTCGGTCATGCGGGTTTCGAACACCGTCCAGTTGGCATCGTCGGCAGCGACGTGCCGCCGGCACGTGAACGTGCCCCAGGCCATATGCCGTCGCTCGTCGTCACCGATGCGCCTGACCAACTCCTGCATACCGGGCAGAATGCCGCGATCGACGCAAATCTTGTGCCATGCATAGTATCCCGTGAGCGCCAGCATGCCTTCCACGACGTGGTTGTAGACGACCGAGGCCCGGACCTGCGCAGCGGGCGAGGGGTCGGCCGTCAACGCGGTCAGCGCATCGGGCAGCTCTTCGCAGAAGATCTGGCGGTAGGCCGGGACCTCGTCGAGATAGCTGTGCAGATCCTCGGTAACGCCGACCGCGTCGAGCCACATCCGAAACACCTGAGTGTGTTTGGCCTCTTCGAACGCGAACTGCGTCAGGTACATCTCGTCGCCGAGCCGGCCTTCGGCGCGCATGGCACTCATGAACGGCTGGATGTCCTTGGTGACGGCCTCCTCGCCGGCGATGAACTCGGCACACAGGCGCGTGGCATACTCGCGTTCGCGCTCCGTCAGCGCCTCCCAGTCCGCGCGATCGCGCGAGAAGTCGATGTCCGCCGGATTCCAGAATTTTCGCATTGCCACCGGCGAACAGCTTCAGCGGCAGGCTGTTCCAGTTGAGACCACCCGCGCCGAGTGAGCCGAATTGTGTCCGAGTCATGAGGTCGACCTCCTCCGGGTCCGCCCGCCCCCCTTTGTGGTACACCTCACACTAGCGTCTCTTCACCGCGATCAGATGGTGCGAGACGGGCTCGCCCTCGATGTAGCGTTCGACAGCTTGCTCGACCAGCAGATCGTGACCGGTCAGGCGGGTGTGGTGCTGGCGTAGATGCTCGTCCCACGACCGCACCACAAACGCCTCCACGAACGTGGCGGCCTGTTCGCCGCTGCGGAACAGCTGCCACTGCGCCGCGCCGGTCCGCTGCCGGGACCGGCCGAGTGCCGCCATGGCGGTGAGGAACTCGGCTTCCTGCTCCGGTTCGACGCGGTAATAGGTGAGCACCACGACGGGACCGTCCGGTGGCTCCGGCTCGAACACCAGTGCCGGTTCGGGCCAATGGGCCGACGGTGTGAGATCGAGGTCGCCGGTGCGCGCGTGCAGCGGCCACCACAGCGCCGACAGCGCGCACACGGCCATCAACGCCGCGCTCACCAACAGGGCGGTGACGCTGCCCGCAGCCCCCGCGACGAAGCCCCAGACCAGCGAGCCGATGGCCTGCCCGCCCATGAAGACCAGCTGATACACCGACAGCCCGCGCGCCCGCACCCAGGCAGGCAGGCTCAGCTGCATCGAGGCGTTGAGTGTCGACAGCGCCAACAACCAGGCAGCGCCGCCGACAACCAGCGTCGCCATCACCACGGCCACCTGGTGCACCAACGCCAGCACCGTGGTGGCGATGCCGAATCCGATGGCCGCGGCGACCAGCAGGGTGTTCTGCCCGAACGCCGCCTGCAGCCGCGACAAGACGAACGCGCCGAGCACCGCCCCGACACCGAGCGCGCCCAGCAGTAGGCCGTAACCGGACGACGACAAGTGCAGTTGGTTCTTCGCGATCACCGCGAGCAGTCCCCACAGGGCACTGCCGGGCACGATGAACAGCACCGCACGCAGCAGGATCCGCCGGATGATCGGCGAGCTCCGGATGAACCGTCCGCCTGCGCTCAGCGCCGCCAGCGGCCGTTCGGCGGGAAAGAGATGTTCGGCGGCGGGGCGGCGCCACATCACCAGCACGGCGACGATCCCGACGAACGACACCGCGTTGAGCGAAAACACCAGCGTCGGCCCGGACAGCGACACCAGGGCGCCCGCGACCGCGGGGCCGATCGCACGCGCACCGTTCATGCTCATGCTGCCGAGCGCCGCGGCGGCCGGGATCTGTTCGCGCGGAACGAGGTCCGGCTGGATGGCCTGCCAGGCGGGCGCGGTGAGGGCCTGCCCGCAGCCGATCAGGAACAGCAGGATCAACAGCACCGTCGGGGTGGCGAGGCCGGCACCGGTGAGCGATGCGAGCGCTGCCACACCCGCGGCCATCGCGCCCTGGGTGGCGATCAGCAAGCGGCGCCGGTCCACCAGATCGGCGAGCACACCGGACGGCAACGCCAACAGCATCACCGGCAGCGTGGTGGCGGTCTGGACCAACGGGACCAGGACGGCGGCGCGCGGATCGGCGACGAGCATCCACTGGGCGCCGACCGTCTGCATCCAGGTGCCGAGATTGGACACGAACTGCGCGATCCACAACGCGCGGTAGATCGGTGAGGCCAGCGGTGCCCATGTCGAGGTCGCCGGCGTCCGCGGTGTCGGAGTCGTCATCGGCCACCCCCGTGTCGAGCCACCGACACGATGTTGCCAGGCCGCGCGGTCGGCTGCGGCATAGTGGGAGCCATGGCTGAAGTTCGCGATATCCCCGACGCCCTCCAGTACGAGATCACCGTCGACGGTGAGCACGCCGGTCTGATCGACTACGTCGACACCGAAGGCCAACGGATCCTCTACCACACCGAAATCGACGACAAGTTCGGCGGCCAGGGGCTGGCCGGCACGCTCGTCGAGCAAGCCCTGGCCGACACCAGGGCGGCCGGCAAGCGCATCGTGCCGGTATGCCCGTACATCGCCAAGTACGTCAAACGCCACCACGACTACGACGACATCCTCGACCCCGTCACCCCCGATGCCGTCGCCGCCGTCAAGGCGCGGCAGGGCTGACGGGCGCCCGATCGCATCTACATCGACAAGCAGACTCCGTCGGTCTGCCAGGCAATGGTCAAGGCCGGCACCGAGTTACGCACGCAAGCTGTTCATGGACCATATCGAGCCCGACGAACTGACTTGCATCGAGCGTGTTTTCACCAGGCTTCACGCCTATCTCCAGACCGCCGACACGAAGTAGACGCGCGACTGGCCCGAATCCGCCACCGGACCATCCGCGCCGTCCTAGCATCGGCCAGGTGCCGACTGTAAACACCGCCAGCGGAACCATCGACACGGCCGACCTCGGTGTCACGCTCATGCACGAGCACGTCTTCATCATGTCGACCGAGCTCACCCAGAACTACCCCGAATCGTGGGGTGACGAGGCCGGCCGGGAAGCCGACGCGATCGCCCGGCTCAACGAACTCAAGGCGCGCGGCGTCGACACGATTGTCGACCTCACCGTCATCGGGCTCGGCCGCTACATCCCGCGGATCGCCCGCATCGCCGCCGCGACCGACCTCAACATCGTCGTCGCAACCGGGCTCTACACCTACAACGACATCCCGATGACGTTCCACTTCCGCGGGCCGGCCATGGGCGGGTCCGAACCGATGACCGAGATGTTCGTCCGCGACATCGACCACGGCATCGCCGACACCGGGATCAAGGCCGCAATCCTAAAGTGCGCCACCGACGAACCGGGCGTCACACCCGGTGTGGAACGCGTACTGCGAGCCGTCGCGCAGGCGCACCGCCAGACCGGCGTGCCGATCTCCACCCATACGCACGCGGCGACCCGCCGCGGTCTGGAGCAGCAGCAGATCTTCGCCGATGAAGGCGTCGACCTGTCGCGCGTGGTCATCGGCCACAGCGGCGACACCACCGACATCGGCTATCTCGAAGAGCTGATCGCCAACGGCTCCTACATCGGCATGGACCGGTTCGGCGTCGACGTGTTCCTGCCGTTCGCCGAGCGCGTGCAAACCGTCGCCACGATGTGCGAACGCGGGCACGCCGACCGGATGGTGCTCTCGCACGACACCTGGTGCTATTTCGATGCGCTGCCCGACGAGATGACCAGTAAGGCGCTGCCCAACAGCCATTACCTGCACATCCACAACGATGTGATCCCCGCGCTCAAAGATCGCGGCGTGACCGACGAGCAGATCAACACGATGCTCGTCGACAACCCACGCCGGATCTTCGGCCGGAAAGGCGGGTACTGACATGCCTGACCGCGTGCCGCCGATCGGCACCCAGACCGCGCGGCTGGCCGAGGCCGAGCCCGACCGGCCGGCGGTGACCTGCGCAGGCCGCACCATCACGCGCGGCGAACTCGATCGTTCGACGAACCGGCTGGCTCGCGCGTACGCCGAATTCGGGGTGGGACAAGGCAATTACGTGACGATCAGCCTGCCCAACTCGATCGAATGGGTGCAGGCCGTGCTCGCCACCTGGAAACTGGGCGCGATCCCCCAGCCACTGTCGCCCCGGCTACCGGACGCGGAGTTCGCCGGAATCCTCGCGCTGCGCCCGCGGGCGCTCGTCGTCGGCCGCGATGGCGGCGAAACCCCTTGGGTACCAAACGGTTTCACGCCGGATCCGGCGTTGTCGGACGAGCCGCTGCCGGAAGCCGTCTCACCGACGTGGAAGTCGATGGCGTCTGGCGGCAGCACCGGGCGGCCCAAACTGATCGAGGCAGGCCATGATAGCCGCGTGCCTGCCCTGATCGGATTCCCGCTCGGTGCGCAGGATGACGACGTCACCCTGATGTCGGTGCCGATGAGCCACAACACCGGATTCACCACGTTCGCGATCGCGCTGCTGATGGGTCAGCATCTCGTCCTCATGCCGCGCTTCGAGCCGGCCGAATTCCTGAGCCTGATCAGCGAGCACCGGGTCACGTTCCTGACGACCGTGCCCACGATCATGCAGCGTGCGCTCGCGGCGTACCGGGCAGATCCGAACGCCTATGACCTGTCGTCGATTCGGCGGTTCTGGCACGTAGGTGCCCCGTGCCCACCCACGGTCAAAGAGGCTTGGATCGAGCTGCTCGACCCCGAGACGGTGTGGGAACTGTACGGCGGCACCGAACTTCAAGCGCTGACCTTCATATCCGGCGAGCAGTGGCTCGCACACCCCGGTTCGGTTGGCACCGTGGTGGCCGGGGAGATGAAGGTGCTCGATGACGACGGAAACGAATGCCCGCCCGGGGTGACCGGCGAGATCTACATGCGGCCCGGGCCAGGCAGCGCGCCGACATACCGCTATGTGGGCACCACGGCGAAGAGCCGCGACGGCTGGGATACGTTGGGCGATCTGGGTTTTTACGTCGACGACGGTGACGAGCGTTACTTCTACCTCAACGACCGTCGCGTCGACATGTTCACGGTCGGGGGTCGCAACGTCTACCCGGCCGAGATCGAAGCCGCCCTCGCGGCACATCCCGACGTGCTGTCCTGCCTCGTCGTCGGTGTGCCCCACGAGGATCTCGGACAGATGCCCCATGCCCTGGTGCAGAGGACCGAGGAGTCGACGCTGGCCGCCGAGGCCGTTAAAGACTTTGTGCGGAAATCGCTTTCGGGTTACAAAGTGCCCGCCTCGGTGGAGTTCGTCGACACCCCGTTGCGTGACGACGCAGGCAAGGCGCGGAGGTCCGCGATACGCGACGAGGTTATCGCTCGACTGTCACTGCAGCACGTCGAATAGCCGCACAATCCAGAAGACCTGGTAGACGATCGCGACCACCACGAACGTCAGGTGGTAGCGCTTGTCGGCCACGAACACCGCGATCAGCGAGCAGACGACCAGCACCACCTGCTTGACCACGTACTCGGTGCCGAGTGAGTGGAAATAGTCCGCGCCCTTGATCGCGGTGTCCACCAGGTCGATCAGGAACATGACTGCCAGCAGGCTGTAGAACCATTTGCGTCGCGATTCGAAATAGTCCTGGAACCCGGCGTAGTCGTCCATCTTGTCGGGATAGAGCAGTGAGGCGATCGCGACGTACAGCGTGGCGTAGAACACTCACCGCCTCCGCAGGCGAGAGTCGTTTGAAACCGGCGTGTTTGATTGACGTCAGCGTGAAATAGGTTCGGGCTCCGGGGTAATCGAACTGTCCAGCGGTGGCACCGGGCGTTCGTGGCGGTACTCCCACCGCCGCAGCGCCTCGCGGCACGGCGATTCGACGAGCGCATAGCTGACGGCCGCGAGCGCGAACCCGAACACCGTCGTCAACACCAGGACCACCAGCATGCGGCCGTTGAACAGGAATTCGCCGAGCATCGGGAACACCATCGCCAACGCGGCGAGGTGCCACACGAACAGCCCATAGGACCAACGACCCAGGGTGACCATGACCGGGCTGCCCAGAATGCGATGCGGCGTGTCGGGGTGATCGAGCACGAGCGGGGCGAGCAGCGCGCCCGCGACCACGGCGCCCATCGCGGTCTTCAGTGTCACCTGGCCGACCGAACCGGGATGCAGACCCTCCAGGCCGGCCAGCGGAGAGGCCGCGATGCCGAACGCGACGGCCGCGATGACGGCCATCAACACGCGGCGCCGGGCCAGGCGGTGTACCCATCCGAACGGGCTGACGGTCAGTTCGGCCAGCACCATGCCCGCGGCGAACCACGAGAAGAACGCGGGCGGCCAGTTCCACGGATTGAGGCCGGTGGTGCCGTCGAACGGGATGCGCACCCACAACAGGCTCAACGCGGCGACCGCGACGATCACCCCGATGCGGGCGCGCACCGGCAGCCGGCGCGCGAAGAAGGCCAGTAGCGGTAGTGCGAGGTAGAAGCTGACCTCGACCGACAGGCTCCACATCTGTGTCAGGCCGGCCGTCAGGGTCAAGGGCACGTAGATCTGCGTGAGGCTGAGATTGGCCAGCCACACCGTCAGATCGGCCTTGGCCTCCGGTAACAGCAGCAGGATCACGACGACCGCCACCAGGTAGCCGGGCATGATGCGCACGATCCGCGACCGCAGGTAGTGGCCCGTCGGCGGGCGTTCGCGCAGTCCGCGGGCCGCGGCGGCGTGGCCACGCCACAGCAGGAACCCTGACAACGCGAAGAACACCGCGACCGCGAGGTCGAACCGGCCGAAGATGCGGCCCGTGATGCCCCCGGTGTGACCAGTCTGAAAGGCCACGTGAGTGAGCACGACGCCCATCGCCGCACAGGCGCGCATGCCTTCGACCGCCGGCAGGAAACTACGCGTGCCGCCGACCGTCGACTCTCCGGTGGTCACGGCGACCAGTGTGCCGGGCGGGCGCACCCACGCCAAACTGCGGGTTAATGCACACAGCCGGATGCCGTCGTAGTAAGTGATGGCCTTAAATAGTGCTGTTAGGGTCGAACGGGTTTGCCTCAGGACGAGTTGGCCCACACCGAAGGAGGCCCGGTTTGAACCGCGCTGTGGCGCTGCGTATCGCGGCATGCGGACTCATGGGGTTGGGTGCTGCCCTGCTGATCGCCGCACTGTTGCTGACGACGTACACCAAGAGCAAAATCGCCAAGATTCCGCTCGACATCGACACGACGCTGGTCAGCGACGGAACCGCAACCGCCTTCGATCCGGCATCGCTGACCGCTGAGAAGTTCTCGATCGACCGGAACGTTCCGGTCGCGTTGCAGCAGCAGATCAGCGTCGAGGCGCCGTCGAACGCCGAAGTGGTGACGCTGCAGGTGGGCAGCTCGCTGCGCCGCACGGACCGCCAGCAGGACAACGGCCTGCTGTTGGCGATGGTCGACACCGTCACGGTGAACCGGAACTCGGCGCTCGCGGTGTCCAGCGAGAACAACCCCGGCGGTGCGGTGCAGAAGCCGCGCGCGATCGAGGACGAGAAGCCGCCGACCAACATCGCCCTGCCGCACGAGGGCCTGACCTACCGGTTCCCGTTCGACACCGAGAAGAAGACGTATCCGTTCTTCGATCCGATCGCCCAGAAGCCGTTCGACGCCAACTACGACGGCGAAGAAGACGTCAACGGGCTGACCGCCTACCGGTTCATCCAGAACGTCGGCTACGACGCCGAAGGCAAATTGGTGGAGCCGGTCAAGTACTCATCGCTGTACGAAGACGACGCTGACTCGTCGGTGACCGCGCGAGCCGAGATGTGGGGCGTGCCGGGTGAGCCGGACGAGTCGATCACGATGGACCGCTACTACGCCGCGCAGCGCACCTTCTGGGTCGACCCGGTGTCGGGCACCATCGTCAAGGCCGAGGAGCACGGCTATCAGTACTACGCGCGCGAGGCCCTCAAACCCGAGGTGACCTACGTCGACTACAAGGTCACCTCGACCGAGGAAACCGTCGAATCCCAGGTCTCGGCCGCTCAAGACGAACGCGACCGGGTGGCGCTGTGGACGCGGATCCTGCCGATCACGTTCACCGCGCTCGGCCTGATCGCGTTGGTCGGCGGCGCAGTCGTGGGTTCGTTTGCGGTGCGGGCGGAGTCGACGCTGATCGACCCCGGGCTCGACACCGCCGACCACGGGTTCTTCGACACCCAGGGCATCCAGGTACCGGGTGCGGAGGCCAAGACCGAGAAGCTGCCTGCGCAGCGACCGTCTGACCTGCCTCCGGACCGACCGATCTGAGCCGGCGCTCCTTCCACCTGCCTGCGTACGCGCTGGCACTGTCGTTATTGGTGACGGCCCCGCTGCTGGCACCCGGATACCTGCTGTTGCGCGACGCGGTGTCGACACCGCGGTCCTATCTGACCGACGCCGCGCTCGGCTTGTCCGAGGCCGCGCCGCGGGCCCTGCCGCAGGACTTCTTCGTCGCGCTCACGTCGACCGTGATCGACGGCGGCGTGGTGGTGAAAGTCCTGTTGGTGGCCGCGCTGTGGCTCGCGGGCTGGGGCGCGGCGCGGCTCGTATCGCTCGTGGTCCCACCGGCCGGGCTCGCCGGCCAGTTCATCGCGGCCACGCTGGCCATCTGGAATCCCTACGTCGCCGAGCGGCTGCTGCAAGGCCATTGGAGCCTGCTGGTCGGCTACTGCTGCCTGCCCTGGGTGGCCGCGACGGTGGTGCGCATGCGGACCGACGGCTTTACGTGGCGTGCGGCGTTCGGGCTGGCCTTCTGGATCGCCCTGGCCGG
Source organism: Mycolicibacterium wolinskyi str. Jessa 2025 (assembly GCF_049241375.1). Taxonomy (NCBI): domain Bacteria; kingdom Bacillati; phylum Actinomycetota; class Actinomycetes; order Mycobacteriales; family Mycobacteriaceae; genus Mycobacterium; species Mycolicibacterium wolinskyi. The sequence continues at coordinate 7,005,159 of NZ_CP185960.1, forward strand.
TCTGACGCCGACAGGGCTGATGATGGCCGCCGCGGTCGCGCTGACCTGCGTTGCCGTACCGGGCGACGGCTGGCAGCGGTGGCGGGTCGCGGGGTGCGGTCTTGGATTGGCGGTGCTGGCCGCGGTGCCGTGGCTCGTGGCAGCGGCCGTGGGGGGTGCGGTTTCGTCGTCGCCCGATCCGGCTGCCGGTGTGCGTGCGTTCGCCGCACGCGCCGAACCGGGTTTGGCGACGCTGGGCAGCCTGGCGAGCCTCGGTGGCATCTGGAACAGCGATGCCGTCCCTGCCTCCCGCGCGGGACTTTTCGCGGTCGTGGCCGCCGCGGTGCTGCTCGGAATCGTCGCGCTCGGCCTTCCGGTCGTCCTACGCAAGCCTGCGGCGGTGCCGTTGCTGGTGCTCGCGGCGTTCGCCGTGCTCATGCCCGCGGCGATGGCCACGGGGCCGGGTTTGGCCGTCGTGGAATCCGTGACGCGTGCGGTTCCCGGTCTCGGGGTCGTGCGCGACGGGCAGAAGTGGGTCGCGCTGGCCATGCCCGGGTATGTGCTGGCGGCAGCGGCGGCCCCGCAGGCGTTGCAGCGGCTGCGCGTGCCGGCCGGTGCGGCCGCGGCGGTGTGCTGTGCCGCGCACATCGCGGTGCTGCCCGACCTGGCCTGGGGCGTCGGCGGCAAGGTCACCACCGTGCAATACCCATCCGGCTGGGCTGCCGCGGCCGACGTGATCAACGACGATCCCCGCCCCGTCGCGGTGTTGCCCCCCGACAGCATGCGGCTGTTCTACTGGGCCGGCGCCGCACCGGTGCTGGACCCGCTGCCTCGCTGGGTGCGAGCCGACGTGCTGACGACCGGCGATCTGTTCATCGGCGGTGAGATCGTGCCCGGCGAGGGAGCACGGGCCCGCGAGGTCCAAGATCTGCTGCGGACGGGCGCCGATCGGCAGACGCTGGCCGACGCCGGCGTCGGCTGGCTGGTGGTTCAAACCAACGGCATCCCGTCGAATCTGCCGTTGCCGGTGGCTTACCGCGACGGCGATATCACCGTGCACCGCATCGGCGGATCGGCACCGGCGGCGTCCGGCCGGCCGCTGATGATCGCCGCGCATCTTGTGTGGCTGGGGGTGTTGGTGGCGGGCGCGCTCGGCATGGTGATCACGGCGCTTCGAGGGCGGCGCGTTCGCGATGCCGTGACGGCGACCCAGTGAGGTGCCGACCTGCCCGCCTATGAGCGACAATGTCGCTGAAATCGCCTCGGGTGCAACATCTTTCACTTGAGCCCCACGGCGTGAGCAACATCGGTCACTTTGCCCCCACCGGCCTTATCGGTAACGCAAATTCGGCTGTCCACCTATCAGCGACAATGTCGCGCGCGGGGGTTATTGCATTCGCGGCCGGAGCCTCTGGAGTGCTATCTGTCGCTACGCCGAGGACTCCAGTCAGTATGTGACAGCAGCCCAAGGCGTAGACGCCACCCCGAATACCGTTGGCAATCAGCGTCATCCATTGCCCACCTCTCCAGCGACAAAGTCGCTCGTAAGCGGGCACGTAACCGCTGAGGCTGCTGTTGCGCCAGCCGACTCCTGTGGCCAATCAGCCCAAAACTGGTGTGGCCAGCGGGACAACCGATGCAGCAGAGGCGATTTCAGCGACATTGTCGCTCACAGGCGGGCAGACCCACACCTCGGCCGAACTCAGACCAAACCGCTGACGTAGCGCCCATCGCGAACCGACTCAAGCACGCTACGCATCGCGTCCGCGCTTTGCGCCCAGGAGAATTCGTCGCTGCGCGCCTGGGCCTTGCTGCCCAGCTGCGCACGCAGCACCGGATCGGTCAGCAGCTGCCGAAGCCCGGACACCAGACCGTCGCCATCGTCGACCAGCATCCCGGTGACGCCGTCGACGATCGAGTCCGTCAACCCGCCCGAGGAGCGGTAGCCGATGGTGGGCACACCGTGTTGAGCGGCCTCGGTGACCGCGAGCCCCCAGCCTTCTTTGCGGGACGGCAGCACGTGCACCCAACTCTGCTGCAGCACTCGATGTTTCGTGACGTCATCGACGTGGCCGTGGAACGTGACGGCGTCGGGGATGCCGAGAAGGTTGGCGTGGTCGACGAGGCGCTCCTGCCACCAGCCACCGCCCAGGATGTCGAGGTGTAGGCCCGGGATGTCGTCCCGCAGCTGCGCGACGGCCTCAAGAGCATCCTCGATCTGCTTGTGCGGTACCAGCCGCGAGAGCACCACGATACGAGGCGTCTGGGAGCGGGGCAGCTCCAGCGTGCGCTCGGGCGCTTCGTCAAGTCCGTTGCGCACCACGGCGATACGGCCGGAATCGACGCCGAGCTCGTTGAGATCGCGCGCCGATGGCAATGACACCGTGACGTACTGGTTGCGGCGGTGCAGGCGCGGCGACAACTTCGACTCGACGAACCAGCCGACCCGGCCCATCACGGGTCCGGCAACGGGCCACAGCTCACGGTGGCAGTGGTGCACGAGCACCGCCACGCGCCGGCCGAAGGCCAGCCGCGCGAGAAAGGGCAGTCCGTTCTGGGTGTCGACGACGACGTCGGGCCGCGACCGGCGCAACGGCCCGAGGCCGATGCGGGCCAGCACCATCGCCAACCCGGCCCAGATGTACACCGAGTACGGGCCCCCGCCCCGGCTGATCCGCACCCCGTCGACGATCTCCTCGCGCGCCGCCCCTGGATAGCGTGCGGTGCGCAATGTGACGTTCATGCCTTCTTTGGCCCACTGCGCGCCGATGCGCTGCACGTAAGCTTCGCTGCCACCGCCCTGCGGGTGCCCGGTGTCGCGCCAGCACAGCAGCAGGACGGACGAGATGGGCGCAGCGGACATCGTGTTGAGAGTACCGGCCAGTACGTTGGGCGAGTGAATCCGACCGACCGCTTTGCCCGCCGCGCGACTTTGCGCCGGTCGGTGCGGTTGCTGTCGCAGTTCCGCTTCGAGCAGACCGCACCGGCCCGTTTCTACGGGGCGCTGGCCGACGACACCGTCGCGATGGTGGCCGACCTGTGGACCGGAGCGACCGGCAACTCCGCCACCGGCCGCACGGTGCTCGACGTGGGCGGTGGGCCGGGTTACTTCGCATCGGCCTTCGAGGCCGCGGGCATGCACTACATCGGCGTTGAGCCGGATCCGCGCGAGATGCACGCAGGTCCGGCCGGAGAGCCGGGGGCGGGGACCTTTGTCCGAGCGTCCGGGACGGCGCTGCCGTTCGCCGACGCCAGCGTCGACATCTGCCTGTCGTCGAACGTCGCCGAGCACGTGGCGCAGCCGTGGCGGCTGGGCAACGAGATGCTGCGGGTGACCCGCCCCGGCGGTCTGGCGGTGTTCTCCTACACGGTGTGGCTCGGTCCGTTCGGCGGTCATGAGATGGGTCTCACGCACTATCTCGGCGGTGCGCGAGCCGCCGATCGCTACGCCCGCAAACACGGCCACCGACCCAAGAACGACTACGGATCGTCGTTGTTCGCGGTGTCGGCCGCCGACGGCTTGGAATGGGCCGCGAGCACCGGATCGCTGATCGCCGCATTTCCCCGCTACCACCCACGATGGGCATGGTGGATGACGTCGGCGCCGGGGTTGCGGGAGTTCATGGTGAGCAATCTGGTACTCGTTCTGCGGCCCCGGTAGGCCGCCCAACTGGAACAGGTTCTCGTTTCACCGAAATCTGGGTAGTGTGACGCTCATGACACAGAGTGTGGATGTCGCCAAGACCGATTACGACAAGTTGTTCATCGGCGGCCACTGGGTCGAGCCGTCGACCTCCGAGATCATCGAAGTCTTCTCCCCCGCCACCGGCGAGAAGGTCGGCCAGGTGCCGCTGGCCGCCGAGGCCGATGTCAACGCCGCGTGCGCCGCAGCCCGCAAGGCGTTCGACGAGGGCCCGTGGCCGCGGATGTCGCCCGCCGAGCGCCAGGCCGTGCTGGCCAAGACCGTGGAACTGGTCAACGCGCGGGCCGACGAGTTCAAGCACCTGCTGAAGCTGGAGACCGGCCAGCCGCCGACCATCGTCGACATGATGCAGTTCGGCGCGGGTGTGTCCGGGCTGCAGTACTACGCCGGTGCGGCGGACAAGTTCGCGTGGAAGGACATCCGCGACGGCATCTACGGCCAGACCATGGTGCTCAAGGAGCCCATCGGCGTGGTCGGCGCGGTGATCGCCTGGAACGTGCCGTTCTTCCTGGCCTGCAACAAGCTCGGTCCGGCGCTGCTCGCGGGCTGCACGGTCGTGCTCAAGCCGGCCGCCGAGACCCCGCTGACCACCAACCTGTTCGCCGAGGTGTTCGCCGAAGCGGGCCTGCCCGAAGGCGTGCTGTCGATCGTGCCTGGCGGTGTGGAGACCGGTCGCGCCCTCACCAACAACCCCGAGCTCGACAAGTTCACGTTCACCGGGTCGAGCGCGGTCGGCAAGGAGATCGGCAAGATCGCGGCCGAGAAACTCAAGCCGTGCACGCTCGAGCTGGGCGGCAAGTCGGCAGCGATCATCCTCGAAGACGCCGACCTGGATTCGACGCTGCCGATGCTGGTGTTCTCCGGGCTGATGAACAGCGGGCAGGCCTGTGTCGGTCAGACCCGCATCCTGGCGCCCCGGTCGCGCTACGACGAGGTCGTAGAGAAGCTCGCGGCCGCAGCCGCCGGGATGCAGGCCGGGCTGCCCGACGATCCCGCTTCGATGATCGGCCCGCTGATCAGTGAGAAGCAGCGTGAGCGTGTCGAGGGCTACATCAAGAAGGGCGTCGAGGAAGGTGCCCGGATCGTCACGGGTGGCGGCCGGCCCGAGGGCCTGGATTCGGGTTGGTTCGTGGAGCCGACGGTGTTCGCCGACGTCGACAACTCGATGACCATCGCGCAGGAGGAGATCTTCGGGCCCGTGCTGGCGGTGATCCCCTACGACACCGAGGACGAGGCGGTGCGGATCGCCAACGATTCGCCCTACGGCCTGGCCGGCAGTGTGTACACGACCGATTTCGGCAAGGCCATGGAGATCGCGTCCAAGATCCGCACCGGGACGTACGCGGTCAACATGTACGCGTTCGACCCGGGCGCTCCGTTCGGCGGGTACAAGAACTCGGGCATCGGCCGCGAGAACGGCCCCGAGGGCATCGAGGCCTACACCCAGGCCAAGAGCGTGCTGCTGCCGTTCGGCTACACGCCGGAGTAAATCCGCGAGCATGAGAAGGTGCTCATCTTCGGCTCCTGAACGCCTCATGCAGGGCCGTGAGTCTTGTGTTGTCGGGAAACCACACACGAGAAGGAGCACCTCATGCAGCGACCGGAGATATGGAAGGTCCTGACAGTCGGTCTGGCGTTGACCGGCCTCGGCTTGGTCGGCGCGGGCACCGCGTTCGCCGACAGCACGTCGCCTGCCCCAGTCACGACCGTCAACACGACGTTGGCGCTCGACGATGACGACGACTGGGGCGACGACGACTGGTACGGCCACGACGACTGGGACGATGATTGGGACGACTGGGGCGACGACTGAACGCTCGCCCCGACAGTGGGCGCCCGTCACCTCCCGGGGTGACGGGCGCCGCTACGGCAGGTCTTCGAGCCGGTAACCCATACCGCGCAGGGTGACGAACCGATCGGCCCCGAGCTTGCGGCGCAGATAGCGCACGTACACGTCGACGACGTTCGACCCGGGATCGAAGTCGTAGCCCCACACGTGGCTGAGCAGCTGTTCGCGGGACAGCACCTGGCCGGGGTGGCGCAAAAACGTCTCCACGAGCGCGAATTCGCGTGCCGACAGGTCGACCGTGTCGCCGCCCACCCGTGCGCGCCGGGTGCGGAGATCGAGTTGCAGACCGCCGTAGGACAACACCGTGAGCTCGGCGGCACGGTTCGAGGTCAGCCGCAGACGAACGCGGGCCAGCAGCTCCTCGAACCGGAACGGCTTGGGCATGTAGTCGTCGGCCCCGCCCTCCAGACCGGCGACGGTGTCCTGCACGCTGTCTCGCGCCGTCAGCACGATCACCGGGATCGGGTTGCGGTCGGCCCGCAGTTTGCGCAGCACGCTGAAACCGTCGATGTCGGGCAGGCCGATGTCGAGGATCATGAGGTCGAATCCCCCAGTCATCGCGTAGTCGTAGGCCGCACCGCCCTCGGCAACCACCGTCACCGCAAAACCGTTGGCGGACAGACCTTTCTCGATGAACGACGAGATGCGCGGCTCATCCTCGGCGATCAGGATGCGGGCCACGGCGCCTCCTCCGGGATCGCGGGTATGACCACGGTGAACGTCGCGCCCTGGCCCACGACGGTGTCCAGCAGCACCTCACCACCGTGCGCGACGGCGATCGCCCGCACGATCGCCAGACCCAGGCCGGCACCGTCGGACCGGCGGCCACCCGCGCTCCCCCGCCCGAACCGCTCGAAGATCCGCGACCGATCGGCCTCGCTGACGCCCGGGCCGGTGTCGGACACCCAGAACCGCAGCCAGCCGCCGGACAGCTGGGAGCCGATGCCGATCCGGTCCCCCGGCTTCGTGTAGCGGCACGCGTTGTCGGCCAGCGCGACCAGCGCCTGGGTGATGCGCTGCGGGTCGAGCACCGCGACGACGCGCGCGCACGCGTCGAACGTGAACTCACGGTCGCCGAGCCGGCTGACCTTGCCGAACGCGTCGGCGGTCAGCGCCCCGACATCGACGGGCACGGGCTGCAAGAACGCGGGCTGCTCGGCCCGGGCCAACAGCAGGAGATCGGCGACCATGCGGTTCATCCGGTCGAGTTCGTCGTCGACGAGCGCGACGGTCGACTCCACATCGGCCCGGTCGCCGGGATCGAGCACCTCCAGATGCCCGCGCACGATCGTGATGGGGGTGCGCAACTCGTGGCCGATGTCGTCGATGAACCGCCGCTGGGCCGAAACCCCGGCTTCGACCCGGTCGAGCATCCGGTTGACGGTCCCGACGAGGGCATCGAGCTCATCGCCTTCACCGCTGGACGGGATGCGTTGGGACAGATCGGTTTCGGTGATCGTGCGCGCGGTGTCGACGACATCGCGCAGCGGCCGCAGGATGCGGCCGGCCACCAACCAGGCCGCACCCGCCGCGCCGAGAACCGTGATGGCCCCGACGATCAGCATGAGGCGGGCCGCGTCGTCGGCACTGTCCCGCTCGGCGTCACTGAGGTAGGCCGCGACGATCACGCCGTGGCCCGGGTCCCCGTCGAGCCGGACCGGGATGGCGAGGTATCGCACGTCGCCGGCCTCCAGATGCGCGTAGTTGCCGTCGGTGGGGGCGGTCAACGACGCCACCAGAGCGGTGAACTCGGGATCGCTCGCGAGCACCTCCGGAGTACCGGGCTCCTGACGGCTCTGCGTGCGGTACTCGCCGTCGACGTACCCGAGGAACTTCTCGTTGGGCCGCGCGAGGTTGTAGGCGATGGCTTCCCGGATCACCTCGTCGACGCTGGTGAACGGTTCGCCCGTGCGCGGGTTGACGCCGGGTGCGGTGAGTTCGGTGAATTCGCTGACCTCGAACCGCAGCGCCTCGTCGATCCGCGTGTCGATACCCGAGACCAGTAGCCGCCAGGTCACGAACGTGACGATGCCGAGCGCAGCCAGCACCAGCAGCAGCATCCACGCGATGATCCTGGTCCGCGCGGTCGAGGGCAGCAGCCGACGCAGACGCGAACGTGCTGCTGGGGTGCGGGGCATCGACGACATCCTGGGATTCGTTGCTGGGTGAAACCCATACTGCCCGGCGGGCGCCTGCACGACGGTATCGCCGCGTTCAGTCATCCCCGTCGTCGTCATCCCCGTCGTCGCCCCAGTCGTCGTCATCGCCACCGCCCCACGAGCCGCTCGCCGGCGGCCCACCCTGGGTGACCGGCGGAGGCGGGGCCGGGACTCCGGACGGCTCCGGCGGCGGTGCGACGGATTGGGCGGTGGCCGGCCGCTGCGGCGCATGCACGACGATCGGCCCGATCGGCTGCTCGTCGGCGCTCGAGGTCATGGAGACGCCGACGACTGTCGCGCCCCCGGCGATCACCAGGGCCGCGATCGGGATCAGGATCGTCGTGCGCACACCGTCAAGCCTGCGGGTGGTGAGTCTCCCGTCGGTTAGACGCAGATGAGAACGCTCTCATCTACGCGCGCGTCCAGCGGGCGCACACGAAGTCGCCGTTGACCGCCGATTCCGCCAGAACCCACTCCGAGCGGATCGGCAACACCCGCGAGCCCGCCCCGAGAGAACACGGCGTATAGCTGACGATCATCTCGTCGATCAGGCCGGCCGCGACGAACTGCGCCGCGATCTCTCCGCCACCGACGACCCAGACGTCCTTGCCCGCGGCGGCCGAGACCAGCTTGGGATGCAACTCGGTGATGTCGCCTTCGAAGACCTGCACCGGATGGCCCTCGACGATGATCTGCGGCCGATGGGTCAGCACCCACGTCGGCTGGTCGTACGTCCATCCATCGGGGTCGTTCTTGACGATCCACTCGTAGGTCGCCGATCCCATCGCCAGTGCACCGATGGTCTTGATGAAATCGTCGTAGCCGAAGGGGCCGCCCTGGTCGATGTTTCGCGTGATCAGCCAGTCCAGGCTGTCGTTGTCGTCGACGATGTAACCGTCGAGGCTTGATGCGGTGTAGTAGACGGTTTTGCTCATCAGTCCCTTCTCATCCATTCCAGTGGATCACCCCGGTGCGTGTCGATGCCGTGACGCGCGAGCATCGCGCGGGCCAGCCCGCGCCGGTGCGCCGAGTAGTTCAGTACGTGCGCGACGATGCCGTACAGCTGAAACGATTCCGGCGGATCGCACAGCGCGTCGATCACCGTATCGGCCAGCCTGCCCGCCGCTGCGTGTTCGGAAATCACTGTGGTCCACCGCTTTCCGATCACCTCGTGGTGGACGGCAAGTTGTTCTGCGGTCGCCTCCGCAGTAGTCGTACGCGACGGGAAGTCATGGCCTTCGATCGTGGCCAGCCACACTTCTTTCGTCCACACGATCGTGCCGAGCACCTCGGCGACACTGGGTTCGGGGCCGTCCCAGTCCAGTACCACCTGTCCGGGTGAAATCTCCTGTCGCCATTGCGTTTCCGTGAGCGCCGCGGCCTGCTCGATCAGATACCCGCTGTCGGCGACGTCGTGGACGAGCATGAACTGCGCGATGTCAGGCCCGGAACCGCCCGCACGGCCGTCACACCACAACGAGTGCGGCGGGTGGAAATGCACGCCGTTCGGTGCGGCCAAACGGAATCCGACGGCGCTCGCCCGCGACGGCGGCACCCCGAACGCCCGTCGAAACGCCCGCGAGAACACCTCCGCCGACGACCAACCCTCGGCGGCGGCGACCTCCGCGACACCCTCACCTTGCCGAAGCCGCCACGCGGCACGTTCCAGCATCACGCGCCTGCGCAACGCGGCCGGTGGTTCACCGGTGAGTCGGCGTACCTCCCGCGAGAAATGAAATTCCGAGGCGTGACTGCTGCGGGCCATCTCGCCGACGCCGGCGTTGTCGTCGGCCACCACCGCGTCGAGCAACTCCCGCAATCGGTCCCGTCCGTTCGGCTGCACGCTCACATTCACCGAGTATGGTCGGCCGCCGGCGCCAGGAACATGACTTTTCCTGCTGTCTGCCTCAGGCGTCGAGCACCTCGTCGACCCGGGCCTTGAGGTCGACGTGCGCACCGAGGTCGGTCAGATCGATCCCGAATCGGCCTTCGAGCGCGTCGAGCACCTGGCCTGCGGTGTCGAAGCGCACCCGCTCGGTCTCACCGCGGCTGTGGATGGCCAGATTGCGACCCCGTAGGTTGATCCTGGCGTCGTCGGTGATCAGTGCGGCCGTCAGCCCGACGACGAAGATCGACTCGGGATACGTTGACACGTACCAACTTCCGACTTCGAGATCGATGCACGGCCGGGGCTCGGTGGTGAACGTGTACAGCGGCTTCCAGTCCCCGCGGACCTGCGCCTGCAGCACGAGCCCGTCCCCGTGTTCGAGAAGCCGATACGGCTCGTGGCGCGTTTCCTGGACCGGTCCGGCCGCCAACCGGATCGGTGATGACAGTGTCTGACCGCCGAATCCGACGTCCACCAGGTAGCGCTCGTCCTCGCCGGGCACCGTCACGGCGAGGACGTTGTGGGTCTGCGCGGGCAGCGGCGCGTCGGGCTCTTTCATCCACACCACGCGGCCGGCCAGGCGATCGACCCCGAACCCGAGCTGTTCCAGCACGTAGCCCAGCAGGCCGTTGTGCTCGTAGCAGTATCCGCCGCGGCGGCGGTCGACGAGCTTGTCGTGCAGCGCCCCGAAACTCAGGTCGACCACCGGTATGCCCAGCAGCGGGTCGAGGTTTTCGAACGGGATGGACCGGTTGTGCGCGGCCACGATTGCACGCAACGTGTCGAGGTCGGTGCGCGCCGGTCCCGAGAAGCCGATCCGCGCGAAGTATGCGGTGAGGTCGGTTGCCATGCGCACCATCGTGCGACCTCAACGGCTGTTCAGGTCAACCAGGCATCTTTATGCCTGGTGCTGAAGCTAAGATGACAGCATGCGCACCACCATCCGGATCGACGACGAGCTCTACCGCGAGGTGAAGGCTCGCGCTGCGCGCTCCGGGCGAACAGTCGCGGCTGTTCTGGAGGATGCGGTGCGACGTGGGCTCGAGCCGGCCGCGCACCAAGACCGGCCTCCCTACGCCGTCCGACCGACGGGCTCCGGCGGGCTTCGGCCAGGTATCGACATCGCCTTCAACAGCATCGTCGCCGAGGCAATGGACGAGAGCGCATCGTTCGATGCTTTGCGTTGACGTCAACGTCCTCGTCCATGCCCATCGACCCGACCTGCCGGAGCACGCCGACTACCGGTCACTGCTCGAGCGGATCGCCAACGGCGATGAGCCACTTGGGTTGCCCGACATCGTGCTCAGCGGGTTTCACCGCGTGATCACCAATCGCCGTGTCTTCACCGAGCCCACAGATCCACAGCAAGCATGGGAGGCGATCGACGCGCTCGTCGCGGCACCCGCGGCACTCACTGTGCGCAGCGGCGAGCGGCACTGGCAGCTGTTCCGGCAACTCTGTGAAGACATCGCGGCACGTGGCAACGATGTCCAGGACGCGTACGTCGCCGCCTACGCACTTGAGAACAACGCCACGTGGCTCAGCGCTGACCGTGGGTTTGCCCGCTTCCGTCGATTGCGCTGGCGTCATCCGCTTGACCAATAGCACCCACAGCAACCTGCGGTTTTGTGAAAATCCGGGCGTTACCTGGGTACACTGCAAAACTAGAACACGTTTCAATTCGTATCAGGGGGACTTGTGGCCGCCACCGACATCGATCCGCCCGAGATCACCAAGTGGGATCCAGGCCTGACCGAGAAGGTCATGGGTTGGCTGCGGCCGCTGATCAAGGGCTACCACCGCGCGGAGGTGCGCGGCCTGGAAACCTTCCCCAACGGCGGCGCCCTCGTGGTGTCGAATCACTCGGGCGGGCTGTTCCCGATGGACGTGCCGGTGTTCGCGACGGGCTTCTACGAGAAGTTCGGGTACGGCCGCCCGGTGTACACGCTGAGCCACGACATGCTGATGACGGGGCCCACCGCGGATTTCTTCAAAAAGACCGGATTCATCCGCGCCAACCACGAGAACGCCGACGAGGCACTGCGCTCGGGCGGCGTGGTAGTCGTCTTTCCCGGCGGCGACTTCGACGTCTACCGGCCCACCCTGGCGGCCAACAAGATCGACTTCGACGGCCGCACCGGATACGTCAAAGCCGCACTCAATGCCGGTGTGCCGATCGTTCCGATGGTCGGGATAGGAGGACAGGAAGCCCAGCTCTTCCTGTCCCGCGGCACCGCGGTGGCCAAGGCGCTGGGCCCGATCGCCCGGATGGCCCGCACCAAGATCGTGCCGCTGTCGTTCGGTTTTCCGTTCGGGTTGTCCGCGGTCGTGCCGCTCAACGTGCCGTTGCCCACCAAGATCGTGATGAAGACGCTTCCGCCGGTCGACATCGTCGCCGAGTTCGGTGAGAATCCCGACATCGACGAGGTCGACGCACATGTCCGCCATGTGATGCAGCGGGCGCTGGACGAGCTCGCGGAAGAACGCCGCTTCCCGGTGATCGGCTGATCCGCGGTGGGCCCGCTCGACCGCCTGACCGACGCCGTCGGCCTGGCCACCACCATGCGCCGGGCCGGCTTGATCGCGGTGATGCGGCCCGACAAGTATCTGCGGATCGCCGCCGCGATGGCCCGCGAGAACATGGGCGTCACATCGGGTTTCGCGAGCGCGGCCCAGCGGTGCCCGGACCGGCCGGGTCTCGTCGACGAACTCGGCACGCTCACGTGGCGCCAGATCGACCAACAGGCCGACGCGTTGGCCGCCGGACTGCAGGCGCTGCCGGGTGGTGCACCGCACGTGCTGGGGATCATGGCGCGCAATCACCGTGGGTTCGTGCTGTCGTTGATCGCCGCCAACCGCATCGGCGCCGACGTACTGCTGCTCAACACCTCATTCGCCGGACCGGCCATGGCCGAGGTGGTGGGCCGCGAGAAGGTCGACGCCGTCATCTACGACGAGGAGTTCACCGGAACTGTCGACCAAGCGCTTGCCGGGCATCCGGACAGGGCCCGGATCGTCGCCTGGACCGACACCCGTGCACACGAGAAGACCGTCGCCAAACTCGTCGAGCAGTTCGCGGGCAAGCAGCCGCGCCGGGCGTCCGAGAAGAGCCGCGTCATCCTGCTGACCTCGGGGACAACCGGAACGCCCAAGGGCGCCAAGCATTCCGGCGGTGGTCCCGAAGTGCTCAAGTCGATTCTGGACCGCACGCCGTGGCGCGCCGAGGAGCCCGTCGTCATCGTGGCGCCGATGTTCCATGCGTGGGGCTTCTCCCAGCTGGCGTTCGCCGCGTCGATGGCCTGCACGATCATCACCCGGCGCAAGTTCGACCCGGAGGCCACGCTCGAGCTCGTAGACCGGCACCGCGCCACCGGGTTGTGTGTGGTCCCGGTGATGTTCGACCGGATCATGGAACTGCCCGACAACGTGCTGCGCCGCTACGACGGCCGGTCGCTGCGGTTCGCCGCCGCGTCGGGGTCGCGCATGCGTCCCGATGTGGTCATCAAGTTCATGGACCGCTTCGGCGACGTCATCTACAACAACTACAACGCGACCGAAGCCGGGATGATCGCCACGGCGACGCCTGCCGATCTGCGGGCCGCGCCCGATACCGCGGGAAAACCCGCCGAGGGCACCGATATCCGGATCCTGGATCCCGATCTCCGCGAGGTCCCGACCGGGGAGGTGGGCACGATCTACGTGCGTAACTCGACGCAGTTCGACGGATACACGTCGGGTACGACGAAAGACTTCCACGACGGCTACATGTGCTCGGGCGACGTCGGATATCTCGACGACGCCGGCCGGCTGTTCGTGGTGGGCCGCGACGACGAGATGATCGTCTCGGGCGGCGAGAACGTGTATCCCATCGAGGTCGAGAAGGTTCTCGCCGGCCATCCCGAGGTCGCCGAGGCCGCGGTGATCGGCGTCGACGACGAGCAGTTCGGGCAGCGGTTGGCGGCGTTCGTCGTGTTGTCCGGTGCGGTCAATGTCGACGAGCTCAAGGCCCACGTGCGAGAAAACCTCGCCAATTACAAAGTGCCACGCGAGATCACCGTTCTCGATGAACTGCCCCGCAACAGCACCGGCAAGATCGCGCGCCGCGAACTGCAGGACCGGGTCGATGGCTAGACCACTGCTGCCCGCAGCCGCGGAGTTGCTCAACGCGGTCAACGCGGTGAAGCCGCTCGGCCGCAAGGGCTACACCACCGTCGCGGCCTTCGCGTTCGGCTGGCCGACGTCGGAAAACGCACCGCTGGTCACGACGGTGTCAGTGGCGGACGCCCTGCGCCGCGGTATCCGCGGCGACTACCGGTCTGCACAGGGCCGGATCTCATTGGTGCTCAAGGCGATTTCCTGGGCATTGCTGTATCTCATCCATCGTCGCGGGTTGGCCTCCCAACCGTGTTTCGAGGATCCGCTGCGCACCGCGCTCGGTGCCGACTACGCGGTGGCACCGCGGCCACTGCGGCGCGGCGAGGTGTGGTCCACGTCGTGGAGCAGACGCCGCTACGCGCAGAAGACCGTGCATTACGGCCCGCACCGGGCCAACCTGGCCGACATCTGGATGCGGACCGACCTGCCACGCGACGGCAAGGCGCCGGTGCTCCTGCAGGTACCCGGCGGCGCCTGGATGATCGGAATGCGCCGCCCGCAGTCCTATCCGCTGATGAGCCACCTCGCCGAGCAAGGCTGGATCTGCGTGTCGATCGGGTACCGGATCAGCCCACGCCACCCGTGGCCCGATCACATCGTCGACGTCAAGCGGGCACTGGCCTGGGTCAAGGACAACATCGCCTCGTACGGCGGCGATCCGGAGTCGGTTTGCATCACGGGCGGTTCGGCCGGTGGACATCTGACCGCCTTGGCGGCGCTGACCCCCAACGATCCCAAGTGGCAGCCGGGATTCGAGGACGCCGATACCTCGGTGGTCGCCGCGGTGCCGGTCTACGGTCGCTATGACTGGTTCAGCACCAGCGGAACCGGGCGCTCAGAGTTCATGGAGATCCTGCAACGGCTCATCGTGAAGCTGCCGCTCTCGGGCAATGAGCAGGTGTACCGCGACGCGTCGCCCATCACGTTGGTACGCCCCGATGCCCCACCGTTTTTCATCCTCCACGGCGTCAATGACTCGCTCATCCCCGTCGGTGAGGGCCGTGAGTTCGCGAAGGCACTACGCGAAGCATCCACGTCGCCGGTGGTCTACGCCGAGATCCCGCACGCACAGCATGCCTTCGACTTCTTCGGCTCACCGCACGGCCACTACACGGCCGATGCCGTCGAGAAGTTCCTGAACTGGGTGTTGGCGAAGCGCTAACTTCACCGCCGTTGCGGCGCAGCCAGTTCGGCGAGGGCGGACAAGAACAGTTCGTCCATCCGCGGGCTCAGATCGGACAGCGTCGCAGCACACGCATAGCTCGCGGCGCCGAAAACTCGTTCGAGCGCATCCGAGGCGGCGGCAGCTCCGAGCGAGAGGCACAGGCACGCAATGCCGTTCATACGCAGCTCTTCAAGTGCCTTCTGGGTGTCGGCTTCCGCGTACCGGCCCTCATAGCCGTCGTCGTACGGGAAACCGTCCGACAGCACGATCAGCAGCCGATTCGGCGTTCCCGCTTCATTCTTCACGATTTCCCCGGCACCGCGGATGCCCGCGCCAAGCCGGGTATAGCCGGACGGATACAGCTGGTTGAGGCGCGCCCGACCGGCCGCACCGAACCGTTCACCGAACGACTTGATCGCCGGCAGGTGCACCGCCAGGCGGCCTTGTGATCGGAACCCGTACACCGCGACGCGGTCACCGAGTTCCTCGAGCGTCATGGCGAGCGTCGCCGCCGCACGGCGTTGGTGATCGTGGACGGCGCGGCCGTCGCAGTCGGCGTCGGTCGCCGATCCCGACGCGTCGACAAGGATGAGCACACCGAGGTTGCGGGCAAGCTTGCGGCGCTCGGAGTACACGTGCTCGGGTGGTGAATAACCGGAGCGTAGATCGACGAAGAGGTTGATCAACGCATCGGTGTCCACGTCGTCGCCATCGGTGCGGCCGCGCAACACTTTGGGGCCCAAGCTGACTCGCGCGAGCCTGCGCCGCAGCACGGCGTCACGTGCCACACCGACGGCTGAGACGTCCACGGCCGCGCTGACCGGGAAATCGATGACGCGGCACCAGTCCTCCCGATACCGGCCACCGAAGACGTCCCATTCCGGATACAGAGCGCCACCGATCGAGAGTGCCGCACCGGGCAACTCGGCACCGGTGAATTTGATCGGAGTCGGTACCGGACGCGCGTACGCGCCGGGGTGAGAGGTCCGTCGCATCGAGCCGACGCCCAACTCGCCGCCGGCGCCCTCGCTTCCGGACGAGCGGGAGCTTCCGAACAGTGTCCGCAGAAACCTCGCGGGTGCCTGCGCGCCGATCGGAACCTCGAACAGCTTGAGGATCCAACTCTTTTCTGCCGGTCCGTCGGCGTCATCGCCCTCGTCCATCTCGTACGCATGCGCGGCATCTGCAGTCTGCGAAACCGTTCCGCCGCGGACGCGGAACAGTGTGGACGGTTTGATCGTCCCGAACCAGTCCGGCGGTGCGTCGAGTTCGGTTCTACGCAAGGCGATTTGCAACGATTCCTCGGAACTGGTCGACCGCACGGGAAAGTCGGGGATGGCAGTGGCGGCCAACGGTATCCGCGAGGCGAACTCGGCCAGCACCCGGTGCCCTTCGACCGCCAGATAACGGCGGGCAAGCAGAGGCCGCGCCCGCAGTCGCTTGACGTACCGACGTTCAAGGCTTCCGGCTCCCAGAAGCGCGCTCTGGACAAGCACTTCGCGACGCTGCCTATCTGGATCGGCACGTGCCGATACGAACACGACGTGACCGTCGGTGTACGCCAGCTCGTCCGCTACGGCGACGTCAACGGGGCGCCCGGCGAGGAAACCGGCCAGAAACCGGAAGTGGTGCGGCTCTGGACTATCGGTACTCACGGTGGTGGCAGTACCGCGTCGACCAGTTCTCCGAGTCCCCGGATCACGTCGGGATCGTCGGACAGCACCTCCACAACGGCGGACTGGACAGCGCTGCGCAGGCTCAGTCCTTCGGCGACGAGTCCGCCGGCGAGTATGAGCATGCGGGTGGAGGCCACCTCGCTGAGCGCCGAGCGGTCCAGCTTCCGGATCGCGTTTCCGAGCATGACCAGCGACCCAGCGGTCGATTCGTCGATCCCTGCCTCGCGGGCGACCACTTCGGTCTCGATCTCGGCAGCCGGGAAGTCGAGGCTGATCGCGATGAAGCGTTGACGGGTCGAGTCTTTGAGGCTTTTCAGGATGCTCTGGTAACCGGGGTTGTAGGAGATCACCAGTTGAAATCCCGGTGCCGCGGGCAAGGTGGTACCGAGCCGGTCGATGGGCAGTTCGCGTCGGTGATCGGCCAGAGGATGGATGACGACGGTGGTGTCCTGGCGTGCTTCGACGATCTCGTCGAGGTAGCACATGGCACCCTCGCGAACCGCTCTCGTCAACGGGCCGTCGACCCAGACGGTCTCGCCACCCTTGAGCAGGAAGCGGCCCACCAGATCCGCCGACGTCATGTCCTCGTGACCCGCGACGGTGATCAGCTCCCGACCGAGGTCATGCGCCATCGCCTCCACGAAGCGGGTCTTTCCGCACCCCGTCGGCCCCTTCAGCAACACCGGCAGACCGCGGCGAGCCGCAGCCCGGAACACCTCGACCTCGTCACCGACCGCTCGGTAGAACGGCGCCGATACGCCCGGTTCGGTGATCGGCCGAAACTTACTGACCGTCATCGGTGTTCGCCCGCTGGATGGGCACGACGGGCGGGATGGTCGCCCCATCCGGCAGGACCAGTTCACCTTCGTGGTTGACGTACCCCGAACGGTGGGTCGGTACGGGAAGGTCAGGGTTCGGGCACGGCCGGTCGGTGCCCTCGCCACAGATGCCGGGGTTGAAGTACGAACGCTTCTGCACGTCCTCCGGCCACGCGTCGCCCTGCATGCCCAGCCAGGTCGCCGGCACGTTGTAGAACAGGAAGAAGCACGCGCTGACACCGCCGAAGACCGCCAGGAACCGGATGAACTGTTGTTTGACGAATCCGCCGCGGACGCGGTCGATTCCGCGTTCGACGACGGTGCGGCCCCGGTCATCGGTGAAGAAGCGCAGGCAGACCAGCGCCGTCTGGACGCCACCCCACATCAGCCCCTCGTAGATGGGCCATTGGTAGTAGGTGCCCGCGTTGAATGACAACGACTGAATGGCGCCGGGGTAGGAGTAGAAGCCGATCGGCAGGAGGATGAGCGCCTCCATGATGAAGTCGAATACGAACGCGATCGCGTAGGTGACCAACACCAGCCGCAGGTTGCTGATCCCGGGCCACCGGTTCTTGATCTTTCGCATGATCCAGCACCCGACGATCGTGAGCAGCAAGACGCCGTACGCGTAGCCGGGGATGTTGGTCAGTATCGGTTCGGGCACCGTGTGCCCCGGTTCCTCGTGCGCCACCCAGCCCGGGATGTACGGTGCCCACGAACCTTGGTTGAACAGCCACGCGTTGTACGTGCACCAGGTGCTGTAGTAGTTGAGCATCGGATCCTGGAACATCATCAGGCCCATCGACACCAGCAGCATGCCGTCGAGCGTGATGCGCCTCTCGCGCATCCAAGGCCGAATGAGGAAGAACCACAAGGCAAACGGCAAGCCGATCCAGAGCACGACGGCGTTCGCGATCAGTGGGATCTTCATGTACAGCGGTGGTTCGCTCGGGCCGCTCGACACCGGCTCGAAATAGGGGCCGGTGACCCACCGGATCGCGACATACAGCGTCAGCACCAGGAAGACAGAGCCGACGGTCGCCCAGAACTTGTACGCGTTCGACGACGACGGGCCTTGCTTCTCGAGGTCGGCGATTCCGCCGATCGATTCGGTGACGGCGGATTTTTTGGACAGATCGCTCACGACGCCTCCTGAAGTTCGCTCTCGTGGCGGTTCGCCGAAAATATACCAATCGGTATCTCAGTGACCAATAGGTATCTGAGATTCTGTGGAAGAATTTCAGCCATGGTCGAGCGGTGGACCCGAGAGAAACGCCTGGAGCACACGCGCTCAGTGCTGCTCGACGCCGCCGAGGAGGTGTTCGCCGAAAAGGGTTTCGCGCCAGCCACTCTCGACGACATCGCACGCGCCGCCGGTTACACCAAGGGCGCCATCTACAAGCACTTCGCCACCAAGGAGGACTTGTTCCTGGCGGTGAGCGACCGGTATTGGCGCCGGTACTTCGACAACTTCGCCGACGTGATGTCGAGTGCGAAACAGGTCGGCGCACGCGAACGCGACGAGATCGCCAAGCGCTGGCGTGAATTGAGCCAGGACCGCGGCGCCGAACACGCCGCCCTCGGACATGAGTTCACGCTCTACCTCCGGAGAAACCCGGAATCGCGGGAACGCGTCGCCGCCAAGCGCTCTGAGGTGGTCGACGCGCTGGCGAAGTTCATCGTCGACGGCATCGACCGCCTGGGCGGCACCCTGCTGATACCGCCCAAGACGTTCGCTCAGGTCCTCATCGCCACGAGCGACTCAGTGGTGCTGGGCAGCGAACTCGACGACGTCGACCTCTATCGGCCGATCGTCGACATGTACGTGTCAGCTATCAAACTGCCCTAGAAGACTCGCACCTGTCCTTCGAGCACGGGTACGGTCTCCGGCAGCTTGTAGGTCTCGATCCCGTTGCGGAACATGACATTTTCGCGCGCGTGTTCCGGCAGGTGTTTGACGAGCCAGCGCGGATCGTCGAACGTCCAGTGCGGGTAGTCCGATGAGAACAACAGGATCTTGTCGCACTCCATCCATTCGAAGGCCCGCGACAGTTCGGTCTTGTCCTCGGGATAGTCGAGGGGCTGGGTCGTGAACTTGATGTGGTCCTTGACGTACTCGCTGGGCTTGCGCTTGATGTCCATCCATGACTTGCGCGCTTCGTAGATCGCGTCCATGCGCCACATGAGCGGCAGGATCCAGGTGAACGCGTGCTCGACGAACACCACGCGCAGCGTCGGGAACCGGTCGAACACGCCGTCGAAGATCAGGCTCATCACCTGATTGGCCGCCAGCAGCGAGTAGGTGACCATGAAGTCGTGGTTGTAGCTCGGCAAACCGACTGGCGGGAGCGGAAGTTCGTCGTACTCGCCGCGCGACAGGTGACAGCTCACGGTGATGTCGTGTTTGGTGGCCGCGGCCCACAGCGGGTCGTATTTCGGGTCGCCCCACGACGGACGCGGCTCGGCCTTGATCAGGATCTGGGCCATGTACGGGTGGCCGGCCCACCGCTCGATCTCCTGTGCCCCTAGCTCGGGGGCTTCGACCGCAAGGCAGATCGATCCGCGCCACCGCTCGTGCCAGTTGTTGTGGCTGTCGAGCCAGTGATTGGCCTGCCAGTCGTTGAGCGCGCAGTTCATGGCGTGGTTGGCCTCGGGAATGTGCGCCGAATACGCCGCGGGCTCAAGGATCGCGATGTCGGCCCCGGCTTCCATGATCAACTGTCGGAACGCGAGATCGGGATCGCTGCCCGCGAATTCGCCGTCGGATGGGAACGTGTCGGTGCGCATCGCGTAGGCGTGGGCGTAGTCGGGAGCGTCGTAGTAGATCAGCTCACCGACGTCGTGCGTGCCGAAATACCTGCTGCGCCACGGCTCGGGGATGTATTCGCCGAGCACACCGCGACGCGGCACGGGATGCACGTCGGAATCGACGCAGCGAACGGCGATGCGTTCGGCGGCCGGTGTCCGGTGCGAAGCTATTGCGGTCATGGTCTCCCTCTCGTTCAACCGGCGACGGCGATGGACTTGGTCTCCACGTAGCCGTCGAGACCTTCGCGGCCGAGCTCGCGGCCGTAGCCGCTGTCCTTGACACCGCCGAACGGTGCGAACGGATCCATTGTGTACCCCTGGTTTACCCCAAAGGTGCCGGTTTGTACCTGTTCGGCGATTCGTATCCCGCGATCGGTGTCGGCGGTCCACACCGATCCGGCCAGCCCGTAGTCGGAATCATTGGCGATCGCGATGGCGTCGCGCTCGTCCTCATACGGGATGACGGTCAGCACGGGACCGAAAATCTCCTCACGGGCAATGCGCATCGAGTTGTCCGCACCGGCGAACAACGTCGGCTGCACGTACCACCCGGTGTCGACTCCCGTCGGCAGGTCGGTTCCGCCGATTACGAGGCGAGCGCCCTCGCGCCGGCCGAGTTCGATGTAGTCGCGGACGCGCTGCTGTTGCCTACGGGACACCAGTGGGCCGAGTTCGGTGGCCGGATCCGCGGGATCGCCCACTTTGAGCGCCGACATCCGAGCCGCAAGGGCGTCCACGAACTCCTCCTCCCGCGCGGCAGGCACGACGATGCGGGTCAGGGCGTTGCAGATCTGCCCACTGTTGGACAGGCTCGCCGAGCGCACGCCGGCTGCCACTGTCTCGGGATCGGCGTCGTCGAGAACGATCGCGGCGGACTTGCCGCCGAGCTCAAGGCTGACCTTTGTCAGATTGGCCGCACATGCCGTGGCGACCGCACGGCCTGCGCTGCTCGACCCGGTGAACGAAACCTTGTCCACGCCGGGATGGCTTGCGAGGTGCGCACCGACGGCCGCGTCACCCGGCACGACAGTGACGACACCGTCCGGCAACCCGATCTGCTCGATCATCTCGGCGAGGAGCAGCGCATCGAGCGGCGACTCCGGCGCCGGCTTCAGCACGACGGCGCATCCCGCGATCAGCGCGGGCACGAGCTTCGTCACGATCAGGAACTGCGGCATGTTCCACGGCACGATGGCCGCGACAACACCGACCGGTTCCCGGCGAATGCGCACGTCGGCACCGAAGAAGCCCGGCCGGCTCTCGTGCCACGGGTAAGTCTCGGCGACATCGCAGAACGCCGACATCATCATGGTCGGCAAGCCGACCTGAGCACGCTTGGCGAAGCTGATCGGCGCACCGATCTCCGCGGAGATGAGCTGGGCCATCTGTTCACGTCGCTGCGCATACACGTCGGCCAGGCGTCGCAGCGCCACGATGCGCTCGTCGGGTGGAAGCCGCTGCCATGGTCCCCGATCGACGGCCGCGCGTGCGGCCGCCACGGCCGCGTCGACATCGGCAGGCAGCGACGCCGCCACCCGGGCGATGGGCTGCTCGGTGTGCGGTGACACCACCTCGATCTGGTGCGGGTGGTCACCGTCGAGCGACCAGTCGGCCTCGATGCCGATGTACTCCCCCAGATGTTGATCCATCCGGATCCTCCCGCCGTCGTCCTTCCAGTATGGGCGGTGACAGCATGCATTATCAACTACTTGTCATTATTGGGATGAGCCGATACGGTCGGCCCAAGTCATCGGGACAGGAGTAGCGATGCCACGTTTCCCCAAGCCGCCAGAAGGCAGTTGGACCGAGCATTACCCCGAGTTGGGCACCGGCCCGGTGTCCTACGAGGACTCGATCAGCCCGGAGATCTACGAGCTCGAGCGCGAGGCGATCTTCAAACGGGCCTGGCTCAACGTCGGCCGCGTCGAACAGCTGCCACGCAAGGGCAGCTACTTCACCAAGGAACTGCCGGTCGTCAAGACCTCGATCATCCTGGTGCGCACCACCTCTGGTGAAGTCAAAGCCTTCCACAACGTCTGTCGCCACCGCGGGAACAAGCTGGTGTGGAACGACATGCCGCGCGAGGAGACCCGCGGCGTGTGCCGCCAGTTCACCTGCAAGTACCACGCCTGGCGCTATGACCTCGACGGCAACTTGACGTTCGTGCAGCAAGAAGAGGAGTTCTTCGACCTCGACAAATCCCGCTACGGCTTGGTGGAAGTGCACTGCGACGTGTGGGAAGGGTTCATCTTCGTCAACTTCGCCAAGGCTCCCGAGCAGTCGCTGCGTGAGTTCCTCGGGCCGATGATCGTTGGGCTGGAAGGCTATCCGTTCGACAAGCTGACCTCACGCTGGCACTACCGCTCCGAGGTCAACGCGAACTGGAAGCTCTACATGGATGCGTTCCAGGAGTTCTACCACGCACCGGTCCTGCACGCGAACCAGTCACCGACCGCGTATTCGAAGGCCGCGGCCGAGGCCGGATTCGAAGCACCGCACTATCGCCTCGAAGGCCCGCACCGGCTCGTCAGCACATCGGGCGTGCGGGCCTGGGAGATGTCGGCCGAGATGCGCAAGCCGATCGAAGACATCTGCCAGAGCGGGCTTTTCGGCCCGTGGGACAAACCCGATCTCGGGCCCATGCCCGCAGGCCTGAACCCGGCGAAATGCGATCCGTGGGGCCTGGATTCGTTCCAGCTGTTCCCGAACTTCGTGATGTTGTTCTGGGGCCAGGGCTGGTATCTCACCTACCACTACTGGCCGACGTCGTACAACACACACGTCTTCGAAGGCACGCTCTACTTCCCGCAGCCGCGCACCCCGCGCGAGCGCATCGCCCAGGAGTTGGCGGCGGCCTCCTTCAAGGAATACGGCTTGCAGGACGCCAACACGCTCGAGGCCACCCAGACGATGATCGAGTCGCGCGCTATCTCCGAGTTCGTGCTCAACGATCAGGAGATCCTGCTGCGGCACCTGCACAAGGAGACAGCGGCGTGGATAGCCGACTACCAGAACCGCATATCGGCCGTGGGGGTGTGAGCGCCATGCTGCCAACGGAATTCGCCGACCTCGAACCGTATTCGGAGTGGTGTCTGTCCACCGAACGGCAGCGCTACGCCAAGCGGTTGGCCAGCTCGATGACGGAGATGCAGGCGTTCTACGACGCGATCACCGCGCGGGCCGAGGAAGCTATCGCGTACTGCGACAAGTTCCCCCTCGACGATCTGCCCGACGACGTCCTGGCGCTCATGCACATGCTGTATTCGATGATCACGGTGTCGTTCCCGGTGGAGTGCTGGAAACAGCCGCGGGTCCCCGACTCCGGTGCCACCTGGCTGGACTGCGACTTCGAGCCCGTGCCGTGACGGTCGTCCTGCGCGCCGCGCGGTGGGCCGATGTCGAGGCCGGGCGGGTGTGCACACCGGCCGTCATCGTGGTCGACGGAAACCGCATCACGGCGGTGAATCCCCCAGAGCTGCCGTCCGATTCGACAGTGATCGACCTCGGTGACGTCACGTTGCTGCCGGGCCTGATGGACATGGAGCTCAACCTGCTGATCGGCGGGCCGGGCGGCCCCGAGGGGCTGCCCACGCCCATGCACGGCGTGCAGGACGATCCGGCGTATCGCACCCTGCGCGGTGCGGTCAACGCGCGTACGACGCTCGACGCCGGATTCACGACCGTGCGCAACCTCGGGCTGATGGTCAAGACCGGTGGGTTCCTGCTGGACGTCGCGCTGCAGCGGGCGATCGATCAGGGCTGGCACGCCGGGCCGCGCATCTATCCGGCCGGGCACGCGGTGACGCCGTACGGCGGGCACTTGGACCCGACGGTGTTCCAGCGGCTGGCACCGGGGATCATGCCGCTGTCCGTGGCCGAGGGCATCGCCAACGGGGTGCCCGACGTCATCGCGTGCGTGCGCTACCAGATCCGGCACGGGGCCAAACTGATCAAGGTGTCCGCGTCGGGCGGGGTGATGTCGCACAGCACCGCCCCGGGCGCCCAGCAGTATTCCGACGCCGAGTTCGCGGCCATCGCCGACGAGGCGCACCGCGCCGGGGTCCGGGTGGCCGCGCACGCCGTGGGTGACACCGCGATCCAGGCTTGCATCCGCGCCGGCATCGACTGCATCGAACACGGCTTCCTCGCGAGCGACGAGACCATCCAGATGATGGTCGACCACGGCACCTTCCTGGTTTCCACCACCTACCTCACCGACGCCATGGCGATCGACCGCATCGCCCCCGAGTTGCGCAAGAAGGCGCTCGACGTGTTCCCGCGTGCGAAAGCCATGCTGCCCAAGGCGATTGCGGCCGGTGTCCGCATCGCGTGCGGTACGGACGCACCGGCGATTCCGCACGGCCAGAACGCCAAGGAACTGTGCGCGTTGGTCGAGCGCGGGATGACTCCGATGCAGGCGATCCGCGCGGCCACCGTGGTTGCCGCCGAGTTGATCGACGCCGACGACGAACTGGGGCGGCTGGCGCCTGGCTACCTCGCCGACATCATCGCCGTGCCCGGTGACCCCTCGGCCGACATCTCCACCACGCTCGACGTGTCATTCGTGATGAAGGACGGCGTAGTGCACAAAGCGGCCTGATCACGCGATACCGTCGTGGTGAAGGGACGGACATGGAACTCACCGACAACATCCTGTGGCTGCTCAAGCAGGCCTTCTACTTCTCGCTGACCACCGTCAACGATGCGGTCAGCGACCATGGCGTGAGCACCGCACAGATCGGTGTGCTCAGACAGCTGGCGAACGAACCGGGCCTGTCCGGCGCCGAGCTGGCCCGCCGGCTGCTGATCAGCCCGCAGGGCGTGCAGCTGGCCCTCACCGCCCTCGAGAAGCGTGGCCTCGTCGAGCGCAAGCAGAATCCCCAGCACGGCCGCATCCTGCAGGCGTTCCTGACCGATGAGGGACGTTCGGTCGCCGCGGCAGTGGTCGCCGATGCGATCGCCGCCCATGAGAAGGTGTTCGGCGTTCTCACCGCCGAGGAGCAGAAGACGCTGCGTGAGCTGTTGAGCCGGGTCGTCGAAAAGGGCACGGGCCACGAACTGTTCGACGACCACGTCGAACACTGAGCCGCCGTCTGGCGGGCCGTTCGCGCTGTTCGCGCTGAGGTTGCGGTTTCATCCGCGACCCGCCGACACACCCGTATGGGGCCGCACAATCGGCGATGTATCTAGTACTTGATACTAATGACAAGTAGTTGATACTCTGGCCGGGATGCTTGAGCCAGCCACCACCCAGACCGAGGGCTTCGTACCACTGCGCGTAAAGCAAGTGGTTCGCGAGACCTCCGATGCGGTGTCGCTCGTCTTCGACCGCCCACCCGGTGGCGCAGCGGAATTCCGTTATCTTCCCGGTCAATTCCTCACCTTGCTGGTCCACGTCGACGGCCAGGAACACCGGCGCTGCTATTCGATGTCGTCGTCCCCCGCGCTCGACGAAGATCTGCAGATCACCGTCAAACGCGACCGCGACGGCGTCGTGTCCAACTGGCTGAACAACACCGCGGCACCCGGTGACGAGTTGCATGCCGCGCCTCCGCAAGGCCGGTTCGTGATGCGCGAGCAGGAGCGCGACCTCGTGGCCTTCGCCGGCGGAAGCGGGATCACCCCGGTGTATTCACTGTTACGGTCGGCGCTTGAAACAACCGGCCGCGGCGCGCGCCTCTTCTACGCCAACCGCAGCCGCGATTCGATCATCTTCGAGAAGTCGTTGGCCGCGCTGCGGGAGGGCCACCCGGACCGCTTCACGTTGTGTCATCACCTCGATGACGAAAAGGGTTTGGTCACGGCCGAACAGGTCGAAACATTCATCGCCGAGGTCACCGACGCCGACTTCTACGTCTGCGGGCCTGGGCCGTTCATGGACACGGTCGAGAAGGCACTGCTTTCAGCCGGGGTATCGGCGGACCGGCTCCACCTGGAGCGGTTCACCGTCGCGCCGGCTCCTGTCGAAACCGCCACGGTGACCGAGGAAGTCACGATCGAACTCGACCGCCGCTCGGTCACACTTGCGTACCGCCCCGGACACACGTTGCTGCAGACCGCTCGGATGGGCGGGCTGCGCGCGCCCTCGTCATGTGAAACCGGTTCGTGCGGGACGTGTATCGCTCAGATCACCGAAGGTAGTGCTCGCATGCTCAACAACGACGCGCTCGACGACGACGAGGTGGCCGACGGCTTGGTGGTGACGTGTCAGGCATTGCCGACGAGTCGCACGGTGAAGGTCGTGTACGAATGAGCAGGGTCGCGGTGGTTACCGGCGGCGCCTCGGGCATGGGGGAATCGACCTGTCACGAGCTCGGCAGACGGGGCTTCAAAGTCGGCGTCGTCGACATGAAAGAAGATGCAGCTCAACGGGTTACCGATGATCTGCGCGCCGCCGGCTGCACTGCCATGGCCATCGGAGCCGATGTCACCGACAGCCGGGCCGTCGAGCAGGGATTTGCGAAGGTCCGCGGCGAGCTCGGACCGGTCAGCGCGTTGGTAACCAGTGCGGGCGTGTTCGGATACTCACCGTTCCTGGACATCAGCGACGACGCCTGGGCGCGGATCATCGACGTCAACCTCACCGGCACGTTCTACAGTTGCCGCGCCGCACTGCCGGACATGATCGACGCCAAATGGGGTCGCATCGTGATGATCTCGTCGTCCAGCGCCCAGCGCGGGTCGCCGTTCGCCGCCCACTACGCCGCGTCGAAGGGCGCCGTGATCACGCTGACGAAGTCGCTGGCCCGCGAATACGCGGAGTACGGCATCACGGTGAACAACATCCCGCCCTCGGGCATCGAGACGCCGATGCAGCATCAGTCACAGGCCGCCGGCTATCTGCCGCCCAACGAGCAGATCGCCGGGAACATCCCGCTGGGCCGCTTGGGTACTGGCGCGGATATCGCCGCAGCCGTGGGGTTTCTGTGTTCCGAGGAAGCCGGGTTCATCACCGGTCAGGTGCTCGGCGTCAACGGTGGAGCGGTGATGTGACCAGACAGGGAGGTACCGATGAAGCGATGGCCTAAGCCGGCAGAAGGCTCCTGGACCGAGCATTACCCGGAACTCGGCACTGGACCGGTGTCGTTCCGTGACTCGACCTCGCCGGAGTTCTACGAGGTGGAACGTGAAGCGGTGTTCAAACGGGCCTGGCTCAACGTCGCACGCGTCGAGGAGGTCCCAGCCCCCGGACACTACGCGACCAAGGAGATCGAGGCCGCCCGCGCCTCGGTGATCCTGGTCCGGGGCGCCGACGACAAACTCAGGGCGTTTCACAACACCTGCCGTCATCGCGGAAACAAGCTGCTATGGAACGACTTCCCTGAGCGGGAGACTGCCGGTTCCGCCGAGTTCTTCGAGTGCAGGCAATGCGGCTGGCGCTATGGCCTCGACGGCACGCTGACGTACGTTCCCGAACCGTTCACGGTCGACACCGCCGACTACGGCCTGGTGCCGGTGCACTGCGATGTGTGGAACGGCTTCGTGTTCATCAACTTCGACGCGACACCGCGGCAGAGTTTGCGTGACTTCCTGGGGCCGATGATCACGGATCTCGACGACTATCCGTTCCACAAACTCACCGAACGCTACGACTGGGTTGCCCACAACAACAGCAACTGGAAGATCTTCGCCGACGCGTTCCAGGAGTACTACCACGTGCCGTCGCTGCACACCCAACAGGTGCCGCCCGAGGTGCGCGATCCCAACGCGGGTTTCACCTGTGGTCACTTCCAGCTCGACGGGCCTCACCGGCTGGTGTCGACCGCAGGCACGCGCCGCTGGCTGCTGGCCCCGGAGTACATGTACCCGATCGAGCGGGCCACCCGCAGCGGCCTGGTGGGTCCGTGGCGGACGCCCGACATCGGCGAGTTGCCACCGGGTTTGAATCCGGGCGGCATCGAACCGTGGGGCATCAGCAACTTCCAGATCTTTCCCAACACCGAGATCCTCATCTACGGCGGCTGGTATCTGCTGTACCGGTACTGGCCCACGTCTCACAACACCCACCGCTTCGAGGCGTACACGTACTTCCATCCGGCGCGAAACGTGCGTGAACGCATCGAGCACGAGGTCGCCGCCGTGGTACTCAAGGAGTTCGCGCTGCAGGACGCCGGCATGCTTGGCGGCACCCAGGCCGCGCTGGAGTACGGCATCGTCGACGACTATCCGCTCAACGATCAGGAAATCCTGGTCCGCCACCTGCACAAAGTCGTCGTCGACTGGGTCGACGAGTACCAACGCGAGCGCACTCCGGCGGAGGTGTGAGATGGCAGAACCCATGCTGCCCAGCGCGTTTGCCGAACTCGAACCCTACGCCGAGACCTGGTGTCTGGCCACCGAAACCGAACGCTGGAACGCCCGCCTGTCGTCCACCATGCCGCAGATGGAGCAGTTCTACGACGCCTTATTCCCGCGTCTCGAAGAGGCGATCGACTATTGCGACAAGTTCCCGCTCGACGGACTGCCCGACGATGCACTCAATCTTCTGCACCTGATCTATTCGCTCATCATGGTGGCGATGTCGGTGGAGATCATGCATCAGCCCGCCCCGGTCGACGCGGCCGATGCCGTGATGATCCGCACCGGTGAACCGGTGCCATGACCGCACCCGAAAGGACACTCCGATGAGCGTGCTCACGATCAACAAACTGACGACGTCGGTAGGCGCCGAGGTCTGCGGCGTCGACCCCGACCGTCTCGCAAGCGACAGTGGTCTTGGCGCCGCGATCCTCGATGCACTCGAAGACAACGGTGTGTTGGTGTTCCACGATCTGCATCTGGAACCCGAAGCACAGGTGGCATTTTCGCAACGGCTCGGCGAGATCGACCGGTCCGCCGACGGCCACCATCCGGTCTCGGGCATCTACCCGATCACGCTGGACCAGTCGAAGAACAAGGCTGCCGAATACCTCAAGGCGACGTTCGACTGGCACATCGACGGCTGCACACCGCTCCACGACGAATGCCCGCAGAAGGCGACGGTGCTCTCGGCGCTGCAAGTCGCCGCGCGTGGCGGTGAAACCGAATTCGCGAACTCGTATGCCGCATACGACACGCTCGAGGATTCCGAAAAGGAACGCTACGAAGGTCTTCGGGTGGTCCACTCGCTTGAGGCCTCCCAACGACGGGTCTATCCCGAACCCACCCCGGAACAGCTGCAGCGGTGGCAATCCCGGCCAACACACGAGAACCCGCTGGTGTGGACCCATCGCAGCGGCCGCAAATCGCTGGTGCTCGGCGCCTCCGCGGATTACATCGTCGGTATGGATCGCGACGAAGGCCGCGCGCTGCTCGCCGAGCTCCTCGAGCACGCCACCACGCCCGACAAGGTGTACAGCCACAAATGGTCCGTCGGTGACACCGTCATCTGGGACAACCAGGGTGTGCTGCATCGTGCCGCCCCGTACGAGCCCAACTCGCCCCGCCACATGCTGCGCACCACGGTGCTCGGCGACGAACCGATCCAGTAGATTGCACCCGCTACGGTTGACCCCATTGCCATTTGAGCAATGGGACGACAACACGCGCGCGGCACTGGCCTCCCTCATCCCGGCCGAACGAGCCAACCCCGAAGGCGCGGGCAACGTCCTGTCGACGTTGGTGCGCAATCCGGACCTGACGTGCGCTTACCTGCCGTTCAACGCCTATCTGCTGCGCGGATCGCGGCTGTCCCCACGTATTCGGGAAGTGGCGCTACTGCGAATCGTGCTGCGCAGCGACTGCGATTACCTGTGGACACACCACGTGCCCATCGCACGGCAGGCCGGCCTGACCGACGACGACATCGACGGCATCCGGTCGGGTCACTGCTCGGACATCCATGATGACGTGATCGTATGTGCGGTCGACGATCTCGTCGCTTTCCACACCATCACGCAGTCGACGTGGGACCGCCTCGCCGAGTTCCTCGACGAGAACCAACGCATGGACCTCGTGTTCCTCATCGGTGGATACCAACTGCTTGCGCTGGCCGTCAACGCTTTCGGGGTGCAGGCGGAGTAGGCTCAGACGGCCGTGTAGTCGGGTAGCTCGATCCCGTTGATCGCCATGAACACCACCCCGCACCGTCTTCGGACACCACCACGACCGCGCCCGCAGCCGGGCGGCATGTTGACCTCCGAGGTACTCGACCTGATGATGTCGCAGTGAAGCCTCGCGCGCGGTGGCTGAAGCTCGGCAACAAAGAAACCGGTCGCGCACGTCCTGGCACGCCCATTAGCTTGGCCTCATGATTCCAATCGATGTCCGCCGGCTGTTTCCGGTGGAGCGGCAGGAACTGCTCGAACTGCTCGCGTCGCTACAGCCGGCCGACTGGGCCAAGCCAACGGTGTGCGACGGTTGGGACGTGAAAGACATTGCGTCGCACATACTTAACGATTACATGCGTCGGCTCTCGGGTAGCCGGGACGGGTACGGAGGAGCGGTGTTCGCCAATGACGAGACACTGCCGACCTACCTGGCTCGCGTGAATGACGAGTTTGTCCGCGCGATGCGCCAATGCAGCCCCAACACGATCATTGACGTGCTGGCCCATCTGGGGCCGCAATTGGACGCCGTCTGGGCAGACATCGACATGGACGGTGCCGCGCATCTGGATGTTTCGTGGGCTGGTGCGTCGACGAGCCCCGCCTGGCTCGATGTCGCACGCGACTACACCGAGTACTGGGTGCACCAACAGCAGATCCGCGACGCGGTGCCCCAACCGGGCGCTGACGGTGCCGATATGCTCCGTCCGGTTATCGTGACGTTCCTCCATGCCGTGCCCTTTGCGTTACGTGATCACCCGCGACCGTCCGGCACGGCGGTCGAATTCGAAGTCACCGGCCCGGCGGGCGGGCGTTGGGCCGTGACTTCCGATGGCGCCCAATGGGACCTCACAGCGGAATCGGTGCACGGCCCGGACGCATCGGTCCGGATCGATCAGGACACGGTGTGGCGACTGGCCACCCGCGGAATCACCGAGGAGCAAGGGCGCGCGCGTGCCGAACTGAATGGCGACAGTCAACTCGCCGAAGCTGCGGCAACCCTGCTGGCCGTGGTCCGCTGACCGCTGCTACTGCGGCATCGCGGTCTCGACGATCGTGAGTTTGTCGGGAAGTCCTGCAGCTCTTCGGATGTCGTGGAACTCGTCGAGCATCGCGTCGGTCACCTCATGCGGATCGTCGACAGTGGCGTCGTCGGCGATCACCGAGATGTTGAGTTGATCGACATAGCTCCACACCGTGATGTTCAACCCGCTGCCTGCGGTGATCGGGCCGACGGAGTAGATCTCGGTGACCGTGGCCCCACCGACCTTGCCCCGCTCACGCGGACCGGGAACGTTGGAGATGTTGAGGTTGAGCACCTTGTTCTGGCCGTCCTTGCCAGAGAGCCATTTGAACGCCGCTTCGACCGGGGCCGGCGGGATGTAGGCGGCCCAGCGTGCGATGAGCTCGGGCCCGATGAGTTGGTGACTCTCTTTGGCGAGGCCGGCCGCTTCGCGCGCCTTGCGGACCCGTTCGGCGGTGTCGGCCTCATCGACCGGCAACGCCACGAGCACGCCACTGAATCGATTGCCCGAGATCCGGTCGGGTGAGAAGTCGAAGCTCATCGGCACCGAGGCCAGCAGTGGATGGTCGGCCTTGCCGTCGTACTTGAGGAGCAGGGTGCGCAGCGCCCCCGACGACATGGACAGCACCAGGTCGTTGATCGTGATGCCGAGCTTTTTGCTCGTCTCCTTGACATCGGACAGCGCCAGCGTCGCCGTCGCGAACAGCCGTCTGGGCGTCAGCACGTGGTTCATGAAGCTCGGCGGCGGCGTGAACGGCCGGGTCAGCTCGGGCGAAAGCTTGCGGCTGCTACGTCGTACCCGTCCGACGCCCTCCGCGGTGTAACGGATGGTGCCCGGCAACCGGCCGATCTGCCGCAGGTGATCGCGGAATGCCGAACGCACCAACTCGCTCTTGGACGGTGCCGGATCCGTCGCGTAGGAATCGCGATCGCGTTGCGGCCCCTCCTGCAGATCCATCCCGCGGGCCAGCAGGTTGGCCGACGCGATGCCGTCGGCCAGTGCATGGTGGATCTTGCCGACCACCGCGATGCGGTCATTGGCCAGCCCTTCGACGAAATACATCTCCCACAGCGGGCGGCTGCGATCCAGCGGCGTGCTGGCGATCGCACCGATGGCCTCGTCGAGTTCGCGCCGGCCGCCGGGAGCGGGCAGCCGCCACGGCCGGACGTGGTAATCGAGGTCGACGTCGCAGTTCTCGCGCCACATCGGGTGGTGGAACTTGAACGGGATGTCGATGAGCTGATAGCGGAACGGGTCGAGCTTGTAGAGCCGGCCGTGCAGCACCTTACGAAAGTCGTCGACACCGAAGGTGCGGTCGCCGATCCCCTCAAGATCGATGACGGCGATCTTCAATGTATGCATGTGGACGTTGGGCGTCTCGGTGTACAGCAGGAACGCGTCCCACCCACTCAACCGCTTCACGGTGTACCTCCCCTGTGGAGGCGTCTATATAACCGCTTTAGTCCGGTCAATCGTCCGGTTTCGGTGAATTTCGTTGAGGAACAAGCCAATTGCGGTGGCCATCGCTCCGGTCCTGGCCCCGTCGGTCATGTCGAAGGCGTGGCCCGCGCCAGGCAGTTCCACATAGCCGACCGGGGCACGCGACACCGCTTTGAGACGGTCGACGAAGCTGCGCGCCTGCGCGACCGGGATGACGGTGTCGGCCGTACCGTGAACCACCAGGAACGGTGGAGCGTCCGGATGGATCTGGGCTATCGGCGAGGCAAGCCGGAAGATCTCCGGGTGCCGGTCGATCTTGCGTTTGACCACAACGCGTTCCAGGAAATCGACGAACCGCACCCGTTCGGCGGTCGAGCGATCCTCCCAGTCGTAGCGGCCGTAGATGCCCACGACGGCATCGACCGTGGTGTCCGAACTTTCGGACAGATCACCCTGCAGATCGGGGTGGTTGGGGGTCAGGCCGGCAAGGGCGGCCAGGTGTCCGCCCGCCGAACACCCGGCGATCGCAACGAAATTTCGGTCCCCACCGAACTTGTCGACATTCGCGCGCGCCCAGGCGATCGCGGCCTTGACGTCGGTGATGTGACGCGGCCAGCGATGGTGCGGCGCCACGCGGTAGTCGATCGACAGACACACCCAGCCCTGCTGCGCGAGGTGCGACATCAACGCGTAACCCTGCAGCATGCGGCTGCCGTGGACCCACGCGCCACCGGGGACGAAGATCAGCACTGGCGCCGGTTCGGTCGGCAGATCCTTTGGCCGCCACACGTCGAGCAACTGCGACGGACTGTCGCCGTAGCGTACGGAGGTCCGGTAGACGCTGCGCCGGTGCGCGATCGTGTTCCACAGCGGCGGCATGCTCTGCGGCGCGGGCCAGTCGATCGCCAAATCAGCGGCGGCCACGAGGTTTTGCAGTGCCTGCCGAGCAACGGAATTGGTCTTGTCTCGATCCGCCTTACGCAGCCCGGCCGGATCCGGGGCCAGCCAGGACCTCGCGGATGCGGCGACGAAGTCGGGCATGTGGCGGAAACCCCACACACTCATGGCCGCCATCGCACCGAGCGGTTCCAGGTGCTTGCCGACGACGGGCAGCGAAGCCGATGCGACGCTCAATGCCAGCATGTGATCGGCAGGCTTGGCGTGTAGCAACCACCGGGCGCGGCTGGCCAAGCTCGGTCCGGAGTACCGGGTATCCGGTCGTGCCGTCATTTTTCGAGCCTACCGCGCGGCACGGCCCATCAGTCGACAACTTCGCGAAGTTGTTCACTGCGAATTACCCCGCTCGCACGAGGACACCGGCCGGTTCGGGGATGCGCACACCGACCTCACTGCCCACCTCGAAGCGGGCATGGCCAGGTACGTCGACCTCGATCAAGTGGTCGGGCAACTGGTTGACCGAGGCCACCAGCCGCGTCGTCGCACCGCGCCATATCGCGGCATTCACGGTGGCGCGCAGGGCGTCGCGATTGCCGAGTGACACGACCTGCAAGGCGTGCGGACGGATACACAGCAGTGCGGCCGAACCCGGCGCCCAGTCGATCCGGCCCACCGCCGGTTGCGGCGCCTCGGCGCTGACCGTGCGATTCGCGACCGTCACCAACGCCGAGGTGCCGATCACCCGGCCGACGGTGCACGGCAGCAGGTTGGCTCCGCCGAGGAACGTGGCGGTGTAGGTGGTGGGCGGACGCTTCCAGAGGATTTCAGCCTTGTCGACGTCCACGAGCCGACCATCGGCCATCACCGCGATGCGGTCGGCCAGCGCGAGCGCCTCTGCCGGGTCATGGGTGACGTAGAGCATCGCGATGTCCGGCAACGTCTTCTTCAGTTGTTGCAGCTCGACCAGAACGGACTGCCGCAGTTGGACATCCAGCGTGGCCAGTGGTTCGTCCAGCAACAGCACCGTGGGCCGGATGGCCAGCGCCCTGGCGATCGAGGCGTGCAGCTGCTGGACGTCGGAAAGCTCACGCGGAAAACATCTTCCGTAAGACGTCATGTCGGTCATCCCGAGCGCCTCGGCGACCCGGCCCTCGATCTCGCGCCGCGGGACACGCTGGGCCCGCAGACCGAATGCGACGTTGTCGGCCACCCGCATATGCGGGAAGAGCGAACTTGACTGCAGCACCACCCCGATGCCCCGCTTGACGGGTGGCAGGCCGGTGATGTCGCGACCGGCCGCCCAGAGCGTGCCCGAGCTGGGCCGCACGACTCCGGCAAGGGCGCGAAGCGCAGTCGACTTCCCCGCTCCGCTCGGTCCCAGCAGTGCGACCGTCTCCCCTGGCGCCACGCGCAGGCTGAAGTCGATCAGCGCAGGCGTCGCCCGCGCGCCGCGGCCGTACGACACGCCGACACGGTCGAAGACGACAGCCGGGGTCGCCGGTTCCTTCGCGACGAACCGCCGCCGGGCCAGGCCGGCAACGCTGACGTCGCCCAGTCCGGTATCGGTCATCTCAGCGCAGCAAAAGATCTGCGAAGTCGGTGATCGACCCCACGACATGGGTGGCGCCGGCGGCCCGCAACTGCTCCTCGACATGCGCGCCGGTGAGCGCGCCCGCGGCAATCGCGACGCCCGCACGGCGGGCACTTTCGACATCGTTGGCGGTATCGCCGAGGGCGGCGACATTGGCGACGCCGTCGGCCTGCAGACGGATGAGCGCGGTCAGGATGAGATCGGGGTACGGGCGGCCACGCACGCCGTCGCCCGGGGCGAGCACGAGGTCTGCCACGTCCTGCCAACCCAGCGCGGCGAGCAGCTTTTCCTGGGTAGGGCCGCTGAACCCGGTCGTCAGGGCAACCTTGATGCCGGCGTCACGCAGTTCCGTGATCGCCTCTGCCGCACCGTTTATCGCGTGAGCCTGACCGTTGTCGATCAGCTCGGCGTAGGTGCGCTCGAATTCGGCGTTCGCGAGCTGCGCGAGTTCCTCGGTGTCGAGCAGTGCGCGGAACACGACGATCTTCGACTGCCCCATGGTGTCGAGTACGTATTGACGCGCGTTCTCCCGCTGCTCCCCTTCCGCGGGGATCCCGGCCGCGGTGGCGGCGGCCTCGAAGGCGCTGTTCACCAGACCGTCGTCGGCCACGGTGGTTCCGGCCATGTCGATGACAGCGAGCTGGATATCGTCGTTCGGCATTCTTCTTCCTTACTCAGAGACCGATCAGGTCTGCGGTCTGCTCGGCGATGGCCGGGCCCAGCGTCATGCCCCGGCCGCCCGGACCGGTGATCACCCACACGTCGTCCTCGGGTGCGGCGCGGCACACCAACTGGTGTGGATCCAGGCATTGGCTGTAGA
Source organism: Mycolicibacterium wolinskyi str. Jessa 2025 (assembly GCF_049241375.1). NCBI lineage: Bacteria > Bacillati > Actinomycetota > Actinomycetes > Mycobacteriales > Mycobacteriaceae > Mycobacterium > Mycolicibacterium wolinskyi. Next base: position 7,041,157 of record NZ_CP185960.1, read on the forward strand.
CGCCGGCCCAGCGCTGCCGGATCGGCGGAAGTGCCCGGCCGAGGAATTCTTCGACGACGTCCACGAGGTAGGCGTATGGCGCTTCGTGCACGTCGAAACCGAACGGCTCGTCGTACTCGTGCGTGTCGCCGATCGTCAGACCACCGTGCAGCCGCTGGACGCACAGCAGTTGCATGTGCTGCTCCTCGGCGACCGGATGCTGGGTTTCGTTGCTACGCAGGGTATCCAGCGCGGGCCCGGCGAATCCCGGGTAATAGCGGAAGCTGTCGGCGTCGGCGATCGCGGTGGTCAATTGTTCGTCGAGCGGTTCGGTCTGCATCATCTGCAACCGCACCCGGCGCACGGGAAGTTCGCCGGCGAGGTCGCGCACCAGCCCGCCGTGGGCGGCTCCGGCGCACACCAGCACGAGGTCGGATTCGTACCGGTTGCCGCGGTCGTCGCGCACGGTCCGGTTGTCCACCGCGCGCGCTTCGGAACCCGCGACGAACTCGTAACGCCCACTGGCAGTGAGGTATTCACGAATAGCCGGCAATGCCTGGCGGGATTCGACCGCGGCATCCAGCGAGCAGTGCAGGCCACCGACGTAACGCCCACGCAGCGCGGGATTGAGCGCGCGCACCTGCTCGGGATCCAGCAGGGTGAAACCGCGATGTCCGGCGTCGGCGCGGGCCGCGGCCTCTTCGGCCACCGCGAACTCGGCTTCCGTTCGCAGCAGGGTGATGGATCCCGCAGGGCGGAAACCGATTCCGGGTATGTCCGCGCCGAGTTTCTCCCACAGTTCGCGCGAACGCAGCGCAGCTTCAAGCTCAGCGGTGGACCGGCCCGACACCCAGATCAGGCCGAAGTTGCGTACCGTGGCGCCCCGCGCCTCCCTTTCGCGTTCCAGGTGCACCACCCGGTGCCCGCGATGCACCGCTTCGAGTGCGTGGGCTGTGCCGAGGATGCCGCCACCGATGATCGTCACCCGCATAACCGTTGACCCTCTCGACTGATCAAGTCCGTCCCGCCACCTGAGGGTGTTGTGTCGCCGAACAGCAGGTTAAGAACTGGTATAGACCAAACCCGGGTACGCTGTCATCATGCAACACGTCGAGGAAGTCGGCCGGGTACTGCGCTCACTGCGTGGGGTGTGGGACGAGGAAGCCGTCGACGAACTGGATCACGCCCTGCAGTCGGCGGCCCGCGCCCGCGACGACGGCGCCGACGACGAACTGGTGCTGGCCGCCGCGCTGCACGATCTTGCCCACAGCCCGTTGTTCCACGGGCCCCATGCCGAGCGCCACGACCTGTTCGCGCGCGAATGGCTGTCTCCGAGATTCGGCGAACGAGTGGGCTGGCTGGCCGGTGCGCATGTCGCGGCCAAGCGGTATCTCGCGGCGACCGATCCGGGCTATGCGCTGTCGGACACGTCTGCGGTATCGCTGCGCCACCAGGGTGGTCCGGGTGTCGACGCCGAATTCGTCGACCATCCGTGGTTTTCCGACGCGTTGCGCCTGCGCCGCTACGACGACGCCGCCAAGGATCCGTACGCTGACGGGATGACGATCGACGATGTGCTTGCCGTCGCCGAACGCGTTGCCCGGCAGGCGATATGAAGCCTCTTCCCAAGCCCTACGTCATTCGGACCGCGCTCGACACCATGCTCGCCGATCTCGCCGAGGGCGACCCGGTGCCCGCCGAGCGCGAACTCGCCGTGCGATTCGGGGTGGCGAGGGAAACCGTGCGCCAGGCGCTGCACGAGCTGCTGGTCGCCGGACGGATCGAGCGGCGCGGGCGAGGCACCGTGGTGTCGCGGCCCAAGCTCACCCAACCGCTCGGCCTGCAGTCCTACACCGAGGGCGCCCTCGCGATGGGGCGGCGGCCGGGCCGTCTGCTCGTGACGTGGGAAACCGTCGAGGCCACCACCGAACTCGCCGCCGGGCTCGACGTTGCGCCGGGCGCGCCGGTCATGCACCTCGAACGCATACTGCTCGCCGACGATCAGCGCATCGGCCTGGAGAGCACATACCTGTCCTCGGCCCGGTTCGGACACTTGCACGACAGCTTCGATCCGTCGACGTCGCTTTACGCCGCGATCCGCGCCGGCGGCGTCGACTTCGGCTCGGCAACCGAACGCATCGAGACCGCACTGGCCTCACCCAGGGAGGCCACGCTGCTCGAGTCGTCGACAGCCATGCCGATGCTGCTGCTCAACCGCCGCACGGTAGACACCGATGGGTTGCCCGTCGAAATCGTGCGGGCGCTGTATCGCGGCGACCGGGTGGCGTTCGAGACCCTGCTGACGTGACAAATTCTTGCGAGACCGCCGACCTCGTCCCACGCTACTGAACGCCACACGGTAGAACAGACGGTGTGACGTCAGCCACTGAGGCCACCGCGTTTCATCCCGATCTGGAACGCATCGCCCGCTTCATCCCGCGCCAACTGGTCACGCGCCGTACGCTGCCGATCTTTCAGCGCCTGACCGGCCTGCAGGGTCGTCGCACCCCGAAGGATGTCGAGGTGTTGACGCTGACCTCGGGCGCAGGCGTCCGGTTGTTCCGGCGGCCGGCCGCGCGACACCCGGCCCGGCGCTGCTGTGGATGCACGGCGGCGGATATGTGCTCGGGAGCCCGGCCCAGGACGACGCGCTGTGCCGGCGCTTCGCCAACGAGCTCGGCGCCACGGTGGCCGCCGTGAAATACCGGCTCGCACCCCAGAACCCATACCCGGCTGCGCTTGAGGACTGCTACTCCGCGCTGACGTGGTTGGCCGCGTTGCCCACGGTCGATCCCGCACGCGTCGCGATCGGCGGGGCAAGCGCGGGCGGTGGCCTGGCCGCTGCGCTGGCCATCCTGGCCCGCGACCGTGGGGTACCACTGGCCGCGCAGCTGCTGGTCTATCCGATGCTCGACGATCGCAGCACGGGACCGGAGCTCGATTCGCCGGGACACCGGCTCTGGACCCAGGGCAGCAACAAGTTCGGGTGGGCGGCGTATCTCGGTGACGCCGACCCGGCTCTCGCGGTGCCTGCCCGCCACGAGGATCTGTCGGGCCTCGCGCCGGCATGGATCGGCGTTGGCACGCTCGACCTGTTCCACGACGAGGACCTCGCGTACGCGGAGCGGCTCCGGGCAGCGGGTGTGCCCTGCGAGGTCGAAGTGGTCGACGGGGCCTTCCACGGCTTCGACCAGATCGCACCAAAGACGCCGGTGTCACGCGACTTCTTGGCCAGCCAGTTCACGAACCTACGGGCGGCGTTCGCCTGACCGGGCCACCATCCGCTGCTTGCGCAGGTACACACAGGCTTGCTCAAGCAGACACCGGTCCGGCGTGGGGAGCGACCGGACCCGGGGCAACAGGCCCGTGACGACGCGAGCGAACCGGCCGCACAACTGATCGGCCGTCATGCCGAACTCAAGCCAGACATCGTCCTCGCGTGGACCCCCATAGGGAGCCCACGCGAGGACGAACCTCAGTAGGTCACGCTCGTACGAGTCCATCAATCCCGTATTTCGGCGTCCTCGTACACGATTCGGCCGATCAACTCATAGCGGCGCGGATCGCGCAGCTTGAAGTAGGTGGCCATGGCAGCGCCGAAGACGAACAGCCCCACCACGATCCACGGCGTCAGCTGGAACAGCAGCGTGCCCGACGCGGTACCCGCCGCAGTGTCGCGGTGCTGCCACAGCAGATAGACGACATAGAGCATGCCGATCCCGCCGAGGCCGGGAGCGACGAGCGTCTTGAACCAATGCTTGGACACCGGGTGGTTCTTGCGGATGTGGAAGTAACTGATCACCGAGAACGCACACAGCGACTGCACGATCAGGATCGCCATCGTTCCGAGGATCGCCAGCAGTGTGTACATGTGCACGTAGGGGTCCATGCCGGCGAACAGGAAGGCCAGGACGATCACGAGCGTGATGCCGCTCTGCACGAACGACGCGATGTAGGGCGAGCCATGCTTGGGATGTGTTGCGCCGATGGTCTTTTGCAGTCCCACGGACAGACCCTCACGCCCGAGCGCGTACAGGTAGCGCGACGCGCAGTTGTGGAACGCCATGCCGCACGCGAACGACCCGGTGACCAGCAGGATGTTGAACACGGTGATCGCCCACTCGCCGTAGGTGCCGCGCACCGGGCCGAAGAAGATCTCCGACGATGTCGCCGCGTCCTGCGCGAGTTCGACCGACTGCTGCGGACCGGTGCCCGCGATCGCCATCCACGACACGAAGACGTAGAACAGGCCGACACCCAGAACGCTCAGCATCGTCGCGCGCGGGATGATGCGCTTGGGATCGCGGGACTCCTCGCCGTACATCGCCGTCGACTCGAAGCCGACCCATGACCAGAACGCGAAGAACAAGCCGAGACCCGCACTGGCACCGGCGATGCCCGCCGCTGGCGTGAAGGCGCCGATCGGGTTGAGCGTCTCGGCGACGGCGAAGCCGTCGGGACCGCCGCCCTTGAACAGCACCGCCAGCGCGCCGAGAGCCAGCATCACGATCTCGGTCACCAGGAACACACCGAGCACCTTGGCGGTCAGGTTGACGTCGAAGTACGTGAGGATTGCGTTGGCCGCCAACATGAGTAGCGCGGGCACGATCCAGTGGATGTGGATCCCGAGTTGGGACAGGAACAGGTTCTGGAAGAAGAACGCGAAGATGCCGATCAGCGAAGCCTCGAACACGACATAGGCCATCGTGATGAGGGCGCCGCTCGCCATGCCGACGATTCGGCCCAGACCGTGGGAGATGAAGCCGTAGAACGCCCCCGTGGCGGTGATGTGCTTGGCCATGGTCGCGTAGCCGATGGCAAACAGTCCGAGCACGATCGTGGCCACGATGTACCCGGCCGGCGCGTGTGAACCATTTCCGAAGCCGACCGCGATCGGGACGTTGCCGACCATTGCCGTGATGGGCGCAGCGGTGGCTACTGCCATGAAGATGACGCCGACGGTGCCGACGGCGTTGCGTTTCAGTCTCTGGACATCATGAGCTGCATTTTCGCTACCAGCGACAGCTTGATCGGTCATCTAGCGGAATACCTTCCAGGTTACAGTGGACGTTCGGTGTGGCCTGCGCCACAGTGCGAACCCTACGTATATTGGCACTACCAAATGCCTATGGCAAGGCCCTTTCTGAACCATTGACATAAATGGTTGTAACCGTTTACGGTGAGGGCCATCACAGCTACCGGGTAGCTCAAGAGGGAGCCGCATGTACGACTACGGCACGTTCGCATTCGCGTCCAAGGCCGAGGTGCTGGAACAAGCCAAAACGTTCTGGAATCCGGACAAGACACAGTTCTGGACCGACTCCGGCGTCGATCTGGTGATCGACCGCCGCGAGGGGTACTTCCTGTGGGATATGAGTGGCCGCCGCCTGATCGACATGCATCTCAACGGCGGCACCTACAACCTGGGCCACCGCAATCCCGAAGTGATGCAGGCGATCTCGGAAGGCATGTCGCACTTCGACGTCGGTAACCACCACTTCCCGTCGGTGGCCCGCACGGCACTGGCGCAGCGACTGGTGGCTACGGCTCCGGCGTCGATCAGCAAGGTGGCCTTCGGATCCGGCGGCGGCGAGGCCATCGACATCGCGCTCAAGAGCGCGCGGCATGCCACCAAGCGCCGCAAGATCGTCTCGATCATCAAGGCCTATCACGGTCACACCGGCCTGGCCGTCGCGACCGGCGACGACCGGTTCGCCAAGATGTTCCTCGCCGACCTGCCCGAGGAGTTCATCCAGGTGCCGTTCGGCGACGTGGCCGCCATGGAACAGGCGCTTGCCGGCAACGACGTCGCCGCCGTCATCATGGAGACCATCCCGGCCACTTACGGATTCCCGCTTCCCCCACCGGGTTACCTGGAAGCCGTCAAGGCCGCGACCGAGAAGCACGGCACGCTCTACATCGCCGACGAGGTACAGACCGGGCTCATGCGCACCGGCGAGCTGTGGGGCATCACCAAGCACGGCATCGACCCCGACATCCTGGTGACGGGCAAGGGCTTGTCGGGCGGTATGTATCCGATCACCGCGGCGCTGCTGAGCGAGCGCGCCGCGCAGTGGCTCGACGAGGACGGCTTCGGCCACATCTCGACGTTCGGCGGCGCGGAACTCGGCTGCGTCGCGGCGATCAAGACGCTGGAGATCTGCACCCGCCCAGAGGTGCGGTCGATGGTGCATTACATCGCCGACCTGTTCGACCAAGGGCTGCGCCGCATCCAGGACGACCACCCGGACTGGTTCGTCGGCGTCCGGCAGAACGGCGTGGTGATCGGGCTGGAGTTCGACCATCCCGAAGGCGCCAAGTTCGTCATGCGCGAGCTCTACGAGAACGGGGTGTGGGCGATCTTTTCGACGCTGGATCCCCGTGTGCTGCAGTTCAAACCGGGTCTTCTCCTCTCACGTGAACTGTGTGAGGACGTCCTGGACCGCCTCGAAGTCGCGGTGTCCCGGGCCAAGACCGCTGCGAAGGGACGAAAAGCATCATGACAAACGTTGCGCAGGCCGGCCACATGCTCGAACGGGCCCGCTGGGCCGCCGCAGCCTATGCCGATTATGACGCCGCGACCGTGGCAGACATCGTCAACGCCGTGGCCGACGCGGGCTATGCGCAGGCCGAGCGGTTCGCCGCCGAGGCCGTCGCCGAGACCGGTATGGGAGTCGTCGCCGACAAGGTGATCAAGAACCGGGCGTGCTCGCGCGGCATCGTCGACTTCTACCGTGGGGAAGACTTCGTGTCCCCACGGATCGACGAAGCCCGCAAGATCGTCGAGCTGCCCCGGCCGGCGGGTGTGGTACTGGCCCTGACGCCGACGACCAATCCCGTTGCGACCGTGTACTTCAAGGTGATCCTCGCTCTGATGACACGTAACGCCGTCGTCGTCGCACCGCACCCGCGGGCCAAGCAGTGCTCGGCCGACGCCGCGCGGGTGCTTGCCGAGGCCGCGGTGGCGGCGGGTGCGCCCGACGGCGTCGTGCAGGTCATCGACGAACCGTCGATTCCCCTCGTGCAGGCGCTCATGGCCGACGAGCGCACCGACGTCATCGTCGCGACCGGCGGCACCGGCGTCGTCCGCGCCGCATACGCGTCGGGCAATCCCGCGCTGGGTGTCGGTCCCGGCAATGTGCCGGTGTTCGTCGACGCGAGCGCCGATGTCGCCGCGGCCGCCAAGCGCATCGTCGACAGCAAGGCCTTCGACAACTCGGTGTTGTGCACGAACGAATCGGTGTTGATCGCCGAGGATTCGATCGCTGACAAGCTGCGCGGGGCGTTGACCCGGGCGGGCGCCCACATACTCGACGAGGACGGTGCGCGCCGGCTGCGGGCCTACATGTTCGCCGACGGACACCTCAACACCGACGTGGTCGGCCGGGATGCGGCATGGATCGCGGGACAGGCCGGTTTGCGGGTCACGCCCAAGACGCGCGTGCTCGTCGCGCCGTTCACCGATGTGGTCGCCGAGGAGATGCTCGCCCACGAGAAGCTGTCCCCGGTACTCGGCATGACCACCGCGGCCGACGCCGCCCGCGGTATCCGGGCCGCGCGTGCGGTGGTGCGCATCGGCGGTGCCGGCCACTCGGCGGCCATCCACAGCGAAAACCCGGCCGTCATCACCGATTTCGCCGCGCAGGTGCCGGTGTTGCGGGTGTCGGTCAACGTCGGCAACAGCACGGGCAGCTCGGGCCTGGACACCAACCTGGCGCCGTCGATGACGATCGGCACCGGCTTCGTCGGCCGCAGCTCGATCGGCGAGAACCTGCAGCCCCACAACCTCGTCAACTGGGCCCGGGTCGCCTACAACAGCGAACCCGGCGTGGTGATGGGCAATTTCGCGGGCATCAACCCCTGGCGTTCGCCGGCCGGCCCGGTTCCGGAGTATCCGCGTGCCTCCAACGACCGCGACGGTGCGCCGTCCCGGACAAGCACCGCGGCGCGCCGCTCGTACCCGACCGTCAACCGGCCCGGCGACCCCGGACTCGATGCGCTGCGTGCCGAGTTGCGGGCGCTGGTCGTCGAAGAACTCGCTCAACTGATCAAGAGGTGACAGCTGTGGCACAACTGCGTTCCTTCATCTTCATCGACCGGCTGCAGCCGCAGACCATGTCGTATCTGGGTACCTGGATCAAAGGTGCGTTGCCGCGCGCCGACATGGCCGCCCAGATCATCGAGGTGGCCCCTGGCCTCGACATCGAGGGGGTCACCGACGTCGCGCTCAAGCACGCCGAGGTGAAGGCCGGGATCCTGGTCGTGGAACGGCAATTCGGGTATCTGGAGTTCCACGGCGAAACGGGTGCGGTCAAGGCCGCCGCCGACGCCGCCCTGGATTTCCTCGGTGGTGACCCCGACGCCGCGGTGCGCCCGACGGTGCTCGCGTCCCGGATCATCTCCAGCATCGATCACCAGCACGCGTTCCTGATCAACCGCAACAAGATCGGATCGATGGTGCTGCCGGGCGAATCCCTGTTCGTGCTGGAGGTCCAGCCTGCGTCGTATGCGATCCTGGCGACCAACGAGGCCGAGAAAGCCGCCGACATCAAAGTCGTCGACTTCCGGATGATCGGCGCCACGGGCCGGGTGTACCTGTCGGGCGCCGAGGCCGACGTCCGACAGGCCGCCGAGGCCGCACAGGACGCGCTGGCCGTGCTGCAGGGTGTGCGATGACCTATCCCCGCGAGGAACTGCGCGCGCTGGTGCGCGAGGTGGTCCGCGAAGCCGTGGCAGGTCTCAAGACCGCGCCAGTACGCAGCGAGCCGGCCCCGCCACCGCCGCAGACGGTCGCCGAGCAGATGGGTCTGGAACCCACCGGACCGCGAACCGTCGAAGGGCGCAACCGCACCGAAGAGGTGCGGCTGGCCAACGACAAGGACCTGGACTCGTTCGTGCGGAAACTGTTGCGGCTCTTCGAAAGCCCGAAGACCCGCGCGGACCTCAAAGCCGGCCGGTTGAGTTTCCGGCTCGCCGGCGCACCGCTCACGTCCGGCGGTCCGGTCACCCACCGGATCGAAAGCGGTGCGGTGACCGAACGGCACATCGCCGACATGGCGGGCGGCACGCTCGTCCTGGGCCGCCGGGCGGTACTGACCCCGCTGGCGCGGGAGAAGGCCAGGGCTCTGGGGATCACGATCGAGAAGGAGCGCAAATGATTTCAGCGACAGTCACCGGCAACGTGTGGTCGACCCGCCGGATCGACGGCGTCCCGGCCGGCGCGTTCCTCGAGGTCGAGATCGACGGATCGGGCTCGCGGATGATCGCCTTCGACGTCCTGGGCAGCGGGGTCGGTGAACATGTCCTCATCGCCCAGGGTTCGGTGGCCGCGAGCTGGTTCACCGGCACCCCGCCCCCGATCGACGCCCTCATCATCGGATCCATCGACAACAACCCCAACCAATAAGGAGAAACCAATGTCCAGCAACGCAATCGGACTGATCGAGACCAAGGGTTACGTGGCCGCGCTGGCAGCCGCCGATGCCATGGTGAAGGCCGCGAACGTCACCATCACCGACCGTCAGCAGGTCGGCGACGGGCTGGTCGCCGTGATCGTCACCGGTGAGGTCGGTGCCGTCAAGGCCGCGACCGAGGCCGGCGCCGAGACCGCATCGCAGGTCGGCGAACTGGTCAGCGTGCATGTCATTCCGCGTCCGCACAACGAGCTCGGCGCGCACTTCTCGGTGTCCAGCAAGTAGCCATGGCTCCGCCCGACACCGTGACCGAGACGGCGCGGGAACCTGGGATCCGCACCCAGATCCGCGTCTACCTCCTGGTCGAGGATCTCCAACGCCAGTTCGCCGCCTATCTGGGGACACCGACCCGGGCCCGGGGATACCCGCCGTACGAAGGCGAACACGCGCTGATCGTCGAGGTCTCCCCGGCCTTGGCGATCGAGCGGGTGATCGATCTGGCGTTGCGCGAGGTCCCCGGCGTGCAGCCCGGAATCCTCTATGTCGAACGGCAATTCGGCGTCCTGGAGATCCATTCGGCCAACCTGGACGATGTCCGCCGGGCCGGCGAGGCGATCCTTGCCGGTACCGGCAACAAGGCAGCCGACCAGCTGCGGCCCCGGGTGCTCTACCACGACATCATCGAGGACATCACCGACCAGCACGCGGTGATCCTCAACCGCAACCGGCAGGCCTCGATGATCCTGCCGGGCCAGTCGCTGCTGGTGTACGAGATGACGCCGGCGTTGTTCGCCGCGGTGGCGGCCAACGAGGCCGAGCGGGCCGCGCCGGGGCTTACGGTGGTGGACGTGCAGATGATCGGGGCGGCCGGCCGGCTGTACATCGGCGGCAGTACGGCCGATGTCACGATGGCCCGTGACCGCATAACGGCGGTGTTGGCGGGGATCGAAGGACGGGAGCACTGATGAGCGTGATCTCGGACGACCGGGTCGTCGCGCAGCTTGCGCTGGCCGACTACGACATCTCGCCCGACGCGTCGCTGCGGCTGCTGAACTTGTCGGAGAACGCCACCTATCTCGTCGAAGACGGCGGCACGCAGTCGATCCTGCGGGTGCACCGGCAGAACTATCACCGCCCGCACGAAATCGAATCGGAACTGGACTGGCTGGCGGCGCTGCGCGCTGACAGCGATGTCACCGTGCCGACGGTGCTGCCCGCGCGTGACGGCCGCCGGCTCGTCAGCGTGAAGAGCGATGACCCGGCCGGGACCACCCGCCACGTCGTGCATTTCGACATGGTGGGTGGTGTCGAGCCCGACGAGAGTTCGCTCACCGTCCAGGATTTCCACACGCTGGGCTGTATCACCGCTGCGCTGCACGAGCATTCGCAGCGGTGGACCAGGCCTGCGGGTTTCGGCCGGTTCTCGTGGGACTGGGAGCACAGCCTCGGAGCCCAGCCGCGATGGGGCCGTTGGCAGGACGCGGAAGGCGTCGGGCCGACCGAGACGCGTCTGTTGGAACGGGCCCAGATGCTGTTGCGGCAACGCCTGGAGAAGTACGGCACCACACCCGACCGGTACGGCCTGATTCACGCCGACCTGCGGTTGGCCAACTTGCTGGTCGCTCCGGGTGACGGGGAATCGCAGATCACCGTCATCGATTTCGATGACTGTGGATTCGGCTGGTATTTCTACGATTTCGGCACCGCGGTGTCATTCATCGAGGATGACCCGGCGTTGCCGGATTGGCAGGCGGCCTGGGTCGAGGGTTACCGCACCCGCCGCGAACTACCTGCGGCCGACGAGGAGATGCTGGCCTCGTTCGTGCTGCTGCGCAGACTGCTGTTGCTGGCCTGGATGGGCAGCCACAGCCACTCCAGAGAATCGGCCACCAAGGCGATCAGCTACGCGGCGGGCAGCTGCGAACTGGCCGAGCGTTACCTCAGTTCCGACGGCCTGAGCCTCACCTGAGCCCATCACAATTCCCGAAGGACACAGCCATGTTCACTTCTCTGCAGGGCCGTTCGGCCATCGTCACCGGCGGCAGTAAAGGTATCGGCCGCGGCATCGCCCAGACGTTCGCCAACGCGGGCGTCGACGTGTTGATCACCGGGCGCAATCAGGCCGACCTCGAAGCCGCGGTCGCAGATCTGGCCGACGCGCCGGGCCGTGTCAGCGCGCTGAGCGCCGATGTCTCCAGCCCCGAGGACGCGCAGCGTGCGGTGGCAGAGGCGGTGCAGCGGCACGGCGGTCTCGACATCGTCTGCGCCAACGCCGGAATCTTCCCGTCGGGCCGGTTGGAGGAGCTCACGCCCGAAGACATCGAGCAGGTGCTCGGCGTCAACTTCAAGGGCACGGTCTACATCGTGCAGGCGGCCCTGCAGGCGCTGACCGCCAGCGGTCACGGTCGCGTGGTGATCACGTCGTCGATCACGGGTCCGATCACCGGTTATCCGGGCTGGTCGCACTACGGGGCCAGCAAGGCCGCGCAGCTCGGCTTCCTGCGGACCGCCGCGATGGAACTCGCGCCCAAGAAGATCACGATCAACGCGGTGCTGCCGGGCAACATCGTCACAGAGGGTCTCGGTGAAATGGGCCAGGATTACCTCGACCAAATGGCCTCCGCAGTGCCCGCCGGCCGGCTCGGTTCGGTCGCCGACATCGGCAATGCGGCACTGTTCTTCGCCACCGACGAAGCGGCCTACATCACCGGCCAATCGCTGGTCGTCGACGGTGGGCAGATTCTGCCGGAATCGCATCTGGCCATCGCCGAACTCTGAGGCACCTCCGGCTAGAATTGGCTGGACCAATACACGGTGAGGGGGCCGGGTGGCAATCCAGAGCGAGGAGTTGCGGCGTCGCATAGTCGCCGACATCAACGCGGGTGCCCCCGGCGCGAAACTCGGCAGTGAACGCGATCTCGCCGACCGCTACGGCACCAGCCGGTCCAGCCTGCGCCAGGTTCTGGCCGCCTTGGAGGAGGCGGGGCTGGTGCACCGGGTCATCGGCCGGGCCGGCGGCATCTTCATCAGCCACGGGCAGGTCGAACGCAACCTTTCCGACGTCGTCGGGGTGCCGGCCTTCCTGGCCAACCAGGGCTATATCGCCGGCACCCGCGTCCTGTCCACGCGGATCACGACACCGGACCAGGCCACCCGGACCGCGCTACGCCTCGGACCGGGCGACTACGTCGTCGAGATTCAGCGGGTCCGCCTGGCCGACGGCTCCCCCATCTCGCTCGAGCACGCCCAGTTCCCGGCCGACGCCTTTCCCGGCCTGCTCGAACAACAACTGGGCGGGTCCCTCTACGAAATCCTCGAATCCCAGTACGGCAAGGTCGCCGGCCGCGCCGACGAGCGCATCGAGGCCGTCAACGCCACCAGCAGTGAAGCAACCCTGCTCGGCATCAAACCAAAAGCCGCGCTGCTGCTGATCACTCGCGTCACATACGACCAGGACGGGTCACCGTGCGAGTTCTCGCGCGACCTGTTCCGCGGGGACCGCACCGCGCTGGCGGTCACCGCGAAAGGCCAAGGGATCGCCGCGCAGGCCGACGCGAACACCGCGTCGGTCACGCTTCAGCGCCAGGCCGGTTGACTTTCGGTCACCGAACCACCGGGAAGAGGGACTCCTCTCCGTCATCCGGCCTGTCATCCGGCCCGTCCTCGCGCCGGTCGTCGGGGTGCACGATTTCGACGTCTCTCGGCTCGGCCGCGGTTTCGTCGATGTCACGTGGCGCGGGCTCCTGCGCGGAAACATCCGGTTCTTCGGCTTCGAGCTTGCGGTCGAGCGACTCCTCGGGTTCCGTCTCATCGGCGGCCTGCCAATCCTCCGGCGGATCGACGACCTCGTCACCGTCGGCGTTGGCCACCTCGTCCGAATCCGTTGCCTCACTTGGCGACAGCGTGTCGTCCGGACCGCCTTCCTCGGGGGTCTCGGACGTCACGTCGCTGCGTTCGTCAGTCATCTCAGTGGGGTGCCCACGGCACCGGCCGGGGAAACACGTCGATCATCACGCCGGCACCGCGTCGGTTTCGCGGTCCCACACCCGGTGTAGGGCCAAGGCGTCGGCAACCGCGTCGACGAAATCGGCCGAGACCTCACCGGTGGCGGCCGTCGTCACGACGCCGCGCTCGGCGGTGACGTCGCCGCTTTCGGACACCTGCTCACCCACTCCCGCCGTACGCAGCATCTCGCAACCGTCGCCGAAAGCCGCGACGACCTTGAGGTGCTTGTAGGCCTCCCGCACGAAGTGCACCGCATAGCCGTCACCGGTCAGCCCACTGACCGATTCAGCGCCGCCCGGCACCACAACGGCGTCGTAGAGCACCGAGGCCATCGTCGTCATGCCGCGATCGACCGCCAGCTCACCGCCGGACGCGCCCTGCAACGTGCCGCCACCCGCAGGTGCGAGCACCTCGACCGTCGCTCCGCGTTCATCCATTGCGGCGCGGAACTGCTCGACGGCCGCCACGTCGACTCCGTTGTCGGCCAACAGTGCGATCTTTCGCGTCTCGATGCCGCCGCTGACAAGATTGAGCTGGGACAACGCCGGTGACTCCGGCAGGTCCAGCTCGATCGGCACCGCGCTCGGCGCAGGCAGACCGAGCTTGGCGGCGACCTGTGAAGCGAGATCGTTGTCCACCAGGTTGAGCTGCTCGACGACCCTGGGCCTGATACCGGTCGACTCGTGGACCTTGCCCAGCTCGAATGCGAACGCAGCGACGATGTGCCGGGCTTCCACCGGCGACATGCTCTTCCAGAACAGCCGGGCCTGACTGTAGAAATCCTTGAAGCTCTCGGCCCGTTGCCGGATCTTGTGGCCGTCGACCTTCTGCGTGTAATGCCGGAAGACGTCCTCGTCGGCGAGTGCCGGGCAGCCGCCCCCGAGGCTGTTCTTGAAGTAGCTCGTCTTGCCCCGCGGAATGGTGTGCTGGCTGTATCCGTCGTGCTGGTTGTTACGCACCTCGGCGATCGGCCGGTTGACCGGAAGCTGGGCGAAATTCGGGCCGCCCAGGCGAATGAGCTGCGTGTCGAGATACGAGAAGTTCCGGAACTGCAACAGCGGATCATTCGTGAAGTCGATGCCCGGCACGACGTTTGCCGTGTGGAAGGCCACCTGCTCGGTCTCGGCGAAGAAGTTGTCCGGATTCCGGTTGAGCACCATCCGCCCCACGGGCCGTACCGGGACCATCTCCTCGGGAATGATCTTCGTCGAGTCCAACAGATCGAACGGGAAGTTGAACTCGTCCGACTCATCGACCAGCTGCACGCCGAGTTCCCACTCCGGGTACTGGCCGGATTCGATGGAATCCCACAGATCTCGCCGGTTGTAGTCGGGATCGGTACCCGCAATCTTCTGGCATTCCTCCCACAGCAACGAGTGCACGCCGAGCCGCGGTTTCCAGTGGAACTTGACGAAAACGCCTTTACCGGAGGCGTTTACGAACCGGAACGTGTGCACGCCGAAACCCTGCATCATCCGGTAACTGCGCGGCAACGCGCGGTCGGACATCAGCCACATGATGGCGTGCAGGGTTTCCGGCTGCAGCGATACGAAATCCCACAGCGTGTCATGCGCGGACGCCGCCTGCGGAATCTCGTTGTGCGGCTCGGGTTTTACCGCGTGCACGAAATCCGGGAACTTGATGCCGTCCTGGATGAAGAACACCGGGAAGTTGTTGCCCACCAGATCGTAATTACCCTGCTCGGTGTAGAACTTCGTGGCGAAACCGCGGACATCGCGCACGGTGTCGGCCGATCCGCGTGAACCGGCGACCGTGGAGAACCGGACGAACACCGGAGTCTGCAGACCGGGTGTCGTGAGGAACTTCGCGGCCGTGTACTCGGCCAGCGAATCGTCGTAGGGCTCGAAGAACCCGTAAGCTCCTGCGCCACGCGCATGCACCACCCGCTCCGGTATGCGTTCGTGGTCGAAATGGGTGATCTTCTCCCTGGCGTGGAAGTCCTCCAGCAGCGTCGGGCCGCGCTCCCCGACCGTCAGCGCATCGTCGGTGTGGTCGACCCGGACACCTTGCTGTGTCGTGAGATATCCGGTCGCCCGGTCCACCCGGTTCTCGTCGAGCTGGTCTTGTTTCGGATTTGCCTTGCCATCGTTTACGTCGGCCACCATGTACTCCCTCGTCGCATCAGGCACCAGGCGCCGAATACCCCTGGCCCCGACCCGACAAACTCGATGCGACGTGGCCTCCGGTACGGGTCACCTCCCTGACGAAATCGCCGAGATACCGGATGGCCCGCCGGCCTTCCGGCAGCACATCCGCGGCCAACGGGAAGTCGTGAATCTGCCCGTTCCACACATGCAGATCACACCGGACGTTCGCATCGGCGAGCCGATCTGCCAACAGCTCCGAATCCGCCAACAGCGATTCGTCACCGCTGACGTGCACCGCCACCGGCGGCATGTTCGACAGATCGGCGGCGGCCGGGTTCACCACGGCCTGCGCATCGCGGTCACGGACGAGCCCCTGTTCACACTGGTGCAGGTACCGTGCGAAGGCCGACAGCGCCGCGCCGGTGAACATCGAGCACCGGCGTGCGTTGCGGTGCGCGAGCTTGCGGGCCGGGTCGAGATCGGTCAACGGCGAGATCGCCGCGACCCCGGCAGCGGGCTCGACACCCCGCGCGATCAGGCGCAGCGCGGTGGCGAGCGCCAGGTAGCCGCCGGCCGAATCGCCTGCGATGACCACCTGTCGCGAGTCGTAGCCGCGACGCCGCAACCACCGAAGACCCGCGAGCGCGTCGTCGATCGCCTCGGCCAACCCGCACGCGGGCAGCATCCGGTAGCCGATATTGAGCACGGCCGCATCGGCCGCCTTCGACAGCCGCGCCACCAGGCCTCGGTGAGTGTTGAGCCCGCACGTCATGAACGCGCCGCCGTGCAGGTAGAGGATCGCGCGCCGGTCCGATGCACCGGATGCGCGCACGAATTCGGCTCGACACGTGGGTAGGGCCACCGGCTCGACTGTCGCGCCGATGCGCCGCGGGATCAGGCCCACCATGCGGTCGATCGAAGCCAACGGCCAGCCCAGACCGGGCTGCAAGGCCCACATCCGGACGGCGTTGCGCACCACGACCCGACACCCCGTGGCCAGAGCAATCGCTTCGACACTTCGCCGGCGATGTTCGATGCGCTTGCCGGTCGACGTGCCCGGGCTGTCGTCAACCGAGACTGCGGCCGTGGTCATGGTTACCTTCTCCTGTTTGCTGATGGCGGCATACCCCGGCGAAAGCTGTTGAAACGGCAAAGTGGGTATCCAGTCGGTATGGCCGGAGCAGAGGTATTCGTCCCGGACTCCCGGGACCTGGAAGTGCTGACCACCGCGGCCCGGGGTTGCCGTGGCTGCGATTTGTATCGCGACGCCAGTCAGACGGTGTTCGGGGCGGGAGCGCGGGATGCGCGCATGATGCTGATCGGTGAACAGCCCGGCGACCGGGAGGACCGAGCGGGCGCACCGTTCGTCGGCCCGGCAGGCCGGGTCCTCGACGATGCGTTGCACGCGGCGGGGCATCGAGCGTGATTCGGTGTATCTGACCAACGCGGTCAAGCATTTCAAGTTCACGCAGGCGGAGCGGGGTAAGCGACGCATTCACAAGACGCCGAGCCGCACCGAGGTCGTCGCGTGCCGGCCGTGGCTCGTGGCCGAACTGGATGCCGTCGAGCCCGAGGTCGTCGTGCTCCTCGGCGCCACGGCGGCGAAATCGGTACTGGGCAACGATTTCCGCGTCACCCAGCACCGCGGCGAGGTGCTGCACCTACCGAGCGGGGTCACCACGGGCGAACCCGAACTCGTGGCGACCGTGCACCCGTCGTCGTTGTTGCGCGGACCGAAAGAGGACCGAGACGTCGCCTTCGACGGTTTGGTCGACGACCTCCGGTTGGCGGCTTCGCTCTGCCACGCGCCGGCTTAGCGGTGCTACTCGGCGATGTCACCGACCTGGCTGATCTTCTGGTTCCCGAGCTTGCGGTCGAGACCGTCCAACAGCCGGCGCAGAAGCTCGGCGAGTTGTCGTTGTTGATCGGCGTCGAGATGATCGATCAACTCGGCCTCTCGGCCCAGCACCCGGTCGACGAGCTGCTCGACGAGCGCGTGGCCCGCGGCCGTAAGCTCGACATCGACCTTGCGTGAGCCGTCCACCCGGGCGGTGCGCGTGACCAGGCCATCACGTTCGGCTCGCGTGATCCGTTGCGAGATCGCTCCTGCGGTGATCATGGTCGCCTCCGCCAGTTCGCGGGTGGTCAACCGGTACGGTTCGCCGCTGCGGCGCAGCACCGACAACAAGTCGAGCACCGCGGCATCCGCACCGGCCGCGGCCAGGGTGCGGCGCCGGTCCTCGCCGAGAAGCTTCGCGGCGTGCCAGACACGCGTGACGATGCCGATCGATCCGACCGCGGTGCCTGGCCGTTCGTTCGCCCACGCCAATGCGATCGCATCGACGGGGTCGTGCGGATCAAGCATGCCATCTCCTCGTTTAGCACTAAACGATCTGCTACGTTTAGCTCTAAACAACCTACCCGAGACAGAGGAGTGACCATGGGACGCACCGTCGTGGTGACCGGCGGCGGCACCGGAATAGGCCGGGCCATCGCGCAACGATTTGCCGTATCCGGAGACTCGGTCGTCATCACCGGCCGCCGCAAGGCGGTGCTCGAAGAGACGACAGCCACATTGCCGGGCAACGTCGTATCCGCCTGCTTCGACGCCACCGATCCCGATGCCGTCGGCGGGTTCGTGGAATCGCTTGGCGCCGTGGACGTCCTGGTCAACAACGCAGGCGGCAACCGCGACTTCGACGTCTCCGCGCCCGGCCAGACCCTGCGCGAGGTCGCCGACGCCTGGCTGTCGAACTTCACCGCCAACGTGCTGTCCGCGGTCATCATGACCACCGCGTGTCGCCACAAGCTCGCGAGCGGCGGGGCGGTCATCACGCTCGGCTCGATCGCCGCCGACCAGGGCTCAGGCTCTTATGGGGCGGCGAAAGCCGCTGTCGCATCGTGGAACATCGAGCTGTCCAGAGCGCTCGGCCCACTGGGCGTCACCGCCAACGTCGTGTCTCCCGGCTACATCGCCGACACCGAGTTCTTCCGCGACAAACTGTCCGGTCAACGCACATCAGAGCTCATCGCTGCCACCGCGACGGGACGGGCAGGCACACCACAGGACATCGCCGCCACCGTGGAGTTCCTTGCGTCGCCGGGCGCGCGTCACCTCACCGGTCAGGTACTGGCCGTCAACGGTGGTGCGTGGGCGACGCGTTGACCCCGCTAGGCCGTCACCCGGACCGTGCGCAGCTGGGGATCCGCCGGATCCGGCAGATTCATGCCAGCCTCCAAACCCGTTCGGAGATAGTCGAGTACGGCCTGATTGAGACGTTCGCCAGGGACCACTGCCGGGATACCCGGCGGATAGGGGGTGATCTGCTCGGCGGATATCCGGCCCGCCGCCTCCTCGACCGGAACCTTCTCGACCCGACCGAAGAACGCGTCGCGCGGTGACGTGACGGTCGTCAGCTGGATCTCCTCGGGTGACGGCAGATCGACGCGCGGTGGCCGGTCGAAGTCGTCGGCGGCTTTGCGCCACAGGGTCAACGCGTCGATCAACCGGCCCGTGGTGTCGGCGCCGTCGGCGAACGACATGGTCGCCAGGATCCTGCGGTGGTCGGTCATCCCCATGTCCACCTGGCAGTACTCGCGCAGCCAGTCGGCGGCCTGGTAACCCGACGTCCCGGTTTCCGCGACGTCGATCAGTACCTGCAGCCGGTCGAGGTCGTGCGAGGCCTGCACTCCGAGAAGCTCGTCGTCGAGAACCTCGATATCGGGGATCGTCTCGATCTGGTGCCTGGTCCGCTCGGCCAGTTCGAGCGCAGCGCCCATCAACTCGTGGCCGCGCTGCACCATCTGCCGGCGCCATCCGTCGATCGCGGTGTACAGCAACACGTTCGGGCTGGTCGTCATCAGCAGATCGGCACACTGTGACAGCCGGTCCTGGTCGACGAGGTCGCCCTGCAGGTGGAATACGGAACCCTGTTCGAATCCGGCACCCATCTTGTGCACGCTCACCACGCACACATCCGCACCGGCATTCATCGCCCATGTCGGCAGGTCCTCGTGGAACGGCAGATGCGCACCCCACGCCTCGTCGACGATCAGCGGCTTGCCGCGCGCGTGACACACCTCGGCAATGCCCTCCAGATCCGCGCAGGTGCCGTACGGGCTCGGGCTGACGATCAACGCCCCGGCGGCGTCGGGATAGCGCTGCCACGTTTCTTCGACCTGCTGTGGCGACGGTGGATGAGACATGTGCCGTTCGGCGTCCCAGCGCGGCGTGATCCAGCGCGGTGTCACCCCGGAGAAGATCAGCCCGGCCACGACCGACTTGTGACTGTCCCGGCTCAGCAGCAGGCTGCCGTCACCACCGGCGACGGCCATCATCGCGGCCTTCACCGACAGCGAACTGCCGCATGTGGAAAACCAGGCCACGTCGGCGCCCACGGCCTCTGCCATGAGATCTTCGGCGCGCGTCAGATAGCCGTTGCTGCTACGCCGATCGTCGAGTCCGCCGCTCGCCAGCACATCGCTCAGGAACGGCTCGCGGCCGAGGACCCGCAGGACCCGCTCGTCCACACCACGGCCCTGCCGGTGCCCGGGCGGCGAGAAACCGTACCGGTTTGACGCGTGGTAGGAGTTCAAGGCGTCGAGGAGAGGTGCTTCGGACTGGTTCATCCAGACGGTTTACCCGTCGCTGGGCACTTACAATCGGCGCCCGACGGTCCAGCAGGCCCCGACCACGACGCATCCGACGGCCATCGCCGCGAACGCCGACGGGAACGAATTCGACGTGGCCAATGCACCGACGGCCAGCGCGCCAAGGCCCGTGCCCGCATCGAACCCGACATTCCAGGCCACACTGACGGCGCGGCGGGCGTGTTCGCCGGACGCCGCGAACGCCTGGACCAGCGTGACGTTCTGCAACGATCCGTAGGCCACGCCGACCAGCACCGCGCCCGCGACGACGAGCAAGCCGTGAGCGCCGATCCCGAACGCGACCGTAACCAGGCCGATCGCACCCACATACAGCATCGGATCGATGAACTTTGCCGGGCCGAATCGGTCGGCCACACCGCCGACCAGCCACCGCGTCAACGCCGCCGCACCGGTCAGACCCAGCAGTGCACCGAATGCCACCTCCGCACTGCCGAATTGCGGTGCGAAGGTGAGGATCGCGCCACCCGACGCGGTGATCACGACGAGCGCCGCGATGGACCCCACCAGGCCACGGCTCACCGAGATTCGGTCCTCGGTGGTGCGGGGCGGCGTCGGCACCGAGCGGGTGAACGCCAGTGCCAGCGGCACCGCCAGCAGCGGGGCGGCGGCGAGCACGAACACCAGCTCGAAACCGACGTGCTCGGCCAGCCACGGCCCGGCCGGGGTGAGGACGAATTGCGGTGCGGCGAGGGCCAATCCGTATGCCCCGACCGCGCGGCCCCGATACTCCTGCGGTACCAGACCGGCGATGCCGTCGACACCGGTCACCGTGAGAATCCCGAAACCGAAACCTCGCAGCGCCGCGAGCAGCAGCACCGCCCACAACGAGCCCGCGGCCATGTGTGCCAGCGCAGGCGCGCCCAACAACACCAGTCCGATCGCCAAGGTCACCGGCGCGCCGACACGCTTGAGCAGCCGTCCGACCAACAGCTGCGCCAGCACCGTGCATCCCATCAGCACGCTGTTGACCAGGCCGGCCCCGAGATTGTCGGCGCCGATGTGCACAGCCCACATCGGCGCGACCGGCAACAGCAATGCGAACCCGGTGAATCCGAGTGCGGCCGATGCCAACAAGGCCGGCATGCCCGGCGTGCGCCATACGTTCACCGGGCGAACACCACGACACCGCCGACGATGGTGGCCGCCACCAAACCCGCGTCCAATTGGTCGAGCACCTGCGCCGGCCCCGCCGACAGCACGCACAGATCGCCGGGCTGGCCCGGCGCGATCGTCCGCGGGACTGCCGGGTGTTCGGCCACACCGCAGAACATCTCAAGGGCCGTGCGCGCCGAGACACGCTCGACCGGATTCAGCACCACGCCCCGCGGCGTTCGGCGATGCACCGCGGCGCGCATCGCCGCCCACGGGTCCGCGTCACCGAACGGGGCATCGGTGGACAACGCGACGGGGACGCCTGCGGCCGACAGCGTCGCCAGGCGCCACAGTTGATCCTGTTCGGTTTCAGCGACGTCGGTGCAATAGTGGTCGCCGCGTTCGGCGACGAAGTTCGGCTGCGTCACCACGGTCACCCCGAGGTCGACGAGGTCGGCGATGCAGTCGTCGGGAACCATCGCCGCATGTTCGATGCGGTCGGCGGGGTGGATTCCGGCGACGCGCAGCGCCGCGATCGTCACGATGAGTTGGGCTGCGGTGACGCAATGGATAGCGACGGGGTTGCCGTCGTCGTGGCGGCGGCCGATCCACGCGGTCAGGGCGTCCAGGTCGAGATCGTCGTCGTGCAGTATGCGTTTACCCGGTGCGAGCCGGTGCACCCGTTGACGTAGGCCGGTCGGCAGGGCGTCGAGGTCGGGCGTGGCGTCGGTGACACCGGTGACGCCGTAGCGGGCCAGGCGCTCGCTGAACTGCCCCACCTGAATTTGTCTGCGTTGCAACGGCTCAGCCCAGGTGGGATCGGCGCTGCGCAATCTGCCGTCAGGATGATCGGGTCGCCCGACGGCATCCAGCCCGGCCGAGTTGAGGATCCACAGGACGCCGCTGCGATGCTGTATCCGCACCGGCCCGGTCGACGTGAGCTCGTCGAGCCGATGCCGGTCCAGCGGTCCGGCCACCACTTCGTGATAGCCGACCGCCCTGATCCAACCGTCACCGCCCGGCTGCGCGGTCGTCAGCGCGTGCCGCAGCTGCGCGGCATCCCGCACAAGGTTCGGCCCGACCCGGATCGAATCCTGTTCGGCGGCGGCCGAGTACACGTGCAGGTGGTGGTCGTGCAGGCCAGGGATGACGGTGCCGAAGGCCGCGTCGAGCACCGGTTCGCTCTCCGGCAACGACGCCGCGACCTCTTCGATCCGCTCGCCGACCCGGATGTCGACCACTGCTCCGTCGATCAGGCTCGCACGCCGAATCAGCATGCCTGCGCCTCACGTTCGGCTATCAGCCGCCGCACTTCGGCGTCGTCGGCGCCCAGCGTGGGCCCGGACGGCGACAGCGGCGGCGCGACCACGCCGACCGCGTCGCCGTCGCCGGCAAGCGGCGCGTACTCGGCGGCAACCGCGGCCATCGCGAACTCGATGAGCTCGCCGCCCCCGTGTGCGCAGGACTCCACGACGGCGTGCGCGGCATGCAGACCGGTGAGCGGGTCGGCGATCGCGTCGCCGGTGAAAGCCGGTGTCCCGGCGTGGTATTCGACCAGACCTCCGGACACCGCGGCGTCGTCGCCGAATGCCACCCAGTCGGCCCGCTCGCCGGCCGTGCCGTATCCGGTGATGCGCAGCCACACCCGCCCGTCGCGGGCACTCGCCGATTCCGGGCCGAGCCCGCGGCGCGTGAGCGCGGTGGGGCGCGACGCTTCGATCACGATGTCAGCTGTCTTGAGCAGCGGGCCGATGTCATCGAAATCTGCTGCGTACGACAGTTTTCCGTGGTTCATCCAGTCGAAGAACACCGTGGCTCCGGCGCGGGTGCCGTCCGGCCGTCCCGGGTTTTCGACCTTCACCACGGTGGCGCCCGCGCGCACGAGCAGTTGGCCGCACAGCGGCCCGGCCCACATCGACGACAGATCGGCGACCAGCAGGCCGGTCAGCGGCCGGGCCGGGCCCCGATCGCCGATTCGGGCGATCCGCGGCTGGGCCGCCGCGGTTTCGCCGAGGACGGCGGCGGGCAGGCCGAGAAGCCGGGCCCGCTCGGCGAACTGCGCGGCATCGCGGCGGGCCGCCCACTCTTCGACGGCCGGCCATGGATCGCTGTTCACCGTGTCGGCGCCGACCAGTGCGGGTACCGCGGCGACGTCATCCGGCCGCGACAACGTCAACGCGACCCAGCCGTCGCCGGTCTTCAGCAGACGTGTGGCCCCGCCCGCCGAGATGCGGCCGTGCGGCGCCAAGCCGAGCAGCGCTGCACGTCCGGTCAGGATTTCGGCGGCATCGACGGCGACGCCGGTGGAGGCGGCGAACGCGTCTGCAACCTGTTGCGCCCGGCCGAGCACCGCCGAATTCATCACAACCATCTCTCAGAACAACAACGCACTGAACCGCCAGTCGAGCACCTGGCGGTCCGCTGCGTCGTCGGGACCGGCAGCGGCGAACACGAGCGAGCGCAGCCGCAGCACACCTGCTTCGGCCGACTCCACGTGCAGTTCGCTGAACAACGTGTCGTTCTCGTGCACCGGCCCGGTGTGATCGCACGATTCCCAGCCCAGCACCGTGACCAGGTTCGGCAACAGCGGCCGGCTTGCGCCAACGCCAGCCCGATGGTGTGACCGCCGTACACGAGCCGCTTGCCACCTGCACGCCAATCATGGTGTGTAGCAGCGATATTCAGTGTCAATCGAGCGAGCTCGGGTGCGCTCGAGACCACGTCGGCGGTGCTGCGCAAGACGCTACCTGCCAATGCCGCGTCGAAATGCGGGCCGGGAACCCTCGCCCGGTAGGCGTCGGCGTCCCACCCTGCCGTCGGGTCGGGTGTCGCGTCGGTACCGATCGCGGTCAGGTCGTCGGTATGGCCGGTGTCTCCCGCGCCGTCGGACAGCGGCAGCATGGCGCACCGGTAGAAATCCAGCACGAGGCGCTGGTCCTGGTCGACGGTCGTCATGCGCAACGCGGCCAAGCCCGTCGGCGCACGCCCGGGCTTGTTCGAGTTCTGTTTGAGGCCAACCACTTCGGTGCGCGTGAACAACGTGTCACCGATGACTGGATAGCGGTGGAATGCCAGCCCGCGATAGAAGAGGTTGGCTTTCACCCGCTGCGTGACGAGCGTGCTCTGGCCGATCGCGACGTCGCACACGAGCGCCGGGTGGGCGAGCGGGCCGGGGGCGCCGGTCACCGCGGCGGCCAGTTCGGCGTCCAGCGCCAACCGCAGCCGGTCTCCGATGATCGCCTGGTGGGCGGCTGCGGCACCTGCCGTCAGCGTCATCGACGGCGCGGTGTCGAATACCTGGCCCACTTCCAGGTCGTCGAAGTACGGACCCCCGAAGAACTGGCCATGTGCAGTCACGAATTCACATGCTATTCACATGCCGATCGAGGCGGTGAGGCTGCCCAGAAGCTTCAGCGCATCGGCGCTCGTCGTGGCCGGTTCGGCCTGGTAGACCACCAATTCTTGGCCGGGCGCCGACCGCACGTCGAACGTCTGCATCTCCAAGGTGAGCGTGCCGACATCGGGATGGTGAAAGGTCTTGGCTGCGATGGATTTTCCCCGGACCTCGTGCCTGGCCCACAGGTCGGTGAACTCCTTGCTGCGGGCGAGCAGTTCGTTGAGCACGGCCGCGACGCGCGGATCATGGGGCGCCAGGCCATGGTTGCGGCGAAATCCGGCCACCGCATTGGCTGCGATGTCGTGCCAGTCGACATAGAAATCGCGGGCCCTCGGCTCGGTGAACACCAACAGGATCAGGTTCCCGTCCGCGCCGAAGTCGCCGAACAGCGCCTCGGCCAGCGGGTTCGCGGCCAGCACGTCGAACGCCCGGTTGTAGATCAGCGCGGGATTGTCGGGCCAGGCCGTCATGAGCCGCAGGAGCGCGGGATCGACTCGGTCGGCCGTCCGGACGCTGCGCGGGCGCGGCGCCAGCCCGGCCACCCGGAACAGGTGACCGCGGCCGTCGTCGTCGAGCCGCAACGCGGCCGCGAGCGCATCGAGCACTTGCGCCGACGGCGACCGCTCGCGGCCCTGCTCCAGCCGGACGTAGTAGTCGACGCTGACCCCGGCGAGCAGCGCCACCTCCTCACGCCGCAGCCCGGGCACGCGCCGGTGCCCCACGCTCGTCAAGCCGACCTCGGCCGGCCCGACCAGCGCGCGCATGCTGCGCAGGTAATCCCCGAGCTCGGTCATACCGCCACATTATGCGCGGCCCGGCTGCCGTGCCTGGGTGCGCTGCACCCTGGTTCATGATGGCGCGGCGCGGCAGCCTGGCTGGCATGAGCGAATCCAAGATCATTCTCGTCACCGGAGTCACCAGCGGCATCGGCGCGGCCATCGCGACCCGACTGGCCGCCGAAGGCCACCACGTCATCGGCGGTGCCCGCCGCGAAGACCGCCTCGCCGCACTGGCGCGCGACAACTTGGCCGTGCGCCGCCTGGACGTCACCGATCGCGCCGACGTGGTGTCGTTCGTCGACTGGGCGGTGTCGGAGCACGGGCGCATCGACGTGATCGTCAACAACGCCGGTGTGATGCCGCTGTCGCGACTCGACGCACTGCTGGTCGACGATTGGGACACCATGATCGACGTCAACGTCCGCGGGCTGCTCAACGGCATCGCCGCCGCGCTACCGCATTTCCAGCGGCAAGGTCACGGCCACTTCGTCACCATGGCGTCGATCGGTGCCCATGAAGTGGCGCCGACCGGCGCGGTGTACTGCGCGACGAAGTACGCCGCCTGGGCCATCACCGAGGGGCTGCGGTTGGAGCTCGACCCCGCCATCCGCGTCACGACCATCTCGCCCGGCGTCGTGGAATCCGAACTCGCCGACACCATCACCGATCCGACGGCAGCGGAAGCGATGCGCACGTACCGGGCCGATTCGATCCCGCCCGATGCGATCGCCCGTGCGGTGTCCTACGCCGTGAACGAGTCACCCGAGGTCGACGTCAACGAGATGATCATCAGGCCGGCCCGCCAACGCTGACGATCTCGTCGACCAGTCCCCACGCCAGTGCGGTCGCAGCGTCGATGGTACGGCCGGACAACACGAGAAAGGCCGTGCGCCAGCGGCCGATTCGGCGAGTGATGCTGACCGTGCCGCCGGCACCGGGGATCAGGCCCAGTGCGAGTTCGGGCAGTCCGAGCGTGGCGTGGGGGTCACAGCTCACCCAGCCGCAGTAGGCGGCCATCTCCAGTCCGCTGCCGAGCACCTGGCCGTGCACGCGCGCACGGCAGCGACGGCCCAAGCGCGCGGTGAGTTCGTCGAGCACCAGCGCGGGGCTGTGGCGGGTGCGGGCGAGGTGCGCGCTCGCCGGATCGGCGAACGAGCCGAACTCGGCGAGATCACCACCGCTGCAGAAGGATCGGCCGTTGCCGCCGAGCACGACCTCGTCGACGGACGGATCGAGCCGCGCGACGTCGAGTGCCTCGAGCAGCGCGGCCCTGGCGTCGGTGGAGAACGCGTTGTGGCGCCGCGGCCGGTTGAACCGCACGTGCAGGGTGTTGCCGTCGCGGCGGGCCTGCACCGGATCGGGCAGTTCCGGCACGGTCGCCGGTCCACGTTCGGCCAGCCAGCGGCCGAACTCCGGTCCGGACTGCAGAGTCGAGTATGCGAGCGACTCGGTGATCACGCCACCGAACGCGGGTGCGGCGACGTCGATACTGCACAACACGTCGTCGCACACCGCGGCGGCCTGCGGCCAGCGTCCGCATCGCTCGGTGAGTTCGGCGAGCGTGTGCTCCACCGAGTCCACGGTGACCGTCCTGCGATCGTCGGCCGCGGACTCGGTGAGCGTGAACGTGGCGCCCTCGTCCGGAGTTTCGACACTGACGCGGATACCACCCGGCAGCTCGATCACGTCATGAATACTTCTTGATCAGCTCCTGCTTGTACAGCTTGCCGGTGTCGGTGCGGGGCAGCTGCTCCTCGAACGATATGGAGCGCGGACACTTGTAGTGCGACAGGCGCTCCCGCAGCCAGCTCAGCAATTCCTCGGCGAATTCCGGCGTGGCGTCGGAGGGGTCGACGGTCTGTACGACACCTTTGACGCTCTGGCCCATCTCGTCGTCCGGCACGCCGAACACCGCGGCATCCATCACCTTCGGGTGGACGACGAGCATGTTCTCGGCTTCCTGCGGGTAGATGTTGACCCCGCCCGAGATGATCATGTGGTGGCGCCGGTCGGTCAGGTAGAGGTACCCGTCCTCATCGACGTATCCGATGTCGCCCACCGTCTTCCAGCCGTGCGAGTCGCGTGACGATGCCGTCTTCTCGGCGTCGTTGAGGTACTCGAAGTCCTGGCCGCCCTCGAAGTAGATCTCCCCGGCCTGGCCCGGCGGCAGCTCGTTGCCGTCCTCGTCGAGGATGTGCACGACGCTCGTCATCGCCTTGCCCACCGAACCGGGATGCGTCAGCCACTCTTCGGCGGTGATCAGCGTTGCGCCAATGGCTTCCGAGGACGCGTAGTACTCGTCGACGATCGGCCCCCACCAGTCGATCATCTGTTTCTTGATCTCCACCGGGCACGGCGCCGCGGCGTGCATGACGCGCTGCAGGCTCGACAGGTCATATGAATTACGTACGGATTCCGGCAGTTTCAGCATGCGCGTGAACATGACGGGGACGAACTGGCCGTGCGTCACACCGTGCTTCTGGATCGCGTCGAGCGCGCCTTCGGCGTCGAACTTCTCCAGCACCACGGTCGTGATGCCGCCGGCCTGCACCTGCATCGACCACACCGACGGCGCGGTGTGATACAGCGGCGCCGGGCTCAGATACACCGCATCGGGATGCATCCAGAAGCCGACGAGCGCGGCCATCATGCCGGGGGTTTCCGACGGGGGCACATGCGGCAGTTCGCGTTTGATGCCCTTGGGCCGGCCCGTGGTGCCCGACGAGTACTGCAGCAGATCGCCGTCCATCTCGTCGTCGATCGGGGTATCGGGCTGATCGGCGACGGCCTGCGGATAGCGCTGCCAGCCGTCGAGGTCCCCGTCGGCGATCAGCAGGATGTCGGGCAGCCCGTTCGGCAGCTCGCTTTCGAGACCGCTCAGGACATCGGTGAGCGCGGCCGAGCCGACGATCGCCTTGGCGCCGCTGTTGTCGACGATGTACGCCGCCTCGGCGGGTGTCAGATGGGTGTTGATGGGCACGTAGTACAGCCCGCTGCGGCGCGCCGCCCACATCACGGCGTGGATGTGCTCGTTGTTCTCCATGAGGATCGCGACCACGTCACCCTCCCGCAGCCCGTGCTCGCGGAAGTGGTGGGCCAGCCGGTTGGCACGGGCCTCGAGCTCACCGAACGTGACGACGGTTCCCGACGGATACAGGATGATGGCCGGCTTGTCCGGGCTGGCCTTGGCGTGCTCACGGATCTGCATGAGCCGACTGTAATCGGCGCCACTTGACGGGTGTCAAGTGGGCGCGTCGCTATTGTTCGTGGCGTGTCAGATGAGCTTTGGACGACCGCGACCCGCCACCCGTTCCTCGACGCCGTCCGTGACGGCACCATCACCGATGCGGCGTTCGACCGCTGGTTGTGCCAGGACGCGATCTTCGTCGCCGACCTGCTGACGTTTCAGGCCCGGTTGCTGGCGCGGGCGCCGCGGCGGGCACAGACCACGCTCGCGGCCGGGTGCGCGGCACTGGTCGCCGAACTGGACTGGTTCGACGAGCAGGCGCGGCGACGCGGCCTGCAGATGACGCAGGAAGCGCTGCCCGCCACGCTGGCCTACCGGAAGCTGCTGGACCGCCTCGACGCCGAACCTTTCGATACCGCTGTGACCGCGTTGTGGGTCGTGGAACGCGTCTACTTACTGGCGTGGACGCATGCCGCATCGGAGACGTCGAAGTTCCGCGATTTCGTCGAGCATTGGACCACACCGGAATTCGGCGATTACGTCGATGCGCTCGGCGAGCTCGCCGTCACACACGGCAACGACGATGTGGTGCGCGAGGTACTCGAGCACGAGGTGGCGTTCTGGGACATGGCGCGGCGTTGACCCGCGCCGAGCAGACGCCGAAAGCTACTCGGCCAGCCGGTGCTTGAGTGCGTCGAATTCGTCCTTGATGCCGGTCGGCAGTTTCTCGCCGACGAACTCGAACCACTCCTCGATGAGCGGAAGCTCGGCACGCCATTCCTCGGCGTTGACGGCGAGCGCCTCGTCGACATCGGCGGGGTCGACGTCGAGACCGCTCAGGTCGAGGTCCGCGGCCGACGGCACGATGCCGATCGGGGTGGACCGGCCCTCGGCCTTGTGCTCGATGCGCTCGATGGCCCACTTGAGCACGCGGCTGTTCTCGCCGAATCCCGGCCAGAGGAACCGGCCGTCGTCGCCACGGCGGAACCAGTTGACGAAGAAGACCTTCGGCAGCTTGGACTCGTCGGCGTTCTTGCCGATGTTGATCCAGTGCTGGAAGTAGTCACCGACGTTGTAGCCGAGGAACGGCAGCATCGCCATCGGGTCGCGGCGCACGGTGCCGACCTTGCCCTCGGCGGCAGCGGTCTGCTCGGAGCCGAGCGTCGCGCCGATGAACACGCCGTGCTGCCAATCGCGCGCCTCGGTGATCAGCGGAACCGTGGTCTTGCGGCGGCCGCCGAACAGGATCGCCGAGATCGGAACGCCCTGCGGGTCGTCCCACTCGGGCGCCAGCGTCGGGCACTGGGCGATCGGGGTGCAGTAGCGCGAGTTCGGGTGCGCCGCCTTGTCCTCCGACTCGCGGTACCAGTCGTTGCCCTTCCAGTCGATCAGGTGGTCGGGGTCGCCCTCAAGGCCCTCCCACCACACGTCGCCGTCGTCGGTCTTGGCCACGTTGGTGAAGACCGTGTTGCCCTTGGCGATGGTCTTCATCGCGTTGGGGTTGGAGTCCCAGTTGGTGCCCGGCGCGACGCCGAAGAAACCGAACTCGGGGTTGGTCGCGTAGAGGCGGCCGTCCTTGCCGAAGCGCATCCACGCGATGTCGTCGCCGACGGTCTCGGCGCGCCAGCCCGGGATGGTGGGCTGCAGCATCGCGAGGTTGGTCTTGCCGCACGCCGACGGGAACGCGGCCGCGATGTAGTAGGCCTTGTTCTCCGGCGAGATCAGCTTGACGATCAGCATGTGCTCGGCGAGCCAGCCCTCGTCGTGGGCCATGGCCGAGGCGATGCGCAGCGAGTAGCACTTCTTGCCGAGCAGCGCGTTGCCGCCGTAGCCCGAGCCGTAGCTCCAGATCTCGCGGGTCTCGGGGAAGTGGGTGATGTACTTGGTGTCGTTGCACGGCCACGGCACGTCGGCCTGGCCGGGCTCCAGCGGAGCACCGATCGAGTGCAGCGCCTTGACGAAGAATCCGTCGTCACCCATCTTCTCCAGCGCGGCCTTGCCCATGCGCGTCATGGTGCGCATGGAGACGACGACGTACTCGGAGTCGGTGATCTCGACACCCAGCTTCGGGTCCTCGGCGTCCAGCGGACCCATGCAGAACGGCACCACCCACATGGTGCGGCCGCGCATCGAGCCCCGGTACAGGCCGGTCATGATCTCGCGCATCTCGGCCGGGTCCATCCAGTTGTTGGTCGGGCCTGCGTCGATCTCGCGCTGCGAGCAGATGAAGGTCCGCGATTCCACGCGCGCGACATCGGAGGGATCGGAGAGGGCGAGGAACGAATTCGGCTGCTTCTCGTCGTTGAGCTTCTGGAAGGTGCCTACCTCGACGAGGTGGGCGGTGAGCCGGTCGTACTCCTCTTCGGAGCCGTCGGCGAACACCACCCGGTCGGGTTGTGTCAGCTCTGCGACCTCCTGAACCCAGGCCAGCAGTCCTTCGTGTTTGGTCGGTGCGGTGTCCAGACCCGGAATGGTCGCTGAGGTCATCGAATTCTCCTGCGTAGGATTTTTTTGTCGAACGTGAGTGGATACCCAAGCCACGTCACGACGCGGTCACGGCTGCCCCTTTGGGTAGAGGTTAACGCGGGTGACATACCCAGAGTGAACCAGTGCTATGTCCGATGACTCACAGGAACGATTCAGTTTTACGTAAGAAGCCGGTTACTCGTCAGTAGCGCCCGAATCGGCATAAAGTTCGGCCCGAACAGCCTCCAGTGCGCGCCGCAGCGGCGGGATCCGGCGGTCGCGTTGGGCAGCCGCGCGGGCCGTCGCGACCGCGTGCTCACGCAGCTCGGCATCGATCGCGGCGATCTGTTCGGCCGCGGTCGCGCTCTCGGTCTCGTCGCGTCCGGCCAGTTCGGTCGTGAGCGCGGTTTCGGCCGCGAGCACCCGGGTCGCGACGAGCTCCTCAACGCTGGACCGCAGGTCGGTCGTGGCGTCGTTGACCCACCGGTCCAGCACCGCCCGGTCGTGCAGCAGGCCCCGTGTGCTGACCACCCACCCCGCCAGGAGCAGGCCGACGACGGCACCGACGACCAGACCGGCGACGGCCAACCGGGGAGCCGCACCCGCCAAGAGGCGGCTCACCGCCAACGCGACACCAAGGCCGAAGCCGACGCCGAGCACCATCATCAGCCGCGTCTCCAGGTTGCGGTACTTCAGCGGTGGCGCGGCGATGTCGGGCTGCCGCGGCGTCGATGCGGGCGCGGGCGGCGTCAGACCGAGCTCGACCGCGACATCGCCGAGGTGTTTGGTGACGCCCTCGTCGACCTCGGTCACCACCTCGCCGGCCCGCTGCCGCGCGTACGCCTCGAAGCCCGAAATACGGCGTCTGCCGATGCCTGCGATGTCCTCCTGCAATTCGGTACGTACCGAGTTGCACCGGTTCCTGGCGAAATACCCGAGCTGAACCCGGGCCTGCTGCAGTTGGCTGCGCAGCGCGATGCTGCGTTCGGTCTTGGCGAGCCTGCGGTTGCGGTTGATCTCGTCACGCCGCTCGCGCAGCGCATCCACGCGCGCCTTGCGGTCGGCGCCCGACCCGTCGGCCTCGTACCGGCCGATCACGGCCTCCAGTCGAGTTTCCCAGGCCCGCAATCTGTTTCGACGCAACAGATCAGGGTCGGCCAGGCGCTTAGACAACAGCTCGACGAGGTCGTCGAGCTGGGGTTCGCCGAGGTCGGGCGCCGCCGCGACCCCGACCCACGGCATCCGCTCATAGCGCGATGCCCGCTCGGCGAGAACGGCCGCGTCGGCGTCGCGCACCTCGCGCCAGTTGCGGTGCGCGTCGATCTTCGACAGCACCCCGACCACCAGGTCGGTGTATCGGGACACCAGATCGACCAGGGCGCAGTCGGATTCGGTGACGACAGCGGCCGCCGACACGACGAACACCACCGCCATCGGTGCTTCCCCGGCGAGCATCTCGGTGGACTCGACGAACGTGTACTCCGGCATCCGGTCGCGCAGCGCCGCCAGCACGCTGCTCGCGCCCGCCAGCCACGGGCCGGCCACCAGCACGACGTCACGGGATTCCACTCCCGGCGAGTTGAGCCCGGGGTCGATCGCCGCCACCACAGCATCTGCGGCGTCTGCGGCTCCGACCGGATCCGGCCCAGTCACCGCCCGATGACCCGGTGGTCAGGGGCACCGTCGAGGAGCCGCAGCGAGCCCCGCGCGATGTCGGCACCGCAGCTGCGATGCAGCGCGTTGACCGGACCGCGGCTGTAGTGCCGCCAGTACCGGGCGCGGTGCAGGTGCGCCTTTCGATCATCGCCGCGGTCGACCGCGACCCCGTCCGCCTCCACGACGTCGACGGCGGCCGCCATCATCGCGAGCACGGTCTCATCGGCCGCCAGGAAACGCGCGGCAGACTCGCTGCGCAGGGCGCGCAGTTCGGCGACCGCACGACGCATCCGGCGATACCGGACCGGTGCGGCGACGGCCGACAGCGCGGCAAGCACCTGGTCGACCTCGCTGAGACGATGCAACAGCGTGGGCAGCCCGTCGGCGTCGGCGCCGCGACTCAGCGCCAGGGCCGCGTGTGCGATGCCGAACCGGTCCAATGCGTCCAACAGCTCGACGCGCACCTCGACCGGCAAACCGTGCGGGGCGCGCAGGAACGCGTCGGGCGAGGTCAGATCGGCCGGCTCGGCCGCCACCACCCGCAGCGCCCGCACCAGATGCGGCGCGGGATCGGCACCCGCGAGCAACGCCACCATCGGGACCACCGGAACCCCGGCCAGTCGCCGCAGCTGATCGGCGCGCCTGCGGGCGGTGGCCATCGGCCCACCCGGACCCGACCCGGCGAGATCGGCCTTGTTGAGCACGATCAGCACCGGGGTGCCGTCCTGTCGCAGCCGGGCCAGACTCGCGCGATCCTCGGGTTTGAGCACCTCGGCGATCACCAGAACGGCGATTTCGCCGGAGTCGCGCACCGCCACCCCGCAGTCGGCCAGTGCACCGGCGACAGTGCTGACACCGACCCCGCGACGACCGTGAACGGCAACGGTCACATCGGCCGACACGCGCGCGCTGATCTGGGCCAACCGCTGATCGCCGTCGCGGTCGGCAAAGCGCTTGAGCTCGTCTGCGAAAATCTGGCGGCCTTCCCTGTGAGCTCCCCGGTCCTCCGAGAAAATCGTGGCACGTCCCGGGCAGGCTCGCGAACGGATGTTTGGGACCTAACAGTTCAAGGCAACTGTTGGGTATCAATCTGTACCACGATGCGGGCACTTCGCCGTCGATAGGCGACGATGGACGGATGCACGCGCCGAAGTCTGATGTCGTCGGCGAACCGACCCCGACATCCGATGTCGCAGGCGACCCGGCCGGGACCCACCGCCTTCCGCGGGTGACGAGCTTTCGCACCCGCCGCTCGACGCTGTCCGGCGGCCAGCAGAACACGTGGGACCGGCGCTGGCCGGACCTGGGCATCCAGGCCCGCGACGACGACGGCAACCCGGTCACCGACCTCGACATCGAAGCCTGGTTCGGCCGCTCCGCACCGCTGGTCCTCGAGATCGGTTCGGGTACCGGTACGTCGACATTGGCAATGGCCCAGGCCGAGCCCGACATCGACGTGATCGCCGTGGAGGTGTACCGCAAAGGGCTGGCCCAACTGCTCACCGCCATCGACCGCGAAGGCGTGACGAACATCCGCATGATCCGCGGCGATGGTGTCGACGTGCTCGAACACGTGCTCAAGAGCGAGTCGCTCACGGGCGTGCGCGTGTTCTTCCCCGACCCATGGCCGAAGTCCCGCCACCACAAGCGCCGGCTGCTGCAGCCCGCGACGGTCGCGCTGATCGCCGACCGGCTGCGCCCCGGCGGCATCCTGCATGCGGCCACCGACCACATGGGATATGCCGAGCACATCGCCGAAGTCGGCGATGCCGAGCCGCTCCTGCGTCGCGTCGACCTGAACTCGGCGCTGCCCATCTCGGTGCGACGGCCCGTCACCAAGTACGAGCGCAAAGCCCTGGCCGGCACCGACGTCGCCGAACTGGTCTGGGAGAAGCGACCGTGACTGTGAGCCCCGACATCGAACAGGGCCTGAGCCAGGATGTCTCACCCGCCGACACGTCCGCGCGCACCGGCGTCCGGCGGGTGCTCTTGGTCTGGGACGCACCGAATCTCGACATGGGGTTGGGTTCGATCCTCGGGGGCCGCCCGACCGCCGCGCACCGGCCGCGGTTCGACGCGTTGGGCCGGTGGCTGCTGGCATACACCGCCGACCTTTCGGCCGCCTCCGCGGCCGAGGGCGAACCGACGATTTCCCTCGAGCCCGAAGCCACCGTCTTCACCAACATCGCCCCAGGTAGCGCGGACGTCGTCCGCCCATGGGTGGAGGCGTTGCGTAACGTGGGTTTCGCAGTCTTCGCAAAACCGAAGATCGATGACGACAGCGACGTCGACAGCGACATGCTCGACCACATCGCCCTGCGGAGGAGTGAGGGGCTGGCGGCGGTGCTGGTTGCCTCGGCGGATGGTCAGGCATTCCGGGAACCGCTTGAGGAAATCGCCCGTGAGGGCACACCCGTGCAGGTGCTTGGATTTCGCGAACATGCAAGCTGGGCGCTAGCGTCGGATACCTTGGAGTTTGTCGATCTGGAGGACATTCCTGGTGTTTTCCGGGAACCGCTGCCACGGATCGGCCTGGACTCGCTACCCGAGCAGGGCGCGTGGCTGCAGCCATTCCGGCCGTTGTCATCGCTACTGACCTCGCGTGTGTAACAACTGCAAATGACCGGTTTCAAGTGCGATATGCGGGTCACACAAGTTTTTTAGTTAGGAGCGTAAGTGTTCGCCTGGTGGGGTCGAACGGTGTACCGATTCAGGTACATCGTCATCGGTGTCATGGTGGCGCTATGCCTCGGTGGCGGCGTCTACGGGATAAGTCTGGGCGACAACGTCACCCAGAGCGGCTTCTACGACGAGGGCAGCCAGTCCGTCAAGGCCTCGCTCTTGGCCGACGAGGTGTACGGCCGTGACCGGACCAGCCACATCGTGGCGATCCTCACCCCGCCGGACGACAAGAAGGTCACCGACAAGGCCTGGCAGAAATCTGTCACCGAAGAGCTGGACAAATTCGTCGAGGACAACCCGGACCAGGTCGTCGGGTGGGTCGGGTGGCTGAAGGCGCCCGACACCACCGACCCGACGGTCAGCCAGATGAAGACGCAGGATTTGCGTCACACCTTCATCAGCGTGCCGCTCAACGGTGAGAACGACGACGAAATCCTCAAGAACTACCAGGCCATCGAGCCCGAGCTGCGGCAGGTCAACGGCGGCGACATCAAACTGGCGGGCCTCAACCCGCTCGCGAGCGAACTGACCGGAACCATCGGCACCGACCAGAAGCGTGCCGAGATCGCCATCATCCCGTTGGTGGCCGTCGTGCTGTTCTTCGTGTTCGGCGGCGCGGTCGCCGCGGCCCTGCCTGCGATCATCGGCGGCCTGACCATCGCAGGCGCATTGGGCATTCTGCGGCTCACCGCCGAATTCGGGCCCGTGCACTTCTTCGCCCAGCCGGTGGTGACGATGATGGGCCTAGGTATCGCGATCGACTACGGCCTGTTCATCGTGAGCCGGTTCCGGGAGGAACTCGCCGAAGGCTATGACACCGAGGCGGCCGTACGAAGATCTGTGATGACCTCCGGCCGAACGGTGGCGTTCTCCGCGGTGATCATCGTCGCGTCATCGATGCCGCTGCTGCTGATCCCGCTCGGCTTCCTGAAATCGATCACTTACGCGATCATCGCGTCGGTCATGCTCGCCGCGATCCTGTCGATCTCGGTGCTGCCTGCGGTTCTGGGCATTCTCGGCGCCCGTGTCGACGCACTGGGGGTTCGCACCCTGCTCAAGGTGCCGTTCCTGGCCAACTGGCCCTTCTCGCGCCGCATCATCGACTGGTTCGCGGAGAAGACCCAGAAGACCAAGACCCGCGAAGAAGTCGAGAGAGGCTTCTGGGGCAAGCTCGTCAACGTCGTGATGAAACGGCCCGTCGCGTTCGCCACGCCGATCCTCGTCGTGATGACTCTGCTCGTCATACCGATCGGTTCGCTCACGCTCGCGGGCATCAGCGAGAAGTATCTGCCGCCGGACAACTCGGTGCGGCAGTCCCAGGAGGAGTTCGACAAGCTCTTCCCCGGCTTCCGCACCGAACAGATCACGATGGTGATGCAACGCGAGGACGGCGAACCGATCACCGACTCGCAGATCGCCGACATGCGGGCGAAGGCGCTGACCGTCCCCGGGTTCACCGATCCTGACAACGATCCCGATGCCATGTGGAAGGAACGCCCGGCCACCGACAGCGGATCGAAGGACCCGTCGGTGCGGGTGATCCAGAACGGCCTGGTGAACCGCGGCGACGCGGCGACGAACATCGAGGGGTTGCGCGCGCTGCAGCCGCCACACGGCATCACCGTTTATGTCGGTGGTACCCCCGCGCTGGAGCAGGACAGTATCCACAGCCTGTTCTCCCGGCTGCCGTTGATGGTGACGATCCTGGTCATCACCACGACCGTCCTGATGTTCCTGGCCTTCGGCTCGATCGTGCTGCCCATCAAGGCCGCATTGATGAGCGCGCTCACGCTTGGCTCGACGATGGGCATCCTTACCTGGATGTTCGTCGACGGCCATGGATCTGGCCTGTTGAACTACACACCACAGCCGCTGATGGCACCGATGATCGGGTTGATCATCGCGGTGATCTGGGGCCTGTCGACGGACTACGAGGTATTTCTGGTGTCCCGCATGGTGGAGGCCCGCGAACGCGGCATGTCCACCGCCGAGGCAATCCGGATCGGTACCGCGACCACGGGTCGGCTGATCACCGGCGCCGCCCTGGTCCTGGCCGTCGTCGCCGGCCCGTTCGCGTTCTCCGACCTGGTGATGATGAAATACCTTGCGTTCGGTCTGCTCATCGCACTTCTGTTGGACGCCACCGTCATTCGTATGTTCCTGGTGCCCGCGATCATGAAGCTGCTCGGCGACGATTGCTGGTGGGCGCCGCGCTGGATGAAGCGGATCCAGGAAAAGATCGGCCTCGGCGAGACCGAACTGCCCGACGAGCGCAAGCGTCCGACCGTGCGCGAGCCGGCCGACGACGAGCGTGCACTGGTGGGTGTCGGTGCCCCGCCGCCACCACCCCGGCCGCACGATCCCACGCACCCG
Source organism: Mycolicibacterium wolinskyi str. Jessa 2025 (assembly GCF_049241375.1). NCBI lineage: Bacteria > Bacillati > Actinomycetota > Actinomycetes > Mycobacteriales > Mycobacteriaceae > Mycobacterium > Mycolicibacterium wolinskyi. Next base: position 7,078,965 of record NZ_CP185960.1, read on the forward strand.
GGCGTCGATCCGAGCCGCCAGGCGCCGCCGATACGGACCAACGCGCCGTCGGCCGCAGGCACGGTACGGATCGGGCCGCCGCCGCAGCAGGCCGAGGAGCCCGCGACAACGCGGTTCGCCATGGCGCGCAACGCCGTCCGTAACGCGGTCAACAGCGCGGTCAACACCGCGACCGGCAATGCCAACGCGCCGACGGCCCGCACGCCGCGACCCGGGGCCCAACCGGCTCCGCCGCCACCCCAGCCGCCACCTGGCACTCCGCGCGAGGAACGCGAGATCGAATCGTGGTTGGGCGCACTGCGTGGCGGGCCGGCGAACGGCCCGGCGAAGAGCACACCGCCGCCGCCTCCCCCGCCGGCACGCCCGTCGGCCGATGCGACGCGCGCGATGCCGCAGTCGCGGCAGGCGCCCGGCGACAACGCACCCACGACGGCGTTCAGCGCGCAGCGCCCGCCCGCGGGTGGCGATCCGGCGACCGAGAAGCTCAACACCCGCGACACCGACGAGCCCAAGCGGCGCGGTGGCGGAATGAGCGCACAGGACCTGCTGCGGCGCGAGGGCCGGCTCTAGACGCGGCTACTCGCGTTCGGACAGGTCGTCCGAGGGCGCTTCCAGGATGGTTTCGCCTTCGGTCTCCTGTCTGGCCTCTTCGGCGGCGGGATCTCGGGCCAGCAGCACGCGTGCCGAGCTGTTGAGGAACGCGACGGCCGGGACGGCGAGCAGCGCGCCGACGATTCCGGCGAGCACGCCGCCACCGGCGATCGCGAGCACCACGGCCAGTGGGTGGATCGACACGGCGCGGCCCATCACGAGCGGCTGCAGCACGTGCCCTTCCAGCTGCTGAACCGCGATGATCAGCCCCAGGGTGATCAGCGCGTAGACGAAACCTTTGGACAGCAGCGCGACGACCACCGCGAAGAACCCGGCGACCACCGCGCCGACCAGCGGCACAAACGCGCCGAGGAACACCAGCGACGCGAGCGGCAGCGCCAGCGGGATGCCCATGATCGCAAGGCCCGTGCCGATCCCGACCGCGTCGACGAGCGCGACGAGGAACGTCGCCCGCACATAGCCGACGAGTGAGTGAAAGCCGGCACGCCCGGCGTCGCGTACGCGGTCGCGAACGTGGTCGGGGAAGATCTTCGTCACGAACGCGAAGATGTTGCGGCCGCCCTGCAGCAGGAAGATCAGCGTGAACAGCATCAGCAGCGCGCCGGTCACGAGTTCGGTGAGGGTGCCCGCGGTGGACAGCGCACCCGTGGTCAGCTGCTCCTGGTTGCGCTGCAACGCCTCGATCGCGGTGTTGCCCGCCTGGTCGATCTGCTCCCTGCTCAAGTGCAGCGGGCCCTCGATCAGCCAGTTGCGGACGCCGTCGATGCTGCGCGTCATCTGCTCGACGAGATCGGGCGCACCCTCGATGAACTGCGACACGACGAACGTGAGGATGCCGCCGACGATCGCGATGCCGGCCAGCAGCACGAGCGCCACCGCGGATCCGCGCGGCGCACCGCGGCGGTCCATGAAGTCGACGGCAGGCAGGAGCAACGCGGTGACCATGGTGGCCAACGCCACCGGCACCACGAGCAGCTCGAGCCGTTTGACCAACCACAGCAACGCCACGACGGCGCCAAGAATGACCAACAGGCGCCATGACCAGGCTGCAGTCTTGCGAACGAGGGGCGTCACCGACTCATCGGCAACGGAATCCGAAAGCATGTCGGTAGCGTAGCCGCGGCGCGCCCGCCGAGCGGCGATGTCGGCGCGACCTGCACGGCTACCCTTAGGGCGTGTCACACGACGCGCCGGCGGACACTGCCCGCGACCGGGCCGGCTCCACGCGCGGCAAGTACTGGTGGGTCCGCTGGGTGATCATCGCGATCGCGGTCACCGTGCTGGCGGTCGAGATCACGCTCGTGTGGGACCAGTTGGCGAAGGCGTGGAAGAGCCTGATCTCGGCGAACTGGTGGTGGGTGCTGGCCGCGGTGGTCGCCGCCCTTGCCTCGATCCACAGCTTCGCGCAGATCCAGCGGACGCTGCTGCGCTCGGCCGGGGTGAAGGTCAAACAGTGGCGCTCGGAGGCCGCGTACTACGCGGCCAACGCGCTGTCGACCACCATGCCGGGCGGCCCGGTGCTGTCGGCGACCTTCACCTACCGCCAGCAGCGCATCTGGGGCGCCACTCCCCTGATCGCCTCGTGGCAGCTCGTGATGTCGGGCGTGCTGCAGATCGTGGGGCTGGCGCTGCTGGGGCTCGGCGGGGCGTTCCTGCTGGGAGCCAGCAAAAACCCACTGTCGCTTATCTTTTCGCTGGGCGGGCTGCTTGCCATCGTGCTGCTCGGTCAAGCTGTGGCGACCAAACCCGAACTGATCGACGGCATCGGCGCGAAAGTGCTGTCGTGGGCGAACTCGTTGCGCGGCAAGCCAACAGATACCGGTCTGGCGAAATGGCGGGAGATCCTGCAGCAACTGGAATCGGTCAGCCTCGGCAGGCGCGATCTGGGCTTGGCGTTCAGCTGGTCGATGTTCAACTGGGTCGCCGACGTCGCGTGCCTGGCGTTCGCCTGCTATGCGACGGGCGGGCACCCGTCGCTGGCCGGCGTCACCGTGGCCTACGCGGCCGCCCGCGCGGTGGGCACGATCCCGTTGATGCCGGGCGGTCTGCTCGTGGTCGAGGCCGTGCTGGTACCCGGTCTGGTGTCGTCGGGCATGACGTTGGCCTCGGCCATCTCCGCGATGCTCATCTACCGGCTGGTCAGCTGGATCTTCATCTCGGCCATCGGCTGGGTGGTGTTCTTCTTCGTGTTCCGGACGGAGAAGGACATCGACCCCGACGAGCCTGACGAGCCCGAGGCGGAGCCAAATCTGGACACGGCAGCCGAAAACGAAACCGAACGCTAGGAGACACCATGCGGGTCCGAACCCTCGCGTCCGGTACGGCGCTGCTCGCGCTCGCGCTGACGTCGTGTTCGTCGGCGGAGACGTCGCAGTCGGAACCGACGACGACCACAACGCCTCCTCCGGTCGCGACTCCGGTGATCGGATCGGTTCTGGCAGCCCCGGTTTCGGTGCCCGCCACCGATGGCCGGACGCACCTGGCCTACGAGTTGATGCTGACCAACACGATGCCGAGCAACGTCACCCTGACGTCGGTGAGTGCACTGGCCGGCGATCGCAAGCTGCTCACGCTGTCCGGTGACAGCCTCAAATACTGGACTCGCCTCGTGGGAAGCCCGGCCGCCGGTGCGAATGTGCTCGGGCCGGGTCAGAGCGCATACGTGTGGCTCGACGTGGTCGCCGACGACCCCGCACAGGTTCCGACCGAACTCACCCACGCCGTGGGCGTCAAGGTCGCAAAACCCATGCCGCCGCTCATCCCGCCGGATCTGACCGAGACGGTCGCGCCGGTGTCGGTGCAGACGCGCAAACCGGTGTCGATCTCGCCACCGCTGGCCGGCGAGGATTGGGTGGACGCCAACAGCTGCTGTGACATGACCCCGCACCGGATGGCGCTCAACCCGATCAACGGAAAGGTCTGGGCCGCCGAGCGATTCGCGATCGACTACGTCCAGCTCGGCGCCGACCGCACGCTGTTCTCCGGCGACAAGGCCAAGGTCGAGAGCTACCCGGACTTCGGTGCCGAGATCCACGCGGTCGCCGACGGTCCGGTGGTCGCGGTGCTCGACGGCCTGCCCGAGCAGACCCCGGGCACGGCGCCCAGCGGGCTCGCGCTCAACGAATACGGCGGCAACCACATCGTGCAGGACATCGGCGACGGCAACTACGCGTTCTATGCCCACCTGCAACCGCAGAGCCTCAAGGTCAAGGCGGGCGATCAGCTCAGCACCGGGCAGGTCATCGCCGCGCTGGGCAACTCCGGGAACTCCGATGCGCCGCACCTGCACTTCCACGTGATGGACGGCCCGGACCCGTTGGCGTCCAACGGCTTACCGTTCGTACTCAAATCATTCCGGCTCGACTCCCGGCTGACCGGTATGGGGGCACTCGATCCGTTGATCGACGGCAGGCCCGTTACGCTGCAGCCGGGCTTCGCAGCCCGCGACCAATCCGAAGTCAGCCCACTGGTACTGGACGTGATGACCTATGCGACGAACTAGCGCCCTTTCGCTCCTCACCGACGTGGTCTGCGTGGTGGTGTTCTGCACCATCGGGCGGCGCAGCCACGACGAGGGCATCACCGTGGCGGGCGTCGCCGAGACCGCGTGGCCGTTCCTGGTGGGCACGGGCGTCGGCTGGCTGGTATCGCGTGGTTGGCAGCGTCCGACCTCGTTGGCGCCCACCGGGATTGCGGTGTGGGTGTGCACGGTGGTGATCGGGATGCTGCTGCGCAAACTCACGTCGGCCGGGGTGGCCGCGAGCTTCATCGTCGTCGCCTCGCTCGTCACCGGGGTGCTGCTGCTCGGGTGGCGCGCGGCGCTGACGGGCGTGCGCCGCCGCGCTCAGTCCGGCTGGCCGGGTTCGGCCGCGGGCGACATCGAGATTGTCAGGGTGGCGCGCAACCCGCCGAGCGGCCCGTCGGACAACTGGATCTCACCGCCGTGCAATTGAGCCTGCTGCGCGACGAGCGCGAGGCCGAGACCCGATCCCCCGCTGACGGCGGTGCTGCCGCGCCGGAACCGGCCGAGCACGGTTTCGTGCTCCTCGACCGGCAGACCGCGGCCGTTGTCGTCGACGACGATCGTCAGCATCTGCCCGCTGCGGTGGGCGGCCAGCACGATGCGGGTGGCCTCGCCGTGCGTGATGGCGTTGCGCACCAGGTTGTCGACGGCGATCCGCAGGCCGCCCGGCCAGCCCAGCACGAGGCCGACGTCGTCGGCGACCTGAACGTCGATGCTCACCGGTCCGCCCGGTCGGCTGTTCTCTCTCGCGACCCGGTCGAGCATGTCGGTGATGTCGATGAGCTCGCGGTCCTCGGCCTGCGCCAACTGACCGGAGGCCAGCTGCCCCAACGCGGTGATGATGGCCTCCACGCGCCGCTGGGCGCGCGACAGGTCGGCGACCACCTCGTCGCGCTCGTCCTCGGGTAGGTTGTGGATCCGCAGGGTGTCGAGGTCGGCGCGCATCGCGGTCAGCGGGGTGCGCAGCTCATGGGCGGCGTTGGCGGCGAAATCCTGCGCTGCCTGAAGGGAATTCGTCGTTGCCCGCTGTGCGGCCGCCAGCCGGGTCAGCATCCCGGCCATCGCCTCGGAGAGGTCTTCGGCCTCACGGACGCCGCGCACCTCGGGCATCGTCTCGGTGCCGCTGCCGAGTTTGGAGGTGTGCTCGGTCAGCTTGCGCAGCGGCCGGATCGCCGGGCCGGCGAGCAGCCAGCCCAGCCCACCCGCGACGAGCACGGTGACCAACCCGACCGCGGCGTACAGCGGAATTCGGTTGGCGCTCAACAGGATACTGTCGGCGCGGATGCCGATCGACATCAGCACGCCGCCCTGCTGGTCGACCTGGATGGTGCGGACGCGATAGTCGACGCCGTTGACCTGGACGGTCTCGGTGCCCGGCGGCAGCGCAGGCAACTGGAAGCCGCGCTGGAACACCACCTGCCCCGTCGACCTGGACCGGCCCGTAGTGAGCACACCGCGGCGCGGATCCTGCAGGTGCTCGGGGTTGATGCTGGCGTCGACGATCGAGTCGAGCCTGCGGTCGAGTTGCGCCGCGTCATTGTTGACGAGCACGAGCGAGGTCAGGATCGTGAACGCCGCGACGACCGCGGCAGCCGCTGCCGCGGACGCGACCGCCACCCTGGTACGCAGCGACGCAGAACGGATGAAGCGAAAGAGCCGCACCTAGTCGTGCGTCCCTGGCTCGATCGTCACGTTTCTTCCCTCAACACGTACCCGATGCCGCGCACGGTGTGGATGACGCGGGGCACGCCCTCACGTTCGAGTTTGCGCCGCAGGTAGGAGATGAACACGTCGGCCACGTTGGTGTCGACGTCGAAGTCGTAGCCCCAGACGAGTTCCAGCAGCCGCTGCCGGGACAACACCACACCGGCGTTCTCGGCGAGAACCGCCAACAGGTCGAACTCCCGCTTGGTCAGGTCCGCGCGTTCACCGCCGACGAACACCAGACGCCGGGCGGTGTCGATGGTCAGCGGCCCGACGGTCATGGTGTCGGAGGGCCGGTCGGAATGGCTGGCACGGCGCAGCAGCGCGTGCAGTCGCGCCACGAGCTCGCCGAGATCGAACGGTTTGGTCAGATAGTCGTCGGCGCCTGCCTCCAGGCCGGCGATGCGGTCGTTGACCGTGTCGCGGGCCGACAGCACGCAGATCGGTATGTCATTGCCCAGCGCACGCAGCGCGGTGACCACGGCTACCCCGTCCAGTTCGGGCATCTGGACGTCCAGAACGAGGGCGTCATGCGACTCGTTCGACAGCAGCCGCAACGCTTCCTTGCCGGACGCCGCGACCCGAACGTCGAAACCCGAATGCCGCAATCCGCGGGCAACCGAGGTCCTGACGTCCGGGTCGTCGTCGACCATCAGCACCGTTCGATTCACGCCGTCGGGCGTGTGTGGTCCTTCGCCGCTGGCGGGGATGGTTTCCGCCCGCACTCGGACTACGGGGTTTCAGGCGCCGGAGCGGTACCGCAGCGGTTCTTGAGGTCGACGAGCGGCTGACGGATGCCGGTCAGCTCGGCCTTCACCTGCTGGTTCTGCTCCAGGTAGTCGTGGACCTTGGTACGGACCTCTTCGCGCGGCAGGCCCTCGAGGCTCGTGAAGAAGTTGTTCACGTCGGGATGGGTGAACAGGTAGGCCGAGGTCGACGCCGAAACCCCGGCGGCCACGCCGGCCAGATCGGCGGCCGTGCAGTTCGGGGGATTGGGCGCCGGTTCGGCCAGGGCCGACGGGACAGCACCGAACAGCATCGCACCGGCGAGTGCGCCGGCGCCGGCCGCGCCAGCTACTACACGCCGGGCATTTCGGGCCGAGAGCAACATGGTCAAGCTCCTTCATCGGATGTGGATGGCCGTAACGCCAAACGGTTACCGGCTTAGGAAAGCTAAGCAGAATCTGTGGAGAGTTTCTTGCCTTGTGCTCAACCAATCGTGAGAACGTCGGAACCCGCAGTTCAGAAGGCCTGCTGTCGACGACGCGACGGGTCCGGTTTCAGCGGCCGACGACGGTCGCGGGTCCGGGGAGCGGGCCTGCGCCCTGGGTCACCGCCGACGCGGGCGACGACTGGGCCGGCACCGAGGCGCTCGGCACCCCGACGGTCTGTGCCGACGGCAGCCCTCCTGGCAAACCTCCGGGAAGCGTGGCGCCCTGCTGCTGCGCGGCCTGCATCAGGCCAAGCAGTTGCGGGAGCGTGACCGGCAGCTTGCACTTCGTGCCGAGGCTCTGCAACGGCTGCTGCAGTTGCTGCATGTCCTTGGCCACCTGTGGGTTGGCATCGAAGTAGGCCTTCAGGGAAGCGAGCGTCTGCGGCCCGGCCTGCTGCTGCAGGATCGTGGTCAGCGCCTGGTTGGTCTGCGGATGCGAGTCGAGGTAGTCGCCGGTGTTGGTGGCCACCTTGCCCACCGTCCTCGACACCTCACTGGCCGCGCACGGATCGGATGCGGCGGTAGCCGATGGCCCCAAGAGCGCGGCGACGGCGGCGCCTCCAGCTGCGGTGGCCGCGAACGCGACGGCCAATTTGCGACGCAGTTCACCCTTGGTCGGTTTCATGGAAGTGCTCCTTCGAGTTTGCGAACGTTTACTTCCTCGCAAACGCTGCGATCGGCGGCATGACAGAACTCGGGCCCCCGACGCTCATCTAGATCGAGGGCCATCTTGCCATCTATGTCGCCGGGCCGACCACTTCCGTTAGCAACCGCACAGGTAACGGAAAGCACGTCTCGGAGCGATCTCAGATGCGGAGAGCGGCGGGCCACCATACTCCCGTGGAGGTACGCTCACGCTGACGCAACGCCGCCGGGGGAGAAAGAAGGGGCCTCGCATCCAGCAGTTCATGATGCGCTTGAGCAGCAGCCTGCGCAGATTCCGCTGGGCGGTGTTCGCGACGTGGCTGCTGCTACTGGTGCCCTCGATCTACCTGGCGCTCAATCAGTCGTCGAATCTGACGGGTGGCGGGGCCGAGGTCGAGGGTTCGCAGTCGCTGCAGGTACAGCGGCAACTCGAAGAACACTTTCCCGATCAGGGTTCGTCACCTCTCGCGCTGGTCGCCGCCCCGCGAGCGGATGCGTCGTTCGACGACATGAACGCCGCGGTGGTGCGACTGGAGCAGGTCGCGTCCGAGGTGCCGAGCGTCAAGATCGTGCCCAATCCGCAGCAGCCCGCGCCACAGCCCGACCGGCCCTACGTCATCACCCTGCAACTGGACTTCGACAACACCGGAGCCACCGACGTCGCCAAGCAGCTGCGCCAGAAGGTCGGGATACACGGCGAGGAACCCGGCGAGAGCGAGAACGGCAAGGTCAAGTACTACGTCATCGGTCAGGGCGCGCTGAGCGCGGCCGCCTCGGGGGCGATCAAGACCGACATCGCCCAGGCCGAGAAGTGGAACCTGCCGATCGTCCTGATCGTGCTGCTCGCGGTGTTCGGCTCGCTGGCCGCCGCCGCGCTGCCGCTCGTGCTCGGCATCTGCACGGTCGTGGTGACGATGGGCTTGGTCTATCTGCTGTCGATGTACACCACCATGAGCGTGTTCGTGACATCGACCGTGTCGATGTTCGGCATCGCCCTTGCCATCGACTATTCGCTGTTCATCCTGATGCGGTTCCGCGAGGAACTGCGCGCGGGCCGCGAGCCCGCCGATGCCGTCGACGCGGCGATGGCCACGTCGGGGCTGGCGGTTGCGCTGTCCGGCCTGACGGTCATCGCCTCGGTCACCGGCATCTACCTCATCAACACCCCGGTGCTCGTGTCGATGGCGACCGGCGCGATCCTCGCGGTCGCGGTCGCGGTGTTGACCTCGACGACGCTGACGCCCGCGGTACTCGCGACGTTCGGCCGCGCGGCCGCCAAACGTTCGTCGTACCTGCACTGGTCGCGGCGCGCCGAGGCCACGCAGTCGCGGTTCTGGACCCGCTGGACCGGCGCGGTGATGCGCCGCCCGTGGGCGTCGGCGCTGGGGGCCGTCGTGCTGCTGCTGGCGCTCGCCGCCCCGGCCTTCGGGATGGTGCTCGGCAACAGCATGCAGCGTCAGTTCGAACCGACCCACGAGATCCGCGGCGGGGTCAACGCCGCGGCCGACGCGCTCGGGCCCGGCGCGCTCGGGCCCGTGCGGGTGCTCGTGACGTTCCCCGACGGGAACGCGTCGGGGCCTGCGGGCACCGCGACGCTCGACGCGGTACGCCAGCAGATGACCAAGGCGCCGAGTGTCGTGACTGTGCAGCCGCCGGTGTTCGCCGACAACGACGACAGCGCCCTGCTGTCGGCGGTGCTGTCGGTGGATCCCGAGGACATGGCCGCCCGTGAGGCGGTCGACTGGATGCGGGCCGAACTCCCCGCGGCAGCCGGGCCCGACGTGTCCGTGGCCGTCGGCGGCCCCACCGCGCTGATCAAAGACTTCGACGACCGGGTGTCCGCCACGCAGCCGCTGGTGTTCGCGTTCGTCGCGATGATCGCGTTCGTCATGCTGCTGGTGTCGATCCGGTCGGTGTTCCTGGCGCTCAAGGGCGTGCTGATGACGGTGCTGTCGGTGGCCGCGGCCTACGGCAGCCTGGTGGCCGTCTTCCAGTGGGGCTGGTTCGAGAAGCTGGGCTTCGAGAAGATCAGCTCGCTCGACAGCACCATCCCGCCCCTGGTCCTGGCCATGACGTTCGGCCTGTCGATGGACTACGAGATCTTCCTGCTCACCCGGATCCGGGAACGGTTCCTGCAAACCAACAACACCCGCGACGCCGTCGCATACGGCGTCAGCACGAGCGCGCGCACCATCACCAGCGCCGCACTGATCATGATCGCGGTTTTCATCGGCTTCGCATTTGCCGGCATGCCGCTCGTGGCACAGCTGGGCGTGGCCTGTGCGGTCGCGATCGCCGTCGACGCCACAGTCGTGCGGCTGGTCCTCGTGCCCGCGTTGATGGCGATGTTCGACGAGTGGAACTGGTGGCTGCCGCGCTGGCTGGACAAGTTGCTGCCCGAGGTCGACTTCGAGAAGCCGCTGCCCAAGGTCGAGGTCACCGATCTGGTGATCATCCCCGACGACATCTCGGCCCTCGGCCCGTCGGGCGCCGATCTGCGCATGATGGTACGAACCGCCGCACGCATGAAAAGCCTTGCGCCGCAGACCATCATCGTCACCGATCCGTTGGCGTTCAGCGGCTGCCACCAGCCGACCACGCGACTTTCACAGCGTCCCGGCAAGGCCAAACCGTGCCCGCCGGGTGTGCATCCGGTGACGATGTGGCGCGGCCGGCTCTCGGTTGCCGTGGACGCGCTCGAAACCGAGGCCGATGCGGAACGGGCGCCCGTCGAACGCCGCGGCCCGGTCGAGACGACCAACGTCCAGCTGCCCACCGGGGACCGGCTGCAGATCCCGACCGGCGCGGAAACGCTGCGGTTGAAGGGCTATCTGATCATGTGCCGGAACAGCACCCGCGACTATGCCGAGTTTGCCGATCTTGTCGAGTCGATGGAAACTGAAACTGCAGCTCTGGTGTTGTCGGGCATGGACCGGTATTACTGTGGGCAGCACCCACGGAATCGATGGGTGTCCACCCAGTTGGTACGCCGGTTGGCCGACCCACAGCCGTCCGACGAGCACGACGTGAGAATGTCGGGGCCCGACGCGGCTGCAGACTGGGCAAAGGTCAGGCAGCGTTGCCTGTCGGTTGCGGTAGCAATGCTGGAGGAGGCGAAGTGACGTTGGCCCCCGACGTTCGGGTTGCGCGGGATGCGCGTCGCGAAGGCGTTCCGCCGAGTCAACAGTCTTCGGGCCGGTCTTCGGGCCAGCGCTCCCAGGCTCCGCGCCCGCAGGGGCAGCGCCCGCAGAACGCCCGGCAGCGGCCGGCGCAGGGCGCCCAGCAGCAGCCACCGCGACAGCCTCCGTTCGACGACCGCCCGGTCGAGTACTGGCCCACCGCCGCGATCCGCGCCGCGCTGGAAACCGACGACATGACGGTGTGGCAGCGCATCGTGGCCGCGGTCAAGCGCGACCCTTACGGCCGCACCGCGCGCCAGGTCGAGGAAGTGCTCGAAACCGCCCGCCCGTACGGCGTTTCCAAGGCCCTGTCCGAGGTGCTCGTGCGCACCCGCGAGCATCTTGAGGCGACCGAGCGCGCGGAGGTGGCCCGCCAGATCCAGGCGATGCTGCGGCGCTCCAAGCTCGAACCGCAGGAGTTCGCGTCGCGCATCGGGGTTTCCAACGAGTCGTTCGCGACGTACCTGGAGGGCAAGACCAGCCCGCCGGCGTCGCTGCTGCTGCGGATGCAGCGGCTCTCGGACCGGTTCGCCAAGATCGCCGCGCAGCGCGCCGCGAAGTAACATTCCGGATCTCCCCGACGCCGAGGTCCGCGAGGGCCAGTTCTATCGCGTCGTTCTCGGTGCCGAGCGGGTGGTCTGCTATCCGCGCACGCCGGCGGCCGCCGCTCGTCTCGGCGACCGAGCCAAGCGACTGCGCATCGTGTCAGCCCTCGATCTCGGTGTCGATGTGCCCCAGCCCATCGCGGAATCCCCTCCGGGCGAGCCCCCGTATCTGGTGTTGAGCCGCATCGCGGGTGAACCGCTGCAACCTGCCTTCTTCGATGAGCCGCGAGTCGCCGAACAGTGCGGCCGGTTACTCGCCCGACTGCAGCGCGCGGGCGCCGACCCGGCGGTCCGTGCGGCGTTGCCGGTCGCGGGCGCCGACCGGTGGCGGCAGTTCGCGGACGCGGTGCGCGCCGAGCTCTACCCGCGCATGTCGACGGCCGGTCGTGACCGCGCCGAGGACGAGTTGGCGGCCGCGGCCACGCTGCCGCACCTCACCTCGGCCGTCGTGCACGGTGATCTCGGTGGCGAGAATCTGCTGTGGCGGCACGACGCCGAGTGCCCTCGCCTGTCCGGCGTAATCGACTGGGATTCGGTGATGTTGGGCGATCCCGCCGAAGATATTGCCGCACTCGCGGCGAGCTTCGGCCTGCCGGTGCTCGAGCACCTCGCGGGTTCCGATCCGTCGCTGCTGGGTCGGGTGGCCGCAATACGCGCGACGTTCGCCCTGCAGCAAGCGCTCGACGGACACCTCGACGGCGACGAGGCGGAACTCGCTGCCGGGCTCGCCGGTTACGCCTGACGCCGGCTCACCGCGAGTGCAGCGGCGTCACGTTGTCGACGAGCCAGCGGCCGTCGGACTTGCTCAACGTGACCCGCAGCGCCAGCACCGCATTGTCGGTGGGTTTGCCCGGCACACTCTGCGTACCGCGCAGCACCACGGCCACGCTGGCGGCCTGCGGTCCGAGCGCCTCGACACCCGCCGATATGGTGCTGGCCTGCGCCGAGACGTTGCGGCTCGTCAATTCCTTTGCGACCGTGGCGAACTCGTTCTTGAACGCCTCGGCACGCTCGGGTGACATCTGACCGGCCGCGCGGTCGATCGATGCCGTCGGACTCTGCGGGGTGAACGTCGCGGTGGCCTCCGAGACGCTGCTGGCGATCCGCACGACCTCGTCCCGGTCCTGCTCGAAGGTCCGGTCGGGCACGGTCCAGCGCAGGTAGCCCACGACCACCGCGGCGATCAGCGCGGCGGTGGCCACGCCGACCACCGCGAGCCGCAAACCCGGTCCGTCGTCGTCGGTGCCGACCGTGACGCCGTCGCGCCGGGCCAACACGACGTTGACGACGACGCCCTGCACGATCAGCAGACACAGCACCGAGCACACCGAGACCCACCACAGCGGCCAGGCCAGGGCGACGCCCAGGAAGACGAGTGCGGCGATCGCGGCGAGTGGTGCGGCGATGTCGAAGGCCAGTACCCGAAGTCGGTTTCTCATCGGATCGGCTCCAGTCGCGAGATCATCAGCGCTCCGTCGACGTCCGAGACGTCCAACCGCAGCGTCCACCGCACGGTTTGAGGCTTGTCGGTGCCTGCGTTCTCGGTGACCGATGTGGCGACCACGAGCACGGTGTCCACCCGCGACACCATGCCGCTCAGACCGGGCGGCGGCCCGGGCTGCGCGGCGCCGTCCGGACCGGTGGGCGGGTGGTAGAGGGATTCGATGGACACCGAGTCGATCTGCCCGGAAGTCCTCGACTTGAGCCGCTGCACCAGGTCCCGGTACGGCTGCACGGCGGAATCGAAGTCGGTGTTGAGCTGCCCGACGGTGCCCTCGTGCAGTTTCAGCATGTCGGCTTCGACGGTGTCGGCGTTCATGTTGATGAGCACGCCGGTCCAGTCGGCCGCGGCCTGCAGCACGCGCGTCTGATAGTTGCGCTCGGCGACGTCGCTGCGATGCCCGGACCAGATCATCGCCGCGAGCACGACGGCGGCCACCGCGATGACGCCCAGCACTGCCGACGCGACCCCGTAAGCAGTGAACATTCCGTCACCGCGGTCGGGGGCCTCGTCGGGTCCGTCCTTGCTGGGCGCGTCTGGCATGGCCGTGAGGGTACCGGTGCGCCGCAAGCCCCCGGCCACCGCCGAGGCGTCTGGAAGAATGTCGGGGTGACGGTAGAAGCCATCAAGTCGGGTATCGACCTGAGCCATGTCGACCCGCAATCCCGCCCTCAAGACGATCTGTTCGGCCACGTCAACGGCCGCTGGTTGACCGACTACGAGATTCCCGCCGACCGGGCCACCGATGGCGCGTTCCGCTCGCTCTACGACCGCGCCGAGGAGCAGATCCGCGATCTGATCACCGAAGCAGCTGAGTCCGGGGCCGAGAAAGGCACCGATGAACAGCGCATCGGCGATCTCTACGCCAGCTTCATGGACGAGCAGACGATCGCCGAGCGTGGTCTGCAGCCCTTGCTCGACGAACTCGCGTTGATCGACGATGCCCCGGACGCGGCCGCGCTCGCCGTCGTAATGGGCGAGTTGCAGCGCACCGGCGTCGGCGGCGGTACCGGCGTGTATGTCGACACCGATTCCAAGGATTCGACGCGCTACCTGCTGCACATGGGCCAGTCGGGCATCGGCCTGCCCGACGAGTCGTATTACCGCGACGAACAGCACGCCGAGATCCTGGCCGGCTATCCGCAGCACATCGCCGGCATGTTCGGCCTGGTGTACGGCGGGGATCAGACCGAGACCGCGGCGCGCATCGTGGCGCTGGAGTCCAAGATCGCCGCAGCCCACTGGGATGTGGTCAAGCGCCGCGACGCCGATCTCACCTACAACCTGCGGCGGTTCGCCGAGCTCGCCGACGACGCCCCGGGCTTCGACTGGTCGGGTTGGGTGCAGGCCCTCGGCGCGACGCCGGACAAGGTCGCCGAGCTGGTCGTGCGTCAGCCCGATTTCCTGACGGCATTCGCCGCGCTGTGGTCCTCGGAAGATCTCGAGGACTGGAAAGCGTGGGCGCGCTGGCGGGTGATCCACTCGCGTGCCGCGCTGCTCACCGACGATCTCGTCGCCGAGGACTTCTCCTTCTACGGCCGCACGCTGAGCGGCACCGAGCAGATCCGCGACCGGTGGAAGCGCGCGGTGTCGGTGGTGGAGAACCTCATGGGCGATGCGCTGGGCAAGCTCTATGTGCAGCAGCACTTTCCGCCCGAGGCCAAGGCCCGCATGGACGAGCTGGTGGCCAACCTGCGTGAGGCGTACCGCGTCAGCATCAACGAGCTCGAGTGGATGACCCCGGAGACCAGGGCCAAGGCGCTGGCCAAGCTCGACAAGTTCACGCCGAAGATCGGCTATCCGGCCCGCTGGCGCGACTACTCGGCGCTGGTGATCGAGCGCGACGACCTGTACGGGAACTACCGCCGCGGCTACGTCGTGAGCTCCGACCGCGAGCTGGCCAAGCTGGGCGGACCGGTGGATCGCGACGAGTGGTTCATGACGCCGCAGACGGTCAACGCCTACTACAACCCGGGCATGAACGAGATCGTCTTTCCCGCAGCCATTCTGCAGCCGCCGTTCTTCGACGCGCAGGCCGACGACGCCGCGAATTACGGCGGCATCGGCGCGGTGATCGGTCACGAGATCGGCCATGGGTTCGACGATCAGGGCGCCAAGTACGACGGTGACGGCAACCTGGTCGACTGGTGGACCGACGCCGACCGGGCCGAATTCGGTGCGCGCACAAAGGCTCTCATCGAGCAGTACGAGCAGTTCACGCCTCGCGGCCTTGACCCCGCACACCATGTGAACGGCGCCTTCACGGTCGGCGAGAACATCGGCGATCTCGGCGGGCTGTCGATCGCGCTGCTGGCCTACCAGCTGTCGCTCAAGGGCCGGCCCCGGTGATCGACGGGCTCACCGGCGTGCAGCGCGTGTTCTTCGGCTGGGCTCAGGTGTGGCGCACCAAATCCCGTGACGCCGAGGCGATCCGGCGCTTGGCGGTGGATCCGCACTCCCCGCCCGAGTTCCGGTGCAACGGCGTCATCCGCAACATCGACTCGTTCTACGAGGCGTTCGACGTGAGCGAGTCCGACGAGCTCTACCTGGAGCCCGCCGCGCGCGTTCGCATCTGGAACTGACCGCCGCCGCACTCTCCTCGCGCGAGCAGACGTGAACGTACCCTGGAATGCGCGTTCCCGGGTACCTGCGCGTCTGCTCGGCGAGGGAACTCAGCGGTAACGAAAAAGCGCCCGACCCAACAGGATCGGACGCTTTTCACGGCTCGTTCTAGAACATCTGCCAGTCGGATGCGCCGTCGGGCAGGTCGTAGAGGGCGCCCTTGCTGTTCTTGATCACCACGGGGTCACCGCTACCGAACTGGTCGTAGAACCACTGGGCGTTGGCCGGGCTGAGGTTGATACAGCCGTGGCTGACATTGCGCTTGCCCTGGTCACCCACCGACCACGGGGCGCTGTGCACGAAGATGCCGCTGTTGTCGATGCGGACGGCATCCTGCACCTTGAGCTTGTAACCCTCGGCGGAGTCGACCGGCACACCGTAGGTTGACGAATCCATCACGATGTCGGGGAACTTCTCCAGCACGTAGTACGTGCCGTTCCTGGTCTCGTGCTTGCCGTCGCTCTTGCCCATCGACACCGGGAAGGTCTTCTCCAGCTTCCCGTTCCGCATGATCTCCATCTGATGGGTGCTGTCGTCGACCGTCGCCACCAGGTAGTCACCGACGCGGAAGCTCGACTTGGTGCCCGCGGCATCGATGTTCACCACGGTGTTGGCCGGCCAGAAGTCCTGCGGGCGCCACCGCAGCTGCGTGTCGGTGACCCAGTAGAACCGGCCCGGCACCGGCGGATTCGACGTGATGCGGATGGCGTCCTGCGCCATCTGCCGATCCGCGATGGGCCGCTGGAAGTTGATGTAGATCGGCTTGGCGACGCCCACCATCGAGCCATTGACCGGGTTGAACGACGGCGGCAGGAACGGCGGCTGGCCGGTGAACGGCTCCGGGTTCTGGCCGGCAGGCGTGCCCTCGATCGGGACGGCCGGTGCGCCGTAGTTGTTGACGGGCTCCGGCACGGCCGGGTCGGCTGCCGTCACGGGCGCCAACGGATCCGTCGGCGGCGGTACGACCGGCGCGGGCGCGGCGGCCGGATCGATCGGAGCCGGCGGTGGCGGCGGCGGGACGGGCTCTGCGAGTGCGGACGGGGCCGTGACCAGTCCGCCGACCAAACCCGCTGCCATGAGTGCGGTGATCAGTCTGCGTTTTGCCGAATTCGGCATGCGTTACCTCCAGACAGCACAACTCGCTCCAGTGTCGCACAGCGCGGAGACCAGCTACTGCCGCGCGAGGCCGTTTCACCCCGACACCGACCGAGCCAACGGCGCTGAACTGCGGTGTTGATCGTCGCGAACGTGTCGGGCGTTACTTGTCGCTGGTGGCGCAGGGAACTCGGAACAGGCCTCGCGTTGCCAGCACGCCGCTCATCGCGACGATGATCAACGCTGCGGCTGTGCCGACCATGGCAGCCAAGCCAGCCTGGTCATAGATCCCGCCACCGATCAGCGCGCCGCCCATGATGCCGACCTGGAATGCGGCCACATACAAACCGGAAGCACCGTCGGGGTCGTCGGGGGCAGATCGCATCGCCGACGCCTGCAGCATCGGTGGCAGCGCTGTCGAGGCCGCACCCCACAGCACGACCGCCACCGCGCCCACCAGCACGGTCGCCAGGCCCGGGCGTTGATCGACGGCCAGCCCCGTCAACGCCGTCAGCGCGGCCGCCAGCGCTGCCAGACACCCGACCACCGATGCCTTGGGCCAGTGATCGAGCGGCCGAGCCATCGCGGCCATCGCGAGCAGGCCCGCGACGCCGTAACCCGCCAACAGCCAGGCGAGGTGCGCGCCGTGCACACCGACCACGTCGCGGATGATGACGACGATGAACGTGTAGGCGATGAAGTGGCCCGTGACGCCGACGAGCGTCAGCGCCGACAGCGTGATCAGCCGCCGGTTGCGGCGGTGCTTGCGGGGTGTCGCAGCGACGTCCTGCGTCGACGGCATCGCAGGCAACGTCGCCCACGCCGCAAGCGTCACCGCGAGCGCGGTCACGGCCACCGCTACCACCGCAAGACGCCACCCCCACAGCGCACTCAGCGCCGCGGTCAGCGGATTGCCCACCACCAACGCCAGGGCCGTGCCGACATAGACGGCGGCAGTCGCCCGCCCGGCATGGCTCGGCGGCACCAGCCTCGCACCGATCGGTGCGATGACCGACCACATGAGGCCATGGGTCAGTGCACACAGCACACGCCCGCCTGCCAGCACCGCGAAGTTCGGTGCGAGCGCCGAAATGATCTGGGAGACAGTCAGACACACGAGGGTGAGCAGGAGCGTGCGGCGGCGCGGCCAGTGCGCGGTCACGCGGACGAGCAGCACCGTGGTGAGTGCGGCGACCAACGCGTAGGTGGCCATGAGCGTGCCGACCAGGCCTTCGCTGACATCGAGATCGGCCGCGATCGCGGGTAGCGCGCCGACCGGCAGGATCTCGGCGGTGACGTAGACGAAGGCGGCCGCCGCGAGCACCGTGAGCTGCACGGTGACGCGCAGCGTCCACGGGCTTGCCGTCGTCGGCGATTCCACGGTCATCTGGGTGTCACGGTAATGCCTCGACCGCGCAGAATCGACGATGTGATTGTTGCTTTCAGTGTCAGCCCCACGGGTGGTGACGACTCCGGCAGCGTCGGCGCCGCGGTGGCCGAAGCCGTGCGGGTGGTGCGCGAGTCGGGCCTGCCGAACGAGACCAATGCGATGTTCACGAACATCGAAGGCGAGTGGGACGAGGTGATGGCGGTGATCAAGCGGGCGGTGGAGGCCGTCGCGGCCGTGTCCTCACGGGTGAGCCTGGTGCTCAAGGCCGACATCCGCCCCGGCTACACCGGCCAGCTCACCGCCAAGGTCGAACGGATCGAGCGCGAGCTCGGCACCTAAGACCGCACGAGCCGCGCGATGGCGGCCGACGCTTCGGCCAGTTTGGCGTCGGCCTGATCGCCGCCCTCGGCGACGGCCTGGGTGACACAGTGCCCGAGGTGCTCATCGAGCAGGCCGAGGGCGACCGACTGCAGCGCACTGTTGACGGCGCTGATCTGGGTCAGGACATCGATGCAGTACTTGTCCTCGTCGATCATCTTGGCGATGCCACGGACCTGACCCTCGATGCGGCGCAGCCGCTTCGCGTAGTTTTCCTTCTGCGGCGAGTAGCCATGCAGTACCGACTCGTCAGCCACGTTCCACCATCCGCCTCATTGTCGTCGCGTTATCACACCAGCATACAGGTACCCCACCGGGGTATGCATATCGGTTTGGTCAGGGTAAACGCCCGGGGGCATACTTGCAGCTATGTCTTCTGCGCCCTCAGATGCAAAACCCGATATCAAGCCCCGTAGTCGCGACGTCACCGACGGCCTGGAAAAGGCCGCGGCCCGCGGCATGCTGCGCGCGGTGGGCATGGGTGACGAGGACTTCGCCAAACCGCAGATCGGCGTCGCGTCCTCGTGGAACGAGATCACGCCGTGCAACCTCTCCCTCGACCGGCTCGCCAAGGCCGTCAAGGAAGGCGTGTTCGAGGCCGGTGGCTTCCCGATGGAGTTCGGCACCATCTCGGTGTCCGACGGCATCTCGATGGGCCACGAAGGCATGCACTTCTCACTGGTGAGCCGCGAGGTCATCGCCGACAGCGTGGAGACCGTCATGCAGGCCGAGCGCCTGGACGGCTCGGTGCTGCTGGCCGGCTGCGACAAGTCGCTGCCCGGCATGTTGATGGCCGCCGCGCGGCTCGACCTGGCCAGCGTCTTCCTCTACGCCGGTTCGATCCTGCCCGGCAAGGCCAAGTTGTCCGACGGCACCGAGCGCGACGTCACGATCATCGACGCGTTCGAGGCGGTCGGCGCATGTGCCCGCGGCCTGATGTCGCGCGAGGACGTCGACACCATCGAGCGCGCCATCTGTCCCGGCGAAGGCGCGTGCGGCGGTATGTACACCGCCAACACCATGGCCTCGGCCGCCGAGGCGCTCGGCATGTCGCTGCCCGGTAGCGCCGCTCCCCCGGCCACCGACCGCCGCCGTGACGGTTACGCCCGCAAGAGCGGCATGGCCGTCGTCGAGTTGCTGCGCCGCGGGATCACCGCACGCGACATCCTGACCAAGGAGGCCTTCGAGAACGCCATCGCGGTCGTGATGGCGTTCGGCGGGTCCACCAACGCCGTGCTGCACCTGCTGGCCATCGCCTACGAGGCCGGTGTCAAGCTCACGCTCGACGACTTCATCCGCGTCGGCGCGAAGGTGCCGCACCTGGCCGACGTCAAGCCGTTCGGCAAGCACGTGATGTTCGATGTCGACCGCATCGGCGGCGTGCCCGTGGTGATGAAGGCGCTGCTGGATGCCGGTCTGCTGCACGGCGATTGCCTGACCGTGACGGGCAAGACCATGGCCGAAAACCTCGAACACATCGCCCCGCCGGATCCCGACGGCAAGGTGCTTCGCGCGCTCGCCGACCCGATCCACCCGACCGGCGGCATCACGATCCTCGGCGGATCGCTTGCCCCCGAGGGCGCCGTCGTCAAGTCCGCCGGCTTCGACTCCGACGTGTTCGAAGGAACCGCAAGGGTTTTCGACCGCGAACGGGCCGCGATGGACGCGCTCGAAGACGGCACCATCACCGCGGGCGATGTCGTCGTCATCCGCTACGAAGGTCCCAAGGGCGGCCCGGGCATGCGCGAGATGCTGGCCATCACCGGCGCGATCAAGGGCGCCGGCCTCGGCAAGGATGTGCTGCTGATGACCGACGGCCGGTTCTCCGGTGGCACCACCGGACTGTGCGTCGGCCACGTGGCACCCGAGGCCGTCGACGGCGGCCCGATCGCGTTCCTGCGCGACGGTGACCGCATCCGTCTCGACGTCGCCAAGGGCACGCTCGACGTCCTCGTCGATCCGGCCGAATTCGAAGCCCGCAAGGCCGGTTTCGAGCCGCTCCCGCCGCGCTACACCACGGGCGTGCTGGCCAAGTACACCAAGCTGGTCGGCTCGGCCGCCGTCGGCGCCGTCTGCACGTAGTAGCCCCCTGCCCCTCACACCGCGAGCGACCGTGTCTGTACGCCGACACACCGCAAATTTGCGTACTTCAGCGGTCGCTCGCGGGCCGGTAGGGTGACGTTCGGGCGCGCAGGACCGCCCGACGTCCGCTCGAAGAGGCTCAGCCTCCCTGCTGGTTAGTTGCTTGTGACCGACCTCTTCTCAGCCCGATTCGCGGACGCGGGCACATGAGAGGAGGCCGTCATGGCCAGCACCCTGCCCAACAATCCTTCCCTCGACCGTCTGCGCGACGAGGCCCGCAAGCTGCAACGCGGCGTCATCGCGGGCGATCCCCAGGCCACCGGACTCGTCCATCGGCATCACCCGCGACCCGACATCGCGCTCGCGAAGGACCGCCTCCCGCTTCACGACGCCCATGTGACCGTCGCCCGGGCCTACGGGTTCACCGGCTGGCCCGCCCTGGTGCGCTATCTCGAGGCCGCCGCCGACCTCAGCGTCGATCCAGGCGCACTCGACGAACACTCAATCGACCCGCCGGACCGATTCTGTGCGTGGGCGTCCTTGCGTTACAACGAATCCGACGCGCCACCGCGCCGGCAGGCCGCCGCCGAGCTGTTGGCCGCCGACACCGGCATGGTCGACCGGCATGTGTGGGCGGCTGCCTCGGCGGCCGATCCTGGCGCACTGGCCCGTCATCTCGATACCCACCCCGAGTCGGCCAGCATCGGAGGCGGCCCGTTCGGCTGGGCTCCGCTGATGTACCTGAGTTACTCACGGGCACCGCTGAATCGCAGCCGTGACGACGTGCTCTCCGCGGCGCGGCTGCTGCTCGACGCCGGTGCGGACCCGAACGCCGGATACCTGTGGTGTGGCATGTCGACACCGTTCACGGTGCTGACCGGAGTCTTCGGCGAAGGCGAGCAGGGACCGCGTCGACAGCCCCGGCACCCGTTCGCCACCGAGCTCGCGACGCTGTTGCTGCAACGTGGCGCGCATCCGGTCGACCAGCAGACGTTGTACAACCGGATGTTCCGCGCCGACGATTCGCACCTCGAATTGCTGTTCGCATACGGTCTCGCCGACGCCGGGCCGAGCCCGTGGGAGCTTCGCCTAGGTGAGGCGATGGAGACCCGCAGCCAGATGTGGCAGCGCCAAATCGATTGGGCCGCAACGCATCGTTTCACCGATCGACTCGAGCTGCTCGCGCGGCACGGAATCGACGTCGCCGGCGCCGAAGTGGTCGAGCCGACCACGCCGGACGACCTCAATGCGCGAGACGAGGAAGGCGCGACGTCACTGCACCACGCGGCATGGGAAGGCGATCTCACATCGATCCAGCGCCTGCTCGACGCGGGGGCCGACCCATCCGTGACCGACTCACGGTTCGAAAGCACGCCGCTGGGCTGGGCCGAACATGCCTACCAGACCGAGGCCGCGGAGTTGCTTCGTGCGTATACGCGCAAGGGCCGGTAGGCGACTGACTCCGATCGCCCCTGGCGTTGAGTTCGACACCAGGGCGGTGAATTGCGGCCGTCAACCGATGATCAGCAGCCCTCTGGTCAAAGTCAGTGCCAGGGGACCCTAGCCCGTCGCACCGCGCCTAGCTCTGAACGACCGGCCTCGCCGGTTCGCGCAACAACCGTTGCGTGCAGTCCAGCAGGACCCGGTGCAGGTCGTCGTCGTTGACGTCGTTGAGCTCGGGGTCGGTCGCGCTGCCATAGACGCCCGACATGAGCATCGACATCACGATCCTGCTCGCGGTGTCCGGGTCGGGGCCGAGGAGAATCGCGGTGAGCCGTTCGATCGTGGACTGAAGCTCGGCGCGGGTGTGGACGAGGCTGTCGATGACAGGATCGCCGTGGAAGATCGCGGTGACGCGGCGGTGCCGCACGGACAGTTCGACCATGCCGCTCACGGCGGCCTCACGCCGCGCCTCGGGCGTCGACATCGCCTCGGCGATCCGGACCAACCGGGTCATGTCGTCGAAAACCGGCTGCACGACCGCCAGCACGATGTCGTCCTTGGAATGGAACTGGTAGTAGACCGCTGCCTTACTGACGCCGAGGCGGTCGGCGATCATTTGCAGTGAGGTTCCGTTGACACCATGCTCAGCAAACAGGCCGAGCGCTGCTTCGAGCACCCGCTCGCGCGCAAACCCGCGCGGCGACACCGTCTTCGCCACACCTGTCCCTTCGTCGCGCTGAGCGTACCCAAGCGCGGGCTAGATCACACCGTCAATTGACCGAGCGACTTGATCGCAGTTAGCCGACTGTATAGGTTTCATTTGACATGCGGCAAGGACATCTGCGGGGAGGAGCCACCGTTGCCAATTTCGTGCGTGGCGAGCCCCGCCGCACCTCCCCTCCTCGATAAATACCTGATCAAAGCCGTTGAGTCCGGCATCCGCCAAGTGATCTTCCTCGCGTCGGATCTGGACCCGCGCCCATATGTACTTCCCTGGCCCGCCGGCACCACCGTCTATGTGGTGGACGAGCCCGCGATCCTCGACGTCAAGACCGAGGCACTCGCCGACGCACGTCCGACGGCGGACCTGCGGCCGGTGCCCGCCGATCTCGATCGGAGCTGGACGACGGAACTCGTCAAGGCCGGCTACCGCGCCGACCAGCCGACGATCTGGAGCGTCGAGGGTCTGCTGCCCTACCTTCCATTCGACGAGCAACGGCGAATGGTCGTTGACATCACTGCGCTCAGTGCCGCGGGCAGCAGGCTGGTGACCGAGATGTCGGCGAACCCGTTCACGGGCTTCGAGCAGTGCCGCGCGGATAAGGATTGGCGCGATTTCGCCGACGCCGACATGATCGTGAAGTGGCAGTGGCGCTTCGCAGCCGGCCAGTACGTGACTGCACACCTCCCATCCGAAAGGCCCACGAGCGAACATGAGGCTGTTGAAGCGGTTCTGGATTCCGTTGCTCATTACCGTGGTGGTGGTCGTCGGGGCATTCACCGTCATGCGGGTACGCACCTTCTTCGGCGCCGGCGATGGGACCGGGATCGCCAGCGCGAAGGTCGATGACACCAAGCCGTTCGATCCCAAGGTCGTGGTCTATGAGATCTACGGCGAGCCGGGCGCGATCGCTGACGTGAACTACCTCGATCTCGACGCGCAGCCGCAACGGATCGACGGGGTCGCGCTGCCCTGGTCGTTGCGGCTGGAATCGACTGCCCCTTCGGTCTTTCCCAACATCGTCGCCCAGGGCAACGGCAGTTCTATCAGCTGCCGCATCACCGTCGATGACGAACTCAAAGACGAGAGAACCTCCAACGGCGTGAACGCCCAGACCTTCTGCTTGGTGAAATCTGCATGAGCAACCACGACGCCCCCACCGACGCCTTCCCGACCGCAGGCGCCAAGCACAGCAAGCACGGCGGCATCGCCAAGCTGATCCGGTCTTTCGCGATCCCGATCATCCTGGTCTGGGTCGCCATCATCGCGTTCCTCAACGTGAGCGTCCCGCAGCTCGAAGAGGTCGGCAAGCTGCGGACGGTGTCGATGACGCCCGACGATGCGCCGTCGATGATCGCGATGAAGCGCGTCGGCGAGGTCTTTCAGGAGTTCAAGTCCAACAGCTCGGTGATGATCGTGCTCGAGGGCGACGAGCCGCTCGGCGATGCCGCGCACAAGTACTACGACGAGATCATCGACAAGCTCGAGGCCGACAAGAAGCACGTCGAGCATGTCCAGGACTTCTGGGGCGACCCGCTGACCGCGTCCGGCGCCCAGAGCTCCGACAGCAAAGCGTCGTACGTGCAGGTCTACACCGCAGGAAACCAGGGTGAGGCACTGGCCAACGAGTCCGTCGAAGCCGTGATGGACATCGTCGACAGCGTGCAGGCCCCGCCGGGCGTCAAGGCCTACGTGACAGGCCCGGCCGCGATGTCGGCCGATCAGCAGATCGCCGGTGACCGCAGCATGCGGATGATCGAAATGCTGACCTTCACGGTCATCATCATCATGCTGCTGATGGTCTACCGGTCCATCATCACGGTGATTCTCTCGCTGGTCATGGTGGTGTTCAGCCTGACGGCCGCGCGCGGCGTGGTGGCGTTCCTCGGCTATTACGAGATCATCGGGCTGTCGACGTTCGCCACGAACCTGTTGGTGACGCTGGCGATCGCCGCGGCGACCGACTACGCGATCTTCCTGATCGGCCGATATCAAGAGGCCCGAGGTGCCGGTGAAGACCGGGAACAGGCCTACTACACCATGTTTCACAGCACCGCTCACGTGGTGCTGGGCTCGGGTCTGACGATCGCCGGCGCCACCCTGTGCCTGCACTTCACCCGGCTGCCGTACTTCCAGACCCTGGGCATTCCGCTCGCGATCGGCATGACGGTCGTCGTCTTCACCGCCCTCGCGGTCGGGCCGGCCATCATCACGGTGGCAAGCCGGTTCGGCAAGGTGCTCGAGCCCAAGCGCGCCATGCGTACCCGTGGGTGGCGCAAAGTCGGTGCGGCCGTGGTGCGTTGGCCCGGTCCGATCCTCATCGGCGCGACCGCGATCTCCCTGATCGGGCTGCTGACCCTGCCCGGCTACCGGACCAACTACAACGACCGTCATTACCTGCCGCAGGATCTGCCGGCCAACTCCGGTTATGCCGCCGCCGACCGGCACTTCTCGCCGGCACGCATGAACCCCGAGCTGTTGCTGATCGAGACCGACCACGACCTGCGCAACTCGGCCGACTTCCTCGTCATCGAGCGCATCGCCAAACGTGTGGTCGGGGTGCCGGGTATCTCTCGGGTGCAAGCGATCACGCGCCCGCAGGGTACGCCGATCGAGCACACCTCGATCCCGTTCAACATCAGCATGCAGGGCACCACGCAGACCATGAATCAGAAGTACATGCAGGACCGCATGGACGACATGCTGATCCAGGCCGATTCGATGCAGGTCACGATCGACACGATGACCAAGATGATCGCGCTCATGGAGCAGATGCAGGTCACCATGAACAGCATGGTCGGCAAGATGCACGACATGGTCAAAGACATCCGCGAATTGCGGGACCACATATCGGATTTCGACGATTTCTTCCGCCCGATCCGTAACTATCTGTACTGGGAACCGCACTGCTACAACATCCCGATGTGTTACGCGATGCGGTCGGTCTTCGATGCGCTCGACGGGGTCGACACCATGACCGCCGACTTCGAGCAGATCCTCCCCGACATGGATCGCATGAACGCGTTGATCCCGCAGATGCTCGCGACCATGCCGCCCATGATCGCGACCATGAAGACGATGAAGACCATGATGCTGACGATGCAGGCCACCAACGGTGGTTTGCAGGATCAGATGGCGGCCATGCAGGAGAACTCCACCGCCATGGGCGAGGCGTTCGACAAGGCCAAGAACGACGACTCGTTCTACCTGCCGCCCGAGACCTTCGAGAACCCAGAGTTCAAGCGCGGCATGAAGATGTTCCTGTCCCCCGACGGGCACGCGGTGCGGTTCATCATCAGCCACGAGGGCGATCCGATGAGCCCAGAAGGCATCAAGCACATCGACGCGATCAAGTTGGCCGCCAAGGAAGCCATCAAGGGCACGCCACTGGAAGGCTCCAAGATCTACCTCGGCGGTACCGCGGCCACCTTCAAGGACATGCAGGAAGGCGCCAACTACGACCTGCTCATCGCCGGAATCGCTTCGCTGTGCCTGATTTTCATCATCATGCTGATCATCACCCGCAGCGTCGTGGCGGCCGCGGTGATCGTCGGCACCGTGGTGATCTCGCTCGGTAGCGCCTTCGGTCTCTCCGTGCTGATCTGGCAACACTTCATCGGCCTGGAGCTGCACTGGATGGTGTTGGCGATGTCGGTCATCGTGTTGCTGGCCGTCGGCGCCGACTACAACCTGCTACTGGTATCCCGCCTCAAAGAGGAGATACACGCGGGCCTCAACACCGGCATGATCCGCGCCATGGGTGGCAGTGGTTCGGTGGTGACGGCCGCGGGCCTGGTGTTCGCCTTCACCATGATGTCCATGGCCGTCAGCGAATTGGCCATCATCGGTCAGGTCGGCACCACGATCGGCCTGGGTCTGCTGTTCGACACGCTGGTCATCCGGTCCTTCATGACACCGTCGATCGCGGCGCTGCTCGGCAAGTGGTTCTGGTGGCCGCAGATGGTCCGTCAGCGTCCGAAGCCGCAGCCGTGGCCCAAACCGGTCCAGAAGGATCCGCAGGACGCACTCACCTGACGAGCGCGACGGCGAAGCCGTCCCAGCCCTTGGCGCCGACTGTCTGAATGGCCGCGGCGTCGAGGCGGGGATGGTTTCCCATGAGCTCGAGCATGTCGTGCACCGCGAGCGCCTGCGGGTCGTCGGCGGCCGGCTCGAGCACGCGGCCGAACCGGGTCACGTTGTCCACCACGATGACTGAGCCGGGCCGGCCGAGTTTGATCGCCCAATCGACATAAGAGACGTTGTTCTCCTTGTCGGCGTCGATGAAGATGAAGTCGAACACATCGCCCCGCTCGGCCAGCGTGGGAAGCGTGTCCAGCGCGGCGCCGACGATGATCTCGACGCGGTCGGCGACGCCGGCCCGCTGCAGGTTCGCGCGGGCCACCTCGGCGTGGCGGGGTTCGTATTCGAGGGTTACGACGTTGCCGTCGGCGCCGATGCCGCGCGCGAGGTTGATGGTGCTGTAGCCGGCCAGAGTGCCGATTTCGAGGACTCGCCGCGCCCCGGAGATCGTCGCCAGCAGCGACAGCAGTTTCCCGTACTGCGCCGATACCTCGATCGGCGGCATGTCCGCGGCGGGTGCGGATTCGCGCGCCGCGATCAGCGCTTCGTCCTCCGTGCGTAGCAACTGATCGAACATGACATCGACATCACGGGGCTCGGCCACGTCCGCAAGGTTAGATGACACCTTCTTTGGCGTACACCATGCGCAGTACGAGACCCACTTCCGGACCCATCACGGTCGCGCACAGCTCGCAGTACGTCGCGACGAATGCCGGACCATGTGGTGGCCCTTCGCTGCACAGGTGATGTGCGAGCTCGTGCAGCACCACGAGCTCACGCAGCGCCCAGGTCGTGTCGCGTTCGGGGACCGCGATCACCGCCGCACCGTCGACCAGTTCGTAGTGCGCGGCGGTCGTGCCACGGCGGGCCCGTACGGTGACGGGCGCTGCGCCGACACGTGCGAGCACGTCGTCGACGTAGCGCTGTACGGACTCCACCGAGGCGAACCTGGCCTCCGGCGGCAGGGTCAGCGACGTACCGAAGAAGTCGATGGCACGTGAACTGTGCTGCGCCGCACGGTCGAACATCGTTCGCACGAACTGTTCCGCGGCGTACACGCGGGCCCGCTGGGCGTCCTTGGCCGTCACTTCTCCAATGCGCCGCGGGCGCCCGACAACTCCTGGCTCGGCCCCAGCCGTGCGCGTTTGCCGGCCCGGTCCCCGGCCCGCCGCGCGGCCGACGAGTATCCGGCCGACGCACTCGTGGCGCGCCACGTGCCGCGCGCCTGTGACGCCTCGCGGTAGAAACTTCTCAGCTCGATATCCTTGTCCCGCAACGCGATTGCCGTACCCGGGCGATGCGCCTCGTCGACTTCCCGCTTTGCTTCCTCGCGCGCCTCCGACAGGCGCTGACCGATGCGCGCACCGAAAGCCAGCTGGAAGTTCAGGCGCGCCGTGATGGTGGGGGTGGGCCGGTGTGCGCCGGACGCGATGTACGCCTCGGACGCCTTGACCATCTGCAACACCAGGCTGGCGTAGAGCGCGTGCGTGGCGTCGATGTCCTCGGCGAAGCCGTACGCGTAGACGAACGTCGAATTGGACGCCACATCGCATTTCACGTCGTTGGCCAGCCCGATCACCACGAACAGCTGCACGTAGGTCCGCAGGCCCTTGGTGCCGGCCTGGCCGATCGTGATGGTGCGCTGCACGGGCATCTGCGACCTGGTGCGCTCCGCCGAGTGCGCGCGGGCCAGCGCCAGGTCGATCGACGTCGCAGTCGCCAGACGCTGCGCGGCGGCCATGAACGCCTCGGCCTCGTGCTGATTGTCGGTGCCCTCGGCCTGGCGCAACAGCGCGGCGATGCGCGCGAGCATCTTGTCGTCAGCCATGGCGCGATCCGCTCCGCTCCTCGCTGAAACTCATGAAAACAACCTAGTTCTAACCACTGACATCACTTCGACACGAAACCTGCCAGCGCATCGACGACCTGGGGTGAGAGCGGCGCGGGCTTGCTGTAGTTGGCAATGCTGTCGGTGGGGTCATCACGCAAGATGTGGTTGACGCCTTTGAGTTCGACGACGGTCAGCGCGGTGTGGCCGAGCGCGTCGATGAGCGGACGTTCGGCTTCACAGGTCGCCTGCTTGTCGACATCGGAACAGGTCAGCAGCACCGGCACCCCGTCGGGCAGCTTCGCGGCGAGCTCCAGCGGGTCGATCTTGTCGGCTTCCACGACCGCGCTGAGGTTGCCCGGGTTGACGATCGCGCTCAAACCCTGGGGAAGATTGGGCGGCAGCGTGCCTTTCGTGCGGATCTGCTCGACGGCTGCCAGCCACGTCGTCAACGCCTCCGGGTTGCCGTCGGTGCGCACGCGGTTGGTGATGATGTCCAGGTAGCGGCCGGGCAGTGGTTGAAAAAGGCCGAGGGAGTGGACTTTCGGGTCACCCGCACCGGCCAGGGTCATGGCGTGGATGGCGCCCTCCCCCACCGCGTAGACCGACAGCCTGCCGTCGTCGGTGTCGGGTTGATCGGCCAGATAGCGCAGGGCCGCGGCCGCGCCCGTGGTGTAGACCGCGCTCGTGACGTCGGTGGGCTTCTGCTCGTAGGGGCCAAGCCCGGTCTTGCCGGTGCCGACCTTGTCGTAGCGCAGGCTCGCAACACCCTTGTCCGACAAGGCTTCAGCGAGTTGGCGCATGTTGCCGATGGGTCCGACGACCTTGTTGTCGCCGTTGCGGTCGGTCGGCCCGCTCTCGGAGATCAGCAGCGCGGCGGGACCTTGCTTGCCCTCGTGCCGGTAGGTGCCGTGGATCGTGAGGCCGTCGGCATCGAAGCTGACGTCGTTGTCGGACCAGCCGGCGGGCTTCTCGGCGTCCTGCGATCCGCAGGCAGCGAGGACGAGCACTGAAAACAGTGCTACCACAATCTTTTTCACAGGTGCGTCTCGATCCAGGAGGTGACGTCATCGAGGACAACGGCCTTCTCGGGCTCGTTGAAGACCTCGTGGAACAAGCCGGGGTACACCTTGAGATGCACGTCCTCGACGGCGACACATTCGACGAGCAGCCGGCTACCCGCGACCGGGATCAGCCGGTCCTTCTCGCCGTGCACGACCAACAGCGGCACGCCAAGTGCCGACGCGCGCTGCGGCATGGTCTGCCCGACGCCGATCAGTGCCCGCGCGATACCGGCGGGGAGTCGGCCTTGGTAGACCAGCGGGTCGGCCTTGTAGGCGGCCACCACTTCCGGGTCGCGCGACACCGCGTCGGCGTCGAGTTTCTCGACCGGCAACCCCGGCGCGATCTTGCCCAGCACCTTGGCGGCGACCACGAGCACCGGCGACAGCCCGTCCTGCGCATGGACGGCGGGCCCGGA
Organism: Mycolicibacterium wolinskyi str. Jessa 2025; assembly: GCF_049241375.1. Lineage (NCBI taxonomy): Bacteria > Bacillati > Actinomycetota > Actinomycetes > Mycobacteriales > Mycobacteriaceae > Mycobacterium > Mycolicibacterium wolinskyi. Next base: position 7,109,066 of record NZ_CP185960.1, read on the forward strand.
CAGCACCATCGCGGCGTACTCGTCGGGGTATTCGACGCCGTAGGCGAACACGATGCCGCCGCCCATGCTGTGGCCGAGCACGATGCGCTTGAGGGCGGGATGTTCGGCGGCGGCGATGCCGACCAGCGTGCGGAAGTCGCCGACGAACTCGGACATGTCCCGCAGGTACACGCGCTTACCGCCGGACCGCCCGTGCCCGCGATGGTCGAGCGCGTAGACGATCAGGCCCGCCGCGCCGAAGCGCTGGGCGACGTGGTGGTAGCGGCCCGCGTGCTCGGCGTAGCCGTGGGACAGCACGACCACCCCGCGCGGCTCGACGTCGGGGGTCCAGACGTCGTAGACGATGCGTACCCCACCGACACCGTCGAAGGTCTGTTCACTGCGCGTGCTGGTCACCCTGGCGAGCGTAGTGGCGGCGGGTCAGTGCAGCACCGCCCGACCGATGAGGAAGACGACGAAGAGACCGAACAGCCCGAAGAACGGGGCTCCGAAGACGTTCTTGTCGCGCATCGCGCCGTAGACCATCGCTCCGCCGGTGGTCAGCAGGACGACGACGATGCCGACGACCACGGTGAGGATGGCGGCTTCTTCGTGGTAGCTCGCGTCGCACGCCTCGTCATGACACGCGTCGGTGGACATCCCGAACGCGAGGGCAGCGATCATGAACTCGATGTACGCGACGGGCAGGAGCAGCACAAACAGCACGAAACCCGCGATGTTCCAGCCGCTCACCGATCGCTCGGACATTTATCGATCGTAGTTGTCGGTGGTGCTGCGTAAGCTCACGAATGTGACCGTCCTCGCACACCGCCTCGACGACGACAGTCCGGCCGATGCCTTCCTGGCCGACGCCCAGCGCTACCGGCGTGAGCTGCTTGCCCACTGCTATCGGATGACCGGTTCGCTGCACGACGCCGAGGATCTGGTGCAGGAGACGTACCTGCGCGCATGGAAGTCGTACAAGGGCTTTCAGGGCAAGTCCTCGGTGCGTACGTGGCTGTACCGCATCGCCACCAACACCTGCCTGACCTCGCTGGAGGGCCGTCAACGCCGGCCCTTGCCGTCCGGCCTTGGCACGCCGAGTTCGGCGGGCGCCGACGAGATCGCCGAGCACCACGAGGTGCCTTGGCTGGAGCCCCTCCCCGACGACTCGACCGATCCCTCCAACATCGTCGGGTCGCGCGAATCGGTGCGGCTGGCGTTCGTGGCCGCACTGCAGCACCTGTCACCGCGGCAACGCGCGGTTCTGGTGATGCGCGAGGTGCTGCAGTGGAAGGCCGCCGAGGTCGGCGACGCGATCGGTGCGTCGACGGCCGCCGTCAACAGCCTGCTACAACGGGCACGGGCCCAACTCGACGCGGTCGGCCCCACCGAGGACGACAAGATCGAGCCACCGGACTCGGCCGAGGCGCAGGATCTGCTGAGCCGCTACATCTCGGCGTTCGAGGCCTACGACGTCGACAGGCTGGTCGAGTTGTTCACCGCGGAGGCGATCTGGGAGATGCCGCCGTTCGACAGCTGGTACCGCGGCCCGCAGGCCATCGGCGATCTGACCCGCCACAAGTGCCCGGCCGAGAAGGCCGGCGACATGCGGTTCATCCGGACGACGGCCAACGGGCAGCCCGCGGCGGCGCTCTACATGCTCAACCGGGAGACCGGCACGCACGAGGCCTTCCAGATCCACGTCCTCGACATCACGCCCGACGGCATCTCCCACGTGGTGGCGTTCATGGAGCAGTCGCTGTTCGAGAAGTTCGGGTTGCCTGCCGCGCTCTGACGGGCAGTGGGCTACCCGCGAGCTAGCGCAGCACCGAATTCCATCAGCCGCTCCATCTGAGCGAGGCCGTGCTCGTGACGTGACTTGTTGAACGTCAAGTACGAGTACCGCGGTTCGCTTTCTGTCACGGTGGTCTGAATCGTCTTCTTGAGCCGCGAGATCTGCATGTTCACATCCACGTGGCTCAGTGCCCGGGTCCCGTCATCTTCGACGATGTACTCCGCATAGACGGTCTGATCGCGCAGTTCTGACAGGTGCACAGTCCGTACCGACGATTCGAATGTCAGGTGCGGCGGGAGATCCTCGGTACCGGGACAGTGCGCGTCACAGCCGTGCCACATGATCAGGCGTTGCCCATCGGTCACTGCCACCTCTTGCCAGAGTGACGTGCCCCAGTCGTATTCCATGCGGTTGTCGCTGAGGACGAACGACGTGACCGCGTCGAGGTCGACGAACGACTCCAGCCTGGCGAGCGCAACATCGGCGTCACGCGTTCCGATCATCACCGCGTCGCGAAGGCGCGAGTAGCTTGCCCAGTCGAAGTCGTCAGACATGTGTGGCCATCAACTTTCCGAACTGCATGAGCCGCTGCGCCTGGGCGACTCCGCCATCACTCTGCGATTTGCTGAACACAAAGTCCTCAGAATGGAACTCCGTTTTCTCCGGTGTCCTTGCCTTGGTGTAGTCGGTGCTTCCCACGTAGATCCTGAGTTCCACACTGTGCAGGGCTCTGCGCTGGCCATCGACGCGATAGTTCGCATCGAGCGACACGTCGTAGATCCAAGACAACGGGATGACGCGGATCGCGGACTCGAACAACACCGCTGCCGGCTCGTCGTCATCATCGTCGTCAAAGCCTTCGCCATCGTCGTCAGCAAACAGGTCATCACCCATCCACAGGATCAGGCGGCGGCCGTCGGTGATCGCGATCTCCTGATAGAGCACCTCTCGGCCGTCGCGCTGCTTGGTGTACCGGTCCATCGTGAAACCCTGTATGGCGTCGAGGTCAACGACGCCACGCAGGGCTTCCATCGCCATCTGGGGATCCCGCAGGTAGACCGCGGCCGCTTCCTGGAGTTGCTGATACGGCGCCCAGTCGCCACCTGACTCGGCCACCTAGCCCGCCCCGCCCGGCGGAGGCGTCAGAGATTTGCCCACCATGGCCGTAGTGTCTACCACACAGGACCAAACATCCAAATCGGAGTTTGCTCGGCGACCTCAGCCGTTGTTGTACGCGGCCTGCAGTTTGGCGATGTCGAACTTGCCCATGGTGGACATCACTGCGGCCATCAACCGCTCCTCGCCCGCGGCGTCACCCTTGCCGAGCAAGTCGTAGTACTCGGTCGGCGTGATCTGCCACGACAACCCGAACTTGTCCTTGAGCCAGCCGCACGGCTGTTCCTGCCCACCCTCGACGAGGGCGGCCCAGAGCCGGTCGAGCTCATCCTGTCCGGTCACCCGCACCTCCAGTGAAACCGCCTCGGTGAATTTGAACTGCGGGCCGCCGTTGATGCCGACGAACCGCTGCCCGGCGAGTTCGAACTCGACGACCAACGGCACATCCTGCGGGGACGGCGAATTGGGTTGTGCGGCGATCGTGTTGGTGATCCGGCCGTTTCCACCGAAGGCGGCGATGTAGTGCTCGGCGGCTTGTTCGGCCTCACGGTCGAACCACAGATTGGGGACGATGCTGGCGTTGATTTCGGTCATGGTGGATAGACCGAGCGCGGTCGCATTATTCATCGCCGAGTGGCCAGTGATGCCACGCGAACCAACTTCCACCCATCAAACCCGCCCACCTGACAGAAGAACAGCAAGCAAACAAACTCGCAGGTAGATGACCGGCCCTGGACAATTTTGCAACGTGTTCTATTATCGCAATCCATGAAGACCAAGGGCGCCCTGCTGTGGGAACTCAATTCGCCGTTCAAGGTCGACGAGATCGATCTCGGTGACCCCGTCGCCGACGAGGTACAGATCCGGATGCATGCCGCGGGCATGTGCCACTCCGACTACCACATCACCACGGGCGCGACGCCCATCGGCTTGCCCGCACTGGGCGGCCATGAAGGTGCGGGTGTGGTCACGAAGGTCGGCAAGAACGTCACGGGCATCGAGGAGGGCGACCACGTCATCCTCGCGTTCATCCCGGCATGCGGCGTGTGTCCGCCGTGTCTGAAAGGCTTCCGTTCGCTGTGTGACCGGGGCGCGGTCCTGCTCGGCGGCAAGGCGATCGCCGACGGCACGAGCCGCATCCACGCCGGCAGCCATGAAGTCTCGCCGATGAACCTGCTCGGCACGTTCGCGCCGTACATGACCGTACACAAGGACTCGGTCGTCAAGATCGACAAGGATGTGCCGTTCGAGACCGCGGCGATCATGGGCTGCGCGGTGCCGACCGGTTTCGGTTCGGCCACCAACGTGGCCGACGTGAAGCCGGGTGAGACGGTCATCATCGTCGGCGTCGGTGGCATCGGCATGAGCGCGCTGCAGGGCGCGGTCATCTCGGGCGCCAAGCACGTCATCGCGATCGACCCGAACGAATGGAAGCGCGAGCAGGCCCTCAAGTTCGGCGCGACGCACGTCTACCCGTCAATGGCCGAGGCCATCGCGCCGATCATCGACGTCACCTACGGCTTGATGGGCGACAAGGTGATCATCGCGGTCGGTGAGATGAAGGGCGAGTACATCGAAGAGGCCCTGATCCTGACCGCCAAGACCGGCACCTGCGTGGTGACGGGCATGGGGTCGATGATGGACGCCGACGTCAAGCTCAACCTGTTCCTGTTCACGATGTTGCAGAAGACGTTGAAGGGCAACATCTTCGGCGGCGGCAGCAGCCACGTCGAGACTCCGCGCCTGGTCGCGCTCTACAAGTCGGGCCTGCTCAACATCGACGACATGATCACCCGGACCTACAAGCTCGAGGACATCAACCAGGGCTACCAGGACATGTTGGACGGCAACAACATTCGCGGTGTGATCCGCTTCGACGAGTCGGACTGGTAAGCCTCACCGCGACAGACCGGTCAGCCGGGCCATGGCATCGAATCCGTCTTCGCTGCCCGGCCAGTGCGCTCGGACCGCGTCGACCCCGGCGTGGCGCACGACGCTGCGCAGCACCCAGGTGACGATGATGGCGTCGTCGGCGTAACCGAGGACGGGGATGAAATCGGGGATCAGGTCGATCGGCACCGCCAGATAGACGACCAACAGCGCCAGCCGGATCCGCACGCCGCGAGGTAGCGACTTGTCGGCCGCGAGGCGCGGGATGAGGCGCAACAGGTCCGGGAGTAGCCGCAGCGCTTCGGTGAGCAGATTGCCGCGTGGGCGCACGACGAGTAGAGCAATGACCAGAACCACCCAGCTCAGCAGCACGGCGACGGCCAAGCCGATCAGTGCGTCGACCCACCAGGCATCGGCCATGTGACGATCATGGCCGATGCCCGGCGGGTGCACGAGTTACTTGGGTGGCATCCGAATGCCGCCGTCGACGCGGACGACCTCGGCATTCATGTACGAGTTGGTGATCAGCTCGATGACCATCGACGCGAGTTCCTCGGGCTTGCCGAGGCGGTGCGGGAAGAGCACCGACTCGCCGAGCTTGGCCTTGAATGCTTCGGACGCCTCGCCCTCGCCGTAGATCGGGGTGTCGATGAGTCCGGGGGCCACGGTGTTGACCCGGATGCCGACCGCCGACAGGTCGCGGGCGACGGGGAGCGTCAGGCCGACGACGCCGCCCTTGGACGACGAGTAGGCGGCCTGACCGATCTGGCCGTCGAAGGCCGCGACGCTGGTCATGTTGACGATCGCGCCACGCTCGCCGGTGTCGGTGAGTTCGTTGCGGCTCATCGCGGTCGCCGCCAGCCGGATGCAGTCGAAGGTGCCGACCAGGTTGATCGCGAGCACCTTCTTGTAGGCGTCCAGGTTGTGCGCCGACGCGAATTCGCCGTCCTTGCCGATGGTGCGCTGGGCCCAGCCGATGCCTGCCGAGTTCACCAGGGCACGCAGCGGACCAATTTCCGTGGCCTTGTTGACCGCGGCCTCGATCTGGGCGGTGTCGGTGACGTCGACGCTGACGAACGCGCCGCCGATCTCCTTGGCGAGGGCCTCGCCCTTTTCCGCCTGCAGGTCAGCCACGACAACGCGGGCTCCCTTGGCAGCCAACTGGCGGGCGGATGCCGCGCCGATACCTGACGCGCCACCGGTGACGATTGCGCTAGCTCCGTTGATATCCACGACGACAGATTAGGCGTCAATCGACCGGTTGGTCAGCCCACCCCGTCGGTAGGCTGGGCGGCATGACCCCGACCGTCGATATCCGACGCGCCGACGACCGCGGTGTCACCACCACAGACTGGCTGCAGTCACGGCATTCCTTCTCGTTCGGCGACTACTACGATCCGGCCAACACTCATCACGGCCTGCTCCTGGTCAACAACGACGACATCGTCTCGCCCGCCGCGGGTTTTGACACCCACCCGCATCGTGACATGGAGATCGTCACGTGGGTGCTGGATGGCGAACTGGCGCACAAAGATTCGATGGGCAACTCGGGCGTGATCTATCCCGGCCTGGCGCAGCGGATGTCGGCGGGCACCGGGGTGCAGCATTCGGAGAAGAACGGGTCGTCAAGCGAGCCGGTGCGTTTCGTGCAGATGTGGGTGCTGCCCGATCAGGCCGGAGTGACGCCGGGCTACCAGCAGCAGGAGATCGAACTCGGCAATACCCTGACTCCGATCGCGTCGGGCGCCGTGGACGCGGCCGTGACACTGCACAACCGCAACGCCACGCTGCACGGCGCGCGCCTGCGGCGCGGTGACTCGGTGGAACTGCCGCACGCCCGCTTCGTGCATCTCTTCGTCGCGCGCGGCGAGGTGACTGTCGAGGGCTCGGGCCCGCTCTCGGGTGGCGACGCCGCACGGCTCACCGACTCGGGTGGCCAACGGATCGTCGCCAACGACAACGCCGAGATCTTGGTCTGGGAGATGCATGCGAGTCTCGCTGGGGCGTAGAGCATTAGCAGTGGCTGCCGCGGTTGTGCTGACCGCGTGCGGTACGAACACCGACGATCCGCCCCCGGCATCACCGCCGACCACGCCGACGGCGGCGGCACAGCCCCCGACCGGCTTGGCTCCGGCCACCGTGCGGGTACCCGGCGAGCTGGCCGAGGCGCCGCTCGACGAACCGCGCCAGGCGCTGATCCCCACCGGCTGGACGATCGAGGTCATGGCCCGCATCCCGAAGGCGAGGATGCTGACGTGGGCACCCGACGGCGCGCTGCTGGTATCGGTCCCGAGCACCGGGCAGGTGCTGAAAGTGCGTCCCGAACAGCAGACATTGCTGGAGGGGCTCGACCAACCGCACGGGCTGATGTTCGCGGGGTCCACGCTGTACGTGGCCGAGAGCGATCAGATCGACGCCTACGACTACGTCGACGGCAGGGCCGTGAACCGCCGCACCATCGCAGGCGATCTCCCCGACGCCAAGAGCCCCGACTTGCACGGCGCATATGCCCACGCTCTCAAGAGCGTGGTGGTGGGAAGCGATGGCGCGGTGTACTTCTCGATCGGCTCGACGGGCAACATCTCCGCCGAGGACCGCACGGCCGATCCGCCGCGCGCGACGATCATGCGGGTGCCGCCGGGCGGCGGGCCGCCGGAGCCGTTCGCCACGGGTGTGCGTAACGGAACCGGTCTGGCGTTCGCCCCGGACGGCACGCTGTGGACCGCGGTCAACAACCGGGACAACGTCGCCGACCCCGAGGGCCGCGTCGTGCAGTCGTACGTCGACGAACATCCGCCGGAATCGATCGCGAAACTGACCCCGGGACGCGAATTGGGCTGGCCGTACTGCAATCCCGACGGCGCACCGCCCGCCGCTTTCATCCGAGACGTGCAGACCAACCCCGACGGCAGCCGCATGGACTGTGCCGCACTCGAACCGGTCGAGCAGACCCTCGGTGCTCACTCCGCTCCGCTGGGCATGGCTTTCGGCGAGCTACCGGACCCGTTCGGCCCCGGCGCGCTCGTCGGGGTGCACGGCTCGTGGAACCGTGAGTCACCGCGCGAGCCCGAGGTGTCGTTCTTCGCTTGGCGCGACGGCACATTGGGCTCGCAGCAGACGTTGGTCGGCGGCTTCCAAGCCGACAACGGCCTGCGTTGGGGCCGCCCGGTCGCCGCAGTAACCGGCCCGGACGGGGCGGTGTACATCAGCGACGACTTCGCCGGCGCGGTGTATCGGCTCGCACCGCCGTGATCAGGAGGAATGACGAACTGTGTCTGCGACGGTCGACGACTACTCGTGGTGGAACTCCTGGCGTCCGGCGTGGGCGGAGGCGCACTGTGTGACGCTGGTCAGTGACATCACGCCGGATCGCCTCGTCGGCGCACTGGCCGCTGATCGGCTGACCGAGGTGCATGGCATCGACGCCCTCTACGAGCATGTTGTCGAGGGTTGGCCCGACGATTATGACCCGTCGCAGGCATTGGTCGGCATCGCCGGTATCGATGGCGGATGGTCCTTGATCGCCGAGATAAACGGCTACGCCGGCGTCACGGAGAGCGTGATCGAGCCCGTGTCCGGTAACAGAACCGTCGTCTCGCACTTCCGCAATGTCAATGCGGTGCACCGGTTCCACTGGTGGCGCGACGGCCGGTTGCTGGTCGATTTCGATCTGCTGTTCCCCACCGAACGGTTCGGAGCCGAGCCCGACGCGCTGCTCGACGACATCCGTGGCGTCGGGATACCGCTGGACGCCGATCCGGCCGACATCGCCGACGTCGACCTCAGTGCGGCAGGCTTCGCGCTCGCGCAGCGGATCACCGGCGTGGCCTGCACACCCACGCTGTTCGAGAACAGTCGCTTCGTCGTCGCGACCGTGGCCATACCCGGGTAGACGTACGATCGCCGATGTGGCCGACCAACAGCTGCGTGATCTGAAGCTGCTGCGCCGGGTGCGCGACCGGATCGACCGGGAGTACGCGCAGCCGTTGAATGTCGAAGCGCTCGCGCGCGGGGTGAACATGTCGGCCGGACACCTGTCGCGCCAGTTCAAGGCCGCCTATGGCGAATCCCCGTATTCCTACTTGATGACCCGCCGTATCGAGCGGGCGATGGCCCTGCTGCGGCGCGGCGACATGTCGGTCACCGAGGTGTGCTTCGCGGTCGGCTGTTCGTCGTTGGGCACGTTCAGCACGCGCTTCACCGAACTCGTCGGCGTGCCGCCGAGCGTGTACCGCCGCAACGCCACCGATGTGACCGCAGGCATCCCATCCTGCCTCGCCAAACAGGTCACCAGACCGATCAGGAATCGAGAAGCTTCGGTCTCCGGCTCGCCGCTAGCGTGACCGTCATGGAAATCACGATCAACGCAAGCTTCCTGCCCCACACCGACCCTGAGGAGTCCCTGGCGTTCTATCGCGATGCCCTCGGCTTCGAGGTCCGCAAGGACGTCGGCTACGAGGACATGCGCTGGATCACCATCGGTCCTGCGGGCCGCCCCGACATGAACATCGTCCTGACTCCACCCGCCGCCGACCCCGGCATCACCGACGACGAGCGCCGCGTGATCGCCGAGATGATGGCCAAGGGAACCTACGCGAGCATCATGCTCGCGACCAGCGATGTCGACGGCCTGTTCGAGAAGGTTCAGGCCAGCGGCGCCGAGGTGATGCAGGAGCCGACCGACCAGCCGTGGGGCGCCCGCGACTGCGCGTTTCGCGACCCCGCGGGCAACACCGTCCGAATCCAGGAGCTGCCCTGAATGACGCATGCCGCCGACAGTCACGATCTGATCCGGGTCACCGGAGCCCGCGAGAACAACCTCAAAGACGTCAGCATCGAACTGCCGAAGCGTCGGCTGACGGTGTTCACCGGGGTGTCCGGCTCCGGTAAGAGCTCACTGGTGTTCGACACGATCGCCGCGGAATCCCAACGGCTCATCAACGAGACCTACAGCGCGTTCGTGCAGGGCTTCATGCCGAACCTGGCGCGTCCCGAGGTCGACGTGCTGGAGGGGCTGACGACGGCGATCATCGTGGACCAGCAGCGCATGGGCGCCGACCCGCGGTCAACCGTCGGCACCGCGACCGACACCGGCGCGATGTTGCGAATCCTGTTCAGCCGCTTGGGGAAACCTCATATCGGTTCGCCGCAGGCATTCTCGTTCAACGTCGCATCGGTCAGCGGAGCCGGCGCCGTTTCGTTCGAGAAGGGCGGACGCACGGTCAAGGAGCGCCGCGAGTTCAACGTCGCCGGCGGGATGTGCCCGCGGTGTGAAGGCCGCGGCGCGGTCAACGACATCGACCTGACCGCGCTGTACGACGACACGAAGTCGCTCAACGAGGGTGCGTTGACCATCCCGGGTTTCAGCATGGAGGGTTGGTACGGCCGGATCTTCAACGGCTGCGGGTTCTTCGATCCGGACAAACCGATCAACAAGTTCACGAAGAAGGAACTGGACGCGCTTCTGTACAAGGAGGCGACGAAACTCAAGATCGACGGCGTCAACCTGACCTATCTGGGGTTGATCCCGCAGATCCAGAAATCGTTCCTGTCCAAGGACGTCGAGGCCATGCAGCCGCATATTCGCGCCTTCGTGGAGCGTGCCGTCACGTTCACGACGTGCCCGGAATGCGACGGCACTCGACTGTCGGAGACCGCGAGATCGTCGAAGATCAAGGGCGTCAACATCGCCGAGGCGTGCGCCATGCAGATCACCGACCTCGCGCAGTGGATCGGAAGCCTCGACAAGAAGGCCGAGGCGAAGTCCGTCGCGCCGCTGCTGACCGCCCTGCAGCACACCCTCGACTCGTTCGTCGAGATCGGGCTCGGTTACCTGTCTCTCGACCGGCCGGCCGGCACGCTGTCCGGCGGTGAAGCGCAGCGCGTCAAGATGATCCGCCATCTCGGGTCCGCACTCACCGATGTCACCTACGTCTTCGACGAGCCGACGATCGGTCTGCATCCCCATGACATCGCGCGGATGAACAACCTGCTGCTGCAGCTGCGCGACAAGGGCAACACGGTCCTCGTCGTCGAGCACAAGCCCGAGACCATCGCCATCGCCGATCACGTCGTCGACCTCGGCCCCGGCGCGGGCACGGCAGGCGGCGAGGTCGTGTTCGAAGGCACCGTGGCCGGTCTGCATGGAAGTGACACGGTGACCGGCCGCCATCTGGGCTACCGGGCGACACTCAAGGATTCGGTGCGGGAAAACAACGGCGCGTTGGAAATTCGCGGCGCCGGCACGCACAACCTGCAAGACGTCGACGTCGACATCCCGCTCGGCGTCCTGGTCGTCATCACGGGCGTGGCGGGTTCCGGCAAGAGCTCGCTGATCGACGGCTCGGTGGCCGGACGCGACGGCGTGGTGTCGATCGACCAGAGCCCGATCCGCGGTTCCCGGCGCAGCAATCCGGCCACCTACACCGGGCTGCTCGACCCGATCCGCAAGGCGTTCGCGAAGGCCAACGGCGTCAAACCCGCTCTCTTCAGCTCGAATTCGGAAGGCGCCTGCCCGGCGTGCAACGGCGCCGGGATCATCTACACCGAATTGGGTGTCATGGCCACGGTGGAATCCACGTGCGAGGAGTGTGAAGGCAAACGATTCCAGCCGTCGGTGCTGGAGTACACGCTCGGCGGCAGGAACATCGCCGAAGTGCTCGCCATGCCGGTTCATGAAGCGACGGGATTTTTCGCCGACGGGGATGCGAAAGTCCCTGCTGCCCAGAAGATCCTGGACCGCATGGCCGACGTCGGGCTCGGCTACCTGACGCTCGGCCAGCCGCTCACCACGCTGTCGGGCGGCGAACGGCAACGCCTCAAGCTGGCGGCGCAGATGGCTGACAAGGGCGAAATCTACATCCTCGACGAGCCGACCACGGGCTTGCATCTCGCCGACGTCGACCAGCTGCTCGCACTACTCGACCGGCTCGTGGACTCCGGAAAATCAGTCATCGTCATCGAGCATCATCAAGCGGTGATGGCGCACGCGGACTGGATCATCGATCTCGGGCCGGGCGCCGGGCACGACGGCGGGCGGGTCGTGTTCGAGGGCACCCCTGCTCAGCTCGTCGACAAACGCGCGACGCTCACCGGCGAGCATCTGGCTGAATACGTCGGCAGCTAACTGCATTTCGCACGGTCGGCAAAGTCGGGACCACCCCGATGCGCAACCGTGACTGCCCCGTTACCTATGTTGACAGAGTTTCCTGTGTGGTTATTGTGTAATCCGTGCCTGGGCTGGCAAAGCTGCTGCGACGTGTGATAGCGGGTACCGCTATCTTCTCGTTGTGTGCCGCCGTCGGTACGAGCGGACCGCCGGCGGCCAAGGCGGAGGATGCCAAGGCCCTGCTGCTGGGTGCGATCGCCAACACCAAGGGTTCCTACCTCGTCTACAACTTCGGCGGTCAGTTCGCCGCACCTTTTCTGACCGCCGACGGCCGCGCGTACACCCTCAACGGCGGCGGTCATCTGATGACCATCAAGAACGCTTCGACCCGGCTGAATCCGCGGCTGCTGGTCGACACTCACCAGGGTTATCAGTCGCGCTGCGAACGCACCCCTGGTGCGCGCACCGGTGAGGGCCTCTGGCAAGCGTCGGAAACCTATGCGCCCCTTGCCGCTTGGCAGGTGCTGGGTCAACCGATCATGGCGGTCAATGCCAACTTCTTCGATGTGCGCGGCCAACGAGGCGGTTCGTGGCGCGACACGAAATGCAGTTCGCCACTGGGCGCTTACGTCGACAACACCCGCGGCCAGGGCCGCGCCAACGTCGCGGTGACCGGCACACTGGCCTACGCGGGCAAGCAGGGCCTGTCCGGAGGTAACGAACACTGGTCGGCGCTGGCGACCATGATCCTCCCGGTGGGTGGCGCACCGTACGTGATAATGCCCAAGGGCGACAACGACTATGACGCGGCCTCGCCGGAGATTCAGCGGCTCCTCGATCGCGGTGCCAGGTTCGTCGCAGTGGCCGGGATCGGTTTGTTGGCGCCGGGTGAAACCGGTCAACTCAACGACAACGGCCCGAGCGCTGCCCGCACGGCGGTCGGCTACAACCGGGGCAACGATCAGCTCTATGTCTTCCAGGGCGGCAGTTACACACCCGACAACATGCAGGATCTGTTCCGCGGCCTTGGCGCCGACAACGCGGTGTTGCTCGACGGCGGCGGCTCGTCGGCGATCGTGCTACGCCGCGACACCGGCGGCATGTGGAGCGGCGCGGGCTCGCCACGCGGTAATTGCGACACGCGTCAGGTGTTGTGCGATTCCGGTGAGCGCGCGTTGCCCAGCTGGCTCGCCTTCACCTGACGCCGCCCGGCATCAGTTCAAGAGGTCGTGGGCGAGCACGGCCTGGGGTACGTCCAAGAGCTGGATGCGCTTGGGCAGACCGGGGTGACGCAGCTCGAAGAGCCGCTCCTGCCATTGCGGATCGTCCAGGCGATGACTGCCGAGGTGCGTCAACGTCGCACCGGCCGGTAGACCGCCGAACCCCGATGACACCGTGGTGCCCGATATCAGGGTCTGGCCACCGTGGGCGACATCGCACAGCTTCGCGGCTCCATCCGCGACACTGTGCACGCCGATGCACAACGAAAACGGGTCTGTCGGTGCCAATTGCAGGGCCAGGGCGCAGGACAGCGCGTCCGACGCGCGGCCGAAGGTCGCCACGAAACCCTCGGTGTTGTCGAGGCCTGAGCGAAGGATGCCGTCGTTCAGCGCGATGAGGTGGACCGCGGTCGTACGCAACCACGGGAGCGCGGCCGCCATGTCGTCCGGCTGCGTTTGCCACAGCCGGGCCGAACCCTCGGCACCCGCCATCAACGTCACCGCTCCGGTTGGCAGCTTCACGGTCACACCCAGGTCGCTTCAGTCATTTTCGTCGGTCCACGAGTTCAGCTAACACATTGCAGAACGCCAGCGTAACCGCTTCGGAGATTGGCCCGCGGCCGCCGTCACACCTTTGGGCTGAACTGTCAACCCCGTTGCGACACAGGCAGGTTGCTAACTCACGGGCACCCTGCCGTTATCGGCTTGAATGCCCACGTGACACCCTGGGCCGAAATTTGCTGGTACCACTTGGCATTCACTCAGGCTTCAAGCCACAGATCGACGCCCTCGGCGGTGAAGATGTACAACAACGTGCTCCAGGTGTCGTCTCCGAGGGCGGTCTTGACCTGTTTGTAGGAGGTCATGACGAATCTGAACCCGCCATCGTCGGGAGTCCCGAAGCCACCGCGCAGGCAGTCCGCGAGCGCATCCAGGTTGGAGCCGAAGTAGCCGCCGTCACCGTTGACCGCCCGGCCGATCTCGGTGAAGAAATCCGCCTTCGATGCGACCTTCGCCCCGTCGATCCGATACGTCTTCACATGCCTCCGATCAGGCAGAACGACTCGTAATGATCCCCGGTGTAGTAGTACTCCGCCGGATCGTCCAACGGCTTGCCCCCGGTGACGATCCGGCGCTTGCCACGGTGGCTCAGCCCGGGCGTCGGAACGGTGTACTCGCGGTAGTAGCCCCGCTCATGCGCGGGCAACCGGCCTTCGAAGTTGCCGAACACCACGCCGTCGTTGCGTGGATACGGGAATGGGCCACCGGCTTCGATGAGCTCAACCGTTTCGGCGGCCTGCGGTGGCAAGGTGTCGAGGCTGCAGGTCCCGTCGGCCGCGGCGGTGTCCGTCCCGGACTCACAGCCGACGACGACCGCGCACAGCACCGCCGCCAGGCCGGTGCCGATCCTTCGCCGCATCGCCACGACGCTAGCAACAAATGCCCGGTATCCACAGAGTCTCGTGGGACCATCGGTACTTGAGTGAATAGAGTTACCACATCCTCGGACGTCACCTCCCGCCGCGACAGCACCGTGAGTGGACGGGAGCACCTGTCTCGCAAACAGTTTCGGCCCGACATCGAGGGTCTGCGGGCGGTGGCCGTGGTGGCCGTCGTACTTTTCCATGCGGGGGTGCCGGGGCTGCACGGCGGCTTCATCGGCGTCGACGTGTTCTTCGTCGTATCGGGCTTTCTCATCACCGGGCTGCTGTGGCGCGAAGCGTCGCGCACCGGCACGATAAAACTCACGAAGTTCTATGCCGCGCGCGCCCGACGCCTGCTACCGGCCGCGGCTGTCGTCCTCGTCGCAACATCGGTCGCGGCCGCCGTGCTGCTGCCGCCGTTGCAGGCGCGCAATGTCTTGGGCGACACCATCGCCAGCGCGCTCTACGTCGGCAACTACCGATTCGCCGCCGAGGGCACCGACTACCTCGCGGCGGACACCCCGCCATCACCGCTGCAGCACTACTGGTCGCTCGGGGTCGAAGAGCAGTTCTACCTGCTGTGGCCGGCGTTGATTCTCGGTATCGCCTGGCTGTTGACCCGCCGCGGCCGCGACGCGGGGTCCGCACTGCCCTACGTCGGCGTGCTGGCAGTCGTCGTGGGCGCCTCGTTGGTCCTGTCGCTGACGTGGACGCGCACCATGCCGGCGTGGGCGTTCTTCTCACTGCCGACCCGGGCCTGGGAGCTGGCCGCGGGCGGTCTGATCGCGTTGACCGCCGCGAGCTGGCGCAAGCTGCCACCGGTCTGCGCCGCCGTCGCCGGCTGGGGCGGCTTGGCGTTGATCCTCGTGACATGCACCCAGATCGGCGAGTCGACGCCGTACCCGGGCACCGCGGCGCTATTGCCGGTTCTCGGTACCGCACTGGTGATCGGCGCGGGGTGCGCGACGCCCGACCTCGGCGTGGGCCGACTGCTGGCAAAACCCCTGATGCGCTCGATCGGCCGGGTGTCGTATTCGTGGTACCTATGGCATTGGCCCGCCTTGTTGTTGGCCCCGGCGCTGTTTCGCACCGAGCTCGGCGTGGCCGGCCGCTTGGCGATGGTGGTGATAGCTCTCGGGCTGGCGATCCTGACGCTGCATCTGATCGAGAACCCGGCCCGGTTCGCAGCCGCGCTGCGGGCGTCGGCCTGGCGCAGCCTGGCGGTGGGAGCCACCGCGACGGCGGCAGCGGTGTGTGCCGGCCTGGTGTTGTTGGCGATTCGTCCGGTGCCGACCGGTTCGGGTCCGGCCGCGGTGCCCGTGGCGGCGGTCGCGTCGCCGGCATCGCCTCAACAGCGGGTGCTCACGCCGCAGGAGCAGTTGCGTGCCGCGGTCGCGGCATCAGCGGATCTGCGGGCCGTTCCCTCGAATCTGTCGCCACCGCTGGACAACATCACCAAACCCGAGCCGTTCGCCGACGGGTGCGTGGTGTCGTGGAAGGACGTCACACTTCCGGAATGTGTGTCCGGCGACGCCGATTCGACGACGACGGTTGCGCTGATCGGTGATTCGCACGCCGCGATGTGGCAGCCGGCGCTGGAACCGGTTGCGCAGCAGAACGGTTGGCGACTGGAGACCATGGCCAAGGTCACGTGCCCATTGATGAAGCTGCCGATCTTCAGTCCCTACCTCGGCCGGGAGTTCACCGAGTGCAAGCAGTGGCGGGCTGCGGTACTCGCCCGCATCCAGAAGGAGCGTCCCGCACTGGTCGTGCTGGACATGGTGCGCCGCTACGGGGCCGACTTCGGCTTCGTGAGCTACGACCGAGCCTGGCTGGACGGGTTGACGGCGCTGGTGTCACAGCTGCGCGGAACGGGCGCCCGGGTCCTGGTGCTCGGCCCGGTCCCGGACCCGCACTCGATGGTGCCGACGTGCCTGTCCGCCCACATGGACGACGCCGCATTCTGTACGCCGGATCGCGCGAAGGCCATGAACGACAACGGCATTGCCGCCGAGGAGGCGGCCGTGCGGGCAGGCGGCGGCCAGTATGCGAATCTGAGCGAGTTCTTCTGTACGGACACCCGCTGCCCGGTGATCGTCGGCAACACGCTGGTGTTCTTCGACGACAATCACATCACGGCCGAGTACGCGCAACTGATGACGCCGATCATCGACCAGCTCGTGCAGGGTGCGCTCGCACGCAACTAGAGCGCGGCCACCCTCGGCGTGAACGCGCCGTGGTAACTCATCGGCAGATTGAACGGCAACCACGCTTCCGCGATGGGTCCGGCGTCGATGTGGGGTGCGTCGAACACCATGAGCCGACTACGGTGCTGCGCTTCGTCATACCCGACCGTCAGCACCCAGCCGTCCCGTTCGGCGGTACTGCCGGGACGGGGCACGAAGATCGGCTCGACGAGCTTGTTGTTCGGCGGGCAGTACGTCTGGACCGAGCCGTCGACGTGATCGAACCGGCCTATCCCCTCACCGGTGTCAGAGGGAGCGGTCACGTAGGTGATCCGGTGGGGTTGGGTCGAGCGGCGCTGATCGATCTGCGGGAACTCACATCCCAACTCGGCCAGCGGTTCGGCGGTCACCCGGTCGTCGGCCGTTATCCGAAACCGCGTCATCCGCACGGCTTTCGGCTGCTCCTCAGGTGCGACCTCGGCATACATCTGGGACATGTCGGTGCGGATGTCGGACACCCACGAATGCATGCCCTCGAAGGTCTCCGGCGCGAACCGCGGTAGTTCCACCACCACGTCCGAGCCCTGCTCGTAGGCGTTGGCGTAGTGCCACATGTAGAACGGGTCGGTCTCGACGACGCGAACACGGCCGCCGTCGCGTGGGGCGAGGATGAAGTACGAGGGTTCGTCCTTCTTGAATCGCATGGCGTCCCAATAGGTTTTGTGCCCGAGCAGGGCCCACGGGTTGATGCGCAGCGGGCTGACCACGAAGATCGCGTACCTTCGTGTCAACGCCATGTCGTGCACCAGACCCATGCCCGGCATCGGCACCGCCCTGAGGTAACGGGTGACGCCCCGGTTGTCGGTTTCGTAGAGGCGCAGACGGACCCGCGGGATGGCTTCGCCGGCCAATTCGCCTAGTCGGCGCAGCTTTTCGGACCTGGTGGGCGCGGTGCGGACATGGCGCAGATCGATGCGCGGAAAGTACGGCTCGAAACCGAAGTTGACCCTGGAATCCTTGACCGCGTCGTAGGTGTGGTGCGCGGAGTAGGCGCCGATCGGTCCCTTCAGCACCCGATCCAGGCTGCACAGCCCGATCGTGTTGAGCGTGTCGAGATCCATCGCGTGCGGGCGTCCGGCCTCCCACAGTGCGAGCAGTTGATCGTTGCCGACGAGGACATTCGTGTTCGCGGTGTTGGCAGGCAACCGAAAGGCATTGGCACGTACACCTCCCGGCCGCTGGTAGGAGAATCCGCGCTGCACCATCTGCCCGGCGGCCGTGGTGCGCAGATAATGCTGCGTCCGCACGAAGCGGTTCTTGAACCGCACTCCGGAGCCGTCGATGGCGAAGGCGGTCACCATACCGTCGGCGTCGAAGATGCTCTCGACACGCGATTGGCCGACGTTCCATCGCCCGGATCCATTGCGGTACAGCGTGCCGGTCAAGCCCTCAGGCAGCTTGCCGGTGATCTCGGTGACGGCCAGGTCGTACTCGCCCGGCACGTCTTCCCAGTAGTGCGACGGTCCATGGACCTCGGGTGACGCGGGTGCAGTCATAAAAGACATGGTGTCTTTTATGACTGCTTCCTGTCAATAGCGTCGACATCGAACGGGCTGAACGGCAGCGCCGCGCCGCCGTCCCAGCACAGTCGCGTCAGATGCTCGACGAGCTCCGCACGCGGCATCGACGAACTACGGATCCACCATTCCGCGGTCACCGTCGCGGACCCGACGATCGCGCGCGCCCACGGCGCGGCGGCCGCGGTGTTTGCGCCGCCGGCCGCCAGCGACGCGCTCAGCATCGCCTCGACCGCGCCGGCAAGCGCCTCGTGCACATCCAGCGCCCGGTAGAGGTTCGGTTCGTCCTGCATCCACTGGCAGATGACGTCGAAGAACAACTCCATGCGACGGCGCAAATCCGTTGAGCCATCAGCTCTTTTCGTGATCTTCGCGAGCAGTCTGCCGGCTTGGCGCTCACTGAGCGCGGCGAGGATTGCCGCCCGGTTCGGGAACACCGCGTAGACGGCCGACCGGACGAATCCCGCCTCGCCGGCCACCTCCGCAATGCCTACCTCAGGCCCTTTCTCACGGATGGCCCGCTCGGCGGCATCAAGCAGGTCTGATCGTCGCTGCTCGACATCGACACCGGGGCCGACAGGCCTTCCGCGTCCGCGCCTGACTGAAGCCACCGGTCAATCGTAGTGACGGTCTTGGCGCGGACTACTCCGAACCATCGCTCTCGCTACCCGAGTCCTGGCTCTCGTTCTTGTCCTTCTTATTCGCGCCGAGCTTCTTCTTGACGTCCGCGCCGACCTTGTCGACAGCTTTCTTGAGATTGTCGCCGGCCTTCTTGACCGCGTCGCGCACCGGCGTCTTGCGCTTCAGTTCGGTGTCGGAAGTTGTTGTGCTGCCGGGCCGCTCGGGAGCACCGTCACGCACCTCCGCCAAGAACTTGCCGACACTGCGCTGCACGTTGCCCAGATGTTCCTGCGTGACTTCCGGTTCATCCGGAAGTTGCGATTCGACGGCGGTCAACACCTGGGACACCCCGTCACCGGCGTCGCGGCTGACGTTTCTGATCGTGGTGCCCGGCGCCGTCAAGACCTGTTCCACAGCGTCGTCCTGCTCTTCGGTGAGTTCGATGTCGAACGTCTCGACGACGTCGTTCTTCACCCGGATCAGGCTGTCGCTCAGTTCATCTCCGAAGCCGGCACCAAGCGCGGCGATGAGATCGCCCGGCAGCAGGGCCCTCTGCTCGCGGGTGAGCGTGCGGGTGCCGAACAGCGTTGGCTCGCCGAACTCGTCGAGCGTGCGGGTGTACGTACCATCCGGATTGCGCACGACGTCCGGGTAAGCGATCTTGACCAGCATGTCCAGCGCCGGTTCGAGTGCGTCGGCCAACGGTGTGTTGATGTCGGTGTTGCCCGTCGCCAGGCCGATCAATTGCGCGGGCAACCGCATGGGCGTCAAGAGCGGCAGTTCATCGACCGGAAGGGTGTAGTAGACCGTGCCGTCTTCACCAACGTAGCCGCCCGCACCGAGGTTTTCGAAGTCGACTCCGGTGAGAAGGTTCGTCAGGAACAGGGCGGATGCCACCGAGTTCGCCCATGCGATCGGGTTCGCTGTCGCGGGAGCGTCGGACAACAGGTCATATTGCCAGCCGATGTCGGCCTTGAGGGTTATGACGATCGGCTCCCCGTCGGCATTCTCGATCACTGTCTGCAGATTGCCGAGTTGGTCGATGCTGATGTCGCCGCCGGTCAGAAGATCGCGGATCAGATCCGGGTCCACGCCTTCCGGCAACACATCCTGACGTTCGGGACTCACCGGATCGACGCCCGTGAGTTCTTCGTAGATCGGCGCGAATCGCGCGTACAGTCCGCCGTTGGCCCGGCCCGGATTCCGCACCAGCACAAGCGACAGCACCGTGACGTCGATGACGCCGCCGGGCTGCGTCACCTCGTACTCGGGAGGTTGGCCGGGCTGCGGGTACTGCGGCGTGGGCAACGGGGTCGGAAGGTTCTGGGTGGTGACCGTGACGAGGGTGACCTGACCGTTCGGTCCGACGATGGCGATCTGGCGCGGCCCGGTCTGCGGCGCGCCGACCTCATACGGGTCATAACCCTCGTGTGTGGCGCCCTGAACGCTGTCGATAAATGCTCGGTAGGCCGTCCCGGCCGCGATCGCGCCGTCGCCGTATGCGATCAGATTTACGTTGGTCAGGTACGCGGTCCAGTTCAGGATCGGGGCGAGTGCGCCTGCGTCACCGTGTTCGAGAGCATATGCGAGATAGGCGAGTTGGCCCGCCGTCGGCAAGGTGCCGAGGTCACTGGGCGACACCCACTGCCCCTCGGTCTGCGTGGTCCAGAAGCCCGGTTCGACGATCCCGAAGTCGGGCACCGTGATGGTCTGCGGAATGTTGGCGACGGCAGCGAGCGCCTTGTTGGTGGCGCACTGCGCGCGGTTGGACAGGCCGCGACAACCGCCGAGGAACGACGGCAAGTTGTACGCGACGTCGTAAGCGGCGTCATAGGCCGGTTGGTAGGCGGGGTTCGGTTCGGTGTGGGAGCCGGTCTGCCCCACGACCGGCAGAGTGTAGGACGGCACACCGTCGATCCACGTTACCCAGACGGGTTGGAGATCGACTTCGCCGATGCCCCAGGCGATCAGGGGGTTGTCGTCTTTCGCCCCGACGATGGCGTTGTTGATCGCCCGCGGATCCGATGGCAACGTCGATCCGCCCACCGGCAACCAATCCGGAAACCCGATGAAGTACGTCTCACTGTTTGCGGCATTTGCGAACGCGGGGGTGAGTCCCACCGCGAGTGCACTCGCGGCGATCCCACCCATGAGGCCCAGCTTCTTTGCCTTCGCCCGATCCAGGCGACGTCGGCGGGTCCGCGAAGGTTCGTGGATCGCTCCCAGTTTACGCATTTCATCGCCCCGCTCTCAGGTTTCTCTCAGGTGGCGATCGGGACGCTACTACCGCCCACATCGTTTGCCGTAAATTTTCTCCGGTGTCAATCTTCGGTATTTCAGTGAGCAAATACATGCCGCGGCGCAGCTACGGATTCATTGCTGCATACCGTTCGCGCCAGGCCGAATTCGCTCGACTCGCGGGCAGGCCGAAAACTTGTCGCAGATGTCCGAAACCAGCCATCGCATGGGGTTTCGCCTACCCGATGTTGTCATCGGTAAATGGCATGGACGTGCACTTCTAGCAAATGGTGGGTGATTGCAGCGTGATTCCGGAGAACTGTTGCTGCATATGGGAGTTGACGATGCGCTGTGACGTCATTACCGGAAAGCAATGACAGCGAAGGCCTCTCATGACCTTCGGATTCCACGCGGCAAATCCGCGGCGCAGCCTTTCGCGCAGGCTCGTCGCTACGCGGCGTCCTTCTCCTTCTTGTCCTGCTGCTTGTCGGTCGCGTTCTTGACGGCCTTCTCGACACCGTCGGTCACTGCCTTGATCTGCTTGCGGCCGTTCTCGGCGACCTTGTTGATGCGGTCTTGAGCGTCCTGCACAGCCTTCTGAGTACGCTCGCGAGCCTTTTCGGCGGATGCCTTGGCCCGGTCACTCGCCTCCTTGACCGTCGTCTGGAGTTGCTCACGGGCGTCGTCAGCGGCATTGCTCAACCTCTTCGGGGCGGTGGCCTCGGTGTCGTCTGCATCGGCCGTGGCATCCAAATTCAACGTCTTCTTGTCCGGCGCACCGATCCCGGTTTCCGTAATACCCTGCGGCTCAAAGTTGGTCGTCGTGACGTCGGGTGCGTCGGCAGTGTCGAGCGCTCCGTTGGTGAGATTCTCCAACGCCTGTGGCAGGCCGGAGACGTCAAATCCGTTACCGGCGTTGGGCAGCGCGTCATCTAGGCCGAGAAGTCCGAGGACTGTGGCGATGACGTTGGGTACCGGGCCATCCCGGTTGACGAGCCCGTCGTCGATGGCGTTCTGAACGCCGATCGCGAGCGCGTTCACGAGATGACCGGGCACCTGTCCCCAGTCAAGATCGGGCAGTGTGCCAAAGGCGGTCGGCACGTCGGCTTCGTCGAGCGTGCGGTCGTATTCGCCGGTCGCCTCGTTGTAGTACACGTCGGTGTAGCCGAGATTCACCAGGCTTGTGAGCAAGGGACTCAACGCCGTTCCGATCGGGTTGTTGAGATTCGCACCGGTCAGCAGGTTGATGACATCGAACGCCAGATAGGTCGGTTCGAGCAGCGGCAGGCTGCGCGCCGGGATGGTGATGTAGATGTTGAGTTTCGGTCCCTTGGTGGGATCGTCTCCGGGATCGGCCAGGTAGTCGGTGATGTCCTCGCCGAGCTGCTGGGCGATCTGATCCAGCACGACGTCGGTGAGGATGCCGTCGAGGGTCTGACCCCTGAGGATGTACGTCGGGAACAGCCCCGCCGCAACATTATTGGCCATCGTGAACGGGTTGGGCCAAGCCGCGAAGTCCGAGAGCGGCAGATACTCCGCCGTCGCGTCGATCTTGACCGGGATGAGGTTGGCCCCGCCAAGGGCCAGGCCGAAGATCTGGATGTCGTTCAGCAACCCGTCCCCGTCAGTGCTGCTCTGCACCTGGGTATTCGGCGTGACGGTGTCGATCCCGACCAACCGGAACAGCGGATACATCCGGGCCAGGATGCCGCCGTTGGCACGCCCGGGGTTGTCGATGAGGACCATCGGCAGCAGGGTGAAGCTACCGAGGAGCGGATCGTTGCCCGAATAATTAGCTCCGCCAGGCTGATTCGGCAGATCGTCGACGACTTGCTGATACGCCGCCCCTGCGGCGAAGGCACCCAGTCCCATGCCGACGACGATCGGTACACGAAGGTCGACCACGCTCGGGAAGTGGTTCAGCTCGTCTTCGATCTTCTTGAGGATTTCCTTCACCAGAATGTGGTTCAACCCGCCGGTCGGCACCAACGAATTCAGTAGCTGGTCCACCTCGGCCGACGTGACCGAGAGGTACTCCGTGCCGTTGATCTCGTCGGCCACCGAGTTGGGAAACGACGGCACCCAGCCGAGGTCGACGCCGAACAACTTGAGAAGAGTGAAGATCGGCCCTGCCGTGATGACGTTGATGCCTGCGGTGTCTGGCACCGCGGCGAGGTTCAACGGGTCACTGAGGTCGAGGCCGAGAGGCTTGAGCAACTCGGTCAGTGTCGTGGTGGTGTCGAGTCCGGGCAGGCCAACTGCCGCGAGAGCGTCGTTCAGCTCGGTGAGCAGACCGCCGAGCGCTAGCGCATCGAACACCGGGTCGAGATCCACCGGCAAGTCGCCCAGCGCACCGGTCAGGACGCCGGCCAGCACCTGGTTGAGGACTCCGGCCGCCAAGGTCTCCAAGTCGATACCCAGAGCCTCGGCGGCCGCCGCGAGATTGACGTTGTTGACCAAGGCCGTCATCAGCTCGTGGCCGATCGCCTGGGACAGGTTGTACACCTGGGGGCCAAGCCCGTTGGTGAGATCATCGATCTGGTCCGGCGGCGGGAAGATGTGCACGCCGGCCTGCAGGTCGACATCTCGCTTGACCGCGGCCGCGTTCGCTTCGGGCAGCGGGGCTATTCCGGCAGTCAGGGCGGTCACCGTTGCAGTCGCTGCGCCGATAGTCGCGATCTTCTTCACACGTTGCCGACGCATACGGTGTTTGACGCCCATACGAGCTGTCCTTTCGACCGATTTCTTAGGTTGTTCTCAGGCACCGTACACCGCCGTGATGGCGATCACTATGGTTGCTGAGGAAATTTTCACGCCGCGGTAATTGACCCTTGAGCAAACGAACGCCGTCGTAGCATTCAACGCGTATGGGCTGGATAATGCGTATCAAGCATCCGTTCTCCGCCATTCCAGCGATGGTCCATATCTACGCGCGCGTCAGTTGCTACGTAGAAGCGTCCACTCGGGGCGGCACTGGGCATTGCGCTGTTTACTAGAAATCCTTGACCAGCCGGCCGGCGATGAACTCCACCTCGCGCTCATAAGCCCCGCCGAACAACACCACGTGTGCGAGCAGCGGGTACAGCTGATGCAGACCGATACGGTCTCGCCAACCGTCGCGTAATCGCCGGATCGATTGATAGCCCGCAAGTATCTCGCCGAGATGCGGACAACCAAACAGGTCCAGCATCGCCAGGTCTGTCTCACGATGTCCGGCGTGCGCGGCCGGGTCGATCAATACGACACCGTTCGGCGTCCACATCACGTTGCCGCTCCACAGGTCACCATGCAGGCGGCATGGCGCGTCATCGTCGTCGAATCTCCCCGTGCCGCAGAGCTCGATCACCGCATCGACGGCCTCGCGGGTCGCACCGTTCATCGATGGCGCGGCCAGCCGGGCCATCGGCCGCAACCGTTCCTCGGCGTAGAACTCACCCCAGGATTCGCGCCCGGCCAATGACATCGGCAACGGATGCGCCATCGGCCCGAAGAAACCTTGACCGTCATATCCGTCGGGTCCAACGCCAAACGTCGGCGCGCCCGCGTCATGGGTGACGGCGAGTCGTCGACCGAAGTCGTGGGCGGCTTCAGCCGACGGCGCAACGGATTTCAGGCGCTGCAACGTCAACGATGTGGCGTCGTGGGCCAACACGCGTACGCACTCGGCTCCGCCATCGACAGCGAGCCAGCGCAGGCCTGCCGCCTCGGCAGCGAAGAACCCCGGCGGCGCAGCCGGATTGCGCTTGACGAACTCGTCCACTATCGCCGGCGCGGCACGCCGGCAATCTGGGCGAGCATGCGATCACGAAGCGCTGCAGGGATATTCGTCACGAACGCGACCTGGAGCTTGTTGCCCAAGCCGACGATGTAGCGGGCGCGCGGGCGACGCGCTGTCAACGCCTCCTCCACAACGGCGACCACCTTGGAGGTGGGCACCGCCATCTTCCGCGCCATCGGGATGAACTTCTTCATCCCCGCCACGTGTTGGGCGTACAGGACACGATGCTCGGTCGACATCGCCGCTTCCGTCTGGATCACCATATCGTCGGCCGTGCGCCACATGTCGGTGTCGGTCTGCGCCGGCTCGACCACCACAACGGAAACACCCCACGGCCGCAACTCGACCCGCAGCGCATCCGCGCCCGCCTCCAAGGCGAACTTCGACGCCGAGTACGCGCCGAGCATGGGCAACGACAGTTGTCCGTTCACGCTGGAGATGAACACCACCCGGCCACGCGATTCCCGAAGCTTGGGCAAAACCGCGCGCGTGACCGCGAACTGACCGATCACGTTGACGTCGAGTTGTTTACGCCAGTCCTCCGCGGTGAGCGCCTCCACCGCACCGGCCACCACGATTCCGGCATTGTTGACGACGGCATCCAACCGCTGCGGTAACACATCGGGCAGTGCCGCGATGTGGCCGGCATCGGTGACGTCGAGGATGACGGTCGAGATGCGGTCCGGGTTCACCGATGCCACCGCCGCGGCATCGGCCTCGGTACGGACGCCGGCGACCACGGTCCATCCGGACGCAGCCAGATGTTCGACGATGGCTCTGCCGATGCCACGCGCCGCGCCGGTGACGAGAACTGTAGGCATAGCCGCGAGAGTACTGCCCGATCTCCGAGTTATCCCCAACCTGTACTTCATCCACAGGCGACCGATTTGGTGTGCGGCGGGCCGGCCGGGATGGGTAGATTCGAATACATGTTCGATGGATCGCTCGCTGAGATCGCCGAGCTGGCGGGCTTGGACGACGCCACGCTCAACGACACCGCGGCCGGGTGGGCCAAGGTCGAGGCCGCCGCGGCCGCCCGCAAACTCGCCACGATGGCCGAGATCTTCACCCGCCGCACCGACACCCCGACCGCCGAGGATCGCGAGCTGTGGTGGGTGGATCCGAGCGCCGCGGTCGGAGCCGAACTCGGTGCGTCTCAAGGAGTCAGTTCCTGGAATGCCCTGTCGCAGGCCCGGATCGGCGTGGTGGTGCGCGACCGGCTGCCCGCGGTGGGCGCGTTGTTCGCCACCGGTCTGGTCGACGAGGACTTGGTGCGTGCCATCGTCTGGTGTACCCATCTCATACAAGACCCCGTCGCGCTGGCCCGCGTCGATGCCGACCTGGCCGCCCGGATCACCCGGTGGGGCGCGTGGTCTGACCGCGCGATCCGCAAGGCCATCGACGCGTTGGTCATCGAGCATGATCCGGGTGCGCTGCGCCGCGGCAAGGCCGCCGTGCGGGCCCGCTATGTCGACTTCGGTTCGCCCGGGGACGAGCCCGGGACGACAAGCATGTCCGGTCGGTTGCAGACGCACAACGCCGAGTTGGTGGACAGCGTCATCGACGAGATGGCCAGATCGGTGTGCGCCCACGATCCCCGCACACTCGATCAACGCCGCTCGGACGCCATGGGCGCGCTGGCGGCCCGCACCGACCTGGCGTGTCTGTGCGGCCGAGACGACTGCACCGCAGGCACATCGGATGCGTCGACGAACAACGTTGTGGTGCATGTGGTGGCCGACCGGGCCACGGTCGAGGCTGCGGCCGCCACGCCGGACGAGTCAGCCGACGAGACCAGCGAGGAGCTCGCGCCCCCTCCCCCGGAAGCGCGAGCCGACGATGTCGCGCCCGCGTTCATTCTGGGCGGCGGAGTCCTGCCTGCCTACGCCTTGGCCGAGATCCTGCCGTTCGCGACCGTGCGGCCGGTGATCCACCCCGGCGACGCGCCCCCTGAGCCCGGATACATCCCCTCACGGGCATTGGCCGATTTCGTGCGCTGCCGCGATCTCACGTGTCGCTTTCCCTACTGCGACAAACCGGCGGACCGATGCGACATCGACCACACGGTGCCTCATCCGTGGGGGTGTACACATGCGTCGAACTTGAAGTGCCTGTGCCGTTTTCATCACCTGCTGAAAACGTTCTGGATTGGCGAAGGCGGCTGGAAAGACCGCCAACTGCCTGACGGCACAGTCATCTGGACCGCGCCCACCGGACACGAGTACACCACCGTGCCCGGGAGCCGCCTCCACGTTCCCGCTCTTGCTGTGCCGACCGGCACCCTGGTGTTGCCCGATTCGGTGCCGACGCAATCCGGCGACCGAAGTGTGATGATGCCCAGACGGAATCACACCCGAGCCGAGAACACCCTGCGCGCCATCGCCGCCGAACGACGTCTCAACGACGCCTTCGTCGCCGAGTGCAATGCGCCCCCGCCGTTCTAGCGCAGCGGAAGCACCGCGATCGCGGGCTCGATGACAGCGCGTAACCGCCTTGGCGATACGCCGTCTCGGGCCTGAACCGATAGGCCGTTCAGCACGGTTGCGAAGTAGTCACCCAATTGCTGGACGTCGGCGTCTGGGCGCAGTTCACCTGATTTCTTGGCCGCACGGACGGCCCCGGTGATGGATTGCGCTCTCTCGTGTCTGTGCTTCTCGAGCCACTCACGAATCTCTTCGTGCCCGGGCGTGCAGTTGGTTGCCGCGGTCACGACCATGCAGCCGCGCGGATGGGGTTTGGCATAGACGTCGACCGCGTCGCGCAGCATGCGACGCAGGGCGTCCACCAGGGTGGGCTCCTCGGCGATTGCCCGGTCGGCGAAACCGCCCTCGGTTTGCATGTAGAGCTCGACGGCCTCGCGGAACATCTGCTCCTTGGATCCGAATGCCGCGTACAGACGTGCGGATGCCAATCCGGTCGCTGCCACGAGGTCGGCCATCGAAACACCCTCGAATCCGTGTCGCCAGAACAACTCCTGCATTGTCCGCAGGGCGGCGTCGCGGTCGAATTCCCTTGGACGTCCAGCCATCACGCAGCTCTCAGAATCGGTCGATCACAACCACACCGGTTGTACCGTAGGCCGCCATCGACTCTAGTACGCCGCCCACACCGTCGAGACCGACGGTTGAGGAGACGACCTTCCCAGGGTCGAGCGTGCCGGCCTTGACCATCGACAACATCGAGGGGAACCGGTGTGCTGCCATCCCGAAGGCGGAGAGGAATTCCAGTTCCCGGATCATCATGACGTCAATCGGCAGCGCGACGTTGCCGCGTTCGGAGGGTGTGGTGTGGCCCAGCTGGACGTGTCTGCCCCGAATACGAAGTGACTCCACCGATGCCCGGCAGGATGCCGCGATTCCGACGGCGTCGACCGACACATGCGCACCGCCACTGGTGAGTTCGCGCACGGCGCCTGCCGCATCGTCCTTGGCGGCGTTCACCGTGTGCACAGCGCCGAGGCCGCGGGCCGTTTCGAGCTTGTCATCGAAAATGTCGACGGCGATCACGTTCGCGCCGACTGCGGCCGCGATCTGCACCACGGCCAGTCCCATGCCGCCGCCCGCCCCGTGCACGGCCACCCATTCGCCGCCGCGCGTCCTGGCCTGCTCGGCGATGCCATGAAACGCCGCCATGTACCGACAGCCGAGGCTGGCTGCGGCCGTCGCGCTCAGCGTCTCCGGCAACTCCACCAAGTTCACATCGGCGAACCGCACCGCGACGTACTCGGCATAGCCACCCCAATAGGACACACCGGGCACCAAATCGGCGAAGTGTTCACATACCTGCTGATTTCCCGTTCGGCACGTCTGGCAGGTCCCGTCGCCCGGGTTCATCGGGAACGTCACTCTGGCGCCGGGCTTCCAGTTCCGGACGTCAGCGCCGACTTCGACGATCGTTCCGGCGAACTCGTGCCCGAGGACGAACGGCGCCGTGAGAACTGGCCCGCCGGACCAGAACTGGCCCGACCACAACGCCCAGTCCGTACGGCAGATGCCGTTGGCTTCGACGCGCAGGATCGCGCCGTCGGGCGGGCATACCGGATCGGGCACTTCGGCCATGACCGGCGGTGTTCCGAGTTGTTCTATGACGGATGCGCGCATCGACTGTCCTATTCTTTGTTGATCGACAAAGAATAGGATGCGGCAGTCATCGCCCGAGCGCAAGCGCACCGCCGTTCTAGCGACCGAACCTGAAGATGAGCGCGCTGATCGCCACCACAACCGCAGCCAGCGCGATCACGGGCGCCACGGTGAACCTCGACAGGGTCGCACCGATCACCGCACCACCGCACATCGTGGCGACCACTGCGTAGCGCAGCTTCTCGCGTTGTCCGGTACCTCCGGCCAGGCGGCTGTCGAACCCTATGCCGACGATCGTCGACGTGAGCACCGTGGTGCTGAGCTCCTGTATCCCGAACTGACGGGCCGTGGCGTTCTGGATGCCGAAGGTCAGGGCGAGTCCGGCGATCAGGAACAGTTTGGAGTTGTCGTGATAACGCAGCACTCCGGTGCCGGCAAGGACCGAAAGTGCGGTCAACATAACGACTTCCACGCCGAGGGCGACCGTGAGCCAGGTCCGCACATGGCTGTCGATGTGCCTCGCCAACCTTCCGCCCAGCACAGTGCCCGCCACGAAACCGGCGAATGCGACGACGGCGGCAGTCAGGTCCACCCCCGAATGGGGCACGAACCAGAAGCCAAGGAAGATCACATTGCCGGTCATGTTCGCGACGAACACGTGACCGAGTACCAGCACGCTGATCGCATCGACGATTCCGGTGGCCAATGTCAGCAGCAGAAGCGCAGTGACAGTGAGTCGTTCGGATACCGGCGACGCGATGGCCATGCCCAGCTCCTCGAGGCTAGAGCTGCGGCGACAGATCCAGTTGAGTCAGCGCGGGCATCTGCGTGATGCGCCAATCTCCGCCGTCGCGAACGAGAGTCAACCGATACGACAGGTACCGCAACGACGGAACGTTCTTGGTCACCGGGCTGGTCGACACCGAGTTGGTGTAGACGATCGCGGTGGCCTCCGTCGGGCTGATGCTCTCCACCGCCGTGCCGACCACCTGCGTGTTGTTGGTGATCTGAGCCTGCTTGTTGGAGGGCACGATGGAATCGATGAACTGCCGGTACTGATTGGCGAAGTCATTCGACAAGTACCGCGACGCCCGGTCGGGCAACGACTCGATGTTGTCGGGCGTGTAGGTCCACAGCGTGGTGATCGCATCGGCCGACGTCTGTGCCACTTGGAGTTTGGTGTCCACCAGGGCGCGATCGGACAGGTACGGCTGCACCATCGCCCCCGCGAATGCGCCCGCGGTGACGAACACCGCCGCCGCACCCACCGCGGCATAGGTGAGCCGCTTCCCGGCCGGGCGGTGCGGGACGAGGACAGGCTCCGGTTTTTCCTCCGCGGCGGGCTCGGGCTCTTCAGGCTCCGCGGCTTCCGCCTCAACCTCGGCTTCCGGTTCCGGTTCAACCTCCGGCTCCGGCTCCACCGCGGCTGCGCGTCGCCCTTTGCCGACCGGCGTACGTTTGGGCCGTGCCTCCGGGGACGGCTCGTTGCGGTCCGTCTCCTCGGCGGGCTGCTCCGCGTTGCGTTTGCGTCCGAAACCCCAACGGCGGCGTGGCTTCTGGTCGTCGGACGTCAGATCACCTGGATCAGCTGGCTGATCTTCCACTGTTGTCCTTCCAGAATAGTCGTTGCCACCCAACGGTTTCCGCTCTCGATGTTGGTCTTCCCGTCCGGCGACCGGGTGTTGATCTTGGTCGCGACCAGCACGTCAGCGCTGCCGTTGTCGTTCCAGCGTTGAATACCGGCCTCCAGGACGGTGCCTGCGGTCGGTTCGGCGCGGGCCACCTGGATGATGATCTCGTTCTGCTTCTCTTTGAACATCTTCTGGAAGTCGCCGGTGGCCTGCGTCAGGATGCGGTCCGCGTAGTCGTTGGCGTGGAACGGATCGAGCGTCGTGTAGACGGTCATGAACTCGCGCACGTAGCTCAGTGCTGCCGCGTTCTTGATCTCGGTGCGACGATCGGTCTCGTGCCGCACGAGTATGAACGTGCTGCCCGCGACGGCCGCCGCGATCAACAGTCCGCACAACAAAGCGATGATCGGCAGCCCCCACCGAATGGGCGGCTTGGGCTCGACCGCGAAGTAGTCGCGCTCGTCGGGTTCGATACGGCGGCGGGGGCTCATTGACCGCCCCCGTTCATCTGAGGCTTCTTGAGCACCGTGAGGTTGTCGACCTGCCACGCGTCGCCGGATTTGCGGAAGTCGGCCCGCACGGTCGCGGTGATGAACTTCAGGTCCTGCGGGTTGGTTCCGCGCTGGCCCTGCATCGCCAAGAGCATCGACGCTTCGGATTTGGTGGCCGACAGCACGGCGCTGCTCACCGCCCAGTACTCGTTGGTGGTCGGGCCCGCCTTGCGGACTGCGTCCTGCTGCGCGATCACCTGGGGGCGGTAGTTGTCGGTCGCGAGGCTCTGGGCGCGCGCGAAATCCTGGTCGAACGAATCGACGCCGTAACTCAGCAGCTGCTCGACGATCCGCGGGCCGTCGTTGGCGATCTGCTCGTGCGCTTGGCGCACCGCCTGGTCCTGGCGGTACACGGCCAGGTAGCCCACACCCGCCGCGACCACACACACGAGCGCCGCGGACACCAAAACCACGCCGGCGCGGCGACGGGCGTCGTGCTCAGGGGTTTCGACGCGGTGCACTTCGGTGCGGGTCAGCAGATCGGCGAACGTGCGCTTGCGCTTGTCCCACAACGGCCACAGCCAACCGATGAACACCGCGGCGGTATCGAGCAGATGGGCGACATCGCGCAGCAACAGCCGGACCGAACCGGCCTTGCCGTCGTCGCGCGTCACGACCCTGATGCCGAACACCGCGCGGCCCACCGACCAGCCCTTGGTCGCGGGCCACAACACGCGGTTGGCCAGGACGGCGATTGTCACCAGGACGGCCGCGACGAAGGAGCCCCACCACAACCAGCCGTACAGCGGAGCCGCGAAGGCCAGCAACGCCAGCGTCGCTATCCCAGCCAATCCCGGAACCACGTCGATCGCGAACGCCCCGGCCCGCGACCACCACGACGCCAACGGCACGTCCGGAGTGTCGTTCACGGTTTCCACGTCGGTGGAGTCGAGCACGGCAGTCACGACGTGACCTGATCCAGTCTCGCGACCTTGTAGGTGCCGTCCTCGGCGCGCGCCATCTTCACCCGCAACCGATAGCCCTGTTCCTCATCCGACTTCTCGGTGTTGGTCACCAGCACGCGCACCGCGACGAGCAGGTCCATCGACCCGTCGTCGTTGTGCTTCTCCACGGCAGCGCGCAGATCCGACACCTTCACCTGGACGTTGGCCGCCTGATAGGCGTCGAGCAACATCCCGCTGTACAGGCCGGCCTGCGTCTCGAAGTCACCGGTCGCGCATTCGATGATCTTGGTCTGGGCCTCGATCATGGCCTGGGTGTCCGGCGCCTGAGTCGCCGTCACACAGTCCTTGGCCGCCTGCAGGGCCGCGGCCTCGTCGCGCGCGATCTGCTCACTGGCCGAATGCGCGCGCAACGCGAGGTAGCCACCGACACCTGCGGCGGCAGCCAGGACGACCAGCCCCGCGCAGATGGCCGACATCCAGCCCCGACCGAGCCGGGACGGCCGGCGCTCATCGACGGCCTCGGTGGTGTCCTCTACGGTCTCCTCGGCTTGAGGTTCGGTGTGCTCCGGTTCCTGCTGATCGGTGAGGTTCAGCTGGCTGGCGCCAGCATCTCCTTCCATCCGTCATCTCCTGGGTTATTCGAGTTGGTGACGGAGTACTTCACACCGCCGGGACCGACCACCTCACCGCTGGATGGGCTATAGGTAGCGGTCGAGCCTGCTCCCGGAGTGTAGATGCAGGGGTTGGGTTGTTGTCCACTGCAAGTGACACTGCCACCACGGGGCGCGGTGAGCGGATCGCTCGTCGGTCCGGAAGCCACCTCGGGAGGAGGCAGCTGGCTCGCCGGCAACGGGTTGAGCCCGTTGTTGATCGAGGGCGCCGGGATCACGCGGCCCGGATCGACCGGCTGATCGCAGCGCGCGGCAGGAGCCGGGCAGTTCCGGATCTGGTTCGGGTCGCCGTACCACGGGTTGGTGCCCAACGGCACGTACGGCTCCTCGCTACGGCACTCCCGCGGGGTGGCTGCCCGCTTTCCGGGCACGTCGGCGCACGGATAGTTGCGGGCACCGCGGACCGCGTTGGGCGCGTCCTTCGGGATCTTGCAGTACAGGCCGTCGGGTAACGGACGCGTGGAAGTGTCTGCGGGCGAACGCCATTCGGAGGCGGGCAGGAAGCCCGTCAGGCACGGCGGCGGCGAGTTGATGCCAAGGCCGAAGTGCAGCAGACCCTCGGGCGCGAAGATCGTCGCGGTCTGTGCGATCGCGCCGCCCTGCGGCAGCACCACCAGCACCTGCTCGACGTTCTTGTTGTAGCGCTTGAGCATGTCGATGACGATCTCGAGGTTCGCCAGCGTCTGCGGCAGCGATTCCCGTACGTCACTGAACACCGCGTTGAGCTGATCGGCGGTCGGCGCGGCCTGCTGCAGACCACTGCGCAGCGCGGCATCGTTCTGCGCGCTCTGTGCGGCGAGCGTGTTCAGGTTCGCCGCCCACTGCGAGATCGCATCGCCCGAGTTCACCTGACTGTCGATGATCGGCCCGGAGTTCTCGATGATGTCGTTGACCGGATCGATGTTCTGCTTGAAGTCGCCCGCGATGGCCTGCGTCGAGTCGACGAGGCGTTGCAGCGACGGGCCGAGACCGCCGAAGGCCTTGGACGCCTCGTCGAGCAGCGTGCCGATCTTCTCCTTGGGCAGCACCGCGAGGCCGTGTTCGGCGGCATCGAGCGCCGGGCCGACCTCGGCGGGCACGGTGCCCTTCGTGATGGTCTGCCCCTCGCTGAAGTACTGCTTGGGGTCGCCCTCGGAGATCAGGTCGATGAACTGCTCACCGACCGCCGACACCGAGTGCACGTTGGCGCTCGCGTCGACCGGGATCTTGTACTGGTCGTAGATCTCCATCTCGACCCGGGCGCCCCGCTCGGTGGGCTCCACCGACGTGACCTTGCCGATGGTAGTGCCGCGGTAGGTCACGTTGGCCGTCTCGTACAAACCGGCCGAGTTCGGAAGCTCGGCGTTGAGCTTGTACATCCCGATCCCGGCCCACGTGGGCAGCCGCAGGTAGAACAACGCCAGCACCACCAGCGCGACCAGCGTCAGCGTCAGGAAGATGACGAGCTGCATCTTGATGAAGCGGGTCAGCAGCATGCCTCACTCCCCCCTTTCCACCAGCGGGCCACCGGGTGCATTGTGCGGGTTCGGTGTGAACCGCACATCCGGGATCATCGTGTTCGGGTCGCGGCCCCAGGCCTGTTCCAGCGCCCGCAGCATGCCCGAGACGCCGGTTCCGGACAGGAACGCGTTGTCGACCGAGCTCAGCGTGAGGTCCAACTTCAACGACACGTTGATGAAGTCGCCACGAATGGCTTTCGGGATGTTGTCGATGTTGAACGGCACGGTCAGCAGCAGCTTGAGCGCGCCCACCAGATACGGAGCCGCCCGGCTGAGCTGCTTGAGCGGCCGCTGCAGGTTCTGCAGGTTGGTGTGCAGATTCGCGTTGGTGTTCGACAGCGTCTCGTCGGCGGCTGCCGACAACCGGCCCAGCGCAGTCACCGCGTCCGCGAACAGATCCCGGGTCTCGGCGAAATGCTGGATCAGCGGCGGGAATTCGGTCAGCACCCGGTCCAGCGTGTCGTTGCGCTGCGACACGATGTTCAGCAACCGGTTCGTCGAGTCGATCGCGCGGTTGATCTCCTGGCGCTGCTGGTTGAGCTCGTCGGTGAACGTGTCGAGCCGGTTGAGGAATTCGCGAACCTGATCGGCGCGGCCGTTGAGGATGTTGAACACCTCGGTCTGGATGACCTCGATGTTCGGGATGCCGCCACCGGTCAGGATGCCGGAGATACCCGCCAGCGTCCGCTCGATGGTCGGGTAGGCCGACGACTGGGCAAGCGGAATGGTGTCGCCGCTCTTGAGCATCTCCCGCGACGGGTCCTCGGGCGGATTGAGCTCGACGTGCTGCGAACCCAGAAGGCTGGTCTGACCGATCTTGGCCAGCGTGTTCTTGGGCAGCTCGATGCCCGGCTGAAGATCGATCGTCAGCGTGGGCACCCAGTTGATGAGCTCGATCTTGCGAACCCGGCCCACGAACACGTCGCGCACCCGGACCCGGCTGTTGGCGTTGAGGGCCAACGTTTCCGGCATCTGCACATACAGCGTCGTCGACCCCGACTCGGTGCCGGGCCCGCCCGGCAGCGGCACGTTGGCCACGCCGCGCCACTGACCGCACGAGGTCAGCACGAGCGCCGCCGCGGCGAGCACCGCGATGCGGCGGCCGATGCGACTCACCTTTCGAATCTTCATCACGGGGCTCCTGCTTCGGCGGGCAGCGGCGGGCCGGCCGGTGCCGGGGCAGCGGGTGCGGCCGGGGCCGCGGGCGCGGGCGCGGGCGCCGACAACGGATCACCCGGGATAACTCCGGGAGCCGGGCCGGCGGCGGGCCGGGCTGCGGATACCACGGCGGCGGCAACGGATTTCGCTCGTCGTACGCATTCGGCGGACCGGGCAGGTTGCCGCCCGGCGGCACGCCGAACGCCGGCGGGGCAGGCGGCGGCACGATGTCCGGGCCACCCATCAGTTCGGCCAGCGACTCCGGGGTCAGCATGTTCTGCGTGAACGGCTGCACCTGGACACCCTGCATCCCCGGCGCCACGATCCAGCCCGGCTCGTGGTTGCCGTGCGAGAACAACGTGTCGCGCGACCAGATACCCGGAACGGTGGTGTCCTTGTATCCCGGCGGCGGCTGCAGCCGCTTCTCGGAGTACGCGATCTGCTTCGGCAGCGTCATCGCCGTGCTGGCCAGGTTCTGGCCGAACGGCAGGTAGTTGAACTTGATCGCATCGAGGATCGGGGCCAGGTACTGCGCGCACAGTTCCGCGGAATCCTGGTAGCCCAACCGGCTTCCGGCCTGGATCGAGCTGCAGATGAACTGCAGCGGGTTCGAGAAGTTGGTCAGGCCGGGCAGAACGGGAAGGCCCACGATGCCGCCCTGGTTGGGCGCCACGATGTTGACGACGTTGGCGGCCAGGTTCGGATAGGCGTGCAGACCGGTTTCCAGGCCGTTGCGCGGTTCCGGCTGCAGGATCGCCGTGGTCACCTGCTCGAGGTTGTTGATGTCGTGCGTGAGCACTCCACCGTTCTCGTCCAGGAACTCACGTGTGGTCTTGAGGACCCGCTCCAGATCTTGCAGCGCCGTCGCCAACTCCTGATCGGTGTTGGTGAACGAATTCGTGAACTGCGCCAGATCGTTGTTGAGCGCCACGAACTGCTGATCGCTTCGGTGCAGCGCATTGACGAACAACGCCAGGCTCTTGACCACCGCGAAGAAGTCGCCGCGGCCCTCGTTGAGCGTCGTCAACGCCTCGGACAGGCCGTTGAGCGTCCGGTTGACCTGATCGCCCTTGCCGGCGAACCCGTCCGCGAACGATTCGATGATGTCGCCGAACGGGCCCTTGGGTTGTTCGGGCGTCGGGCCCAGGTCGGCGAGCAGGCGCGTGACCTGGTTGCGCAGTTCGTCGTACTCGATGGGGATCTGGGTGCGCTCGATCGGGATGACCGCGCCGTCCTCCATCACCGGTCCGCCGGTGTAGGGCGGCGACATCTGGATGACGCGCGAGGCCACCAGGCTCGGGTTGAGCACCGAAGCCGTCGCGTCCGCGGGCACCTTGTACTTGTTGTTGAAGTGGAAGACCACTTTCATCTTGTCGCCTGCGGTCTCGATCGAATCGATCGCGCCGACCTTGACGCCCATGATGAGCACCTTGTCGCCGGGATAGAGCGCGAGCACCTCGGGGAAGTACGCGGTGACCGTGGTCGTGGTCAGTCGCTTGTACAGGTTGATACCGAGGAACCCGGCCACCAACGCCGCGGCCACCAGAAGCGCGCCGACGATCACAGCTGCCCGGGAAACGCTGGGCAACTTGATGTTTCGGATGTTGAAGATCGTTGACATGACGTTCGCCTAACCCTCTTGCGACCCTGGCGGCAGGAACGGCGGATTGCCGGGAAGCGGTGGCGTACCCGCAGGCGGCAATTGCTGGCCGGGTCCTGGTGGTGGCGGCGGACCGACGATCGCCGGGGGCGGCGGTGCGATACCCGGAGTGAAGTCAGGCGGCCCGGGCTGCGGGCTCACCGGAACCGTGCGGGCTCCCGGCGGGCCGGGGGCCAGCTCGACAGGTGCACCCGGCTGGTCCGGAGGCATCTGTCCAGGGATGGCAGCGCTCGGCACACCGGGCGAATGCGCGATCCCATCCGGATTCGGTGCCGACGTCGCGACATCGGGCGGACCGTAGCCACCCGGCACCGGCCCGTACGGACCCTGCGTCAGATGGGCACACGGCAGCGGGTTGCCCGGAGACGGAATGCCGTCTGCCGGTGGCGTATACGAGCACGGCGATCCCGGCGGCACCGCGGGACCCGGATGCTCGGGGGTGCCTTCCAGCGGCGTCGGGGCCGCGGGCGGTGCGCCGTTCTCGAAGCGCTCGCCGTTCGGGTCCGGGAAGCGGAAGGCCGGTAGGCCCGCGTTGCGCCAGAACTCTTCCGGGTCGATCCCACGCTTCTTGAAGGCCGCGTCGACGAACGGTTGCAGGATCGTCGGCGGGATCAGGTTCACCAGCATGACCTTGAAGTACGGACCGGACGCGAGCGCCTCGGCCAGCGAGGTGATGAACTTGCCCGCGATCGTCAGGGTGTCGGCCAGATCCTGTTTGCGTTCGACGAGGATGTCGCTGACGGTGCGCAACTGCTCCAGCACGTGGTTCAGGTTCGGGTTGTCATTGATGAGGCCCTCAACCTGATTCGACACCGACGACACGCGCTCGAGGAGCATGCTCACGGCCTGACCGCGTTCGTTTACCGCCGCGAGCAGGGTCTGCGCGTTCACCAGCAGCTGGTTGACCTGCGTGCTGCGGTCGCCGAGCACCGTCGCGATCTTGTTCGCGTTGGCCAGCAGCTTCTTGACGTCGTCATCGCGCTTGCCGATGGTCTCGGAGAACTTCGCGACCCCGTCCAATGCGGCACTCAGGTGCGGCGAGGTCTGATCGACGGTCTCGGACAACACATTCAGCGACTGCTTGACCGACTGGGTGTCCCAGCCCTGCGAGGCGCGCGTGACGTCGAGGAACGCGTCGTAGATCTGGTACGGCGTCGTCGTCTGCCCCAGCGGCAGCATGCCGCGCGGCTTCAGCGTCTCGTCACCACGCGGCTGGATCTCGATGTTCTTGCGGCCCAGGATCGTATCGGTACGGATCGCGGCGCGGCTGTCGGTGCCGATCGTGCGGCCGCCCAGCGTAAAGCCGATCTCGACCTTGTCGCCGTTGATGTCCATGCTCCGCACGGTGCCGACGTCCATACCGGCGATGCGCACCTTGTCACCGATGTTCAGCCCGCCGGTGTCGGCGAACTGCCCGTAGTAAGTCGGCACCGCGAACAGCATCGGCACGCTGGTCAGCGTCGAGCCGACGCCGATGATGAGCGCGACGATCACGACGCCCATCAGGCCCTTACGGAACCGGTCGGAACCCTGAAGTGTCCTCATTTCGGCGTGCACCTACCCGACGGCTGCGACGTGACCCTGACGGTTCGGACCGGACCGCCCGGCTGCAACCCGTTGAGCTTCAACGTCAGGTCACAGGCGTAGAAGTTGAAGAAGTCGCCGTAGATACCACCGGCACGACCGATGATCTTCAACGCCGCGGGAATCTGCACCAGGATGTCGTTGACCTCCTGCCGCTGATCGACCAGCGGCTTCTGGATGACGTCGAGGTAGCCCACGGTGTCCTTGAGCAACGGCCGGTTGTCCGAAAGCAGATCGGCCAGCGAGCCCGCCGCGTTGCTGATGTTGGCCACCGAAGCGCCGATCGGGTCGGCCCGGTCCTTCAGGCCGGTGATCAGCGTTTCGAAGTTCACCAGGGTCTCGTCGAATTGCTTCTGGTGCTTGACCGTCGTGTCGAGCACCGTGTTGAGGTTCTTGATGACCTCGCCGATCGCCTGGTCACGCTCGGCGATGGACTCGGTCAGCTGGGCCGTCTGGTCCAGGATGTCGTTGATGGTGCCGCCCTGGCCCTGGAAGATCGTGATGATCGACTTGGCGATCGTGTTGACCTTCTCGGGATCCAGCGAGCGGAACAGCGGGCGGAATCCACCGACGAGGGCGTCGAGATCCAGTGCCGGCTCGGTGCGCTCGAGCGGAATCGTGCTGCCCGGCGGGATGATCTTGTTGCTCTCACCGCGCTTGAGTTCCAGGTAGCGGTTGCCGATCAGGTCCTGGTACCGAATCGCGGCGGTGGTCTGGTCGAACAGGGGCAGCGACTTCTCGACGCTGAATTTCACCTCGGCTTCCTCACCGCCGTTGATCAACTCGACGCTCGACACCTTGCCGACCTCGACGCCTGCCGCACGGACGAACTGCCCACTGCGCAGGCCGCTGACGTTCTTGAAGATCGCCGAGTACTCGGCCGTCCGGTTGAATCGGATCTGGCCGAACACCACGAAGATGAGCGCGGTGAAGGTGAGCAGCACCAACGAGAAGATGCCGAGCTTGATAAGCGTGCCCTTGATGCTCATGCGGCTCCCTCGCAGGCTCGGGTCCCGCGTGCCATCTGCTGTCTATTCGCTCCGCTCATGGGTTGATCGTGTTCTCCCCCACTTGGCGACCCCAGACATACTCGGTGAAAATCGGTTGCCCCAATTCGAAGTGGTTGTAGGGCGCGATCGACGCGCCGGTGTCCATCACCAGATACGGCATGGGCCACAGGTCACGGGTGATCGGCTGCCAGCAGCCCGGCCGCCCTTCGGGCCCGCCCTTGGCGTTCACGCGGGGCAGGTTGTCCGGGTACACATACGGGTTGCCGGCTCCCACCAAGGAGTCGAGCAACTGGATCGAATACCCATTGCTGGTCTGGGCGGCGAACTTGGGGGCCGCGTCGTGGTAATTGCGGATCGTGCAGAACAGCGCTGGGCTGTACTCGTCGAGCAACGCCGATGTCGGGAGCAGGTCCTGTGCGCCGCGCACCAGATACGGGCCACCGCGCTCGAAGATGTCGCCGCCGGTGTTGCCGAAGCCCACCGCCGCGACCAGGGCCTGATCGAGATTGCCCCGCTGCTCGTTGAGCGTGCGCGCGGTCGTCACCGCATTGGTCAACCCGTCCCACAGATCGGGGGACGCGTCGGCGTAGATCTCGCCGAGGTCGGCCAAACCCGTGATGTCGCGGCGGATCTGGGGCATGCGCGGGTTGACGTCGGCGAGGATGTCGTTGCCGTCGACGATCGACCGGCCGAACTTGTCGCCGAGCCCGTCGAGCGCCTGCGCGGTGGCGGTGAGGGTTTCGTTGAGCTTGATCGGGTCGACCTGTTCGGAGATCGCGGTGATGGTCTCGAACAGCGTGTTGAACTCCGTCGTGACGCCCTGCGCCTGAATCGGCGTGGCAGCCGACACACGTGCGGGGGACGGGTCCTCGGGCGACACGAACGAGATGTACTTGTTGCCGAACACCGTCGTCGCCCGCAGCTCGGCGGTCGCGTTCTCGGGAATCAGCTTGAGGTACTTGGGGTCCACGTCCAGCGTCAGCTTGGCTTCCGGATTGTCACCGACCGTCTCGACGTCGACGGAGGCCAGGCGGCCGATCGGCACGCCGTTGAACGTGACCTTCGAGCCCGGGTCCATCGCCAGACCGGCCCGGCCCGACATCACCGTCAACTGCACCTTGTCCTCGAACACACCCCGGAACTGCATCCACGTGAGCGCGAAAACCAATGCGGCGACAAGCGCGAGCACCAGACCGGCGAGCTTGTACGGCGGTGTCTTCGGCTTGTTCAAGGGAGCTTGCGGCGCCGTCATTTCGCTACACCGTGAGGTTGAAGTTCGGGTCGGTGCCGTACAGCGCCAACGATGCCAACAGGACCACCAGCACGATCGCGATCAACGAGGTACGCATCGACCTCCCTACGGCCTCACCAACACCGACAGCACCGCCACTCGCGAAATAGCCGAAGTAGCAGTGGTTCAACATGACGACGATGGACATGATGATCACTTCGAGGAAGGACCACATCACGTCGTCGACGCGCAGGAACGTATGGAAGTAGTGCTCATACGTACCGACGGACTGGGAGTAGAAGATCGTCGTCACCAGCTGCGCGGACATGAACGACAGCAGGATGGCCATCGCGTAGAGCGGGATGATGACGATCGCGCCTGCCATGATGCGCGTGGACACCAAGTACGAAATCGACTTGATGCCCATGACTTCCAGCGCGTCGATCTCCTCGCTGATGCGCATGGCGCCGAGTTCGGCGGTCGCGCCGGCCCCGACCGTGGCGGCCAGCGCCTGACCGGTTACGACGGGTGCGACGACGCGGATGTTGGCCAGTGCGGCGAAGAAGCCGGTGAACGCCTCGACGCCGATGTTGCCCAGCGATGCGAAGCCCTGGATCGCGATCAGTGAGCCCGCCGACAGCGTGACGAAGCCGATGATCGCGACGGTTCCGCCGATGACGGCCATGGCGCCGGTGCCCATGCCGATC
Organism: Mycolicibacterium wolinskyi str. Jessa 2025; assembly: GCF_049241375.1. Classification (NCBI taxonomy): domain Bacteria; kingdom Bacillati; phylum Actinomycetota; class Actinomycetes; order Mycobacteriales; family Mycobacteriaceae; genus Mycobacterium; species Mycolicibacterium wolinskyi. The sequence continues at coordinate 7,150,687 of NZ_CP185960.1, forward strand.
TCGGCGACCAGTCGCAGGGCTTCCCTGCGGTAGTGCCGGAACGCATGTGGCACATGGACGATGGCCTGCACGACGAACCAGGCGACGTGCCCCATGCTGTCGAGGAATCGTGCGGGAGCGCCCGCGACGTCGGCCGTGCGCGAGAACGCTCGCGGGAACCGCGAGCGCAGGACCTGTGTCGTACTCATATCAGTTCCCTGTCCCGAACCGCACACCGATCGTGGTGAGCACGACGTTGACCGCGAACAGCGCCACCACGCACAGCACGAGGGTCTCGTTCACCGCGGTGCCGACACCCTTCGAACCGCCCGCCACGGTCAGGCCGCGGTAGCAGCCCACGAGCCCGGCGATGAGACCGAACAGCGTCGCCTTGATGACCGAGATCATCACCTCGGGAAAGCCGGTCAGCAGGGTCAGCGTCGATACGTACGCGCCCGCGGAGACGTTCTGGATATAGACGCCGAAGAAGAAGCCACCGACCAGGCCGATGGTGATCACCGCGCCGTTGAGCATGAAGGCCACGAAGGTGGAGGCGACCACGCGCGGTACGACCAGCCGCTCGATCGGGTCGATGCCGAGCACCTCGAGCGCGTCGATCTCTTCGCGGACCGTCCGGGCGCCGAGGTCAGCGCAGATGGCGGTCGATCCGGCGCCCGCCACGACGAGCACCGTCACCAGCGGTCCGAGCTGCGTGACCGCGCCGAGCGCCGCACCGGCACCGGACACGTCGGCCGCGCCGAACTCCGCCAGAAGGATGTTGAGCGTGAAGATGATGAGAACGGTCAGCGGGATCGAGACCGCAAGCGTCGGCAGGAACGCCACCCGGATCAGGAACCAGCTCTGGATGACGAACTCTTTCCACTGGAAAGGCCTTGTGAGCAGTGCCTTTCCAGTCAGCACCGACATCTTGAAGAAGCCGCCGACCATTGCCAGCGGCTTCTCCAGCTGACCGCGCACATAACCGACGAGACCGTCGGAGGACGCCGTCACCGCTGGTCCCCTTGGACGTGTCGCACGCCCCCTCCTTGCCGCCAAACGCCGTGTGTGATCTGCATCTCCCTACTCGCGGGTAGTAAGTGAGACCACCGGACTGTACCCGATCCGAACCGGGCCGTACACCGCATCGGCTGGATTGTGCCTTGAACCGTTAGCAAAGGCGGCCCAAAGGCTTCATCCATCGCGTTGACCTGCAGAAACCGTTGGTGCAGAGGTACTTTCGCTAACGTCAGAGCGGCTCTGTGCACTGAAGCGCTCCCTGAGTTCCGTCTTGAGAACCTTCCCCGAGGGATTACGGGGTAAAGCATCCACGATTTCGACCGCTTTGGGGTGTTTGTAACGAGCCAGGCGGTCGGTCAGGAACGCGTCGAGGTCCTCGAGGGTCAGCGGATTGTCAGCGCGACTGAGTGCTACAACGGCCACCGGCACTTCACCCCACTTCTCGTGGGGCCGGCCGATGACCGCGACCTCGACGATCGCCGGGTGGGCGGCCAAGACGTTCTCCACCTCCGCGCAGTAGATGTTCTCACCGCCCGAGATGATCATGTCCTTCTTGCGGTCGACGACCCAGATGTAGCCGTCCTCGTCCTGCCGGACCAGGTCGCCCGAGTGGAACCAGCCGCCGGCGAACGCCTCCGCGGTGGCCTTCGGGTTGTTCCAGTAACCCGACATCATGGACGGCCCGCGGTAGACGATCTCACCGACCTCGCCCACCTTCACGTCGTTCATGTCCTCGTCGACGACGCGGGCGGCGACGGTGGGAATCGCCCGGCCCACCGATCCGAGTTTGCGAATGGCGTCCTCGCCCAACAGCATGCACGTCACCGGGGACATCTCGGTCTGGCCGAACGCGGCGAAGATCTCGGCACCCGGGAACACGTCGGACATCTCCTTGAGCAGGGTGTCCGAGGCCGGGGCGGCACCCCACGACAACGCACGCAGCTTGAGATTGCGTGGTTTGGCGCGCTGTGCGGCGCAGACGGCCTGCCATTGGGCGGGAACGAGGAAGATGCCAGTGACCTTCTCGGCCTCGAGCACATCGAGCAGTGCGTCCGGATCGAATGCACCGAGTGGGTACAGCACCGTCGGCAGCCCGAGCGTCAGGCCACTGAGCACGTTGCCCGCGATGCCGGCGATGTGGAACAGCGGGACGCCGATGAACCCGACGTCGTGGTTGAGGTCCACCCCGATGGTGAACAGGTTCGTCATCGCCTGGGCGGTCAGATTGGTGTGCGTGAGCACCGCGCCCTTGGGCCTGCCGGTGGTGCCCGAGGTGTACATGATGAGGGCCGGGGAGTCATTGGGGATGTCCACCGGCTCGGGCAGCGGGCCGTCCTCGGCGATCAGATCGCCATAGCCCAGTACGCCGTCTTCGGTGTCGCCGCCCGCCACGATCACGGTGCTCAGCGTGGCGTCGAGATCACGTACCGCGGTGGCCACCCCGGCGAGCACCGACTCGGTGACCACTACCCGCGCCTCGCAATCGCTGACGAGGAACGCGATCTCCGGCGGCGTCATGCGGAAGTTGACCGGCACCGCGATCGCGCCGAGCTTGTTGGCGGCGAGCATCGATTCGATGAACTCGTTGCGGTTGAGCATCAGGATGAGCACGCGATCGCCGAATCCGACGCCGCGGCGGCTCAACGCCCCGGCCAACCGGGACACCCGGTCATCGAGTTCACCCCACGTCGTGGTCTGCCCGAGGAACCGCAGCGCGGTCTTGTCGGGCTGCATCAGTGCGTGCCGCGCAAGCTGGTTCGTCCAGTTCTGGCGGCGGGCCAGGTACGGCTGCTCGGTGAGGGAAGGCGCGGCAGTCAACGGCTCTGTACTCCATGGGTATCGGGTTGCACGATGTTGATATTTGATCAAACATTGGGTTGCCCCGGTCACATTATGGCCTCGGCGCCTCGGGGACAACCCCCTGTCAGACGGACCGAAAGGCGACCGGAAAACACGTGAACGCGCCTGTCAGAGCAGCCGTGCAACGCCGCCGCGGAGTGCGCCGTGAGCAGCTCTCCGATGAGGTGGCCGCGCATCTGCGGGCCGAGATCATGACCGGCGGGCTGCGGCCGGGCACCTTCATCCGGCTCGACGAGACGGCCGCCGCGCTCGGGGTCAGCATCACCCCGGTTCGGGAGGCGCTGCGGACGTTGCGCGGCGAGGGCATGGTGCAACTCGAGCCGCACCGCGGCCACGTCGTCGTACCGCTCAGCCGCACCGACGTCGAAGACATCTTCTGGCTGCAGGCGACGATCGCGCGCGAGTTGGCCGCGACGACCACCGAGCGCATCACCGACGCCGAGATCGACGAACTCGAACGGCTCAACGGCGAACTCGCGGCCGCGGTCGACCGGCACGATCCCGAGGAGATCTCGGCCGCGGAGTTCGCCTTCCACCGCGCGTTCAACCACGCGAGCGGCCGCATCAAACTGGCGTGGTTCCTATTGCACGTCGCGCGCTACCTGCCCGCGCTCATCTACTCGACCGATCCCCGCTGGGGACACGAGGCCGTCGAGAGCCACCGGCGGCTGATCGACGCGCTGCGCAGGCGCGACACCCGCACAGCCGTCGAACTCAACGGCGGGCAGTTCACCGACGGCGCCCAGCGGTTGATCGCACGTCTCGACGAGATCGGGATGTGGGACTAGGGGCGCGTCAGCCGGCCAACTGCTGAACCCGGGCGATCAGGCTGTTGGCCAGATGGTCCAGGGTGTCGCCGATGGCCTTTTTCACCATCGGCCCGGGAATCGCGAGCTTGGTCTCGACCTCCAGGTCGACCGTCAGCAGGGACGTGGCGCCGATCGGAACCACCGAGAACTTCTGTTCCTGCTTTTTGAAGTGGTCGCCTTGCTGCAGCATCGTGAAGATCTGGTTCTCGCCCGGGTAGTACACCGCGGTGATGAAGACGCCCGACTGGCCCTGGATCTCGACGTCCAACCGGAGCTGGCTGGGCCTGCCGTCGTCGTAGCGGGCCAGGATCCAGCAGCCCTTGATCTCGGGGTTCCACTGCGGATAGGCCTCGAAGTCGGCGACGATCGACATGATCTTCTCGGCCGGGGCCTCGATCTCGACGGTTTTACTCACGAGCGGCATCGGCAGAGCATATCGACTGCAGCAGCGCGCGGATCGCGTCGGGAATCGGCACCGGCCTGCGGGAGGTCCGGTCGACGTACACGTGCACCCAGTGCCCGACCGCGGCGACCGGCCCGTCGGGTTCGAACAACCCCAATTGATAGGTGACGCTGCTGTTGCCCAAGCGGGCCACCGACAGCCCGACGACCAAGGGGTCGGGGAACTTCAGCTCGGCGAAGTAGCGGCAGCCCGACTCGGCGACGACGCCGAGCCACGGCGCGTTGACCGGATCGATGTCGCAGTTGGTGTTGATCCACCCGTTGATCGCCGTATCGAACAACTCGTAGTAGACGGCGTTGTTGAGGTGGCCGAACATGTCGTTGTCGGTCCACCGGGTCAGCACCGGCCAGTGCAGCGGGAAATCGCCAGGAGTGAGTTCGGTACCCGTCATGGCTGAAGTCTTGCAGTCGGGGCAGGCTGGTCCTCATGAAGATCCGTGGAGCCGTCCTCGAGGCCATCGGCCTGCCCCGCCCCTATGCCGAATCGCGGCCGCTGCGCGTGGGCGAACTCGACCTGGCCGAGCCCGGCCCGGGTGAATTGCTGGTCCGCATCGAAGCGGCCGGGCTGTGCCACTCCGACCTGTCGGTCGTCGACGGCAACCGCGTGCGGCCCGTCCCGATGCTGCTCGGTCATGAGGCGGCCGGGATTGTCGAAGCCGGTGACCTGCCGGAGGGTCAGCGCGTCGTGATGACGTTCCTGCCGCGGTGCGGTCACTGTCCGGCCTGCGCAACCGACGGGCTGACCCCGTGCGGCCCGGGCTCGGTCGCGAACGGTGCGGGCACGTTGATGGAAGGCGATATTCGGCTGAGCCGCAACGGTGAACGGGTCTTTCACCACTTGGGAGTCTCGGGGTTCGCGACCCACGCGGTCGTCGACCGGCGCTCGGTGGTGCCCGTTCCCGCCGATGTCCCCGCGGTGGTGGCGTCACTGTTGGGCTGCGCGGTGCTGACGGGCGGAGGTGCGGTACTCAACGTCGGCAAGCCGCAGCCCGGCCAGACCGTGGCGGTCGTGGGTCTCGGCGGTGTCGGAATGGCGGCGGCCCTGACCGCGCTCGCGCATGATGACGTGCGGGTGGTCGGCGTCGACCAGTTGTCGGACAAGTTGGCGCGGGCACGCGAACTCGGCGTGCACGAGACCTACACACCCGAGCAGGCCGCCGATCTCAAGGCCGAGGTGGTGATCGAGGCGGCGGGCCATCCCGCCGCGCTGGAGACCGCGATCGCCCTCACCGGTCCGGGTGGGCGCACCATCACGGTCGGCCTGCCCCGGCCGGATGCCCGAATCTCGTTGTCGCCGTTGGGTTTTGTCGCCGAGGGCCGGTCACTGATCGGCAGCTACCTGGGCTCGGCGGTGCCGGCGCGCGACATCCCCCGCTTTGTCGAGTTATGGCGGGCGGGCCGGCTTCCGGTGGAATCCCTGGTGTCATCGTCGATCGCGCTCGACGACATCAACGCGGGCATGGACGAGCTCGCCGACGGCCGGGCGGTGCGCCAGATCATCGATTTCAGCTGACCCCTGTTCAACTTATATGACAAGTTCTAGACTTGTCATATGTCTGATCGCATTCGTCATCTCACGCTCTCACACGTCGTCTTACCGCTGCCCAATCCCGTCAGCGACGCCAAGGTCCTGACGGGCAGGCAGAAACCGCTGACCGAAACCGTCCTGCTGTTCGTGGAGGTCGCGACCGAAGAGGGCCACGAGGGCATGGGGTTCAGCTACTCCAAGCGCGCCGGCGGGCCGGCTCAATACACCCACCTGGCCGAAATCGCCGAGGTCGCGATCGGCCAGGACCCCTCCGACATCGACCGCATCTACCAGTCCCTGTTGTGGGCCGGCGCGTCCGTCGGCCGGTCGGGCGTGGCCACCCAGGCCATCGCCGCGCTCGACGTCGCGCTGTGGGATCTCAAGGCCCGTCGCGCCGGCCTGCCGCTCGCCAAACTGCTCGGCGCCCACCGGGATTCGTGCCGGGTCTACAACACCTCGGGCGGCTTCCTGCAGGCCTCGGTCGACGAGATCAAGGACAAGGCCACCGCGTCGCTGGAGTCCGGCATCGGCGGCATCAAAATCAAGGTCGGGCAACCGGATTGGAGAACGGACCTGGAGCGGGTCGCCGCGCTGCGCGAGCACCTGGGCGACAACCCGCTCATGGTCGACGCCAATCAGCAGTGGGACCGCGCGCGGGCCCGGCGGATGTGCCGCGAGCTTGAGCAGTACGACCTGATCTGGATCGAGGAACCGCTCGACGCGTGGGACGCCGTCGGTCACGCCGATCTCAGCCACACCTTCGACACCCCCATCGCCACGGGCGAGATGCTCACCTCGGTGCCCGAGCACATGGCGCTGATCGACGCGGGCTACCGCGGAATCGTGCAGCCCGACGCGCCCCGCATCGGCGGCATCACGCCGTTCCTGCGGTTCGCGACGCTGGCATCGCACGCCGGGCTCGCGCTGGCCCCGCACTACGCGATGGAGATCCACCTGCACCTCGCCGCGGCCTACCCGACCGAGCCGTGGGTCGAGCACTTCGAGTGGCTCAACCCGCTGTTCAACGAGCGCATCGAGATTCGCGACGGCCGGATGTGGCTGCCCGAGCGGGCCGGCCTGGGCTTCACGCTCAGTGACCAGATGCGGGCGCTCACCAAAGAGCGGGCAGAATTCGGCTCGTGAGCGCATCGCAACGGGTGGTCGCCGGTCTGAAGGACAAGATCTTCGCCGGCGACCTCCCGCCCGGGCAGAAACTGCCTTCGGAAGCCGAACTGATCGAGGAGTTCGGGGTTTCGCGGACCGTGGTGCGCGAGGCCGTGACGCGGCTTCGCGCCGAAGGTCTGGTCGAAACATTCCAGGGCCGTGGGTCATTCGTGCTCGCGGTGCCGGAGCCGACGTCGTTCACGGTGGAGTCGGCAGCCATCCGGACCCATCACGATGTACTCGACATGATCGACTTCCGGCTCGGCATCGAATGTGAGGCGGCCGCTCTGGCGGCCGCCCGCATCGATCACCAGGGCGGCGAAGCCGTCCGGGCCGCGCTCGCCGAATTCGTCGACGCGGCCCCGGAGGATGCCGTCGAGGCCGACTTCCGCTTTCACCGGGCGGTGGCGGCGGTCAGCGGTAACCGTTTCTATCTCGACCTGCTGGATTCGCTGGGTCCGATGATGATCATGCTTCCGCGCACCCGGCTCGGCGATACGCACTCCATCACCGATGCCGCGCACGCCGAACGCGTCCGGCGGGAGCACGGCGAGGTCGCGGCCGCGGTGATCGCAGGCGACCCGGATCTGGCCCGGGCCGCCATGCGCCTACACCTTGGTAACACTCGTCGGCGGCTCGACGCCGGCCGGCTCTGAGCGGCGCCTGTGCACCTGCCGGAAGACCGGCAGCAGCGCCACCACGACGAAGATCGCCAGGATCGCACCCGAGATCGGCCGCGTCACAAAGCCGGTCGGGTCGCCGTCGAAGATCAACAGCGAACGGCGCGTACTCGACTCGATGATGGTGCCCAGCACGAATGCCAGCACCATCGAGCCGGGATCGAACCCGAACTTCTTCATCAGGTAGCCGATGACACCGAACACGATCATCAGGAAGATGTCGAAGACCGAGTTGTTGATCGTGTACACGCCCAGGATCGTGATCAGCGCGGTGATCGGCGCCAGGATGGCGGGGCGGACCCGCAGGATCTTCACGAAGATGCCGACCAGCGGAATGCTGAGCAGGAGTAGCAGCAGGTTGCCGATGTACATCGAGTTGATGACGCCCCAGAACACGTCGGGGTGCTCGTCGACGAGTTGCGGGCCGGGTGAGATGCCGAGGATCAACAGCGCGCCGAACAGCATCGCCATCGACGCGTTGGCGGGCAGGCCGATCGTCAGCAGCGGGATGAACGACGACGTCGCCGCCGCGTTGTTGGCCGTCTCCGGCGCGGCCACGCCCTCAACGGCCCCGCGCCCGAACCGTTCCGGCGTCTTCGACCGCTTCTTCTCGGTGGCGTAGGCGACGATCGACGACAGCGTGGCTCCGCCGCCGGGCAGCACGCCGAGCACGAAGCCGATGATCGAACCACGGCCGATGGCACCCGACGACTGCTTGAGGTCCTTGCGGGACGGCCAGACGTTGCCGACCTTGGCCGGGACGTGCGGCTTGCCGTGCCGCTGCTCGAGGTTGTAGAGGATCTCGCCGACGCCGAACAGACCCATCGCCACGACCACGAAGTCGATGCCGTCGGCGAGTTGCAGACTGTCGAACGTGAATCGGGATGCGCCGCTGAAACTGTCGCGCCCCACGGTCGCCAGCAGCAGGCCCACCGCGCCGGCGATCAACGCCTTGAGCTTGTTGCCGCTGCCGATCGTGGCGACCAGCAGCACACCGAGCAGCGCCAGCGCGGCGTACTCGGGCGGCCCGAAATCGAGGGCGACGCTGGCCACCACCGGGGCGAGCAGGGTCAGACCGATGATCGAAATCGTCGCGCCGACAAAGGAACCGATCGCCGCGATGCCGAGCGCTGTGCCGGCCTTGCCTTGTTTGGCGAGGGCGAAACCATCGAAAACCGTGACGACCGACGATGCTTCACCCGGTAGCCGCAACAGCACCGAGGTGATCGTGCCGCCGTACTGCGCTCCGTAATAGATGCCTGCCAGCATGATGATGGCCGACACCGGATCGATCGTGTAGGTGATGGGCAGCAGGATCGCGATGGTGGCGGCCGGGCCGAGACCGGGCAGCACGCCGATGATCATGCCGATCAGTACGCCGATCAGGCAGTAGAGCAGGTTGTGCGGCTCCGCGACGAGTGCGAAGCCGTCCAGGAATGCGCTGAAATCCATGGCGTCAGAAGGCGATCAGATGTGGCAGCGGGATCCGCAGGCCGTAGAGGAACAGGAAGTAGAACACCGCGGTCGTGACAACGCTGACCACGATCGTGCTGCGCCAGCTCTCGCCGCCCAGGAACCGCAGCCAGATCACGCACAGCAGCACGGCCGGGATCTCGAACCCGATCAACGGCATCAGCAGGCCGAACGCCACGAACGTCACACCCCCGGCGACCGCCAAAAGGCTGCTGCGGGTGAATTTTTCGCTGTCGGTCAGTCCACGGCCGACAACGAGCAGCAGCACCGACAGCAGCGCGATCACGACGCTGACGACGAATGGCCACAGGCCAGGGCCCGGCTCGGCCAGCGAGCCGAGCCCGTACCCGTAGGCCAGCACCGCACCGACGACACCGATCGCCAGGCCGGCCAGTGCCCCGATCACCTGGTAGGCGGTCCCGCCTGCGGCCGGGCGCTCGTCCTCCAGTTCGTGGGCGACCTCGGCTTCGATCTCGGCGAGGACGTCGCGGGCGTGCGGTTCTTGCACGGCGGTCATCAGCCCTCGTCCCGCAGGTTGATGCCGTACTGGGCGACCAGATCCGCGTAGCGCTGCTTGTCCTTGTTGAGTTGTGCGGTCACCTCGTCACCGGAGATCTCCATGGGCGTGAGGCTGTTCTGCTCGTTGAACTTCTTGTACTCGTCGGTCGCATAGGTCGCCTTCAAGCCTTCGATGAGCTTGTCCTTGACTTCCTGCGGCGTGCCCTTCGGCACCGTCATGAACCGATACTGCGTGACCTCGACGTCGAGCCCCTGCTCTTTGGCCGTCGGGACCTCGGGCAGATAGTCGATGCGGTCGGGGCCGAAGACCGCGAGCGGTGTCAGCTTGCCCGACTGGATGTTCTCGATCGCCTCGCCCACCTGGATCGACGCGACGTCGACCTGGTTGCCCAGCACCGCGGCCAGCGCGGGGGCGCCGCCGTCGAACGGAACCGCCTGGGAATCCACGCCGCTGGTCTTGAACAGCAGGGCCGCCGAGAGCTGCGCGCCGGTGCCGACGCCGGTGGTGCCGTATTTCACGAGGCGGTTGGCGTTCTTGATGTCCTCGAGCGTCTTGAATCCGCTCGCCGGATTGGTGACGAGTACGTAGTCGTCTCGGGAGACGCCGTAGACGACGTCGAAGTCGTCGAGGTTGGTGACCTCGTCGGGGCTGACAGCCAGCGGGGTGATGGTGAACAGCGACGCGTTCTGGATCGCGATCACCGAACCGTCCGCCGGAGCCTTCGCGACCTCGGCGGCCGCGAGCGCGCCGTTGGCGCCTTCGCGGTTGATGACCGGGAACGAGGCTCCGAGATCGTCGGACAGGCCCTTCGACACCGCGCGGCTGATGAGATCGCTCGATCCGCCGGCCGATGCGCCGACGTACATCTCGACGCTGCCCGAGGGCCATCCTGCGTCGGATCCGCCACCGCCGGTTGTGGTCTCGACTCCGCCACACGCGGTGAGGGCGAGACCCGCGGCTGCCGCCGCGGCAAGGATGGTGCGGGTGCGCCCGGGTCGTGAGCGAGCGGTTGAGATCGCCATTACGTGTACTCCTGTGGGGGATGTGAAGTGCTGCGCAATACGCCCGTCATGTGGCGGCCATCACTACACGTTAAGGAGCGTGGACGATACCTGTCCAAGCCTCTTTTAGCATCGCTTGATACCTTCAATGCATGGCGATCACGCTGGACCAGGTGCGTTGCTTCATCGCGGTTGCCGAGGAGCTGCACTTCGGCCGGGCCGCCGACCGGCTCGCGATGAGCCAGCCGCCGCTGAGCCGGCAGATTCAGAAGCTTGAGCGTTCGGTCGGGGCGGTTTTGCTGGACCGCGACAACCGGCGTGTCCTGCTGACGCCGGCCGGGGCGGCCTTCCTCGAGGATTGCTACCGGATGCTCAACACCCTCGACGCCGCGACCGAACAGGCGCAACGGGTGGAGCGCGGTTCGGCGGGCACCGTGCACCTGGGCTTCACCGCGGTGTCGGCGATCGGCATCCTGGGCCCGCTGCTGGGTCTGCTCGGAAGCGAGCTTCCCGACATCGAGGTCGTGTTGCACGAGCGCGTGACGGGCGCGCAGGTCGACGGCATCCGGCGCGGCGAGCTCGATCTCGGGTTGGCCCGCCCGCCGTTCGACACCGCGGCGCTGTCGTCGATCGTCGTCGCGCGCGAGCCGCTGCGCGCGGTCGTGCCGATGAACCACCCGCTGGCCGGTGCGACGGGGCCGCTCGGTCCCGAGGACTTCGACGGGCTGCCGGTGATCAGCTACCACCCGGTGCAGGCCAGGTACTTCCACGAGTTGACGGTCCGCTTCCTGTTCAACGGACATCCGCGGATCAAGCAGCGCGTGCAGCAGATCCTCACCGCGGTACTGCTCGTGGCGGCCGGTGAGGGAGTTGCGCTCGTGCCGGCGAGCGCGACGGCGCTGCACGTCGACGGCGTGGTCTACAAACCGTTGGTCGACGTCGGCGGCGGGCATCCCGAAAGCGATCCGTCGCGTCCCGTCGAACTCCACGCGATCTGGGCGCGCCGCGGTCTCACACCGCTGCTGCAGCAGGTGCTGCAACTGGTGCAGCGGTCAGCCGAACACCTCGACGACCTCATCGCCCTCGGCTAGGAATTCAGCGAATGGTGCTGACGCCGCCGTCGACCGGGATCACCGCACCGGTGATGTAGGTGCTGGCCCGGCTCGCGAGAAACACCGCGATGCCCGCGATGTCGTCCGGCTTGCCGATGCGCCCGAGCGGCAATGCCGACCCGACCGCGTCTGAGCCGGCCCGCAGCAGCTCCTTCGTCATACGCGACTCGAACAGGCCCGGCGCGATCGCGTTCACGAGGATTCTCGGGGCGAGCTCGCCGGCCAGGTGACGGGTCAGCATGTGCACCGCGGCCTTGCTGGCGCTGTAGGAGAAGTTGTCGCGTCCCCGCTCGGGCGCGACGATGCCGTCGATGCTGCCGGTGTTGATCACCCGGGCCGGATCGTCTTCGGTCGCACCGGCATTCAGCAGCGGCGTGAGCGCCCGCGTGAGCAGGAAGACGCCTTTGACGTTGACGTTGTAGACCTTGTCGAAGCCGGACTCCGGGAACTCGTCATAGGGTGCGCCCCACGCGGCACCGGCGTTGTTGAACAACGCGTGGATCGCGTCCTCGCGCCCGGTGACCGCCGCGGTCAACGCGGCGACCCCTTCGGCGGTCCCGAGATCGGCAGGCACCGCGGCGACGCGGCCGAGCGGCGAAAGTTCGGTCACGGCGGCATCGAGTTCGGCCTCCTTGCGGCCCGACAGGTAGACACTCGCACCGGCCTGCAGCAGCCCACGGGCCATCATGAGCCCGATGCCGCGGCCGCCGCCGGTGACCACCGCGACCTTGCCGTCGAGGCGGAACAGATCGCTCACGAACGCTGCCCGGTCTCGATGTCGATGCCGAGCGGCGAGTCCGTACGGACGGCTTCGTCGCGGATCAGCCCGCGCAACAGTGCGGTGCTGAACTCGACGGCGATCTCCTCGGCGGTCCGCCTGCCGTGCGGCCGCAGCCAGCGGTAGGCGCCCAGGGTCATCCCGATGTAGCCCAGTGCCAGGACGTGCGAATCGCAGTCGTGGAACTCGCCGCTGGCGATGCCGCGGTCGATCACGTCACGTACGTGCTCGTAGACCGTGGTCTCGGCGCGGCGGATGTAGGCGACCTGTTCCTCGGTGAACCACTCGGCGATGTAGGGGCCTTCCTGGAAGTACACCGCGGCGCGCTCCAGGTCGTTGGCGATGCCGACCAACAACCGGCGGGTGAAGTGGTAGATCGTCTCGCGGGCGGTCGCCGTCGGATCGTCGTGCAGTGCTTCGACCGTGAAGTCCGCGGCGCTCTTGTAGATGTCGTAGAGGATCAACGACTTACTGGAGTAGTAGTGATAGACGGTGGCCTTGTTCAGGCCGACGGCTTCTGCGACGTCGTCCATCCGGGTGCCGTGGTAGCCGCGCGCGGCGAACAACTTGGCGGCGACGGTCAGCAGTTCGTCGCGTCGGGACGTTCCGTTGTTCGCGGCCGCGGTGCGGCCCCGACCGGCGTCTGCATCGGATGACATAGGACACTCACTATCGGCCTCGCCCGGCCATGCCGGGGCTATCAATCAACTGGCTGGTTGAACAGTGTAGGCAATCCCTGTTCTGATCTTGCCCAGTCGGTCTAGACTGCCGGAATGGATCCGAATCCTGACTACGACATCAGCGACGAGGGCGATTTCTTCTTCTCGTGGCTGCCGTGGGCTCTGCGCGGTGTCTACCCGCCACCAGCCTATCCGCCGGTCTGATCCGGCTCTGTCGTCTTGGCGCGCTGGTAGTGCCTGCGCGCCTTCATGCGATTTCCGCAAATCGCCATCGAACACCATCGTGCGGTGTTCGGCTTGCTTCGGTCGATCAGAAACAGCCTGCATTCGTCGTTCGCGCACGGCCGTAACCGACCCGGGCTGTTGATTCGCAACGCGTCCCAGGCCAGTACCGCGCGCACAGCGCCCGGTGCGACGCCGCCGGCCGCCAGTTCCCACGTCACCCCGTCAGCCGTCATCGTCGGTTGCAGTGCGACCGCGGTGAGAAACGGCTTCAGTGCCCGCGGCGACTGCGTACCGCGCACCACGGCCTGAAGAACATTGCGGGCCGAGATGAGGTCCGCCAACTCGATGTGCGTCAGGCCGTGATCTCTCAACCAGGCAGCAGCCGTTTTCGGCTCGTCGAGCAGGTCGTGCTGCACACCCTCCATCACCGGCGTGGTGTTGAGGAGATCGAGCAGCAGCGTCTCGTCCTCCGGGCGCACCGCCACCAGATCCATATCTAACCTCCAAATTCCTATTGACAGGTTACCCGGGGTCGGCGTTGAATATCGCTAACCAGTAAAAACAACCAAAGGAGTTAGACATGACCGTGCATCACCGGTACGCCACCGTCGACGGACAGCGCCTGCACTACCGCGAAGCCGGCTCCCCCGACGCCCCCGCGATCGTGCTGCTCCACGGATTTCCCACCAGCTCGTTCATGTTCCGCGATCTCATCCCGCGGCTGGCTGAGCGCTACCACGTCATCGCCCCCGACCACCTGGGCTTCGGACACTCCGACGCCCCGACGGTCAGCGAGTTCGACTACACCTTCGACGCGCTCGCCGATCTCACCGAGGGCCTGCTCGATCAGTTGGGTGTCAGCCGCTACGCGATCTACGTCCAGGACTACGGCGCTCCCATCGGCTGGCGGCTCGCGCTGCGCCGGCCGCAAGCCATCACCGCGATCGTGACGCAGAACGGCAACGGCTACGACGAAGGCTTCGTCGAGAGTTTCTGGACCGTCGTGTGGGACTACCAGCGCGAGCAGACGCCGCAGACCGAGGCCGGCGTCCGCACCGCCCTCGATGTCGATGGCATCAAATGGCAATACCTGACCGGGGTTTCGGACGAGACCCTCGTCAGCCCGGACACCTGGACCCACGACGCCGCGCAGCTTGCCCGCCCCGGCAACGACGAAGTTCAGCTCAAGCTGTTCCGTGACTACGCGACCAACGCCCCGCTGTACCCGGCACTGCACGAATACCTGCGCACCAGCAAGGTTCCCGTCCTCGCGGTCTGGGGACAGGGCGATCCGATCTTCGGGCCCGACGGTGCGCGGGCGTTCGGCAAGGATGCGGTCGACGCCGAGATCCACCTGCTCGACGGCGGACACTTTCTGCTGGAGACGCACGTCGAGGAAGTCGCCGACCTGATCGACGCGTTCCTGCAGCGGCGCGTCCGATGAAGCCCGAGGTGCTGGTGTTCGATGTGAACGAGACACTCATCGACATCGATTCGCTGCAGCCACATTTCGACCGGGTCTTCGGCGACCCCGCAGTGCTGCGCGAATGGTTCGGCCAGTTGGTCATGTACTCGATGGCCGTCACGTTGTCTGGTGGTTACACAGATTTCTTCTCACTCGGGCAAGCAGTGCTGCGCATGACCGCCGACATTCGCGGCGTCGCCATCGACGACGACGATCTGCGTGGTCTTGCCGACGGCATGCGCACCATGCCGGCCCATCCCGACGTCGCCGAGGGTCTCCAGCGCCTCCGTGACAACGGGTTTCGCCTCGCGACGCTGACCAATTCACCGCATCATTACGGCCCGACACCGTTGGAGCACGCCGGCTTGGCCGGCTTCTTCGAGCATCAGTTCAGTGTCGACGAACACCGCGTCTACAAGCCGTCGACGGTGTTGTACACCAGCGCGGCCAACGCTCTGGGTGTCGCACCGTCAAGCTGCATGATGGTGGCCGCGCACATGTGGGACACCCTCGGCGCACAGGCGGCCGGCTTCAGCGGGGCCCTGATCACCCGGCCGGGCAACGCGCCGTTACCTGCACCCGGGGTAGCGCAACCGACCGTGGTGGCCACAGATCTGTTACAGCTCAACGCAATTCTGGAGGGTCAGTCATGACCGGCACATCAGCCATGCGTGCCATTGTCCTGGACGGCTTCGGCGGCCTCGACCGCCTGGTCTATACCGACATCCCGAAGCCCGAACCGAAGGCGGGCGAAGTCGTCATCCATATCAAGGGTTTCGGTATCAACCACGCCGAGATGCACATGCGGCGCGGTGAATGGGCCGAGGCGGCCAAGGTCAGCGGTATCGAATGCGTCGGCATCGTCGACTCGTGCCCGGGCGGCGAGTTCCCCGTCGGCGCGAAGGTTGCCGCACTCATGGGCGGATTGGGCCGCACCATCAACGGCAGCTACGCCGAGTACACCAGGGTCCGAGTAGCCAACGTGGCACTCATCGAGCCCGACCTGCCGTGGGCGGCGCTCGCCGCGTTGCCCGAAACCTACGCAACCGCTTGGACCTGTCTGTTTCGCAACATCGATCTTCGATCAGGGCAGACGCTGGTAGTCCGGGGGGCAACCTCGTCGTTCGGGCAGGCCGCGGTCAAGCTCGCCGTCGGCGCCGGTGCCCACGTCATCGCCACCACGCGCAACCCTGATCGGTTCGCCCTGCTCGAAAACCTCGGCGCCGCGCGCGCCGAGAAGGAGGTGCCGGATCTCAGCGCTCACATCGCCGAATCGGGCGAGATCGACGCTGTACTCGATCTCGTCGGCAACAGCACGATCCTCGACTCGCTGGACATGCTGCGGCGGGGCGGAACCGCATGCCTCGCAGGGTGGTTGGGCGGACTCGATCCCATACCCGACTTTAACCCGCTGCTTCGGATGGCCAGCGGCGTGAACCTCAGCTTCTTCGGCAGCTTCGTGTTCGGCTCTCCCGGCTTCCCGTTGTCCGACGTGCCGTTGGGTGACATCGCCCGCCAGGTCGCCGACGGCCGGCTGGAGGCGGCACCGTCGCGCGTGTTCTCGTTCGACGAGATCCGCGAGGCTCACCGCGTCATGGAAGCGGGCGAGGCCGGCGGAAAAATGGTCGTCGTCCTCGACTGAGGCCGCCCTGGCCTGATTCGCGGCTACGCCGCGGCTGCCTTCACCGCCTCCCCCACCTCAGCCCGAAGCCTGAGGTATTCGGGTGAGCGCCGCAGCTCGTGCGGGTCGACGCCGGTGCGGGGCAGGTCGACCGGCAGATCGAGGGCGACCTTGCCGGGGCGCCGGGTCAGCACCACGATCCGGGATCCGAGAAACGCCGCCTCGTCGGCGCTGTGGGTGACGAAAACCGTTGTGCGCCCGGATTCCGCGCTCACCTGACGGACATCCTCCTGCAGCCGCTCACGCGTGAGCGCATCGAGGGCCGCGAACGGCTCATCGAGCAGGAACAGCGGGGTCTCGGCGGCCAGCGCCCGCGCGATCGCCACGCGCTGCTGCTGGCCACCGCTGATCTCCCAGATCTTGCGGCGCGCAGTGCCTTCCAGCCCCACGCGCTCGAGAAGCTGGTCACGTCGTTCGGCTCGCCGCTCGCGCGGCACCTTCGCGTACTTGAGCGCGAGTTCGATGTTGCCGCCCACGGTGCGCCACGGGAACAGCCGCGGCTGCTGGAACACCACGCCGGATGTGACGCCCGGCGTCGGTTGCGTACCCGCGACCTGAACCTCACCCTCGGACGGGGTTTCGAAACCGGCGATCAATCGCAGCAACGTGCTCTTGCCGCACCCCGACGCGCCGACGAGGACCAAGAACGCCCCCGGCTCGACTTCGAGGTTCACCGGCCCGAGCGCGGTCACTTCACTGGCGCCGCGGCCGTACCGGTGCGCGACGTTGCGGATCCGCAGCGCGCCGCCGGCATCACTGTTTGGTGATGGCACCCGGCAATCCCTTCGTATAGATCGCGTCCTGGAATGTCGGCAGCGGTGCCGCTGCCGGAATCTGCTTCTGGTCGGCCAGGAACTGCGATGCGCTCTGCAGGTTGGCGGAGATGTTGCCCGGCGCACCCTCCGACCCGAGCCACTGCTCGGACGCCACCTCGGCCGGCGTCAGGTACACGCCCTGTTTGAGTTGTCCCTCGACCTCTTGCGGAGGCAGGCCGATCTCCGCCGCGATGGCCTTGGCCGCGGCGGCTGGGTCGTTCTTGATGACGTCGAGCGCGCGGGCCTCCTGCTCACGCCAGGTGTCGACCACATCAGGATGCGCCGCGGCGAACTCGTCGGAGACGACACCCAGGTCAAGGGTCGGCTTGCCGTCCTTGGCGAGCTGCCTGCTGGTGATCAGGTCCTTGCCGGTCTTGCGCAGCTGGTCCAGCGTCGGCAGCCAGGTGTAGGCGGCGGCGATGTCACCGCGGTCCCAGGCCGCCAGGATTGCCTGCGGCTGGAGGTCGATGAGCTGAACATCGCTGGGCGACAAGCCGTTCTGCGCCAACGCGGCGAGCAGGCTGTAGTGCGCGGTCGACGCGAACGGTGTCGCGACGCGCTTGCCCCGCAGATCGGCGATGGTGTTGATGCCGCTGTCGTTGCGTGCCACCAGCGCTTCGTTGTCACCGGCCACGTCGAGGACGAACGCGACCTTGTACGGAATGTTGAGCGGCGCCGACAACCCGCGGGCGACGGGACTGGACCCCAGTGCACCGAAGTCCAGTTCCTTGGCGATGAACGCCGTGTTGACGTCGGCACCGGAGTCGAACTTGGTCCACTTGATGTTGTAATCGGGCAGCGCCTCTTCGAGCCACCTGTTGTTCTTGACGATCAGGTCGCCGCTCGGAAAGGACTGGTAGCCAAGGCGAATCGTCGGCTTCTGCGAGTCGTTTCCGGAGTTGTCGACCGCGCAGCCCGCCAGCGTCAGCATCGCGGCGGCCGCCGTCGCCAGAAGTGCCTTCAGGTTCATATCTTTCCTCTCCATGGGACAGCGCGCCGCTCCACGGCACGTAGGGCTCCATCGATCACCAGGCCCGAGATCCCG
This sequence comes from Mycolicibacterium wolinskyi str. Jessa 2025, assembly GCF_049241375.1. Lineage (NCBI taxonomy): Bacteria > Bacillati > Actinomycetota > Actinomycetes > Mycobacteriales > Mycobacteriaceae > Mycobacterium > Mycolicibacterium wolinskyi. The sequence continues at coordinate 7,168,981 of NZ_CP185960.1, forward strand.
ATGGCGAAGATGCCGACCAGCACGACCGGCGTGTTGTTGTAATTGCTTGCGTCCTTTACCAATCCGCCGATGCCGGGAATGCCGTTGAACAGTTCGGCGGCGACCACCGACGAGTACGCCATGCCGACCGCCAACCGGATGCCGGTGAAGGTTTCGGGCAGGGCGGACGGCACCACCACGTCGCGGATCACCTGAGCGCGCGAGGCGCCGAGGGCGCGCGCCGCTTCCTGCAACCCGACCGGTGCGGCGACGACGGCCGCAGTCGTGGCGACGGCGGCCGGCGGAAGCGCGGCCAGGGCCAGCAGCGTGATCTTCGGGGCCTCGTCGATACCGAGCCAGATGACGAGCAAGAAGAAGTACGCCAGCGGTGGCAGGGCACGCAGGAACGTCAGCCACGGCTCCAGCACGCTGCGCAGCCAACCGACCGAGCCCATGAGCAGGCCGAGCAGCACCCCCGCGACCACGCCGATGACCACACCGGCCAACACGCGGCGCAGCGTCATGTAGAGGTGCTCGACCAACAGGTAGCCGCCGTAGCCGCGAACGCCGTCATGAGTTGTCGACACGTCGAGAAACGCGCGCCACACCATGCTGGGGTACGGCACGAAGGTCTGATTCCAGATGCCGGCCAGCGCGACGAGCTGCCACACCACGAAGAACACGACCACCGAGAGCAACGGCAACACGGCTTTCGTGAGCAACGTGCGCCACCTAGCGGGCGTGGCGGCAGGTCGCGAGTCGGTATGCGACTCACTGGGGACGATATCGACGAAGACAGACACGGACGGCCGACTTTCTGTTGCTGAAGCGACGTTGGCGGTTCGGCTTCAGCGACAGCAGGAGTCGGCGGACTGCGTCGTGTTCACCCGCGTATTAGTACCGGCGGCGGGGACCGGGATGAAGGTCTGGAATCGCGGTGAGTTTTATGTCGCGGACTGCGGCAGCGTCCGGATCGCGTACCGGACGACCAGCAGGATCGCTGCGGTGGTCACCAGGAACAGCGGCCATCCCATCGCGATCCGGGCGATCGCGAGCAGGCTCTCCTGGTCGGTGTCGTAGAGGTAGTACTGGACCAGGAACCGCGACCAGGACACGGTCGCCATCACGGCGGTCACCACGTCAAATGCCAGCCGTACGCGGGGAATTCGTCGCCAGGTGCCGTCGCGCCCGGTGACCCAAGCCCAGACGACGCCGACGAGCGGACGCCTGACGACGATCGACACGGTGAACAGCGTCGCCGTCAGGAAGTACATCCAGATGCCGGGCAGATAGAAGTCCTTGGCCTGGCCGGTGACCAGCGCGAGCCCCGCGCACACCGCCACACCGGCGAACCCCCACAGCGCCGGCCGAGTGGACTCCCGACGAAACAGCTGCCACCCGAGCACGAGCGCGGCTGTTGTCAAGGCCGCGATGGTCGCCGGGATGCGTCCGAACACTGCCGAAGTCAGCGCGAACGTCGTCACGGGCAATCCCGAATAGACCAGGCCGCGAACGCCGCCCGCGCGGGCCAGCAGTCCGTCGAGCGGAGAGTCCGTCATGCTCACCGAGCGTACCTAGCTCAGCGAAACAGTTCGGCGGCCTCGACGCGGGCAGTGCCCAGATGGGCGGGCAGCCGGAGGTATCCGTGCAGGTTCACGAGGCCGCGCCGTTCGGGCGTCTCGGTGAGATGCAGGTCCGGATAGGCCTCGAATAGCACACGCAGCGCGGTCGTCCCTTCGATGCGGGCCAAGGCGGCTCCGAGACAGGCATGGATTCCGGACGCGAAGGCCAGGTGGTCGCGGACGTTGGGGCGCGTGACGTCGAAGCGTGCCGGATCGTCGAACACCGCGGGGTCGCGATTGGCACCGCCGAGCAGGACGGCGACCATGTCGCCGGCCCTCAGCCGCTGCCCGCCGATTTCGATGTCGGACTGCGCGGTGCGGGCCGTCATCTGCACGGGACTGTCGATGCGCAGGATCTCGTCGACGGCCGCGGGCCACAGTTCGGGGTTGTCGCGCAAGAGCACGAGCTGGTCGGGATGGCGCAACAACAGGACGATGCCGTTGCCGATGAGGTTGACCGTGGTTTCGAAGCCGGCCCCGATGAGCAGTGCGGCGTTCGCGGTGAGTTCGCGGTCGGTGAGCGTGTGGTCCGCCGCCATCCGGCTGAACGGGTTGTCGCTGGGGGCGCCGGCGCGCACCTGACGGAAGTGCTCGTTCAGGTAGGTGTCGATCCCGCGAAGCCCGGCTATGGCCCGGCGATAAGTGCTCCACCGGATTCCGATGTCCAGCAACGGTGCACCGTGGTGTCCCCACTCCAGCAGCCGGGCATGGGTTTCGGTGGGCAGGCCGAGGATTTCGGCGATCATCGCGACGGGAAGCGCCGCGGCGTAGTCGGCGATCAGATCGGGCCGCGGGTTCGCGGCGAGTTGGTCGATCAGTTGGGACGTCACCGCGGCCACCCGGGTGTCGAGTGTCTCGATCGCACGTGGGGTGAAACTCTGCGCCACCAATTGCCGGTAACGGGTGTGGTCGGGCGGATCGACGATGACCATCGCGGGCGGCTCGACCGGGTTGGCGACACCCGGGTCGGTACGGTCCAGCAGCATCCGCAGTGCGCGCGGCATCTCCATACCGGTCGGCGGCGTCACGCCGAACCGCTTGTCGCGCAGGATCTCCCGGCACAGTGCGTGGTCAGCGGTGACCCAGACGAAGGGTGTGCGGATCAGCCGGCCCCGCGACCTGACGTCTTCCATCACCGGATAGGGGTCATTGCCCCGGCCGTGATTGACGATCAGCCGGGCCATGGGGTTTCCCCGCCACGCCTGGACGGTCATGAAGGACTTCGGTACGGCGTGCAACGCCAGCCACCGTGCCCACAATCCGATGTCCATGAGACCTCCCCTTGTCGCGACGCTCATTACGATGAGACGTGTGAGACGTGTGAGACAGTTAGACGATCATCGTCTCGCTTGTTTCGATGGTTAGGCTACGGCGGACGGCACGGGCAGGCAAGGAGGAGTTCGGTGACATCGACACGAACAGCGGACTTCGTGCGGCGGCTCGCCGAACCCGACCCCGACGTCCTGGCGCGCGTACGTGAGCCCGACGCGATCAGCACCCGCATCTTGAGCGCGACGCTCGAACAGGCCGAACTCGTCGGTATCCGGCGCACCACGATGGAGGACGTCGCCAAGCGCAGCGGCGTCGGCCGGGCAACGCTCTACCGGCGCTTCCCCACCAAAGACGCCCTGATCGACGCGCTCGTGCTGTCGGAAGCGCGGCGCTACCTCGACGGCAGCGCACAGGCCCGCGCGCACGCCGAAACTCTGGAGGACCGCCTGGTCTACGGCACGGTGTTCACGGTGACGTTCCTGCGCGAGCACGCGCTGCTCAAGAAACTACTGCGCACCGAACCCGAGACCATCCTGCCGAGCCTGACCATCGACGCAGGCGCGATCATCGACTTCGCGACCGACTATTCGGCCGCGCAGCTGCGCACCGACCTCTACGGGACGGCCGAGACGACGCCCGAACAGGAGCGTCACATCCGCACCGTCGCCGAGTTGCACACGCGGCTCACGTTGTCGTTCATCGTCACACCGCACACGAGGATCAAGCTCGCGACGATCGAGGACACCCGCGACTATGTCCGCACCTACCTTCTGCCCATGGTGACGGTCGGATGACGCAGGTGCAGGGCCGGATCTGGCGAGCCGGTGAACCCGACGACGAACACTTCAGCTTCTCGGCGATCTCGGACTGCCTCGCCGACGACGACACCCTGCTGTGGGCCGACATCTACGACCCTGACCACGACACGCTGCGCGGTCTGGCCGACGAGCTCGGACTCAATGTCTGGGCCGTCGAGGATGCCATCGCCCCGAACGAGCGCACGAAAGCGTCTGTGTACCACACACATACGTTCTTCACGGTGTACGCCGTCGAGACGCGCGTACCGAACGGCGACGCGGTGTCGGCTCTCGTCAAACACCGCATCTCGGCCTTCGTGCTACCGCGCGGGCTCATCACCGTCCGGCTACCGAGCGTCGAGGCTTCGGCCACCGAGTTCGACATCGGTGAGGTGTCACGGCGGTTCGACGAGCTCGGAGGGCAGCGCTACGGCGTCGGCGCGCTCCTGCACGGCCTGCTCGATGTCGTCGTGGACGGGCATTTCGAAGCCGTCCAGGCCCTCGACGACGCGATCGAATCGCTCGAGGACGAACTGTTCGCCGACGGCGGTCCCAAGCACGGGCTGCAGCGGCGCACGTTCCGGTTGCGCAAGGACCTCGTCGAGCTGCGCCGGGTGGTGCTGCCGATGCGCGAGGTGGTCAGCACCATCCAGCACCGGCGGCTGGACGCCAAGATGTCGCCCGAACTCGACCCGCTTTATGCCGATCTGTACGACCACGTGCTGCGCGCGTCCGAGTGGACCGAATCCCTGCGCGACATGGTCACGACGGTGTTCGAGACCAACCTGTCGCTGCAGGATGCCCGGTTGAACACCGTGATGAAAAAGCTCACCGGCTGGGCCGCGATCATCGCGGTGCCAACGGCCATCACCGGTTTCTACGGCCAGAACGTCACCTATCCCGGAATCAACACCGTGGCGGGCTTCATCGCCAGTTCAGCGTTGATCGTCGTACTGGTCATCCTGCTGTACGTCATGTTCAAACGGCGCGACTGGCTGTAGCGATTCAGTTGGTAAGCGCGTCGCTTACCGCCCTAGGGGGCACGCGCAATATCGCGAACCAGATGCAAGACTCTTCAATGCCCAACCAACTAGATCGGACCGAAAATCGATGATCATCGGGATACCCCGCGAGTCTCTGCCTGGTGAGACACGCGTCGCCGCCACCCCACAGACCGTCGGCCAACTCATCAAGCTCGGCTACACGGTCGTCGTCGAATCCGGCGCAGGGGCAGCCTCCAGTTTCGCCGACGGCGCCTACGTCGACGCCGGCGCCGACATCGGCACGTCCGATCAGACCTGGGCCTCCGATGTCGTGCTGAAGGTGAATGCGCCCGACGACAGTGAGATCAAGAGTCTGCGCGACGGTGCGACGCTCGTCGGCCTGATCTCGCCCGCGCTCAAGCCCGAACTGGTCGAGAAGCTGTCGACGCGCCCGATCACGGTGCTGGCCATGGACGCGGTGCCGCGTATCTCCCGGGCGCAGTCGTTGGACGTCTTGTCGTCGATGGCCAACATCGCCGGCTACCGCGCCGTGGTCGAGGCCGCCCACACGTTCGGCCGCTTCTTCACCGGCCAGGTGACCGCGGCGGGCAAGGTTCCGCCGGCCAAAGTGCTCGTCGTCGGCGCCGGCGTGGCCGGGCTCGCGGCGATCGGCGCCGCGGGCAGCCTGGGCGCGATCGTGAAGGCCACCGACCCGCGTCCCGAGGTCGCCGACCAGGTCGCCTCGCTGGGCGGGGAGTACGTGTCGGTCGACCCGGCGGCAGCCGAGGTGTCGGCCACCGGCTACGCCAAGGAGATGGGCGAGGACTACAAGGCTCGCGAGGCGCAGTTGTATGCCGAGCTCGCCAAGGACGTCGACATCATCATCACCACCGCGCTGATCCCCGGTAAGCCCGCGCCCCGGATCATCACCGCCGAGATGGTCGCGTCGATGAAGCCGGGCAGCGTGATCGTCGACATGGCCGCGGCCAACGGCGGCAACGTCGAGGGCACCGTCAAGGACCAGGCCATCGTCACCGACAACGGCGTGACGATCATCGGCTACACCGACCTGGCCGGCCGCCTGCCCGCACAAGCGTCGCAGCTGTACGGCACCAACCTGGTGAACCTGCTCAAGCTGCTGACGCCGGAGAAGGACGGGCAGCTCACGCTCGATTTCGACGACGTGGTGCAACGGTCGGTGACCGTCGTGCGCGACGGCCAGACCACCTGGCCGCCACCACCCGTCCAGGTCTCGGCCGCACCGGCCGCTCAGCCGGCTGCCGCCGCGCCGGCCGTCAAAGAAGAGAAGCCGCCGATGTCGACCGGGCGCCGCCTCGGCATCACCTTCGCGGTCGCGGCCGCGATCTTCGCGCTCATCGCGATCTCGCCTGCCGCGCTGCAGGTGCACCTGACGGTGTTCGCGCTGGCGATCGTGATCGGCTACTACGTCATCGGCAATGTGCACCATGCGCTGCACACCCCGTTGATGTCGGTGACCAACGCGATCTCGGGAATCATCGTCGTGGGTGCGCTGCTGCAGATCGGCCACGGCGACATCGCTATCACCTCACTGGCCTTCGTGGCGATCCTGCTGGCCTCCATCAACGTCTTCGGCGGATTCGCGGTGACGCGACGCATGCTCGCCATGTTCTTCGAGGAGCTAAGAACGTGTTCACCCTAGAAAACATCGCGACGGCCGCCTACGTCGTCGCGGCCCTGCTGTTCATTCTCGCGCTGGCCGGCCTCTCCAAGCACGAAACATCCAGGGCAGGCAACACATTCGGCATCGCCGGCATGGCGGTCGCACTGGTCGCGACGGTCGCCCTGGCGCTGGAGCGCAAGATCGAGCCGCTGGGCCTGGCGCTGCTGATCGTCGCCATGATCGTCGGCGCCGCGATCGGCCTGTGGCGCGCCAAGGTCGTCGAGATGACCGGCATGCCCGAGCTGATCGCGCTGCTGCACAGCTTCGTCGGCCTGGCCGCAGTGCTCGTCGGCTGGAACGGCTACCTGCACGTCGAGGGTGATCCCGCCGGCGCCGAGGCCGCCCACCTGGCCGGCGAGGGCATGATCGGCATCCACTCGGCCGAGGTGTTCGTCGGTGTCTTCATCGGCGCCGTCACGTTCACCGGCTCGATCGTCGCCAACCTGAAGCTCTCGGCCCGCATCAAGTCCGCACCGCTCATGCTGCCCGGCAAGAACATCCTCAACGTCGGGGCACTCGTGGCCTTCTTCGTGCTCACCGTGTGGTTCGTGATCGACCCGCAGCTGTGGCTGCTCGTGGTCGTGACCGTGCTGGCCCTGCTACTGGGCTGGCATCTCGTCGCCTCGATCGGCGGCGGGGACATGCCCGTGGTGGTGTCGATGCTCAACAGCTACTCGGGTTGGGCCGCGGCGGCATCGGGCTTCCTGCTGGGCAACGACCTGCTGATCATCACCGGCGCGCTCGTCGGCTCCTCGGGTGCCTACCTGTCCTACATCATGTGCAAGGCGATGAACCGCTCGTTCATCTCCGTGATCGCGGGCGGCTTCGGCATCGAGGCCGGGCCCGCCGACGACAAGGACTACGGCGAGCACCGCGAGATCACCGCCGAGGGCGCCGCCGAGCTGCTGAGCTCGGCCAGCTCGGTCGTCATCACGCCCGGCTACGGCATGGCCGTGGCCCAGGCGCAGTACGGCGTCGCCGAGCTGACCCGCAAGCTGCGCGATCGCGGCGTCAATGTCCGCTTCGGCATCCACCCCGTCGCGGGCCGCCTGCCCGGCCACATGAACGTTCTGCTGGCCGAGGCCAAGGTGCCCTACGACATCGTGCTCGAAATGGACGAGATCAACGACGACTTCGCCGACACCGACGTCGTCCTCGTCATCGGCGCCAACGACACCGTCAACCCGGCTGCCGCCGAAGATCCCGGCAGCCCGATCGCCGGGATGCCGGTGCTCACGGTGTGGAACGCCGCCAACGTCATCGTGTTCAAACGGTCCATGGCCTCGGGCTACGCCGGCGTGCAGAACCCGCTGTTCTTCCGCGAGAACACCCAGATGCTGTTCGGCGACGCCAAGGACCGCGTCGACGCGATCAACAACGCGCTGTCCGCCGTGCACGCGTAGTCCTCTGCAGGTACCTGGCACAAGTCACTCGGCGCGCACTGTGACGAGCGTGCAAGCAACGGTGGCGATTTCGCGAGATTTCCGCAAAAGGCTGCACGCTCGTCACAGTGCCGTGACCCGAACAACTCGCCGTCGCTAGGTCCAGTCCCGCGGAGAGAAACTAGGATGTCCAACTATGCCGGTGGACCGCCTACTGCCCTCTGACGAAGCGCACGAACTCATCGCACTGACCCGCGACATCGCCGACAAGGTGCTGGACCCGATCGTCGACCAGCACGAGAAGGCCGAGACCTATCCCGAGGGTGTGTTCGCCCAGCTCGGCGCGGCCGGGCTGCTGAGCCTGCCGCAGCCCGAGCAGTGGGGCGGCGGCGGGCAGCCCTATGAGGTGTACCTACAGGTCCTCGAGGAGATCGCCGCTCGGTGGGCGGCCGTCGCGGTCGCGGTGAGCGTGCACAGCCTCTCGTCGCATCCGCTGTTGACGTTCGGCACCGACGAGCAGAAGGCGCGCTGGCTGCCCGGCATGCTGTCCGGTGCGCAGATCGGGGCATACAGCCTGTCCGAACCGCAAGCCGGCTCCGACGCCGCGGCGCTGCGGTGTGCCGCCAAACGCAGCGACGACGGCTACGTGATCAACGGGTCGAAATCCTGGATCACCCACGGCGGGCGCGCGGACTTCTACACCCTGTTCGCGCGGACCGGTGAGGGCTCGAAGGGCATCTCCTGCTTCCTCGTGCCCGGGACCCTCGACGGCCTGAGCTTCGGTAAGCCCGAAGAGAAGATGGGCCTGCACGCCGTACCGACCACGTCCGCGTTCTACGACAACGCCGTCATCGACGCCGACCGGTTGATCGGCGCCGAGGGCCAGGGCTTGTCAATCGCGTTCTCCGCGTTGGATTCCGGCCGTCTCGGCATCGCCGCGGTCGCTGTCGGCATCGCCCAGGCCGCCCTCGACGAGGCCGTCCGCTACGCCAACGAGCGAACGACGTTCGGCCGCAAGATCATCGATCATCAAGGCCTCGGTTTCCTGTTGGCCGACATGGCCGCCGCGGTCGTGAGCGCCCGCGCCACGTTTGTGGACGCCGCGCGCAGACGCGATCAAGGCCTGCCGTACTCGACACAGGCCAGCGTTGCCAAACTCGTGGCGACCGACGCCGCCATGAAGGTCACCACCGATGCGGTGCAGGTACTCGGCGGGGTCGGCTACACCCGCGACTTCCGCGTCGAGCGCTACATGCGCGAAGCCAAGATCACCCAGATCTTCGAGGGCACCAACCAGATTCAGCGGCTCGTCATCTCGCGCGGTCTGGGTTCGTAACGATCGGGCTGCGTCCCGACGCCGGGGGTGCATGAGCGGGCCGCAATTTCCTGACCGGTCAATTTCGCGCGATCGACCCCATAATGGCAGGTGACATGAATTCACCAGCCCATGCGCGGAAACACCGCTGGCGTCGCGGGCGGCGCCCGCGCGTGCGAACCGCATCGCGAGCCGCGGCCGGCCTGGCCGCGGTCGTTGCGCTGGTCGTCACCGGTACGGGCTGGATGACCTACCGCGGCGCGCTGGACGGCATCACGACCTCCAATGCGCTCGACGGTGACCCCGGCTCGACCGGGGACACCGAGAACATCCTGATCATGGGGATCGACAGCAGGCTCGATCAGTACGGCAACCCGCTGCCGCAGGACATCTACGACGCGATGCATGCCGGCGACGAGTCAGCGGGTGACTACACGGCCGACGTGCTGATCGTGGTTCACCTACCCGGTGACGGCAGCCCCGCGACCGCGTTCTCCATTCCGCGCGACGACTACGTCGACCTGGCCGGCTGCCCGAACGACATCTGTGAGGGCAAGGTCAAGCAGGCCTACGGCTATGCGTACGACGCCGCGATGAATTCGTCGGATTCCTCGGAAGACGTACCTCAACCGAGCGAGCAGGAAGCCCGAGAGGCCGGACGGAAGGCCCAGATCGCCACGGTGCGGAACCTTCTCGAGATTCCGATCGACCACTTCGTCGAGATCACCCTCGGCGCGTTCTTCGAGATCGCCAAGGCGGTCGCGCCGATCACCGTGTGTCTCAACGAGGACACGTCAGATCCCTACTCAGGAGCGAACTTTCACAAAGGCGAGCAGCAGATCGACGCCGCACAGGCCATGGCGTTCGTGCGGCAGCGCCGCGACGTGAACGACGCGAGCTTCACCGACCTGGACCGCACCCGCCGGCAGCAGGCCTTCATCGCCGCACTGGTATCGGCGCTCAGCAAGAACGGCGCGCTGAGCAGCCCGACGACGCTGCGTGACCTCTTGGACGTCACCAAGCAGAACGTGGCGCTGGACGCCGACTTCGACCTCGCCAGCTTCGCCAAGCGGGCCTCGGACCTGACCGAGGAGCCGCCGACGCTCTACACCCTGCCGATCGTGGAGTTCACCCAGAACGAGTACGGCGAGGACATCAACATCATCGACGTCCCGACCGTGCGAAAGATCGTGCACGACCTGGTGTCCGAGACGGACCCCGCCGCGTCATCCGCGTCGTCCACCCCGACCAGTCCGGCCCTCGACGGCCACGGCGCGATCCTCGACGTCGTCAACGCCTCCACCTATATCGGGTTGGCGGCGAAACTCGAAACAATCTTCGGCGCAAGCGGTTTCACGCAAGGCCAGATCGGTGACGCCGAGGCGCTGGCCGCCACCACCACGATCGCCTACGGACCGGGCGCCGAGGCCGCGGCCCAAGCGCTGGCCACCGAACTCGACGTGACGGCCACGCCGTCGCAAGAGATTCTGGCCGACACGGTGCAGCTGACGATCGGCACCGATTTTCCCGGCGACGACTATCTCAACATGAGCCTTGCCGACGAGACCGCCGATTCCACGAGCACAACCGAATCCAGCACGACCCCCAGCACACCGGTCACCACTGTCGCCGCCACGGCCAGCGGCACGTACACCCCGGCACCCACCGACCTCAGTCAGATGACCGTATCCGGGGTGCCGTGCGTCAAGTGACGACTACAGCGTCACCGTCACCTGCGTCCCATACCCGGTCTCTGAGCTGATGGTCATGGTCCCGCCCATCGCCTCGACGCGGACCTGCAGCGAGGCCAGGCCGATGTGCCCGTCCGCGACCGCCTGGGCCACCGTGTTCGGATCGAATCCGGCGCCGTCATCGGTCACGGTCAACACCGTTCTGTCGCCGGTCCGGCGCAGGCCGACCGAAACCGTGCTCGCGCGAGCGTGCTTGTTCACGTTGGCCAGCAGTTCGCGCGCCGCGCGGTAGAGCAGCGCCTGGCCGTCCGGATGCCCGACTTCATCGAGGTCGGCACGCACGGTGAGATCGCCGCGGTTCTCGTACTGCCGCAACAACTCCCGCACCGCAGGCGTGAGACCGAGTTGCGCGAGCACCTGGGGGTGCAGTGCGGTCACGGTGGACCGTAGCCCGCTCGCCGTCTCCTGCAGTGCCGCGTGCACCATGTCCAGCGCCGGATCCGGGTTCCGTTCGCGTACCTCATCGAGTTCGAGCCGCGCCGCAAGCAGGGTCTGCAACGGCCCGTCGTGCAGATGCTCGGCGAGTTCGGCGTTGCGGAGATCGTCGGCTCGCGTCGACTCAGACACCAGCCGGCGACGCACGTCGAGCAGTGCGCGCACCCGTGCCGAACGGCGGGCCAGCACAAGCGACAACGCGGTGGTGGCCACCGCGAGCCACACCAGGAAACCGACCTGCATGTACACCACATTCGGCAGGCCGACGTTGTCGTCACGTTTCGAGTAGAAGATCCACACCGCCAGATATGCCGCCGCAGTGGTGGTTCCCAGGATCGCGGTCAAGATTGGCCGATCCTGGAACGCAACCGAGATCGGCAGGAGAAAGAACACCGGCAGCAGTGCGGCCGTCGCGCCCCCGGACACCGCGCACAGTGCCACCAGAACCAGGACGTCGACCCCGGTGGACGCCCACTCGGCCCATGGCGGCATCGGCCCGCGCAACACCACCACCAACCACAGCACCGCGGCGGCCGCATAGAGACCCAAGATGACCGCGTAGAGGACCGGCAGCCAGTGGTCGACCTCCCACACCGAGACCAGCACCATGATCAAGCCGATCAGCGGCAACCGCAGTACCGCAGAGACCCGGACTGGTTGCGCGGCAAAGAATTCGACGCCAGACGCCATGTCAGTCCAGGAGCCGGCGGCGCATGGCCTCGGCGACCGCCGCACCGCGATCGCTGACGCCCAGTTTCTCGTACAGCCGTTGCACGTGGGTTTTCACCGTCGACGGTGCCAGGTACAGCTCCTTGGCCATCGCCGGGATGCTGCGGCCTTTGGCGATCAGATCGAGTACCTCCCGTTCCCGCGGGCTGAGCGCCGGAGCGTCGGGTTCGTTGCGGCGACGGATCTCACCGGCCAGGCCGGCGGCCAGGTTCGGGTCGATGACGTCACGGCCCTTCGCGCACGACAGCACCGCGTTGACGAGCTCACTGCGCGTGGACTCCTTCGACAGGAACCCGGCCGCCCCCTGCTGCAGTGCGGTGTAGACGATCGCCGACTCGTCGTGTGCCGACACCAGCAGAACCCGGGTGGGCAGCTCGGCACGCGTCACGGCAGCCGCAACCTGCGCACCGTCCAGTTGCGGCATCCGATAATCCAGCAGAGCCACCTGCGGCCGATGAGTCTTGATGAGTTCCAGTGCGTCGGCGCCGTTGTCGGCCTCGGCCACCACCTCGATCTCGCCGCTCGAGGTCAGGGCGCGGACCACGCCCTCACGGAACATCGGGTGGTCGTCGCCCACCACGACCTGCACCTTCTCGGCCATGCGGCACAGCATCGCACAGCAATGCGTACGGGTTTCCCCGATTGGTGAGCTGTCACAAACTCCCTCGACACGCCGGGCGAAAGCGCAAGTTTGTGCCTGCCCGGCAGGGAAAGTCACCACCATGCACACAGACGAGCTGAGCTGGTTCGTCGTTCTCGCCGAAACCGAGCACGTCACCGACGCCGCGACCGAACTCGGCATCAGCCAGCCGACCTTGTCGCGGGCCCTGGCACGTATCGAGGAGCAGGTGGGCGTCCCGCTGTTCGACCGGGTGAACCGGCGGCTGCGGCTCAACGGATATGGCGAGATCCTGCTGGAGCATGCCCGGCGTTCGATCGCCGAAATGCGTTCGGCCACCGAGCGAATCGCCGCATTACGCGACCCGGACAGCGGCACCGTGCGGTTGGCGTTCCTTCATTCGCAAGCCAGTTGGTTCGTCCCGGATCTGCTGCGAAGGTTCCGTGCGGAGGCGCCACGGGTGCAGTTCGGACTGGTTCAGGGTGCCGCGCACGAGATCGTCGAGCGACTGGCCGGCGGCCAGGCCGATCTGGCGATCACCTCACCGCGCCCCGAGGGTTATCGCTGGCGCGGTCTGTACATGGAACGACTGTGCCTCGCGGTACCGCGCGGCCACCGCCTGGCGTCGCGGAATCGCGTCAAGCTGGCCGATGCCGGCAACGAACCGTTCGTCGCGCTGGCACCCGGCTTCGGGCTTCGCCAGCTCACCGACGAACTGTGTGCCGAGGCCGACATCGACCCCGACGTGGTGTTCGAAGCCATGGAGATCCCCACCATGGAGGGTCTCGTCGCAGCGGGCTTCGGGGTTGCCGTCGTGCCGGTGCCCCGCCCCGAGCGGGCCGAGCCCGGGGCCGTCTACCTGCCGCTTTCCCAGGCCTCGGCCAAACGTCAACTCGGCCTGGCCTGGTCTGCCGACCGGTCGCTGCCGCCTGCGGCCGAGCGGTTCGCGGACTTTGTCATACGCAGCACGCATGATGTTGAGTAACTCTATGCATTGGACACATTGACAGGCACTGCCTAGCCTCGTTTCAGTGACTGCCCCACCGACCACTGTTGTCTGGCAAGGGCATCCGCGCGGCTCCAGCGACTACCGGCGCCTGCTCGCCGCCCTGTTCTGCGCCGGAGTCGCGACGTTCGCCCAGCTGTACTCGCCGCAGGCCGTGCTGCCGCTGATCGCCAGGGACCTCGGCACCGGAGCCGCCGACACCGCCCTGGCCGTATCGGCGGCGACCATCGGTCTTGCCGTCGGCGTCATCCCGTGGGCCGCACTTGCCGACCGCATCGGGCGCGTGCAGGTGATGACGATATCCGTCGCGGCGGCAACGGTTCTCGGGCTTCTCGTACCGTTCTCGCCGAGCTACCAGCTGCTGTTGTGCGGCCGGTTCCTCGAGGGCCTCGTGCTCGCCGGGGTCCCGGCGGTCGCGGTCGCCTACCTCACCGAGGAGATCAACGCCGGGCATGCCGCCCGCGCGGCGGGGACCTACGTCGCAGGCACGACGATCGGCGGTTTGGCGGGCCGGCTCGTCACCGGACCCGTGGCGGAATACGCCGGCTGGCGCGTCGGCGTCCTGATCGTGGCGGTGCTGTGCGGGCTGGCCGCGCTGGCGTTCGTCAAACTCGCGCCGCCTGCACAGGGCTTCACCCCGACGCGCAATCAACGCGACCTCGGCAGACGATTGCTGGTCAACCTGCGCTCGCCCCGCCAACTGGTGCTGTTCAGCCAGGCATTCCTGCTGATGGGCGGCTTCGTCGCGATCTACAACTTCCTCGGTTTCCGGCTCATGGCGGCGCCGTTCCACCTCCCACAGACCGTGGTGAGCCTGGTGTTCCTGGCCTATCTGGCCGGCACCTGGGCGTCCGCGCGGGCCGGCGCGGAGGCCACCCGGTTCGGGCGCCGGACCGTCATGGTGGCCTCGATCATCACGATGATCGCCGGTGTCGCGATCACGCTGAGCAACAACATCGTCGCCGTGCTGGTGGGACTCGTGGTCGCGACCGCCGGTTTCTTCGGCGCCCACGCGATCGCCTCTGGTTGGGTCGGCGTGGCGGCAGGCAACAGCAAGGCCCAGGCGTCATCGCTGTACAACCTCTTCTATTACGGCGGCTCCAGTGCCGTGGGCTGGTTCGGCGGCCTCGCGTTCGATGCCGCGGGCTGGCCCGCGGTCGCAGGCACCGTGATGGGTCTGGCCGCGCTGGCCGGGATATTGGCGCTCACCCTGCGGCGCTGACCCCCTTTGACGCGTGTCATATCGTGACGGGCATGGACTTCGCGATGTCGGCCAAAGCGGCTGATTACCACAAGCGGCTCACCGACTTCATGACCGAACACGTGTTCCCGGCCGAGGCGTCCTACCACGCCTATCGCGAGGAGAAAGGCCACAAGGACCACACGGTCCCCCCGATCGTCGAGGAGCTCAAGGCCAAAGCCCGCGAGCAGGGGCTGTGGAACCTGTTCCTGCCATCGGAATCGGGTCTGACAAACCTGGAGTACTCGCCGCTGGCCGAGATCTCGGGGTGGAGCCTGGAGGTCGCTCCCGAGGTACTCAACTGCGCCGCACCCGACACCGGCAACATGGAGACGCTGCACCTGTTCGCGACCGAGGCCCAACGCAAGCAGTGGCTTGAGCCGCTGCTGGCCGGTGAGATCCGCAGCGCCTTCGCGATGACCGAGCCCGCCGTCGCGTCCTCGGACGCGCGAAACATCGAGACGACGATGCTCCGCGACGGTGCCGACTACGTCATCAACGGCCGCAAGTGGTGGATCACCGGCGCCGCCGATCCGCGTTGCAAGCTCCTGATCGTCATGGGCCGCACCAATCCCGACGCCGCCTCACACCAACAGCAGTCGATGATCCTGGTGCCCGTGGATACCCCCGGTGTGGATATTCAGCGCTCGCTGCCGGTGTTCGGCTGGCAGGACCAGCACGGCCACTGCGAGATCGTGTTCGACAACGTCCGGGTTCCCGCCGAGAACCTGCTGCACGAGGAGGGCAGCGGATTCGCCATCGCGCAGGCGCGGCTGGGCCCGGGCCGCATCCACCACTGCATGCGCGCGCTGGGTGCGGCCGAGCGTGCGCTGGCGTTGATGGTCGACCGCGTGCAGAAGCGCGTCGCGTTCGGCAAACCGCTTGCCGAGCAGGGTGTGGTGCGGGAATCGATTGCCAAGTCCCGCAACGAGATCGACCAGGCCCGCCTGCTGTGCGAGAAGGCCGCCTGGACCATCGACCAGGAGGGCAACAAAGCCGCGCACGTGCTCGTATCGCAGATCAAGTCGGTGGCCCCGCAGGTCGCCTGCAACGTCATCGACCGCGCCATCCAGGTGCACGGCGCGGCAGGCGTCAGCGACGACACGCCGCTCGCCCGGCTCTACAGCTGGCACCGCGCCATGCGCCTGTTCGACGGGCCCGACGAGGTCCACATGCGCACGATCGCACGTGCCGAGTTGGGCCGCGAGAAATCGCCTCTTGCTTCGGCGGTAACGGGATAGTGACCGAAAGCAACGGGGCCTCAGTGCAATTGGGCGGCGTGTGGAATTTCCGCGACGTCGCAGCCGAGACCGGGATCCGGCCCGGGGTGCTCTACCGCTCCAGTGAACTCAGCCGGCTCTCCGATGACGGCCGTGCGGTGTTCCGCCGGCTCGGCATCACCGACGTCGCCGATCTGCGGTCGCACCAGGAGGTGAACCGGCGCGGCCCGGGCCAGGTGCCCGACGGCGTGGCGGTCCATCTGCTGCCGTTCCACCCCGACGACGACTCCAACCAGGACGCACCGCACGAGAGCACCTTTCAGCGCGTGATGTCGGAGTCCCCGGGCGACGAGGACGTCACCGAGGCGGCTCGGCGCTACATGACCGAGGTGTACGAGGAGTTCCCGACGCTGCCGGGCGCCCACAACGCGGTGCGCCAGGTCATCACCCTGCTGGCCGACGGCAAGCCGGTGATCGCGCACTGCTTTGCCGGCAAGGACCGCACAGGCTTCACGGTCGCGACCGTGCTGGCGACGGTCGGTATCGATCGTGACCGCGTCATCGCCGATTTCCTCCGCAGCAACGACGCGATCCCCGCACTGCGCACGCGAATCATGGATTCGGTGCGCGCACGTGCCGACGATGCGCCCGAGGTGGTCACGTTCGCCGAGGCCCGGCTGACCGACGAAGTGCTCGGCGTGCGGGAGGACTACCTGGCGGCCGCCTGGAGCAAGCTCGACGACGCCTATGGGTCGGTCACAGGGTTCGTCGAAGCCGCCGGGGTCTCTGCCGACGAGATCGAGGCGTTGCGTAAGACGCTCCTCGGCTGACGGCGCGGGCAGACCGGCATGGTGTCGCTGTGCCCGCCTTGTAGCGACAATGTCGCTGACAATCGGGCACTCCATTTTTCGTTACCGGTGATGCTGACGACGCTGGAGTGGCTGGTGCGGTCGCAACGCTGAGCCCAGAGTGGCTCACGTGATCTGTGTGGCGATTTCCGCGACATTGTCGCGCGTAGGCGGGCACGACGGTAACCCGCCCGGACCCGGCCGACGGGATCTCGGCCCTCACGCATCTTCGAGTGCCTCACCCACCTCTTGTGCGATGCGGCTGTGTTCGTTCTGCATGAGTAGGTGCCCGGCCCCGAGCACCAGCGCGACGGGCCATTCGATGATCTCCGTTGCCGCCAGCAAACCCAATGCGCCGTAGTAGGCGAGCTGTTCCGGGCGCGGAACGCTGACCTTGCCCACCACGGGCAGCGTCACGGCGAACCCCCGGGCCTCACGCACCCGCTGCACCGCTGCGCGGTGGCCGGTTGCTTTCTGTGAGTCTTCGGCCATTCGTTGCCTTTCCGTCATGTCGTTTTCGATTTCTCGACGCTTGACCTTCGCACCGTGTGAGTCGTGAGTGCGGATCCATTGACCGACGTCGTGACGCGCGCATTGGCCATCCCGTTGCGGGAGCTGTATGCGGTGTTGTGGCGTTGCGGCGTCGTCGAAATCGACGACTGAAATCTGGTGACCAACCGCGGCGCCACGGCGGCCGCGGCGGTCGCCACACCTGCTGCCGCGAGCGCGTTCGTCCATCCGACCGGGCCGAGCGGCGTGCAACCGAGCAATTGGCTGACCCCCGGTGTGCTGATCAACGCACCCAACAAGAGCAATGAGCCCGCCGCGGTGGTGACCACCAACGGACTGTGGGAGTCGATCAGCGTCTGTGCGAGCTGGGTGGAGACCAGCGCCACGAGCGCGACGGTCGACGCGCGACGCGGCGTCAACGTGAAGCCCGCCAGCAGCCAGGCGCCCGTCGCCGCACCCGCGGTCGTCGCACCGCGGATCGCGACGGTACGCCACAGCGCGGCCTGATCCGGACCATGCCCGGCACCGTCGACCGAGCGGGTCGCCGGACTCACGGCGAGAGCGGCGGCCGGAAGCGCGTCCGTCATCATGTTCACCAACAGCAGTTGGCGGGTGTTGAGCGGTGACCGCCCGGTCAGCGCACTGCCGATGATCGAGAACACCACTTCACCGGCGTTCCCGCCGAGCAGGACCGACACCGCGGCCTGGACCCGCCGCCACAGATGGCGACCCTCGTCGAGCGCGTCGACCAACGCTCCGATCCGTCCGTCGAGCAGTAGGACATCGGCCGAGCTGCGCGCCGGATCGCTGCCGCGCGATGCGACGCCGATGCCGACGGTGGCGGCTCTGATGGCCGCGGCGTCGTTGGCGCCGTCGCCGACCATCGCACACACTTGGCCGGTGCGTTCCAGTGTCTGGACGATCTGGACCTTGTGCTCGGGCGACATCCGGGCGAACACGCGCTTTTCGGCGACCGCACGCTCCTGGCTGCGGCGTGGCATCGCGACCCATTCCTCGCCGCTCATGACCTGATCGGCAGTCACCGGCATGCCCAGCTCTGCCGCGATGGCTTTGGCTGTCACCGGATGGTCGCCCGTGATGAGCCGCACGCCGATACCCTGGTGCCGCAACGACTTCAGCAACGCTGCCGACTCCGAGCGCGGGGTATCGGACAGCCCCAACAGCCCGACGAGCTCGAGCTCGTCGCGGCACAAGTCGGCGAAGTCGTCGGTTTCCGCGCGGGCGCGCTCGGCCTGCGCCGCCGTCAGCACGCGCCGCGCGACCGCGATGACCCGCAGTCCACTGCGCGCCATCTCGTCAACCTTGTCCGCCATGGCGTCGGCACCGCACGCAGCCAGCACGACCTCGGGCGCACCCTTGATCGACAGCACCTCGCCTATCACGGAGGCCGAGAACTTACGGCCCGACCGGAACGGCAGGTACGCGACAGCGCCGTCGATCGTGCCGAAGTCGAAGCTGCCTGCTTCCGCGACCGCGGCGTCGGTCGCATGCTCATGGTGGTCGCCGTTCTTGGGCGGCGTGGCACGGGCCGCGCAGTCGAGCACCTGCTCGCGCGACGACTTGCCCGCCGGTTGCACCTCCGATACCCGCAGCCGGTTCTCGCTGAGGGTGCCGGTCTTGTCGAAGCACACGACGTCGACGCGGCCGAGTGCCTCGACTGATCGGGGACTTCGCACGAGCGCGCCGGCGCGGGTCAACCGCCGGGCCGACGCCTGCTGGGCGAGCGTGGCCACGAGCGGCAGCCCTTCGGGCACGGCCGCGACAGCGACTGCCACGCCGCTGGCCACCGCGCTGCGCAACGGCAGCTTGCGCAGGACGCCCAAGCCGCTGACGAGCGCGCCGCCCGCGAGGCTGTAGGGCAGTGCACGGTTGGTCAGCTCGCGAAGCTGGGATTGCAGCCCGACCGCCTGACCTTCGCGGCGTCCGATGTCGGCCGCGCGCCGGGCCTGGGTCTGCGCGCCGACCTCGGTCACCACGGCCACCGCGGTGCCGGTCACGAGCGTCGTGGCGGCGTGAATCATGCAGTGCCGCTCGGCAAGAACCGCACCCGGTGTCGCGTCGACCTGTTTGGCCACCGGCAGCGACTCACCGGTGAGCGCCGCCTCGTCGGCTTCGACGTCGACCGCCGAGATGATCCGCGCATCGGCAGGCACCACCTCACCCGCACGCACTTCGATCACATCACCGGGCCGTAACCGCGCGGCCGGAACGTTCTGGTACCCCTCGCCGACGACCCGGCGCGCCGGCGGATCCTGAACCGCCAGCAGCCGTCGCAGCAGCCGCTCGGCCCGAACCTGTTGCGTGGCAGCGAGTACGGCGTTTCCGGTCAGCACCGACCCGACGAGAACGGCGTCGACCGGTGAGCCCAGTAATGCGCTCGCGGCAGAGCCGACCGCGAGCACGGGGGTCAAGGGATCCGACAGTTCACCACGCAGCGCGGTCGCGAGCTCGGACACCTGTTGGCGGGCAGAGCCGCCGATCCGCCGTACCACTGCCGGTCCGATCGGTGAAACCTCTTGCGGTTGATCAGGTTCCGAAACGGCGAGATGCTGCTGCACCTGATCGGGTGTCATGGCGTGCCAGTCCTCCACCGGGGCCGGTGCAGGAGCCGGATCGAGCAGCACCCCGCGGGCAAGCATGAACCCGGTGGCCAGACCGGCGGCAGCACCGGCCGTCACCGGACCGGGACCCATGCCACGAACACCCGGAATCATCAAGAGCGCACCGAGCAACGAGCCGCTCGTCGCGAGTTCGACGCCACGTTCACTGGCCCGGCGGGCCGCGGGCAACGCGTGCAGGATGCGCCACACGGCCTCCAGGTCGCCCGCGAGAAGATCGGCGTGCCATGGTGTTCCACCGTGCGGACCGAGCAGTCCGACCCCGAGGTCGGCGGCCCGAAGCGCACGCGCCGAATCCACCGACAGCACGGCCACCGTGCGGTCGTTGCGCTGCAGGGCGTCGACGGCTCCGGCGAGCGCGGCATCGATACCGCCGTCGGGCGGGTACAGATCGTCGAACGACGAACGCAGATCGCCGAGCTGGTCGAGATCCAGCGACACGGCATGCGCGCCGGCCCGACGGATCTCGCCGAGCAGACTCTGGGCCAGCGGGTCATGCGCGTGACGCACGAGCACCTTGCCGCGAGCCCGGCCATTGCGTGCCGCCCCGCCCAAATCCGGTGTGTGCCAGCCGGCCGACAGCGCACCCTCGTCGAGTTTGTCCTGTGCCCACCGCCAGGCCGCGGCACGGTCGCGTTCGGCGACGTCACGGAATTGGCCGACTCGCAGTTCGTCCGTCACGAGCACCCGCGGATCGACGACAACGGCGTCGATGCGGTCGAGCATCCGCAACGCGCGCGGCCGGATCGGCAACACATCGAACCGCTCGGCCAGTCCGCGCCCGAGCGAGCTCGCGAACGCCTCACGGGCGTTGCGGCCGGCCTTGGGCGCCGTGACCACCGCCGCGGTTGCCGCGGTGTTGAGGTTGCGGGCGAGCACGCCGGCAGATGCGGCCGCGACCGCTTGCGCCCGCGCGCACTTCTCGGCGTGCCGTTCGACCGCACCGGCGGGCAGCGGATGCGGTCGAGGCGGTGCCGGAACCGTGTCAGCGCACTCCGCCTCGGAGGCCAGTGCCGGTTCGTGAACTTGCCAGGCGTTGGATGCCGCGACGGCCTCTGCGACCTGTGAGAGGTGGCGGACGAATTCGACGGCGACCGCCGCAGGCGACTGCGTGAGGGCATAGACCGTCGCGGCGGCGATGGCGAGCGTCGCGTCGGCTGCTTGTGGCCCCAGCCGGGATTCGAGCAGCGACCGGACCCGCGGCTGATAGTCGACGAGCGTCACGGCGGCGGTCAGGCCGGCGGGCAGCCGCGGCAGCATCAACGCCCGGCCGGCCGTCGCCACGCAGACGCCCGCACCGTTCGCGGCGGCCGCAATCACCTTTCCGGCCAACGCGATGCCGTCGCCGGGGAGTTCGGCGGCCGAAGCCGCGTACTCGTCGGAGCCGTACGTTTCGGCGGCAGCGACGATCTCGCTGAGTTGTCGCACATCCGGCGTTTCGGAGGAGTCGTCGAATTCGACCACGATGCGCGACAGCGGATAGTTGAGCTTCGCCGAGCGGATACCGGGTTGCGCGCGGACCGCACGTGCCACGGCAGCGCCGATCTCGCTTCCGTGCTCTGACTGCAGCCCGCGAACCTCGATCCAGCACCGCTCATCCCCGCGCCAGTAGCGGCGCCCCGGCTTGCCGCCGACGAATTCGGTGGCGGCCGTGAGCGCGGACTGGAGCGTGTCGGGTGACGTGAGCCGGGTGGCCAATCCAACGGAACCGGACGCCATGCGCATACCGGTTCCGACTGTCAGCACGACGGGTGTCGCGGCCACCGTCGTGGCCACGGTCGCCGCGCGCTGGATTGCCCGTCCGATGCCGGCGATCACTTAGCGGTACGCCGGGTTGACGAACCAGTTGAAGCCCGGCGGGCCGATGCCTTCGAAGCCTTGGCCGGCGACGAGCGCTTGGAGGGCGATCGTGACGACGTCGATCGTGATGTTGACCGCGCCGATGCCGACCTGGTTGACGTGCCCGACGATCCTGACGACGTACCGGCCTCATCGGTGTGCCCGTCGCGCGCACGCTCGTTGAGTTGGTGCACCAGAAGTGCCGCGCCGCCCACCGTGAGCAACACCGGCCATTCGATGAGTCCCGCGGTGCCGACCGCGGCCATCGTGACGGCCGCCGCCGCCGTCGAGTGACTGCCCCGACTCAACCCGTCGCGGATTCCCGCTCCGGTACCTTTGATTCCACCTACGACGCCGTTGATGGCCGCGCCTCCGACTGCTCCCGCTGCGGCGGTGGCGACGTCCGCGGTCCGGCCGACGGTTTGAACGACACCTGAGACGATGTTCATGATCGGACTCCTCACGTTCATCCTGTGGTCGATACCCGTTAACGCCGTGATCTACACATGCGTCAACGAATTTCTCGGATGTGGTCAGGAACCGTTGCAGCGCAAAGCTATTCGGTGGACTTTGGGTGCCCGGCCGTGAACGTCACCTCAACCTCGTCGGCCACTTTCATGGCGCCCATCATCATCGAGTACCGCTTGATGCCGAAGTCGGTGTGCGCGACGACGGCCGCACCGGAAATTCGCCACGAACCCCCGTCATCCTCGACCCGGATGTCCACGGTCTGCTCGCCGGCGCGGCCGTTGAGTTCGAGGGTGCCGATCAGTCGGATGACGTCGGTGTCGCGTTCGATGGCGGCCGACCGGAATCGGGCGTGTGGGAATTTGCCGGTCCGCAGCGACTTCGTCGCGTTGGCACGCACCAGCTTCTTCTCGGCGCCCGACAGCGGCGTCACACCACCTTCACCGCGGATGACGTCAAGCGATTCGAGGTCGACCGTCACCGCGACCTCGACGGGATCGTCACCCGACCACTGCACGGTCGCCTGCCACGACCGCATCGCAATCGTCAGCCGATGACCCATGCGCGCCGCAGTCCCGGTGACACCGGTGTGCAGCAACAATTCACCGTCCGACGCGTCCAGCGTCCACTGCCCGTTGGCGGTCAATTTGTCGCGAACACCCCCGCAACCCAGGCCATCGTCGCCAACAGGGCTCCGACCAACTCGACACCGACCGACAACGCAACACCCTTGAGCGCGTGCACGGTCGATGCCCACGCGCGCCGATAGTCCCGGCGTGCGCCCAACTCGGCCAGATAGACCCCCGCGACGAATCCGATCACCAATCCGATCACCGGAATCACGAAGAAGCCGACGATGCCGAGCACCGCGCCCGCCACGAGACTGAGCGTCCGGACTTCTGCCGCGCGCATCCGCCGCACCGGCCAGAGATATTTGATGACCTCGGCGGCGACGAACAGCACGGTCGCCACACCGAGCGTGATCCACGACGCCGTGTTGTGCTCGACGACGGCCCACACCGCGATCGCGGCGAACACCAGCAGCCCGCCCGGCAGGATGGGCACCACGATGCCGATCAAGCCGATCGCGATCGCCAGCGCGACGAGAACGATCCCGAGCGTGCTCACGGCTTGGCCCCGCGGACCCACTGGATGAACCCATGGGTCTTGGACCGCACGCCGACCAGGCCGAGATCTTCGAACACGTCACCGAGCTCGTCCTCGGCGAACAACCGGGCGCCGCCCCTCGACAGGAACCGCAACGCCGCACCGTGCCCGGCCGTCGGCACCATGACCGCCATCCGCCGGCCCGGCCGCAACACACGCACCATCTCCGACAGCGCCGCAACGGGATCCGGAATCAGCTGCAGCACCGCGAGCGAGACGACGGCGTCGAAGCTCTCGTCACGGAACGGCAGCCGCTGCGCATCGGCCCGCAGGAACCCGACCTGCCGCCCGGCCTCTGCTTCGACGGCACGCGCCAGCATCGGTTCGGAGATGTCGACGCCCAGGGCCACGCCGTCCAGGCCCGCCGCCCGCGCCAACGCCGCGGTGATGTTGCCTGGCCCGCTGCCGACATCGAGTGCGGTGCCGCCGCTGGGAATGTTCAACCAGTCGATGGGCGGCCGCGATGCCGACACGATCCGGCGGTTCAGCAACTGGGCTTGGTCATAGAGCATCGAACCGAGCGGCGATGCCCACGCTTTCTGGATGAAACCCGTGTTCTTCGGGGCGTCACTGCCCGTTCCGAGCAGATCGAGATAGCCGTGGCTGAGATCGGGTTCGGCCGGCGGATCGATCAGCAGATCGAGCGCCTTGCGCAAGGCCTGGCTCGAAGCGGTGTCCATGGTTCTACGCTACGCACCGAGCTGGTCGGCGAGGTCGCCAAAATCCGTCGCGACGATGTCGAACTCACCCTGCTCGACCGAATGCGGCGGGCGGCCGGGCCCGAACTCGAGCGGCCGCGCCACGTACGCGGTTCCGAGGCCCGCCGCGCGGGCCGCGCGGAGGTCGGAGGGGTGAGCCGCGACCAACGTCAGCTCGCGCGGTGCGACGTCGAGCAGTTCGGCACACCCCAGGTATGCCTCGGGGTCGGGCTTGTAATGCCGGAACAACTCCGCCGAGATCACGCAATCCCACGGCAGTCCCGCATGTTTGGCCATATTGGTCAGCAGCGACACGTTGCCGTTGGACAGCGTGGTGATGACGAAGCGTTCCTTGAGCCGAGTGAGACCTGCCACCGAGTCCGGCCACGGGTCGAGCCGATGCCAGGCCCGGTTGAGGTGGTCGATCTCGCCGTCGGCGATTCGGATGCCCGCGCCGTCGAGCAGGTCGACCAGGATTGAGCGGTGCAGATCGTCGATCCTGGTCCACGGCAGCTCACCGCGGCGCACCCGGTCCATCGCCGGGGCGTAACCAGCCCGCCAGTTGTCCGCGAAGGCAGGCCAATCCCGTTGCAGCCCTTGATTTTTACCGAACGTTTCGAGCTCGGCGATGATCGAGGACCGCCAGTCGACCACGGTCCCGAACACGTCGAACGCCACGGCCTTCATTACGGCTCCAGGACCAGCTTGCCCCGCACCTGCCCGCCCGCCAGGGCGTCGAGCGCGGCCACCCCGTCGGACAGCGGATAGCGCACCGGCGGCGGGGGCCGCAGCCCGTCGGCCACCAGCTTGCCGAGCTGGGCTCCGACGTCGGCCTGTGCGCCGGGTGTGCGGTTGACGAACTCGCCCCAGCCGACGCCGACGACGCTGACGTTGCGCAGCAGCAGCCGGTTCACCTTGACGGTCGGGATGCCTCCGGCGGCGAACCCGATGACCAACAACCGGCCCTCGGTGGCCAAGACGCGAACCGCGTCGTCGAACGCCTCGCCGCCGATCGGGTCCACGACCATGTCGACACCGCGGCCGTCGGTGGCATCGAGCACGGCCTGGCGCCAACCGTCGGTCAGCGGCAACACCACGTCGGCACCGAGCCCCGAGACGAACTCCTCGGCGCCCGGCCGGTGCACCATCGCGATGACGCGCGCGCCCAGCGCCTTGGCGAGCTGTATCGAGGCCGTGCCGATCCCGCCTGCCGCGCCGAGCACCAGCACGGTCTCGCCGGGCTGCAGCGCGCCACGGCGGGCCAACGCGAACTGCATCGTGTAGTAGTTGCCGAGCAGTGAGGCCGCAGCCCCGTCGTCGAGACCGTCCGGCGTGGGAATCACGCCGGACGGGTTGACCGCGACCTGCTCGGCGTAGCCGCCGAGCATCGTGAACGCCGATACCCGCTGGCCCGGCGTGAAGCCCGACCCCTCGGGCGCCGAGCGCACCGTCCCGGCGACTTCCATACCCGGGATGAACGGCGGTTCCAGCCGCAGCTGGTACTCACCGCGCAACAACAGCAGATCCGGGAAGCAGACGCCGGCGGCACCGACGTCCACGATCACCGCGTCATGCGACTCGGGTTCGGGGACATCGGCGTACGCCAGCCCGGCGGTGCCGGTAAGTGCCTGCGCTACAAGCGCTTTCATCCCAGCTTGAAGCTTGCCTGCTGGGCCGCGGACAGGTCGGTGATCTCGCCCCACTTGGCGGCGACATCGTCGACCGACGGCACGCCGTCGGAGAAGGTGACACCTTCGTTCTGGAACAGTGCCGTTCGCTGAACCTTGCCGCCGCCGACGATGAAGACCGAATCGGTGTCCTGCAGTTCCTCGGTCATCAGGTAGGCGACCACCGGTGCGACGTACTCGGGCGTGAGCTTCTCGAACACCTCGGGCGGCAGGATGTCCTGCGTCATGCGAGTCGCCGCGATCGGGGCGACCGCGTTGGTCTTGATGTTGTACTTGGCGCCTTCCTGGGCCAGCGTGTTGATGAGGCCGACCAGGCCGAGCTTGGCGGCGCCGTAGTTGGCCTGGCCGAAGTTGCCGAATAGACCGCTCGTGGAGGTCGCGACGACGACGCGGCCGAAGCTCTGCTCACGGAAGTGCGGCCAAGCCGCGCGGATGACGTTGTAGCCGCCGTACAGATGCACCTTGAGCACGGCGTCCCAGTTCTCGAACGTCATCTTGTGGAACGTGCCGTCGCGCAGGATGCCTGCGTTGCTGACGACGCCGTCGACCTTGCCGAACTCGTCGATCGCGGTCTTGATGATGTTCTCGGCGCCCTCGGGCTCCGCGACGCTGTCGTAGTTGGCGACGGCCCGGCCGCCGGCTTCCTTGATCTCGTTGACCACCTGATCGGCCATGTTGTGGCCGGCGCCGGTGCCGTCGCGGGCGCCGCCGAGATCGTTGACGACGACGCTGGCGCCCTCACGGGCCAACGTCAGGGCATATTCACGTCCGAGACCACCACCGGCTCCGGTGACGACGACGACGCGGTCCTGCACTCCTGGCATGGGATTCCTCTCCTCCGACGGGCCGTAATGGCTGTCACAGCTGCGTGGCTTTCCTTCTCTGTATACGGCGGGCTCATCGGCAGCAATGCACCGGGTCGGCTCAGTAAGCGAAGTCACACGTCACCTGGAATTAACACCGCGCTTCTTAAGTTGAATGAGTCAAGAAAAGAGTTCGGAAGGGGACATGAAATGAAGAAGCTCGGATTCACCGCAATGGTCGCCAGCGGACTGGCAGCGGCAGTGCTCGGCTTGGCCGGGCCGGCGTCGGCCGACATCGGGCACCACGACTGGGTGCAGGACACCCAGCAGCGCGCCACCGTCAGCCAGACGGCCCCGGTTTTCGGCAACGGCCGCTGACACGCCATCAGCGAACGAAAAAGGGCGCCCCGAGCGGGCGCCCTTTTTCGTTGTGATTCAGCGCTTTTCGGCGGTGACGAACGTCGAGAACGCGTTGCGGTCGTGCTCTTGCGTCATCTGGACGAGGCGGTCGAGCCTGCTCATCTCGTCCAGTGAGTGCTGTCCTTGTGCCTGCCAGCCGTTGGCGTTGAGCCAGTCCGCGACATCGGCGCGGTCCGGGTCCTCGTAGATGAGTTCCTGGATGTCGAGCGCCGAACCCAGGTTGAACTGGTCGGCGAATTTCTGGAAGCGCTCCCGCATCTCCTCGCGGCGCTCACTGGAGCTGACGCCTGCGGTTTCTGCCGCGATTCGGCTGGCCGGCGCCGACAACTCCGTCACGAGCTCGAACAGCCGATCCTGGGCGTCGGCAGGCAGGTACATCAACAGGCCCTCGGCCAGCCACGCGGTGGGCTTGCTGTCGTCAAAACCCGCGTCCCGCAATGCCTTCGGCCAATCGAACCGCAGATCCACCGGGACCTCGCGGCGCTGCGCGGCCGGCTGCACCCCATGCTCGGCCAGCGTGGCGGCCTTGTACTCCAGCACCTTCGGCTGGTCGATCTCGTACACCGTGGTGCCCGCGGGCCAGTCCAGCCGGTACGCGCGGGAATCGAGACCCGACGCCAGGATCACGATCTGGCGGATTCCGGCGTCGACCGCCTTGGCGAAGTAGTCGTCGAAGAAGTGGGTGCGGACCGCCTGGTAGTTGCCCATGTGCTCGAAGATCGCCGCGGCCTCCGGGTCGGCGTCCTCGATCTTGCTCGCGAATTCGGTGTCCAGCAACGACTCCCACACACCCGTACCGGCACCGGCGACCAGGATCTTCGCGTACGGATCCTTGATCAGCGCGTCGTCGCGTGCGGTTTCACCGGCACGCGCGGCCGCGACCATGACGGCCGTCGCTCCCACGCTCGTGGCGATGTCCCAGGTGTCGTCATGAGTGCGTAGTGAGCTCATCGCGATTCTCCGTCCAGTCGAGCGCGCAGCAGCACGCTGTCCATGCCGAGTTCAGCCAGGTCGGCTTCTCGGGCCGGTCGGCCCAGCCGGGCCATCTCGTCAATACTTGCCACCGCGTCGACCTCCCAGCCGTGTGCGGCCAGCCATTCGGCCGCATCGGCCCGGTCGGCATCGGCGTACATCAGGGCGTCGACGTCGATGTCGAGATCGAGTTGGGTGCGCATGTGCGCGGCACGAGCTCGGCGCTCGGCACGCCGCTCCTCGGTGTAGCGCTCGGGATCGAGATTGAAAGCCTCGACGGCGATCCGGCTTCCGGGTGCACTGTGCGCGCCGACCAATTCGAAGAGCCGGTCCTGGGCATCGGCCGGCAGGTACGGCAGTAGTCCTTCCGCGAGCCAGGCCGTCGGCTGTGCCGGGTCGAACCCGTTCTCGATGAGGGCCGCGGGCCAGTCGTCGCGCAGATCGACGGGAACCGCAACGTAGCGCGACCGGGCGACGGCGCCGTGCGCATCGAGCGTTGCGGTCTTGTATTGCAGCACCTTCGGCTGGTCGATCTCGAACACCGTCGTGCCCGCTGGCCAGTCCAGCCGGTATGCCCGCGAATCGAGGCCGGCGGCCAGG
This sequence comes from Mycolicibacterium wolinskyi str. Jessa 2025, assembly GCF_049241375.1. Lineage (NCBI taxonomy): Bacteria > Bacillati > Actinomycetota > Actinomycetes > Mycobacteriales > Mycobacteriaceae > Mycobacterium > Mycolicibacterium wolinskyi. The sequence goes on from NZ_CP185960.1 coordinate 7,197,685, forward strand.
ATCACGACCTGCCGGATCCCGGCGTGCGCGACCTCGGCGAAATAGTCGTCGAAATAGTGCGTCCGCACGGCCTGATAGTTGCGTGCCATCTCGTGGATACGACGCGCGTCCTCGTCGTCGCCGATCCAGTACGGGTCGCTACTCGCGAGCTGGGCCCAGGCCGGTCCCGCGGCAGACACCAGCAGGAACGCGAACTCGTCGCGGATCAGCGGGTCGGGTTGTGCGGTCTCGGCGGCGCGCGACGCCGCGACGCCCAGCGCAGTTGCCCCAACGCTCTCGGTGATGTCCCAGCTGTCCCCGGCAGCCCGTACGGACTGCGCTTCGCTCAGATCAGTCATTTAGTAGCAATGCTACTAAAACTTAGCCAGGCTATTGGGTGGCGTGCGTCACGCCCCCGCTCAATCGCGAAGTTGCCAGAGCTTGTTGGCCATGAGCATTTCGAACTTGTCGACGATGATGCCGAGTTCGCCCTGTCTGCCGACATACCCCGCGTAAAACCCCATGCCCCACATCACCGCGACCAGCATTTCGACGATCGCCGGGATGTCGGTGTCGGTATTGAGTTCGCCGCGCTCGATCGCGTCGTTGACGGCCCACTCCACGAACTCACGCGAATTCTTCAGCGCGTCGTGCTCTTCGGACACGAGTTCGGGATGACGCTGCGACTCCAGCACCGAGGTGACCAGGAACGCGGCCGCCGACCGATCCGCCGATTCGGCGTCCATCGCGGCTGCGAAGAATGCCGAGAGCCTGCCGAGAAGTGTGGTGGCTTCCCGCGCTCGGGCGATGCCCGCGGCAATCACGGTCGTATTCGTCTGTTCGACCACCTCGCGGTACAACACGCGTTTGCTACCGAAATAGTGGTTGATCGCAGGCCTGGTGAGATCGGCTCTGATCGCGATCGCCTGGAATGTTGCGGCGTCATAGCCGAGTTCGCTGAACACCTCGCGCGCCGCATGCAATATGCGCTCGCGTGTCTCCGCTGCCTTAGCTGCCGGAGGACGACCCGGTCCTCGGCTCGCAATGTGCGCCACGGTCAAATTGTGCCACACGTCACCTCGGCGCTCGCACAGAGTGTCTATTCGGAGTTTCGCGCGCGGATTTGCCAGCAAATACCCCCGGAAATTGAGGCTTGACCGACGAACTAGGGTGACCTGGATGGCAGGCGTCGTTTCACGGGAGTCGTACTTCGACACCGGTCTGGACGTGTTGTCCGATCTGGGCTACGGCGGCCTGAAACTCGCCGAAGTGTGTAACCGGCTTGGCGTCACAACCGGGTCGTTCTACCACTACTTCCCCAACTGGTCCGCGTACACCAGAGAGCTCATCGCACACTGGCGGCAGGCGCGGACACTGCGGGTTGTGGAGGCCGTGCGCGCCGACCCCGATCCGCACCGGCGCATCGAAACCCTCATCGAGGAGGCGCTCGCGCTGCCACACGGCGCCGAGGCGGCGATCCGGGTGTGGAGTTCGCTCGACCCGGACGTCTACACCGTCCAGGCCGTCGTCGATCAACTGCGGTTCGACATCATCTACGAGTCGGCGCGCGAGATCATCGGTGACGATCTCAACGCCCGTTATTTCGCGGCATGGGGTGTCTACCTGATCGTCGGTTACGAGCAGAGCACGCTGCCGCGCGACACCGAGGCACTCAAGTGGATCTCGTTCCAGTTGCGCGACGCGCTGGAGTCGGGCCGCTTCACTCCGACACCGGAAACCGGCTAGAGACGCCTACGATCGAGTCTCATGCTGACCCCGGCCGACATGTGGCACCGGGCAGCAGACCGGCTGCGGGATCGCGACCCCGAGTACGACGCGCTGCGACGCGCGGCGCGCGCGGGGATCGTGTTGCCGATCGCGGCCGCGATCGCCTTCGCCGTCGGCGCCGGATCCCAGACCCCGTTGTTCAGTATCTTCGGCGCGGTTTCGCTGCTGATCACCGCGGACTTCCCAGGCAACCGGCCAGCCCGCGCGCTCGCGTACTGCGGCTTGGCGTTCAACGGGGCCGTGCTGATCGTGTTGGGCACCCTGATCGCGCCGCACGTCTGGTTGAGCGTGCTGTCGATGTTCGTCATCGGTGTGGTCGTGGCGTTCTCCGGGGTGCTCAGCGAGATCGTCGCCGCCGGTCAGCGTGCGACCCTGCTCTTGTTCGTGCTGCCGCTGTGCACACCCGTCGGGCCCATCCCGGACCGGCTCCTCGGCTGGCTGATCGCGCTCGTGGTCTGCGTCCCCGCGGCGCTGTTCCTCTTTCCTCCGCGCCACCATGACGAACTGCGCCGGTACGCGGCCCGCGTCTGCCGCAAGCTGGCCGACCGGTTGGAAGGCAAGGCATCCGCACGCGACGTCACGCGCGCGATGAACGAGTTGTACGCCAGCTTCCTCGGCGCCGACTATCGTCCCGTCGCCCTCACCGCGGGAAGCCGCGCCCTGGTCCGGGTGGTCGACGACCTGGGCTGGATATCCGACCGGATCACCGACGAGACAGGTGAAAAACTCGGCGCGATGCGCGATCCCGCGGTGCGCGTCTTGCGCGACAGTGCCGCGGTGCTGCGCATCCACGACGCCGCCGAACGCGCAAGGCGGGGAGCGGACCTGTGGGCCGCGCTCGCCGAGCAGCGCACGGTCGCGCAAGGCACCTACCGCGACGACATCGCCGCGATCCTCGGCAGCGCCGACGACGCGGCCGCCGTCGAGGTCGGCCGCACGCTGCTCGTCCGCCGCACCATCTCGGCAACCATCGCGGTGACCGGGCGCGTCATCGGCAACGCCGCCCTGGCCGATGCCCGGCCGGTGTGGGCGCGCGTGCTCGGCCGGCGCCTGCCCGAGACGGGGACCGCGGACTGGGTGATGCCCGAGACCGTTGCGATCGCGGCCATCGCCAAGGGATTTCTGGCGACCCGGGCGGTGGTGTTGCGCAACAGCCTGCGCACGGGCCTTGGGCTCGCGCTGGCGGTCGCCGTGACCCACGTGTTCCCGGTCGAGCACGGGTTCTGGGTCGTGCTCGGCGCGATGTCGGTGCTACGGAGCAGCGCGCTCACCACGGGTACGCGGGTGTTGCGGGCCGTGGCCGGGACGGCGATCGGATTCGTGCTCGGCGCGGTGCTCATCGAACTGGTCGGGGTGGATCCGGTGGTGCTGTGGATCCTCCTGCCGATCGTCGCGTTCGGTTCGGCGTACGTGCCCGAGGTCGCGTCGTTCATCGCCGGGCAGGCCGCGTTCACGATGATGGTGCTGATCAACTTCAACCTGATCGCCCCGACCGGTTGGCAGGTGGGCTTGATCCGCGTGGAGGACGTCGTGGTGGGTGCGCTCGTCGGCATCGTGGTGTCGGTCCTGCTGTGGCCGCGCGGCGCGAAGGCCTCGGTGGCGAACGCGATCGACCAGGCCCGCGCCGTCGGCGCGGAATTCCTCAAGGCCGCCGTGCTGCGCGTGACCCGTGGCGCCTCCGAGGACGCCACCGACCGGGTGATCGCGCTCAGCCACGCCGGCCTCGAAGCATCGCGGACACTGGATGATGCTGTGCGCCAGTATCTTTCGGAGAACGGCGGACCAACCGACCAGCGCGCTCCGGTGGTCCGGGCGGCCAACCGGGCCACCCGGGTACGGGCGGCGGCCGAGCTCATCGCCGACGTCGTGCCGCCACCGCTCGGCGTCTACCAGACGACGCGCGAGTCGATCGAGACCCACGCCAAGGCCATCTGCGACCGGCTCACCGGCGTGGACACCACTTCGGCGCTCGTGCCGATCGGTGACACGTTCGTACTGGCGTTGCGCGCCGAGGCCAACGACGGTGACGGCCTCGCGGTATCGGCGGCCCTGCCGCTGGTGACCGTAGCGGCCAATCTCGGCGAGCTGGAGTTGCTGTACCCGCAGCCCGCCGAATCGGTCAACTAGCGCGGCGTCACCGCAAGGGCCGGTGCGGCATCAACGCGTTCGGCGGGATCTGACCGAACTTGCCCGCGTTGTAATCCTCCAGCGCCTGGATCAACTCCGACTTCGAGTTCATCACGAACGGCCCGTAGTGGAAGACGGGCTCGCGAATCGGCTTGCCGCCCAGAATCAAAACCTCCAGCGCGGGCCGGTTCGAGTCCTGTGTTCCCTCGGCGGCCACGGTGATCCGGTCACCCGGGCCGAATACCGCGAGCTGGCCCTGGTGAATCGGATGTGCGACCGGGCCGACGCTGCCGCGCCCGGACAGTACGTAGACGAGCGCGTTGAAGTCGCGGTTCCACGGCAGGTTGAGCTGTGCACCCGGTTCGATCGTGGCGTGCGCCATGGTGATCGGCGTGTGCGTGCTTCCCGGCCCCTGGTTGCCGTCGATCTCGCCGGCGATGATCCGGACCAGCGCGCCACCGTCGTCCGACGACAGCAGCTTGACCTCATTGCCTTCGATCGCCTGGTAACGCGGGCTGGCGAACTTGTCCTTGCGGGGCAGGTTGACCCACAGCTGGATGCCGTGGAACGTTCCGCCGCTCTCGACGAGCTCGGCCGGCGGCGTCTCGATGTGCAGGATGCCCGAACCCGCGGTCATCCACTGGGTGGCGCCGTCGGTGATCAGGCCGCCGCCGCCGTGGGAGTCCTGGTGGGCGAAACGCCCGTCGATCATGTAGGTGACGGTTTCGAATCCGCGGTGCGGGTGCCAGTCGGTGCCCCGGGGTTCGCCCGGCTCGTATTCGACTTCACCCATCTGGTCCATGTGGACGAACGGATCGAGATCGGCGGCACTCACACCGGCGAATGCGCGCACGACCGGGAAGCCCTCGCCCTCGTAACCACGCGGGCCGGTCGTGATGGAACGCACCGGGCGTTCGGTGTCGGACGCCTGAGCTGCCGCGATACGGGGCAAGGTCAAGGTGTCCGCAGTGATGGCTGGCATCGGTACCTCCTAGGGGTATCTGAGCTGATACTCCTATAACCGGACCGCGGTCCGATTATTCCCCCACGAGAACACCCAGCGCAGCGGCACGCGCGTCGGCCGCCGTGGCCGTTGCGAGCACCGCGTCGGCGGCGTCGCGACACCGCTGCAATGTCACCTGCGCGAGCTTCGCGCCCACGCCGGGGATCGCAGCCGCGGCCGCCGACAACGACGTCACGCCGAGCCCGGTGAGCACGCAGGCCAGCAGCGGGTCGGCGGCCGCCTCGCCACACACCCCGACCGGCTTGCCCGCCGCGGCACCGGCCCGCACCGCCATGGCCACGAGCGCCAGCACCGCGGGCTGCCAGGGATCGGTCAGGGTGGCGAGCTCAGCCGACATGCGGTCGGCGGCCATCGTGTACTGCGCGAGGTCGTTCGTGCCGATGGAAAGGAAGTCGACGTGCTCGAGGATCTTGTCGGCCAGCAGCGCCGCGGCAGGCACCTCGATCATCACGCCCGGCGTGAGTCCGTGAGAACGCACCTGCGCGGCAAAGGTTTTCGCTTCGGCAGCGGTGGCGATCATGGGCGCCATCACCCACGGCTGGTTATCCGTCGTCTTCGCCGCCGCGGCGATGGCCTCGAGTTGGCGGTCCAGCAGGCCGGGGTTGCCCTCCGCGATCCGGATGCCACGCACGCCGAGCGCCGGATTGGCCTCATCGGGATGACCCGCGAATTTCAGCGGCTTGTCCGAACCCGCATCCAGGGTGCGGATCACGACTTTGTGACCGGCGAACGCCTGCAACACCTCACCGTAGATCTGCGCCTGCTCGGCGACGGTCGGTTCCTTGTCCCGGTTGAGAAAGCACAGCTCGGTACGGAACAGCCCGACGCCTTCGGCCGGCGTCTCGCGCGCTGCCCGAGCGGCGGCGCCGTCCTGCACGTTGGCCAGGATCGCGATCGCGTGGCCGTCTGCCGTGGCGCCCGGCCCCGCCCACCGCCGGGCCGCGGCCGCCGCGCGCTGCGCGGTCGCGAGCGCGCCGGCGGCTTCGGAAGGATCAGGATCCGCGGTGACGGTGCCCGCCGTGCCGTCGAGCAGCACCATCGTGCCTGCCACGATGTCGTCGAGACCCGCAACCGCGACCACGCACGGGATGCCCAACTGGCGCGCGATGATCGCGGTGTGGCTGGTCGGCCCGCCGAGAGTCGTGGCCAACCCGACCACGAGCCGTGGGTCCAGGCCGGCGGTGTCGGCGGGCGCAAGATCCTCGGCACACAGGATCGACGGCACGTCGGGAAGCGGCACGCCCGGCTCCGGCAGGCCGGACAGTTCGGCGATGACCCGGTCCCGGATATCGCGCAGGTCGGTGACACGCTCCGCCATGAGACCGCCGAGCTGGGTGAACAATTCGACGAACTGGTCGACGGCCTCGGTGACCGCACGCACCGCGGGGGCCCCGGCGGCGATACGTTTCTCGGCGGCACCCAGCCATGCCCGGTCCTGGGCGAGCGTGGCGGTGGCGGCCAGCACCTCGGATGCGGCGCCCGTCGCGTGCGCTGCACGACCGCGCAGGCGGGTCGCGACCTCCGTCGCGGCAGCGTTGAAGCGGCCGGCTTCGGCAGCCCGGTCCGCCGCGTCGATATCAATGTCCGGAACCTCGACCTCCGGGAGCCGTCCCGGCCGGATCACCGGTGCGTACTGCACGCCCGACACCACCGGGACCCCGCGGAGAACGTGCCGTGACGTGGCCGGAGATGAAGTGCTCATGTGAGACAGATTACAGGAAACCATTGACAAGTCAACACAGCCAAGCGTAAAACAACACATATCAACATTCATGCGCGGCCCAAACCACATAAACGGAGACCCATGTACGCCGAAGAGCGCCAGCAGGCCATCGCCGAACTGGTGATGAGCCGCGGCCGAGCCTCGGTCGCGGAGCTGGCGCAGACCTACGACGTGACCACCGAGACCGTCCGTCGCGATCTCGCGGTCCTCGACAAGGCCGGTGTCCTGCGCCGCGTGCACGGCGGTGCGGTCCCCGTCCGCAACTTGCATCTCGTGGAGGCCGGGGTCGGCGAACGCGACACCACCCGAGCCGAGCAGAAAGATGCCATCGCCGCCGCGGCCATCGACTTCCTTCCCCTGAGCGGCGCCACCGTCCTCCTGGATGCCGGGACCACGACGGCGCGGGTGGCCGCCGAGATCCCGTCCGACCGGGAGTTGACCGTCGTCACCAACTCCGTGCCGATCGCGGGCCGCCTGGCCGCCATGCCGACGGTGACCCTTCAACTGCTGGGTGGGCGGGTGCGCGGCCTCACCCAGGCGGCGGTCGGCGAGCAGGTGCTGCGGGCACTCGACACCATGCGGGTCGACATCGCCTTCATCGGCACCAACGCGATCAGCGTCCGTCACGGTTTGTCCACCCCGGACACCGAGGAGGCAGCCGTCAAGCGTGCGATGGTGCGGGCCGCGAACTATGTGGTGGTCGTTGCCGATTCGTCGAAAGTCGGCCAGGAGGACTTCGTGAGCTTCGCCCCACTCGACAGCGTCGACACGCTGATCACCGACGCGGAGATCGACGAAACCGATCGCAAGCAGCTCACCGAGCAAGGCGTCGAGGTGGTGATCGCATGATCGTCACCGTCACGCCCAACCCGAGCCTGGACCGCACGGTCACGCTCGCCACCGCACTCACGCGGGGCGCGGTACAACGCGTCGACTCGGTCACCGTCGAACCGGGCGGCAAAGGCATCAACGTAGCGCGGGCCCTGACCCTGGCCGGGGTCGGCGCTGTCGCGGTGTTGCCCGCAGCCGACACCGATCCGCTGCTGGTCGCGCTGCGGGCCCAAGGTGTTCCGTTCACTGGAGTCCCGATCGCAGAGCCGGTGCGCACCAACCTGGCGATCACCGAAACAGACGGCACCACAACCAAACTCAACGAGCGCGGAGCCTGTCTCGACGCGGCCGCGCTGGACGCGCTGACTCAATGCGTGGTCGCCAAGGCCGAGCAGGCCTCCTGGGTGGTGTTGTCCGGTTCACTGCCGCCGGGGGTCCCGGACGACTGGTACGCACACGTGGTGCGACTGCTTGCGCCCATGCCGTGCCGCGTCGCCGTCGACACCTCCGAGAAGCCGCTCGCTGAACTGGCGGCCGGGTTCGGGGTGGCTGCGCCCGATCTGATCAAGCCCAACGGCGAAGAGCTGGCCAGCATCGTCGGTGCGTCGCCAACGGCACTGGAAACCGCTGCCGCACAAGGAGATCTGTCGCCGGTGGTGAGCGCTGCCGAACGACTCGTGGCCCGCGGAGTCGGCTCGGTGCTCGCAACCCTGGGCGCCGCAGGCGCGGTGTTGGTGAACACCACCGGGGCGTGGCTGGCCACCCCGCCGCCGATCGTGCCGCGCAGTACGGTCGGCGCGGGCGATGCGTCCCTCGCCGGTTACCTGCGTGCGGCCGTCGGCGGCGCCGAACCGCCACGCCGGCTGAGGATGGCCGTCGCCTACGGTAGTGCGGCCGCGGCACTCCCCGGCTCGGCACTGCCCGCCCCCGCACAACTCGACCTCGACGCCGTACGCGTAACCCCGCTCGTCACCACCAACCCGGAAGTACTGCAATGACTCAACCGATCATCACCACCGATCTGGTCCTGCTCGACGTCGACGCTGGCGGTGACAAGCAGGCGGTCATCGCCCGCCTGGTCGACGCGCTCGCCGGAGCCGGACGTACCACCGACACCGACGGCCTGGTCGGTGCCGCGATGGCCCGCGAGGCGCAGTCCGCCACCGGGCTGCCGGGCGGCATCGCGATTCCACACTGCCGCTCCCCCTACGTCGACAGTCCGACGATCGGTTTCGCTCGGCTGTCCCCCAAGGTCGACTTCGGCGCCCCGGACGGCCCAGCCGACCTCACGTTCCTGATCGCCGCTCCGGAATCCGGTGGCGCCGAACACATGAAGCTGCTGTCGAGCCTCGCGCGCGCCCTCGTTCGAAAAGACTTCGTCGAATCGCTGCGGGCCGCGTCGAGCGCCGATGAGGTCGTGTCGCTGGTGGACGGTGTGGTGAACCCGGCGCCTGCTCCTCCTTCTGCTCCTGCTGCGCAACCGGAACCGGAACCGGCCAAGCCCGTGTCGATCGTCGCAATCACCGCCTGCCCCACCGGAATCGCCCATACCTACATGGCGGCCGATTCTCTCAAGCAGGCCGCGGAGAAGGCCGGCGTGAACTTCACGGTAGAAACCCAGGGATCGTCGGGCAGCACCCCGCTTTCGGCGGCGACCATCGCCGCGGCCGATGCGGTCATTTTCGCCACCGATGTCGGTGTAAAGGACCGCCAGCGTTTCGCGGGCAAGCCCGTCATCGCCTCCGGCGTCAAACGCGCCATCAACGAACCCGACCGGATGGTCGCCGAAGCCATCACGGCGGCAGGCGATCCCGACGCGCCGCGCGTCGCCGGCTCTGCTGAACCGGCGGCCGCGGCGCCGGCAGGTGACGTCGGCTGGGGTACCCGGTTGCGCCAGATCCTGCTGACCGGCGTGAGCTACATGATCCCGTTCGTGGCGGCCGGCGGTCTGCTGATCGCGCTCGGATTCCTGTTCGCCGGCTACGAGATCGGCAATCCACCGGACGGCGCGGAACCGCTGTCCTACGGGATGAACTCACTCGGCCACCACATCGCCGTCACCAATACCCTTGCCGACCTTCCGCCGGGCGGTCTCGTGCAGTATCTCGGAGCAGTGCTGTTCACGCTCGGCGGGCTGGCCTTCATGTTCCTGGTTCCCGCGCTGGCGGGCTACATCTCATTTGCGATCGCCGACCGTCCCGGTATCGCACCGGGTTTCACCGCCGGAGCCGTGGCAGTGTTCGTCGGCGGCGGCTTCATCGGCGGCATCGTGGGCGGACTGATCGCCGGGTTCGCGGCGCTATGGATCAGCCGCATCAGCGTCCCGCAGTGGTTCCGCGGCCTCATGCCCGTCGTGATCATCCCGCTCTTCGCATCGTTGATCGTCGGCCTGCTCATGTTCCTGCTCCTCGGCCGCCCGCTGGCGGCGCTGACCACCGGATTGACCAACTGGCTGAGCGGCATGACCGGAACGTCGGTGATCATTCTCGGTGTCATCCTCGGCCTGATGATGTGCTTCGACCTCGGCGGGCCGGTCAACAAGGCCGCCTACGCATTCGCCACGGCCGGGCTCAACATCGCCGACCCCGCGACGCTACGGATCATGGCCGCCGTGATGGCCGCCGGAATGGTGCCGCCGCTGGCGATGGCGTTGGCGTCGGCCATCCGGCCCGGGCTGTTCACCGAGCCGGAACGGGAGAACGGTCGGGCGGCGTGGCTACTCGGTGCGTCGTTCATCACCGAGGGCGCCATCCCGTTCGCCGCGGCCGACCCGCTGCGGGTGATCCCGTCGATGATGTTCGGCGGTGCCGTCACCGGCGCGCTGGTCATGGCGTTCAACGTGACGCTGAAAGCACCGCACGGCGGCATCTTCGTGTTCTTCGCGATCGGAAACCTGTTGTGGTTCCTCATCGCCCTCGCCATCGGCACCGTCGTCAGCGCCGTTGCCGTCATCACCGCCAAACAGTTCGCCAAACCGTCCGTCACCACGCCGGAAGCACCGGCGCTGGCCACCACCTGAGGAGAATCCATGCCCAGCAAGACCGTTACCGTCGGCTCAGCCATCGGGCTCCACGCCCGCCCGGCTGCGATCATCGCCGAAGCCGTCGTCAATGCCGGAGTCCCGGTCACCTTGTCGGTCGACGGCGGTGAACCGGTAGACGCCGGTTCAGCCCTCATGATCATGACGCTCGGTGCCGGCAACGGCGCTCAGGTGACCGTCACATCCGACGACGCCGAAACACTGAAGAAAGTTGCCGAACTCATCGAACAGGATCTCGACGCTTAACTGATGTTCGGTGGCGTTGCTACAAGAAGCGTCATCGGCGCATTCAGTCCGCCGTTATAGTTTCCCCCGTGCCATTAGCCAGTCGGCTTGACGTGAGAAGATGCATTTCAGAGCGGACATTGGCTTGTTTGCCAGATGTGCATCAGCACACTGCAGACGGGTCGAATTTCATCGGGGGAGTGTGAGGCGTGCGCCGCATAGCCGTAATGCTGCTGGCTTTGTTGCTGGCTTTCTTCAGTGCTCCTCCGGCGTGGGCGATCGACCCGCCTATGATCGATGCCGCAGCGGTCCCACCTGACGAAACGGGCCCGGATCAGCCGATGGAGCAGCGCAAGATCTGCGCAGCTCCGACGGTTTTGCCCAACACGAATTTCGCCGACAAACCATGGGCGAATGACTACCTTCGGATCGCTGAGGCGCAGAAGTTCGCAACCGGCGCCGGAGTAACTGTGGCCGTGATCGACACGGGCGTGCAGGGGTCACCTCGCGTTCCTGCCGAGCCGGGCGGCGACTTTGTCGACGCTGCGGGCAACGGTATGTCCGACTGTGATGCGCACGGGACGATGACCGCCGCGATCATTGCCGGGCGGCCCGCCCCGACCGACGGCTTCGTCGGCGTCGCGCCGGATGCCCGGTTGCTTTCGCTGCGCCAGACGTCGGTCGCCTTCCAGCCCAAGGGTTCGCGGCAGGATCCCAATGACCCGAACAGCACCCAGACGGCAGGTTCCATCCGCAGCCTTGCCCGCGCCGTCGTCCATGCGGCCAATCTCGGCGCGCAGGTGATCAACATCAGCGAGGCGGCCTGCTACAAGGTGACTCGCCGTATCGACGAGACCAGCCTGGGTGCGGCCATCAACTACGCCGTGAACGTGAAGAACGCAGTCATCGTCGTCGCGGCCGGCAACACCGGCCAGGACTGCACGCAGAACCCGCCACCCGATCCGTCCATCCCGGCCGATCCGCGGGGCTGGAAGCAGGTGCAGACGATCGTCAGCCCGGCCTGGTATGACCCGCTGGTACTGACAGTCGGCAGCATCGGACAGAACGGGCAGCCCAGCAATTTCTCGATGTCGGGCCCATGGGTTGGCGCAGCGGCTCCCGGCGAGAACCTCATCTCGCTCGGCTACGACGGCCAGCCCGTCAACGCGACACCGGGTGAGGACGGCCCGGTTCCGCTCAACGGCACGTCCTTCTCTGCGGCCTACGTGTCCGGCTTGGCGGCGCTGCTCAAGCAGCGCTTCCCGGATCTGAGTCCGGCACAGATCATCAACCGCATCACCGCAACCGCGCGCCACCCGGGCGGAGGCGTCGACAATTATGTCGGTGCCGGCGTCGTCGACCCGGTCGCAGCGCTGACGTGGGAGGTGCCCGACGGGCCGGAGAAGGCTCCGTTCCGGGTGAAGGAAGTTCCGCCGCCGGTCTATATTCCGCCGCCAGACCGCGGCCCGATCACCGCAGTGGTGGTCGTCGGGGTGTCGCTGGCGCTGATCCTGGGCATCGGCGCCATGGCACGGCGCGCGTTGAGGCGCCGGCGATGAACTTCTTGCGACAGTTCGGCTTTCGGTTCACCACCGGCCACGCCATCTGGACGGCGGCGCTGATCCCCGCCTGCATCGCCGTGTGCCTGCACTTCAACCTCATGTGGTTGGGGATCACGCTGTCGGTGCTCATCGCGATCTTCTCGGTGCTCACCATCCGTGGGCGCCGGATCACCGGCTGGGTGGTGGCGATCTTCTCGTGGCGTCGCCGCCACCGCAGCACACCCGATGTGGCTTCCGAGCCGGCGGTCGGGTCCACCGTCATGCCCGGCGATCATGTCGCGGTCCGCTGGCAGGGCGATTATCTGATCGCCGTGATCGAGCTCGTGCCACGACCTTTCACACCGACCGTGATCGTCAACGGCAACGCGGTGTCGGATGACATCGTGAGCACGAAGCTCGTCGAGGAACTGCTCGAAGCTCATTGCCCCGACTTGGAGGCCGACGTGGTGTCGGCGGGCTACCGGGTCGGCAAGACGGCCCCGGCCAGCCTCGTGGCGCTCTACGAGCAGGTCGTCGGCCCGTATCCCGCGCCGGCGAACCGGCGCACATGGATTGTGCTTCGGGCCGATCCCGAGAAAACCCGGCGGTCGGCACTGCGCCGCGATGCCGGGGTCTCGGGCCTGGCGCGCTACCTCGTGGCATCGACGACGCGTATTGCGGACCAGTTGGCCAGCAACGGGATTGACGCACGATGCTCACGCAGCTTCGATGACTACGACAAGGCCACCGAGATCAGCTTCGAGCGTGAGACGTGGTCGGCGATCAAGGGACGCAGCACGTTCACCGCGGCCTACAACGCACCGGGCGGGCCCGATGTGTGGTGGTCGGCACGGGCCGATCACACCACGACCCGGGTGCGCATACGCCCGGGTGCGGCACCTACCAGCACCGTTCTGCTGACGACCTTGGCCAATCCGACGACCCCACGCGGCTTTTCGTGCCTGTTCGGTGGCCAGCGAGCGGCCTTGCAAGGCCTCACCCCGGTCACCGACAAGCACTATGACTTGCCGATCGGTTCGGCTGGCGTGCTGGTCGGCGAGACATCCGACCGCTACCCCGTGTACATGCCATTCGACGACGTCGATGTCAGCATCAACCTCGGCGACGCAAGGCTCTTTACACAGTTCGTGATTCGAGCGGCCGCGTCCGGCGCGGTGATCACCTTGGGACCGCAATTTCGTGAGTTCGCCACGATGATCAACGGACGCGTCGGCCGAACGCCTCGTGTCGCTTGGCCGAATGCGACGACCTATCTCGGGCCCCACCAAGGTGTTGGCCGGGTGATCTTGCGGCCCAACTTCATCGATACGCCACGACACCGGCAACTGCCGATCCGGCTGATCAATCCACGCGAAGAGAGCCGCTATCAGATGGCGTTGGAGCAGTAGGGGGACTGAAGTGACCGACGACGTGCATCCACAGGTCGCTGCCGTATTGCGCCAGGCGCAGCGGCTGCAATCGCTCATGGACGACCAACTCCACAAGATGAACAACGAGGCGTTCGTCGGCACCGACGAAACCGATACGGTCGAGGTGACGTTGAACGGTCACCATCACCTGACGTCGGTGTTCATCGAGGACGGGTTGCTGCGACTTGGCGCGGCAACAGTGGAGCAGCGGCTGAACGAAGCCTTGCAGAAGGCAGCGGCAGCGGCGACCGCATCGATTGAAGCGGACCGGGAACGGCTCGACGCGATCGTCGCGGACATCACCGCTGAGGATGGCTAGGAGCGGCGCCCGTCGTACCTCGAGACTTCAGAACCGCGATCAGGGCGATCAGCGGGCATGACGGGGAGTTTCGATACGGTCCGACCCGTGCCGCGTCGTGTGCGGTGGTGGATCGTTGGCCTGGCTGTCGCTGTCGCGGTGGTTACGGTCGTAGGCGGAGTTCTCATTTTCGCGAGCACCCGGCCGTCGTCCGATAGCACAGCATTTCATCGAGGCGACTGGCAACCGCCGCCGCAACAGGTCCTCGCCGCACCTATGGGGCTGCGTCCGGTACCCGGGTGGCGTACTACCGTGCAAGATCTGGGCCTTGCCGACTCGAGCATCATAGGGACTACCGACAATCCAACGTGGGCAACTCCGTTCGTTGGCTCGGTGGATAATCACGGCTACTTTCTCGCCACCAACCCAGGTCAGCCCCACCGGCAACTATGGCTGGTCGGCTTGGACATCCACACAGGCGAACCACTGTTTTCACCGGTGACGATCGACTCCGGTTCGAATACCCCCAAGTGCTTCCTGAATGGGCCCGAGTCGGTGTTGTGCGTCGCCGACGAGGTTCGCGGCGACGAGGTCCAAAGCAAAGCGTGGGTGATCGACACGCGTACGGGAAAAGTTCTGTTCAACGGCCCGACTCAGCTACACACGACACCGGGAAGCGGCGTCAGAGTAGACCAAGTGGGCATATACGCCGTAGCAGAGATGTTAGGCCAGGGCATTTTCGGCATCGGTCCTCAAGCCGAAACGACGTGGCTCGTTCCGGGCACCACCAAGGTCTCGACCTCGCCTAGGACTGCAGATGCCGACCATGCGCCACTTGCTATAGCCGAAGATTCGGCTGATGGCACGGATCAAGTGGTTGTTTTCTCCTTGATCGACGGCAAAGTGATCACGCCCGACATCGATGATGGGCTGGTCCCGCAGGCTGCCGTTGTGTACCCGGGAGGTTTCGCGATCAAGGCTGTTGCTGAAAACAGCATGTCAGTATCTGACGCGGTGATGTTCTTCGATGAGACAGGAAATCGCCTTCACGAGACACATATTTCGGGACCTCTGTCGGTCTTGTCGTCGACTCCACCTGTGGTGGAGTCTTCCCCGAGCTACAGCGTCTTCGGTGCTAACGGAACGGAACTCATCCAACTTCCCGACGGCCTCGGAAGTGATGCCTTGCTTATTGGCCACCGCCTCTATGTTCCTGAATCGACGTGGGAAGGCTCATCGAAAGTGCGACGCTGGCGACAATTCGACCTGACAACAGGCAAAGGAGGGGTTGCCTGCAGGCCAAACATGAGTCAGTACATCGGAAATGACGGAAGTGTCGGCGTATTCGAGACGAGCGCCAACGAGGTTACTGGCGCATCGACATTTGCGATGGACCTTGCCAGCTGCGAGAAACTTTGGGCCACACCGGTTAATGCTGAGTCGTTTCATCGACTATGGAGGATCAACGACACGCTTGTAGAGCTCTCCGACGACGCCAAGGAGCTCCACTCTCTTGTGTCGCATCGTGAATGATTCGATGGGTCTGCTGGTTCTAGACAATCCCTATCGCGACATCGACTGGCACGGCCCTGGCCGGTGCGTCATATGAAAGCGATCACCCAACCGCGTTGTGGATCGACTCGACGGTTTGCCGGCGGTTCAAGAACGTGGCCGCGCTTTAGATTCATGTGTCAATCACGGGAACCGCGATCTACTCAGCGGCAATCCGGCGGCAGATGAAGGACGTTTCGCGCTGTTTAAAGCCCCCCCTGAGTGAGAACTTCTTAATCAGATAGGACCTATTGCGTGCGCGATGATGAAGACCGGAACAAATATAGCCAACGACGCTGGGGCCGCGATACAACCGATCATCAGTCCGCGGCCAATTTGCCCAGCCACGCCACCAAATATCGCCACTAGAGCGGAAATGGCCAAGTCGATGAGAATAATCGACGGGAGGATAAGGAGCGCATATAGCAGCCACGGAGCAAGCACCCACGTTGCGAATTCTAGGAATAACGTGTTCGAAGCCGCAGCAATAAAACCCCATATACCGTAACGGCTCAGGTGTCGCGTAATGGCTGAATTCTCGTCCAAAGCGAATCCTTACGCTACCGATATATCAAGAAGGCGTACAAGCAAGCGCCAATAAGAACGATTGCTGCGGCGACGGCGAAGCTAATGGCAAGTCCCTGACGTTGGGGAGATCGCGAAGCCACCGATGAAAGCGCCGCCGCCGTGAGTCCCGAACACATTACAGCGATTACTGTGGCCGTCAGCAACCATGCACGTTCACCCCCGAAGTTAGCATCGGTTGAGAAGGGCCACTTACCCAGTAGCCACATTGAGGCTAAAAGGACTGCCAAGACTAGCTGCACGACAACCGGCAACGACCAGGTGGCTATCAACCAAGTACGGCTGCTTAGGGTGCGGATAAACGGCATCGCGGGGACCATCACCTTCGCGGGCAATTGGAATCAACTTCTGTTCACGGTCGTTCGCATTACTCTTTGCGAGTGAGTTCACCATGCTGTCGACCCAGCCTTTAGCAGTGTCGAGGTTGGCCCGTCCGGTCGTAACGACGGAGGCAGCGTTTTTGACCTCGCCCGCCATCTTCTTATCGAGCTCGGCGAGCTTCTCGAACACCGCGGCGTGCTCTTTGTTGGCTGCCGCATACGCCTGTGACCCGGACCCTTGCCAGCGGTCATCGGGTGCAGCGGCGTCGACGCCGGCCTTCATCTGCATTAATCGGGAGCTACCGTCGAACCGAGAGCCGTCGTCGGGAGTACCTTGCCCGAAGGTTTCGCGGGCCTTGTTCCACGTCGAGTAGAACCCATCAAGCGCACTCACCCCGAAGCCCTCTCGCCAGGACGATTACCCAAGTATGGCCGACGGCAAACGAACTCCATGACAGTAATGTGCCCGGTTGAATCGGTTAGCTGGGATCCTTGCGCGCCTGCATCTCTCGCTTGCGACGTTCTTGGAGACCAATGATGGCCTCGGTATAAGCCCGGTCCTCGGTATAGAGATCTTCGTCCGGCGTCAGGTTCGGGTCCCGCCGCTTATCCTTGCCCTGATTGCCGCCGCCGGCACCGTGGCCCATTCCGCCCATACCACCCATGCCGGCACCGGCCATTCCACCGCCTGCCGGTCCGGCGCCCGCTGGCATACCGGCACCACCTCGAGCAGCCCCGCCACCCGGCGGCGCAACCGTCTCAGCGCCAACCGCCGGACCGAGAGGGGCCGAGGGCATGCCACCACCGCCACCGCCGGCGCCACCACCCGACCCGCCACCGCCACCGGCACTGGCGGGTTTGAGACTCGGCTCGGCAAGACCCGGGATATCTCCGGAGCCAGAAGGTAATTCAGCTCCCGTCGGAGCACCTGCACCGGAGGGCGCACCACCGCCACCGCCACTGCCTTGGCCTTGTCCACCGCCGGAAGGTGATCCGCCTCCTGCCGGCGAGCCTCCTGCGCCGGCCGATTCGGGTTGGCCTCCAGCGGGATTCGCACTCGCCGGCGACATTGCGGGCTGCCCGGGAGGCATACCTCCTGGTGGCTGGCCGCCGGGTGTACCGCCACCACCGCCGCCCCCCGTACCGGGAGGCTGGCCGCCGTTGTTCGGCGGTCCTCCGCCTGCGGCTACGCCGAATGGAGGGGTAGGCACTTTGGCCATCTCGGGATCCGAGCTACTCGCGTAGGTCTCGCGGACCATTCGGGACTTTTCCTGCTCGGCCTCCATCTTCGCAACCAGTGCGTCGATGTCCGCCTGATTCGGGTTCGTCCCTTCCAGCGCGTCGTCCAAAGTGTCCTGCAAGGCTTTATACGCCTCGGCGATCGGCTTGTGGTCGGCCACGGCCTTGTCGTGAGCGTTCTTGATCGCTACGGCTGCGCCGGCGTAACTCTCCCAGGCGTCCGATAGGTCTTGAAGCCAGTCCCGGAATTTGTTGAATTTCGCGAAGGCTGCATCGGCGGCATCGCCTTCCCAGTCGGCGAAGCTTGCTTCAGGCGCAAGGCTGGTGACGGCGATCATGCCCTTGAAACCCGCCTCGATGGCGTCGTTGAGGGACCCGGCGTCGCCTGAGTTGAGGCGTTCCTCGGTCTCTTCAACACTGAGATACCCGTCGGCACTGACCATTTCAGGTTTCGGCGGCTCCGGCGGCAAGGGGAGTTCAGGCTCCGGCGCAGGTACGGGAATCGCTTCCGCCTTTGTACCGCGCTCTATCGGATCGACCCAGTTCTCGTCGACATCCGAGTACGCCTTGGCAACCTTCTCCAATGTCCTTGCCAGGCGCAGGCTTTCCTCTTTCGAGACATCGGTGAACTTTTGCAGCGATTCGCCGTACGCGTTGAGGTTGTCGACCGCGGTCTTGGTCGAACTCAACTCGTCCGGTGGCGACGCCTTCGGTGCCTCCGTCGGCCAGCGCCCGGCTTGTTCGCTGATCCATGTCGCACGCTTTGTCAATTCCTCAGCAGCGACCTTGATCTGATCTGCCATAGGTCCCCCTACGCCTCGGTCCCGGGCTCATAGCGTGTCGGTGTGACCAACGGTCGTCCGACGTGCGCAGCGCGGTTATGCCTGTTCATCGCTGATTGCGTCTGTAGTGAGCACACTGAGGTGCTGCCAATAGATTCCGTCGGCGATCGCGGCGCGCTGCGCGTCGGGTCCGACGGCGGTATGCGCGCGATGTAACGCCAACTCCTGCATATGGTTTGCGTAGGCAATCATCGCGTTCAAGTGCACGACCACCCGCCCGGGGTCCTTACTCAGCAGGGGCTGGAAGACCTCTCTGAGCAATTTTGCCCGACGGTCCGCTGGTCCATCCGGATCAGCTGGTGCGGGTGGCAGAAGTTCACCAAGCGCAGTGTCACTGACCTTCGCCAACTTCGCCATCGCGTCGGGTGCGATCACTTCGAGTCGCGAGCGACCTTGCATCTGACCGTTCGTCGGAAGGTCATCGGGTTGCAGCACCACCTGTGCGACGCCGGAATCAAACCCCTTGAACTGCTCTTCGGTGGCGATCACCGCGCGTAGCGACGTGTCGTGAGCCTGTGCCCACCCGTGCAGGGCCACGATCGGGTACGTCGCCCACTTCCCGCGTTCCACCGGCGGTATGGATTCGTCGGCGCTGACGAACTTCACCCGCTCGGGCAGGTTTACGCCGTCCGGGATGAACCCGATCCCGTAGTTGTTGGCCACCACGATTGACCCATCGGTGGTCAGTCCGGTCAGCCAGAAGAGCCGCGGCTGCTTCACATCGACGTTCAACGCCGCGCCTATGCGACGGGCCAAGTCCACCAAATCCGAACCCGAGGCCCGGCGGGATAGCCCAGCGGCCGCGTCGCGTTGAGCGCGCGCAGCCGAAACGGGCACTGGCGCCGCACCAATGGCCGCCGCACTCGCCGCGCTGGGCGCAGCCGGCGGAGGCGGTGGGGCACTCGCGGGTGCGACGGGAGCTGCCGGCGGCGCCGTCGGAGGTGGGCCTAATGGCATCGGTGGCGGCATTCCGCCTCCACCCGAACCCATCCCCATGCCGGTCGAGCCACCGCCGGTTGCGGGCGGCGGCGGGGCGACAGGCGCCTGTGCACTGCTTTGGGCAGCCGGGGCTGGACCAGTGTTCGTCGGCGCGGTCGAATCGAGCGGTTCCAGCGGGGGCGGAGCCATGCCCGCCGAAGCTGGTTGCATCTGCGGCCCGGCCGCGTTCGCAAACGACTGAGCGAACTGCTGCATCGGATTCGGCGGCGGCTGGGCGCCAGCCTGTGCGGCCGACGCTGCCTGCGACGCGTCTGCCGCCGGCTCGAAACTGCTTGCCACTGACGACGGTCCGCCGCCACCGCTAAGCGGGCTGACTGGGGCGGTGGGTGCGGCAGGGGCGCCACCGCCGATGCTGGGTGCGCCTGCCTGTGCCGGCGCATCGGGGCCGCCTGGCACGCCAGGAAAGGAAGGAACTCCGGATCCAACAGGTGGTTTACCGTTCGGAGAAGCCGGACTCCTTGGAGCAGTGGTTGCAGGAGGCGGTGTGCTTCCCGTGAGCGCGTCATCGACTCGGCCTCTCGACGGGCCAGCTGGCCCTCCCGCGCCCGGTCCTGCACCGGGCGAGTCGCCTGGTGATACCTGGGGGACGTCCGCGGCCGGTTTCGGCGCCGCGTCCGGGACCGATTCTGGCGCTACTGCATCGACGCGCCCTCTTTGCGGTGTGGCGGGTAGATTCGGAGGCACTGCGTCCGGTGTATGACCGGGTAGTGCATCAACGGGTGCACCTCGTCGATGCTCAGAAACCAAAGTATATATACCGGGCTCCCGCTCTTCCGCCTGATCTGGACGATCTTCGTCCTCGATTAATGGGGATTGAGCTAAGCCGCCACCATGAACGAGGTCGGCGAGCAGCTGCAACGTTTTCTGATTATTTCCCAGACCTCTGTTAACTACATCTTGGATGGCCTCGGAAACATCCTGATCCTTGGCATTTCGAAGAAGCCGCCCTATTTCGCCGAGCTCTCTATCCACATTGCTGATAATGTGATCTTTGGCAGTGCTAATCCCTTTTGAAGCGGTATCACACCATTGGATTGCCTTTTCAAGCTCGTTCTCGCATTTCGTCATCGCCTTAGAGCGCTGCTCCGCCTGTCCGGCCGCTGCGCTAGCGCCTTTACCTGACCATATATACGTTCCGTTAAATAGCAATGCACGCAGGTTATCCCATCCGAGCCTAGCCTCTGTGACTTTGGATTTGATCTCGGTAAGGACTTCCTTACGTCGCTCGAATTCGCCTTCATCCGTCTCTGGCCAGCCGCCTGGCCCCGTCATCTGATCGGCGTATTGACCACTGGGCTTATCCCGCTTAGCCGGACTGCCGAGTGTCGTCCCTGCTCGACCACCTAGAGCAGCACCAACCGCTGCGCCACCTGCGCCGCCGGCTACACCCGCGACGCCTCCGAGGGAACTTCGTGATGCGGCGCTCACTCTGCCGCCTTGCAAGCCCAATATATAGTGCCGGACAAGAAGCGAGCCGACTCCGCTAAGAGATTATCGTTCGAGGAGTAATTTGGGATCGCTATTACGAAGGCACGAAAGTACTGGGCTGATAGTACAGCAATATCCTCCAGCACGCCGTTATCGCTTTGGCGACCGAGTTCCTCAATCTGATTAGCGTAGTCCGACATTACCTGACCAACCGCGTCGTAAATTGATCGCTGCTCGGGTGTCCATTCTGTCGAGGGAATCTTCGGATCGACAGCGATCCACGGTTCGGTAGCATCACTGTATTTTGTTGCGGCCGGAATCCATTGGCTGCAAGTAGAGATTGGGTCGACTAGGAATCGTTCGTTCTCGGTGTCGATAGTCGCAGCGTCAGATGGGGATTTTGGCTCTGAGATTAAGGGCGCTAAAGATTGGATGGCGTCGTAATCGATCGCAGCACATACGTTCGCTATAGCGGATATCAACCCACCGGTCGCATTCGCGAGAGGCTCGAAACTTGCGTCGTACTTCGGTATTGCGTCGACAAATGCTGTCGCATACGCGATGAATTGGCCATACAATTCGCGCATGACTCGGTGCGGAGTCTGTTTCTGAAGGTTTGGGGTCAGGCTCACGGCATCTGTTAACGCTTTTCCGACGGTGTCATAGACAGTGCGCTGTTCGGGAGTCCAGTCGTCCGCTGAGACCTTGGGGTCACGATCAGCCCACTTCACAGATTCCGCTTGAGCGCTGTAATCCCGCGAAATCCGCCCCCACGCATCGCAAGTCGGATCCTCAGTAATAACGTTCGCAGGCCCAGTATCGTTCGCGCTCGCGAACTCTGAATCCCCGTTGGCGGTCGGGGTCCCGTTGCCATTGCCGCCCGAATCAGGGCGCAGGACAAGGACAGTCGCGACGACGCTGACGGCGATCACGGCGACGAGCGCGAGGCCAACAAGAATCCATTTACCCTTACCACCCTTGTTCGGTGGTGGCGGCGGTCCACCCGCCCACTGTTGCTGCGGTCCCCATTGCTGGGCCCCACCTGGTTGACCTTGATATGGCTGCCCGTATGGCTGGCTTTGCGGTGCACCAGGATATGGCGGTTGGCCGCCAGACCCCTGCGGAGGCTGCCCACCCCACGGCGGCACCCCACCACCATTCGGCGGCTGGGAACCATATGAATCCGGCGGGGGAGGCAAAGTCATCGGCGCACCTTCACATCAAACACACGTGGTCACAAGGCAATTGACGGATCGGATGGGACCCTGTTGGGGCTCGGTGGTACGGGCGCAGCACTCTGCGGTGCGCCACCAGACGTAGGCGGTCCCACCGGCGCATTCTGCGTGTTGGCACCCGTGTCGTCCGCACCCGCGGGCACAGGTGGAGCGGTTTCCTCGCGCTTGTCGGGTTCCGCCGGCGCCTGTTGCTCGGGCTGTGCTTTCTCACCGGCATCCTTCTTGCCGGCTTCGCCCGCCAACTTGTTGATCTGCTCGACCCCGCCCTGAACACCCTGCATGATGCCCTGCGGCAATTGCCCGGCCTGCTGCATCATTTGCATTGGCACTTGCATCATCTGCATGGGCATCTGGCCGAGTTGTTGAGCGATCTGGCTTGCGGATTGCGCTCCCTGCTGACCAGCCTCGACCGGGGCCTGCCCGCCAACCGCTGCCGGCGGTGCCGCGCCCTGGCCAGCGGGCGTCTCACCGTAAACAAGCTGCCCGAACTGACCGCCGCTCGAAGCCGGAGTTCCGCCCCCGCCGACGGTATCGGGCGGGCCGAAGATCGAGTCGAACTCGGCCACCCGCTTCATGATGGCGTCGTGAATTTCTTGGTCCGTTTTCTCGTACCAATCAGCTGCCACGCCCATGTCGCTGGCCGTCTTCTGAGAATCCGACTTGGTGCCAGGCAGCGCCTCGATGAACGACGCTTCTTTCTCCTGCGTCAACTTCGTGAGTGCCTGGGACAGCGGATCAGTTCCGGCCGACGTGAACTGCTGAGGAGGTTCCGGAAGGCTGTTAGCCGCATCTTCCAGGCCAGAGCTCTTCGCTCTGAGTTCGGGCACGTTGACCCTCAGCTCACTCATCGCAATCCCCAATCCTCGCGCAGGCCAACCAGATACTCAGCCCGCCCGGCTCGTGCGGACGTCGGCCCCGGCGCTCATCGGCAGTCCCCTCTACCAGTAGTTCAGCAAAATGCTACCCGAGCTGAATACACCCCGATCGCACAACTTTGACCAGCACCAGCCGCCTCCGACTAATGCAGCCGCAGGTTGCGAAGGAGGTCGTACACGCCGGCGATCCAAAGAAGGAGTGGAATCACCGCGGCGATGGATGCGCCGTCGAGAAGCTCGAGAATGCGTTTGGTGACCGGTGAGACGCGTCGGACGCTGTCGGTGGCACCGACCACGATCAACGCAACCAGACCAAGTGCCAGGTAGATCGCCATGATCAGCCACGCACTGTCCGGCCACCACAGGCACAGGCGGATCATCACCCCGGTCGGCACCGTGATCGCGGCAGCCAGTAGCGCCCAAGCACACCATCTTTCGGCGTAGAGCCGGGACCGGAAGCCACAGATGACGGCGACGAGCGCCGCCACGATCATGCTGTGGACGAAGAAGTGTCCTTGCACGACAACTGCGATCGCACCGACCGCGAGGATCAGCGCACCGGCGGACAGGAAGCCGATCAGGAGCTGGCGGGTCAATTGGCTGCGTTCCTGCAGCCGTGCCGCGGATTCGGGGACCGACGCGATGATCGCCTGCCACGTAGGCGATTCTTCGTCGACCATGTCGGGTGTGACGACCGGGTCGAGCAGTTCGTCGTTGGACACCGTCTCGCCGGGCGCCGGGATCGGCGGCAGGGCGATACGAGCAACGGCGACAGTCAGTTTCGCGGCGTTGGTCACCACGATGAGGCCGAAGGCGATGGCGCCGGCAGGCACCCAGGCGTTCCAGCCGTAGCCGTACGCGACGCCGGCCGCGGTCACCGCGATCGCGAGTATCGCCATGAACGACGCCACTTCGGCTCGGCCGCGCGGTCCACCGCGAGTGCCGAGCGTCAACAGCAGCAGTACGGCCGCGGCGCCTGCAACCTGCGGTGCGCCGGGTCCGTCAAATCCGCGGGGCAACGGGACCGCGAGAGCCGCGGCACCAGCGAGAACCGGCGCGCAGGCGATCAGCAGGCTTTCGGATATGTCGATGTTGTCGTAGCGGCCCTTGGCGAGCATGCTGCCGCCGAGCAGCGCCAGGCCGAACACCGCAAGTGCTACCGACCACCACCAATCGTGACCGGTACGGTTCCAGTTGATCACCGCCATGACCGTGACGAATGTGGCGATGACTGGAATTGCCAGCCCGACAAAGCGATTCAGCGCGCTGCGATCGAAGATCGGTGATTCGTCGAGCACCGCGATCGCGTCGATCACGTCCTCGACCAACGGCCGGTAGCGTTCGGTGCGGCTGACCGACACCAACGTCAGCAGTGAACCGTCGACAACGCCGGCATCATCGAGCGATTCGCTGGCCTTCAGCGGCGGGGCACCCGGGCGCGCGAACGCCCACACACCCTGCTGCGAGAAGTCGAACCCGGCGAGGACGTCTTTGGGAGTGTCTTCGAGCAGCTCGCCGAGGACGCTGACCGTCTCGTCGATGTAGGACTCGATCGGGGCTGCCGCCGGCAGCACCAAATCTGTCAGGCGCTTACCGGTGAGGACAGTGACCCTCGTCGTCGACGGTCGGCCGGGCGTCGCGCTCGACGCGTCAGCAGCTGCGGTGGCGGTGGAGGTCAACGCCGTTCAAGCCTGTCGAAATCGTCGGACAGCGCCGCCGCCAACTCGGTGATCCGACGCTCGAACGTGTCGCTGAGGAGATCGAGCTGAATTTCGGTGCCTGCCGCGATGTGCTTGTCCCACGGCAACACGATGACGCGGCCGGGCGGCACGTGGCGTTCGAACTGCTGCACCAGATCCTCGACGTCGACATTCGGCTTGCCCGGTGTCACATGGTTGATCACCACGCAGGAACGGCCGAGCAGGTCCTGATAGCCGTTCTGGCGCAACCAGTCCATCGTGACCGCGGCCTGCCGGGCCCCGTCGATCGATGCGCTCGCGACGATCACCATGCCCGAAATGCTCGACAGCACACCGCGAGACGCCTTCTGGAACAACCCGGCACCGCAGTCGGCGAGCACGAGGTTGTAGTAGCGCGACACCACCGCGGTGGCGCCCTTCCAGTCGTCGTCGTTGAACTCACGCTGCGCACCGCTGTAGTCCTCCGAGGA
Organism: Mycolicibacterium wolinskyi str. Jessa 2025; assembly: GCF_049241375.1. NCBI lineage: Bacteria > Bacillati > Actinomycetota > Actinomycetes > Mycobacteriales > Mycobacteriaceae > Mycobacterium > Mycolicibacterium wolinskyi. The sequence goes on from NZ_CP185960.1 coordinate 7,222,935, forward strand.
CAGCACCTCGAGGTTCGACGCGTTCATGCTCGTGTAAGCGCGAATGTCGTTGTAACGCGACAATTCTTGATCGGCGAGCAGATCCGAGATGGTCGCTGCGGACTGCCGTCCGGCGCGGTCGGCGAGGTTGCCGCCGTCGGGATCGGCGTCGATCGCCAGGATCCGGTCACCACGGATCTTGGCCATCGCCGATCCGAGTGCGACGGTCACCGCGGTCTTGCCGACGCCGCCCTTCAGACCGAAGACGCCGATCTGGTAGGAATCACGGGCATTTCGGCGGATCCGGTTGTGCAGATCCAGCTCGTAGACCTCATCGGGCGAGAGCCCGAGATTGATACGCGTCATCACGTACAGCCAGTGACGCCAGCCGCGTTGCGACGGCATCTTGACGGCGGTCTTCACGCCGACGTGCGACAGCGCGTCGATCGCGCGGTGGTTGCCCATGGAAGCGGCCGACGTCGGACCGGGCTGGGCGGGCGCCGGAATCGCCTGGCCGGCACGCCATGCCCCGCTGATCTCGGGATCGATGTCGGTGAATTGGGATGGGGCCGGCCCCGGTGCGACGCGCTGCGGCGGGCCGGGCAACGTACGGGGCTGCTCGTGGCGCGCACCCGTGCCGAACTGCTGCTGCGGTGCGCGCAGCATCGAGTTCTGCGGCCACTGCGGCGCGGTCGCCGGCGGCGGCGGCATCGGCGGCGGGACCTGCGGCGCGGTCTCGGCGTGACGCGAAGGCGCGGCAGCAGACTGCGACTGGGTCGGCGCGACGGGCATCGAGCCCGACGGTGCGTCGGCGGTGGGTTTTTCCCCCGTCGGCATCGGCGGCGGTGCCGCGGCGGTGGCCTTCAGGATGGCATCTCTGTCCACGGTGATCGTGGCGTCATCGACCGGTTTACCCGGTTCGGACGAATGAAAGAGCCGGTCATAGTCGGCCGACATGGGGACCCCTCAATACTCAAAGCAGATAAACAGATCTTTACACCCATGCGCACGTGATGGGCGGGTTCGGCCACCTAGCTTGTCGGCCGACCCGCCCATCATCGTGCACGCGTCGATCAGGCAAACATCCCCGTGACGCCGTTCTCGGTCTGCAGCATGTTCGCGCCCGACTGGCTGATGGTCTGGGCGAGGTTCTGCAGCGCCATGTTCAGCTCGTTGGAGGTCTGGTCCCAACGCATCTGAACGGCCTGGTAGGCCTCCGAACCCTGGCCGCCCCACGCCGCGGCGAGCGCAGCCAGCGAACCCTTGCCCTCGTCGAGCAGTCCGTTGGTGGTACCAACGGCGCCGACGACCTCGCTCGAGCCGGCCTCGATACCGGCGAAATTCCATACCTGTTCAGTCATGTCTGTTCTCCGTTTTCTCGCGGTCTGGTGGTCAGAGGTTCATCGCCGAGGACAGCGTGCCGGCCTCGTCGTCGTCGGTCGAGGTGTACTGCGTGCCCGAGGTGTGGATGTTCGCCGAGATCTCGTCGAGCATCTGAACCTGCTTGGTGGCGGCCTCCTGGTAGCGGAGGAACGCAGCCTGGGCGGCGGTGCCGGCCTGGCCCTGCCACTGCGAGACGAGAGTGCCCGCGGTGGACTCGACCTGTCCGATGACGCTCTTCAGCTCGCCCGAGATGCGCTCGAAATTAGCAGCCTCCTTGGCGAGGACGGCGGCATCTGTATTCATTGCCATGTTGGATTCCCCTTATTTTCCTTTGTCCTCACCAACATTGATGGCGAGTCCTCCGGCCGGGCGGCCGGAAAGTCTTGTGTTGTGACGACTTACCAGTCGTCGTCATCATCTTCTGAAAGGTCGTACGTCAGTGGTGTCGGAGCGACGAGCCCGTCCTTGGACCCGCCTTCCTTCTTTCGCTGGCCGGCCTGGGTCATCGGCCCACCGCCGCCCGCCCCGCTGCCAACCGGTGCCAACGGACCGCTCGAACCTGACCCGGCTCCGGCCAGTCCAGGCGTCTTGATCTCGCCGCTGATGCCGAGCAGGTTCGACAGGATCGGCGTGCGCGGTGCCGTCCCGCCAGCCCCCGGCAGGGACGCCGCCCGCACCAGGCCGGCACCCGTACTCGGACCTGACCCACCGAGCATCGGATGGTTCGAGAACGGGCTCGCGCCCATCAAACCGACCTGCATGCTCTTCTCGGCGCCCATGCTGCTGAACTGGCTCACCATCTGGGTGGCCACCTGCTGCAGCGGCTGCGTGAACTGCTGGACCTGGCTCTGGAACAGCTGACCGAGCTGAGCCGGTATCTGTGCGGCCTGGCCACCCATCTGCATGGCCATCTGCATGCCCTGCTGCAGGAGCTGTTGGCCCGGCTGCTGCTCTTGCTGCTGCCCCTGCTGAGCGGCGTTGTCGGCCTTGTTCGCCGCGCCGACCGCGCGCTGCTCGGCGTGGTTGACCTGCGCAGCGGCGTTGCCCATCAGCAAGGCCGAGTTTTCGATCATCGCCTGGGCGCCGACCTTTTCGATCACCAGGTTGCGGGCCGCGCCCTGGGCGGCGCGCGGTGCAGCCTCGGCAAGGGCCGACCCCGCAACTGCAGCGGAGACACCGGGCAGCACGATCGGCTTCATCGGCATGATCGGTTCGAACAGCAGGTTGACGGTCGTTTCGGCGTGATAGGCATCCATCGCACCGGCCGCCTGGTTCCACATCCGAACGAAGTAGTCCATCTCGTTCAGCCCGATCGGCACCGTGTTGATGCCGAGGAAGTTGGTCGCGTTCAGGACCGCGTTCGTGATGTGGTTCTGTTCGATCTCCGGCAATGGCGGCGTGGTTGCCATGGCCAGGCTGTAGGAGCTCGCCTGTGCCGTTGCCTGCAGGGCGCGCTTCTGCGCCTGCGCGGCCGTGGTTTGCAACCACATGATCATCGGCATCGTGGCGGCGATGGCACGTTCACTGGCCGTGCCACTCCACAGGCCCGTCAGGTTGCTGAGCGCCCCGGCCAATTCCGCTGCCTGGGTTTCCAGCAGAATCGCGAGGCCTTCCCATCCGGTGGCCGCCTGGAGCATCGGTGCCGGGCCGGCACCGCACATCAAACGTGCGGTGTTGATCTCCGGGGGAAATGCGATCCAAACCGGCGGAATAGGCGGCGCCGCGACCATCGGTGGGTGACCCTATCTGCTCGAAACTGACTGCGACTTGGCTACAGCGTGCTGGCGTTGGCCGCGTCGACGGCGTTGTAGATGCCGGCGATCTCAGCGAACGCAGCGCCTGCCCGGGTGAGTTCCTCCTGGGCGAATGCGTTCGCCGCAAGTGCCTCCACACCCTCACTGGCGAACGCGACGGCCGCCATGGCCGACACCTCGTCAGCGCCGGCCGGGGCCAGTGCAGAGACCGCGGCGGATGCGGTGGTGCCACCGGCCAGACCACGTGCGGCATTTGCGATCACCTGTGCGGCAATAGCCTCGGCACCCGGATTGTGCATCATCGGTTGCATTTGCGTAATCCCCTTTCCGATTCGGATTAGTCAAGGACAAGCACTCATGGGCGGCATGGCAGCAATTTGCCAAGTCGTCAAGGAATCTGTCCCCCGATCCCTTTGCTGGCGGGCCGCCGCCAGCGTTGCTGAGTGCGTTGGAATAAATACTAACTGCCCTGTAGTGGTGGTGCTAACACTTCTTCTTCGGGTGGATCGACGTACGCGGCCTGGATGACTTCCTTGCCATCCGGCGCAACCAGAAACGCCTGGCCAGGGGGCCTCTTCTTAACTGTGATCTCCCGTGACGGGAAATCGTTCTTCTCGCCGGACAGGAACAACGTGGGCGAACCGGCCCCATAGGCGGCCCCGACGAACTTGTCCATCGTCGCCCGGTGGGCCTGGCTCATCTGACACGTAACCACCAGATGAAGGCCGATGTCGGCGGCGGCGGGCAACAACGGCGCCAGCGGAGCCATCGGCGACATCATGCCGGAGGCCGCCACGATCATGTGCCAGTCGTCGACGAGCAGCACCACGTCCGGACCACTCCACCACGACCGTGCCCGCAGTTGCGCCGTCGTCAGATCGGGCGGTGGCAGCCGCTTCTTGAGGTTGACCGCCAGCGCCTTGATGGCCTCTTCCAGCGTCGCGCTGTTGCGGTTGATCGCGCCGGCATCGAGCAGGTGGCTCTGCGGCACCGCGTCGAGCAGGCCCGACCGGTAGTCGGCGAGCATGAACCGGACCTGCTGCGGGCTGTTGCGCTTGCAGATGGCCTGCGCGATGGCATGCGCGATCCGCGTCTTGCCGGACTTCGGCGCACCGAAGATCAGCAGATGCGGCGTCATGTGCATCTGGTTGTAGGCCACCGTGAGGTCCGACTCGCGCACACCCATCGGCACCGTCCACCGCGTGCGGTAATCGGCGTCGGGTCCCGGCGGGTTCGGATCCAGCTGATGCAGGTAGATCCGATCGGGCAGCACCCGCACCTGCGGCGCCTCGTCGGTGTGGCGGGCGGCGATCTGCGACACGGCCGACGAGATGGCGTCGACGATGTTGTCGGCGCTGTGCACCCCGTCGAGTCGCGGGACGCCCATCATGAGGTGATGCTTCTCCAGTGAGATCGCCCGGCCCGGTCGGTTCGACGGGATCTCCCTCGTGATGCGGTCGATCTGGGTCTCGTTGACGTCACCGAGCCGGAATTCGACCTTGGTGCCGAGGTAGTCACGCACGCGCGACTTCAGTTCCGTCCACCGCGGGGTGGAGATGATGACGTGCACGCCGAACGCCAGACCCTGGCCGGCGAGGTCCTGCACGGCCGGCTCGAGGTCGGGGAACTCCGCGACGAACGCCGGCCAGCCGTCGATCACCAGGAACACATCGCCGAACGGATCCTGCGCGGCGGGGTTGTTGGGATCCTGCCGCATCTGCCGGTAGGCCGCGATGGAGCCGACGCGGTACTGCTTGAAGACCTGCTCACGCGCGCGCAACACCGCCTTGACCTCGGCGACGACGCGGTTGACCCGGTCCGGCTCGGCGCGCGTGGCCACACCGCCGACATGCGGCAGGTCTTCCATGTACATCAGACCGCCACCGCCGAGATCGACGCAGTAGAACTGCACGTCGCGCGGCGTGTGCGTGGCGGCGGCCGACAGGATGAGCGTCTGCAGGAACATCGACTTGCCGGTCTGCGGCGCCCCGCCGACCGCGATGTTGCCGCCGGCGGCCGAAACGTCGACGCCCCAGACCTCTTGGCGGTGACGGCGCGGCTCGTCCATGATTCCGAGCCCGAAACGCAGCGGTTGCCGCTGGTAGTCGCGCTCGACGAGTTCGTTGACGGGCGTGGGGTCGGTGAGCGGCGGCAGCCACATCTTGTAGGCGCGCGATTCGCCCGTGCCCAGCTGCTCGAGCACCACCTCGCGCAGCACTCTCGGTTCAGCCTCTGTGCTCATCAGTTCACCGCCGTATCGAAGATCGGGGCCGTCGTGAACTGGTGGATCCGCACGCGGGCCTGCCGTTGCGACCGCGGCTTGACCTCACCGTCCACGTCATCGTCGTCGGCAGGCACGTAGTTGTTGCCGGTGTAGACGCTGCGGAACTTCACCGGGTCCTCCATGCCGACCCGCAGGAACCCGACGCCACTTTCTTTGTTCGTGATGTACTGCGCCTCCGGCGTTCCGATCACGGCCTTGGACTCCGCGGAGCTGGTGGTACGCAAGGCGATTCGATACGTCAGGTTGGGCTCGAGCTTGTCGATGCGGACACCGCCGGTGTTCAGCGACTGCGTGGCCAACAGCAGGTGCACGCGCAGCGACCGTCCGACACGGCAGATGCGGTCGAACAGGTTGATGAAGTCCGGATGGTTCTGCAGCAGCTCGGCGAACTCGTCGACCACGACGAAAAGCGTTGGTAGCGGCGGCAGATCAGCGCCGCGCTCGCGGTGCTTCTCGTACTCGGCCACACCGGACAGCGCGCCCGCGGCACCGACCTGCATACCGGCTTGGCGCAGAATCGACTGGCGACGGTCGAGCTCACCGGTCAGCACCTCGCCCATGCGGCTGACGAGTTCGGCTTCCTCTTCCATGTTGGTGACGACGGCCGCGGTGTGCGGCAGCTTCTCCATACCGAGGAACGTCGAGCCGCCCTTGAAGTCGGTGAGCAGCAGGTTGATCTGGTCGGGATGGTGCGTGGCGACCAACGACAGGATCAGCGTCCGCAGGAACTCGGATTTACCGGAACCGGTCGTGCCGATGAGCATCCCGTGCGGACCGGCGCCGAACTCCGCGCCCTCCTTGATGTCGAGATACATGATCTCGCCGGTCTTGAGTTCGTGGCCGAACGGGATCTTGAGCCGGTCCCGGTCGGTGTCGGTGTACATCCGCCACCGCGCCGGAGTGACCTCCGCGACAGACTGTGCGCCGACGAGGTGGTGCCATTCGTTGGACACCTTCTTCTGTACGCGCACGTTCTTGTCGATGATGGTGCCGGTGATCGACCATCCGGCGAGCTTGCGGGCGACGCGGTTCGCCTGTCCTGGCGTCATCCGGTCCGAGACCCGGGTCACCTCACGCCAATTCTGGTTCGGCAAGCGGTCGTCGGCGGTGCCGTCGGCGTCCACGCGCAGCCGGTACGCCGAGCCGCGATGGTTTCCGAGGGTGAGAACGGTGACGCCGGCCCGGCCGTCGACCGGGAATCCGGCCTTGCCGCCGGTCAGATCGACCACGACGACATACGGGCCGCCCGGCGCCGCGTCGGCGGTGTGCGGACCGCGCGCGGTCAGGTCACTGAGCCCGTCGGGCCGCGTGTAGACGAGGCGGGTGGCGCCCGCGGCGTCGGTGTCGGTCTGGTGCTGGGTGTGCGGCAGCCACTTCAGCCACGACCAGTTCGGGTCTTCGGGATTGTCGGTCAGCACCCGGATCTGCAGCAGGTCCGGCGGATGGAACACCGCGAGATGGCAGACCATCGCGGTCAACAGCCCCGCGGCGCCGTCCGGGTCGCCGCCCACCGCAATGGTCGGAAACGTGCGCAGCTGAACGAGTTTCGGGCAGTCGTGGATCAGACCGTGGGTCCGGAGGAACTTCGTCACCCACATGTGGCTGACCGGCTCGAGGTGCGGTGCCGGTGCGCCCTGCGGGCCGGCGAGTTCGCCGCTCGTGTTCGGCTTGAGCAGCCGGTCGACGGCGATCTCGGCACCGATCCCGATGCGGGCCGCGGCGAAGAACTCGGAGCTGCCCTGCCGCGCCCACTGGCGGTGGGTGCCGATGATCGACAGCAGGTCCTCGGGATGTGGTGCGTGATAACTGAAGAACGACACCTGCGCCGACGCCGACGACGTCACGCGGGTGCGCAGCCCCGCGAGGTACCGCAGGTACTCCTTGCGGTCGGCGTTGATCTCGGGAACCTTCTTGCCGCCGGGACCGCCGCCGGCCATGAAACCGACCGTCGCCATGACCATCATCAGCGGCATCATCAGCATGTACGGGGACAGCTGCCGGATACCCGTGAAGATCATGATCGCGATCATCCCGAGCATGCCGCCGCCCATGACCCACGGCAGCGCCTTCTGGATGCCCGACGGCGGGATCTCGACCCCGAGGTCGTCGGGCGGGGTCACGTTGATCTCGCCCGGAGTCAGCCGTGGGCCGCGCTTGACGGTCGGCGTGAACTTCTTCGTCGTCATGAGCCCTGCCCGCCTTCGACTTTGCGCGGATTCGGATCGGCAGGCAGCGTGTCGTGCTCGAGCAGCGCCGCCTCCTTCGACAGCACCGGCCCCTCGACGAGCAGGCCCACCACCTGCCATGGCGCGTTCACCGCACCCGACAGACCGAGAGTCTTCGCGGCATCGTCGTTGGCGACGCCGTACCGCACACCCTGCGGATCGATGTAGTAGAGGCTCTCGCCCACCCGCGGGTCCGGTGACTGCAGCCGGACGAACTGGCCGCCCTCGATGTAAACCACTGCGTCACCGTCGATCTGATCGATGCCCGAGCCGATCGCCGTGGACGGGATGGGCAGCCGGCGGCCGGCGATGACAGTCGCCTTGGGTGCCTGGTCGCCGGGCTCACGCTGCCAGGACCAGCACAGCACCGGTGAATCCTGGCGCAACATCACCTCGAGCGGCTTGTCCGGCAACGGTGAGACGTACACCTGCTCGGCGATCTTGGCGACCACGCTCGCCTCGACCGAAGGCGGCTCGAGCAGACCGTAGGAGTTGGTGGCCCGCAGTGCGGCCGCCGTGGTGTCATTGACCCGTGCCACGCCGTCCGCCAACACCACATAGTGCTGAGGATCGGATTCCGTAGCGGTCTGGAACACCGAACCGATGACCAGATTCGCCGGCAGCCCAAGGGTATTCGGCGCACCCGCGGCCGCGATCTGCGGCAGCTGCCACGGACCCATGTTCGGCAGTGCGTTGAACAAGCCCTCGGAAATCGGGGCCGCCTTGGCGGTGACGGGGATACCGACCGCCGACGTCACCGCGCGGTCGGCCAGGTTGATGGAGTGCCGGCCGCCCTCCGTGACCAGCCAGTTGGCCCCTTCGAAGGCGACCAGCATGCCCTGATCGGCGCGCATCGGGCCGACCGACATGTCGGTGGACAACGACCGGATGAGGATCGACGGTTCGACTTCGGGTGCGGCACTGTCGGGTTTGGCGACGGTGTCACACAGCGACCACCGCGACGCGGGCGCACCCGTCGGCGTCGCGTACGGCGCGCCGGGGATGCCGATCGACTGGCCCTTGGGGAGCCGGTTGAGCTCCTCGGACTTCACCGCGACGGGCTCGCTGGCGTTGCCCAGTGCCAACCGCGCCGAGGTCAGGTTGTACACCGGGCGCAGTTGCGAGCTGCCCGGCAGCATGACGTAGAGCTGGTTGGTGTTGCGATCGACCAACAGCGTGTCACTGCCCTGCTTGCCGAGCGGCTTGAAGTACGCCATCAGCGCCGCACCCAGGCAGATCAGTACTGCGATGACGATTCCGGCGAACACCGCACGGCTGTAGAACTGCAGCGGATCGTCGAACATCCGGGTGTCCCGGCGCACGATCGCATGCTCGACGCGGCGCAGCAGAAATCGCCAGCCGCTGACCTGAACCTTGGTGGTGAGCCGGAAGCCTGCCATCGCTTATTCGCCGATGTTCAGGCGGCCGTGCACTGCCGCGATCGCCGCCGCCATGTCTTCTCCGTTGACCTCGCTGAGCTGTTCGACGCCGAGGCTGTCAAAGTCCAGCGAGCGGGCCAGCCGCATGTCCCGGTTCTGTTCACCGGCTTCGACCAGCTGCCGGGCGTAGCGGCCGTTGCCTGCGATGTCGAGGGCCGGCTTGCCGTTAAGCCTGCGCTGGCTAAGCAGGGTCGCCGCCTCGTGCACGCGCTTGGCCGCGGTGTCGTCGAGCTGTGAATCATTGGCCTTGGCAATGACTTTCGCGATCTCGACGATGTCGTCGGGCGAGTAGGAATCGAACTCAATGCGGGTCGCGAATCGCGAGCGCAGACCGTCGTTGGCCTCGAGCAGCCGGTCGATGTCATTGCTGTAGCCGGCGATGATCACCACGAGCCGGTCGCGGTCGTTCTCCATCCGCGCCAGCAGCGTGTCCAGTGCCTCGGTACCGAACGGGTCGGCACGGCCGTCACGTTCCTGCACGAGGGTGTACGCCTCGTCGATGAACAGCACCCCGCCCAGCGCGCGGTCGATCGTCTTGGCCGTCTTGACCGCGGACTGTCCCTCGTACTCGGCGACGAAGTCTTTACGCGACGTCTCGATGAGCTTGGGTTCGCCGATGACGCCCAGGCCGGCCAGGATGTTGGCGACGACGCGCGCGATCGTCGTCTTACCGGTGCCCGGCGGCCCGGCGAAGATCATGTGCTTGGACGCCTGCGCCACCTTCATGCCACGCGCGGCGCGGATCCTGGCCATCTGCGTGGCCGCGCGGTACGCCTCGATCTGCTCCTTGACCCGATTCAGGCCGATCTGCCGGTCGAGTTCGGCCTGGGCTTCCGACAGCAGCTTGTCGCGCGCCGAGGTGTCGGCGACGACGCTGTTCGGATCCCACGGATCTTTGCGGGCGGCGATCTTCTCGGCCGTTGTGGTTTCCAGCCGGTAGGCCGGATCACGCAGTGCGGCAGTCACTTTCGGCTCGGGGAAGTTCGCCTGCAGCCATTCCAGGAGCACCTGTGCCGACTCTTCGTTGCCCTGGCTGCGACGCGCCATCGCCAGGAACCAGGCGATCGCCGGGGCGCAGGCCTGGCCGGCCGGGGTGTCGTTGGCTTCGGTCAGACGGCGGTCGGCCTCGGTGAACAAACCGAGGTTGGCCGCCGCGACGCCGTGCGCGACTCCTGCCGCGGCGGCGAGGAACTTGTCCGGCCAGCGGTCAGCCCCACGCACCTCGTCGATGACATCCGTCCAGCGTTGCGCCGCACCGTAGATCACCGCTTTGATCCACGACACCAGGTGGTCGGCGCCACCCGACGGGGCGTCCTCCAACGCCTCCATGGCGTCGGCGTAATTGCCTTCGGTCGCCTCCTGGACCGCGAATCCCATCGTGATCGCCAACGGCGAGTTGATGGGATACGTGATGTCCTTGCCGTAGATGCCGCCGATCGGGATGCGGGCGTTCAACCCGTTCATCGAGATCTCGGCGGCGCCGGCCAGCTGGCCGAAATTCGACCGCGAGTACCAGGCCCGGAAGAGCGTCACACGATCGGTGTCGCCGCACCGGATGCGGCCGACCCACGCGTCACACGCCGACTCGTCGTAATTGGTTATCTCGGTGAAGATCTCGAGCGAACGGGCCGGCGAGCTGGGCAGCATGCCGACCGCGCTGCCGAACATCCCGGCGAGGTGGTCAACCATGGTCACCTCCATAACGGGTCGAGAAGACCTGGGCCCGGGCCGTATCGGCCTGTTCGGGTGTCGGCAGGTTCAGGTCACGGGTCAGGAAATCGCGCGTCGCGACGTCGTCATGGCCGTGCTCGCGCATGCCCTCGAGCATGAACGAGTACTGAGCGGACCTGGCCTGCTGGCCGGCCAGGTCCGCGATGACGAGAATCTCGTCCGCGAGATCGGATTCGGTCATATTGGTGACTTTCGGCGATAGATCGATCTGATGAACTCGTCCGTCCAGGTATGCACTGACCGTCACGGTCCCGGGCGGGTTGGTGACGGTGAAAAGCGGCACCGGTAGGTCCGCGTCTTCGTTGCCGACCTCGCCCGGTGCGCCGATGCCGTCCCAGTATTCACCGTCGCCGGCCTGACCGACGGTGTCGTACGTGTCCAACGCGGCCAGGCCCAGATCGTCCGAATCGTCGTCAGGGTAGGAGAAATCCAGCGCGGCGAGACTGTCGTAATCACCGTCGTCATCCGGATCGTGTGGCGGAAAGTCACCCACCGTGGCGGCCTTTCTCAGTGCAGATTGGAGCTGTCCGAGTCGGACTTGTCGAACCATGCCTTCGACGGCAGGAACTCGACCAGACCGTCCAGAGCACGTTGCAGATTGTCTTTGGTGCCCGACAGGAAGCTGCCGTACAGCTCGCCGTTGACACGACGCGGTATCGACACGATGCGGCCCTGCTTGGAATCCAGCACGCCCGCCGCGACATCGACCTGGGACGTGGTGCCGCCGGGATGACGCTCGGTCGCGACGATCTCCACCCAGCTGTCGGGCTCGGAGATGATCCCGGCATAGGCCCGCGCCGAAGTCGGCGGGATCCCGTAGCCGGTGAGTTCCTCGGCGGTGCGGCAATTCGCGAGCGTTTCGGCGACACCAGTCAACGGTTCGACGTTGGCGGGTGTTCCCTCGCCGAGCACGGTCATCACCATGCCTGCCGTACCGATCTGGGGTGCGACCCGCTGCAGAACCAGCATGTCGTTGTCACGAGCGGCGACGACATGCCGAGCCCCCTTGCGGCACACCACGAACCGGATCATCTTCCCGCCGACGTCACGGCGCCACCACCGGCCCTCGAGCGTGCGGTCGGGCCGGCTCAGGGTGTCGAGCATCGCGGCCACCTCGGGGTGCGGCGTCCCGAAGACGTCGAGCACACCCTGCGCCGTGAGGTCACGCTCGACCTGTTCCCACACGATCTTGCGCAGATCGGGCTGCGGAATGTTCAGCCGGATGCCCATCGACGGCGGGAAGTCGGTGAGCTCGAGTTTGTCGGCGATCACCAGCATCCCGTCGATGGTGACCTCGACGCCGACGACGTCGTCGATGTGCGTTGCGCCCGAATCGGCGCCGTACGGAGCAGTCATGACCTACCTCGCTCCGACAGTTCCGTCGAGGGCCTCGGCCGTCGTCGTGTCGGTGTTGTCGTACCGGCCCGCGGCACTCGTCAACTTCTCGCCCAGGTCCTGCGAGACGTTCGCCATCCCGGTGCCCGCGATGCGTCGCGCGTTCTGGGCGGCCTCGACCGCCGCGGCGGTCGACCACGAGATCGGCCCGTGCGTCCAGCGCACCGCGGAGTCGACGCCGTCGACCGCGGCGGTCGCCGAAGTCAGAACGGCAGCGGCCTCCCCTTGCTTGGCCGATAACTCGCGCAAATGAGCGGTGGTAACCCGCAAATCACCCGACATGAATCCCCTCGATCCCTGATATTTCCTGAACCATCACGTATCGATCGCGGACGCAGATCCAGGAATACCGCGCTCTAATGTAGCTGCCGCCGGCATACGTAGCTGGCTCTGCTCGAAATCCGCACTGATATGCACCGGCGCCGCACCGGCTCCGGTGATCTCCGCAGAAGCTTCGGCGAGGTCGGGCGGCAAGGTCTTGGCTGCGCCTTCCTCACCTTCTCCAGCGGTGTTACCGCCGGGACCGGCCTCGTCGGGCCATTCGGCGTCACTTTCGCCGTCGGTCTGAGCGGCCTCGCGGTCCTGGCCGTCGTCGCGAGGCTTCTCCTCTTTGCCCTCGCCGTCGTCCTCGGAATTTTCGTCGCGTTTGTCATCCGTTTCGGCGAGGGCGGCCGGATCCGGCGATTGACCTGTGGCCTGGCTCGCCACCTGAGCCGCTTGCGTCGCGGCCTGCGTGGCGGCCTGTGCGGCTTGACCCGCCGCCTGCATCACGCCGCCGAGCAACCCACCGATGGGACCCATCACCGAACCGAGCACGGCGCCGAACACCCCGGCGACGTCACCGCCCATCGCGCCAGGGGCCGCGCCCGCTCCTGCACCCGCCGGCATGCCTGCCGGCACCGACGGCGTCGCCCGCATGGATGCCTGCTGCGGCGCTGGAGCACCCCCGCCGCCGGCACTGGTCGACGATCCGGCGGTGGGTACGGCCGCCGAGCCCGCAGCGGCATCGGCTTCGGTGCGCGCCTCGGGACTGGCCTCGTCGTCATCGGTGGGCTCGAACTCTTCATCGCCACCGGTCGGCTTCGCCGCATCGGCGATCGCCTCATACTTGCTCACCGCGCCGCGGACCTCGGCGGCGTTCGCGCTCGCGTTGTCCTGCATCGACATGAGCTGATTCGTCGACTCGCCCACGGCCTTGCTCACCATCGCGACCTCGGCCGCGATCTGCGCCGCCTTACCGACAAATGGAATGCAGCCGGTGGCCATCGTGATCAGACTCATGTCGCCCAGCCAGTCGGACTGGCTGTCCAGGTTGTCGCGCGTCGCGGCGATCTGCTGGGCTTCCCGCGAAAGCACCGAGGCCACCAACTGATCGGCGCCGATCATCGTCTGGGTGCGGCTCACCTGCTCGTTGTTCCTGCCGGTGTAGGTGTTCGACCCGCTGCTGTCCCAATCGGCGGACGGGAAGGCCGCGGTGAGAGTCTGACCGGCATCGCCCAGCCGCTCGGCCCCCTGACCGAACCGGCTGCCGCTTTCCGGGTCGCCCAACCCGGTGGTCAATTTCATGCCGTCGATGACGTGCTGGCCGGCCGCCAGGATCGGCGACTTGGCGGCCTTGACCAGTCGGTTTCCCAGCCGCGACTCGAAGAAGTCGGTGAACTTCTTGCTGAAGTCGGCGAGTTTGCGGCCGGCTTTCGCCACCCGTTCCAGCTTGTCGCCCTTTGCGTTGCGCTCGATGAAGTCGCCGACCTTCTTGAATCGGTCCGCCCACTTTTCCCGGTCATCGATGACATCTTTGCCGAAATCGGCCACATCGCTCAGCATTCCCATGCCTGCATCCCCTCCGCCGGATCAGAGATTACCAGCGCATCACCTACATCTCTTGCACCAATTTCGGTCGACCGTGGACCGCTTGAGTGCTGGTTCAGCGTGGCCACAACGGCACCATAACTGCAGCTGGCAACGCCTATAGCCGCTTGACGCCGGGCGCGGAGACCACGAGTCGCACGATGCGGTCACCAGCATCCGCCCGCTGGGTCACACGGTGCGCACAACGTCGCCCGCGGCATCGCCCCCGGGACGCGGAAATCCGGACGACGGTGCCAAAATCTGTTTGCTGGCGGCGAACCCAGCATGGCTACTGCGGCCAAAAGGAGTTGTAGTCGATACTTGAGAGCGGTCGAGATTCTCGTCGTCTACTTCCGGAGGAGATTTTGTCGTGACCGACCCCGACGACACCCTGCGTAGAGAGCTTGGCTGGACGGGGCCGGAGGAAAGCGATTTCGAACCGGATACGAGCCCGACCAAGAGGCCGCGTAAGGCCCCCGAGCCGCCGTCCATACCGGGGCGACCGCCCGTCGACCCGACGGTGCCGAAGTCGCCCAACAACGCCGAACCAGACGATCCGCACGGCGTTCCGACCGATCCCGATGCCGAACGGGCGCGCACGTCGTTCCGGGAACCGCCGGCCCAGCCTCCGCAAGCCCCGCCGCAGCAGCCCCCGCCGCCACAGCCGCCCGCTCCTCATCCGCCGCAGCAGCCGCCGCAACCTGCGCACGACCCGCGGCAGGCGGCCCCCCGCCCCGACCCGTGGGACCAGCACCCGCCGGGCTGGAAGATGCCACCCCAGCGCCCACCCGGCCCGCCACCGCAACAGCCCTACGGCCCGCCGCCCGGCCAACCGTGGCCCACCGAAGGAGGGTTCGCACCGGACGCCGGTGCGCCCGGCAAACCGCCGCACACGCCGCCGGCCATCCCGCCGGGGTCCTACGCCGACCGGATCAGGGTCAACGACCTGGTGCCGCAGCGGCGCCAACCGCCCGGCAGCGGCTGGCGCCTGCTGGTGTACCGGGCCACGTTCGGCCTCATCAACCCGGGGCCCTCGCCCGAGGACATCCGCCAGGCCGAAATGGAAGCCAAGGTCAAAGGGGTCCTGCGCGGGCACTACAAGGTCGGCGTCATGGGCAAGGGCGGCGTCGGCAAGACGACGGTCTCCGCGAGCATCGGGTCGATGTTCGCGCACCTGCGCCAGGACGACCGCGTGGTCGCGATCGACGCCGACACCTCGTTCGGAAAACTCGGCAGCCGCGTCGATCCCCGCGCGCACAGCTCCTATTGGGAGTTGGCCTCCGACAAGCACCTGGAGACCTTCGCCGACGTGCGCAGCCGGGTCGGCAACAACTCGGCGGGTCTGTTCGTCCTCGCCGGCGAGGGCAGTCCGGCCCGCCGCCGCGTGCTGGACGCGGCGATCTACCGCGAGGCCACGACCCGGCTGGACCGGCATTTCTCGATTTCGGTGGTCGACTGCAGCTCGACGATGGATTCGCCGGTGACACAAGAGGTTCTGCGTGATCTCGACGCGCTCGTCGTGGTGTCCTCGCCGTGGGTCGACGGCGCCGCGACGGCCGGCCAGACGCTCGACTGGCTGGCCGCCCGCGGGATGACCAGCCTGTTGCAACGGACCGTCGTCGTCCTCAACGACTCCGACGGCCACGCCGACAAACGCACCCGGTCGATCCTCGCCAACCAGTTCTCCGGCCAGGGGCAGGTGGTGGTCGAGGTCCCGTTCGACGGACACCTTCGGCCCGGCGGGGTCGTCGACATCCACGAGATGTCACCGCCGGTGCGCAAGAAGTTCCTGGAGATCGCCGCGGCACTGGCCGAGCATTTCCCGACACACGACGACCGGGCGCGCGAACGGTCCTGAACCAGCTCAGCGCAGCGTCTTGATGACGGCTTCGATCGCGTGCACGGCCGCGGCATCCACCGGGTACTCGGCTTCCGCGCGAGCGATGGCGTCCTCGGAAACCCCTGCGGCTTGCGCGGTTTCGCCGACGGTGAGGTTGGCGTGGCGGCGCGCGGCGTACAGGCGCTGACCCAAGGTCGCCCCGGGGGCCGCGGCCGCACGCGTCGTCAGCTCGTCGATCTGGCGACGGACCGCGCTCAGCGCCTTGATCAACGCCGGCGTCACCATGCTGATCCTGGCCGCACGCGAGGCGACCGCCTCGAGCTGGCGGAGATCGGCGAGCATCGCCGTCACCCGCGGCGTGAACTCGGGATCGTCTTCGGCCGGCAGGGTGGGCACGGTCGACTCGAGGGTGTTGACGGCGGTGAGAACCGCCTGCGCGATCAGCGGCACCTCGTCGGTGCCGGGTACCGAGATCATCGTGTCGGTTGTCGCGGCGGGCGGCGATGACGGCGGTGCGACGGGCGCCGTCGGTGCCGGCACCGACCCGCCCTGGCGCAGCCGCGCAATGGTCCCGGGCGGCCACCGCAGCACTTCCTCGAGCTTCAGGCGCGTCCGCTCCCGGGGCCAGCTACGGCCCTTCTCGAAGGCGATCAGCGCGCCGGCGTTGATGATGCCGTCCGCGGCGAGGCTGCGCTGGCTGATGTCGAGCTCACGACGCCGTGCTGCGGCCGCGGCACCGGCGCGCACCAGCCCGATGTCGAATTCACCGGTAGCGAGATCGAACTCCGCATCGGTCATCTCGGGACGGTTCCTCGCTGGTGTTCCTGCAGAGCTGGGGCGGCTGAAAGTGGGCGCTGGACCAGTCAATCCTAACCCCCTACCGAAGCACCGCTACGCCTCGGATTCCGCGCGGTTTCAGCAAATTACATAGGTGCTACACCTTTGTCACAGCACAAACCGCACCGATGCTACGGATTGGATCCAGTTCCGTAAACCGCCCGCTGACGTGCAGTTTTGGATGCAACCCGTCTTTACCCAGGTGGTCACCGGTCGTTACCGATGCAAACTTCCGTAGCGGCGGCGTGATTCAGTTTCGGCGAAACTGTTGCATCGCTACGGTTGTTGCTATAGCGTTCTGCTCAACGCGGTGACCACCGCAACAGTCCCTAACAGGAGCAGCAGCATGAACGCACTCATGGCCAACGGAATCCCGCTCGGCGTGTGCACGAGCGACCCGGAACGGTGGACCTCTACTCCCGACGACGAGGCCAAGGTCATCTGCCGCGAGTGCCCGCGGCGCTGGCTGTGCGCCCGCGAAGCCTGCGAACTCCCCCGGGCCGAAGGCCTGTGGGCCGGCATCATGGTCCCCGAGGGTGGCCGGGGCCGGACGTTCGCGCTCAAGCAGCTCCGGTCACTTGCCGAGCGCCACGGTTATCCGGTGCGCAAGACCCGGCTGATCTTCCCCGACGCCGCCTGACGTGACTCATTGCCCTCTCGCCGCCGCGTTCGAGGGGACGGCGGCGGGAGGGCGACATTTCGATCGGGGGGGAATAGGGGCCCGGGGTGTGCCGTTACATCTCTCGACGGTGCCGGGCATGCCCCGGGCCCCATCCAAAACCGTCGCTGCGAGCGACCACTCGCCGTGAGGCGCACTGACGGCACCGTCCCCCAAACTTCTTCCCGCTACAGCTCGAGCGTGGTGACCACCGCGTCGAGCAGAGCATCCACCTCGTCCTCGTCATAGCCCCGCTGAAACATCGGGGGCTTCGGGAATCCGATGTTGCGAACATCGTCGGCACTGAGATGGCCCCGCCCGTCGAGGCGGCGCGCGACGAGTTGCAGAAAATCGTCGACCGACTTCTTGTCATAGCCCCGCTTACCGATCGGCGGCTTCGAGAACTCGGCATTGCGAACATCCTCGGCGGTCAGCACGCGGCTCATGGCGCTCATGCTAACCGCGGCGACCGCGGAAGCCGGTCGCATTACCGTGGGCTTCATGAGCAACACCGACACGGCGCCTGCCGAGCTCACATGTGCCACTTCGGCGTTCACCGGCGTCCTGCACGCACGCGAGGTGCCGCTGGGCGGGCCGCGGGCGCTGCTCGTCCGGCGCACCCTGCCGCAGCGCGAACGATCGCTGATCGGCGCATGGTGTTTCGCCGACCACTACGGACCCCACGATGTCCGGGCCAGCGGCCGCGGCATGGATGTTCCGCCTCATCCGCACACCGGGCTGCAGACCGTCAGTTGGCTTTTCGCGGGCGAGATCGAACACCGCGACAGCGCGGGCGTGCACGCCATGGTGCGGCCCGGCGAGCTCAACCTGATGACCGCCGGTGCCGGGATCTGCCACTCCGAGGTCTCCACCGACGACACGGCGGTTCTGCACGGCGTGCAACTGTGGGTTGCGCTGCCCGATTCGGACCGCGACACCGGTCGCGACTTCGCGCACTACGCGCCCACGCCCCGGACGTTCGACGGCGCCACCTTGCGAGTGTTTCTCGGCGAGCTGGCCGATTCCCGATCGCCGGTGCACACTTTCACGCCGCTGCTCGGCGCACAGATCGACCTCGAGGCCGGTGCGGTGCTGACGCTCGATGTCGACCCCGCGTTCGAACACGGTGTGCTGTTGGACCAGGGGGTCGTTCACGTCGGCGATACGCCGCTCGAGGTCGCTGACCTCGCCTACCAGGCTCCCGGCCACCGGCTGCTGCACCTCGCCAATCCCGCGGACAGCCCGGCGCGCGTCGTCCTGCTCGGCGGCCCGCCGTTCCCCGAGGAACTCGTGATGTGGTGGAACTTCGTCGGCCGCAGCCACGACGACATCGCGATGTATCGCGAACTCTGGCAGGACCACGACGCGCGCTTCGGCGACGTTTCCGGTTACCGCGGCGACACCGCGCGGTTGCCCGCCCCGCCGCTGCCGAACGGCAGACTCAAGCCGCGCCCGCGCCCGTCGAACTAGGCGTTGAGGTACTGCGCCGTGCTGCCGCCCACCGGCATCTCGGGCAGGCCCAGTTTCCGGTGATCCCAGCTGCGCAGCCTGCTGGGCACGACCCGGACCGCGATGCGGTTGTTCATCATCTGGTCGACGAACGGACGCATCTCATCGGTGTATGGCCCGGTGTAACGCTCCCACACGCTGATGCCAACGCGCAGAATGGTTTCCGGGTCATCGACGATCTCGGCCTCACCGTCGATCGACACCCCGCGCAGGGTGTTGTAGGTCAGGCCGTCCTCGATCATCACGGTGACCGTCGGATCGCGGCGCAGGTTCACGGCCTTCTGCGACTTGGCCTTGGTCTCGAACCAGATCTCGCCGTCGAGGACCGCGTACCACATCGCCACCAGATGTGGCCGGCCATTCGGCAGCACGGTGGCCATGGTGGCGGTCCGGCTGTGTTCGACGAATTCGGCGATCTCGTCGTCGGTCATGACGATCTTGGCCCGCTCGTTCCTGCCCACGCATCGCCCTCTCTGCTCGGTGTGCTCACCATAAGCGGCCGCTGTGCGGCGCGACACAGGGGTGCGGCACGGTACCTATAATCCGGACAACGAACATTGCAGAGGAGCGCGCGGCTTTGACCGATCCCTCGAGGTATCCACCCGGGTGGAATCCGCCGCCCCCAGGCCCCTACCACGGTCAACCACCGGCGAACCCGTACTACGGCGGCTACCAGCCGGGCTACAACTGGCCGGGCTACGGCGAGGCCCCACCCATCCACGGCAGGCCCCCGAAACGCAGCAAGACCCCGTGGATCATCGCGGCGATGGCAGCGGTTCTTGTCATCGCGATCGTCGTAGGCGGGGTGTTATGGAGATTCAACTCCGGCGGGGAGGACACCGAGGCCGTCACCACGACCACATCGGCGACCACGTCGACCACCGCTACCCCGGAATGTGAAGGACGGGTCGCCAGCCCCACGCCGCAGACTCCCCCGGACTGGATCGCCGTCGCGAGCCCCCGCGGGCTCGGCTACGACGTACCGCCGGACTGGACGGTCAACAGCTGCACCGCCATGATCGGCTGGGAAGTCCCCTGTCCGGACGGCCCGTTCGGCTTCTGCCCCGTGCGGACGATGACCGGCTCGGCCGAAATGCCCAACAAGCAGTGCCCGGACCTGCACCGCGGCGCCACCGGTGTCCCCGGCGCCAACAGCACCGACGACATCGACGAGGCCCTGCAGCGGGAAACCCAACTGGTCGAGGACATCTATACGTCGAGAAGCGGTGTGGTGCCGACGGTTTCACTGGGCGAGCGACGCGAGCTGACGGTCAGCGGGGAACCCGCGGTCCAGGTCATCGCGACCGTCACCGGCATCGAAGCGAGCGAGTGCACCGGCCCGTCGGCACTGCATTCGATGCTGGCCACCAAGGTGGACGGTCAGCCGGGTTCGGTGATGTTCATCGTTTCACTCGAACAGGGCTACCCCGGTGCGCCGGACCCGAAGCTCATCGACGAGATCGTCGCGACCCTGCGCAAGGACGACTAGAGCACGCCGAAGCTCGAGGTGACCCACCGGACCGGGTCGACGCACCGGAACGGCGCGATGCCCCTGGCGTGCAGGCGATTTCCGTTGGGCGGATGCCCGAGGGCGGACACCACGAAATTGCGGCTCGGCAGCCGGATGCCCGTGGCCGGGTTCTCGACCGCGGCGACGATCGAACCGCCGTGCAGCCGGATCAGCAGGCTGCGCACCTCCTCGTGCAGCAGTTGACCGTCGACGTCGTCGTACTGCCTGCCGTCGGAGGTGTCGCGAAGGTATGCCGCACCGCCGTTGGACATGATCAGGCCCCACTCGGAGCCCTCCACCTCCCGCAATGCACGCAGCACGTCGAACTTCGACAGGATGACGGCCAGTTTCGGCTGACCGGGGCGCACCGCCGTCAACAGGTTGGTCAGCACGGTGCGCGGATCCCCGCCGCTGACCACCTGCGCCGGCAGTAGATCGTGCAGTTGATCGCGGATCGTCTTGACCCGCAACGGGTCGAACATGAAGAACACCGCGTCGGCGTGCGCGAAGAACTGGAACGGCGGCGCGTGCAGGTCGCCGGACTCCATGTCTTCGCCCGCGACGTCGCGCAGCACCAGGTGGCGGCGCACCCCGTGCCAGGTCCCTATCGAAAACATCAGAGGCTCACGGTGATCGGAGGTCTGGGTGTGCACCGTCGGGGTCGGCGGGATCAGCCCCCGCTGCACGTAGAGCGGTGCCTCGTAGTTCGTGGCATAGGCGTGGGCGGTACCGCGCGTGACGGGCTGCATCGAGAACCCGAACCGTTCGCACAACAGCTCGAGCTGCTTGACCAGCACCGCGATGTAGAGGCTCTTGCCGGTGGCGCGGGCACCGGCAAGCGCGATGCAGATGGCGTGCCCCTCACGCCAGCCGTCGGGCAACGTGAAATGGCATACCGGGCAGATCTCCACGGCCGGGCCCTGCAGCGCCCGGCTGGCCTCCGATGTCGGCGGCGGCGGGCCGTTGTAGCCGGGGCTGCGCGACCAGGTGTAGAGCGGGCCACAGTCGGCGGGAGCGCCGGTGTACGCCGAGGCGACCTCGTCGCGGTAACGCGTGCCACCGGCTTGCGCGGGCAACGTCCACAGATGCTGGTTGGGACTCAGCGTCGCGAAGCACCGCGGGCATTTACTCATGCCTGCCACCACTCCCCCGTAGTCGCGCCGCGAGCGACGTGTGCGGGTCGCCCCGCCGTGCCAACAACCTGCCCACCATCTTGCGGTATCCCCGCACTGTGCCCTCCGACGAGTCGCCCGACAACTGCACCATCAGCGTCGTCACGCCCTCGGCATCGTTCTCGTCGCCGGGCAGGGTGGCGGCCACCCGCTCGGCCAGCTGGTTGACCAGTTCGTGGACCGAATCGAGCGGCACATCGGCGGTCTCCGCCGCCGCTGACCGCAGCAGGCTGATCGCCAGCACCGCGTACGGCACGATGTGGCGGTCGGCGACGAGGGGCAGCACGCGGTCCACGGCGTCGGGGCCGTGGGTCGCGACCAACCCGTTGCACGCTTGCGGATACGGTTGTCCCGCAAGCACTCCCAGCAGCGCGAAGGCCAGCAGCCGCACCGCGAAGTCGGCGTGCACACCGTTCGGTTCGATGCCGGCCAGGACGTCATCCCACAACGGCGCGTACGCGCGCTGATGCGTCTCGAGGTAGCGCTGCTGCAGCCACTCCTGTGGGCCGATGTGACGGACCGCGGCGCACGCCACCGCGAAACTGTCGCCGTTCGCGTCGATCACCATGCCGGCCAGCTGGTCGAGGGCGGCGGAATCGGGTGCGCCGACGAGAGTCCGCAGCGCGGCCGCACCCGGTAGCGGCTCGGTTCCGACCGCCAGCAGGAGGTCGGCGGGGTCCCACACCTGCGCGCTTGCCGTCCGCTCGAACTCCCCCGGCTCGCTTGCCCGCAACCACCACAGGTGGGCGCCCGGGTCGCCGGGTTCGGCGGGGCCACGGCGGCGAGTGCGTACGGCGCGCAGCGCGGCACGGGTCCAGACGGAATCCCACGGGACGGCCTGCGCGAGGGTGTCGGCCTGCGGCAGCCGGACGCTCTCGGCGAGCCAGTCGAGCAGCTCGTCGCCGATCGCGCTGCCGTCGACGTCGCCGTCCCGAAGCAGCGCCGCGGCGAGCGCGAGCCTGCTCTCGGTGCTGATGCGCTGACGCAACTGGACGTCACCGAGGCGGGGCACCACGTCGTCGACCAGTGCCGTGCGGATCCGCTCGTCCTCCACCCCCGCCCGCAGCAGCAGATCGACCACGCGCAGCAACCGTTCGGGCCCCTGACCGTCGGCCAGGGCCGTGCCGATCGCCGCACGCAGTGGCCGAGGCACTGGTTTCCCGTGAAACAATCTCGGCCCCAACGGTATTGGCCCGATCTGCGACAACCAGGTGTCATCCTCGATCGCCCGGCACAGGTAGGTGGTGTCGGCGAACACGGCGCCGGGCCCTTCCGGTAGCTCCTGCACCGCGCGCCACGCATCGGCCGTCGTGGTGCCCACCGCTGCCGACAACACACCGGCGATGGTGCGGGCGGCCACGGATCCGACCGCGATCCCCGGCGGCGAGTGCGCGGCGATCACCTCGTGCGCTTCCATCTCGGCGTCGGAGAACTCGGGGCGGCCCGTCACCGCCATCGCCATGGGCCACGCGGGGTGCAGCCCATCGTCGCGGACCTGCTCCGCGACACCGTCGATGTCATCGAGCAGACGGCGCGCCGAGCCGGGGTCGAGGAGCACCACCTGGGCCATGGCCGACCAGGGCGTGACGGCCACGCTGTGCCCGCCCGCGGTGCGGTGCGGTTCGCCACCGAGCTCACCCAGTGACATGGTCTCGGTCTCGCTGATCGCCACCAGTCCGGACGGGATGGCGTCGAGATCGGCGATCGGCACCGCGGTGAGTACCTGACCGCCGTGCGGACTGAGTTGATCGGCGCGGTCGAACGTCGAGAAACTCAGCTGCGCTGCGGTACCCGGGGACATCAGGAAGCTGATGAGCCCGATCCATTGGGCTGCCGAGTCGGCGGACTCGACCCCGAGCACCACGGGCGCGCCGCCGTCCAGTGCGGCGGCCACCGCATCGAGGAGACCGAACAGGGTCGCCAACCGCCAGGTGGACGTGTCCAGCGCGAATGCGACGACGCTGTCTTTGGTGACCACTCCGCCGGGCGTGGGGTCGACGTCGGTCAGCGCTGCGCGGGCGACCGCGGCCGCACCGTACGGGTGCAGCCACTGCGGGGAGCGCCACCATTCGATCGCCCGCCGACGCGGATCGGGCGTGCGGTCCAGCAGCGCGTGGGCGAACACGTTGCCCGGGCGGCCGATGCTGTCCGAGCCCGCGGGCACGGTGTGCCAGTAGGCGGCTCCGGACTGCTCGGTGCGGCAGTAGGCGAGCCTACGCGGCACCTGCTCGAGCTGCTCGGGCGTCGGGTAGTCCGGCGGCGGCTCCACCGGGCGGAAAACCGTGCGCACCCCGGCGAGCAGCAGCTGGGTTTCCTCGGGCGTCAGCTCGCCGCTGGTCTCCTTGACCTGCCAACCTCCGACGGACCCCGCTGCGTCGAACGACGTGTAGGCCAACTGGCCGTACCGGGGCGTCACAGGGCCGCCGCGGTGAGTTGCAGGGTGTCCACCGGCGGATCGAGCAGTGCGATGACCCGCAGCTGCGCAGGCGAACCGATGTTGACGAACAGCCGGATCCAGCCCTGCAACCCGCTGACGTTGGCGGCCCACAGCTCGCCGTTGCCCGATGTGGTCAATGCCGACCAACGCAGTTCCTTGGTCGGGTGGTCGGCCAGCTGGCCCTGTGCGTCGAGCGGTGCCACGTCGACGGGTTGTCCGTCGTGCGCGCTCAGCGGCAGCCGCTGCGGATTGTTGACCAGAACGAAGCCCGGTGACCCCGGGACGTTGTGTTCGGCCCGTATCGCCACCGTGGCCGTGGTGGGAAAACCGTTGGGGTCCCGGCCGATTCGCACCGCGTACTGCAACCGGAGCAGGCCGCGGTACTCGATGCTGGAAAACGCACCCGTCACGCGCCGGCCACCCGCGAACGCCACCGGCGCCAGGTGCAACGAGCAGCCGCCGACCGGCAGCTGACCGGTGAGGTGCATACCGCCGTACTTCTCGTACTCCTCAAGCGAGATCTCGAAGGATCGACCGGTCAGACCGGTACGCGGATCATGCCCCTTGGGTGCCAGGTACACCACGACGCCTGCCGCGCCGTCCGGCCAGTCGAACGTGAGCACCTGCTTGTTGCAGTATTCGGCCAGCTCGATGTCGCGGATCGTGCCCGTTCGCACCGAGGACACCGTGCGGCCGAGCATCGCCCGTTCGCCGAGGATCGTGACCGGCGTGAAATACGCGCGGCTCCATTCCGAGGGCCAGGACACTCCCGTCATCGTCGAACGGCGGCGACCACCCGGACCGGGCGTTTCGGAGACGGGATGGGTGAGGCGAAGGTCCGATGTGAGCCCCACCTGTTCGAGCGCGCCCTCGGGCAGCTCGATGGCTTCGGCGCCGGCGCTCGGACCGCTCTGCGTGCGGTAGATCGCGACCTGTCCCCCGGCAGGCGGGGTCCATGACAGATCGCACGAGACGCCGTCGGCGCCGGATTCGACCGTCATGTCGGTGACGGGTGCGAGTGCCGCCGCGAGTTCGACGTCGGCCTCGGCAGCGTCCGACAGCCGAACGACACCGTCGACGTTGGCGGCGCAGCGGGCCCGGTACCGGTATCGCTGGCCTCGTACGGGTTCGGTGTCGACGAAGCCCGCCAGGTTCTCACTGCCCGCGAGGATCCGGTACTGCGCCTCGTCCCGGTCGACCTCATCGATCGGGATCCGGAACACGTGCACCGCGGACATGCCCGGCGGCGCCGTCCACTGCCCGACCACCCAGCCGGCATCCTCCCGGACGTCGAATCCGGTGACGGGCCTGACCAGCACCGCGGTGGCGTAGAGCACCGGCTGGGCGGCTCGCGCCTGGGCGTGCGAGCCACCGGTGTTCACCCACACCTGGTAGTGCCGGACCGGCGTCAGCTGCGGCCGGTCATCGCTGGCGGCGGGCTGCTCGGTGACCGCGACCTGATGTGCGAGGTCCGGCGAGTAGGGCGCCTGATCGTCGGTGCTGACCACCCGGTACATCACGACGCCGGGCGTCTCATACCTCGGCCAGCTCAGCTCGACGGCGCCGCTCGCGCCATCGGGGCGGCGCACGGTGATGTCGTGCAGTGCCACCTGCTGGCTACTGAACAAGAACGGGGCGAATTCGCCTGTCGGGACGGCGGTTTCCACCGTCGGCGGTTCCGGTTCCGCCACCGGTGGCGGCGGGTCATCGAGGCTGCGGTGTTTACCCGCGCTCGAGGGTTCGTCTGCCTGCGGCGTGGCGAGCTCGGACAGCAGCCGGGCCATCTCGTCGGCGTGCTCGGCCACCGACCCCGGCAGCATCGCGCGGATCTGCTCGACATCGGTACGGCCCGATCTCAGCACCAGGCGCAGATGCGCCTCCTTGAAGCTGCGCGGCGCGACCGCGCCGGAGTCGACGAGTTGTTGGCGCCACGCCAACAGCGGCGCCAACCGGGGGTCGGCGTCGTCGTGGTCGTCAGCGGGGTGCAGGTCGGGCATCAAAACACCAAGTCCTCGCCGGATACGGGCACCGGATCAGAAGGCTCGAACAGCGGGCGGCGCCGCGTGCAGTGCTGCGCCAACGCTCCTCCAGTGATCCCGACGTCCAACCGGCAGCCTCGAGATTAGTACCGGGCCGCCTGCTGAGCGCCGCCAGCGCATAAGTTCGGTGAAGCGAACCGAAGGGAGTGCGATGTCCGACGCGATGTCCTCGGCCAGCGACGACGTCTGGGAAGTCATGTCGACCTGCCGGACGATCCGGCGATTCACCGACGAACCGGTCGACGATGCCGTCCTCAACCGATGCCTGCAGGCCGCGGCGTGGGCTCCGTCGGGGGCCAACGCCCAGGCCTGGCGATTCGTCGTGCTTCGCTCGCCCGAGCAGCGGGCCGTGGTGGCCAAGGCCGCGGCCCAGGCGCTGGCGGTGATCGAACCGGTCTACGGTATGAGCCGGCCTGCCGACGACGACACCAGCCGGCGGGCCAGGACGAACCGCGCCACGTACGAATTGCACGATCGCGCAGGCGAATTCACCTCGGTGCTGTTCACGCAGCAGAAGTTCCCGACGGCTTCTGAGCTGTTGCTCGGCGGTTCGATCTTCCCGGCGATGCAGAACTTCCTGCTGGCGGCGCGGGCGCAGGGCCTCGGCGCGTGCCTGACGAGCTGGGCGTCCTACGGCGGCGAACAGCTCATCCGCGACGCCGTGGGCGTACCGCCGGACTGGATGTTGGCCGGGCACGTCGTGGTGGGCTGGCCGCGCGGCAGGCACGGACCGGTTCGCCGCCGCCCGCTCGGCGAGTTGGTGGCCACGGATTATTGGGAGTGACGCGGCTGTCAGGCCAGGTAATCGACGACGGCGTCGGGGTTCGACAGTGCCACCAGATGCCCACCGGGGATGACGTCCGCGGCGATGCCGGTGCGCTCAAGGGCCACCCGGCGCTGGAACTCGGCGGGGAAGAACCGGTCGTCGGCGCCGACGAGGACCTTGACCGCGATATCGTCCCAGCCGCCGAAGACGCACGGGTCGGCGGCGATCGCGTCGGTCTGCTCCTTTCGCTCGGATTCGCCCTCGGCCACGATGTCCGGCGGCACGTCGTGCAGAAAATAGGTGAACTCGTCGAACTCCTCGGGATAGCCGTCCACCGCGGCCACCCGAGCTTCCTCGGCACCGACGTTGCCCCACCACTCCCCCACCGTCTCACCGGGCACCGGAATCATCGCGTTGACGAAAACCACTGCAGCGGGCCGGGTTACCCCGCATACCGCGCCGGCGGTGAAGCCACCCAGCGACTGCGCCACGACCACATCGCTGCCCTGGAGTTCGGCCAGCACGATGTCGCGGTAGTCGGGCAGCCGGCCGTCGCCGGGCAGGTCGACGGACACCGCGGTGTGCCCTCGGGCGCGAAGTCCCCCGGCCACCCGATGCCAGTACCAGCCGGCTCCCCCGGCGCCCGGGATCAGCACGAATCGCGTCATAACGCCACGGTACTGAGGTAACTACGCTGGCAACATGCCCACGATCATGCCTGCGGCGTTCATCGGTCACGGCAGTCCGATGAACGCCATCGAGTCCAACCGCTATACCGAGGCGTGGCGGCTCTTCGGGCAGTCCGTACCGCGCCCCCGCGCGATCCTCGTGGTCAGCGCGCACTGGTACATCAACGCGACGGCCGTGACGGCGATGCCGCGGCCCCGCACGATCCACGACTTCTACGGGTTCCCGCGTGAACTGTTCGCGGTCGAGTATCCGGCGCCGGGTCTGCCGGAGCTGGCCGAGGAGATCAGCGACACCGTCCATCCGACGTGGGTGGGCGCCGACGTCGACAGCTGGGGCATCGACCACGGCACGTGGTCGGTACTGGTCCACGCGTTTCCCGATGCCTCCATACCTGTTGTGCAACTGGCGATCAACGCGAACGAACCCGCGGACTACCATTTGCAGCTCGGGGCGAAGCTGGCCCCGCTGCGCGAGCGTGGCGTGCTCGTCTTGACCAGCGGCAACATCGTGCACAACCTCCGCGGCATGGATGCCGACCTACCCGACGGCGGCTACGACTGGGCACAGCGCTTCGACGACGCCGCGCAGGCGGTGATCGCCGACTCCCCCGCCGACGTCGCCACCCTTGACGGGCACGCGGACTACGCCCTTGCCGTCCCGACCCCCGATCACTTCATCCCGTTTCTGTACTTCGCCGGAGTCGCCTCTGCCGGAACGGATTCCGTGAACACGCTGGTTCGGGGATACACCTTCGGGTCACTGTCGATGACGGCATACACGCTCGGTCGGTGAGATATGGAAGGCTGCTGGCATGGCCACTGAGAAACCTGGGACCGAGGTCGAACGGAAATTTCTAGTAGAGCCCCGTGGCCTTCCGACCGATGTCGACCGGCAGGCCGAACGCAGACTGGTCCTCAAACAGGGTTATCTCGCGGTCGCCGCGGACGGCTCCGAGACGCGGGTGCGCAGCACCGATGACGCATCGTTCGAACTGACCGTGAAGTCGGCCGGTGATCTGGTGCGCGGTGAATCGACCATCCCGATCACGCGCGAGATGTTCGAGGCGCTGTGGCCGAAGTCGGAGGGCGCGCGAATCGAGAAGACCCGGTTGAGGATTCCGCACGGGCCCCACACGATCGAGCTCGACGTTTATGCCGGCGCCCTCGACGGTTTGGTGGTCGCCGAAGTCGAGTTCACCGACGAGGCGGACGCCGCGACGTTCGCGGTACCGGAGTGGTTCGCGCTCGACGTCACGAGTGACAAGGCGTACAAGAACAAGAATCTCGCCACCAAGGGCCGGCCGTGATTACTTGCGGGATGCGTTCGCGCTCGCGATGATTCGGTCGATCACCTCGAGAAGCCCGTCATCGGCGTCGGTTCCGGCCGGATGGCCCCCCAACGCAGTGGACAACGCGTTGTAATACAGCCCATCCCCGATCAGCTTGACGGCGCGGGCCACGTCGAGATCGCCGAGCGCCTCGTGCAAGACGTTCAACCACTCCCCCGACACCGATTCGATAACCGCGCGGGCCCGCGTGTCCCCGGCTTGCTGTAACCGCGCGACCGCGAGCAGGGCCCGGTCGAGTGGTGTGCCCGCGTAGTGGGAGGTGCGGATGTAGTGGCGCGCCGGCCCTTCGGCAGCGGTTCGCATCTGCTGCACGTCCTCGGCCGCGAGGAACTGCAGCCGATCGTAGAGCGCCTCGGCCAGGCGATCCTTGGACGGAAAGTGGTACAGGAGCCCGCCCTTCGAGACCCCCGCCCGGGCCGCGACCGCGTCGAGCGTCGCGAAGCGTTCGCCCTCGACGGCCAGCAGGTCCTCGTAGGCGTCGAGGATGCGGTCGCGTGACGAAGCCATCGTGAGAGCTTACGACAGCCCTGGTTAACTGTACCGTCTGGACGGTATAGTGATGGCCTCGGCGTCCAACCGGCCCGACGGAACTGCGGGGAGGGTTTCAGTGCGGGCCTATCTCGATCTCGTTCGAGTGCCCGGCGTGGTGAACGTGACCGCGTCGCAGTTGTTCGCGCGTCTGCCACTGGGCATGCTCTCACTCGCCATTCTGCTGCACGTGCAGGGACTTTCGGGCTCCTATGCGCAGGCGGGTGCCGTGGTGGCGGCCGTCAGTGTCGGCCAGGCCGTGGCCATGCCGGTCACCGCGCGGCTGGCCGGCCGGCTGGGGGTGGTGCCGACATTGTCGGTTGCCGCGTTGGTCAGCGGCGCCAGCATGCTCGCGCTCGCGTTCGCGGGCTCGTCATCGGTTCTCCTGATGACGCTCGGTGTGCTCATCGGCGCATCGGTTCCTCCGTTGATGCCAGTGGTCCGCGCGCTGTACCCGAAAATGGTTGCCGGCGAAGGTGTTCGCGCCTTGTTCGCGCTCGACACGACCGCCCAGGAACTGATCTGGGTCGTCGGTCCGGTTGGGGCCACGTTCCTCGCATCGGCCGTCTCGACCGCCGCGCCGCTGGTTCTGTCGGCCGCCGTCACCGTCCTGGGAACAGCCTGGTTCCTCCTCAGTGCCAGGCGGTTGCACCCGGGCGTCGCCGCCGGCAGATCGAGTTTCGGGCGCGTTCTCGCGAATCGAACCGTGATCCTCGCCATGGTGACGAGCCTGCTGCTCGTCGCGTCGTTCATGGCGCTCGAGGTCGGCATCGTCGCCGAACTGGGGCGCGACGGTGTCACAGCCGGTGCGGCGATCGCGGTGGCGAGCGTCGGCTCACTGATCGGCGGGCTCCTGCTCGGACACCGTCGGCTCGGCATTGCCTGGGTCGTGGCCGCATTGGCGGCCGTGGCGATCGGCACGGCACTGTTCGGCGTCGTCGACAATCTGGCGCTGCAGTTCGTGGCCCTGTTCTTCTCGGGGCTCGGATTCGCCCCGGCCATGTCGGCTCTCTATCTGTTCGTGTCACGCGAGGTCGCCGAACACTCGGCAACCGAGGCGTTCGGTTGGCTCAACAGCGGCGCACTCGTCGGCGGCGCGGTCGGCACCGCATGTGCCGGCGTGGCAACCGAGGCACACGGCTCGATCGGGGCCGTCACCGTCGCGGCCCTGCTGGCGACGCTCGCCGCGTGCTGCCCGCTCGTCGCTCGTGCGGCGGGCCCGATCGGCGGTGTCACCGACCGAACGACCGATGCCGTCAGCCCCGCTGCACCGCCAATGCGGTGACCTCGACCTTCATCTCCGGCCGCGCGAGCGCTGCCACTCCCACCGCACACCGGACCGGATACGGATGGGTGAACATCTCCCGGTACACGTCGTTGAAGGCTGCCCGTTCGGCCATGTCGGTCAGGTAGATCGTCAGATGTGCGACGTCAGACAGCGACGACCCGACGGATTCCAGCGCGGCTTTCAGGTTTTCCAGGGTTTGACGGGACTGCGATTTTATGTCGCCGGTATCGATGGAACCGTCAGGCAGGCTGGGTATCTGCGTCGTGGTCACCACGCCGGTGGGAAGGATGGTCAGCTCCGACGAGAGGTCGGTGCCGTCGTCGCCTTCACTCAGGATGTGCTGCAAGCCGGTTGATGGCGCGGTCATGGCTACTCCTTGCGATGTACGACGGGCGGTTCAGCCCGGTCGGCCTACCAGTTCGGGCACGGCACCGAGAAGTTCCCTGGTGTATTCGTGCTGCGGGGTGGTCCAGATCTGCTGGGTCGAGCCGACTTCGACGAACTCGCCTTGCCGCATGACCGCGGTGACGTCGGCGATCGAGGCGATCACCGCGAGGTCGTGCGAGATGATCGCCATCCCGAGGCCGAGGGTGTCGACCAGGTCCCGCAGCAGCGCGGCGATGCGCTTCTGCGACGACGCGTCCAGCGAGGCGATCGGCTCGTCGGCCACGATCACTTTCGTATCCACGGCAAGTACTTTGGCGATGGCGACACGTTGTCGCTGTCCACCCGACAGCGCGTGCGGGTAGCGGTTTCGCAGCACCGGGTGGAGACCGACCTGGTCGAGCACCGTCGAGACGACGTCGGCGACGTCGGCCTTCGTGGGCGTCGACTGGCCCATCGCCCGGCGGCTGCCGCGGATCACTTCCGCCAGCTGGTCCTCGATACGCCTGCGCGGGTTGAGCGATGCGTACGGGTCCTGAAAAACCATCTGCAGCGGAATCATCGCCGCCGCCCGCCGACGGATCGGCAGTGGTGCGACGACCGTGCCGTCGAATTCGATCGTCCCGGAGTCGACGGGTTGCAACCCCACCATGGCCCGTGCCAAAGAGGATTTACCGCAGCCGCTTTCGCCGACGATACCGATGATCTGGCCCGGATGGATGTCGATGCTGACCCCGCGGACGGCAACCTTGGCCGCTTGGCCGCGGGCCTTGTACCTCACGACGGCATCGCGAACAGACAGCAGGGGAGTAGACGTGGTCATCGGCCGTCCTCGGCTCCGGTCGCGACACCCATCTTCCACGGCACGTGGGGCACCGCGTCGAGGAGTTCACGGGTATACGGATGTTGCGGATCATGGAAGATTGCCGCGGCGTCGGCTGCTTCGACGATGCTGCCGTCGCGAAAGACGTTGACCCGGTGCGCGAACGACGACAGCATGGCGAGGTCGTGGGTGATGAAGACGATGCCCATGCCGGTCGCCTCGCGTAACTCGTCGAGCAGACGCAGGATCTCCACCCGGATGTTGGCGTCGAGGGCGGTCGTCACCTCGTCGGCGATGAGCAGGGCGGGATCACATGCCAGTGCCATCGCAATGGACACCCGCTGTTTCATTCCGCCGGACAGTTGATGTGGGTATCGCTTCAGCAATGCCTGCGGGTCAGGTAGATGCACCTGCTCCAGGAGCGTGACGGCTCTGCGCTTGGCGGCGGCGCGGTCGAGCCCGAGATGGATACGTGCGTGATCGGTGAGCTGTTCGCCGATCTTGAGCATCGGATGCAGGCTCGACGACGGATCCTGAAGCACCATGGCCACCTCGCGCCCACGCGTGTGCTGCCACTGGCGGGGCGTCTGGTCGAGCAGTTCACGCCCGTTCAACCGCGCAGAACCGGTGACCCGCAGCGGCTCGGGCACGAGTCCGATCAGGCTCATCCCGGTCATCGTCTTGCCAGAGCCGGATTCGCCGACCACGCCGACGACTTGGCGTGCATCGACGGAGAACGACACTTCGCTGACGACCGTGCCGCCGGACGGGCGGGCGATCGACAAGTTTTCGACCTCGAGGAGTGTCATGCGCCTTCCCCCGAGATCTCCTGCAGGCGTGGCTCAAGTTGGTCGCGCAGCGCGTCACCGATCAGGTTGAACGCCAAGACCACGGAGATGATCGCCACACCCGGTGCGACCGCGAGCCACCACTCGTCGAAGTACTGGACGGCGTCGGAAATCATGGCGCCCCACTCGGGGTCCGGTGGCACTGCGCCGAGGCCGAGGAACGACAGGCCGGCCAGGAACAGAATCGCACCGCCGATGTCCAGCATGGCGAGCACGAGGACCGAACCCGACACCGCAGGCAGCAGATCGGACACGATCGAGCGGACCGTGCCGACGCCGGCAAGCCGATTCGAAAGCACGAACTCGGATTCTCGCAGCGAGAGCACGATGGATCGGACCGCCCGCGCGTAGCCGGGCCACCAGCTGATCGCAGCCGCGATGACCGCGTTCTGCACACTGGGTCCCAGCGCCGCGGCGATCGCCATGGCCAGGATGATGCCCGGGAAGGCGAACACCAGATCGGCCACGCGCATCAGTGTTTCGTCGACCCAGCCACCGAAGAATCCGGCCACCAGGCCGACAACGGTTCCGATCACGGCGGCCGCCACCACGATCAGCACGCCGTTGACGATCGAGACCGAGGCACCGGCGAGGGTGCGGCTCAAAGTGTCTCGGCCCAGCGCGTCGGTGCCGAGCAGGAACTCCGAGGACGGCGGTGAAAGCGCCGGACCCGCAGCGACTGTCGGATCGTAGGGCCGCAGCATCGGGACAGCCATGACCACCAGCCAGGCGAACAGCACGATGAACGCGAAGACGACACCGGGACGACGCATCCACTTCGGGATCGGACGGCGCCGGTTTGCCGTGCGTGGTCCGGTGTGGTGGCGCACCGGCTGTTGGGTATCGAGTGAATCGGTTGTGGTCACTGCAGACGAATCCTCGGATCGAAGACGGCGGCGAGCATATCGGCGGTGAAGTTGACGACCAAGAAGATCACGGCCACCACCACGGCGATGCCGGTGATCGCGCTGAGGTCCAGGTTGGTCGACGCGCGGTAGGCGTACTGCCCCATGCCGCCCCACGAGAAGATCTGCTCGACGTACACGGTCGCGGCGAGCAGGAATCCGAACGACAGCGCGGCCACGGTGATGATCGGGCTGGAGGCCATCCGTACCGCATATCGGATCAACACTCGATGCGCGGGAAGCCCTTTGGCCCGTGCGGCCTTCACGGCATCGGTGTTCAACCCGTCGATCACCGAACTCCGGGTGAATCGCAGGATCATTCCCAGGGTCGACACCGCGAGCACCGACGCGGGCAGGATGAGGTGGCTGACCGCCGACGCGAATGCCGGAAGGTCGCCGGCGAGCAGCGAATCCACCGTATAGAACCCTGTGATGCGCGGAGGCGGGATCATGACCGCATCGAGCCTGCCGCTACCCGGGAGCCAGCCGAGTTGGCGAAACAGCACGGTCGAACCGACCAGCGCGAGCCAGTACGTCGGCAGGCTCACGCCGATCAACGAAACCACCCGGGCGACATGGTCCGGCCACCGGTTGCGGCAGGCCGAGGCGATGATGCCGAAGCCGACCCCGGCGATGAGTGACATCACCGTCGCGAAAATTACGAGTTCCAGCGTGGCGGGCGCGTAGTTCGCCAAGTCCTGGCCGACCGGATTGCCGGTCTGCTGAGAGATGCCGAGATCGCCGCGCAGCAGCCCACCGAGGTAGCGCAGATACTGCTCCCAGATCGGCAGCTGCAGGCCGAACTTCTCGCGAAATGCCTCCACCACTTCAGGATTGGCCTGCGCCTGTTGACTGAGGTTCACCGTCTCGGCACGCACCGGCACCAGCACACTGATGCCGAACGACACCAACGTGATGCCGACCAGCGTGACGAGCGAGGTGGCCACGCGGCGGACGACGAACCGGGTGAAGCCGTTGGCGGCACCCGGACCACTGTCGACCGATGCGCCGACGGAATCCACCGATGTTGTGGTCATTGGCTATTGGCCTGATTCGAGGTGATGTCGGCGAGGTTCAATCCGGCCATGATGTCGCGCTCGGCAGTCACGCTCTTGGCGGTCACCAGCGTGAACGACGGTTCAAGCAGGTACGCGTACGGCCCCTTTGCGGCCACGGCCTTGTTCCAGTCCAGATAGGCCTGCTGCCGTCGGTCGCCGACCGCCGTGCGGGCCGCGTCGGTGAGCTTCACGACGTCCGGCGCGGCTTGCGCCGACCAGTGCACCCGCTCGCCGATCAGATCGCCGGGCGAAAAGACCAGCAGGTTACCGGGATCCGGGTAGTCGGGCGGCCATGACCACAACGCGAGTTGGGTCTGCCCGTCGCTGTAGCGCTGCAACGATGTCGACGTCGGCGCCGGATTGAGCTCGACATTGAGGCCGATCGCCTTGAGTTGCGCCTGAATCGCCTGGGCGATGACGTTGTAGTCGACGCCCGCGAGCCGGCTGTAATCGTTGGCGTAGTCGAACGAGATCGTGGCGCCCGAGGCACCGGCCTTGTCGATCAGGGCCTTCGCGGCGGTGACATCGGTGTCGACGGCTTCGTCGACCGGGATGGCCCCGGCGAGGTGCCCTGGGATGATGCCCGCGGCCCGCTTGGTACCGGGCCCGGCCAGGTCGACGAGCGCCTGATAATCCAGACCGCGTTGGATGGCCTCGCGGACAAGGGGATTGGACGTCGGCGAACCAGCATCCATCGACATGGCGAGATAGAGGACTTCGGGCGACGGCGACGGTGTGACCGTGAGCCTGGCTTGGTCGATGTCATCGGCGATCCGTCCGGGGATGTCCATCGCGATCCGGCTCTCACCGGACTCGATGCTGGACCGCTGCTGTTGCGCACTCTTGACGTTACGGATGATGATGCGCTCGAACGGGGCCTTGCCGAGCCACCAATTGTCGTTCCGGACCAACGTGATCTGCGAGTTCGAGTCGTACTGCTGCAGTTTGTACGGACCGCTGCCGACGTTGTTGTCGGCCGAGGTGAACAACGACCCGGCCTTGTCGGCGGTGGAGGCGTCGGCTCCGTCGGTACCGCCGGCCGCTTTCACCTTGTCCGCATCGACGATGGCCGCCGCGGTCGAACTGACGAGGCTGGGGATATAGGGCGCTGGTTGGTCGGAACTGACGACCACGGTCTTTTCGTCGGGTGCGGTCACCTTCAGACCGTCCATCAGATAGGACGGACTGGCCTTGAGGTTGCGAAGACGCTCGAGCGAGAACACGACATCATCGGCGGTCACCGGGGTGCCGTCGGCGAACTTCGCGCGGTCGTCGAGTTCGAACGTCGTCGCCCGACCGTCCGGGCTGACGGTCCAGGACTTTGCCAATTCGGGTGAAGGTTCGGTGTTGGCGCCTTCATAACTGACCAGGGTCTGGTAGATCCCGGTAGCGACCATCGAATCGGTCACTTGAAAGATCGTGGCCGGGTCGATCGACTGCGCAGTGAACGAGTGGTCGATCACCAGTACCGAAGCGTTGGAGGTCGCACCGCCGGCATTGTTGGTGCCCGCGCATGAGGTGAGGACCAGAGCTCCGGCGACGACGACAGCGCCGGCCGCGCTCGCATTCCTCAAAAGGGTGGGTTTCATCGTTTCCCTTCGCGATGAGCTTTCGACTGCTTGCAGTCCGGCTGTGCAAGGACGCCCGTACGAAAGCTGCCACTCGCGTCGCCGTATAGGTGACATATGCCATCAATTAGTGACGACGGCGCTAGTGATCTTACACACAAGTGCCCACAATGGAAGAGCGCGCGAGAATTGCCGATTTTTGCGTATGAACTGCGATAATTCTGAGCGTTGACACAACTCGCGCACCCGAGCTACCTTCCAGGTGTCTTTCATACAACAACATTGTCACCTATTAGATGACGGACTCTCATGACCTCCACTGAACGGCCCGAGGCGCGCACCGCCCCGCTGGCGTCCAATCTGAAGCTGCTGCAGTTGCTCGACGAACTCGCCGACACCAACGGTCCGGTCGGGGCGTCTCAGCTCGCACGGAAACTCGGCTCGTCACGGTCGATCGTGCACCGGCAACTGGTGACGTTGGTGGATGCCGGCTGGCTGGACAACCTGGCCAACGGCACCTATCGCCTCAGCCTGCGAGCGGTTCGTCTGGGCCAGGCGGCGTTACGGCATTCCGGGCTCAATGCCCGTATCGCAGACCGCATCTCGGCAGCGGCCGAGGAGCTCGGCGAGGTGGTGTCCCTCGGGGCGATCGACAGTGACGCCGTCACCGTCATCGAGCGAGGCCTGCCGTCCCGGGGTGTCCGGGTCAGCGTCGCGCACGGTCATCGGTTCCCGATCATGGACAGTGCCCTGGGGCTCGTGCTTACGGCTTACGCATCCCCGCATGAGTTCCGGCGTCTGGCTGATTCCGGCGTCGAACTCGCCCCGGCCGCGCAGCTCGACCAGGTCCGCGCGGACGGCTACGCGACCGTGCTCGACGCCGAGTACGACCCCATCGAAGTCGTCGCGGTTCCCGTCGGCCGCGTTGTCGGCTCGGTGCGTTACTCGCTGTGCGCGCACTGGCCGCAATCGCGTACCCGCACCCGCGCCGCCCTGGCCGTCTTGGAGCCCGCCGCGCGCGACATCGAAGAAATTCTCTCAGCCACAACAGGTTTCACCTCAGAATAGGCAAAAGGAGCTCAACGAATGACAACGGTCTTGTCCGGTCGCAATCACCTACCGGGAGATCGAACCGCCACGGAGCACCTACTCGACCCGGAACTGCTGATGCTGCCGCAGCGGCTGCAGGCGCTCGCGCCCAGCCGGATGTCGGTGGCCAGGGCCGTGCTCGAGCGGATGGTGCGCGAGCAGTGGAGCTTCGAGCGCGTTTACTTCGACATCGACGAGAAGTCCCGTGGGGAAGCGCTCTATCGCGTGCGGGCAGGCAACCACGTATTCGACTTCGTGGTGTTCGGCTTCGAGCCCGACCCCGAGGGTCGCACCGGGCGCATCACCCAGAAGAACTGGGACATGATGGCAGCGCTGATCGACCGCGAGACCACACCGGAGGACCGGGCACGGACCCGCGAGGAACTCCCCAAGCTCTATGTGGGGCGGGCCATCCCAGGAACTTTGACGTGGGCGCGCTCGAACCGCAGCTTCCGCGCCTTCGATCACGTCGTCGACGCTCTCGCGGCCGGCCGGCAGCCCGACACCCGGTTCCTCTGGGAAATCGGCTATTTGATGCGGAACACCGGCCTGGACGGCAACGGTACGTTCAACACGCGCTCGTTCCTCGCGCTGGAAGACGACCACCCCCTGCGAGACCCGCTGCACGCGCAGCTCTTCTCGGCGTATCTGATGCGCGAGTACGCGGCCGACCTCGTCGATGCCCTGGCGGCGCATCGCAGTCCCGATGCCGTGGCTCTGACGCCCGAGCTGCGGAGGATGGTCGGAATCGGCAATGGCTCCGCCCTCGGATTGCTGTTCTTCGTCAACACCCATCCCCACCTCATCGGTGCCTGGCTCGGTGAGCGTCAGCGGCTCATCGCCGAGGCGGCGGCAGTCGAGCTGGCGCCGAATTCCGCCGAGGCCCGGCAGATGCTTCAGCTGATCGAGGACGCGGCCGCGTACTACTCCGCGGACCCGTACGTGTATCAGGTATTCGAAGATCCCCACGACGTCGGCATCGATCTGCGGCGTGCCGCCGGAGTCCTGCGTGGACTGCTTGAAGGCGGGACCACGACCGGAGCCCGGTTGCTGGAGGTGCTCACCGACACCGGAGGGGTTGAAGCGTGGGAGGTCGTGGCGGCCAACCTCTTGGAGTTGTTGCCCGCCACCGCGATCGAGGACGCGCTCGTCAACGGGATCCGGTCGGAGCTCACGCATTCCGACCCGAAGATGACCGTGGGGGAGCTCGCGGCATTGGTCACCGACGAGTACCGGTGGGCGCTCGACATCGACATGGAGGCCGACGGTGCTCGCGACTACGTGTGGTACAAATCCGCCGACGCCGAGGAACCCCGACGCGGCCCGGCCGACGAGGTGACCGGGGGCCGCAACTGGGCGCTGGATCTCCCGACCGACATCCAAACGCTTACCGCCGAGCTGCGCCACCGGCACGCCGGACAACCGGTGGGAGAGGTGCTGGCCGATCGACCCGAGCTGCGGGCCGTCATCGAACGGGTGCAGTCACTGGCCGGCCAACGATTCCACTCGCCACACATGAACATGCTGGACCGGGATTTCGTACCCGTCTCAATCGTGCGGTTCGTCAACGCCGCCATCCACGGCTTGCATCGCACGGTCGACAGCGAGGATCAGCGAAACGTGCTCGGGCTCATCTTCATCGGCGCTCCGACCGCAGCAGAGATCACCGCCGGAACCGCCGTCATCGATCCGTACCCGGCGATTCCCGTCACTCACGGAAAGGTCAAGTGATGACTGCACTCATGAACTACTCGGTGCGCGAGTTCCGCCACATCACCAATCGGTTTCTCCACGCGCGTGGAGCCCAACGCCACATGGTCAATCCGGTGCGCGACGTCCTGACGTTCGCGCAGGCGCGTGGCTTCGACGCGCTGACCGAACTCGAGCGCACCCAGTATCAGATCGACCGTTTCGACGGGCGAATCGAGATGCGCACGCCCACGTCCTGGTCAGCCGATGGACAATCCGCCTACTACGTCGCACCGACCATCATCGACCTGCTGATCCTGCGGTCGGGCGCCGAGAACGCGTCGGTCACCATCGAAAACATCGACGGCGCAGCGATCTTCGGAAGTCTCGACGAATACGCACAGGTCCGCGGCCTGCACCTCGAGGTCACCGCCGTCGACGACGATTCGGTAACGCTGGCCTACCGAGCGGTGCCCCGGCCTGCGGCCGAGGTGCCGCTCGAGGCTGAGGGGCCCGCCGTGCGGGACGCGTTGAGACGGGGCTTCGACGCCGACACCGAACAGTTCTGGCGGATGTTCTACGCATCGGATCAGGCGCTCACGCCCGATTCCGAGGTCTCGCGAAACCACGCCGGCTCCCAGATCTACGACGAACACGGCAATGTCATCGGTGAGTTCGACGAAGAGTCCTACACCTATATCCGGTCCTACGCCGACGAGGTGGCCGGCTGATGGTCATGATCATCGACGGCCTGCAGTGCGGCCGCTACGACACCGACATCCTCCGCGACCTGGCAGCCAAAGGTGTTGCCGGGGTGACCATCACAGCGTCGTTCTGGGAAGACGCGCTGGAGACGATGGACGCCATCGCCAAGTGGAACGACCTGATCCGCGACAACAGCGACACGGCGCTTCTCGTCCGCAGCGCCGCCGACCTCGAGGAAGCCGCCGACACCGGACGTGTCGGCATCGTGCTCGGAACCCAGAACTCGTCGTTGTTCAACGACCGGCTCGGATTCGTCGAGCACTTCTGGCACATGGGCGTGCGCATCGTTCAACTCACCTACAACAACCAGAACGCCATCGGCGGATCCTGCTACGAGCCAACCGATTCCGGGCTGTCCCGGTTCGGCCGCGAAATCGTCAGGGAGATGAACCGGGTCGGCATGATGGTCGACCTGTCGCACGTGGGGGACAAGACCTCCGAGGACGCCATCGAACACTCGGCGCGTCCGGTACTGATCAATCACGCGAATTCCCGTGCCATCTACGACCATCCGCGCAACAAAAGCGAACGGGTGCTCGACGCTCTGGTCGCCCACGGTGGCGTCCTGGGCGTGTGCACCTACAACAACATCGCCGGGCAGTACGCCGGCAGTGCCGAAGACGCGGCCGAACTCATCGCCCGCCACGTCGATCGGCTCGGCATCGACCACGTCGCGTTCGGTTCCGACATGGCGCCCGGTTCTCCCGACGACGACGTCGAATGGATGCGCAAGGGACGGTGGACCCGTTCCGAGCAACCAGGAGCATCACAACCCGACGCGCCCGCACCACCCGCGGAATGGATGGACGACTTCGCCAAGATCGGTCAGGTGGCCCAGGTACTCATCGATTCCGGGCGGCTCACCGAGAAGGAGACCGCAGCGGTCATGGGCGAGAACTTCCTGCGGGTCTACCGGGCCGGTTTCGAGCCGATGAGCTAGCCCGGCGTTCGCTCGGAACGCGACGTCTTCTTTCTTAGCAACTTCACGGCCTTGTCGACTGCTGCGCTCAGCTTTGCCGAGCACGCTTGAGCCTACGGATCAAGTAGTGGCCCAAGGGAGGTCGCCATGCAGAAGAAGAACGTCAGTGCGACGGTGATATCGCTCGAGACACACCCTGCCTGGCTCGCAGCGCATCCCGATGCCGACGCGCTCGAGGCGGCGAAGCGACGCCACCCGTCCTATCAAGCGGTAGCGCCGCACCCGGTGTGGCCGGCCGACGCGGGATGACGCTGCGAGAGACAGAACACTATGTAAGACAACACACAGAAAAAGGCCCCGGCGTACCGCCGGGGCCTTTTCGTTGTGGGCGAAGGGGGACTTGAACCCCCACGTCCCGAAGGACACTGGCACCTGAAGCCAGCGCGTCTGCCATTCCGCCACTCGCCCGAATGACCGAGGCAGCGTATCACTGGGCGCGCTCGGTTCCCAAACCGCGCCGATCACGGCCATATCAAGGTGAATGAATTCTTAAGGTCATCAAGATCACGTCATTGACCAGCCGCGATCCGATTCTCAGAGTTCTGTTGGTCCCGCATTGGCAGCTCAGGCCGATACCATGCATGTGAGCAGTGTGGCCAGAGCGACACGCGGTAGCACCGGCTGCCGATCTGGGCCATCAACGACGACGAGTGAAGGCGGGCGGTGACATGGGATTTGTCGACCGCATCGAACGCAAGCTCGAGTCCACCGTGGGCGATGCCTTCGCCCGCGTGTTCGGCGGTTCCATCGTCCCGCAGGAAGTCGAGGCGGCATTGCGCCGCGAGGCCGAGTCGCGGGCCCGGACGGTCGCAGGCGGACAAGTTTTGGCACCGAACGAGTACGTAATTACCCTCAGTGGGACTGACTATCAGAAGGTAAGCGCCGATACTGACCTGACCTCGACCGCGTTCGCCAAGCATCTGGGGGGATTTATCCGTGATCAGGGGTGGCAAACGTATGGTGATGTGGTCGTTAGATTTGAGCAATCACCGAACTTGCACACCGGACAGTTCCGCGCGCACGGCGCGGTCAACCCCGATTCGACCGCCAGCGAATCCGCGCGAGCCCAACGCGACCATGCGTTCACCGCAGAATCAGGAGAACCACCTATGACCGATAACCCGAATTACCGCGGCGGCCAGGGACAAGGTCGGCCCGGCGACGATTACTACGACGACCGGTACGGGCGTCAGCAGGACGATCCGCGTGGCGGCCAGTACCCGCCGGAGCAAGGCGGGTACCCCCCGCAGGACCAGGGCGGCTACCCCCCGCAGGACCAGGGCGGCTACCCGCCCCGCGGCGGATACCCCGAGCAGGGCGGGTATCCCGACCAGGGTGGCTACCCGGAGCAGGGTGGCTATCCCGATCAGGGCGGCTATCCCCCGCAGTCCTACGAGCAGCGCCCGCCTGCCGGTGGTGGCTACGGCCAGCCGGGCGGCGGCTATGACCAGCGCCGGCCGCGGATACGGCCAGCAGCCCGGTGGCTATGGGCCGCCCCCCGGCGGCCAGCCCGGCTACGGCGGTCCCGCAGGCGAGTACGACTACGGCCGTCAGCCCGCACCCGGGCGTCACGACGACTACGGCAGGCAGGAGCCTCGCCCGGGCGGCGGATACCCCGAGCAGGGCGGCTACGGCGGTCAGTCGTACGGACGTCCGGAATACGGCCAGCAGCCGGATTACGGCCGTGGCTACGGCGAACCGGCACCCGGCGGCTACCCCGATCAGGGTTACGGCGAGCCGGCCGGCCGGGATTACGAGTACGGCGCTCCTGGCGGCGGTCAGGCCGGGTACGGCGGCGGCTACGGCGCGGGTGACTACCAGGCCGGTGGTGCGACCGTCACGCTGCAGCTCGACGACGGCAGTGGCCGGACCTATCAGCTCCGCGAAGGCGCGAACGTGATCGGCCGCGGCCAGGACGCTCAGTTCCGGCTGCCGGACACGGGTGTGTCGCGTCGGCATCTGGAGATCCGGTGGGACGGTCAGGTGGCGTTGCTGTCAGACCTCAACTCCACCAACGGCACCACAGTGAACAACGCACCGGTGCAGGAGTGGCAACTGGCGGACGGCGACGTCATCCGCCTGGGACACTCCGAGATCATCGTGCGCGTGCACTGAGCGTCGCGGACCGGACACAACGGGGTGACAAGCAGCCCGCTTCACCCTCATGCCCATCGCTGTCCAAGTATCGTGACGATGCCGAAGGTCGCTGAAGGACACCAACGGGACTGCCACGGAAAGGACGTCGGATGCAGGGGTTAGTGCTGCAGCTGACGCGCGTCGGCTTCCTGTTGCTGCTGTGGCTGTTCATTTGGTCGGTGCTGCGCATCCTGCGCACCGATATATACGCGCCGACGGGTGCGGTGATGGTGCGTCG
Organism: Mycolicibacterium wolinskyi str. Jessa 2025; assembly: GCF_049241375.1. NCBI lineage: Bacteria > Bacillati > Actinomycetota > Actinomycetes > Mycobacteriales > Mycobacteriaceae > Mycobacterium > Mycolicibacterium wolinskyi. The sequence continues at coordinate 7,266,077 of NZ_CP185960.1, forward strand.
TGGGCTTGCGTTGCGTGGTTCGCTGCTGCCCAATCGGCAACGACGCCACGTGGCGCGCCAGCTCGTGGTGACCGACGGCGCCCTGGCCGGTACCCGCATCACGCTGGGCAACCAACCGGTGCTGATCGGCCGGGCAGATGACTCGACATTGGTCCTGACCGACGACTACGCCTCGACGCGCCACGCCAGACTCTCGCCACGAGGTTCGGAGTGGTACGTCGAGGACCTAGGATCGACCAACGGCACATACCTCGACAGGGCGAAGGTGACAACAGCGGTACGGGTTCCCATAGGCACGCCGGTTCGGATCGGCAAGACGGTAATCGAGCTGCGCCCGTGACGCCGCGCACGCGAGGAGCGATATGACCCCGCGCACGCGAGGAGCGATATGACCCTCGTTCTCCGATATGCCGCGCGCAGCGATCGCGGCCTGGTCCGCGCCAACAACGAAGACTCCGTCTACGCAGGTGCCCGGCTGCTCGCGCTCGCCGACGGGATGGGCGGGCATGCCGCCGGCGAGGTGGCCTCACAGCTCGTCATCGCAGCGCTGGCCCACCTCGACGACGATGAGCCCGGCGGCGATCTGCTGAGCAAGCTGCACGCCGCGGTGGCCGAGGGCAACTCCGCGATCGCCGCGCACGTCGAGGCCGACCCCGAACTCGACGGTATGGGCACGACGCTGACCGCGATCCTGTTCGCGGGCAACCGGCTGGGCCTGGTGCACATCGGTGACTCGCGGGGCTATCTGCTGCGCGACGGGGAACTGACGCAGATCACCAAAGACGACACCTTCGTCCAGACGCTCGTCGACGAGGGCCGCATCACGGCCGAAGAGGCCCACAGCCATCCACAGCGCTCGCTCATCATGCGGGCGCTCACCGGCCATGAGGTCGAGCCGACGCTGATCATGCGCGAGGCCAAGGCCGGCGACCGTTACCTGCTGTGCTCGGACGGGTTGTCCGATCCGGTCAGCCAGGAGACCATCCACGAGGCGCTGCAGATCGAGGACGTCGCCGAAAGCGCCGACCGGCTCATCGAATTGGCGCTGCGCGGCGGTGGCCCCGACAACGTCACCGTGGTGGTGGCCGACGTCGTCGACTACGACTACGGGCAGACGCAGCCGATCCTCGCCGGCGCGGTGTCCGGTGACGACGACCAGACCGCACCGCCCAACACCGCGGCCGGGCGGGCGTCGGCATTCAACCCGCGCCGCAACGAACCCAAACGAGTGGTGCCTCAGCCCGCCGAACCGTCGCGCAAGCCCCGGTCGCGGCGGCGCATCGTCATCGCCGCGATACTCCTGTTGTTGGTGGTGGTGGGCGGCCTGGCGATCGGCCGGGAGATCATCCGCAACAACTATTACGTCGCCGAGCACGACGGCACGGTCTCGATCATGCGCGGTATCCAGGGCTCGTTTCTCGGTTACTCCCTGCAGGAGCCCTACCGGCTCGGCTGCCTCAACGACCGCAACGAGCTGTCGCTGATCGGCGCCGACGAAAATCAGGACAACCTCGCCTGCCGGCTGATGGCCGTCAACGACATGCGCCCGTCCGAACGCGCGCAGGTGGTGGCCGGGCTGCCCGGCGGCACCCTCGACGAGGCGTTCGCCCAGATCACCGAGCTCGCCCGCAGTTCCGTGCTGCCGGTGTGCGCGCCGCGCCGAGCGACCACCCCGACGACCACCACACCCCCGCCGCCGGCGCCCACCTCCGAACCCGCGCCCGAACCCAGCGCACGCGGCCCGGGTGGCTCTCCGGCGCCGGAGACGCCGACGACCGTCACCGCGCCCGCGCCGACCCCGCCGCCCCCGGGCGCGCCGGCTCCGTCGCCTTCGCCAACGCCGTCGCCCACCGTCACCGCACTGCCTCCCCCGCCACCCGAACCGGGGACGAACTGCCGGGCGGTGTCATGACGACGCAGCCCCAGTCGCCGGTTACCGTCATGCCGCCGCTACCGAACCGGCGCAACGCGGAACTGCTGCTACTGGGGTTCGCGGCCCTGATCACCACCGTCGCGCTGCTGATCGTCGAGACCAATCAGGAACAGGGCGTCAGCTGGGATCTGGCCCGCTACACGATCGGATACCTGGCACTGTTCGGCGGCGCACACCTGGCCGTGCGACGGTTCGCGCCGTACGCCGATCCGCTGCTGCTGCCGGTGGTCGCGCTGCTCAACGGGCTGGGCCTGGTGATGATCCACCGGCTGGATCTGGCCAAGGGCGAGATGACCTCCGACGGCCTCGGCGGAACGGCGAACCAGCAGATGCTGTGGACCCTTGTCGGCGTCATCGCGTTCTCCCTCGTGGTGATCTTTCTCAAAGACCACCGCATGCTGGCCCGGTACGGATACATCTGCGGCCTGACCGGCCTTGTGCTGCTTGTCATTCCGGCTCTGCTGCCGGCGAGGTACTCCGAGCAGTACGGCGCGAAGATCTGGATTCAGTTCCCGGGCTTCTCGATTCAGCCTGCCGAGTTCTCCAAGATCCTGCTGCTGATCTTCTTCTCGTCGGTGTTGGTGGCCAAGCGCAGCCTGTTCACCAGTGCCGGTAAGCATTTCCTCGGGGTCGACCTGCCCCGCCCGCGTGATCTGGCACCGCTGCTGTTGGCGTGGGCCGCGTCGGTGGGCGTGATGATCTTCGAAAAAGACTTGGGCACTTCACTTCTGCTGTACGCATCGTTTCTCGTGCTGCTCTATGTCGCCACCGAACGGCTCAGCTGGGTGGTCATCGGGCTCGCGCTGTTCGCGGTGGGAAGCGTTGCGGCATACCACGTTTTCGGTCACGTCCGGGTGCGGGTACAGACCTGGCTGGACCCGTTCGCCGACCCTGAGGGCGCCGGCTATCAGATGGTGCAGTCGCTGTTCAGCTTCGCAACCGGCGGCATCTTCGGCACCGGTCTCGGCAACGGGCAGCCCGGCACGGTTCCGGCCGCCGCCACGGATTTCATCGTGGCCGCGATCGGTGAAGAACTCGGATTGGTCGGTCTCGCAGGCGTTCTCATGCTCTACACGATCGTCATCATCCGCGGCCTGCGCACCGCGATCGCCGTACGGGACAGCTTCGGCAAGCTTCTTGCCGCGGGCCTGGCCTCGACGCTGGCCATCCAGCTGTTCATCGTCGTCGGCGGCGTCACCCGACTGATCCCGCTGACCGGGCTCACCACACCGTGGATGTCCTACGGCGGCTCGTCGCTGGTGGCCAACTATGTGCTGCTGGCCATCTTGGTGCGCATCTCCTACGCCGCACGGCGACCGATCACCACCGAGCGGCCACCGAACGCGACGCCCATCGCGGCGGCCAGTACCGAGGTGATCGAGAAGGTATGAACACCTCACTGCGCCGGGTAGCCGTCGCCATCATGGTGCTGATCGTGCTGCTGCTGGCCAATGCCACGATGACCCAGGTCTTCACCGCCGACGGGTTACGCGCCGACCCGCGCAACCAGCGGGTGCTGCTCGACGAATACTCGCGCCAGCGCGGGCAGATCAGCGCGGGCGGTCAGCTTTTGGCCTACTCGGTCGCGACCGACGGGCGGTTCCGGTACCTGCGCGTCTATCCCGATCCACAGGCTTACGCGCCGGTCACCGGTTTCTACTCGCTGGCGTACTCGAGCACGGGCCTCGAGCGCGCCGAGGACACCATCCTCAACGGCTCGGACGAGCGACTGTTCGGCCGCCGGCTCGCCGATTTCTTCACCGGACGCGATCCGCGGGGCGGCAACGTCGACACGACCATCAAGCCGCAGGTGCAGCAGGCCGCGTGGAACGCGATGCAGACCGGCTGTGACGGGCCCTGCCGGGGCTCGGTCGTCGCGCTCGAACCGTCGACCGGCAAGATTCTGGCCATGGTCTCGGCACCGTCCTACGACCCCAATCTGCTGGCCACGCATGATCTCAACGCGCAGACCACGGCGTGGGAGCAGTTGCGCGACGATTCGCAGTCGCCGTTGCTCAACCGCGCGATCTCCGAGACCTACCCGCCGGGGTCGACGTTCAAGGTCATCACCACCGCGGCTGCGCTACAAGCCGGTGCCACCCCGGACACGCAGCTGACGTCCGCGGCGCGGACGTCGTTGCCGGACAGCACCGCGACGCTGGAGAACTTCGGCGGCGCGGCATGCGGACCCGGACCCACCACGTCGCTGCGCGACGCGTTCGCGAAGTCCTGCAACACCGCGTTCGTCGAATTGGGTCTCGACACCGGCGCCGACAAGCTCAAGGCGACGGCCCAGGCGTTCGGCCTGGACGCGCCGCCACCGGCGATCCCGCTGCAGGTCGCCGAGTCCACCACCGGACCGATTCTCGACGGCGCCGCGCTGGGCATGTCGAGCATCGGGCAGCGCGACGTCGCGCTCACACCGTTGCAGAACGCACAGGTGGCCGCGACAATCGCCAATGACGGCATATCCATGCGCCCCTATCTTGTGGATAACCTCAAGGGGCCGGATCTGGCCACCATCAGCACCACCGCGCCCGTCCAAGAGCGCCGAGCGGTGTCACCCCAGGTCGCGGCTACACTTACGGATTTGATGGTCGCCGCCGAGCAGGTGACTCAGCAGAAGGGAGCTATCGCCGGCGTGCAGATCGCTTCGAAAACCGGTACGGCGGAGCACGGGACTGACCCCCGCAACACTCCGCCGCATGCCTGGTACATCGCCTTTGCACCGGCCTCCGACCCCAAGGTCGCGGTCGCGGTGCTGGTCGAGGACGGCGGCGACCGGTTGTCAGCCACCGGCGGCGCATTGGCCGCCCCTATCGGACGCGCCACGATCGCGGCGGCGCTGCGGGAGGGAACATGAGCCCCCGGGTCGGAGTCACGCTGTCCGGTCGTTACCGGCTGCAGCGACTGATCGCCACCGGCGGTATGGGCCAGGTGTGGGAAGCCGTCGACTCGCGGCTGGGCCGCCGGGTCGCGGTCAAGGTGCTCAAGGCCGAGTTCTCGACCGACGCCGAGTTCGTCGAGCGGTTCCGGGCCGAGGCCCGCACGGTCGCGATGCTCAACCACCCCGGCATCGCGAGCGTGTACGACTACGGCGAGACCGAGCTCGACGGCGAAGGCCGTACGGCGTATCTGGTCATGGAGCTCATCAACGGTGAGCCGCTGAACTCTGTGCTCAAGCGCACCGGCCGCCTGTCGCTGCGTCATGCGCTCGACATGCTCGAGCAGACCGGGCGCGCGCTGCAGGTCGCTCACACGGCGGGCCTGGTGCACCGCGACGTCAAGCCGGGCAACATCCTGATCACCCCGACCGGTCAGGTGAAGCTCACCGACTTCGGTATCGCCAAGGCCGTCGACGCCGCACCGGTCACCCAGACCGGCATGGTGATGGGCACCGCCCAGTACATCGCGCCCGAGCAGGCGCTCGGCCATGACGCGACCGCGGCCAGCGACGTCTACTCACTGGGAGTCGTTGGCTACGAATCGGTTTCGGGCAAGCGTCCGTTCACCGGTGACGGTGCGCTGACGGTGGCGATGAAGCACATCAAGGAGACGCCACCGCCGCTGCCAGCCGATCTGCCGCCCAATGTGCGTGAGCTGATCGAGATCACGCTCGTCAAGAACCCCGGCATGCGCTACAAGTCGGGCGGGCCGTTCGCCGACGCCGTCGCCGCGGTGCGCTCCGGCCGCCGCCCGCCCCGGCCCAACCAGGCCCCGACACTGGGACGGGCCGCCCCGGCCGCGGTGCCGTCCGCCGCGCAGGCGCGCGCGGCCGCCGACCTGACCGGGCGCGCGCCCGTCACCGCCGCACGCGCGAGGCCGACGGCCACCAGCGCCCACCGCCCGGCGCCGCCACCGCGGCGTACGTTCTCATCCGGCCAGCGCGCGCTATTGTGGGCGGCTGGCGTCCTCGGCGCGCTGGCGATCGTCATCGCGATCCTGATCGTGCTCAATGCGCAGGACCGCAAGGAAAGGGAGCAGACGCCACCACCCACGGTGACCGACACGGTGACCGAGACAACGCCTTACCAGTCGCCGGCAGCGTTGCCTGAGCTGGGACTCCACGTGATCATGCCGCGGGCCCCCGCAGCACCGGAACAGATACTGCAATGACGACGCCTCAGCACCTCTCCGACCGATACGAACTCGGTGAAATCCTCGGCTTCGGCGGCATGTCCGAAGTTCATCTGGCACGCGATACGCGGCTGCACCGTGACGTCGCGGTGAAGGTGCTACGCGCCGACCTGGCCCGCGACCCGAGCTTCTATCTCCGGTTCCGCCGCGAGGCCCAGAACGCCGCCGCGCTGAACCATCCGGCGATCGTCGCGGTGTACGACACCGGCGAGGCCGAGACGCCGAACGGACCGCTGCCCTACATCGTCATGGAGTACGTCGACGGCGTGACGCTGCGCGACATCGTCCACACCGACGGCCCCATCCCGCCGAAGCGTGCGATCGAGATCATCGCCGACGCGTGCCAGGCGCTGAACTTCAGCCATCAGCACGGCATCATCCACCGCGACGTCAAGCCGGCCAACATCATGATCAGCAAGAACAACGCTGTGAAGGTGATGGACTTCGGCATCGCACGGGCGCTCGCCGACACCGGCAACAGCGTCACGCAAACCGCCGCGGTGATCGGAACCGCGCAATACCTGTCCCCGGAGCAGGCCCGCGGCGAGACGGTCGACGCCCGCTCCGACGTCTACTCGCTCGGCTGCGTCCTGTACGAGATCCTCACGGGCGAACCGCCTTTCATCGGTGACTCGCCGGTCGCGGTGGCCTACCAGCACGTGCGCGAGGATCCGATTCCGCCGTCGCACCGCCACCAGGGCATCTCGCCCGAGCTCGACGCCGTCGTCCTCAAAGCACTGGCCAAGAACCCCGACAACCGCTACCAATCCGCCGCGGAGATGCGGACGGACCTGATCCGCGTGCACAGCGGGCAGGCACCCGATGCGCCCAAGGTGTTCACCGACGCCGAGCGCACGTCGATGCTGACCGCACCGATGGATCGCGGACCCGCGACCCAGGACATGCCGGTCCCACGGCCCGCCGGTTATTCACGTGAGCGCGGCAACTCGGTGGCCCGCTGGCTCATCGCGGTGGCGGTGCTCGCGGTGCTCACCGTGGTCGTGACGGTCGCGATCAACATGGTCGGCAGCAGTCCGCGCGACGTGCAGGTGCCCGACGTGAGCGGTCAGTCCGTCGATGACGCGCAAGCCGCGTTGCAGAACCGGGGTTTCAAAACTCGTACCGAGCCCCGGCCCGACAATTCTGTACCTGTCGATCAAGTCATCGACACCGAGCCCGCCGCGAACAGCACCGTGGCCGCCGGGGACGAAATCACCATCAACGTCTCTACCGGTCCGCAACAGGCGCCAGTACCCGACGTGGTCGGAATGACACCCTCACAGGCCAGGCAGAAGCTCAAAGACGCCGGGTTCGAGAAAGTCAGGGAATCCTCGACCCCGTCGACGCCCGAGCAAAAGGGCAAGGTGATCGCGACCAATCCGCCGGCGAACCAGAACACCGGGGTCATCTACGAGATCACCATTGCCGTGGGCTCCGGCCCTGAGAACGCCCAGGTTCTTGACTGCGTCGGGCAGACCGCCGACAGTTGCAAGGCGATCCTGGGGGCATCAGGCTTCCCCAACACCGTCGTCGTCGAGGTGGACAACACCGCGCCAGCCGGCCAGGTGGTCGGCACCGAGCCGCCCGCAGGGCAGTCGGTTCCGAAGGACACGGTCATTCAGATCCACGTGTCGAAGGGCAACCAGTTCATCATGCCCGACCTGGTCGGGCAGTTCTGGGCGGACGCTTATCCGCGGTTGACGGCCCTCGGTTGGACCGGGCAACTCGACAAGGGCGCCGACGTTCGCGACAGCGGTCAGCGCACGAACGCCGTCGTGAATCAGACTCCCGCGGCGGGCACCCCGGTGAACCGGGACGCGCGGATTACGCTGAGTTTCGCGTCGTAGCGGCCGCGACCGCGCGGGCGACCTCGTCCTCGAGCTGTCGGACGAGAGTCTCGGCGGGCGCGGCACCGCAGTAGCCGAGCCAGTTGGCCAGCATGCGATGCCCGCCCTCGGTCAAGATCGACTCGGGGTGGAACTGCACGCCGTGGATGGGCAACTCGACATGGCGCACGCCCATGATCACGCCGCCTTCGGTGCGTGCGATGACCTCGAGCTCGTCCGGGACGGTCTCGGGCAGGATGGTCAGCGAGTGGTAGCGCGTCGCGGTGAACGGATCCGGAAGTCCTTTCAGCACACCGTCATCGGTGTGGTGCACGACGCTCGTTTTGCCGTGTAGTAGTTCGGGGGCACGGTCCACGGTGCCGCCGAACGCGACGCCGATGGCCTGATGTCCCAGGCACACCCCGAGTAGGGGAGTGCGGGCCGCGGCACAGGCGCGCACCAGCGGGATCGAGGCGCCGGCGCGCTCGGGCGTGCCCGGCCCTGGACTCAGGAGCACGCCGTCGAAGTCGGCGACCACCTTGGCGATGGCGGCGTCGCTGCTCAGCCGTTCGTCGTCGTTGCGCCAGACCTGTGCGTCCACGCCGAGCTGGCCCAGGTACTGGACCAAGTTGAACACGAAGCTGTCGTAATTGTCGACGACGAGAACCTGCATCGGCCCAGGTTACCGGCTCAGTAGCCGATGGGGCCTGCGGGTTTCGCGTAGCGCATCCGCACGGGCTCGGTGTGCCCGACGAGTTCGACCTGGGCCCGCGGTTCTTCGACGTAGCCCAAGCCGAACCGGACCACGTACTGCTTGTAGAGCGTGACGAGCGGTGCGGCGGCGAGGGCGGCCTGCATGGCCGCTGTGTCACCGATCGCGGTGATGACGTACGGCGGGCTGTAGGTGCGGCCGTTGAGCAGCAGGGTGTTACCCACACAGAGCGGTGCGGAGGTCGCGATGATGCGCTGATCCTGCATCTGGATGCCCTCCGCGCCTGCGCTCCACAGAGCGTTCAGGACGGCCTGGATGTCCTGCTGATGCACGACGAGGTCATCGGGTGCGGCATCGCGGGGGAACCGGCCCTCAGCGTCACGCTGGGCGTCGGTGAGCGTCACCACGAGGCCCGGACCGCGGATGGGCTCCATCCCGGCGTCTGCGGCCAATTCGGCGCTGCGCGCGGTGATCGCGTCGAGCGCGGCATGCGAGCTGGGGGAGCCGCCGTGATGGCTGTCGATCTCCGTCGCCAGCGAATCACGCCGAACGGTCAGCCGGTCCACCGACTGCTGAGCCTCCCGCACGAGGTCCACCAGGCGCGGAGCGTCGCTGCGGCGAATCTCGTCTCCGCCGGAGACGCCGTGCGTCGCGGCGAGCAGCAGGCCCGCGAGCAGGCACACCACCGGGACGCCGAAGCGCCATGGGGAACGACGGGGCTGGTCCATCGGCTCCTCTTCCGGACGTGCAGCTACGTTAGGCTCGTGAAGCATCCTGCTTCATCGTCGCACCGTGTGACGCCGACTGTCCGCGAAGGTACCCATGCCCAAGTCCAAAGTCCGCAAAAAGAACGACTTCACCATCAAGCCGGTGAGCCGGACACCGGTCAAGGTTAAAGCCGGACCGTCCAGCGTCTGGTTCGTCGCGCTGTTCATCGGCCTCATGCTGTTCGGCCTCATCTGGCTGCTGGTGTTCCAGCTCGCCGCCACCAATCCGATCGACACCCCGTCGTTCCTTCAATGGATGGCCGATCTCGGTCCGTGGAACTACGCGATCGCCTTTGCTTTCATGATCACCGGTCTGTTGCTCACGATGCGCTGGCGCTGAGTCAAGACGGCATCATAATGAATTCATCTTACGTTCCGTGCGTTACCGGTTTAGCAACGTCCCGGGCGCTCAATCACATCGTTGTGATTCATCCCCATTGGGGATAGCACCTGTGGATAACTTCATTAGTAACGGTAAAAGGGTGTGCACTGCCCGTGCAGCAAACTAGTTGGGGGCCTCCCACCGCTGGAATCGCAGGTTGCGGCATAGCCGGACTTATGATGGCTATCGCAGCTGTGACCCTGATCACAGATCCACCAGGACGTGTTCTTGCCGGCATTGCCGCCGTGGGATTGCTCACCTTTGCAACGTTCTCCTGGCGCGCCCGGCCAAAACTGGCAATCAGCGAAGACGGTCTCACTGTTCGCGGTTGGTCGCGCACCCGGATACTTCGGCGCAATGACGTCCGTTCGATCCGCATCACCGAGTTCCGGCGCATCGCCCGCAAGGTCCGCCTGCTCGAGATCGACACGGCCGACGATCGGCTGCTCGTCATGACTCGATGGGACCTGGGCACCGACCCGCTCGACGTTCTCGACGCCCTCAAAGCGGCCGGCTACTGAAGAAGTCCCGCACACAGACGCGACGTCCCCGCAGACGGGGACGTCGCGTTGTTGCGTATGCGGGTCAGGCCGTGGCTATGACACCGTGACCGACTCGATCACCACCGGCTCGGTGGGGCGGTCACCCCGGTCGGTCGCAGTCGATGCGATCGCATCGACGACCTTCTGGGACTCCGGGTCGACAACCTCGCCGAAGATGGTGTGGCGACGGTTCAGATGGGGGGTCTTGCCGACCGTGATGAAGAACTGCGAACCGTTGGTGCCCGGCCCGGCGTTGGCCATCGCCAGCAGGTAGGGCTTGTCGAACTGCAGCTCCGGGTGGAACTCGTCGGCGAACTGGTACCCCGGGCCGCCGCGACCGGTGCCGGTCGGGTCGCCGCCCTGGATCATGAAGCCGTCGATCACCCGGTGGAAGATTGCCCCGTCGTAGAAGGGACCGGACGTGCTGCCCGACGCGTTCTCGGTGCTGTAGTCCTTGGTGCCCTGCGCCAAACCGACGAAGTTGGCCACGGTCTTGGGAGCGTGGTTACCGAACAGGGCGATCTTGATGTCGCCGCGGTTCGTGTGCAGGGTCGCGGTTGCGGTCTGAATGGGGCTCGTCACGGAATGTCAGTGTGCCATCCCGGTCACGCGCGCCCATCGGCACCCGTCACTTACCCACCTGACCGCGTTCGAGATGGCAGGCTGGACTGGCAGTCGGAACCCGATGGCTCAGAAAGGTGCGAGATGACCGCGAATGCCGATCTCCGGTTGGCCCCCCATCAACGACTTTCCCGCGGTTTGAAATACACCGCGGTCGGCCCGGTCGACATCACCAGGGGCGTCGTCGGTCTGGGACTGAACTCGGCACAGGCAACCGCGAACGGGCTGCGCCGTCGCTACGAGTCCGGCAAGCTGCGCCGCCAGTTGGCCGCGGCCGCCGAAGCGGTCGCCGCGCTGCCGGAAGTCATCCAGGAAGCCACGGCACCGCCCAAGAAGCGGCGCCGTCCGCTCGTCATCGCCGGGGTCGCGGCAGCCGTCCTGGCGGGCGGCGCGGTCGTGTTCTCGATCGTGCGACGCTCGACCCGCCCCGAGCCCTCGCCGCTGCCGCCGAGCGTGGAGGTCACGCCGAAGCCGTAGAGCCTAGGCGCCCTCTGCGACAGCCTTGATGGCCGCGAGGGTGGCCGGTATCCCGCTCAGCGCCGCCTCGCTGCGCGCGGCGATCTCGGCGTCGGCCCGCTCGCCGTAGCGCTCGTGGAAGCCTGCGATTCCGGGCTCCAGAAAGGCCCAGGACTCGGTCAATCGGGTGCCGGCATCCTCTGGCTCCAAGGTGAAGCCCCAACGCACCCAGCCGCCGTTGACCTCCCAGGAGAACTCACGTCCGGGATCGGCGGCGACAACCTGACTGCGGGTCTCCCATTCGCGGTCAGGCGTCACGTTGCGTCCGGTGAACCAGGCGCCCACGCGCGGCCCACCGTCCTCGTCCCACCAGCACTCACGGCAGATGGGGCTCCACTCGCCGGTACGGGTGACATCGGAAACGATGGCGTAGAGGGCATCCGGCGGGATGGCGACGTGGATGGAGTCGGAGTACTCGAGCTGAGTCACGGAGTCGACGCTACCAAGTGGATAGGTGACATGTCCCGGAATAACGTGACATGTCACCTAGTTGCTGGATATGGAACGCATCAAGCGTTTTCGACGACAGGAGGACGGGATGGCTCAGCTCGAAGGAAAGACAGCACTGATCACCGGCGGCACATCCGGTATCGGTTACGCGACGGCGCGAGCCTTCGCCGACGAGGGCGCCAAGGTGTTCATCACCGGGCGTACCCAACAGCGCGTCGACGCCGCCGCAGCCTCGCTCGGTTCCGGTGTCGTCGGTGTTGCCAGCGATGTCACCAGCACCGAGGACCTGGACCGACTTGTCGGGGTCATCCGCGACGCAGGTGCCGGCCTCGACATCGTCTTCACCAACGCCGGCAGTGGCGAGTTCGCCACGCTGGAGGACGAGACACCCGAACACCTCATCGACACGTTCAACCGCAACGTGGGCGGGACAGTGTTCACCGTGCAGAAGACGATGCCGCTACTCAATCCCGGTGCCTCGATCGTTCTGTCCGGCTCCACCGCGGCCACCAGGGGTACCCCGGCATTCGGCGCCTACGCCGCGGCAAAGGCTGCTATCCGGTCCTTCGGCCGCACCTGGGCCACCGAGCTTGGCGACCGTGGCTTCCGGGTCAACACGGTCACACCCGGTCCCATCCTGACCGAGGGACTCACCGAACTCGTGCCTGACAAAGACCAGCGGCAGGTGTTCTTCGACGGTCTGGCAACGAACCCGATGAAGCGGTTAGGCGATCCTGCCGAACTGGCCGCCGTGGTGGTGTTCCTCGGCTCCGATGCGAGCAGCTTCATGACAGGTGCGGAGATCTTCGTCGACGGGGGCATGAACCAGGTTTAGCTGGTCTAGCTGAGGTCGGGACGCGGCAAGGTGCCCTCGCGCAACAGACTCTCGTGTACAACGGCGAGGATGTCGGCGAGGGCATCCTCGTGCTCGGGATCCAGATCGGCGAAGAACGCCCGGTGTACCCACTCCGCGTGCACCGGGGCGGCGCCGGCGAGCTGGCCCCAGCCCTCGTCGGTCAGGACGACGACAGTGCCGCGACCGTCGGTGTCACAGGTTGTGCGCTCGACCAGGCCGCGACGTGCCATCCGCATCAGGTGGTGAGAAACCCGGCTGCGTTCCCACCCGATCACCGTGGCCAGTGTGGTCAGCTGCAGGCGGCGATCCGGTGCGCGCGAGAGCGTGCTGAGCACCGTGTAGTCGTAGAGTGAAAGACCGCTCTCGGTGCGCAGGTGACGGTTCACCTCATATTCGAGCCGGTGATAGACCCGCATGAAATTCAGCCAGGCCCGCTGCTGCCTCGGCGTCAGCGGGTACTCGCCGGAATCAGTCATCGCGCGTCATCGAGATGCATGTCGCCTATCTAAGCAAAACTCAACCCCGATACGCGGTTTCGGCGACTATCCGTGTCGACGGCCACCGAACGGGCTCGAAGCCGGTCACCTGTACGGGTCTGATGTTGAGGAAGATTGTGGGCAAGTGTAGGCGAGAACGAGAAAAGCGGTCCCGGTGGCTAACACCGAAACCGCTTCTGGACCGCAGATTCAACTTGTGGAGCCTAGGAGATTCGAACTCCTGACATCTGCCTTGCAAAGGCAGCGCTCTACCAACTGAGCTAAGGCCCCTCGACTGGCCGAGATGGGCTAGTCCGCCTCGTGCCAAACTTCGTCGCCGTGCCGTGATCGCCACACGATCACCGCCGCGGCCACGATCACAGCCAGAACCACGAACCGCATGGCGCACCCTCTCGGTGATCACCGGCAATGCCGGCTTCGTGGGCCTAGGAGGACTCGAACCTCCGACCTCTTCGTTATCAGCGAAGCGCTCTAACCGCCTGAGCTATAGGCCCGAAATAGGGGACGACCGAGCGACGAGATTACCTCAATGGTGGTCGGCTACCCAAATCGGTTCCGTCGGCGGTGACGTCCCTCAGTCCCGGTCGGCCAATGTCACTTCGACACCGCCCACGAGATCGGTTGTGAGGTTGTAGATGAACGCACCGATCGTGGCCATGGCACTCAGCACGACGATGTTGACCAGACCGATCAGGGCGGCACCGCCGAAGATCGTGCCGCTCGAGACGAGCTCGCCGCCGGTGCTGCCACTCGCGCTGGTCAGCAGGTCGCCAACGTTGCTGTTGAGCTTGCTCCACACGCCCATCCCGCCGAGGACGAGGTAGAGGAACGCCACCGCGATCATCCACACGAAGAACAACACCACCGACAGCACCAGCGAGACCTTGAGCACGGTCCACGGGTCCACCCGGCGGATCTGCATGCTGGCCCGCACGGGACCGGTCTGTTGCGGGCGGTTCGCCACCTGGATGCGCGTGGTGGGCGTCGCCGACGACCGCGCACTGTCGTTGCCGGTCTTACGCTGCGGCGGACGGGGTACCGGACCGGACAGATCCGGCAGCTCGCTGGCATACGCCTCGGGGCGCACCGGCTCGCTCCTCGGCTCGTTGCGAGGTTCGTTCCGCGGCTCAGGACGCGGTGCCGGGCGTGGCTGCTGCTCGGTCTCGGTTTCCGATCCCGAGACAAATCGCTGCGCCCGGGCCTCGCCGGCGGGTCCCCGGGATGCGTCGCCGCGCGCCTCCGCGGGCGGCTGCTGCGCCGTGCGCGACGCGCCGCGCTGCCACGGTGGCACATCACCCGAGTCGGTGATGTGGCCGCCCGCGCGTGACGCGGCGTTGCCCGCGGCTCCGACCTCGCCACCCGGCGCCGAGCCGTTGGTGCTGCTGCCCGGCCGGTCGCCCGCGCGCGGGTATCCCGGCTCGCTCGGTGAACTCACCTAACAGCTCCTTAGCTCAGGCCGGGGGCCCGGTCGGACCCCAGCGGCTCCCTCACGACTCGTCGGACTCGGCGCCTTCCGCATCCGGGCCCTCCTCGGCGTTGCGCGCGATCGCAATCAGTGTGTCGCCCTCGCCCAGGTTCATCAAGCGGACCCCCTTGGTTTGGCGTCCTGCCTTACGCACCTGACGTGCAGCGGTCCGGATGACACCGCCGCCAGAAGTGATGGCGTACAGCTCGGTGTCATCGTCGACGATCAGCGCTCCGACCAGACTGCCACGTTTGCGGTCGTACTGGATCGTCAGGATGCCCTTGCCGCCGCGGCCCTGCACCGTGTACTCCTCGATCGCGGTGCGCTTGGCGTAGCCACCCGATGTCGCGACCAGCAGGTACGTATCGGGGCGGACAACGTTGAGCGACAGCAGCCGGTCTTCTTCGTTGAACCGCATGCCCTGCACGCCGGACGTGGCACGGCCCATCGGGCGCAGCGCCTCGTCGGTCGCGGAGAATCGGATCGACTGGCCCTTGGCCGACACCAGCAGCAGGTCGTCCTCGGCCGAGCACAGCACCGCACCGACCAGTTCGTCGCCATCCCGCAGATTCACCGCGACGATGCCGCCCGAGCGGTTGGAGTCGAAGTCGACGAGCTTGGACTTCTTCACCAGGCCGTTGCGGGTCGCGAGCACCAGATAGGGCGCGTCCTCGTACGACTTGAGCTGGATGACCTGCGCGATGCGCTCCTCCGGCTGGAAGGCCAGGAGGTTGGCGACGTGCTGCCCGCGCGCCGTACGGGATGCCTCCGGCAGGTCATAGGCCTTCGCCCGGTAGACGCGGCCCTGCGTGGTGAAGAACAGGATCCAGTCGTGGGTCGAGCAGACGAAGAAGTGGTTGACGATGTCGTCGGCCTTGAGCCCGGCACCCTGCACGCCCTTACCGCCGCGTTTCTGGCTGCGGTACAGATCGGTCTTGGTGCGTTTGGCGTAGCCGGTCTCGGTGATCGTGACGACGACGTCCTCACGTGCGATGAGATCCTCGTCGGACACCTCGCCGTCGGCGGGCACGATCCGGGTGCGACGGTCGTCGCCGTGCTTCTCGACGATCTCGGCGAGCTCGTCGCGCACGATGGCCCGCTGCCGTTCCGGCTTGGCCAGGATGTCCTCGAGGTCGGCGATCTCGGCCTCGATCTTGGCCAGATCGTCGACGATCTTCTGCCGCTCGAGCGCTGCCAGCCGGCGCAGCTGCATGTCGAGGATGGCCTGCGCCTGGATGTCGTCGATGTCGAGCAACTCGATCAGGCCGGCCCGGGCGATGTCGACGGTCTGCGACGCCCGGATCAACGCGATCACCTCGTCGAGGGCGTCGAGCGCCTTGACCAGACCACGCAGGATGTGGGCCCGCTCATTGGCCTTGCGCAACCGGTACCGGGTGCGCCGCACGATGACATCGAGTTGATGGTCGACATACAGCCGGATCAACTGGTCGAGACGCAGCGTGCGCGGCACCCCGTCGACGATCGACAGCATGTTCGCGCCGAAGCTGGTCTGCAGCTGGGTGTGCTTGTAGAGGTTGTTCAGCACCACCTTCGCGACGGCATCTCGCTTGAGCTCCACCACGATTCGGATGCCGACGCGGTCACTGCCCTGATCCTCGATGTTCGAGATGCCGGCCAGCTTGCCGTCGCGGACCTGCTCGGCGATCGAGGTGATGAAGTTGTCGTGGTTGACCTGATAGGGCAACTCGGTGATCACGATCGAGGTGCGCCCGCGGGAGTCCTCCTCGATCTCGACGACACCGCGCATCTTGATCGACCCGCGGCCCGTCTTGTACGTGTCCTCGATGCCCTGCGAGCCGACAATCAAACCGGCAGTGGGGAAGTCGGGCCCCTTGACCCGCTCGGTGACCGCCGCGAGCGTCGCTTCTTCGTCAGCCTCGTAGTTCTCCAGGCACCAGTACACCGCCTCGGCCAGCTCGCGCAGGTTGTGCGGCGGGATGTTGGTGGCCATGCCGACGGCGATACCGCCCGAACCGTTGGCGAGCAGGTTCGGGAACCGGCTCGGCAGAACCGTGGGCTCCTGTACCCGGCCGTCGTAGTTCGGGATGAAATCGACTGTCTCCTCGTCGATTTCACGCAACATCTCCATCGCCAACGGAGTGAGGCGCGCTTCCGTGTTGTGGCTGACGAACCCGTTGGTGATGAACGCGTGGTCGTCCGTGTCAACCCGCAGGCTGTACACGGGCTGCACGCCGGCATCCGTCACCGACGCGACCCGCGCGTAGTAGAACCGGCCGTCCGTCAGGTCGGTCGCGATTGCCCGCACATCGGCATCGGCGATACGGCTGAGAATTTCATCGCCGGCGCGGCGCCAACGGTCGAGTCGATCGACGTTGTGCTTGCGCAGCCACTCCTTGTCGGCCCAGCGGCCGCCACCATGCGCGCGGATGAACCGGCCGAGGCCAGGAACATGATCACCGTCGAGCCCCGCCGCCTTCTCCGGAAGAGCCGCGACGATCGCATCGAGCTTGTCGCGCTTGGCCCCCCCGAATCCAACCTGTGAGACGAAGAGCTCGGCCTGGGCACGGTTGGTGATGACCACCTTGTGTTCGCCGGTCGCATGACGGTACCGGCGCGAAATCACGCCGAACTCCAGCAGCATCTGCTGCACATCCTTGGCGAGCTGGTCGCTGCGCGTCGAGTACGACACCTGAATCGTGTTGCGCGGCAAAGCCGAGCAAGATCCATCGCCCTCGAACAGGGCTTGCAGGAAGACCCGCTTCACGGCGGCAGGCGCGTTCCACAGCCATTCCGGTACGGCCTTGACTGCCGAACGCTGCCCGATCATGTCGCCGAGCCGAGACTTGCGCAAAGCACTGAGATTCTGAATGTCGAGCTCGTGCAGCTCGGAACCCGATGCGATCACCCGCGATGACGTATACCTCGGCCCGCCGACAACCGCGTCGTAGGCGGCCACGACCATCGTGAAGAAATCGCGGTCCAGATTGTTGAATCCAGCCCGGTTCTCAGATACAAAGCCTTCACTGATGAAGGCGCCCACCAGCAACGCCTCGAGCGCGTCGTGCCAATCGGCGGGCCCGAACTCGACGGGTGGTGTCCGCTGGATCACCACACGGTCATCCGGCCGGATCTCTTCAATCAGCTTCCACAGCAGCGTGGGGACACCGGCGACATCGACCAGGCACAACAGCGGATGGTTCGCCGTTCCCGTGACCTCGAAGCCTTCATCGGTGCGCACCGTATACGTCTGATGATCGCCGGAGTGGAAAAGGCGATCTGCCAAGACCGGATTGCCGTGGCGGTCCTGCACTTTGAGATCCACGACGTTGTCGGTACTCGGCCGGGCCGAGGGCACGATGTCCCCGATTCGCACCGACTGCCCCAACGGCAGCCGCACCAACGCATCGCCGGTCACGCAGTACCGCATGGCGGCTGGCGGATCGTTACCCGGCGAGCCGAAGTTGCCCTGGCCGTCGACAAGTGGATAGCGCAGTGACCACGGCTGGGCCATGCGGACCAGAGTGTCGTAGATCGAGGCGTCACCGTGCGGGTGGTAGTTACCCATCGTCTCGGCGACGGACCGTGCCGACTTGGCGTGGCTGCGGTCCGGGCGGAACCCGGAGTCGTACATCGCGTAGAGCACCCGGCGGTGCACCGGCTTCAGACCGTCGCGCACCTCGGGCAGCGCGCGGCCGACGATCACGCTCATGGCGTAGTCGATGTAGCTGCGCTGCATCTCCTGCTGGATGTCGACCGGTTCGACGCGGTCCGCGGAGTCTCCTCCCGGTGGGAGGGTGGTGTCTGTCATCTAGTCCTCGCTCGTCAGCCGCGGCCCCGTGTGAGGCCGCATGCAGGCGCACCGCACCCCGGTACGCGGGGGCGGCAACCTCACCAGTTTAGTGGTTCGCGCTGTGGCCACCGGCGGTTGCCGGGTTCCGACACGCCTGAGACAGGCGCGCGAGCGACTTCGTCACGTGACGTTGTTCGACCAGCCGGGGTAATTCGGCGCGGTCGGGACATCCTCGGTCACATAAGGTCGGCTGCCCGGCATCAGCGCAGGCCAGGCCTCGGGTTCCACACCGGGCGTGGGCCGGCCCGCGCATGGGTTCGGGGTGTCCGCCGGCTGCCTCGCCCATTTGACGGTGCGCCACGATCCGAACATCGCGGCCTGTGGATAGGTGTCTCGACCTCGCTGGCCTGCCGGTGGGGAGGCTTCGCCCGCTTTCTCTACCGTCAATTCCCAGTAATGGCTACCCATGCGGTTGAACGTGAACCGGCCGTCGGCATCTTCGACGCCCAGTTGCCGTTCGTAGATGCACAGCCCAGCGTTAAGCCGGTCGTCATGGTCGGCGACCCCGATCACTTCGAAGCGATTGACACCGTGCAAGGCATCGTCGGGTCCGAGGGCGAAGAAGCTCTCGGCATAGTCCTTGGCGGGCCCGGTCAGCGTCTCCCAGAATCCCGGGTAGGCGGCGTCGCGGTTACTGTTCGCCGCCGCGAGCCGCAACGACTCGACGCTGGCCCGCAGATACGTGCCTTCGGCGGACAGCAGATCCAACCCGGCCGGATCGCTCCACACGATCGTGAAATGCGACAGTGCCCGCGGATCGACCGGCGCAGGCGAGGGAGCGGACGGTTGTGGGGTCGCACAGCCGCCAACCAGCAGAGCCGCGGCGATAACCCGCAGGCGCATCAATTCCCTGATGGTGTCTGGATCTGGCCGGCCCGTGCACCGCGGTCGTACTCGTTCTCCCACTCGGTGATGTCGATGCCGTAGTGGTCGCGCAGCCGCTCCTTGACTGCCTGCTGATCGTCGAGCCCGTTGACCACGAGGCGCACCTCACCGTTGGCGTCTGTTTCACGCAGATCCGCGAACGCGGGATCGTCGATAACCGACGGGTCCTCCGTCTGCAGCCCGTTGAGCATGTTCTGCACGGTGACGTCGGAATCGACCTGACCCGTCGCGACGTCGTTGGGCCTGCCGTTGTTCGGATCCATCGCGGCCTGCTGATCGACGATGCCCATCAGCTCGAGCTTGGCGTGTGGGGCGATGATGTCGACAGCCCACTTGCCTGCCTTGAGCCCTGCAGCGTCGAACGCGGTGGTCGCCACCGACTTCGCGGTGTCGAAATTCGCGGAGTTCAGGGCGTACTCGTACTGCGCGTTGTAAATGTCGTTGCGGTCCATCGACGCCTTCGCGTCGGCGGTGCCGTCGACGAGCGCGCTGTGCATCTGCCCCGCGATCTGGGCGTAGGTGCTCGCGGCCTCACCGCTGCCGTACTCGGCCGCCAACGCGTTCTCCTGCGCGTAGGTGTGCGTCGCGGCCTTGGCCCCCGCCTCGGGATCGCTGGCGAGTACGGCGTACATGTCGGCGAGTTGACTCTTCTCATCGAAGTTGTCGACCCCGGGGATGGTCTCGGCGCCCGCGAAGGTGCTGTAGTACGGCGCGAGGTCGTCGGCGAGGCTTCGCATGAGTTCCGGGTTCAGCTGGCCGGCCGAGATCTTGTCCTCATAGCCGGGGACCCGTAGCAGGTCCGCCTTGTGCTCGGACATGTAGTCCGCCGTCGCCTCGGCGATATCGCCGTGCAGTTCGGCGTTTTTCGCGTCGACCGGATCTCCCGGCGTCGTCACCGCGTCACCGGCGGACGTGTCGAACAGCGCCGACACGGTCTTGCCGTCGTCCTGCCACTCGTGCTGGAAGATGTTGCCGATCAACTTCTCACCGGTGTCGGGGTTGGTGACCGCCGCGGCGACGGCGAACTCGTCGTCGGCCACCGCGCCGAACATCGGCTCGGTGATCTGGACTTCCTTCGGATCGGCACCGCGGTCGTCGATCGAGAACATCATCTGGTCGCCGCCCGTTTCGGCGCGCACCTGTGCGTCGAGGTACTTGCCCGCGACGTCGAGCACTTTGTGGTCGAGGTCGGATCCGGCCCGCATGTTCGAGTCGCTCATCCCGGCGATCCGCGCGATCGCCTGGTTGGTGCCGACGCCATTGACATTGATGGTGTCGTACACGACCGGGAATCCCGTGCTGGCGCCCGCGGTGAACGTACCGTTCTCCACGAGGTCACTGCGCGTGAGGGAATCCCGCATCTTCTGCGGCAGCAGGTTGAAACCGCCGTTGGTCGGGACGTCGTAGTTGCCCTCGACGGTCGCGGTGACGCGGCCGTTGGACGCGATCTGGAACATGTTGGCCAGGCCGGTACGGGCTTCCGGCGGAAGACCCTTGAGCATCTCTTCGATCTCTTCGGGCGTTTTCCCGTCGAGCGAGCGCATCATCGCGTTGATGTATTCCATCTGCGATGCCGAGATCTCGACCGGCTGGCCGGACTGGAGCGCGGCGAGCTGGTCCGGCGTCAGCGATCCGGCCTCGATCAAACGCTGCAACACATCCGGCGGGATGTTCCCGTCGAATATCGCGCTGCCGTCGGAGGTTCCCTGCTGACCGCTCAGCGATGCGGGATCGGTGAACTTGGCGATCAGCCCGGAGGCGAGGTTGTTGATCGTGGTCGCGCCGTTGTCGTCGGCGGTGACGAGTGCGTCGACGAGGGTTTTGAGTTCGCCGGCCAGCAGGCGCATCCGGGCGGCCCGCTGTCCGGTGTCCTGGATGCCCGACGGGTCGGTCAGCGACCAGTCGTCGTGCACCAGAAACTGCTCACCCGAGATCGCCGAGACCTTGTTCAGCACGTTGGTCCGCGCGGTGACGATGTTGTCTCGCACCCCACGCGCGGTGTTCGCCGCCGACTGCACCTCGTCGACCAGACCCACCGCGACCTTGCGGTCGGCGTCGGCCCGGGTCTGGGCGGCCTCCGCCGCCTTGCCCTCCCAGTAGCCGCCGTCGGCGGTGTTCTTGACCTTGTTCACATAGGAGTCGAACTTCTGCTCGATCTTCGTACCGAGATCGTCCCAGCCCTTGGCGATGTTGCCGATCACGTTCGGGTCCATGTTCTGAACCTGGGACTTGGTGAAGCCCATCGTCATTCACCCCACGTGCCGGTGGCTTTGTTGAACGTGTTGACGACGTCGAGAAGCTTGCTCTCGTCGCCGTTCTGGAACTTGTCGGCGATGTTGATCATGATGTCGCCGGTCTCGCTGAGCCGCTCCGAACACGTCGGTATCAACGTCGTGTTGAGCACGTTGTACTGGATGTTCTGCATCGCGCCCACGCTCTTGAGCGCTGCCGAATCGGTGCCCATCATCATCGGTCCGAACTTCATGCCGGTGACCTCGACGGCGAGTCCTCTGAGATGTCCACCCACGGTGCGCATTTGATCCAGATCGGCTTTCAACGACACAGCAGTCCCCCTGCAGTTGATTGATCCCGCCGCTGCCGCCGCCCTCGCCGGCAGAACACAGATTCCAACGCTAGTCGCCGAATCTCTTGCGGCGCAATACCCGAAGCACTACTCGACCCGCATCACCGGCCCACCCGCCCGCCGGTCGGTGCGGACAAAGGCGTCTGCGACCGTCGCGGCGAGTTCGATGAACGCGTCCTGCGTCTTGCGATTCATCAAGTTCAGGACCACTTCCGAGCCTTCGGCGAGGTGATCGTCGAACGGGATGAAATGAACAGCACGTGAACGGCTTTGGAAATATCGCATCAGTTCGTCGATATCCATCGACGTGGCCCCCGGACGCGACGAACTCACCACCACGACGGCATTGGCCACGAGATGCCCGTAACCCTGGTGACTCAGCCAGTCGAGCGTGCCCTGCGCACTGGTGGCTCCGTCCATCGCGGGCGAGGTGACCAGGATGATCGCGTTCGCCTCGTCCAGGACGCCCTTCATCGCCGAGTGCATGAGACCGGTTCCGCAGTCGGTGAGGATGATGTTGTAGAACCGCTGCAGCAACGAGATGACCTGGCGGTAGTCCTCTTCCGAGAACGACTCGGACACCGCCGGGTCGCGTTCGGAGGCCATGATCTCGAGGCGGCTCTCACCCTGCGACGTGTAGGCCCGCACATCGGAGTACCGCCTGATCGACGTGTCGGCCAGCAGGTCACGCACGGTGGCCCGGGTCTGGTCGGGGCCGCGTTGAGCCAGCGTGCCGAAATCCGGATTGGCATCCACGGCGATCACCCGGTCACCGCGGATCGACGCCAGCGTGGCCCCCAGCGCGACGGTCGTCGTGGTTTTGCCGACGCCACCTTTCAGCGACAGCACCGCGATCCGGTAGTCGCCGCGCACCTCCTTGTTGACGCGGGCGACAAGTGCCCGCCGGTTGCGGTCGCGCGGGGATTCACCGGGATTGATCAGGCCGGCGGTCAGCAGGTACACGAGCCGTCGCCAGCCGCTGCTGGGCCTGCGCTGCACGGGTGCGATCAGGCGCAGCTGTTGCGGGCCCGCGGCCACGGGCTGTCCGGCCATCGCGCCGGGATGCTGGCCCGTCACGAACGGGGTTTGCAGCGGCGGATGTGGTTGGGGGACATACCGTGTCGAGTACGTCGAGCGTTGGTTGAACACCTCGGCGTCGGCGACGCGCGGGATCTGGCGCGTCGGCTCGTCGAGTTCGGCGGGCCCGTCGCTGCCCGAAGGCGCCGTCATCGGTTCTCCTTGTGCATGTCCATGTGCATTTCGAGCACGTTGCGCAGACCGGCCCGGATGTCGGCCGGTTCGATCCGCCGCAACACGTCCTCGCTGAGTGAATCGAGGTCGACGTCGGGGTCCTCGCTGAGCCGGAAGGCCCGTTCCTCCTCGGCGGATTCCACGACGTTGCGGATGAAGCGACCGTTGCCGGCGATGTCGATGCTCAACCGCCGTTGCCCGGCCTGGTCGAGCGATTCGGTCTCGCACAATTTCCGGCACACCGCGATCAGCTCACGGTAGGCGTCGTCGGTCAGATCGGAATCTCTCGCCCTGGCGATCACCCGGGCGATGTCACCCAACTCGTCGGCACTGTAGGAACTGAACCGGATACGACGCGAGAACCGAGACGACAGACCTTCGTTGGCCGCCAGGAACCGGTCGATCTCCCGGTCGTAGCCCGCGATGATCACCACGAGGCGGTCCCGGTCGTCTTCCATACGGGCCAGCAGCGTGTCGACGGCCTCCCTGCCGAACGCGTCACCGCCGGCCAGACCCGACTGGATGAGGGTGTAGGCCTCGTCGATGAAGAGCACGCCGTCGAGGGCACGGTCGATGAGCTCGGACGTCTTGATCGCGGTGCTGCCCAGATGCTGTCCGACGAAATCGGCACGGGTCGCTTCGACCACCGACGGCGTCTTCAAAAGGCCGAGGCCGCAATAGATTTTGGCGATCACCCGGGCGATGGTGGTCTTGCCGGTCCCGGGTGGGCCGGTGAAAGCGAGATGCAGGCTGCGGGGTACCGAGCTGAGACCCTTGTCTTCGCGGACTTTCGCCAGTTTGGCGGTCGACCGCAGCTTCGCGACCTGCGTCTTGACCTCGGCCAGGCCCACCTGGCGGTCCAATTCCTCTTGCGCTTCCCGCAGGAAGCTGTTGTTCCGGTCGGCCTGCTGCTCGTCGTCTCGCTCGCTGTGTGATCGCGCCGATTTGGGATCCCACTTGTCGGTCCGCGAATCGATCGTCTCTTGATCGGTGATCATCAGCCGGTATTTCGGATCTCGCAGTGCCGCCGCATTCGCCGTGAATGCCGGATCCTCGCTGTAGAGACGCTCGAACACCGCTCGGGCCTCGTCCTCTTTGCCCATCTCCCGCAGCGTCAGGCCGCGGCAGAAGTCGGCAGCCTGGCGGGCCGCCGGGATCGGCCCGGTTCCTGCCTGCTCGAGGCGCCGGATCGCCTCGCCGAACAGACCGAGCTGAGCACACGCGGTGCCCACCATCATGTTCGCGCCCGCGGCGATGAACTCGTCGCGGAACGACGCCGAATTGGCCAGGGTGACAAGGACATCCGGCCAGCGCTGGGTGAGAAAGTGCATCACGCCGCGGATGTAGGCGCAGATCTCGTCCGATGCCGCGTCGCCGCCGGGCATCCGCGCCCGGATCCGGTCGAGCTCGTCGAGGGTGTTCTCGGCTTCGGTGTAGTCCTTGCCGGCGATCATGCCCGCCGCGTACGCCAGCCAGATCTCGGTGAACGAACTGAGGTCGTAGTCGATGTAGAGATTGGTGTGGAACCGTCCGCTGAGCGCGCGGCCCGGCAACCCCAGTCGGCGCTGTTCGCGAAACAACGTGGTGCTGCTCGTGCGGTAGAGGTGGTAGATGATCTCGGGGCTGGACTCGCCTGCGGCGACGCGCCCCAACCACGCATCGCACATATCGGGGTCGTACTCGGTGGCGCGCGCGAACGCCAACTTCGCGTACTCGACATCCCGGTCGGTCTCGACGCCGTTGATCGGGATTCCCAGTGACAGCACTCCCGCGTCGAACACGCGCTGGGCGTCTCTGCTGCGTCCGCTCATTGTGTCCTGCCTGTCGTGTGGTTCAGGCGTCCGGCCCCGCATACGGCCGCCCGCCGTTCGGCCTCAGGAGCGCGAACTTCTCCGCGACGGCCCCGGCCAATTCGACGTATGCCTGGAACGTTGCCGGTTTGAGCAGTTCCAAGTCGACCTCGCCCCCCTCGGCCAGGTGGGAGTCGAATGGAATCAGGTGAACAGATCGGCACCGGGATTCGAAATGCTCGTAAACCTTGTCCATCCGGACCGCAGTTCCGCCCGGCCGCGACGCGCTCAGCACCAGGTGAGCCTCCCGCACCAGATCCGAATACCCGTGCTGGGTAAGCCATTCGAGGGTGGCCGACGCGCTGCGCGCGGCATCCAGTGCAGGCGAGCTGACCAGCACGACGGCATGGGCGAGATCGAGGACGCCGCGCATCGCCGAATGCATGATGCCGGTGCCGCAGTCGGTGAGGATGACGTTGTAGAAGTTCTGCAGGATGTCGATCGTGCGGCGGTAGTCGAGTTCGCCGAACGCCTCCGAGATGGCCGGGTCGATCGGGCTGCCGAGCACCTCGAGCCGGCTCTCCGACATCCGCGTGTAGTAGCGCACGTCGGAGTACCTCGTGATGTTCGGATCCGACAACAGGTCTCGTACCGTAGCGGTCGACGGGTCGTTGATGCGCTGAGCCAACGTGCCGCGGTCGGGGTTCGCATCGACCGCGATGACACGATCAGTGCGGATCGTGGCGAGCGCCGAACCGAGTCCCAGGGTCGTCGTCGTCTTACCGACTCCACCCTTGATCGACAACACCGCGATCCGGAAGTCGCCCCGGATCGGCTGTCTGATGCGGCTGTACAACTCTTCGCGGCGCCGGTCTCGAGGCGAGTCGCCCGGATTCACCCTGCCTGCGGTTGCTCGGTAAAGAGCCCGCCGCCAACCCGATTGCGGGGCGAAGCGGTCACGGTTGGCGATCGCCGCGTCATCCAGCGGCCGCAACGTGTGGTGCGGTGGCGGGTATGCGGGCATGCGCTCGGCCGGGTTCGGCGGTGGCAGCTGTGGAGGCTGCGGCAGCAGTGGCGGCGGTTGTGGTGGCGAGGGGACCGGCGGCGGATTCGGCGACGCGATCACCGCGGGGTCGGTCACGTCGTCCACTGCCTGCGGCGCCTCGACGTCCACCGGCCGATCCGGGCCGAGCAGTCGCAACAACTCCGCGGCGCGCGCTTCCACCGGGTCCTGCGGTGCGACCGGCGCGACCGGATCGGGTTGCGGGACCGGCTGATACGACGTGGCTAACTTCTCGCTGCGGGCTTCGCCGTTGCCGTTGCGATGCCGTCCGGGTGGGTCCTGAGGCTCGTCAGCAAACTGGTTGTCGCTGGCGTAAGGCGCACCGTCGTGTTCTTCCTGTGCAATGTCACGACCCAGCAACGAATGTCGCGGCCCTACCGACGGCTGCTGATAGCCGTGCAACCAGGGCGGTTGAGCAGGCGCCCCACGGTCATTGGCCAACTTCTCCCAATTCCTTTCCACGTCTTACACAGCTCTATCGGCGCGCCCGGTTGGTATCGTACTGAAGATCCGGGGCCGTAGTAACTCGACTTCGCCGCCTCACCCGTCGTTCCAGCAAACTCTCTGTCGAGGAGTTTCGATGGCAGAAGTTCCCACCGCCACGTCACGTAACGGGGGAATCGCCGTTTCGACAACCGAACGCGGGCTGCCCGTCGCCCTGCGGATCGACCCTCGCGAACTGCAGAAATCTCCCGAACTCCTCGCTGCCGAGATCCTCGCACTCTGTCGCCTGTCCGCCGTACGGGCTCAGGTCGCGCGCCGCCGCGAGCTACTGTCACAGAACGTTTCACCAGCGGTGATACGAAACCTGAAGCTGGCCAACGAAGAAGACCTCAGGATGGCCGAGGACCGCGCCGCGGAGGGCGACGACGTGTTGCCGAACAGCTGGATGCGATCCGTATGACCGGTCTCGCCGACGCGGTGGTCGCCCGCATGGCGCGCCAGCGCGACCTGCTCGCGGCCATGCAGGAACAGTGTGCGGCGATCCGGGTGCGCGCGACGAGCCCCGACCGTGCGGTGACCGTCGAGGTCGACGCCACCGGCGCGATGACCGACCTCACCATGGGGGGCGCAGCAACCCGATTGGGCGCGCATGAGCTCGCGAATCTGATTGTGAACATTGCGCAAACAGCCGCCAAAGCCGCGGTAGACCGTCGGGATCGTCTCGTCGAACAGTTCAACTCGCGGTATCAGGAGATCGAGCGCGAACCGCTGCGGCGGTCGGACGACACGATCGGCTGAAGCGCCGCCTTACGTCGGAGAACGCCGACCCTCGATCGGCCGTATGCGAAACTTTGCGAACGTCGCCGCCACGCCCCGTGTGTTTTGTATTGGCACACAACTATTTCGAGTCGGGGGGTCGCCAAAGAGACTGGTACGGGCTAGGCTTCAGCTTTGGGCTTTGGTGTTAGCAGTTGCCACAATCCCCGCAACGTAGCGGGCCTGCGCACACGACAGCACACCCGGGGGTTTTCAGTGAGTTCTGGATTGACGGCTGTGCCCGTCGGCATGGCGGCGTTCGCCACTGCCAACGCGACGGCCGGCGAGGTGATCAGCGCTGCGGGATCGGCAGATTCGGCCGCGATGCTCGCGGCCGCCGCAACCGCCATCGGGCCGATCGGTGCGACCTACCTGGCGGCGTACGGGCGTGCGCAAGCGACCAATCTGGCCGGCACGTTGCTCGTCGGCGGTGTACACGCCGGCATCGGCGGCGTAACCTCCGGCGCCAGCGCGGGCCTGTCATCCGCCGACTCCGGCTTCTCCGCCTAGGCGTTCGCTGTGGCTGCAATACCCCAGCCGACTGCTGCGGTGACGGGCTCGGGCGATGTCACAGCGCAATTCGCCGGCCAGCTCCCTGGGTTCGACGCGAGCGCGGTGATCGCCGCGCAGGAGCACGGCCTCGCCGAGTATCTGAACCTGCCGGTGCAGGAAATCCTGGCGCGGCTCGGGTTTCCGCCGCTGCCCACGGCGCCGCCACCGGGCCCGCTCCCGCCCGAGGGCGGCCCCCCACCGAATGCGCCGGCCAGTCCGATGGATCCGGGACAACTGATCAAACCCGTGACCGATGCGCTCGGCACCCTCGGCGACGGTGTGTTCGAGGGGCTCGATCCGACTCAGATGTTCGACGGCGTCGCACAGGCCTTCGACAGCTCCAACAGCTCCCTGGCATCGGCACTGGGCGATCTGACCGGGAACTGGGAAGGCGCAGGCGGCACTGCCGCGGCCGCCAAGACCGCCACCGCACTCGACAACGGCGCCGCGCTCAAGGCTCAGGCCAACGCACTGCGCAACTCGCTCGCTGCCGCCGCGGCGACGGTCAAACAGGCCGAGGCCAGGCTGATCGAGATCATCGGCGAGTTCATGGCGACCATGGCCGCGATCGGTCCCAACATCATCTTCCCGTGGGGCTGGGCCGCCGCCATCGCCGCGGCCACCGAGGCAGTCACCCGCGCCACCGAGACGATGACCGAACTGCAGGCCGAACTCGCCGCCCAGACCGCGGCGGTCACCGCGGCGGGTGAGCCGGTTCCGGTGACCGAGGCACCGCTGACCACCACCGCCGTGCCGAGTCAGCTCACTTCGGCGACCTCGTCGGCTTCGGGTGGCTCGCAGGGACTTTCCTCGCTCATGAGTGCTGCGACGAAGGCCGCGCAGGCCGGCACGCAGACCGCGACCGATCTGGCCTCGCAGCTCAGCGGCATGGCGTCCCAGGGCACGGCCGGTACGGCCGGTTCCACGGCGGCTGCCGCGGGCACCGCGGCCCGGGCCGGCCATGCGGCGGGCGGCGGCGGAAGCGCGGGCGGCGGTGCCGGTGGTGGTAGCGCAGGCGGATCCGGCGCCAGCACGCTCGCCGCCCGGTCTGCGCCCCCGATGCCACCGGTGAGCGAGGACCTGGGTCGGGCGGTCGCCTCGTCGGCGCGCGCAGGCGCAGCACTCGGCGCTGGTTACGGCGCGCCGATGATGGGCGCACCGATGGCACCGATGGCCCACGGCGGCCGGATGGCCGGCGGGGACCACACCGCCCCGGCCTTCCTGCAGACCACCGACCACGGGGACGAGATCGTCGGTGACCTCGGTACGGCAGCACCGCCGGTGATCGGGGAGGCGTGAACCGATGCGAATCACGACAACAGGGGAGAAGACATGGCCGATTCACAAGGATTGTCGATCCGCACCCGCGAATTGGGTGACGCCGCCACGCGGCTCGATGCCATAGCCGACCGGCTGGAGAGCCTGCTGCGCGCCGAAGAGGCTCAGCTCAACACGGTGCCGGTCGGTCGCGATGAGGTTTCCGTACGGGCGTCGTCCACGCTCAACGAGGTGCACACGTCCTATGCGAAATCGGCCGCACTCGGCGTCACGGAGCTCCGCGAGGTGGCCGCGGCGCTGCGCTCGAGCGCCGGGAATGTCGCTGCCGCCGACGCAGAGTTCACCGTCTGACAGGCCGAAAGGTTCGGATTCACCGTGGGTTACACCGGCGTGGTGTGGGAGTCGCGAAGCACCGAACAACTCGCGCGCGACCTCACCGAGGGCCCCGGACCATCGTCGGTCGGCGATGCCGGCGCGGCCTGGGTCAGGGTCGCCAACGGTTTCAACGCCGCAGCCACCGAGTACACCCAGCTCCTCGACCGGGTCCGCACCTCGTGGGAAAGCCAGCACGCACCGGATGTGTTGGCACGTCTGCAGGAACTGGGCGATTGGCTGCAGGCCAAGGCGCTCAACGCCGCCGCCAACGGCCAGCTCGCCGAACAGGCCGCCGTGGCGGCCACCGTCGCGATCCTGGCCATGCCGAGCGTGTCTGAGGCCGTCGAAGGCGAGGCACAGCGCGACATGATGGCCTCACTTGCCGCTTACAACGGCGCCGTCCTGACCGGATCGTTCGCCGAATTCGACGCTGCGGCAACGGCTGACCAGGCCAACGCCGCCGCGGTCATGCAGCAGTACGAGAACGCGGTCGCGCCCCTGGCAACGGCTTGGGAAGAGCCGCTGCCACCCGAGGTCGCCAAAGGCGATGCCGCGGCTGCCGAGCGGGCCGCGGCCGCAGCGGCCGCCGGTGCTGCGGCCGGCTCCGCGGGAGCAGGCGGCGGGTACGCGCCGCCACCCATGCCGTTGGGCCCGCACGCCGGCCGTGGCGTCTCGGGTTCCGAACGGCCGAGCAA
The DNA here is from genome assembly GCF_049241375.1 of Mycolicibacterium wolinskyi str. Jessa 2025. Classification (NCBI taxonomy): domain Bacteria; kingdom Bacillati; phylum Actinomycetota; class Actinomycetes; order Mycobacteriales; family Mycobacteriaceae; genus Mycobacterium; species Mycolicibacterium wolinskyi. Next base: position 7,296,346 of record NZ_CP185960.1, read on the forward strand.
CAGCGGCCGGGTCTCGGCGGTATCACCGGCGGCCGCGTCGACCATGGCCGGTGCGCCCTACGCACCGATGGCCGGGCTCGCGCGCGGTCAGGACGGTGGACGTGACCACGAATCGATGTACCCGCCAGAGGTTCTGGAGGGCGGCGGCGAAGCGGCCGCCGGTCTTGCCGCGAACAGTTCCACCTGGCTGCCTGCGACCGGTATCAACGACACACCCATCCTGGTCGACAGCGTCAGCTGGGGTCCCGACACCGCGGCATTCGACGGGCTTGCCGACCCGGGAACCGCACCCGACGAGTTCGCCGACGATTCGCGCACCCTCGAACAGGTCTCGGACAGCTGGGTTTCGCCTGCCGTCATCGGTGCAAGCTCGGAGGAGCCGTGAGCACGCGGGCCGCATCGGCGTTCGCGCTGACCGACGACGAACTGCAGGTGGTCGGCTCGCGACTCGGTGTCACCGAGTTCCCGACTGTGCTCGCTATACGGCCCAGGCACGGCACGGTCGAGGCGTTGGCGAGGGCCACTGATCTGGCCACCGGGCAGTTGGCCGCACGGGGTCTGATCGGCTCCGACGGGGTCGACACCGAACTCGCCGAAATGGTGACGGCGCTGCGACGCCCGGCTCGGGAGATCGCCATTCGTCTGGTCACACCCGATGGGTTGGCCCGGATCTCGCTCGTACAAACGGGATTCATGTGTGTGGCAGCCCGCCGGATCGGAAATGGCCTGCAGCTCAGAGCGATCGATTCCCATACCGGTATTGCCGGTGCGGTGATCGCCGAGCTGCCCGCGAGCCAGCCCGCCGCGGTCGAGCCCTTCAGCGCACCGGCCACCGACCTGGCCGAGTGCCTCAGCGGCGGACACAGCGTCACGTTCTTCACCGATCGATTACGGGCCCTCGGTGCCGGGCACCAGGTGGCGTCGGCCCTCGGGTCCGCGTTCGCGGCCCGCATCGCGTTCGCCGAGATCGTGTGTCACGTCCTCGATACCGCGGCCGATCGTGTGGTCCGCGTGCCTGGTGCGGTCGCAGTCTTCTACACAAAGCGCGGCAGGTTGGTGTCGGCTCCCAGCGTGTCGCCGTCCGGTCAGCTGTGGACGACCATCAAACCCGGCTCGGACCACCGTGTGATGCAGGCGATTTCACAACTCGCCGAACTCACTCCGAGCGGGTGGGAAGGGGACGCCCGGTAGTCGCCAATAGCAGACGAAGACCTGACAGCGCCTAGGTAGATCGAAACAACCACCAGATAGGAAACGCACCGATGGTAGTAGCACTCACACCGCAGGAAGCCGCGGCCAAGATCACCCAGATCGACGAGGCCATGGGCCGGGCCCGCAGCCTGGTCGCCAAGATGCAGGGCGAGACCGAGACCATGGTCAGCGGTCCGTGGAACGGTGTCGCGGCAGGCAAGTTCAACGAGTTGAAGACCGGTCAGCACGATGAGTACAACCTGCTCATCCAGACGCTGACCAACGTTGCCGAGAAGGGCAAGAAGCACATTCAGAGCATCGCCACGGCGGACCAGGCCTAGAGCGGGAAGAGAAGGAGACGAACATGTCGTTCGACGGCAGCACGATCAAGTACGACTTCGCGCAGAACCACGGATTCTTGGATGCGCTCGACTCCGGACTCGGGGACGCGCGCGCTCTGCAGGATGAGGTGAACAATGTGTTCAACGTGCTCTACAGCGTCTACGAGGGCGAGGGCGCCCAGGCGCTGCAGCTCACGCACAAGCAGCTCGCCGGCTTGATGGAGCAGGCGGTGCAGGACATGGTCGTCGGCAACACCCGGGGCCGTGATCAGCAGGACCTGATGGCCGCGCTGGACCGCGCCAACGCCGCCGACTTGGTGTGACGCGCAAGCGGGGCGCCCGGTCTATCTGGGTGCCCCGCTTCGCTTTTCGTTGATTCTCAGAGATTTTCCGACTGTTCGGCGTTGCGGCGACGGTATGCCACGCTCAGCGCCCACGCGAACACCATCGCGGCCACGCAGCCACCTGCCGCGACGAACGCGATGTTTCTGGCCCGGTTCGCATCGGGCCCCGGCGCGGGCGGGCCGGCGATCGGAGTACCGCGAGCATCGTCGACGTCCTGAGTGACGAGGTCCGCGGTGAGAGCCGCGACCGGATCGACGACGCCGTATCCGCTGGCGATGTTGGGACCGGCACCCGGCGTTCGGGCGGTGCGCTCGATACGCTCCATCACTTGTGCCGCAGACAATTCCGGGAACCGCGCCCGTACGAGCGCAGCCACCCCGGCCACGTATGGTGCGGCGTAGCTGGTGCCGTTGATCGGTGCCAGACCGTTCTGCCCCGGTATCCCGTTGATCAGCCCGGGACCGTTGGGGTCGAGTGAAACCACCTGTTCACCCGGAGCCGCGACGTCGACCCAGGGGCCGTTGAGGCTGAAATCGGAGGGCTCGCCGTACGGAGACAGCGAACCGACCGTCAGGACATAGTCGTCGAACCAGGCCGGGCTGGCCACGGTCCGCACGTCCGGCCAGGCGGTGTCGACGGGCAGGTTCGGGTCGGCCATCGTGTTCTGCGCGCCGCACGGTCCCTGTTTGTCGACATTGCCTGCTGCCGCGACCACCACGACGTTGCGGTCGAACGCGTACCGGACCGCCCGGCCCAAGTCCGCATCGTCGATCCCGATACCCGATGGGGCACAAGCCAACACCGACAGGTTGATGACGGTGGCACCCAGGTCGACGGCCCTCGTGACGGCCAGCGCCAAGGTGTGGGTGTTCCCGTAACCCGCGGCGCCGGTACCGGGGGACACTGAATTCGGGTCGTATGACTGGCGGCCGCCCTTGACGGCGAAGGACAGGCTGTTCTGCCGGATCGCCAGGATCGCGGCGTCCGGCGCCACCCCGGCGAACGCGTCGTCTGCGCTCGGCGCGGCCGCGATGATGCCTGCCACGAGCGTGCCGTGGGCATCGCAATCGGACAACCCGTCGGTGCCGGACACGTAGTCACCACCGGGTTGCAGCGCGGGCAGACGCGGGTGCGGGTTGACCCCGGTGTCGATCACCGCGACCTTCTGCCCGGCCCCGCGCGAGTACGCCCACGCGTCGCGGTAGTGCAGCATGGCCTGCGCGATGGGGGCCAGCCGGTAATCGGTTTGCGGTCGGCTGCCCGCGACCGCGCACACGGTCTTCTGTTCGGTCGGATCGGGCGGGGCCACCGGGCCCGCGGGGGCGGGCCCGGGCGGTACAACGGGCGGTTCCACCGCGAATGCGGTTCCCGCTCCTGCGGTTCCGGCGACGATCAGTAGGACCATCGCGATGGCCGGCACGCGGTCGAGCCGCCTCCACACGGTCACAGCCCGCCGGCGCGCAACTGCGCGTACAGGCCGAGCACCGCCAGCGCCACGGGAATGAGTGCGGCGACCGCGAGGTAATTCAGGTAATCCAGTGTTCGCTCGCGGCGGCGCGACCGGGCCGGCCCCGCGAATACCGCGGTCGCGGCGCCTCCCGCCACGATCAGCCCGAGCCCGGCCAAGCCGGTCGCGGCGAATTCCGGTGGGCCTGCCGTGGCCGCCACGCACGTGATGATGATCGCCACGGCCGCCGTGAGCAACACGCCGGACTGCTCGGCGGCACTGCGACACAACCGCACTCGCAGACCGAAGACCACCGCGCACAGTGCCCCGAAGGCAAGGTCGGGCCACCGGGGCTGCCCCCATGGCGTCAGCAGCAGCGCCATACCGGACACCAGGGCCGCCCCGCAGCCGACGTACAACGCCGCGCGTACGCTCACCGCGGCGCGACCGCGTTCCCTGATCTCGTCGGCGGTCGGCACCGTCTCCACGAGTTGTCGCCTATCCGGCAGCGAGCGGTCCGCGACGGTTCCGAACGGATCGTCGAGCGCATCGACCGGCGCCGCGGTGGAACCGGTTCGGAGGTCGAATCGGTCCCATCCGGCGGTCACCCGGGGAACCGCCCAGCACAGCAGTAGCGTCACCAGACACACCGCCACTCCCAACCGGTCATCGGTGACGCCGAACCCGGTCCGGACCGCGACCACCACGCCCATGACCGCCGCATACAGGGCTCCGGCGAGATAGCCACCGCCGCCGGCGCCGATCAGCCGGTACGCCCCGTAACTGAGCACGATCACCGCACCGCATGTGGCGACCACACCCCAACCGGGCAGCCCGGCGAAGATCGCCAACGATGCGGCGCCGGCGAGAAGTATTGCCGCCCAACCCAGTACGGCTGCGACCCGCCCGTAGGAATACATCCGCTGTGCCACGGTGGCCGCCGCGACGAGCGCCAACGAGCCGGCGAGGTCGAGGCCGACGATCACCGGCCGCGCCGGATCGAAACGCATGTCCAACGACATCCAACCGAGGATGCCCACACACGCGTACAGCGCCACGATCGCCATCACCGCCGCAGACGTCGGCCCCCACGACGCATACGAGGCGCGATTGAGCTGGGCCGCGGCGTCGACCACATCGTCGTAACGGATGGGCGGCAACAGCGTCGGCTCGGCACACAAGGTCAGCACATCGCCGTGCCGCACGCCCGCTTCCCGCAAGGTGCGATCGGCGGGCAGCTCCTGAGAACCTCGGGTCAACGTGTTACGCGACGTCCGTTCGTCATCGATCGACGCCGGCTCCTCGCCGGTGCGTTCATGATCGGCGATCAGCCGCACGAGGTAGGGCAGGATGTCGGCGACGCGAGCGTTGGCGGGCAGCGTGATGTCGACCTGGGTTCGTCCACTGCTCACCGAAACCCGCAAGTGCTCCGGTATGGGCGACACGGTGCGGATCGGGGTCAGTTCGTCCACTCCGGTCGGCATCCGGTAGCGGGGCGCGGTCAGGCTCATGCGTCCGGCATCCGTGACAACTGCACGACGCCGCTCGGCATCGTCCGCGACACCAGATAGCCTCTGCCGGGCGGCATTGCGGTGGCTTTCACACCGCCGAAGAGATTGCCCTCCTCGCGCGATCCGCTCATGATGAGCGCGTTGCACGACAGGTCCTTGAGCCTGCCGATGAACGGGTCGAAGATCGCGCGCCCCGCCCCGCCGCTGCGCCGCGTGACGATCACGCGAAGGCCGATGTCGCGGGCCTGCGCCAGATACTCCGCGATGGGTGCCAGCGGATGGTTCATGGTGCTGACCGCCACCAGGTCGTAATCGTCGATCAACACGTACAAGTCGGGTCCCGACCACCACGACCGGTCGCGCAGTTGCTGCTGTGTCACGTCGGTCGGCGGCAGCCGGTCCTGCAGCGTCGCGGCCAGGCTCATCATCAGTTCGCCGCAGGACTGCGCGGCCGTGGCATAGCCGCCGAGATGGTCCGACTCGACCGCACCGAGCAACGACCGGCGGTAGTCGACCAGAAACAGCTTCGCCTGTTCCGGAGTGCTGTTCTCCAGAACTCCCTGGGCGATGTTCCGCAGGAAATTGGTCTTGCCCGATTCCACGTCGGCCAGCGTGACGAAGTGCGGTTGCGCATCGAAATCGACGACGACCGGTGCCAATTCGGCTTCGTCGATTCCGATTGCGACGCGACCGTGCCCGAGCAGACCGCGCTCGGCAGCCAAGGCGACGACGCGGTCGCGCTCGAGATTGTGCGGAAGCATCCGCACCGGCGGGGCCTGCCGGGTGCCGTAGTGCGCGGCGACCGCGTCGGACGAGCGGGCCACGCCTTCCGGTAGGTCCTCGACAGTCGAGCTGGAATCGAGACGAGGCAGGCCGATCAGCAGATGCAGCTTGTCGCGCGACACCCCGCGCCCCGGAACGCCGATCGGCACCACTTCGGCGACCTTGCGGCCCATCTCGCTGTCGACCGGGTCGCCGAGGCGCAGTTCGATCCGGGTGCCGAGCATGTCCTTGACCGCGGGCCGGATCTCCATCCAGCGTGTGGCCGACACGGCGAGGTGGATCCCGTACGACAAACCCTGCACCGCAATGGATTGCAGCGGCCCCTCGAGCGCCTCGAAATCGCTACGGATCGAACTCCACCCATCGACCACGAGCACGACGTCGCCGAACCCGTCAGTTGCCAACGGGTGCTTGGCGGCCTCGGCCGCGGGTAGTTTCGCGAGCTCCGCCTTGCGGCGCCGGAACTCGCGCATCGACTCGATGCCCGCCTCGCGGAACAGCGCTTCGCGTCGGCGCAACAGGCTCGACACCTCGGCCACGGTGCGGCGGATACGGTCGGCATCCATGCGGCCTGCCACCGATCCCACATGCGGCAGGCGGGCCATGCTGGCCAGTGTGCCGCCGCCGAAATCCAGACAGTAGAACTGCAACTGCTCGGGGGTATGGGTGGCGGCGCCCGCCATGATCAACGTTCGCAAGGTGGTCGATTTCCCCGACTGGGGGCCACCAATGACCGCGAAATTGCCTTCGGCACCGGACAAGTCGACGGTCAGCACGTCTCGGCGCTGATCGTAGGGGCGGTCCACGATTCCCAGCGGCATCGACAGTTGCCCGTTGACGTTGACGAGATCACTCCACACCGCGCTCGGCAACAGGTCGTTGACCGCGGGGCTGTCATCGAGCGGTGGCAGCCACACCTCGTGCGCAGGCCGGCCGTGCCCGGCCAACCGGCTCACCACCACGTCGAGCACGGTCGCCTTGATCGGCGTCTGGGCGGTGCTCCCGGTGTCGGGCTCGGGCACCGGTTCGTACACCGGCGGTTCGGCTTCCTTGGGCACCGGCACAGCCGTGAAGAGCTTGGGCCGCAACGCCGCACCCGGCCCGCCGCGGGCACGCCGGGTGACCGTGCGCGGTTTCACATATTCACCCGACACGTAGCAGGTGTTGAACCGCTTGGGTTCGTCGGCGTCGCATTTGAGGTAGGCCGATCCGGGCACATTCGGCAGATGGTAGGCATCCGGCACCCCGAGCACGCTGCGGGATTCGCCTGCCGAGAACGTCTTCAACCCGATCCGGTAGGACAGATGCGAGTCCAGGCCCCGCAGCTTGCCCTCCTCGAGCCGCTGCGACGCCAGCAGCAGGTGAATGTGCAACGACCGGCCCAGGCGGCCGATCATCACGAACAGTTCGGCGAAATCCGGTTTCTGCGAGAGCAGTTCGGAGAACTCGTCGACGACGATGAACAACGCGGGCAACGGGTCCAGGTCGGCGCCGCTCGCGCGGGCTCGCTCGTATTCGCTGACATTGGGGAAATTGCCTGCCGCACGCAGCAACTCCTGCCTGCGGTTGATCTCGCCGGCCAGCGCGTCCTGCATGCGGTCGACCATGGTGAGTTCGTCTTCCAGGTTGGTGATCACCGCGGCTACGTGCGGGGCCGCGTCCAACCCCAGAAAGGTTGCGCCACCCTTGAAGTCGACCAACACCAGGTTCAGCACCTCGGGCGAGTGCGAGGTGATCATGGCCAGCACCAGCGTCCGCAGGAACTCGGATTTACCCGAGCCGGTCGCACCGATACACAGGCCGTGCGGGCCCATGCCGCCTTCCGCCGACTCCTTGATGTCCAGCTCGAGTGGCAGGCCGTTGGGCGTGTAGCCGATCGGGACACGTAGCCGTTCCCGCGGCGAACGCTGCCGCCACACCTGTTCGGGAACGATCTCCGCGGCGTCGTCGACACCCAACAGCGTCATCAGGCCGGGGTCGGTCGCCCGGGTCTCGGTCTCCAAGCTGACGATGTGGGCAGCATTGGCGGGCCGGTACCGCCCGATGCGGCGCGCGGTGGCCTCGGCCTCGGCCAGGCTCAACGCATCCGGGGTGGCGAACCGTTCCACGTCGGCCGCCGTTCGCGCCGCGATCCAGTCCCGTTCCACCACGAGGTGCAGACCGCCCTTGGCCGACACTCGCCCAGCGGTGGCATTGAGATCGAGCAGCGTGGTGTTCTCGATACCGGCCTCGGTCGCCAGGCGCTCGTCGCCGGCGACGTGTCCGTCGTCGAGGATCACCACCAGATGCCGGGTGCCTTGGTTGAGCGGGATCGTGCGGCTGAACCGGCCGCGCTGGCCCAGGTCGATCGCCAGGACGCTCTCGAGATCGCGCAGCGACGAGAAAACGAGCCGCGATGTCCCGAGGCCGTCACTGTCGGTCTGGTGCTGCGCCTGGGGCAACCACTTCACCCACTGCCAGTTCTCACCGTCGGGATTGGCCGTGACGACCGCGACCTCCAAATGCTCCGGCCCGTGAAAAACACACAGCTCCAGCAGCATCGAGCGGACCAGCTGCCGGGTCAGCCCGGGCTCGCCTTCGAAGTCGACAACCGGGAACGCCCGCAACGACACCGCGGTCGGCATGGCATGCGCGACCGAATGCGTCCGCACGAAGCGGCGCAGCGCCACCGTCGACACCGGCTCGAGATCCTCGGCGGGGCCGGTTTCCGGGGCCAGGAGCCGGGTCGCCAGCCGATGCGTCCCGACGCCGACTCGCACGTGGCAGAAGTCTCCGTCGGCGGGCCTGCGTTCCCACATCCGCCGGGTCCCCACGACGTCCGGCAAGGTCCGGGGATCGGGGTGGCTCCACTGCAGTGCGCGGCGTTGCTCGTCGCCCGTCTTCTCCGCGTCGTCGCGCAGGTTCGACAGATACCGGAAGTAGTCTTTGCGTTCCTCGTTGAGTTCGGCGGCGGCCTTGCCGGATCGGGTGCCACCGCCCATGAACATGCCGACCATCGACAGCAGCATCATCATCGGGAACATCATCATCATCGGGTTGGTCGCCATGGCGCGGCCACCGACGGTGAACATCAGTGCGATCATTCCGATCACGGCGATGACCATCACCACCGGGAGCAACCGGATGAACAGGTTGCCCGGGATGACCCGCGGAACCTCGGGCGGAGCCTGCAGATTGACCTCGCCACCGGGCATCCGGGGCACCGCGACTCGCGTCCGTCGCACGAAACCCTGCGTCCCCACCGAACATCCCCCCGGCGCCAACTGTCGTCCCCGGCTGCTAGTTTCCAGACATCACCTTACTGACCGCGCGCACGATAGGTTGCCGCAGATGACCCTGCCCCCATCGCTTGCGGACCTGGAAACCCCGTCGGGTACCGATACCGGGCTCACTCGCGTCACCGTGTTGATCGGCGACCTGCGGCTGGACGTCGGCCTGCCGGAGGATCTCGAAATCCGCAGCTACATGGCCGATCTGCTCGACATCGCGAACGCGCAGCTGACGGCGCGGGGAGCCATGCATGTACGGTTCGACGACACAGCCGACCGGTGGAGCCTCGCACCGTTGGGCCGGCCCGTGATCGAGCCGGACCGAACACTGTCGTCAGCCGGCGTGTTCGACGGCGACGTACTGATCGTGCGGGCCTGTGCAACTCCCTCGATGCCAACCTTGTTCGACGACATCGAGGGCGCTGCCAATGCCTCGACCGCGCGCCGGTGGCTAAGTTCGCACCGAACCGGTCTGGTGGCCTTCAGCTTTGCGTTCTTGGCCGCAGTCGCCTGGTCATGGCAACTTCCGCAAACCGGCCCCGCCGTCGTCGCGGCTGCCGTCACGCTCGCGTGCGGGGTGATTCTCGTCGGCGCTGCCTGCGCCGTAACCCGCCGTGACGACGGCCTTTTCGCGTCGGTGGCACTCTCCGTGCTCGCGGTTCCGCTGTTGTTCACCGGATCGTTGTGCGTTATTCCCGATGGTTTCACCGTACCGTCACTTCCGTTGGCGTTCGGCGTCGTTGCGCTTGCGGCACAACTCATTCTGCAGATCACTCGCACGGGCCACGTGTTCCACAGCTTCGTGATCGCGTTGTCGCTACTCGGGGGTGCGACTGCGGTCGCGGTCAACCTCTGGCACCCACAACCGCGGGCGCTCGGCGCCGTCGTCGCGACGGTGTCGGTGATCGTGCTGTATCTGGCGCCGCGCGTCACGATCCTGCTCTCCCGGCTGCCGTTGCCGCGCGTACCGACGGCAGGTGAACCTCTCGATGAGATCGAGACCCACGGCGGGGCTACGGTCGAGGGCGTCAGTGCGATCGGCCTGCAAGTGATACCCACCGAGGAACGCCTGCTGCACCGGGTGAGGCGCGCCAACGAGTACCTCACCGGGATCCTCGTCGGTGTCGGTATCACCGCGATGTTCGGCTGTTACCTCGCCGTCGACACGTCCGACGGTTTCTATTGGCAGGGAACGCTGTTCGCGGTGGTGGTGGCCGCCGCGATGTGTCTGCGCGGCCGCACGCACCATGACCTGGTGCAGTCGGCCACGATGATCGGTGCCGGCCTGAGTATCGCGGTCCTCACGGTCTTCAAGATCGCGGCCGAACTTCCCGCCTGGCATGCGCGGGCTGGACTGGCCGCGGTCGCGCTGGCGACCCTGGCGTTGTTGTGCGGGCTCATCGCACCGCGGCTGGACTTCTCACCGGTGATGAGACGGTGGGTCGAAATACTCGAATACCTCGCGATCGGGCTCGTGTTCCCGCTGTGCTTCTGGATCGTCGGCCTCTACGGCTACGTTCGTGGCCTGCGGCTGTAGGTCAGTTCTCGGGCAGTTGAAACGGCCCGCCCGCGGCGTCGGCCGACATCCCATCGTGCGCGATGAGTGCCGCCTGCTGGGAAAGCTCGGGACCCGCGGGTAACAACGACAGAACCGGCCATGGCGCGAGTTGCGGAAGCTTGTGTTCACCGTGCGGGTTGGCGGGGTCGTCGACGCCGTGCACCCCGAGCGCACCGGCGGCGGCCGGATCGTGAATGTGGAAGCGCTGACCGGTGTCGGCGACATAGAACAACTGGCCCATGGCGCCCGACGCCGGTGCGGCACCGACCGCCTGAACGTATTCTCCGGTACCGGGTTTGAGATACACCGAATCCAGCTGTGGACCATTACCGTCGGCGGTGGCCAGCGGCACGGTCGCGGCACCGGCCGGCACCGGCACCCTGCGACCGATCAGCATGTGCGTCGAGGCCGAATTCTCGGTGTTGCCCCGCTGCCAGGTAAAGCATACGACGGGGTCGGTATGCACGTCGGCGATCCTGGGCGTGACCGTCGGGTAGTGGCCCAACGGAAGCCGCTCGACCACCGGCACCGCGGTGAGGAGCGCCGGTGACACGGTCTGCGGCTCATGGTCGGCGGCGGGGTCGCCGTAACGGATGATGTCGGCGGTCGGGGGTGAGATCTGCTGAACCCCGTCGGCCAGCACGACGAAGAGCTTGTCACCGGCGGTGTCGGAGGTCCGGATGATCGAACCCACCGTGACCGATTCCGGCAGAACCGCCGGACCGCGCTGACCGGCACCCGGAACCGACACCGGAACGATGGGCGCCGCCAGCGGGAACGCGTTGAGCAAGCCCGGGGAGATCTCGCGGGATTCGGCCCCGCTCAGATGCAACGCGTTGGCCAGCACCGGGTCAGCCGGATCGATCGGCGCGCGCACCCCGTCATACAGCAGATAGTCCTGCCCGGCTGCCCGCACGAGCACCGCGTCGCCGGACCCGGCCGACCGGGTCTCGCCGTTCAACACCGGCTCGCTGGCCAACACCGACGTACGCACCATCCGTGACCCGGTGCTCTCCACGACCGCAGGTGTCTCGGTCGCATCGCACACGGTCCAATGGGATTTCGACATGTCATCGCCGCCGGCGATCGACATCGGCGCACCGACGATGCCCACGACGGGCCCGCGTTGCAGGGCAGCCAGCTTCTTGTCGTCGACGACGGCGGGCGCTTCGCTGCTGCCGGCGATCAACCGGGCCGATGCCACGTTGAGGGCCGGGTGCGCACGGTCGCCGATCCGGACGAATATCGCGCCGTTCGACTTGCTCAGCAAGATGTTGGCGTTGCCGACGGACGGTTGCGGCTTGAAGAACGCCAGGACGCCGCACGCTCCGACGATGATGATGCCGATCACGAGACCGACGAGCATTGATCTGGTCTGCCCGCGCATCGGATCGTGGATCATGCGCGAATCGCCTCGGATCAAGGCATGTTCCAGGCGGCGCAGCAGGAACCGATATCCGTTTACCTGCGCACGAGTCGTGATTTGCGCCGGCACTCGACATCCCCCTGTCAGATCGGCGGCAGGGCACCGACTTTACACCGCGGCTTAGACTGCGTGCTAAGTCTTTCCGCCTCCGGACAGGATCATCGACGCGTGGCCACCGCAACCGAGCAAGCCCCACAGAATCGACTTCTGGCCTCCACCAACATTTATCCGCAACGTGTGCTTCCGTTAACCGAACTGGTGTTGGCACAGCTCATCGTCGTGCTGGCGGCGATGCTGTGGATCTGGACGCGCACGCCATGGTGGATCTGGGCAGGCGGTGCGGTGCTGCTCATCGCCGTGATGATCGGCCGCTGGCGCGGCGTCAGCTTGCTGCAGGCCGCGGCGGCGCGGTGGGCGTTCGTGCGTGGACGCCGCAGACGCGCCGGCCTGGTCGAGGTCCCCGACGCGTTCGACCACGTCGCGGATGCCGCCGATCCCGACGGGGGTCCATACGGGTTTCGTTGGGATGGCCGAACTCTCGTCACGGTGCTGCGCATCGAGGACAAACCCGAAGACCTCACGGTCATGGAACCCGGCTCGACGGTGTCGGGGGAGATGGTCCCGCTCGAGATTCTGGTCGAATGTTTGCGGCAGTTCGACCTCGAGCTCGATTCGATCGACGTGATCAGTCACGGGTCGAGATCGCATGGTCACACCCCGCTGGCCGCGGTGTATGACGCCGTCCTGGGCCCGTTGCCCGCCATCGCGCACCGAACCGTGTGGGTGACGATCCGTTTCGACCCGTCACGCTGCCCAGAAGCGGTCGGACTGCGCGGCGGCGGTCGCACCGGTATGTTGCGCACGGCGATGGTGGCCACGCGCCGGGTGGCCAACCGGCTGACCGAGGCCGGTATGCGGGTACGGGTCTTGGCAGCGGCCGAGATCGGCCAGGCCATCAGTCAACTCTGCGGAGGCGCGAATTTGGCCAATCTGCACGAGGATTGGGATTACTGTGCCGACGGCAACTTTCGGATGACGAGTTTCGGGCTCATGCGCGACATCCTGACCACCGAAGGCCTCGGCCGGCTGTGGACGGTGCCCAGCTACTCGACCACGGTGGCGATATCTCTGCGGAATTTCGGTGCGGACTCGACCGGAATCACCGGCACCGCGCGGTTCGACAGTTTCGGCCCGGTCAACCGTGCTCCGGTGGAGGGGTTGGGCGACCTCCCGGGCCGCCAACTGCCCGCACTCATGGCGAGTTTGCCGATGACCCGGCCTGCGCATGAGGTCACCCCGTGGTGCTTCGGCAGTGCCAGTACGGATTTCAGCGATATCCGGATACCGGCGTCGGGGTGCGGGCAGGTGATCGGCGCCGACGACCACGGCCGTGCCGTCGCGCTTCCGGTGTTCGGGCCGCGGATCCCTCGGGTGGAGATATCCGGGTCGCTACATCTGGTTCAGCAGGTGGTCCTACGGGCGCTGGCCCTCGGCGCCAGAATCCTGGTTCACACCAATCGGTCCGGCATGTGGCGGGACATGATCCACAATGTCGACGACAGCCGGCTCCTGTGGGTCACCGATTTCAATCGCGGTGCGCTGCAAGCCGGTTCGGAGCGTAACTACACCGTCGCGATGTTCGACGGCGTGCCTGAGGCCGCGACTCGCGTCGGCGTCACGTCGATCGTCGTCCTGCCGCCCGGGTCAGCGGTGTCGGGTGGCGCCGACGTCACACTGCAGCAGATTCGCGACGAGGCCGATCGGGTGGTGGTGACGACCCGTTCGGACACCGCCGTGGTGACCATGGTTGCCACGCATGAAGAGCTGCGTTATATCGGCCGGTCGCTGCACGCCGGCTGACCGGGGCTAGCGAGCCTGACCACGATCCGTACCGGCGCTCCCCTGATGTCCGGGCATCGGTTGCGGATTGTGTCCCCACACACCGTATGGTGCGGCCGAACCGCCCGGCTGAGCACCGGTCGCCGCAGGGGATGCGGGTGGCGTGAACTGCACTCGAGGTGGCTCAGGCGCCTGCGGTTGCTCGGCAGGCGGCCCCTCACGGTAAGTTGCGGATTGCTGGGCCTGGCCGAAGGCGACGCCCCGCTCCTGCTGGTGGTAATCCGTTGTTCCCCAAGGTATTCCGGAGTATCCGGCGAACTGGGCTCCGGGCGCGGGAACTTCTCGCTGCACCGGACGAGCCGGTGCACGCCCCACCGGTGCGGACTCGAGGCCGATCACCACCGCGACCACTGCCTGCGCGGCCGCCAGCACGACGATCACGATCAGCGCCCACCCGATCGCGGCCCCGGCGGGCTTGTCGATCAGCGCCATCGCGACCAGCAGTAGACCGAAGACCGAAAGGACGGCGACGATCGTCCGGTACTGCCGGGCGTCCGCCCGCCGGGCGGGTATCGCCAGGAGTCCGGCGAGCAACAACGCCAGGCTGCCGATGCCGGCCCATGTGGGCGTAGCCGCCTCTGCTCCTCGGTACACCGGCCCGGCGTGGAAGCCGAACCCCACCACGCCAAGGGCCGTCACCCCGAGCACGGTCTGCATCGGCAGACTGCGGACACCGGTGGATGTGACCTCGTGTGCTCCGATCGGCTCCATCGCGGCAGCTCCCCTCGCAGTGCATTGTCGGCTCCTGCCGAAACTAGCGTACCGAGGGTTACCCGCCGTGGAACGTCACCGAACCATGGCGTTAAACGTCCAGGAAACGCACGTCTTTCGCGTTGCGCGTGATGAAGCTGCGGCGTGCCTCGACGTCCTCGCCCATGAGGATCGAGAACAGCTCGTCGGCAGCGGCAGCGTCATCAAGCGTCACCTGACGCAATACGCGCACGGACGGATCCATCGTGGTTTCCCACAATTCCTTGGCATCCATCTCGCCGAGACCCTTGTACCGCTGGATACCGTCGTCGACGTTGATCCGCTTGCCCGCCTTCTTGCCGGCCTCGAGCAGGCCGTCGCGCTCACGGTCGGAGTAGGCGAACTCGGGTTCCTGCCGCTGCCACTTCAGTTTGTACAGCGGCGGTTGGGCGAGGAAGACGTGTCCGTTCTCGATCAGCGGCTTCATGAAGCGGAACAACAGCGTCAGCAGCAGCGTCGAGATGTGCTGGCCGTCGACGTCCGCGTCGGCCATCAGCACGATCTTGTGGTAGCGCAGCTTGTCGATGTCGAACTCGTCGTGGATACCGGTGCCCAGCGCGGTGATGATGGACTGGACTTCGGTGTTCTTCAACACGCGGTCGATGCGGGCCTTCTCGACGTTGATGATCTTGCCGCGCAGCGGCAGGATCGCCTGGAACATCGAGTCGCGGCCGCTCTTGGCCGAGCCGCCTGCCGAATCGCCCTCCACCACATACAGTTCGGACTTGCTCGGATCGGTCGAGCGGCAGTCGGCGAGCTTGCCGGGCAGACCGCCGATGTCGGTTGCGCTCTTGCGCCGCACCAACTCTCGTGCCTTGCGCGCGGCGATACGGGCCTGTGCCGACGAAACAGCTTTGTTGACAACAGTTTTCGCCTCAGCCGGGTTGGCCTCGAACCAGTGCTGCAGCTGCTCGTTGCAGATTCTCTGCACGAACGACTTCACCTCGGTGTTGCCGAGCTTGGTCTTCGTCTGACCCTCGAACTGCGGCTCGGCGACCTTCACCGAGATCACGGCGGCCAGGCCTTCGCGGATGTCGTCACCGGTGAGGTTGGGGTCTTTGTCCTTGAGGAGCTTCTTGTCCTTGGCGTACTTGTTGACCACGCTCGTCAACGCCGTCCGGAAACCCTCTTCGTGCGTGCCGCCCTCGTGGGTGTTGATCGTGTTGGCGAACGTGTGCACGGATTCCGAGTACCCGGCGTTCCACTGCATCGCGATCTCGACCTCGTGGCCGGTGCCTTTACCGCCGAAATCGATGATGCTCTGCTGGATCGGGGTCTTGGTCCGGTTGATGTGCTTGACGTAGTCGACCAACCCGCCGGGGTAGTGGAAGACGCGGTGCTTGACCTTGTGCGGGCCGGCGGCCTCGGCGGCCTTCTCATCCGCGGACTTCGGCGCGTCGGCGGTGTCGCTGACGACCTCGTCGACCACCTCTTCTGCGGCGACCCGCTCGTCGGTGAACTCGATGGTCAGGCCCTTGTTGAGGAACGCCATCTCCTGCAGGCGGCGCGCGACCGTCTCGAAGTTGTAGTCGGTGGTCTCGAAGATTTCCGGATCGGCCCAGAATCGGACGGTCGTTCCGGTCTTCTTGGTGGCGCCGCCCTGCTTGAGGGTTCCCGGCACCGATTTGTCGTAGTACTGGAACCACTCGTAGCCGTCACGCAGGATCGTGACTTCGAGGCGGGTCGACAGGGCGTTGACCACCGACACACCCACGCCGTGCAGACCACCCGAGACGGCATACGTCTCGCCGTCGAACTTGCCGCCCGCGTGGAGCTGGGTCATCACGACATCGACGGTGGGCACGCCCGTGGCGTGCATGGCGACGGGGATACCGCGGCCGTCGTCGGTGACCTCGACGCTGCCGTCGCCGAGAATCTTGACGTCGACGCGGGTGGCGAACCCGGCCATCGCCTCGTCGACCGCGTTGTCGACAACCTCCCAGATGAGATGATGCAGGCCACGTTCACCGGTCGAGCCGATGTACATACCCGGGCGTTTACGGACCGCTTCCAGCCCCTCGAGGATGGTGATGGAGTCGGCGCCGTATTCCTTGGGCGCATTATTCTTCTGGGCAGCCACGTCGGACGCGTCTCCTTGGGGTTCATGGGAGGCGGTACACATACCGCCTGAGATCCGTCGAACAGTCTACCGTCAGATCCGCACAGCACCGATTCTGTAGCTGCGTTTCTGCCCATCTGATTGCGCCGTGCGCGGAATTTCTCGGAACCCGGTGCGTGAGGACGCTTCAGGGCACCCCCGCTGACGGCCTCGGCCCTCTCAGCGGAAACTCAGATCGGCTAACCGTACGTGTCGCGGGGCCCGCGGCCGGCGATGTGGTACGGGCCCTTACGCCAGGACGGACCCACCGGTCCGACGATTTTCAGCGAGGTCACGACGCCGTCTCCGACGGCCGCGGCGATCTTGGCCAGCAGTTGCGCCTGCACCATCCGCAGCTGGGTGGCCCAGGCCGTGGACTCCGCCGATACCGTCAACACGCCCTCGTGCAACGCCGTGGGGTTGGCATGTTCGGCGATCTGGTCCCCGACGACCGAACGCCAGCGGCCGAACACCGAACCTTCGGCGACGCGCGACGACCAGCCGCGCGATTTGGCGAGATCCTGCGTCGCGGCGCCGAGGAGCTGCGGGTCGCGGACATCCGGGCCGGGTCCCGACCACGTGCGCCGGCGCCCGGCACCGGCCACGCGCCGTACCGGCGCGCTGCGGCCGCGGCCGACATCTTTACCTTGACTGCGTGCGGCGCCCCGCGCTTCCTCGAGCGTGCGGCGCACCAGATCCATGCCGCGCAGCCCGGCCAGATGATCGGGAAGGAAGGGCTGCACGGTGTCGTCGCCGTCGTCGGTCACGAACTCACCTCCGAAACCCGTCCACCGTCTTCTTCTGTCATCCGGACCTCGATGCGGCGCGCATCCCAGTCTTCCGGAATGTCCTCGGCCACCGCGGCGGTCACGAGGACCTGCTCGGCGGCCCCGGCGACCGTCGCCAGCGCCCGCCGCCGCGCACTGTCGAGTTCGGCGAACACGTCATCGAGCAGCAGCACCGGATCGGCCCCGTCGCTGCGTAACAGCTCATAGGCGCCGAGCCGCAGGGCGAGTGCCATCGACCACGATTCACCGTGGCTCGCAAAGCCTTTCGCCGGTTGATCGCCGAGCCGCAGCTCGAGGTCGTCACGGTGGGGACCGACCAGGCACACGCCGCGTTCCAGTTCGGCATCGCGCCGCCGGGCCAGCGCGTCGAGCAACGCGGCCTCGTAGAACTCCACGCCTTCACCCGCGGGCGCGTTCTCGATCGCCTCCACGCTGCTGCGGTAGCGAATCGCCGCGGGCCGCGACGCCGGCGCCAGCAGTTGATAGGCCTTCTCCACCTCGGGATGGAGCTGCTCCACCAGGGCGACGCGGGCCGCGATGAGCGCCGCCCCGTGCGCGGCCAGATGCCCATCCCACACGTCGAGCGTGTCGAGGACGCTGCGATCGCCCCGATAACGGGCGCCCGCAGCGGTTTTCAGCAGGGCGGTCCGCTGACGCACGACTTTGTCGTAATCGGCGCGTACCCCGGCGATCGATGGCCGGCGCGTCGTCGCGAGTTCGTCGAGATAGCGGCGGCGGTCACCCGGATCCCCCCGTACCAGCGCCAGATCCTCCGGGCTGAACAACACTGCCCGCAGTACACCGAGGATCTCGCGGGCGCTGCGCACCGGGGACCGGTTCAATCGCGCCTTGTTGGCCCGTCCGCTCGTGATCTCGAGGTCCACCGCGAGTTCGCGACCGTCGTTGACCACGATGGTCGACACGATCGCGCGCTCTGCCCCGGCACGGATCAACGGTGCGTCCGACGCCACGCGATGCGACCCCAGCGTTGCTGAATACCACAGTGCCTCAACAAGATTCGTCTTGCCGAAGCCGTTCGGCCCGACAAACACCGTCCGGCCGGGCTCGAGGTCCAGCTCGACGTGTGCCCAGGAACGGAAGTCTGTCAGTCCCAGGTGACGAACATGCACGGTTCAGCCCGACTCGCTGATCCTCTTGACGGCGTGTCCACCGAACTGGTTACGCAGCGCCGACACCGCCTTCATGGTCGGCGAGTCGTCCTGCCTCGAGGCGAACCGCGCGAACAGCGAGGCCGCGATCACCGGCATCGGCACCCGGTGCGCGATGGCCTCTTCGACCGTCCACCGCCCTTCACCGGAATCCTCGGTGTAACCGCTGATCTCGGCGAATCCCGGGTCTTCCTTGAGTGCCTTGGCCAACAGCTCCTGCAGCCACGACCGCACCACGGTGCCGTTGGACCAGGCCTGGATCACGGCCTGCGGATCGTTGATGAGATCCTCCGCGGCCAGCAGTTCGTAGCCTTCGGCGTAGGCGTGCATCAACCCGTACTCGATGCCGTTGTGCACCATCTTGGCGTAATGACCGGCCCCGACCGGGCCGGCGTGCACGAAACCGTCGGCGAGATCTCCGGGCGGCCGGAGGGTGTCGAAGATCGGCATGACGCGCGCCACGTCGGCATTGCTACCGCCGACCATCAACCCGTAGCCCTCGGTCAAACCCCAGACCCCGCCGGACACACCTGCGTCGATGAACGAGATTCCCTTGTCGCCCAACAGTTTTGCGTGCGGTCCGTCCTCGGTGTAGCGCGAGTTGCCGCCGTCGATCACCAGATCGCCCGGACTGAGCACATCGGCCAGCTCGGCGATGGTGCTGTGGGTGATCGTCCCCGACGGCACCATCACCCAGACCACCCGTGGTGCGGTCAGCGCGGCGGCGAGCTCGGCGAGGTTCGCGACATCGGTGACCTCGGGGCGGGGGTCGTAGCCGATGACCTCATGACCGCCCGCACGCAGGCGCTCCCGCATGTTGAAGCCCATCTTGCCCAGGCCGACTAACCCCAGTTGCATGTGCGCCCCTCTTCTCGGCAGGCCGGTCAGCCAGGAAGGCGCACCGGCATCAACAGATAGACGTAATCGGTTTGGGCAGCCGGGAACGGACCCGAGCCACCGCCCGTGCCATCATCCTCGCCCGCCGGCCGCAACACCGCGGGACGGCTCGGTGTCGTGAAGCCGAATGTCACACGTTCGGAATGCAACGAGCCCAGACCGTCGGTGAGGTAGGTCGGGTTGAACGCGATGGTCAACGGCTCGCCGGCGAACGAGACCGGCAGATCCTCCTCGGCACGGCCCACGTCGTCGGCGCCTGCGGACAGCCGCAGCACGTCGTCGCTGAACTCCATGCGAATCTGCGCGCCGCGATCGGCGACGAGCGCGACACGCTTGATGGCCTCGGTCAGCTCGGCGACCCCGATCGTGGCGATCGCGGTGTGCTCGGTCGGCAGCAACTGACGGAATTTCGGGAACTCGGCGTCGAGGAGCCGGGTGGTGCTGCGCTTGCCGTCGCTGCGGATGCCGAGCAGCCCGTCCTTGCCGACCGCAGCCCCCGAGCCGAGCGCGAGGTGGACCTGCGTGCCGTCGGTGCCTGCCTTGGCCGCTTCGGCGAGCGTCTTGGCCGGCACCAGCACCGCAGCTTCGACGTCGCCTGCGGTCGTGGCCCACGTGAGTTCCCGGACGGCGAGCCGGAACCGGTCGGTGGCCGCCAAAACGACGGACTCGCCCGAGATCTCGACCCGGATGCCGGTCAACATCGGCAACGTGTCGTCGCGGCCGGCGGCGACGGCGACCTGGCCGATGGCCTCGGCGAACAGGTCGGCCGACACGACACCGGTCTCGTCGGGCAGCGCGGGCAGCGCCGGGTAATCCTCGACCGCGAGGGTGGGAAGCGAGAACCGCGCGCTGCCGCAGGTCAGCGCCACTCGAGTGCCTTCCACGCTGACTTCCACCGGTTTGGCCGGCAGCGCCTTGGTGATGTCGGAGAGCAACCTACCGGACACCAAAACGCTTCCGGCAGAAGCGATTTCGGCAGCCACCTGGACCTCGGCGGAAACTTCGTAATCGAATCCCGAGATCGTCAGGCCGTCTTCGGTGCCGGTCAGCAAGACCCCAGCCAGCACCGGGATGGTCGGCCGAGTCGGGAGATTACGGGCCACCCAGGCCACCGCGTCCGCGAAGTCTTCGCGCACCACGCGAAACTTCAAGTCGGTCAGCCCAGCCGTCGTCGTCGCCACGTCCTATGCGCCCCTTCGATAATCCCCGCAATGAGCTCTACCAGCGCGTTCCCAAGACCGGATCAGGCAGCAAGTCGCTGAATGACACGGTCGGGAAGCGCCGTCGATGAACCACCGTAGAGCTTTCCGCACCAACTTGAAAGCTAATCGATCGGGCTGACATCGGCGTGCGCTGAGCCGGCCGCGCACCCGGCGGGCCGAATCTCCCCAAGGTGCTTCTTCTAAAGAGAATCCTAGGAAGATATTTGAGTAACAGTATTAGGTGCTGTGGAATCTGGGGATGAAGTGTGGTTTGCCCAGTACGCGCGGTGTGTCGCGATGTGAGCCGGCTGTGGAGCGCGGGGCGCGGTTGTGAGTCGGACTGTGGACAGCCGGGCCCGTGTGGATCGATTCGATGTTCATCCCGTGGTTTGCCCGCAGGTTGTACACAGCGCCATCCACAGTGCTCGAGTGTGACAACTGACGCCCGTGTGACGAAAGTTGTTCGCAGAATTTTCGCGGGGTCGGGCCCCGGAACCACAATGTGAGACGCCGGACGGGCGCCCGCGCTCAACGCTTCGCGCGTTGGCGGATACGGGTGGTGAGTTCCTTGACGTGATCGAAGACCTCGCGGCGCTCGGCCATCTCGCCGCGGATCTTCTTCTCGGCGTACATGACCGTCGTGTGGTCGCGCCCGAACGCCTGCCCGATCTTGGGCAGCGACAGGTCGGTGAGCTCACGGCACAGATACATGGCGATCTGCCGGGACTGCGCCAATGCGCGGGTCTTACCCGGGCCGCGTAGCTCCTCGACGGTGGTCTCGAAGTACTCGGCCGTGGCGGCCATGATCGCGGCGGTGCTGATCTGCATGGTCGTGGCGTCGGCGATGAGATCGCGCAGCACGACCTCGGCGAGTGACTTGTCGATGCGCGTCTTGTTCAGCGACGCGAACGCCGTGACGCGGATCAGCGCACCCTCGAGTTCGCGGATGTTGCGTTCGATGCTGCTGGCGATGAGCTCGAGGACGTCGTCGGGGACGTCGAGCCGGTCCATCTGGGCTTTCTTGCGCAGGATCGCGATGCGGGTCTCGAGCTCCGGCGGCTGGACGTCGGTGATCAGACCCCACTCGAAGCGGGTACGCAGGCGGTCCTCGAGTGTCGCCAGCTGCTTGGGCGGGCGGTCCGACGAGATGACGATCTGCTTGTTGGCGTTGTGCAGGGTGTTGAAGGTGTGGAAGAACTCTTCCTGGATACCTTCCTTGCCCTCGATGAACTGGATGTCGTCGACCAGAAGGATGTCGATGTCGCGGTAGCTGCGTTTGAACGAGGCCTTGCGGTCGTCACGCAGTGAGTTGATGAAGTCGTTGGTGAATTCCTCGGTGGAGACGTACTTCACGCGCATGCCGGGAAAGAGACGTTGCGCATAATTTCCGGCGGCGTGCAGCAGATGGGTCTTGCCGAGGCCCGATTCACCCCAGATGAACAAGGGGTTGTACGCCCGGGCCGGCGCTTCGGCGATGGCGAGCGTGGCGGCGTGTGCGAAGCGGTTGGAGGCACCGATGACGAAGGTGTCGAACGTGTAGCGGCGGTTGAGGTTGACCGCGTTGCCGTCAGCGGCCGCCGGGTCCTGTTGCGGGCTGCTGAAGTAGGTCGGCCAGCTCTCCTCGGCGTTGACCTTGGCCTCGCGGTCGTCGTCGATCTCGTCGGTGTCGACCGACAGGGGAGCCGGGTCGTGCGCGCTGTCGGGGCCCGCATCGTCGGGCTCATCGGGCGGCGTGGCGATTCGCACGCCGAGCTCGACGCGCTGGCCGAGCTTACGGCTGAGCGCGGTGACGATGGGCTCGCGAAGGTGACGCTCGATCTCGTTCTGGACGAAGGGCGTGGGAACCGACAGCAGAGCAAACCCCTCGGCGATGACGAGCGGTTTGACGAGTTTGAGCCAGGCCCTTTGCTGCGGGGTGAGGGCAGGCAGGGAACTATCGCCTTGACGGCCGCCTTCGTGATCGCCGTTGAGTTCGGCGACGACGCTGTTCCAGACGGCGACGAAAGGTGGGTCGGGGTCAGCAGTCACTGACGGTTACCCCCTTTGAGGTGCTGGAGGTCGACCCAGGGACGACCAAAAGAACGATGACGAACTGTCCACATATTTATCCACAGCTTGTGGAGAAAGGACAGTCGTCGTCGCTCTGTTGTCTGTAGCGAGGGCGTCGTGGCCGGGCTCGTCACGTGCTGAGCGGTCAGCGGCGAGACGACGTCCTCAATTCATTGTCCGGGGCCGGTCCAGGCGCGGAACGGCATTGCCAGAAGCTAACAGTTTTCTGTCGAAGTGCCAACAGTTCTGCAACATCCGCCGGTGGAACTTCGTGCCGGTTGGCGCAGGTTTGACCCAGGGAAATCTCGTCAGTAACCTTGACCAGTCGCCCGCACGTGGCGATACGGCTGCGACCCGGGCTTGCCCGGAGACCGCGCCGGTAAGTAAAGCACGACGGACGAGCTTATCAACGGCAGCCGGGTCTCTCCGACACGAAAGTGTGGGTGAGTCGCGGATGCCATACGGAACAAGGAGATACTGCCGTGGCCAAGGGCAAGCGGACCTTCCAGCCCAACAACCGCCGCCGTGCGCGGGTGCATGGGTTCCGGCTGCGGATGCGCACCCGCGCCGGCCGCGCCATCGTCTCCAACCGGCGTAGCAAGGGCCGTCGCGCGCTCACTGCGTGATTCGACGCAGGTAGCGCGGTGCTTCCGGCTCGACACCGGATGAGGCGGTCCGCGGAGTTCAGTGCCACCGTCGGTCGTGGCGTGCGTGCTGTGCAACCTGATGTTGTCGTGCACGCATTGCGTAACGGTTCGGACGAGAGTGGTCCGCGGATCGGCTTGATCGTGTCCAAGTCTGTGGGGAACGCGGTGGAACGTCATCGTGTGTCGCGTCGGTTGCGGCACGCGGCTCGAACTGTGTTGCCCCATCTCCATCCCGCCGACCTGATGGTCATCCGGGCGCGGCCGGGTTGCCGTGACGCGCTGTCGCCCCGCTTGGAGCAACAGCTGCGTCAGGCCGTCGAAAAGGTCCATGAGCGCGCGGGTGCCCGGCGCGGGACGTCTTCATGATTCGCCGCGCGGGCGCAGGTGTGGCCCGCGGTCTGATCTTCCTGATCCAGCTCTACCGCCACACGATCTCGCCGCTGCGGCTGCCGACATGCCGGTTCATGCCGACGTGTAGCCAGTACGCGGTCGATGCTCTCACCGAGTACGGGTTGATCCGTGGCGGTTGGCTTGCCACAGTCCGGCTGCTGAAGTGCGGCCCGTGGCATCGGGGAGGATGGGACCCCATACCGGAGCGTCGCCCGCATACGTGTGAGACCGATGTCTCCGGTGAGACAGCCGCTGCCGACCTTGTCAGGAGCAAGTCGCGTGTTTAATTGGTTCAGCCTCGACATCATCTATTACCCGGTGTCGGCGATCATGTGGGTTTGGTACAAGGCGTTCGCCTTCCTGCTGGGCCCGTCCAACTTCTTCGCCTGGGCACTGTCGGTGATGTTCCTGGTGTTCACGCTCCGCGCGATCCTCTACAAGCCGTTCGTCAAGCAGATCCGCACGACGCGCCAGATGCAGGAACTGCAGCCCCAGATCAAGGCGCTGCAGAAGAAGTACGGCAAGGACCGCCAGCGGATGGCGCTCGAGATGCAGAAGCTGCAGCGCGAGCACGGATTCAATCCGATCCTCGGCTGCCTGCCGATGCTCGCGCAGGTGCCCGTGTTCCTCGGCCTCTATCACGTGCTGATGTCGTTCAACCGCACCCAGACCGGGATCGGGCGGTTGGGGTTGTCCGTCGAAGAGAACCGCAGCCTGCCCAACTACCTCTTCAGCGCGACCGACGTCGGGCACTTCCTGGACGCGAACCTGTTCGGTGCCCCACTGGGCGCGACGATGATCCAGCAGCACGGCCTCGAGGCGTTCACCGAATTCAACCGCGTTGCGGTGATCGCCGTCGGTCTGCCGATCATGATCCTGGCCGGCATCGCGACGCACTTCAACAGCCGCGCATCCGTCGCTCGGCAGAGTCCGGAAGCGGCGTCCAATCCGCAGACCGCGATGATGAACAAGCTCGCGCTGTACGTGTTCCCGCTCGGCGTCGTCGTCGGCGGTCCGTTCCTTCCGCTCGCCGTGATCATGTACTGGCTCGCCAACAACATCTGGACCTACGGTCAGCAGCACTACGTGTTCGGCAAGATCGAGAAGGAAGAGGAAGCGAAGAAGGCCGAGGCGCTCGAACGCCGCGCCGCCAATGCGCCGGCGCCTGGAGCCAAACCGAATCGGGCTCGCAAGCAGACCCCGAGTACGTCTGCGGGCCCCGATGTCGAGAGCACGGCGGCCGAGGTCGAAAGCTCGGCGGCGACCGACAACAAAGCTGACGATCCCAAGACAGACACCACGGGCACGACGGCGGTGAGCCGAACGCCGAAGCCAGGCGCGCGCCCCAAGAAGCGGAAACGTTGACCAGTTCCGGCTGGCACAAGTAGGGAGAAGACGGATATGACGGACGCACAGACGACCGAACCGGGCGCCGAGGTGAAGGAGAGCGCCGAGTCCGTGGCGAAGGTCGAGGACGACCTCGAGGAGCGGTTGGTCGCCGAGGGTGAGATCGCCGGTGACTACCTCGAGGAGCTTCTCGATCTTCTGGATTTCGACGGCGACATCGATCTCGATGTGGAGGGCGACCGCGCGGTCGTGAGCATCGACGGCGGCGGCGACCTGAATAAGTTGGTTGGTCGTAAAGGCGAGGTGCTCGACGCGCTGCAGGAGCTGACCCGGCTCGCGGTTCACCAGAAGACGGGGGAGCGGAGTCGGCTCATGCTGGACATCGCTCGCTGGCGTCGGCGTCGCCGCGACGAGCTTGCCGCGCTCGGTGAGAAGGTCGCGCGACGCGTGCTGGAGTCCGGCGAACGCGAAGAACTCGCCCCGATGACTCCCTTCGAGAGGAAGATCGTCCACGACGCGGTCGCCGCGATCGACGGCGTCCGCAGTGAGAGCGAGGGCGTGGAGCCGTCGCGTCGCGTGGTTGTTCTTCTTGGCTAGTTACATCGGTGTAGTTCGTAAGCGGCCTCCGTGGCCGCGGGAGTTCGGAGGATGTTTCACGTGAAACATGAACCGGCACCCGTGGCACCGGAGGCCGCTGGCGTTGTGTTTGGCGATCGTCTCCCGGCCGCGGAACGGTACACAGCCCTCCTCGCCACCGCCGGCGTCGAGCGTGGACTGATCGGCCCGCGCGAGGTGGATCGAATATGGGACCGCCACATTCTCAACAGCTCCGCACTGGGCGAGCTCGTGGTCGCCGGCGAGCGAGTGGCGGACATCGGTAGTGGTGCCGGCCTACCCGGGATACCGTTGGCGTTGGCCCGCCCCGACGTTCACGTCACGTTGATCGAGCCGCTGCTGCGCCGCAGTGAGTTCCTTCGTGAAGTGGTTGCGGAGCTCGACCTGAGCGTGGCGGTGGTGCGGGGCAGGGCCGAGGATCGGGTCGTCCGGGAACAAGCGGGGGAGATGGATGTCGTGACTTCTCGCGCGGTGGCTTCTCTGGACAAGCTCGCGCGGTGGAGCATGCCGCTCCTTCGGGAGGGCGGGCGGATGTTGGCGATCAAAGGCGAGCGCGCTGAGGCGGAGATAGAAGAGTTCCGGCGTGTGATGGCATCACTGGGCGCGGCGGATGCCAGGGTAGTGAGATGTGGCGCGAACTATTTGAACCCACCCGTAACCGTCGTCGACGCGCGGCGCAGGGCGAGCAATCGGGGGCGGCAAGGACCAGCGGGCAAGGCCGGTCCGCGGGGGGAAGCGGGCAGGAGATGAAGATGGGTTCGAAGCAGAACGAGGTGCCAAGCGCAGTGGGTAAGCCCAATGTTTCACGTGAAACATGGAACGGTCCGGTCAACACCACGTGGTCGGCCGACGCCAGCATGGACACCCCGATCGCGGCCGAAGCCGAGCAGGCGACCCGCGTCCTCCACACCTCGCATGGTCAGCTCCCGCGCCCCGAGCGCCAGCGCGTGTTTACGATCGCCAACCAGAAGGGCGGGGTTGGCAAGACGACCACGGCGGTGAACGTCGCCGCCGCGCTCGCGCTCCAGGGGCTGCGGACCTTGGTGATCGATCTCGACCCGCAGGGCAACGCGAGCACCGCGTTGAGCATCGAGCACCGGCCCGGGACACCGTCGTCGTACGAAGTACTCATCGGTGAGATCCCGGTCGAAGAGGCGCTGCAGCAGAGCCCGCACAGTGAGCGTCTGTACTGCATCCCGGCCACCATCGACCTCGCGGGAGCCGAGATCGAATTGGTCAGCATGGTCGCCCGCGAAGGCCGGCTGCGGTCGGCTCTCGCCGAGCTCAAGAACTACAACTTCGACTACGTGTTCATCGACTGCCCGCCGTCACTCGGCTTGCTGACCATCAACGCGCTCGTCGCCGCGCCGGAGGTGCTGATCCCGATCCAGTGCGAGTACTACGCGCTTGAAGGTGTGGGCCAGCTCTTGCGGAACATCGAGATGGTGAAGGCGCATCTCAATCCGGACTTGTCGGTATCCACCGTCATACTCACGATGTACGACGGCCGGACCAAACTGGCCGACCAAGTCGCCGAGGACGTCCGGGAGCACTTCGGCGACAAGGTGCTCCGTACCGTCATCCCGCGGAGCGTGAAGGTGTCCGAAGCGCCCGGATACGGCATGACGATCCTCGACTACGACCCCGGCTCGCGCGGTGCACTGAGTTATCTCGATGCGAGCCGGGAGATCGCAGAGCGCGGTGCACCGCCTCGTGCGCAGTAGACGAACAAACAGCAGGCGTAGAAGCGGACGGTAGAGGGGCAGGACAGGATCATGAATCAGCCGGCACGGAAGCGAAGCGGTCTCGGTAGGGGCCTGGCATCTCTGATTCCGACTGGGCCAGCCGATGGCGGTACTGACGCTCTGAGCCCGCGGATGGGAGACAGCGCCGCCGACGTTCTCCTTGGTGCGCCACCTGGAGCACCCGGTGAACCGGCCCCGACCCCGGTCGAGCAGATTGACGGAGAAGCCGTCGGCGCCACGTATCGCGAGATCGATCCGGCCGCCATCGAGCCGAACCCGCGTCAGCCGCGCCAGGTCTTCGATGACGAAGCGCTGAGCGAGCTCGTCCACTCGATCCGCGAGTTCGGCTTGATGCAGCCGATCGTCGTACGTGCCGTGCCGGGCGAAGGCGATATCCGCTACCAGATCGTCATGGGGGAGCGCCGGTGGCGGGCCGCTCAGCAGGCCGGCCTGACGGCGATCCCCGCGATCGTCCGCGAGACGGCCGACGACAGCATGCTGCGCGACGCACTCCTCGAGAACATCCACCGCGTGCAGCTCAACCCGCTGGAAGAGGCCGCGGCCTACCAACAGCTCCTCGACGAATTCGAGGTCACCCACGACGAACTGGCGGCGCGGATCGGACGGTCACGCCCGCTGATCTCCAACATGATCCGCCTGCTCCGACTGCCGATCGCGGTCCAGCGCCGAGTGGCCGCAGGCGTGCTGTCCGCCGGCCATGCCCGCGCGCTCCTCTCGCTGGAGGGCAGTCCGGAGCAGCAGGAGGAACTCGCGGCCCGCATCGTCGCCGAAGGACTCTCGGTGCGGGCGACCGAAGAGGCGGTGACACTCGCCAACCGCGACGGCAAGACCGCCCCGGCGCCGCGGCGGAAGCCGATCCAGATGCCGGGCCTGCAGGACGTTGCCGAAAAGCTGTCGACGGCGTTCGACACTCGCGTCACGGTCAGTCTCGGCAAACGCAAGGGCAAGATCGTCGTCGAGTTCGGGTCGGTCGACGATCTGCAGCGCATCGTCGAACTGATGAGCGCACAAGAACAGTAATTTGACGCTGAAAACCGAGGACCAACTACCCACGGTCGTTCCGTCACTGTGACACATCCGGTCGAAGCGCACTCGGCACGGTGTGGGCGTGAAGGCAAAGCACTTGTGCGCCACC
This sequence comes from Mycolicibacterium wolinskyi str. Jessa 2025, assembly GCF_049241375.1. NCBI lineage: Bacteria > Bacillati > Actinomycetota > Actinomycetes > Mycobacteriales > Mycobacteriaceae > Mycobacterium > Mycolicibacterium wolinskyi. The sequence continues at coordinate 7,324,969 of NZ_CP185960.1, forward strand.
ATATTTCGCAGAAAGGGCGGTGTTCGATGAGAGTTTCACCGCCCACTGGGCTGTTGACCGCATGCTCTCCTATCCTTGAGGGGCAGCCGCGCACGTCAACTTCGTGTGAAAGCCGGGGAGTCTAGTGTCAGCACACATCACGCCGCTTCGGCTCGAGGGATTCGAGCAGCTGCCGAAGCATGCACGGCGATGTGTGTTCTGGGAAGTCGACCCGTCGACCGTCCCCGGCGAAGATCACCTCACCGATCCTGAGTTCGAGAAAGAAGCCTGGCTATCGATGGTCATGCTCGAGTGGGGATCGTGCGGACAGCTGGCCGTGCAGGCGTCACCGGCTGCGGTCGGCGACTTCGAGACACTGCTGAAGGGCGACGAGCCGTGCGTCGGGTACGCGTTCTACGCGCCGCCCGGCGCGGTTCCACGTGCCCGGCTGTTCCCGACCGCACCCGTCAGTGCCGACGCCGTGCTGCTGACGACGGTCGCCGTCGAATCCGCGGAGGAGACCGAAGGCCTGTCGGCCAGCCTGCTCGCCGCGGTGGTCAACGATCTCGTCCGCCGCGGTGTCCGGGCGCTCGAGGCGTTCGGCTATACGACCGCCGTGACCGATATCGACTGCGGCGCACTGCCCGATGAACTGGCGCCGGTCGTCGAGGTGCTGGGGGACTGCGCGGTCGATCAGTGCATGATCTCGGCTGATTTCCTCTTGGATGTGGGGTTCACGGTCGTCGCACCACATCCGTACTTCCCGCGGCTGCGCCTGGAACTCGACAAGGGTCTCGGCTGGAAGGCCGAGGTGGAGGCCGCGTTGGAGCGACTGCTGGAGAACGCTCGGATCGAACTTCCCGTCGGCGCGGGCTCGGTGTCGCTGCCGTAAGCGCGTGTACACCCAGTCGCAACCGGGCTGGCAACGGTCGTACTGCGGACCGAGTTGAGACATGGTTCGGCATCGCTGGACGTGCGGGTGGACTGTCAGGAAACCCTCATCGGATGGGCCAATGTTCCGGATCGTCGGCGAAGTCCGCCCCCACATCCTGACGGACGGTGCCGGTCATCGCCGGTTGATCTGGTCTTCTGCGGTAGCTATACCAAGCTTGAAGTCCGCCAACGGATCCCGATCGGACGGGCAAATTCAGCCGTGGTGGACGTGTCATCGAGAGCTGAACCGCGGACGTCTACGCCGACCTTGCCGCACTGAATTCCGGTGGGGCAGTTGGGAGTTCACGGACCAGTCATCGACCTGACGCCGAGTGAATCAGGCGCCGCGGCCGGCCTGTTCCACCGACAGTTCGTGAGCCAGGAGCTCGGCGAACGTGAAAGTGCCTGTGGGACGGTCGTTTTTGCCCAACAGGTAGAGTCGCTTCACGGCGGCGAGGATGCCTTCGGCGATGGCGTCACGGGTCTGAGTCGACACGAGAAGGCCGCGGTCACGCGGGTTGGTGATGTAGCCGATGTCTACCTGCACGGTGGGCATACGGGTGAGCCGTAGCAGGTCCCACGTGCGGCCGTGGGTGCGGCAGTCACGTAATCCGGTGCGCGCCACCACTTCACGTTGGATGAAGTCGGCGAGATTGCGGCCAATCGTGGACACCGAGCCGTGGGAGTTTCCGAAGTGGAACGACGCGACGCCGTTGGCTGCGGGGCTGGCCTGCGTGGCACAGCGCAAGCTGATCATCAGATCGGCACCAACGGTGTTGGCGGTGCCCGCACGCTCGGCGTCGGATGGGCTGCGGTTGGCCGGCCGCGACGTGAACGTGTCCATGCCGATGGCGGTCATGCGGCCCTCGAGTCGGCTTGCCAAGTCCCACAGGATGTCTGCTTCGCTGATGGGGCCTTCGGGTCCGTGCATGATGAGCCCGTGGTCGGCTCCACCGCGGCCCGGATCGATGATCACCCGCTTGCCGGACAGGCGAGGGCCGGAGCTGCGCACCAACTCCTCTTCGCGGATCGCGTGCGGTGAGCCACCGGTCACGCGTGAGCCGAGGAAGTACAGCGAGCGCAGCGTTTCCGGACCGCAGATGCCGTCGGGATAGAGCCCGTATTCACGTTGGTACGAGGACAACGCGTTGTGTGTCTGCAGGCCGAAGTATCCGTCGACCAGGCCGGTGTAGAAGCCGAGGTCCTGCAGCCGGGCCTGCAGAGTGGCGACATCGTCGCCGTACATGGGTGCGCCGAACTGATGGGTCAGTGTGCGGGCGCCGAGGCGGTAGGACGCTTCGCGCAGCGCGCGATACGTGGCCTCCCCGACAATGCCGTCGACGAGCAGGCCACGATGTTGCTGAAATGCGCGGACCGCTTGGTCGAGTTCGTCGTCGAACGCGTCCAGTGCGACGTGTCGACCCGTACTGAGGTCGGCGTCGGGGTTCTCGATGAGACCAAGCGCCGCCAGCGCTGCCCGGATCTCGGTGACCGCACCGCCACGATCACCGCGACGCAGACTCGACATACGGGGCCCCTCCAGGCTGGTTTGCGGCAATCTGCCGGACTAGCTAGGCAGCATTGTCTCAGATTTCGACCCGATTCCGGAAAACGCCAGGCGGTGCGGGCGCGGGTCTAACCGTGCTCTAACCGAGTGGTCAGAGGGCGTCGGAAAGCTCGCGCAGCAGCGCAGCCTTGCCTTTTGCGCCGACGATGCGCTTGACCGGGGCACCGTCCTTGAACAGGATCATGGTCGGGATCGAGACCACCTGGAAGTCGCGCGCGGTCGCCGGGTTGGCGTCCACGTCGATCTTGGCGACAGTGAGCTGATCGGCCTTCTCGGAGGCGATTTCCTCCAGCACCGGGGCGACCATCTTGCATGGTCCGCACCACGTGGCCCAGAAATCCACCAGTACCGGCTTGCTGCTGGTCAGCACGTCGGCGGAGAACGAATCGTCGGTGACCGCCACGGTGGCGCTGTCCTGGCTCATATTGCCTCTCCTGTCATTAGAAACTGTTGGGAATCAAGCGTTTTCGGCGAGCCAGCGCTCGGCGTCGATCGATGCCGCACATCCGCTGCCTGCCGCGGTGATGGCCTGACGGTAGGTGTGGTCGACGAGATCGCCTGCGGCGAAGACACCCTCGACCGACGTGTAAGTGCTGCGCCCGGCGACCTTGACGTAACCCTCGTCGTCGAGCTCGACCTGACCGCGCACCAGCTCAGAACGCGGATCGTGACCGATGGCCACGAACACCCCGGTCACGGCGAGCTTGGATTCTTCACCGGTGACGGTGTCGCGCAGCCGCACGCCGGTGACCTTCGGATCTCCCTCGATCTCGGTGATCTCGGTGTTGGTCAGGAACGTGATCTTCTCGTGGGCGCGGGCGCGTTCGAGCATGATCTTGGATGCGCGGAACTCGTCGCGACGGTGGATCAGCGTGACGCTGCGGGCGAACCGGGTCAGGAAGGTGGCCTCCTCCATCGCGGAGTCACCACCACCGACCACCACGATGTCCTGGTCGCGGAAGAAGAAACCGTCACAGGTGGCACAGGTGCTCACGCCCATGCCGAGCAGCGCCTCCTCGCCGGGCACGCCCAGATGGCGCGCGGCCGCGCCCATCGCCAGGATCACGGCGCGCGCCTGGTGGGTCTCGTCGCCGACGGTGACCGTCTTGACGGGCCCCTCCAGCTGCACGGCGTCGACGTCTTCCATGCGCAGATCGGCACCGAAGCGCAGCGCCTGCTCACGCATCTCGTCCATCAATTCCGGCCCGGTGATGCCCTCACGGAAGCCGGGGTAGTTCTCCACCTCGGTGGTCGTCATCAGTGCCCCGCCGAACTGAGTGCCCTCGAACACCAGCGGCTTGAGCTGAGCCCGGGCCGCGTAGACGGCGGCGGTGTAACCGGCCGGACCGGACCCGATGATGATGACGTCGTGAACCGTCGGAGTGGTGGACATGAGGGCCTTTCTGCCGGAGCGTTCTCGCCGTACGTGAGGAGCACTGTCAGCACGGGTAGCAACACCAGCCTATGCCGAGGTGTTCCCGCAGGGCGTCGTGGGACGGCCAGGAACCGATCAGGGTCGTTTGACCACGGTGTCGGCCAGCAGCTCGGTGTGAGCGGCGTCGCAGTCGGGTGTCACGACGAGCCCCACGACCGCGTTCGGGGTGTCGGCGGGCAACAGGACCAGCACGCCGGGGCGGCCGGACACCGCATGTGGACGCGCACCGAGCACCCGAACTCCGGACGGGTAGCCGAGCGCGGACAGGCACTGTGCCCGGCGTTGCGGATCGGCCAGCGGCCCGAGGTCGGGCGGGGCGGACAACAGGCCGAGGATCTCCGGTTCCGAGAGCCCGATATCTGCCGGTGGCGGCGCCACGGTCATCCGGCCGAGGCTGGTGGGGGACGAGTCGGCGGTATCGGACGTCTGCGTCAGCGTGGCGGCCCCCACCCCGGCTCCGAGCAACGCCGCACAGCAGCCGGTGATCGCGCCGATCCGTCGCCACCGGCCGCGCGACCGATCGCCTCCGGCACGCCCGCCGGCCGCCCGCAGCGCCGCGATCATGCGAGCGCTTACGTCAGGCGGGACGGCCGGGGCCGAAGCCTCGTCGGTGCCGAGCGCGGCCACGTCGCGCCGGACGCGGTCGAGTGCGGCCAGCGTCGCCGCGGCGTCGGGATCGCTGCGTACCTGTTGGCGCACGCGGGCCGCGGTCGCGTCGTCGAGCAGCCCGGCTTGCAGCTCGGCCAACAGGTCAGGGGTGAGCCCGTCGGACGGCACTGGGCGCGGGCTGCCGTTCATCGCCCTCAAAATACTGGAGCGATCGAGCCAGTTTGGCGCGTGCACGGGCGCAGCGGCTCTTGACCGTCCCTTCCGCGACGCCGAGCAGTCGCGCGGTCTCGGCCACCGAATAGCCCTGCATGTCGACCGCGACGACGGCGGCACGCTGTTCGACCGGCAACTGCAGTAGGGCCCGTTCGACGACGATGGCGGTGTCGACGCGGTGGGCGGGGTCGCCGGCCGGGTCGCGGACATGATCGAGTTCGCCGAGCTCGTCACGACTCGGCGCGCTGGGTTGCGTCTTCGCCCGGCGCAACCGGTCCAGGCACGCGTTGACCACGATGCGGTACAGCCAGCTGCTCACCGATGAGTCGAACCGGAACGACGCCGCGGTGCGGTGCGCCGACAGCAGCGCGTCTTGCACGGCATCGTCGGCATCGTCGTGGTGGCGGCTCGTCAGGTACGCCAGCCGGCGCAGCTGCCGATGATGCCGCAGCACCAGCTCCTCGAAGGCGTAGCGATCCCCGGCGACGTGGGCGGCGAGCAACTCGGCATCGGAGCGGCCATTCACCGGCCCCGCAAACTCGCTGGCTCCCCCGAACCTTCCCACATGCCGAACCTAAACGGTGCCGGGACCCACTTCGGACACTTGTTTGTCCCGACGGTCGTCACGCCTGCTCAGAGGCGCCGCCCGGCTGGGGATGAACCGTCAGGACGCCGCCTTGATGGTGATCTCGGAGATGTCGCTGCGGCTCTTGCCGTCGACCGTGCCCAGCGTCGAGATCCACACCAGCACGTACTGCGTCGCGTCGGCCTTCTCCACCGAGATGGTGTTGGAGCCGGGCTTGAGCGGCGTCGGCGGGGTCAGCTCGGTGGTGTCGGACAGGGACGACGGCGACGCGCTGTCGGCCGAGCGGATCTGCACCGACGTGCCGGTACTCGTGATGTCGAGGGTCACCTCGCCGACCACCGTGGGCTGCGGCAACTGCAGCAACAGGCCGACGCCGTTCTTGAAACCGGGAAACGGGGCCGGGTCGGAGTAGGTGTCGGTGGCCCACATCGTGCTGGTGCTGCCGTCGATCGCGAGCCCGGCCTGACTCGGCGAGTCGGCCTCGCCCTCCGGTGAAAACACCGTCGCCCGAACGGGTTTCACGGTGCTGCCGGTCGCGGTGCCGCCGTTCTCGGATTCGGTGGCCGAGGTGGGCGCGTTGAGGCCGAGCTCGTCCTTGTCGAGCCCGCCGCCGACATCGCCGAAGATGCGGCTGAGGATCGTGGCCATCACCACGAGCGCGACGATGATGATCGCCGCGCCGGCCGCGAGGCCGACCATGAGGCCCTTCTTGCGCCGGGCCTGCGCGTCGGCATCGTCGGCATGCGGGCTGCGCACCGGTGGCGGCGGCTGCTGCTCGTCGACCGAGTCGATCAGCTCGGTGCGGTCGGCGATCGCGGTGGCCTGCTGCAGCAGGTTCAGCAGAGTGGGGGCGCTGCGGATGCCGCCGCCGGGCTGGACCGCACGCGCGGCGGCGGCCGAGATCTGGAACGGAATGTCACGGTCGATCGCGCGGGGCTCGACGGGCTGGCCGGCGGAGTCGAGCGCGGCGGGCTCCAAACCGCTGCGCGCCCCGGTCTCGGGCAGCGGCCAGCGATTGACCAGCAGTGCGTAGAGCGCGGCCCCGATACCGCGGATGTCGTCGTCGGGCGTCGCGTCGGGCAGGGTGGCCGGGAACGCCAGCGCGACGTCGCCCTCGATGCTGACCCGCACCCGGCTGGGATGGTCGATCGACAGCGCGACACCGGCGCGGTGGGCCGCCTCGGCGGCCGCGGCCAGCGACTGGATGGCCCGCGCGCCACCGATCGGCGACGGGGACGTGTCGGCGACCTCGGCCAGTGAGCCGCCCCGAATCCACTCGGAGACGATCAAGCCGCCGGAGCCGCTGTGGGCCACATCGAGCACGCGCGCGATACCGGGCACGTCGATACGACTCAGCTTGAGTGTGCGCGAGAGGATGTCGGACACCTCGGAGTCGGGCATCGTGGCCTCGGGGTCGACGAAGGTCAGCGCCACCTGGCGGTCGAGCGCGGTGTCCAGCGCCTGCCAGAACTGCAGATTCGGCGGGCCGCCGTGGAACACCAGCAGCCGGTAGCGGCCGTCGGCGATGGTGGCACCCGGAATCAGGTGCATGTCCTCCCCGGCGGTGGCCGATTCGACGGCGGGCTCACGCGGCGGGGCGAACGAGATCGGTTCCCGGGTGGGATCGCCGCCGTAGTCGGCGGGCGGTCGGCCCGAGGTCGAGCCGTTCGAGATGGTCACGGTGTCGTCGGACGGCGCATTCTCCCCAGCCGGCACGTCCGGCTGGAAGTCATCGGGGGCAGGACGGGGCAGCTTGGTCGTCGCGGTCCCCTCAAGTGCCGGGCCGCCCGCAGATTCGTCGGTCACCGGTGATCCTTTCCGAGTCCCCGCTCCGGCAACGGAGGCCGGAGCCCCACCCCAACCGGCCGCCGGCGTTGGCGGCCACCGGTGGGGAGAAGAATTCCTCTGATCAGGGTACGTGACGGGACCAGGCGGGCGTGGCTGGACGGGCCGTCGAATAGTTTGCACGGCTACCTTTTCGGGGTGGCCGGCCGGGGCGCCGCGCCGGTTGCCCAAGCGGCGACGGACCGCCGCGAGCGCCGATTGCGCCTCGGGTACCTTCGCCGCGATCAGCACTCCCGCGATGATCGGCACCATGATCAGGCCCAGGGCCACGAGCCGCAGGAGCGACCCCGCCGCACCCCAGTGCGCGGTGAGGGATTCCAGGCCGAGCAGCTGATCGGCCACCTGTGCCACCAGGCCGGCGATCAACGACGCGGTGATGGTCACCAGGATGGTGCGGACGACCGGCAGGCCGATCAGCCGCCCACCCGGCGGGTCCAGGTTGGCTCGCAGCAGCACATGGCCGACGATTGCCCCGGCGACCCAGCCCAGCCCGTTCGCCAGGCCCAGGTAGCCCGCGACCATCTCCGGATTGTCGGCGAGCGCGGGCGCGGCGATCGATGCCGCGATCTTCACGACGGTGATGACGACGATGATGATGATCGGCGTCCACGGTTGTTCGCGCGCGTAGAACACCCGCAGCTGCAAGAGCACGAGCGCGTAGGGGATCAGCGTGAAGGCCGACAGCGTGATCGCCATGCCGAGGTACCCGGCGTCGGCCTCCCCGAAGTTCCCGTAGGCGAACAACGCGCTGCCGATCGCCGGCCCGCCGACGGTCATCATCGCGACGATCGGAATCAGCGTGACCATCGTGAGCCGGGTTGCCAGCGACAGGTCGGCGAGCACCGCCGGGGTGTTGTTGGCGGCGGCGTTGCGGCTCAGCCGGGGCATCACGACCGTGAGGACGGTGACGCCGATCATCCCGAACGGCAGCTGCAGCACGAGCCAGGTGTAGTTGTAGATCGCGGGACCGGACGCCGCCGCCGAGCTCGCGATCTGGTTGCCGACGATCAGCCCGATCTGGCTGATGACGACGTAGAGCACCATCGCGGCGGCCATGCCGCCGAACTTCTTGAGCCGGTCGTCGAAGCCCCACAGCGGCCGCAGGCTGACCCGTTCGGCGCGGATCGCGACCAGCAGCACCGCGGTCTGGGCGACCACGCCCAACGTCGTGCCGATCCCGAGTACCAGAAGTTTGGCGTTACCCATCTCGACCGGGTCGAGCGAGAGTTCGCCGGGGACGAGCACATACAGGCCGAGCGTGACGATGGCGACGACGTTGTTGAGCACCGGGGCCCACGCCGGCGGCCCGAACACGTTGCGCGTGTTGAGGATTGCGCCGAACACCGACGTCAGCCCGTAGAACAACACCTGCGGCAGCAGCAGGTAGGCGAACGCCACGGTCAGCGGATTGTTGACCTGGGGGTCGCTGCCCAGCATCACGCGCACCAGAAGCGGCGCGCAGGCCACCGACAGCACCGTCGCGGCCAGCAGCACCGCGGTCGCGAGCGTCACCAACCGCCTGATGAAAGCCGTTCCGCCATCGGCGTCGTCGCGCTCGGCCCGGGCCAGCACCGGCACGAAGATCGCGGTGAACGTGGCCTCGAGGACCAGCGCGGCCACCATGTTGGGCAGCTGATTGGCCACCGAGAACGCACTCGACAGCGCCGCACCGAGAATCGCCGCGAGCAGCACGATGCGGAAGAACCCGGTGATCCGCGAGATCAGGGTCGCGAACGCCATGCCCCACGACCGCGACACCACGGCGGCGTCGGACAGTTCGGGCCGCCCGGCCCGGCGCCGCGGACCCGGGCCCCGCGGTATGCGCGGCGGGCCGGCCGGCCGGACGGCAGGGGGGCGGGCCGGGGGAGGGCCCATCGGGGTGACGGGCCGCCCGGCGCGTGGGTGGGGCGCTGTCATCGCCGGCCGTCCGGCGTGTCCTCGCGGCTGAACGCCATCGCCACTTCGATGGGATCGGGATGTTCACCGGGAGGCGTGAGATCGGCGGGGTCGGGCTGGCCGCGGAAGCGGTGCCACAGCCGCCGCCCGGCCAGCAGCACCAGCACCGCGCCCGCCGACAACGTGATGAAGAACAGCAGCTTGCCGTAGGCGTTGGAATGCACCGACAACCGCACCGGCTCGCCGAGTGGTATGCCGTCGGCGGTCTGCAGCGCGACGTCGACCGCGACGCGCTGGGTGAAATGCACCTCGATCGGCACTCGCAACGGCAGATAGCCGGGCGGCAGCACGATCTCGCCCATGTCCGTCACGGTCATGCCGGGTGGCGCGTCGACCTGAAGCCGCACCCGGACCGGCACCGGGAGATCGTTGCGCAGTGCAAGCGGCAACGGACTGCGTTCGGTGGCCAGGGTGTAGGCGCCGCCGGGGTTGACGATCGTGACGGCGCCGAACATGTCGTCGACGCTGCCCGACACGGTGGCCAGACGTTGCTGCGCCAAACCGTTGCGCGCCTCGGGCGGCACCGACTGGCTCAACGCGCGCAGCATGTCCTCGCGCAGCGGCGCGGTGTACTGCACACCGGTCAGCCCGGTGCGCTCGTCGGTGGTCAGCGCCGCCGTCAGACCCCACAACCGTCCGATGACCGCGGCGATGCCGCCGGTGATCGCGTCGTCGATACGGCTGCGCGGGTTGCCCAGCGACTCGGCCGGCAGGGGTTCCACCGGAATGCCCGGCACGGCGTCGCCGTCGGCGATCACGGCGGTGAGTGGCCGCGGCACCGCGAGCCCGGCGTGGATCGTGGTGGCGACGGCGGTGAGGATCGCCTGCGCGTCGTCGGGATGCAGACTCCACACGAGCGGAGGCATCAGGATCTGGGTCCGCGGCTGGATGTCCGGTGTCAGGCCCCGCCACATGAGCGCACCGAGCGCGTCCTGGCGCCGCGCGGTCTGCGAGTCGTGCCGGACCGGGATGTCGAGCGAGGGATCCAGATACGACGGCGCGACGGGATCGGTACCCGCACCGGCCAGCGCGGCACCGACCGCGGGATCGAAGCCGGCCGCCACCAGGCTGGGGGAGTAGCGCACCGGGGTCACGTCGGCGGTCTCGGGTGTGCCGGTCGCGGCGTCCTGCGCGGTGATGTGTGCGGCCGCGACGGCGACGGTCTGCCCCTGTGCGGTGAGCAGGTCGACGGCCGGCCCGGTGAGCGGGCCGTCGGCGACGAGGCTCGCGCCGCGCGTCGAGGTCACGCCCAGGATCTGGTCGACGATGTCGCCTGCCCCGTTGGTGGCGGTGGCGCTCAGGCCCGCATCGCCGACCCGGTGCAGGGCCGCGAGATCGGCCTGGGCGTAGGTGGTGGGCGCGACGCACATGCGCTGAGCCAGGCCCCGCAGGCGGTTCAGCCAGCCCACGGCCGCTTCCTGACCGGTGCCCGGCCGGGTCGGGGTGGCCGGCCCGGCGTCCGGTCCCTCGTTGACGACGTAGCCGCCGGTCATCGCGTTGACCGTGACGAGCAGATCGGGGTCGACGGCCAGGCACAGCGCGCTGCGGACCTGCCCCGACGGGTCCACGGTCGGGCCGGTCGCGAAGTCGATCGCCGACAGCAGTGTGTCGAGCCGGCCGCCGGGTGCCAGCGATGTCGCCAGATCGTCGTCGATCAGCCGCACCGGCGTGGTGCCGCCCGGTGCACCCGCCGCGAGCCTCGGCCGGTCGGCCAGCGGCCACAACATGGTCAGCCGGACCGGGTTCGACGTGTCCGGTGGCACCACCGAGTTCAGCGTGTCCGCGGCCGACGCCGTCGCCGACGAATCGGCCGGTGGCACGCCGAGCACCGGCAGCAGGAAGCGCGCGTCGTCGAGGCGCGCGGGTGCCCCGTAGTCGGGTGTGCCGTTGACGTTGACCAGCACGGGATATACCCCGGGCCGGTCGATGTGCAGCGATTGTCCGGACGCGCGCAGTGGATAGGACAGCGTGAACGGAACCGTCTGGCCGCGCTGCATCTCGGGCGCCACGGTGATGAAATCGGCGACCGGCTCGAACTGGTCGAGATCACCGGTCAGATCGGTCCGCAGCTCGGTGGACGACGTGACGGCCCGCGCATGTTCCATGCGGATCACGACGTCGCGCACCGGACGGTCGCCGACGTTGAGCACGACGCCGCTGACCGTGAGGACGGATTCGCTCGTGGTCGTGACGACGTCCGGCGTGACCCGGTCGATGCGGATCTGCAGGAACGGCGTTGCGCCCGGCTCGCCCGCGGTGGCGCGCGGGAGCTGAGCCGGCGACAGCATGACGAACAGCGACAGCAACGCCACGACCAGCACTATGCGCGCCACGGTCGAGGGCCACCGGTGCATCGCCGCGGCGGCGGTCACGGTCCTTGTCCGCATCCGTTCGCGCGCCGGCGGGGCTGGGGTTCGTCGCGGCGATGATTGCGGGTGTGTGAGTGCGTCTGGGCGCGTCGCCGCGGCGCGCTACGGGGCAGTGGCGGCAGGGCTGCCGGCCCGTCCGTGTGCAGTTTGTCGATCAGCTCGCCGGCCACCTCGGCCAGCCTGCGCTCGTCGGCGTAGGCGAGCCGCGACGGCAGTTCGCGTAGCGGCACCCAGGCGACTTCGGTCACTTCGACGTCGTCGTCGGACAGTTCGCCGCCGAGGAATCGCATCAGATAGTGATGCACGGTCTTGTGCACCCGGCGGCCCTCGGTGACGAACCAGTAGTCGATGCTGCCGAGCGCGGCCAGCACGCTGCCCTGGATGCCGGTCTCCTCGGCGACCTCGCGGATCGCGGTCTGCTCGGCCGTCTCGCCGAGTTCGATGTGCCCTTTGGGCAGCGACCACAGCATGCGGCCCCGGCGGTCGACCCGGCCGATCAGCGCCGCCACCTGAGTGTCCTTGGGCCCGTCGATCCCGTCGATGACCAGCCCGCCTGCCGATGTCTCGTGCACGGTCCGCAACCGGTCCGGTGGGCGCCGCGGCCGCGACTTCCGTTGCTTCGACTGATCCCGCGGCGTCGGCGTGGCCGCGGGCTTCTGGCTCTGGTCGGTGGCGGGTTCGCTGGGCTGCGCGGTGTGATGCTCGGCACTCGCGGCCGGTGGGCCCGCGGCCCGTTGTGCGCGGCGTTGGCCGCGGCGCCGACCCCGGCGCCGTCGTGGTTTGGCCTGTTCGCCGTCCGACACCCAAGCGATAGTAGCTGCCACGACGGTCGGCTCCTGCCACACTCGCCGGTAGCGAGCGCACCGCGCGCATTAGGCTCATCGAACGTGCCCGAAGCTGCTCCTGCTGATGCCGAACTGCTGGCCGGCGCGCTCGTCGCGCTGAACCGCCGCGCCGACGTGCTGCGCGGGCTCGGTGCAGTGTTCGCTGCCGCGGGCCACGAGCTCTACCTCGTGGGCGGCAGTGTGCGCGACGCGTTGCTCGGCCGGCTGACCGACACGAGCGATCTGGACTTCACGACCGACGCCCGGCCCGAGCAGATGCAGAAGTTCCTGCGCCCCTGGGCCGACGCGTTGTGGGACACCGGCATCCAGTTCGGGACGATCGGCGCCGGCCTCGGCGACGACCGCCTGGAGATCACGACGTTCCGCGCCGACAGCTACGACCAGGTGTCGCGCAACCCGACCGTGGAGTTCGGGGACAACCTGCACGACGATCTCGTCCGGCGCGACTTCACGGTCAACGCCATGGCGGTGCGCATCACGCCCGACGGTCCAGGCGAATTCCACGATCCCCTCGGCGGTTTGGCGGCGGCCCGCGACAAGATCCTCGACACGCCGTCCGCCCCCGAGGTGTCGTTCGGTGACGATCCGCTGCGGATGCTGCGTGCGGCCCGGTTCGTCTCGCAACTGGGATTCGGTGTCGCGCCGCGTGTGCTCGAGGCGCTGCTGGAGATGGCTCCGCAGCTCGAGCGCATCACCGTCGAGCGCGTCGCGGCCGAACTCGACAAGCTGCTGTTGGGCGCCGACCCGGTGGCGGGCATCGACCTGATGGTGCAGACCGGCATGGGCGCGGTCGTGCTGCCCGAGGTCGGCGACATGCGCATGGCCATCGACGAACATCACCAGCACAAGGACGTGTACTGGCATTCGCTCACGGTGCTGCGCCAGGCGATGGATCTCGAGGACGAGGGTCCCGATCTGGTGTTGCGCTGGGCCGCGCTGCTGCACGACATCGGCAAGCCCGCGACCCGCAAGCACGAATCCGACGGCGGGGTGAGCTTTCACCATCACGAGGTGGTCGGCGCGAAGATGGCCCGCAAGCGCATGCGGGCGCTGAAGTACTCCAAGCAGATGGTCGACGACGTATCGCAGTTGGTGTATCTGCATCTGCGGTTCCACGGCTACGGGGACGGCAAGTGGACCGACTCGGCCGTGCGCCGCTATGTGACCGATGCCGGTCCGCTGCTGGGCCGGTTGCACAAGCTGGTCCGCGCGGACTGCACGACCCGCAACAAGCGCCGGGCCGCACGCCTGCAGGCCAATTACGACGACCTGGAGAACCGCATCGCCGAGCTCGCGGCGAAGGAAGACCTCCAGCGGGTTCGCCCGGACCTCGACGGCAACGAGATCATGGAGATCCTCGGCATCCCCGCCGGCCCGCAGATCGGCGAGGCCTGGCGCCACCTCAAGGAACTGCGCCTCGAACGGGGCCCGCTGACTCGGGACGAGGCCGTCGACGAATTGCTGAAGTGGTGGAACGCGAGGGGCTGATCGTGCGTCTGATCAGACATGGAGTACTGCCTGGGTGACCCCGACGGCTCGGCGACCATGTGGACGCGCGAGCCCGATGTCGATCTCGACGGCGACGGCGTGTTCGACGGGATCGGCCTGGATCTCGACGGTGACGGCCGCGTCGACGACGTGATGGCCGATCTCGACGGCGACGGGCTGGCCGAGCACGCGGTGCGCGACATCGACGACGACGGCACGGCCGAAAGCTATTTCACCGACGACGGGTCGGGCGTCTGGGCGGTGAGCGTCGACCGGTCCGGGCAGGTGCGGTGGTTCGGCTTGGACGGGGTCGAACAGACCGGCGGGCCCACGGTCGATTTCGACCGCGACGGCGCGACCGACGACCGCCTGCTCGATACCGACGGCGACGGGCTCGCCGATCGCGTGCTGGCCGGTGAGTTCGCGCACGTCGACACCGACGGCGATGGCCGGTGGGACCTCAAGCTCGCCGACACCGACGGCGACGGCCGCGCCGACTCGGTGTCCTAACGCGTCACCCCGCACCGCGAGCGACCGTGTTTGTACGCGACACGCCGCGCAGATCCGTACAAAAGGTGTCGCTCACACCGTCACGAGCGGGCACTCACCCCCGGCCGGCTCCCGGCGGTCCCGCGAATGCCTGCGCGATCGTCAGCCACTTCGCGGCGTCGGCGCCGTCGGCCGTCACGTCCAACTCCGACGGCGTCCGGCGCTGCGTGACCAGCATGCAGAAGGCCTCGGCCGCACCCGTCACCCGCTGTGCGGCGTCTTCTGGACCCCACGCCCACATCGAGCCGTCGGGTGCGCGCAGCTCGACGCGGAACGGCTCGGCAGGCGGCGTCAGTCCGTTGACGGTGAACGCGAAATCCCGTGTGCGAACCCCGATGTGGGCGATCGAGCGCAGCCGCGCGGTGGCGGGCCTGCGGACACCGAGCGCGTCGGCGACATCGAGCCCGTGTGCCCAGGTCTCCATCATCCGGGCTGTCGCCATCGACGCCGCGCTCATCGGCGGACCGAACCACGGCAGCTTGCGGCCGTCGGCGACACGGAGCAGTTCGTCGTGCAGCCGCCCGCGGGTCTCGCGCCAGTCGGCCAGCAACCGGCCCGGCGGCGTGAGTGCGAGTTCCTCGGCACCCGCGTCGACGAAGCCCGTCGGATTCTTCATCGCCTCCGCGAGCAGGTCGTTGAAGCCCGGCTCGTCGGTGATCGCGATCAAAGACACCCGGTCGGTCCACAGCAGATGCGCGATCTGATGCGCGATGGTCCAGCCGGGCGCCGGGGTCGCGGTGGCCCAACCGGAATCGGGCAGATCGGCCACAAGCGTGTCCAGCTCGTCGCTTTCGGCCCGCAGATCGGCCACGATGGCCTCGGCAGTCGACATGCCGGTCACCTTAGACGGGCGGCTGGATCCGCCGCGGCGAGGCCACCATCGCATGCACGACGAGGCCGGCCAGGTAGATCACCGACCCCGTCGCCACCAGACCGGGCGTCTGGCCGTCAGACGGGATGAACACCGCCGACCCGGCGATCGCGGCGATGAACGACATCCAGAACAGCGCGTCCTGCACGGTGAACACGTGGCCGCGCAGCGCGTCGTCGACATCGAGCTGCATGGCCGAATCGGCGCACAGCTTCACCAGCTGCCCGGCCGCACCGAGCAGGAACCCGCACACCAGCATCACCGGCAGGTCCAGGCCGATCGCGACCATCTGGACCACCGCGGCAAATGCCAACGCCCAGTTGGCCGTTGCGTACCGGCCCAGGCGGGCGATGACCGCGGGCGCGGCCAGCGTCGCGAGAAACGATCCGGTGCCGGTGGCCGCGACGAACACCACGGCGGTGCCGAGACCCAACCCGGCCACCTCGGCCGGGGTGTCGGCGTGGCGGACGATCACGAGCACCAGCAGCGTGTTGATGCCGAACGCCATGCGATGGGCGGCGAGCCCGGCCAGGGTTCCGGCGACTGTGCGCACGGCGAGCACGGTGCGGGCGCCGTGTAGCCAGCCGGTGGCCACGGCATAGGCGGCCGAGCCGTGGATCGCGCGTTTGCTCTCGTGCGGGCCGAGCACGTGCGGCCCGAACCGCACCGACAACCACAACGCCAGGGCGACGGGCACCAGGACGATGAAGATGATCACCGACGCACCGGCGTCACCCGCCCCGAACACCCAGCGCGGCAACAACATGAAGTTGGCTCCGAGGAACGCCGCGAGGGCACCGGTCGCGCTCGCGACCGCATTCATCGTCACCACCTGCCCCGGCGGCACGACGTCGGGCAACGCCGCCGACAGACCCGAGGAGACGAACCGGGTGAATCCGTTGACGATCAGCGCGCCGCACAGGATCGGCACGTCGCTCACCCCGAACGCCAGCAGCACCCCGACCAGCAAGACCAGCAGCAACCGGCCCAGGTTGGCGCCGATCATCACCAGCCGCCGGTCCCAGCGGTCCAGCAGCGCGCCGGCAAAAGGTCCCAACAACGAGTACGGAAGGAACAGCACCGCGAACGCCGCGGCGATCGCCCACGGCTCGGCCTCGCGCTCCGGGTTGAACAGGATGGCGCCGGCCAGCGCGGCCTGGAACAGGCCGTCACCGAACTGGCTGACCGCGCGCAGTTCCAGCAGCCGCCGGAACTCCGTCATACCCCGCAGCGACCGCCAGAGGGCGATGGGCGCGCGAGCGTCGACCACGGAAATCACGTCCTGTTCGGGAGGGTTTGCACAGAGCATTCGGTAGGCAATCGGCAACCCGCTCCACAGTACAAAGTTCGCCGGACACGCGAGGAGCGAGATTGGCCGCAGAATTCCGGCCACGCCTGCGATTGTTAGCCACGTCGCGGCGGCGCTGGTGCCATGATGTACGAGTGGCGCAGTCAGAGGACCCGGAGGATTTCATCGCTCCTGCGGCGCACCGCGTCCGACCGGGAACCCTCCTGCTCGCCAACACCGATCTGCTCGAGCCGACGTTCCGCCGCACCGTCATCTACATCGTCGAGCACAACGCCGGTGGCACGCTCGGAGTGATCCTCAACCGGCCCTCCGAAACCGCGGTCTACAACGTGCTGCCGCAGTGGGCCAAGCTCACTACCAAACCCAAGACGATGTTCATCGGCGGCCCGGTCAAGCGGGATTCGGCGCTGTGCCTGGCGACGTTGCGGGTCGGCATGCAGGCCGACGGCGTGCCCGGGCTGCGGCATGTCCAGGGCCGGATCGTGATGGTGGACCTCGACGCCGAGCCCGACAATCTGGCGCCGATGCTCGAGGGCGTGCGGATCTTCGCCGGTTACTCGGGTTGGACCATCGGTCAGCTCGACGGTGAGATCGAGCGCGACGACTGGATCGTGTTGTCGGCGTTGCCGTCCGACGTGTTGATCGAGCCGCGGGTGGACCTGTGGGGCCGCGTGCTGCGGCGTCAGCCGTTGCCGACGTCGCTGCTCGCGACGCACCCGATCGACGTCAGCCGAAACTGACTATTTGCGCGGCCCTATTTGCACGACAGTGTGCAGCTTGCGCACGAGCCGGCACAGCTCGCCCCGGAGCCCGCGCTCGCCTCGCTGCGCGCGACGGCCTTTGCGCTCTGCCAGCACCCGGCGGCCACGGTCGCGATCGCGCCGATGATGCACACCACGACGACCATCAGGCCGGTCTTCGGGGCCGCGGCCAGGGCGGCCGCGCCACCCGCCGCGAGCATCACCGCGGCGGCGAGCTGAGTGGGGGCGACCGCCCGCAACACGTTGCGCACGGGGTCCCCGGTGCGCGGCCTGGACAACAACCACAGCCCCAGGACGCCGACGACGACGGCGGCGCTCAGACACAGCAGCGCGGCGATCAGCATGCGCCACACAATACGAGGCGCGCGCCGATTCCGTGGGGCCGGGCCGCAACCTTCGGCCCGGCCGACGGGCCTAGCTCGGCGCCCCCAGGAGCTGCGGCAAACCCGGCAGCCCGGGGGCTGCGGGCGGTGCAGCCGGGGCGGGCGCCGGTGGTGCGGCGGGTGCGGGTGCGCCCACCCGGAACCCGGAAACGATCGCGTCGGCCGCCTCAGCGGAAGCCGATACGCCCTGGTTGGCGGCCGAGTAGTTGACCGAGAGCGACACCAGGTACCGGTCGGGCCCGGACGTCGCGATGACGTGTCGGCGCGACGTGTTGAGCATCTGGCTGCCCGAGTTGTAGCTACCTTCGATGAACGCCGACGGGAAACCGTTGAAGTCGGCGAGCGACATGTCGGTGGTCCGCCAGCCCAGCTGCTGCTGGCTGTCGATGTATCCGTGGCTGATGGCTTCCTTCGGGTCGAAGTTGCCGACCAGCTTGTAGACCACGACCTGTGCATTGGGCGTGTAGAGGTCGGTGCTCGTGCGGTCGGCGATGACCGCGAAGGCGTCGGGCACGTTCGGGTCGGGCACCTTCGTCCAGCCCGCAGGCAGTGGCAGCACGATGTTCAGCGCCCTGAAATCGTGGCTGACCTGGGGCTCCATCTTGACGCCCTTGGCCTTGAAGAATTCGGCGAGAGTGCCCGAGGACGCCGGCGTGATGGTCTGCGGTGCCGCGACGGGCACTGCTACCGGTGCCGGCGCGGCGGGGATCGCGCCGGCGGCGGCGGGTGCGACCGGTGCGGCAGCCGGGGCCACGGTCACGGTCTGGGTCACCGTCGCCGGGCTCGGCGCAGCGGGGCCGGGCGGAAGAGGAAACAAGGGTTCGGCTGACGCGGTGTTCCCCGCGAGGCCGACGACCCCTGCCAGGCCGACGGCCGCTCCTGCTGCCAGAACCCGCCAGCGGCGGGCACTCTCGATCATTGTTCGGTCCTTCCCCAACGGTCCGGGGCGATTTGCTGCCCCTCGTCAGGCGCCGACTGTATCCACGCCACCGACCCGGTCACCAGATGCGCAACCGACCTGGAATCAAGCCCTGACATGGTTGCGACGCAACCGATACCAAGCCGTGCCGTTCGGCCGGGCAGAAGCGTGGTGAGCTGGCTAAACCGTCCGAATCGTGGCCTTATACCCTGTTGGGCGTGACCGAACCCGCAACCACGCAGTCAGGGCCCGAGGGGGACACCCCGCAGCACCGCTACACCGCGGAGCTGGCCGGGCAGATCGAACGTGACTGGCAGCACACCTGGGCGGAGTTGGGCACCTTCAACGTTGCCAACCCCGTGGGCTCACTCGCCCCGGCCGACGGCTCCGACGTGCCCGCCGACAAGATGTTCGTGCAGGACATGTTCCCGTACCCGTCCGGTGAGGGGCTGCACGTCGGCCACCCGCTCGGTTACATCGCGACCGACGTCTATGCCCGCTACTACCGCATGACGGGCCGCAACGTGCTGCACGCGCTGGGCTTCGACGCGTTCGGTCTGCCCGCCGAGCAGTACGCGGTGCAGACCGGCACGCATCCGCGCACGCGCACCGAGGCCAACATCGTCAACTTCCGCAGGCAGCTGGGGCGCCTGGGGCTCGGCCACGATTCGCGGCGCAGCTTCTCCACCACCGACGTCGACTTCTACAAGTGGACGCAGTGGATCTTCTTGCAGATCTACAACGCCTGGTTCGATCGCGATCTGAACCGGGCCCGCCCCATCAGTGAACTGATCGCCGAATTCGATTCGGGAACAAGGACACTCGGCGACGGCAGGAACTGGCGAGATCTCGACGCGGCGGGCCGCGCCGACGTGATCGACGGTTACCGGCTGGTCTACCGCGCGGATTCGATGGTCAACTGGTGTCCGGGGCTCGGCACCGTGCTGGCCAACGAGGAGGTCACGTCCGACGGCCGCAGCGACCGCGGCAACTTCCCGGTGTTCCGGAAGCGGTTGCGGCAGTGGATGATGCGGATCACCGCCTACTCCGACCGGCTGCTCGAAGATCTCGATGTGCTGGATTGGCCGGACAAGGTCAAGACCATGCAGCGCAACTGGATCGGCCGCTCGACGGGCGCCAACGTGCTGTTCGCGACCGACGCAGGCAACATCGAGGTGTTCACGACGCGCCCGGACACGTTGTTCGGCGCGACGTATGTGGTGCTGGCACCCGAGCACGATCTGGTCGATGCGCTGGTCGCCGACGCGTGGCCGGACGGCACCGACGAACGCTGGACGTATTCGGCGGCGTCGCCGCGCGAGGCCGTCGCGGCATACCGGGCCGACATCGCGGCCAAGTCGGACCTGGAACGCCAGGAGAACAAGACCAAGACGGGCGTGTTCCTCGGCGCCTGTGCCACCAATCCCGCCGACGGCAAACAGATTCCGGTTTTCATCGCCGACTACGTGCTGGCCGGCTACGGCACCGGCGCCATCATGGCGGTGCCCGGCGGCGATCAGCGGGACTGGGACTTCGCCAAGCAGTTCGGCTTGCCGATCGTCGAAGTCGTTGCGGGCGGCGATATCTCGGAGGCCGCGTACAGCGGTGACGGAACGATGGTCAACTCCGGCTATCTGGACGGTCTCGACGTCGAAGCGGCCAAGGCCGCCATGATCGACCGGCTGGAGGCAGAAGGCCACGGCCAGCGCCGCATCGAGTACAAGCTGCGCGACTGGCTGTTCGCCCGGCAGCGGTACTGGGGCGAGCCGTTCCCGATCGTCTACGACGCCGACGGCCGTGCTCATCCGCTGCCGGAATCGGCTCTGCCCGTCGAGCTTCCGGACGTGCCGGACTACTCGCCGGTGCTGTTCGATCCCGACGACGCCGACAGCGAGCCGTCGCCGCCGCTGAACAAGGCGACCGAATGGGTACACGTCGAGCTTGATCTCGGCGATGGTCTGCAGACCTACACGCGCGACACCAACGTGATGCCGCAGTGGGCGGGCAGCTCGTGGTACGAGCTGCGCTACACCGACCCGCACAACTCAGAAGAGCTGTGCGCCAAGGAGAACGAGGCCTACTGGATGGGCCCGCGCCCGGCCGAGCACGGGCCGGACGATCCGGGCGGTGTCGACCTCTATGTCGGCGGCGTGGAGCACGCCGTGTTGCACCTGCTGTACTCGCGGTTCTGGCACAAGGTGCTCTACGACCTGGGCCACGTGTCGTCTCGCGAACCCTATCGGCGTCTGGTCAACCAGGGCTACATCCAGGCCTTCGCCTACACCGACTCGCGCGGCTCCTATGTGCCCGCCGCGGAAGTCGTTGAGCGCGAAGGGAAGTTCTACTGGCCCGGACCCGACGGCGAAATCGAGGTCAACCAGGAGTTCGGCAAGATCGGCAAGAGCCTCAAGAACTCGGTGTCGCCCGACGAGATCTGTGACAACTACGGGGCCGACACACTGCGGGTCTACGAGATGTCGATGGGTCCGCTCGAGGCGTCGCGCCCGTGGGCGACCAAGGATGTCATCGGCGCGCACCGGTTCCTGCAGCGCGTGTGGCGGGTGGTGGTCGACGAGACCACCGGCGCCGTGCGCGTGGCCGCACACGAGGCCCTCGACGAGCAGACGCTGCGGATCCTGCACCGCACGATCGCCGGTGTCACCGAAGACTATGCCGCCCTTCGCAACAACACCGCGGCGGCGA
This sequence comes from Mycolicibacterium wolinskyi str. Jessa 2025, assembly GCF_049241375.1. Classification (NCBI taxonomy): domain Bacteria; kingdom Bacillati; phylum Actinomycetota; class Actinomycetes; order Mycobacteriales; family Mycobacteriaceae; genus Mycobacterium; species Mycolicibacterium wolinskyi. Next base: position 7,346,289 of record NZ_CP185960.1, read on the forward strand.
AACTCATCGAGTACACCAACTACCTCACCAAGGAAGGTGTTTCGGCGCGGGCCGCGATCGAACCGCTCGTGCTGATGGTGGCGCCGCTGGCACCGCACCTGGCCGAGGAGCTGTGGAAGCGGTTGGGCCACGACACGTCACTGGCGCACGGACCGTTCCCGGTTGCCGACCCGCAATACCTGGTCGACGACACCATCGAGTTCCCGGTTCAGGTCAACGGCAAGGTGCGCAGCAAGATCACCGTCGCCGCCGACGCCGACAAGGCGGCGCTCGAGGCCGCGGCCCTGGCCGACGAGAAGGTGCAGGCCTTCGTGGCGGGCGCGACGCCGAAGAAGGTCATCGTCGTGCCCGGCCGACTGGTCAACATCGTCGTCTGATCAGCCGGGGCGGACCACGATCTCGTGCACGTGCCCGTCCGGCGGGGTGGTCACGGCGTTGGCGACCAGGCCGGCGACGGTCTCCGGCCGCAGGAAGCGCCCCGGGTCGTACTCCTTGCCCTCGTAGGCGACGAGCTCACGCTGCATCTCGGAGTCGGTACGGCCCGGGAAGATCGAGGTGACGCGCAGCGACGGCTCGTCGGCGCGTAGCGAGTCGGCGAAGGCACGCAGGGCGAACTTGCTCGCCGAGTAGGACGCCATGCCTGCCGAAACCGTCCGTCCCGCACCGGAATTGATGAACACTACATGGCCGCGGGCCGCGCGCAGCGCCGGTAGCAGAGCCAGCGTCAACGCGACGGCCCCGGTGACGTTGACCTCGAACGACGCGCGCCACTCCTCGGCACTGGATTCACCGACGCGGCCCGGGTAGAGCACACCCGCGTTGTGGACGAGCACGTCGAGTTCGGCGAGCACCTCGGAACTGGCCTCGATCGAATCCGCATCGGTGAGATCGAGTGGCCAGGTCGGTGCGCCCAACCGTTCGGCGAGTTCGTCGAGGTGAGCTGACGGGCGCCCGGCCAGCAGCAGCGTGTGGGTGGGGGCGAGCGCGGCGGCAGTGGCCGAACCGATGCCGCCGCCCGCCCCGGTGATCAGCGCGGTCGGCACCCCCGAGACGTTACCGAGCCCCCACCGACCTGCGCGACTTGCCCTCGAGTCGCATCATGGTACGGATGCCTCCCGATCCCAGCTTCGCCCCGACCCAGCTCGCCGCGCGCGCCGCCTACCTGCTGCGCGGTAACGACCTGGGTGTGATGACCACTGCCGCGCCGCTGCTCTACCCGCACATGTGGAGCTGGGACGCCGCCTTCGTGGCGATCGGGCTGGCTCCCCTGAGCGTCGAGCGCGCCGTCGTCGAACTCGACACGCTGCTGTCGGCGCAGTGGCGCAACGGGATGATCCCGCACATCGTGTTCGCCAACGGCGTCGACGGGTATTTTCCCGGGCCGGCCCGCTGGGCCACGTCGGCGCTCGCGGCCAACGCGCCGCGGATCCGGCACACGTCCGGCATCACCCAACCTCCGGTGCACGCGATCGCCGTGCAGCGCATCCTCGACCATGCGCGCAGCCGGGGCCGCTCCACGCGTGCGGTCGCCGCGACGTTCCTGGACCGGCGCTGGGGCGATCTGGTGCGCTGGCATCGCTGGCTGGCCGAGTGCCGCGATCAGGACAGCCGCGGCCGGATCACGCTGTATCACGGGTGGGAGTCCGGCATGGACAACTCGCCCCGCTGGGACAGCGCGTACGCCAACGTGATCCCCGGCAACGTGCCCGAGTATCAGCGTGAGGACAACACGATCGTCACCGACGCGACCCAGCGGCCGTCCGATCTCGAGTACGACCGGTACCTGTGGTTGCTGGAGGAGATGAAGTCTGTTCGCTACGACGACGATCTCCTGCCGAAGGTGATGAGTTTCGCGGTCGAGGACGTCTTCGTCTCGGCGATCTTTTCGGTCGCCTGCCAGGTGCTCGCAGAGATCGGTGAGGACTACAAGCGACCGCATGCGGATGTGCGTGATCTGTACTCGTGGGCGGACCGGTTCCGCGCCGGAGTCGTCGAGACGAGCGACGAACGTTCCGGTGCGGCTAGGGATTACGATGTGCGCGCCAAGAAGTGGGTGGCCACCGAGACCGTCGCGCAGTTCGCGCCGCTGCTGTGCGGGGGGCTTCCGCACGACAAGGAGCGCGCGCTGGTGAAACTCCTTGAGGGGCCCCGCTTCTGCGGTCATCCCGACCTCAAGTACGCGTGCATTCCGTCGACTTCGCCGGTGTCACGCGACTTTCGGGCGCGCGAGTACTGGCGCGGGCCGGTGTGGCCGGTGATGACGTGGCTGTTCTCGTGGTGCTTCGCGCGCCGGGGCTGGGCCGAGCGGGCCAGGCTGCTGCGCCAGGAAGGGCTTCGCCAGGCCAGCGACGGTACGTTTGCTGAGTATTACGAACCATTCACCGGTGAGCCGCTGGGCAGCATGCAGCAGTCGTGGACCGCGGCCGCGGTGCTGGACTGGCTCGGTTAACGCGGGTTACTCGTCGGCCTTGGCCGAGGACGCCGCGCCCTCCTCTTCCTGGCCGGCCAGCCGCTCGAGCGGGGCCAGCGCCTTGGCGAGGGTTTCGAGATCTTCCGAGCTGAGTTTCGCCAACCGGGCGGCGAGGTCGGCGCGGCGGGCCGCGAGCGACTCACGATGCTGAACCAGACCGCGCGGCGTGACGTCGACGAGCACCGCGCGCAGGTCGGAGGGATCGCGTGAGCGCTTGACCAGGCCCAGCTTCTCCAGCCGGCGGATCGCGACGGTGGTGGTCGGCGTGCGGACGCGCTCGCGCGCGGCCAGTTCCGTCATCCGGATCGGGCCCTGGTCCAGCAGGGTCAGCAGAATCGACAGCTGAGCCAGCGTCAGATCGCCCGCGGTGCCCTTATGGGTATCCCCGCGGCGCAGCACGGAGAACACCTTGGAGAGGACACGCTGAAGTTCCCCAGCAAGCTCCGTGACCTGCGACTCGGTCTCCACCATAATTCGCTAGTCTAACCTGTCTGATCCTGTCACGATGTCAGGTTGCACATTTGGCGCGACAATCAAAGTATCTGGGACAAGAAGCGGCGCAGTCGATCTGTTTCGGCGGCTTCGAAGATCTGCGTCGGCGTGCCCGACTCGACGACCTTGCCGTGATCCATGAACACCACGCTGTCCGCGGTGGATCTGGCGAACCCCATCTCGTGTGTCACGGCGATGATCGTCATGCCGTCGGCGGCCAGTTCGGCCATCAGCTCGAGCACGCCCTTGACCAGTTCCGGATCGAGCGCCGACGTCGCCTCGTCGAAGAACATCACCTGCGGCGCCATCGCGAGCGCCCGGGCGATCGCGACGCGCTGCTGCTGGCCGCCCGACAGCGTGGCGGGCCGCACATCGGCCTTGTACCGCAACCCAACCCGGTCCAGCTGGGCCAGGCCGAGCTCGCGGGCGGCCTCGGCGTCGAGGCCCTTGAGCTTGCGCGGACCGAGTGTGACGTTGTCGAGCACGGTCCGATGCGGGAAGAGGTTGAACTGCTGGAACACCATGCCGATGCGTTGACGCAGCTGGTCGGGATTGTCGGCCAGCACCGAGCGGCCGTCGAGCAGGATGTCACCGCGGTCGGGTTCGTAGAGCCGGTTCAGCGTGCGCAACAGCGTGGACTTACCCGAGCCCGACGGCCCGATGACGGCGGTCGTGGTGCCGGCAGGCACGTCGAGGTCCACCCCGCGCAGCACCTTGTTCGGCCCGAACGCGAGGTGAATGTCGCTGGCCGCCAACGAGACTGCTGCCGGAGTGGTTTCGCTGGCCGGCATCAGATCATCTCCTGGTGGGCGGCGGGCAACGGGTCTTCCTCGGTCGGGGGCCTGCCGCGTCGCAGCCGGTTGTCGATGAAGTTCACCAGATGCGTCAAGGGAATCGTCAGCATCAGATAGAACAGCCCGGCCGCCACGAGCGGTGACAGGTTGCCGGTCTGCGCGTTGAGATCACGTCCCACCTGGAACAGCTCACGCTGATTGGCGATGAGCCCGAGGAAATACACCAGCGAGGAGGCTTTGAGCAGCGAGATGAATTGGTTCATCAACGCGGGTAGCACGCGGCGCACGCCCTGCGGCACCACGACAAGGCGCATCGACGCGGCATAGCTGAAGCCCAGGGCGCGCGAAGCCTCGAGCTGGCCGGCTTCCACGCTCTGGATGCCGGACCGGAAGATCTCCCCGATGTAGGCCGCGGCCATCAACCCGAGCGCGGCGATGCCCAGCGGGTAGGGATTGTTACCCGTCAAGGAGCCGACCACCGGGCCGATGCCGAGCCCGATCAGCAGGATGATCACCACTTCGGGCAGGCCGCGGAAGATGTCGGTGTACACCCGGGCGGGCCAGCGCAGCCATGCCGAACGCGAGATACCTGCCACCGCCAGCACCATGCCGAGAACCAGGCCGATGATGCTGGCACTGACGGTGAGGATCAGGGTGTTGGGCAAACCGGTCTTGAACAGGTCGGGGATGGCCTGTTTGTAGAGTTCCCAGTCGAGGAACGAGTCGGCCAGTTGCGACAGCGTGGATTTCGGCGCCACCGCCTCACCGGCGGCCGGTTGTTCGCGGCCGGCGGCGATCGCGTCGAAGTCGGGCAGCTGGGGCTGCGGCGCAGCCTTGGATCCGGGTTTCCAGCCGGGCGGCAACGCACGCGGCACCCAGTCCGAGTACAGCCGGGCCCACGTGCCGTCGGCGATCACCGCGTCTAGGCCCGAGTTGAGGGCATCGATCAGCGGCTGGTTCTCCTTGGCGACCGCCCAGGCCACGAAATTGTCCAAGCTGAAGGTGTTTTCGATGATCTCGGCCGGATCGCCCGGCTGCACGGTGCCCGACGCCTGCTGGGACGGCGCCACCCACGCGTCGATCTGTCGGGTCTTGAGGCTCGCGTAGACGGTGTTGTAGTCGGGGAACTTCACCGGCTGCAGGCGCAGCGTGTCGATGACGTAGGACTCCTGCACGGTGCCCTGTACGACGCCGATCCGCTGGCCCGGGCCGAGCTTGTCGAAACCGGTGATGGCCGAGCCGGTCGGCACGACGAGAGAGAAGTAGCCGAAGTCGTAGCCGTTGGTGAATCCGACTGTGCGGCGGCGTGCGTCGGTCGTCGTGATCGACGAGGACGCGACGTCGAAGCGCCGCGACGCGGTCTGGGCCAGCAGCCCGGAGAACTCGGTGCCGACGAAGTTGATCCGCAGGCCGAGTTTGTCGGCGATGGCCCGCAGCACCTCGTTGTCGAATCCGGTGAACTGGCCCGCCGAATTGATGCAGATGCTCGGCGGCGCGTCCGAGAGTGTGCCGACGGTCAGCACGCCGGGCGTCGACAGCCCGAGCGCATCCACACGGACCGTGTCCAACGGCTGCACATTCGGCGTCGTGTATTTGTCGGCGCCGGGCCCGGTCGCCGCGGCAGCGAGATTGGTCGGCAGCGCGCTCGCGCTCTCCACGCCCGGCGGAGCGCACTGGTCGGCATCGGCATGGGCCGGGCCAGCCAGCACGAGCCCCATGACCATCAGGGTCGATGCCAGCAGCGCAGCGATTCGTCTGACGCTCATCTGTTGCAACCTAGTGGGCACACGCGCCGCGGTGAGGGATTCGGCTCAAGGCGACCGCAAGTCTCCGAACACGCCACGCCGGGTGAGCTCGGCGATCATGATCTTGGCCATCAGGTCCGCGCGCTCGACGCAGGCGCGGCGGGCCGCCTCGGGGTCGCGGGCATGGATGGCCGCGGTCTCCGCCTCGTAGCCCTCGAGAAAATCGACCTTGGCCTTCGGATAGGACAGCCAGAACTCCGACGGGGCGAAGCTCTTTCCGGCGCGGATCGTGGCCTGGAGCCGGGGCCCGGCGTACTCCTCGTTGATGGCGTCGCGGTACACCCAGCAGGCTTCCTGAAACGAGCGGGTGTCCTTGGCGGTGCGCAGGATGCGCAGCGTGTCGTCGAGGTGCGCGAGGATGCGCGGCGTCGGGTTCTCCGCGCAGCGGGCGGACGCGATGCCGTTGAGGATGCCGTAGAGCTCGTGATGTTCGGCGACCGTCGCCTCGTCGAACCGGGAGACGAACGCACCCCGGTGATAGCGGGTGGACAGGATGCCGTCGTGCTCGAGCTGCACGACGGCTTCCTGGATGGGGACACGGCTCAACCCGAGATCACGGACGATCTCGTTGCGGTCGATGCGGTCTCCGGTACGCAGTTTGCCCGTCATCACCTGGTTGATGATGTACGTGACAACCTGGTCCTTTTCCTTGACCCCGTACTTCTTCGGCACCCTGCCTCAGACCCCCTGCGGTGTATGCGTTGCGCCAGTTTCTCACGCGCTCGCCCCGGCACGGTCCAAGTCAATGCCGGTTCGGCTCGCGACGGACGTCAGGCGCCGGCACGGCCGTCCCGCCAGCGGCACAGCGCCTCTGCCGCGGTCAGGTCGTAATCGGGACCGTTCGCGCCGACCGTGAGGATCGTGACGCCGAGGTCGGCGAGGGCGTCGGCCTCGGCGAGCATCGCGTCGATGCCACCGGAGTCCTGCACGCCGGCGGACCGCTCGACCGTCGCGGGGTCGCGCCCGACCGACTGGCAGTGCTCGCCGAGCACCTGCGCCTTGCCCGGGTAGGTGTTGCGGTCGACGAACGCGTGCCAGATACCGGCGTGCTCGGCGACCAGTCGCAGCGTCTTCCGTTCGCCCTGCCCGCCGATCAGGATCGGGATGTCGCGGGTGGGCGCCGGGTTGAGCTTGGCCAGCCGAGCCCGAATCCGGGGCAGCGCCTCGGCCAGGTCGTCGAGCCGGCTGCCCGCGGTGCCGAACTCATAGCCGTACTCGTCGTAATCCTTTTGTTTCCAACCTGATCCGATGCCGAGAATGAGCCGGCCGTCGGAGATGTGGTCGACCGTGCGGGCCATGTCGGCCAGCAACTCGGGGTTGCGGTAGGAGTTACAGCTCACCAGCGCGCCGATCTCGATGCGCGACGTCTGCTCGGCCCACGCGCCGAGCATCGTCCAGCATTCGTAGTGCGCGCCTTCGGGATCACCGTAGAGCGGGAAGAAGTGATCCCAGTTGAACGCGATGTCGACGCCGATGTCCTCGCAGCGGCGTACCGCGTCGCGGATGTGGCTGTACTTGGGGGAGTGCTGAGGCTGCAGCTGCACGCCGATGCGAATGGGGAAGGTCACCTTCGCGAGCGTACTCAGGCGCCTTCCCCATCTGAACCGGCATCACATACCGATCTGGCTGTCCGGCTTCCACACTGCGACGACGGCGGGCCGAGCCGGCGTGTCACCGCCACCCGGCCAGTGCGACAGCGGCTTCTCCAGGCTGTAGTCGTCGCCCTCGCCCGGATGCTGCACGCACACCGTCACGAGGTTGTCGGTCACGACGGGCCCGCAGGTCTCCGCGCCGATCGGCACCGACAGGAACTGTTTGGTCTCACCGCGATTCGGCCCGTCGAGCGCCACGGCGAACAATCCGTCGTTGGCGTCGAGCGCGTTGCCGTCGGTCGAGATCCACAGATTGCCGTGGCTGTCGAACGCGAGGTTGTCCGGGCACGAGATCGGGCTGACCTTCTCCTTGTCGAAGCCCGCGTAGTACGTGTCGGCGGCCTTGGGGTCGCCACACACCAGCAGCAGGTCCCAGGTGAAGTCGGTGCCCGCGTGGTTGTCGGTGATCTCGAGGATCTGGCCGTTCTTGTTCTCGTTGCGGGGGTTGGCCGCGTCGACGGGCGCCTTGCCCTCGGTGCCGCGCTTATCGTTGTTGGTCAGCGCGACATAGACCTTGCCCGTGTGCGGGTTGGCTTCGAAGTCTTCGGGCCGGTCCATCTTGGTGGCGCCGGCCTTGTCGGCGGCCATGCGGGTGAACACCGCGACCTCTTGCGCGGTGAAGCCGTCGACCAGCGATTCGCCCGCCCCGTTCGGGCCCGACTTGAGCAGCGGGAGCCAGGTGCCGGAACCGGCGAACGAACCCTTCGACGGGAGCTTGCCGGTGCCGTCGATCTCACTGGCCGGGATGTCGCTGCTCAACTTGGCGACGTAGAGCGTGCCCTCGTCGAGCAGAGTCATGTTGTGCGCCATGGCCGCGGGATCGGTTCCGGGCTGGACCTTCTTGGCAGAGACGAACTTGTACATGTAGTCGAAGCGCTCGTCGTCGCCGGTGTAGACGACGACGGTGCCGTCGTCGGTCACGTAGACGTTGGCCCCCTCGTGCTTGAGCCGCCCGAGCGCCGAGTGCTTGACCGGGGTGGACGCCGGGTCCCACGGGTTGACCTCGACCACGTAGCCGAACCGGTTGACCTCGTTGGGCGACTTCGCCAGGTCGAACCGGGGGTCGAAGTTCTCCCACTTGAGTTCCGAGGGCTCAAGGGCGATGCCGTAGCGGTCGAAGCGATCGGCGTCGACGGGCCCGGGTGCCGGGCTGCCCTCGGCGGCACCGAAGTAGTTGTTGAAGTTCTCCTCGCCGGAAAGCACGGTGCCCCAGGGCGTTACGCCACCCGCGCAGTTCGCGAAGGTGCCTGCGACGGTGCGGCCGGTCGGGTCGGCGGCAGTCTTGACGAAGTCCGTCCCGGCGGCGGGCCCGGTCAGCGTGAACGGGGCGTCGGCGGTGATCCGGCGGTTGTAGCGGCCCATGACCGGCTTGAGCGCCCCGTCGGCGCCACGCTCGACCTCGACGACGCCCATGCCCATCGCGGCGATCTCGATGTCGAACTGTTCGCGGGTGGGGGCATCGGCGTTGTAGCCGGGGAACATGAACTGCGGTGTGACGTACTCGAAGTTGGTCACCAGCAGGAAGCGATTGTCCTGTCCGGGAACCGGCATGAGTGCGGCGAAGTCGTTGTTGAACCCGAACTGCTTGCGCTGCGCGTCGGCGGTCTGCTTGTTCAGATCGAACGCCGGTGCATCGGGGAGGACCGGATCGCCCCACGAGATCACCACGTGCTGCCGGTACCCCTCGGGGATGACGACGGCGTCCTCGGTGTTGGGGGCCACGGCGGAGAACTTCATGCCGGGCGGGGTCTCGACGGGTGCGGCGGCGGGCGACGGCGTCGGGTCCGGCTGATCGCCGGTGCCGCACGCGGCCAGCACCGACCCGGCGCCGACGGCCAAGACGGTGACACCCGCGGCCTGCAGCACCGAGCGACGCGACATCTGCTGCACGATATCGCCGAAATACTCGTTGTCACTGGTATTGGGCACGGGCTTCGAACACGCGTCGCCGCACCGGTAGCGGCAGGTCACATGCTGACGCGACGAGATTCCACGGTGGGTGACAAAGAGATTCAACGGTACAAGCGCCATCGCGCGCAGATCCTTCCGCTCGATACCGGCCGAGGGCTGGGCGGCCGGGTCCGGCGGAAACCTACGGGAGTCGAACTAGCAGCGGGTTAACAGCAGGGAACCAGTCAGCTATCAAGAAGTCCACGCAGGATCTGCACAAGGGCCGCGGGCTGATCGCCCTGGACCGAATGCCCGGAGTCGGCCACCACATGGGTTTGCCGAAAGCCCGGCGCCGTCCTGGCGAACAACTCGGCGTCCTCGTCGTTGACGAAGAACGAGTTGGCGCCGCGGATCAGCGTCGTGGGCATCGTGATCGACGGCACATCGTCCCACAGGCCCTCAAAGCCGTCGCCCTTGCGGAACGAGTCGTAGCGCCACGTCCAGGTGCCGTCGTCGAGCCGCTTCGAATTGTGGAAGACGCCGCGGCGCAACGATTTACGGTCCCGGTGCGGCGCCGCGGCGATCGTGACGTCCAGCATCGCCGCAAAGCTCGGGAAAGTCCGGTTCTCCTGCACGAGCGCCACGGTGCCCATCTGGGCCTTGGTCATCTCGGTGTGGCGTTCGGGGGCCGACGGCGTGACGTCGACGAGCGCGAGCTCGGGCACGAGGCCCGGCTCGGTCGCGGCGATGCGCAACGCGGTCAACCCGCCCAGCGACATCCCGACCACCAGGCGCGGGCTCGGTGCGTACGCGCGCAACACCGGCTTGAGGGTCTCGGCGTTGAGCTTTGGCCCGTAGTCGCCGTCCTCGCGCCATCGCGAGCGACCATGGCCGGGCAGATCCACCGCGAGCGCGGGCTCGCCGAGACCCAGGATCACGGTGTCCCACGTGTGGGCGTTCTGGCCGCCGCCGTGCAGGAACACCACGCGTGGCGGCTCGGCACCGAACTTCAGTGCACTGATCGGTCCGTGCTCGACGCGTTCGACGGGCGGCAGCGGCCCCGTCGCGCCGATCTGCTCGGCGTTCTCGTGCAGGAGCCCGAACTCGTCAAGCCCCAGCAGATCGTCATCGGAGATGTCCGGGTTGACCACCCACCGACCTTACAAAACGGTCAGCTCGCCCACGAGACCGTGCGTAACTGTCTGCGCGACGTGATCCCGAGCTTGACGAACACCTTCCGCAGGTGCCATTCGACGGTGTGCACGCTGATGAACAACTGCGCGCCGATCTCCTGGTTCGTCAGGCCTTCGCCGGCGAGTTTGGCGATCTGGGCTTCCTGCGCGGTCAGTTCGTCACCGGTACCGATCGCCTGCTTGCGCGCCTTCTCGCCGGTCGCGACGAGCTCGCGCCGCGCTCGTTCGGCGAAACCCTGCACACCCATCCGGGTGAACGCCTCGTAGGCGTCGTTGAGTTGCTTGCGGGCGTCGAGCTTGCGGTGCACACGTCGCAGCCACTCGCCGTAGGCCAGCCGGGCACGCGCGCCGTGAAGGGCGATCTGCCCGCGTTCGAGCCGCTCGATCGCCTCGCGGAACAGTTCTTCGGCTGTCTCGTCGGCGGCCAGCAGTGCCCGCGCGGTCGCGACCACACCCAACCCCCAGTCCGTGCCGCTGACGCCGGCCCGTTGCTCGAGCAGCAGCAGGGCCGATTCCCCGGTCTCCCGGTCGCCCAGATGTGCTGCGGCCTCGATCATTTCGAACAGGCACCAACTGTAGAACCCGAGATCCTCGTATTCGCAACACCTACGCGCAGCGGCGAGCGCCTCGGCGTAGCGGCCGAGCCCGTTGAACAAGACGGCCGACAGGAACGCGGTGAGGCCCAGCAGCCGGCCTTCTCCCTGTGCGGCGCCGTCGGCGGCCGCGCTCGCGATCAGGTCGGCCGCTTCGTTGTGAACACCACGCCAGGCCGCGAGGTTGAGCGTGTGGTATTTCCTCGGTGCACCGCCCGTCGCGGCGGCGATGGCCGTAGCCTCTTCCAGAAGCCGTGTCGCCGAGTTGAATTCGCCCATGTACACGTGGATTCCGGCACGGTAGACGAGCGCCGGTGACAGCGCCGCGAGTGCGCCGGTGTCGCGTGCATGCCGAACCGTGTCGGTGGCGATGTCGGCCAGCACCTTGTCGTCCCACAGTTCGTGGGCGGCCGATTCCTGCGCGATCGGAAACGGCCAGTGCCGCCCGGCGCGTGGCAATTCGGCGGTGCTCCACGACTGCAGCGCGGTACGGAGGTGGTCAGCGCCTGCACCGGGACCGTCGAGGATGCGACTTGCGATGCCGCTCAACAGGAAGTCCACCGGCCGGTGCAGCTCGGCGAGTTGGTCGACGGCTGCTCGCGCGGCCCGTGCCACCTCTTCCAGGGTGCCGGCCCCGCCGAGCCTTCCCGCATACATGGCGGCCGCGAGCGCCTCGAGGTGGGTCTCGCGTGCCAAGTCGTCGTCGAGTCCTTCGAGACCCCTTGCGGCACTGAGCAATTGCTTGGCGGTCTCGCCGGTCTTGAGCGCGCCTGCGGCACCGCTGCGGCTGCGCGCGAACTCCATCTGTGCCCGCATCCGCACGACATGGGCATGCTGCAACTTGGTGAGCGGAGCGAGTTCGGCCATCGCGAGAAGGTCATAGGCGGCCTCGGGTGCTGCCGCGTCACGTTTCGCCTGGGCGGCGGCGATCGCTCTGGCCCCGCGAAGGCCCGGATCCGCGGTGAGGGTGGTGGCGCGCTCCAAGAAGGCGGCCGAAGCCGCGATCCCGCCTCTGCTCTGTGCCCGGCCCGCCGAGGTCTCCAGCATTTCCGCCACCGATTCGTCGGGGCCGGATGCGGCGTTCGCGGCGTGCCACGCGCGGCGGTCGGGATCGAGCTCGGGGTCGGTCGCGTCGGCCAGTGCGCGGTGGATCTCGCGGCGGTCGGTGAGATCGGCGGCCCGGTAGGCGGCCGAACGCATCAACGGGTGCGCGAAGTGAACGCGCGCACCGAACTCGATCAGCCCCGCTGCTTCGGCCGGTGCAAGTGCGTCGACCGGAATCGCGAGCTCGGTCGCGGCGCGGACGAACAACGCCGCGTCACCGACCGGTTCGGCCGCCGCCAGGAGCAGCAGCCGCTGCGTCGGCTCGGGCAGCGACTTGATGCGGCGCAGGAACTCCTCTTCGATCGCCGCGGTCGACGAGCGCTTGCCGGAGATCCAGAAGCCGCCGGCAAGGGCGGTCGCGGACACACTCCGCGGCACCTCGAGTATCGCCAGCGGTATGCCACGGGTCTCCGCCACGATGCGGTCCCGCACGCGTGGGTCGATGCCCGTCAACAGCACGGAGTCCAAGAGGTCGCGCGCATCGGCGTCGGAGAGCCCCTCGACCACCATCTCCGGGAGGCCGGCAAGGTCCCGGGCCCCGGAGCCGCGCGTCGCGAAGACCAACGCGACCGGTTCGGCCAGCAGGCGCCGGGCCACGAAGGCCAGCGTCTGTAGGGACACCTGATCGAGCCATTGCGCATCGTCGACGATGCAGAGCAGAGGTTTGTCACCGGCCGCCGCGGCGATCAGGCTCAGCACGGCCAGCCCGACCAGGAATCTATCCGGCGCCGTCCCGCCCGTGCGGCCGAACGCGACGTTCAGCGCCTCGCGCTGAGGCTCCGGCAATTCGTCGAGGTAGGTCAGCAGCGGGGCGCACAGCTGCTGCAGGCCCGCGAACGCGAGTTCCATGTCGGATTCCACGCCTGCGACCTGGACGCGCCGAAACCCTGACGCCTGCTCCGAAAGGTATTCGAGGAGCGCGGTCTTCCCGACACCCGCCTCGCCGCGCAGTGCCAGCACCTGGCAGCTGCCCGATCGCACGGTCGATATCAGACTACGCAGCGCCTCGCATTCGCTCTCGCGACCACGCAGACTCATTGCCTGACCTTATAAAACGCGGCTTGTGAAGCCCTAACCGTGCCGCGCACGGACAAGACTCCACAAGCCGCGGGATGACTAGCTCTCGATGAAGGTTTCGAGCTGCGCGCGAGCGACATCGTCGGGCAGCTGCTTCGGCGGGCTCTTCATGAGATAGGCCGAGGCCGCCTCGACGGGGCCGCCGATACCGCGGTCCTTGGCGATCTTGGCGGCGCGGACCGCGTCGATGATGACGCCCGCCGAGTTGGGGGAGTCCCACACCTCGAGCTTGTACTCCAGGTTCAGCGGCACGTCGCCGAAGGCACGGCCCTCAAGCCGCACGTAGGCCCACTTGCGGTCATCGAGCCAGCCGACGTGATCGGACGGGCCGATGTGGACGTCCTTGGTCTTGAACTCGCGCTGCAGGTTGCTGGTGACGGCCTGCGTCTTGGAGATCTTCTTGGACTCGAGGCGCTCACGCTCGAGCATGTTGAGGAAGTCCATGTTGCCGCCGACGTTGAGCTGCATCGTGCGGTCGAGCTGCACGCCGCGGTCCTCGAACAGCTTGGCCATCACGCGGTGGGTGATGGTCGCGCCGACCTGGCTCTTGATGTCGTCACCGACGATCGGCACGCCTGCGTCTTCGAACTTCTTGGCCCACACCGGATCCGAGGCGATGAACACCGGCAGCGCGTTGACGAACGCGACGTTGGCGTCGATCGCGCACTGGGCGTAGAACTTGTCGGCCTCTTCGGAACCCACGGGCAGGTAGGAGACGAGGACGTCGACCTTGGCGTCCTTGAGCGCCTTGACGACGTCGACCGGATCGGTGTCGGACACCTCGATCGTGTCGGCGTAGTACTTGCCGATGCCGTCGAGGGTCGGGCCGCGCTGCACCGTCACGTTGGTCGGCGGCACGTCGGCGATCTTGATGGTGTTGTTCTCCGAGGCGAAGATGGCCTCGGACAGATCGAAGCCGACCTTCTTGGCGTCCACGTCGAACGCGGCCACGAACTTCACGTCCCGGACGTGGTAGGGGCCGAACTTGACGTGCATCAGGCCGGGCACGGTCGTGTTCTCGTCGGCGTTCTGGTAGTACTGCACGCCCTGCACAAGGGAGGATGCGCAGTTGCCGACGCCGACAATGGCGACCCGGATTTCTCCTGCGTGCTCAGACATGGACGGTCTCCTTACTCGTTCCGTACTGCTCGGCCAGCGGCCTATGTTGTGGTGTCATGGCGGTGCTCAGGTGTTTTCTGGGCGTCCCTGCGCTGTGCGTTCCGCCGCGATCAACTCGTTGAGCCATTTGACTTCTCGTTCGCTGGACTCCAGCCCCAGCTGGTGGAGCTGGCGGGTGTACCGGTCGAACGAACTGCTGGCCCGCGCGACTGCTTCACGCAGACCTTCCCGGCGTTCCTCCACCTGGCGGCGGCGCCCCTCCAGAATTCGCATCCTGGCCTCGGCCGGGGTGCGGTTGAAGAAGGCGAGGTGGACACCGAATCCGTCGTCGGAATAGTTCTGCGGTCCGGTGTCGGCGACGAGCTCGGTGAACCGCTGCTTGCCGGCGTCGGTCAATTGGTAGACCCGGCGCGCGCGGCGCACTTTCGTCGCCCCCTGCGGTGCGGCGTCCTCGACGATCAGCCCGTCGGCCTGCATGCGGCGCAGTGCCGGATAGAGCGAGCCGTACGAGAACGCCCGAAAAGCCCCCAACAAACCCGTCAGTCGCTTGCGCAGCTCGTAGCCGTGCATGGGCGATTCGAGCAGAAGACCCAGAATCGCGAGCTCCAGCACGTAAATCACCCCCTCAACCGAACTATGGATTGTCGCTACGACGAATCAACACCTCGGCCAACTGTATCGCGCCGATATATTGAGTGCCAAGCGAGGGTGACAAAGTAATTGCTTTGTCACGTTGGAGTGGCGCGCGACGCCGGGCGTCACGCCAGCGTGACGCGGCCTGTCAGCGGCTGCTGCGGTAGATCTCTTTGACCGTGCCGTCCGGATAGAGGTCGATGGTTCCGCCACCGAAATCACTGCTGACGATCACTTCGACGTTGACGAGTTCGGGCGTCGACGGGTCTTCCGACGGGGTGATGCGCAGCCACGAACTGCTCACGTCCTCGGGCTTGGTGTTGAGGGTTTCGGGTGCGCCCCGCAGGATGGCCAGCGCCTTCTCGACGTCGAACTTCGCGAGGTCGACCAGCCGGTCCTCTTCGTCGACCGCGTCGGGGGATTGCGGATCACCCCACCCGCCCACATAGCGGTAGTAGACCTCTTTGCGGCTGTCCTGAGGGTCGGGCCGGTACAACATCGCCGAATCGGGGTCGATGTGCAGCTCGTAGCCCATCGTGTTGCCGAACTTGTTCCGCATCTGCTGGAACAGCCCGTTGACGCCGTTGAGGCTCTGCAATTGCCGGGGCGGCGTGAGCACCTCCGCGGCGATGCCGTCGGCCTTGGCGCCCGGGTCGGTCTGGAAGCTCAGCGGTGAAGACGTGTTGCCGTACAGGCCCCAGCCGATGCCCATACCGAGCAGCACCAGCACCACGGCCGTCGCGAGCTTGAATCCCCAGCCACCCGAACCGGGCCGCCGCGGTTGCTTGAGTGTCGGCAGCTGGACCGGCGCATTGGAGTTCTGCAGATCGGCGACGAGGGCGGCCAGCTCTCCGAGTGTCGTGGCGTTGGTGGCGGCGCTCACGCGCTGGCGGTGCTCTTCCATCGACAACTGGCCCTCGCTCAGCGCGCTGTCGAGCACTTTGCAGGTGTCGTTGCGATCGCTGTCTTTGGCGCGTGTAGCCGAGGTCTGCCGGGTTGCCACGCGGATGATCGTATGAGCTGTGACGCGGTCGCGCCTCGGTCTCTGGGGTGCCGACGTACTCTGGTCATCGTGCGATTGCAGAGACAGGTGGTGGACTACGCGCTTCGGCGCCGGTCCCTGCTGGCCGAGGTCTACTCGGGCCGCACGGGTGTGTCGGAGGTCTGCGATGCCAATCCGTATTTGCTGCGTGCCGCGAAATTCCACGGCAAGCAGAGCTCGGTGATGTGCCCGATCTGTCGCAAAGAACAGCTCACGTTGGTTTCCTGGGTGTTCGGGGAACACCTGGGTCCAGTGTCGGGATCGGCACGCACGGCAGAGGAGCTGGTGATGCTGGCCAGCCGCTATGACGAGTTCGCGGTACACGTGGTGGAGGTATGTCGGACCTGCAGTTGGAATCACTTGGTGAAGTCGTACGTGCTCGGCGCCCCTCGGCCCCCGAAGGCGCGCGGCACCCGATCTGCGCGCAAGTCCGCGCGCACGGCCAGTGAATAGCGAAGGGCGCCACAGCCGGTCAGCCAACGACGTCCGTAACGCGGCTGACCGCCTTGGTGCACGCCAGAAGCCACCGGCCCGGCCGCTCGTTCCGGGCCCGGGGTTCCGCCCGACGACCGGTTGACGACTGTGCTGCCGCCCGTCCGTGACGGCGGCCCGGCGCAGATCGACGTCGTCAAAGCCGCGCTGGAAGGCACGCCGCCCCCGAAACCACCGCCGCCCCCGCCGGGCGGCGGCGGACCGTCGGGACCCGGTGGCCCGTCGGGGCCGAAGCCACCCAAGCCGGGCAAGCAGTTCCGGATCAACTGGAAGTGGGTGCGCCGCGGGTCCATCGCCGCGGTGGCGGTCATGGTGTTGTTGCCGTTGGTGACCTTCGGTATGGCCTACATGATCGTCGACGTCCCGCAGCCCGGCGACATCCGCACCGCCCAGGTCTCGACCATCCTGGCCAGCGACGGCAGTGAGATCGCCAAGATCGTGCCGCCAGAAGGCAACCGGGTCGACGTCAAGATCGACCAGATTCCGGTGCACGTGCGCGACGCGGTGATGGCCGCAGAAGACCGGGACTTCTACTCCAACCCGGGCTTCTCGTTCACGGGCTTCCTGCGGGCCATCAAGAACAACCTGTTCGGCGCCGGCGGTCTGCAGGGCGGGTCGACGATCACCCAGCAGTACGTCAAGAACGCACTCGTCGGCGACGAGCGTTCCGGTGTCGGCGGCTTGGTCCGTAAGGCCAAGGAGCTGGTCATCTCGACCAAGATGGCCGGTGAGTGGTCCAAAGACTCTGTGCTGCAGGCGTATCTGAACATCATCTACTTCGGCCGCGGCTCGTACGGGATCGCGGCGGCCTCGCAGGCGTACTTCGGAAAACCCGTCGAACAGCTCACGGTCGCCGACGGCGCACTGCTGGCCGCGCTGATCCAGCGGCCATCGACGCTCGACCCCGCCGTGGACCCCGAAGGTGCCGCCGACCGGTGGAACTGGGTGCTCGACGGCATGGTCGACATCGGCGCGTTGTCGGAAAGCGACCGCAAGGCACAGGTTTTCCCGCCGACGATCCCGCCCGATCAGGCCACCCAGCAGAACCAGACCACCGGCCCCAACGGGCTCATCGAACGCCAGGTCACCAAGGAACTCCTCGATCTGTTCGACATCAGCGAACAGGCGTTGAACACCGAGGGTTTGCAGATCACCACGACGATCGACCCCAAGGCGCAGAAGGCTGCCGAGGAGGCCGTCGCGGAATACATGGACGGCCAGGATCCCGACATGCGTACGGCGGTGGTGTCGATCGATCCACGTGACGGCGCGGTCAAGGCCTATTACGGCGGATCGGACGCCAACGGGTTCGACTTCGCCCAGGCCGGTCTGCCGACGGGCTCGTCGTTCAAGGTGTTCGCGCTCGTGGCCGCGCTGCAGCAGGGCATCGGGCTGGGGTACCAGATCGACAGCTCGCCGCTCACGGTCAACGGCATCAAGATCGGCAACGTCGAAGGTGAGGGCTGCGGCACCTGCTCGATCGCCGAGGCGCTCAAACGCTCGCTCAACACGAGCTATTACCGGCTGATGCTCAAGCTGCAGAACGGACCCGAGGACGTCGCCAAGGCCGCGCACGAGGCCGGTGTCGCCGAGAGCTTCCCCGGCGTCGAGCACACGCTGTCCGAGGACGGCAAGGGCGGCCCGCCGAACAACGGTGTGGTGCTCGGCCAGTACCAGTCCCGCGTCATCGACATGGCCTCCGCCTACGCGACGCTCGCGGCGTCGGGCGTCTACCACAAGCCGCACTTCGTGCAGAAGGTCGTGAACTCCTCGGGGCAGGTGCTCTTCGACGCGTCCGAGCAGGACAACGGCGAACAGCGCATCGACAAGGCCGTGGCCGACAACGTCACCGCGGCGATGCAGCCGATCGCCGGGTACTCGCGCGGGCACAACCTCGCGGGCGGGCGTCCGTCGGCGGCGAAGACCGGAACCAACCAGCTCGGTGACACGGGCGCCAACCGCGACGCCTGGATGGTGGGTTACACGCCGTCACTGTCGACCGCGGTGTGGGTGGGTACCACCGGTGGCGACAAACCGCTTGAGAACCAATGGGGTTCACCGGTCTACGGATCCGGGCTGCCGTCCGACATCTGGAAGGCCACGATGGACGGCGCGCTGGAGGACACCGAGAACGAGTCCTTCCCGAAGCCGACCGAGATCGGCGGCTATGCGGGTGTGCCGCAGGCGCCGGCCGCGCCGGCCGGACCGCCGACATCCGGTCCGCCGACCATCCCCACAGGCCCGTCGCAGACCGTCATCCAGCCGACCATCGAGGTGGCTCCGGGTATCACGATCCCGATCGGGCCTCCGACGACCGTGCCGATCGGACCGCCGCCAGGCGCTCCGGGTGTGCCTGTGGCGCCGGGTGCGCCGGGTGTCCCGGTCGTGCCGGGCGGTCCGGCACAGCCGCCGCCTCCGTGACGGACCGCGTATCGCCGGAGCCGCTCGCGGGGGACCTGCGGAGCGACGACGACCGCGACCTGCCCAGCCGCACCGACGGTCTGAGTTCGGCGCTGTCACAGGTGATCGGCGGTCCGGTCGGTCGGCATGCGCTGATCGGCCGGTCGCGGTTCATGACGCCGCTGCGCGCGATGCTCGTGATCGCGGTGGTGTTCCTGGCGCTCGGTTACACGACCAAGGCGGCCTGCCTGCAGAGCACCGGGTCCGGCACCGCCGGGCAGCGGGTGGCCAACTGGGAGAACAACCGCGCCTACTACGAGCTCTGCTACTCCGACACCGTCCCGCTCTACACCGCAGAGTTGTTGAACCAGGGGAAGTTTCCCTACAAGTCGAGTTGGATCGAGAAGGACGGCTCCGGCAAGCCACGGGTGCAGTACGACGGCAGTCCGGCGATCCGCTACATGGAATATCCGGTGATCACCGGTGTCTACCAATACGTCTCGATGACGTTGGCGAAGACGTACACCGCACTCACCAAACTCGTGGCGATCCCGATCGTCGCCGAGGTCGTGATGTTCTTCAACATCGCCGCGTTCGGTTTGGCGCTCGCGTGGATGGCGACGATCTGGGCGACGTCGCGAATGGCGGGCCGACGCGTGTGGGACGCCGCACTGGTGGCCGGGTCCCCGATCGTGATCTTCCAGATCTTCACCAACTTCGACGCGCTGGCCACCGCCGCCGCGGCCGGGGCCATGCTCGCCTGGGCCCGGCGAAAACCCGTGCTGGCCGGTGCGCTGATCGGGCTCGGAGTCGCGGCCAAGCTCTATCCGCTGCTGCTCCTGGCGCCGCTCGTGATGCTCGCGGTACGGGCGGGCCGGCTCCGTGAGGTCGGCAAGACCACGCTGACGGCGGTGCTGACCTGGTTGGTGGTGAACCTTCCGATCATGGTGTTGTTCCCGCGGGGCTGGTCGGAGTTCTTCCGGCTCAACACCCGCCGCGGTGACGACATGGACTCGCTCTACAACGTGGTGAAGTCGTTCACCAACTGGGGCGGGTTCGATCCGGAGCTCGGCTTCTGGGAGCCGCCGACGGTGCTCAACACCGTCACGGCGATGCTGTTCGCGGCGTGCTGTATCGCGATCGGCTACATCGCCTTGACCGCGCCGAAACGGCCGCGCGTCGCGCAACTCGCGTTCCTCGTGGTCGCGGCATTCCTGTTGACCAACAAGGTGTGGAGCCCGCAGTTCTCGCTGTGGCTCGTGCCGTTGGCCGTGCTGGCGCTACCGCATCGCCGAATCCTGTTGGCGTGGATGACTATCGATGCGCTCGTGTGGATTCCGCGCATGCTCTACCTCTACGGCGAGGCCAACAAGGGCCTGCCCGAGCAGTGGTTCACCACCACGGTGCTACTGCGCGACATCGCCGTGATCGTGCTGTGCGCGTTGGTGATCCGGCAGATCTACCGACCGGACCTGGACCTGGTCCGGTGGGGCGGGCGCATCGATGACCCGACCGGCGGCGTGTTCGATGGGGCACCGGACAACCCGCCGCGCTGGCTGCCTGATTGGCTTCGGCCATCCGCGGGCCGCGTGCGGGTCGAACCCAGGCCCGATCCCGAACCCGAGCCCGCCTCGGCGGGTGCTCAGCCCTGATACGGCGGATAGTACTGCGGCGCAACGGGATTGCGCTTTGCCTGGATCCACGCGGTCGTCGACGGCAGTAACACCAGCACGAGCGTCGCGATCGCGAACAGCAGACCCACAAGGTCAGACCCTGCTCCGCGGCTGTACTCGTAGTCTCCGATTGTCGACGCCACCAACGTCAGGCTGATCAGGACGCTCAGACCGGATACGGTGCATCCTGCGACGACAAGCCACCGACCAACCATCTTGCGGAGCATCAGCATCACTGTCCCGATCAGGAGCAGCAGCCCGCACACGATGTTCAGCATCACGATGGCGATCAGCGCCGTCCACGCACTGTCGGTGACCGCGGAGCTGTTTTGAAAGGTCGCATCCCCCATGATCGCGGCAAGACCGAAGGCCATGAGGAGCCCGCCGAAGAAATTCGCCACGCCACCGAGCCCGGCCAGCACGATCGCGGTGATCGCGGTGCCGCCGCCCGGTGAGGCAGGTTGCATCGGTTGGTACGGGTAGGCGCCCGGATAGCCGGGCTGCTGGGGATAGCCCTGCTGCGGATAGCTGGGCGGCTGCTGCTGCGGGTAGCCGGGCTGTTGGGGATAGCCAGGCTGCCCTGGGTATCCCTGGCCGTAGGGCCCGTTCGGATAGTTCACGCAACCGCCTCGGCTAGATGGACCTGCATGGACAAGGAATTCAGCCTAACGCCAGGCGGCAGCCCCGGACAGCACCGATTTCGCAGTTCAGGGCGTGTTCAGGTAGCCTGGGCCGGTTGCCGACGCAGGCGACCCTCCTGCCACGGAACACGCCGTGGCCGCGACGACCATAGGAGGTGATGAGGTTCTAATGCGTCCATACGAAATCATGGTCATTCTCGACCCCACACTTGACGAGCGCACCGTAGCTCCCTCGCTGGAGACGTTCCTGAACGTCGTCCGCAAGGACGGCGGGACTGTCGACAAGGTCGACATCTGGGGCCGTCGCCGGCTGGCGTACGAGATCGCCAAGCATGCCGAGGGCATCTACGCCGTCGTCGACGTCAAGGCTGAGCCGGCCACCGTGTCCGAGCTCGACCGTCAGCTCAACCTGAACGAGTCGGTGCTGCGGACCAAGGTGCTGCGGACCGACAAGCACTAGGCGAAGCGCTGCAGCCTGTCATGCAGGTTGCGTAGGCTCGCGCCCAACTGTCCGTCCACTCAGGAGGATCTCGTGGCTGGTGACACCACCATCACCGTTGTCGGAAACCTGACCGCCGACCCGGAACTGCGTTTCACGCCGTCCGGCGCTGCCGTCGCCAACTTCACCGTTGCGTCGACGCCGCGCATCTACGACCGCCAGAGCGGTGAGTGGAAGGACGGCGAGGCCCTGTTCCTGCGGTGCAACATCTGGCGTGAGGCCGCCGAAAATGTGGCCGAAAGCCTGACCCGCGGTTCGCGGGTGATCGTCACCGGGCGGCTCAAGCAGCGTTCCTTCGAAACCCGCGAGGGTGAGAAGCGCACCGTTGTCGAGGTCGAGGTCGACGAGATCGGTCCGTCCCTGCGTTACGCCACGGCCAAGGTCAACAAGGCCAGCCGTAGCGGCGGCGGGGGTGGCGGCGGCTTCGGCGGTGGCGGCGGCGGTGGGTCGCGCCAGTCCGAGCCCAAGGACGATCCGTGGGGCAGCGCCCCCGCGTCGGGCTCCTTCAGCGGGGCCGACGACGAGCCGCCCTTCTGATCAACAACGAATTTTTTTGCAAGGAAGAGATAACCAATGGCCAAGACCAACAAGCGTCGGCCGGCACCGGAAAAGCCGGTCAAGACCCGTAAGTGCGTGTTCTGCTCCAAGAAGGGCAAGGGGCAGGTCATCGACTACAAGGACACCGCACTGCTACGTACCTACATCAGCGAGCGCGGCAAGATCCGTGCCCGCCGGGTGACCGGTAACTGTGTCCAGCATCAGCGCGACGTCGCCGTCGCGGTCAAGAATGCCCGTGAGGTGGCTCTGCTGCCGTTCGGCTCGTCGACGCGCTAGAGCCAGGAACGGAGAGACAAATGAAGCTGATTCTCACCGCTGAGGTGGAGCACCTGGGTGTCGCAGGCGACACCGTCGAGGTCAAGGACGGCTACGGCCGTAACTACCTCCTGCCCCGTGGGCTGGCGATCGTGGCGTCGCGTGGCGCCGAGCGCCAGGCCGACGAGATCCGCCGGGCCCGCGAGTCCAAGGCCATCCGTGGCCTCGAGCACGCCAACGAGCTCAAGACCGCGCTCGAGAACCTCGGCGAGGTGTCGCTGCCCGTCAACGCCGCCGCCGATACCGGCAAGCTGTTCGGTTCGGTCACCGCGGCCGATGTCGTGTCGGTGATCAAGAAGGCCGGCGGGCCCAATCTCGACAAGCGGACCGTGCAGCTGCCCAAGGCGCACATCAAGTCCGTCGGCACGCATCCGGTGACCGTGAAGCTGCACACTGGCGTCGAAGCCAAGGTGTCGCTGAACGTCGTCGCTGAGTGAGTAGCGGGCCAGTCGCCGCGTAGTACCGCCAGCGTTGATACGCCCGGGTGAGGACCTTAGCCGGTCCTTACCCGGGCGTTGCTGTCCCGGCTGGCGAACACTGTGCGCAAAAACCTCGACAGCGAAGCTAACCAACTGTTAACCCAGGCGGCCCTTCCGCGAAACACAACACGCCCGAGACGGCAACCGACAGCGACACGCCGAGGAACTTCCCATCCACAGTGATCCACCGGGTCTCTGGCATCCTGACCTCGGAAAATAGTGGATCACAACGCGGTAATCCACAGGTTCTCCCCAACGAGTCAACACGCCTGCCCACAGATATCCCCATGCCATCCACATGTTCATCAACAGGCCGACTTTTGGAGGCCTCCAGCAACGCCTAACGTGTTGCGTCGCGGCGCCGTTTCGACGACCTTGTCGGCGCCCTGTTTTACAGTTGCAGTACCGATTCGAATACACGTTCGAGCTTGTCGGCCGGGCAGGTCTCGTGAGGGGGTGGGGTAGTCCGTGGCTGTCGTGGACGACCTGGGACATCCGGATGGGCATGCCGGTATGGACGGGCCACCGCCGAGCGAGGAGTTCGGCCGCCAGCCCCCGCAGGACATGGCCGCCGAACAAGCCGTCCTCGGCGGCATGCTCCTTTCCAAGGACGCCATCGCCGATGTCCTCGAGCGGCTGCGTCCCGGCGACTTCTACCGTCCCGCGCACCAGAACGTCTACGACGCGATCCTCGACCTCTACGGGCGCGGTGAGCCCGCCGACGCCGTCACCGTGGCCGCCGAACTCGACCGCCGCGGCCTGCTGCGCCGCATCGGCGGGGCGCCCTATCTGCACACCCTGATCTCCACCGTGCCCACTGCCGCCAACGCCGGCTTCTATGCGGGCATCGTGGCCGAGAAGTCGCTGCTGCGCCGGCTCGTCGAGGCCGGCACGCGCGTCGTCCAGTACGGCTACGCCGGCGCCGACGGCGCCGATGTCACCGAGGTGGTGGACCGCGCGCAGGCCGAGATCTACGACGTCACCGAGCGCCGCGCCTCCGAGGACTTCGTACCCCTCGAGGACCTCCTGCAGCCGACGATGGACGAGATCGACGCCATCGCCTCCCAAGGCGGGATCGCCCGCGGTGTGCCGACCGGCTTCACCGAGCTCGACGAGATCACCAACGGACTCCACGCCGGCCAGATGATCATCATCGCCGCACGGCCGGGTGTGGGGAAATCGACTCTGGGACTTGACTTTATGCGGTCCTGCTCGATCAAGCATCGGATGGCCAGCGTCATCTTCTCGCTCGAAATGAGCAAGTCCGAGATCGTCATGCGGCTGCTGTCGGCCGAGGCGAAAATCAAGCTGGGCGATATGCGTTCGGGCCGTATGAGCGACGACGACTGGACCCGTCTCGCTCGCCGCATGAGCGAGATCAGCGAGGCGCCGCTCTACATCGATGACTCGCCGAACCTGACCATGATGGAAATCCGCGCAAAGGGCCGACGGCTGGCTCAGAAAGCGGATCTGCGCCTCGTAGTTGTCGACTACATGCAGTTGATGAGCTCGGGAAAGAAATACGAATCTCGACAGCAGGAAGTGTCGGACTTTTCGCGTAGCCTGAAATTGATGGCGAAAGAATTGGATGTTCCGGTCGTGGCAATCAGCCAGCTCAACCGTGGCCCGGAACAACGTACCGACAAGCGTCCTCAGGTCTCTGACCTGCGTGAAAGCGGTAGCCTGGAACAGGATGCGGATATGGTCATGCTCTTGCATCGGCCCGATGCAATTGATCGCGACGACCCCCGCGGCGGTGAAGCCGATATTATTTTGGGCAAGCACCGAAATGGCCCGACGGCGAATATCACCGTCGCACATCAGTTGCATTTTTCGCGGTTTACGAATATGGCGCGATAAATCTCGTCGTCGCTTGTAGGTTCTCATTCGCGGTGTCATATTCTCAAGTGGACTGTCATCCGATTGTCATTTAGGAAATAGGGGAGATTTCCGTTGAGCGGAGGGCTCGGGAGTAGGTCTGCCGGCCGACGGCGAACCGGGATTAATCCTTGGCAGAGAAGGTATTCCAAACTTTCCGAGGTTTCCATCCCCGTCGCACCCCACTTCCGTCGTCGCCATGCGTAAGGCCGTCCCTGAAACCCTGAAAACACGGCAGATCGCAGCTGGCGGATAGTGATCCATCGGAGATAGCGTCGATGGCGATGTCTGAGAACCTGCCGTTGCGTCGTTCGTGCCGAGGCCTTCTGGTCGACGGCGAGCGGGTGAGACTCCTTGCATGCGGACAAATGCTGGTCGGTACTCGTTTAGAGGGTGCCGAGCCTGCCCGCCGGGGTCGTCTGGCATGACAGCGCCTCGCCGCCTCCGTGCCGATGCTCAGCGCAGCCGTGATCGTGTGATCAGCGCTGCGACGGAAGTGTTCTTGCGTGACGGTGCGGACGGTTCGCTGGAGGAGATCGCCCGGCAGGCAGGCGTCGGATCGGCGACCCTGCATCGGCATTTCCCGACGCGGTGGGAACTGCTTGATGCAGTCTTCACCGGTACGGTCCGGGCGTTGTGTGAACGGGCCGCCGGTGACACCGCGGCCAGGGACCCTGCGGCAGCTTTGACATCGTGGTTACACGAAGTGGGGGAGTACTTTTCCGACGTGCGCGGACTGGCCGCCGCCGTGCTGCACAACCGTGGAAACACGTCGTGCGAGGCGTGTCACCGGTTACTGGTGCAACACGGTGGTCCGCTCCTGGCGAGGGCTATCGCATCAGGGGCAGTGCGGCAGGACGTCACCATCGAGGAATTGCTTGCGCTAGTGGGCGGAGTGGCCCTCGCGACCGAACAGGACCCATCCGTCGGCCACAGGTTGCGCACGCTGGCGCTTGAAGGCATCAAACCTTAGTGACGTCGGCGGCGATCGACTCGAGCTTGTCCACGCCGGAGTTGAAGTCCGCCGCGACCGGCATCAGGACCACATGATCGGCGCCGGCTTCGATGTATCGTCTGGCGGCCGCGGCGATGGTGGCTCCCGATCCGGCGGCGGTGAGGTCGGCCGTCAGCCGGTCGCTGCCTTCGGCGCGATCCTGTGCGGTGTAGCCGAAACTGTCGAGCACTCGTCCGTACGGAACACCCTGCATGGCAAAGATCTGCGAAATACTTTGTGATGCAGCGTTGTTGGCCATCTCTTCATCGTCGTCGACGAATGTCGTCAACCCCACGATGATCAGCTTGTCATTTCCGAGCACCGCTCGGATCTCCTCGACGTAGCGCGGCGGAACCAGCGCCGGGAATACGCCGTCGGCGATCTCACCGGCTTGCCGTACCGACCGCCGGCCGTTGGCAGCCAGAACGGTGGGGTAGTCGACGGCGGGGGAGTCCGACAGCGGAACGGGTTCCGGCATTCGTGTCACGTACTCCCGTAACTGGGCCAGTGGTTTGTGATACACCAGGCCGGCCAGGGGCGCCATGAAGTCATAACCTGATCCGAGTCCGAGCAGGAAACGGTCCGGGAAGGCTTCTACTAGCTGGTGCGCCGCGGCGTGGGTAACCATCGGCGGACGAGCCCACATCGGGGTTATCGACGTTCCAAAAGTCAGCTGATCGGTGGAGCCCAGCAGGATGGCGATCTGCACGAAAACGTCTTTGCCGCCCACGCCTTCATTGGCCCAACCGTTGCGGTAACCCGCGGCTTCCAATCGTCGCGCCGCCTCGATCTGGTGTTGCACAGGAGGCACTGCAGACAGGCCGATGCTGGGCATCGCGAATCCGATCGGTCGCAGGGTGCGACGGACGGCGGTGAGACGTTCCTGGGTGAGCATCCGGGCGCTCCTCAAACGATTCGCCGAAATGGGGTGGTACCCCACTTATCCTCCGTGACCATACTCACCGGGCGCAAGCGAGGTCAAAAGATGTGAAGATCTTGTCCATCGCTCGGCGTAGATCGGTTCAAGCCAAATGCAAAAGAGCGACACTCAATTTGACGATCGATAGTCGCGGCCATCGGGCCGGTCAGATCGCACACCGGTTGTTGAGTGGCCGACGACGGAGTTCGGTGAGCTGCATAGCCGGAGGAACGTAGGCCTGGTCCAGCGTGCCGACGTCGCTGCCGGGCGGGACAATCTCGTCGATGCGATCGAGCACGTCGTCGGTCAGGACCACGTCGAGGCCCGAGAGCAAGTCCTCGAGTTGCTCCATGGTGCGCGCTCCCAGAATGGCGCTGGACACCCCGGGATGACTGATCGCAAACGCCATGGCCATGTGCGTCATCGACAGACCAGCCGCGTCGGCCAGTGCGATGAGCTGTTCCACTGCGTCGAGACGACGTTCATCGCGGAATACCCTGAATAGTGGCGCGCGGTGTGAATCGGTCTCTTGACCCTTGCGGACGCGGCCGGTGAGCATGCCCTGTGCCATGGGCCCCCACACCAGGACGCCCATGCCGTAACGCTGGGCAAGGGGCAAGATTTCGGATTCGATGCTGCGGTTGAGGATCGAGTACGGAGGCTGCTCGGTGCGGAACCGATGCAGCCCCCGTCGTTCGGCGACCCAGCGAGCTTCGACGAGATCGGAGATCGGCGTATTCGAGGATCCGATGACGCGGACCTTGCCACTGTGGACGAGGTCCGACAGCGCCGAGAGCGTCTCCTCGATGTCGGTGTCGGGGTCGAGGCGATGAATCTGATAGACGTCGAGGTAATCGGTCTGCAGCCTTCGCAACGAGTTCTCGACCGCGGTCATGATCCAGCGGCGAGAGGTGCCCTGCTGGTTGGGATCGTCGCCGAGTGCGCGGCTGAATTTGGTTGCGAGAACGACGCGGTCGCGTCGCCCCTTGAGCGCTTTGCCTACGACGATTTCGGAGTCGCCGTAGACGTCGGCGGTGTCGACGAGATTGATTCCCGCGTCGAGCGCCTTGTGAATGATGCGGATGGAGTCGTCGTGGTCGGGATTGCCGAACTTGGGCACGCCGAACATCATGGCGCCGAGGGCGTAGGGGCTGACCTTGATGCCGGTTCGGCCGAGCGGGCGGTAGTGCATGACCTATCTCCTTTGACGCAGGGCGTTCGTGGGGGCGCCCGAATGACGTAGTCTCGCCATATCCGGAACGGGGTTCCACAAAAGATACGGAACAGCATTCCGGAACGCAACCGATAGCGGAATGCCATTCCGAAATGGACTCGTATATGCTTCGAGAGGGGAACCGAGTGGCGAGGACTCACAGGGGTGAGGGGACCCAACGAGACGATTCCCGGGTCGAGGGCGGTCCGAGAACGCCGGGCGGGCGTCGCAAGCGCGTTGACGCTCAACGCAACCTTGGCGCACTGCTCGATGCGGCGAAGGGCGTATTCGCCCGGTCTGGTGTGGATGCTCCGGTCAAAGAGATCCTCGACGCGGCAGGTGTCGGTGCAGGGACGTTGTATCGGCACTTCCCACAGCGCGCCGATCTCGTCGCCGCCGTGCTAGCGCACGAAATCGACGAGTGTGCCGACGCTGGGCCGGCGCTGAGCGCCGCGCACGAGCCTGCCGTGGCACTGTCTCTGTGGCTGAAGCGCTTCACCGAGTTCGTCGCGACGAAACGCGGGCTTGCCGGTGCGCTGCACTCTGGCGACCCCGCGTTCGAGGCCCTGCCGGGATACTTCCTGCAGCGTCTCGAACCCGTTGTGGAACACCTGATCACATCGGCAGTCGGCACCGGCACCATCCGTACCGACGTCACGGCCAGGGATCTGTTGTACGCCGTCGCCCTACTGTGCCAACCGGTGCCCGGCGAAGGCGTCGCTTACAACCTGCGGATGGTGGAAATTTTCATCGATGGCCTCCACGGCCCAACTGCACGGTGAGTTCCGACATGGTGCGTTGCGGTCAGTGACCGGCTCACTGCGGTGGGATGGCGCCCCAGTACTCGTGCAGTCCGCTGAGCCGGTCATCTGAAACCGTGAGCACCACGATCTCCCAGTTGCGATAGGTCAAGGCCGGGCCAGCTGTCCCGACGGCTTCGGTTTCATAGATCACCCGTGATCCAGCGGTGGTGCGGGCAGTCACGACACTGTTCAGGCGTGCTCCGCTGAGCCCGTTGTCGTTGGCCCAGTCGATCAATCGCTCATGTCCCGTGGTGCCTTCGTGTTTTCCCGCGTATGGGCCGACGGGGAACCAGAAACTGAACTCAGCGGTGGTCATGTCCAAGAAGGGCTGCCACTCCCCGGTGCGCCACGCATCGCGAAACCTGTCCATCGCGCGGTCCGCGACAGCTGCCGGCGGCTCGCGAACATCACCTGCGCACCCGGCGAGCGCCGCTGTCGACAACACCGCCGACCACACCCAGACTGAGATGCGACGACCACACCATCGCACCTGAGCCCGCCCGGTCGGCACGAGCCCGCGCCGACGGACGTGTTGAGCGCCCGAGTGTTTCGCCATGGAGCTCAGTGTGGTGTCGGCAGTGACCGATCGCCAATAGGTTTCACTTCCTCTGTGATAGGGTCTGTCAACTTAACGGTGTAACTGGTTGTGGTGGTTCTACTTTCGTCCGGCGGACAGGCGTCCGTCGAAGGTGATGTCGAAGGCATTCAACGCTTCTTTCCAGCGGTTGGTCCACCGTTTGCGGCCACGTCCGGTGGGGTCGAGGCTCATGACCGCCAGGTACACGCACTTCAGCGCGGCGGCCTCGGTGGGAAAGTGGCCCCGCGCGTTGACCGCTCTACGGATCCGGGCATTTATGCTTTCAATGGCATTGGTCGTGCAGACCACGCTGCGAATACTGTTGTCGAACTGCAGGAACGGCACGAATTCGGCCCACGCGCCATCCCACAGCTTGGTGATCGCCGGGTACCGATCACCCCAAGTGTCGGTGAACGCCACGAACGCCTCCAACGCGGCCGATTCACTCGGCGCGGTGTAGATCGGTTTGAGGTCCTTGGCGATCGCCGGCCAGTGCCGCTTGGAGGCGTAGCTGAAGCTATTGCGCAGCAGATGCACGACGCACGTTTGGGTGATCGCCTGCGGCCACACGGTTTCGATCGCTGCGGGCAGGCCCTTGAGTCCATCGCAGACCACCATGCAGACGTCCTGGGTACCCCTATTCTTGATCTCGGACAAGACCCGGGCCCAGAACTTCGCCCCCTCCCCGTCGCCGTGCTCACCAGCCCACAACCCCAGGATGTCGCGGGTGCCCTCCACGGTCACCGCCAGCGCCAGGTAGATCGGCCGGTTCGCGACGTTGCCGTCGCGAATCTTGACGTTCACAGCGTCAATGAAGATCACCGGGTACACGGCATCCAAGGGACGGGACTGCCATTCCGCCATGCCCTCGATCACCCGGTCGGTGATCGTCGAGATGGTCTGCTTGGACACGCTCGCCCCGTACACCTCGCCCAGGTGCGCGCAGATCTCGCCGTGGGTTAATCCTCGGGCCGACAACGAGATCACCAGATCATCGAGCCCGGTCAGGCGCCGCTGACGCTTCTTGACCAGCTGTGGCTCGAAGGAACCATCCCGGTCGCGAGGCACCTCCAGCGCGACGGGTCCTGCTTCGGTCAACACGGTCTTGCCGCGACGGCCGTTGCGGGAATTGCCGCCGTCACGCCCGGTGGCGTCATGCTTGCCGTAGCCCAGGTGATCATCGAGCTCACCTTCGAGCGCGGACTCCACCACCCTTTTGGTCAACTGGGAGAGCAACCCGCCCTCACCGGTCAGCTGCAACCCCTCCGCGCGGGCCCGCGCGGCCAGCTGCGCCACCAGCTCGTCGTTGGTCGCCTCCCGCAACGCCGCCGGCTCCAGCGGCACCGCATCGAGCTCGACGGGCTGCTCATCATTCATCACATCGGTCACAGTGGTCTCCTTCTTACTCAGGAGTTACACCGGAAAATTTACAGTCCCCTGTGATAGCCGCACCCAATCGGGGCCTACTCGCTGAGACGCGTGCGGACGAGGCGGCGGTGATGAACGCGGCAACCGTGTTTCGGTGGTCGTTGGCATTGTGGGCGAGGACGATGGTGCTGTTGCCCGCATCCTCGACGGGAACACAGACGGTCGCCGGTGGTGCGGGTGACACAAGCGAGCGCGGTAAAACCGCAACTGCGCGTCCGATCTGGACCAAGGGAATCAGTTCGGCGACATCCTCGATTTCAGGCCCGGCGGTTCGATCGGTCGGGACGCCGACCCAGCGTGGGAAAGTCTCTGCGGCAAGGTCTTTGAGGCGGATGCTAGCTCGTCGGGCCAACGGATGGGTCTGTGGCAGGAGCGCGACGCGATCCTCGACGTGCAGGGGCACCGTCGTGAGACCGGCGAGATCATCGAACGGGGCATAGAGCAATGCGACGTCGGCCTGCCCGTCGCGAAGTGTCTGCGCACGGTTTGTGCCGCTGCAGAAAACGATCTCTACTCGTCTCGCATCCTGCTGCTCGGCATACGCGGCAAGTAGCCCGGGCAGAAGCCCCGCGTCCCCTCCCGGTTTCATCGCGAGCCGCAGATGATCGGGTTCGCTGGCCTGTTGGGTTTTCTGCACGGCGATGTCCATCGCGTTGAGGGCGTGCCTGCCGTGTTCCAGGAGCGTCGTACCGGCTGCGGTCAGGGTGACGCTGCGACTGGTGCGAACGAACAGATCCACGCCCAGGCGCGACTCGATGCGCTGGATTGTCTTCGACAACGCCGGCTGAGCGATGCGCAGCTGTCGTGCCGCGCGGCCGAAATGTAGGTGCTCGGCGACGGCCACGAAGTACCGCAACTCGCGCATCTCCAGCATTTCCATTCCGACAGGTTATCGATCGAGGCCAGATCTGTATTGGACGATGGTGCTTTCGGCGGGCTGAACTGTCTGCATGATCACCCACACGATGCTGGTCTCGTTTGCAGATCCCATTCCCGACGAGGAACTCGACCGATTCGTCGCCGATATCGAGAAAGCGATGGCTGACACCGGTGTGGTGCGCCGCTTCCATGCGCAGCGGCATATCGCCGTCGATGGCGAGCAGGCGATCCCCGCGTTCATCGCGACCGCCGTGCTGCAGTTCGAAGTGGCGAACGAAGCCGACCTCGCGGCGCTGTTCGCGGCTCCGGGTGCGGGTCCGGTCATCCACACCTGGCAGGCCCGCCGCCCATATCGGGTGGCGTGGGTGAACCACGAGACGCCCGCGTGACCGGTTTCACCGGCAAGGCGGGCCTTGTCACGGGCGCGGGGAGCGGGATCGGCCGAGCCATCGCGGTCGGTCTCGCGCAGCGCGGCGTGGCGGTCATGGTCCTCGATGTGGACCCCAACGCGGCCGAGCAGACCGCCGAAACGATCACCGGGCCAGGCGGCCAGGCGATTGCAGTTGCCGCAGACATCGCCGATGAGGACGCCGTGCGTGACGCGGTGACCGCAGTGGTCGACGAGTTCGGGCGGCTGGACATCGCGGTGAACAATGCTGCCATCGCCTCCACCGACCACGACCTGACCGGCATGTCCGGCAGGCACTGGGAACGAGTGCTGAGGATCAATCTCACCGGCACGTTCTTCTGCCTCAAATACGAAATCCCGCAGATGGTTCGGGCCGGCGGCGGGGCCATCGTCAACATCGCCTCCACCGGTGGGTTGTATGCCATCCCGCGGGCTCCGGCGTACGTGGCCAGCAAGCACGGCGTGGTAGGGCTGACCAAGGTCGCCGCCGTCGATTACGCGCGAGACGGGATCCGCGTGAACGCGGTCGCACCGGCGATCACCCGCACCGCAATGTTCGACGAGGTCGCCGACGGAACCGACATGGTCGCGCAGGTCGCCGACGGAACCGACATGGTCGCGCAGCAGGAAGCCGCCACGCCGCTCGGCCGGTTGGCAACACCTCAGGAGATCGCCGATGCCGCGATCTGGCTGTGCTCCGACGAGGCCTCCTACATCACCGGCACGGTGCTGTCCGTCGACGGCGGACGCCGAGCATGAACTGGAAGACATCAATGACAATGCCGGGCATCATCGCCGTCGAGGAGCACGTCGCCACGGACGCCTTCCTGAATGCGGCGCACCGGCTCGAGGTCGCGCCAGCCGACTGCCGCGAGCTCGAACTGATGCGCACAGTTGAACGGCAGGAGCGGTTCCGCACTGCACTGACCGACATCGACGCCCGCATCGCCGCGATGGACGCTGCCGGACAGGCGATGGCAGTGCTCAGCATCAACCCGCCTGGCGTGCAACCCTATTCCGCTGCCGATGCCGTGCCTCTGGCCCGGGCTGTCAACGACGAACTTGCCGTCATCGTGCTACGTCATCCGTATCGTTTCGGCGCGCTCGGCACCATCACGCCGCAGGCAGTGGACGCGGCAACGGAGGAGATCGAACGCATCATGGGCGCGCTCAGGCTCAACGGCGTGATGATCAACTCCCACACTCATGGCCGTTACCTCGATGAGCCGGAATTCGAGCCCATTCTCGCCGCCGCGCAAGAGTTCGGCGCGCCCATCTATTTGCATCCGCGGTTCCCGAGCACGCTCACCCCCTACGACGCCTACGGGCTTCAGGGCGCCATCTGGGGCTACCAGGCCGAGGCGGGCCTCCATGCCATGCGCCTCATCATGAGCGGAGCGTTCGACAAATACCCGAATCTCACCGTCGTCCTGGGACATCTGGGCGAAGGAATCCCATACTGGCTCAGGCGAATTGACAACAGACACGCCTTCGCGACTCAAGTGCCGGGATCTGCCGGCCGGATACCGGCACTCGAACTGACCCCCAGCGAATACTTCCGACGCAACTTCGTCCTCACCACGAGTGGAATCGACGATCCCGCTGTGCTGGACCTCGCCCTCGACGCTGTCGGCGATGACAACATCATGTTCGCCGTCGACGCCCCCTACGAAGACACCGCCGCCGCGGTCGGCTTCCTGCGCGATGTGCCCCTGACCGACGCACAGCGCGCCAATATCGCCTACCGCACCGCCGAGCGGGTATTCGGGCTGGAGTGCTCAGACCCGAGCGATGTCGCGTCGGACTGATCGATTCACCGGTGTGCTCGCCCTATTAATTGCTCCACAGCACTTTCGAGATGTAGACCAAGCCGACGACTATCGAGACCCTAACGCGACAGCACTCCAAATCCCTACGACGTGAAGAGTTCGTCTAGATGCCGATCGATTGCGGCGAGCGCCTCTCCGGGACTGATGACCTCCAGGTCGAGAAGGGGCGTCAGGCCGGTCAACGCAAGGATGCGGTCCGTCTCGATGTTCGCGTCGCGATCGCCAGCGATCTTTCCATCACTGATCGCTTGCGCGATAAGTTCTTTGACCTGTGCCCGTCCCTGACGTAAGCCCTCCCGCGCACGACCGCGAATGATGTCGTCGTGCAGCGCTTCGAGAACATAGGCGGCATTCATTCGGCTCGTCGCGCGCGCATCGTCGTGCAGCGGCAGCATTTCGATGAGTATCAACCGCAGGACGTCTCGAGGGTGCGGTGCCGCGCCGAGCGCCTGCAGGCCACGTGCCACTCGCTGACCAGTTTGCTCGGCAGCGAAGTCCATCGCGAACGAGAGCATCTCCTGACGACTCGCGAAGTAGTGCTGGAGCTGGCCATGTGACATCTCGGCCTCCGCCGCCACCTCACGCAGACTCAAGCGCTGAACCCCGCGTTGATCCACCACACGCCACAGAGCGCGAGCGATCGTCTCGCGACGCTCGCGGTGATCGACGTACTTCGGCATTTGCCCTCCCACGGTTCCAATACACTTGAAATAATACAGGTGGCAGATTACCGTCGGCGCATCGAACAGTGGGGAGCAGGCATGCACGAACATCCGCGCGTCCGAACAGAGCAGGGGTTCCTTGAGGGTCGACTACGGCGAGGGAACGCCGACTTCCGCGGCATCTCCTACGCCCAGCCCCCGGTTGGCTCGCTGCGATTCGCTGCACCCGCACCTGTCGCCTCGTGGGACGGCGTTCGGCACGCGGTCGAATTCGGTCCAGCTCCACCGCAATCGGGCCCAGGCCCGCAGGCGGACCCGTCCCTAAATCCGGACTGGCTGACACTCAACGTGTGCACGCCAGACCCCGGCACGACGCGGCTGCCGGTGTTGGTGTGGCTGTGCTGCGGCGGCTACATGGCCGGCACCGCGGCCGATCCGATGACCGATCCCACAGCCCTGGCCGACGCCGGCATCGTCGTGGTCAGCGTCCAATGCCGAATGGGCGCGGAAGGTTTCGCCCTAATCGATGGTGCTCCGTCCAATCGCGGCCTCCTCGATCAGATCGCGGCATTGGAATGGGTACAACACAACATCGCCAACTTCGGTGGAGACCCGAGCTGTGTCACCGTCGCCGGGGTTTCCGGCGGAGCCGGGTCAGTCGCCGCTCTTCTCGCGGTCCCCCGCGCCCGCTCGCTGTTTCACCGGGCCATCACCCACTCGGTTCCCGGTCTGTACTGCACCCCTGCACTGGCCGAAGAAGTGACGGCTACGCTCGCCCATCGCCTGGGTGTCGCGCCCACAGCGCAAGCGCTCTCCACCGTCGCTCCACAGCGCTTGGCCGACGAGGTCACCGCACTGTGCCTCGACGCGCCCTCCTATCGCGAGCGCTGGGGCCGCCTGGCTCACCTGGGCATCGTCGTCTGCCCGGTGATCGATGGAGAACTCCTCGGCCACACCCCGTGGGCCGCCCTCAACGAGGGTCGTGCCGAAGGGATCGATCTCCTCGTCGGCCATACCCGTGACGAATTTCGGCTCTTCAGCATCATGATGGGCGTTCGGGGCACGTTCACCGACAACGATGCGTGCACGGCGATGGAGGTCTTCGCCCCGCGTCCCGACGGTCCAGGCGCATACCGCTCGGCCTTTCCCGACGCCGGTCCGGAGGAACTCGTGGAAGTCGTGTACTCGGATGCCACCTTCCGCATGCCGTCGCTTTTGCTGGCAGAAGCAAACACCGAGGCCGGCGGCGATACGTTTCTCTTCGAACTCTCCTATGCCACAGAGCAGTTCGGCGCGTGCCACAGCATCGACGTCCCACTGGCCTTCGCGACCCTCGACAGTCCCACCGGCCGACTGTTCTTCGGAGACCACCCCACGGCCGATGCCTTCGCGGTGTCGCACGAACTCCACCAGGCATGGGTCCGATTCATCACCGCAGGCCAACCCGGATGGCCCCACTACAGCACAGACCAGCGAGCGACCCGAGTTCTCGCGGCACCATCCACCACCACGACCTATCCCGAGGAAAAGTCGCGGCGGATCTGGCTCGGCCGTCCGCCGGTCCCGTTCACACTCCTCGACGATTCCCGTCTCTGAAGCACGAGCGTGCTTAGCATCCGTGGGTGGATACGGAAACGCCGAAGGCCTGGCGACGGTCGCAAAGGGCGCTCGGAGTCCTCACTGCGGTAGCAACCCTCGTGGCCGGCATGGTGGCGTGTTCGCGGGCGTCCGCGCCGACGTCGCCGACTGTAGATGTCCCATTGCAGGCCGGCCAGCAGACCGTGCTCTTCGACGCCATGGGGTTTACCGATATGGCCGTCGACGCCAAGAACACGCTGTACCTGGGCGGAAGCCTCGGGATCGCGACGGTGACACCAGGGGCAGACAAACCAATCCCGTTGGAACACGGCAGTCTTCCCGTATCGACATTGGCGGCAGCGCCAGATGGCACGTTGTACTTCGTCACTCTCGACAATGTGGTCGAATCCCTCGCACCGGGATCCACCGCCCCGGACCGGCTGCCCTTCGGCGAACTTCGGCAACGGAGCCAGATCGCAGTGGGGAAGGACCGCACGGTCTACCTCGGCGACAATCAGCAGGGCAAGTTGTTGACGCTCGCGCCCGGTGCGAACTCCCCGAGCGCGCTTCCAGTGGAAGGCGTCAACGGGATGGGTCACATGGTGGTCGACGCGAACGACAACGTGTTCGTATCCGTGATGGGCAAAGTCGTGAAGATCGCGGAGAACGCGACGACTGTCGAGACGGTCGAAGGCGCGCCCGACAATGTCGGCGGCCTGGCGGTCGATGCCGGCGGCAATCTATATGCGACTGACATTGAAGCGAACACGGTATCCCGGATGCCAGCTGGTGGAGGTGAGTGGGTCCAGCTACCGTTCAGCGGCATCCAGAGCCCGACCAGAATTGCCGTCGACGATGACGGCAACGTCTACGTCATCGCCGCGATCAGAGACCGAGGACGCCAGATCATCAGGCTCAGTGCTGAGTAGCGCCGCAAAGTACTGCACACCGGAAGCATATTGCGGGTCCTCAACAGGTTGTAAAGGACGGGTGGACATCCTCTGAGTGAGTTCGTAGCCTGTCCGAGTCACACACCGCCGGGCCAAGTTAGGTCCTTGCACATGAAGGATCGAGACAGACCGAATGACCCGGGTGCGCCAGTTACTGCGGCGAACGGCGTTGGGTTCGGCTGCCGCGATCCTGGTGCTTGCGACATCGTTCGGCGACGTCAAGGCCGATCCTGCGGCTGACGCGCTGGCGAAGCTCGACGAGTTGTCCCGACAGGCTGTGCAGACTCGCGAGGCAGTCACGAATGCCCAACGCGATGCCGATGCCAGACTGGCCGAGCAGACAGCGGCCGAGGACCGCCATCGTGCCGACCTGGCTGGCCTCGAGGCCGCGAACGCTCAGCTCGGGCCTTATCAGGCCGCGGCCAACCGCGTGGCGGCGATGACCTACATGAGTGGACGTACCGGTGGCATCGCGGCAGTGCTGACGGCATCCTCCCCGCAGCAACTGATCGACCAGCTGTCGCTGCAGCGGACGGTGGCCGCCCAGACCGCCGAGCAGTTGAAGGCCTTCCAAGCAGCACGTGAGCGCGCGGCCACCGCTGCACGGGCCTCCGAGAAGTCGGCCGCCGACGCTCGCGCCGCGGCCGAGCGGGCCGCTGCGGTGCGTGCCGACCTGGACGCCAAGTGGCGTGAGCTGCTGCGTCAGATCGCCGCCGCGGAGGCGCAGTACGCGGCATTGACACCGCAGCAGCAAGCGGTGGTCGACAATGCGAGCCCGCCGCCGAGTGCGCCCGCTCCGGCAGACCCGGCGATCGTCGCGATGCCGGGCCAGCCTCCCGCCGACGTCGGTTCGTCCCTGGCGGCTGCTCGCGTCGATATCCCAGAGGCGTTGCCCGTCGGCGTCGCGAACGAGGCGGGGTTACAGCCCAACACCATCCTGGCCGCCCGGGCCGTCAGCGCACGGTTTCCGCAGATCGCCGACATCGACGGCGTGCGGCCCGACTCGAAGCCGTGGCATCCGAACGGTCTGGCGATCGACATCATGATTCCAAACCCCGAAAGCCCCGAGGGCATCGCGCTCGGTAACGAGATCCTGGCGTTCGCGATGAGCAATGCCGCCCGGTTCGGGTTGCAGGATGTGATCTGGCGTGGCACGTACTACACGCCGGCGGGTCCGCAAGCGTCGGGATACGGTCACTACGACCACGTGCACATCACCACGACGCCGCGCCGCTGACACACTACCGGTCGGCGAGTTCTGCCAGATCGTGCGGGCCGGAGGCCGGGTAGCCCTTGGCGGCGCGGATCGCCGTACCCCACTCGGTCAAAATGCCAAGCAGGCGTTCGTAATCGGCGTAGATCGGCTTGCCGTACGGCTCAAGGCCTTCCGCGGCTCTGGCGAGAACGTCGCGCACATACTCGACGTCGTCCGGTCGGTCGCCGAGGATGCGACGCAACTGTGCGATGGCGCCGTCATCGCGGGCCTGGCAGATGGTGTGCGCGTCGACCTTCTGCCACGCGCGCTCGACCAGCTTTTCGACGATGACGGGATTGAACACTCCAAACGCGGCGGCTATCACCGCACCCGGAACCTGGCCCATCACCGAACCTCGGCTGCTGAAGTACGACTCCATCTCCGGACCCGCGACGCCGCCGAATTCACCTGGGCTGGGGCCGAATCCGAGCGCCTCATAATTGGCGTGGCATTCCGGCGAAAAGTACACCTGCCCGGCGACGGGCTCCAGCGCCGCCGCCACGCGCCGCGCCCGCGTGGAGACTTCGCGCTCGTTCACGGCTTCCTCCGCAGCCCGACGTTTAGACGTGCCCGCCGGGGAACATCGTCTTGACAACCTGAGTGATGTGCTCGCGAGCGGCGCCGGCGCCGGTGGGGTCCAGTGAGCTGATCGCCATGACGTAGCGCCGTTCGGGACCGATCGCGCCTGTGGACACATGTAATTGGTTGCCGCCGTTCCAGCAGCAGAACCAGCCCTGCTTGACCGCGACCGGCTCGCCAGAGAGCCCGTCGGGGATGCCGAACCGCTGCGGGTACCCGTCGGTTCCGGTCGGGGTGGATTGTGCGAGGTTACCGATGATGACGTTGGCCTGTTCGGGTGGCAGCCCTCCGGCACCGTCCAGCAGCATGTCGTAGTACCGGACGAGATCGCTTGCGGTGCTTTGCGTGACGTCCCAATGTCCGTTGTATGGCGCCGTCGTGCCCGTCAATCCGTACCGCGCCACGACGCGTGAGATCACGGCGTTTCCGCCACTCCGGTCCCAGAAGTTCTGGGCCGCGCTGTCATCGGAGGACCGCAGCATGATGTCGAGCGACTTGCGGTCGGCAGGGCTCAGCTCCGTCTCGCCCTTCGATTCCTGCAGCAGCAGGTCGTCGGCGATGAACAGCTTCACGACAGACGCGATCGGGAACGGTTGATTGGCGCCGGTGGAGACGATCTGGCCGGTGTTGCGGTCCAGCACGGCGACCGTGATGTCGGCCCCGGACTCCGCCGCAGCGGCGGTTGCTTGCTGGGTGCGGGCATCGAGTCCGTCGAACGGCGCGGCGGGCGGACTCTGGGGCAGCGCGGGCATCGACGCTTGCGGGGCGGCCGGCATGGCCGAGACCTGTGCCGTACAGCCGGCGACGACCATCGCCACGCCGAGAACTGCCATGGTCGTCATCGCCGACTTCGATCGCTGCGGCCGCATAAGTCCTCCGAAGGTTCTGAGCCAGGGAGCTTGGATGGACTCTGCGCTCACCGGTTGTTTCAGCCTAACCGGCCCACCCGCACCGATTCTCGGTGAGCGGGTGTACTGGCATTCGAAACGCTGTCCGCTGGTGTGCCCCGCAGAACACGCTCGCAAACACGTGAGTGTCGGGAAATCCGCAATGGACGCAGACCGACCTTGCCGCGCGGTGGCCCGACTCCAATCCCCGCGAACCAACCACGCTGACTGTCGCCCGATGCATCGATGACGGAAGATGGTCGAGAACCGCGTCCTGAGTGACAGCTCGCCGATTCGACGGAAATGGTGATCGTGGACAACGATGAATCGAGGCGTGACATCGTGGGCCATGACCACGAGCGGGTAGTCGTGCCGGGTAAGACGTGCTGGCGGAC
This sequence comes from Mycolicibacterium wolinskyi str. Jessa 2025, assembly GCF_049241375.1. Taxonomy (NCBI): domain Bacteria; kingdom Bacillati; phylum Actinomycetota; class Actinomycetes; order Mycobacteriales; family Mycobacteriaceae; genus Mycobacterium; species Mycolicibacterium wolinskyi. The sequence continues at coordinate 7,386,445 of NZ_CP185960.1, forward strand.
CGCTCAGGCCGATCGCTACGCGCACATTGTCGACGGCGCCGACTATCTGTACCACGTCAAGGCCGCGATGTTGAAGGCACACAGCCGAATCATCGTGATCGGCTGGGACTTGGACTACCGCACGGCCTTTGAGCGGGGCGAACACACGCTGGCCGGGCCCAATCAACTCGGCCCGTTCCTCCATTGGCTGTTGTGGTGCCGTCGCGAACTCAACGTCTACCTCCTGAAGTCCAACCTGCGGCTCTTGCCCGCGTTCGATGGCTTCTGGTTCGGTGTCGCACCTGTTGGGCTGTTGAACCAATTAACCTCGGCACGAATGCATTTCGCCGTCGACGGGGCGCACCCGACCGGCGCGGTGCATCACCAGAAGATTGTGGTGATCGATGACGCAATCGCATTTTGCGGCGGTATCGACCTGACGATCGGCCGCTGGGACATTCGTGCGCACCTTCCCGATGACCGCCGTCGGCACGGCCCCGGCGGCGTCTACGGTCCGCGTCACGAGGTTGCCGTAGCGGTCGACGGAGACGCCGCGCATCTACTCGCGCAGCAGGCCCGCGAACGATGGAATGGTGCAACCGGTGAATCACTGGATTCGGTGCGTCGGTCGCAATCCGCTTGGCCCGACGGGCTCAATGCCGCACTGCGTAACGTCACGGTCGGCATCGCGCGGACGCTTCCCACGCTCGCGCAGCGCACCGAGGTACGCGAAGTCGAAGCCCTCAACCTGGCTGGTATTGCCGCCGCTCGAGACGTCATCTATCTGGAAAACCAGTACTTTGCCGCGCGCGGGATTGCGGAGGCGATCGCCGCGCGGTTGCGTGAACCGCACGGACCCGAAGTCGTGATGGTTCTACCGCGTAGCTCCGAGAGTCGCCTGGAACAACAGTCGATGGACAGTGCCCGGGAACGACTCATGGGTGTGCTCCGGTCGGCAGACCTGCATGGGCGGCTGGGAGTCTATTGGCCCGTTGCCGGTAACGGGGTCACGGTGTACGTGCACTCGAAGGTCATGGTGATCGACGGTCGATTGCTTCGGATCGGCTCGTCCAATTTCAACAACAGGTCACTGGGATTCGACAGCGAGTGCGACATCGCACTGGAAGCGAACCCCGCTTGCGTGAACTCTGCGGAGATCGAACGCCAAATCCTTTTCACCCGAGACAGTCTCGTTGCCGAGCATCTCGGGGTGTCCGTCGTCGACTTCCGTGACTCGATGCAGCGCCATGGGTCGTTCCTCCAGGGTGTCGAAGCACTGCGGGGGACCGGGCGGTCACTGCGAAAGCTGACCGACACCATGGTGTCGGCGGATGCCAGCCCGTTCGCCGAGAACGATCTGATGGACCCGTCGCATGTTCCACCATCCCTCGCGCAGAGCACGTTCCGGCTGGCCGAACGACTGGTGACCGCGCCGTTGAGGCGCTCCGGTCTGGTGTCATTTGTCGAAGGATGGTTGGCAGGATCGTCGCGAACGACCGACGGCCGACAGGGACACGGCTCAGATCACACAATCACTGATGCTTGTTCCACTGACCGCAATCCTGGGCCAGGACGTCGTTGACGTCGACGCGGATGCCGCCGACCACCGGTCCGGGGTTCGACGCGGTGTCGATGATGCGCTGGTAGAGAACTGCGGCGGGGTGGATCTGGCCCCCTGACCATGACCGGGTCTGCCATACCCACGCACGTCCGGGCGTGCTGGACCTCCCGATGACACCGTCGGCGATAGCCCACTGGCACGGTCGGATACCCGCGTAGATACCGGTGCGCTGCACTCCGATCACCGAGTTGATGCCACGAAACCACGGCAGCGCAACGTTGTTCCAGGTGTTCTGGTCGATATCGTCGTCGACGCTGAAGAAAATCGGTGCACTCCGGCCGCCGCCCGCCGCGGTATGCAGTTGCCAGGCGGTGCGCGCATCGGCGACGCCGCCGGCGTACCCCCGGGTGAAGTCCGACGGCGCTGTACCGCCCGGCTTGCCGTATTGGTAGTTACTGACGATGATCAACCCGGCGGCGGTCAGCTCCCGGGCGTAGGGCAGGGTGATCGGCTTGGCTCCGAAGGACGAGCCCGGGCGCGATGTCGAGACGTAGTTGATCACCCCGGCGTGGCCGGCGGCCCGGATATCTTGCGCCGGAATCTGGCGCATGGCGAAGTCGATCAGTGTGGGGGCAGCGGCCGACGCCGCAGGCGCGCCGATGCCTACTGCCACACCTAAGCCCGCCAGCGCCGTGGCATAGCGCAGCGCGTCACGCCGGGAAACCTGCACGTCGCGATGTTAACAAAGTGATTGCTGTTAACAGTGTGACCGCGCTGGCGGGTGTCGGGCTGTGCCCTAATTGAGCGT